>NZ_JBXWCR010000001.1:0-2285241 GCF_057320345.1 Enterobacter cloacae complex sp. 394I7 | reverse complement strand
GTAAAGTCAACATGTGGGGCTATAGCTCAGCTGGGAGAGCGCTTGCATGGCATGCAAGAGGTCAGCGGTTCGATCCCGCTTAGCTCCACCACACTCTGAACCCAACAGAGTGCGGTCAGTAAAGTCAACATGTGGGGCTATAGCTCAGCTGGGAGAGCGCTTGCATGGCATGCAAGAGGTCAGCGGTTCGATCCCGCTTAGCTCCACCAAAATTTGAACCCTCGTCGAAAGACGGGGGTTTTTTTTATGCTTTTGTAAAACTCTTCACCCTAATTTGTTGCTGAAATAGAGGTATTTTTGTACCTCACCTCAATCAAAATCAATAAAGCGGTCTATAAATAGACTTCAACTTGATTCGCGCAATTAATAAACCTATTATCCATCCGGTCAATGATACGAATGGAAAATAGATTATCTAACTTAATGAATAGAAAAACTTACAATAATGTAAAGATATTTATAACTGCCCTCGCGCTTTGCCTGGTTGCGGTGCCATTCTCCCGTTATATCTCTCCGCGCGCTGTTGTTAATGGTCATGACGTATATTTAGCATGGCTGCCTTTAAGCGTAATGCTGGCGGTTATTCTGGTATTTGGGCGTCGGGCGGTTATTCCTGTTCTGTTAAGTTTTACTATCACTAATATATTCAGCATTGATTTAGCACCGCTACAATATTCAGTTTTATTGTTCTGTCAGACGTTCTCGGTGTTTGCGGGGTGCGGCATCCTCAGGATCATACTGGGCAAGCGCTGGCGCTACTGCGTGCCGAACAAGCATATTGGGTTACGGATATTTTGGCTCGGCTTTATGGTACCGATAGGCATAAAAGTGTCGATGTACCTGGCAGGTTATTTGTTCCATTTCCCGGTTACTATCTCAACCTTCTTCGGTGAAGGTACCGCAATTTATAACGTAGTCGATATACAAAGTCTGATCTGCGCGGCGTTGATATTTACCATGATGTTCTATTACCCGTTAAGAATGATAATTAATCCACGTTATGCCATCACCTTCTGGCGACGCAGTGTGAAGCCCGTGTTTTTTCAAAAGAAATCGCTATATATATTAGTCTGGCTGATGCTTTTAATCGTCATCCTCGCAATTTTATGTGCTCCTTTTGAGTCACCTATTATTGCGGGCTATTTAATGCCAGTGATTTTTATTCTCTTTACGTTAGGGATCAGTCGCCTGAGCTACGCGCTCATTTCTCTTTTCTGGGCGGCATCCGCACTTCTGCTGTTGACCTATAACTATAATTTCCTCAATGGCGTGGAGTCAGGCCATTCGCTCTCCTTTATTTTGTCTGTCCTTATCTCTTTCGCCATCTGTTTGCTCTACATGTCGCGGATTTATCAGCGCAGCGAGTGGCTGAAGCAGGACTGGCAGGACAGGGCGCTAACCGATCCGCTGACCGGTTTACCGAACATTCGTGCACTGGAAGATTTTTTGCAGGACCACCCTGATGCCAAAGTGTGCTGTCTGCGAATGGACAACCTCGAGTTCTTGAGTCGTCACTACGGCATTCTTATGCGGGTGCATTGCAAACGGATGGTGACCACCTCGCTGCAGCCATTTTTGCAAAAAGATGAGCGGCTTTTCCAGCTCCCGGGCAGCGAACTGGTGCTGGTATTGCTGGGGCCGGGAACCGCTGAGCGCCTGCAGCATATGGTCGATCAGCTGAACAGCCGTAAGATTGTCTGGAACAACACCGGGCTGGATATTGAATTTGGCGCTTCCTGGGGAATGGTTGAAAACGGTGAGAAGTTACACCATACGCTGGGGCAGCTCAGCTGGCTGGCTGAGCAATCTTGCGGAGCGCATAATGTACTGGCGCTCACCAATAGCCTCGAGGTGGCATCAGGACAAACAACCGAGCGGGTTTTGATGTTAGCGCGCATTAAACATGCTCTGGATGCCGGACAGTTTCATTTATACGCCCAGCCAATCCAGAAGGCAGATGGTAGCGGGTATTACGAAATACTGACGCGCATGGAAAGCGAGGGCGAGATCATCACCCCAGACCGCTTTATACCGCTGATTGCCCAGTTTAACCTGAGCCACCGCTTCGACATGTGCGTGATGGAAAAATTACTGGTGTGGCTGCGCGATCATCCAGCGACGCATGCCGGAGTGCGTTTTTCTGTCAATCTGATGCCCCTGACGTTGATGCAAAAAGAGGTGGCCATCGAGATTTGCTCGCTCTTTGAACGCTATGGCGTAGCACCACAGGCGGTGGTGATTGAGATCACCGAAGAGCAGGCTTTCTCTAATTCGGGCAGCAGTATCAAAAACATTCAGCAGTTGCGGGACTGCGGTTTCCGGATCGCGATTGATGATTTCGGCACCGGATATGCCAACTACGAACGTCTCAGACGTCTGCAGGCGGACATTATCAAAATTGACGGGTGCTTTGTAAAAGATATCTGTACCGATGATATGGATGCGATGATCGTGCAGTCGATTTGCAACCTGGCGAAGACGAAATCACTGAGTGTGGTGGCCGAGTATGTTGAAACGCCGGAACAGCGGGAGAAGCTGCTTCACTTCGGGGTCGACTATCTGCAGGGTTACCTGATTGGTAAACCCAAACCGCTTAATGAACTACGGACATAAAAAAACCGGGAGCTGAGCTCCCGGTTTTTATTTCGCTGCAGGTGTTACAGTACCAGTGCCGCAATAGAGGCAGACAGTACGCTCACCAGCGTAGAACCGTAAACCAGCTTCAGACCGAAGCGAGAAACCACGTTACCCTGTTCTTCATTCAGACCTTTAATCGCACCGGCGATAATACCGATGGAAGAGAAGTTAGCGAAGGAGACCAGGAACACGGACAGGATGCCTTCCGCGCGTGGCGAGAGCGTGCTGGCAATTTTCTGCAGATCCATCATTGCAACGAATTCGTTAGAGACCAGTTTGGTCGCCATGATACTGCCTACCTGCAGCGCTTCATGTGCAGGAACACCCATCACCCAGGCAACCGGGTAGAAGATGTAGCCCAGAATGCCCTGGAAGGAGATACCCAGAACCGCTGCGAACAGGGCGTTCAGAGCAGAAATCAGGGCAATAAAGCCGATCAGCATCGCCGCAACGATAATCGCCACTTTGAAACCAGCCAGAATGTACTCACCCAGCATTTCGAAGAAGCTCTGACCTTCATGCAGATTTGCCATCTGCAGGTTCTCTTCGCCTTCGTCAACACGGTACGGGTTGATCAGAGAGAGAACGATAAAGGTACTGAACATGTTCAAGACCAGTGCGGCAACCACGTATTTAGGTTCCAGCATCGTCATATACGCACCCACGATAGACATGGAGACGGTAGACATTGCGGTGGCTGCCATGGTGTACATGCGGTTGCGGGACATCTTACCGAGGATGTCTTTATAGGCGATGAAGTTCTCAGACTGACCCAGGATCAGGGAGCTGACGGCGTTGAACGATTCCAGTTTACCCATGCCGTTAACTTTGGAGAGTACGGTACCAATGGCGCGGATAACGACAGGCAGAACACGAATGTGTTGCAGAATACCGATCAGCGCAGAGATGAAGACGATAGGGCACAGTACCTTCAGGAAGAAGAACGCCAGACCTTCGTCGTTCATTTTACCGAAGACAAAGTTCGTCCCTTCGTTGGCGAATCCGAGCAGTTTTTCGAACATTTCGGAGAAGCCTTTTACGAAGCCAAGCCCCACGTTGGAGTTCAGGAAGAACCACGCGAGCAAAACTTCAATAACGAGAAGCTGAACAACAAAGCGGATGCGGATTTTTTTACGGTCATGGCTGACCAGTAACGCAAGCGCAGTAACGACAACGAGTGCCAGGACAAAATGAAGGACGCGGTCCATATTTGCTCCAAATATGAGGCAGGTTTAATTTTCGTGCACATTCTATGTAACAAGCGAAAAGAAAACGAGATCAAGGACACACTATAGTTACATCCTGTGACGAGTCTCAAAATTAGTGATCCACAATACATTTTTGTTATGTTAGGTAAATGAGTGAAAAGTTAAGTTTGTGTGCTAGTCTTCACAAAAGCGTGCGCGATTGCAGGTTTTGTTAGATCGCCCCACCTTACCCGCCCGTCTATTGTTCAAAGCTATCAGAGAAATCACTATAAACTCACTAAATGATCTTGATAATCATTCTCATTTTGATAGCATTAAACATAGCAAAGGCTATATTTCCAGAGGCAGAAATGACAAACAGTCGCGTAGAGGGTAGCAGTGGCAGAGCAGCGCGCAAGTTGCGGTTCGCGTTAATGGGACCTGCGTTCATTGCTGCCATCGGCTATATCGATCCAGGTAACTTTGCGACCAATATTCAGGCCGGGGCCAGCTTCGGCTATAAGCTGCTCTGGGTGGTCGTGTGGGCTAACCTGATGGCCATGTTGATCCAGATGCTGTCCGCGAAGCTGGGGATTGCCACGGGCAAAAACCTGGCTGAACAAATTCGCGATCATTATCCGCGTCCGGCGGTATGGCTTTACTGGGTTCAGGCGGAAATTATCGCCATGGCAACCGACCTCGCCGAATTCATCGGGGCCGCGATTGGTTTTAAATTGATCCTCGGCGTCTCGCTGCTTCAGGGCGCGGTGCTCACCGGGATTGCCACCTTCCTGATCCTGATGCTGCAGCGTCGCGGTCAAAAACCGCTGGAAAAAGTTATCGGCGGGCTGCTGCTGTTTGTGGCGGCGGCCTATATCGTCGAGCTGATTTTCTCTCAGCCGAATCTGGCACAGCTCAGCAAAGGGATGATTATCCCGAGCCTGCCAACCTCTGAAGCGGTGTTCCTGGCTGCCGGGGTGCTGGGCGCAACCATCATGCCGCATGTCATTTACCTGCATTCCTCGCTGACACAGCACCTGCACGGAGGGACGCGCAAAGAGCGTTACTCTGCGACGAAATGGGATGTGGCGATCGCCATGACCATTGCCGGTTTTGTGAACCTGGCGATGATGGCGACTGCTGCTGCCGCTTTCCATTTCAACGGTCACACCGGTATTGCCGATCTCGACCAGGCATACCTTACGCTGGAACCGTTACTGAGCCACGCTGCTGCCACGATATTCGGGCTGAGCCTGGTGGCGGCCGGTCTCTCGTCAACGGTTGTGGGGACGCTGGCAGGGCAGGTGGTGATGCAGGGCTTTGTTCGTTTCCACATTCCGCTTTGGGTTCGTCGCTCCGTGACCATGCTGCCCTCCTTTGTTGTGATTCTGATGGGGCTGGATCCCACGAGAATTCTGGTCATGAGCCAGGTACTGCTGAGTTTTGGTATCGCGCTTGCACTGGTGCCGCTACTTATCTTTACCAGTGACAAAAGCCTGATGGGCGAACTGGTGAACAGCACGCTGGTGAAACGAACCGGTTGGGTCATTGTGGCGGTAGTGGTGTCGTTGAACCTGTGGCTCCTGGTCGGCACTGCTCTGGGGTTATAGCGTCGCGTTGAACCAAAGAAAAAGGAGCCGGGAGGCTCCTTTTTGCATTACTGATGACGCATTAGTGATGATGGCCGTGACCACCGCGTCCTCTGCCACCGTGACCCCAGCCACCGCGGCGGTCGTCACGATCGTTCCAGCCTTCACGGTAACCACGCTCATAGGCGTTGTTTTTGTACCAGCCGCGATGCAGGCCATTATCATGTCTGCGCCAGCGGTCGCCGCGCCACTCATAGTGACGGTTCCAGTAATCACGGTCGCGCCAGTAGCCACCGTCCCAGTATCTGCCGTAGTCGTCACGATCGCCAATTTGTAATTTAACTGATGGCAACAGGGTGATTTCGCCCGCAGTGGCGATCAGCGGGGCCGAAGCCAGTAATACCGCTGCAAGAATCAGTGACCTGAACATACTCTTTCTCCTTCACGATCGGGGCCTTTGTGGGGCCTGTTAACGCAATATTACGAGTTGGTAAAGGCTCGTTTCATCGCCTCAACTCCTAATTCATGAATGAGAGCACTTTTTGCTAAAAGTGATTTTATTTTGAGCTGTTCAGGATCCCATCAATGATTGCCAGTTCTTCCGCCGAGAAATGGCGGTTTTCCAGCATGGTCACGGCATCGTCAATCTGGGCAGTTTTACTGGCCCCAATCAGCACTGACGTTACCGACTCGTGGCGTAAAATCCAGGCCAGCGCCATCTGTGACAATTTCTGGCCGCGGCTTTCCGCCAGCGCGTTCAGTTGACGAACCTTCTCCAGCTTCTCTTTGGTGATCTGATCGGGGTTCAGGAACTTACTGCCGCTTGCCGCACGCGAGTCTGCAGGAATACCGTTCAGGTAGCGGTTAGTCAGCTGTCCCCCCGCCAGCGGCGAGAAGGGAATGCAGCCGACGCCTTTTTCCTGCAGCACGTCCAGCAGGCCTTCCTCTGGCGCACGTTCAAACATCGAATATTTCGGCTGGTGGATCAGACACGGCGTCCCAAGGTCGTTCAGGATATCGATAGCCTTGCGGGCCTGTTCTGCAGGGTAATTTGATAACCCGACGTAAAGGGCTTTTCCCTGGCGCACCACATGGTCAAGCGCTTTCATGGTTTCCAGCAGTGGCGTTTGTGGGTCAGGGCGGTGATGATAGAAGATATCCACATATTCCAGCCCCATACGCTTCAGGCTTTGATCCAGGCTGGCAACCAGATATTTGCGTGACCCCCAGTCGCCGTAGGGGCCATCCCACATGGTATAACCCGCTTTGGTCGAGATGATCAGCTCGTCGCGCCATGGCAGGAAATCTTCCTGCAAAATGCGACCGAAGTTACGTTCGGCTGAGCCGGGAGGAGGACCATAATTATTGGCAAGGTCGAAATGCGTAATACCCAGATCGAACGCGCGTTGTAAAAGTTGACGGCTGTTTTCGACAAGCGTGGCGTCGCCAAAATTGTGCCACAACCCGAGTGAGATAGCGGGCAACCTGAGTCCGCTTTGCCCGCAGCGGCGATACTGCATTGTCTGATAACGATTTTTGTCCGGCTGGTAACCCATTCTGATGCCCTCTGGCGCTGAAAGGAAAAATCAGTGTATACGTTTACATTTACATGAAAAAAAAGAGCATAGCGCAGCCTTTTTTGTAAAGCATTCTTTCCATGCCCTTCTTACGACCAATTCTGGACAGCCATCACGCTTCTTTAATACTCAAAGTGAGGTCAACGTCAGAAGGACACCTGTTATGCGAACCCCATACTGCGTCGCCGATTACCTGCTGGACCGTCTTACAGATTGTGGTGCCGATCATCTGTTTGGCGTGCCGGGCGACTATAACCTGCAGTTTCTCGACCACGTAATAGACAGCCCGGATATTTGTTGGGTGGGCTGTGCCAATGAGCTGAACGCATCCTATGCCGCTGACGGATACGCCCGATGTAAGGGCTTTGCCGCGCTACTGACCACATTCGGCGTTGGGGAGTTAAGTGCCATGAACGGCATTGCCGGCAGCTATGCCGAGCATGTCCCGGTTTTACATATTGTGGGGGCGCCGGGTACGGCGGCACAGCAAAGGGGAGAGTTGCTGCATCATACGTTGGGGGATGGGGAGTTCCGTCACTTTTATCATATGAGCGAGCCGATCACCGTCGCACAGGCGGTCCTTACCGAACAAAATGCCTGTTATGAAATCGACCGTGTGTTGACAACCATGCTTCGGGAACGCCGCCCCGGTTATCTGATGTTACCCGCCGATGTGGCAAAAAAAGCCGCCACGCCGCCTGTAAACGCTCTCACTCATAAGCAGGCTCATGCCGATAGCGCCTGCCTGAAAGCGTTCCGGGATGCTGCTGAGAACAAACTGGCGATGAGCAAACGTACCGCGCTGCTGGCCGACTTCCTTGTTCTGCGCCATGGCCTGAAACATGCGCTACAGAAGTGGGTGAAAGAGGTACCGATGGCCCATGCCACCATGCTGATGGGGAAAGGGATATTCGACGAGCGTCAGGTGGGTTTTTACGGCACATACAGTGGTTCAGCCAGCACTGGCGCGGTAAAAGAGGCGATTGAAGGGGCTGACACGGTATTGTGTGTTGGCACGCGTTTTACCGATACCCTGACGGCCGGGTTCACGCACCAGCTTACCCCGGCGCAGACCATTGAAGTTCAGCCGCATGCCGCACGCGTCGGGGATGTCTGGTTTACCGGCATCCCAATGAACCAGGCGATTGAGACGCTGGTCGAACTCTGCAAACAGCACGTGCATGCTGGCCTTATGTCGTCATCATCCGGCGCAATACCGTTCCCGCAGCCGGACGGTTCGCTTACCCAGGAGAATTTCTGGAGAACGTTGCAAACCTTTATTCGCCCGGGGGACATTATCCTTGCCGACCAGGGAACTTCGGCCTTCGGCGCGATTGATCTGCGTTTACCGGCTGATGTGAACTTTATCGTCCAGCCGCTGTGGGGCTCAATTGGTTACACGCTGGCGGCGGCGTTTGGTGCACAAACCGCATGCCCGAACCGGCGCGTGATTGTGCTGACGGGGGATGGCGCGGCCCAGCTCACCATTCAGGAACTAGGCTCGATGCTGCGTGATAAACAGCACCCCATTATTCTGGTGCTCAACAACGAAGGCTACACGGTTGAAAGGGCTATCCACGGGGCGGAGCAGCGGTATAACGACATTGCTTTATGGAACTGGACGCACATTCCACAGGCGTTGAGCCTCGATCCTCAGTCTGAGTGCTGGCGGGTCAGTGAAGCGGAACAGCTGGCGGACGTACTTGAAAAAGTGGCGCACCACGAGCGGCTCTCGTTGATTGAGGTGATGCTCCCGAAAGCGGATATCCCGCCGCTGCTCGGGGCGCTTACCAAAGCTCTGGAAGCGCGTAATAACGCCTGATTACTTGTCGTTTCGCCAGGCCATCATCATCGGTTTGCCCGCCAGCAGGAGCCAGGCGGGCAACATCACGATACAGAGCAGGGGGAAGAGCGTTGAATCTGGCACCACTACCGCCGCCATAAACAGGCTCAGCCACGCATCGCGCGTCACCACCAGCACCAGCCCCAGAATTGAGCAAGAGACCGTTATCGCTGCCGGCACCGCATCCACATGTTCATGCAGCATCAGCCCCAGCGCCACGCCGATAAACACCGCCGGGAAGATACGCCCACCGCGGAACCCACATGCTGCAGCCACCACCAGCGCCGCCAGTTTAACCAGCGCAAACAGCAGGTAATCAGACACGCTGAACACCTGGCTGAAAGCCAACTGCTGCATTTCATCAAGGCCTTTAAACAGCGTTACCGTTCCGCCGATAGCCCCTAATACGCCCAGCATCAGACCACCCGCCCCCAGAATCAGCACCGGGTGCTTCAGCCGGTGCATCAGACGGTGCAGGCGCGGAAGGCACCATACCGCAATCATCCCGAGTGCAATGGCGATCGCGACGACGATGGCACCGCTGAAAATATCGGCAATATGCATTTGACCGTAGTGGGGCAGAGAGAGTGAGAAATGAGGATGGAAAAAAAGACTGGTCGTGAGCGCGCCAGCCGCAGCGGCCATCAGCGGCGCAAAGAGTTTATCCCAGAGCGGGACGTCGTTATTGCTGGTAAGCGTCTGAGAAAAAATAAGGGCGGCGGCAACGGGCGTGCCGAAAAGCGCCCCGATGGTGCCTGCAGAGGCGAGGATGGTCCAGTCCAGCGCACCGACCCGGGGTAAAATGCGCGAACCGAGAAAGACCGCCATACCAATGTTTACCGCCATGATGGGATGTTCAGGACCAAGGCTGACACCGCCCGCCAGACCCAGGATCAACGCGATAATCAGCCCCGGCAGCGCCGAGGGGGGAACGGGCGCACCGATCAGTGGCTCAAGCGCCGGGTCCGGCCCGGCGTGCCCGGGGCTAAAGCGGATCACCAGACCCACCGCAACGCCGGTGAGCGTCAGCATCAACATGATCCATCCCGGCGAATCCACGCTGACGCCCAGTTGTGCAGGAAGCGCCGTCCATAACATCGCCTGCAACACCGACGCGACTTTCATCACGACAATGAGCACCAGACTTGAGGCAACGCCAATGATCAGCGCCGGTATTGCCAGTAAGAGCATGGTTCTGGCTCGCGGATGGAGCATGATGATTTCCTTGTACAAAACGCTATTACGTTACTTTGCACAATCAGCTTTATGGCAATAGTGCAAAAGGTGCTGAAACGGTAAAGTTATTCTGTGACGAAGATCGATAATCCACGGGCATTCACCTTCCGGTCGTTGTTGTTATCACGCCTTGAACTTACAGTGTCCCAAAGATTTATTCTGACTTTAGCGGAGCAGTAGAAGAATGACAAAGTATGCTTTGGTAGGCGATGTGGGCGGCACGAATGCTCGCCTTGCCTTATGCGATGTAAATAGCGGTGAAATTTCCCGGGCGAAAACTTATTCAGGGCTGGATTATCCAAGTCTTGAGGCCGTTGTTCGGGTCTATCTTGAAGAGCAACAGGTGAGCATCGAAGACGGATGTATCGCCATTGCCTGCCCGATTACCGGTGACTGGGTGGCGATGACCAACCATGTCTGGGCATTTTCCATCGCTGAGATGAAAAAAAACCTTGGTTTTGCGCATCTTGAAATCATCAATGACTTTACTGCCGTGTCCATGGCGATCCCGATGCTGAAGCCAGAGCATCTGATTCAGTTTGGCGGTACAGCGCCAGTAGAAGGTAAGCCGATTGCGGTCTACGGTGCCGGTACCGGTCTTGGCGTTTCACATCTGGTTCACGTCGACCAGCGCTGGGTAAGCCTGCCGGGTGAGGGCGGTCACGTGGACTTTGCGCCCAACAGCGAAGAAGAGGGCATTATCCTCGAAGAGCTGCGTGCTGAAATCGGCCACGTCTCCGCCGAGCGCGTGCTTTCCGGTCCGGGTCTGGTGAATCTGTACCGGGCGATTGTAAAATCAGACGGCCGTCTGCCGGAAAATCTGCAGCCAAAAGATGTGACCGAACGCGCGCTGGCGGACAGCTGCATCGACTGTCGCCGTGCGCTGTCGCTGTTCTGTGTGATCATGGGACGGTTTGGCGGCAACCTGGCGCTGACGCTGGGCACCTTCGGGGGAGTTTACATCGCGGGCGGGATCGTACCGCGTTTCCTCGACTTCTTTACTGCCTCAGGCTTTCGCGGTGCGTTTGAAGACAAAGGTCGCTTCAGAAGCTATGTGCAGGACATCCCTGTGTACCTGATTGTGCACGATAACCCTGGCCTGCTTGGCTCGGGCGCGCACCTGCGTCAGGTACTGGGTCAAATCCTCTGACGACTATCCCTCTCCTGCGGGAGAGGGGATTTTTACAGATGCATCAGCTGGCGGAACTCTTTCACCTTGCTGCGACTCACCGGGACCTGAAAATCAAGATCCTTCAGACGCAAAATATAGGTGTTGTTAAACCACGGTTCGATCTCGCGGATCTTGTTTAGATTGACGCAAAACGAACGGTGGCAGCGGAAAAAGTGCGCCGCCGGCAGTTTGTTGCAAAACTCGGTGATGTTCATTGCCATCACGTACGATTCACGCCGTGTATAGACAAACGTCATCTTCTCGTGCGCTTCGGCATAGTAGATATCGTCGATAGGCGTCACGATGATGCGTTCATCCTTGACCAGGTTTATGGTGTCGTTTTCACGTATCGCCGGGCTTGCGTTAGCAGGCGTGGCCTGTTGTTGCCATGCGGCTTCCAGCTTTCGCAGCATGCTGACAATACGCGATTCCTGGTAAGGCTTCAGAATATAGTCAAACGCTTCCAGTTCGAAGGCTTCTACGGCGTGCTCTTTCCAGGCGGTGACGAAAACAATAAACGGCTTATGGGCAAACTGATTAATATTTTGCGCCAGTAATACGCCGTCCAGTGATGGAATGTTGATATCCAGAAAAATGGCGTCGACCCGGTTATGCTGCAAAAACTTGAGTACGTCCAGACCATCCTCAAAGGTACCCACAATCTCCATCTGGCTGTGCGTTTTGATAAGCCAGCTCAGCTCCTGTTGAGCCAGAATTTCATCTTCCACGATGATGACTTTCATTGATTACTCCGGCCTATGGCAACAGTGATGTCGCCGCATGAACGGGGGAGCGTTCATTCGGGACGTAAAAAGCAATTTCGGTGCCGGGTTCGAGACGGTGAATGTGCAGTCCGTCGCCGAACAACAGCTTGACCCGATGGTGCACGTTCAGCAGTCCAATTTTATTGCCCGGCATTTCGTTAGACTCCACGCGCTCAATGACTTTTGGATCAATACCGTGGCCGGTATCGCGCACGGCAATGCGCACGCGGTTACCGCTTTCGGTTACGCTGATGGTGACCACGCCTTTACCTTTACACGGCTGAATGCCGTGAACAATCGCGTTTTCCACCAGCGGCTGGATCAGCAGGCTTGGGATCACACAGTTGACCTCTTCATCGATATCGTAAATCACCGTGAGCTTGTCACCAAAACGGGCCTGCTCAATCGCGATATAGTCCTTGATCTGATACAGCTCTTTTTTGATGTCGATCTGCTCATCATCGTTCAGTTCAATGTTGTAGCGCAGGTAGCGCGACAGATTGAATATAAGCTGACGCGCGGTGTCCGGATTCATCCGGATGGAGGACGAGATGGCGTTCAGCGCGTTAAACAGAAAATGAGGATTGATTTTGCTCTGAAGCGCGCGCAGTTCTGCCTTATTTGCCATCTCGCGCAGCTGTTCTGCACGGGAAACTTCCAACTGGGTAGAGATAATTTGCGACAGGCCGATGGCCATCTCCTGAAGCGTGGAGGTGATCTGGTGCGCGTGGCAGTAGTAGATTTTTAGTGTGCCCGTTACCACGCCTTTTTCCCACAGCGGAATCACCAGCATGGAGTGGATTTCCGGCGTTCGGTGAGCTTCATCATTGTTCTTAATGATGATTTTACCGTAGTTGATCGCCTGTCGGGTGGTGGGGCTAATGGTATCGTCATTATCGCGGTAATTGTGTTCCCCGACGCCGACGTAAGCCAGTACGTGGTCGTTATTGGTAATGGCGACCGCATCGGCATGAATATCGCGGCGGATTATATCGCAGACCTGACGTAACGACTCCGCGTTCACATGGCGGAAGAGTGGCAGCGTTTTGTTGGCGATATCCAGCGCCAGCTTCGCCTGACGCGCGGCACTGGCCTCTTTTTCTCCCTCAACGCTTTGTACCAGCAGCACGATAAAACCGATGCAGACGCTGCCGAGGATCATGGGAATACCGATTTTCGAAACGATATCCAGCCCCAGTGCGATAGTGGGGGCCCACACCACCACCAGGATCATGGTCAGCGTTTCGCACACCATGCCGGCGATGATCCCGGCGCGCCAGCGCTGCTTTTTCGGGATCTTGCGGTTAATCCATCCTGACAGTACCCCGGCAATAATACTGGTAATAAAACAGGGAATTGCCGTCACGCCACCGATATCAATCAGGTAACGGTGCGTACCGGCAATCAGTCCGGTGATGACGCCGACCCACGGGCCAAACAAAATCCCGCCGGACATGACGGCAATGATACGCACGTTAACCAGCGATCCCTCGACCGGCACGCCGGACCATGTGCTGAACAACGCGAACAGCGAGAAGATCGCGGTGACGGCCAGCAGCTCTTTTGGCGAGTGCGCAGACTTGTGCAAAAGCTCGCGGAACAGGCGAATGCGGATGAGGAAAAACAGGCAAATCAGCATTAATGCCGCACGGTCAAAAACCGCCAGCAGCATATTGAATATTTCGTGCACGAGTAGACCAGGGAAAACGGGAAAGAACCATGATAAAAAACCTGGCGCGTATTGACCAGCTATCCGTCAGGTTTATCAAATGGGGAAAAACCCTGTTTTGCAAAGGGGATTATCAGGAGAGGGCTGAAGTCTCCCGATTTTTTTGTGATAACGCCTGAGCAGGTAACGGTTTTGATATCATCGTGTTACACAACAGATATCAGAAAGAGGCTGTCACTTCGGACGCTTCCGCTTTTCAATGCAGCAGGGTTCCGATTTTAGCGCGCACTCTTTTTTTTCATTTCCCTCTCGACAGCATGATTTTTTTCAGGTTATTTTCTAAACATGCCACATCGGTGGCAGCGTCGCTCGGACGGTCCGGGCGCTAACGTTAATCTGAGGAATCTATGGCTGAATTCAGTCCTGAACGCCGTTTTACGCGTATCGATCGTCTCCCCCCTTATGTATTCAACATCACTGCTGAACTGAAAATGGCTGCGCGTCGGCGCGGCGAAGACATTATTGATTTCAGCATGGGTAACCCTGACGGCCCAACACCGACGCATATTGTTGAGAAATTATGTACGGTTGCTCAGCGTCCGGATACGCACGGCTACTCCACCTCTCGCGGTATTCCTCGATTACGTCGTGCAATTTCTCGCTGGTATCAGGATCGCTACCAGGTCGATATCGATCCTGAAAGCGAGGCGATTGTCACCATCGGCTCAAAAGAGGGTCTGGCGCACCTGATGCTGGCGACTCTGGATCATGGTGATACCGTACTGGTGCCCAATCCGAGCTACCCGATTCACATCTATGGCGCAGTGATTGCCGGAGCGCAGGTTCGCTCCGTACCACTGGTGGAAGGGGTCGATTTCTTTAACGAACTGGAACGTGCGATTCGTGAAAGCTATCCGAAACCTAAGATGATGATCCTCGGTTTTCCCTCGAACCCGACGGCGCAGTGCGTAGAGCTCGATTTCTTTGAAAAAGTGGTCGCCCTGGCCAAACGTTACGACGTGCTGGTGGTGCATGATTTAGCCTATGCCGATATTGTCTATGACGGCTGGAAAGCCCCTTCGATTATGCAGGTTCCTGGCGCACGCGATGTGGCGGTTGAGTTCTTTACGCTGTCGAAAAGCTATAACATGGCTGGCTGGCGCATCGGCTTTATGGTGGGCAACAAGACGCTGGTGAATGCCCTGGCGCGCATCAAGAGTTATCACGACTACGGTACCTTTACCCCGCTTCAGGTCGCGGCTATTGCAGCACTTGAAGGCGATCAGCAGTGTGTGCATGAGATTGCTGCGCAGTATAAGCGTCGCCGTGATGTGCTGGTCAAAGGGTTGCATGAAGCGGGCTGGATGGTGGACATGCCGAAAGCGTCCATGTACGTCTGGGCTAAAATTCCGGAGCCGTATGCGGCAATGGGATCGCTGGAGTTTGCCAAAAAGCTGCTGCAGGACGCGAAGGTATGTGTCTCGCCGGGCATTGGCTTTGGTGATTATGGCGACACCCATGTGCGATTCGCTCTGATTGAAAACAGTGACCGCATCCGCCAGGCGGTGAGGGGCATCAAGAGTATGTTCCGCGCCGACGGACTTCTCTCATCGAAAAGCGTCACCGAACATCACGCGTCATCATGACATAAAAAAACAGGAGCCATCGGCTCCTGTTTTTTTGACTGCATGTTCTTCACTAGATCATCAGGGCAAACGTTCCGGCCCAGACTAAAACAATCACCGAAATGCCCATAAAGAAATATTTCACGTTTCATCGCTCCGCGTATCTTGTGGTACGCATTTAAAAACAGAGTCCACCTGATTATAGAGAGCTGAAGTTGGCTTATAGCGGAAATAAGATTTTCCCCGTAATACCGCCGACTCCCGCTCAGAATTCTGTGCTTTCCTGTTGCCAGACGGCGCTAATGTACGCCTAAAAATGGGGGGTGACAAGAGGGATTTTTTTAAATAATTTCCGTCACTTACGGGTGTCGTGGAACGGCGACAGTTTGATTTCAGAACGCAATAAATTCACTTTGAGCGACGCAAAGAAAGACAGTACACAGCGTGATTACAGGTCATTGAAAAGGTTAGTTTCTTAACGAAACTAACCTTCTGGAATTTAGATATACAGCGAGGCTTCGCCAAGAGGGCGTGTTTTGAAACGGCGATGCATCCAGAGATATTGCTCAGGCGCACGCATGATTTCCATTTCGATAACTTTATTGATGAACGTAGCGGCTTCGCCTTCGTTTTCCGGATAGTTAGCCATCTCAGGGGAAATATGCAGGCGATAGCCTGATTTATCCGCTTTTCTGACCATCGTGACGGTCAACATGGAGGCACCGGAAAGACGTGAAATCACAAAGGTACCATTGGTCGTGGCGACATCTTTCACCGCAAAGAACGGAGCGAAGCTACTGCCTTTACGGCCATAATCCTGGTCCGGTGCGAACCAGACGGCCTCACCTTTTTTCAGTGCGCCAACCATGCCGCGCAGGTTGTTACGGCTGATCATCGCCTTATTCGAGCGCATACGACCACGTGTCTGCACCCATTCCATCACGGCGCTGTTGTGCGGACGGTAGGTTGCCATCATCGGCTGGCAAAGCCCCATGACGCGACCCCCCAGTTCCAGAGACATAAAGTGAACGCCGACCACCATCACGCCACGGTTTTGTAACTGGGCACGTTTCAGGTTATCCAGGCCTTCCACATCAAACCATTTACGAACACGTTCATCAGACCAGAACCATGCCATACCGGTTTCAAGCAGAGCCATGCCGATAGATTTAAAGTTTTCAGCAATCAGTTTTTCGCGCTGTTCCGCATTGTACTGTGGAAAGCAAAGTTCGAGATTTTTACGCGCAATAGACTCACGACGTTTAAGGAAGTGGCGCGATGCGCTGCCAAGCCTGGAGCCCAGAATGCGGATTACGGGATAAGGAAGCTGAACCAGTAACCAGAGCACGCCAAGACCAAACCATGTGAACCAGTAACGCGGGTGCAGAAACGCGCGTTTGAATTTGGATTGTGACAAAATAATGGGAACCTATATAAAGTCGGTGAAAGTCACGCATTGCGTAACCACGTACCTGTTAGACCGTAGTACAAGGTCATGGTTGCAGGCTTTACCGATCTTTACGGCGTTGCCTGGCCATTGCTGACGTTGGGTGGGCGGTATAATGTAGCACCCTTTATACGGTATGTGCTATTACTCGTGCTTGATTAAAAAAGCGGCAATTCGAAAGGTCTTTGATTTTTCTGTTTTTATAAACCAGAACAGATGCGCGACGGCATCTGTTTGGATATTTTGAAAGCAGTCGTTATGCTTTCCAGGCCGCATCGCCAGGCTGTACCTGTTTATACCATGCCATCAGCGCGGCTGTATCGGGCTCTCCCTCGGCGGGGGCCCAGGTAACGAAATCCTCATCAGCCACCGGTTGATAGCCACCGTGTTTAACTTCAAAAATAACGCCGCCATGATCCAGTGACAGCACGGCATGCCAGGTTCCCGCCTCCATCTCCAGCGCCATACACGCTTCACCTAATACGACGCGACGGGTGACGACGCCCTGGTCGTCAAAATTCAGCACGACAAAACGCCCGCGAAGGGGAAGTAACAGCTCAAAGGTATGCGGATGACGATGAGGGCGAACATAGGTGCCAGGTTCCATCGCGATGGCCAGTCGCTGAACCGGGTCGCTCAGTTCAGGATGAAAGTTACGATGCGCGCGTAAACGCGGGGCGTTAGCCGCCGCTTCACTTTGTTGCTTCAAATCGGAGAGCGTGATTTGTTTCATGGTGGTTGCCTAAAGAGAAGAGGGCCTGTGGAGCAAAGCAGTGGAATTGTAATACGGAATAACATAACCCGTATAAATGAGGGTTCAATCACTGCACATCACCTCTGGAGCATAATAACCTGTGCTGCTAAATTCTCTTTAGCGGCTAAAACGTGACTGACAGGGAAAAGCGGGTGACAGAGCAAATCGATTATCAGATTGAAAAATACAGATTTACCGAGGCGAATGAACCTCCGCGTCTTACCCGTCAGTGGGCCGACGTTTTAAGCGAGTGCAAGGCGATGCAGGCCGGGGCCGAGGCGCGTCTGCGTATTGCCCTGACCAATGTCGATTACGTTACCAGCTTTGAGCTGCCTTTCCGCCTGTTGCTCGTGCGGACTCCTCAGTTAATTGCCGGGTTGCGTGATGAACTGCAGCTCAGCCAGAAGAATGTCATTTTTAACGGGAAGCGGTTTGGCTGTGTCTGGAGCGTGAAGTCCGATTTGAGCGGTGTACCTGACGTTTTTCAATATCATCTGTCCACACGTATACGGCGAACGGAAGCGACACAATTGACCGCGGAACCTTTTCTGCAGATAGCCAAAGAAATTAAGCCCCCCACGGAACGTCTGAAGCGTGCTCTGTTAAGTGGTCTGGAGGTAACCGCGCTTGATGCGCTGTTCTGGTTTGGGATCCAGCGGATTGCTGCTGAGGTGTCGCGTCTGAGAAAGGCCGGAATGAGAATTACCACTGCGGAAAAACAGGTATTTGATAATCTTACCGGAACCACTCGCCTTGTGCCGGTGTATCGGCGCGCCGATGAGAGCATGGTGTCCTCTGCAGGAATGCAACGGCAGGAATGACCCTTTATTATGTAAAGTGAGAGCATGCTTTGGGTTACAGAGGGGGCCCGGTTAAGGGCGTGATGATATCTTTCAGGAAAGTTAAATCAACAACGTTGCACCAGACGGTGTTATACAGATTTCAAAACCAACTTTAATGACGTTGTGTCAGCGTCCTCCCCTCTGTATCCCTGGAACCTTGATTTTAGCAACAAGATAGGGTTGTTGTTCAAGGTTGTGCCCACTCCTCGATTGATGCCTGAAATTTACCTATCGCTGGCACTGGGATGTGGCATCGATAAAGTCCCCGTGATATTTACTTTTCTGATGAAAATAATAAAACTCATTTAAGTAAATAATAAAAAATGGTGAAGGCCTGTAAATGTCGCCAATTTTTTCACATAGGCAGGCATGTTCTGCCTTTCATTTTTGATAAAAGTACAAAATCAGATATTTCATGTCATTGATGAGATTTTATACAAAACCACCCCTAAATTAAATTGATCACTTGCTGTACACCCTTATTTCATAAGGGTTAAAGGGGTGTGCAAGAAAATTCTTATAAATCAGAAAGATGATCTTTGGTTGTTAAGATTTTTAGCGGCAACGTTTTGTTACATTTTTTGGTTTCCGATCGGGCAGGGAACGTTCCTACACTCCGGCTATTGGGTCTTATCCGAAATTTTTTCATTTCAGACAAATGCTCAAAAACACAATGTCGATATGCTGGTGAATGGAATGTGCCCGCTTTTAATTCCGGGGTTTTGATTTTCGTCCGATGACGTGAACCTGGAAGCTGTTCTGGCTGGGTTTGCCTTTCTTATTAATTTCTCACTGGCATTGACCGTTTTTATAACTCCATAAAACAGGGATAGCCATGTCTAACTCTTCTTTTCAGTCCGAAATACCCAAAGCACGTATTAATTTAAAGCTTGATTTGCATACGGGCGGAGCGAGCAAGAAAACTGAGCTCCCCCTGAAATTACTGGTGGCGGGAGACTTCAGTAATGGTCAGGAGAGTGCACCACTATCGGAGCGCAAAAAAGTTAATCTGAATAAAAACAACTTTGACTCTGTTCTTTCCGAATATTCCCCAATCGTAAATATTACCGTTAAAAACACGCTTGCTGGTGATGGCAGTGAAGACAACATCAATCTGACATTCCAGAGTATTAATGATTTCTCCCCGGAGCAGGTTTCGCGGCAAATACCTCAGCTGAAGGCCATGCTTTCCATGCGCAATTTGCTTCGCGATTTAAAAGCAAACCTGCTTGATAACCAGGCTTTCCGAAAAGAGCTGGAAAAAATTCTTCTCGATCCTGCATTAAGTGCAGAACTCAGAGCCGAACTCTCAGCCCTGGCCCCGAAACAGCCATAACGCCCATGTGCTTTTAACGGATTAATAAGGAATATGTTGATGTCTGTAAAAAATGAGAATGCCGCGGGTAACGAGAGTGTAGTGCTTGAACGTCCTGCAGCAGGTGGGGTATATGCGTCCCTGTTTGAAAAAATCAATCTTAACCCTGTCTCTGAGCTAAGTGCGCTTGATATCTGGCAGGATGCACAGGCGATGTCGGATGCAACAGCAGACGAACGTTTAACTGCCGGCATGAAGGTGTTCCTGGAATGTCTGACAAAAGCGGGCTCAAAAGTTGAGAAACTCGACAAAAACCTGATTGACCACCATATCGCGGAACTGGATTACCAGATCAGCCGTCAGCTTGATGCTGTTATGCATCATGAAGACTTTCAGGCAGTAGAAAGTCTGTGGCGCGGTGTGAAATCTCTTGTCGACAAAACCGATTTTCGCCAGAACGTGAAAGTTGAACTCCTGGATATGTCTAAAGAAGATTTGCGTCAGGACTTTGAAGACTGCCCGGAAATCGTCCAGAGCGGGCTGTATAAACATACATACATTGATGAGTATGATACCCCGGGTGGCGAGCCGATTGCTGCGCTGATTTCCGCTTACGAATTTGATGCGTCTGCCCAGGATGTAGCCCTGCTGCGCAACATCTCTAAAGTGTCTGCTGCTGCACATATGCCGTTTATCGGTTCTGCCGGCCCGAAATTCTTCCTGAAAGACAACATGGAGGATGTGGCGGCCATTAAAGATATCGGTAATTACTTTGACCGCGCTGAGTACATCAAGTGGAAATCCTTCCGCGAGACGGATGATTCCCGCTATATCGGTCTGGTCATGCCGCGTGTACTGGGGCGCCTGCCTTATGGTCCGGATAGCCGGGATGTTTATGTCACCGGATCAGGTGAACAATACCTGGCGCGTGGTACTGAGCCGCGATGACCTTGATCCGGATAAGGCCCGGGTGATTGAAGCGGACAATAACCGGCTGACCCTGCAGGCGCTGAAAGATGAGTGAGTCAGCCCGTCCTTCGTTGTATGAAACGCTCTACGGCAACTTTACCGGCAGCCTCGACCTGCATCAGGTCAGTGAGCAGAACCAGGTCATTCTGTCCGTACTCGACAACATGCAGCGTATTCTCAGCAGCCGTGCGGGCACGCTGGCGCATCTGCCGGACTATGGTTTGCCGGATATGGCAAAAATTCTGCAGGGCATGCCGGGCACTGCCCATGAGCTGATGGGCACCCTGTCGGCTGTTTTGCTCAAATATGAGCCTCGTCTGAAAAAAATAACGGTTGTCCTGCTGGAGCAGGACGTCCCGGGCGAAATGCGCTATGCCATTGATGCCGAACTCAAAGGTGTTGGTCTGGTGCGCTATGGCACCGAGTTTATGCCAGAAGGGCGGGTTCTCCTGCGACATCTTAAGCAACAGCATTATCTCGACACGACGACCCGCCTGTAAGATCAGACAGCCCGCGCAGGCTCCATCTGTCAGTAAAAGTCTGGCTGATATTGCAGAAACAATAACCTTCTATAGCTCCTCCTTATATGTCAAATGGACAACTGGTCATGCATGACATCACTCCACGTAAACTAAAAACCGGTGGCGATCCGCGCACGCTAGCGGATTATGCCACCCTGCGTGATGAACTGAGTAAGCTGACACATCCGGCTCGTCCGGATGTGAACTGGCATTATGTCGAAAAACTCTGCCTTTCACTGTTTGAGCAAAACGGTGTGGAGTTACAGACGGCGGCCTGGTACACGCTGGCACGGACGCAACTGGCCGGCTTATTCGGCCTCAATGAAGGCCTGGCGATACTGGATGCGCTGATAAGCCATCAGTGGGGGACACTGTGGCCGCAACCGGTACATGCCCGCATGGAAATCCTCAGCAGTCTGAACCAGCGTCTTCAGCAGCGGATGCGCTCGCTCCCGCTCAATTACAGCGACCTCAGACAACTGTATCGGGCTGAGCAACTGCTTGGCAGTCTGGGGGAGGTGCTTCAACGTCTGGAACTTAAGCATCTGAGCCAGCTCGATACGTTGCGTTCCCTGATGCACAACAGTGCTGTCCGGCTGGAAAACAGCAACGATACAACCGGTACCGGGTCGAATATTCAGTCTGGGATTGTCCTGCCTGCCACCGTAAAGAATGGTGCAGTAATATCAACAGGCTCTCATACCGGTAGTCTCTCTGAAGAGACCCCAGCGCCAGACAGCCCAGTGAAGTGGGTATTCGTTGCACAGCCAGAACACCACGCAAATGTGGAAGTACTGACGGCAATACCCACTCAGGTAAAAAAGTGGAAATCCTTCGCTGCCGGAATGTGTAGCATGCTGATAATAAGTACGGGCGCAGTGTGGAGCTGGCAATTTCTTCACCGGCCAGACCCGCTACAGACTCAGCTTGCTGCCTCACTGGCTCCGTTACCTGCACCTCTCGCGCCTGAAAAACTGGATATGTTGCGTCAGCAATCTCCGTCATCACAAACAATGATAGAACAAACACAGCAGCAGCTTGCCCGACTGGATAAATTGCCTCCTGACTGGAGTATTACTTACAGCCGAAAACTTACAGAACAGGCTCAGGTGCTGTGGCCGGAGCAAGCAAAACCCCTGATACAACAGTGGCTGCAACATCTTAATGCTGCCGCATTACCGGTAGAACAGCTCAATGGCTGGTATAAGGGGATGTCAACGCTACAAAAATTGAGTGACCGGCTGAACGGGCTTGATGAGCAGAAAGGCAAGTACATGACGGTCAGTGAACTGAAGTCCGTTGTATTTTCCGTCCGGCAGTCTTTTAACCAGTCCATTCCGGCTGAAGAGCAACTGCGTATCTTGTCAGAAAATCCTCCTGGTGTACCTTTACCTGCAGCTGCGAGGTCTCAGCTGGAGATGCATCTGAAACAACTGGCAGCCCGATACGCTGAAATAAAACGGAATTCACCAGAGTAAAATGGTGCTAAAAATTTTATGCGATTCAGTCTGTTGCCGAGATGACTGAGTGACCAGAGCGGACTTCAGATGCGGTAGGGGTGATGGTGGAGACGTCTGGAGTGCAAAGTGGTCGTATCTGACGCGATGAGCAACTTGATATTCTTAAAGCGGACTATCCCTGAGTAGGCACAGCTGTAACCATCAGGACCAAAAGAGCGATTGAAAAAGCGCGAGGTCGGTTGAGATCGGGTAGCAAGAGGAGAGAGTGTATCACTGTTTATAAGGGAGTTTTCTTGAGTCTGGTAGACATCAGGAGAGGGGGTATATGGTGTCCCCTGCAGGAATCGAACCTGCAACTAGCCCTTAGGAGGGGCTCGTTATATCCATTTAACTAAGGGGACAAGGCGGCACGAGTATAGCCTCATTTACACTTTGCGTTAAGCTCATCGCCGCCTGACTGCTCAAAGAGTCACCATTCAGGTCGATTTTTTTGCAGATTTATCATCGTTTTCCCGCGCTTTCTGTTCGGCCTTGCGCTTATTAGACATGTCGTTACGGATTTGCGCATGGCTTAACAGTGCGAAGATAAACGTTCCGCCGCAGATATTGCCTGCCAGCGTCGGCAGGGCGAACGGCCAGAAAAAATCGCTCCAGTGAAGCGTACCATTAAAGACCAGATAGAGGATTTCAACAGTTCCGACCACGATGTGCGTGGTGTCAGCCAGCGCTATCAGCCAGGTCATTAATATGATCACGACAATTTTGGCACTGCCCGCGGAAGGAAACATCCACACCATGGTCGCGATTATCCAGCCGGAGATGATGGCATTCGAGAACATTTCGAACGGCGTGTTTTTCATTACGTCCATACCGATTTTCACGAAGGCATCCCGGGTGGGCTCATCGAATATCGGCATATATTCAAATGCCCATGCCGCCACGCCTGTACCGATGATATTCCCCAGCAGCACGACGCACCATAAACGCATCAGTAAACCGAAATTACCGAGGGTAGGGTTTTGCATCACCGGGAGAACGGCGGTAACGGTGTTTTCAGTAAACAGCTGCTGGCGCGCCATAATGACAATCACAAAGCCAAAGGTGTAGCCGAGATTTTCAAGTAAAAATCCACCGGGTACCCCTTCCAGTTGCACATGAAATATTCCCTTGGCGAGGAGTGAGGCGCCCATCGACAAGCCTGCCGCGATGGCCGACCAAAACAGAGCCATGGCATCACGCTCCATCTCTTTTTCGCCATCCTGTCGGATATGTTCATGGATCGCCATCGCACGGGAAGGAAGGCGATCTTCATTGATTTCTATCTCCTCACCGCGCTCTTTTTCCTCGCTTTCAATTTCAATTTCCTCATTACTCTCGCCAATTTTTTCTTCGCCCACTTCTTTCATAGCCACTCCAACACGATGATCTTTCTATAAAGCGTAGCGGCTTTTAATGAAATGCCCGTGGGGATGCTCTTAAATTGGCGGCAATGGCAACAAAGGCGATACATCTCATTAAAAGACATTATAAAATTGCCAGCGAAACGAATTCTAAAAGCCAGGCTATGCTGAGATCAGAGTGACGGTGGTTACTGCCCGTAATTGTGCTCGTAGACATCGGTAAACGTGCTGTTACAATCACTTGCACGTTTACAGGCGGAGCAACCCATGCTCCGTTACGGATGGCAATCAACGATAGCCATACTGAACAGGGAGATATTTATGAAACTTCGGCTGTCGGCGCTTGCGCTGGGCGCGACGATGCTTGTGGGCTGCGCCAGCTCTGGAGAGCAAACGGGACGCTCCGATCCTCTCGAAGGATTTAACCGCTCAATGTACAGCTTCAACTACAACGTGCTGGACCCGTATGTGGTTCGCCCGGTGGCAGTTGCATGGCGTGATTATGTTCCACAACCTGCGCGTAACGGGTTGAGTAACTTCACCAGTAACCTGGAAGAACCTGCGGTGATGGTGAACTACTTCCTGCAGGGCGATCCGTATCAGGGTATGGTGCACTTTACCCGCTTCTTCCTGAACTCATTGCTGGGGATGGGGGGCTTCATCGATGTTGCCGGTATGGCGAACCCGAAACTTCAGCGTGAGCAACCGCACCGTTTCGGCAGTACGATGGGGCATTATGGCGTGGGTTATGGTCCGTATGTTCATCTGCCATTCTACGGCAGTTTCACCGTACGTGATGACGGCGGCGACATGGTGGATACGCTGTATCCGGTTCTGTCGTGGCTGACCTGGCCGCTGTCGGTAGGGAAATGGACGGTGGAAGGGATCGAGACGCGTGCGCAACTGCTTGATTCGGACGGTCTGCTGCGTCAGTCTTCTGACCCGTATATTATGGTCCGCGAAGCTTACTTCCAGAATCACGACTTTATTGCCAATGGTGGCAAGCTGAAGCCGGAAGAGAATCCGAACGCGAAAGCAATCGAGAACGAATTAAAAGATATCGACTCGGAATAAAGATATCGACCCGGAATAAAGAAAAAAGGTGAGCCATGCTCACCTTTTTTAATCCCTGCGCGATTAGAACGCGTAGTTGAAGTTCATGCCATACAGCCAGGCTTTACCTTCAGAAGAGAACTCATACGGCCCCTCCTTAAAGTTAACTTTTTGACCGTGCATGTAAGAGATGCCCGCATCGATAGAAGCATCTTTATTGAAAGCATAGGTTGCACCTGCGCTCAGCCAGAAGCGGTCCTGGTCCGGAATGGAGATGGAACGCTTGTCAGCCGGTACAGGACTATCATCGAAGGCAATACCGGTACGGAATGTCCAGTTGTCATCCATATAGTAGGTGGTACCCAGCGCGATACGGTAGGCATCACGGAAGCTTTCATCTTTATAGAAGAGCGTGTCACCATTGCTGTTGGTCGCTTTCAGCTCCTGGAACTGACTCCAGCTGGTATAGGTCAGGCTATAGTGAACCGCCCACTGCGGCGCCACTTTGTTATAACCCGACAGTTCCCACATTTCTGGCAAGTGCAGGCTCAGAGAACCGCCAGTGGTACGGCCGTCGGTGCCCATTGGCAGGCCGAAGCTACCCAGAATCTGGTTATAGGCTGAAGGCAGGCTGCTCTTATAATCGCCATCGAAGTCAATTTTCACTTCGGAACGGTAGGTTAAACCGTAGCGGTTATTTTTATCGATTTCATAAAGGATACCGGCGTTCCAGCCGAAGCCCCATTCGTCACCCTTAAGGTAAGCAATCTGGGTATCTGTCGGAATACCTGCAACCTGCTGTGCCAGACCCGGAATCGGCGGCAGAGCGCCTGAGCCAGCAACGACTTTACCCAGGTCACCCGCGTAGCGCTCGATCTTCGCTTTAGCATAAACCGCATCAAAGCCGACGCCGAAGCTCCAGTGGTTGTCCAGACGGTAAGCACCGCTCAGGTTCAGGTTCAGGGTTTCAAGGTCGGTTTTACCGCCATACGCCCCTGCGGCGTAGTTATTATTAAACTCGGTAGCCAGACCGTAGTTAGACGTCACGGAAGCGCCCCAGCCGAACTGGTCATTAATTGGCGCAACGAAGTGGAGGTTTGGCACCCAGGCTGTTGGCGCGATGTTGTCTGCCTTCAGGCTGGCGCCTGTTGGCGAGCGGCCCGATATATCAACACCCGGATCAACAAAGATTGCACCAGCAGAGAAGGTCGGACGATCGAACATCATGATCAGTGCAGGGTTACGACTCGCGTTGCCCGCATCATCAGCAATTGCGCCTTCCCCGGAATACGCACGGCCAAGGCCAGAGGAAGAAAATTCGTTTAACTGAAAGCCCGCGGACCAGGCGGACGTAGAGACGATTGCCACTGCGACTGCCAGCGCAGTCTTTTTGAACAGGGTTTTCTGGCTCATGACCATAACCTCATTGAGTTATTTTTATTCAATAATTGTTACATACCGTAACAGGAGCGCGAAGTGTAGGGTCTGAGGTATGACATACAAATCAGACCAGTGGCGAGAGTATAGGTCTGACCAGCCAGAATGTTGCAAGTTTGTTTATTAATATTTTCAAACATGTTTCTTGAAACGAGATCTGGTTGGCAAAATTGTGACCATTGCGAATCGTCTGAAAGGGTGATTTTTGTTCTAGATCATTTTTTAGTGTGATATTGGTCACTTATCCGCTTTTGCGCCATTAACGGCTGGAGAGAGCCAGCCCCGGGGCGTAAAATAGCAGCATCGTGTTTATCTCGCGCCTTGCGCGAATACAGAGGAAATTGAGCTATGAGTAAATGCAGTGCTGATGAAACCCCGGTTTGCTGCTGTATGGATGTTGGTACCATCATGGACAACTCCGATTGCACCGCCTCTTACAGCCGCGTATTCAGCAACCGCGCCGAAGCGGAAGAAACCCTGGCCGCGCTGAGCAAACGTGCACGTGAGGTCGAATCCGATCCGTGCGAAATCAAATCCACCTTTACTGACGTGGACGGCGGCGTGAAGCTGGATATCGACTTTGTGTTCGCCTGCGAGGCGGAAACGCTGATTTTCCAGCTGGGTCTGCGCTAATCTCAACGGCGTAATGCCCTCATCCTGGCCCCTCTCTCACAGAAGAGGGTGCACACTAAAACGGTAACCTTCGGGTTACCGTTTTGCTTTTGTTTTCGCAGAGACATTTTCTTTTTCTTCTCTGTGCCTTAGCTCGCACTTTTTCGTTTCCCTGATTGGCTGAATGTAAAAAAATAGTTAAGACTGTTATCAGGTCAGACCACTTTATGTTTGAGTAAAAAATTTTACAGGGGAAGGTTATGAGTCAGGCGTTACCGCTTATTACCCGTCAGGGCGATCGCATTGCCATTGTCAGTGGATTACGTACGCCATTTGCACGTCAGGCGACAGCGTTTCATGGCATACCGGCTGTCGATCTGGGGAAAATGGTGGTGGGGGAGATGCTGGCTCGCAGCGAAATTCCGCCTGAGGTCATCGAGCAGCTGGTTTTTGGCCAGGTTGTGCAGATGCCTGAAGCACCCAATATTGCGCGCGAAATCGTCCTCGGTACGGGGATGAATGTCCACACTGATGCCTACAGCGTCAGCCGGGCATGTGCTACCAGTTTCCAGGCGGTGGCTAACGTGGCTGAAAGCCTGATGGCAGGTACCATTCGTGCTGGGATCGCCGGCGGGGCGGACTCCTCTTCGGTTCTGCCGATTGGGGTCAGTAAAAAGCTGGCCCGGATCCTGGTTGACGCCAACAAAGCCCGTACCGTCGGTCAGAAACTCAAACTTTTCTCACGCTTACGCCTGCGTGACCTCATGCCTGTACCGCCCGCAGTGGCGGAGTATTCCACCGGTCTGAGAATGGGCGATACCGCCGAGCAGATGGCAAAAACTTACGGGATCACCCGTGAGCAGCAGGATGCGCTGGCTCATCGCTCACATCAGCTGGCGGCGAAAGCCTGGTCGGAAGGCAAACTGGCTGATGAAGTCATGACGGCGTACATCCCGCCATACCGTGAACCGCTCTCAGAAGATAACAATATTCGCGGCAGCTCGACGATGGCGGATTACGCCAGGCTCCGTCCGGCATTTGACCGCAAACACGGTACCGTCACGGCCGCCAACAGTACTCCGCTGACGGACGGTGCCGCCGCGGTGATCCTGATGACGGAATCCCATGCCAAAGAGCTGGGCATAAAACCGCTGGGCTACCTGCGCAGCTACGCCTTCACGGCGATAGATGTGTGGCAGGACATGTTGTTAGGGCCGGCGTGGTCCACACCGCTGGCGCTGGAACGCGCGGGACTGACCCTCGCGGATTTAACCCTCATTGATATGCACGAAGCCTTTGCCGCACAAACCCTGGCAAACATACAACTGCTGGCGAGTGAGCGTTTCGCGCGCGATGTTCTTGGCCGGGCGCATGCCACTGGCGAAGTGGATCAGAGCAAATTTAACGTCCTGGGTGGCTCCATCGCCTACGGTCATCCATTTGCGGCGACGGGGGCGAGGATGATCACCCAGACATTACATGAGTTACGCCGCCGGGGCGGTGGTTTTGGTCTCGTAACCGCCTGCGCAGCGGGTGGTCTGGGCGCGGCAATGGTTCTGGAGGCTGAATAATGGATATGCCATCTGCATTTAATCTGACGGTACGCCTCGATAACGTCGCCGTTATTACTATCGATGTTCCCAACGAGAAGATGAACACCCTGAAAGCCGAGTTCGGCGTTCAGGTGCGCGCGATGCTAAAGCAGATCCGCGAGAACAAAGCGATTCGCGGCCTGGTGTTTATCTCAGCGAAACCGGACAACTTTATTGCCGGAGCCGATATCAACATGATTGCCAGGGCGCAAAACGCTCAGGAAGCCGAAGAGCTGGCGCGTCAGGGGCAACAGGTCATGGCGGAGATCCATGCGCTGTCTATCCCTGTTATCGCGGCGATCCACGGTGCCTGTCTGGGCGGTGGGCTGGAGCTGGCGTTGGCCTGTCACAGCCGCATTTGTACCGACGATGCGAAAACCGTTCTGGGCCTGCCTGAAGTACAGTTAGGCCTCCTGCCAGGCTCCGGCGGGACGCAGCGTCTGCCGCGTCTGGTTGGGGTCAGCACTGCGCTGGAAATGATATTAACCGGCAAACAACTGCGTGCCCGTCAGGCGCTGAAAGCCGGCCTGGTCGACGAGGTGGTTCCTCACGCCATTTTGCTTGAGGCAGCGGTTGAACTGGCGCTCAAAGGACGGCAGGCAAAACGTCCTCTGCCGGTGCGTGAGCGCGTGCTGGCCGGGCCACTGGGCCGCACACTCCTGTTCAGCATGGCGGGCAAGAAAACCGAACAAAAAACCAAAGGCAACTACCCGGCGGCGAAACGTATCCTTGAGGTTATTGAAGTGGGGTTATCTCAGGGCAGCAGCAGCGGCTATGCCGCAGAAGCAAAAGCCTTTGGCGAGCTGGCGATGACGCCGCAGTCTCAGGCGCTGCGTAACATCTTTTTTGCCAGTACAGAGGTAAAAAAAGACCCCGGCAGCGAGGCGCAACCTGCACCGCTGCATGCCATTGGCGTACTGGGGGGCGGGCTGATGGGGGGCGGAATATCTTTTGTTACCGCCAGCAAAGGCAAATTGCCTGTACGTATCAAAGACATCAATGCGAAGGGAATCAATCACGCGCTGCAGTACAGCTGGCAGAACCTTGATCAAAAGGTTAAACGCCGCCATATCAAGGCCAATGAGCGTGATAAAACCCTGGCACTGATCTCCGGCACGACAGACTACAGCGGTTTTGCCCATCGCGATCTGGTGATTGAAGCGGTGTTTGAAGACCTGGCGCTTAAGCAGCAGATGGTGGCTGACGTTGAGCAACATTGCGCACCCCATACCATTTTTGCGTCGAACACCTCGTCATTGCCCATTGGTGATATTGCGGCCAGAGCCCAGCGTCCGGAGCAGGTGATTGGCCTGCACTATTTCAGTCCGGTTGAAAAAATGCCGCTGGTGGAGGTTATCCCACACGCCAGTACCAGCCCGCAAACCGTTGCTACCGTGGTTAAACTGGCCAAAATGCAGGGTAAGACACCGATAGTGGTGGCGGACAAAGCCGGCTTTTACGTTAACCGCATTCTGGCGCCTTATATAAATGAAGCGATGCGGCTGCTGACGGAAGGGGAGAAGATCGAACACGTCGACGAGGCGCTGGTGAAGTTTGGGTTCCCCGTTGGCCCAATCCAACTTTTGGATGAGGTGGGAATCGACACCGGCACTAAAATTATACCTGTGCTGGAAGATGCTTATGGAGATCGTTTTAGCCCGCCTGCAAACATTGTTTCTGCAATTTTGAAGGACGATCGCAAAGGCAGAAAAAATGAACGCGGTTTCTATCTTTACGGCGCGAAAGGGCGTAAAAGCAAGAAACAGGTCGACCCTTCGGTTTATGGGCTTATTCCGACAACCGGTCAGGGGAAACTGTCACCCGTTCAGTGTGCTGAACGCTGTGTGATGATGATGCTTAATGAAGCGGCACGCTGCTTTGGTGAGCAGGTGATTAAAAGCGCGCGCGATGGTGACATCGGTGCGGTATTTGGCATTGGTTTCCCGCCGTTCCTCGGCGGCCCGTTCCGTTACATGGACACTCTCGGTGCGGGTGAAGTGGTTGCAATCCTGCAACGTCTGGCCTCGCAATACGGTCCGCGGTTTACACCGTGTGACGAATTATTGCAGATGGCGGAACGGGGCCAGACATTTTGGCCTTCAAGGGAAACTGTCCTCGTAAGTTGAGGTCAAAAAAGGGTAAATCCTGAAGTGTACGAACCTGTTTTGGCGATTTTGTAAACAGAGATTGACTATACTTACGCCATTGAGGTAAAAAACAGCGTTTCATTCACCGAATGGATCAGGCACAATGCCCGACCATCGGGTTTTCTACCTCGGAGCGGTAATCGCAGGTAGTCAACGCCGGTGATTCTGGTTAACAAAAGCGGTGCAATATGCAAGTTTTTATCATGCGTCACGGCGACGCGGCACTCGATGCCGCCAGTGACTCAGTACGTCCTTTGACCGTCTGTGGCTGCGACGAATCTCGTCTGATGGCGACATGGCTTAAAGGTCAAAAAGTGGACATCGAACGCGTTCTGGTGAGTCCGTTCCTGCGTGCAGAACAGACGCTGGAAGTGGTGGGGGAGTGTATGAACCTGCCAGCCAGTGTGGATGTTCTCTCGGAACTCACCCCGTGCGGTGATGTCGGCCTTGTCAGCGCTTATCTTCAGGCGCTGTGCAATGAAGGTGTCGCTTCCGCGCTGGTCATTTCCCACCTGCCACTGGTTGGCTATCTGGTATCTGAGCTGTGCCCGGGCGAGACGCCGCCGATGTTCACGACTTCCGCCATTGCCAACGTCGCTCTCGACGAAACGGGCAAAGGGGTCTTCAACTGGCAAATGAGTCCGTGCAATCTGAAGATGGCAAAAGCTATCTGATGTGACGTGCGATATGGCGGGGAGCAGAACATGCCTCCCGCCGTCCTGTCAGGGTAATTCTGGCGGCTGCCACTCTTCTACTTCAATCAACACCAGTAATGCGGCATCTCCGCCGTACTCTTTGGGTGCCTGATGAAACGCCATCACGTGGGGATGCTGAGCCAGCCACAGCGGTGTTTGTTGCTTCAGGATATGTTTGCCGTGGCCGTGCATCACGCAGGTGCAGAAAACATGTTCGCGACGACAGGCGGCAATTAACGCGCCCAGCTCCTGCTTCGCCTGCATCTGCGTCAAACCGTGCAGATCAAGAAACAGTTCGGGCGAGTAATCCCCCCGGCGTAATTTTTTCAGCTCAAAGTGGCTGACATCTTCCCGTACGTACTTCACCGCGCCCTGCGTATTGAGCAGCGGCTGAAATTCATCTGAAAAATAGTGGCTATTATCCGCCTGCTCCTGGAGCATTCGCTTGACCGGGACTTCCGTGATTTTTTTGCGCATCGGACGGTGGACAATGATGTCCTGCTTGATTTGACGCGTCCCGGTCATCAGCTGACGGAAGAGCGCCTGATCCTCCTCGCTAAGGGATGTTTTCTTTTTCATGGGTCATTCTCATCTCGTATTTCCGACAGTGTACCCGACTAAACGCATTTTTTAACCTCAAGCGCGACGCGTCATTGCTGATTTATCGCCGTCTTCATGGCAAACTAGCCGCCGAAAATTATGCGAGCATGCCCTGGAGGAAAGAGTGGATAAAATTTTTGTCGATGAAGCAGTAAACGAGCTGCATACCATACAGGACATGTTGCGCTGGTCGGTTAGCCGCTTCAGCGCCGCAAATATCTGGTACGGGCACGGTACCGATAACCCGTGGGATGAGGCCGTTCAACTGGTACTGCCGTCCCTCTACCTGCCGCTCGATATTCCGGAAGACATGCGTACCGCACGCCTGACCTCCAGCGAAAAGCACCGTATCGTGGAGCGTGTTATCCGCCGCGTTAACGAGCGCATTCCGGTTGCCTATCTGACCAACAAAGCCTGGTTCTGTGGTCACGAGTTCTATGTTGATGAACGCGTACTGGTGCCGCGCTCGCCGATTGGCGAACTGATCAACAACCACTTTGAAGGCCTGATTAACCATCAGCCAGAGCATATCCTTGATATGTGTACCGGCAGCGGCTGTATCGCGATTGCCTGTGCGTACGCCTTCCCGGAAGCGGAGGTGGATGCCGTGGATATCTCCACCGATGCGCTGGCTGTGACCGAGCACAATATTGAAGAGCACGGTCTGATCCATCACGTTACGCCAATCCGCTCCGATCTGTTCCGCGATCTGCCAACGCTGCAGTACGATCTGATCGTCACCAACCCGCCGTATGTAGATGCGGAAGACATGTCCGATCTGCCAAACGAATATCGCCACGAGCCGGAGCTGGGTCTGGCGTCAGGCTCTGATGGCCTGAAGCTTACCCGTCGCATTCTGGCCTGCGCGCCGGATTATCTGACCGACGACGGTGTTCTGATTTGTGAAGTGGGCAACAGCATGGTACATCTGATAGAGCAGTACCCGGATGTGCCGTTCACCTGGCTTGAGTTCGATAACGGCGGTGACGGCGTCTTTATGCTGACCAAAGCGCAGCTGCTTGACGCGCGCGAATACTTCAGCATTTACAAAGATTAATCCAGCGGGCTTCGGCCCGTTTCACAACGCTCAAACACAAATAACGACATCGGAGCCGTGATGGCAGGAAACAGTATTGGACAATTATTCCGGGTGACCACCTTTGGTGAATCGCACGGGCTGGCACTGGGCTGTATCGTTGACGGCGTACCGCCAGGCATCGAACTGACCGAAGCTGATTTACAGCACGACCTCGACCGTCGTCGTCCGGGGACTTCTCGCTACACCACGCAGCGTCGCGAGCCGGACCAGGTCAAAATTCTTTCCGGCGTTTTCGAAGGCCGCACCACCGGCACCAGCATCGGGCTGCTGATTGAAAATACCGATCAGCGCTCGCAGGATTACGGCGCCATCAAAGATGTATTCCGTCCTGGACACGCCGATTACACCTACGAACAAAAGTATGGCTTCCGTGATTATCGCGGCGGCGGACGTTCGTCTGCCCGTGAAACCGCGATGCGCGTTGCGGCAGGGGCTATCGCCAAAAAATATCTGCAGCAGAAATTTGGCATTGTGATCCGCGGCTGTCTGACCCAGATGGGCGATATTCCACTGGCTATCAAAGACTGGGATCTGGTCGAGCAAAATCCGTTCTTCTGTGCCGATGCAGATAAGCTGGAAGCGCTGGACGAACTGATGCGTGGCCTGAAAAAAGAGGGCGACTCCATTGGTGCCAAAGTTACCGTCGTGGCTGATGGTGTACCGCCAGGCTGGGGTGAACCGGTATTTGACCGTCTGGATGCGGACATCGCTCACGCGCTGATGAGCATCAACGCGGTGAAGGGCGTAGAAATTGGCGACGGTTTTGACGTCGTTGCGCTGCGCGGCAGCCAGAACCGCGACGAAATCACCAAAGACGGTTTCCAGAGCAACCACGCGGGCGGCATCCTCGGCGGTATCAGCAGTGGTCAGCAGATTATTGCCAATATTGCGCTGAAACCCACCTCCAGCATTACCGTGCCAGGCCACACGATTAACCGCTCTGGCGAAGAAGTTGAGATGATCACTAAAGGACGTCACGATCCCTGTGTGGGGATCCGTGCGGTGCCGATCGCAGAAGCGATGCTGGCGATCGTACTGATGGATCACTTCCTGCGCCAGCGCGCGCAGAATGCGGATGTGACGACCACCATTCCACGCTGGTAAACATGAAAAAAACCGTCATTGCTCTGCTGGCACTGCTTGCCAGTGGAGCCAGTCTGGCCGCGACGCCATGGCAGAAAATTACCCATCCTGTGGCGGGCAGCGCGCAGTCAATTGGCGCGTTCTCGAACGGCTGTATCGTTGGGGCACAGGAACTTCCGCTGCAGTCCGATACCTATCAGGTGATGCGGACCGACCAGCGTCGTTATTTTGGCCATCCGGACCTGGTGCTGTTTATCCAGCGTCTGGGAAACCAGGTGCATAACCTGGGGCTGGGCACGATGCTGATTGGCGATATGGGGATGCCTGCCGGCGGTCGGTTCAACGGCGGACACGCCAGTCACCAGACCGGTCTCGATGTCGATATCTTCCTGCAACTGCCGAAAGCGCGCTGGAGTTCAGCCCAGTTGCTGAAACCGCAGGCGCTGGATCTGGTGGCGCGCGACGGTAAAAACGTCGTGCCATCGTTGTGGACGCAGGACGTCTTCAGCATGATTAAGCTGGCGGCGAAAGATAACGATGTCACGCGGATTTTCGTTAACCCGGCCATCAAGCAGCAGCTCTGCCTGGATGCCGGCACCGATCGCGACTGGCTGCGTAAAGTGCGCCCGTGGTTCCAGCATCGTGCACATATGCACGTTCGTCTGCGCTGCCCGGCAAACAGCCTGGAATGTGAAGATCAGCCGTTACCCCCGCCAGGCGATGGCTGTGGTGCGGAACTGCAGAGCTGGTTTGAGCCGGCAAAACCTGGAACCTCTAAGCCTGAGAAGAAGACACCGCCTCCGTTGCCGCCTTCCTGCCAGGCGCTACTGGATGAGCATGTACTTTAATGGATAATTTCGTCGAACTGTTTATGGTGTCGCCGCTTCTGCTGGTGGTGCTTTTCTTTGTGGCGATGCTGGCCGGATTTATTGATGCTCTGGCGGGCGGCGGTGGTTTGTTAACCGTACCGGCGCTGCTGGCCGCGGGCATGAGCCCGGCACAGGCGCTCGCCACTAACAAGCTTCAGGCGTGCGGCGGCTCGCTCTCCGCGTCACTCTATTTTATTCGCCGTAAGGTCGTCAGTCTGGCTGACCAGAAGCTCAATATTCTGATGACCTTTATTGGCTCGACCTCGGGTGCACTGCTGGTTCAGCATGTACAGTCCGATATTTTGCGCCAGATCCTCCCCATTCTGGTTATCTGCATCGGTCTCTACTTTTTGTTGATGCCAAAGCTCGGGGAAGAAGACCGGCAGCGTCGTCTGCATGGCCTGCCGTTCGCTCTTATCGCGGGTGGCTGCGTCGGGTTTTACGATGGCTTCTTTGGCCCCGGAGCAGGCTCGTTCTATGCCCTTGCGTTCGTGACGCTGGCCGGCTTTAACCTCGCTAAATCCACCGCCCACGCCAAAGTGCTCAATGCGACGTCAAACGTCGGCGGCCTGCTGCTGTTTATCATTGGTGGCAAAGTTATCTGGGCAACCGGATTTGTGATGATGGCAGGGCAGTTTTTAGGCGCACGCGCGGGCTCGCGTCTGGTATTAAGCAAAGGACAGAAGCTCATTCGCCCGATGATTGTTGTCGTCTCAGCGGTCATGAGTGCCAAACTGCTTTATGACAGCCATGGACAAGAGATCCTCACCTGGCTGGGAATGAATTAATGAACACAACGCATAAATACGAACAGCTGATTGAGATTTTTGATGGCTGTTTTGCTGATGATTTTAATACCCGTCTGATTAAAGGCGACGACGAACCGATCTATCTTCCTGCTGATGCGGACGTGCCGTATAACCGTATCGTGTTCGCGCACGGCTTTTACGCCAGCGGGTTACACGAGATTTCGCACTGGTGTATAGCGGGGAAAGCGCGTCGTGAGCAGGTGGACTTCGGATACTGGTATTGTCCGGACGGCCGTGACGCCGCCACGCAGAGCCAGTTTGAAGATGTGGAGGTGAAACCGCAGGCGCTGGAATGGTTATTCTGTGTGGCGGCAGGTTTCCCGTTCAACGTCAGCTGTGACAACCTCGAAGGAGAGGTCGAGCCAGACCGTATTGTCTTCCAGCGCCGCGTTCATGCGCAGGTGATGGAGTATCTTGAGAAAGGCATCCCGGAACGTCCGGCGCGCCTGATCGAGGCCTTACAGAATTATTACCACACGCCGGAGATCACGGCGGAATGCTTCCCTTGGCCGGAAGATCTTTAACAGAGGAAAGAAGATGATCGCAGAATTTGAATCACGCATTCTGGCGTTAATTGATGACATGGTGGAACACGCCAGTGATGATGAGCTGTTCGCCAGCGGTTATCTGCGTGGTCACCTGACGCTGGCTGTCGCTGAGCTGGAAGCAGGGGACGATCACTCTGCCGAGGCCATTCATGATGAAGTGAGCCGCAGCCTGGAGAAAGCGATCCAGGCAGGGGAACTCTCTCCGCGTGACCAGTCATTAGTGCTGGGTATGTGGGACACCCTGTTCCAGCAGGCAAAAGCCAGGTAGTCATTTCTCCTCCCTTTCCCGGTGGGAGAGGGAGGACATCGGCCCGCACGTTACTTCACCCTTTTTCCTTTCAGTAACTTCCGTACCCACAAACGGTTGGGATTGAGCCCCGCAAGCGTAACGCTGTCCAGCGGAACGGGCTCATCACTCATCTGTGCCGCCAGCACTTCGGCCAGCAACGGCGCTGAGCATAATCCCCGTGAACCGAGTCCCCCGAGCATAAACAGCTGCGGATAAACTGGCGCACTCACCGCGGTATCACGGTTTTCAGCAAGATCCTGATAGGCCTCAAGCGTTGCTTCATAGTCAGGCACATTTCCCGCCATCGGCAGATGGTCCCGGGTGGCGCAGCGTACGCCACAGCGCGCGTCACCGGCGCTGATATCAACCTCTTTTGCCCAGTCGGCCTGCGGGAAGCAGTTGAGCAGGCGCTGGCGATTTTGCTGCTGATCGTCTTCGCTGTAGCGCATGTCGGTCTCACCGCGATGGTAGCTGGCACCAATGCAGTGGTGGCCGTTGGACGGATTTTGTGGCGTCAGATAGCCGTCGTAGCAGAGTACATGCTGCAGTTTTTCCAGCGCTGGCGAGGTGGGGATATGGCTGACCTGGCCGCCGACAGGGTAAAGCGGCAGCTTTTCCGTCTGGTTGAACTGGCTGATAGGGTGACCGTTGGCCAGCACTACGCAGGTATGCTGCGCCTCTTCGCCGGTGGTGAAATGCAGGTTCCAGTGCTCCGTGTGGTGAAGTGAGGCGACCTGGCGGGAATAGTGCACCGTCAACCCGCGCGACTGCGCCAGCGCAATGGCTGCCGTCGTCAGATCTGCCGGACACAGCCAGCCACCGAGCGGATAGTGGATACCGTCGCAGCCCGTATCGACGCCCGCGGTTTCGGTTATCTGCTGCGCATTCACCGCCCGGGCAATTTCGAGCGGCAGACCCAGCGACAACATGTGCGCGATTTTTTGCTGGCTCTTCTCATCCCAGCCCAGTTGCGTAACGCCACACCAGTCGTGGTCAAACGCCACAGGCAGGGCATCATACAGGCGCCGGGCAAAGGTAAAGGCTACCGGGAAAAACTGGCTCAGCGCCGGATCGTGAGCGCTTAACAGTGGGTAGAGCGCCCCCTGGCGGTTGCCGGAAGCGCCCTTTGCCGGCGCGTCGTCGGCGCAGTAGAGCGTTACCTGCCAGCCACGGTGTAAAAGCGCGAGCGAAAGCAGGGCGCTGGCAATCCCGCCGCCGACAATTGCTACCTCTCGTGATGTGCTGGCGCTGCGTGAAAACCAGGGCGTCTGAGCGGGGATCTCCAGCGTCTGATCCATTCTTCCGACCAGCATGTCGCGCTTGCGACCAAAACCTTTGGTCTTTTGCATGGTAAAGCCGGCCTCCTGCAATCCGCGGCGGACAAAGCCTGCCGAGGTGAAGGTCGCGAGCGTTGCGCCAGGACGCGCCAGGCGTGCCATTGCGTTAAACAGATGCTGGCTCCACATGTCCGGATTCTTGGCGGGGGCAAAACCATCGAGGAACCATGCGTCCACTTTCTGGTTCATCGAATCATCAAGCTTATCGGTCAGATCATTGATGTCGCCGAGCCACAGATCCAGCGTGACGCGCCCGCCGTCCAGCAGCAGACGATGGCAACCGCCGAGGTGCGGCGGCCACTGCGCCTGAAGCTGCTCCGCCCATGGCGCAAGTTCCGGCCAGTGTTGATGGGCGAGACGAAGGTCATGCGCGGTGAGCGGAAATTTTTCAAAACTGATGAAATGTAATCTTTGCAGTGTAGCGTCAGGGTGAGCAGCGTGAAACTGATCGAACATCTGCCAGAGGGTGAGAAAATTCAGACCGGTACCAAACCCGCTCTCAGCGACCACGAACAGACTGCGCGGATGCGTGGGGAAACGGGCGTTTAACTGGTTTCCGTCGAGGAAAACATAGCGGGTTTCTTCCAGTCCGTTATCATTAGAAAAGTAGACGTCATCAAAATCTCGGGAAACAGGTGTACCCTCAGCGTTGAATTCGAGGTTGGCGGGTTGTATAGCGTTTTGTTTCACGTAAGTTACTCGTCTGACAGGCAGTGACACGATCTTAACGATGTGCGTCCATCGGTGCAAATTTCCGCAGAAAATGTCTGATCGGACTTGTTCGGCGTACAAGTGTACGCTATTGTGCGACTCGAAACTTAATATAGTGCGACTTACAGAGGTATTGAATGAAACGTGCAGTGATTACTGGCCTGGGCATCGTTTCCAGCATCGGTAATAACCAGCAGGAAGTCCTGGCATCTCTGCGTGAAGGACGCTCCGGGATCACTTTCTCTGAAGAGTTTAAAGATTCAGGTATGCGTAGCCACGTATGGGGTAACGTCAAACTGGACACCACCGGTTTGATTGACCGTAAAGTGGTTCGTTTCATGAACGATGCCTCTATTTATGCTTATCTCTCCATGCAGGAAGCGATTGCGGATGCGGGTCTGAGCGCGGAAGTTTACCAGAATAACCCACGCGTAGGTCTGATCGCCGGTTCCGGTGGCTCATCTAAAGCGCAGGTCTTTGGTGCCGACGCAATGCGTAGCCCACGTGGTCTGAAAGCGGTAGGTCCTTATGTTGTGACTAAAGCTATGGGTTCAGCGGTTTCCGCTTGCCTGGCGACCCCGTTCAAAATCCACGGCGTTAACTACTCCATCAGCTCTGCCTGTGCGACCTCCGCACACTGCATCGGTAATGCGGTTGAGCAGATCCAGCTGGGTAAACAGGATATCGTGTTTGCTGGCGGCGGCGAAGAACTGGGCTGGGAAATGGCCTGTGAATTCGACGCAATGGGGGCACTGTCCACCAAATATAACGAAACTCCGGATAAAGCATCCCGTACCTATGATGCGCACCGTGACGGTTTCGTTATCGCAGGCGGCGGCGGTATGGTTGTGGTTGAAGAGCTGGAGCACGCGCTGGCGCGTGGTGCGCACATCTACGCTGAGATCGTGGGCTACGGTGCAACGTCTGACGGCGCTGACATGGTGGCTCCATCCGGTGAAGGCGCAGTGCGCTGCATGAAGATGGCGATGCACGGCGTTGACACACCAATCGACTACCTGAACTCCCACGGTACCTCTACTCCGGTAGGCGACGTGAAAGAGCTGGGTGCGATCCGTGAAGTGTTCGGCGACAACAGCCCGGCTATCTCCGCGACCAAAGCCATGACCGGTCACTCTCTGGGTGCTGCTGGCGTTCAGGAAGCGATCTACTCTCTGCTGATGCTGGAAAATGGCTTTATCGCCCCAAGCATCAACATTGACGAGATGGACGAGCAGGCCGCAGGTCTGAACATCGTGACCCAGCCAAAAGAAGCGACACTGACTACCGTCATGTCCAACAGCTTCGGTTTCGGCGGTACTAACGCCACGCTGGTGATGCGTAAGTACAACGCATAAGTTCTGACTGATTCAAAAGGGGAGCCTGACGGCTCCCTTTTTTTATGCATTGACAAGCGGCTGATCTCGCAGGCAAACTTCCTACCTCAACATTATCCTCACGATAATGCGTAAGCGTTCAACGTCAACCAACGCACCTAAATCCTGGTTATCAGGAAGAGGGGGCGTGGTTTTTCCCCGCCTTACTCTTCATTTCGGAGTAAAGCATGACTGCAGTCACTCAAACAGAAACAACCTCTTCAGCGAACGTCTCGCTGTTTCGCATCGCGTTTGCGGTGTTCCTGACCTATATGACCGTCGGCCTGCCGCTGCCGGTGATCCCGCTGTTTGTTCATCAGGAGCTGGGCTATGGCAACACCATGGTCGGCGTCGCTGTGGGTATTCAGTTCCTGGCTACGGTATTAACCCGCGGTTATGCCGGACGTCTGGCGGATCAGCACGGGGCAAAACGCTCGGCGTTACAGGGCATGTTTGCCTGTGGTCTGGCGGGAGGTGCATGGCTGCTGGCCGCTCTCCTGCCGGTTGACGCTGCGTATAAATTTGCGCTGCTGATCGTGGGGCGTTTAATCCTGGGCTTTGGTGAAAGCCAGCTCCTGACCGGTACGCTGACATGGGGTATGGGACTGGTGGGGCCTGCACGCTCCGGCAAAGTCATGTCCTGGAATGGCATGGCCATTTATGGCGCGCTTGCCGCAGGCGCCCCGCTCGGGTTGCTTATCCACAGCCACTTTGGCTTTGCCGCGCTGGCAGCGACCACCCTGATGCTGCCGCTGCTGGCATGGGCATTCAACGGTCCGGTGCGTAAAGTCCCTGCCCATAAAGGGGAGCGCCCGTCTTTGTGGAGCGTGGTGGGTCAAATCTGGCAGCCGGGCCTTGGCCTGGCCCTGCAGGGCGTCGGTTTTGCGGTAATCGGTACGTTCGTCTCGCTCTACTTTGTGAGCCGCGGCTGGGCGATGGCAGGTTTTACGCTGACCGCCTTTGGTGGCGCATTTGTCTTAATGCGCGTGCTGTTCGGCTGGATGCCGGATCGTTTTGGCGGCGTGAAGGTTGCAGTGGCATCACTGGTGATTGAAACTCTGGGTTTGCTGTTACTGTGGAATGCACCCGTTGCGTCCGTAGCGTTGTTAGGCGCGGCGTTGACCGGCTGCGGATGCTCGCTTATTTTCCCGGCGCTGGGCGTGGAGGTGGTAAAACGTGTCGCCCCGCAGGTGCGTGGCACGGCGCTTGGCGGCTATGCGGCGTTTCAGGATATCTCATACGGGGTAACCGGGCCGCTGGCAGGTCTGTTAGCGACGTCGTTCGGGTATCCGTCTGTTTTCCTGGCGGGCGCGGTTGCAGCGGTTGTGGGCATTGTGGTGACGCTGGTGGCGTTTCGTCAGTCTTAGCGGTTAAGTGCCGGGGCGGCAAGCCCTCCCCGGTGTGCTGTCGGCCCGGCAGGCGTAGCGCCACCGGGCGAAACCGTTATGCGACCAGCCAGAAAATCGCCAGTGCAATCATTAACGCAATAAACATCAATCCTGGACGGGCAGAGAGGGGTCTGAACGTTTCCACCACCGGCGCAAACAGCGGATTGTAGATTGGCTGTATGTTTCGTGCCTCCGGCACGCCCCCTTCGCGTTCGGCGCGGCGAACGAAAATCTGATTGAGCACATCCTGCACCTGCGCGGTGGTCAGTACCGTTTGCGGTGTAGCCTGCCAGGTCTGCTGGGCGTAATCACGAATGGTGTCAAATTCGTTCGGCTCCAGCGGCTGCTTAAGTGCCGCCTGAACCGTGTGCAGGGTTGGAGCGGTCTGGGTGCTGAGCGTCTGACGCGCCTGTAGCCAGGTCACCAGATGCGTAAACTGTTTCGCCGGGATAAGCTCGCCCGCTTTTACGCCGGAGAGTTCCAGCATTGATTGCCAGATAAGCTTCGTCGGTTCGCCGGTGGCGGCGGCCAGCTTGGTCACCATCTGCTTGAGCGTGTTGTGCTCGGCAGGCAGCAGCGGACGCTCGGTCGCAGGGCGTTGCTGAGGCTGTGGAATTGACAGCTGATTGGTTTGCAGCAGCGTCAGTACGGTTTTGAGCTGTTCCGGGGTCAGCTGGCTCAGGGCGGTCTGACCAAACTGCTGGCGAATAAAGTCACTCACCGCCTGGCGGTTATTTCCCTGGCCCAACAGCTCGGTCAGCTGCGAGACAATCTGGCGTGTGCTGTGATTCTGCTGTGCAGTATCAATCCTCTGGTTCAGGTTTTGCTCGGCAGCAGGGAAATGGCGCGACTGCAAAGGTGCGTCGTTCCTGACACCTAAATCGTGCTTTACCCCAGCCCAGACTTCCGCGTTTTGCTGCGACGTCAGCGCGATCAGGCGCGTGATCAGTCGCTCCAGCACGGTGCGCTGTTGTGTGGATAGCGGTTGTTCGCCTGCAACGTTTGGTGTGACAGGGCCTTCACCCGGAGGGCGCGGCGGCGTACCTGAAATGGGCTGCATCGTCAAAAAATCCTTAAAGTCAAAACTCAGCGTAAACCTGGCAGACGTATATGCCTGGCGGCCAGATTATGGCACACTTGATGGGTTTTCTTCCTCTCAAACAGGTACTCAGACGTGAAAATCCTCGTTGATGAAAATATGCCTTATGCCCGCGAGCTCTTTAGCCGCCTCGGCAACGTTAAGGCTGTCCCGGGTCGGCCGATCCCGGTAAACGAGCTGGATGATGCAGACGCGCTGATGGTGCGCTCGGTAACCAAAGTAAATGAGGCGTTGCTCTCCGGCAAAGCGGTGAAATTTGTCGGGACCGCAACGGCAGGGACGGATCATGTGGATGATAAATGGCTTAAGCAGGCGGGGATCGGTTTTTCAGCCGCGCCGGGCTGCAACGCCATTGCGGTCGTGGAATATGTCTTCTCCTCCCTGCTGATGCTGGCAGAGCGCGACGGTTTTGCGTTGCAGGACCGTACCGTCGGGATTGTTGGTGTGGGCAACGTGGGCGGGCGCCTGCATAAACGTCTTGAGGCGTTAGGCATTCGCACTCTGCTGTGCGATCCGCCGCGTAAAGACAACGGTGATGAAGGCGACTTCCGTTCGCTGGATGAACTGGTTGCGCAGTGCGATGTGATCACTTTCCATACGCCGCTGTTTAAAGAGGGGCCTTATAAGTCGCTGCACCTTGCTGACGAAGCCCTGATCCGTCGTCTGAAGCCTGGCACTATTCTGATAAATGCCTGCCGGGGCCCGGTGGTCGATAACCTTGCGCTGCTGAAATGTCTGGACGAGGGGCAAGCGCTTAGCGTGGTGCTGGACGTCTGGGAGCCGGAGCCTGAGCTTAACGTTGCGCTGCTTAACAAGGTGGACGTCGCAACGGCGCATATTGCCGGTTATACCCTTGAAGGAAAAGCCCGCGGCACGACGCAGGTCTTTGAGGCCTATAGCGCCTTTATCGGCCATCCACAGCAGGTGGCGCTGGATACCTTACTGCCTCCCCCTGAATTTGGCCGCATCACCCTGCACGGACCACTCGATCAGGCAACGCTGAAACGACTGGTCCATTTGGTGTATGATGTGCGCCGCGATGACGCGCTGCTGCGTAAAGTGGCGGGTATTCCGGGTGAGTTTGATAAGCTGCGCAAGAACTATGTTGAGCGCCGCGAGTGGTCTTCCCTGTATGTGATTTGCGACGACGCAACGGCTGCGACGCAACTGCATAAACTGGGTTTTAACGCCGTTCATCACCCGGCACATTAATGTCTTCTTAATGCTCCCTGTTGGATACTCCGACAGGGACGCTTTTTTATTTCTGGAGTAAACCACCATGTCTGAAGGCTGGAACATTGCCATTTTAGGTGCCACGGGTGCCGTGGGTGAAGCCCTGCTCGAAACCCTTGCTGAGCGTCAGTTCCCGGTGGGTGATATCTATGCGCTGGCGCGTACAGATAGCGCGGGTGAACATCTGCGTTTTGGCGGTAAATCTGTCATGGTTCAGGATGCGGCCGGGTTCGACTGGACTCAGGCGCAGCTGGCGTTTTTTGCAGCCGGTGCTGAGGCTACGGCGTCCTATATTGAAGAGGCCACCAACTCGGGTTGTCTGGTGATTGATTTAAGCGGTCTGTTCGCGCTTGAGCCGGATGTGCCGCTGGTGGTGCCGGATGTGAACCCGTTTGTGCTGGCAGACTACCGTAACCGCAACGTTATCGCCGTACCGAACAGCCTGACCAGTCAGCTGCTTACCGCGCTGAAACCGCTGATCGACGAAGGCGGCCTGTCGCGTATCTTCGTTACCAGCCTGCTGTCTGCGTCTGCCAACGGCAAGCAAGCGGTTAACGCACTGGCCGGGCAGAGCGCGAAATTGCTGAGCGGCGTTCCGATTGATGAAGACGACTATTTTGGTCGCCAGCTGGCGTTTAACATGCTGCCACTGCTGCCGGATCGCGAAGGCAGCGTGCGCGAAGAGCGCCGTATTGTCGATGAAGTCCGCAAAATCCTGCAGGATGACGGCCTGATGATCTCTGCCAGCTGCGTGCAGTCTCCGGTCTTCTACGGCCACGCGCAGATGGTTGGTTTTGAAGCGCTGCGCCCGCTCGCCGCAGAAGAAGCGCGTGACGCGTTTGGTCGTGGTGAGGATATCGCCCTCTCCGAAGAGAGTGAGTTCCCGACGCAGGTTGGTGATGCGACCGGTAGTGCACATCTGTCTGTTGGCTGCGTGCGTAACGATTACGGAATGCCTGAGCAGATCCAGTTCTGGTCAGTTGCCGATAACGTTCGCTTTGGCGGCGCGCTGATGGCGGTGAAAATTGCGGAGAAACTCGTGCAGGAGTACCTGTACTGATGTCAGAAGTGGATCACAAGCCTGTTCATAAAATTGCCCTCGGTATTGAGTACGATGGCAGTAAGTATTATGGCTGGCAGCGTCAAAATGAGGTGCGCAGCGTCCAGGAAAAACTGGAAAAAGCGCTCTCTCAGGTGGCGAATGAACCGATAAGCGTTTTCTGTGCCGGGCGTACGGATGCCGGCGTTCACGGCACGGGGCAGGTGGTTCATTTTGAAACCACCGCTGTGCGAAAGGACGCTGCATGGACGCTGGGGGTGAATGCGAATTTACCTGGAGACATTGCGGTTCGTTGGGTTAAAGATGTTCCCGATGATTTTCATGCGCGTTTCAGCGCCACCGCGCGCCGTTACCGCTATGTCATCTACAATCAGCGCCTGCGTCCGGCGGTGTTAAGCCAGGGCGTGACGCATTTTTATGAACCGCTTGATGCTGAACGTATGCATCGTGCGGCGCAGTGTCTGATTGGTGAAAATGACTTTACCTCGTTCCGTGCGGTGCAGTGCCAGTCCCGTACGCCGTGGCGTAATGTCATGCACATAAACGTCAGCCGTTATGGCGCGTATGTGGTGGTGGATATCAAAGCCAATGCCTTTGTACATCATATGGTGCGGAATATTGTGGGCAGCCTGATGGAAGTGGGTGCCGGACACCAGCCGGAGAGCTGGATTGCAGAACTGCTGGCAGCGAAGGACAGAACGCTTGCGGCAGCCACGGCGAAAGCGGAAGGGCTGTATCTGGTCTCGGTAGACTATCCGGATCGGTTTGACCTGCCGAAACCGCCAATGGGCCCGCTGTTTTTAGCGGACTAATCAAAGGTGCAATTAAGGCTTAGACAAAATGGACGTAATACGTTTTTTGATTGATTTCATCCTGCATATTGATGTTCACCTGGCGGAGCTGGTCGCGCAGTACGGCGTCTGGGTTTACGCTATTCTGTTCCTCATTCTGTTCTGTGAAACCGGTCTGGTTGTCACCCCGTTCCTGCCGGGGGATTCACTGCTGTTCGTGGCCGGCGCGTTATCCGCGTTACCGACTAACGATTTGAATGTGCATCTGATGGTTGTGTTGATGGTTATCGCCGCGATCATTGGTGATGCGGTGAACTACACGATTGGACGGGTGTTTGGTGAGCGGCTTTTCAGCAATCCGGACTCGAAAATTTTCCGTCGCAGCTATCTCGACAAAACCCATGCGTTCTATGAACGTCATGGCGGCAAAACCATTATCCTTGCCCGTTTTGTGCCTATTGTGCGTACATTTGCACCGTTTGTGGCGGGAATGGGGCATATGTCCTATCGTCACTTTGCGGCATATAACGTTGTTGGCGCGCTGCTGTGGGTGCTGCTGTTTACCTATGCCGGCTACCTGTTTGGCGATCTCCCGGTGGTCCAGGAAAACCTTAAGTTACTGATTGTAGCGATTATTGTGCTTTCGGTACTGCCTGGCGTTATTGAGATTATTCGTCACCGACGTGCGGCAGCAAAGCAAGCGAAGTAAATGCATACTGGCGGTTCGACCACTTTTTTATCCAAAGTTTCGGGCTGTTATGTTTTAATGTGCAACATTCATGGTCTGTTGGAGGCAAAAATGGCATTATTCGCCTCTTATAGCAAAACTGGCATACGACCAGGTTCAGGCAGAAAGGTTATCAATGAGCTGGATTGAACGAATTAAAAGCAACATAACCCCGACTCGTAAAGCGAGCATTCCTGAAGGGGTATGGACGAAGTGTGATAGCTGCGGCCAGGTTCTGTACCGCGCAGAGCTGGAACGCAATCTTGAGGTGTGTCCGAAGTGTGACCACCACATGCGTATGACGGCGCGTAATCGCCTGCATAGCCTGCTGGACGAAGGTTCTCTGGTAGAACTGGGTAGCGAGCTTGAGCCAAAAGACGTGCTGAAGTTCCGTGATTCCAAAAAATACAAAGACCGTCTGGCCTCTGCACAGAAAGAGACCGGCGAGAAAGACGCGCTGATCGTCATGAAAGGCACCCTGCACACGATGCCGGTGGTGGCTGCCGCGTTTGAGTTCTCCTTTATGGGTGGCTCAATGGGCTCTGTCGTGGGTGCGCGTTTCGTGCGTGCCGTTGAGCAGGCGCTGGAAGACAACTGCCCGCTGATCTGCTTCTCCGCCTCCGGTGGTGCACGTATGCAGGAAGCGCTGATGTCGCTGATGCAGATGGCGAAAACCTCTGCTGCGCTGGCGAAAATGCAGGAGCGCGGTTTGCCGTACATCTCCGTGCTGACCGACCCGACGATGGGTGGCGTTTCCGCAAGCTTTGCCATGCTGGGCGATCTGAACATCGCTGAGCCGAAAGCGCTGATCGGTTTTGCGGGTCCACGCGTTATCGAACAGACCGTACGTGAAAAACTGCCGCCGGGCTTCCAGCGCAGTGAGTTCCTCATCGAGAAAGGCGCTATCGACATGATCGTCCGCCGTCCGGAGATGCGCCTGAAACTGGCAAGCATCCTGGCGAAGCTGATGAATCTGCCAGCGCCGAACCCGGATGAGCCGCGCGAAGGCGTGGTGGTGCCGGATCAGGAACCCGAGGCCTGATAACTGAAAAGGGCAGGGCCGGATGGCGCTGCCCTTTTGCTTTCTCAACTGTTAATGACCGGGCATCATGGAAAATAAAAGCATTCCCCAAGCCACGTCGCCCCTGGCCGCGTGGCTTTCTTATCTGGAAAACCTGCACAGTAAAACCATCGATATGGGGCTTGAGCGCGTAAGCCAGGTTGCCGCGCGTCTCGACGTACTGAAACCAGCGCCGTTTGTGTTCACCGTTGCCGGAACGAACGGTAAAGGCACGACGTGCCGCACGCTGGAATCTGTCCTGATGGCAGCAGGCTATAAGGTTGGCGTTTACAGCTCTCCACACCTCGTGCGGTATACCGAGCGGGTGCGTGTGCAAAACCGCGAGCTGCCGGAATCAGCGCATACTGCCTCTTTCGCGGAAATTGAAGCCGCGCGCGGTGAAATTTCATTAACCTATTTTGAATACGGCACCCTGTCGGCACTGTGGTTGTTTAAGCAGGCGCAGCTGGACGTGGTGATTCTGGAAGTCGGCCTCGGCGGGCGTCTTGATGCCACCAACATGGTGAATGCGGATGTGGCCGTCGTGACCAGCATTGCGCTGGATCATACCGACTGGCTGGGGCCGGATCGCGAAAGCATTGGTCGCGAGAAAGCCGGGATTTTCCGGGCGAATAAACCTGGCGTGGTCGGCGAGCCGGATATGCCGCACACCATTGCAGAGGTGGCGAATGAGACGGGTGCGCGTCTGCTGCGCCGTGGCGTAGACTGGCAGTATGAGGTTCAGGCAGACGGCTGGCGCTTTAGCGATGCGCAGGGCGCACTGGACAACCTGCCATTGCCGCAGGTGCCGCAGCCTAACGCGGCAACCGCGCTGGCGGCACTGCGCGCAAGCGGTCTGGCGGTGAGCGAGCAGGCGATTCGCGAGGGCATCGAGCGGGCGATTCTGCCCGGGCGTTTCCAGATTGTCAGCGAGTCACCGCGCCTGATCCTCGATGTGGCGCATAACCCGCATGCCGCGGCGTATCTCGCGGGACGTCTCAAATCGTTACCAAAAACCGGGCGCGTGCTGGCGGTTATCGGTATGCTTCATGATAAAGATATTGGCGGTACGCTGGCCTGCATGGAGAGTGTGGTCGATAGCTGGTATTGTGCTCCTCTGGAGGGGCCACGCGGGGCGACCGCTGAGCAGTTGATGGAACATCTCGGCAAAGGCGCAATCTATAATAGCGTGGCTCAGGCCTGGCATGCCGCGATGGCGGATGCTAAACCAGAAGATACCGTGCTGGTGTGTGGCTCGTTCCACACGGTGGCACATGTCATGGAAGTGATGGACGCGGGGAGAACCGGTGGCGAGTAAGTTTCAGAACCGTTTAGCAGGAACAATAGTGCTGGTGGCGCTGGGAGTCATTATTCTCCCGGGCCTGCTCGACGGGCAGAAAAAGCACTATCAGGATGAGTTTGCAGCCATTCCTCTGGTACCGAAACCGGGCGATCGCGACGAGCCGGATATGCTGCCTGCGGCGACACAGGCCCTTCCTGCTCAGCCGCCGGAAGGCGCAGCGGAAGAGGTTCGCGCGGGTGATGCGGCTGCGCCGTCTCTTGATCCGTCTCGTCTGGCGGCGAGCAACACCAACGATATCGATCCTGTACCGGTTCCGGTCGTGCAGCCTAAACCGGCTGAGAAACCGAAGCCGGTCGAAAAAACGCAGCCGAAACCGCAGCGTGATAAAACGAGCGAACAGCTTGCCGCAGCGACTGAGACACCGCCTCCGGCGAAACCGGCTCAGCAGGAAGCCGCACCGACGGGCAAAGCCTACGTCGTGCAACTGGGTGCGCTGAAAAATGCCGATAAGGTCAATGAGGTCGTGGGTAAACTGCGCAGTGCGGGATATCGTGTTTACACTTCACCTTCCACGCCGGTACAGGGTAAAATTACCCGTATTCTCGTGGGGCCAGAAGCGTCCAAAGATAAGCTTAAAGGATCGCTGGGTGAGCTGAAGCAGATCTCCGGCCTGAGCGGTGTGGTGATGAGCTACAGCGCGAACTAACCCCTCCCTCACCCTTATCCTTTCTATGAAGAGAAGGTGGGGGGGAAGAGTGACGGCAGACGTCCACAGAGACGTAAAAAGCCACGGCGTTGAACATTTTTTCAGCGCCTTTTTTATTTACGCGTGGGAAGGAAATCCCTACGCAAACGTTTTCTTTTTCTGTTAGAATTCGCCCCGAACTGGATGACAGGGCGTTAAATCGTGGGACACATATGGTCTGGATTGATTACGCCATCATTGCGGTGATTGGTTTTTCCTGTCTGGTTAGCCTGATCCGTGGCTTTGTTCGTGAAGCGTTATCGCTGGTAACCTGGGGTTGTGCTTTCTTTGTTGCCAGTCATTACTACACTTACCTGTCTGTCTGGTTCACGGGCTTTGAAGATGAACTGGTCCGAAATGGAATCGCTATCGCGGTGCTGTTTATCGCGACGCTGATTGTCGGCGCTATCGTAAATTACGTGATAGGTCAGCTGGTCGAGAAAACCGGTCTGTCAGGAACAGACAGGGTACTCGGGATCTGTTTCGGCGCACTACGAGGCGTGCTGATTGTGGCCGCGATCCTGTTCTTCCTGGATACCTTTACCGGGTTCTCCAAAAGTGAAGACTGGCAAAAATCGCAGCTCATTCCAGAGTTCAGTTTCATCATCAGATGGTTCTTTGACTATCTGCAAAGCTCGTCGAGTTTCTTGCCCAGAGCGTAATGCGCTCTGAGATGTGGCTTAACGAGGAAAAGACGAATGTGCGGTATTGTCGGTATCGCCGGTTTCATGCCGGTAAACCAGTCGATTTATGACGCGTTAACGGTGCTTCAGCACCGTGGGCAGGATGCTGCGGGTATCATCACCATTGATGCAAACAACTGCTTCCGTTTACGTAAGGCGAATGGTCTGGTAAATGATGTGTTTGAAGCCCGCCATATGCAGCGTCTGCAAGGTAATATGGGGATCGGTCACGTTCGTTATCCTACTGCTGGCAGTTCCAGCGCCTCTGAGGCTCAGCCTTTCTACGTCAACTCACCGTATGGCATCACGCTTGCCCACAATGGCAACCTGACCAACGCGCACGAGCTGCGTAAGAAGTTGTTCGAAGAGAAACGTCGCCACATTAACACCACCTCTGATTCTGAAATTCTGCTCAATATCTTTGCCAGCGAGCTGGATAACTTCCGTCACTACCCGCTGGAAGTAGACAACATTTTTGCCGCCGTTGCCGCGACTAACCGCCAGATCCGTGGTGCGTATGCCTGCGTGGCGATGATTATCGGCCACGGGATGGTTGCCTTCCGCGATCCAAACGGCATCCGCCCGCTGGTGCTCGGTAAGCGCGATCTCGGTGATGGTCGTACCGAATACATGGTTGCCTCTGAAAGCGTGGCGCTGGATACCCTCGGCTTCGAGTTCCTGCGTGATGTTGCGCCTGGCGAAGCGGTCTATATCACTGAGAAGGGCCAGCTGTTCACCCGCCAGTGTGCTGACAACCCGGTGAGCAATCCGTGCCTGTTTGAATATGTTTACTTCGCCCGTCCGGACTCGTTTATCGACAAGATTTCCGTTTACAGCGCGCGCGTGAACATGGGGACAAAACTTGGCGAGAAGATTGCCCGCGAATGGGACGATCTGGATATTGACGTCGTTATTCCTATTCCGGAAACGTCCTGCGATATCGCTCTGGAAATCGCCCGCATTCTGGACAAGCCATACCGTCAGGGATTTGTGAAAAACCGCTACGTTGGTCGTACCTTTATCATGCCGGGTCAGCAGCTGCGCCGTAAGTCCGTACGTCGTAAACTGAACGCAAACCGCGCTGAGTTCCGCGACAAAAACGTCCTGCTGGTGGATGACTCCATCGTTCGCGGCACCACCTCAGAACAGATTATTGAGATGGCGCGCGAAGCGGGTGCGAAGAAAGTGTATCTGGCCTCAGCCGCACCGGAAATTCGTTTCCCGAACGTGTACGGCATCGATATGCCAACCGCCAATGAGCTGATCGCTCACGGTCGTGAAGTGGACGAAATTCGTCAGATCATCGGTGCCGACGGCCTGATTTTCCAGGATCTGAACGATCTTATCGACGCAGTACGCGCTGAGAACCCGGATATTCAGCAGTTCGAATGCTCCGTGTTTAATGGCGTTTACGTGACGAAAGACGTTGACCAGCAGTACCTCGACTACCTTGATTCGCTGCGCAACGACGATGCGAAAGCCGTCCAGCTGCAAAACGATCTCGAAAGTTTAGAGATGCACAACGAAGGTTGATGTCTGTGCAAGTGAGGGCATTTGCCCTCACTTGCAACTCCCCGCAAAATCCTGCACAGTCTGCCCTGAAATCAGTTAGGGCGAAAATCATGAAACGACTCATTGTTGGGCTCAGTGGTGCCAGTGGCGCGATTTACGGCGTACGTCTGTTACAGGTGCTGCGCGACGTGGCAGAAGTGGAAACGCATCTGGTCATGAGCCAGGCGGCACGTCAGACCCTCTCTCTTGAAACCGACCTCTCACTGCGTGATGTCCAGGCGCTGGCGGATGTGGTTCACGATGCCCGCGATATCGCCGCCAGCATCTCCTCAGGCTCGTTTAAAACGGCCGGCATGGTTATCCTGCCTTGTTCCATTAAAACGCTCTCCGGCATTGTAAACAGCTATACCGACACGCTGGTGACCCGCGCCGCGGACGTGGTGCTGAAGGAGCGTCGTCCTCTGGTTCTCTGCGTGCGGGAAACGCCGCTGCACCTGGGACATCTGCGTTTAATGACTCAGGCTGCTGAACTCGGCGCGGTGATCATGCCACCGGTACCGGCGTTCTATCACCGGCCCGTTTCACTGGATGATGTGATTAATCAGACGGTTAACCGCGTTCTCGATCAGTTTGATATCGACCTGCCTGAAGACCTCTTCACCCGCTGGCAGGGTGCCTGAATCTGTGCACTCACAGCGTGCATGAAAAGATAACGTGCCCTGTTTCAGGGCAATTATGCAACGGCGATCATATCCTCGACATTTAATTCGCTTTTTCCCTTTTTCTCTTTCCGGTTCGTTCGGCAGACCTGCTATCTTTCACCATTAAGGCAATATCGCAACGTTTTATTAACATATTTAACGTCGAACTTTTCACCAGACGGCAATGTGGCATAAGACCTGCAAGAGAAGCCTGCAACACAACACACAACACAATACATAATAAAATCACGGTACTTGAGGGTAAATGTATGAAGAAGACGGTTCTGGCTCTGTCTTTGCTGGTGGGGTTAAGTGCGGCAGCAGGTAGCTACGCAGCGCTTCCACAGACAGTTCGTATCGGTACAGACGCAACCTACGCGCCATTCTCTTCCAAGGATGCGAAAGGCGATTTCGTTGGGTTTGATATCGATCTGGGAAATGAAATGTGCAAACGCATTGCGGTGAAATGCACATGGGTGGGCAGCGACTTTGATGCGTTAATCCCGTCGCTGAAAGCCAAGAAAATCGACGCCATTATCTCTTCTCTCTCTATCACCGAAAAACGTCAGCAGGAGATTGCCTTCTCTGACAAGCTTTACGCTGCAGATTCACGTCTGATTGCCGCTAAAGGCTCCCCGATTCAACCCACCATCGACTCGCTGAAAGGCAAGCATGTCGGCGTGCTTCAGGGCTCAACGCAGGAAGGGTTTGCCAATGCGAACTGGCGTGAGAAGGGCGTCGACGTAGTGGCGTACCAGAACCAGGATCTGATCTACTCTGACCTGGCGGCAGGCCGTCTGGATGCGGCATTCCAGGATGAAGTCGCCGCGAGCGAAGGCTTCCTGAAACAGCCAGCGGGCAAAGAGTACGCTTTTGCTGGCCCGTCCGTGAAAGACAAAAAGTACTTTGGTGACGGTACGGGTATCGGCCTGCGCAAGGACGATACCGAGCTGAAAGCCGCCTTCGACAAAGCGTTTGCTGAGCTGCGTAAAGACGGTACCTACGACAAACTGGCGAAGAAATACTTCGACTTCAACGTCTACGGTGACTAATACCTGACGGCAATGCACTGCTGAGGTGCATTGTTGGGCGGGATGATCCAATATGGTGCAATTAATGCACTGTATTGGATCGCTGTGTGCATACTTACGCATTTATAATGCAAAAAATCCCGGCTCAAAGGCATTATTCTTTGCCTGACGGAGGGGATTGATGGCACATTAGCACCACCCCGTCGTCGTAAAAATCCCGTATGTAGACAGTTTGTTGAGGACAGATATGAAAAAACTAGTATTGTCACTTTCTCTGGTGCTGGCTTTTTCCAGCGCCACCGCGGCATTCGCAGCAATTCCGCAGAAAATTCGAATCGGTACCGATCCTACCTATGCACCGTTCGAATCGAAGAATTCTAAAGGTGAATTGGTTGGTTTTGACATCGATCTGGCCAACGAACTGTGCAAACGCATCAAAGCGCAGTGTACCTACGTTGAGAACCCACTGGACGCGCTGATCCCGTCGCTGAAAGCGAAAAAAATCGACGTGATTATGTCCTCGCTCTCCATCACTGAAAAACGCCAGCAGGAGATTGCTTTCACGGACAAACTCTACGCGGCAGATTCACGTCTGGTCGTCGCCAAATCTTCCGACATTCAGCCCACTCTCGAGTCGCTGAAAGGCAAACGCGTGGGCGTGCTGCAGGGGACCACTCAGGAAACCTACGGTAACGAACACTGGGCGCCGAAAGGGATTGAAATCGTCTCTTATCAGGGCCAGGAAAATATCTACGCTGACCTGACGGCAGGTCGTATTGACGCGGCGTTCCAGGATGAAGTCGCGGCGAGCGAAGGCTTCCTGAAGCAGCCGGTCGGCAAAGACTATAAGTTTGGCGGTCCATCCATCAAGGATGTGAAGTTGTTTGGTGTAGGCACCGGTATGGGCCTGCGCAAGGAAGACAACGAACTGCGTGAAGCGCTGAACAAAGCGTTTGCCGAAATGCGCGCTGACGGCACGTACGAGAAAATTGCGAAAAAATACTTCGATTTTAATGTTTACGGCGGCTAATCGCCCCGTCAAATAACGTGCAGCCCCTCCCACTGTGGGAGGGGAAAAGACACGGTTCCACCACTCACGATACGACAGGGCTCGCGGTATGCTGTACGGATTTTCTGGCGTTATTTTACAGGGCGCGCTTGTCACCCTTGAGCTGGCTCTCAGCTCCGTGGTGCTGGCGGTGCTGATAGGTCTGGCGGGCGCGGGGGCGAAGCTTTCGGCTAACAAGCCGCTGGCGCTGATTTTTGAAGGCTATACGACGCTGATTCGCGGTGTTCCCGATCTGGTGCTGATGCTTCTGATCTTTTACGGTCTGCAGATTGCGCTTAACAGCGTAACGGACGCAATGGGTATGGGACAAATCGATATCGACCCGATGGTGGCCGGTATTATTACGCTCGGTTTTATCTACGGGGCCTACTTCACCGAAACCTTCCGCGGCGCGTATATGGCTGTGCCGAAAGGCCACATTGAAGCGGCAACCGCATTCGGTTTCACCTCCTCACAGACGTTTCGTCGAATCATGTTCCCGGCCATGATGCGCTATGCGCTTCCAGGTATCGGTAACAACTGGCAGGTTATTCTTAAGGCAACCGCGCTGGTCTCTCTGCTTGGCCTGGAAGATGTGGTGAAAGCGACCCAGCTTGCCGGCAAAAGCACCTGGGAGCCGTTCTACTTTGCGGTGGTATGTGGCGTAATCTATCTGGTCTTTACAACCGCCTCCAATGGTGTGCTGCTTCTGCTCGAACGTCGCTACTCCGTGGGTGTGAAGAGGGCTGATCTGTGATTGAGATTATTCAGGAATACTGGAAATCGCTGCTGTGGACAGATGGCTATCGCTTCACCGGCGTCGCCATTACGCTCTGGCTTCTGATCTCCTCCGTGGTGATGGGCGGCATTCTGGCGGTATTTCTCGCCATTGGTCGTGTGTCGAACAATAAATTTATCCAGTTCCCAATCTGGCTGTTTACCTATGTGTTTCGCGGTACGCCGCTGTACGTGCAACTGCTGGTGTTCTATTCGGGGATGTACACGCTTGAGATCGTAAAAGGCACTGAAATGCTCAATGCATTCTTCCGCAGCGGTCTGAACTGTACGGTGCTGGCATTGACGCTCAATACCTGCGCCTATACCACCGAGATTTTCGCAGGGGCGATTCGCTCTGTCCCGTACGGTGAAATTGAAGCGGCGCGTGCGTACGGCTTCTCCTCCGTGAAGCTTTACCGTTGCATCATTCTGCCGTCGGCGCTGCGTATTGCGTTACCGGCGTACAGTAACGAAGTGATTCTTATGCTGCACTCCACGGCGCTGGCCTTTACCGCCACGGTGCCGGACTTACTGAAGATTGCCCGGGATATTAACTCGGCAACCTATCAGCCGTTTACCGCATTCGGTATTGCGGCAGTGCTTTATTTGATAATTTCATACGTCCTGATTAGCCTGTTCCGTAAGGCAGAAAAACGCTGGTTGCAGCATATAAAACCTTCTTCGACGCACTGAGAATGATGATGGCTGAGAACAAATTAAACGTTATTGATCTGCACAAACGCTACGGCGAACATGAAGTGCTGAAAGGGGTGTCGCTGCAGGCAAACGCGGGCGATGTCATCAGTATTATCGGCTCATCCGGCTCCGGTAAAAGTACTTTCCTGCGCTGCATTAACTTCCTCGAAAAACCGAGCGAAGGCTCAATTGTGGTGAGCGGGCAGAACATCAATCTGGTGCGTGACAAAGACGGCCAGCTGAAGGTGGCGGATAAAAATCAGCTACGTCTGTTGCGTACGCGCCTGACGATGGTTTTCCAGCACTTTAATCTCTGGAGCCATATGACGGTACTGGAGAACGTAATGGAAGCGCCAATCCAGGTGCTGGGTCTTAGCAAACAGGACGCCCGAGACCGTGCGGTGAAATACCTGGCGAAAGTGGGTATTGATGAGCGCCAGCAGATGAAGTATCCGGTACATCTGTCCGGCGGGCAGCAGCAGCGCGTATCCATAGCCCGCGCGCTGGCGATGGAGCCGGAAGTCTTGCTGTTCGACGAACCGACCTCCGCGCTGGACCCGGAACTCGTTGGCGAAGTGCTGCGCATCATGCAGAAGCTCGCCGAAGAGGGCAAAACGATGGTGGTGGTGACGCACGAGATGGGCTTTGCCCGGAACGTCTCTAACCACGTCATCTTCCTGCATCAGGGGAAAATCGAAGAGCAGGGGCATCCCGATGAGGTGTTAGCGAACCCGCAAAGCCCACGTTTACAGCAGTTCCTGAAGGGGTCTTTGAAGTAGGTTTTGCCTTTCCCCTCTCCCGGTGGGAGAGGGCCGGAGTGTGGGCATCAAACCGCACCACACTCCAGTCGATACACCCAGTCGTCATACCGCACACCGTTAATCTCATACGCTTTTTCCAGCACCTGCGTGCGCACAAAACCCGCTTTCTCCAGTACCCGGACTGACCCGCAGTTGTCTGCCAGCACATATGCGTTAATCGCCTTTACGCCCGTCTGGTTAAATGCGTAGTCACACACCGCGCGCAGTGCCTCACTGGCGATGCCCTGGCCCTGCGCGGCAGACACGACCGTATAGCCGATATCCGCCTCCTCACGATTTTCAGCGCTAATTTGCAGGCCGATATCGCCCAGTGGGGTCTCTTCATCGCGTAAGCGGATAACGAACACATGCGCTGCCGTCAGACGTGCGGCAAACAGGCGTCGGGTCTCTTTTTCCGGGGCGATAGCGGCCATATACTGCATGATGGCGCGATCCTCGCGCAGGGCACGGAAAAAAGGCCAGTCAGTGGGTTCGAAGGGCGTGAGGTGGAGCCGGGGAGTGGTAATGGTTGCCATAGATATGCCATTTCGTCGGAACATGGCATATCACTGTAACATTATCTCACCACATCCCCCAGCGCCTCTTCTAAGTCATACCAGCGGAACGCAAACCCGGCCGCTTCCAGCCGTTTTGGCAGGGCCCGTTGCCCGCCTAACACCAGCACGGATGCTTCACCCATCATCAGGCGGATCACCGTAGCAGGCACGCGCAAAATCGCCGGGCGATGCAGGGCATGTCCGAGAGCATGGGCAAACTGTTCATTTCGTACCGGGTAGGGCGCAACCATATTAAACGGCCCGCGCAGATCGTTATCCAGCAGCCAGAGAATACCGTTGACCATATCGTCGATATGGATCCACGCCAGATACTGACGGCCATTGCCGATTGGCCCGCCAAGACCGAGCCTGAAAGGGGGGAGCATCTTCGCCAGAATGCCGCCTTTCGGGGCAAGGACCACACCGGTGCGTAGCAGGCAGACGCGGGTATGATCGCTTTGCGCAGCACAGGCGATACGCTCCCACTGGGCGCAAAGTTTATGGGTGAACTCGTTGTGGGGCGGCTCTTCTTCCGTTACCACCACCTCGCCGAGATCGCCGTAATACCCTACGGCAGAACCCGAAATGAGAACCGACGGCGGGGTATGACTGTTGCGGATAAGCTCAACCAGCTTCTCGGTAAGGGTCCACCGGCTGCTGCACAGGAGCTGTTTTTGTTCTTCCGTCCAGCGCTTATCGGCGATCGGTTCGCCTGCCAGGTTGATGACGGCGTCAAACCCGTCCAGATTCTGCTGCTCGGCCAGATTTCTCCAGATGTCGATACCTGCGCCCAGCACCTGGCGCGCTTTCTCTGGACTGCGCGTCACCACGGTAATGTCGTGATGCAACGCCTGCAGACGCGCAATGAGATGGCGACCAATCAGGCCGGTACCGCCGGTCAGCAAAATCTTCATACAACCTCCAGGGTTACGCCTGGCGTTGCCAGCTTAACGTCATCGAGACGGAATCGGCGTAACGCAGGGCGTGAAGTTTATCGATCTCTACTTCAGCATAAGTGACCCAGTGATGATCGCGTGCGATGTCGAGCACATCCTGAGTTAATTTTTCCAGTAAAGAGAAGCGGTTGTTTTCCACGTACTGGATGATTTTTTTGGTTATCGTGCGGTAGTTCAGCGCATCATTAATATCTTCGCTGGCCCGCGCTTTCTCAGCCGGGTAGTGGATAACCACATTAATCACGATATCCTGACGGTTGGCAATCTCTTCCTCTTTGATTCCGATGAAGGTGCGTAGGCGTAAATTTTTTATACGAATAATAGCGTCATGCTGTGACATTGCAGGTCTTCTCCGTGTCAGAATTTCCTTCACATAATACATGAGAGCCTCTCAGTCACACACCAGCCACCGGCTTAAATTTGCTGGATTTTTTGCATGGCGCGTTCGGTGGCCGGACGCGTGCGGATTCGTTCAAACCAGTTGTTCACCGCCGGGTAAGACGCCAGGTCAATGCGGTGCTTTTCATGGGTATTCACCCAGGGCCAGCAGGCAATGTCGGCGATGCTGTAATGATCCCCGCCGAGCCACGGTGCTTTCTCAAGCCGACGGTTCAGAACGCCGTATAACCGCTGGGTTTCCACCTGATAGCGTTCGATAGCATAAGGAATCGGCTGCGGTGCGTAGGCAGTAAAATGGTGGTTTTGTCCGAGCATCGGCCCCAGACCGCTCGTCTGCCAGAAAAGCCACTGCAGCGTGTGGTGACGCTCGCGCAGATCTCCGCTCAGCAATTTGCCTGTCTTCTCTGCCAGATAGAGCAATATTTCTCCGGATTCAAACAGGCTCAACGGCTTGCCCCCATCGGCAGGATGGTTATCAATAATGGCCGGGATTTTATTGTTTGGCGATATAGCCAGAAAGAGAGGACTGAACTGATCGCCTTTGCTGATATCCACGCGAATGATCCTGTAATCCAGTTCGGCTTCCTCAAGAAAGAGGGTGATCTTATGGCCGTTCGGGGTGGGGGCATAATAAAGGTCGATCATTCTCAACTCCTGTCAGTGAAAATAGTGACGCCATGAAAAATGAGTATAGGTGGTTGTTGTAAATCGTGAGTTTTCATCAAGTGACAGCGAGGCAAAGAGATTATATGTTGAATGAAAACCGATCAGCCGATGAGGATGTTATGAACCAGCCCGTAATCACGTTATGGTCCGATGCAGATTTCTTTTCTCCCTATGTTCTGAGCGCGTATGTGGCGCTGGCCGAAAAAGGACTGTCATTTACGCTAAAGACGGTGGATCTGGACGGCGGTGAACATCTGAAACCACAGTGGCAGGGCTACGCCCTGACCCGTCGCGTGCCGGTGCTGGACATTGATGGCTTCGCGCTGAGTGAATCGTCGGCGATCGATGAGTATCTGGAAGATCGGTTCGCACCACCTGAGTGGGAGCGCATCTACCCTCACGATCTGCAAAAACGTGCCCGCGCACGTCAGATCCAGGCGTGGCTGCGCAGCGATCTGGTGCCGATTCGCGTGGAACGCTCCACGGATGTGGTGTTTGCCGGGGTAAAAAAACCGGCGCTGAGTAAAGACGGTGCGGCCAGTGCCCAAAAACTGATCGATACCGCGTCTTCTCTGCTGGCTCATGGTAATCCGAATTTATTCGGCGAGTGGTGTATTGCCGATACCGATCTGGCGCTGATGCTGAACCGTCTGATCCTCAATGGGGATGAGGTGCCTCAGCTGCTGGTGGATTATGCCGCGTTTCAGTGGCAACGCGCCTCAGTGCAGCGCTATGTGGCACTCTCCGCTAAGCGGGCGGGCTGATATAGCCTGACGCTTCAGGTATGATAGGGCAGTCTGATTTCCAGGGAGTGACTGATGAAACTGATGTTTGCGTCTGATATCCATGGTTCGCTGCCCGCGACCGAGCGTGTTCTTTCTCTGTTTGCTCAAAGCGGGGCGCAATGGCTGGTGATTCTGGGGGATGTGTTAAATCATGGTCCGCGCAATGCGCTGCCGGAAGGCTATGCACCGGCGCAGGTAGCGGAAAAACTCAACCAGTATGCTTCGCGCATTATCGCCGTTCGCGGTAACTGCGACAGTGAAGTGGACCAGATGCTGCTGGATTTTCCCATCACTGCCCCCTGGCAACAGGTGCTGATGGAAAATAGCCGTCTGTTCCTGACCCATGGTCATCTTTTTAGCCCGGAAAATCTCCCGGCACTGGCGGCTGGCGATGTCCTGGTTTACGGTCATACTCATATTCCGGTGGCAGAAAAACGCGGCGAGATGTATCACTTTAACCCCGGTTCGGTCAGCATACCGAAAGGTGGAAATCCAGCAAGCTATGGCATGCTCGATGAGAATACGTTAAGCGTAATCGCACTTAATGATCAGCAAGTTATTGCGCAAATAGCGATTAATCCGTAAGTTACACCTCAACTGCAAACGCGCCGAAAGAGCGCTTAGACGAGAAGGTTTCCCGATGGTGGAGCAGAGTCATTTGGCAAGTACAGAGTGGGTTGACATTGTCAACGAAGAGAATGAAGTGATCGCGCAGGCCAGCCGCGAACAAATGCGCGCGGAGCGTCTGCGTCACCGTGCGACATACATCGTTGTGCATGACGGGATGGGCAAAATTCTGGTTCAGCGCCGCACGGACACCAAAGATTTTCTCCCTGGTATGCTGGATGCAACTGCAGGCGGCGTTGTTCAGGCGGATGAAGTTCTGCTGGACTCCGCGCGTCGTGAAGCGGAAGAAGAGTTAGGGATTGCCGGCGTGCCGTTTGCCGAGCATGGTCAGTTCTATTTCGAGGACGAGCATTGCCGCGTTTGGGGCGGGCTGTTTAGCTGCGTTTCCCATGGCCCGTTCGCCCTGCAGGAAGAAGAAGTGAGCGAAGTGAACTGGATGACGCCGGAAGAAATTACCGCGCGTTGCGACGAGTTCACCCCGGATTCGTTAAAAGCGCTGGCGCTGTGGATGACCCGCAACGCTAAAAACGAATCCACGAAAGCGGAAAAAGAGGAAGAGGCGGAGTAAGCCTCAACAGCTCTCCCGCAAACACAGGCTGGACGCGATGGGTTTATGGTCGCGCCAGTCTCCATCATTCAGACGTTCCAGTAACGCGCGTCCCGCTTCAATCCCAATCTTACGATGTGGCACAGCCATGGTCGTCAGCGGTGGCTGACAGACCCGGCTGACGTCGCTATCGCCAAAACCCACCACGGCCAGATCGTCCGGTACTTTTATGCGCCGACGCTGGCATTCATAAAGTACCCCGCAGGCCAGTTCATCCGACACGCACACCAGTGCATCCAGCTCCGGCCACGCCAGCAGGAACTCCGGCAGTTGCGCCGCACCCGTGGAAAAACTCGGTGGCATGGCGGCGTTAATCACCCGGTTTGGTGACATATGGTGGCGAAGCATCGCTTTGTACCAGCCCTGTAAATGCTGCTGGAAAATCCACTGCTCCTGGTTAGCACACAGCAGGCCAATATTCTGGTAGCCGCGCTTAATAACCATCTCCGTCAGTTCGTACATCGCCGCGACGTTATCAATCCCGATATTCATATCAATAGGATCGGCGCGCATGGCCCCCATTTCCATGACCGGAATGGAGGCGTTTTTCAGCCAGTGGCGGACAGTATCGGAGTGTTCAACGCTGAGCAAAATCGCAGCGGCAATGTTCGACGCCAGCAGCGTCTCCAGCAATTTTTCTTCCTGCTCGAGTCGATGCTGTGATTCGGCCAGCATGATCTGGTAGCCGGCAGGCTGCAGCACCTGCTGAAGCCCGGCGAACATCTCCGAGCAACCGGATTCGGAGAGATTAGGAACGACCATCGCAATCGTCCATGACGATGCCGAGGCCAGCGCGCTGGCAGCGAGATTAGGCATGTAACCCAATTCCTGTACAGCGGCTTCTATTTTTTCTCGCAGTTTATCGGAAACTTGTTCAGGCGTGCGGAGTGCACGGGACACGGTCATCGTGCCCACCCCGGCAAGCTGTGCGACATCGGCGAGTGTCACTTTACCGGTACTGCGCCGTTTTCGGGTTAGAGACATACACCTTCCTGCTGACCAGACGCGTTTTTATTATCATCCTTCGTTTCACGTGAAACGCAGTATACGCCTTAAATCCCTTTTTTTGCTGTGAATTCACGCCATGATTACAATTTGATAGCGCTATCACACTTCTGAATGTTAGCGATTGGTAGCGCTATCTTTGTGATCCCGATCGCAGTCAATAAGGGATGTGTTGAATAAAGTTTGCTCATCTTTTGCATTGTGGCGGGACGGAGAAATGCTGAAAAAGTGGATATATGATACAACCATCACGCTGCAGGAGAGCGTGGAAAGCTGGCCGCAGGCGCTGGAAATATGTGCGAAACCGTTGCTGGATCTGCAGGTGATTGGCCCGGAATACGTGACGGCCATCATTGAGCAGCATCATGCACTAGGACCTTATTATGTGCTGGCACCCGGGCTGGCCATGCCGCATGCGCGGCCGGAAGAGGGGGCCAAAGGATTAGGCCTCTCATTATTAAAACTGAAAAAGGGAGTCTCTTTTGGTGCCGGTGAGTTCGATCCCGTGGATGTTATTATTATGCTCGCGGCGCCGGATAAACACAGTCACATCGACATGATCTCTGCCCTCGCTGAATTATTTTCCAGCGACGACGATATGGCTGAATTGCATCAGGCGAATACCCTGGAGGATATTAAAACGATTATTGACCGCTTCTGATTTAATTCTCTCATCCGATTTATCACAACATTACGTTTAGCGTGATGGGGCGTGCTCTACTCAAAAAAAGGGGACAACAATGAAAATTATGGCTATTTGCGGTTCAGGCCTGGGCAGTAGTTTTATGGTCGAAATGAATATTAAAAAGGTGCTCAAGAAGCTGGCCATTGACGCCGACGTTGAACACTCCGATCTCTCCTCGGCAACGCCGGGTGCCGCCGATCTTTTCGTGATGGCGAAGGACATTGCCGCCAGTGCCAGCGTGCCGGAAAGCCAGCTGGTGGTGATCAACAACATCATTGATATCAACGAACTCGAAGCGCAGCTCCGCGCCTGGTTCGACAGACAATAATCCTGATAAGGCGAGGTGGATATGTTTATCCTTGAAACGCTGAATTTCGTTGTTGATATATTAAAAGTCCCGTCGGTTCTGGTGGGATTAATAGCCTTAATTGGCCTGGTCGCTCAGAAGAAATCTTTTTCTGATGTGGTGAAAGGGACCATTAAAACCATACTCGGTTTTATTGTGCTTGGCGGCGGGGCCACGGTGCTGGTTGGGTCATTAAATCCGTTAGGCGGAATGTTTGAACACGCCTTTAATATTCAGGGCATTATTCCCAATAACGAGGCAATTGTTTCTATTGCGCTGGAGAAATACGGTGCCTCTACCGCGCTGATTATGGCATTCGGTATGGTGGCAAATATCATTGTCGCCCGCTTTACGCGTCTGAAGTATATCTTCCTGACCGGGCATCACACCTTCTACATGGCATGCATGATTGGGGTCATCCTCACCGTGGCGGGCTTTGAGGGCGTTGGTCTGGTCTTTACCGGGTCGCTGATCCTCGGTCTGGTGATGGCCTTCTTCCCGGCGCTGGCGCAGCGTTACATGAAGCGCATTACCGGCAACGATGACATCGCTTTTGGTCACTTCGGTACCCTGGGCTATGTTCTCTCCGGCTGGATTGGCAGCAAGTTCGGCAAAGGCTCTCGCTCGACTGAAGAGATGAACCTGCCGAAGAACCTGAGCTTCCTGCGCGACAGTTCTATCTCCATCTCGCTGACCATGATGATCATCTACCTGATCATGGCGGTGAGCGCCGGGCGTGACTACGTTGAGGCGACCTTTAGCGGCGGTCAGAACTATCTGGTCTATGCCATCATCATGGCCATCACGTTCGCCGCGGGGGTGTTCATCATCCTGCAGGGTGTGCGCCTGATTCTGGCGGAAATCGTCCCGGCCTTTACCGGCTTTTCTGAAAAACTGGTGCCGAATGCACGTCCGGCTCTGGACTGCCCGGTTGTCTATCCGTATGCGCCAAATGCGGTGCTGATTGGCTTCCTGTTCAGCTTCCTTGGCGGGCTGGTGGGTCTGTTTATCTGTGGGCAGTTCAGCTGGGTGCTGATTCTGCCTGGTGTGGTGCCGCACTTCTTCACCGGCGCCACCGCGGGCGTGTTTGGTAACGCCACCGGGGGGCGTCGTGGAGCGATGATTGGTGCGTTTGCCAACGGCCTGCTGATCACCTTCCTGCCGGTTCTGCTGCTGCCGGTGCTGGGGGCAATTGGATTTGCCAATACCACGTTCTCGGACGCTGACTTTGGCGCTGTCGGGATCGTACTGGGTAACCTGGCGCGCTTCCTGTCGCCGCTTGCCATCACCGGCCTTGTTGTGGCGTTGTTCGCACTGCTGGTGGCGTACAACGTGTTCGCTAAAAACAAATCTGCGGGCGATAACGCGCAGGAAAACACCGGAGCCAAATCATGAATGAGAATGAGATAACCCATCTGGCGCGTCAGATCCGCCTTGAAACGCTGAAAATGCTGACCCAGCTGGGCTTTGGTCACTACGGCGGCAGTATGTCGGTTGTTGAAACCCTGGCCGTGTTGTACGGCGCAGTGATGAAAATTGACCCGGCCGACCCGGACTGGCCAGAGCGTGACTACTTTGTCTTGTCAAAAGGACATGCTGGCCCGGCGCTGTACAGCACCCTGGCGATCAAAGGCTACTTCCCGATGGAAGAGCTGGGCACGCTGAACCAGAATGGTACGCGCCTGCCGAGCCATCCGGACCGGCTAAAAACGCGCGGGGTGGATGCTACCACCGGCTCGCTGGGGCAGGGGATTTCCATCGCCGGTGGAATGGCGCTGTCGCATAAGCTGGCGGGACGCCCCAACCGGGTTTTCTGTATCGTCGGCGACGGCGAGCTGAACGAAGGGCAGTGCTGGGAAGCGTTCCAGTTTATTGCACACCATCGCCTGAATAACCTGACGGTATTCGTTGACTGGAACAAACAGCAGCTTGATGGCGAACTCGACGACATTATCTGTGCGTTCGATCTGGAAGGAAAATTCCGTGCCTTCGGGTTTGACGTGGTGACGGTGAAAGGAGATGACATTCCGGCACTGCTGGAGGTGACATCGCTGGTTCCGGCGGCGGATGCTCGCCCGCTGGTGGTGATCCTCGACAGTATCAAAGGGCAGGGCGTGCCGTATCTGGAGCAACTGAGTAACTCGCACCATCTGCGATTAACCGCCGAGAGCAAGGCGGCCCTCAACGAGACGATTCGCCAACTGGAGGCTTCACATGATTAAGGTTGCACCTGCAGGTCAGAAAGACGCCGTCGAGATGCGTAAAGTCTACGCGGGGTTTGTGGCACAGCAGATTGAAGCCGGGAGCGACATTATCGCCCTCGAGGCGGATCTGATGAGTTCAATGGCGATGGATGGCGTGGCGCGTGATTATCCGCAGCATGTGATTAACTGCGGCATCATGGAAGCTAACGTTATGGGGACGGCGGCGGGGCTGTCGCTGACCGGACGCAAGCCGTTCGTGCATACCTTTACCGCCTTCGCCAGCCGTCGCTGTTTCGACCAGCTGTTTATGTCCCTGGACTACCAGCGTAACAATGTGAAGGTCATTGCTTCAGATGCCGGCGTGACGGCCTGTCATAACGGCGGCACGCATATGTCGTTTGAAGATATGGGCATCGTGCGGGGGCTGGCCCATTCGGTGGTGCTGGAGGTAACGGATGCGGTGATGTTTGAAGATGTACTGCGCCAGCTTATTGACCTCGAAGGTTTCTACTGGGTGCGTACCATCCGTAAGCAGGCCCCGAGCGTGTATGCGCCGGGTTCGACATTTACGCTTGGCAAGGGCAACGTACTGCGCGAAGGCAGTGACATCACCCTGATTGCCAACGGCATTATGGTGGCGGAAGCGCTTGAAGCGGCGCGTCAGCTCGAACAGGAGGGCGTCAGCGCCGCGGTGATCGACATGTTTACCCTTAAGCCGATTGACCGGATGCTGGTGAAAAACTACGCCGAGAAAACCGGACGTATCGTGACCTGCGAAAACCACAGCATTCATAACGGGCTGGGATCGGCAGTGGCGGAAGTGCTGGTGGAAACCTGTCCGGTGCCGATGCGTCGGGTGGGCGTGAAGGAGCGTTACGGCCAGGTGGGGACACAGGACTTCCTGCAGAAGGAGTATGGCCTGACGGCACACGACATTGTGTCGGCGGCGAGGGAGTTGTTGTAAATAAAAAAGGCGACCTTCGGGTCGCCTTTTTAGTCAGTAACGTATTACTGCTGTTGTGAAGACTGGATCGCGGTCAGAGCGATGGTGTAGACGATATCGTCAACCAGCGCGCCCCGGGACAGGTCGTTCACAGGTTTGCGCATACCCTGCAGCATTGGCCCGATGGAGATCAGGTCTGCAGAACGCTGCACCGCTTTGTAGGTGGTGTTACCGGTGTTCAGATCCGGGAAGATGAACACGGTAGCGCGACCCGCAACCGGTGAGTTCGGTGCTTTGGATTTCGCAACGTCAGCCATAACCGCGGCATCATACTGCAGTGGACCGTCGATCATCAGGTCAGGACGTTTTTCCTGCGCCAGACGCGTCGCTTCACGGACTTTCTCTACATCGCTACCTGCACCAGAAGTACCGGTGGAGTAGGAGAGCATTGCCACGCGAGGTTCAATACCGAAGGCAATCGCGGAATCGGCAGACTGAATAGCGATCTCAGCCAGCTGCTCTGCAGTTGGATCCGGGTTGATCGCACAGTCACCGTAAACGTAAACCTGTTCAGGCAGCAGCATGAAGAACACGGAAGACACCAGAGAACTGCCTGGCGCCGTTTTGATCAGCTGCAGCGGTGGACGGATGGTGTTCGCCGTGGTGTGAACCGCACCGGAAACCAGACCGTCAACTTCGTCCTGCTCCAGCATCAGCGTGCCCAGCACAACGTTGTCTTCAAGCTGCTCACGCGCAACGGCTTCGGTCATGCCCTTGCTCTTACGCAGTTCAACCAGACGTGCAACGTAGCTTTCGCGAACCACTTCCGGGTCGACGATTTCAATGCCTGCACCCAGCTCAACGCCCTGAGAGGCAGCAACGCGGTTAATTTCATCCGGGTTACCCAGCAGCACACAGGTCGCGATGCCGCGCTCTGCACAGATGGCAGCCGCTTTAACGGTACGTGGTTCGTCGCCTTCTGGCAGAACAACACGTTTGCCCGCTTTACGCGCCAGCTCGGTCAGCTGGTAACGGAAGGCCGGAGGAGACAGACGACGGCTGCGCTCGGAGGTCGCCGTCAGGGATTCAATCCAGTCTGCGTTGATGTAGCCCGCAACGTATTCCTGCACTTTCTCGATACGCTCATGGTCATCAACCGGCACTTCCAGGTTGAAGCTCTGCAGGCTCAGAGAGGTCTGCCAGGTGTTGGTGTTCACCATAAAGACTGGCAGGCCAGTGGCGAACGCACGCTCGCACAGCTTGCTTACGCGTGGATCCATCTCGTAAGCACCGGTCAGCAGAATGGCGCCGATTTCCACACCGTTCATCGCGGCCAGGCACGCAGCAACCAGCACGTCAGGACGGTCAGCGGAGGTCACGAGCAGGGAGCCTGCGCGGAAGTGTTCCAGCATGTGCGGAATGCTACGCGCACAGAAGGTCACAGACTTCACGCGGCGGGTGTTGATGTCGCCTTCGTTAATCACGGTAGCGTTCAGGTGACGCGCCATGTCGATTGCACGGGTAGCAATCAGGTCGAAGCTCCATGGCACCACGCCCAGTACTGGCAGCGGGCTGGAATCCTGCAGAGTCGCCGGATCAACTTTAACCACTTTCGCTTTAGAAGAGTCATCGAAGATTTCGGACAGGTCAGGACGGGTACGACCTTGTTCATCAACCGGTGCGTTCAGTTTGTTAACGATAACGCCGGTGATGTTGGTATTTTTCGCGCCGCCGAAGCTGCTGCGGGTCAGTTCGATACGCTCTTTCAGCTGTTCCTGGTTATCGGTACCCTGGGACATGACGAACACGATTTCCGCATTCAGCGTTTTCGCGATTTCGAAGTTCAGAGACTGAGCGAACTGGTGTTTGCGGGTCGGGACCAGGCCTTCAACCAGCACCACTTCCGCGTCTTGCGTGTTAGCGTGATAGTTGGCGATGATCTCTTCCATCAGCACGTCTTTCTGGTTGCTGGACAGCAGAGATTCAACGTGGCTCATCTTCAGCGGTTCAGCCGCTGGCAGATTGGAGTTCTTACGCACGATGGTGGTGGTCTGGTCTGGCGCATCGCCACCGGCACGAGGCTGGGCGATAGGCTTAAAGACGCTCAGACGAACGCCTTTGCGTTCCATAGCACGGATAACGCCAAGGCTGACGCTGGTCAGACCGACGCTGGTTCCGGTAGGGATCAGCATAATAGTACGGGACACGGTTTATCCTCTTTCGTTACCGCCGACAGGGGGCGGGCTACAAAACAGCACCGCCAGCATTGCTGGCGGTGTGGAATCAGGCAGTCAGGCGGTGCGCGTCTTGCGCGATGACCAGCTCTTCGTTAGTTGGGATAACGATAGCCGGACGGGTGCCTTCTTTGTTGATGAAGCCAGACTTGCCGAAGCGGGCAGCCAGGTTACGCTCGTGGTCAACTTCGAAGCCCAGAACGCCCAGTTTACCCAGGGACAGTTCACGAACCATTGCCGCGTTCTCACCGATACCACCGGTGAAGATAACCGCGTCCAGACGACCGTCCATCAGCGCAGTGTAAGAGCCGATGTACTTCGCCAGACGGTGGCAGTAAACGTCCATTGCACGTTTAGCGTCTGCTTTTTCTGCGTAGTTGTCTTCAACATAACGGCAGTCGCTGGTGACTTCGGTCAGACCCAGCAGGCCAGACTCTTTGGTCAGCATTTTGTTGATCTGATCAACGCTCATGCCCAGGGTGTCGTGCAGGTGGAAGATGATAGCCGGGTCGATGTCACCGGAACGGGTACCCATCACCAGACCTTCCAGCGGGGTCAGACCCATGGATGTATCAACACATTTACCGTTGCGGATAGCAGAAACAGAACCACCGTTGCCCAGGTGGCAGGTGATGATGTTAACTTCTTCAACCGGCTTGTTCAGCACTTTAGCGGCTTCCTGAGTCACATAGAAGTGGCTGGTGCCGTGCGCGCCGTAGCGACGGACGCCGTGCTCTTTGTAGAGGCTGTACGGCAGGGCATAGAGGTAAGATTCTTCCGGCATGGTCTGGTGGAACGCAGTGTCGAACACAGCCACGTTTTTGTCTTTCAGCTGCGGGAAGGATTTCAGCGCTTCAGCGATACCGATCAGGTGAGCTGGGTTGTGCAGCGGTGCGAAAGAGGCAGAGTCTTTAATGCCCTGGATAACCGTTTCGTCGATAACGACGGAACGGGTGTATTTTTCGCCGCCGTGGACGATACGGTGACCAATCGCAGTCAGCTGAGCAGACAGTTCTGGTTTTTGTGCCAGAATAGTGTTAACGATAAAGTTCAGCGCTTCACTGTGAGCGGCGCCTGCACCTAAAGCCGCTTCCTGTTTGCTGCCGTCCATCTTCCATTTGATACGTGCTTCAGGCAGATGGAAACATTCGGCCAAACCAGAGAGGTATTCGTCACCGTTGAGCGCATCGATGATGGCGAATTTCAGTGAGGAGCTACCGCAGTTCAGAACCAGTACTAACTTACTCGACATGGAAGTACCTATTATTGATACGTGGCTAAAAAAACGTCAGGGAGTCTAAAAGCGTAACGCATAATGACTCAGACATTTATGATTAACATCATGCCAAACGAACATTGTGGCATGATGGAAGAAATACATATGATTTTATGCCATTTTGAACATTTTTCAGCCAATGGCATAATATGCGATAATTTGACGAGTTAATGGTTCTCGTCTAAGGGCCTATCAGGCTGGCACAGAATACCCGATACGGGGTGCTGATGACAAAATATTTTGAACGTTGTCATAGCCTGTTGTGGTTTTGCACGAAAATTTTAATTTTTATATGTGAAGTTGAGGTACAGCCATGTCGACACCAGAGAACCCGTCCGTGAATTTTTTCAGTCTGTTTCGTCGGGGACAGCATTACGCAAAGACGTGGCCAATGGAAAAGCGCCTTGCGCCCATGTTTATTGAGAACCGCACGATCCGCGCCACGCGCTATGCGATTCGCTTTATGCCACCTGTCGCCATCTTTACGCTCTGCTGGCAAATCGCGCTGGGCGGGCAGCTTGGCCCGGCCGTTGCGACGGCACTTTTCGCGTTAAGTCTGCCGATGCAGGGTCTGTGGTGGTTAGGTAAACGTTCTATCACGCCACTCCCGCCTTCTATTTTACACTGGTTTTATGAAGTTCGCGGGAAACTGGAGGAAGCCGGGCAGGCGCTTGCCCCGGTCGAAGGCAAGCCCGATTACCAGGCGCTGGCTGACACGCTCAAGCGCGCTTTTAAGCAACTCGACAAAACATTCCTCGATGACTTGTGATTGATCATCGAAACGACGAATAAAAGAAGGCACAGTAACTCACCGTTACCGTGTCTTTTTTTTACAGTGCAATGCGCTACAGGAGTCGAAAGATGGAAATGACCCATGCTCAACGTCTGATTTTGTCCAACCAGTACAAAATGATGACTATGCTTGATCCCGATAACGCTGAGCGCTACAGCCGCCTGCAGACAATCGTCGAACGTGGCTTTGGTTTGCAGATGCGTGAACTGGACCGCGAGTTTGGTGAGATGAAAGAAGAAACCTGCCGCACCGTGATCGACATTATGGAAATGTATCACGCCCTGCATGTTTCCTGGACCAATCTCAAAGATCAGCAGTCCATTGACGAACGTCGCGTCACCTTCCTGGGCTTTGATGCCGCAACGGAAGCGCGTTATCTGAGCTATGTGCGTTTTATGGTGAACACGGAAGGGCGCTATACCCATTTTGACGCGGGCACACACGGCTTCAATGCGCAGACCCCAATGTGGGAAAAATATCAGCGCATGCTGAGCGTCTGGCACGCCTGCCCGCGCCAGTACCATTTAAGTAACAATGAGATTCAACAAATTATTAATGCCTGACGGAGGTGCTTGTGCAGTGTAGAGGTTTTCTGTTTGATTTGGACGGTACGCTGGTGGATTCGCTGCCGGTTGTGGAGCGTTCATGGTGCCATTGGGCGGACAGACATGGCATTGACCATCAGGAAGTACTGAATTTTATCCATGGCAAACAGGCCATAACCTCATTGCGGCACTTCTTAGCAGGACGTTCTGAGGAAGAGATTCAGGCGGAGTTCAGCTATCTTGAGCACATTGAAGCCACCGACACGGATGGCATCACAGCGCTGCCGGGGGCGCGTGAACTGCTTGAACATCTGAACGAAGCCCAAATCCCGTGGGCGATCGTCACCTCCGGCTCGGTGCCCGTTGCCCATGCTCGCCACAAGGCCGCAGGGTTACCGACGCCCGAAGTGTTTATCACGGCAGAGCGCGTGAAGCGCGGCAAGCCTGAACCGGATGCCTTTTTGCTCGGTGCCGAACTGCTTGGCCTGGCACCAGCCGATTGTGTGGTGGTGGAGGATGCGGCCGCAGGCGTCCTGGCGGGGTTGAACGCCGGAAGCCACGTCATCGCCGTTAATGTTCCGGCGGGTTCACCCCGCCTGAACGAGGCGGATCTGGTGCTTAACACGCTGACGGCGATTAACGTTGCGAAGGCACCGGACGGAGTTGTAACCGTCTCGCTTAAAATGTAATCCCATGATATAGCCCCACATTGTTGGGGCTTTTTTATGGCAAAATTTTGTCTCCTCCACTGACAAGGATATGTTGTGAACGGTGAACTGATTTGGGTCCTGAGCCTGCTTTTAATCGCCATCCTTCTCTTTGCCTCAGGCAAGGTGCGCATGGATGCCATCGCCTTGTTTGTCATCGTTGCCTTTGTGCTGAGCGGTACGCTCACGCTGCCGGAGGCTTTCTCCGGATTTAGTGATCCCAACGTTATCCTGATTGCCGCCCTGTTTATTATTGGCGACGGGCTGGTGCGCACTGGCGTGGCGACCATTATGGGGTCGTGGCTGGTCAAGGTGGCCGGCAACAGCGAAACCAAAATGTTGATCTACCTGATGCTGACGGTTGCCGGGCTGGGGGCGTTTATGAGCTCCACGGGCGTCGTCGCCATCTTTATCCCGGTGGTGCTGAGCGTCTCCATGCGGATGCAAACCTCGCCGTCGCGCCTGATGATGCCTCTGAGCTTTGCCGGTCTTATCAGCGGGATGATGACGCTGGTGGCGACCCCGCCGAACCTGGTCGTCAACAGTGAGCTAATCCGCGAAGGGTTTGAAGGCTTTAGCTTTTTCAGCGTGACCCCACTTGGACTGGTGATTCTGGTGCTGGGCGTGGTCTACATGCTGTTAACCCGTTTTGCCCTGAAGGGGGAAAAACAGGATAAAAGCAAAGACGGCTGGAAACGACGGACCTTCCGCGATCTGATCAAAGAGTACCGTCTGACCGGGCGGGCGCGCCGTCTGGCTATCCGCCCCGGCTCGCCCCTCATTGGCCAGCGTCTTGACGACCTGAAGCTGCGCGAGCGCTATGGCGCGAACGTGATCGGCGTAGAGCGCTGGCGTCGTTTTCGGCGGGTTATCGTTAACGTCAACGGGGTGTCGGAATTCCGTGCACGCGACGTTTTGCTGATTGATATGTCCACCGCCGATGTCGATTTGCGCGAGTTTTGCAGTGAACAGTTGCTGGAACCCATGGTGCTACGTGGGGAGTATTTCTCAGACCAGGCGCTGGATGTCGGCATGGCCGAAGTGTCGCTGATCCCGGAATCAGAATTACTGGGTAAAACCGTGCGCGAAATCGGCTTCAGGACCCGCTATGGGCTGAATGTGGTGGGTTTAAAGCGTGATGGCGTGGCGATGGAAGGGGCGGTAGTGGATGAGCCTATCCTGCTCGGTGATATCTTCCTGGTCGTCGGCAACTGGAAACTGATCGGTCAGCTTGGGCAGAAAGGCCGCGACTTTGTGGTACTTAATATGCCGGTTGAAGAGAGCGATGCTTCTCCGGCGCACAGCCAGGCACCGCATGCGATTTTTTGCCTGGTGTTGATGGTCGCACTGATGCTAACTGACGAAATTCCAAACCCCATTGCGGCCATTATCGCCTGTCTTCTGATGGGTAAATTCCGCTGTATTGATGCCGAAAGCGCCTACAAAGCCATTCACTGGCCGAGCATCATTCTGATTGTCGGGATGATGCCCTTTGCCCTGGCGTTACAAAAAACCGGTGGGGTGGATTTGATCGTCAAGGGACTCATGGACGCAGGCGGTGGATACGGGCCTTACATGATGCTGGTCTGCCTGTTTATCATGTGCGCCACGATAGGCCTGTTTATCTCCAATACGGCCACGGCCGTCCTGATGGCACCCATTGCACTGGCGATGGCGAAATCAATGGGGGTTTCGCCGTACCCGTTTGCCATGATCGTCGCTATGGCGGCATCTGCAGCGTTTATGACTCCGGTCTCGTCACCGGTCAATACGCTGGTGCTTGGCCCGGGGAATTACAAATTCAGTGATTTTGTGAAGATAGGCGTGCCCTTCACCGTGCTGGTGATGGTGGTGTGCGTGATACTGATTCCCGTGCTGTTCCCGTTTTAAACCCTGATGCCGGGTGGCGATGTCGCGACCCGGCATACCGTCAGAGAGGGGAGTCCTGACTGATCTCGTCTAGCGACAAATGGAAGCTCGGCACAAACACCTGCATGAAATAATCCATCTCTTCGCTGCGGCGTGATTCCAGCGTTTTTTCCAGACGCGTTTTCGCCAGCAGAAATTCGTTATTCCCCGCGGACAGCTCTTCCAGACATTTCAGGTAAGCGCATAGCGCATCCGCCTGCTTAACCAGCAATTTTTCCTCTTCCGTGTACTGATGCTCATCAATCAGCGGCTCAAAAATATCGCGCAGCTCGTCCGGCACCATGTCGATCAGTTTCTGCTGAGCAATCTTCTCAATGGCCTTATATTCCTGGGCTATCTGCGAGTTGAAATATTTCACGGGTGTCGGTAAATCCCCGGTCAGCACTTCCGAGGCATCGTGATACATCGCCAGCAGGGCAATACGCTCAGCGTTAACCTGCCCGTTGAATTTCCGGTTTTTGATGGCAGCCAGAGCGTGAGCGACCATCGCAACCTGCAGACTGTGCTCCGAAACATTCTCGGTGCGGACATTGCGCATCAGCGGCCAGCGGTTGATCAGTTTAAGGCGGGAGAGGTGGGCAAAGAAATGACTCTGACTCATAGGTTACCTTTTGTCTTCACTGCGACAGACTTCATTGTGCGGGGAGGGGAGGCAAGATGCAAATCAGGCTACCGAAGTAGCCTGATTTTAAGATTACTGGTGGTAACCTGAGAGGAAACGTCCAAAGCGGCTGATGGCCATCTCGAGGTCATCTTCACGCGGCAGGGTAACGATACGCACGTGATCCGGCCACGGCCAGTTAAAGGCGGTACCCTGAACCAGCAGCACTTTTTCCTGCAGCAGGAAATCGAGCACCATCTTCTGGTCGTCATGAATATTAAAGCGTTTCGCGTCGATTTTCGGGAACATGTAGAGTGCGCCGTTCGGCTTCACGCAGGAGACGCCTGGAATATCGTTGATAAGCTCCCACGCGCGGTTACGCTGCTCATATAAACGCCCGCCCGGCACGATAAACTCGCTGATGCTCTGATAGCCGCCGAGTGCGGTCTGGATAGCATGCTGCGCCGGCACGTTGGCACATAAACGCATAGAGGCGAGCATTTCCAGCCCTTCAATATAGCCTTTCGCATGTTTTTTCGGGCCGTTTAAGACCATCCAGCCCTGACGGAAACCGGCCACACGGTAGGTTTTAGACAGGCCGTTAAAAGTCACGGTCAGCAGGTCCGGAGCCAGTGCGGCGATAGAGTGGTGCTGCGCCGCGTCATACAGGATCTTGTCGTAAATTTCGTCGGCAAAGATGATCAGGTTGTGCTGGCGGGCGATCTCCACGATCTCCATCAGCAGCTCTTTTGAGTAGACCGCGCCCGTTGGGTTGTTCGGGTTAATAATGACGATGCCGCGCGTGCGTGGGGTAATTTTCGCACGAATATCATCGAGATCCGGGAACCAGTCAGAGGACTCATCGCAAAGATAGTGCACGGCTTTACCGCTGGACAGGGATACGGCCGCCGTCCACAGCGGATAATCCGGCGCGGGAACCAGCATTTCGTCGCCGCTGTTCAGCAGCGCCTGCATGGCCTGCACGATCAGCTCAGAGACGCCGTTGCCGATATAGATATCTTCAACGGTAACATCACGCATATCGCGCGCCTGGTAGTGCTGCATGATGGCTTTTCGTGCGGAGTAAAGTCCTTTTGAATCGCAATAGCCTTGCGCAGTGGGCAGGTTGCGGATCACATCAACCAGAATCTCATCCGGCGCTTCAAAACCAAATGGCGCAGGGTTACCAATGTTGAGTTTCAGAACCTTATTGCCTTCTTCTTCAAGGCGTTTAGCCTCTTTCAGAACCGGGCCACGGATGTCGTAACAGACGTTATCTAGCTTGCTGGATTTTTCGATAGGGGACATGAACCTTTAACCTTTTCGCGTTTGTTGCCACTCCCTGCCGTGGAAGTCAGCACGGAATAATGTACTCCCCCCTCGCTTCGTTTTGAAGGGCGGGCAGGAGAAGATTTTGTGGAGTGAATGAAAATGGAGTGAATCTTTTTCGCTATCAGAGAACAATTTAACTGACGTAAAGTAAGGTTAATGGTGTGATAATAGGTTTATTGTGCTGTTAAGGAATATAAAAGTTGTATATTGTGCTGATAAAAATAAATAATATCCGCAACCTGCGTGGCAGTTACGCTGAGTGACCTTTCGTAAAACCTGAATGCTTCGTTACGTGGCATTGTAATAGTGTGCATTGGCTAAAAGTTACTCATGTGAAATTAATGTTAAGTGTTATTAATGAATGGCCTTAATCTAAATTAAAATTTATTTATTATTAACCAACAAAATGCAACTTTAGTTAATTTTAATAAAATTAGTTGAGAAGCTTAACAACCCTCATAAATCCGCAATATTGCAATAAGACTTATAAATAAAGTGGATTTGGGTTAAGATGTCTTTCAGGAAAGCTGGGCACAGATACATATGTTTTGTATTTGTGGAACAGGTTTTCTGAATTAATTGATTGTTATTGTTAGAGTTATCTCTGGCCGGAATGGGTTAAACATCTCCTGCTACGTTGACAGCACTGCGAGAAAGATGGCAGAAAGGGTGTATCACCCTTAATGGAATTTACATAAACCTGCAAACATCTAAATATCCTGAACGTTTAAGAGAATAAAAATAACGTCATGAAACGTGCTTTCTGACTGTTGATATTAAAACAGCACAATAACTATCTGTCAGGCAGTCTGCCGGGCCGGGATGCGAGGGAAAACCTTCAGAGGGAATTGCTTAACTGTTACACACACAGCTTCAACCCGGGCAGCTCCGCACGAGCAACCTGAAAGTGAAAAGATATGATAAATGCAAATCGTCCGATAATGAATCTCGACCTCGATCTGCTGAGAACGTTTGTTGCGGTCGCCGATCTCAACACTTTTGCAGCTGCTGCTGCCGCCGTTTGCCGAACCCAGTCCGCCGTTAGCCAGCAAATGCAACGGCTGGAACAACTGGTTGGTAAAGAGCTCTTTGCCCGTCACGGGCGTAATAAGCTCTTAACGGAACACGGTATTCAGCTTCTGGGTTATGCCAGGAAAATACTTCGCTTTAATGACGAAGCATGTATGTCATTAATGTATAGCAACCTGCAAGGGGTGCTAACGTTAGGTGCGTCTGATGAGTCAGCAGACACAATATTGCCATTTCTTCTCAATCGAATTAGTTCGGTTTATCCGAAGCTTGCGCTGGACGTTAGCGTAAAACGAAATGCTTTTATGATTGAGATGTTAAATGAGAATAAGGTCGATCTGGTGGTGACCACGCACCGTCCAGGGCAATTTAATTGCCTGACGTTGCGCACGTCTCCGACGCATTGGTATTGCGCCGCTGAATATGTGCTGCAAAAAGGTGAGCCAATTCCATTGGTATTACTGGATGATCCGAGCCCGTTCCGCGATATGGTGTTGTCGGCGCTCAATGAGGCCAGCATTCCATGGCGTCTGGCTTATGTGGCTTCCACATTGCCAGCGGTACGTGCTGCCGTGAAAGCGGGGCTTGGGGTAACGGCCCGTCCGGTAGAAATGATGAGTCCGGATCTGCGCGTACTGGGTAAATCAGATGGTCTTCCTGCTTTGCCTGATACGGAGTATCTGCTCTGCCACAATACGTCCAGCAATAACGAACTGGCGAAAGTCGTGTTCGAGGCGATGGAAAACTTCCATAATCCATGGCAGTTCGAACATGTTACCTCCGAAGGGGGGGATGATTCCCTGATCGTTGAAGGGGACTTTGAGTGATCGACAGCTCAAAATTCTGGTAACAATTTGTAAATGTAAAAAAAAGCCACTCACGCGATTTTCGCCTGCAGTGGCTTTTTTTTGGCAGTAATACCCGCGATCACCGCGTGGATTTTTAGGATAGTGTCTATTTATCAGTGAGATAAATGCTTTTGTTCAAATGTTGTGCGTTTCCCGTTCAGTCTCCCTCCAGCTCGCCTCGATGTTAATAAAACAGGAAATATGTTGCTGGTTTTTTGGGTGAATTAACAAAAGCGTGTCTCAGATCAAGAAAATACTCCTCTTTGGGGGGAGGAATCGTTGGCAAATCCTGTCAAAATAGGAGGGTTATTTTTTTTACTTCCAAAACGGACACGATTCAACAACATGCATTTGACGTAAACTCAGGTACCCACCAGGGTTAAAGGGCACCAAATGTTAATGAGAATCGCTCGATGTAATTTAATGTGAAGAAACCTTTGTTAAAGTTGACAAAAGGTTATAGAAAGGAGTAAAAAACCCCATCATTTTGCTGTCTACGTCTCATTTCTGACAGTTAGTGTAAGGTTTTTCGTTCCTCCCCATGAATCGATGTGATGCCCATCTGCCAGCAAGAGCAGTGTCGTAGGTATCACTTTTGATGAGTAAGCAATGAGTATGTCAACATCCACAGAAGTCATCGCTCATCACTGGGCATTCGCAATCTTTCTTATTGTAGCCATTGGCCTGTGCTGCCTGATGTTAGTCGGCGGCTGGTTCCTGGGCGGTCGCGCCCGTGCAAGGCACAAGAACACACCTTTCGAATCAGGTATTGATTCAGTAGGTTCCGCTCGCTTACGCCTGTCTGCCAAGTTCTATCTGGTAGCCATGTTCTTCGTCATCTTTGACGTGGAAGCGCTTTACCTTTTCGCATGGTCAACTTCCATCCGCGAAAGTGGTTGGGTGGGCTTTGTCGAGGCCGCAATTTTCATTTTAGTGTTACTGGCCGGTCTGGTTTATCTGGTGCGTATTGGCGCGCTTGACTGGACGCCTGCGCGTTCACGTCGTGAACACATCAACCCGGAAAACAGTATCTCTAATCGTCAGCAGTAACAGCGAGGCAATAAGATGGATTATACGCTCACCCGCATAGATCCTAACGGTGAGAATGACCGTTACCCCCTGCAAAAACAGGAGATCGTAACCGACCCCCTGGAGCAAGAAGTCAATAAAAGCGTGTACATGGGCAAACTCGAGCATGCCATGCACGATATGGTCAACTGGGGTCGTAAGAACTCCATCTGGCCTTACAACTTTGGCCTTTCTTGCTGCTACGTTGAAATGGTGACGTCATTCACTGCGGTGCATGACGTTGCGCGTTTTGGGGCAGAGGTACTGCGTGCTTCCCCACGTCAGGCTGACCTGATGGTGGTGGCAGGTACATGCTTTACCAAGATGGCACCTGTTATTCAGCGTCTGTATGACCAGATGCTGGAGCCAAAATGGGTTATTTCCATGGGCGCATGTGCAAACTCTGGCGGTATGTACGACATTTATTCCGTCGTACAGGGCGTAGATAAGTTTATTCCAGTGGATGTTTACATCCCGGGTTGTCCGCCGCGTCCGGAAGCTTACATGCAGGCGCTGATGCTGCTGCAGGAGTCTATCGGTAAAGAACGTCGTCCGCTCTCCTGGGTGGTTGGCGATCAGGGTGTTTACCGCGCCAACATGCAGTCTGAGCGCGAGCGTAAACGCGGCGAACGTATTGCAGTAACCAATCTGCGTACGCCTGACGAAATTTAATTTGCGCCTGTGGGCATGGAGTAAACCTTCGCATATCACTACTCAAATAGCGCGAAGCCACGCCCTACAGTCACCACGGACCATTTGCAATGGTGAACAATATGACCGACTTAACCGCGCAAGAAGCCGCCTGGCAAACACGGGATCATCTGGATGACCCTGTCATTGGCGAACTGCGCAACCGTTTTGGGCCGGATGCCTTTACTGTTCAGGCGACCCGCACCGGGGTACCCGTTGTTTGGGTGAAGCGTGAGCAATTACTGGAAGTGGTCGATTTCCTCAAGAAATTGCCAAAACCTTACGTCATGCTGTTTGACTTACACGGCATGGATGAACGTCTGCGTACGCACCGCCAGGGTCTCCCTGCTGCGGATTTTTCCGTTTTCTACCACCTGATCTCAATAGACCGTAATACGGATATCATGCTCAAGGTGGCATTGTCTGAAAACGACATGCATCTGCCGACGATCACTAAACTTTTCCCGAACGCTAACTGGTATGAGCGTGAAACCTGGGAAATGTTCGGGATGACCTTCGACGGCCACCCGCATCTGACGCGCATCATGATGCCGCAGACGTGGACCGGCCACCCGCTGCGTAAAGACTACCCGGCACGTGCAACTGAATTCGACCCGTTTGAGCTGACGAAAGCCAAGCAGGATCTGGAGATGGAAGCGCTGACCTTCAAGCCGGAAGACTGGGGCATGAAACGCGGGACGGAAAACGAGGACTTCATGTTCCTCAACCTCGGTCCAAACCACCCCTCTGCGCACGGTGCTTTCCGTATTATTCTTCAGCTTGATGGCGAAGAGATTGTCGACTGCGTACCGGACATCGGTTACCACCACCGTGGTGCTGAGAAGATGGGCGAGCGTCAGTCCTGGCACAGCTACATTCCGTATACCGACCGTATCGAGTACCTCGGCGGTTGCGTAAACGAAATGCCATACGTGCTGGCCGTTGAGAAACTGGCAGGTATCACCGTACCGGATCGCGTTAACGTCATCCGCGTGATGCTCTCCGAACTGTTCCGTATCAACAGCCACCTGCTGTATATCTCCACGTTCATTCAGGACGTTGGCGCGATGACACCGGTCTTCTTTGCCTTTACCGATCGTCAGAAAATCTACGATCTGGTAGAAGCCATCACCGGTTTCCGTATGCACCCGGCCTGGTTCCGTATCGGCGGTGTGGCACACGATCTGCCGCGCGGCTGGGAGCGTCTGCTGCGTGAATTCCTCGACTGGATGCCAAAACGTCTGGCTTCTTACGAGAAAGCCGCACTGCGTAATACCATCCTGAAAGGCCGTTCCCAGGGCGTTGCAGCCTACGGTGCGAAAGAAGCGCTGGAGTGGGGTACGACAGGTGCGGGTCTGCGCGCAACCGGTATTGATTTCGACGTGCGTAAAGCCCGCCCTTACTCTGGCTATGAAAACTTCGACTTCGAAGTCCCGGTTGGCGGCGGTGTTTCCGACTGCTACACCCGCGTGATGCTGAAAGTTGAAGAGTTGCGCCAGAGTCTGCGCATCCTTGAGCAGTGCCTCAACAACATGCCGGAAGGCCCGTTCAAGGCGGATCACCCGCTGACGACGCCGCCGCCGAAAGAGCGCACGCTGCAACATATCGAAACCCTGATCACCCACTTCCTGCAGGTTTCCTGGGGTCCGGTCATGCCGGCGCAAGAATCCTTCCAGATGATTGAAGCGACCAAGGGTATTAACAGTTACTACCTGACCAGTGACGGCAGCACCATGAGCTACCGTACCCGCGTGCGTACACCAAGCTTTGCGCACCTGCAGCAGATCCCGTCCGCCATCCGCGGCAGTCTGGTCTCCGACCTGATTGTGTATCTGGGTAGTATCGATTTTGTTATGTCAGATGTGGACCGCTAATTATGCACGAGAATCAACAACCACAAACCGAGGCTTTTGAGCTGAGTGAAGCAGAACGTGCCGCCATTGAGCACGAGATGCACCACTACGAAGACCCGCGTGCGGCGTCCATTGAAGCGCTGAAAATCGTACAGAAACAGCGTGGTTGGGTGCCGGATGGGGCGATCTATGAGATCGCAAAAGTGCTGGGCATTCCGGCAAGTGACGTAGAAGGCGTAGCCACGTTCTACAGCCAGATCTTCCGTCAGCCGGTGGGTCGCCATGTGATCCGCTACTGTGACAGCGTGGTTTGTCACATTACCGGTTATCAGGGCATTCAGGCAGCGATTGAGAAAAAGCTCAATATTAAGCCAGGCCAGACCACGTTCGATGGCCGCTTTACGCTGCTGCCAACCTGCTGCCTGGGGAACTGCGACAAGGGGCCGACCATGATGATTGATGAGGATACTCACAGTTATCTGACGCCGGAAGCCATTCCTGACCTGCTGGAGCAGTACAAATGAAAACTGTAATTCGTACTGCTGAAACTCATCCACTGACCTGGCGTCTGCGTGATGACAAACAGCCGGTATGGCTCGACGAATACCAGAGCAAAAACGGCTATGCCGGTGCGCGTAAAGCCCTGGGCGGCATGGCGCCGGACGACATCGTCAGTGCGGTCAAAGACGCTGGCCTGAAAGGGCGCGGCGGCGCAGGCTTTTCCACCGGTCTGAAGTGGAGCCTGATGCCAAAAGACGAATCCATGAACATCCGTTACCTGCTGTGTAACGCTGATGAAATGGAACCGGGCACCTATAAAGACCGCCTGCTGATGGAACAGCTGCCGCACCTGCTGGTGGAAGGCATGCTGATCTCCGCGTTCGCGCTGAAAGCGTACCGGGGTTACATCTTCCTGCGCGGTGAATACATCGAAGCGGCTGAAAACCTGCGTCGCGCGATTGCCGAAGCCACTGAAGCGGGCCTGTTGGGTAAAAACATCCTTGGCACCGGTTTTGACTTCGAGCTGTTCGTGCACACCGGGGCAGGGCGTTATATCTGTGGTGAAGAGACCGCACTGATTAACTCCCTTGAAGGCCGCCGTGCGAACCCACGTTCCAAGCCACCTTTCCCGGCAAGCTCTGGCGTCTGGGGTAAACCGACCTGTGTAAACAACGTCGAAACCCTGTGTAACGTCCCGGCAATCCTCGCCAATGGCGTGGAGTGGTATCAGGGCATCTCGAACAGTAAAGATGCCGGTACCAAGCTGATGGGCTTCTCCGGTCGCGTGAAGAACCCTGGCGTCTGGGAACTGCCGTTTGGCACCACCGCACGTGAAATTCTTGAAGACTACGCTGGCGGCATGCGTGATGGCCTGAAATTCAAAGCCTGGCAGCCAGGCGGTGCAGGGACCGACTTCCTGACCGAGGCCCATCTTGATCTGCCGATGGAATTCGAAAGCATTGGTAAAGCAGGCAGCCGTCTGGGTACGGCGCTGGCGATGGCCGTCGACCACGAGATCGGCATGGTATCGCTGGTGCGTAACCTCGAAGAGTTCTTTGCCCGCGAGTCCTGCGGCTGGTGTACACCGTGCCGTGATGGTCTGCCGTGGAGCGTGAAGATCCTGCGTGCTATCGAACGTGGCGAAGGCCAGCCTGGCGATATCGAGACACTTGAGCAACTGTGTCGATTCCTGGGTCCAGGGAAAACCTTCTGTGCCCACGCACCAGGCGCCGTTGAGCCACTGCAGAGCGCGATTAAATATTTCCGCGACGAATTCGAAGCAGGCATCAAGCAGCCGTTCAGCAATACCCATGCCATCAATGGGATTCAGCCGAACCTGCTGAAAGCGCGCTGGTAAAACAGAATTTTGATTAACGCTCAGTTACGACTGAGCCAACTGGAAGCATGCTAATGGCTACGATTCATGTAGACGGCAAAGAGTATGAGGTCAACGGGGCGGACAACCTGCTGGAAGCTTGTCTGTCGCTCGGCCTTGATATTCCGTATTTTTGCTGGCATCCGGCGCTGGGCAGCGTCGGTGCTTGCCGCCAGTGTGCGGTGAAGCAATATCAAAACGCGGAAGACACGCGTGGTCGCCTGGTGATGTCCTGTATGACGCCAGCCACCGAAGGCACTTTTATTTCGATTGATGACGAAGAAGCCAAACAGTTCCGTGAAAGCGTTGTGGAATGGTTGATGACCAACCACCCGCACGATTGCCCGGTCTGTGAAGAGGGCGGTAACTGCCACCTTCAGGATATGACCGTAATGACCGGTCACAGCTTCCGTCGCTATCGCTTTACCAAACGTACCCACCGCAACCAGGATCTGGGGCCGTTCATCTCTCACGAAATGAACCGCTGCATCGCCTGCTACCGCTGCGTGCGTTACTACAAAGATTACGCAGACGGACAAGATCTGGGCGTGTATGGCGCGCATGACAACGTCTACTTTGGTCGTCCGGAAGACGGTACGCTGGAAAGCGAATTCTCCGGTAACCTGGTCGAGATTTGTCCAACCGGCGTCTTCACCGATAAAACCCACTCCGAGCGTTACAACCGTAAGTGGGACATGCAGTTTGCACCAAGCATCTGCCAGCAGTGTTCGCTGGGCTGTAACACCAGCCCGGGTGAGCGCTATGGCGAACTGCGTCGTATTGAAAACCGTTATAACGGTACCGTTAACCATTACTTCCTGTGCGACCGCGGTCGTTTCGGCTACGGCTACGTGAACCTGAAAGACCGTCCACGTCAGCCCGTTCAACGCCGTGGTGATGACTTCATCACCCTGAACGCTGAACAGGCGATGCAGGGCGCGGCAGATATTCTGCGCCAGTCGAAGAAAGTGATCGGTATCGGCTCCCCGCGCGCCAGCATCGAAAGTAACTTTGCGCTGCGTGAGCTGGTTGGGGCGGAAAACTTCTACACCGGTATCGCTCAGGGCGAGCAGGAACGTCTGCAGCTGGTACTGAAAGTGCTGCGTGAAGGCGGTATTCATACCCCAGCGCTGCGTGAAATTGAATCTTATGATGCGGTTCTGGTGCTGGGTGAAGATTTGACGCAGACCGGCGCTCGCGCTGCCCTGGCGGTTCGTCAGGCGGTCAAAGGTAAAGCACGTGAAATGGCGGCGGCTCAGAAAGTGGCTGACTGGCAGATTGCGGCAATCCTCAACATCGGTCAGCGTGCGAAGCATCCTCTGTTTGTGACCAACGTCGACAACACGCGTCTGGACGATATCGCGGCGTGGACCTACTGCGCGCCGGTTGAAGACCAGGCCCGTCTTGGCTTTGCGATTGCTCATGCGCTGGACAGCAATTCTCCGGCCGTTGAAGGTCTCGATCGCGACCTGCAGAACAAGGTTGATGTGATTGTTCAGGCCCTGGCGGGTGCGAAGAAACCCCTGATTGTTTCCGGCACTAACGCCGGTAGCGCGGAGATCATCCAGGCTGCCGCGAACGTGGCTAAAGCGCTGAAAGGCCGTGGTGCAGACGTTGGCGTGACCATGATTGCCCGTGCGGTGAACAGCATCGGTCTGGGAATGATTGGCGGTGGCTCTCTGGAAGCTGCGTTAAGCGAACTGGAATCCGGTGCCGCTGACGCCGTTGTTGTGCTGGAAAACGACCTGCATCGCCATGCTTCTGCCGCACGCGTTGACGCAGCGCTCTCCAAAGCGCCGCTGGTGATGGTAATTGACCATCAGCGCACCGCGATTATGGACAAAGCGCACCTGGTGCTCTCTGCGGCAAGCTTCGCGGAAAGCGACGGTACGGTTATCAACAACGAAGGCCGCGCACAGCGTTTCTTCCAGGTGTATGACCCGGCGTACTACGACAGCAACACCATAATGCTGGAAAGCTGGCGCTGGCTGCACTCTCTGCACAGCACTGTTCAGAGCCGTGAAGTGGACTGGACGCAGCTCGACCATGTTATCGACGCGGTCGTGGAAAAACTGCCTCAGCTGGCTGGCATCAAAGATGCGGCTCCTGACGCAAGCTTCCGTATTCGTGGCCAGAAACTGGCGCGTGAACCGCACCGTTACAGCGGTCGTACCGCGATGCGTGCCAACATCAGCGTTCACGAACCTCGTCAGCCGCAGGATAAAGACACGATGTTTGCCTTCTCAATGGAAGGGAACAACCAGCCGTCTGCACCGCGCTCTCAGGTTCCGTTCGCATGGGCACCAGGCTGGAACTCCCCGCAGGCATGGAACAAATTCCAGGCTGAAGTGGGCGGCTCTCTGCGCCACGGTGACCCGGGCGTGCGTCTGATTGAAGCTTCCGACACCGGTCTGGACTTCTTCACCACCGTGCCGGCGAGCTTCCAGGCGCAGGAAGGGAACTGGCGTATTGCGCCGTACTACCATCTGTTCGGTAGTGACGAATTGTCCCAGCGTTCTCCGGTATTCCAGAGCCGCATGCCGCAGCCGTACATCAAGCTTAACCCGGCAGATGCCGCGAAGCTTGGCGTTAACGCGGGTGCGAACATCGCCTTTAGTTACGATGGCCAGACAATCAGCTTGCCGCTGATTATCTCTGAAAGTCTGACAGCAGGGCAGGTGGGTCTGCCGATGGGTATGCCTGGCATCGCGCCGGTACTGGCGGGTGCGCGTCTTGATAATCTGCAGGAGGCAAAAGCATGAGTTGGTTAACGCCGGATCTTATCGACATCCTGCTGAGCATTCTGAAAGCGATAGTTATCCTGCTGGTGGTCGTCACCTGTGGCGCGTTCATGAGCTTTGGTGAGCGTCGTCTGCTCGGTCTGTTCCAGAACCGTTACGGGCCGAACCGCGTGGGCTGGGGTGGTTCACTCCAGCTGGTAGCGGACATGATCAAGATGTTCTTTAAAGAGGACTGGATCCCGCGCTTCTCTGACCGCGTGATCTTTACTCTGGCACCGATGATCGCCTTTACCTCGCTGCTGCTGGCGTTCGCGATTGTTCCTGTCAGCCCGACCTGGGTGGTGGCTGACCTGAACATCGGCATTCTGTTCTTCCTGATGATGGCAGGCCTCGCCGTGTATGCGGTGCTGTTCGCGGGCTGGTCCAGTAACAACAAATACTCCCTGCTGGGTGCGATGCGTGCTTCTGCGCAGACGCTGAGCTACGAAGTATTCCTGGGGCTTTCCCTGATGGGTGTGGTGGCGCAAGCCGGTTCATTCAACATGACCGACATCGTCAACAACCAGGCTGACATCTGGAACGTTATCCCGCAGTTCTTTGGTTTTATTACCTTTGCTATCGCGGGCGTGGCGGTGTGTCACCGTCACCCGTTTGACCAGCCAGAAGCCGAACAGGAACTGGCCGACGGTTACCACATCGAATATTCCGGTATGAAATTCGGTCTGTTCTTCGTGGGCGAGTACATCGGTATTGTCACCATTTCCGCGTTGATGGTAACGCTGTTCTTTGGTGGCTGGCATGGCCCGTTCTTACCGCCGTTCATCTGGTTCGCGCTGAAAACCGCGTTCTTCATGATGATGTTCATTTTGATTCGCGCAGCGTTACCGCGTCCGCGTTATGACCAGGTAATGTCCTTCGGCTGGAAAGTGTGCCTGCCGCTGACGCTCATCAACTTGCTGGTAACGGCGGCTGTCATTCTCTGGCAGCAGCCATAAGGGGCTATAGACCATGACCTTAAAAGAATTATTGGTAGGTTTCGGCACTCAGGTACGCAGTATCTGGATGATCGGCCTGCACGCGTTTGCCAAACGCGAAACCCGGATGTACCCGGAAGAGCCGGTATATCTGCCGCCGCGCTACCGTGGCCGTATCGTGCTGACGCGCGATCCGGACGGTTCAGAGCGCTGCGTTGCCTGTAACCTGTGTGCGGTAGCGTGTCCGGTGGGCTGTATCTCTCTGCAGAAAGCAGAGACGGTAGATGGCCGCTGGTATCCTGAGTTCTTCCGCATCAACTTCTCACGCTGCATTTTCTGCGGTCTGTGTGAAGAAGCGTGCCCAACCACGGCGATTCAGCTGACCCCGGACTTCGAACTGGGTGAGTATAAGCGTCAGGACCTGGTGTACGAGAAAGAGGATCTGCTGATTTCCGGTCCGGGCAAATACCCGGAATATAACTTCTACCGGATGGCGGGTATGGCAATCGACGGCAAAGATAAGGGCGAAGCAGAGAACGAAGCTAAGCCTATCGACGTCAAGAGCCTGTTACCGTAAGGAGAGGGCAATGGAATTCGCTTTTTATATCTGTGGCCTTATCGCCATCCTGGCTACGCTGCGAGTGATTACGCACACCAATCCGGTGCATGCGCTGCTGTACTTAATTATCTCGCTGCTGGCTATTTCCGGGGTGTTCTTTGCGCTGGGCGCGCACTTTGCTGGTGCGCTGGAGATCATCGTCTACGCCGGGGCCATCATGGTGCTGTTCGTCTTCGTGGTGATGATGCTGAACCTGGGCGGCTCTGAAATTGAGCAGGAACGTCAGTGGTTAAAACCGCAGGTCTGGATTGGCCCGGCGATCCTGTCGGCCATCATGCTGGTGGTCATTGTTTACGCCATTCTGGGCGTGAATGATCAGGGCATCGACGGCACGCCAATCGGCGCTAAAGAGGTGGGTATTACGCTGTTTGGCCCATACGTCCTGGCGGTTGAACTGGCCTCTATGCTGCTGCTGGCGGGCCTGGTTGTCGCCTTCCACGTTGGCCGCGAAGAGCGTGCTGGTGAGTTGCTGAGCAACCGCACTGACGACCGCGCGAAAAGAAAAACGGAGGAACGCGCATGATCCCCTTAACACATGGACTGATCCTCGCTGCGATTTTATTCGTTCTGGGCTTAACCGGTCTGGTTATCCGCCGCAATCTGCTGTTTATGCTGATCGGTCTGGAAATCATGATTAACGCCTCCGCGCTGGCCTTCGTGGTCGCCGGAAGCTACTGGGGCCAGACCGATGGTCAGGTGATGTACATTCTCGCCATCAGCCTCGCGGCTGCCGAAGCGAGTATTGGCCTGGCGCTGTTACTGCAGCTCCATCGTCGCCGCCAGAACCTGAACATCGATTCAGTAAGTGAGTTGCGTGGATGAACATGCTTGCCTTAACCATTATTTTTCCGCTGATTGGCTTCGTGCTGCTGGCGTTTTCTCGTGGCCGCTGGTCTGAGAATCTGTCCGCCACCGTCGGCATGGGCTCTGTGGGTCTGGCTGCGCTGGTGACAGCGTATGCGGGTATCGACTTCTTTAATAACGGGCGTCAGGCCTTCAGCGTACCGCTGTGGACCTGGATGTCGGTCGGTGATTTCAACATCGGTTTCAACCTGGTGCTGGATGGTCTCTCTCTGACCATGCTCTCCGTGGTAACCGGCGTGGGCTTCCTGATCCACATGTTTGCCTCCTGGTATATGCGCGGTGAAGAGGGTTACTCCCGCTTCTTCGCCTACACCAACCTGTTTATCGCGAGCATGGTTGTTCTGGTGCTGGCCGATAACCTGCTGTTGATGTATCTCGGCTGGGAAGGCGTGGGTCTCTGCTCTTATCTGCTGATCGGCTTCTACTATACCGATCCGAAGAATGGCGCAGCGGCCATGAAAGCGTTTGTCGTGACCCGTGTGGGTGACGTCTTCCTCGCCTTCGCGCTGTTCATTCTCTACAACGAACTGGGCACGCTGAATTTCCGTGAAATGGTGGAACTGGCGCCAGCGCACTTCGCTGCCGGCAATGACATGCTGTGGTGGGCAACGCTGATGCTGCTGGGTGGTGCCGTGGGTAAATCCGCGCAGCTGCCGTTGCAGACATGGCTGGCCGACGCGATGGCAGGTCCAACGCCTGTCTCCGCGCTGATCCACGCCGCAACCATGGTTACCGCTGGGGTCTACCTGATTGCGCGTACGCATGGTCTGTTCCTGATGACGCCGGAAATTCTGCATCTGGTGGGTATCGTTGGTGCGGTAACGCTGGTGCTGGCAGGCTTTGCCGCGCTGGTGCAAACCGACATCAAACGCGTTCTCGCGTACTCCACCATGAGCCAGATTGGTTATATGTTCCTGGCACTGGGTGTTCAGGCATGGGACGCAGCCATTTTCCACCTGATGACGCACGCGTTCTTTAAAGCGCTGCTGTTCCTCTCATCCGGTTCCGTGATTCTGGCCTGCCACCACGAGCAGAACATCTTCAAGATGGGCGGACTGCGTAAGTCCATTCCGCTGGTTTATGTCTGCTTCCTGGTGGGCGGCGCGGCGCTGGCGGCACTGCCGCTGATTACCGCGGGCTTCTTCAGTAAGGACGAAATCCTTGCCGGTGCCATGGCGAATGGTCATATCAATCTGATGGTTGCGGGACTGGTCGGTGCGTTCATGACCTCCCTGTATACCTTCCGTATGATTTTCATCGTATTCCACGGTAAAGAACAAATTCACGCTCACGCAGGGAAGGGGATTACTCATCACCTGCCGCTGATTGTGCTGCTGGTACTCTCCACCTTCGTTGGCGCACTGATTGTGCCACCGCTGCAGGGCGTACTGCCGGACACCACCGAGCTTGAGCACGGTCGCGTTCTGACGCTTGAAATTACCTCGGGTGTGGTCGCTATCGCGGGCATCCTTATCGCAGCATGGCTGTGGCTGGGCAAACGCACGCTGGTGACTGCCGTTGCCAACAGTGCGCCAGGCCGCCTGCTGGGGACCTGGTGGTACAACGCGTGGGGCTTCGACTGGCTGTACGACATGATCTTCGTCAAGCCGTTCCTGGGCATTGCGTGGCTGCTAAAACGCGATCCGCTGAACTCCCTGATGAATATCCCGGCGATCCTTTCCCGCTTTGCAGGTAAAGGCCTGCTGTTCAGCGAGAACGGTTACCTGCGCTGGTATGTGGCGTCCATGAGCATCGGTGCGGTTGTCGTGCTGGCGCTGCTGATGGTGTTGCGTTGATCGTTAAGTGAATTTTATTCGAATTCGTTGAAAATCAGGCCCCTGCTGGGGGCCTTAAAAAGGAATGTAAATCGCCATGTTACTACCCTGGCTAATATTAATTCCCTTCATCGGCGGCTTCCTGTGCTGGCAGACTGAACGCTTTGGCGTGAAGATGCCGCGCTGGATCGCGCTGATCACCATGGGATTGACGCTCGCGCTTGGTCTGCAACTGTGGTTGCAGGGTGGCTACTCTCTGACGCAGTCTGCGGGGATTCCGCAGTGGCAGTCTGAATTTATTCTGCCGTGGATCCCGCGTTTTGGGATAACCATTCACCTGGCTATCGACGGTCTGTCGCTGCTGATGGTGGTGCTGACGGGTCTGCTCGGCGTTCTGGCGGTACTCTGCTCCTGGCGAGAAATTGAAAAATACCAGGGCTTCTTCCACCTGAACCTGATGTGGATCCTGGGCGGCGTTATCGGCGTGTTCCTTGCCATCGACATGTTCCTGTTCTTCTTCTTCTGGGAGATGATGCTGGTGCCGATGTACTTCCTGATCGCGCTGTGGGGCCATAAGGCGTCCGACGGTAAAACGCGTATCACGGCGGCAACCAAGTTCTTCATCTATACCCAGGCGAGCGGTCTGGTGATGTTGATTGCGATTCTGGCGCTGGTGTTTGTTCACCATACGGCGACCGGTATCTGGACCTTCAACTATGAAGACCTGCTGAAGACCCCGATGTCTCACGGTGTGGAATACCTGCTGATGCTGGGCTTCTTCATTGCCTTCGCGGTGAAAATGCCGGTGGTTCCCCTGCACGGCTGGCTGCCAGACGCGCACTCACAGGCGCCAACGGCGGGTTCCGTTGACCTGGCGGGGATCTTGCTGAAAACCGCGGCCTACGGTCTGCTGCGTTTCGCTCTGCCGCTGTTCCCGAATGCGTCCGCTGAGTTCGCGCCAATTGCGATGTGGCTTGGTGTGATCGGTATCTTCTACGGTGCCTGGATGGCCTTCACGCAGTACGACATTAAACGTCTGATTGCGTACACCTCCGTTTCCCACATGGGCTTTGTACTGATTGCCATCTACACCGGCAGCCAGCTGGCTTACCAGGGTGCGGTTATCCAGATGATTGCGCATGGTCTGTCCGCAGCCGGTCTCTTCATCCTGTGTGGTCAGCTGTACGAACGTCTTCACACCCGTGACATGCGTATGATGGGCGGTCTGTGGAGCAAAATTAAATGGCTGCCAGCGCTCTCTATGTTCTTCGCGGTGGCCACGCTGGGTATGCCAGGTACCGGTAACTTCGTCGGCGAATTTATGATTCTGTTCGGCAGCTTCAAAGTGGTGCCGGTCATTACCGTGATCTCCACCTTTGGTCTGGTGTTCGCTTCCGTTTACTCGCTGGCGATGCTGCATCGCGCTTACTTCGGTAAAGCGAAGAGCGAAATTGCTGCAAAAGAACTGCCGGGGATGTCGCTGCGTGAGCTGTTCATCATCCTGCTGCTGGTCGTACTGCTGGTGCTGTTGGGCTTCTTCCCGCAGCCAATTCTGGATACCTCGCACTCCGCGATGGGGAATATCCAGCAGTGGTTTGTTAATTCTGCTTCTACTACAAGGCCGTAATTCGCCATGACAATAACTCCACAACAACTGATCGCGCTGCTACCGCTGCTGATCGTCGGATTGACGGTGGTGGTTGTGATGCTCTCCATTGCGTGGCGACGCAATCACTTCCTGAATGCCACGCTGTCGGTCATCGGTCTGAACGCCGCATTAGTCTCTCTCTGGTTTGTTGGCCAGGGCGGGGCGATGGACGTCACTCCACTGATGCGCGTTGACGGCTATGCCATGCTGTACTCGGGTCTGGTTCTGCTGGCGAGCCTGGCAACCTGTACGTTTGCGTACCCATGGCTGGAAGGCTACAACGACAACAAAGAAGAGTTTTACCTGCTGGTACTGATTGCCGCGCTGGGCGGTATTCTGCTGGCGAATGCGAACCATCTGGCTGCGCTGTTCCTCGGTATTGAGCTTATCTCTCTGCCGCTGTTCGGTCTGATTGGTTACGCCTTCCGTCAGAAACGTTCTCTGGAAGCGAGCATCAAGTACACCATTCTGTCTGCTGCCGCGTCGTCTTTCCTGCTGTTTGGTATTGCGCTGCTGTACGCACAGTCCGGAAACCTCTCTTTCATGGCGCTCGGCAAGAGCCTCGGCGACGGTATGCTGCACGAACCGCTGCTGCTGGCGGGTCTGGGCATGATGATTGTTGGACTTGGCTTTAAGCTTTCTCTGGTTCCGTTCCACCTGTGGACGCCAGACGTCTACCAGGGCGCGCCTGCTCCAGTCTCAACCTTCCTGGCGACGGCGAGCAAAATCGCTATCTTCGGGGTGGTGATGCGTCTGTTCCTGTACGCGCCGGTGGGTGACAGCGAAGCGGTTCGAGTGGTGCTGGGCATCATCGCGTTTGCTTCCATCATCTTCGGTAACCTGATGGCGCTGAGCCAGACCAACATTAAACGTCTGCTGGGCTACTCATCTATCTCCCATCTGGGCTACCTGATGGTGGCACTGATTGCGCTGCAGAGCGGTGAGATGTCGATGGAGACCGTCGGTGTTTATCTGGCCGGTTACCTGTTCAGCAGCCTCGGCGCGTTCGGCGTGGTGAGCCTGATGTCCAGCCCGTACCGTGGTCCGGATGCAGATTCCCTGTTCTCCTACCGTGGTCTGTTCTGGCACCGTCCGATTCTGTCCGCCGTTATGACAGTAATGATGCTCTCTCTGGCGGGTATTCCGATGACGCTGGGCTTTATCGGTAAGTTCTACGTGCTGGCAGTGGGTGTGCAGGCACACCTGTGGTGGCTGACGGCGGGCGTGGTGATCGGCTCTGCAATCGGTCTCTACTACTACCTGCGTGTGGCCGTGAGTCTGTATCTGAGTGCACCTCAGCAGCTGAACCGCGATGCGCCGCGTAACTGGCAATACAGCGCCGGTGGTATCGTGGTACTGATCTCCGCGCTGCTGGTACTGATCTTCGGTATCTATCCACAGCCGCTGATCACCATCGTGCAGCACGCGATGCCGCTGATGTAATCACGTTGCTGTTTGACCGTAGTGAATAAAAAAACCCGCCTCGGCGGGTTTTTTGTTGGCTTGCGCCCTTGCCCTGTCGGGAAGGCGTGAGCCTGCTGAAAGTTAAGCCAGCTGTTTACGGCTAATCAGCGGACCGTCAATCTTCTTCATCGACCGATCCAGGACTTCTTCAATGACTGACGACAGTTCATTGAGCTCAAACTTTGCCACGTAACCGTCGGCTTTCACCTTACGAATATGATCTTCGTTAGCATTGCCGGAGAGGGAAGAGTGGATCACCACCGGAATATCTTTCAACAGCGGGTCGGTTTTGATTTTACGCGTCAGGGTAAAGCCGTCCATCTCCGGCATTTCCAGGTCGGTCAGCACCAGTGCAATCTTATCGGTAATCGGAACACCTTCAGCCTGAGCCTGCGCCGCCAGCACGCTAATTTTCTCCCACGCGTCTTTGCCGGTGATATGCAGCTGCGCCGGGATCTCCATCGCCTGCAGACCTTTTTCCAGCATCGAGCGTGCCACTTTAGAGTCTTCGGCGACAATCGCGACGGCACCGGGCTTGATGTGGAATTTCGTGGTCTTCAGATCCGTGGCATGCAGGTCGTGGTTGGCCGGGGTGATGTCATACAGGATCTGCTCAACGTCGAGCACCATCGCCAGCTCATTGGTATCGGTCTTCTCATCCAGACAAGCGATACTGGTGATGTACCGCCCGCTGACGGCAGTTTCCGCCGCGTGCACCTGCTTCCAGTCAAGACGCATGATGTTCTCAACGGATTCCACCGCAAAAGCCTGCACGCTGCGGGCATATTCCGTGATCAGCAGGATGTTCAGCCCGGTGGTTGGCTTACAGCCCGCCACGGCAGCCAGGTCGATTACCGGGATAACCTGATCGCGAATATTCACCATGCCCATCAGCGGTGATTTCATCCCGGCGGGTTTCGTGAACTCTGGCATCGGCACAATTTCACGCAGCTTAAAGACGTTAATGCCAAACAGCTCGGATTTATTTGCGTTCAGAGAGGTGCCAAGACGGAACAGCAACAGTTCAAAACGGTTCGACAGGGTGAGATTCGCCCTGTCATCAATATCTTTCTGGAAATTATCCATTCTACCCTCGAGAGAAATGCTGACCTTTTAATCGTTATCGGCACTCTGAGAGAAAAATGAAGGACTAAACGCTGACCTTAGCGAAATCTTCGGCCAGCTCACATTCCTGGAACCGTTCACGGCACTCTGCCAGCAGGCGTTCACAGCCCCGGGCGTCGTAGCGCGAGCTGACATGGGTGACGATCAGTTTCCCGACGGCCGCGTCACGCGCAAGCTGCGCCGTCTGGTGCGTAGAGCTATGGCCCCGGCTGTTGGCTTTCTCTTCCATCGCCGCCTCGAGGGTGGCTTCATGCACCATGAGATCCACACCCTGTGCCAGCAGCAACGCCGCCGGGCATGGGGCCGTGTCGCCGAAAATCGCCAGTTTTTTCCCGGGCTGCGGGGCGGCGAGATAATCCTGCCCGTTGATGATGCGCCCGTCTTCCAGCGTCACGGTTTCGCCCTGCTTCAGGCGCTGGAACAGCGGCCCGGGTTTAATCCCGTCGGCCAGTAACGCCGACGCATTGAGCGCGCCGGGTTTATCCTGCTCCTCAATGCGATAACCATAGCACTCTACCGGATGGCTCAGGGGTTGGGCTGTCACCCGATACACACCGTCATCCAGCACCAGACCAGCGGTTATCTCCACCACCTCCAGGGGATAATCTGTCCATGAGCCGCTCAGGCGCAGCGTGGTGTCGACAAATTCCCGGATACCCGCAGGCCCGTAAATCGTCAGCGGGTTGGCATTGCCCGCCATTGAGCGGCTGCACAGCAGACCAGGCAGGCCAAACAGATGGTCGCCATGCAGATGGGTAATGAAAATGTTATCCAGTTTGCCGGGATGATACGGGGTATGTAACAGCTGATGCTGCGTTCCTTCACCGCAGTCAAAAAGCCATAATCCACCCCGCGTCGGGTGCTGCAAATCCAGCAGAATCGCGGTCACATTTCGTGATCGGGTTGGCACTCCAGCGGACGTACCGAGAAAAATCAGTTCCATAACGTAATCAGCCCTTTGCCGAACGGGGAGGGGTTTAGTATAACGTGATGAACCCAGGAAGGAGACTGACATGATCCAGTGGCAAGATTTACACCATAGTGAGCTCACGGTAGCGTCACTTTACGCGCTGCTTAAACTGCGTTGCGAAGTGTTTGTTGTTGAACAAACCTGCCCGTATCAGGATATCGATGGCGATGATCTTATTGGCGAGAATCGCCATATTCTTGGCTGGCGGGACAACGCGCTGGTGGCGTATGCGAGGATTCTGAAAAGCGAAGACGATTTTGAGCCTGTCGTGATTGGTCGCGTGATTATCAGCGGCAACGCGCGTGGTGAAAAACTGGGCTATCAGCTGATGGAAAAAACGCTGGAAGCGTGCCAAAAACAGTGGCCGGACAAGGCGTTATATCTGGGCGCGCAGGCGCACCTGCAACCGTTTTACGGGCATTTGGGGTTTACGCCCGTGACGGACGTGTACGATGAGGACGGTATTCCACACATCGGCATGGCGCGGGAAGCGAAACAGGCGTAATGGCGAGTCGTTGGCTATAGTTAGCGGACTGGTGTACTAACATGGAGAAAAATATGTCATTTCAATCCTGGGATACCCGTATCGATGACGACCTGGCCTTGCTGAGCGAAACGCTGGAAGAGGTGTTACGTTCGTCGGGCGACCCTGCCGATCAGAAATATATTGAGCTGAAAGCCCGTGCCGAAAAAGCACTGGATGATGTTAAAAATCGCGTCAGCCATGCTTCGGACAATTACTACTACCGCGCGAAAAAGGCAGTATACCGTGCCGATGATTACGTCCATGAAAAACCATGGCAAGGCATCGGGGTAGGGGCAGCTGTCGGACTGGTGCTGGGGCTGCTTTTAGCCCGCCGTTAACGTTCCTTATACGGTTAACCACTCCCTATACGTGGGTACTGCTATTTATGGTCAGTACCCCGTATAATATGCGGTTTTAACAGGGAGAGGTTCGCGTGAATTCGATTTCCACCGCGCTGGAGCATCTGCGTAGCCAGCTTACGCAAGCGTTACCCGCTGCACCCGGTTTACATCACTTCGACGTCTCTTTCCCGTTAAACGACGCCTTCGATCCCCTGGCCTGGCTGGGTGTTCAGCATTGCTATCCTCAGTTTTACTGGCAACAGCGTAACGGTGATGAAGAACTTGCTGCGCTTGGTGCCGTCGCACATTTCTCCTCTCTGGCATTTGCCTCACAGTTTTTGCAGGCGCATGATGCGGCCCGCGACACGCGTATCTGCGGCCTGAATGCGTTTAATCCCGAGCAGGGCAGTCTGTTTTTACCGCGTCTGCTGTGGCGACGTACCGCCGGACAGGCCACGTTACGCCTGCAGCTATGGAGCGACAGTTCACTTCACGATGATGCCCGCGCCGCGCTGGATTTTCTCCAGCAGCTCGGTGAGGCGAGACCCATTCGTCCGTTGTCCGTTGAGGTTGTGCAGGAAAAGCATCATCCGGAACAACCCGAATGGCTGCGCCTTATCCGCAAGGCAACCCAGACCATCGCACGCGGTGATTTTGAAAAGGTGGTGCTCGCCCGGGCAACCGACCTGCAGTTTAAGCACTCTGTTAATCCTGTCGCACTGATGGCTGCCAGCCGCGCCCTGAACCTGAACTGCTACCATTTCTGCATGGTGTTCGATGCCAGCAACGCGTTTCTCGGCTCGACCCCCGAGCGCCTGTGGCGTAGACGCGGCAAGCTGCTGCGCACGGAAGCGCTGGCAGGCACCGTCGCCAGCCATACCGATGATAAACAGGCCGAACGGCTGGGCGACTGGCTGATGAACGACGACAAAAATCAGCGTGAAAATATGCTGGTGGTGGAAGATATTTGCCAGCGGCTCCAGCACCATACCCAGACGCTGGAGGTGCTGCCCGCCCAGGTTGTTCGGCTGCGTAAAGTACAGCATCTGCGTCGCTGTATCTGGACCGAGCTCAAACACGCTGACGATGCACAATGCCTGCATGTTCTGCAGCCCACGGCGGCCGTCGCCGGTCTGCCGCGTCAGGCGGCGCGCGACTTTATCCACCATAACGAGCCGTTCGACCGCGAGTGGTACGCCGGTTCTGCCGGGTATTTATCCCCTGAACAAAGCGAGTTCTGCGTGGCGTTGCGTTCTGCCCGTGTTTACGAAGACGCCCTGCGGCTGTACGCCGGGGCGGGAATTGTCAGCGGCTCTGACCCGGAGCAGGAGTGGCAGGAGATAGAAAACAAAGCGGCCGGACTGCGCTCTCTGCTCCTAAGGGATTAAGACTGATTCGCGCAATCCCGATTCATATCAAAATTCCAATTTTTTCTATTATTTATACTGTGTCGCATTCTTGATACCGGACAATCTCATGTCAGTAAGTTCTTTTAACCGACGCTGGGCGGCGGTGATCCTTGAAGCCCTGACTCGCCATGGCGTCAGGCACGTGTGTATTGCACCGGGTTCTCGTTCAACCCCGCTGACGCTGGCGGCCGCTGAAAACCGGGCATTTATTCACCACACTCATTTTGATGAACGCGGGCTTGGCCATCTGGCGCTGGGGCTGGCGAAAGTCAGCAACGAGCCTGTTGCGGTGATTGTGACCTCCGGTACCGCGGTGGCAAACCTCTATCCGGCGCTGATCGAAGCCGGATTAACCGGGGAGAAACTGATCCTGCTGACCGCGGATCGTCCCCCCGAGCTTATCGACTGTGGCGCCAACCAGGCCATTCGTCAGCCGGGCATCTTTGCCTCGCATCCTTCACAGGCAATCGCGTTACCGCGTCCTACTCAGGATATTCCGGCAAGCTGGCTGGTCTCGACAATCGATCATGCCATCGGGACACTGCGCAGCGGGGCGCTGCATATTAACTGTCCGTTTGCCGAACCGCTGTATGGCGAAATGGATGACACCGGTCTTGAATGGCAGCGCACCCTGGGTGAGTGGTGGCAAAGTGAAAAGCCGTGGCTGCGTGCACAACCGCATCCTGAAAGCGCCAGACAACGTGACTGGTTCTTCTGGCGGCAGAAGCGTGGCGTGGTGGTTGCCGGGCGCATGAGCGCCGCGCAAGGCAAGCTGGTTGCGGAATGGGCGCAAACCCTTGGCTGGCCGCTGATTGGCGACGTACTTTCCCAGACCGGTCAGCCGCTGCCGTGTGCCGATCTCTGGCTGGGGAATGCGAAGGCGGTCACCGAGCTTGCGCAGGCGCAGATTATTATCCAGCTCGGCTCAGGCCTGACCGGCAAACGGTTACTGCAGTGGCAGGCTACCTGTGATCCGGAAGAGTACTGGCTGGTGGACTCGCTGGACGGGCGGCTCGACCCGGCGCACCATCGTGGTCGTCGTCTGGTCAGTGAGATTGACGCCTGGCTTGCGCTCCATCCGGCTGAAAAACGCAAGCCCTGGGCCGTTGCGATCCCGGCGCTTTCGGAACAGGCCTGGGCGTTAACCCAGGCGAGCTGCGAAGCGTTCAGTGAGGCCGGGCTGGCACACCGTATTCGTCAGTATCTGCCCGAGCAGGGGCAGCTGTTTGTCGGCAACAGCCTGGTGGTTCGCCTGATAGATGCCTTTTCAAAGCTGCCAGCCGGTTACCCGGTCTACAGTAACCGGGGGGCCAGCGGCATTGACGGGTTGATCTCCACGGCGGCGGGCGTACAGCGTGCCAGCGCGAAGTCTACGCTGGCGATCGTTGGCGATCTCTCCGCGCTGTACGACCTCAATGCCCTGGCGCTGCTGCGTCAGGTTTCGGCACCGTTTGTGCTGATTGTGGTTAACAACAACGGTGGACAGATTTTCTCCCTGCTGCCCACCCCGCAGAGCGAACGTGAGCGTTTCTATCTGATGCCCCAGAACGTGCAGTTTGAACACGCCGCGGCAATGTTCAGCCTGAAATACCATCGCCCGGAAAGCTGGGAGGCGCTTGATGCGGCCCTGAGCAGCGCCTGGCGACAGCCCGGTGCGACGCTGATCGAGCTGGTGGTGAACGATGCTGACGGCGCGCAGAAACTGCAAAGCCTGCTGGCCCAGGTAAGCCACCTGTGATCCTTACGGGCGTGCAGCAGGCTGGAAAGCCAGGTTATCCCTGGCTGGTCTTTTTGCACGGTTTTTCCGGGGATTGCCGCGAGTGGCAGACGGTCGGGGCGGCGCTGAGCGATTACCCGCGGCTGTATCTCGACCTGCCGGGGCACGGTGAATCCGGCAATACTGGCGTGACCGGGTTCGAGGAGATGAGCGATTTGCTGACCCGAACCCTGCTTAGTTACAACATACTGAATTTCTGGCTGGTGGGGTACTCCCTCGGCGGCCGCATTGCGATGTTCCATGCCTGCCAGCAGCCAGAGGGGCTGAAGGGCATTATTGTGGAAGGCGGCCATCCTGGGCTACAGGATGCCAGTGAGCGGAGTGCGCGGCTGGCATCCGATCGCCGCTGGGCGCGGCGCTTTCGTACCGAGGCGCTCGACGTGGTTTTCACCGACTGGTACCGACAACCCGTATTTGCTTCCCTGACGGACGTTCAGCGGCAGGCGCTTATTCGCCTGCGTAGCCAGAACAATGGCGCGACTCTGGCGATGATGCTCGAGGCCACCTCGCTGGCCGTGCAGCCTGATTTGCGTCCGGGACTGAGCGCCTGCAACGTCGCTTTTGATTATTTATATGGTGAACGTGATGAGAAGTTCAAAGCCCTTGCGGCTGAACTGCACGCCGTACGCCATGCGATCCCCCATGCCGGACACAACGCCCACCGGGAAAACCCCGCTGCGGTTGCTGCGAGTCTGGCTCAGATACTGCGTCTTCGAATAAAGGACTCTCTATGATCTATCCTGATGAACACATGCTCTATGCGCCGGTTGAATGGCAAGACTGCTCCGAAGGTTACTCCGACATTCGTTACCACAAATCCGCAGACGGCATTGCCAAAATCACCATCAACCGCCCGCAGGTGCGTAACGCGTTCCGTCCGCTGACCGTCAAAGAGATGATTCAGGCGCTGGCAGACGCGCGCTATGATGACAACATCGGTGTTATCGTCCTGACCGGCGAAGGTGAAAAAGCGTTCTGTGCCGGTGGCGATCAGAAAGTGCGCGGCGATTACGGCGGATACCAGGATGACTCTGGCGTTCACCACCTGAACGTGCTCGATTTCCAGCGCCAGATCCGCACCTGTCCAAAACCGGTGGTGGCGATGGTGGCAGGCTACTCCATCGGCGGCGGCCATGTGCTTCACATGATGTGTGACCTGACCATTGCCGCAGAGAACGCCATCTTTGGCCAGACGGGCCCGAAAGTGGGGTCGTTCGATGGTGGCTGGGGGGCTTCCTACATGGCTCGCATTGTCGGTCAGAAAAAAGCCCGCGAAATCTGGTTCCTGTGCCGTCAGTACACTGCTCAGGAAGCGCTGGATATGGGTCTGGTGAACACCGTGGTGCCAATTGCCGACCTCGAGAAAGAGACCGTGCGCTGGTGTCGTGAAATGCTGCAAAACAGCCCAATGGCGCTGCGCTGCCTGAAAGCGGCCCTGAATGCCGACTGTGACGGTCAGGCAGGTCTGCAGGAGCTGGCAGGTAACGCCACCATGCTGTTCTACATGACCGAAGAAGGGCAGGAAGGTCGCAACGCCTTTAACGAAAAACGCCAGCCTGACTTCAGCAAATATAAACGGAATCCGTAATGCGTCGCGCGCAGGTTTACCGCTGGCAGATACCGATGGACGCGGGCGTGGTGCTGCGTGAACGGCGGTTAAAAACCCGTGATGGCATGCTGGTGCATCTGCAGCAGGGCGAGCAGGAAGGCTGGGGCGAGATTTCGCCGCTGCCGGGCTTTAGCCTTGAATCGCTGGAGGACGCGCAGGCGGTATTGCTGGCGTGGGCCAGTGAGTGGCGTGAGGGCGCGAACCCGGCGTTGCCGGAGGTGCCTTCCGCGGCTTTTGGTATTAGCTGCGCGCTGGCGGAGCTGGACGGTAGCTTGCCTGCAGAGGCTAATTACCGCGCGGCACCGCTCTGTACGGGCGATCCGGATGAACTGTTTGCGCTGCTCGCCGCCATGCCGGGCGAGAAAGTGGCGAAAATCAAAGTCGGTCTCTATGAAGCGGTACGCGATGGGATGGTCGCTAACCTCTTACTGGAAGCATTGCCCGACCTGCATCTGCGTCTGGATGCTAACCGCGCCTGGACGCCGCTGAAGGCGCAGCAGTTCGCGAAGTACGTAAACCCGGCGTACCGCAGTCGCATCGCGTTTCTGGAAGAGCCGTGTAAAACCCGCGACGATTCCCGGGCGTTTGCCCGTGAAACCGGCATTGCCATCGCGTGGGATGAAAGCCTGCGTGAAGACGGCTTTGCGTTTGTCGCCGAACCGGGTGTCCGCGCGGTGGTCATTAAACCGACGTTGACCGGCAGCCTTGCTAAGGTACGCGAGCAGGTCGCGGCGGCCCATGCCGCCGGGCTGACGGCGGTCATCAGCTCTTCGATTGAGTCCAGCCTGGGGCTAACCCAACTGGCGCGCATTGCCGCCTGGTTAACGCCAGACACTGTCCCCGGTCTCGATACGCTGAACCTGATGCAAAATCAGCTTATCCGTCCGTGGCCAGACAGCACGCTGCCGCTCCTTGACGTTGAGGGGCTGGAGCCGTTGCTATGAGTTTTACCGACTGGCCGTGGCGACACTGGTGCGCGCAGTATGCTGATAAACCGGCCCTGAGGCTGAACGATGAGACGCTCAGCTGGCAACAGCTGTGTGCGCGCATCGACAGACTGGCCGCGGGCTTTCAGCTGCAGGGTGTGCAGGAGGGCGACGGCGTACTGCTGCTGGCGCATAATCACCCGCAAACCCTGATGGCGTGGCTGGCATTGCTTCAGTGCGGGGCACGTATTCTTCCCGTTAACCCGCAGCTGCCGCACCCGCTGCTGGACGTGTTGCTCCCGCAGATGACGCTGCGCTTTGCTCTGGTGCTGGACGGCGTCTACGACGGGCTGGTCGCGCTCAGTATGCGCGAGGCGCCGGGCAGGTGTCGCGTGGTGTGGCAACCATCGCGGCTGGCTTCCATGACGCTGACATCCGGTTCAACCGGTTTACCCAAGGCGGCGGTCCATACCTGTGCCGCCCATCTTGCCAGTGCGCGCGGCGTGCTTTCGCTGATGCCCTACGACGATGAAGACGACTGGCTGCTCTCCCTGCCGCTGTTTCATGTCTCCGGGCAGGGGATTTTGTGGCGCTGGCTGCAGGCTGGCGCGCGCTTAACCGTCCGCGAGAAGCAGCCGCTGGCGCAGGCCCTGCAGGGCTGTACGCATGCCTCACTGGTACCGACGCAGCTCTGGCGTCTGCTTAATGCACACCAGCCTGTCGCGCTGAAAGCCGTACTGCTTGGCGGGGCCGCGATCCCCATTGACCTGACTCAGCAGGCGAGTCAGCGGGGGATCCGCACTTTCTGTGGCTACGGTCTGACGGAGTTTGCCTCAACGGTTTGTGCCAAAGAGGCGGACGGTGAACCGGACGTCGGCGCTGCGCTGCCGGGCAGAGAGGTGCGGGTGGTTGACGGTGAAGTGTGGATCAAAGCGCAAAGTATGGCCGCAGGTTACTGGCGGGACGGTGCATTGATTCCGCTGACCAATGCTCAGGGCTGGTTTGCCACCCGCGATCGCGGGGAATGGCATAACGGGCGCCTGACGATCCTTGGCCGAATGGACAACCTCTTTTTCAGCGGGGGCGAAGGGATCCAGCCGGAAAGCCTTGAGCGGGTTATTGCCCGCCATCCGCAGATAAACCAGGCGTTTATCGTCCCACTCGATGACGCCGAGTTCGGTCAGCGTCCGGTGGCGGTGGTGGAGTGTGAACCGGGAACCGATATCACCGGCTTCCCGGCGTGGGTACAGGGTAAACTGGCGCGCTTTGAGCAGCCGGTGCACTGGCTGATGCTGCCGGCAGAGCTCAAAAATGGCGGGATTAAGATCTCCCGCCAGGCATTAAAACAGTGGGTCACCCGTCTGTTGAAAGGATAATCAACCGATATCCGGTGCCGGTTTGCGCTGGCGGCGACGCAGCAGACGCAATACCGGCGGAACCACAATCACCAGAATGGCCATCGCTAACAGCACCTTCGTCACGCTGCTGTCCCACAGAATAGACATATTGCCGTTGCTGATGGACAAGGCGCGGCGCAGGTTCTGCTCCAGCATCTCTCCCAGCACAAAGCCTAAAATCAGCGGTGACATCGGGAAGTGCATCTTACGCAGGATGTAGCCCAGTACGCCAAGCAGCACCATCAGCACCAGATCGAAAGTGGTGCTGTGTACCGCATACACCCCCACCGCAGAGACGGCCGCGATAGCCGGCACCAGGAACCACAGGGGAATTGTCAGCATCCGGGTGAACAGACCAATCAGCGGAATGTTCATGACCAGCAGCATCACGTTGGCGATCAGCAGCGCTGCAATCAGCCCCCAGACAATATCCGGCTGCTCGGTAAACATGGCCGGTCCAGGCGTAATGTTATAGAGCGTCAGCGCGCCCATCATCACCGCCGTGGTGCCCGAGCCCGGCACGCCAAGGGTCAGCATCGGGATAAACGAACCGCAGGCCGAGGCGTTATTCGCAGCCTCTGGGGCCGCTACCCCGCGAATGTCGCCCTTGCCGAAGCTGTCACTGTTGCCGCTGAGCTTTTTCTCGGTCATGTAAGTGATGGCGCTGGCGATGGTGGCCCCGGCCCCCGGCAGAATGCCGACGAAGAAGCCAATCACCGACGAACGCAGCGTCGCGCCGATACACTGTGCGCCCTCTTTGGCACTGAAAAGCATGCGGCCCGTTTTACGCACCAGCGTCTGTCCGCTGCTGGTATGTTCCAGCATCAATAAAATTTCAGAGACCGAGAACAGGCCAATCACGACCACGATAAACTGTACGCCGTCGGAAAGGTGCACGCTGTCAAAGGTAAAGCGATAAACCCCGGTGTTGGCATCCACGCCGACGGTGGCTAACCCTAAGCCAATCAGCGCGGACAAAAACGATTTCAGCGGATTCTGCGCCATCATGCTGCCGAGACAGGCGATGGCAAAGACCATCAGCGCAAAATACTCTGCCGGGCCAAACGCCAGCGACCACTGGGCCAGCGCAGGGGCAAACAGAATGATACCGCCGATGGCAATCAGTGAACCACAAAACGAACTGACCGCGGAGATGGACAGCGCCACGCCACCGCGACCCTGCCGTGCCATCGGATAGCCATCCAGCGCGGTCATAATGGCCGCCGCATCGCCGGGCACGTTCAGCAGGATGGAGGAAATACGCCCGCCATATTCACAGCCGATATACACCGTCGCCAGCAGGATCAGCGCCGATTCCGCAGGCAGATGCAGGGCAAACGCCAGCGGGAGTAAAATGGCAACGCCGTTAATCGGCCCAAGGCCGGGCAGCAGACCCACAATGGTCCCGACAAAGCAGCCGATCAGGGCTATCACCAGGTTTTCCGGGGTCATCGCCACGGCGAACCCCTGCGAGAGATAAATCCAGGTATCCATAGCGTGCTCCGTTAATTAAACCATGCGCCGAGCGGTAAGGTCACATCCAGCAGGCGGTCAAAGGCAAACCACAGCAAGATCCCCATTACCGCGCCGGAAATCCCCGCCGCCGGGAGGGTGGCGTTAAACAGCATGCCGATCACCATCGTCAGGATGGCGGTTGCCACCGGAAAACCGAGCCACTCAAAACCCCAGGCGTACATCAGCAGAACAATGACCATCACCAGCAGACGCTGCAGAATACGGCGCGGTGGCCACTCTACGGTATCCGGATGACGGAGCAGCAGGGCCACCGAGCAGAGCAGCATCAGTCCAACAATGCCCATCGGGAAAGGGCGCGGCCCCACTGGTTCATAGCTGTATTCGCTGTGGATCTGCCAGGCGACGAACATCCCACCGACGCAGAGCAGCAGCCAAATCCCGGCAAAAATACGATCGCTCATACCGCCTCCGGTTATTTGGCAAGGCCAAAGGCTTTCGCCTGTTCGCGATAGTCATTGACCTGTTTTTTGACGTACTCATCCAGCGGCTTGCCGCTCAGGTTGAACTCAAACAGCCCGCGCAGATCGCGCTGCTTTTTAAACGCTTCGGTCTGCTGGAGTTTATTGAAGGTTTCGACCCACCACTGATATTCGGCATCGGTCACTTTTGGCCCGACGAAGAAACCGCGGATAATCGGCCAGACCAGGTCATAACCCTGTTCTTTTGCGGTAGGGACGTTCGCCAGTTGGCCCGGCAGGCGGTTCTCAGAGAAGACCGCCAGCACGCGGATTTTATCGCCGTTCAGGTAGGGCACCATTTCACTGAGATCGCCGGATACCGCCTGAACGTGATTTCCCATCAGCGCCGTCACCGGTTCGCCGCCCCCTTCAAACGCCACGTAGCGCATCTTGTGAGGATCAACCTTCGCCTGCTGTGCCAGCAGGGCGGCTTTCATCCAGTCCTGGCTGCCGATGGAGGCACCGGCGCCAATCACCACGCTGTTCGGATCTTTTTCCATGGCGGTCAGCAGGTCTTTCAGGGATTTCCACGGTGAATCCGCGCGCACGGCAATCATGCCGTAGTCAGTACCGACGGTTGCCAGCCAGCGCACGTCATCCACGCCGTAGCGGCCAAACTTCCCCTGAGACAAGTTCAACAGCGAGCCACCGGAGAAAGCCACCACCGTGCCGGCTTCCGCAGGGCGTTGCGCGACAATCGCGTTGTACGCAACGGCACCCACGCCGCCGGGCATATAGGTCACGCGCATGGGTTTTGCGATAGCGCCGGTCTCCAGCATGCTGACCTGAATGAGTTTGCAGGTGAGATCGAAACCGCCGCCGGGTTTCGCCGGCGCGATGCACTCGGTGCGGGACGGGGCATCCTGCGCCTGAACGACAGAGGCACTTATCATCAATACGCTTGCAGCAAGAGTCGAAAGTAGTTGTTTTTTCATCGTTTATCCTCACGCCGGAGTTCCGGGAGTACGGGTACGGGTCTTTTTTCTGATTATGTGAACCACCTTGTAGCGGTTCCGTTGCGTGATTGTTAAAACAATAACCTTTCATTTCCCTTTCAAAGCGACACCAACTTTACAGGATGTGATATGCGTCTCTTACTGGCGGAAGATAATCGTGAGCTGGCTCACTGGCTGGAGAAAGCGCTGGTGCAGGAGGGCTTTGCCGTGGACTGCGTTTCTGACGGGCGCGCTGCCGACCATCTGCTGCAGGGAGAAAGCTATGCGGTTGCCATTCTGGACATCGGAATGCCCGGCTTTGACGGTCTGGAGGTCGTGCATCGTCTGCGTAAACGCGGTCAGACGCTGCCCGTCCTGTTTCTCACCGCGCGCAGTAACGTGGCGGACCGGGTGAAAGGGCTCAACGCCGGGGCGGATGATTATCTGCCGAAACCGTTTGAGCTGGAGGAGCTTGACGCGCGGCTGCGCGCCCTGTTGCGCAGAAGCGAAGGGCGAACGCAGGAGCGTCAGCGCCTTGGGGAGCTGGAATATGACGACGAAGGCTTTTTCCTGCTGCGCGACGAGCCTCTGTCGCTCACGCCGCGTGAACTGTCGCTGCTGAAGGTGTTGATGCATCGCCGGACCCGGCCCGTTTCCCGACAGCAGCTGTTCGATCAGGTGTTTAGCCTGAATGACGACGTTAGCCCGGAGAGTATCGATCTCTATATTCATCGTCTGCGCAAAAAGCTCAGCGGTAGCGGCGTGAGGGTTACCACCCTTCGCGGACTGGGTTATGTGCTGGAGTGCGGCGATGAGGTGGGTTAAGCCGCAGTCGCTTTACCTGCAACTGCTGCTGTTTCTTGGGCTTCCGTTGTTGTTGCTGTGGGGGTTGTCAGCATTTAACAGCTATGTCAGCGCATTGCAGGCGGCCACGCAGGCTTACGACCGCACGCTGTTATCCTCTGCCCGAACAATATCGGAGCGGCTGGAGGTTCACGACGGCAGGCTGGGCGTGAATGTTCCCTGGGTGGTGCTCGACAGCTTTGAACTCAATATGAACGACCGGCTCTATTATAAAGTGGTCGATCCCGACGGGCGGGTAATCTCGGGTTATGACGATCTGCCCCGGATGCCCCCGGCAACATCCCGCACCACGCTCTATCCGGCGCTGGCCTGGTTTTATCACACCGAATATCGCGGGCAGGCGATCCGTGTCGCGCGTCTGCTGCAGCCCGTCAATGAAGGGAATATCGTCGGCATGGCGGAGATTTATGTTGCGGAGACGCTCCAGTCCCGCCGCTATCTCGCCAGTCAGTTGCTCTTTTCATCATGGGTCTCTCAGGGATTGCTGGTGCTGCTGACCCTGGTGTTGACCGCGTGGTTGTTGCGTCGCGTACTGCGCCCAATGCGCCAGCTCTCTTCGTTGATGGTGCGTCGTGATCCAGGCCTGCTCGCGCCGCTGCCGGAGTTGTTGCCCTGGTCTGAGACCCGGCTGCTGATTGTGGCGTTCAACCGCTATATCGACAGGCTGCGCGGCGTGCTGTCGCGTCAGGAACGTTTCAACGCGGATGCCTCGCATCAGCTCAAAACCCCGCTGGCGGTGCTGAAAACCCAGGTCTCCGTTGCCCTGATGCGTCAGGATCCCGCCCTGTGGCAGGAGAGCCTGCGGGCAATGAATGCGACCCTGGATGACACCATTGTACTGACCGAACGGCTGCTGCAGCTTTCCGCTGTGAAGCGTAAGGAGCAGGGGGAGGGCCAGTTTGCGCCGGTGGATTTGGTTCAGGTGGTGCAAAACTGCTGCTTCTCCCGGCTGGCGCAGGCGCGCAGTAAAGCGATTGACCTGGGCTATGACGGTCGGCAGCAGCCGGTCATGATCGAAGGCGATGACGTGCTGCTGGGGGAGTTGTGCGCCAACCTGCTGGAGAATGCGATCAAATATACCCCTGCAGAAGGGACAGTGACCGTGTTCCTGCGAACAGATCAGGGCGCCGTTGAGCTGAGCGTGGAGGACAGTGGTCCGGGCATCGAAGAGGACCAGATCCAGCAGGCGATGCTGCCTTTCCACCGGCTGGATAACGTCGGAGATGCCGCCGGGTCAGGGATCGGGCTGGCGCTGGCCGCTGATATTGCCCGTCTGCACCGAAGTCCTTTGCAGCTGACGCGCAGCGAAACGCTGGGTGGCCTGAGCGTTAAAATGCGTTTTCTGCTGCTCACGTAAAAAAACACCGGGTATCAAATCGTTACAAACTACTCGCCTGCCGCACGCAGAGTGCTTGATCCCCGGGCGACTCAGGTTAAAATCTCGCGGTTTTGGGACTTCTCTATAAAATTGTGCGGGATCACGACAATGAAAAAAGTGGCATTAGTGGGCTTAGGCCTGATGGTTGTTTCTTCGGCGGCGAACGCCATCAGCTTCAACGGCTCGGCGGGTCAGGATTATACTCACCTCGGCTTTGGCCTTGGGACCGAGACCTCCGGTCTGGCGATGACCGGCGGCTGGACACATAACGATGACGATGGCGATGCGGCAAGCCTCGGCCTGGGTCTGAACATTCCGCTTGGCCCGTTCCTGGCTACCGTGGGCGGTAAGGGGATTTACACTAACCCGAACGACGGTGATGAAGGTTACGCGGCGGCGGTAGGCGGCGGCCTGCAGTGGAAAATTGGCGATAGCTTCGGCCTGTTTGGCGAGTATTACTACTCACCGGATTCGCTCTCCAGCGGTATCGACAGCTATGAAGAAGCCAACGCGGGCGCGCGCTGGACCATCATGCGTCCGATTACGATTGAAGCAGGCTATCGCTATCTGAACCTGGCGGGTAAAGACGGCAACCGCGACAACGCACTGGCTGACGGTCCGTACGTGGGGGTCAGCGCAGGGTTCTAATCACGCCGGCGCGGCATTCTGTCGCGCCAGTTTCTCTCTTCTCCCGACATCCATTTGCGCTATAGTGTTTTGACCATATAAGCGGGAGAACACAATGATTAACGTGGAGATGTTATCCACCGGCGACGAAGTGCTGCATGGACAAATTATTGATACCAATGCTGCCTGGCTTGCCGATCTTTTCTTTGAGCAAGGATTACCGTTAACGCGTCGCAATACGGTGGGCGACAATCTTGAGTCACTGGTGAATGTGCTGCGCGAGCGTAGCGAACACGCCGACGTGTTGATTGTGAACGGCGGGCTCGGTCCCACCAGCGACGATCTCAGCGCCCTGGCCGCCGCGACCGCAAAAGGTGAAGGGCTGGTGTTGCATGAAGAGTGGCTGGCGCAGATGGAGCGTTTCTTCTCCGAACGTGGCCGTGTTATGGCACCCAGCAACCGCAAGCAGGCGGAAATTCCCGCCAGCGCCGAACTGGTCGATAACCCCGTGGGTACCGCGTGTGGGTTTGCCATTACGCTGAACCGCTGCCTGATGTTCTTCACGCCGGGCGTACCGTCAGAATTTAAAGTGATGGTCGAGCAGCAGATCCTGCCGCGCCTTCGCGAACGTTTTACCCTGCCTGAGCCCCCGCTCTGCCTGCGTCTGACCACGTTTGGCCGCTCCGAAAGCGATCTGGCCCAGAGTCTTGATCATCTCTCCCTGCCACCCGGTGTCTCAATGGGCTACCGCTCCTCCATGCCCATCATTGAACTCAAGCTGACAGGGCCGGCCTCAGAGAAGGCGGCGATGTTGGCGCTCTGGCCGGAGGTGCAGCGCGTGGCAGGTGAAAGCCTGATCTTTGAAGGCACCGAGGGGCTGCCGGCGCAGATTGCGTCACATCTGCAGTCTCGGCAGCTGAGCGTGACCTTAAGCGAACAGTTCACCGGCGGCCTGCTGGCGCTACAGCTGTCGCGCGCCAGTGCGCCGCTGTTGGCCAGTGAAGTGGTACCGTTCCAGCAGGAAACGCTGGCGCAGACCGCGCGCTGGGCTTCGGAAAGAAGGGTGAAACATTTTGCTGGCCTGGCGCTGTTTGTGGGGGGGCTGGATGAGGAACATCTCAACTTTGCGCTGGCGACGCCGGAAGGCACGTATGCTTTGCGGGTTAAAATGAGCATTACCCGCCACAGTCTGGCGGTACGTCAGGAGGTCTGCGCCATGATGGCGCTGAACATGCTGCGCCGCTGGCTGAAGGGTAAAGAGGTGGCCAGCGAACACGGCTGGATTAATGTTGTCGAATCGCTGTTTGTTGAGTGATGCCTTTGCCGGGGCGTTTTGCCCCGGCACGGTTTAGCCCAGCGCCTTCGCCAGCAGAGTGATCGGATGCTCGCAGCGCTTGCTGGTAGACATCTCTATCTGCCACTTGCAGGTTTCGCAGTCGGTGACCACGATATCTGCGCCGCTCTCTTCAATCTGGCGAAACAGCGGGGCGCCGATCGCCTGTGACGTTTCGTAGTTTTCTCGCTTAAAGCCGTAAGTGCCCGCGATGCCGCAGCAGCGCGAGTCCAGCACCGTCAGCTCCAGCCCCGGAATGAGCCGCAACAGCTCAAGCGTATAGAGCGACCAGCCCATTTTCTCCATATGACACGGTGTGTGATACACCACTTTCAGCGGTAGTTCCCGCAGCGGCAGCGTCTGCCCGCTGTCCAGTTTGCGCCACAGGAAACGCGTCGCCAGCTCAATGTGCTCGCGCAGACCGGTGTTATCCACGTCCAGCAGGTGCGGATACTCATCACGCAGGGTGAAGGTACAGGTGGACGAGGTGGCCAGCACCGGAATCCCTTTATCAACGATGGCCTCGCGCAGGGACGTGACGTTGCTTTTGGCCTGTCTGCGCGCCTTATCGGTAAAACCGTTGGCAATCAACGGCACACCGCAGCACTTCTCTTTATTCAGGAGCTGCACGCCGGTCCCCATCGCGTTGAGTACTTTCAGCAGATCTTTTCCCAGTTGCGGGTGGTTGTAGTTGACATAGCAGCCGTGGAAGAACGCGACCTGATCGGTGTACTGCGCCTGTTCCGCTGCCACGGATGTATACCAGCGCCGGAAGGTACCGTGAGAGTATTTTGGCAGGCTGCGGTGGTGGTCTATCTTCAGCGTCGCATCCAGCAGTTTTCGCACCGGCTTGAGAAACGTTGCAGCATTCACCAGCGGGGCAAAAGGCGTGGAGACACTGCCCATCAGGTCGGTGTGACTCAGGATCGCATCGCGCAGGGACGGCTTTTGCGTGCTGTAACGCGCGCGGGCTCGCTGGATGATATCGCCGATCTTCACGTCCGACGGACAGGCCACTTCGCAACGTTTACAGTTGATGCAGTATTTCAGCGCCTCATCGTACAGCGCACCGTCTTTCAGACGCAGGCGCTCGCCGTCAGGCCCAGCCTGTTTCGGACCCGGGTAGCGCGGATTCACACCGCTGACCGGGCAGACGGTGGTACAAACTGTGCATTTGATGCAGCTTTCAAACCGGGTATCGTTCATTGCTCAGCCTCCATGCGCTGGCCAATTTGCTCTGCCACATACAGCGCCGTGATGGCGCAGACCCCGCCGCCGCAACCCTGAGCGATGGGATCGTATCCCCCCAGAAGAGAGCCAATTGCATAGAGATTACTGACCGGCTGACCAGAAAGTTGCGGGTGCAGTTGCTTATCGACAATCACGCCGAACTGCTGCCAGGGTTGCGGGGTGAAGAAATCACTCTGATACCAGTCCGCGCGGGAGGGCGTTTGCCGGACATCCAGCCCCATAATGGCCTCCTGGATGCCGTCCCGACGGCTCAGCAGCCCGTTGCTGAAGAAACTGCCGCTTGCCAGTACCGTATAACGCGCGCGAAGCGGAATATCAGCGTGATTACGCGTCCAGACTTCGCTCACCGAGCCATCCGTCAGGGTGATTTTTTTCACCTCGTCACCCGCCATCCACACGCCACCCTGAGCGATAAACCGCCGCTGAAGCTGGGTATGCAGGCGAATGCCGGGGACAGAAGGGGGAAGCGTCGGCAGCAGGCCAAGCGAGCAGGGCAGGCGATCCGAGAGCCAGCGCCAGAGCCGGTTGTCGCTTAAGCCAAAGCAGGCGGGCATAAACAGCGTGTCGCAACCTTCGGCAAGCGGCCGGAGCGCGGCATACAGCAGCGGCCATTTATCGTCGTTGTCGAGAAAACGGGCAATATTCACCGCGCGAAACTCGCTCGGGTTGTCGCGCAGGACGTCAAGCTCAGGAAGCTCTATCTCAGCCGTTTGTGCGTTCACGCCCTGGCGACAGAGCGATGCCGCAGCGAGGTGGGGCTGGAAATCAAGAAAACCGCTAATACCCACGACCAGGACCCGTCCTGCGTTAAAGGGGGCAACAGGCACCTCTTCCGGGCTGAGCCAGGCAGAGCGCAGGGTGCCGAGCGGGGTAACCCGATGATGATTTTTCCGGGCGTTACCCTGCAGCCGTGCACCGCACTCGGCCAGAAGGGTTTCGGCTTCATGGGCGAAGCGGTCGACGGTGTCTCTGCCCGTCAGGTTATAGGGATGCTCTGGCGGCAGGGCATCGCGATATGCCTCATCCAGCAGATCCAGCGAACCCGACGAGAAGTGCAGTGCGCTCTGGCCCCGGGTGATGATGGCGCAGCGCAGCCCCTGCTTCGTTAGCCTGATACCACAGAGCAGACCCGCCAGCCCACCACCGACAATCACGGTATCAAATTTCATCCTGTTGCTCCTTCTCAAGACCGCACAGCCCCTGGTAGACCCAGCGGGTAAACTCGCTTTCACGCAGTGCATCACCCCAGGCGACAGGCTGAATGCCTTTCCAGCGTTCGTTCAGGAAATCACTGAGTTGTGCCAGCGACTGGGTGGCAGTGGTGGTATGAAAACGTTGTAACAACCCGGCGGCACGGCAGGCGCACAGCTCACCCTGGCAGGTGCCCATGCCCACGCGGGTGCGCCGACGTAAATCAAGCAGGCTGTTGACGGTCAGATTCTCCACGGCGTATTGCACTTCACCCGCCGTGACGGCTTCGCATTCACACACCAGGCTACGGCTCAGCCGTCCTTCCCCCAGCCAGACCGGCGTGCGGTCTCCGTGGCGATAGATGGCGGAACCGCGCAGGGGGGCGGAAAGGGAGATGATTTTTTGCAGCGTTTTCTCGGTGGACTGACGCGAGCCAGGCAGAGGTTGCTCTGCAGTCACACACCGTTCGCTATTACCCAGCTTGCGGCAGACGGCATCGGTTGCCCACTCGGCCATCAGGCGGTAGGTCATCAGCTTGCCGCCGGTGATGGTGATAAACCCATCCAGGCCATCGCGTGCGGCGTGGTCGAGCAGCACGATGCCACGGCTGACGTTGCGCCCGCTCGGGTCGTTATCGCTCGCCACCAGAGGGCGCACGCCAGCATAGGCGCGAAGAATTCGGGTCTGCGCCATCACAGGGGCCAGCTTTTCCCCTTCGCGCAGCAGGATATCCACCTCGTCGGCGGTCACGCGGTTGTAATCAATCTCGCTATAGTCCACGTGGGTTGAGGTGGTGCCGATAAGCGAAATGGTATCGCCCGGCACCAGGATGTCGGCATCAGAAGGTTTGCGGCAGCGGTTGATCACGTGGTTGTTAATGCGGTGGTCGAGGATCAGCAGCGAGCCTTTTGCCGGGAACATGCGCACAGACAGCTCGGCGTACTCCGCGATGCGTTGCCCCCAGATCCCCGCCGCGTTGACCACCACGGCGGCGTACAGTTCGCCATGCTCCTTATACTGCGTATCAAAAACACGTACGCCGCAGACGCGGTTCCCTTCACGGATAAGCCCGGTCACTTCCTGCCCGGTCAGAACCTGTGCGCCGTGTTCACGGGCGTCCAGCATGTTCGCGGCGGTCAGGCGGAAAGGGTCAACCGTGCCGTCCGGGACCTTCACCGCACCGATAAGGGCCGGGTTGACAGACGGTTCCAGACGACGCGCGAGTTCGGGGTCGATGACGTCAGCCTCAATCCCTGCAGCGCGGCAGGCGGTCACAAAGGTTGGCTGAAATGAGAGATCGTCTTCGGGAAGCGTAATGAACAGACCGTTGGTCGGTTCAATGCAGTGGCGGGCAATGCGTCTGAGGATCTGGTTTTCAGCAATGCATTCCCGCGCGGATTCGGGGTCGGTCACCGCGTAACGGGCACCACTGTGCAGCAGGCCATGATTGCGCCCGGTTGCGCCCGTCGCAATGTCATGGCGCTCCAGAAGCGTGACGCTCAGCCCACGCAGGGCGCAGTCGCGTGCGATGCCGGCGCCGGTCGCGCCACCGCCAATGATAATCACATCGCTGTAGCGAGGATCGTGAATTGTCATTGTTATCCCTCTGTGTTCGTTTTTTACCATTTAGCCACATCAAAACTGTGGTTTGTTTGATTTCGAACATAAACGAACGAAATTCGAAAGTGAAACGTGATTCCATGCGCTTTTCTGCGCACATTGTCATATTTCTGTAACAATTTGTGCGTTGATTCACAGTAACAATCACCGTGATTTCTTAACATCGCCGCCTCTCTGGAGTGTGGGGCAGTTAAACCCCTGTAAATTCAATACCTGGCCACGGAGGCTGTCATGCTCAGTATCTTCAAACCTGCGCCGCATCGGGCGCGTCTGCCAGAGGCAGAAATTGATCCGCTATACCGTCGTCTGCGTTGGCAAATCTTCCTGGGGATCTTCTTCGGGTACGCGGCGTACTACCTGGTACGTAAAAACTTTGCGCTCGCCATGCCGTATCTGGTGGAGCAGGGCTTTTCTCGTGGCGATCTGGGGTTCGCGCTGTCGGGGATCTCTATCGCCTACGGTTTTTCCAAATTCATCATGGGTTCAGTGTCCGATCGCTCGAATCCACGCGTGTTCCTGCCTGCGGGTCTGATCCTGGCGGCAGCGGTGATGCTGTTCATGGGCTTTGTGCCATGGGCAACCTCCAGCATCGCCGTGATGTTCGTGCTGCTGTTCCTCTGTGGCTGGTTCCAGGGAATGGGGTGGCCGCCGTGCGGGCGCACCATGGTGCACTGGTGGTCGCAGAAAGAGCGTGGCGGCATCGTGTCGGTGTGGAACTGCGCGCATAACGTCGGTGGTGGTATTCCACCTCTGCTGTTCCTGCTGGGGATGGCGTGGTTTAACGACTGGAAAGCCGCGCTTTATATGCCTGCCTTTGGTGCCATTCTGGTGGCGGTTATCGCTTTCGCCCTGATGCGTGACACGCCGCAGTCCTGTGGCCTGCCGCCGATTGAAGAGTACAAAAACGACTATCCGGATGATTACAGCGAGCAGCATGAAGAAGAGCTGACGGCCAAACAGATCTTCATGAAGTACGTCCTGCCCAACAAACTGCTGTGGTATATCGCGGTGGCCAACGTCTTCGTGTACCTGCTGCGTTACGGCATCCTCGACTGGTCACCTACCTATCTGAAAGAGGTGAAGCATTTCGCGCTGGATAAATCCTCCTGGGCTTACTTCCTCTATGAGTACGCCGGGATCCCGGGGACGCTGATTTGCGGCTGGATGTCGGACAAAGTGTTCCGGGGTAACCGTGGTGCTACGGGCGTCTTCTTTATGACGCTGGTGACCATTGCCACCGTGGTTTACTGGCTCAACCCGCCGGGTAACCCATCAGTCGATATGGCCTGTATGATCGTCATCGGCTTTCTGATTTACGGCCCGGTTATGCTGATTGGTCTGCATGCCCTGGAGCTGGCGCCGAAGAAAGCCGCAGGTACGGCAGCCGGCTTTACCGGTCTGTTCGGATACCTGGGCGGTTCGGTCGCGGCGAGCGCCATTGTGGGCTACACCGTTGACTTTTTCGGCTGGGACGGCGGCTTTATGGTGATGATTGGCGGTAGCGTGCTGGCAGTGCTGCTGTTGATTGTGGTGATGATTGGTGAAAAACGTCATCACGCCGAAATGCAGGCGCGTCGTCAATAAGGAGAAGGCTGATGAAATTAACTTACGTAGCAACGGGCCTGCTGCTGGCGGGCCTGATGACAGGCTCAGCGCTGGCTAACGAGAAAATGGTTATCGCCCATCGCGGCGCAAGTGGCTATCTGCCAGAGCACACGCTCCCGGCAAAAGCGATGGCCTATGCGCAGGGGGCAGATTATCTCGAGCAGGATCTGGTGATGACCCGTGACGACCAGCTGGTCGTCCTTCATGACCACTATCTTGACCGCGTGACGGACGTGGCTGAGCGTTTCCCGGCCCGCGCCCGCAAAGATGGTCGCTACTACGCCATTGACTTTACGCTGGATGAGATTCGTTCGCTGAAGTTTACCGAGGGTTTCGAGGTTGAAAACGGCAAGAAGGTGCAGGTCTATCCGGGACGTTTCCCGATGGGTAAATCTGATTTTCGCATTCATACCTTCGAAGAAGAGATTGAGTTTGTTCAGGGACTGAACCACTCAACCGGGAAAAACATCGGCATCTACCCGGAGATAAAAGCACCGTGGTTCCACCATCAGGAAGGGAAGGACATTGCCGCGAAGACGCTGGACGTGCTGAAAAAGTACGGCTACACCAGCAAGCGCGACAAAGTCTATCTGCAGTGTTTTGACGCCGCTGAGCTGAAGCGCATCAAAACCGAGCTGGCGCCAAAGAGAGGGATGGATCTCAATCTGGTACAGCTGATTGCCTACACCGACTGGAATGAAACTCAGGAGAAACAGCCCGACGGCACGTGGGTGAATTACAACTACGACTGGATGTTTAAGCCGGGCGCAATGAAACAGATCGCGCAGTACGCCGACGGTATCGGACCGGATTACCATATGCTGGTGGCGGAAGGCTCAACGCCAGGCCACGTCAAGCTGACGGCAATGGTGAAAGAGGCGCACGCCAGTCATATGCAGGTTCATCCGTATACGGTGCGTGCGGACCAGCTACCGGCTTATGCGACGGACGTAAACCAGCTGTACGACGTGCTGTATAACCAGGCCGGGGTGGACGGGCTGTTCACCGATTTCCCCGATAAAGCCGTGCAGTTTTTGAAGTAAAAGAAAAAGGGCCGTAAGGCCCTTTTTTATTTCGCCCGGAGGGGCGGTTTACATCTCAATCTCTATATCGCCTTTTGCCCGGCAGCAGCAGGGCAAAATTTCACCTTCGTTGATGAAGGCCAGCGGTTCGGTCAGCCAGTCCACTTGTCCGGCGACTAAACGGCAGCGACATGAGCCGCAATAGCCTGAGCGGCATTGATACTCCACTTCAACCTGATGCGCCTCAAGCGCAATCAACAGGGAAGGGTGTTCTTCCCGGCACAGCACTTCGGTACCGGAAAGGCTAAGCGTTACGCGGCTCATCAGAGCTGGAAGTCGCTCAGGTCGTCGGTGTTAACTTCAGAGTCAATCTGCCCGACCAGATAAGAACTGACTTCCACTTCCTGTGGCGCAACCTGCACGTTATCGGATACCAGCCAGGTGTTGATCCACGGAATTGGGTTAGAGCGGGTTTTGAACGGCAGCTCAAGCCCGACCGCCTGCATACGGATGTTGGTGATGTACTCAACATACTGGCACAGGATGTCTTTGTTCAGGCCAATCATGGAGCCGTCGCGGAACAGGTAATCTGCCCACTCTTTCTCCTGCTGAGCGGCCAGCACGAACAGGTCATAGCACTCCTGTTTGCACTCTTCGGCAATCTCAGCCATCTCCGGATCGTCTGTACCGCTGCGCAGCAGGTTCAGCATATGCTGGGTGCCGGTCAGGTGCAGGGCCTCGTCACGGGCGATCAGACGGATGATTTTGGCATTACCTTCCATCAGCTTGCGTTCCGCAAAAGCGAAGGAGCAGGCGAAGCTCACGTAGAAGCGGATGGCTTCCAGTGCGTTAACGCTCATCAGGCACAGGTAAAGCTGTTTCTTCAGCGCGCGCAGGCTCACGGTGACGGTTTTGCCGTTCACGGTGTGGGTGCCTTCGCCCAGCAGATGCCAGTAGCTGGTCATCTCGATCAGTTCGTCGTAGTAGTGCGCAATACCTTCAGCACGTTTCTGGATCTGCTCGTTAGTGACGATATCGTCAAACACCACCGCCGGATCGTTAACGATGTTGCGGATAATGTGGGTGTAAGAGCGGGAGTGGATGGTCTCAGAAAACGCCCAGGTTTCCACCCAGGTTTCCAGCTCCGGAATGGAGATCAGTGGCAGCAGCGCCACGTTCGGGCTACGGCCCTGAATGGAGTCCAGCAGCGTCTGGTACTTCAGGTTGCTGATGAAGATATGCTTTTCGTGCTCCGGCAACGCCTGGAAATCGATACGATCGCGAGAGACGTCAACTTCTTCCGGGCGCCAGAAGAAGGAGAGTTGCTTTTCAATCAGCTTTTCGAAGATGTCATATTTTTGCTGATCGTAGCGTGCCACGTTGACCGGTTGCCCGAAGAACATCGGCTCTTTGAGCTGGTCGTTTTTCGTCTGTGAAAAGGTGGTGTATGCCATGAATTGGAGTCCTGTCTTACGAAATAAAGGCGGGGATATCCCCGCCCTTCATTAGATCTTACATGCGCCGCTTTCGCAGCCATCGTCCTGAATTGACGGTGCCATGTCATCCTGAGCGTCTTCCGCACCATCACGGGTGTTGTGATAGTACAGGGTTTTCACACCAAATTTGTAGGCGGTGAGCAGGTCTTTCAACAGTTGCTGCATCGGTACCTTGCCAGACGGGAAGCGCGTCGGGTCGTAGTTGGTGTTAGCAGAAATCGACTGGTCGATAAACTTCTGCATGATCCCCACCAGCTGCAGGTAACCGTCGTTGTTTGGCATTTCCCACAGCAGCTCGTAGTTGTCTTTCAGCAGCTCGTAGTCAGGCACAACCTGACGCAGGATACCGTCTTTCGACGCTTTGATGCTGACGTGGCCGCGCGGTGGTTCAATACCGTTGGTGGCGTTAGAGATCTGCGAAGAGGTCTCAGACGGCATCAGGGCAGACAGCGTGGAGTTACGCAGGCCGTGAGTCTTGATGGATTCACGCAGCGCTTCCCAGTCCAGATGCAGCGGTTCGTTAGAAATCGCATCCAGGTCTTTCTTGTAGGTATCGATCGGCAGAATGCCTTTCGCATAGGTGGTTTCGTTGAACCACGGGCACGCGCCTTGCTCTTTCGCCAGCTCGTTGGAGGCTTTCAGCAGGTAGTACTGAATCGCTTCGAACGTTTCGTGGGTCAGGTTGTTCGCGCTGCCGTCGGAGTAACGCTTACCGTGTTTCGCCAGCCAGTAGGCAAAGTTGATAACGCCGATACCGAGGGTACGACGGCCCATTGCTCCACGTTTTGCCGCCGGGATTGGGTAGTCCTGGTAATCCAGCAGGGCATCCAGCGCACGTACGGCCAGCACCGCCAGCTCTTCCAGCTCTTCCAGGCTCTTGATAGCGCCCAGGTTGAAAGCAGAGAGGGTGCAGAGCGCGATTTCGCCGTTTTCGTCGTTAACATCTTCCAGCGGTTTGGTCGGCAGGGCGATTTCCAGGCACAGGTTAGACTGGCGCACTGGCGCAACCACCGGGTCAAACGGGCTATGGGTGTTGCAGTGGTCAACGTTCTGAATGTAGATACGGCCGGTAGAGGCACGTTCCTGCATCATCAGGGAGAACAGGTCAACCGCCTTAACGCGCTGCTTACGGATGCTGTCGTCTTTTTCGTATTTGGTGTACAGACGCTCGAACTCATCCTGATCGGCGAAGAACGCGTCATACAGGCCCGGGACGTCGGACGGGCTGAACAGGGTAATGTCTTCACCTTTCAGCAGACGGGTGTACATCAGCTTGTTGATCTGTACGCCGTAGTCCATGTGACGAACGCGGTTGCCTTCAACGCCACGGTTGTTTTTCAGTACCAGCAGGCTTTCCACTTCCAGGTGCCACATTGGGTAGAACAGGGTGGCTGCACCACCGCGTACGCCGCCCTGAGAGCAGGATTTTACCGCGGTCTGGAAGTGTTTGTAGAACGGGATACAGCCGGTGTGGAACGCTTCACCGCCGCGAATCGGGCTACCCAGTGCACGAATGCGACCGGCGTTGATGCCGATACCGGCACGCTGGGAGACATATTTCACGATGGCGCTGGAGGTCGCGTTGATGGAATCCAGGCTGTCACCACACTCGATCAGGACGCATGAGCTGAACTGACGGGTTGGGGTACGCACGCCAGACATGATTGGCGTAGGCAGAGAAATCTTGAACGTGGAAACCGCATCGTAGAAACGCTTCACGTATTCCAGACGGGTGTCACGCGGGTAGTTAGAGAACAGGCAGGCGGCCACCAGAATATAGAGGAACTGGGCGCTTTCGTAGATCTCACCGGTCACACGGTTCTGAACCAGGTATTTGCCTTCGAGCTGCTTCACCGCCGCGTAAGAGAAGTTCATGTCGCGCCAGTGATCGATAAACCCGTTCATCTGCTCGAACTCTTCTTCCGTATAGTCTTCCAGCAGATGCGTGTCGTATTTGCCCAGCTCAACCATTTTCACCACGTGATCGTAAAGCTTTGGCGGCTCAAACTGGCCGTACGCTTTTTTACGCAGGTGGAAAATCGCCAGACGTGCAGCGAGGTACTGATAATCCGGGGCTTCACGGGAAATGAGATCCGCCGCAGCCTTGATAATGGTTTCGTGGATATCAGACGTCTTGATGCCATCGTAAAACTGAATGTGAGAGCGCAGTTCAACCTGGGAGATAGATACGTTATTCAGTCCTTCTGCTGCCCAGTCGAGAACACGATGGATTTTGTCCAGATTGATACGCTCGGTGGTACCGTCGCGCTTAGTCACCAGCAGACTCTGATTCATGTGGGTTTTACCTGTCCGTGAAATAAAAAATATCCCCCGCTTATCCACAGATCCGTCTTGTGACTAACTCTGTGGATAAATACTACATATAGGGGGTTTGCGATAAGAAAAACGCTATATGGTGAGTATTCTAGTATCGAATCTTTTCAGCACAAGGGTTGATTTTGACGTTAAATTGAGGTTGTCAAAGGGTAAAAAAGGCTAAGTCCTCGTACCGTAAGGCCTGGAAGAGATGTCAATAATTAAGAAAAAAAATTCAAAATTTGATCGAGTGCTGATTTCTTCAACGGGAGGTCAGAATTGCGCAACATGATGTCGCGCAATCTTTATAAGAATAATGGATGACGTCAGTCGTTTTTGGCGGTTGTATGCAACATATAGTTAACATCTACACCCGGTGCGAGTTTGAATTTATCGGTCAATGGATTGTAATGCAGACCGGTGATGTGCTGCTCCTTGAGCCACGTTTGATCAACCCAGCTCAGTAATTCAGCAGGCTTGATGAATTTCTTCACGTCGTGCGTGCCTTTTGGCACCATACGCAGCACATACTCCGCCCCGACGACCGCCATCAGCCAGGCTTTTCCGTTTCGGTTGATCGTCGAGAAGAAGACCTGGCCGCCCGGTTTCACCAGTTTTGCACAGGCGTGAACCACGGACTGGGGGTCGGGAACGTGCTCCAGCATCTCCATACAGGTCACCACGTCGTACTGATGGGCATGCTTTGCCGCATGTTCTTCGACGGTTTCCTGCACATATTCCACCTGCACTCCAGATTCCAGCGCATGAAGACGGGCAACCTGCAGCGGTTCAAAGCCCATATCCAGACCGGTGACGGTGGCCCCTTCGCGCGCCATGCTTTCTGCCAGAATGCCGCCGCCGCAGCCGACGTCGAGCACTTTCTTACCGAACAGGCCGCCGGAACGCTCCGCGATATAGCCCAGACGCAGCGGGTTAATGCGGTGCAGAGGTTTAAACTCACCTTCGAGATCCCACCAGCGGGATGCCACCGCTTCGAATTTGGCAATCTCTTCATGGTCAACGTTGTGAGCCACCGGGGATTTTTCGGCATTCATGGGCGCTTTTACTCCTTATTTTGCAAGACTTCGGAGTATATCAGCCCGCGCGGTTGAATAAAGCTTATTGGTTTACCTCAATCACCGCGGCTGTGTTATAATTTGCGACCTTTGAATCCGGGATACAGTAGAGGGATAGCGGTTAGATGAGCGACCTTGCGAGAGAAATTACACCGGTTAACATCGAGGAAGAGCTGAAGAGCTCCTATCTGGACTATGCGATGTCGGTCATTGTTGGCCGTGCGCTGCCGGACGTCCGCGATGGCCTGAAGCCGGTACACCGTCGCGTACTATACGCCATGAACGTATTGGGCAATGACTGGAATAAAGCCTACAAAAAATCTGCCCGTGTCGTTGGTGACGTAATCGGTAAATACCATCCCCATGGTGATTCCGCGGTGTACGACACTATCGTCCGAATGGCGCAGCCATTCTCGCTGCGTTACATGCTGGTAGATGGTCAGGGTAACTTTGGTTCTATCGACGGCGACTCCGCCGCGGCAATGCGTTATACGGAAATCCGTCTGGCGAAAATTGCCCATGAGCTGATGGCTGACCTGGAAAAAGAGACGGTTGATTTCGTTGATAACTATGACGGCACGGAACGCATTCCGGACGTTATGCCAACGAAAATCCCTAACCTGCTGGTGAACGGTTCGTCCGGTATCGCCGTCGGTATGGCAACCAACATTCCACCGCATAACATCACGGAAGTGATCAACGGCTGCCTGGCCTATATTGAGGATGAAGACATCAGCATTGAAGGGCTGATGGAACACATCCCGGGTCCAGACTTCCCGACGGCGGCGATCATCAACGGTCGTCGTGGTATTGAAGAAGCGTACCGCACAGGACGTGGCAAGATTTATATCCGTGCCCGCGCCGAAGTGGAAGCGGACGCCAAAACCGGCCGTGAAACCATCATTGTTCACGAGATCCCGTATCAGGTGAACAAAGCGCGTCTGATTGAAAAAATCGCCGAGCTGGTAAAAGAAAAACGTGTTGAAGGCATCAGCGCGCTGCGTGACGAATCTGATAAAGACGGCATGCGCATCGTGATTGAAATCAAACGCGACGCGGTGGGCGAGGTTGTACTGAACAACCTGTATTCCCAGACTCAACTCCAGGTCTCCTTCGGTATCAACATGGTTGCATTGCACCATGGTCAGCCGAAGATCATGAACCTGAAAGATATTCTGAGCGCGTTTGTGCGTCACCGCCGTGAAGTGGTGACTCGCCGTACTATTTTCGAACTGCGTAAAGCCCGCGACCGTGCGCATATCCTTGAAGCGCTGGCCGTAGCACTGGCAAACATCGACCCAATCATTGAGTTGATTCGCCGTGCACCAACCCCTGCGGAAGCGAAAGCGTCTCTGATTGCCCGTCCGTGGGATCTGGGCAACGTGGCCGCCATGCTGGAACGCGCTGGCGACGATGCTGCGCGTCCTGAGTGGCTGGAGCCTGAGTTCGGCGTGCGTGACGGTCAGTACTACCTGACTGAACAGCAGGCCCAGGCGATTCTGGATCTGCGTCTGCAGAAACTGACCGGCCTTGAGCACGAAAAACTGCTCGACGAATACAAAGAACTACTGGAACAGATTGCCGAGCTGCTGCATATCCTGGGTAGCGCAGAGCGCCTGATGGAAGTGATCCGTGAAGAGCTGGAACTGGTCCGCGATCAGTTCGGCGATGAGCGTCGCACCGAAATCACGGCGAACAGCTCTGATATCAACATTGAAGATCTGATCAACCGCGAAGATGTGGTGGTCACCCTGTCTCACCAGGGCTATGTGAAGTATCAGCCGCTGACCGACTACGAAGCACAGCGTCGTGGCGGTAAAGGCAAATCGGCAGCACGTATTAAAGAAGAAGACTTTATTGACCGTCTGCTGGTGGCAAACACCCATGACACGATCCTCTGCTTCTCAAGCCGTGGTCGTCTGTACTGGATGAAGGTCTATCAGCTGCCAGAAGCGAGCCGTGGTGCGCGTGGTCGTCCAATCGTGAACCTGCTGCCGCTGGAAGCGAACGAACGTATCACCGCGATTCTGCCTGTACGTGAGTACGAAGAAGGCGTGAACGTCTTTATGGCGACCGCCAGCGGTACCGTGAAGAAAACCGCGCTGACCGAATTCAGCCGTCCACGTTCTGCCGGTATCATCGCGGTGAACCTGAACGACGGTGACGAACTGATTGGCGTTGACCTCACCTCCGGTTCCGATGAAGTGATGCTGTTCTCCGCCGCCGGTAAAGTGGTGCGCTTCAAAGAGAACGCGGTTCGTGCAATGGGCCGTACTGCAACAGGTGTTCGTGGTATCAAACTGGCCGGTGAAGATACCGTCGTTTCCCTGATCGTTCCGCGCGGTGAAGGTGCTATCCTGACCGTCACGCAGAACGGCTACGGTAAACGTACTGCCGAAAGCGAATACCCGACCAAGTCTCGTGGCACGCAGGGCGTTATCTCTATCAAGGTTACCGAGCGCAACGGATCCGTTGTGGGTGCGGTACAGGTAGACGATGCCGACCAGATCATGATGATCACGGATGCCGGTACGCTGGTGCGTACACGCGTATCTGAGATCAGCGTGGTTGGCCGTAATACTCAGGGTGTGATCCTCATCCGTACCGCGGAAGATGAAAACGTCGTGGGTCTGCAGCGTGTAGCTGAGCCTGTGGATGACGAAGAGCTCGACTCCATCGACGGTAGCGTCGCAGAAGGTGATGATGAAATCGCACCAGAAGCCGATACCGAAGATGATGCAGCGGATGACGCTGACGAGTAATGTCTCCTGATGCAAAAAGGGCCGGTTTCCGGCCCTTTTCTTTTGCACAAGCAGATAAGTGAACGTTGCGACAAGGCGCGTTTACCGCTACCTTAACCACATTCTTTTTGACCCCGACGGCGGAGCCTCGCCCCTTTGAAATACCTCGTCTCCTTTCGTACCACGCTGAAAGTCTCTCGCTATCTGTTTCGGGCGCTGGCGCTCTTGCTTTGGTTGCTGGTGGCATTATTGTCGGTGTTTTACATCGTTAACGCCCTTCATCAGAAAGAAGCGGAGATCCGCCAGGAGTTTAACTTAAGCTCCGATCAGGCCCAGCGCTATATTCAGCGAACGTCCGACGTGATGAAGGAGCTGAAGTACATTGCCGAGAATCGCCTGACCGCGGAAAACGGCATTCTTGCCATCCGAGGGCGTAATGACAAAACCGAAGTACCGAATTTCGAGCCGCTGTTTCCGGATTCCGATTGCTCTGCGATGGGCAGCACCTGGCGCGGTTCACTGGAGTCGCTCTCCTGGTTTATGCGCTACTGGCGTGACAACTTTTCCGCCGCCTATGATCTGAACCGCGTCTTCCTGATTGGCAGTGAAAATCTCTGCATGGCCGACTTTGGCCTGCGCGATGTGCCCGTCGAGCGCGATGATGCGCTGAAAAGCCTGCACGAACGTATTGTGAAATATCGCAATGCGCCGCAGGACGAGCGCGGGAATAACATCTTCTGGATAAGCCAGGGGCCACGCATGGGCGTGGGCTATTTCTACGCCCTCACGCCGGTCTATCTGGGCAATCGTCTGCAGGCGCTGCTGGGGATTGAACAGACCATTCGCATGGAAAACTTCTTCACGCCGGGCAGTCTGCCGATGGGCGTGACCATTCTGGATGAAAACGGACATACCCTGATCTCACTTGCCGGTCCGGATAATCGACTGAACGTCGACCCGCACTGGATGCAGGAGCGGTCGTGGTTTGGCTATACCTCAGGCTTCCGTGAGCTGGTGCTTAAAAAGAGCTTGCCGCCTTCGTCGCTGAGTATTGTCTATTCGCTGCCCGTGGATATGGTGCTTGAGCGGATCCGCATTCTTATCATGAACGCGATTTTGCTGAACCTGCTGGCCGGGGGGGCGCTGTTTACCCTCGCGCGAATGTATGAGCGCAAAATCTTTATACCCGCCGAAAGCGACGCCCAGCGGCTGGAAGAGCACGAGCAGTTTAACCGCAAGATTGTCGCCTCGGCGCCGGTGGGGATCTGCATCCTGCGCACGCAGGACGGGACCAATATCCTCAGTAATGAGCTGGCGCATAACTACCTGAACATGCTGACGCATGAGGACCGACAGAGGCTGACGCAGATTATCTGTGGCCAGCAGGTGAACTTCGTTGACGTGCTGACCAGCACGCACACGAACCTGCAAATCAGCTTTGTGCACTCCCGCTATCGTAATGAGAACGTGGCAATTTGCGTCCTGGTAGACGTCTCGGCGCGTGTGAAGATGGAAGAGTCCCTGCAGGAGATGGCGCAGGCCGCCGAGCAGGCCAGCCAGTCAAAATCCATGTTCCTCGCCACCGTCAGCCACGAATTGCGTACCCCGCTGTACGGGATTATCGGTAACCTTGATCTTCTCCAGACCAAAGAGCTGCCGAAAGGGGTCGATCGCCTGGTGACGGCGATGAATAACTCCTCCAGCCTGCTGCTGAAAATCATCAGCGATATTCTCGATTTCTCCAAAATTGAGTCGGAGCAGCTGAAAATTGAGCCGCGGGAGTTCTCTCCGCGCGAGGTGATGAACCACATCAGCGCCAACTATCTGCCGCTGGTGGTGCGTAAACAGCTGGGCCTCTACTGCTTTATTGAGCCGGACGTGCCGCTGACGCTGCATGGCGATCCGATGCGTCTGCAGCAGGTCATTTCTAACCTGCTCAGTAACGCCATTAAATTTACCGATATCGGCTGCATTGTGTTGCACGTGCGTCGGGCAGGGGACTACCTGAGTATTCGCGTGCGTGATACCGGCGTGGGTATCCCGGCGAAGGAAGTGGTGCGTCTGTTTGACCCGTTCTTCCAGGTCGGTACCGGCGTACAGCGTAACTTCCAGGGGACCGGGTTGGGTCTGGCGATCTGTGAGAAGCTCGTGAGCATGATGGACGGCGATATCTCCGTTGATACCGAGCCAGGCATGGGCAGCCAGTTTACTATCCGCATTCCGCTCTATTCTGCCCAGTATCCGGCAAAAGCGGTGGTGGACGGCTTGAGCGATAAGCGCTGCTGGCTGGCAGTACACAATGCCTCACTGAATGATTACCTGACGGCGCTTCTTACCCACAGCGGCGTGCGCGTGTCCCGCTATGAAGGGCAAACGCCGGATGTCGACGATGTGCTAATCACCGACGAGGTGCTGGAACAACCCTGGCAGGGCAGAGGGGTGGTTCATTTCTGCCGTCGTCATATCGGTATTCCGGTCGAACGAGCCCCGGGTGAATGGGTGCACAGCGTGGCGACGCCGCATGAGCTCATGAGCCTGCTGGCACGTATCTACAGCGTGCAGCTGGAAGATAGCGACGGGGCGACGGAGTTGCCGTCACCGGATGCGCTGGCATCGCTGAATGACGATATGATGATTCTGGTGGTGGATGACCATCCGATTAACCGTCGCCTGCTGGCAGACCAGCTGGGTTCGCTTGGCTATCAGTGCAAAACCGCCAATGACGGCGTGGATGCGCTGAACGTGCTGAGTAAAAACCACATTGATATCGTTCTTAGCGACGTCAACATGCCGAATATGGATGGCTACCGTCTGACGCAGCGTATACGCCAGCTTGGCCTGACGTTGCCGGTCGTGGGCGTGACGGCGAATGCACTGGCGGAAGAGAAACAGCGCTGTCTGGAGTCAGGGATGGACAGTTGTCTGTCGAAACCGGTGACGCTGGACGTCCTGAAACAGACGATTTCCGTGTATGCGGAGCGGGTCAGAAAAGCGAGAGTATAAAAAAAGGCCCGTCAGGGCCTTTTTTGTTGTTTCCCTCACACGCCGGGAGGGGGAGGTGAGGCCATCAGGCCGCACACCCGGTAAACATCAATCCTTATCCGACGCGCTCAGCGTAACGGAGGAGAGATAGTTCAGCAGCGCAATATCGTTATCCACACCCAGTTTCATCATTGCTGATTTCTTCTGGCTACTGATGGTTTTAATACTGCGGTTCAGCTTCTTGGCAATCTCGGTGACCAGGAAACCTTCGGCGAACAGGCGCAGAACTTCGCTCTCTTTCGGAGACAGGCGTTTGTCGCCATAGCCACCGGCGCTGATTTTTTCCAGCAGACGAGAGACGCTTTCAGGCGTGAACTTCTTGCCTTTCTGCAGCGCAGCGAGCGCTTTTGGCAGATCGGTCGGCGCACCCTGTTTCAGCACAATCCCTTCGATATCCAGATCCAGCACGGCGCTCAGAATGGCCGGGTTGTTGTTCATGGTCAGAACAATGATCGAGATGTCCGGGAAGTGACGTTTGATATATTTGATGAGTGTGATCCCATCACCGTATTTGTCCCCAGGCATGGAGAGATCGGTGATGAGCACATGCGCATCAAGCTTTGGGAGGTTATTGATCAGTGCTGTAGAGTCTTCAAATTCACCGACTACATTCACCCACTCGATCTGTTCAAGTGATTTGCGAATACCGAACAGTACAATCGGATGGTCATCGGCAATAATTACGTTCATATTGTTCATGTATAAGGCTACCTTGCTACAGCAAGCTTTTGACGTAGGCGTCAATGTCGCTGATGTATTTTTCAATGCCAGAGGCATCTTTCTCACGAATTAGATGTTCCAGCGTTTCACATAACTGCTTGCCGGGAACCAGATTAAGCATGGCAAACACCCCTTTAAGCCGGTGTGCTGTCTGTGCCAGCGCTGCAAAATCATTCGCAGCGGACTCAGTATACAACCGCTTAACATCATCTGGTACTGTATCAACAAAGAGTGAATAGTATCCGCTGGCGTGAAGCTCGGCATTTTCATTGCCGCCTAACGGTGATTCCGCTATCTCTTCCTGCGCCAGTTGCTCTTCTATTAGTTGTAGTACAGCTTCCTGCATCGCATTGCTTATATTAAAGTTGACGCGCAGCTGGCCTGGGCCGATTTTTCGCACGCCTGGCTCATCATCGCTTAAAAGCAAGCCGGAGGCAGTAAGATTAGACGGATTATCAGTTAAAAACAGATCAAATTCTTGACTTGAGAGTCTTTCATCCGGCGTTATGCAGGCCGCGCCCCAGTTTTCTAACTGACGAACCACAATATTGCGGATCTCATTCGAGGTCACATCCACCATCACGACCACATCATCCAGCAGGCGTTCTTCGTCTTCTTCCTGTGGATTCGCCGCCATTTTAACGTGCAGTGAGTAACGCGTGCCAAGTGATTCGCGGGCCTTGATATTCAGATGGCCGCCGAGCTTACGTGCCAGCTGATCGCACAGCCAGAAGGTCAGGGCATTGGCCTTGCCGTAATGATCGCTCTGGGTGTCATTCAGGAACGGGAAATGCAGATTATCGATTTCGCTTGTCGTTACGCCTTCCCCGGTATCCAGGATACGGAACGTCAGGCGATCTTCAGCCGACTCGTCGGTACTGACTTCCAGGGTGATCTTGCCGATCTGGGTGGTGGTGACGGCGTACTGAATAATCATCAGCAGAATGCGACGCAGCGCTTCGCGATCGCCGTGACGTTCATCATTCGCCGGTAAATGGTTATTGATCAGCAGCTGCAGCCCTTTGCGCTTAATCACGGGCAGGACCTCAGGCACCACTTCATCGATCAGATTCTGGATAGAGAAGAGAGTCGGCGTTCCTTTCCAGAAATCATTTTCGAGCATATTCGCCAGCTGGATCTCATCTACCATGCGCACCAGCGAGTCGGCCTGGCAGGCAAGCTGATGACTTTCAGATGTATTCAGCGCCGCCGCCTGGGTCGCCAGCATTTTTAACGGCTTCTTGAAGGCATCACCAATATTTTGCATAAAGGCAGCGCGCCCCTGCTGGTTTTTCTCATACAGACGTTGTGCCTGCTTGAGCTTTTTATTCACCAGCACTTCACGATCCTGATCGCGGATGATGAAGATCTGCGTGCGGGAGGCGATCTGGCTGCGGAACTGTCGGATCTCATACAGCTCGTTATTAATGGTGGCCTGAATCACGCCCTGATGTTGATCCGCCATAGCGGTGATGTTCTGCAGATTGAGATGAGGCAGCAGGTGGTCAGCAATTTTATTGCTCATCACCGTACGGTTGGCTTCCTGATCGTGAACCAGCACCCCAAGCGGCAGCACGGAAATAATCTCTTCATTCAGCGCGCGCAACACGCGCAGTTCGTTACTGGTTCCTGCCGGGACCGGGGCGGCATCGCTTTGACGCCCTGACTGGAAGCGGAACGTGCTGTAGCCAAACAGCGCCAGCGCCAGCAGGCCGATATTCAGCAGCAGGGGCAGGAGGATATTTTGCAGCGTATCAAGCAGCAGGGTGCCGAACGGCACTTGCCACACCAGACGCATACCGGTTGAGTTCAGCGAAGAGGCAATTTCGATTTTCGATCCGTTAAAGGAGATCGATACGCTCTCTGCGGCCTCTTTATCCGATGCGGCACGCATATTCTGAGTGCTGCTGTCCGGCTCCAGACGGAAGCTGTCGAGCGGCATATCCGGTGGAATCAAGTCATTGATGGGCAAATCGAAGGCCACCACCGTCGCCAGATGGCCTGGCTGGTTAAAGGTGGTACGCAGCGTAAAGTAATGGCCATTCTGCCAGGCGAGGCGGCGCAGAGATGAGAAGCTCTCACGTTCATCAAGGGCGTTCGCCTGCTGCAGCATTTCTGCCCGGCGGGAATCGACAATGCTGCCCACGGTCGTCTCTTTGAAACCGGAAGAGAGGTCTTTTAGCGGCAGGGTTGAGATCAGGATCATGCTGTTGTCCTGACCGTTCAGATAGTACATCGACCACGGCACCGTCTCGGCACCCCAAAGGGTATCAAGATAGGTTGAGATGCGCTGGGTCATCTCAAGCGTTGCGCTGTCATGAGAGCCGAAGATCAGCGCTTCGGTTTTGCGCTGTGGTTTTTCCAGATAATAGACGTCTTGCTTCAGGCGAGTCTCCTGAAGCCCGTCTCCGGAGGAGGTTGCCGGCGCGGCCGCGATGTTGTCGTAAATCTGCCAGGTTGCATAGCGCCAGGTATCAATGCGCTTGTGGACGGCGTGGGTGATATCAACAACCTGATAGCTCTTGTCCTTCAGCCAGGCGTTAACCGCGCTCTGAACCATAACCCCCATTGTGACTAGCAGCACAACGATCAAAAGAAGAAAGAAACGGGTGATGCTCCCGGGTAAGAGGGAGAATTTGCTCGGAGCGGTAGTTTCAGTCTGACTCATTGATATCTTTAACCCGTAATGGTCGTGCTCTATGGCGATAGGGCAGTATAAAGGGTAATACCTGAATTTCCAGCGTCACGCTCTTTGAACCCGCCACTTTTTCGACTGACAATATCGGAGAACGCCATTGCATGAAACATGTACAAAGCGAGTGAGCGTGTACAAATAAAAAACGATACATACCGGTAAATAGCACGAATTAACAAGAAATTGAGATTTGCAGTAATGACGCGGTTCTCGAGGAGAGAGGAAACGAATTTAGTTAATAGTCGTTACAATTTCAGTGCGGTAGCACAAAAAAACGCATGCTACGTAAAGAAAGGTAAAAAAAAACCGAATGCCAGGCATTCGGTAGAATTAGGGATAAACAGACATTCAAATCTGAATGACGGTAATAAATAAAGTTAATGATGATAGCGAGAGTTATTTTAGAGATAACGGCCGATCTTGTTTTGTCATTCAGTGCTGTAAATATTTTTAATGTAGTTTACTGAATTTAAATGTTTTTTCTTCTCGCTTGATGATAAGTGCTAAATTCTTAAGCTCTCTGTGCTTTGTAAAAGTTCCTTGATATTTACATTTTGAAACATGTTTATCGTGAAATGAAACATTTTCAAAGTTTTCGTATCATATTCCCGTTGGATTATTCTGTAATTTTGCGGAGAATGAAATTGCCGACTGGTTAATGAGGGTTAATCAGTAAGCAGTGGCAATTATAAGGCATATAACAGAGGGTTAATAAAATGAAAGTTAAAGTACTGTCCCTCCTGGTACCAGCTCTGCTGGTGGCAGGCGCAGCAAATGCGGCTGAAATTTATAACAAAGATGGCAACAAATTAGATCTGTACGGCAAAGTTGATGGTCTGCACTATTTCTCTGACGACAAGAGCAATGATGGCGACCAGACTTACATGCGTCTTGGCTTCAAAGGCGAAACCCAGGTTAACGATCAGCTGACCGGTTACGGCCAGTGGGAATACCAGATTCAGGGCAACACCTCTGAAAGCGACAACCAGTCCTGGACGCGTGTGGCGTTTGCGGGTCTGAAATTCGCTGACGCGGGTTCTTTCGATTATGGTCGTAACTACGGAGTGATCTACGACGTAACGTCCTGGACTGACGTTCTGCCAGAATTTGGCGGCGACACCTACGGTGCAGACAACTTCCTGCAATCCCGTGCTAACGGCGTAGCAACCTACCGTAACCAGGACTTCTTCGGTCTGGTTGATGGCCTGAACTTTGCTCTGCAGTATCAGGGTAAAAACGGCAGCGTAAGCGGTGAAAACGATTCCGGTCGTAGCACCCTGAAACAGAACGGTGACGGTTACGGCGCGTCTGTGACCTACAACCTGGGCGAAGGCTTCAGCATCGGTGGTGCGATGTCTTCTTCTAAACGTACTGCTGACCAGAACGACACCACTAACCTGGCGCTGAAAGGCGAAGGCGATCGTGCTGAAGTTTACTCTGGTGGCCTGAAATACGACGCCAACAACATCTACCTGGCGGCGCAGTACTCTCAGACCTATAACGCAACCCGTTTCGGTAACTCTCAGAGCAGCAGCGACATTTACGGCTTTGCTAACAAAGCACAGAACTTCGAAGTGGTTGCTCAGTACCAGTTCGACTTCGGTCTGCGTCCATCCGTGGCTTACCTGCAGTCCAAAGGTAAAGACATCGAAGGTTATGGCGATCAGGATCTGCTGAAATATGTTGATGTTGGCGCGACTTACTACTTCAACAAAAACATGTCCACCTATGTTGATTACAAAATCAACCTGGTTGATGAAAATGAATTCACCCGTCAGGCGGGTATCGGTACTGATGATATCGTAGCGCTGGGTCTGGTTTACCAGTTCTAATCGCTTCATCGTGTGACAAAGGGGGCCTTATGGCCCCTTTTTCGTGCCTTTTCGGTTCTTACAATTCACCCTTTTGGTGTACTCTTGCCGCCCTGGCATGAGGATAATAATGAATGGACATGACTTTTTTACGCGCCAGCTTCCTGGCTATACTTTTTTTCCTGACAGCATGTGACTCTTCCACGCCTGTGGCCAAAACGGATGCTCCCGCGGCGACGGTGCTGGAAGGCAAAACGATGGGCACATTCTGGCGTGTCAGCGTGATGAATCTCGATAAGACACGCGCTGACGAACTTCGCAGCAAAATTCAGTCGCAGCTGGACGCCGACGATCAGCTTCTTTCGACCTACAAAAATGACTCTGCGCTGATGCGCTTTAACCTCTCCACCAGTACTTCCCTGTGGCCGGTGAGCGAAGCAATGGCCGATATCGTGACCGAATCAATGCGCGTGGGCTACAAGACCAACGGCGCGATGGACGTGACCGTGGGGCCGCTGGTTAACCTGTGGGGGTTTGGCCCGAACAAGCAGCCTGTCACCACACCTGACCAGGCGGCGATAGATGACGCCCGCGCCCGGACAGGGTTACAGCACCTGACGGTGATCAACCAGTACGGACAACAGTACCTGCAAAAAGATATTCCCGATCTTTTTGTCGATCTGTCGACGGTAGGGGAAGGGTATGCGGCAGATCATCTGGCCGCGCTGATGGCCCAGGAAGGTATTTCACGTTACCTGGTGTCCGTGGGCGGCGCGTTAGTCAGCCGCGGCATGAATGCCAGCGGTAATCCGTGGCGGGTGGCGATTCAAAAACCGACCGACCAGCAAAACGCCGTACAGGCGATTGTGGATATCAACGGTCACGGTATCAGCACCTCCGGAAGCTACCGTAACTATTATGAGCTCGATGGGAAGCGGATTTCGCATGTCATCGATCCGCAGACCGGCCGCCCAATCGCGCATAATCTGGTCTCGGTGACGGTCATTGCCCCCACCGCGCTGGAAGCCGATGCCTGGGATACCGGTTTAATGGTCCTCGGTCCGGAGAAAGCCAAAGAGGTGGTCCGCCAGGAAGGACTGGCTGTCTATATGATCACCAAAGAGGCTGATGGCTTCAAAACCTGGAGTTCGCCGCAGTTCGACAGCTTCCTGGTGAGTGATAAGAATTAAAAAGCAAGGTTGCGGGTTTTTAATCAGTGGCACTCGGGCACGCTGTATGTATGCTTGTAAGAGGAGCTGATGATGAAAAACCCGACCTTTACTACCGATGACGATCGCTGGCTGGCCGTGCTGGCTCGCGATCCGCGTGCTGACGATCAGTTTGTCTTTGCCGTGCAAACGACGGGGATCGTCTGTCGTCCGTCCTGCCGTGCCCGCCACGCGTTACGTAAAAATGTCCGCTTCTACCCCGATGTAGATCATGCCCTTCAGGCAGGGTTTCGCCCGTGTAAACGCTGTCAGCCGGACAAACGCGATCCGCAGGAACAGACGCTGGCAAAAGTTGAACATGCCTGCCGTCTGCTGGAGCGCGATCCCGCGTTAACGCTGGAAATGCTGGCGCAGCAGGTCGCCATGAGTCCTTTCCACTTCCACCGCTTGTTTAAGTCCGTTACCGGTATGACGCCTAAAGCCTGGCAACAGGCGGCGCGGGTACAACGCCTGCGTACCGCGCTTGCGCAGGGGAACAAAATTACCGATGCCGTGCTGGCCGCCGGGTTTCCTGACAGCAGCAGCTATTATCGTCAAGCCAACGCTGCGCTGGGCATGACGGCGAAGCAGTACCGCAAAGGGGATGTGGCGGTGCGTTATGCGATTGGTGAGTGTTCGTTAGGCCGTTGCCTGGTGGGTGAAAGCGAGCGCGGGATCTGCGCGATTCTGCTGGGTGACGACGATGCGACATTAACCGAGGAGCTTTTGACGCTGTTTCCCAAAGCAGAGCGAGAAACGCTGGAAGGAGAATTCGCCCGGCGTATTGAGCGGGTGATTAGCGCTATCGATGACCATACCGTGCCGCTGGCACTTCCGCTGGATATTCGGGGCACCGCTTTCCAGCAGCGTGTGTGGCAGGCGCTTCGTGACATTCCCCGCGGTGAAACGGCAAGTTATCGCCAGGTGGCGCAGACGATCGGTAGCCCAGGCGCTGTCCGTGCGGTGGCGGGAGCCTGTGCCGCAAATAAACTGGCCGTTATCATCCCCTGCCACCGTGTTGTTCGTCACGACGGTGCGCTTTCGGGCTACCGCTGGGGGACAGAACGAAAGGCGTTGTTACTGAAACGTGAGGCAAAGAACCCGGAGGGATAATGCTCGATCTTTTTGCGGATGCGGAACCCTGGCAGGAGCCCCTTGCGCCCGGCGCGGTGATCCTGCGCCGCTTTGCGCTTTCCCGCGCGGCGGCGCTGCTTGCCGGCATCGATGAGGTGGCGGCGGTCTCGCCGTTTCGACACATGGTGACGCCCGGGGGGTACACCATGTCGGTGGCGATGACGAACTGCGGAGAACTGGGCTGGGCGACAAACGCGCAGGGCTATGTATATGCCCCGGGCGATCCTGTAACCGGCCAGCCATGGCCGCCGATGCCTGACGTTTTTCGGGCGCTCTGCCATGACGCCGCCGTTGAAGCGGGCTATGCCGACTTTCGCCCGGATGCCTGTCTGATTAACCGCTACGCCGTGGGGGCAAAGCTCTCGCTGCATCAGGACAAGGATGAACCCGATCTGCGCGCGCCGATCGTCTCGGTATCCTTAGGCCTGCCCGCGGTCTTCCAGTTTGGCGGATTACGCCGTAACGATCCGCTGAAACGGCTCATGCTGGAGCACGGTGATGTGGTGGTTTGGGGCAGGGAATCGCGGCTTTTTTATCACGGCATTCAGCCCCTCAAACCGGGAGTACATCCTCAGACCGGCGAGTTCCGTCTTAACCTGACGTTCCGGCAGGCATCCCGTGGCCAATAAAAATAAGAATTATTCTTGATGTAACCGTCCGGCAGTTTAAACTGCTGGCTGATTTTTATTGCCCGGATTGCCTGCATGCAACTACTTCTCCTCGTCTGGCGTCAGTATCGCTGGCCCTTCATTGCCGTCATGGCGTTAAGCCTCGCCAGCGCCGCGTTAGGTATCGGCCTGATCGCGTTTATTAACGTGCGCTTGATTGAAATGGTCGATACCTCACTCGCCGTCCTGCCGGAGTTTCTTGGCCTGCTACTGCTGTTGATGGCGGTGACGCTCGGCTCGCAGCTGGCGCTGACGGCGCTGGGACACCATTTCGTTTTCCGTCTGCGCAGTGAATTTATCAAGCGTATTCTGGACACGCAGGTAGAACGCGTTGAGCAGCTTGGAAGTGCCTCCCTGCTGGCAGGGCTGACCAGCGACGTGCGCGCCATTACCATTGCCTTCGTTCGTCTGCCGGAGCTGGTGCAGGGCATTATTTTGACCTTTGGTTCGGCGGCGTATCTCGCCTGGCTCTCCACAAAAATGCTGGCGGTCACTGCGCTGTGGATTGTTATCACCATCTGGGGCGGTTTTCTGCTGGTGTCGCGCGTCTATAAACACATGGCGGTGCTGCGTGAAACCGAGGATAAGCTCTATAACGATTACCAGACCGTGCTGGAAGGGCGTAAAGAGCTGACCCTGAATCGCGAGCGTGCCGAGCATATCTTTAACCATCTCTATATTCCCGATGCCCGCGAATACCGGCATCACATCATTCGCGCCGATACCTTCCACCTGAGCGCGGTGAACTGGTCGAACATTATGATGTTGGGCGCCATTGGTCTGGTTTTCTGGATGGCGAACAGTCTGGGATGGGCGGATACCAACGTCGCGGCGACCTATTCACTGACGCTGCTGTTTTTACGTACACCGCTCCTCTCCGCCGTGGGCGCATTGCCAACGTTGCTGAGCGCTCAGGTGGCGTTTAACAAGCTCAATAAATTCGATCTCGCACCGTTTAAAGCCGAATTCCCACGCCCGCAGGCCTTCCCGAACTGGCAAACCCTGGAGCTGCGTAACGTCATGTTCCGCTATCAGGACAACGCTTTTTCCGTCGGACCAGTAAACCTGACGATTCATCGCGGCGAGCTGCTGTTCCTGATTGGCGGTAACGGTAGCGGGAAATCCACGCTGGCGATGCTGCTCACCGGCTTATATCAGCCGCAATCGGGCGAGATTTTGCTGGATGGCAAAGCGCTGAGCGCGGAGAAACCTGAGGACTATCGCAAGCTCTTCTCGGCGGTCTTCACCGATGTCTGGCTCTTTGATCACCTGCTCGGGCCGGAAGGGCAGCAGGCTAACCCTGCGCTGGTGGAGAAATGGCTTGGGCAACTGCAGATGTCCCATAAGGTTGAGCTTCAGGACGGTAAAATCCTGAACCTGAAACTCTCGAAGGGGCAGAAAAAGCGCGTGGCGCTGCTGCTGGCACTGGCTGAAGAGCGCGACATCATCCTGCTTGATGAATGGGCGGCAGACCAGGACCCGCATTTCCGCCGCGAGTTTTATCAGGTGTTACTGCCGCTGATGAAGGCGATGGGCAAAACTATTTTCGCCATCAGCCATGACGATCACTACTTCATTCATGCCGACCGTCTGCTGGAGATGCGCGACGGCAAGCTCAGCGAGTTGACCGGCGAGGAGCGCGATGCAGCGTCTCGTGATGCGGTAGCGCGCACGGCCTGATGTCTCGTCTGACCCTCTCCGACCGGGAGAGGGGATAAAATCGCGGCCGATGTGCCGCTTTTTTATGCATCCCGTCCCGTTGTTTATTCTTATTTACATATCCCCGCGCTATGCTTAATGCCATCTCATTTCATGGATTTATGATTGATGTCGGTATTAAAGAAAAACAGCGCCCGGCAGCGTGACCAGGAACGTGCGCGTCTCATCTGGCTTCTCACGACCGATAAAGCGGTCACGTCTTCGTTACTGGGCAAACTGACCCTGGCTGAGCAATATGATGTCGGCACTTTAGCCGACGATATTGCTGAGGTAGGTGCACTGGTTGCCCATTTGCCTCCGCCCGACCTGGCGGATACCCTCGAAGCACTTCCCTCGGAAGAGCGTCACGCCCTGTGGCGTCTGGTGCAGGATCACGAGCGCGGGCAGGTGCTGCTGGAGGCGTCGGAAAACGTCTGGGATGATCTTATCGATGAGATGAGCGACCGGGATATTCTTGATGCCCTGCAAACGCTGGATATCGACGAACAGATTTACCTTGTTCAACACCTGCCGCGTAACCTGACCGGCCGACTGCTGGCCTCGTTGCCTGCCGATGAGCGGGCGCGCGTGCGCCAGGTGATGCACTACGATAAACACAGCGTTGGCGCAATTATGGAGTTTGGCGTCATCACGGTGCGCCCGGACGTCACGCTCGGCACGGTGCAGCGTTATTTACGCCGCCTGGGGAGTATGCCCGACAACACCGATAAACTGTTCGTGACCTCGCGGGATAAAACCTTGCTTGGTGAGCTGGAGCTGAAAACGATCCTGCTCAACAGCACTCAGCGGCGGGTGAGCGAGGTCATGGAAAACGAGCCGATGGTCTTCTCGCCGGAGGATGACGCGGAAAAAGCCGCGCGTACCTTCGAACGTGACGACCTCGTGAGTGCGGCGGTCGTGGACTCGGTCGGCAAGCTGATGGGACGTCTGACAATCGATGAGATCGTTGACGTGGTCTACGAAGAGACCGATAACGATCTGCGTGCGCTTGGTGGGATCAGCGCCGAAGATGACGTCCATGCCTCCGTGGGCAAGGCGGTCAAAACCCGCTGGGCCTGGCTTGCCATTAACCTCTGTACCGCGTTTATCGCCTCCCGCGTGATTGATGGCTTCGAACACACCATTTCGCAGCTGGTCGCGTTAGCCTCGCTGATGCCGATTGTGGCCGGGATAGGCGGCAACACCGGCAACCAGACCATCACCATGATTGTTCGCGCGCTGGCGCTGGAGAACATTCAGCCGGGTAACTTTGCCTTCCTGATCTTCAGAGAGATGGGCGTGGCGCTGATTAATGGCCTGGTGTGGGGCGGAATTATGGGCGGCATTACCTGGTGGCTGTACGACGATATGGCATTAGGCGGCGTGATGATGCTGGCGATGGTGCTGAACCTGCTGGTTGCGTCGATGATGGGCGTCATCATCCCGTTGACGATGACAAAACTCGGGCGCGACCCCGCAGTGGGGTCGAGCGTCATGATCACTGCCATCACCGATACGGGCGGCTTCTTTATTTTTCTTGGGCTGGCAACGCTTTTTCTTCTTTAACCCGACGCTTAATTCGGGCGGGAAGGAGTGCCATCACGATAATCCCGCCCAGCACGCCAATGGCCAGGTTACCGGTTGATACCGTGGCTGCAACGGTCACCAGCATCACGACCGTTTCCGCAAGGGGGGCATTTTTCACCGTCGCGGGCTGCAGGCTATGCCAGCTGAAGGTTTTGACGGCGACAATCGCCATAATCCCGGCCAGCACGGCCATCGGGATGCGGGCCATCACTTCACTCAGCGCCGTCACCAGCACCAGAAGCACCAGACCGGCCGCAACAGTGGAAATGCGGCTGCGGCCTTTGCCCATCTCCACGTTGACGATGGTTTGACCAATCATGGCGCAGCCTGCGATACCGCCATACCAGCCGGCCAGAATGTTACCGATGCCCAGACCAATGCTTTCGCGGCGCTTGCCGGACGGGCTCGCCGTCAGCTCATCCACCAATTTTGCCGTCAGCAGCGACTCCAGCAGACCCACAAACGCAATGCTTAATGCGCATGGCCAGATAATGCTCAGCGTATCGGTGTTCAGCGGGACAAGCAGCTGCGTCAGCCCGGGCAGGCCACCGCTCATGGTGCCTTCGTCACCCACGGTCGGCAGGATTTGCCCGGTGGTCACGGTAAACAGGGTTAACACCACAATGGCAATAAGCGGCGCGGGGATACTTTTGATATAGCGGGGCACCCAGAGGACGATCAGCAGCGTCAGCACGAACAGGCCCACAATCAGCGGGCTTCGGCTCCAGAAATGGGGAACCTGGGCGAAGAAGATCAAAATACCGAGCGCGTTAACAAACCCGGTCATCACCGACTGCGGAATAAAGCGCATCAGTCGCGCCATGCCGAGCACGCCGAAGAGGATCTGGATCGCCCCGGCCAGCAGAACGGCCGGCAAAATGTACTGCACGCCATGCTGATGCACCATCGGGCCAATCACCAGCGCCACGGAACCCGCTGCCGCCGTGACCATTGCCGGGCGGCCGCCGAGCACGGACAGGGCAAGACACAGCACCACGGAAGCAATCAGGCTGACTTTAGGATCAACCCCTGCGACGACAGAAAACGAAATCACTTCAGGAATAAGCGCCAGGGCAGTAATCACGCCTGCCAGCGTTTCACGCATCAGCAGCCGGGGAGAGCGTAACACCGAGGCGACATGGCCTTCATGGGGTAAAGAAGAATCGGGTAATGACATAACACTTCGCAGGTTAGGGCAGGCTTCCGTGCGCGCGATCACAAAACGCAACATACTAGCCAGAAAAGCCGCCTTTTGCCAGCCGCATAGGTAATCCCTCACAAACAATCCATCATTAAATTTCACAATTACAATAATTTCTTAACCTTTAAACACCATTTAAAAGTTGTTACCGTTCCCGCGCAGCTTTTTTCACCTGCAATTTCCACGCATCACGCACTTTTACACTAAGGCATAAATTATGAAAAAAATGACTGCCATGCTCTTGTCTCTGGCCGTGGGGCTGAATACCGTCTCAATGGCGGCAAAAGCTGACACGCCAAAAGAGCAGGAAACGGACGTCCTTTTAATTGGTGGCGGTATTATGAGCGCCACGCTGGGAACCTATCTGCAAGAACTGCAGCCGGACTGGTCTATGACCATGGTCGAGCGCCTCGATGGCGTGGCGCAGGAGAGCTCGAATGGCTGGAACAACGCCGGTACGGGCCATTCGGCACTCATGGAACTGAACTACACACCGCAGAAAAAGGACGGTTCCATTAGTATCGAGAAGGCGGTTGAGATCAACGAAGCATTCCAGATTTCTCGCCAGTTCTGGTCTCACCAGGTGAACAGCGGCGTAATGCACGATCCGCACTCCTTCATCAACACCGTGCCGCACATGAGCTTTGTGTGGGGCGAGCAGAACGTTAACTTCCTGCGTGCGCGCTATGCGGCTCTGCAGCAGAGCACGCTGTTCCGCGGCATGAAATACTCCGAAGATCACGCGCAGATTAAAGAGTGGGCTCCGCTGGTCATGGAAGGTCGTGACCCGAACCAGAAAGTCGCCGCGACCCGTACTGAAATTGGTACTGACGTGAACTACGGCGAAATTACCCGCCAGCTGGTAGGTTCCCTGCAGAAAAAAGAGAACTTTAATCTGCAGCTCAGCACCGAAGTGCGTGGCTTTAAGCGCAATGCGGATAACAGCTGGAGCGTGACCGTTGCCGATCTGAAACACAATGAAGAAGAGCACGTCATCAAGGCGAAGTTTGTCTTTATTGGTGCGGGCGGCGCGGCGCTGAAACTGCTGCAGGAAACCGGTATTCCGGAAGCGGACGATTACGCAGGCTTCCCGGTGGGCGGTCAGTTCCTGGTGTCTGAAAACCCGGAAGTGGTGAATCGTCACCTGGCAAAAGTCTACGGTCAGGCTTCCGTTGGTGCGCCACCCATGTCCGTTCCGCACATCGACACCCGCGTGCTTGACGGTAAACGTGTGGTGCTGTTCGGGCCATTCGCGACCTTCTCCACGAAGTTCCTGAAAAACGGTTCCCTGTGGGACCTGCTGAGTGCGACCACCACCTCTAACGTTAAGCCCATGATGGACGTCGGTCTGGATAACTTCGATCTGGTGAAATACCTGATTAGCCAGGTGATGCTCTCTGACGATGAACGCTTTGAGGCGCTGAAAGAGTACTATCCGCAGGCGAAGAAAGAAGACTGGCGTTTGTGGCAGGCGGGTCAGCGTGTACAGATCATCAAACGCGATCCGAAAGAGGGCGGTGTACTGCGTCTGGGTACCGAAGTGGTCAGTGACAAAGAAGGCACTGTTGCTGCGCTGCTGGGTGCGTCACCGGGGGCTTCTACCGCTGCGCCAATCATGCTGCATCTGATGGAAAAAGTGTTTAAAGACAAAGTTGCCAGCCCGGAATGGCAGGCAAAACTGAAAACCATTATTCCTTCTTACGGCACTAAGCTGAACGGTAACGTTGACGCGACGGAACAGGAACTGGAATACACCAGCCGCGTTCTGCAGCTGCAATATGTGAAGCCGCAAGCTGCTGCTGACGCAGCACCAAAGGCAGAGCTGAAGCCTCAGGCGGAAAACAAACCGGTCGCGGATATCGCACTCTGATGTGAAAAAGCCGGGTAGCGTTAGCGCTTACCCGGCTTATTAAACCGCACAGTATCATGGCCGGGTCAGGCGAAATCGCCACACGGCTTATCCTTAACGGACTTCTGCGGTGCCCGTCTCTTCTTCCGCCTTCCACACGCGATATTTCACTTCCACGTTTGCAGGCGTATAAACGACGATTGGCAGCTTGCTGTTATAGCGCAGCAGACTGTTGTCACCCAGATACGCGGTAACAAATTTCTTCTCTTTCTTGCCATCCGGGCAGGCCATCATGGTCGAAACCGGAGACGTCACTTTATCAAAGACGTAATAGTCGTAGCCCCAACCTTCCAGGGTTTTGCTTTCCAGCTGACCGCCCAGACGGTGCTGGTTGCAGTCCACTTCCAGCGTCTGGCCAATTAACAGTTCCACTTTGAAATTCGCTTCATCCTGCTGAGCGGGTAACTGAATGACCTGACGCTTCATCCCTTTTTCCGCTTGCGGATAAGGCGCTACTTTTTCCAGAGGCTGCGCTTTAGGGGTGTCGCTGGCGAAAGCGCTGGTGCTAACGCATGCGGCGGCAATCAGGGCAATGGCAAATTTAGGTGCTTTTTTCACAGTCATTCCTTTATGTCAAACTATCAGGCACAGGTTAACATAATGTTCGTGAATGGTTAGTGTAATTTACTTACATTTTCAATATTGGCAGCGCATAAAACTCTATTCATGCGCAATGAGTGGTTGTTTGTACTGCATTGGAGTCTGGTGGCAGATCGTGTTATTTTAAGCGCCACATAATGTTATTCATCTGTGAAGGGAAGAGAGAGATGGTACGTGCAAAACTGAAAACACCTGAAGGCCGCAAGTTCCTGTTGGCGCTACTGGTTGTGTTTATGATTGCTGCCGCGTGCGTTGGGCGGGCAACCATTGTTGGCGTTATTGAACAGTACAACATTCCTCTCTCTGCCTGGACGACCAGCATGTATGTCCTGCAATCAGCGATGATCTTTGTTTATAGCCTGGTGTTCACCGTGCTGCTTGCCATTCCGCTGGGCATTTTCTTCCTGGGTGGGCGTGATAAACACTAAACGCCTTTCCTGCGATAAAAAAGCCAGCCTGAGCGCTGGCTTTTTTATTGGCTCGTTGTTCTTCCTCAGGTTTTTAATCCGTCGTATCCTATTCTGTAAGCAGTCAGGCCACTATTTTCAGAGCAGGAGTTACAGATGCTTTCCAGATTTACGGTACTCAGCCGGATCCCTCGTGGGGTCTGGGTAGTGGGTGGCGTCAGTATGTTGATGGACATCTCGTCAGAGAGTATTCACAGCCTGCTTCCACTGTTTATGGTGACTACGCTTGGAACGAGCGTGTTGGTTATCGGCCTGATTGAAGGACTCGCGGAGGCTACCGCTCTCTTTATCAAAGTCTTTTCGGGGGCGATTAGCGACTATCTTGGCAAGCGTAAAGGGCTGGCGCTACTCGGGTATGGCCTCGGTGCGCTGAGCAAACCCTTTTTCGCCCTCGCATCCTCTTCGGGGATGGTTTTAGGCGCGCGCCTGATGGATCGTGCGGGGAAGGGGATCCGCGGTGCTCCACGGGATGCACTGGTCGCAGATATCACCCCGCCGGAACTGCGTGGGGCGGCATATGGCCTGCGTCAGTCTATGGATACCACCGGCGCATTTCTGGGGCCACTACTGGCCGTGGGGTTAATGCTGCTGCTACACAATGATTTTCGCGCGGTTTTCTGGATAGCCCTGATCCCCGGCTTTCTTTCGGTTGCGCTGCTGTATTTCGGCCTGAAGGAGCCGAAAACCCCTGTCGAACATAAACGCACTAATCCCATCAAAAGAGAGAATTTAACGCGGCTGGGAAAATCGTGCTGGTGGGTCATTGGCCTGGGGGCGGTATTCACACTGGCACGTTTTAGCGAGGCTTTTCTTGTCCTCCGTGCGCAACAGTCTGGCGTTCCCCTGGCCTTAATCCCGCTGGTGATGGTGGTGATGAACGTGATCTATTCTTTCTCGGCCTATCCGTTTGGCAAACTCTCTGATGGTATGAGCCATACCCGGCTTCTGCAGTGGGGGCTAGTCGTATTGATTGCCGCTGATGTTGTTCTGGCCCTGAGTACCCACTGGACCGGTATTATTGTCGGCGTTGCGCTCTGGGGCATGCATATGGGGATGACTCAGGGGCTGCTGGCCGCGATGGTGGCCAAAACAGCACCTGCGGATTTGCGCGGTACGGCGTTTGGTCTTTTCAGTCTGGTCAGCGGGGTCGGGTTACTGATGGCCAGCGTGGGTGCCGGCGCTATCTGGGAACTGTGGGGCGCAGAATATATCTTTTATGCCGGCGCGGTGATTTGTTTGCTGACGCTGCTTTATCTGCGTAAAACGCCTGCCGAAGTGCGGTAAGAATACGGTTATTAAAATGCTTTTCTTTTTTTAGTCGTACGAATCTGGGCTGGACAGCATTTATGCTGTCCAGCCCTGTCATCAATTGCAATAAATTCCTGCCTCTGTAATTAGCCCCCCCCGCTATACCGCCACGTTGTTCAATTATCACACCTCTTATCGCGTGAAATCCGGGCATGTATTCCTCTCTGCATTGCTGACGGTGTCTGGCTTGGGGCCACACCAGCTATGCAGGGACAGGGCGCTTTATCCAGAGGAGGTATGCTTTCGTTACGTCAATGCACGTGCACTGAAACATTATTTCACTTTTTTATGCAGGATAATGAACCGGAAAAATTCACCATCTGAGTGTTATCCACTAAAAAAATGATTTGTTGCGATAACAATAGAGATGTTTTGAAGCGAATTAACAGGGAAATGTAGGGGCTGAGTTGATTGTTATTTCTACGATTTGAATTAGGGATATTGATAAATATCAAAAGTGTAATCGTTTACAGTCGTTATTATGCGCGGTTTGAAGTGCTTGTTTCGTTTGTTGAAAAAAGTCCCCGACATGTGCCGGGGTAGTTAATTGTTGTTTCTGTTTTCCCTTAACATAAATTAAAGGTAATTATTGTAATGAACCGCCATTCTATCATTTCTTTATCCGTAATAATTGCGCTTTCATGCGGAAGTGTGAACGCCTTCGCTTCTAATTTCATGACCATGGATGAAAAAGCCACTGCTATTCAGTCGATTCGCAATGAAGCCAATCAGGCCATGGAGGATAAGCAGGCTGCATTAAAGGCTTACAATGCCGACCGTTCACCTGAAAATATGGCCCGTTTAGGGGACATCGAAAACAGCTTACGCACTGCAGGCGATCGTATTAATGCAGTACAGGCAACTGAAATGGCTCCCGATGCGCCGCGACCTGTAACACAAAGAACGCCGCAACCCCTGCAGCAGAAAACGCCACACATTACGGGCACGACTTACCGGAACGCTGTAATTTCAATGCAGCAAGTCACAACAGGGCCAGCCTTACCTGCAGGAACTGCCGTTAACACCCCTGACGCCACCAAAATGTCTGCAGTGGCTGCGCCACAAATCACAGGCACAACTTACCGCGCCGCAGTGGTGTCTATGCAGCAAGCGACAACAGGTCCAGCCTTACCCGCTGGCACGGCGGTTACTGCGCCCTCGCTTACTCATACTCCAGCCACCACGAAAGCACCTGATAACGTTACAAGTGTTGCCATAACAAAAGACACGGGCTCGATTAACGTTGCTGTGTCCAGTATGAAGCCGGGGACGCCTGTGAATATCACGGTTAATGGTGTCACTACTACCACCACCGCAGGGGAGATCGCCAAAGTCGATCCGAATGTGCAAATCGCAGTTCCGCATGTAGACGCGTTGATCGTCTCTCAGCGTCAGGGAAGCGATCATAGCCGTAATAACTCACGGCATGAGCATGGGACGGGGAACGGCAGCAACAATGCAGCCAACAGCAACAGCGCCCACGGCTTAGGCGGTGGCAATCATATTGGTGGTGGTAGCGCTCAGTCTGGCTCCAGAAACGTGGGTCACTGGTGATAGTCAATCTCTTGATGGGGTGGTTTTTGGGGGTTGTCAGTGGCTGGTGTATGGCTGGAATAGTGGCAAACCTGAAAGAAATCAGGCGACAACATGTCGAATTTGGGAAGTATTTTAAGTGAAACCCTTAAAAAAAGCGTTACTGATGAAAAAGGCTCAGTGGACATTCTTCATTCTGGCAGCGGTGACTACAACAGCATGTAGCATTGCTTCCCAACCCGAAACGGATGCATTGAGCACCCGGCCTTTCATGGGGGGAAATGGTAAACGTGTTGCGGCAATGTCAGATTTTCAAATCTGCGAGGCGTTGGGCTATGCACAGGCCCACCACGAAACGAAAGTTTACAACACGCTTTCCGCATTGTTGGAGCAACGCCAACAGGCGGGCACGCTCAGGATCGCTCAGGGTGATTGCACCGCAGCAGCGCTAAACGTCATCAATGAGGAAAAGGCCAAAGTGAAACCGTAACGCATCAGGGGGCCTAAACGGGCCCCTTTTTTTCCAGTGAGTGACATGACACCCCTTTCCCTTTGCAGAAATAAAAAAACAACCCGGAAGGGTTGGTTTTCAACAATATGTTGGTCGGAAAAACGCTTCTTGGGGATGTCCTCATGTGGCTTATGAAGACATTACAAACATCGCGGTGTGTTAATCAAGGGGGATCAGGGCAGGGTTTGATATGTAGTAGCTAAGACTCGTTTTGGCAGTTTCAATACACCGAACCAAACTTAATATGGCAGTAAACGCTCAATCGCGACGTAACAGATTTGGACTTACACTCGCAGCCCATTCACACTTACTCGTGGCAGATCAATTACTGTCTTAATGCTTGTTTCGATGCAGTCAATGATGGACTCACGAGGCCCGCAGCGCCAGTCTGCGCTCGCGTAGAAAGAATTAAGCACCGTATTCATATTTTCAATACTTTCAAAGGCTCGAATGAGATAGTAGCAATCAAGATCGTGCAGAGAGTTACCAAATGACACCACATCGATGCCATGGCGTTGATGTAGGGGAACGCTAATTTCTGCCATGACGTTATGAAAAAATGCTCCGGTGCCTTTGTGTAAATTGTATTGCAGTATCTCGACTGTTTTCATCATCACTGCTCCAGACGTTGGTTTATCGCACTAAGTCGATTGTCCAATGTTATTGTGTTACACAAAGGAAAATTATCAGCTAAAGTCCGCGCCAGTACATTCGATATGAGGGCTTCAAAGAAATTTATTCATTTGTAAGCCACATATCAGACTCTTCAAACATATCCTCCAGCATGCGGTTCAACTTTTCACGATCGCTTTTACTGGCATCGCTATTGAGTCCGTTAGCCTGCATAGGCTTAACCTTCACTTCAGCATCAGGGAAGATGTTATGCACTCGCTTCGTAAGCTCGGCCAATATAATTTCTCTGGCTCCATCCAGACCCTGAACATTTCGCTTATCGTAAACCAATTCAACAAACATAAAACCTCCGTAATAACTTCAAGTGGGGGAGGTATTTTTACTGTAAAAATATACAGCGTCAAGCGTGGCGGAGTGTTTTAAGGGGGGTTGTCGACCGTTGGTGCTGAAACTACAGGTAATGATTCCCATCAGAAATGATGCAATAAAAAAACCAGCCATAGGTGGCTGGTTTTAAAGAGTATTTTTGGTCGGCACGAGAGGATTTGAACCTCCGACCCCCGACACCCCATGACACCCGCATAAATAGCTTCTAAGCCGCGCCATTACTGGCTTTCACATCATTCGACTGTATAAGCAAACAGTGAAATTTACGCATTATCTGCACTATACACATCAATGACTTAAGGTGTGGTTTCGCCATTGGTTATCCTGCCTTGATCTCACCATGTGGAACCATAACCCAGTCAATATGATTACTGGTATATATCTTCGTTGATTTGGCATCACTATGTGCCATCCTGCCCTGAGGGTCGATACCCTGGCTATCAAACAAGTGAGCGGCAAGAGCCCTGATCTCATGAAAGGTTGGACGCTCATCCATTGGAAGATGATCACACAACCCAAGTTTGTCACGCAGTGCAGAGAACGAACGGCTAAGATAATCTGGCGCTACCTGAGTAGGGTGCGAAACCTCTTTACTGCGTTTGTTATTTCGTTCTGGTATACGGTGAACAACATACGGACTGGCAACACTATCCCGGCTATCGTCAATAATCCTCTTCAATTCCTCTCCAATTGGGATCGCTACGTGCGATGCTTCTTTCTTTTGCACCTTCTGGCGGTGAATGTACAAAGTTCCGTATATCCCGTTTTCAGGTTGGTCTAACCATACACATCCACAAACGCCGTTCTTCGGTTCCCTTATCGAATATTTTATTCTTGAAACTTCTAGACGAGCATGTGTCGTTTGAAGGGCAAGGTCCATTGCGGTTCTTAACCATGGTTCTGCTGCGTTTCTAATAGCAATAAAGTTATCCAGTGCGAGCCTTTTGCGCTTCTTATCTTCAACGCGGCGCATTTTTTTACGTGCTGCCGGGTTATCCATCATTAATGATTCGTCAACAGCATAAGAGAACAATTTTTTGAGAAAGCTCACTTTCCTGTTTTGAACGTTAGCTGAAGCATCAGCATGGTAGCGGTTAATAAACTGGTTCACATGCTCAAGCTCAATGTCACAAGCAGGGATATCGATAAAAAATTCCTTAACCCTGATAGCGTCATTATTCCAGTCATCCAGGGTACTTTGTGATGGTTTTTCATCGGCTACGGCACGCGCCATAATGCGATCAATATGATGGCTGAATGGTTGTGCTTCTCCATTAAGTCCGCCTGAGTCTCTAATCAGGCTTTCAACGGACGGGACCGTTTCAGGCCTCATTCTGAGGTTATATTCTTTGGCAATGGCGATTGCCATTACGCGATCAGTTCCAATGCTTTTACGTTTCCCGGTTATAAGTGTAAAGCGATATTGTCCGGTGGCTTTATCATAAAGCAGGAAGTCAGGGAGATTTCGGTTTTCCCTTTTACGTGGTCTTGCGGCCATGTTAATCCTCTTGAATTAACTGACGAACTCTTTCACTGACCATTGAGTCAACGCCCCATTTTTCTGAGGAACTTACAAGGATCGTTCCATCTACGATGCGACCCTGAAGCTTACCGTTTTCAATCCAGCGTTTGATAGTTCTGTTATCTGGAACTGAGCCAGGTTCAAACTCTCGCTTTCCCCATAGACTCGCCTTCATCAACTTGGCCATGGCTATTCTCCACTTAACCGGCTGCACCCGGCTATCTTTTATAGAAAATGCATGATGAACAACCACCACGGAGCCCATCATTGCAGGTACGACATCTTTTTGTTTCGGTGTAATAAAGCTGGTGGGCCATCTCTTTAGGTATGAGCACCGGCATGGGTACGCGGATAACCAGCTTTTTGAGCCTGTCGATTTCTCCGGCCAGTTCCAGCAGGCGGGATCGGCAATCCTCTGCCTCTTCTCGCCACCAGGCAACATCGGCTTTGAGGCGGCGCAAGCGCCGCTGTTTGAGTTTGCTCACCATGGCAGCCACCCCAGTTGCTGCAGGGCACCGATTGCCAGCAGCACGAACATAATCGCGTCGAATGGGTTAGGCATGGATATTCACCCTGATAGCGAAGACCTTCACCGGATCTGGACCGAAGTGTGGATGCGTTATCACCTTTACCTCGTAGCCAGCATACGGAACATCGATGCGCTTGCTCAGGTCATCACGCTTCGGATAGCCGCGGGTGATAATCAGGCGGTCAAAGCGACGAGGTAATTGCTGGTTATGGCCATGTGATAGCCTGCGGCACCAGTACGGATTAACCAGGCGATACTCTTCTGTTTTCTCGCCGGACTTCATCTGGTCGAAGTATTCACCGTTAACTGCCAGCTGGAGGTTAGCCATTCTTCACCTCCTGCTGCGGTGCTGCTGGGTATCCACGCAGTCGAAATATCTCCGCTATCAAAATAGATACCGCCTTGGCCTGCACCGGCTCCGTGTAGTTACCGCGCTCTCCGAACACCTCGTCAAGCGACAGGAAAAACTCCTGAGCATAGATGCTTTCAGGGTCCTGAAGTGCGCAGTCTGCGTTGAATTTTACTGTGTCGAGATACCTCAGTTCAGGCAACTTGTAAGCCGTCGTTACAGGTTCGGCACTCTGAAGCATGGCGGCGCGGCAGGCTTCCCACGCAGCCCATTGCTCCCTGGCCGGTAGGTGTGCGTACAGGTCAGGATGCCACTTGTTGCGTTCAATATTCGCCATGCAGTTTTTTTCAAATAGCTCGCGTGATTTTGCTTCATCCATCACAGATACCGGCGCTGGCGGGGCGGTGTAGAGCTTGTCACCAATTTTCAGTCCAAGCTCTTTCGGCGGGCGGTAATAGACCAGTGTCCATGCTCCGTTGATGAATGCCACCGGATCTGCACGTTCCTCCGCTTCGAGCGAAGCCAGCGCGATACGCGCCAGCTCCAGTTCTTCCTCAAGCTCTGCGCGTGAATCAGAGAAAGCGGCCTGTGTGACGGCAAATTCCAGACTCTTCACCTTTTCTCGCGCGCGTTCGCGTAACTGTTCTCTGGTAATAGTGCTCATGGGTTAGTCCTCCCCGTCAGCCGTTCGCGGAGCGTTAACTTGCGTGACAATCTTTCGTGGTCAGCAATCTCAACCACAGTGAATGCGCATTTGTCGAAGGTGCTTTCTCGCTTATGCTTCAACAACACTGCTTCGTTGTAGGCCGATTCTCTGTCAGTTGCGCCCAGTTCATGCACGTCAAACCCATTACTACTGACGTGCCAGCCGTGAATTACTGCTATATAGCGAGCCATGCTCACTCTCCTTTACCGGTGCCAGCAACACGGGCGTAAACAATTACGCCGTCTTCAGGACGTTTGCGCGGAAGGTAAATTTCAGGGCGAGGCCACAGAGCTATGAACCGCGATTCTCTGCCCTCAAGCCGTTGAAAGGCCTTCTGACTCATTACCCCCACAGTGCGAAGCGATTTCTCCCGCGCCTCCAGCTCAGCAATCCGCTTCTCTGCGGCTTCCAGCTTTTCACTGTTCGACTCTGCCGTTTTTCTCCACGTCGCACTGATTCGCTGTTCTGCTTCCAGCTCATCCAGCAGCGCCAGAACAGCATCAGGCGTTGCTTTTTCGTGGAAGTTGTCAGCATCACATCCCCAGTCATCGACAGTCTTTGCATGTATCGCAGCTTTTCGTAATGCGCGTTTGTCGATGTTGCTCATGGGGCAGCCTCCTTCACGTCAGCACGCAGATGGATTTCACGTCCGTCTGGAAGCGTGAAAACTTTGATGTCATCTGTATGCACCAGGTAATGCGCAACGGCGTGCAGTGCTTCATCAGTAACGTCAAACTTGTCTCCCACGAACTGACGCACACCTTGCGCCAGCCCTTTAACTGCACGAGATCGCCCAGCGTAAATACGATTGGTGATTGGGCTTTTAATAACGCTGATTGTATTGCTCATGACTGCACTCCTTTCACTGCCAGGTACGTATACATTGCTTTATCGACCAGCTTTGTGTTGTGGTATTTGGCGATCGCCCAGGTGATGGCAAACAGAATCCAGCGGAAGTGGCTGGTGTAGGTCTTGAACGTCAGCCCGTCGCAGATATCCCACGCACTCCAGTTCTCGGGCCAGTCAGCCTCATAAACTGCCTGATATGCTTCCCAGTCATTGCTAAACCCGCGATTGCAAAGTTCGCGGTAAATCTCGCGGACCTTCGCCTTGTCGCTATCTGGTTCGTCGTCGTCATCGTCCCAATCTTCGTCTTCCTGCTGTTCGCTTTCAGAATCTTCAAGATAACGGGCTTTCCTGCGTCACGACAGCGCTGATATACGCGGAATATTGAAGACCAGATTGGCTTTACCAGAGCAATTGATGTTGCGCCTGGACAGTACGAAATAAGGATGAGAAGGAAGGACCCGCCTGCTGGTGGCTCAACGCGAGACCAGGTTTACTGGCAGGCTTTACGCTCAAGACTCGCCAAGCGGCCAGCAAGCTATCGGGATATAACTACTCTGGCGCTAAGCATCAGGACAGGTAACCGCCTCGGGGCTCAATCTGACAGGCGGGTGAATGTAACTCCAACACGTCAATATAACGAAGGTAGCCCGCGCAGCATAAGCGCTGCCCTGTACCATGTACTTAAGTCTCTTGGGTATCAGGATAACGAAATAGACAGGTCTGCAATTGATTCTCTTGAATCAACGTACTGGACGCCGCGTGGGGAAACATTTGACTTTGCAACGACGGATACTATTTCTGCCCTTGATATGCTGAAGACCATCACCGGTGCCGGGATGGGTTATTTCCTCCTGTCTGAAGGTTTGGCATCGGCTGGAAGAGAAGGTATCAAACCATGGACAGGAATAATAACTCCACAGGAAACCACATCTGAGCTAACAACTTCGTTCAAGGCTCCTAATGAAGATGATTACGATGGTGTAGATGTTACTTATATCAACGAACTGACATGGGCGGAAGAAACCGTACAATGCCGCCTGCCTGGTAACCCGTCTCCGATAAAAGTTGAAAACTTTCAGCTTGATGGCGTCCTTAATCAGGACAGGGCATATAGAATAGGCATGCGGCGTTTGCTCGGTTATCAGCTGCAAAGGCTATCACACGATACATCCACAGAAATGGATGCTTTGTGTTACCAGTTTATGGACAGAGTCATTTTCACCGATGACATACCTGGAAACCAGACGTTAAGTTGCCTGATTGAGGATATGAGTTACAACAGCAGCACCATAACCTTGAGGCTTAGTGAGACGCCAGACTGGAGTTTTCCAGACCCAAGAGTAATCATCAGGGACCAGGAAGGTAAAGCTTCAGCATTACTCGTTCCCACACGAATAGACGACTTTACTCTAACGGTACCTTACTCATCTGCATTATCGCCAGAAACATGGATCATTGATGACCCAGCAGTAGAGCCATTACGTCTAATGTTCTGCTCATCTACCCGTATAGGTTATGACACCCTGATAGGGGAAATATCTCCGGGAAGTGATGGCACAAACGATGTAACGGCCATTCAGTACAACCCAGCAAAATACCAGTATGACGACGCCACTTATCCTGGTGATATCGTTTAAACGGAAATTAATATAAAACCCGCTTCGGCGGGTTTTTTTATGCCCGGAGCCTGCATGACAACTTACGCCACTAATAATCCTCTGGGTTCTACGGACCCTAGAGACCTTTATGATAACGCGCAAAATTTTGATTTTGCGATTAACGATATTACAAAGGCTATCTGGAAGGATCGCTTCGGTAATGATCGACGGACATGGTTTGGCATTGAAAGCATGGTCGCTGATGCAGCTGGTTCGTTCGGATATATAACACTACAAGGCGTTACTTTCCAGACTGGTGCAACTGTAAATCTAAACGAAATTTTGTACGATGAGGCCACGTCATCATATTACAAATGGACTGGAACATTCCCTGTAGGTGGGAAGATTGTACCGCCAGGGTCAACGCCGGATAGCTCTGGAGGACAAGGTCCTGGTAAATGGTTAAACGTAGGTGATCAAGAATTAAGAAATGAGATTTTTGCGCTTAATGGCGGCGTAACTCGCGGGTTCCAGACGGTTGCAGATATGAAGTCTTTTGGCGGAATTTCACCGGGCCATACATACTCTACAGCCGGTTACTATGCATCAGGAGACGGCGGCGGCGCATATTACATCGGCACCACTTCCGGCTCGACGCCTGATGGGTATGGTGATCATGTTGCATCAAATGGCGTGTTCCTGAGATTAATCAGCCAGCCTACTGACCTCAATCATGGCGTGATTATTAATGCGACCTATGATCCTGCCACAGCCTGGAATAACAGGAATGCAATTCAAACAATGCTTCGCAATGAGCGTTGGTCTAACTTTGAGTTAAAAGCTCAGGGCGTGCTTTATCATCTGGGAAGCACTCACGTAGGACGTGACAACATCTCAGTTCACATAAAGAAAGGATGCAGAATAATTGGCAGATTTAACGACCCCTCAATTCCAGATTCATTGAAGTCTCAGTCAGGCGGCATGCTTGGATTTGCTAAATTCTTCGATCCTGACAATGGAGATTTTATCCCATGGCGAGATGGTGATACTAGAATAAACGCAAGAATTTATAATGTACATATTATTTTAGATGGGGAAGTGTCTACTGAATACAATGCTATACATTCCAGTAAATATAACAATAACTGTATAGGATTTTTAAAGGCAAGCAATTGCTCAGTAACTGGTAGTGGAGGCGTAGCAGGGTCAGACCATAGAGGAATAAACTTTGATGGAATAGACACTAACGCTCCTAATGGAAGTGATAACAGAGGTGGATCAGTAAACTGCTGCATTGATGTTGGCTATTCCGCGAATGTGGTTGATAACCATTTAATGATTTTCGGAGATAACACAAGTGTCAGTACACATACCATAAAAGTAGGTTTTTTGGGTGCAATGCTTTCTGGAGGCTATAATAGCCCTATAGGTGTAAGGGTAACAAATGCAAACGTATTTAACATAAAAATTGGCTCGTTCAGTGGTGATAACGTTGTCAAGCCGTCATTAGTTGCTTCTTATGGAGTCACGCAAGTGAACGTAAAAGCAGGATATGTGAACGGGGCTTCAAAAATTCTTTATCAAAATGAGACTCTTTATTCAGATGTGGAAGTTTCTCAAATCTATAACACCCCAATTGGAATTGAGAGGGCTGGCACTGCAACTGGCAAAATGAGATCTGCATCGTTTCATGATACAAAATATACAGATAACAACTTCAGTTATCCGTACTACTCTAACAACAATGTTGATGGGTTCTTCAGATTGAAGATTAATGATAACTTCTTTGGTAATGCATCATCATCCTTTGCTTATTATGGAAACAGAGTTCCAGCAGGGATGCCAACAAAAATGGACATCAGAGATAACGTATCGCCAAGTTCAATGTCCGTTGTAGAGTTTAACCAACTACCTCAAAGTCAAAGCGCTAACCTGATAACTGCCGGGGTTACATCTGCGGTAATAAATTACAAGAGCCCTGATTGGAACTATAGCAAAATGACCGTAATAGCCCAGTCAGGAGGAGTATATGGAGCGTGTGAGATTGACATAAGGACAAGGACAATTACCAGCCAGAACGTAGCATATAGCGCCGGAGCTATCACAGTAAACACGGCGATTTCAGGAAACAACATTACCATAACGTTAAGCGCTGGAGCCGCTCTTGCAGTTGTGACGATGCATAATTAAAAGTAAGGCCCCATTGGGGCCTTATTTATCATTAAATTGTACTACATTATCCTGCTAATAAACTTTCTATTTTCAACAAACTTAGACGAATAACTAGCGAATACAAGCGCAGAACATATGGAAATAAAACCAACAAGTATTGATATAATTAAATCATCTCTGACCTTTAACTCAAACATCCCAAGGAAAAAATAAAGTATAGGGTAGTGTGTAATATACAACGTGTAAGAGTACTTAGATGTATTATTCAGAATTGAAATTCTTTTGTCGTATATAATTAAAAACACATAAATGAACGCAGTAAAGAAAAGTCCAAAAGAGGCGTTATAATAGGCCAAGATTACCTCTTTTCCTGCAAATAATGAACCCAGTCTTAGTGAGGCGCAAGCAAGAGCCAGTAAAATAGAAAGCGCCAATATTTTATACTTTCCTTTAGCTGCGGGAATGTAAGAAACAATTAAACCAGAGAACCAAACAAAAGAATATATAAAAAATTCCAGCTTAAACATTGATATGCATATAAAAATAGTAATTGCAGTAATAGCTGTTAATGGTTTTTTGGTGAATAGCAACCCAGCTATGGCATAGTACCAAACCTCAAGCGGGAGACTCCATAGAGGTTGGTTGAATTGTATTATCGGCGTGGATATACCATTAGTAAACGTTAGTGCAGATAGTATCTGTGCAGGAGTGTAATCAAATTTTCCATGCATAGTACTATTTCCAGATGAAGAGAAAAGTGAATTCGTTGACTCGAACACGTACGGTGAAATGTAGTTCAACAGAATTATTAAAGCTATAGACAGGATTAATGGTGGATAGATTCTCTTAAATCTACTGGCGGCATAAACTGAGAGCTTGAAGCTGTCATTTTTAGATGAGTTACTCTGTATGGATTTCCCAATAAGAAAACCAGACATAGAGAAAAACACCATTACACTTGATTGCGCTGCAAAAATTATATAGGTAAATGCATCGGGGTAGAACCTGACGATAAAAAACTGCACAACGTGGGCTATAGCGACAGTTATTGCAGCAATACCCCTCATTGACTCAAGTGATACGTGTTGATTTTCTGTTAGGCTGTTCATCAAGGTCTCTGCAAGACGGTGTATGTAACTGAAAACAATATTAATAAGAATAGTACCAGTTATGGGTTATCAAAACACTACTTGATCGATGCCATGTTCTTGCTTTACTGTATATGCATACAGTGAATTGTGAGGTGACCATGCCACGCACAGCAGACATACATTCCGCCTTTGTTGCGGCTATACAGCTTAACCCGAAGGGTTATCGCTACCTGAATACTGACCGGTTCATAGATAAGCTTCGGGAATTCAACTGGCACTTTACTAGGGCCGATGCCAACTCCTGGATAGAGCGCTACCAGCCAGACTTCACTGATAAAACTACAGTTGAAAGTGATAATCGTTATTGGATATTACGTAACATGGGGAGGGTATTTTAATGGGATTTCCTTCGCCAGCAATGGACTACCAGGAGCAAAGGCTCACAATCGATCTGCTATGTGGGATAGACGGAAATTGCCGAGTGATAGAAACGTCGTGTGGATGGGCGGTTGTTAATGTCGCATTAAGACCAGAGCAGGGAGATACACTACTGGTAAGAATGGATAACAGAAACGAGTTTGCAAAGCTTTATGGTGCGGCATTAATAACTGAGGATGGTGAAGCTATAGAGGGTGAAGCTCTGGATGACGTAGAGGTTTTTGGCGTTCTAACCCATAGTCTTAACCGGGTTGGTAACGCCGATTGCATACCAATTTAATATGGGGTTCAACCATCATTACACCATAGTTTCACCATTTAGATTTCAAAGCAATAAAAAACCAGCCATAGGTGGCTGGTTTTAAAGAGTATTTTTGGTCGGCACGAGAGGATTTGAACCTCCGACCCCCGACACCCCATGACGGTGCGCTACCAGGCTGCGCTACGTGCCGACGCATAAAAAGAATACTACTCGATTCCGTTTTGAATGCAAGGGAATCTGTTGCTAACTGGTTTATAATTAATCAGTTAGCGATAAAGCGCTTCTCATCCGTCAGAACCTGCAGCAGCAGGCTCAGCTGCGGTTTTTGGTCTTTCAACCGCTCACCCTGCAGATTATACGTCTGATACTTCCCATTATTGTTCAGCACCAGCGTCAACGCTGGCGTAGTCACCACCAGCGTGCTCTCTCCGGCAGCCGTCACCCAGTTATGGCGGCGGGTGGCACTGAAGAGATCCTGCCCCTGTGAATATTCGTTTGCTGGCGTGCTGACGTGCAGCAGACGTTGCATCAGGGTCGTCATCACATCTTTATGTTCAGTCAGCATATTGATGCGCTGCGCCGGCGTTCCCGGCCAGTGGATCACCAGCGGAACATGCAGATTTGGACGCGACCACTCCATGCTCTTCGTTTCGTCACCCAACGGGATACCATGACCGGCCGTGACGATCACGACGGTGTTATCCAGCTTGCCAGACTCGCGCAACGCGTCGAGCACGCGGCCAATCTGTGCATCAACATCACCGGCAGCGCGGCTGTAGCGGCGCGCTAAGCCTTTCTGATTCGTGTCCTCAAGGTTGGTGCCGTTTAAGGCAACCCACGAGAACCAGCGGTTATCTTCCTGGGCGTAGCGTTGCAGCCAGCTTATCCACTGACTGGCGGTCTGTTCATCTGTCTGGCTCTGTGCCGCCGGCAGTGAGAAGTCTGACAGCAGCGCCTGGCGATAGAGCGCGCTGTTAAAGCCATCCGAAGAGAATAGCCCTAACTGATAACCCTGCTGATTAAGTCCGGTGATCAGTGCCGCAGGAATACGGGCGGACAGCACGCCGTCCATGTATCCGGCTGAAATGCCGTAGAACAGACCAAAGATACCCGCGTCGGTCGAGTTACCGGAACTCATATGCTGTGTAAACGTCACGTTCTTACTGGCGAAATCAGCCAGAGCAGGCATCTGCTTCTCGTAACGTGAATAATTCAGGCCATCGACGGTGATTAACAGGACGTTTTGCCCGCGGCCCATATCGCGATAGCGTAGTTCGCTCAGCGGATACTGAACGCTGACCGCTTCCGGATTACCCTGTTCGACCAGACGGCGCTGATACTCCTGCGCATCCAGCAGGCCGTGTTTTTCGAGGAAACGGCGGGCCGTCATCGGATAAGAGAGCGGCAGGTTAGCGCGCTGCATGGTAATAGGGCGATAGAAGTTCGCATCCGCCCAGATATACATGATGTGCGAGCTAATAAAGGAGACGAAAAAGAGCGTCGCAACGGGTTTCGCGTAATGGCGCCGACGGGTCAGGCTGCGCAGTTTTTGCCAGCTCCAGGTGGCAAACAGCATCTCAATAAGCAGGATCACCGGAACGCTGATAAACATCAGCTGCCAATCACGGGCCGTTTCGTTTTGATCCGGGTTGATCACCAGTTCCCAGACGATGGGGTTGAGATGCAGGTGAAAACGGGTAAAGACTTCGCTGTCGATAAGCAGCAGCGTTATCCCCGCCGTCGCGAGGATAGCGGACAAGAAACGCATGAGCCGCTGCGACATGACGATAAACGTCAGGGGGAACAGGATCAGCAGATAGGTGGCGAAAACCAAAAAGCTAAAGTGACCCACAACGCTCATCCAGGAGTAAATACGCCCGGTTAGCGTTGTCGGCCAGTCTGCGACAAACAGATAACGACAGCCAATGACCGTCGCTAACAGAATGTTGAACAGGGCAAACCAGTGTCCCCAGCTGACCATCTGGGAGACTTTTTCACGGTAGCGCTGACGATTCGTCACCATAAACTGTTGTTCGTTTCCCTTAATGGGCCTGGTCGTCGCTGATGGAGGACTGTAACGCCTGGGCGAAAGATTTGGCGATCGCCTGACGCTGAGCCGGAGCAACGCTGGTATTGATAAGGTTGGTGACCATATTTCCCAAAACCATCAGGGAGAGATCGGTCGGCGTTTTATGTTTTTCCAGTACGTTGACCAGCTCACTGAGCAGTTGTTCAACGTGTTCATCACTGTAGCGGGAATGTTGTGGCATAAATCAAAATCAGTTTGTTGATGAAAGGGCAACATATTACCGTAGCGACAGCTTTTTTTCCCCTTTTTTATCTGTTGTTGCACACATGACCTGGTGGTGGTTGAATACCGCCCGGTCTAAAAGGAGAGTTTATCATGAGTCTGGAAATCAACCAGATTGCCTTGCACCAGCTTATCAAGCGTGATGAGCAAACCCTTGAAGTGGTGCTTCGCGATTCGTTACTGGAACCCACGGCGACCGTTGTGGAAATGATGGCGGAGTTGCACCGCGTCTACAGTGCTAAAAATAAAGCCTATGGTCTGTTCAGCGAAGAGAGCGAACTGGCTGATAGTCTTCGTCTGCAGCGTCAGGGCGAAGAGGATTTCCTGGCGTTTAGCCGCGCCGCCACCGGACGTCTGCGTGACGAACTGGCAAAATACCCGTTCGCAGACGGCGGTATCGTCCTGTTCTGTCACTATCGCTACCTGGCAGTAGAGTATCTGCTGGTCACCGTGCTGAACAATTTAAGCAGCATGCGCGTGAATGAGCAGCTGGATATCAGTTCTACCCATTATCTTGATATCAACCATGCGGATATCGTGGCGCGTATCGATTTAACCGAGTGGGAAACGAACCCGGAATCGACCCGCTACCTGACCTTCCTGAAAGGCCGCGTCGGCCGTAAAGTGGCTGATTTCTTTATGGACTTCCTCGGCGCCAGCGAAGGTCTTAACGCCAAAGCGCAGAACAAAGGGCTGCTGCAGGCGGTTGACGACTTTACCGCCGAAGCGCAGCTCGATAAATCTGAGCGTCAGACCGTGCGCCAGCAGGTGTACAGTTACTGCAACGAACAGCTGCAGGCGGGAGAAGAGATTGAGCTGGAGTCGCTGTCAAAAGAGCTGGCGGGCGTCAGTGAAGTCAGCTTCCAGGAATTTACCGCTGATAAAGGCTATGAGCTCGAAGAGAGCTTCCCGGCGGATCGCAGTACGCTGCGACAGCTCACTAAATTTGCCGGTAGCGGCGGTGGGTTGACCATCAACTTTGATGCCATGCTGTTGGGTGAACGCATCTTCTGGGATCCGGCCACCGATACGCTGACCATTAAAGGCACGCCGCCGAACCTGCGCGATCAGCTTCAGCGCCGCACCTCTGGCGGGAAATAACAGGCATAAAAAAAGCCCCGCAGAAGCGGGGCTTTTTTTCGACGTGTTTGCGATTACGCGCGAACGAAGTCGATGTGAGTGACTTTTGGCTTGAACGCGTGACGCTGAACAGCCTGAACTTTCACTTTTTCTTCTTTACCGCCAACAACGATGGTCAGAACTTCGCTGTAGAATTCAGGTTTGTTCTGCAGGTTCCACACTTTGTCGTGATCCAGTTCGATTGCAACTGGAGCAGCTTCGCCACCGTAAACGATAGCCGGGAACTTGTTAGCGTTACGCAGGCGGCGGCTCGCACCCTTACCCTGCACGTTACGTACTTCTGCTTCGATAGTAAACATTGATTTCTCTCTGTATTTTAAACCCTACTACAGGCGACCCAGCAGCAGGTGAGTGTTCTGCTTCACGGATATGAAGCGGGCGGCATTTTATACTCAAATGCCCCTCACATCAATGAAAAGTCCCCTTAACCGCGCAATTCGTTGGCGCGACGAAAACGGCCTTCGTAATCAAACACCTTTTCCCGAACCTGCCAGAACTGTCCTTTCATACGAGCCACAACAAAATCCGGGTGGCGCAGTAACACCTGCTGGCGCACGATATCGGCCACGGTAATCCAGCGCAGCGGTACACCGGGCGTACGGGTGTGCGGGCGAATAAAGAGTTGTTCGAAGGCCATACGCTGGGCAGGCGTATGTACCCTGAAGCGCTCGCTGACGTCTGCGCCGTCTTCATCGTAATAGGTGATTTTCAGCCACTCGCCTTTGTCATCCGCGCCGGGTTGCAGTGCCATACCGGAACAGCGCAGCACCAGCGCATCTTTTAACTTCAGCGCTGCTTTTAGCATGTCATCAGGATCGACCAGAACCGTATCGCATTCGCGACAGCGACGGGCGGCAATATCGTTTTCCGCATTGCACTGCGGGCAGTTTTTAAAGCGGAAACGGAAATCGCACTGTTCGCGATGTCCTTCGTCATCTTCAAACCAGCCCTGACAGCGGCGGCCAAAATGTTCAATCAGCGTGCCGTCTGCGGTGGTTTTACCCCAGAAGGTGTTGGCAAAACCACAGGCAGGGCAAAAGACCTGAACGGGGACGTTGTCGCTTTTGCCTTTTGGCGTGCCGACTTCCGGAGAGTAGAGATCGTGCGGGTTTCCGGCGTAATCCAGAATAAGACAGTCGGTTTTCCCGGGCGCCAGGCGCAGGCCGCGCCCCACAATCTGCTGATAAAGACTGACCGATTCGGTCGGACGTAAAATGGCAATCAGATCGACATGCGGGGCATCAAACCCGGTGGTTAACACCGACACGTTCACCAGATAGCGGAATTGTTGCGCTTTGAAGGCGTCGATCAGGCGGTCGCGCTCCGGCCCGGGCGTCTCGCCGGTGATTAAGGCCGCGTCCTCGGCGGGCAGCAGCCCGGTAATTTCTCGCGCATGCTCCACGGTGGCGGCAAAGATCATGACCCCTTTGCGCGTCGCGGCGAACTCTTCTATCTGGCTAATGATATGCGGGGTAATGCGCTTTTGCTTTTTCAGCTCCTGGTTCAACTCCGCTTCGCTGAATAACCCGTTGCTCTGCGCCTGTAACCGGCTGAAATCGTACTGCACCACCGGCATGTCCAGCCGCTCGGGCGGCGTCAGGTAGCCATGCTTGATCATGTAGCGCAAAGGAAGTTCATAGATACAGTCGCTGAACAGCGCTTTCTCATCGCCGCGCACCATGCCGTGATAATGGTAGCGATAGATCCAGCCTTTACCCAGGCGAAACGGGGTCGCCGTCAGGCCAAGCAGGCGAAGGTGTGGGTTTACCTCTTTCAGGTGAGTGAGGATTTGCTGATACTGGCTGTCGTCGTCATCGCTGATGCGGTGACACTCGTCGACAATCAGCAGCGAAAATTCACTGCGAAACAGATCAAGGTTGCGGGCCACCGACTGTACGCTGCCAAAGACCACTTTGCCGTGGCTCTCTTTACGCTTTAGCCCGGCAGCGAAAATGTCCGCTTCCAGCCCGAGCGCGCAATACTTGGCATGGTTTTGTGCCACCAGCTCTTTGACGTGGGCCAGCACCAGCACGCGTCCGCGTGCCAGACGCGCCAGTTCGGCGATCACCAGGCTTTTGCCAGCACCGGTGGGAAGCACAATGGCCGCCGGTGCCTGGTGTTTACGAAACCAGGCGAGAGTGGCGTCAACGGCTTCCTGCTGATAAGGACGAAGTGTAAAAGTCATGGGGTCTCGGTTTAGTTATTTCGCATATAGTATGCCACGAAACTTTTTCCCTTGAGTGGCGCAACCAGACCATTATACTGAGCCATTCCAGACTGCTTCTTTTTCGGACCTGTTGTCCGACTTCCAGCACCATTAAGGCTAAAAAGATTTCATGCGACTTGATAAGTTTATCGCTCAGCAACTCGGCGTAAGCCGCGCTATTGCCGGGCGTGAAATTCGCGCCAGCCGCGTTACCGTGGATGGCGACATTGTGAAAGACACTGCGTTCAAACTCCAGCCTGACCATCAGGTTGAATATGACGGCAACCCGCTGACCCAACAGCACGGGCCACGCTATTTCATGCTCAATAAGCCGGAAGGCTATGTCTGTTCTACGGACGATCCGGATCATCCAACGGTGCTTTATTTCCTCGACGAACCGGTCGCGCACAAGCTGCATGCCGCTGGCCGTCTCGATATCGACACCACCGGGCTGGTGCTGATGACCGACGACGGGCAGTGGTCGCACCGTATCACGTCTCCGCGTCATCACTGCGAGAAGACGTATCGGGTGACGCTGGAGTCTCCGGTTGCGGATGACACGGCAGAACAATTTGCCAACGGCGTTCAGTTGCATAATGAAAAAGATCTGACCCGGCCTGCCGTGCTTGAAGTGATCGCGCCTACCGAGGTTCGTCTGACCATCAGTGAAGGGCGCTACCATCAGGTGAAGCGTATGTTTGCCGCGGTGGGTAACCACGTTGTCGGTCTGCATCGTGAACGTATTGGCGCAATTGAACTCGATCCTGAGCTGGCGCCCGGCGAATATCGCCCGTTAACGGAAGAAGAGATCGCCAGCGTTGGTCTGCCTTCGCATTAATTTCAGGAGAACTCTGTGACCACCAGGCCACACTCGTCGTTCAAAATCGTCTTCATTCTTGGCCTGCTGGCCATGCTGATGCCGCTGTCTATTGATATGTATCTGCCTGCGCTGCCGGTTATTTCCGCGCAGTTTGGCGTACCGGCAGGCAGCGCGCAGATGACGCTCAGCACCTATATTCTCGGTTTTGCCCTCGGTCAGCTGTTTTATGGCCCGATGGCGGACAGCTTTGGCCGCAAGCCCGTTATCCTTGGCGGGACCCTGATTTTTGCAGGGGCGGCGGTGGCCTGTGCGCAGGCGCAAACCATCGATCAACTGATTGTCATGCGCTTTTTCCACGGTCTGGCAGCGGCAGCGGCAAGCGTGGTGATCAATGCCCTGATGCGCGATATCTACCCGAAAGAAGAGTTCTCCCGGATGATGTCGTTCGTGATGCTGGTGACGACGATTGCACCGCTGGTGGCCCCTATGGCCGGTGGTGCGGTACTGGTATGGTTCAGCTGGCATGTGATTTTCTGGATCCTGGCGCTTGCCGCGCTACTGGCCTCGGCAATGATCTTCTTCTTTATTGATGAAACGCTACCCGCGGAGCGCCGACAGAAGTTCCACATCCGAACCACAATGGGGAATTTCGCCTCACTGTTTCGCCATAAGCGCGTGCTGAGCTATATGCTGGCGAGCGGTTTCAGCTTCGCCGGGATGTTCTCATTCCTGAGTGCCGGGCCGTTTGTCTATATCGAACTGAACCATGTTTCTCCGCAGCACTTCGGTTATTACTTTGCGCTCAACATCGTCTTCCTGTTCATTATGACCATCATTAACAGCCGCTTTGTCCGCCGAGTCGGGGCGTTGAACATGTTCCGCGCCGGGCTTTGGATCCAGTTTGTGATGGCTATCTGGCTGGTGCTGAGTGCTTTTACAGGCGTGGGCTTCTGGGCGCTGGTGGTGGGGGTTGCGGCCTTCGTCGGCTGCGTGTCGATGGTTTCCTCCAATGCGATGGCGGTGATCCTCGACGAATTCCCGCATATGGCAGGCACCGCCTCGTCGCTGGCCGGAACATTCCGCTTTGGCATCGGCGCCATCGTCGGGGCGTTACTGTCGATGGCCACGTTTAATACGGCCTGGCCGATGCTGTGGGCGATGGCGTTTTGTGCAACCAGCTCCATTCTTTTCTATCTCTACGCCAGTCGGCCGCGAAAGGTGGCCAGCTAACGCGCAAATAAGGCCCAGTCAGGGCCTTTTTTGTTGACACACATCAACCAAAGCTGCGTTCGTTTACCCTGTGTTTGTTTCTTTTATGTAAAATCTATTTGTGTAAAAAGTCACATCATTGTATTTAAAAAGGTTGAGTTAGATCGCAGAAACGGGTACATATAGCGCCGACGCGAGCCTGAACACCTATAAAAAAGCGCCGAATAGTGCAGGCTGGCGATGATGTGTTACTATAAATGTAAATAAATTGTGAAGTAAATTTTGCTTCCGGGGAACGAACGTGAATACATTACAACTCTCCATAGTCCATCGCTTGCCCCAGAGCTATCGCTGGTCGGCGGGTTTTGCAGGTTCGAAAGTTGAACCGATTCCGCAAAGCGTCGCGGGTTGCGAGAATTGTCTGGTTGCACTTAAGTTGCTGAGCCCGAGCGACGAAAATGCATGGCGAGTCATGGAGCGTCTCAGCGAGGCCCTGACGGATATTGAAGTGGACAGCTCCGTACTGGAGTGTGAAGGTGAACCCTGCCTGTTCGTGAAAAGTCAGGATGAATTTGCCGCGACCTGCCGTCTGAAAAACTTTGGTGTTGCTATCGCTGAGCCTTTCTCGGGCCAGTATCCTTTCTGAGCGCTAGTCTGCGGACAACAGCTGGCGCGTGTAGCTCTGCGTTGGCGCAGCAAATACGCGCTGGCACTCTCCCTGCTCGACCACTTCTCCCTGTCGCAACACAATCACCTGATGGCATAACGCCCGCACAACCTGTAAATCATGGCTGATAAAGATATAGGCCAGCCTGTGCTTTTCCTGCAATCCTTTCAGTAATGCCAGGATCTGAGCCTGAACGGTTCTGTCCAGCGACGATGTCGGTTCATCCAGAATGATCAGCTCCGGTTTGAGGATCAGCGCGCGGGCAATGGCGATACGCTGGCGCTGACCGCCGGAAAATTCAGCCGGGTAGCGGTGCCGGGTATCCGGATCTAAGCCAACTTCCGCCATAACGCGTATCACTTCTTCTTCCCGCTGCCGGACGGTCAATGCCGGCTGATGAACGCGCAGACCCTCTTCGACAATCTGTAATACGTTCAGCCGTGGGTTAAGCGAGGAGTTTGGATCCTGAAACACAACCTGCATGCGGGGACGAACGGGCAACATCTGGCGACGGTTCCAGTTGTGCAGCGGCATACCGTCAAAGAGGATCTCACCCTGCGAGGCGATTAAGCGCAGCAGTGCCAGGCCGGTAGTGCTTTTCCCCGAACCGGACTCGCCCACCAGCCCCAGCGATTCGCCCGGACGCAGGGAAAAATGGATATTTTTCAATACCGGATTCTGGTCGACGATGCGCCGCAGAATCCCTTTGCGAACAGGAAACGACACGCCCAGCCCCTCAACGCGCAGCAACGGCGCGCTGTCAGCCGGCAGGGGAACCGGGTCACCCGTGGGCTCGCTATCAAGCAGACGCTGCGTATAGGGGTGCTGAGGCGCTTTCAGCAGGGTGGCTGCGGTGTTCTGCTCGACGCAGCGTCCGTTTTGCATCACGGCGACGCTGTCGGCGAGCTTTCTCACAATGCTGAGATTATGGGTGATAAACAGCAGGCTCATGTTCAGTTCGTCACGCAACTCCCGCAGCAGCCGCAGAATTTGCGCCTGCACCGTCACGTCCAGCGCGGTGGTGGGCTCATCGGCAATCAACAGTTCGGGTCGCGTGAGCAGAGCCATCGCAATCATCACCCGCTGACGTTCGCCGCCGGAAAGCTGATGGGGAAAATCGTTCAGCCGTTTTGCGGCATTGCGAATGCCGGTTCGTTCAAGACAATCCAGAATCTCCCCCCGCGCCGCCTCTTTGCGCATGCCCCGGTGCAGGGACAGCACTTCATAGAGCTGTTTTTCCAGCGTGTGCAGTGGGTTAAGAGAGACCATCGGCTCCTGGAAAATCATGGCAATGTTATTGCCGCGAATTCCGCGCAGGGTTTGTTCATCGGCATGCAGCAGCGAGCGACCGTGAAACAGAATGTCGCCTTGCGGATAGCTGACGGGCGGAGACGGAAGCAGGCGCAGGATCGACAGTGCCGATACGCTCTTGCCAGAGCCTGACTCGCCTACCAGCGCCAGCGTTTCGCCGCGCTGGATCTGCAGCGACAACTCCGTGACCACGGTACGCGCCTCACCCTGTTTTGAAAAGGCAATCGACAGGTTATCAATACTGAGAAGGGGCTGCGTCATCTTATACCGCCTTGTTGGGATCAAAAGCATCGCGCACGGCTTCGCCAATAAAAATCAGCAGTGAAAGCAGCACGGCCACGGCAAGAAAGGCGGTGATGCCTAACCACGGTGCCTGCAGGTTGTTCTTGCCCTGCAGCAGTAGCTCACCGAGCGACGGGGAACCGAGAGGGAGCCCGAAGCCAAGGAAATCAAGCGAGGTGAGGGTAGTGATGGAACTGCACAGAATAAACGGCAGGAAGGTGAGGGTCGCTACCACGGCGTTAGGAAGCATATGGCGGAAAATGATCCCGCGGTCGCTCACCCCCAGCACCTGGGCAGCGCGAATGTAATCGTAATTACGGGTGCGCAGGAATTCCGCCCGCACCACGCCTACCAGCGCCATCCAGCCGAAGATGACGGTAATGCCTAACAGCCACCAGAAGTTTGGCTGTACCACGCTTGAAAGCAGAATGATCAGAAACAGCGTCGGCATGCCTGACCAGACTTCAATAAAACGTTGGCCCCACAGGTCGATTTTCCCGCCGTAGTAGCCCTGAACGGCACCTGCTACCACACCCATCACGCTGGAAAAGACGGTCAGCATCAGTCCAAAGAGGATCGAGATCCGCGTGCCGTAGAGGATGCGTGCCAGCACATCGCCGCCGTTGGCATCCGTTCCCAGCCAGTTTTGCGCGGAAGGCGGGGAAGGGAAGGGGGTGGTGGTCGCAAAGTTAATGCTGTTTGCGCCAAAACGCACCGGCGCCCAGAGTGCCCAGCCGTGCTGTTCAATTTGCTGGCGAAGCCACGGATCCTGATATTCAGCGGGCGTCGCAAACGGGCCACCAAAATCGCTTTCGCTGTATTGGGTGAGAACGGGCACATACCAGCGGTCGTTAAAGTGCACCAGCAGCGGTTTATCGTTGGCAATCAATTCCGAACACATGCTTAAGACAAACAGGACGGCAAAGATCCACAGCGACCAGTAGCCGCGGCGGTTGTGGCGAAAACGGGCCCATCGGGCCTGGTTGACGGGGCTTAAACGCGGCATCAGCGGCCCTCAAAATCAATTCGGGGATCAACCAGCGTATAGCTGATATCGCTGATGATATTCAGCAGCAGGCCAATCAGGGTGAAGATATAAAGTGTGCCAAACATGACCGGATAATCGCGCGACACGGTGGCTTCATATCCCAGCAAGCCCAGTCCGTTGAGGGAGAACATCACCTCTATCAGCAGCGAGCCGGTAAAAAACATACTGATGAACGTGGCAGGAAATCCGGCAATCACCAGCAGCATGGCGTTGCGAAAGACATGTTTCCACATGATCTGCTTTTCGCCGACGCCCTTCGCACGGGCAGTCACAACGTACTGTTTACGGATTTCATCGAGAAAGGCGTTTTTGGTCAGCATTGTCAGGGCCGCAAAGCCGCCAATGACGGTCGCAAGCACCGGCAGCGTGATGTGCCAGAAATAATCGGTGATCTTCTTGTACCAGGGCAGGGTGCTGAAATCCGCTGACACCAGCCCCCGCAGCGGAAAGATATCGAAATAGCTGCCACCGGCAAAAAAGACAATCAACAGAACGGCAAACAGAAACGCCGGAATGGCATAGCCGATGATGATAAACGTGCTGCTCCAGACATCGAAGCGGCTGCCGTTGTGAACCGCTTTACGGATCCCCAGGGGGATAGAGACGAGATAAATAATCAACGTTCCCCACAGCCCCAGGGTAATCGACACCGGCAGACTTTGCTTAATCAATGTTAAAACCGACGCGCTGCGAAACAGGCTGTCGCCAAAATCAAAGCGGAGGTAGTCCCAGAGCATGTTGAAATACCGCTCGTGAAGCGGTTTGTCGAAGCCATAACGATGGGTGATCTCGGCGATGACTTCCGGATCCAGGCCACGTCCGCCGCGATAATGGCTTTCACTGATATTTCCCAGGCCGGTGCGGGCATGGCTCGCGCCCATTCCTTCGCCACCGCCGCCAGGCATGCCGCCGCTGTTGCCAAATTCAATGGCTGCAATAGCCTGGTCGACCGGGCCGCCGGGCGCGATTTGCACAATAAAAAAGTTAATCGTGATGATTGCCCAGAGGGTCGGGATAATCAGCAGGAGACGGCGGATCAGATACGCACCCATGATGATTCCTTATCGCCGCTCAGCGGGAAGTCTGGCGGCTTTGTTAACGTCATACCACCAGGTGTCGAAGCCCAGTGAATAGACAGGGCGTACGGCAGGCTCGGAGAACTTGTCCCAGCGCGCAAGCCGGTCTTCGCCCATATACCACATTGGCAGCATGTAGTAATTCCAGGTTAAGACCCTGTCGAGGGCGCGTCCCAGCGGCAGGAGTTTTTCTTTATCACCCTGCGCCGCCACGATTTTCGCAATCAAGGCATCAATCGCCGGGCTTTTCACCCCCGGCGCATTGTAGGAGGAGTCGATATAGCTGGATGCCCAGGAGATTTGCAGATCCGAACTGGGCCACGGCTGCGCGGGCCACAGGGTTTGCATCATATCGTAATCACGGCTGCGTTTGCGGTTGGTGAGCTGCGCGTTGTCGACCTGGCGAATGTTCATGGTAATCCCCAGCCGTTCAAGATTGTGCTTAAACGGCAGCACCCACTGATCGTTGCTTCCGGACGCAAGCAGCAGCTCAAAGCTTAACGGTTTGCCCGTTCTGGAATCGACGCGTTTTTGATTCTTCAGTGGCCAGCCTGCGTCATCCAGCAGTTTACTGGCTTTAAGCAGGTTGTCGCGATCGTAGCCGTCACCCTTTGACGCCGGAGGCTGAAATACCGTCGTGAACACCTCCGGCGGCAGTTCTGCTTTTAGCGGTGCCAGCAGGACAAGTTCGTCCGCTTTTGGGTAATCGCGAGCGGCATATTCAGTGTTCTGGAAATAGCTATTTGCCCGGCTGTAAGCGCCGTAAAATAGCGCTTTGTTCATCCATTCAAAATCAAAGGCCAGGGTAATGGCTTCCCGCACCCGACGGTCAGTAAATACCGGACGCTGAATATTAAACGCCAGCCAGCGCGTATCCTGAGCGGACGCGTTTTTATGCTCGTCTTTAACGATATACCCGTTAGCGAAGTTTTTGCCGATATACCGTGTCGCCCAGTTTTTAGCGCTGCTCTCCACGCGCATATCGAACGCACCAGCTTTGAAGGCTTCAAATGCCACGTTATCGTCAAGGTAGTAATCGTAGCGAAGGGTATCAAAATTCCAGCGGCCACGGTTTACCGGCAGGTTTGCCGCCCAGTAGTCTTTGACCCGGGAATAGACAACATACTGCCCCATGCGCCAGTCGGTGATGCGGTAAGGGCCACCCGCCAGCGGGGGTGTGGAGAGCGGGTCGCTAAGTTTGTGATCTTTCCAGAACGATTCAGGCATCACGGGCAGGGAGAACAGGCTGAGCATGTTCTCTTTATTCGGCTCACTCAGCTCAATACGCACCGTGAGCGGGGCAATGGCTTTGACCGTCACGCCTTTGTAGACAATGCGGAACTGGGGAACGCCCTCAGTCATAAATTTGTGAAATGTGAAGGCAATGTCGCTGGCTTTGACCGGCGTCCCATCGTGAAAACGCGCCCGTGGGTTAATCGAAATTTCCGCCCACGCAAAGTTATCCGCGTAACGCACGTTGTCCGCAATCAGCGGGTAGTAACTGCCGGGTTCATCATCAGACGTAACAAACAGCGTATCGTAGAGCGATTCTGTTCGCGCTGCCGCCACGCCGCGCAGGGCGAAGCGGTTGAAGTTGTCGAACGTCCCCGTGGCGGAGAGGGTCACGTTTCCGCCTTTTGGCGCGGCAGGATTGACGTAATCAAAGTGCGTAAAATTGACCGCGTACTTTGGCTCACCAATCACAGAGAACGCGATGTTCTCTTTGATGGTTTGCGCCTGGCTGGACAGGCTCGTTAATGCCAACAGCAGCAACATAAAGCGCATAAGCATCTCGCGGCGGCTCCCTTTCGACTGACCGGCTCAGTTAAGCTGAATAATAAGTGACGTCACGGGCAATGTGAAATCATTCAACGTTCAGGCTGCCATTGGCGGAACTGCTCCAGCGGCATCGGGCGGCTAATCCAGTAACCCTGAAGGAAAACAACGCCATGTTCGCGCAGCCAGGCTGCCTGCTCCGGCGTCTCCACCCCTTCGGCGACGGTCGACATATTCAGTCGTCTTGCCAGGGTGAGTACGGCATCAAGCACCGGGGAGGTCACGGTTTCCGTCCCGATCGCGTTGACAAAACCCCGGTCAATTTTGATGTAATCCATGGTGAAACGCTCAAGGTAAATCAGCGCACTGTGGCCGGTACCAAAATCATCAATCGCAATTTCAAAGCCTTCATTGTGCAGCCATTCGAAAAGATTGTTGGCTTCCCGATGGTTAACCATGTCGCGCTCGGTGATTTCCAGCACGATCTGGAAATGATCCGGCGGCATTAAGTCCAGGAAAGTGCGCATATCCTCTTTGAAGCTTTCCGCATGAAGATGCCCCGGCGCAATGTTAATGCCCAGTTTTGCGCCCGGCGGCAGAAGGGTCTGTAATACCGGCGCGTCGCGGATGATGAGGTCAAAGAGATGCAGCGTCAGCGGCACAATCAGCTTCTGCGCTTCGGCGAAGTTGATAAAGGCATCAGGCGGAATTTCCCCCATCGTCGGGTGTTTCCAGCGCATCAGGACTTCGACACCGCGCATTTGCAGCGTCTCTGCATCCACAACAGGCTGATACACCACATAAAACTGGCCGCGTTTAATGGCGCTCAAGATCTCTTTGCCTGGGTTAAGACGCGTGGTGAGGATATAGAAATTAAGCGAGCCGGCCGCGATCCCGCAGACCAGTCCAAAGAACACCGCGAACAGGATTTCATCGCTCGTCCACTCTTCGGCGTACAGTTTGATCGTCAGCGGAACCTCTTTTAGGGTCGCGGTACGCGCCGGCGTTTCATGTAAATCCTGTGCCTTCACCAGTGTGGCGGACCTTGTCGACAACGCATTGTCGCCAATGATGATGGCAATGCCCGCGAACTCGTTCTGGCGTGCGGTGTAAAGCATGTACGGAGTCAGGTTGATGTTTACCGAAGTAAACACGCCGCCGTCCTTAACCAGCGGATTTCGATACCAGATGGCAATCGCGGGTCTGTGCGGCATCATTGGTGTACCCGGCAGTAACGCCATATCAATCTGTTTATCGATGTGCAGCTCGGGTATCAGTTCTTCCATCGGGACGTTCATCGGACCGGTGGCTGAAGAGCAGTACGCCAGTTTATCCCTGACCAGCAAAAAGGCGCGCACGTTAAGGCTAAACGCCGCGCGAGAGGTCAGCTCAGCGTTGACGTCGTGGCAGCTGTTCAGCGTGAGCGGCTGAAGGAGATCGATAGAGCTTTTTAACTCATCGAAGTAGCTTTCCATGTAGATGCTCACGTCGTCAATCAGGGTGTCGAATCTGACTTCCCGCTTGTGGTAGCTCCAGAAAAATTGCAATGAACCCAGGAGCAGGGCTGTGATCAGGCCGGTGATAAGGCTGAGGAAAAGTATCTTGCGATTACTGGAGAAGTAGCGGGTGAACATAGACGTCGTGGTTCCTGGATTGCCGCTGAATGTATTCAGTGTAACGGGCAAAAAAAAACACCGCCGAAGCAGTGCTTTTTTTATCATATCGCCGGCCAAGGGATAACCAACGATACAATGATTATTTTAACTGCGGGTCAGTACGCGGCGCGCTTCGTTATAGCGCTTCTTCCAGTAAGGTTCGTTCATGCTGGAAATGGTCACACCGCTGCTGGTGGAGGCATGTACAAACTGGTCATTGCCAATGTAAATGCCAACATGTCGACCTGTCGAACCCGCACGGAACAGGACTAAATCCCCGGTGCGCAGTTTAGTGCGTGAAATCGACTTGCCCATCTCCTGCTGTTCGTAAGTTGAACGCGGAAGATCTAACCCAAACTGCTCACGGAAAGTACGCTGTACGAAACCGGAACAATCAATGCCTTTTTTGGTGCTACCGCCAAGACGATAACGCACGCCTTTCCAGTCAGCATACTGGTCCATAATACGGGACTTCACGTCCAGATTACGTACCATATTTTCAAATTCATCCTGAGAGGCTTGCAGTGACGAGGAATCTTCCATTCCCACAACACGCGTCTCAGGATGCATATTCTTTGCGGTGTTCGATGTACTACATGCAGATAACAGTACCGCCACTGCTATCGCCGGGATCCCCCGTAAGATATATCTCAAAATCGGTTGAGATTTGACCATTTTGTTTATTATCCCTTGAAGTCCTTAACGACAAATATCGTTATAAAAAATGCCAAACGTGACGAGACTAATTATCTGTTCACAATGAGACAATTCTTTCTGATCACATTTGTGGCGTAGCGCACAAATTTATTCACCAGCGAAATAATTATCTCTATGGGGCAAAACGAGTTCGAGATTAACCGATTGCCTGGGGTATTGCGAGCAAAAAAAGCCTTTTTTTTATAAGAAATTGTGATACAGAAAGTAAAAATTGATAATTGTTCAAAAAGCGCACGATCAAGGTTAAAAACCGTGCAACACATTCATTTTTATCACGAATATTGTGACGAAATGATGACGGGAGGGGGTGAAAGGGGAGAAAAGTGCATCAAGGATCAAAACGATCCCTGATGCATAGTGTTAATTAAGGTTAATTATTGGTTTCTGATTTGTTGCGTTTTGCCGGGGAGGTAGCGATCGAACACGGCTATTATCTTGTCGCTCAGCGGTGTCATCAGACACCACGGCAGCGCAACCAGCACAGAAGAGAGCGAACCGACTGCAATATCAGTAAACCAGTGAGCACCAATCATTACCCGTGGGAAGGCAAAAACCACAAAAATAATCAGGGCTATCGCAAAGGCTTTTCGGCCGAAATAGCGGAGCATCACGCCGGAAAAAATAAGCAGCATCATTCCGTGATCGCCCGGGAAACTGGCCTTCGACGCATCTTTCGTTGGAATATGCAGCAGCTCGCTGACGCGATAAATATCGGGGAAGAAGAGCGTTGGGCTGGAACGCTTAACCGGAATAATGGCCGTTGCCAGCTGGTTAATTACCACCGCAAGCAGCAACATCATCAAACCAATAATCAGAATACGGCGGCGTCCTGTTTTGTCCTCTTTCAGCCAGAAAGAGAGCATCAGGCCGCCCATCGCCAGCAGCGAGCAGCCGTCAAAGGCGCGGTTATTCGTGATAGCAACCAGCCACAGGAAGGCTTCGCTCTTCACCAGCTCCTGGTTGAAGAAGTGAAAAATGGCAGAATCCAGCGGAAACCAGACACCATGATTCGCCGGGATATACCAGGAGAAAAAGAGCGCCAGACCGGCGACATTAAGCAGTAATATCAGGGGAAGTCGAGTCGTCATAACATTCAGCATAGAGTGAAATCTGGGGCAACGTTAGCCGCCCAAACTTAAACGAAGCTTCAACAGGCTGGACTGCAGGGCATTCCAGTCGGCGTTAACCGCACTAATTAACTCTATTCGGCTATCAGGTGGCGCCACATTTTGCGTTTCGATAAAGAAATCTTCGCCCTGACGGTTGATCCGCACCAGCCCGTCCGGGGTGCGCATGATCCCTTTAACACGATCGACCGGAGCCAGTCTGGCCCATTCGAGTATGCCGATGGTGTCGAATACGGTATCCGCATCGAAAATCCATCCGCAGGCCTGATAGCCCTGGCCGCTGTTAAGGTTACGACGCCAGCGCTGGTGCTCCGGCAGACTCAGGGCAGCCAGACCCTGTTTTTGCGGATGGCTGTGGGCATGTTCCGCGCTTGCCGGGAGCGCCGCTAGGTTCAGGCGAGGCAGGTCAAGCAGGGCGTTATCAATTTTCCCCTGGGTGGTCTGCACCCGCTGACGGTTGCCACCGAAGTGCTGCCACCATGTCTCCAGCGCGGACTGGCTTTCCGCCGTTGCGCGATCCTCTTTATTGGCGACGATAATATCTGCCGAGGCGAGCTGGTCGCGGAAGTTCTCGTTGGTCACGGCTTTTTCATCCAGCAGCTGACGGGGGTCCAGCAGGCACAGCGTGGCACGCAGATCGATCCACGGCTCGTAGACCGGCGCGGTCAGTAAATCGAGAATTTGCTTCGGATGACCCAGCCCGGTCGGTTCAATCAGCAGACGGTCTGGTTTGCCCTGACGCAGCAGCGTATTCAGCCCGACCTGCATCGGCAGACCATTTACGCAGCACATGCAGCCACCGGGGATCTCTTTGATCATCGCGCCGCTGTCTGCCAGTAATGCGCCATCAATACCCACTTCGCCAAATTCATTGACCAGTACGGCCCATTTTTCTGCTGGATCCTTATTGGCCAGCAGGTGGAGAATTGAGGTGGTTTTACCGCTGCCGAGAAAACCGGTAATGAGGTTGGTTTTGGTCACGTGCGCTCCAGTCGATAATTGTGATGCTATAACAATTATCCATCATCCTGGCGAAAAACGGGCGCAATGAGAAGGGGGAGGGCGAACGGAGGCAATCGCCGTTCGCCTTAAGCGCAATAATCGCTAAATATTTAACGTTTCGATAACAGCCTGACGCGCGCCATGGCGGGCGATGCGCTGATAGGCCTGGCTGATGGCCTCCACGAATAGGCTATTTTGTGCGAGATCGTGACCAAAGATTTCACTCAGCCCCAGCAGGGCGTTGACGCGCTCAGCGTCGCTGCTGGCTGCAACAAGGGTGCGGATTTTATCACTCAGCGGATCGCGCACATCAATTGCGTCGCCACGCTCGTCGGTTCCGCTGACGTAGCGGATCCAGCCTGCAACGCCCATGGCCAGCAGCGGCCACGCGGTTTTACGTTCAAGATGGATGCGGATCCCATCCAGCATGCGTTGCGGCAATTTCTGGCTTCCGTCCATCGCAATTTGCCAGGTCCGGTGCTGCAGTGCCGGATTGGCAAAGCGTTCAAGCAGGCTATCGGCATAAGCCGTGAGGTCGACATCCTTAATACGCAGCGTAGGAGCCTGCTCATTCAGCATTAACCGACGTGCGGCTTCGCGAAACGCGGTGTCTTCCATACATTCGTTAATGTGCGCATACCCGGCGAGGTAGCCCAGATACGCGAGGAAAGAGTGGCTGCCGTTGAGCATGCGCAATTTCATCTGTTCCCACGGCAGCACGTCCTGCACCATTTGTACGCCAGCCACTTCCCATGCCGGGCGTCCGGCAACAAAGTTGTCTTCCACTACCCACTGAATAAACGGTTCGCAGCTGATGGCACAAGGATCTTCTACTCCAAGCTCTTTCGTGATTTCTGCCAGCGACGCCTCGGTCGCGGCGGGGACAATTCGGTCGACCATGGTCCCCGGAAAGCTCACATGTGAATTAATCCACTCTGCCAGCGCCGGGTCGCGTTTCTGGGCCATCCCCAGTACCGCGTTTTTCACCACATGGCCGTTATCAGGGATATTGTCGCAGGAGAGGACGGTAAAAGCGGACAAACCGCGTTCACGGCGGCGGTGGAGCGCCTCGACCAGGATCCCGGGCGCGGAGTGCGGTTCAGACGGGTTCTCCAGATCGTGAACGATCCGGGGGTTGTGCAAATCCAGATTACCGGTGGCGGGATCGATGCAATAACCTTTCTCTGTGATGGTGAGCGACACAATGGCGACCTGAGGTTCACAAAATTTCTCAATGATGGCAGGCAGAGAATCCAGTTTTGCGTTCAGACATTCATGGACGGCACCGACGATAATTGGCTGGTTTCCCTCCGCCCCTTTTTCCAGCACGGTGAAGAGATGATCCTGTGCGCGCAACTGGCTCATCAGCACGTCGCCGCTGAAGAGGCTAATCTCACAAATACCCCAGTCGCCGCCTTTCTCATTCAGCACCCGGTTTGTTAACAAGGCCTGATGCGCGCGGTGAAATGCGCCGAAGCCAAAATGGACGATGCGAGAGCGTAACTGCTTACGATCGTAGCGAGGGAGCTGGACATGGGCAGGAAGCGAGGTGGAGGCAATTGTCTTCATGAAATACACACCTGATTAACCATTAATTAACAACGCCAGTGTAAAGTTATATGACAGCAAATTAAATTGGTGAGCCGTAAATATCCGTGAAGTGTGAGTTTGATCAATCAATGTGTGGCGGTGTGTTGACCCTTTACGGCAAACATGTATGGTAGTCGTCATCGTAGTCATCCATATTGGTATAACAACTTTAGAGGTGAGGCAATGGAACAGACCTGGCGTTGGTACGGGCCGAACGATCCGGTTTCTCTTGATGATGTGCGTCAGGCTGGCGCAACGGGTGTCGTGACGGCGCTGCATCACATTCCTAATGGTCAGGTATGGCCGATTGAAGAAATCAAAAAGCGTCAGGCGCTGCTGGCGGAAAAAGGCCTGACCTGGTCTGTGGTGGAAAGCATCCCGGTTCACGAAGATATCAAAACCCATTCAGGTGATTATCAGACCTGGATTGCCAACTACCAGCAGAGCATTCGTCACCTGGCGGCCTGCGGTATTGATACTGTTTGCTATAACTTCATGCCCATTCTTGACTGGACGCGCACCGATCTCGAGTACACGTTGCCGGACGGTTCAAAAGCATTACGTTTCGATCAGATTGCCTTTGCCGCATTTGAGCTGCACATCCTGAAACGTCCTGGTGCAGAAGCCGATTACACGGCTGAAGAGCAGCAGCAGGCGCTCGCGTGGTTTAACGCAGCCAGTGACGCCGAGATTGAAAAGCTGACCCGCAATATTATTGCTGGCCTGCCGGGCGCTGAAGAGGGCTATACGCTGGATCAGTTCCGCGCGCGACTGGCGGAATATGGGAATATCGATAAAAACCAGCTGCGTGAAAACATGGCGTTTTTCCTGCGCGCTATCGTACCGGTAGCGGAAGAAGCGGGCGTGCGCCTGGCCGTGCACCCGGACGATCCTCCGCGTCCTATTCTCGGTTTACCGCGTATCGTGTCCACGATTGAAGATATGCAGTGGCTGAAAGAGACCGTGGACAGTATCTATAACGGATTCACCATGTGTACCGGCTCTTACGGCGTGCGTGCGGATAACGATCTGGTGCAGATGATTGAAACCTTCGGCGATCGTATTCACTTCACGCATCTGCGTGCGACCTGTCGTGAGGATAATCCAAAAACCTTCCATGAAGCAGCGCACCTGGGCGGCGATGTGAATATGGTCGCGGTAGTGGATGCGATTCTGGCGGAAGAGGTACGTCGTAAGCACGCGGGTGACGTTCGTCCTATCCCGTTCCGTCCCGATCATGGTCACCAGATGCTGGACGATCTGCGTAAGAAAACGAACCCAGGTTATTCGGCGATTGGTCGTCTGAAAGGCATGGCGGAAGTGCGGGGCGTTGAGCTGGCGCTGAAGATGACGAAATACCCGGAACTGCTGTAACGTCTGTTGCCCGGTGGCGTTGTGCCACCGGGCGAATATCGCATTAGTCTGCGCGACCCATATAGCGTTTTTCTTCGATATGGATGCGGATTTTCTCGCCTGCGGAGAGGTATTCTGGCACCTGCACCACCAGACCAGTCGTCAGGGTTGCTGGTTTGTTGCGGGCACTTGCGGATGCGCCTTTGATGCCCGGAGCCGTTTCCACGATTTCCAGATCCACGGTCTGCGGCAGCTCCAGCGCCAGCAGCACGCCATCCCAGGTCAGAACCTGCATGTCAGGCATCCCGCCTTCAGGAATAAAGAGGAGTTCTTCTTCAATCTGATCTTTGGTGAAGATATACGGGGTGTAATCTTCTTTATCCATGAATACGTATTCGTTGCCATCAATGTAGGAAAAATCAACATAGCGGCGGGTCAGGGTCACGGTATCAACGATATCGTCACCTTTAAAACGTTCTTCCACTTTCAGACCGGTACGCACATCGGCGAAACGCATTTTGTACAGCGTTGCTGCACCACGGGCGCTCGGGGCCTGAATATCGATATCTTTCACAATCAGCAGCTTGCCGTTGTAATTCAGTACCATACCTTTCTTAATTTCGTTCGCTCTTGGCATTGCAGTAATCCTGTTTACGGGTGGTAAAAAATATCGCGCCAAATTACTCGTGCTCGGCCTTTCAGGCAAGCGGAATTCGTGGCTTTTGCTATCAATACACAAAAGGTGTTACTGTGCGCGCAATGCCCGACTGCGCGGGCGTTCTTCAGCGAAAGAGAGCCTGTATGGATTGTCGTCCCGATTGTGGCGCGTGTTGTACCGCACCGTCCATTTCAAGCCCCATTCCTGGCATGCCGGACGGCAAACCTGCCAATACCCGCTGCGTGCAGCTTGCTGAAAATAACCTGTGCATGATCTTTGGTTCACCGCTGCGCCCGAAAGTCTGTTCCGGCCTTCAGCCGTCCGCGGAGATGTGCGGCAGCACGCGCGCGCAGGCGATCACTTACCTTCTTGAGCTGGAAGCGCTCACCGCCCCTTAAACATCCTTAATTCGCGCCAGACACCCTATCGTCAGCGTACACATCACCAGCGCAATCCAGAATACCGTGTGATAGCTCCAGATCTCGGCCACGATGCCGGCCATTGAGCCTGCAATAATCCAGCCCACGCGAGTGGTATTGGTATAAAGGGTGGTGGCGGAGCCTGCCTGGCCTGGCATCAGGTCCTGGAAGTAGAGCATGCCAATCCCGGCGAGTATGCCGATATAAATGGCGTTGAGAAGCTGCAATGCCAGCAAGAGTCCTGGCGTGTGCACCGTCAGCATACCGATATAGAACAGCAGTCCTGCGACAGCCGCGATGCGCATTAAAAAACGCTTTCCGAAACGCTTCGCGTAATAGCCCGCGATCAGCATGGTCGGGATCTCAAGCCCGGCCGCGGTTCCCATCATAATGCCCGCCAGCTTCTCTGGCAGATGCAGCTCATCAATAATAAACAGCGGCATGTTGATAATATAAAGGCTGTTTGTTCCCCACATCAACGTACAGATAACAAACAGGAGCAGCGCATCACGACGGTTACGGCGCGGGGCTTCCAGTACGCCTGAAGCCACTTTGGGCTCTTTGCGCATCGACGGCAGGAAGAACCACACCATGGTGCCGCACACCACAAACGCGACAGCCGCACTCAGGTACATCACCGTAAAGCCAAATCCCATCGCCAGGGCATACGCCAGCGGCGGGCCAATGACCCATGCCAGCGACACCTGGGCACGCAGAATAGAGCTGAACATCACCGCTTCACGACCGGTATGGTCGGCGTGCTCGCGGGCGAGGGCGAACATCTGCGGGTTCGCCGTGGAACCGAAGCTGCTCAGGAACACCCCCACGAACAGCAGGATGAAATAGTTGCGGTTAAAAGCAAACAACACGCAGGCAAACACCCCGAGAAGGCAGCAAAAGACGATCAGACTTTTACGATCGCCTTTTCTGTCGGAACGCCCCGCCAGAAACTGACTCACCAGAATGCCGATGATGGCACTGCCGGTAAAAAAGAAGCCAACCATTGCCGGACGGGCGTGGACTTCATTGGTCAGAAACAGGCTCAGCGTGGGCGTCTGTAACGCCCCGGCAATGCCGGTAAGGAAGGCAACAATCAAAAACGCCGTGGACGTCAAATCAAAGGGTTTTGGCGAGGCGGCGGCAGGGGTGTTATGCATACTTTCAGTATCAGCAAGTCATAAAGAGACGCGGAGTGTACGACGCTTGTCAGAAAATAAACAGGTACTGCGGTCAATTTCGCCACGAAAAATCAAAATGCCATTTCAATTAACAGGCTCGGGCTGAACTTAGCTGAAACTGACTTGCTGAACGTCAGCAAGATTCAGCTGAGCGAAGAAGAAATGTGCTGTATCTCTAAATTCTGAATCGCCATTTGTAACTTTTCTTGCAAGGTTAAGCAGAAAGCGCAAGACTTTTTGAAACGTTTCAGCGCTATCTTGTTTTAACAAACGGAGCAGGCTAGCGCATTTTTTCTCATTTAAGCTGAAACGATTCAAGTTCAGCAGGAGAGGAGAACCATGTTCCAGTTATCTGTTCAGGATATCCACCCGGGCGCTCAGGCCGGGAACAAAGAAGAGGCCATTCGCCAGGTTGCCGCTGCCCTTGTGCAGGCGGGTAATGTCGCGGACGGCTACGTTAACGGCATGCTGGCGCGCGAGCAGCAGACCTCCACTTTCCTCGGCAATGGCATCGCCATTCCGCACGGTACAACGGACACCCGCGATCAGGTGCTGAAAACCGGCGTTCAGGTTTATCAGTTTCCTCAGGGTGTGGTGTGGGGCGACGGTCAGGTTGCTTACGTGGCAATCGGTATCGCTGCCAGCAGCGACGAGCACCTGGGCCTGCTGCGTCAGCTGACGCATGTGCTGAGCGATGATTCGGTGGCTGAACAGCTGAAGTCCGCGACGACGGCGGAAGAGCTGCGCGCGTTGCTGATGGGCGAAAAACAGAGTGAAGCGCTGAAACTGGATAACGAAACATTGACCCTGGATGTTGTGGCGAGCGATCTGGTCACGCTGCAGGCGCTGAACGCAGGCCGTCTGAAAGAAGCCGGTGCGGTAGACGCGTCCTTTATCACGCGCGTTATCAATGAGAAGCCGCTGAACCTGGGACAAGGTATCTGGCTGAACGACAGTGCTGAAGGCAACCTGCGTAGCGCTATCGCGGTGAGCCGCGCGGCCAACGCGTTTGACGTTGAGGGCGCGCACGCTGCGATGCTGGTCACCGTCGCGATGACCGATGAACAGCCGGTTTCCGCGCTAAAACGTCTTGGCGATCTGCTGCTGAATGACAAGGCTGAAAAACTGTTGAACGCTGACGCAAGCACGCTGCTGGCGCTGCTGACCAGCGATAATGTGCTGACTGATGACGTGCTGACCGCTGAGTTTGTAGTGCGTAACGAGCACGGCCTGCATGCCCGTCCTGGCACCATGCTGGTGAATACCATTAAACAATTCGAAAGTGAGATTACCGTGACTAACCTTGATGGCACGGGCAAACCGGCCAACGGCCGTAGCCTGATGAAAGTTGTCGCGCTGGGCGTGAAGAAAGGTCACCGTCTGCGCTTTACCGCACAGGGTGCTGATGCTGAACAGGCGCTGAAAGCGATTGGCGACGCCATCGCGGCAGGTCTGGGGGAGGGCGCATAATGAGCAGACGTGTTGCGACTATTACGCTGAACCCGGCATACGACCTGGTGGGGTTTTGCCCGGAGATTGAGCGCGGCGAAGTAAACCTCGTGCGTACCACTGGCCTGCATGCTGCAGGTAAAGGGATTAACGTCGCGAAAGTGCTCAAGGATCTCGGTATCGATGTCACCGTGGGCGGATTCCTCGGTAAAGATAACCAGGATGGTTTCCAGCAGCTGTTCAGCGAGCTGGGGATTGCTAATCGTTTTCAGGTTGTTCAGGGCCGTACCCGTATCAACGTCAAGCTGACGGAGAAAGACGGCGAAGTGACCGATCTGAACTTCTCAGGCTTCGAGGTGACTCCGTCAGACTGGGAGCGCTTCGTGAACGACTCTCTGACCTGGCTTGGTCAGTTCGACATGGTGTGCGTCAGCGGCAGCCTGCCGTCCGGCGTGAGCCCGGAAGCGTTCACCGACTGGATGACGCGTCTGCGAAGCCAGTGCCCATGCATTATTTTTGACAGCAGCCGTGACGCGCTGGTCGCCGGCCTGAAAGCCTCGCCGTGGCTGGTGAAGCCGAATCGCCGCGAACTGGAGATCTGGGCTGGCCGTAAGCTGCCAGAATTAAAAGATGTGATTGACGCTGCCCATGCGCTGCGCGAGCAGGGTATCGCTCACGTGGTTATCTCTCTTGGTGCAGAAGGGGCGCTGTGGGTTAACGCTTCTGGCGAATGGATCGCCAAACCGCCATCGGTTGACGTTGTCAGCACCGTTGGCGCAGGGGATTCAATGGTTGGCGGTCTGATTTATGGCCTGCTGATGCGTGAATCCAGTGAACATACTTTACGTCTTGCCACCGCCGTTGCTGCCCTGGCCGTTAGCCAGAGCAATGTCGGTATTACCGATCGTACCCAGTTAGCCGCGATGATGGCGCGCGTTGACTTAAAACCTTTTAACTAACAGCAGGAGAGGAATAATGAAAACGCTGCTGATCATTGACTCCGGTCTCGGACAGGCTCGCGCCTATATGGCGAAGACCTTGCTGGGAGCGGCGGCGAACAAAGCACATCTCGAGATGACGGATAACCCGGGCGACGCCGAAATGGTGATTGTTCTGGGTGATAACATTCCCGCTGACAGTGCGCTGAATGGCAAAAAAGTGTGGCTGGGTGATATCAATCGCGCGGTGGCACACCCGGAACTGTTTTTGAGCGAAGCGAAAGGTCATGCGTCTGTTTACAGCGCACCGGTCGCGGCGCCGGTTGCCGCGTCCGGACCAAAACGTATTGTGGCGATCACGGCCTGCCCGACGGGCGTGGCTCATACCTTTATGGCGGCTGAAGCCATTGAAACCGAAGCGAAAAAACGCGGCTGGTGGGTAAAAGTTGAAACACGTGGATCCGTTGGTGCGGGCAACGCAATCACCCCTGAAGAGGTGGCTGAAGCCGATCTGGTGATGGTTGCGGCTGACATCGAAGTGGACCTGGCGAAATTTGCCGGTAAGCCGATGTACCGCACGTCAACGGGCCTGGCGCTGAAAAAGACCGCTCAGGAGTTTGATAAAGCGCTGGTGGAAGCGAAGCCGTATCAGGCAACGGGGTCCACGCAAACTGCGACGGAAGGTAAGAAAGAGTCAGCTGGCGCCTATCGCCATCTGCTGACCGGTGTGTCTTATATGCTGCCGATGGTGGTGGCGGGCGGTCTGTGTATTGCCCTCTCGTTCGCGTTTGGTATTACCGCGTTTAAAGAAGAAGGCACGCTGGCTGCCGCCCTGATGCAGATTGGTGGTGGTTCCGCGTTTGCCCTGATGGTGCCGGTGCTGGCAGGCTTTATCGCCTTCTCCATCGCTGACCGTCCGGGCCTGACGCCGGGTCTTATCGGCGGTATGCTGGCGGTGAGCACCGGTTCTGGCTTTATCGGCGGTATCATTGCCGGTTTCCTGGCGGGTTACGTTGCGAAGCTTATCAGCTCGAAGCTGAAACTGCCGCAGAGTATGGAAGCGCTGAAACCGATTCTGATCATCCCGTTGATTTCCAGCCTGGTGGTGGGCCTGGCGATGATTTACCTCATCGGTAAACCTGTAGCGGGTATCCTGGCGGGTCTGACCCACTGGCTGCAAACCATGGGTACCGCGAATGCGGTACTGCTGGGAGCTATTCTCGGTGGCATGATGTGTACCGACATGGGTGGCCCGGTGAACAAAGCAGCATACGCATTCGGTGTTGGCCTGCTGAGTACCCAGACCTACGCGCCAATGGCAGCGATTATGGCGGCCGGTATGGTGCCACCATTGGCTCTTGGCCTGGCAACCATCATTGCACGTCGTAAGTTCGACAAAGCGCAGCAGGAAGGGGGGAAAGCTGCCCTGGTACTTGGCCTGTGCTTTATCACCGAAGGGGCAATTCCGTTCGCGGCGCGTGACCCAATGCGCGTGCTGCCATGCTGTATCGTGGGGGGCGCGGTAACCGGTGCTATCTCCATGGCGGTTGGCGCGAAACTGATGGCACCACACGGCGGTCTGTTCGTGCTGCTGATCCCAGGTGCAATCACGCCAGTGCTGGGTTATCTGCTGGCGATTGTGGCCGGTACGCTGGTGGCAGGTCTTTCTTACGCGGTGCTGAAACGTCCGGAAGCGGAAGGGGTCGCGAAAGCGGCGTAAGCGGTAAAACAATAAAAAAGCCGGGTGCTTATGCGACCCGGCTTTTTTTATGCCGCCTGTTCAGCGGTTTGCTGCGCCTTCAGCCAGGCAATCTCTTCTGCCCAGATGTCCGGATTAATGGTTTCCAGCACCATCGGGATACCGTTGAAACGGGCATCCTGCATAATAAAGCGGAACGCATCGTGGCCAATATTGCCTTCACCGAGGCTGTGATGGCGGTCCACGCGGCTGCCAAACGCGCTTTTCGCATCGTTCAAGTGCATTCCGCGCAGATACTTGAAGCCCACAATGCGTTCAAACTCATCGAAGGTCTTTTTCGTCTCATCAAGCGTTCGCAGATCGTAACCCGCGGCAAAGGCATGGCAGGTATCAATACATACGCCCACGCGGGATTTATCCTCCACGCCGTCAATAATGGCCGCCAGATGTTCGAACTTAAAGCCGAGGTTACTGCCCTGCCCGGCGGTGTTCTCGATGACCGCCGTCACGCCCTGGGTTTTATCCAGCGTGATGTTGATGGATTCGGCAATGCGCGCCAGACAGGCATCTTCGTCAATCTGCATCAGATGACTTCCCGGATGGAAGTTCAACAGCGTCAGCCCAAGTTGCTCGCAGCGCTGCACTTCATCAAGAAACGCCTCGCGGGATTTCTCCAGCGCCTCCTGCACGGGATGGCCGAGGTTAATGAGATAGCTGTCGTGGGGAAGGATTTGACCCGGCCCGTAGTGGTATTTCTCACAGGCGGCTTTGAAATCATCAATCACTTCAGAGGTGAGCGGGGCGGCGCGCCACTGGCGCTGGTTCTTGGTGAACAGGGCGAAAGCGGTCGCCTCAATTTCGGCGGCGCGAATGGCGGCATTCGCAAGGCCACCTGCAGCGCTGACGTGCGCTCCAACATATTTCATAAAGGGACTCCTGTTAACCCGAAATACGTATGATAGCGGGTTAACAGGAGAAGGATGAAGTGGTTTATGCCATCAGGCTATGTACCGCGAGGTTAATCGCACCGCCGCCAACGATCAGCCAGATGAAGAGTACCAGCGCCATCAGCAGCGGTTTTGCACCTGCTTTTTTCAGCGCGCTAACGTGTGTCGTGACCCCGAGCGCCGCCATCGCCATCGCCAGCAGGACGGTATCAAGCGTGACCAGCATATCCACCACGGCTTTCGGCAGCAGGTGGAAGGAGTTAAATACCGCCACCACGATGAAAAGAATCGCAAACCACGGAATGGTGATTTTACTCTTCTGGCTACTGCCTGCCGGCGCGAGTTGTTTTACGCGAGCGGCCAGGATAATCAGGAACGGAGCCAGCATCATGACGCGCAGCATTTTGGCAATGACCGCGGCATTTTCCGCATCCGGATTAATGGCGTGACCCGCCGCCACCACCTGAGCCACTTCATGCATGGTTGAACCAATATAAATGCCGTAGGTCTCCGGGCTAAACCAGTGCGCAACCAGCGGGTACATGGCCGGGTAGAGGAAAATCGCCAGCGTACCGAAAATAACCACGGTCGCGACGGCAACCGTCACTTTGCTGGATTCTGCCTTAACGACAGGCTCGGTTGCCAGTACCGCGGCAGCCCCGCAGATGCTGCTGCCGGCACCAATCAGCCAGCTGGTTTGTTTATCCAGCCCAAACACTTTCTGGCCGATAAAGCAGGCCAGTAAAAAGGTGCTGGTCAGGGTCAGGACGTCAATAGCGATCCCGCTGACGCCGACATCCGCAATCTGTGAAAAGGTCAGGCGGAAGCCGTAAAGGATAATCCCGAGGCGCAGCAGATGCTGTTTGGCGAAAATAACCCCGCCATCACAGGACTTCCAGATATGGGGGTAAACGGTATTTCCCACCACCATGCCGAGCAATATTGCCAGCGTTAAGGCACTAAAACCTGCCCCGGCGACGGCCGGAATGCTGCCGCCCCATAACGCTACGCCAGTTATCACCGCGCTGAGCGCAAGACCCGGCACGAAGTGCCACAATGTACGTTGATGCTGTAAGGTGTGTTCTGACATAACCTTCTCCTTTATCTGGCTAAAAGGTTACGGCGTTGTGGTTTAAAAATAAAATTGATTATATACTTATAATCAATCTATATAAGTGGTAAGTGACCATGCACATTACGTTGCGTCAGCTGGAAGTTTTTGCCGAAGTGCTGAAAAGCGGGTCGACGACGCAGGCCTCGCAAATGCTGGCGCTGTCCCAGTCCGCGGTCAGCGCGGCCCTGACCGATCTGGAAGGGCAACTGGGGGTTCAGCTTTTCGACAGAGTGGGGAAACGGCTGGTCGTCAATGAACATGGCCGCCTGCTGTACCCGCGCGCGCTGGCATTGCTGGAGCAGGCGACTGAAATCGAACAATTGTTCCGCGAAGAGAACGGGGCCATCCGCGTTTACGCCAGCAGTACGATCGGCAATTACATTCTGCCGGAAGTGATTGCCCGCTATCGCCGGGATTTCCCGACCCTGCCGCTGGAGATGAGCGTTGGCAATAGCCAGGATGTCATCAATGCGGTGATCGATTTCCGCGTGGACATCGGTTTGATTGAAGGGCCGTGTCACAACGTCGATATCATTGCTGAACCCTGGCTGGAAGATGAGCTGGTGGTGTTCGCCTCGCCGGCCTCTTCTTTATTACAGGGTGAAGTGACGCTGGAACGGCTGGCTCAGGCGCAGTGGATCCTCCGGGAACAGGGCTCCGGTACCCGTGAAATTGTCGATTACCTGCTGCTCTCTCACCTGCCGCATTTCCGGCTGAGTATGGAGCTGGGCAACTCGGAAGCCATCAAACACGCGGTCCGTCATGGGCTGGGCATCAGCTGTCTCTCCCGGCGGGTGATTGCTGAACAGCTTGAGGCCGGCACGCTGGTCGAAATACCGCTCCCGTTGCCTAAACTGGTGCGCACGCTGTGGTGCATTCATCATCGTCAGAAACACCTTTCCAGCTCGCTGCAGCGTTTTCTGCGCTATTGCGACATGTAAACCCGCAATGCGGATCCTCTCTCCGTTGGGAGAGGGGAGATGCAGATGCGTGCTTTACTTATAATCCTGGCCGAGTCATGAAGCTCTCTTATAACTGAGCATTTCTGCCGGAAGGAACGCGTATCGTCTGCTACAATCGCGCCTCATTTGTTGAAGGGACAGCATTTTCACATGGTTTCAGAAATTAAAACCACAGAAGCGCCCGCGCTACGTCGCGAACTTAAGGCGCGTCACCTGACGATGATCGCTATCGGCGGTTCAATCGGTACAGGTCTTTTTGTTGCCTCTGGCGCAACAATTTCGGCAGCCGGCCCGGGTGGGGCACTTTTCTCTTATATCCTGATTGGCCTGATGGTGTACTTCCTGATGACCAGTCTGGGCGAACTGGCGGCGTACATGCCGGTATCCGGTTCGTTTTCGACCTACGGTCAAAAATACGTTGAAGAAGGCTTCGGCTTCGCGCTGGGCTGGAACTACTGGTACAACTGGGCCGTTACTATCGCCGTTGACCTTGTCGCCGCACAGCTGGTGATGAACTGGTGGTTCCCGGACACGCCAGGCTGGATCTGGAGTGCGCTGTTCCTGGCGGTGATCTTCCTGCTCAACTACATCTCCGTGCGTGGTTTTGGCGAAGCGGAATACTGGTTCTCTTTGATCAAAGTGGCAACCGTCATCATCTTTATCGTCGTCGGTGTGGCGATGATCGTTGGTATTTTCAAAGGCGCTCAACCTGCAGGATGGAGTAACTGGAGCATTGGTGATGCGCCATTTGCGGGTGGATTCTCGGCCATGATTGGCGTGGCGATGATTGTCGGCTTCTCCTTCCAGGGAACCGAGCTGATCGGGATTGCTGCCGGTGAATCCGAGAACCCGGAGAAGAACATTCCACGCGCGGTGCGTCAGGTATTCTGGCGTATCCTGCTGTTCTATGTGTTTGCGATTTTGATTATCAGCCTGATCATTCCTTACACCGATCCAAGCCTGCTGCGCAATGATGTGAAAGACATCAGCGTTAGCCCGTTCACGCTGGTCTTCCAGCATGCCGGTCTGCTCTCCGCCGCGGCGGTAATGAACGCCGTTATCCTGACCGCCGTGCTCTCAGCGGGTAACTCCGGCATGTATGCGTCTACCCGTATGCTCTATACCCTGGCATGCGACGGCAAAGCGCCACGCATCTTTTCTAAGCTGTCCCGTGGCGGCGTACCGCGTAATGCCCTGTATGCCACAACGGTGATTGCCGGTCTGTGCTTCCTGACCTCCATGTTTGGCAACCAGACGGTGTACCTGTGGCTGCTCAATACGTCCGGTATGACGGGCTTTATCGCCTGGCTCGGGATTGCTATCAGCCACTATCGCTTCCGTCGCGGTTACGTTATGCAAGGTCATGACATCAATGACCTGCCGTATCGCTCAGGGTTCTTCCCGCTGGGGCCTATTTTCGCCTTCATTCTGTGCCTGATTATTACGCTGGGACAGAACTATGAAGCGTTCCTTGCGGACCGTATCGACTGGGGTGGTGTAACGGCGACCTACATCGGTATTCCGCTGTTCCTGATAATCTGGTTTGGTTACAAACTGACGAAGGGGACGCGCTTTGTTCGCTACAGTGAAATGGAATTTCCGGGACGCGTAAAACAATAACCGCACTTCCTCTCTTTTAGCCCGCTCGGTTGAGCGGGCTTTTTTATTGGCGATCAGAAGCTGTAGGTCATGCCGACAGTGTAACGGCGGCCATCAAGTACGGTATCGTAAGTCTCGTAATCAATCTGTTTATCCAGCACGTTATACACGCCTGCGGTTACCAGCAGGTTCTTGTTGGCGTTATAACGCAGACCCACATCAACCTGCGTGTAAGACGGTGTGCCCTGTGACATTGAGGTTCGGCTGAGATACTCAGAAGATTTGCCGCGGAAGTTCAGGCGGCTCCAGAAGCCCACATCCTGCGTGGCCTGCCAGTCCAGCGTGGTGTTGAACATATGCTTAGGCATTTTATTCAGTGGCTTACCAGAGAACTGACCGCTCTTCTGCTCGGATTCGGTATAGGTGTAGTTAGCCGTCCAGTTAACATCCTGGGTGATTTTCCAGCCGAAAGTGGATTCCACACCGCGCATGTTGGCTTTGTCGACGTTGACCCGGTCGCTGACAAAATCGTAGGCATGACCGCCAATCGTACAGGCAGGGTCGGCACTGCTGTTACAGCGACGTACTTCAGTGATTTTGTTTTTGAAGTCGGTATTGAACAGCGTAACGCCGGCGTTAAGACTGTCATTGTTATCCCAGAGCAGGGCGATCTCTTCGCTCAGGCTCTTCTCCGGCTTGAGGTCCGGGTTACCCACGATCATGCCGTCCAGCCGACCGCCGCCCGTTGCCTGACCCCAGCTGGCGGAGGACTGACGCAGATCCGGTGCACGGTAGCCGGCAGAAACGCCCCCTTTTAACGTCCACTGTTCTGCAAGGTGCCACACCCCATAACCGCGAGGCGTCCAGTTGGTGCCATAGTTCTGGTCTTTATCCATACGCAGACCACCGGTCGCCGTGAAGCTATCGGTCATCGCCCACTCATCTTCAGCAAACAGCGCCCAGCTCCAGCGCGTCAGTTTGTTGAGCCCGTCCGCCGCCTCAAGCTGGTTACCGTTGTCACGCAGCTTCTCATAGCGATACTGGCCACCGAGGGTCAGGGTATGGTCGCCGAGGAAGATCTGGTTCTGGTTGTTGAAAGTGGTGTTATACGAACGCATTTTGCGAACCGGGTTATTGGTCTCTTCCTGCTGGATGTAGCTGGTGGTGTTGAAGTCGCTGTAGTAACCGCTGTGGGTAAGGGAATAGGTCGTATGTTCGTAGCGGGTTTCGCTTTTGCTGTTTGGCGTGCAGGTTGTCCCGCGGCAGGTTTCAGTCGCTTTCGACTTGCCCGGCGTGCTGTTTCGGTCCTGAAGTTCGCGGGCAAAATCGAGGTCAAAATCGTTCTGCTCGTCCGGGGTAAAGTTCAGCGTGATCCCGCCGTTACGCATTTTCTGCTCATTGAAACCGTTCAGGATCTGATCTTCCGCGCGACGTGAGAGCAGGCCTGTCACTTTTGCACCGAGCAGTCCGTCAATTAACGGGCCGGAAGCGTAGGCGTTGGTCTGGAAGATATCCCCGGAATCATGGTTCTCCTGGAACGTGGCATCGCCGTGTAACGATCCGGTCCAGGCTTTGGTATTCGAGACTTTTTTGGTAATGATGTTGATTACGCCGCCCATTGCATCTGAGCCATAGAGCGATGACATGGGTCCGCGGATCACTTCGATGCGTTCGATAGACTCCAGCGGCGGTAGCCAGCCTTGCTCAATGCCCGAGTTATCGCTGTTCGGGCGCGTGCTGCGCGTACTGACGCGCTTGCCATTGACCAGGAACAAGGTGTACTGGGACGCCATGCCGCGAATGCTGATATCGCTGCTGCTTCCGCCGCCCGTGACGACGACGCCCGGGACATCTTTTAGCGCATCGGTCACATCGCGGTAAGCCTTGTCTTCAATCTGCTGCTTTGAAATGACGGAGATAGAAGCCGGGGCATTCTGGATTTTTTGCTCAAAACCCGTGGCGGTCACCACCACGGTATCCGGGTCGGCTGCGTGAGCAAGAGGGGAGAGCATGGCGGCGCTGATGGCAACAGCCAGTAACGTAACGCGTGGTATTGTCATTTGAACATTCCATATCAAAAAGAAAAACACTCCATCGGGTAACCCTGAGAACTGTATGTATTTGTCTTGTAAGAACTCTTTGTGATGGAGAAGAGCCTGGAATTGTACAAAAGAATGTGAAATTGTAAACACAAATGATAATCGAAATCATTTGTATTTTGGTATTGGTTAGTGAAACTGGCTTTTATTCAAAGGGATAGGGTTTTGAGACCCGGCAGACGGAGCGTCACCGGGCAAGAAGGGAGGAACTTACTTAAACAGATGCGCCGCATGGAAGCGGAGATGATCTTCAATAAATGACGCCATAAAGTAATAGCTGTGGTCATACCCTGGCTGGATACGCAGCGTCAGCGGCCAGTCCTTCTGGCGTGCCGCTTCGGCCAGAACTGCAGGTTGTAGCTGACCGGCGAGGAACTGATCCGCATCGCCCTGATCGATCAGCGTCGGGATGGCGCCCCCCGTGTTGCTGGCCAGCATCAGCGCACAGCTGTCCCACGCCTGCCATTTATCCGTGTCACTGCCCAGGTAATGGGTGAAGGCTTTCTGACCCCATGGCACCTGAGTGGGGTTCACAATCGGGGCGAATGCCGACACGCTGGTGTATTTTCCCGGATTTTTCAGCGCCATTATCAACGCGCCGTGTCCACCCATGGAGTGTCCGCTAATGGCGCAGCGGTCGCTTACTTCAAATTCGGCCTGAACCAGCGCAGGCAGTTCGTCACGAATGTAATCATACATGCGGTAATGACGTGCCCAGGGCTGCTCTGTCGCGTTCAGGTAGAATCCGGCGCCTTTGCCCAGATCGTACCCGGCATCATCGGCGACATCATCGCCACGCGGGCTGGTATCAGGCATGACCAGCGCAATCCCCAGTTCAGCCGCAATACGCTGCGCGCCCGCTTTGGTGGTGAAGTTTTCGTCGGTACAGGTTAAACCGGACAGCCAGAACAGCACGGGTGGCTTTACGCCCGTTTCAGTTGGCGGCAAAAAAATGCTGAACGTCATGGCACAGTTCAGTACGCTGGAGTCGTGCCGCCAGCGCTGTTGTCGACCTTCAAAACAACGATGCTCTTCGAGCAGTTCCATGCAGGGCTCCTTAATACGAATTGCTATTCACTCGGCCCATAATACAGAGTTTTCATTTACCTGTGAGCAACTTTCACTTTCGCAGGACGGTAAGATGCGGCATCATAAATTAACTTTTCTTTAACAATTGGAGCGGTCATGGCGCTGCGTATCGCGCTCAGTGGGTTTGTGGTTCTGGTGGTAGCGATGGGGATAGGGCGCTTTGCTTTTACCCCTCAGGTGCCGCTAATGATTGCCGCCGGGCAACTCACGCTCACCAGCGCGGGCCTGGTGGCGGCGATGAACTATCTGGGCTATCTGGTGGGAGCATGGGATGCAATGCGTGCGCACCGCTTCGTTGAAACACGCCTCTGGTTGGGTATTTTTGGTGCAGTTGCGCTGACGCTGCTTTCCGCTGCGGCCGATAACGCCGTGGTACATGGCCTGCTGCGCTTTGTGATTGGCTGCATGAGCGGCTGGTCGATGGTGCTGATTGCCGCCTGGACCAACGAGCGGCTGGGACAACTGGGGAAACCGGGTCTCAGCGCCGCGGTTTTTGCCGGACCAGGTGCAGGTATTGCGCTCAGCGGGCTGCTTGCCGTCTATATCCAGGCTAAGGCGCTTTCCGCCGGTGCAGCATGGCAAATCTACGGCGTACTGGCGCTGGTGCTTATCGCGCTGGTGGCCCGGTATCTGCCGCGTGCGGGTCAACTTCACCGGCCGGGCAGCGCACCGGAACCGCTCGTCCTGACGAAGAATTTAAAGCGCCTGGTCTGGAGCTACAGCCTGGCCGGGTTTGGCTATATCCTTCCGGCGACCTTTTTATCGCAAATGGCGGCCGTGCGTTTTCCCGGCAGTCTGTTTGCCCAGTTTGTCTGGCCGATATTTGGTATTGCCGCCGTGGCGGGCATTGCGCTCAGCATCGTTTTACGCCACACCTCAACCTCAAACCGCAGGCTGGCTATCGTATTGTGGTTGCAGGGGGCAGGCGTACTGGCAGCCTGGCTGCTGCCGGGGATTGGCGGGTTACTGACCGGCGGCTTGCTCGTTGGGGGCGGGTTCTTGTGTGCCGTTCAGCTCTCTTTACTTTATGGGCGCGAACTGGCACCAGATCACACGCGCTACATGGCGGGACTGCTTACTACCGGTTATGCCATCGGTCAGTTGATTGGCCCGGTAACGTCGGCGTTGTCGACGTGGCTCACGCACCGACTGGAGCCTGCGCTGGGGCTGGCGGGCGTCGCGCTGTTCATCGGCGGCGCACTGGTCTGGGATCGTCAGGCCGAAAGGCAACAGCAATTGCAATAATTATCGTCGTGAATACTGGATTATGTGCGCCGCCTCACGCACAATGAGCGCACACTTTTGCCACAACGAGGGCAAAAGACGCCACACCTGCAGGAGAAAAGAATGCCATCACTCAGTAAAGAAGCAGCCCTGGTTCACGAAGCTCTGGTTGCGCGTGGTCTTGAAACGCCACTGCGTCCACCCGTTCAGGAACTGGACAATGAAACCCGTAAGCATCTGATTGCTGGGCATATGACCGAGATCATGCAACTGCTGAATCTCGATCTGAGCGACGACAGTCTGATGGAGACGCCGCACCGTATCGCAAAAATGTACGTTGACGAAATTTTCTCCGGCCTGGATTACGCCAATTTCCCGAAAATCACCGTCATTGAAAACAAGATGAAGGTGGATGAGATGGTAACGGTACGTGATATCACGTTAACCAGTACCTGCGAACACCACTTCGTGACCATCGACGGTAAAGCGACCGTGGCTTATATTCCTAAAGATACGGTGATTGGTCTGTCGAAGATCAACCGCATCGTGCAGTTCTTTGCTCAGCGTCCACAGGTGCAGGAGCGTCTGACGCAGCAGATCCTGACCGCGCTGCAAACGCTGCTGGGCACCAATAACGTGGCAGTATCTATCGACGCCGTTCACTACTGTGTGAAAGCGCGCGGCGTGCGTGATGCCACCAGTGCGACCACCACGACGTCGCTGGGCGGTCTGTTTAAATCCAGCCAGAACACCCGCCAGGAGTTTCTGCGCGCCGTGCGTCACCACAACTAATCTGACAGGGCAGGCTACATGGAGCGAAACGTCACGCTCGATTTTGTTCGAGGCGTCGCCATTCTCGGTATCCTGCTGCTTAACATCAGCGCCTTCGGCTTGCCGAAGGCGGCGTATCTCAATCCTGCGTGGTATGGCGACATTACCCGCAGCGATGCCTGGACGTGGGCCATCCTCGATCTCTTTGCCCAGGTCAAATTCCTCACCCTGTTTGCCCTGCTGTTTGGCGCGGGCCTGCAGCTACTGCTCAGGCGCGGCACGCGCTGGATCCAGTCGCGTCTGACATTGCTGGTGATCCTCGGCTTTATTCACGGGCTGTTCTTCTGGGATGGCGACATTCTTCTCGCCTATGGCTTAGTCGGGCTGATTTGCTGGCGGCTCATTCGCGATGCGCACAGCGTAAAAAGCCTGTTTAACACGGGCGTGATGCTTTACGTCATGGGCCTTGGCGTGCTGTTACTGCTGGGGATAATCTCCGGTGATGCGGCAAACCGTTCATGGATCCCTGATGCCGCCAACCTTCAGTACGAGCAGTACTGGAAGCTGAAAGGAGGCACGGAAGCGATAAGCAACCGTGCGGATATGCTTGGCGATAACCTGCTGGCGCTGGGGGCGCAGTATGGCTGGCAGCTGGCAGGGATGATGCTGATGGGGGCATCACTGATGCGCACCGGCTGGCTGAAAGGGGAGTTTTCCCTTCGCCACTATCGCCTGACGGGAGCCGGGTTAATTCTTCTCGGCGTGCTGATTAATCTGCCGGCCGTGATCATGCAGTGGCATCTGCACTGGAACTACCGCTGGTGTGCGTTTCTGCTTCAGGTCCCGCGCGAGCTGAGCGCGCCCTTCCAGACGATTGGCTATGCGGCACTCATTTACGGCTTCTGGCCACAAATGTGTCGCGCATGGATTGTCAGTGCCATTGCCTGCGTAGGCCGTATGGCCCTCAGCAATTACATTCTGCAGACGCTGATATGCACCACGCTTTTCTATCGGTTTGGCCTGTTTATGAAATTCGACCGGCTTTCGCTGCTGGCGTTTGTTATCCCGGTCTGGATGGTTAACCTGGCGTTTTCTGTTCTCTGGCTACGTTATTTCCGCCAGGGGCCGCTGGAGTGGGTGTGGCGTCAGTTAACCGCACATGCTTCAGGGGTATCATTGAGAAATACATCCAGATAACGATCTGGATCACAATCATTAACAAAACGGATGTAAACGTTTTCATCTGTGTGAGCTTCTTCACGTAGTCCCCTTTCTCTCGCTGCCAAAATAGCCACCTTGCTAAACACAGGGGGTGTCTGTGAGTTGCTGCAATCCTTTGAAGGATGGTGAATATGATCACCATTCGTGACGTCGCCCGTCAGGCGGGTGTTTCCGTGGCTACCGTCTCACGCGTGCTGAACAACAGCGCGCTGGTCAGCCCTGACACCCGCGAAACCGTAATGAAAGCCGTCACCCAGCTGGGTTATCGCCCTAATGCCAATGCGCAGGCGCTTGCCACGCAGGTCAGCGATACCATTGGCGTGGTGGTGATGGATGTCTCTGATGCCTTTTTCGGTGCGCTGGTTAAAGCGGTAGACGTTGTCGCTCAGCAGCATCAGAAATACGTGCTGATTGGCAACAGCTATCACGAGGCCGAAAAAGAGCGTCATGCGATTGAAGTGCTGATCCGCCAGCGTTGTAACGCACTGATTGTGCACTCAAAAGCCTTAAGCGATGACGAGATTTCCGGGTTTATGGAGCAAATCCCGGGCATGGTGCTGATCAACCGTATTGTGCCAGGGTATGCCCACCGCTGCGTCGGGCTGGATAACGTCAGCGGGGCGATGATGGCCACCAAAATGCTCATCAACAACGGGCATCAGCGGATCGGTTTTCTGGCCTCCAGCCATCATATTGAAGATGATGAGCTGCGGCGCGAAGGCTGGCAAAACGCCCTTAAAGAACAGGGTATTACGCCGTCTGAAAGCTGGGTTGGAACCGGCACGCCGGATATGCAGGGCGGGGAGGCGGCGATGGTGGAGTTACTGGGCCGTAATCTGCAGCTGTCTGCCGTGTTTGCCTACAACGATAACATGGCGGCCGGGGCGCTGACTGCGCTGAAGGATAACGGCATTGCGGTGCCACAGCATTTATCGTTGATTGGTTTTGATGATATTCCCATTGCCCGTTACACCGACCCGCAGCTGACCACCGTGCGTTACCCCATCGCCTCTATGGCCAAACTGGCCACTGAGCTGGCGTTACAGGGGGCGGCAGGGCTGCTGGATCCGGGCGCAACACACTGTTTCATGCCGACTTTAGTGCGTCGACATTCTGTCGCTGCCCGGCAAATTGTGGTTCCGATCACTAACTGATTACATCAGCTGATGTAACCGTTTTCAATCTGTGAGTAAATTCACAGTATCTTAACAAGGCGCTGACTATGATGTCAGCGTTTTAGGGGCTGAAACGCTATGTAACAGTGATTAATCACTTTCACCATAGCCAATGTGCCGCAAACAACGAATAAAACGCATTTCTGGAGCGTTACCGAACACGGAAGATAGAAATTTTATAAGTGAACTTCGGCTGTCAGTAACGTTTCATTAACACCTGCCTGCCGATCGTTATTCACAAGAACTACCCTGCATAAAAAAAACCGGAGATACCATGAATAAGAAGGTGTTGACCCTGTCTGCTGTAATGGCAAGCACGCTTTTTGGTGCAGCAGCGCACGCTGCGGATACCCGTATTGGTGTGACCATCTATAAATACGACGACAACTTCATGTCTGTTGTCCGTAAAGCTATCGAGAAAGATGCTAAAGCAGCGCCAGATGTTCAGCTGCTGATGAATGACTCCCAGAACGACCAGTCCAAACAGAACGACCAGATCGACGTTCTGCTGGCAAAAGGCGTGAAGGCACTGGCCATCAACCTGGTTGACCCCGCTGCGGCAGGCACGGTCATTGAAAAAGCGCGCGGCCAGAATGTGCCGATTGTCTTCTTTAACAAAGAACCTTCCCGTAAAGCGCTGGACAGCTATGACAAAGCGTTTTACGTCGGTACTGACTCCAAAGAGTCCGGCATTATTCAGGGCGATCTGATTGCTAAACACTGGGCGGCGAACCCGAACTGGGACCTGAACAAAGACGGCCAGATCCAGTTCGTGCTGCTGAAAGGCGAACCAGGCCATCCGGATGCTGAAGCCCGTACCACTTACGTTATCAAAGAGCTGAATGATAAGGGCCTGAAAACCCAGCAGCTGGCATTAGATACCGCGATGTGGGATACCGCTCAGGCGAAAGATAAGATGGACGCGTGGCTGTCCGGCCCGAACGCTAACAAAATCGAAGTGGTGATTGCCAACAACGATGCGATGGCTATGGGTGCGGTAGAAGCGCTGAAAGCGCACAACAAATCAGCCATTCCTGTGTTCGGTGTGGATGCACTGCCAGAAGCTCTGGCCCTGGTGAAATCCGGTGCAATGGCCGGGACCGTGCTGAACGATGCCAACAACCAGGCGAAAGCAACCTTCGATCTGGCGAAAAACCTGGCCGATGGCAAAGGTGCGGCAGACGGTACGACCTGGAAAATTGAAAACAAAATCGTTCGCGTACCTTACGTTGGCGTAGACCAGTCCAACCTGGCTGAGTTTATCGGTAAATAAGTTATTTGAATTGTCTTCACTGGGCGCAACTTGTTGCGCCCTTTTATAACGCGATATGCGAGGCCAACAAGGTATAATTATGGTCAGCACAAATACTCAGTCATCTGGTGAATACTTGTTGGAAATGAGCGCTATCAACAAGTCATTTCCCGGGGTTAAGGCACTCGATAATGTTAATTTAAAAGTTCGTCCTCACTCTATTCATGCATTAATGGGGGAGAACGGCGCAGGTAAATCAACATTATTAAAATGTCTTTTTGGGATCTATCAAAAAGATTCTGGCAGCATTCTTTTTCAGGGGAAAGAGATCGATTTCCATTCAGCAAAAGAAGCACTGGAAAACGGTATCTCAATGGTTCACCAGGAATTAAACCTGGTGCTGCAACGTTCTGTTATGGATAACATGTGGCTGGGCCGTTATCCGACCAAAGGTGTCTTTGTCGATCAGGATAAAATGTATCGCGACACCAAAGCGATTTTCGATGAACTGGATATTGATATCGATCCGCGCGCCCGCGTGGGAACGTTATCCGTGTCCCAAATGCAGATGATCGAAATTGCCAAAGCGTTCTCCTATGATGCGAAAATCGTCATCATGGACGAACCGACATCGTCATTAACGGAAAAAGAGGTTAACCACCTTTTTACCATTATTCGTAAGCTCAAAGACCGCGGCTGCGGCATTGTTTATATCTCTCACAAAATGGAAGAGATCTTCCAGCTGTGTGATGAGATTACCATCCTGCGCGACGGCCAGTGGATTGCCACCCAGCCTCTCGAAGGGTTGGATATGGACAAGATCATCGCCATGATGGTGGGGCGCTCTCTGAACCAGCGCTTCCCGGACAAAGAGAACAAGCCGGGTGAAGTGATCCTTGAGGTTCGCAATCTCACCTCGCTGCGCCAGCCGTCTATTCGCGACGTCTCTTTTGACCTGCATAAGGGCGAAATTCTCGGTATCGCAGGTCTGGTTGGGGCAAAACGTACTGATATTGTCGAAACCCTGTTCGGTATTCGTGAGAAAGCCGCGGGCACTATCACGCTGCACGGTAAGAAAATCAATAACCACAGCGCTAACGAAGCCATTAATAATGGTTTTGCGCTGGTCACGGAAGAGCGTCGTTCGACCGGTATTTATGCGTATCTGGATATTAACTTTAACTCGTTAATTTCCAATATTCGCAACTATAAAAACAAAGTCGGGCTGCTGGATAACTCCCGCATGAAGAGCGATACCCAGTGGGTGATTGACTCCATGCGCGTCAAAACGCCAGGTCACCGCACGCAAATTGGTTCGCTGTCAGGCGGTAACCAGCAGAAGGTCATTATTGGCCGTTGGTTATTAACCCAGCCAGAAATCCTGATGCTGGATGAACCGACCCGCGGTATTGACGTCGGCGCGAAGTTTGAGATTTATCAGCTGATTGCCGAGCTGGCGAAAAAGAATAAAGGGATCATTATTATTTCTTCCGAAATGCCGGAATTGTTAGGGATCACAGATCGTATTCTGGTTATGAGCAATGGTCTCGTTGCCGGTATTGTTGACACCAAAACGACAACGCAAAACGAAATTTTGCGTCTTGCGTCTTTGCACCTTTAAGATCAGGGGCTCCTCATGAGTGCGTTAAATAAAAAAAGTTTTCTCACTTACCTGAAAGAAGGCGGTATTTACGTTGTTCTTTTAGTACTGCTGGCTATCATCATTTTCCAGGACCCTACGTTCTTAAGCCTGTTGAACCTCAGTAACATCCTGACCCAGTCCTCCGTGCGTATTATTATCGCGCTGGGCGTGGCGGGACTTATCGTGACGCAGGGGACTGACCTGTCAGCGGGACGTCAGGTTGGCCTCGCGGCGGTTATCGCGGCAACGCTGCTACAGTCGATGGAAAACGCCAACAAGGTGTTCCCGGAAATGGCGACCATGCCCATTTTCGTGGTGATCCTGATTGTCTGTGCGATCGGCGCAGTGATTGGTCTGATTAACGGCATCATTATCGCTTACCTGAACGTGACGCCATTTATCACTACCTTAGGTACGATGATCATCGTTTACGGTATCAACTCCCTGTACTACGACTTCGTGGGGGCGTCGCCAATCTCTGGCTTCGACAGCGGGTTCTCGACCTTTACGCAAGGGTTTATCGCGCTGGGCAGTTTCCGCCTGTCGTACATTACCTTCTACGCCCTGATTGCCGTCGCTTTTGTCTGGATCCTGTGGAACAAAACCCGCTTCGGTAAAAACATCTTCGCTATCGGCGGTAACCCGGAAGCGGCGAAAGTGTCCGGCGTCAACGTTGCCCTGAATCTGCTGATGATCTATGCCCTGTCAGGTGTGTTCTACGCCTTTGGTGGGATGCTGGAAGCGGGCCGTATCGGCTCTGCAACGAACAACCTGGGCTTCATGTACGAACTGGATGCGATCGCAGCCTGTGTGGTCGGCGGCGTCTCCTTTAGCGGCGGCGTGGGTACCGTGTTCGGCGTGGTAACCGGTGTCATCATCTTCACCGTAATCAACTACGGTCTGACCTACATCGGCGTGAACCCGTACTGGCAGTACATCATCAAAGGCGGCATCATCATCTTTGCGGTCGCCCTGGATTCACTCAAATACGCGCGTAAAAAATAATCGCCTCTGGCATTACCTGGCCCGCTCACCGAGCGGGCTTTTTTGTGCTTCATGCCAGACTCGACTCCTCCCGGGTGACGATGCTCTCGAACCAGTCGAGCTCAGAGAGCTTGCAGGCAACCCACTGTTGAGAAAAAGCCTCTCCCAGGCTGCCGGTGAGATACTGACAGCGTGCAAATGTCTCAATCGCCTCCTGCTGAAACAGCGGCAGATCCGGCCCGTCCTGCTGAGGTTCAGGTAAATCCTGCTCGTCAAAATTTTCCAGCCCGTACAGCATTCCGCTCAGAAGCGTTGCCGCCACCAGATACGGGTTAGCATCAGCCCCGGCCAGCCGGTACTCAATACGCCGGTTATGGTCATCGGAGCAGGGAATACGCAGCGCGGCGGAGCGGGTGTTATAGCCCCAGGAGTTAAATAGCGGTTCCGTGAGGTTTTTACGCAGGCGGCGGAATGCGTTAACGCCAGGGGCTAGAATGGCGATGGAGGCGGGCATCAGCGCCAGCTGGCCAGCGATGCAGAGGCGCATCATGCTGTTCAGCGCTTCCACCGGTGACGCGAATACGTTTTCGCCATGAATATCGTTCAGGCTGAAATGGAAGTGCAAACCGCTGCCGGACTGCTGGCTGAACGGTTTGGCCATAAAGTTGGCCTGCAGACCCTGTTTCTCCGCAACGTAGCGGGTCAGGCGTCGCAGGGCCAGCACGTTATCGCAGACTTCAACGACGCGATGGCTATGCTTCAGGTTTAACTCGAACTGGCCAGATTCGGCCTCGGCCACGATCCCGGTCAGGGGGATACGCTGCAGGTGCGCCAGCTGCTCCAGCTCGTCAAACAGCGCCGCGTGTGCCGTTGAGGTATCCATATGAAAGCAGCCCTGATTTTGTGGATCCTGCGTGCCGCGCCCGGTCAGGTAAAACTCAATTTCCGGGGCTATCACCGGGAAGAGCCCGTGCTGATGGAAACGAGCCAGAACGTTTTGCAATATCACCCTTGGCTCAAGCGGGCACGGTTTGCCGTCACTCTCTTTCATGGTCAGCAGGATCTGCGCGTTATGCTGAGGGTCTTGCGAACAGGGGCGCAGGGAACCGCCGACGGGAACGCAGAGCCGGTCGGGCTCATCATCAAGCGGGGCGGCTATTTTGCCTTTATGGTCCATGGAGTAGACGGAGAGGGGGAAGTAACAGCCTTTTTCCAGATTCAGCATGCTTTCCACCGAGAGCCGCTTGCCGCGCATAATGCCATTGATGTCGTTCAGGTAAACGTCAATATGTTTTGTCTGCGGGTAACGTTCCAGGTAATCCGCCACTTCCAGCGAGACGTTGTGCTGCATGGCATCAAGTTTGTCATCAAGCCAGAGGCCAGCATTGAGTGCCGTCGGGAGTGATAAACCCGGGAAGTTAAAATAGGGGCGGATATTTTTCAGGAAAAACGCATTCATTATTGAGTTCATAGTCATTCTTCAATGAAGCCGTAGCGGCAGTGAACTCAGCTTAAAAGGGGCGGCGTAAAGGCGGGATAAAAAGCGTTACGCCCGGTATAAAGAAAGTATAAAGGCGAGGCTATTTTTTCTCTTTTTTCTGCATATCAAGCAGTTGTTCTGGCGTGACGGCCGGGTAGCCCTGCGCATCTTCCGGCACTTCATGCATCGCCGGAATGGGTACCAGCGGACCTAAAAAACGCGGTTCACGTTTGAAGATGTACAGATCGGCCAGGGCGCCAAAACGCGCGCCAAACTCACGTACGCGGACGCTCAGCATATCTTTAGGCGACGGCACAGCGTAGCACTGTGCCTGAATACCCATATGCAGTGCGATAAACAGCGCCCGTTCGCAGTGGAAGCGTTGGGTAATGATGATGAAATCGTTGGTGTCGAACACCTTGCGCGTACGCACGATGGAATCCAGAGTGCGGAACCCGGCGTAGTCGAGCACGATATCGGCCGGATCGACGCCAGCGGCAATCAGGTCTTTGCGCATGGTGACCGGTTCGTTATAGCTTTGCAGCGCATTATCGCCGCTCAGCAGCAGGTAATTCACTTTGCCGCTGTTATACGCGTTCAGTGCGCCCTGAATACGGTAACGGTAATACTGATTAATCACCCCGGTGCGGTAATACTTGGCGGTACCCAGCACAACGCCGACCTGACGATAGGGCAGGTCCTGCAGGTCGTCAAAGATATACGGAGCCGTTTTCCAGCTCATCCAGCGATCAAGACCCAGCACGATCAACAGCAGTATGCCGACCAGGACAGACAGGCTGTAAAAAGCGCGCTTTAACATGCAGATGGCTCGTACCGAAGGTGAAATTTAACTCAGGCTACTTTACCCGCCTGGTTAGCGCAAGAAACAGCGAATCAACTGAGGGGTTTTTCAGCAAAGCGGCGGGCATTTCTGCCCGCCGGAGGCATTACGCAAGCAAAACACGGTCAATAGTTGAGCAACCGAGCGCTTTCAGCGTTGCGGCGGTGGCATCCCACTGGATCAACGGCGCGTCGGCTTTCTCTGCCAGAATCGCGCGCTGAATGTCCGGGTAGTAATAGCCATTGAGGCTCAGCAAATTCAGGGCGCCCTGAAGCGGTGGCAGCGTCGGGTTAAAGGCGGCGTTTTCGGCATAGCTGCCGGTGAAGATGCGACCATCACGACACTGCAGCGCCACACCGCTTGGGGAGTGACTGTATGGCGTGTGACTCTTGTTCGCCGCACGAATCGCGGCTTCGCTCAGCGCATCGCCGGATAGGGCAAAACCGTGATCCTGTTCATCCATCAGCAGCGTTTTGATGTCGAGATCTTTCGGACCAAACGCGTCAGGCAGGTAATCCCCGAGGGTATGCGGCGCACGGCCTGGCAGATTGATGCGTAACTCCAGCCCGCTGTTCAGCTCGTTCATGAACTGGCGGCAGTGGCCGCAAGGGGTGTAGTTAACGGTAATGGCGCTCAGCGCTTGTTCACCGCGCAGCCAGGCGTGGCTGATGGCGCTTTGTTCCGCGTGAACGGTCTGCTGCATGGTCGCGCCGAGGAACTCCATGTTGCCACCGAAGTACCAGGTTCCACTTACGCCGCGTGCAATCGCACCGACGTTGAAATGAGAGAGATCGGCGCGGGCGCAGGCTGCCGCCAGCGGCAGCAGCGCGAAGGCCAGCGCGTCGTCGTCCAGCCCTGTGGCTTCTTTCAGTGCCGTGACGTGTTCAGCCGTCAGCAGGGCCGGGAAATGCTCATCCGCCAGAATCGGGGCCAGAGCTGATTGCACATTCTCTGCAAGCTGGGCGAAAGCAGCTTGAAAACGTGGATGCATGGCGTTTGCCTCATAAAGGTTAATGGATCGGTAGTTTACGGAGCCGCTGGGGCTTTATATGTGATCCACTTCTCATTATGTATGCAACTTATGAAAACAAAATGAAATTTGCGCGACGCATCGCAAATTTTAACCCATGACCGCCACAATCAGCGGGAAAATAAACGGTGCGAGCAGGGAGGTGATAATCCCGCAGATCACCAGTGCGAGTGAGCTAAACGCCCCTTCCTGATAATCCAGTTCAGCGCAGCGCGCGGTGCCCAGGGCGTGCGACGCGGTACCCATCGCCAGACCTCGTGCCGCTTTGGTATGGATACGCATCGCATTCAGCAGGGTATGTCCAAAGACCGCGCCGAGGATCCCCACGAATATCACACACATGGCGCTGATGGCCGGAATCCCCCCCAGGCTGCCGCCCACGGCCATCGCGATAGGCGTGGTGACCGACTTAGGCAGAATAGAGGCCGCAATTTGTGGAGACGCGCCCATCAACAGCGCCACCGAGGTGCCGGTGATCATCGCCACCAGGCTCCCGACAAAACAGATGGTAATGATGGATTTCCAGCGGGCGCGGATCTGGTGCAATTGCTCATATAAAGGAAAGGCGAGCGCCACCACGGCGGGCTGCAGAAGGTCGTTCAAAATTTTGCTGCCGGCAAAGTAGCGTTCATAAGGAATGCCGGTGAGAAGCAGGAACGGGATAATCACCACCATCGCCACCAGCAGCGGATTAAGTAACGGCATTTTGAAACGTGCGGCGAGTTTGCGTGCGGCGAAGAACACTACCAGCGTTAACGGCAGCGACCACCAGATATTGGCCATCATTGTTTTGTTCCTTTCTGCCCAACCACTTTACGTTCGCCATGCACCAGATGCGAACTCCAGCTTACTACCAGGAAAACCACCAGCGTACTGACCGCGCAGGACACCACAATGGGTCCGAATTGCGCCTGGAGCAAATCAAAATACTGCATAACCCCGACGCCGATAGGCACGAACAGCAGCGCCATATAGCGAATAAGGACAAAGCAGCCAGGGTTAACCCATCTGGCAGGCAAAATTTGCAACGCCAGCAAAACAAAGAGGATCAACATTCCGATGATGCTGCCGGGAATGGTGATGGGAAGCAGGGATGCGATAAAGATTCCGGCATACAGGCAGGCGTAAATCAGGACGAATGCGCGAAGATATTGCCAGATAATGTTCAATGATTTTCTCATGGTGAAAGTCCTTGATGAAACGCATTCATCATACAATTAAACCTAAAAATGTGCCACGGATCACATCATGAATTTTGAGCATACCAGACATTCCGAAATGGAACGTCTGGTATAACCTCACCGGGTCAACCACCGGGCTTTCCTCATGCCGGGAGAGCGGCTACTATAGCGCGTCTTTTTTCACAGGTACTGCTATGCGTGTTTTACTGGCCCCAATGGAAGGCGTGCTCGACTCTCTCGTGCGCGAGCTTCTGACCGAGGTGAACGACTACGATCTCTGCGTGACGGAGTTTTTGCGCGTGGTCGATATGTTGTTGCCAGTAAAATCATTCTATCGCCTTTGCCCGGAACTGCATCATCAGAGCCGCACCTCTTCCGGCACGCTGGTGCGCATTCAGCTATTGGGTCAGTATCCCGAATGGCTGGCGGAGAACGCGGCTCGTGCCGTAGAGCTTGGTTCCTTTGGGGTTGATCTCAACTGCGGTTGCCCATCAAAACTGGTGAATGGCAGCGGCGGCGGCGCCACCTTGCTGAAAGATCCGGAGCTGATTTACCGTGGCGCAAAAGCCATGCGTGAGGCTGTACCGTCGCATCTGCCGGTGACGGTAAAGGTGCGTCTGGGATGGGACAGCGACGCGCGGCAATTTGAGATTGCCGATGCCGTGCAGCAGGCCGGGGCCACTGAGCTGGTGGTGCATGGCCGCACCAAAGAAGATGGCTATAAAGCCGAACGTATTAACTGGCAGGCGATTGGCGAGATCCGCAAAAGACTCACCATTCCCGTTATTGCCAACGGCGAAATCTGGGATTACGAAAGCGCGCAGGCGTGCCTGAAAGAGACTGGCTGCGATGCGGTGATGATTGGCCGCGGCGCGCTTAACGTACCAAACCTCAGCCGGGTGATTAAATATAACGAACCACGTATGCCGTGGGCCGATGTGGTCGCGCTGCTGAAAAAATACAGTCGCCTCGAAAAACAGGGTGATACCGGGTTATATCACGTCGCGCGAATTAAGCAGTGGCTCAGTTATTTACGCAAAGAGTACAGTGAAGCGCTGGGGTTATTTCAGGAGATCCGCACGCTGCAGACTTCCGCTGATATTGCACGGGTGATTCAGTCCAAATAATAAGCGTTAATTTGCTCACACTTTTTTAAAATATAAAACAAAGCAGGTTTTCAACGTGACGCCACGATGTTAAGGTGCCACTGTATTCAACGCAGGATTGTTACTGGTTAACAGGCAAAACCTAAGCGTTTCACAGCACGTATCGCTGTGGAGCGCTTAGGTTTTTTTTTGCCTGTTATTTACGCAGGAGAGAAATTTGGCTTAACAATTTTTACTGACGTCTTTCACTGAAATGAATAATTAAATCGCGACAGGAAAAGAGAATTTTCCTGCGACGGCTTACGCACTCAATACTCACTCACAGGTTGTTATGATGGCATATAAAAATATACACACTACACTGTGCGCGCTCGCTTTAATAACATTCCCCTCTTTATCAGGGGCACAGGAATGGAATGGAACGGTGTTAGGTTTTGATGCGCCACCGGACCCTCTCCTGGGCGATATGGGCGGCATCCGCAAGATCATTAACGATAACGGGTTTACTTATAATCTGGGCTATCTGAACGAAATCGCCTGGAACGGAGGTGGCGGCTATAACCATGATTCTCACGTGGCGTATATTGATCAGTTTGCGCTGACCTTTAATCAGGATCTGGAGCGCTGGACAGGCGTGCCGGATGCGCGGATCGAAGGAAATATCGTCAACCGTAACCACAATGACGATCTCACCACCAGGCGTGTCCAGGATCCGCGCGTTAACTTTAACGACCTGACTCAGGAAAGCTGGGGAGGGCAGTCCATTACCCGCCTGGGCTGGCTCACCTTTGCCCGCAGTTTTGACGATCGGCGTCTGACCTGGCGCATCGGGATGATGAACAAAGTGCAAACCTTTGATCAAATCATTCCGTGTGACTTCCAGTTGCTCTCGCAGTGCGGCGGGAAATCTGCCAACTCACTGACCTGGAATAACTGGAACGTGCATACCTGGGGCTCCACGCTAGCGTATAAAGTAACGCCCACGCTGACCATAAAAGGCGGTGTGATGGAGCAAAACCCGGATGCGTCAAGCCGCAGCCATGCCTGGAGCTGGTCAACAAAGGGCAGCAAAGGAATATTACTCCCGGTTGAAATCGAAGCGCGTCCGCATATCAACGGTCTGCCGGGCGCGTACAATCTGGGCGTAGTGTTTACCAATGCGCCGCAAACCGATCTTTACCGGGGTAAATCCGGTGGGGCGGGTGCGAGCGACCCGGATGGATTTGATAAGCACAACCGCACCTGGTTTATGTATGCCGGGCTAAACCAGCAACTGACCCAACATCAAAATGATCCGAATCGTGGGTTGAGCGCCTCTTTCAGCATGAGTCTTGCCGATCAACGCACGAACTCTATGCACCAGGTATACGCAGCCTCACTGCGATACCGTGGGTTGTTTGATGCGCGTCCACAAGACTGGATTGGCTTCGGTCTGACCTGGATTGATATGAGCAGCCAGTACGCACGCAATCAACGTTACCTGAACAGCCTGAGCGGGGCTTCCGATTATAACGATCCGGCATACCATCCTGTGCCGGACCATTCGCTGAACGGTGAGTTCTACTATCGCTTTCGTCCGCTGTCATGGCTGGAGCTACAGCCGGGCATTCAATACTGGCACCATCCTGGTGGGGTTTCCCGCACGCAGGATGCCTGGGTAACCGAGCTGAAAACGGTGGTGACCTTCTGAGATCACCGTCTCAAGTTCGATCTGCGTCACGTTTCTTACTCGTGACATATTGAGGCTACGAATGAAACTGATAGAGTGCCAGAACTGGATTGTTACTGCTTAGGCAGGCAAAACCTGATTTTCTGGCATCTGCCGGAGGTCAGGTTTTTTTGTTTCTGGGGTTCCGATGAAAATCGCCAAAATTCTTAATAATAATGTGGTGGTTGTTCAGGATGAACGCGGATGTGAACAGGTCGTGATGGGGCGTGGGCTGGGGTTCCAGAAACGCGTCGGTGATGAACTGGATACCGCGCTTATTGAAAAGGTGTTTGCATTACAAAGCGATGAGTTGATGCGTCGACTCGGAGAGCTGCTGAGCCAGATCCCGCTTGAGGTGATGACCACCTGTGACTGCATTATTGGGCAGGCAGCGCAGCGGCTGGGGAAACTGCAGGACAGTTTGTATATCACCTTAACGGACCACTGCTACTTTGCGATTGAACGCCAAAAGAAAGGGCTGGCAATCAAAAATGTGCTGCTGTGGGATATTAAACGTCTCTATCCGAAGGAGTTCGAATTAGGGCAGGAGGCGCGGGCCATTATCGCCAAACGCCTGAATGTTGAACTCGAGGAGGATGAAGCCGGGTTTATCGCGCTGCATCTGGTGACGGCGCAACTGAATAGCGAAATGCCGGAAGTGATGCACGTGACGCGGGTGATGCAGGAGATCCTGCAACTGGTGAAGTATCAGCTACAGCTTGAGTATGACGAAGAGTCGCTCAGTTATCAGCGTTTTGTCACCCATCTGAAATTTTTTGCTCAGCGGATGCTTACCCGCACCGTGGTAGAAGATGATGATGTTTCGTTGCATACGGCGGTAAAGGACAATTACGCGAAAGCCTGGAAATGCGCAGAGAAAATCGCGCAGCATCTGAATAAGAGCTATCAGCGTGAGCTGACAACCGAAGAAATTATGTTCCTCGCGATTCATATTGAGCGGGTAAGAAAAGAGGGGCGCTAAGCCTCAACAATGGGATTGTTACTGCATAATGCAGGCAAAACCCGGGTGCGGTCTGTGAAAAAAGACCGTTCTCGGGTTTTTTTATTTTGTACTCAGTCAACAGGTGCCTTCGGGCATCGGATGTAAGGAAATCGAGATGGAATACCAGGCTTTAGCACAGGATATTCTCGGGCACGTTGGCGGGAAAGAGAACATCGTCAGCCTTGTTCACTGCGCCACCCGGCTTCGCTTCAAACTGAAAGAGAATCAAAAAGCGGATGCGGAAGGGTTAAAGAAAAACCCGGGGGTGATCATGGTAGTCGAAAGCGGCGGTCAGTTTCAGGTAGTGATTGGTAACCATGTGCATGATGTGTGGCTGGCGGTACGCAAGGAAGCAGGGCTGACAGATGATACCCCTGCGGTGGACGATAAGACGGAAAAAGGCAACCTGCTGGGCCGTCTGATCGACATTGTTTCCGGGATCTTCACGCCTTTTATTGGCATCCTTGCTGCGTCCGGTATTTTAAAAGGGCTGCTTGCGCTGGCCGTAGTTTGCGGCTGGCTCACGACTGAAAGTGGCACCTATAAAATCTGGTTTGCCGCAAGCGACGCGCTGTTCTTCTTCTTCCCGCTGGTGCTGGGCTATACGGCCGGGAAAAAATTCGGCGGCAACCCGTTTATTACCATGGTGATCGGCGGGGCGCTTACCCATCCGATGATGATCGCCGCCTTTAATGCGAGCCAACAGCCGGGGGCGGTATCGGAAGCCTTTCTTGGTATTCCGGTTACCTGGTTCAACTACAGCACATCGGTGATCCCGATTATTCTCGCCTCGTGGGTAAGCTGCTGGCTGGAAAAGCAGAGCACCAGGTGGCTGCCATCATCGATGAAAAACTTCTTCGCTCCGCTGATCTGTTTAGGCGTTACTGTTCCACTGACGTTCCTGGTCATTGGTCCGCTGGCGACCTGGCTGAGTCAGATACTGGCGAACAGCTATCAGGGGATCTATGTGCTGGCACCGTGGCTGGCGGGGGCGGCAATGGGGGCACTGTGGCAGGTATGCGTAATTTTTGGCCTGCACTGGGGGCTGGTGCCGCTGATGATTAATAACCTGGCGGTACTGGGGCATGACTCGATGCTGCCCATGTTGCTGCCAGCAGTATTTGGTCAGGTGGGTGCGGCGCTGGGCATTTTCCTGCGTACCCACGATGCCCGCCAGAAAATGCTGGCAGGCTCATCCGTCACGGCCGGGATCTTTGGCATCACCGAGCCAGCCGTGTATGGCGTAAACCTGCCGCTGCGCCGTCCGTTTATCTTTGGTTGTGTCGCTGGTGCTATCGGCGGGGCGATTGTCGGCTTCAGCGATACCCACGTTTATTCCTTCGGCTTCGCGAATATCTTTACCATCGCACAAATGATCCCGCCGGGTGGGGTGAATGCCACGCTGTGGGGCGGCGTTATTGGTACGGTGGTTGCGCTGGTACTGAGCTGTGGCCTGACACTGGTGGCCGGTATGCCGGGGCGCACAATGCCTGAGTCTGCAGTGTCGGTCGGAGAAAACGACGTGTTATCCCCGATGACCGGTACCGTTCTGGCGCTCGATCACGTGCCGGATACCACTTTTGCCAGCGGCCTGCTGGGCAGCGGGGTTGCCATTATTCCTTCAGATAACAAAGTGGTTTCCCCTTTTGCTGGCGTTGTAGCTTCGCTTTTCCAGACCAAACACGCCATCGGCCTGCTCAGTGACAACGGTATTGAAGTGTTAATCCACGTAGGTATCGACACCGTGAAGCTCGACGGCAAGCCATTTACCGCCCATGTGAAGGTGGGGGACAAGGTACAGCCGGGGGATCTGCTGCTGGAGTTTGATCGTCAGGCGATTATCGATGCCGGATACGACCTGGCGACCCCGATTATTATCAGTAATAGCGACGAGTACCGCGAAGTGGTGACCGTGGCGACAACCTCCGTGAATGCGGGAGCACCGTTACTCAGCGTAAACCATCAATAACAGGAGAATGGAATGAAGACTTTCCCGGATGATTTTTTATGGGGCGGTGCGGTTGCCGCGAATCAGGTAGAAGGCGCTTATCGGGAAGACGGTAAAGGGTTGTCCACCTCTGACGTCCAGCCGCAGGGAGTTTTTGGCCCGGTGGTTGAGCGCGTCGAGGGCGACAGCGGCATCAAGGATATCGCGATTGATTTCTATCATCGATACCCCGAGGACATCAAACTGTTCGCCGAGATGGGCTTTAGCTGCCTGCGCGTTTCCATTGCCTGGACACGCATTTTCCCGAACGGCGACGAGCAGCACCCTAACGAAGCGGGGCTGGCTTTTTACGACAAACTGTTTGACGAACTGGCCGCGCACAACATCACGCCGCTTGTCACACTGTCGCATTACGAAATGCCGTGGGGGTTGGTGAAGCAGTACGGAGGCTGGGCCAGCCGTCAGACCATTGGGTTCTTTGAGCGCTATGCCCGTACCGTATTTACGCGCTACAAAACGAAGGTAAAGCTGTGGCTGACGTTCAATGAGATCAATATGTCTCTGCATGCATCGATGACCGGCGTCGGCCTGCCGGAAACCAGCAGCAAAGGTGAGGTGTATCAGGCTATCCATCATCAACTGGTGGCTAGCGCGCTGGCAGTGAAAGCCTGCCATGAGATCATTGCAGACGCCCGGATTGGCAACATGTTGCTGGGCGGTCTGATGTATCCGCTGACCTGCAAGCCGGAAGATGTCCTGGAAACACTGCAGGAAAACCGCGCCTGGCAATTCTTTGGCGATGTGCAGTGCCGTGGTGTTTATCCGGGGTATATGCAGCGCTTCTTCCGCGATAACGATATCCAGATTGATATCACCGATGCCGATCGTGAGGCGCTGAAATCGACCGTCGATTTTATCTCGTTCAGTTACTACATGACGGGATGTGTCACCGCGGATGAGGCGCTTAATCAGCAGGCTCGGGGCAATATCCTTAGCATGGTACCTAACCCGCATCTGGCTAGTTCCGAGTGGGGCTGGCAGATTGACCCTGTCGGCCTGCGTACCCTGCTGAACGTGCTCTGGGATCGCTATCAGAAGCCGCTATTTATCGTGGAAAACGGTCTGGGCGCGAAAGACACGCCGGATGCTGACGGCGTAGTGCAGGATGATTACCGCATCAGCTACCTTAACGACCACCTGGTACAGGTGCGTGAAGCCATTGAAGATGGTGTGGAGGTAATGGGTTACACCAGTTGGGGGCCGATCGATCTGGTCAGTGCGTCTAAAGCAGAACTCTCAAAACGTTATGGCTTTATTTATGTCGATCGTGATGACAGTGGAAAAGGGACGTTAGCGCGCAGTCGTAAGAAAAGCTTCTACTGGTATAAAGAGGTTATTGCCACAAAAGGCGCTTCCCTGAAAGCATAATGATGTGAATTTGCCCGGCGCTGAGCCGGGCAATGAAATCAGAAAATCATCTTGAATACACCGGTTACCACCAGCAGCCCTATCAGAAATATAATTAAAATAACCCACAATAATATTTTCATTCGCTTCTCCCGCGTCTGTTTGTCGAAAGTAAGTGTAGCAGTGAATTTATAATGAAGATGAATTCACTCATTTAATTCATTCTTATGATGAATAATTTTCTGAGTATGAAAATGTATGACAAATTGCGGGTTGCCACGCGTTACTAAAAAAAAGAGCGACGTCTGGCGTAAGTTGCGCCTTTATTTTTTGCGTGAATGGCGTAATGAAACCTTTATCTCTGAGTATTCCCCTGGTTTTTATTCTGGTGGCCTGCGCGCCGGAACATGCCTCGGTTTCCCCTGTAAATATGCAATCAACAACGGCTGCGGTGAATACTACGCTGAGCCATACCGCGTGGCCGAAAGATGCATGGTGGAAAACGTATAACGATCCTGAACTCAATTCGCTGATTGCGAAGGCGCTGAACGATGCGCCGGATATGCAAATTGCCCGTCAGCGCATCACGCTGGCGGAAGCGCAGGCAAAAGCCACCCTGGCCGCCGGAGGGCCGGAAATTGATTTCTCAGCGGATGCTGAACGGCAAAAAATGTCGGCCGAGGGGCTGATGGGGCCCTTTGCGATAACCGATCCGGCGGCGGGAACCACCGGGCCGTGGTACACCAACGGTACTTTTGGTCTGAGCGCGGGCTGGGATCTCGATTTGTGGGGGAAAAATCGTGCACGGGTTGAAGCCCGAATTGGCCGGGTAAACGCGCAAAAAGCGGAGCTTGAGCAAACCCGGCAACTGCTTGCCAGCAGCGTCGCACGTCTTTACTGGGCGTGGCAAACCCAGGCCGCGGTGGGGGATTTTCTCACGGAGATTAAACACCAGCAGGACACGATTATTGCAGCCGACCGCGAACTGTATCAGCATGGGATCACCTCTTCCGTAGAGGGCGTCGAAACCGACATCAACGCCAGCAAAACTGACGAGCAACTGGCAGAAGTGAACGGAAAAATGAAAGCCGTTGAGGCGCGTCTGAGCGCCCTGACGAACACCCCCTCAGTGACGCTTACACGCCACGCCTTACCCACGGTAGAAGCCTCGCTCCCGGCCACGCTGGGGTATGAACTGCTGGCACGTCGACCGGATTTGCAGGAGGCTCGCTGGTATATCGAGGCCTCCATGAGTGACGTTGAGGCCGCCAGAGCAGCCTTCTATCCCGATGTGAATCTGATGGCTTTCTTACAGCAGGATGCCCTGCACCTGAGCGATTTGTTCCGCTCTTCTGCGCAGCAGATGGGCGTCACCGCCGGTCTGACGCTGCCCATTTTCGACAGCGGCAGGCTAAACGCCGAGCTGGATATTGCCCAGGCGCAGAACAATCTCTCCGTCGCGCGTTATAACAAAGCGGTGGTGGATGCGGTGAATCAGGTGGCGCGCACGGCCAGCGAAGTCGAAACACTGACCGCCAAAAACCAGCACCAGCAGCGTGTCGAAAAAGAGGCTGCCCGCGTTGTTGCACTGGCTCAGGCCCGCTTTCGCGCCGGCATTATCGCCGGCTCCCGCGTGAGTGAGGCCAGAATACCGGCCCTCAGGGAGCAGCTCACCGGGGTGATGCTCAAAGGCCAGTACGTTGACGCCACGCTGCAGCTGACCTCGGCGCTGGGTGGCGGCTATCATCAGGGCTAAAAAGCGCGATTATCTATACTTACCTCTTTGCAGCTTTTCTGGAGGTGAGTATGACCAAAGTCGCGATTGTTACCGCATCGGATTCCGGGATTGGGAAAACCACGGCCCTGATGCTGGCTGAACGAGGGTTTGATATCGGCGTCACCTGGCATTCCGACGAAAAAGGTGCGCTGGAAACCTGCCGCGAAGTCGAGGCGAAGGGGCGGCGTGCAGAGGCGGTTCAACTTGATTTAAGCACTCTCCCGCAGGGGGCGCAGGCCATTGAAACGTTAATTACGCGCTTTGGTCGGCTGGACGTGCTGGTCAACAATGCCGGGGCGATGACCAAAGCGCCGTTTCTCGACATGCCGTTTGAGGAGTGGCGGGGGATTTTTACCGTTGACGTGGATGGCGCGTTTCTCTGTTCACAGATCGCTGCGCGTCAGATGGTGAAGCAGGGAGAAGGGGGGCGAATTGTGAACATTACCTCGGTGCATGAACACACGCCTTTACCGGATGCCAGTGCGTATACGGCGGCCAAGCATGCCCTGGGCGGATTAACCAAATCCATGGCGCTGGAGCTGGTCGAGCATAACATCCTGGTGAATGCCGTTGCGCCAGGTGCCATTGCCACGCCAATGAATGATATGGACGACAGTGAAGTGAAGGCTGGTTCGATGCCCGCGATCCCGCTCGCGCGGCCGGGGCATACCAAAGAGATTGCCAGCCTGGTGGCGTGGCTGTGTGACGGTGACGCCAGCTATGCTACCGGGCAATCATTTATTGTCGACGGCGGTTTTATGCTGGCGAATCCACAATTTAAGCCCGCCGGGTAGAAACTTTTCGCCCTCTCTTTGTGCGAGAGGGCGCCATTGCACTTACTCTTCATCCCGCGTCTTTTCCTGATGCTTCAGCCACATCCGGACAGCAATTACCACCACGACAATCAGGATAACCCATGCCCAGTGCTTCAGATGCTGGTCAACATTATGCAGCCACGGACCAATCACTTCTCCACCCACATAACCGAGCGTGGTAAAGATCAGGGCCCAGGCAATCGCGCCAAGAATGTTCAGCGGCAGGAAAATTTTCGGCGGTAAATGGCTGGCGCCAATCAGTATCGGGCCGATAATCCGAAAGCCGTACATAAAACGGGTGCCAATCACGAACAGGTAAGGGTGACGCTGGATAAGCCGTTGGGCGCGGTGAATTTTCTTGCGGTGCTTTGAAAAGCGCTTCAAAAGCGTAGGGCCAAAGCGCAGTCCCAGAAAGTAGAGCAGCTGATCGCCAATCATCCCGCCGAGTGCGACTGCGGCAACAACGAGTGGGAATTTGAGTAACCCCTGATGCGCGGCCACCCCGCCGAGCAGCGTGATGGTTTCTCCTTCCGCCACGCTGCCAACGACCAGTGCAGCGTATCCATAGTGTTCAATAAGACTGTTGATATCCATTACGTCAATGTCATCTCCCTTATTATGCCTCGGTTAATCATATACCCCATGAATCAATAACGGGGCAATCAACGGAAATTTCCCACTGTACATAAAATAATCTCAGGCCTGCATTATACTTAAGATATCGCTGACGGGCCGACAACAAGGGGGCGTTATGAACCATGTCTGGGGACTTTTCTCCCATCCCGATCGTGAAATGCATGTCATCAAAACGGAGAACGAAACGGTCTCGCATCATTACACGCATCATGTGCTGCTGATGGCAGCGGTGCCTGTAATCTGCGCGTTTATTGGCACAACACAAATCGGCTGGAACTTTGGTGATGGCACCGTGGTTCAGCTTTCCTGGTTTACCGGTCTTTCACTGGCCATTCTCTTTTATGGCCTGATGCTGGCGGGTGTGGCTGTCATGGGGCGTGTCATTCACTGGATGGCGCGTAACTATCCGCAACGTCCATCGCTGGCAGACTGTATGGTTTTCGCCGGGTATGTCGCGACGCCGCTGTTCTTAAGCGGTATTGTGGCGCTGTATCCACTGGTCTGGTTGTGCGCGCTGATCGGTACTATTGCCCTCTTTTACACCGGTTATCTGCTGTATCTGGGGGTACCAACCTTCCTCAATATCAATAAAGAAGAGGGCCTGAGCTTCTCCAGTTCAACGCTCGCCATCGGCGTGCTGGTGCTGGAAGCGCTACTGGCTCTGACGGTTATTCTGTGGGGTTATGGATACCGTCTCTTCTAGGCTCACTGCATTGCTGGCGTAAATGCCAGCAATGCAGCATCTGTTCACGATTATCCTCTGGCGACAAAGCCCGGTGACCGCTATGATGCCGAAGCCAGCCTGCGTTTCTCCATCGACACAGGCGGTGTACGTCATAACGTGCGTGAATAATTATCAGAAGTCTCACCATGCTGAAATTCCGAGTCTCTTTACTTAGCCTGGCCCTGTTGCTGGGAGCGTCCGCTGCCGCGCCAGCGATCGCCAAAACGCCCGCCGTGACCACCGCTGCTGCCCAGCCGCAAATCGCTTCCGGCAGTGCGATGATTGTTGATCTCAACACCAATAAGGTGATTTACGCCAGCCATCCGGATCTGGTACGCCCGATCGCCTCGATTACCAAATTAATGACCGCGATGGTGGTGCTTGATGCACATCTGCCGCTGGACGAAAAACTGAAAGTGGATATCAGCCATACGCCGGAGATGAAAGGGATCTACTCCCGCGTGCGACTGAACAGCGAAATCAGCCGTAAAAACATGCTGCTGCTGGCGCTGATGTCTTCTGAAAACCGCGCGGCGGCGAGCCTGGCCCACCACTATCCGGGTGGCTATGACGCATTTATTCGTGCTATGAACGCAAAAGCCAAATCGCTGGGGATGACCAATACCCGTTACGTCGAGCCGACTGGCCTGTCGATTCACAACGTCTCCACGGCCCGCGACCTGACAAAACTGCTGATTGCCAGCAAACAGTACCCGCTGATTGGTCAGCTCAGTACGACCCGTGAAGAGATGGCGACCTTTGCGAACCCGGCCTATTCGCTGCCGTTCCGTAATACTAACCATCTGGTGTACCGGGATAACTGGAATATTCAGTTAACGAAAACCGGGTTTACTAACGCGGCGGGACACTGCCTGGTGATGCGTACCGTATTCAACGGTAAACCGGTGGCGCTGGTGGTGATGGATGCCTTTGGCAAATACACCCACTTCGCGGATGCAAGCCGACTGCGTACCTGGATTGAGACGGGGAAAGTGCAGCCGGTACCGGCCGCGGCGTTGACCTACAAAAAGCAGAAAGCAGAGCAGATGGCAACCGCCCAGAACGACTGAGCCGGATTGCTGATGACTGTGTTTTCGCCCTCTCCCGCGGGAGAGGGCAACAGACCTCGCTGCGTCTTACTCCGGCAGCGTCCAGTCTCCGTCATTGAGTGAGCGCTGCATGATCACCGTATCCCGCCAGTCACCTTTCTTATACCCGACGCTGCGTAACTGACCGACGATTTCGAAGCCGTATTTCTTATGCAACCGTAACGAGCCGGCATTGTTGTTGCCATCCCCCACAACGGCAATCATCTGCCGCCACGGTCCTTGCTCGCAGCGGGCGATCAGCGCATCCATCAGGACGGAGCCAAAACCACGACCGGTAGTACTCGCATCCACGTAAATCGACTCTTCCAGAGTGTAGCGATAGGCATGGCGCGGACGGTAAGGCGTCGCGTAGCAGTAGCCTACGACGATGCCGCGGTACAGCGCGACAAGCCACGGTAAGCCATTCTCGGCCACGCTTTTCATTCGCTGACGCATTTCATCAATGGTGGGGGGAACTTCTTCAAAGGATGCGCGCCCGTGAAGCACATGCCAGGCGTAGATAGCGGCGATAGCATGCACATCGTCGGGAAGGGCATCGCGCACTTCCACTTCGGTTTCGGATAAAATATCAACAGCCGACATGATGTGCCTGCTCCTCGTAACAGATGCCGGAGAAACGTTTCTCCGGCGACAGAACGCTACTCTAGTACGATTAAGGCGCGCTTAACAATCTCTCAAATTTGGCTGTGGGAATTAATCAGACGCTTGCGTCACGGGCTGCTCCGCGTCAGGACTCTCTTTCCAGTATTTATTCCGCGTTGTTTTACCAATGCCGGGGTTCATGCTGTTTGTGGGGTCATTCTCGCGATAAAACTGCTTAAGTGCGTCAGGAGCCTTATAAAGATGCCCCACGTTATGTTCCGCAGGATATTGTGCGCCTCGCGCGTGCAGCAGCGCGAGCATCTGCTCTTTCAGCGCGTGCGCATCCACCCCTTTCTTAACGATGTAATCCTGGTGGAAGACGTAGCACATAAAGTGGCCGTAATAGAGCTTGTGGACCAGCTTGCTGTCAATTTCCGGCGGCAGGTGTTCAAACCACTCGTTATCGTTGCGGCGAAGGGCGATATCCAGCGCCAGAATGTCTTCCACCTCGTCTGAATGCACCGCCTGATAACGAATGGCGGCACCTGCAGCGGCGAAACGGTGCAGGAAGGCTTTGCTGCCCTCTTCAGGGGTACAGGCAAAGAAATCGCCTTCGGCAGTTTTGAAGAATTCACTGAGCCAGGTTTGCGCTTCGGCAATTCCGTCCCCGGCCATTTTCAGCAGCAGGTGATGCTCGTACTTATCGCGCCAGGTTTTCATCCGCTCCGGCAGATGTGACGGGAAGACGTTGCCCAGTTTCTGCATAAAGCGGTCGGTAAAGTGGGGTTTAAACAGCGGCACTTTTTCCAGCATCGCGTCGGTACGGCCCTTCATGGTGAAGAAGAACGGCATTTTATCGGTGCCGAGCTTGTCGATCATCAGGAACGTATCTTTGCCGTAGCGTTCCGCGATGTCGTAAATATCACGGTGCATGTACTCGCCCGCCACCGGCAGGTGAGCGAACTCGCCCAGAATATGACGACGGATCTCGGTCAGCACGTCCGGCTGATTGGTGCCGATGTAGAACACCTGCTGTTTTTTCTCGGCCGGGAAGGTGTCGAGGCGCACGGCAAAAACAGCCAGCTTGCCCGCACAGCCCGAAGATTCAAACAGGCGGTCAGGGTCGGCGTTGTAACGTGCCGGGGTATCCGCTTCGATATCCCGCACGCGGGTGATGTAATCGTGGTCGTGAGCATGACGACCGTCGTGCTGGACGTCTTCATCTTTCACCCGATCGTCGTCGAGCTTACTCAGGATCTGCTCCGGCGTAACGCCAAGATCAATACCCAGATGGTTGACCAGGGTCAGCTTGCCATTTTCGTCGATACGGGCAAAAAGTGACATCTCGGTGTAAGCCGGGCCGCGCTGCACCAGCGAACCGCCGGAGTTATTGCAGATCCCGCCGATCACGGAGGCGCCAATACAGGATGAGCCAATGACCGAATGCGGTTCGCGTCCCAGCGGCTTAAGCGCTTTTTCAAGGGAGTAGAGCGTCGTGCCAGGGAACGCGAGCACCTGCTCGCCTTTATCCAGCAGATGCAGTTTGTCGAGACGCAGGGTGCTGATGATCACGATGTCACGATCGTAATCGTTGCCGTTCGGCGTTGAGCCTTCCGTCAGACCGGTGTTAGCCGCCTGCATGAGAATAATTTTGTCGGCGGCCACGCAGGCGCTCAGGACGCGCCAGAGTTCAAGCAGCGTGCCGGGAAACACCACCGCCAGCGCCTCGCCCTGACCGGAACGAAAGCCCTTACGGTAGCGGGCGGTTTTTGCCGGGTCGGTAAGCAGGTGAGAGGAGCCAACCAGGCGCGACAGTTCGTTAATAAACGTCGTGTTATCGTGAGTTCGAACAGAAGACATCTTCCACTCCTTGTGGTGGGGCAAATTTCTCGCTGTAAAGCATAGCGCGATTAACTGTTAAGCGGTCTAGTATTCACGAGAAAAATCAGAGAATAACCCTGCAACGTTCTGAGGGTTTGTGGCACACTGCGCTTTTCGCACGGTCTGGCCGAGTTCTTCCGGCGGTTATTGATGAGAGAGTAAAACGACATGAAATGGCTATGTTCTGTAGGTGTCGCCGTCAGCCTGGCGCTGCAACCTGCGCTGGCAGAGGATTTGTTTGGCAATCACCCGCTCACGCCTGAAGCCCGGGACGCGTTTGTCACGGAATTGCTCAAGAAAATGACGGTCGATGAGAAAATTGGCCAGTTGCGTCTTATCAGCGTCGGCCCGGATAACCCGAAAGAGGCCATCCGCGAGATGATCAAAGACGGGCAGGTCGGGGCTATTTTTAACACCGTCACCCGCCAGGATATCCGCAAAATGCAGGATCAGGTGATGGAACTCAGCCGTCTGAAAATTCCGCTGTTCTTCGCCTATGACGTGGTGCACGGTCAGCGTACCGTCTTCCCGATTAGCCTTGGTCTGGCATCGTCCTTTAACCTTGATGCGGTGAAAACCGTGGGGCGCGTTTCCGCCTATGAAGCGGCGGATGATGGCCTGAATATGACCTGGGCACCGATGGTGGACGTCTCCCGCGATCCGCGCTGGGGCCGCGGCTCAGAAGGGTTCGGTGAAGATACCTATTTAACAGCCACGATGGGGAAAACCATGGTGGAAGCGATGCAGGGTAAGAGCCCGGCAGATCGCTACGCGGTGATGACCAGCGTCAAACACTTCGCGGCCTATGGCGCCGTGGAAGGGGGTAAAGAGTACAACACCGTGGATATGAGCCCGCAGCGGCTGTTCAACGACTACATGCCACCGTACAAAGCGGGGCTGGATGCCGGCAGCGGCGCGGTGATGGTGGCGCTGAACTCCCTCAACGGCACGCCGGCGACCTCCGATTCGTGGCTGCTGAAAGACGTTCTGCGTGACCAGTGGGGCTTTAAGGGCATTACCGTCTCTGACCACGGCGCCATTAAAGAGCTCATTAAGCACGGTACCGCCTCCGATCCGGAAGATGCGGTACGCGTGGCGCTCAAGTCCGGCATCAACATGAGCATGAGCGACGAGTACTACAGTAAATACCTGCCGGGGCTGGTGAAGAGCGGTAAGGTGACCATGGCGGAGCTGGATGACGCCACGCGCCACGTGCTGAACGTGAAATATGATATGGGGCTGTTTAACGACCCGTACAGCCACCTGGGGCCGAAAGATTCTGACCCGGCGGACACCAACGCGGAAAGTCGTCTGCACCGCAAAGAGGCCCGCGATGTGGCACGCGAAAGTCTGGTGCTGCTGAAAAACCGCCTCGACACGCTGCCGCTGAAGAAATCCGGCACCATTGCCGTGGTGGGCCCGCTGGCTGACAGCAAGCGCGACGTGATGGGGAGCTGGTCTGCAGCGGGGGTGGCCGATCAGTCCGTCACGGTGCTGACCGGTATCAAGAACGCCGTGGGTGAGAACGCGAAAGTGGTTTACGCCAAAGGGGCGAACGTCACCAACGATAAAGACATTGTCACCTTCCTCAATCAGTACGAAGAGGCGGTGAAGGTCGATCCGCGTTCGCCGAAAGAGATGATTGATGAAGCGGTGAACACCGCTAAGCAATCTGACGTGGTTGTCGCGGTAGTGGGTGAAGCGCAAGGGATGGCGCATGAGGCCTCCAGCCGTACCGACATCACCATTCCGCAAAGCCAGCGCGATCTGATTGCCGCCCTGAAGGCGACTGGCAAGCCGCTGGTGCTGGTGCTGATGAACGGTCGTCCGCTGGCGCTGGTCAAAGAAGACCAGCAGGCCGACGCGATCCTGGAAACCTGGTTCGCCGGTACCGAAGGCGGTAATGCGATTGCCGACGTGCTGTTTGGCGATTACAACCCGTCAGGCAAGCTGCCAATGTCCTTCCCGCGTTCGGTCGGGCAGATCCCGGTTTACTACAGCCACCTGAATACCGGCCGGCCGTACAACGCCGACAAACCGAATAAGTACACCTCCCGTTACTTCGATGAAGCGAACGGCCCGCTGTATCCGTTTGGTTACGGTTTGAGCTACACCACCTTCAAGGTTTCTGACGTCAAAATGTCTGCGCCGACCCTGAAGCGTGACGGCAAAGTTACCGCAAGCGTCGAGGTGAGCAACACCGGTAAACGCGAAGGGGCAACGGTCATTCAGATGTACGTCCAGGATGTTACCGCCTCCATGAGCCGTCCGGTGAAACAGCTGCGTGGCTTCGAGAAGGTCAACCTGAAGCCGGGCGAAACCAAAACCATCAGCTTCCCCATCGACGTGGATGCGCTGAAGTTCTGGAACCAGCAGATGAAATATGATGCGGAGCCAGGCAAGTTTAACGTCTTTATCGGGGTCGATTCCGCTCGCGTAAATAAAGGCGAGTTCGAGCTGCTCTGACGTTTCCCTCCCTTGCATCCCCCGCTTTGCGGGGGATGCGTCTTACCTTATGTTAAAAAGGCATTTTGACGGTTAATTCCGCCGTTTTAAGCTACGCTTTTCTCTCAAGCCTCTGAAAAAGGCAGCAAAAAAATGAGGACAGTGGAATGACGATTGCAAAGGGGATGTTGGGTTCAGCGGTGTTACTGGCGGCGCTGAGTCTGCCATTACAGGCGGCAGAACCGGTAAAAGTGGGTTCCAAGATAGATACCGAAGGTGCGCTGCTCGGTAACATTATTCTGCAGGTACTGGAAAGCCACGGTGTTAAAACCGTCAATAAAGTCCAGCTGGGAACCACGCCTGTGGTACGCGGCGCGATTACCTCCGGCGAGCTGGATATCTACCCGGAATACACCGGCAACGGCGCGTTCTTCTTCAAAGATGAAAACGATCCGGCGTGGAAAAATGCCAAAGCCGGGTATGAAAAAGTCAAAAAACTCGACGCTGAGCAAAATAAGCTGGTCTGGCTGACGCCGGCGCCGGCCAACAATACCTGGACCATCGCGGTGCGCAAGGACGTGGCGGAGAAAGGAAAGCTGACCTCGCTTGCGGATTTGAGTCGCTACCTGAAAGAGAAGGGTGACTTTAAGCTTGCGGCTTCCGCTGAGTTTATTGAGCGTCCGGATGCGCTGCCGGCGTTTGAAAAAGCCTATGATTTCAAACTGGATCAGGCCCAGCTGCTCTCTCTGGCGGGCGGTGATACCGCGGTGACCATCAAAGCCGCTGCGCAGCAAACGTCGGGCGTTAATGCGGCGATGGCTTACGGCACCGACGGCCCGGTCGCGGCGCTTGGCCTGCAAACCTTAACCGATCCAAAAGGCGTCCAGCCGATTTACGCCCCGGCACCTGTCGTGCGGGAAGCGGTACTTAAAGCGTACCCGGATATTGCTGAATGGCTCAAACCGGTCTTCGAAAAGCTGGATGCAAAAACGCTGCAACAGCTGAATGCCAGCATTGCCGTTGAGGGACTGGATGCCAAAAAAGTGGCCGCCGATTTCCTGAAACAACAAGGGCTTGTGAAGTAACAGGACAGGGCTGTGCCAATAAAATGTCATAACCGCGTACTGCTGCTGTTGGCCTGTGTGGCCATCGCGGCGGTCGCGTTACCGTTTGTGAATGTGGCCCCGAATCGCCTGATGTCGGGGGAGAGTCGCTCGCTCTGGCAGGTCTGGTCATTTACGCCGTGGTTACTGGTGACGGCGCTGGGCGCGTGGGTTGCGTTGTCGCTCTGGCAAGGACGCAAGGCTCAGTGGCTGACGCTGCTGCTTTGTGAAGGGCTGTTTATCGCCTTGTTCTGGGGAGGCGGACTTGCAGCAACGCACATGACCTCGGCGGAAAGTCCGCTGGCAAGAACCTCTGTGGGTAGCGGTTTGTGGCTCTGGCTGGCGCTGTGTCTGCTGGCCTGCAGCGATGCTATTCGCCGTCTTATCTCAACATCCGTCTGGCGCTGGATACTCAATGCCCAGATATGGTGTATTCCATTGCTGCTGCTGTTTAGCGGTGAGCTGAATAATCTCTCGCTGTTAAAAGAGTACGCCAACCGTCAGGAGGTGTTTAATGACGCCCTGGCGCAACACCTCACGATCCTGTTTGGCACCCTGATCCCGGCCTTACTGCTCGGCATACCGCTGGGTATGTGGTGCTATCGCCACCCTTCACGTCAGGGCGGGGTGTTTGCCGTACTGAATGTGATTCAGACTATCCCGTCCGTCGCTCTGTTTGGCCTGTTGATTGCTCCGCTGGCCGGGCTGGTGAAGTCGTTCCCGGTGCTGGGAACGATGGGGATCGCCGGAACCGGTTTAACGCCAGCCCTTATCGCGCTGGTGCTCTATGCGCTGCTGCCGCTGGTGCGCGGTGTGGTGGCCGGGCTGAGCCAGGTCGCGCCGGACGTGCTGGAAAGTGCCCATGCAATGGGGATGAGCGCGAGACAATGTTTCTGGAAGATCCAGCTGCCGCTGGCTTTGCCCCTGCTGCTGCGCAGCCTGCGGGTGGTGGCGGTGCAAACCGTTGGCATGGCGGTGATTGCGGCGCTGATCGGCGCGGGCGGCTTTGGCGCGCTGGTTTTCCAGGGGCTGTTGAGTAGCGCCCTGGACCTGGTGTTATTGGGCGTGGTGCCCACGATTGCGCTGGCGGTTGTCATCGACGCGCTGTTTGCCTTATGGCTCGCGCTGCTCAGGAGAAGAGCCAATGATTGAATTTCACGATGTCAGTAAAACCTTTGCGGGTCGTCCGGCGGCAAGCCATCTCAACCTGAATTTTGCCGAGGGCGCATTTTCCGTGCTGATTGGCACATCGGGGTCGGGAAAATCCACCACCCTGAAGATGATTAACCGCCTGGTTGAACATGACAGCGGTCTGATCCGCTTTGCCGGAGAGGAGATCCGCAGCCTGCCTGTGCTGGAGCTGCGTCGTCGTATGGGGTATGCCATCCAGTCCATCGGCCTGTTTCCGCACTGGACGGTCGCGCAGAACATCGCCACCGTTCTGCAGCTGGAGAAATGGTCGCGGGCAAAAACTGCCGACCGGGTTGATGAACTGATGTCTCTGCTCGGGTTAGAACCTGCGCTGCGTGACCGCTACCCGCACCAGCTTTCCGGAGGCCAGCAGCAGCGGGTGGGCGTGGCGCGTGCGCTGGCGGCCAATCCGCAGGTGTTACTGATGGATGAACCCTTCGGCGCGCTGGATCCGGTCACGCGCGCCGCACTGCAGGCGGAAATGACCCGCATTCATCGCATTCTGGGGCGAACAATCATTCTTGTGACGCACGATATTGATGAGGCGCTGCGTCTGGCCGACCATCTGGTGCTGATGGACCATGGTGAGGTGGTGCAGCAGGGGACGCCGCTTGAGCTGCTGACCTGGCCGAAAAACGATTTTGTGCGTGAGTTTTTTGGCCACAGCGAGCTGGGCGTCAGGCTGCTCTCGCTGCGTACGGTCAGCGACTATATGCGTCGACAGGACGCGACGGTGCGTGGCGAGCCTCTGCAGGAACAGATGAGCTTGCGGGATGCGCTTTCGGCGTTTGTTGCCCGTCAGTGTGAAGTGTTGCCCGTTGCGGATGCCCGGGGCGCGCCAAGTGGCACCCTGCATTTTCGCGATCTGCTGGCAGGGGAGGTGACACGTGAAGGCACTTCGTGATCCGCTGTTCTGGCTGGTCGTGCTCTTTGTCGCTTTGCTGTTGCTGATGCCGCACAGCGCGGCGCTGTTTAGCACGCTCTTCCCCGACTTGCCGCGCCCGGTGTATCAGCAGGAGAGTTTTATTAATCTTGCCCTGGCCCATCTCTGGCTGGTGGTGCTCTCAAGTGCCGTCGCTATTGTACTGGGCGTGGGGGCGGGCATCGCGGTCACGCGCCCCGCGGGCCGGGAGTTTCGCCCGCTGGTGGAGACCATTGCGGCGATTGGCCAGACGTTTCCGCCGGTGGCGGTGCTGGCGATTGCAGTGCCGGTGATGGGTTTTGGTCAGCAACCGGCCATCATTGCGCTGATTTTATACGGTGTGTTGCCCATTCTGCAGGGTACGCTGGCCGGTATTGCGGCGGTACCTGCGTCGGTACTGAGCGTCGCTGAAGGGATGGGGATGAGTCATGCAGAGCGGCTGCGCAAAGTTGAACTCCCCCTGGCGGCACCGGTCATCCTTGCCGGGATCCGTACGTCGGTGATCATCAATATCGGGACGGCGACCATTGCGTCGACGGTGGGGGCCAACACCCTGGGAACGCCGATTATCATCGGCTTAAGCGGGTTCAATACGGCCTATATTGTGCAGGGGGCGTTGCTGGTCGCGCTGGCGGCAATCGTCGTCGATCGCGTTTTTGAGCGTCTGGCGCAGTATCTCAGCCGACACCGCCACGAACAATAAACGAATACCCGGCCAGCATCACGCCGCCGATACCGCTTACGGCCATCAGAACAAAAAGGGTAATTACGGCCAGTTTGGTTGCCTTCATCATGTGCTCCTGTTGTTAACGGAACAATTATACGGTGAAGCGCAGCTGTTAATGAACCATTAAATGCCGTTACGGCTCTTGCGGGCCAAGCGAGTAAACCGGGTAACCATGTTCACGCCATTCCGTCATCAGCTGTTGCTGCGAGGCGGAAGGCACTTCTCCGCACCAGACCAGCAGGGTCTGGCCGTCGAACAATTCAGGGCGAAATTGCGCCAGCGAGTGCACAAGGACGTCAACGCGCCAGCCATTCTGGGTGGCAATCCAGGCCTCCAGCCACAGACGAGTAGTATCGTGCACGTTCCAGCCGACCACCAGCGCGTCTTTTCCGTGCTTGTTCTTCGCCGAGGCAAGGCAGACGGCAATATAGTTGATCAGGACGCCGTCGAGCATACTCAGCAGCGCCTGCAGGGTGGTCTGCTGGCACTGCAGGCGTCGACGGAGCGGGATGAAAAGATGCGTGATCAGCGTTTGCGCGGGATAATCGCGCCCTTGCTCTTTTATCCATGCGCGCAGGCGCTGCAGATTGCCCGCCTGCAGAAGGCGCAGCAACGTTTCCTGTTGTTCGCGCCAGAGAAGCTGCGTGTCAGGATCGTCATGGCTGAGCAGGGATTTCACTTTGCCAACCTGCACACCGTTATCGATCCAGCTTTTGATCTCGCGGATCCGGTCGATATCGGCATCGTTGAAGAGACGATGGCCTCCGTCCGTTCTCTGCGGTTTGAGTAATCCATACCGTCGCTGCCATGCCCGTAGCGTGACGGGATTGATATCACAAAGGAGTGCCACTTCACCGATTGTGTAAAGCGCCATATTCGCCCCCTGGCTTACGCGTCCCCAGCTTAACTGTAGTCCCTGTTTACTGAACCAGGAAGAAATGGTTGTTTTTTGCACGAATAATGCGAAGCAGGCGTTAGGTTCGGCAAAAGGTGTGATGCCGGGCACGAATTGCAGCTTTTTTGCCGCGCTTCAAAGAAAGTTTACCGCCAGCAGTGTATGTTACGCGTTTTGAGGGTGTGCGGTTTTGAGTATGTACGAGTTTAATCTGGTGCTGCTGTTGCTTCAGCAGATGTGCGTGTTTCTTGTCATCGCCTGGTTGATGAGTAAAACGCGTCTGTTCATTCCGCTGATGCAAGTTACCGTACGCCTGCCGCACAAGCTGCTCTGCTACGTGACCTTCTCTATTTTCTGCATTATGGGAACCTATTTTGGTCTCCATATCGAAGACTCCATTGCCAATACGCGAGCCATCGGTGCCGTGATGGGCGGGTTGCTTGGCGGCCCTGTGGTCGGTGGGCTGGTCGGGTTAACCGGTGGCCTGCATCGGTATTCGATGGGTGGCATGACGGCGCTGAGCTGTATGATCTCAACGATCGTCGAAGGGCTGCTCGGCGGCCTGGTTCACAGCTACATGATTAAGCGCGGTCGTCCGGATAAAGTCTTTAGCCCGCTCACCGCCGGGGCGATCACCTTTGTCGCTGAAATGGCGCAAATGGCCATCATCTTGCTGATTGCCCGGCCGTTTGACGATGCGCTTCATCTGGTGAGCAATATCGCCGCCCCGATGATGGTGACGAATACCGTGGGTGCTGCGCTGTTTATGCGTATTCTGCTCGACAAGCGCGCCATGTTTGAGAAGTACACCTCGGCGTTTTCCGCGACGGCCCTGAAGGTCGCCGCTTCGACGGAGGGGATCCTGCGTCAGGGCTTTAACGAAGAGAACAGCATGAAGGTGGCGCAGGTGCTTTATAAGGAGCTGGATATCGGCGCGGTGGCGATAACCGACCGTGAACGGTTGCTGGCTTTTACCGGCACGGGCGACGACCACCATCTGCCCGGGAAACCGATCTCCTCCGCCTATACGCTGCGCGCCATTGAAACCGGCGAAGTGGTGTATGCCGACGGCAACGAAGTTCCTTACCGCTGTTCGCTGCACCCGCAGTGCAAACTGGGCTCCACGCTGGTCATTCCGCTGCGCGGGGAAAACCAGCGGGTAATGGGCACCATCAAGCTTTATGAAGCGAAAAACCGTCTGTTCAGCTCTATCAACCGTACGCTGGGAGAGGGCATCGCTCAGCTGCTCTCCGCGCAGATCCTCGCCGGGCAGTATGAGCGTCAGAAAGCGTTGCTGACGCAATCCGAAATTAAACTCCTGCACGCTCAGGTGAATCCGCATTTCCTGTTCAATGCGCTTAATACGCTCAAAGCGGTGATCCGCCGCGACAGCGATCAGGCGGCGCAGCTGGTTCAGTTCCTGTCGACGTTTTTCCGCAAAAACCTTAAACGTCCGTCCGAGATTGTGACCCTGGCCGATGAAATAGAACACGTTAATGCTTACCTGCAGATTGAGCAGGCACGCTTCCAGACTCGTCTGCAGGTGTCGTTATCCGTCCCGGATGAGCTGGCGTATCAGCATCTTCCGGCCTTTACCCTGCAGCCTATTGTGGAAAACGCCATTAAACACGGTACGTCACAGCTGTTGGGAATTGGGGAGATCACCATTTCCGCCAGCCGCTTTAACCATCATCTGGTGCTGGATATTGAAGATAACGCCGGGCTTTATGTGCCTTCCACCTCAGGCGGATTAGGGATGAGCCTGGTGGATAAACGCCTGCGCGCGCACTTTGGTGATGACTGTGGCATTACCGTTGCCTGTGAGCCCGACCGATTCACCCGTATTACGTTACGACTGCCGCTGGAGGAAAACGCATGCTAAGAGTGCTGATTGTGGATGATGAGCCGTTAGCACGGGAAAACCTGCGCGTTCTGTTGCAGGAGCAGCCTGACATTGAGATTGTGGGGGAGTGCGCAAACGCCATTGAGGCTATTGGCGCCGTGCACAAACTGCGCCCGGACGTGCTGTTCCTCGACATTCAGATGCCCCGAATTAGCGGCCTGGAGATGGTCGGAATGCTCGACCCGGAGCATCGCCCCTACATTGTGTTTTTGACCGCCTTCGATGAGTACGCCGTCAAAGCCTTTGAGGAGCACGCATTCGATTATTTACTGAAACCGATTGAAGAGAAGCGTCTTGAAAAGACCCTCAGCCGTTTGCGCCAGGAGCGCACCGTGCAGGATGTCACGCTGTTGCCGGAAAACCAGCAGCCGCTGAAATTTATCCCCTGCACCGGCCACAGTCGGATTTACCTTCTGCAGATGGACGATGTGGCGTTTGTCAGCAGCCGTTTGAGCGGCGTTTTTGTTACCAGCGCGGAGGGGAACGAAGGCTTTACCGAGCTGACGCTGCGGACGCTGGAGAGCCGAACGCCGCTCGTTCGTTGCCATCGCCAGTATCTGGTGAACATGGCGCACCTGAAAGAGATCCGGCTGGAAGACAACGGACAGGCAGAGCTGGTGCTGCGTGCCGGGCAAACCGTCCCCGTCAGTCGCCGCTACCTTAAGAGTTTGAAAGAGGCGATCGGCCTGTAAAACTGGTACACTGCGCCCCATTGCATCATCGACAGTTAAGTTAAAGGCACCCATGCTCAGTAATGATATTCTCCGTAGCCTGCGCTACACCCTGAAAGCAAACAATAACGATATGGTGCGCATTCTTGCGCTTGCTGGCATGGAGTCCACCTCTGCCGGTTTCGACACCTGGATGACAAAAGAGGATGAAGAGGGGTTTGTTCGCTGCCCTGACATTATCCTGTCTGGCTTCCTGAACGGCCTCATCTACGACAAGCGCGGGAAAGATGACTCAGCACAAGAACTGGCGCTTGAGCGTCGGGTGAATAACAACACGGTGCTGAAAAAGCTGCGTATCGCGTTTTCACTGAAAACAGACGACATTCTGGCGATTATGACAGAGCAGAAGCACCGCGTGTCGATGCCGGAGATCACCGCCATGATGCGTGCGCCGGACCATAAGAACTACCGCGAGTGCGGCGACCAGTTTTTGCGTTATTTTTTACGCGGACTGACTCACCGGGTGCATCACGCTAAGCCGTGAGTGGTACCAGGGCGTGAAGGATGAAGAGGCAAAAAAAAGCCGGAGATTATCTCCGGCTTTTTTATTATTTCACCTGCTGACCTGGTTTGGCGCCTTCATCAGGGCTTAACAGGAAGATATCTTTCCCGCCAGGACCTGCCGCCATCACCATGCCTTCCGAGATGCCGAAGCGCATTTTGCGCGGTGCCAGGTTGGCGACCATCACGGTCTGACGGCCAATCAGCACCTGCGGATCAGGATAGGCAGAACGGATTCCGGAGAAGACGTTACGCTTCTCACCGCCCAGATCCAGCGTCAGGCGCAGCAGTTTGTCCGAGCCTTCGACAAATTCCGCGTTTTCAATCAGTGCGACACGCAGATCGACCTTGGCGAAATCATCAAAGGTAATGGTCTCCTGAATCGGATCGTCTGCCAGCGGGCCAGTCACCGGCGCAGCGGCAGCCTTCACCTCTTCTTTAGACGCTTCCACCAGGGATTCTACCTGCTTCATCTCGATGCGGTTGTACAGCGCCTTGAAGGTATTCACCTTGTGGCCGAGCAGCGGCTGCTGGATAGCATCCCAGGTCAGCTCGGTGTTGAGGAACGCTTCAGCGCGGGAGGCCAGCTGTGGCAGTACCGGCTTCAGCCAGGTCATCAGCACGCGGAACATGTTCAGGCCCATGGTGCAGATCGCCTGCAGGTCGGCGTCGCGGCCTTCCTGTTTCGCGACAACCCACGGAGCCTGCTCGTCAACGTAGCGGTTAGCCACGTCAGCCAGCGCCATGATTTCACGAATTGCTTTACCGAACTCACGGCTTTCCCAGGCTTCGCCAACCGCCGCGGCGGCGTCGGTGAAGGTTTTGTACAGCTCAGGATCGGCCAGTTCGGCAGACAGCACGCCGTCGAAACGCTTGGCGATAAAGCCTGCGTTACGGGAAGCCAGGTTCACGACTTTGTTGACGATGTCGGCGTTCACGCGCTGCACGAAATCTTCCAGGTTCAGGTCGATATCGTCGATGCGAGAAGAGAGCTTCGCCGTGTAGTAATAACGCAGGCTGTCCGCGTCGAAGTGGTTCAGCCAGGTGCTGGCTTTGATGAACGTACCGCGAGATTTGGACATCTTCGCGCCGTTGACCGTCACATAGCCGTGCACAAACAGGTTGGTTGGTTTACGGAAGTTACTGCCTTCCAGCATGGCCGGCCAGAACAGGCTGTGGAAGTAAACAATGTCTTTGCCGATAAAGTGATACAGCTCGGCGTCGGAATCTTTCTTCCAGTATTCGTCAAAGCTGACGGTGTCGCCGCGCTTGTCGCACAGGTTCTTGAAGGAGCCCATGTACCCGATTGGCGCATCCAGCCAGACGTAGAAGTATTTACCCGGTGCGTTGGGAATTTCGAAACCGAAGTACGGTGCATCGCGGGAGATATCCCACTGCTGCAGACCGGATTCGAACCACTCCTGCATTTTATTCGCGACCTGCTCCTGCAGCGCGCCGCTGCGGGTCCACGCCTGCAGCATTTCACTGAAGGACGGCAGGTCGAAGAAGAAGTGCTCGGAATCACGCATTACCGGTGTGGCACCCGAAACAACAGATTTCGGATCGATAAGCTCGGTCGGGCTGTAGGTTGCGCCGCACACTTCGCAGTTATCGCCATACTGATCCGGTGATTTACATTTCGGGCAGGTACCTTTGACAAAGCGGTCCGGCAGGAACATGCCTTTTTCCGGATCGTACAGCTGAGAGATGGTGCGGTTTTTAATAAAACCGTTCTCTTTCAGGCGAGAGTAGATCAGCTCCGACAGCTCACGGTTTTCGTCGCTGTGCGTGGAGTGATAGTTGTCATAGCTGATGTCAAAGCCCGCAAAATCGGTCTGATGCTCCTGACTCATTTCGGCAATCATCTGCTCTGGAGAGATCCCCAACTGCTGCGCTTTCAGCATGATCGGCGTGCCGTGGGCATCGTCCGCACAGATGAAGTTAACCTCGTGGCCGCGCATTCGCTGGTAACGGACCCAGACATCAGCCTGGATATGCTCCAGCATGTGGCCGAGGTGGATTGAGCCGTTGGCGTACGGCAGTGCGCACGTTACCAGAATTTTCTTCGCGACTTGAGTCATAGTAGGCATTACTTCTTTTAACTGTGAAAAGGGTTTTTGATATTACCAAAAGGGGCATTATTAAGTAAGCACAAACCACGGCCTTTCAGGTAAACTTGTTCATCTAAGGTCTTATTCACAAGAACAAAGGAGTCGGGATGAGTTCTCAATCCCAGGCCAAATCACCGGAAGCCTTAAGAGCAATGGTCGCCGGGACGCTGGCTAACTTTCAGCATCCAACCCTGAAGCACAATCTCACCACGCTGAAAGCGTTACACCATGTCGCATGGCTGGACGATACGCTGCACATCGAGCTGCAGATGCCCTTCGTCTGGACCAGCGCGTTCGACGCGCTGAAAGAGCAAACCAGCTCTGAGCTGTTGCGCATTACCGGCGCGAAAGCCATTGACTGGAAGCTGACCCACAGCATCGCCACCCTCAAGCGTGTGAAAAACCACCCGGGCGTTAACGGCGTGAAAAACATCATTGCCGTCAGTTCAGGCAAGGGTGGGGTGGGTAAATCCTCCACGGCGGTAAACCTGGCGCTCGCGCTGGCAGCCGAAGGGGCGAAAGTCGGTATTCTGGACGCCGATATTTACGGACCGTCTGTGCCTAACATGCTGGGCGCGGAAAACCAGCGCCCAACCTCGCCGGATGGCACGCACATGGCACCGATCATGGCCCACGGTCTGGCAACCAACTCCATTGGTTATCTGGTGACAGACGATAACGCCATGGTGTGGCGTGGCCCGATGGCCAGCAAAGCGCTGATGCAGATGTTGCAGGAGACAATGTGGCCCGATCTGGATTATCTGGTGCTGGATATGCCGCCGGGCACCGGTGACATTCAGCTGACACTGGCGCAAAACATTCCGGTCACGGGAGCGGTCGTGGTGACCACCCCGCAGGACATTGCGCTGATCGACGCCAAAAAAGGCATCGTGATGTTCGAGAAAGTGGACGTGCCGGTGCTGGGTATTGTCGAGAACATGAGCATGCATATCTGCAGCAACTGCGGACACCATGAGCCTATCTTTGGCACCGGTGGGGCAGAAAAACTGGCTGCGCAGTATCACACCCAACTGCTTGGGCAGATGCCGCTGCACATCTCGCTGCGTGAAGATCTGGACAGCGGGAAGCCGACGGTCGTCAGCCGTCCGGACAGTGAATTTGCAGAAATGTATCGACAGCTGGCGGGGCGCGTTGCGGCGCAGCTTTACTGGCAGGGCGAAGTCATCCCGAGTGAAATTGCGTTTCGCGCGGTGTGAGTGCTTTAGTCTGAATTGCCGGGCGGCGTTTGCGCCTGACCCGGCCTACGGAAATAACGTGTTGTAGGCCGGCTCAGCGAAGCGTCACCCGCGTTTAACGCTGTACGTAATGCATTAAAAAGTACTCACCTTCCGGCGAGTCACCCTTCGCTTCAATATGCCAGCCATGGCGCTGGTAAAAGGCAACAGCCCGGTCATTCTTTACCAGACACTTCAGCGAACCCGTACTGGTGAACGCGTTTTGCACCTGTTCAAGGAGCAAATGACCGACGCCCAGACCTTGATACTGCGGATCGACAAACAGATTGTGCAGGAAATTGTCGTTCGTCCACACCGACGCAAAACCCAGTCGATGACCGTCCTGAACGGCCACCCAAATCACTTCGTCGCGGGTTGCCGCGTCAAAGTCTTCAAGCTGCCACTCGGAACCGTCCAGCCATGGCCAGGCCTCGCGCCGCGCGTGGAGATAGAGTGTTCGCAAAAAGGGGCGATCGCTCTCCTGCCAGGGCCGGATTAAAATGTCATTAGCGGTGATAGAAGATATCTCCATTGTAGGCTTTGTAGATTTTGCCATCTGCATCGCCAATCAGGACGTAGTTCTCGCCCATATAGGTCCAGTGGGTACCCGCATCCGGGGCCGGCAGGTTACGCAGCTGGTACTGTTTAATGGTGTACTCAGGCGTTTGATACTGCGCCGGTGCGGTGTCGCCAATCTTGAATTTGGTGAAATCAGCGATGAACTCTTGTTCCTCATAGGCTTTAATGCCTGATGGCGCAGCGGCGGTTTGCGGGGCAGAAAACGCGGAACCCGCCAGAGACAGTAATACACCCAGAAGCAGCAATTTACGCTTAGCCATTTTTTCTCCAGTGATATCGTTACAGATACTTTTCGTCTGCGGGTTCATGGAACGCGAGGCAGACGGTCCATTTTAAGTACCAAAGCATGGTGTGTTTGAAAAAAAATGTAACAAAAGTGGACGGTTTTGTGTAGTCGTAATGACGCGTGCAGTATCACTACGGTCAATATCTCACGAATTTGATATTTCCAATATTTATTATTCCATTAATCAATTCTGAAAATACCTTCTCACTTCGCAAATGGACTGTTCAACGCATGCTTTCCCACGTAAGAACATTTAATATCGCCTCCGTATGACATCAATCTCTTTCCATTTTTTTCAAAAGAATGGGAACGATTTTGCTTTTTTATCGCCAAGAAGGGAAACGTTGTTTGTTTTTTGTAATACGTCTGCTAAAACAATAACCCGTTGAAAATTTTAATGTAAATGAATTTATTTTTTATCTGTTTAACAACAAACACAACAATAAAAGAACTTTTTATATAAATGAAAAATACAACGCTATTTTCACTTTTATTTCTTTCAGTCGGCCAGTTAACTGGTTGCGTATTTTCGCCAGGTCAGGATCTCAGCATTACCGGGAAAAAAGTCATGACTGACGGAGAAACAAATTATCAGCTCGATCAACACGTGGAAATTTATCCCCTGACCCCGGCGCTCATTGAAAGATTGCGACCGCCTGTCCTCAAATCTCAGGCAAATCCTACTCTGGATGAGCAGGTCAAAAACTGGGAATACCGCATAGGCACCGGCGACATCCTGACGGTCACTGTCTGGGATCATCCGGAATTAACCACGCCCGCAGGGCAGTATCGTGCCGCGAGTGACGCGGGTAACTGGGTGAATGCGGATGGAACGCTCTTCTATCCCTACGTCGGAAAACTGCATGTTGCAGGCAAAACGGTCGCGCAGGTGCGTGAAGCAATCACCGCGCAACTGGAGAAGGTCATTGAGAGCCCGCAGGTGGATGTCAGCGTGGCGTCTTTCCGCTCACAAAAAGCCTATGTGACGGGAGAGGTGGCAAAATCAGGCCAGCAATCGATAACCAATATTCCGTTGACGGTAATGGACGCAGTCAACGCCGCAGGTGGGCTTTCCGCGGATGCCGACTGGCGTAACGTGGTCCTCACGCATAATGGCCAGGACGCGCGCCTTTCGCTGTATGCGCTGATGCAGCACGGTGATTTAAGCCAGAATAAGCTGCTGTATCCGGGCGATATCCTCTTTGTTCCGCGTAACGATGCCTTAAAAGTGTTCGTGATGGGCGAGGTGGTGAAGCAGAGCACGTTGAAGATGGATCGTAGCGGAATGACCCTGGCGGAAGCCCTGGGGAATGCAGGTGGGCTGGATCAGAATATGGCCGATGCAACCGGGATTTTTGTTATTCGCTCGGTAGCGAAAAAAGGGGCGACGGACAAAATTGCCAATATCTATCAGCTCAATGCGAAGGATGCCTCCGCGATGGTACTGGGGACGGAATTCCAGCTGGAACCGTATGACATTGTCTACGTCACCACCGCGCCGTTGTCACGCTGGAATCGCGTGATCACCCAGCTGGTACCCACCATCAGCGGTGTCCATGACCTGACCGAAACCGTCCGCTTCATCCGTTCATGGCCGCAATAATGTTCAACTCAATCTTAGTGGTTTGCACCGGCAATATTTGCCGTTCGCCGATGGGGGAGCGGCTGTTGCGACAACAGCTGCCCGGCAGACTCGTGACATCGGCTGGGATTTACGGATTTGAAGGACGCCCGGCGGATGCAACTGCACGGGAGGTGGCCCGGTGTTACGGCGTTTCGCTGGAGGGGCATGTGGCACGCAAGATGACGCGCAGCATGTTGCAAACCTCCGATTTGATTCTGGTGATGGAGCCGGAGCACCTGCGTTTTATTGCCGCCGTGTCACCCGAATGTCGTGGAAAATCGCTGCTGTTTGGCCAATGGCTGGAAAACAAGGACATTCCCGATCCTTACCGCAAAAGTCGTGAAGCGTTTGAATATATTTTCGGGCAACTGGTAAAAGCCAGTCAGGAATGGGCTCGTCGTGTGGGTCAAAAAGGAATTAAGCGTTAATGTCTTCTCATACATCAGACAAATACGGTGCTGCCGCACCGCACAGTAATGAAATCGATCTTATGCAGCTACTTGCTGAGATGATTGATCACCGCATGCTAATCGGGCTGGTCACGCTCCTGTTTACGGTGTGCGCGGGGCTCTACGCGTTTAGCGCCACGCCGGTCTACCAGGCGGATGCCCTGGTACAGATAGAAGCAAAGCAGGACAACTCGTTGCTTAAAAGCTTAAGCCAGTTTGGGTCTGACCTTTCACCCGACGCTGAACCTGAACTGTTGCTGCTTAAATCGCGCATGATCCTGGGGGGAACCGTTGATAATCTGGGGCTGACATATCAGGTAAAACAGCGCGTTCTCCCGGTTGTGGGGCGCCTCTGGGAACGTCTACGCGGCGGTAAACCGGGCAACATGACGATAGGTGAGCTTACCCTGCCCCAGCAGGAGGGGAAACCGCAAGCGGTTGTCCTGACCGCACTGGGGCAGGGCCGGTATCGCCTGGAAGGGGAGACGCTTAAGGCTGACGGTAGGGTTGGCAAACGGCTGGTGAAAGACGGGGTCACGCTTCTGGTGACCTCGCTCAGCGCGGAGCCGGGGACCCAATTTACCCTTCAAGCCTTTACCAGGCTTGAGGCAATTAACGCGCTGCAGAAGAGACTCTTTGTCGCGGAATCCGGTAAACAGAGCGGTATGATCACCCTGACGCTGACGGGTGAGGATCCGGACAGGATAGCAGTGGTGCTCAATACGATTGCAGAAAATTATCTCAGCCAGAATATTGCGCGCCAGGAGGCACAGGATTCTCGAAGTCTGGCGTTTTTACAGGAGCAGTTGCCTAAGGTCCGCCACGAACTGGATGAGGCCGAAGCACGACTGAATGCCTATCGGGCGAAGCGCGATTCCGTCGACTTATCCCTTGAGGCGAAGTCCGTACTGGATCAGGTCGTTAACGTGGAAAATCAGCTCAACGAACTGACCTTTCGTGAGGCAGAGGTTTCTCAGCTTTTCAAAAAGGATCACCCGACCTATCGCGCATTACGGGAGAAGCGACAAACGCTCGAAGAGAGACGCGCGCGCCTGAACAGCCGGGTTTCATCTATGCCTTCTACCCAGCAGGAAGTGTTGCGCCTGAGCCGTGATGTCGAGTCCGGGCGTACCATTTACCTGCAGCTGCTGACACGCCAACAGGAACTGAACATTTCACGCTCCAGCGCCATCGGCAACGTGCGGATCATTGATACCGCGGTTACGCAACCTGAGCCAATAAAGCCCCGTAAAGCGCTTATTATTCTGCCTGGTGTGCTGCTAGGGCTGATGGTCTCCATGGGTTGGGTGTTGGTTCGTACTGCCTGTCGGCGAGGGATCACCTCGTCTGAGCAAATAGAAGAGCAGGGGATGCCGGTTCTGGCGACGCTGCCGCGCTCGGTCTGGCTGTGGAAAAAACGCATTTGCGCCGAAAGCACTTTTTGGCGCCCCACGGGAAACACAAAACTTCGGATATCCCCTTCCTGCCCACAGACCGGCCAGCGGATATGTTTGTTGAAGCGATGCGCGGACTGCGTACCAGCCTGCATTTCACGATGATGGATGCCTCAAACCAGATCGTGGTGATTACGGGCCCCACGCAGAATTGCGGCAAAACGCTGGTCAGCACGTCACTGGCATCCATAGCGGCTCAGGCCGGAAAGCGGGTGCTCTTTATCGATGCGGATATGCGTAAAGGCTATGTGCATAATCTCTTTAAGCTGAACAACCATCACGGATTATCCGCTGTCCTTGAGGGAAATGTGGCGTGGCAGGAGGCGATCCAGCGCGTTGATAAGGCGGGATTTGATGTTCTGACCTGTGGTCCCCAGCCGTTACGTCCCGTGGAGCTGCTCATGGGAGAACGCTTCCAGGAGGTGATGTCGGGGATGAATGCACACTATGACGTTGTTATCGTTGATACACCGCCGGTGCTGGCCGTGACCGATGCGGTGCTGATCGCCAGAGTGGCCGCAACCACGTTACTGGTTGCCCGCTTTGGTAAAACCAACGTGAAAGAGACGGAAAACTGTGTAAAGCGTCTGCAGCAGATGGGTGTGCAGGTGAACGGTGCCATTCTCAATGATATCGTGAAATCTGCGGCGCTGTATTACAGCGCGGGGTATAGCCATTTCGACTACGGCTATACCCCGAAGGAAAAGCGGCGTGAGGGTTAGTGCTTCACCAGCGTGGCGAAGTAATACACCAGGGGAATGGCGAGGATCCAAAGACCGACGGGGATATCGCGCCATTTCCCGGCAATCGCTTTGATAACGATATAAAACAGCAGCCCGCCCGCAATACCGGTCCCGAAACTGTTGGCAATCAGCGTAATCATCACCATCATCAACACCGGCAAGCCGTCGGTGAAGTTCGCCAGATCAACCTTACGTAAACCGCTAAACATATTCAGCCCGATGAGGATCAGGGCGGGCGCCGTGGCTTCTTTCGGGATCATCAGCGCCACAGGGGTAAACAGCAGCATCAGCAGGAACATTACCGCCGCGGCCAGCGCGGTCATGCCGGTTTTGCCGCCGGCTTCTGCGGCTGCGGACGATTCAATCAGCGCCGTGGCGGCAGGAATGCCTACCCACGGGCCAATCGCGGCGGCAATGGAGTCCACCATAAACGGGCGGTTAATGTTCGGCATATTGCCTTCTTCATCCAGCAGCCCTGCTTCCCCGCCCACCGCCAGCGTTGTTCCCATGGTGGAGAAAAACTCGGAGGCGAAGAAGACAAACAGGAACGGCAGAAAGGCAATATTCAGCGCGCCCAGCATATCGACATGCCCGAGGACGGGAGCGATGGAGTGGGGCACATCGATAAAACTGGCGGGTAATTTCGTGACGCCCATCGGAATACCCACGAGGGTCGCGAGCAGGATAGCCCACAGGATCGCACCCGGAATACGACGAGCCTGCAGGCCGATAGCCAGGAACAGGCCGAGCAACGCCACCAGCGCACCGGGTGATAAAAAATCTCCCAGCATCAGTGCGTTCGTTTTGGCATTCGCCAGCACCAGCCCGGCGTTGCGGAAACCGAGTACGGCGACAAACAGCCCGATGGAGGCCGTCAGCCCCAGCTTGATGGACTGCGGCACCGAGCGGGTCACCACTTCACGCAGGCCAAACCGGGTCAGCAGGAAGAATAAAATCCCCGACCAGCAGGCGATACCCAGACCAATTTGCCAGCCAATGCCTTCACTGCCCGCAAGCGTCACCCCGACCAGCACCGAGCCACCAATTCCTGGCCCGACGATAAACGGCAGGTTGGCGTAAAACGCCATCAGCAGCGTCCCGGCAACGAAGACCAGAATGGTGCCCGTGGTCGCGGCGCCTTTGTCCATTCCTCCCACGGCCAGCAGCCCCGGGATCACCACCAGCAAATAGGCGGCGGCGAGAAAACCGGTGATACCCGCCAGGCACTCGGTGCGCACGGTGCTCCCACGTGCACGGAGTGCAAAACGACGTTCAAGCCAGCGCCCTGGTGCTGGTGAATTAACGGTATTGTCGGCCATTATCCGGCTCTCCTTTGGTATTATTGTGTGTTGTCCGGGGTTTCCCGGTAAGAAATCAGCGGATCGACAATCTGGCGCGTGCTGCCATCGGTCAGTCCTAGATCGGTCAAATGTGGCCCGGCATTACAGGCAAGGCAGGTTCCTTCGATGGCCTTAAAGACCCGATACGGCGGTTCCCAGTCGGCAATCAGACTGCTGCGATCGCGCAGCGTCCTGAACTGCAGCGCCAGCTCGGCAGGTGGCAGTTCCGACAGCATGCCCGCAATCGGCATGGCAACGTGGGCAATCACGTCACCCTGTTGCGCCAGCGCCATGCCACCACCGCTGTTGATAAGCGTATTGGCAGCCAGCGCCATATCGTTCGGATCGCGGCCCAGAACCACCAGGTTGTGAGAGTCGTGCGAGTAGCTGGTGGCAATCGCCCCGCGCAGTTCCCCCCAGCCTTCAAGCAGGGCAATTTGCGGTTTTGCTGCATGTCGGGCATGGCGATGCTGAACCCAGATCAGGCTAAAGCCGTCCGGGATCTGCACGCACCCGTTGCGCACCTGCACATCTGTTTCACCCCAGCGGGTAAAGCGCGCGCCGCAGATGTGGCGCAAGCGAGCCACGCCATGGTTCGCGTTGCCAATGCGCATGCAAAAATCACCAGCGGTCAGGGCAGACAACCGTACGGTATCACGCGGCAACGTAAGAGGCGTATCAACAACAGGTTCGAGCGTTGCCCCGTCCCGGGCAATCAGCTTTCCGGCGACGTAGACCTGGCGCGCCGTCAGTTTATCCAGCGAGTCAAACACCACCAGATCCGCGCGACGCCCGGCGGCAATCAGCCCCAGGTCGTTACGCTGCAGGCGAATGGCCGCATTGAGCGTTGCAAAACGCAGTGCGTCGGTGGCCGCTAATCCATGTTCAATCAGCAGGTTCAGCAGCGCGATGATCCCGCCTTTTTCCATGAGGATGTCTGGCGGAACATCATCGGTGCAAACCGTGATGTGAGACGAAAGATGGGGGAGCGTTTTCAGGGCGCTGACAATATCGGGCAGCAGATAAGGGTGCGAACCGCGGATCTCCAGCGTCAGCCCGGCACGCAGTTTTTCCAGCGCATCGTCAGCCGACGTTAACTCATGGTCAGAAGTCACGCCTGCTGCCAGATAAGCCTGTAAATCCGCACCGCTGAGACCGCGGGCATGGCCTTCAATCAGCTTTCCGCTGTCGAGCCCGGCCTGCATAATTTCAAGCATACGCTGGCTGCCATTAAGCACCCCGTGCATGTCCATCACTTCAGCCACACCGCGCACTTCCGGCCAACCGAGCAGGGTGTTCATCTCGTCTCCGGCAAAATCCGCCCCGGACATTTCCAGGCCGGGCGTTGAGGGCACGCTTGAAGGCGCGGCGACCATCACCTGCAGCGGCAGATTGCGGCTGGCCTCAATGGCAAAACGGACGCCGTCAATGCCCAGCACGTTGGCCAGTTCATGCGGATCCCAGAAGACCGCCGTGGTGCCCTGTGCAAGCACAATCTCCGCGTAGCGGGCGGGCATAAGATGGGAGCTTTCAAGGTGGACGTGGGTATCCATCAGCCCTGGCGACAGAAACTGGTTGTTCAGCGCGTGGGTCTCATACGCGTCCTTGCGGCTGCCGCGCGGATGGACGCTGGCAATCAGTGAGCCCACGATACCAACATCCGCTTCGCGGATCTCACCGGTGACCATATCCACAATACGGGTATCGGTGAGCAGCAGGTCAAAGGGCATTTCGCCTCGTGCAGCCTGAACGGCGCGGCGTCGGGTTTCAGCAGTCATGCAATTAACAGTTCCAGCATCAAAATAATGACGCTACTCTATGCACACGGCAAACGTTTGCCCAGCTGATAAAATTTATCGCCCGATAACCCCGGGTTATTCTGTGACGCGTGTAATGGATAATCATGACGGAACCCTGGCAGCGCTTGCCCGCGCTCTCTCTTCGACAGCTACAGTATTTTGTCACTCTGGCGCAGCTGCGTCATTTTACTGATACCGCCAGCAAACTGGCTATCAGCCAGCCGGCGCTCAGCAGTGCGTTGCGGCAAATCGAGACGGTGCTTGGGGGCAAACTGGTTAACCGGACCGCCTCGGCCGTGACGTTGACGGAGCTTGGCAATGCCATCCTGCCGCACGCGCAGCGGGTGCTCAGCGTGGCGCAGCTTGCGTTTGACGACATGCAGCACATTGTTCAGGCGGGCGGAGAAGGTACGGTGCGTATTGGGCTGATCCCTTCCGTGAGTTCGCTGCTGTTCCCCTTGTTGCCCCGGACGCTCGCGCAGGCTTTTCCCCGCCTCAGGGTGGAATTTCACGATCAAACCAACGATGCGCTGGTGGCCCAGCTGCTGAAAGGGCAGATTGATTTCGGCATTGGTGCGCTCGATAACTCTGTTCCCGACCAGTTGAACGTGTTTCCCTTACAGGATGACCCGTTTGTCGCGGTCATTCACAGCGACGATCCGCTGGCCGCGTCGGCGCACCTGCCCTGGAAGCAACTGGCAGGGCGGGATATCGCCGTGTTCTCAAAAGGTAATATTCAGCGTCTGGTTGCGGCGCTCGCGGAAAGCCACCGTTTGTCATTGCCGACACGCTATCAGGTGGACTACATCGAAACTTTGTATGGTCTGGTGCGCTCGAAACTCGCCGTGGCGATTTTACCGCAGCTCTATACCACGCACCTCCAGGACCCGCAGCTCAGGGTGGTACATCTTCAACAACCGGCCCTGGCCCGCACGGTGGCGTTAATGCGCGCCCCGCAGCCGCTTCCTCCGCTTATTGAATCCTGCTTTACGCTGATGGCCGACACGTTGCGAACGAAATGACCCGACACTTCTTTACAGCGTGATGGCGCATTGCTCGCTAAGATGACCGTCGATTCATCAAGAGGTCACAATGGAAAACCGCAAATTCAGTCGACTGCGCCGCTGGGCGCGGGAAGGGATCATCTTCTTTCTGCTCGCGCTGGCCGTCATGTGGGGCGTGGATCAATACCGCAAGCCCACACTCCCCGCCAGCTTTAGCGCTGCACCGATGCACAGCATCGACGGAAAGATCCACGATATAACGGCACTCAGCCAGGAACGCCCGCTGCTGATATACGTATGGGCAACCTGGTGCAGCATCTGCCGGTTTACGACGCCCTCGGTCAATACGCTGGCAGAACAGGGTGGCAACGTCGTGAGTATCGCCATGCGTTCCGGCGACGATGCAAAGCTGGCGCGCTGGGTCGACAAGAAACAGCTGGTCATGCCGGTGGTCAACGATGCCAACGGTGCGCTGTCACAGGGGTGGCAGGTGAGCGTAACACCGACGCTGGTGATCGTGTCGAAGAAGAAAGTGGTCAGTACTACTACGGGGTGGACAAGTTACTGGGGAATGAAGCTCAGACTGTGGTGGGCAGGGCTGTAAAGAGAACCCCTCTTCCGGCGGAAGAGGGGCTGGATATTACTTCGCCAGAACTTCCTGTGCGGTACGCTCAACCAGCGACAGCAGGACTTTAATGTCCTCCAGGGTCACGGTTGGGTTCAGCAGAGTCAGCTTCAGGCAGGTGACGCCGTTATGCTCGGTCACGCCGACGTTAGCACGGCCGGATTCAAGCAGCGCATCACCAATTTTCTGGTTCAGCAGGGCGATACCCGCGTCGTCCATCTGTACCTGTCCACGGAAGCGGAACAGTACGCTTGCCAGCTGCGGTTGCATAACCAGTTCCAGAGCAGGCTGCTCTCTCACGTAAGCCGCAACCTGCTGTGCCAGCGTAACACCGTGATCGATGATCGCCGCATATTGTTCCTGACCCAGCGCTTCCAGGCTCATCCACAGCTTCAGCGCGTCGAAACGACGGGTCGTCTGCAGAGATTTGGACACCAGGTTAGGCACGCCAGCTTCTTCATCGAACTCAGAGTTCAGATAGGCCGCCTGATAGCGCATCAGCTCATAGTGGCGCGCTTCTTTGAGCAGGAACGCACCGCAGCTGATGGTCTGGAAGAACTGCTTGTGGAAGTCCAGAGTAACGGAATCCACCAGCTCGATACCGTCCAGGTAGTGACGATACTGCTCAGACATCAGCAGCGCGCCGCCCCAGGCCGCATCAACGTGTACCCAGATATTCTGTTTCGCCGCCAGTTCAGCAATGGCACGCAGCGGATCGATTGCACCTGCATCGGTAGTACCGGCAGTGGCAACAATCGCCAGGATCTGCTCGCCGTTAGCATTGCACTGCTCAATTTTCGCTGCCAGATCGTTGAGATCCATGCGCGAAAATTCATCCGTTTTCACCTGCACGACGGACTGGTAGCCCAGACCCATCAGCGCCATGTTCTTCTGCACGGAAAAATGTGCGTTTTCAGAGCACAGCACGCGGATTTTACGCAGATCGCCAACCAGGCCGTCCTGCTGAACGGAATGACCCTGACGCGCGAAGAACGCATCACGGGCCAGCATCAGACCCATCAGGTTGCTCTGCGTGCCGCCGCTGGTGAACACACCGGCGTCGCCAGCCTGATAACCCACGCGGGTACGCAGCCATTCGATCAGCTTGATCTCAATGATGGTTGCGGACGGGCTTTGATCCCAGGAGTCCATGCTCTGGTTAGTGGCGTTAATCAGCACTTCCGCTGCCTGGCTAACCACCAGGCTTGGGCAGTGCAGGTGCGCCACACACTGCGGGTGATGAACGGACAGGCTGTCTTTCAGGAAGAACTCCACGGCGCGTTCAATCGCCGCTTCGTTGCCCAGCCCTTTCGGGTTGAAATCCAGCTTAATACGGTCGCGCAGTTCCGCGACCGTTTTGCCCTGATACATCTCAGGCTGTTTCAGCCACTGCATCACAGCCTGAGTGCTTTGTTCAATCGCCTGCTGGTAAGCTTCAATGCTCTGTGCAGAGGAGAACAAAATTGGGTTTGAATCTGACATCGTGTTCAACAACTCCGGTTACGCCGGGCGAACGCCCGCAGCAAGCAGTGCCTGCTCGAATTTATCCAGGAAGACTTTCAGCTCATCATCGCTGATCAGCAGGGAAGGCAGCAGACGCAGAACAATACCGTTGCGGCCACCGCGTTCCAGAATCAGGCCGGCTTCGAAGCACTTCTTCTGAATCAGTGCAGACAGCTCGCCATCACCCGGGTAGCAATCCATGTGGTCTGCCGCTTCGTGTGGTTTAACGATCTCAATCCCGATCATCATGCCCAGGCCGCGAACGTGACCGATAACCGGATAGCGTTTCGCCATCTCGTTCAGCTGGCCTTTCAGCCATTCGCCCTGTGCGGCCACTTTGCCCGCGATATTCTGGTCTTTCAGGATTTTCAGCGTTGTCAGACCGGTTGCCATTGCCAGCTGGTTACCGCGGAAGGTACCGGTGTGGTGGCCTGGTGCCCACGCGTCGAACTGTTTTTTGATGCCGAGTACCGCCAGTGGCAGACCGCCGCCAACCGCTTTAGACATCACGATGATGTCTGGCTCAATGCCCGCGTGTTCGAAGGCGAAGAATTTACCGGTACGGGCAAAGCCAGCCTGAACTTCGTCGAGGATCAGCAGAATGCCGTGTTCCTGAGTCACTTTACGGATGCGCTGCAGCCACTCAACCGGAGCCGGGTTCACGCCGCCTTCACCCTGAACGGCTTCAAGGATCACTGCCGCAGGTTTACGCACGCCGCTTTCAACGTCGTTGATCAGGTTTTCGAAATAGTAGGTCAGCGCTTTCACACCCGCCTCACCGCCGATACCCAGTGGGCAACGGTACTGGTGTGGGTAAGGCATGAACTGCACTTCTGGCATCATTCCGTTAACCGCTTCTTTCGGAGACAGGTTGCCGGTAACGGCCAGTGCGCCGTGAGTCATACCGTGGTAACCACCAGAGAAGCTGATGATACCGCTACGACCGGTCACTTTTTTCGCCAGTTTCAGCGCTGCTTCAACGGCATCAGCACCGGATGGACCGGTGAACTGCAGGCAGTACTCTTTGCCCTGACCAGGCAGCAGAGAGAGCAGATATTCTGAGAACGCGTCTTTCAGAGGCGTAGTCAGATCCAGAGTATGTAACGGCAAGCCGCTGGTAATGACATTTTGGATGCTTTTCAGCACATCAGGATGGTTATGTCCAAGCGCAAGGGTGCCTGCGCCTGCTAAACAGTCAAGGTATTCTTTATTGTCTGCATCGGTGATCCACACGCCTTCTGCTTTAGTGATTGCTAAAGGCAGTTTGCGCGGATAACTCCTGACGTTAGATTCAAACTCGGCCTGACGGGCCAGATAGGTTTCGTTGCTTTTGTGGGCATCTACGGTGTCAATACGGACTTTATCCGTCATCATATCACTCCTACAACCGCCGCTTCGTTATGAGCAACGATTGAATAAAAAGTTAAAAAACAGATGGGGGCCTGAAAAAAACGCCGCCAATATAGAGCCTTTTGTCACGAGGCTCAATGGTTAATTTGTTTACTGTTTTATGACATGCGGTACGGGGGAGGGAATATCCTCATTTTAAGAATAAAAATTGCGCTTTATGCCAAACAAAAACAGTCGGTTACGCGTATTTTGTCAGGACTGTAAAAAGAGAGAAAAGTGTGTGACAAATCGTGCCATTGAGGGACGTTAAGGGGGGCAGATAGCCCCTTTAAGCGCATTATCTCGACATTACCTGCAAAATACCGGGGTCACGACAGGTTGTTTTTATTCCCGGACATAGCGGTTACAGGCTTCTCGTTACATCTGATTGGTCTAACAAAATCATGAAAGCGAGAAATCAACAGGTCTTGCATCACTGGTACTCTTCCCCTAATCTGCCAAATGTAAGTGAATTCTTACCAATGACTCGGGGTGCCCTTCTTAAATGAAGGCTGAGAAATACCCGTATTACCTGATCTGGATAATGCCAGCGTAGTCCTGGCGATTATCCTCATATAAATCAAAAGATTATTACTCCTTTTCGTCCCGTATTGTTCAGCCGTAACACATTGAGGCTCTCCAAATGGGACACAAAGCCATACGCCACACCATTAAACGTAACGGAATCTATTACGTTCGCTTCCGTCTGCCTGATAACAAGTTTTTCCGTAAGTCGTTAGAGACTGACAGCCACACCCAGGCGCAGTTGCTCATGTCTTTTGCTTCTCCTGTAATCCCTCTGGTTCAACGTGGAACCATCCAACCGGATCACTTCGGTAAGCGTCTTTCCGAGTATGGCGATAGCCTGAAGCAGCAGAACGAACAATGGCTGGCGCAACAATTTCTTAGTGAGGAACGTCGCAATCTTCAGCCGAAAGTTGTTCAGGAATACCGCGAGGTTTTTACATATTCTGAAGATGAGGAAGAACAAACAGAAGCACAGGCAAAGGATGTGTTAACACTTGCTGGCGCATGGAACATGTACAAGCAGGAGAAGTCCAAGAACTGGACTAAGGCTATCTCACAAGCCAATGAGCGCTTTATGGAGGTTATGTTTATCGTCCTTGGTGTATCAACCAATGTAACTACGATCACCAAGCAAGACATTAAACAGGTGATGGAAGTCGTTGAAAACTTGCCTAAGCGTGTTGTGCAGCCTTATCGGTCAATGACGGTTCAGCAACTGATCGAGTGTGATGATGTGCCACCTGAAGATTTGGTTGGTGCTGAGTCTATCCACAAGCATTTGAAAATTTACAAATCGTTGTTCAAAACCTTCCTGACTGACAATAAAGATATTCTGGAGAAGTCTCCGACTGATGGAGTAGTCGCCGCACCCTCGAAAGCGAGATTTGGTGCATACAGTACAGCAGAAATGAGAAAGTTTGTGGGCTGGGCGCTCAAGCAGACTGACGGCTGGCAGAAGTGGGTTACTCTGTTGTTGGCGTATACGGGAGCCAGAAGAGGGGAGATCGCCAAGTTGGAGAAATCACAGATCAAATTTGATGAAGATAGCCAGCGGTACTATCTTCTGATCGCGGAAGGAGGGCAGGGTAAAACTGAGAACGCTACAAGGCAGGTAGTGATCCATCCCAAACTGATCGAGTTGGGTTTTCTTGATTTCGTGAATCGGCAGTGGAAAGAGAAAATCTTCTCGCCTGTGTCTGGCAAGAACATGCCGAAGATCGGCAAAGTTTTAGCAGATGTTCGAGACCAGCTTGGTATTCCTTATCTTGATGATTATGGGCAGCGGCGATTGGTGCATAGCTTCCGGCATAGTATGATTTCAGCCTGTTTAGCTGGCTGGGTTAGTAACCTAGCGCACTTGCAACAGGTGGTTGGTCACGAAAAAAGTGGGACAGGTATCACAAAGAGATACATGCATAACTTCCCATTACATACTGTATGTTATGTAATTGATAAACTTAATTGGGTCTAATGAACTAATTCAAAAATATCTTGCTGCCTAGTGTGTTTACAAGACGGTTATTGAGACAATTAGGTGCACAGCAGCGGGAAAGACTAAATAGTTTACAATCTAAATTATTACATTTAAAGGAATATCATGGCTGATTATATCAATAGTAACATTCTTAGCCAATCATACGTTCATGTAGAGCCTGAGTGGCTTGCGACAGTAAAAGGGAAAGAGAAACAAGAGGCTATTGAAAGGATAAAAAATATAATCAAACAACATGCCGAAGAGAGGATGAAGTTCTTTCTTTATGATGATGTTGATATTGATGTTTCCTTTGAAGATGGCTCTATTAAAGCTCGTATTACAGCATATGGTAGTGTTTGTGTTTTATTAAATGCTCTTACTCCAGTCGGCAATTTTGTGACAAACTATTCCTCATATAGGGAAGGAATTAAAACAATAGTTTCTGATGTGGCAAGACTTAGTGATGTTGTCAACGCAGAAGTTTTGTTCCAAACTAAATCAAGGAGTAAAAAAGAAATTATTAGAGTTGAGGCTAGGAAGGGTATTGTTGGTTCGCTTGATAATATTAATAAAAAAATAAATGAAATTAGCTATAAAACAAAAACTCACAAAAAAAATTCAGTCATGTCAATATATAATTCAATCTTGGAATTACATAAAAGCATTCTTGAATTGATGGATAATGTAAATGATGCTGATGATAAAGAACTTGTGAGAACTGCACTTATTGATGGGGTTAAAAATATTAACTTGAGGAAAGGTGCATTTGATCTGACTGACCCAATGTCTCAAAAAATACACGCTGATTTGCTACAAGAACGAAAAGAATTAGTCAGTAATCTAGAAAATTACAAATAGCTTGAGGTTCTTGTGTTAAAAATATTATTCATTTTAGTCTAAAAGAGGTTTTTATGTTAGATCAAAAAATTGTTGAGATTTCCGTATGGAGAGACCGAGAATGTAGCAATCAAATAGTTGAATTTGATTTGCCTGATTCAGTTTGCAACCAAGCTGATATTTTTCTATCTGAAGTAAATCATTTTCTGATTGATAATGAATATATTGAAAATAGTCATCCAAATTTTTTAACAAACTTAGAATTTTCAGAGGTTCTGGCAATTACATGTTCAAAAGAAATAATTTGTGATCATTACAAAGTTGATCGAGAGACAAAAGAACTCGAAAAAGTAATATCTCGATCAAGAACAATGATAATTTGTGCACGTGATAAATCTTAATAGATTGACCTTGATTGCTTATTCAGCAGAATAACAATTAAAGTTTTGTTTAAAAGTGATTTAACTTAGGGGGTGTTCTATGAAATCACGAGAGCTAAAGACTATCCATGATCTGATAATTACAAATTATCAAAAACAAGATTTAGGAAATGGCCGTTATCTGCATACTTTCCAGCCAGCAACAACTGACACTACCTATCAGTTTGAAGCCAACATTGAGGATGTAGTCATCGAAGGAGAAAGATATAATATTGGATTCACTGAGCATAATGGTATAAAGACTATTGATACATCATGTTTGTCAAAGTCATCTGTTCTAGACAAAGACTTTAGCTATCAATATGCCCGTAATATGTCTAAACAGAAACATGATGAAAATAAAGGGAAAAATGATTCAAGGGTCAAACATTCTGAGTCCGATGGCTACTATTGGGGGCGGAAATATGCTTGGCGTGAATTTGGATTAGCTCTCCCTCGAGAGGTCTTTGAGCGCTTCTTAATTGAGTGTATTGGTCATCATTATATCGAATGTCAGGTCATAACAGAAGGATATCCACAAGGTGATGATTCTATCGCTTTTTTAGATGATGGCCTAGCTGATGCCATTGATGATTTAATCCAAACTGCTGTGATTGTTAATAAAGGGCCTTATTTTAAATCACCATTATATTACGGTGGCAAAAAAAGATTTACGATTAAAGGTGTCCCTGCTATAACCGATAAAAAATGATTCATTTTAAAATCAGACTTGCTATATGACGTAAGTCTGATTTTGTCTAAAACTCGAAAAATAGTCTTCTGTATTTTCTCTGCATGAATATATCATCAAGAGTGAATGTAATGTGAAAAAACATTTACCTTCGTGATTGCCACCCGGTAATGTATTTTTTTTTTGATTCGATTTTCGCCTGAATTTATATTTTTGTCGTGTTCATATTGCTAGTGATTGGATTATGCAAAAGTAGAAAGGCGAGCCCAATGGCTCGCCTTTTAATACTAAATTACTAGTGTGCGCTTTTTAGACAATAGCACACTCAAAGCATATTCAAAGCCGTGTTGCGCCTCCAGACGGCATAGAGTGATATTGCAGATCCCCAACTCTCTACACAGTGCTTTACGGTTTACGACTTCCGCCGCGCCAGATACATAGACTTGACCAGCGCCGGGGATATTGATTGAAACTTTCATGTGTTACCTCAGTGTAAAAGTAAAAATGAATATAACCGGAAGAGATAACCCCCAGCCGGAGCCGGGGGAAATGTGCATTACTTCAGCTTGACGTTCAGCATGTAGTTCGGGCGCAGGTTCAGAGGAATGAAGCTCGCCTCTTGGTGAACGGTCACCATGCCGTAACGGTCAGTCATTACTTTCTGGTAGTAAGGGCTGATCACACCTTTAGCGGCAATATCCTGATTACGGGATGCTGGGCCATGTACCAGTTTGAACGGGTTACGATCTGCTGTATTGAACTTAGGAACGAACAGGCCGGAACCTTCTTCGATTTCGTAGCGGTCATCGTCCGCCAGAATGAAAGTAATGTTGCCAATGCTGAAGGAGTCATAACCCGCAGTGTTAACCGGGATCAGAGCGCCTTTTGCAGCTTCCGCCACTTTGTTGGTGATCAGGCTGGTTACTTCCGGGTGGCTCGCCAGTGCGTCATACAGATCCGGGGAGCAGAAGACAAAGAAGCGATCAAGATAAGAGCGGCTCGCGCCGTACTCTTTAACCAACATGCGGCGAATCTTCGCAAGCTGTGCATACACGTTAGCGCCTGCTGATCCGTCCAGGTCGAAACTCAGCGGATCGGCACCCATCGCCGCGCGAAAGTCGATATCACCGGCGTTAGTTTTAGCCGCTTTGGCGGACTGTTTGAACAGGGCGCGGGCCAGTGTGCTTTCGACTGTTTCCAGATGATAGTTACGCATACGGATAGCTTTATCAGCAATAACAGAGGTGATCGCCTGAGCCTGATCCGGGTTAGCCGGGCTTACCAGGCCTTGCCAGTCAGCGGTTTTTACATCCGCCTCAGTGGCGTAGTGTGGGATCTCCTGGTTACGCAGGATCGTTTTATCCATCTTGATCGCGTTAACTTCGGTGCCATAACGGGCAACCTGTTCCAGTTCGCTAACCTGAGTTTCCACAATATCCACAATCTGGGCGTTTGGAGTGGTTGAGTTAACATCTGAGAAGATACCCAGATCAGTGATCAGGTAATTACCTGCGGGTTGATCTTTGATCGCCGCTACAGTGTCCAGCTTTTCAAACTGTTTAAAATCAATAGCCATTGTGTGATTTCCTTATGCTTTGAAGTAATCGGCGTTGATAGCCAGGCGAATATCACCGGAGGCTGTCAGCGCTTCCAGTGCGGCTTTTTTGCTCGCGGCGTCTTTAGCACGTAGATAGAAATCCGTGATCACAAGGTGTCTGTCACAAATGACTAGGGTTTTAGGCTTGCCAGCGTCAGTGGCGGACATATCGGAAAGGTTAATGATCGGCTTGCCAGCGTCAGCGGCGGCAGAGTCGAACAAGGCAAAAGTTTTGCTGTCCAAGATGTCACCGCAAAAAACGTCAGCAGGCAGTGACGGGGCGGTTACTTCGGTGCGGTCAAACAGGCTGGAGGCGTAATTCACGATTACGTCGCCTTGCGTTACCGGGTAGCGCTCGGAAGTTTTCATAAAGGGTTTCCTTATGGAGGGTTTTAGACGTGGAGAGAGTCCACAGGGTGATCCGGCGTTGCACCGGATATCAGGACAGCCAGAACGGCGGGCCGGAATAGGTTGGAAGATGGGAGGCCGTGGGCTGAATAGAAGAGGGCGGCATCATGCCGCCCTTTCTAATCTGGCTCTCTCTCACCCTCGCTAGGGTAGGGAAGATGCAACACATCTTTTTTGTGGTCACTCACCCGCCAGCGTCACGGGAGCAACCGCCAGCCGATAGGCAAATAACCACAAAAAAGAACCCGGAAAGGAGAGACCGGGAGAAGGCAATGTAACTTACTGTCTGATCACTTGTTTTCCTGTGTAGCCTCAGAGCCTTACATGATTTGCTTTCATGGTTCAGCAAAGAAGCCACAGAGGAAAACGGGACGCAACCAACGCCCCGGAAACCATCGACACAAATCAACAGTTTATCGTTGAGACCAGGTAACCAGCCCGGCCCAACTGTGACCCCGTGGAGGGTCGCTACAATCGAGGAGATCGCTTGTATTCTGAATAGCCGCAGTTAGCGACGCTTTAGAATAGGGCCTGTGGCGCAAGCCCTATGATTAGAGGCGTTTTGAATCGTAGGAGAAACTACAATCGGCGGAACTTGAGGAGAGGAGAGGACCGCACACAAAGCATTCTGGCAAGTGGAGTTGAAAGAACACTTTGGGTGAGGGCCGGGGCGGGGGAGAAGTCCGCCCGGCTCACTCAGTACAGACCCACAGGGGCTGGCTAAAGCACACGTTAATGAAAGTTCTGTACAGGTGCGGGGCGGTAAGCTGCAAAACGGCGATTTCCAGATCTCGATTCGACATACTCACCACATCCCACACCATGTATAATAGTTTAACACGAATGATTATCATTTGCAATAAAAATTAATTGCATTGTGTTGTTTGGTGTGATATGTGAGATCATGGGTAGATCTGGCGGCTGGTACAGGAGAGCCACACAGAAGAGGGGCGGAAGCATCCCACAGGGGCCACAGGAGAGCCTCCACGGGGTTTTAATGGGGTAAGATGATAAATGACCTTGCCACAGTGGCGGACGCGCTGGAGAGCCTTACAGGAGGTTGTAGAGGATAGAGGGATTATTGATTGATAATTGAACAGGTGAGTCTAATTAATTTTAATTGACAGACTATAAAGATCATGTTATTTGCGTGTGCCTACGCACTCACGCCCGCGCCTTCGCGCATACCCACGCGTCTTTTAAATAAAATATTTTTATTATAATCGTTCAATCGGACTTTGACAAGTCCTCTTTCACTCTTAAATAAAAGATCTTTTATATAATATATATCGTTCAATAATTAATCGCTTAGGCTCTTAATTATTTCACTCATATATTATCACCATTAAAACCTTCTCGGCCTGATCGGCCTTACCAGGTTTTAGGCCGGGGGCCTGTTCCCACAGTGTGGAGTCTCGCCCGTGTGGCTCACTCCAGGGGAGGGGTCATATTGGACCCGGTAGGGGGTTCACATTGGACCCGGTAGGGGGTTCACATTGGACCCCAATAATACTAATCATAAGACTAACCCATAACACTAACCCCAGGAGCCAGGTCAAGATCTTTTAAGGGAGTGTTGGGAAATCGTAGATTGATTGGTAAGAGACTGATCTCTTTAAGCGTCCTACAGACGCGCCTCTTTGGCAGCGCTCGCACCAGCGAGCAAGACCCCTTTGGAACACCGCACGTTGTAAGGTGACCTCTGGGCGGCGGGGTGGGGGTCCCCCGGCCCGGTACAGCGTACAGAACCACAAGCAGCAGGAACCCACCTAAACGCGCCGCTGTGGCGCTCTCCCATACGTAGACAAGGAAAGACCCTATAAACGCCCTCCGGCGCTCTGAGAGCTTTACAGCGGCTTTCTATGCCTCTAGCACAATAAACAACTGAGCGCAAGATAAATCAAGAAAGTTGTTGCGAATCATTGTCAAATAGTGTAAAATAGATACTGTGATGAGGCATTTAATCGAATATATAGATCCCCATCATACTATAACCCACCCGAAAGGAGATTGCAATGAGTGTTTACCTCGATGTTGAAAAATTGGTTGAACGTGTAGATCAGCGTGACCTGACCCGTAAGACCCTGACAGAAACCCGTAGCCGAATGAAAGCCGCCGGACGTATGGGAGAAGTTGAAGCGATTACGCAGGCCCTTGAACTGACCAAATCAAAAGCATCCGGCGTCATGCGACAGTCTCAACGTATCGCTGCAAAGGTCACCGAGATGGACGCAGAGAAAGCACTTGAAGTTAAAGCAGCCGTTTCGCTGTTCGCTTCCAAGTCTACAGACATGCAAGCCTCCATTGTGCTGGCGTTCCAATCCCTCTTTGAGGCTAAAGGCGTCCCGATGGAATACGACGAAGTGATGGCCTTTATCATGCTGCAAGCGGCGGATCAGTTTGAGCGTATCACCGGAGAGTTGCCCGTTATCGTTCACTAATTATTCATTTACTTTTTGGAGAGGAAACAATGAGCAAATATCAGCCTTATGCAGATCTGAGTGATTCCCCTGTGTTGTCAGCGTATGCACAGCAGACGATCAACCAGTTGGACCCAACCCTGTACGATGACATTTACGAAATGTTGAAGCAGGTTAGCCCCTCCAAATTGGTGACGATTGGCAACCCGGCGATCACCGCCCCGGCGTCATGGTGGGGTGATTGGTTCGGCCTCAACCTCACCGCTGAAGACATCGCAGAATTAAAGGAGATTGACTTATGAAAATCGACTTTCCGAAAGAGCAAGCCGATCAGCTGTATGCACTGGTAAGGGCGGGCGGTGGCGCTCCCCATACTATCGTTAAACAGGCGTTAGCCGCCTACCTTGAAAACCACCCTCTTTTAGTCGCTTCCGCAGAAGGAAAACAGCAAGATGACCACAGCAAGTAACGGATTTGTAATGTTGGCTAATGACCTTCTGAATATTGAGAAGGTCGCCGGGAAGACTTTCACCGGGAACATGAAGATCATTTATAGCCTGATCCAAGGCTTTGAGAAAAACGGGCAGATCGCCTATTTCTCCCGCGCCACTCTGGAGCGTTATCTCGGGGCCTCCCGCTCTACTGTGAAGCGACTTGTAAACGAGATGGTAGAGATCGGACTGATCCAAAAGGTGGAGAGAAAGCAGGGCGAAACGATAGAGTGGCGCACCTGCCCGATCACCCCGGAAATGGTGGGAACCCCTGAAGCCGCCAAACCTGAAGTAACCAAACCAACCGCAGCATCCCAACCGAAGGAGACCGTAGAGAATGCAGGAACTAACCAGCCTGGAATTGTTAAGTGTGGATCTGACAGCGTACATAGAAGCCGCCCGGCGTCGTCTGGAGTTGCTCCTGTGGACCACAGCGGGGGCGCTGTTCGTCCCGCTCCTGTCCCTGTGCCAGTAGAGCAGGGGGCCGCAAACGATGATTTACGCAACCCTGTTATTAATTTTGTGGCTGGCTCTAATGTGATGATGGTCAACGGCTTGCCTGTTGAATATCTGGAGCCAGAAGAAAGCGCCATTGATCAGTTTGGCGATGCTTTTTAAAAATCTGCAATTGATTTCCCACAAATAACACTCTACACCAAACCCCCGCGCTTTACAACCCTCTGGAGACTCTCGCATGAATGAATTTATTACAACCAAATTCAAAGCCTTATCCTCTGAGGAAGAGGCCGCAGTTAACGCACTGGCTGAGAAATTGGCAGCAAACAAGCCCCGCCGGATCATGGATGAGAGCCACTTAACCCCGGATCAAATCCTGAAGATCAAGCGGGCCTGTATTCAGGGCCACAGCGCTAAAGCCATCCAAGTGGCGTTTAATGTGTCACTGGCTTACGTCCTGAAAGTAAAGCGCAACCACAACCCGCAGAAGTACCAAAAGACCCCGCTAACTTTGGCTGAAAAAGGCGTTATGGCTAAACAGATGGAAGCCGACGGCCTGAGCCTCTCCAAAATGGCGGAACTTCTGGGGATTAACAGTAAGATGGTCTCCCTACTTCTTACCCAACCTTCACCCCGTTACCTGGTGGAGCAAATGCTCCCGTATGACCAAGTTTTGCAGAATCTACGCAGCGCCCGCTATGTAGAAAACCCTGTATACAAAGAGGGGACGAATAAGCGCCGTGTGCGTCTAATCGTTTCTGAAGCACGTCAGCAGACCCGCCAGGCAATCATTAAATCCCGGTAATTATGCCCAACCCAACGGAATGGGGTCTAAAGGATTATTTAGGCTCCAAACTGGTTAAGCGTCAGACAAGACTCTCTAACTTTCTCGCCTCACTCCTCTATATCCCCTTTAAGCCCGCCTCCCTCCTCCTGTGGGGTGTGGTACTCACTTTCATTATAAGGACCCTCTCACATGGAAGCATTTAAGAACCTCCTTAATCAGTTGGAAATTCAACAGGCGGAGCAACGCCAGCGGGAAGCCGAAGAGGCAACCAAACAGAACGAACTCCGCAAGGCACAGGCCGATCTGTCACTGGATGAGGCTATCGCTTTGTACTCCACACAGTTGGAAGCCTCCACCGGGGCCGCAGACAGCGCCCAGAAGGGCCGCGCCATTAAGAGCCGGGGAATTGCTCTGTGTCACAAGGATCAGGGATTCAGCGCCAACGGTCGCCCGGTCTCTCTCCTGACCAAATCCGCAGACCTGCCAGCAGGTCACCGCCGGGTAATCATCAACAAGGCAGCAGGGCGCACCCTGAAGGCTATCAATCTGGAAGGGGCTGAATAATGGCAAGTGGAAACGTGATCATTACGTCTACAGTAAACAAGACCCGTTTTACGGTAGATGGGGCAAGCTACAAAAAGACGGTTGACCGTATCAAACAGGTGGGGAAAGAGTGGGACAAAGTAGCGTCCAGGATGAAACCGCTACGCCTCAAATTTGAGGAAAACGCCTACACCAAGATCCGCCGCAAACAGCAGGACGCCGCCGCAAAAGCAGCACTGGCAGAAGCCAAAGCCAAAGCGGCAGCAGACGCCAAAGCAGCCAAAGCACAGATCGCAGCGGAGCGTAAGATCCAGACAATCCGCGCTAAAGCCATCCGCTTTAATACCGCAGCGGCTAACGCTAACGTGACCCCGGCCCAACGTGCTGGACACCTCCAGGAGTTTGGGCAGCTTACCCGCCAGTATCACGCCGGGTCTATGGCATTGCAGGAATATAATGCCCGTGTGTCACGCCTTCAACAAACCATGCGCCAACAAGGCCGGGTAGGCATGAGGGGAGCAACAATCCCGGTAACCGCCAAAGTAAACAAACTGGATACTAGCATGATCGAGGGTGCAGGCGGAGCGATCACCATTGCCGCAACTGTGGCTTTGAGTGGCAAGATCATGAATACCGGACAGGATTTTGAATCCGCTTTGTCTGGTCTGACAGCGATTACCGGTTCCACAGATAAAGCCGCTAAAGAGTTTGATTATCTCCGTGATCAGTCCAATCGTCTGGGCCTAGACCTCCTGAAAACCTCAAAGGATTACACTCAATTTGCCGCCGCTGTTGGGGATAAACTCCCTAAAGACCAGATGCGATCCATCTTTGAGGGTGCAAGTGAGTGGGGCCTTGTAACTGGAGCTGACGCCGACGCACAAAGCCGCGCTTTGAAAGCACTTAACCAGATGATGTCTAAAGGCACGGTAATGAGTGAAGAACTCAAAGGCCAATTGTCTGAAGCTCTCCCGGGCGCAGTGGGGCTGTTCGTTAAGGCTCTTAACCAGATGAAAGGCCGTACAGACCTGACAGAAAAGGATCTGTTTGACCTGATGCAACAAGGGAAGCTGTTCTCTAAGGACATCCTCCCGGAAGTGGCTAAACAGATGAAAGCCGCAGCCCGTAACGGCGGCGCTCTGGATAAGGCTATGAAGTCCAACCGGGCAAGCTGGCAGCGCCTGCAAACCAGTATGCAGAACGCGATGAACATCTTCTTTACTTCTGGCTTCGGCAACGAATTAACCAGCGCTTTCGACGCTATCAGTGCCGCTGTTAACGGTTCTGATGGGGCCTTTGAGATGTTCGGGCATATCGCCGGGAAAATCGTTGAGGGTGCCACTGATGCGTTTACAGAGTTGCACGACACTGTGATCCTCACTTTCCGCATTATCGAGTATTACGCCGCTAAGATGGGGATCACTGGTGAGCAGCTTAAATCTTGGGGAGAAATGGCAGCATACGCCGCAGGGGTGGCTCTGTTCGCTGGTTCTATCTGGAAGTTGGGCGGGGCCTTTAAGTGGTTGTTGACCATGCTCAATCCGCTAACTAAATTGCTGGGGGTCATGAAAGGGATCGCCGCTATTGGTGGCATTGAAGCCGCTACAACTGGCGGATCTGGTGGGGAAGGTAAAGACAAGCCAAACAAACCGGGCCGGGGTCCGAAAGTTGGCAAGGTAGGCGGCGCGGCGGCTCTCTCCGGCGGTCCTGTTGGCTGGGGAATTGCGATCGGTTCGGTAGGCGGGGATTATGCCTGGGATAAAGTCATGGACGTTAACGACGCCATGTATGGGCAGGACACCACCGCCGGGGGCAACCTGAAGAAAGATAGCCCGCTGGGTAAACTGTGGGATTTCCTCCATAGTCCAGACCTTCCGACTAATCCAGACTTTGCCAAACCAGCAGATAAAACAGGGTGGGTTAGCTCTTACTCCAATCCTAGTTATGTACCTCCTACGCCGACGATTACAGCGCCAAAGCTTAAAGTTGATATGGCAGGTAATCCACTGATGAAGCCGCCAGCGTGGCTAAACCAGCCGCTAAACGTGAACGTTAATGTGAAAGTGCAGGATGGGCAGGTTAGGGATTTGGTACGCTCTGAAGTTGAGAACAATAACCAGCACGCTTTCAATATGCTGATGCAGGGCGGACAGTAACCGCCCATACAAAAAAGGCTCCCCTAGTGGGAGCCTTTTCTCTTTTATAATTCCTAATATCCGGGCTTTTCATAACAGATCCTCTATTGAATATTTATCACTGAAATCATCTACTTTGCGTTGTGTGGCCCCAATGTAATGGAGCGTACTGGATAACGATTTGTGCCCCAATGCCTTACTGATTACGGCTATATCCTCCCCATTGTCATATCCGATAGTTGGTTTACTCTTCCTCATGCTGTGGGTCGAAAGATTCAGCCCCAGCTTTTCCCCGGCGTAGCTAATTTCCTCATGCAATTTGGAGCGGCTCACAGGCTTTCCCTTGCTCCTGTGGCTGTCCAACTGTAAGAGGTACACATGATCAGGGTTCGCCTCTCTCCGGGCCGCTATGATTCGTTTAGCGGTATCGGTGAGCCTCACCCGGATAGATTCCCCCGTTTTCTGTTGGGACAGGGCAAGGTGATCACCTTTAATGTCGTCATAACGGATTGACCGCAGATCCGACACCCTCAGCATTAATTCATAACCCAGCAACCAGGCGTCACGGTACAGCGTCAGCCCCTTGCCCTGTTTGAGTAGCTCAACCGCTACCGCTTTCACTTCCTGAACTGATTTACAACCCTCTACGAAATTCATTATGTACCCTCCAGATCCTAGCTGTGATTAATTCTTGATCAAAAACAAGCGCTTGTAAACGACAAAAATGATTAATTTTAAGATGTGTCTTTTGAGTGAATTAAATCGGGTTTAATCGCGTTTAATGGCAAAGTAATGACCCAGCAGGGGAGGTAATGGGCTGTTTAAGTAGGTAAATGATGGTTACTTAATATACTATTACCACAGGCCGGATAAGGTGATGTGGCTCCCTCAGCGCTTTTAAGCTACTGTATTTGTGGGCAATTAATTATCATTTCGTTATAGTGTTGCCTGGCAAATTTTCAATTTACCCTCAAGAAAAAATCCCCAGCTTTTTTATTCCCACATGATAATCAATATCACTTGCAAACGATAGTTATTCTCAATACAAGCCGGGTCGAAAGCCTTCGCCCCTCAGAGGGTCTATGTAGGCCCGCTCTCTGTATGCGCCTGTGGCGCTACCACTCTCAACCCTGTGGGTTTGTATGGCTTGCCACAAGATAACGCGCCACAGGCGCACAGGGGAGGCGGACGCCTCCAGGGTGGCCCGGCTGGGCCACTGGTCCACAGGGTAAAGCAACAGAATGGTATTGTGTTGTTATTAAGTAATTGAGAATAAAGGGTTATCTGAGCGAGCGCACTGTAAGAGCGGAAGGTTGGACAATGTTTGACCAGAATGCAGGCCATCCGGTAGGGAGTGCCCCCAGATATTTGGCGAAAATACTCTCATCACCCGGGGCCTCAGATCGAGGGGCCTAGCAACAATATCCAAACTCCCAGATATTTTCCCACCCAACTGGAAGGAATCCGCCCCTATTTTCTGTTCGTGTATAAGTTAGGCTGAGGGAGGCTTGCCAGTGTACACCCCCTGGATTTGGTGATCTGTTAAGTTATTGATTTTGATCGATTTTAGATCAATCATCCGTTGGCGGGAATACCCCCACCCAGACGGATGGCACACAATGAATAACGATAAGTCAAACCACCCTAAACACTTCCAATACTTGGGCCGCATGGTCACTGTTTACCCTACACACATCATTATTGATGGTATAAAGATCAGCCGTTCCCGTCTTTCCTTTGCATTCCAATTGGAATTGGCAAAAGCACTTCGACTGCATGGAGAAAGCGTATGCAGAAAATAGATTCCATTTAAATCATCACGATTGAAATTATTTTCTTAAGCCGCCTTATGGGCGGTTTTTTTGTGCCCGCCATTTATCTGTGGGACACAACGTGAGACACAAACTGGGACACAGAGGATTTTTTAGGGTTGAGTCTTTGGCTTCCCGCTGGCATGATCCAGAACAGGGATTAACGGGACGTTAATCGCAAGCTTTTGATTTTGTAGTACATGACTCGGGGTGCCCTTCCTTGTGAAGGCTGAGAAATACCCGTACCACCTGATCTGGATAATGCCAGCGTAGGGAAGTCAGATGCCTTCCCGGTCATCGCTTCTTCACGCACGGCAGGAGCGATACCATGCAGCCTGACCTGCTCGATTTACACGTTTTACATCAGTTTCGAACCCGTTCCCCACTTACCCACTGTATGACCAACGATGTGGTACAGACCTTTACGGCCAATGTGTTACTGGCGCTTGGCGCTTCCCCGGCTATGGTGATTGAAGCCGAAGAGGCTGAGCAGTTTTCCGCGCTCGCAGATGCCCTGCTGATTAACGTCGGGACGCTGACGGCGCCGCGCGCCCAGTCGATGCGCCGGGCGATTGAGCGTGCAGTGGCAGCAGGGAAACCCTGGACGCTTGACCCGGTTGCCGTAGGGGCGCTGACGTTCCGCACCCGTTTTTGCCACCAAATCCTCGCCCTGAAACCGGCGGCCATTCGCGGCAATGCCTCGGAAATTCTCGCCCTTGCCGGGATGAGTGCGGGCGGGCGCGGCGTCGATACCACCGACACGGCGGCAACTGCGCTGCCTGCCGCGCAGGCGCTGGCTCGCCAGACGAATGCCATTGTGGTGGTCACCGGTGAACGGGATTACGTCACAGACGGGCAGCGCACCCGCACGGTCGTGGGCGGTGACCCGATGATGACCCGCGTGGTGGGAACGGGATGCGCGCTCTCGGCAGTCGTGGCGGCGAGCTGCTCGCTTCCCGGCGACCGGCTGGACAACATCGCCGCCGCTTGCGGATGGATGAAACGTGCCGGATCGGCAGCCATCGCCCGGTCCGGTGGTCCCGGCAGTTTTGCCAGCGCGTTCCTCGACGCGCTCTACACTCTGGAGGAACGGGTATGAATCGGATTAACGCCCTTACCATTGCCGGTACCGACCCAAGCGGCGGCGCGGGCATTCAGGCTGATTTGAAAACTTTCTCCGCACTCGGGGCGTACGGCTGCTCGGTGATTACCGCGCTGGTGGCGCAAAATACGCGTGGCGTGCAGTCGGTTTACCGCATTGAGCCGGACTTTGTCGCCGCACAGCTGGATTCGGTTTTCAGCGATGTGCGAATCGACACCACCAAGATTGGGATGCTGGCCGAGACCGACATTGTTGAAGCGGTGGCAGAACGGCTTAAACGTTACCAGGTGCAAAATGTGGTGCTGGATACCGTGATGCTGGCAAAAAGCGGTGACCCGCTGCTGTCCGCCTCCGCCGTAGAGACGCTGCGAAATAAGCTGCTGCCGCAGGTGGCGCTTATCACGCCTAATCTGCCTGAAGCTGCTGCGCTGCTGGATGCGCCGCACGCGCAGAATGAGCGCGAAATGAAAGAGCAGGGGAATGCGCTCCTGGCGATGGGCTGCGGCGCCGTGCTGATGAAAGGTGGTCATCTTGATGATGAAGAAAGCCCTGACTGGTTGTTTACCCACGACGGTGCGCTGCGTTTCACGGCCCCGCGGGTACAGACCAAAAACACCCACGGGACCGGCTGCACGCTCTCTGCCGCGCTGGCGGCTTTGCGCCCCCGTCGTGACAACTGGGGGGATACGGTCCGCGACGCTAAAATCTGGCTCTCCGAAGCGCTGGCAAAAGCCGATACTCTCGAGGTTGGTCACGGTATTGGTCCGGTACACCATTTTCATGCCTGGTGGTAAGCCGTATACTGGCAACACACACCAGGCCTGAGAAAAACAGAGATGGAACAAGCGCATACCCGGTTAATCGATCAACTGAATGAACGCATTGCCGCCCCGGACAACACGCCGCTGTATCTGAAATTTGCCGAAACGGTAAAAAACGCGGTACGCAACGGGGTGCTGGAGCATGGGAATATACTGCCCGGCGAGCGCGATCTCAGTCAGTTAACCGGCGTGTCGCGCATTACCGTGCGCAAAGCGATGCAGGCTCTGGAAGCCGACGGCGTAGTGACGCGCGCCCGGGGCTATGGGACGCAAATCAATAACATCTTTGAATACTCGCTCAAGGAAGCGCGCGGTTTTTCTCAGCAGGTGGTGCTGCGCGGCAAAAAGCCCAACACGCTGTGGGTGAATAAACGGGTGGTGAAATGCCCGGAAGAGGTGGCCAGCCAGCTGTCAGTGCCGCCGGAGAGCGAGGTCTTTTTGCTTAAGCGCATCCGCTATGTGGATGATGACGCCGTATCGATTGAGGAGTCCTGGGTGCCGGTAGGGTTGATTCACGATCCGGATGCAATTGGGATTTCCCTGTATGACTACTTCCGTAGCCAGAATATCTTCCCGCAACGCACCCGCTCACGCGTCAGTGCCCGCATGCCGGACAGCGAGTTTCAGACGCATATCCGCATGGATGACAAAATCCCGGTGCTGGTGATCAAGCAAGTTGCACTTGATCAGCAGAACCGGCCCATTGAGTTCAGCATCAGCTACTGCCGTAGCGATTTATACGTCTTTGTGTGCGAGGAGTAACGCCTCGCGCCCTGGCGCGCAGTCGCCGCCGCGGTGGCTAACGACCCAGGCTGCCACTGCATTGCCAAGCGTAACGGCATCAGCCAGCGACCATCCTGCCGCCAGCCCGGCAAGCGTGCCACCGGCGTGGCTGTCGCCCGCACCGATCGTGTCGACGACGGTTGCGGGAAACGCCGGAACGTAGCCCGATTTATCACCCTCATACCAGGCGGCACCGTCTTTATCGTGGCGAATAATCAGCGCAGAACCAAAACGCTGTAGCCACTGCGGGCCGAGTGTTTCAGCTTCCATGCCAAATCGTCCCGCTGCCATCTCGGCTTCCTGGCGATTAAGCGATACCATCGGCTTACAGGCCATGATCCGCGCCATCAGCGCATCAGGAATATCGGCAATGCGCGGCCCAAAGTCGATAAACGCGGTAATGTTTTCCAGGCCTTCCAGCCAGGCCGTCAGACGCTCTCCGCACGGTGACGCCAGCTGATAGCCTGAGAGGTAGACCAGGCTTTCAGACGGCACGTGCAGCGCATCCAGCCAGCGCTGTTGCCACTGGTTCTCCACGCCGCTAAACGACATAAAGGTCCGCTCACCGTCCGGTTCGACCAGCGCCAGACACCAGCCGTTGTCGCCCGTTTCTACGTCGATGACGCTGTGCAGATCCTGTTTGGCCATGGCGTTACGGATGATGTCTGCCCACACTCCGTGACCGACAGGGAGCGCGTTTTGCGCGGCGATCCCGAGCCGTTTCAGCGCAATAGCAATATTCAGCGCACAGCCGCCGATATTGACACCCTGTTGTTTGAGTTCGATATCACACCCGCGCCAGGGCAGGGCATAGGCGTCGGCGATCACGTCGATGACCGCAGCACCCAACACCGTGACCGGGCGAGTGGCGTGCAGTGTTTCAAGGCGTGCAGCAAAAGCACTCATACGCCCTCCCTTTGCTCCCGGAAGTGCAGCAGTTTTTCACAGTAGTGGTTAAAGTCGAGGCGGTTTACGGCGTCGAGTTCCTCCTTGTACGCCGGGTCAATCGCCTGTACGCCGTGAAGCGCACCGCAGATTGCCGTCGCCATCGCGCCGATGGTGTCCGTATCACCGCCGAGGTTGGCGCACAAAATGGCGCAGCGGTTCGGGTCGGTGCCTGCCAGTTCGACCATCGCAATCGCCGCTGGAACCGACTCAAGCGTGCTGGTGCCCGCGCCAATAAGCTGGTAAACCTGCTCGCTGGCGGAATCGATGCCGTTGGCTTCACGCACGGTCTTAAGGGCGAGCTCAATCCGTGCCGCCAGCGATGCGCTGAAGGTGGTTGTTTTCGCTTCCTGTGCGTAGCGGGCAATGCCTGGCAGGGCATCGACGATGTTCTGCCAGCGTTCACCGTCAATGGCACGCGACACCGCCCAGGCTATCACCACCGCGCCGGCAATCGCGAGGTCGGATTTATGGGTCGGGCTTGAGGCCAGCGCCACCTCTGCGACAAAGTGCTCCAGACGCGTGGCCGGCAGCAGGCAGCCCAGCGGAGAGGCGCGCATCGCCGCACCGTTGGTGACGCCGTTGTTTTCCAGTTCACTGACCGGCTTGCCGTCACGAATGGCGTTAAGCGCAATCTTCGATGTCGGACCTAACACATTCTTGTTAAACGCATCGAACGACTCCGCCCAGTGCAGAATATGTTTGCCGATAACATCCGCGTTGATCTGCCCGTCGCATTCGATAATCGCATCCGCCAGGCATAACGCCATTGACGTATCGTCGGTGAATTCTGCCTGCTTAAAATAGCAGGCGGCGTTATTTTCAGCCGGTCCGGGTAAAAAACGGTCGATCCAGCCGAAGTGCGCTTTGACGCGCTTTCTCGGCCAAAGCTCCGACGGCATGCCCATCGCATCCCCTAACGCTTGCCCGTAAAGGGCACCGAGAACACGTTCTTGTTTCATTTAACTTCCCCTCGTGTCAGCGCGGTATCGCCTTCAACCACCTCAATTGCGGTGATCTCTTTGTCCGATTCGCGGAAAAACAGCATAAACAGCACGGCGATCACGGCAATCATGATCCCTCCGAATGCCCACATTCCGGCCCAGTTGAAGGTCAACCCATTCACCGGCTCTTTGTATGCGAACATTTTTTCCATCATCACGCCGCCCAGGCGGTAACCTAACAGGCTACCAAACCCCTGACAGCACAGCGTAATCAGGCCTTGTGCGGCGGTGCGCATATGCACCGGCGCTTTTTTATCCACGTAGATATACGCGGTCACATAGTAGAAGTCGTAACTCACGCCATGCAGCAGAATGCCGAGGAACAGCAGGGCATAGGTGAAGTACTGGTCGGCACCACCGTAAACAAAGAAGCCATAGCGGATGGCGGCGGTGAGCAGGCCCAGCAGCAAGACCTTCTTAATACCAAAGCGTTTGGTGAAGAACGGCAGCGCCAGCATAAAGAAGATTTCGGAGAACTGGCCGAGCGTCATCCAGCCGGTGGCGTTTTTCATCCCCACTTCGGTGAGATAGCCGTTGGCAAAGATGTAATAGAAGGCCAGCGGCATTGCGAACAGAAATGAGCAGAAGAAGAACACCAGGAAGTTTTTATCGCGCAGCAGGATCAGCGCATCCAGCCCCAGCATGACTTTGAAATCCATCTTGCCGGTACTCTTCGGCGGGGTGTTCGGCAGGAACAGCGCAAAGACACCGAGCAGGGCGGAGCTGCCCGCCGTCATCAGCAGCGGAATATTGGTATCGGAAATGTCGTTATAGCCCATCATCTGCGGGAGGAAACCGCACGCCAGTCCCGAGGCGATCCAGCCGAGGGTGCCCATCACGCGGATACGCGGGAAATCAGCCTCCACATCATCCACATTGGCGAAGGCAATACTGTTGGTCAGCGCAATGGTCGGCATATAGGTCAGGGAGTAAATCAGCAGCAGCGGGAAAAAGGTGCTGAACAGGGTTTGCTGTGCGGCGAAGTACATCACGATGGCACCGGCGAACATCAGTACGGCCAGTACTTTCTGCGCAGCGAAAAAGCGGTCTGTCAATGAACCCACCAGAATGGGGGAGAGGATCGCGGCAATCGCGGTACAGGCATAAGACCAGCCAATTTCCCCGGCGGTAAAACCGCTTTTGCTCAGCCACAGCCACAGCGGTACAAACCACGCGCCCCAGATAAACCATTCAACAAACATCATGAATGACAGTTGGACTTTCGTTTTCATTGTTTAATCCTGCATGTCAGAGAGGGTACGCCTTTAACATACCACTTAATAATACCTTTTAAATACCTTTGCGGTGATTGTTTGATCAATGTAACAGTTTTGTTGTACACGAATCGAGCCAGCAGATTGTGCTGAAAAAAAATGCAAATGGTGGAAAATCTGTTAAGTCGGTACCAGGCTTAGTCTGCCCATAACGCTATGGGTCTGGATAAACACTCACCGACATTACGTCGGGCTTACGGGAGCATCACATGACTGATATTGCGCAGTTGCTTGGCAAAGACGCCGACAGCCTTTTACAGCATCGTTGTATGACCATTCCAGCCGACCAGCTTTATCTGCCTGGCCACGATTACGTCGACCGCGTGATGGTTGATAACAACCGTCCGCCTGCGGTACTGCGAAATATGCAGACCCTCTATAATACCGGCCGACTGGGGGGAACCGGGTATCTTTCTATTCTGCCGGTTGACCAGGGCGTTGAGCACTCCGCGGGCGCCTCCTTTGCGGCGAACCCGCTGTATTTCGATCCGAAGAACATCGTCGAACTGGCGATAGAAGCGGGCTGTAACTGCGTGGCGTCCACCTATGGCGTACTGGCCTCCGTATCGCGTCGCTATGCCCACCGCATTCCATTCCTCGTCAAACTGAATCACAACGAAACCCTGAGCTACCCGACCGAATACGATCAGACGCTTTACGCCAGCGTAGAGCAGGCGTTCAATATGGGCGCGGTCGCGGTCGGGGCGACGATCTACTTTGGTTCTGAGCAGTCACGTCGCCAGATTGAAGAAATTTCTGCTGCCTTCGAACGCGCGCATGAGCTGGGTATGGTCACCGTTCTGTGGGCGTATCTGCGTAACTCCGCATTTAAGAAAGACGGAGTGGACTACCACGTTTCTGCCGACCTGACCGGCCAGGCGAACCATCTGGCGGCAACCATTGGCGCGGATATTGTGAAGCAGAAGATGGCGGAAAATAACGGCGGTTATAAAGCGGTAAACTTCGGTTACACCGATGACCGGGTCTACAGCAAACTGACCAGTGAAAACCCTATCGACCTGGTGCGTTATCAGCTGGCGAACTGCTATATGGGACGTGCCGGGTTAATTAACTCCGGTGGTGCGGCGGGTGGCGACACCGATCTCTCCGACGCGGTGCGCACGGCGGTTATCAATAAGCGCGCGGGCGGTATGGGGCTGATCCTGGGCCGTAAGGCGTTTAAAAAATCGATGGCGGACGGCGTGAAGCTGATCAATGCCGTGCAGGATGTGTACCTGGACAGCAAAGTGACTATCGCTTAAGACTTTTTGTAAAACGCTGGCCGGGTCAGGCGTTACCGCCGCCCGGCCACACTGTCAACGCAGAAGCTGGCAGTCCGGTGGCAGCCGGCACTGTAGCGCGCCCGGTAACACCTCAATGCGGAACTGCTTCCCGCTCAGCGGCTCTCCGTCAAGATTAAACGTCATGCCGTGTGGGGCATTCACTTCAAACCACGCGGATTTACCGGCAATAATATTCGGGCTCTCTTCTGGCTGGGTCAGGGTGGTAAACAGCGCAGGCAGCAGGCCATCACCCGTGAAAATACGCAGCTGTAACTGACCATCATTGATCAGCGCCTCCGGGCATAACTGCTGTCCGCCACCGGCCTGACGGCCATTGCCGATACCAATCACCAGCGCATCACCCTGCCACTGAAAGTTCTCGCCGTGAATCTCACAGCGGTCCGGCTTCAGGGTATCCATGCGCATCAGGCCATGGATCAGATACGAGACGCCGCCCAGCGCTGCCTTCAGCTTTTCAGGGGTTTCGCTGGTAATGCGCGTCCCGAATCCACCGGTCGCCATATTAATAAAACAGGTTTTTTCATTCACCTGAGCAATATCCACGGCGGTGGCTTTGCCGAGGATAGCCAGCTGCAGGGCTTTTCCCAGTTCTTCGGGGATTCCGGCGCTGGTGGCGAAATCGTTGGCCGTACCGAGCGGCAAAATGCCCATCACCGGGCGGTCGGTTGCGGGAAGATCTATCAGAGCGCCGGCAATTTCATTAATGGTGCCATCGCCCCCGCCAGAAATAATGGTTTCGACCCCGAGCTTCAGACCTTCGTCGATATAGCGTGCCGCATCACCTTTTTCCCACGTCACTCGCACGTGTATACGCGCACCGTCTTCACGCAAATCCGTCACTGCCTGGCGCAACAAATCGTTGCCCGCACTTTTGCCATTGAGAATCAATAAACTGTCTGGATAGATTGCCATCCGCGCTGCTCCCTTTTTTAGCGTTAGTAAGAGTGTATAGCAGGGAGGAAAAAAGCGGGTAAGAACAGGATGAAAGGCAAAAAATAAGCCCGCGTAAGGGAGATTACGCAGGCTAAGGAGGTGGTTCCTGGTACAGCTAGCATTTATGGGTTATGTTTTTCAGCGGGGGGATAATACCCGTATTGAACGAAGCGGTATGTGATCCGATTCTAAGAATTATCCCAGCGCGAAAAAATTTCCCTGCTTGACTATTTACTGTGCGGGTTACGGGTACTTTCACCGTTGAAATTACGCATCAGCAGCGCAAACTCCAGCTCCACTTCTTCGGGTACCGGCAGCCAGACGGTATGGCCGTTGCCTGGCGCCACGTCAATTGCTTCGCCTTTACCGTTTTCCAGATGTTCCAGGGTGAAGTTCATGTTGCCCTGCGGGGTCATTAACTCCAGGCTGTCGCCTTTGGTGAATTTGTTCTTCACCGCCACGGCGGCCAGCGCACCTTTGCGCTCACCGGTAAAATCACCGACAAACTGCTGACGCTCGGAAACGGAATAGCCGTGTTCGTAGTTCTGGTAATCGTCATGGGTGTGACGACGCAGGAAACCTTCGGTATAACCGCGATGCGCCAGGCCTTCCAGGGTTTCCAGCAGGCTGGTATCGAACGGTTTACCGGCAGCGGCATCGTCGATGGCTTTACGGTACACCTGAGCAGTACGCGCGCAGTAGTAGTAGGACTTGGTACGGCCTTCAATTTTCAGGGAATGCACGCCCATCTGCGTCAGACGCTCAACGTGCGCAATCGCACGCAGGTCTTTGGAGTTCATGATGTAAGTGCCATGCTCGTCTTCAAAGGCGGTCATGTACTCACCCGGACGTTTGGCTTCTTCAATCATGAACACGCTGTCAGTTGGCGCGCCGATGCCTAAGGTTGGCTCCACGTTGGTCACCGGGATCGGCTCATGTTTGTGGACGATATTGCCGATGTCGTCTTCTTTGCCTTCCTGAACGTTATATTCCCAGCGGCAGGCGTTGGTGCAGGTACCCTGGTTCGGGTCACGCTTGTTGATATATCCCGAGAGCAGGCAACGACCGGAGTAGGCCATGCACAGCGCGCCGTGAACGAAGATTTCGATTTCCATATCCGGCACCTGCGTGCGGATCTCTTCAATCTCTTCCAGCGAAAGTTCACGAGACAGAATGACGCGGGTCAGCCCCATCTGTTTCCAGAATTTCACCGTTGCCCAGTTAACGGCGTTGGCCTGAACGGAGAGGTGAATATCCATCTCCGGGAAGTTCTCCCGAACCAGCATGATTAAACCCGGGTCCGACATGATCAGCGCGTCCGGTCCCATATCAACCACCGGCTTCAGATCGCGGATGAACGTTTTCAGCTTGGCGTTATGCGGCGCAATGTTGACCACCACGTAGAATTTTTTGCCCAGGGCATGTGCTTCGTTAATGCCGAGTTGCAGGTTCTCATGGTTGAATTCATTGTTACGCACGCGCAGTGAGTAGCGCGGCTGGCCAGCATAGACGGCGTCAGCGCCATAGGCGAAAGCGTAACGCATATTTTGCAGCGTTCCCGCCGGGGAAAGGAGTTCCGGTTTAAACATGTTTGTTCTCGTTCTGATGACAGGTCAGATCCGCATGCACCAGGTGCAGCGGTAAGGGGAGATCCCCCACTCTAAGGGCGGGCATTGTAGCGCTGAGGGACAGGGAGGTAAAGCGCCGGGTCGTACCATCGCTAACCCGGCCGGAGGCGTGTCGTCAGGTATTGTCTTTTACCGTCTGGCTTGAACCGTTAGTTTTGACCGACGCGATGCCTTTATCTCGCGACTGTTCCGAGGCATACATCTGGCTGCTGCCAATAACCTGATGATTCCCGGCCTTCAGATTGAAGTGGAATTTACCGTTGGTGGCCACTTTCTTCTCATAACGTTCATCAGAAGGGCTATTGGTGCGAACGGAGGCGATACCGTTTTCGGCGGAATTTTTGGTGGTGTAAAGCTCACTGGTCAGGATCGTTTCTCCGTTTCCTGCTTTGAGAACAAACCTGAACTGACCATCACTGCTTTTGTTTAACTCGAACCAACCAGACATAGGAACTCCTTGAACGAAGTGGAATTATCTGCACCAGTTATCAATAAGCGAACCGGTAATGTGAGTATGGTTGATTCTTCGTTGCTTTCCAGAAATGAAAAACCCGCCAGCAGGCGGGTTCGGTAAGCTAAATGCTCAGGCTATCCTGCAGGCATCCGCTTCCCATCGGTAGCCCACGCCATACACCGCGCGGATAAATGACTGCTCCGCATCGAGCGCTTCCAGCTTGCGGCGCAGGTTTTTAATATGGCTGTCGATGGTACGGTCAGTCACGACCCGGTAATCATCATACAGACGGTTCAGCAGTTGCTCGCGGGAGAAGACCTTCCCCGGCTCGTGGGAGAGGGTTTTCAACAGGCGGAATTCGGCGGGGGTGAGATCCAGCAGCTTGCCGCGCCAGCTCGCCTGGAAGCGGCTTTCATCGACGATAAGTGGGCTTTCCGCGTCCAGTACCTGCAGTTCACGATGGGGCTTACAGCGGCGCAGAATGGTTTTTACGCGCGCGACCACTTCACGTGGGCTGTATGGCTTGCAGATGTAATCATCCGCGCCAATTTCGAGGCCCAGCAGGCGGTCGATCTCTTCGATTTTCGCCGTCACCATCACCACCGGCACGTCTGAGAAGCGACGAATTTCCCGGCACAGGGTCAGGCCATCGGTTCCGGGGAGCATCAGATCCAGCAGGATCAGGTCCGGCGGCGTCTGGCGCACATAAGGCAGCACCTGATCGCCATGGCTGATAAGCGTGGGGGCATAGCTTGCCGCGCGTAAATAGTCGATCAGTAACTGCCCGAGCTTCGGCTCGTCTTCGACAATCAAAATGCGTGGCGTGTTTTCGTCAATCGGTAACTCGGTCATGCTTCTCTCGATAAATCCCGTTCCAGAGGTAACTCTACTGTAATGCTTACCCCGCCAAAAGGCGAATGGGCGGCGCGGATCGTGCCATTATGGGCCTCGACGATGTTTACGCAAATCGCCAGTCCCAGACCGGACCCGCCGCTGGCGCGATTGCGGGAGCCTTCGGTGCGATAAAATCGCTCAAACAGTTTTTCCAGCTGTGCATCCTGCACGCCGGGGGCTGAATCCGCAAAGGTCAGGGCAAAATGCCCGTTTTCTTGTTTGCCGGAAATATGCAGGCCACCGCCGCTGTCGGTGTAGCGCAGGCTATTTTCCAGCAGATTGTTGAACAGCTGCATCAGGCGGTCTTTGTCGCCAAACACCACGGCACTGTCAGGCAGTGAGAGATCGATTTTCAGGTTGCGGCTGGCGAAACGTTCGCGGAAGGCACCGCTTACCACCTCCAGCACGTTTATCACATCGACGGGCGCTTTCTGGTAGGCCAGCGCGCCTTCGTCCGACATGGAGAGCTGGTGGAGGTCATCGACCAGTTTGGTCAGCGTGCCCACTTCCGCCTGCAGCGAGGCCACCGATTCGGGAGTGAACTGACGCACGCCGTCCTGAATAGCTTCCAGCTCGCCGCGCAGCACCGCCAGCGGCGTGCGGAGTTCATGGGAAATATCAGCCATAAAATCGCGTCGCATCTGCTGGTTTTTTTCCAGGGTGCTGGCGAGCTGGTTAAAGTCCTGCGCCAGCTTGCCGAGTTCGTCCTGGCTACGGGTATCGACGCGGGTGGAGAAATCCCCGGCGGCCAGCTTATGCGTCCCTTCCACCAGCCGTTTAACCGGCGCGAGCAGACCGCGGGCCAGCGGGAAGGTCGCGAGCGCGGCCAGCAGGGTGGAGAGCGCGACAATCAACCAGCTGGTGCGGCGCTGCTGGCGATCAAAGTTGATATCGGTGTTGCGCGTCAGGCGTTCAACCGGCGAGGCGATCACCCAGCCGACGGTGGCGTTATTCACTGTGATCGCCCGCTTTGTGCCATCCGGCGGAATGGGCGCGCGCGGGCCAACCAGTACGCGCATATCCTGGTCTATCACCCAGAACTGGGTGCGCCAGCCGTGCGGCGGCATCCCGGGCCCCGGGCGATCGTCACCGGTATCATGCTCAAGCGAGCGCAGGATCTGGAATACGAAGCGGTCGTTATTGCGCAGAAAACGCCAGTTACCGTGCAGGGCATACTGATCGCTCAGCGCATCGCTCAGCCCCTGTAAACGCTGTTCATTACCATGCTTAATGTAATCAATAAAACCCCGTTCGAAACTGACCCGCACGGCCCAGTGCATGGTGACCAGCAGCACGATACAGGTGGCAAATATCGCCACAAAGAGTTTACCGGTAATGCCCGGACGCCAGAATTTCATGGTGCACTCCTTTTGCCGTGTCGGATAACGACGTTCTTACGGGTATCATCCGGCACTCTGGCGAAGATGAACGCGGGCAGGGCGATAATCACCGCCATGCTGAGATAGGTATACAAAAAGACCTGATGGGCGACCGGCGTGTCGACGCTAAGATGATGCTGTCCGTACATGCCGAGCAGTAAACCGGCAAGGGTCACCCCTACGCTCATGGAGAGCTGCATGATCATCGACAGCAGGCTGTTTCCGCTGCTCGCCAGGTCATCCGGGAGTGCTTTTAACGTCAGGGTATTCATTGACGAAAAGCGCACAGAGTTAATTATGCCCTGGCAGAACAACACCAGCGGCAGCGCGTAGTACCAGCCCAGCAGCGCCACGGCCATAAACAGCAGGCTCACCAGGGCTAACCCAAGCGTCGCGGCGACCAGGACGTGGCGATAACCAAAACGGTTAACCACCTGCACCACGATGCGTTTCATTCCCATGCTGCCAAGTACCATCGGGATCATCATCAAGCCGGCGTGAAACGGTGAAAATCCCATTCCAATCTGCAAAAAGACCGGCGTCATAAAGGGCAACATGCCGCTGCCGATGCGCCCGGCAAAGCTCCCGAACAGGCCCAGACGATAGGTGGGGTTTTTAAACAGATCGAGCGTGAACAACGCGCTCTCGTTACCTCTGGCATGCCAGAGATACCACAGGATAGCGGTAATGCCGAGCGCCACCAGAAGGCCAAGCGTCAGGGCGGAAATCCCGAGGCCTTTTTGGCCATCAAGCGCGAGGGTGAGCATCGCCATCCCCGCCGCCAGCAGGATAAAACCCAGGAAATCAAAGCGCCGGGTCTGCATGGTGTAGTTAGGCATCAGCATCAGGGTGGCAATCGCGCCGATGATGCCCACCGGCAGGTTGATTAAGAAGATCCAGTGCCAGGAGGCATACTCCACCAGCACTCCACCCAGCGCCGGGCCAAGCAGCGGGCCGACCTGGCCGGGCAGGGTGACGAAGGTCATTGCGGCCATGTACTGCTCGCGGGGCACAATCTTCATCACCGTCAGCCGCCCGACAGGCACCATCATCGCCCCGCCAATGCCCTGTAACGCGCGGGCCATCACCAGCTGATCCAGCGTATTCGCCTGGGCGCAAAACAGCGAGCCTGTGGTAAACAGCACGATGGCGGTGAAAAAGATATTCCGCACGCCCACTTTGTCCGCCAGCCAGCCGCTGGCCGGAAGCATAACGGCCACCGTTAATACATAGGAGACAATCACCATATGCATATGCAGCGGACTCTCCCCCAGGCTTTTTGCCATCGAGGGGAGGGCGGTATTGACGATGGTTGTATCCAGCGACTGCATAAAGAAGCCGAAGGCGACAATCCACAGCTGCCAGCGCACGTGACGTGGGAGGTCGGTCATTTATTCGGTTACCGTCGTTCTGTTTTTACGCGAAAAACGCACCCGCAGACGGTCAAAGAACAGATAGACCACCGGCGTGGTGTAGAGCGTCAGCAGCTGGCTCATCACCAGCCCTCCGACAATGGTGATCCCCAGCGGCTGGCGCAATTCTGAGCCGTCACCGCCGGAAATCACCAGCGGCAGCGCGCCAAACAGCGCCGCCAGCGTGGTCATCATGATCGGGCGAAAACGCAGCAGACAGGCCTGGAATATGGCCTCTTCTGGCGTCAGGTTGCCATTTCGCTGGGCGTCCAGCGCGAAGTCCACCATCATGATGGCGTTTTTCTTCACGATGCCAATTAACAGCATGATACCAATCAGCGCAATCAGGCTGAAGGGCGCGCCGAACAGCTCCAGCGCCAGCAGCGCCCCGACGCCCGCCGACGGCAGCGTGGAGAGAATGGTCAGCGGATGGACGTAGCTTTCATAAAGCACGCCCAGCACGATATAGACTGTCGCAATGGCGGCCAGAATCAAAATCACCTGCGAATTCATCGTCTCCTGGAACACCTGCGCGGTACCGGCAAAACTGCCGCGTACCGTGGACGGCACGCCAAGCTGGGTCATCGCACGGTTGATCGCATCGCTGGCCTCAGAGAGGGACGAACCGGCTGGCAGGTTAAAGGAGATGGTCGATGCCGCCGAAAGGCCCTGGTGGTTCACCGACAGCGGCGCATTCGCCGGCTGCCAGCTGGCAAAGTAAGAGAGCGGGATCGCCTTACCGTCGTTATTAATCACAAACATGTTGTCCAGCGCGCTGATGTCCTGGGTGTAACGCGGGTCCACCTCCATCACCACCTTGTATTGGTTCATGGGCTGGTAGATGGTGGAAATCTCACGCTGGCCGAAGGCATTGTTCAGCAGGCTGTTGGCGGCATCGACGTTAATCCCCAGACGTGACATGGTTTCGCGATTGTAGGTCAGCGCCATTTCTGCGCCGTTGTCCTGCTGATCGGAGTTAACGTCCGCCAGCTGTGGCAGGGCGGCCAGCGCCTTGCGGATCTTAGGCTCCCACTCGCGCAGGGCGGCTAAATCGTCAGAGAGTAACGTGTATTGATAGCTGGCGTTAGCCTGACGCCCGCCGACGCGGATATCCTGAACGGCCATCAAAAACAGATTAGCGCCCGGCTCTTTGGCGAGCTTAACGCGCAGGCGATCGATAACCTGCTGGGCGGTTTCATTGCGCTCGTCACGCGGCTTCAGGGTGATAAACATCATCCCGCTGTTCACCCGCGAACCGCCGGTAAAGCCGGTCACGTTATCTACCGCTTTATCTTCGCGGATGATCTTCATAAAGTCCTGCAGCTTGCCGCGCATGGCCTGAAACGAAATACTCTGGTCTGCCTGGATCCCACCCATCAGCACCCCGGTGTCCTGCTCCGGGAAGAAGGTTTTCGGGATAGTAATGTACATCCAGACGTTGAGCACGATGGTGCCAATCAGCACCAGGCCGACGATGCGCGTATGCCTCAGCACCCACTTCAGGGACTTGCCATAGCTCTCCTGCATCGCCAGCAGGAAGCGACCAAACCCCTTACGGCGCGGCTGAGAGTGGGGCTTGCTGCGTTTTAACATCCAGCCGCACATCATCGGCGTGAGCGTGAGAGACACGATCAATGAAATACCGATGGCGACCGAGAGCGTGACGGCAAATTCCCGTAACAGCCGGCCAGGCAGGCCGCCCATCAGCAGTAACGGCAGGAACACCGCCACCAGCGACAGGCTCATCGACAGTACCGTAAAGCCCACTTCTCGCGTTCCCTGCAGCGCGGCCTGCAGCGGTTTCATCCCCGCCTCCAGATGGCGCGAGATGTTCTCCAGCACCACAATGGCGTCATCCACCACGAAGCCGGTGGCAATCGTCAGCGCCATCAGCGACAGGTTGTTAAGGCTAAATCCGCACAGGTACATCGCCGCGAAGGTCCCGATCAGCGAGACAGGCACTGCCACCGCAGGGATCAGCGTGGCCCGGCCTGAACGCAGAAACAGGAAGACCACCAGAATCACCAGCGCAACGGAGATCACAAGCGTCTGCTCTACCTCTTCAAGCGAGGCGCGAATGGTGGGGGAGCGATCCTGGGCAATCTGCAGATCGATCGCCGCCGGGATGGTCTGCTGGAGTTCCGGCAATCTCGCGCGGATACCGTTCACCGTCTCAATAATATTGGCTTCCGGCAGCTTGCGGATCATCAGCAAAATGGCCGGTTTGGCGTTGGTCATCCCTGCGTTGCGCACGTCCTGCACCGAGTCGGTGACGCTCGCGACATCGCTCAGGCGCACCGCCGCACCGTTGTTGTAGTGAATGATCAGCGGCTGGTATTCCGCAGCGGTTTTCAGCTCATCGTTAGTCTGGATCTGCCAGCGGTGGCTACTGTCCTCAATGGCCCCCTGCGGTTTGCGCACGTTTGCATTGCTGATGGCGGAGCGCACATCGTCCAGTGAAACACCCTGGTTAAACAGCGCCTGCGGGTTTAAGCCCACGCGCACGGCGGGCAGAGAGCTTCCGCCAACGCTGACATCACCCACGCCGTTAATCTGGGCAAGAGTCTGCGCCAGTTGGGTGGAGGCGAAATCGTACAGCTGCCCCTGCGAATAGGTGTCCGAGGTAAGCGTCAGGATCATGATCGGCGCATCGGACGGGTTCGCTTTACGGTATGTCGGACGGCCCGGCATCCCGCTCGGTAGCAGGTTCTGCGCGGCGTTGATCGCCGCCTGCACATCGCGCGCGGCGCCGTTAATATCCCGGTCGAAGCTGAATTCCAGAATGATGCGCGTGCTGCCAAGCGAGCTGCTGGAGGTCATCTCGTTGACCCCGGCAATTCGCCCGAGTGAACGTTCCAGCGGTGTGGCAACCGACGAGGCCATGGTTTCCGGTGATGCACCGGGCAGCGAGGCGCTGACCATGATCACCGGGAAATCCACCTGCGGCAGCGGGGCCACCGGCAGCAGCCGGAAGCCCAGGACGCCGCACAGGGTGATGGCGAGTGAGAGTAAAATCGTCGCCACCGGGCGATAAATGAAGAGGGCGAAAAACTTCATTTACGCCTCCTCTTCACGTTTCGGGAAGCGGCTTTTCGTCCACAGCGCCAGACGGTCAAACAGCAGATAAATGACCGGCGTGGTGAACAGGGTCAGGACCTGGCTTACCAGCAGGCCACCGACCATACCAATCCCCAGCGGACGACGCAGCTCGGCACCAACACCGGTACTGAGCATCAGCGGCAGGGCACCTAGCAGGGCGGCGAGCGTGGTCATCAGGATCGGGCGAAAACGCAGCAGGCAGGCCTGGAAAATTGCCTCGCGCGGCGACATCCCCTGCTCGCGCTCGGCGGCAAGGGCAAAGTCGATCATCATGATGGCGTTTTTCTTCACGATCCCGATAAGCAGGATGATCCCAATGATGGCAATCACGTCCAGCTCGCTCCCCGCCAGCATCAATGCCAGCAGTGCCCCCACGCCCGCCGTTGGCAGGGTGGAGAGGATGGTAATAGGGTGAATAAAGCTTTCATACAGCACACCGAGCACGATATACATCGCCACCACGGCCGCGACAATCAGCCAGATGGTGTTGCCCAGCGCGGCCTGGAACGCCAGCGTGCTGCCCTGGAACTGGGTCTGAATATCGGACGGGAAGTTCAGCGTCTTCTCTGCGGCCAGAATGGACTCCACCGCTTCGCCCAGCGAATAACCGTCCGGTACGTTAAACGAGATGGTGGTGGACGGGAACTGATCCAGATGGTTAATCGACAGCGGTGTGTAGCGCTCTTCCACCGTCGCGATGGCGCTGAGGGGCACGATGCCCCCGTCTTTGCTGGTCAGGCGCACCGAATCGAGCGCGGCCAGGCCGGGCGTGTTTTCCGTGTTGTGTTCCAGCACCACGCGATACTGATTCGCCTGGGTATAGATGGTGGAGATCAGACGCTGACCGAATGCGTTATACAGCGCATTATCCACGTCGGCCATGGTGATCCCAAGCCGGCTGGCGGTATCGCGGTTGACGTTCACATACGCCGCCAGCCCTTTGTCCTGCCAGTCGCTGCTGACGTCCGAGAGCTGCGGCAGGGCGTTGAGTTTATCCACCAGTTGCGGTACCCAGGTGCTGAGCGCATCAAGGGTGGTGGCCTGCAGCGTGAACTGGTACTGGGTACGGCTCACCTGGGTATCGATGGTTAAATCCTGAATCGGCTGGAGGTACAGCTCAATACCCGGCACGCGCGCCACGGCAGTTTGCAGGCGTTCGATCACCGTTTGCACGCGGTCGTCGCGATTGTCAAGCGGTTTAAGGTTGATCTGCAGGCGGGCACTGTTCAGCGACGGGTTGGTGCCATCGACACCGACATACGACGTCAGGCTCTCTACTGCCGGATCTTTCATGATGATCTCTGACACCTGCTGCTGACGCTGCGCCATGTTAGCGAAGGAGACCGTCTGCGGTGCCTGAAGCGTGCCCTGGATAATGCCGTTGTCCTGAATCGGGAAGAAACCTTTCGGGATGAAAATCCACAGCATAACGCTGAGCGCCAGCGTACCAAGCGCCACGCCAAGGGTTGCCCATGGATGGTTAAGCACTTTCGCCAGCACCCGTCCGTAAGCGGCAATAATGCGTTCGAACATCCGCTCAGAGGCGCGCGAGAAGCGGTTTTGCTTGCGCAGGGAGGCGTGGCTCAGCATACGGGCGCACATCATCGGCGTGAGGGTCAGTGACACCACGGCGGAAATCAGAATGGCGACGGCCAGCGTCACGGCAAATTCGCGGAACAAACGCCCGACGATATCGCCCATAAACAGCAGTGGGATCAGTACCGCAATCAGTGAGAAGGTGAGGGAGATAATGGTAAAGCCGATCTCGCCCGCTCCTTTCAGCGCCGCGGCTAACGGTTTTTCGCCTTTTTCGATATAGCGCGAGATGTTCTCGATAACAACGATAGCGTCATCGACCACAAAGCCGGTGGCAATGGTAAGGGCCATCAGCGTCAGGTTGTTTATCGAAAAATCGAGGAACACCATGACGGCAAATGTTCCCACCAGTGAGAGCGGCACGGCGACGGCAGGAATGAGGGTCGCCGGCACGTTACGCAGGAACAGGTAGATGATCATCACCACCAGCGCAATCGCCAGCATCAGTTCAAACTGGGTGTCAGTCACGGACGCGCGAATATTGGTGGTCCGGTCAGACAGCACTTTCACGCTCACTGACCTGGGCAGGCTTTCAATCAGCTGCGGCAGCATGGTGCGAATGCTGTCTGCGGTTTCAATGATATTAGCACCCGGCTGGCGCTGGACGTTCATCACGATTGCCTGCTGTTTGTTGGCCCAGGCGCCGAGCCAGCTGTTTTCCGCACCTTGCTCAACGGTTGCCACATCGCCCAGACGCACCGGCGCACCGTTCTGGTACGCGACGATCAGCTGTCGATATTCATCCGCAGACTGCATTTGATCGTTCGCCGAGAGGGTCACGGCCCGGGTTGGGCCATCAAGCGAGCCTTTCGCCGAGTTGACGTTGGCGTTACTGATGGCGCTGCGGATGGTTTCGCTGGTAAGGCCCAGCGCGGCAATGGCCTGGGCGTTGAGCTTCACGCGCACCGCCGGACGTTGACCGCCGGCAAGCGTAACCAGCCCCACGCCAGAGACCTGTGAAATTTTCTGTGCCACGCGCGTTTCGACCATGTCTTCGACCTGAGTCATCGGCATGGCGGAGGAGGTGACGGCGAGCGTCATGATCGGCGGATCCGCCGGGTTTACTTTGCTGTAGACCGGTGGATTGGGCAGGTCCGATGGCAGCAGGTTGGTGGCTGCGTTAATCGCGGCCTGTACTTCCTGTTCGGCAACGTCGAGTGAGAGCGTAAGCTGGAACTGCAGCGTCACCACGGATGCTCCGCCGGAGCTTTGCGAGGACATTTGCTTCAGGCCAGACATCTGACCAAACTGGCGCTCCAGCGGCGCGGTGATGGCAGACGTCACCACATCCGGGCTCGCACCCGGATAAAGGGTGACCACCTGGATGGTGGGATAATCCACTTCCGGCAGCGCCGAGACGGGCAGGAAGCGATAGCCAATAATCCCGGCCAGCAGGATCGCCACCATTAACAGCGTGGTGGCAACAGGGCGCAGAATAAACAGGCGTGAAGGCCCACCTGTAGAGCTCGGGGGCATAACCTGCATCAGGAAGTCGCTCCCTGCTTAGCAGGCTGTTGCTGGCCTTCAACCACTTCGACTTTCGCCCCCTCGGTGAGACGATCAATACCGTCGGTAACCACGCGGTCACCTGCGGAAAGGCCGGCGCTGATCACCACCGTCTGGCTGTCCTGAATGCCGGTTTTCACCAGATGCTTGCTGACGTTATTCTCACTGTTAAGCACCCAGACAAAGTTCCCTTCGTTGCCCATCTGCAGCGCCGCCGTTGGGATAACGACCGCATTTTCCTGCGTTGCGACCAGCATCCGCGCATTCACGAACTGATTCGGGAAAAGCGCATCATCCTGATTGTTAAAGCGGGCTTTTAACTTGATGGTGCCGGTGGTGGTGTCAATCTGGTTATCCAGACTGAGCAGGGTGCCTTCGCTCAATTTTTGCTTGTTGGTGCGATCCCAGGCCTCCACAACCAGCCCTTTGCCGGCTTTTTGCGCCTGAACCACGGTTGCGATGTCGCTCTCCGGCAGGGTAAAGACTAAATCGACAGGATGCGTCTGGGTGATGACCACGATACCGGTGGTATCGCCGCTGGAAATCTGGTTGCCAATATCAACCTGCTTCAGACCGACGCGGCCGTCAATCGGGGCGGTGATGCGGCTCCAGTCGAGCTGTAACTGTGCGCTGGCCACGGCGGCTTCGTCGGCTTTAAGGGTGCCCAGCGCTTCGCTGACCAGAGACTGCTGCGTATCCAGTTCCTGACGCGATACCAGGTTGGTTTTCACCAGTTGCTGATAGCGTGCCAAATCGCGTCGGGCGTTCGCGAGCGTGGCCTTGTCTTTCGCGAGCTGGCCCTGCGCCTGCGCGAGGGTGACTTTAAACTGGCTTGGGTCAATTTCTGCCAGTAAGTCCCCGGCTTTAACCTGCTGGCCTTCCTGGAAGTGAAGCGCCATCAGTTGCCCGTCCACACGGCTGCGAACCGTAACGGTGTTGGCGGCGGTAATGGTTCCCAGCCCGGAGAGATAACGGGGCACCGCTTTATTTACCGCAGTAGCCGCCTGAACGGGAGCCAGCGCACCGCCGCGCATGCCGTGACGTCCGCCACTCGCGGGACGCTGTGATGGGCTGCTGGCACCTGCGGAAGTGTCAGAAGAGTGATTGTGCCAGAACCAGGCGGCGGCAAGAGCCACCACAATGATGCCAGCGGCGATTGCCCAGCGGGATTTGTTACTGCCTTTCATCGTTATACGTTCTCATCCTGAATACTTCGGGGAATGATACTAGTTTAGTCAGGCAACACGGCAGAAAAATGGAGGAAATATGGAAGACTGTCTGGATTTGTCTGATTGGCAGGGGAAGGGGCGCGGCGTGAGGCGGCCTTCAAATCGGATCAATTGCCAGTGCATAATTTACCAGGAATATTCCCTGCCACCTGAAATATTCTTATTATTTATCTGCCGGGTGAGAAACGGAGAAAGATAACAATTGGTTTTATTATTTAATTTGTCTTTAGGAAAATTCCATTATTCATCATGTAAGGATCGGAATATTCTCTGTTATACCAATATTTTTCATCTTGTTATCAAATCATTAACAAACTAATGATTTTTTGCAATGTGACGTATTTATTTGATTTGAAATATGTTTTTGTTATTCCTTTCAATGCACCACTTTTGATTTGTATCAAAAAGCTAAAACAGTTTAAATTGCCTAAAATTGCTATGATTATAGATTTTTATTTTAAAAATGTTATTTAAATAGTTTTATATTTTTATTTAAGCGATCTCGTCATGAATGATTATGAGAAAAATCCTAACGACGGAGGGTTTTTTCGTCATTCGATTGGTTGTCCTGAAACATAATTCAAATAATACTTTTTTGGCGCGGTAAATCCCGTTCGCATTTAAATGGAGCTTCCAGGTTATTTATTAAATGGCACCTGGCAGTACGTTTGTTCTCAGGAGATGAAAATGAAAAAATTATTACTGGTGGCCTCTCTGGTTTCTGTATTTGCTGCTGCAAATGCTATGGCTGATGTTACGGCATCTGCCACCGCATCATGGGATGCAACCGCAACGAAAGATACAACCAGCCTGCTGGTCGTGACCCCATTGAACTCGCTGACGTTCCAGTATGCAGAGGGCCTGAATGGGTTTAACACTCAGGATGGCGCTTTTGATGTGACGATTCAGGGACAGGAAAGTGCAACCGATTTTGAACTGACTGCTCAGGTCATCAGCAATACGCTGACCAATGCAAGCGGTGATGCATCTACCCTGAATGTGGGCGTGGCATGGAATGGTCAGGCGCTGTCTAACTCTGCCGAAACCGTTCTGGTGAATGCGGCTTCCACTTCAGGTCTGGAAAGCCTGCTGGCCGATGGCGCCTATAACGGCGCTGAGCGTGTAAGCGATCAGTCCAGCTTCAAATTCTCCATCGCTTCAGCGACTTCTGACGGTTCGACTGCTGTAACTGACTATTCTGCGCTGCCGGATGGTTACTGGACGGGTGACGTAAAAGTTCAGTTCAATGCAACCTGGACCACTCCAGCGTAATGAATATTAATTCGGGAGAGGCTCTCTCCCGAATTTCTCAGGAATGCACTGATGAAGAAATATTTGCCACTCGCAGTGCTGGCAGGGATGGCTATATCCTTTTCCAGTCTGGCGATTAATGTGGGTGATATCACGTCAATAATGACGGCCGATCAAAACGCGTTATCAAAAGAAATTATTAACACCACTGATTCCGCCCGCTATGTGAGCGTTACCGTAAAAAGGCTCTCTTCTCCGCTGCCTGACGGAACAGAAATGCAATTTGAAACGTCGGGAGAATTACTTTCTACACCGGCGAGCCTTATTTTACCCGGTGATGCAAAAGATGTTTTTCGCTTTTTCTATAAGGGCCCTGAAGATGACAAAGAACGTTATTACCGGCTGCAGTGGGTTGACGAACCCGTAAGCGAAAGCGCATCGACTAAGGCTGGCAAAGCCGCGATTGCGACGGCGTCGGCAGAAATCGGGACAATACTGGTCGTGGCGCCACGCAAGGAGCGATTCGAATATGGTCGTGACGGGGATGTCATCACCAACAAAGGCAACGTCTCGTTTCGGGTCATTGCTTACGGAGCCTGCAAAGAGGCGTCACAGGATCGGGGACGCGGGTGTCGCGAGCGTTATTACGTCATGCCAGGCACAAAAATAAGATTGCAGAAAAGCGATGTGTCAAACAGTCGCACCCGTATTGGGATTTGGCATGGCAAGCAATTTATTACAGTGAAGTAATACACGGCGTCATTTCCGGTACCAGTAATAAAAATACCGAAAAGTAAGGATGCGTATGTCTTTTAAATATCTTATAGGAGGGAGTTTATTACTCTCTTATGCGCTAACATCAGGGGTTGCGCATTCTGCACCGGTTAAGATTGGTAATTATGTTATTCCAGGGGCATTCGCGCGTTCTCTTGAACAGGGGATGACGGTCCCCGTTTATATCCGCTACCAGGAGACGGATACAAAAAGCCAACAAAAAATTGCTGATGCGGTCATCTCGCTGGTTGAGGGAAATATCGTTGTAAAATCCATTATGGTTGCCGATTTGCCCAATAACGCGGTGCTTTCAGAGAAAACGCGCGAGATGGTGGAAAAAATAGGCGATGCGAAATTTATCGACAATACCTCTCTTGCCCTTTCGCGAGACGCACGGCTGAAATTAAACGTCTCCTCTTTTCATCTGGAGATGATTGTCAGCCGGGATGCCCTGACTGAAGCGGTAGTCGCCCGCAGTTCATTGCTGGGACCGTCCAGCGTTGATCGACTGTCTACTGTGCTGAATTACAACTTTGGCACCTATTACAATGACTACCGCAATGGCAGCAGCTCTCGCAGTTATTTAACCCTGGATAACACCACCTCGTTGAGAGAGCACCACCTCAATATCAATGGCTCGGTCTATGGTATTGGCGAGAGTAACCGCTCCAGCAAACTCTATCGTGCCATGTATGAGCGCGATTATGAGGGTTATCGTCTGGCGTTGGGCATGCTCGACACCTGGAACGTTCAGTCGATCGCCAGCCTCAATGCGCTGAATGGCGGCAAGATCTACGGCGTCAGCTACGGCAATAAAGGCAGTACGGTGGTTGAAAACACCTCCCTGTCCTTGATCCCAATAACCATATTTTTACCGTCTGCCGGCGAAGTGCATGTGTTTCGTGATGGGCGCTTGTTAAGCGTTCAGAACTTCAACATGGGCAGCTACGAAATTGACACCAGCCGGTTCCCTTACGGTGTGTATGACGTCACGGTGGATGTCGTGGTAAATGGCCGGACGGTGAACACCCGCGTCAGTCGGGTGAATAAAATATTTGCCCGCCAGCAGGCCGCAGGCCTGCATGAAGTCGCATGGCAAATTTTTGGCGGTTCACTTGATTACGACCGCGTGAGTTATAAACGCAATCATTACCGTGATGCCGGCAGTGAACAGACCTGGATTGCGGGTGGTGCGGCCTCGTTAACCCTGGCGATGCTCTCCGGGCTCACCCTGAAAACGACAGGTTATGGGTTTGATGACAATGCCGTCAATGAAACGGACATTACTCTTAACGTCAACGAATATGTCAGCGTCGGGACACAAACGCTGGTGGCGAACGACGGAACATGGCGCAACGTCAGCAGCGCCAGTCTTAATGCTCCAGGCGGGTTTGGATCGCTGTGGGCGTCGCGGGAAGACAGCAAAATCGGTAACCGTCTGCCGGTGCAGGAGCGGGATAACTATTCGGTTGGCGCAACATTGAACCTGAGCCGGTTTATTCCGCACGGTGGCACGTTAACGGTTAGCCAGACCGAAAACCGCTATTCCGGTAATACCTACCGGAACCTGGATTACAGTACCACCCTCTATGCGGGACGGTACGCCACAGTGGGGTTACGGGCCGGGGTACAGCGCTATTACTACAACAATACGAATGATGACGGACGTCAGGAACGCTATGTCAGCCTGGATTTATCGCTGCCGCTGGCCTCGTGGATGAGTGTCGGGGTTTCACGCGATCGCTACGGCGCAACACAGGGCAATATCAGCGCGCGTAAACAATTTGAGGATAGCGTCATTACGTCTGCAGGCATTTCCGCCTCGACTCGCCTGAGTGGAGAGCAGAACTACGACAACAATTACGCTGTAAATGGCAACCTGAGTTATGACACCCGCTATAACGGCGGGACGGTTTCGGTGACCCGTTCAGCAGACAACTCGACCAATATGAACTTCTCCTCTCAGGGTTCCGTTGCCTGGGCGGGCGGCGATTTTGGTCTGAGCAAAGAGCGACAGCGCTCGGGCATTATTGTGAAAACCGATCTTGTGGGTGATGGAAAGCTGGCCGCAAAAATAAATAACCGAAATTATATTCTTAGCGGCAAATCGAGCTTTATTGCACTCCCGCCTTACGCGCAATACAAGCTGGAAATTATGAATGATAAAAACTCTGAAGACAGTTTTGACATTGTCTCGGGCCGTAAACAGGCGCTTAACCTTTATCCCGGTAACGTCGGCGTGATGTCACCTGAGGTGAAAAGCATGGTGACCGTGTTTGGCCGGGTGCGATATCCCAATGGTGAACTGGCGTCAAATACCGACATTCATAACCACATTGGCAAAACGCGCACCGACGCGAAAGGTGAGTTCGCCATTGATATTGATAAGAAGTATCCCGTTATTACCCTGGTGTCCGCCAACGGTAATATCTGCGAAGCGGATTTAGATCTGGAAAAAGCCAGGGGCGCTGCGTGGGTAGGGGATGTTAAATGTGCACCGCAAACCACGATGGCGCAGAGATAATGCTATGAAAAAAAGTGCTTCCGTTTTTATTTCGCTCCTGTTTTTGGCGGGGTTAATTCCCTTCTCCGCAAGGGCACTGACCGCCTCATCGTCAGGGGCGATCAACAACACGTTTTTATTTATCGAGAACGACATTGACGGTGAGTATTTCATTACGCCGTCCGCGTTAGATCCCCGTTTCAGCGGCTCAAATACCTGGGTTAAATACGGTACCTCCCAGGTCAGCCTCGGTTACCTGGGTTATGTCATTTGGACTGCGCCGGCCAATAATTATCAGGATATGTGGATTGATAATTCGCCCATTGATGCTCCTTTCACAGGAATACGCTGCTACCGAGGTTCGCAGTGTCCGACGACGGGCTACATTGCCGGGCAGGGGGTGGATAACAATGGTTTTTACCACGCGCAGGTTGGATCCGTGGCGGGGGTTATTGGCGGAGCGTATGGCTTTGCTTCGCTGAGCAACTCAGCCTATGAGTATTTTCGTAATATGCCGACGGGTGGCAGCGAAACCTATGTTTTTAACCGCTGCTATACCTCGGTTAACTATGATTACGCCTCAGGACAACGCTGTAAGGATCAGACAACAGGTCGCTGGAATTACATCAATTACACGTTAAACAAGCGGGGACATCTGGCGCTGGAATCAACAAGTGCCTTTCAGGAGCTGTGGATCGCCAGTGATGGAACCCCAAGCATCACAAATGATTCCGGATCCTGTGAGCTGGGTGTTGTCAGTAACGTTGATGGCGTAATTTGTAAAATGGTCAAATACAACCTTGAGCAGACACAAAATTTGACGGCATCGTTGACGTTTAGAGCGTATATCGATTCTGCTGCGTTGGGTTTTACCCCTTCCGCAACCACCGTGAAATATTCAGGAAATGGCTCGACATGGTATAACTTCAGCGCCTCGACGGCGTATTACAACGTCTTTTCGACATCTGGCCAGTATATCTATGTCTTTTTGTCGAAAACATTCCTTAAGAATCTGGTGGATGCAGGCGTCAGTATTACCAACAGCCAGCCCTTTACGTTTGCGTTTACGAATGCATTAACCCCGGAGTCAGGCTATTACCAGTTTACCCCCTCTTTGCAGCTCAATATTGTGCCGAAGGAGTATGGGATTAGCATTGTCTCATCGAATAATACGGCCTCTGCCAGTGGAAGCGGCACCATCGGAGATGACGCGCCGATCGAGATGGATTACGTCGTCACCGTATCGGGACCCCGTCAGGCTGACAGTATTACGGCCCAGGTTATCGGGGACAGCACGACAATCAACGATACCCCTTACTGCCTGTTTACGTCGGCCCAGGGGGGGATAAACGTGCCTGTCCCTGCCTATCTGCAATACAACACCGCGTCGGGAAGCCCTACTCAGGTGAGGAACAGCTGCAGTGAAAATGCCATTAGTCTGAACGATGCGTTATGGCAACAGGTGCCATGGGATGCCAACAACACGGATGATGGCAGCTTTTTCAGCACCAACTTAACGCTGCTGTTCCCGATGAATGATTCCCGCTCAGCACTGACGGTGGCTGGCGCTGACTGGGAAGGCGTGGTCAGCGCCAGTGGTGAAATCAAAGTCACCGCGAACTGGCTGGGAGTAACAAAATGATGCGCTGGCGGAAGGTCGCGGAGGGTGTGGTGGGACTCTGCATTGCGCTTTACACGCTTTCTGCCCACGCGCTGTATCTGGACTCCACGATCTATGATATCCCCGCAGAGCGGTCGTTCATTAGCAAACGTATTTACAACGACAGCCACAAACAGAATGTGTACAGCATTTCGGCGATTAAAATCGACCGTCCAGGCCCGGGTGGGGAAAAGCGTCTGCCAATAGAGGACGGGGAGTTGCTGTTTACACCGCTCACGTTTTCGCTCGCCCCGGACGCCGGGGAGTATTTTAAGATCTTCTATCGCGGGCCCGAGGATGACAAAGAGCGTTACTACCGGATTCAGTTTCACGAGATGCCGGTAACGCTGTTTGCTGAACGTCATTCAGGCAAAGCAAGTGAAGCTGTGCCCGCTATTGCATTGGATACGATACTGGTGGTCAGGCCCAGAAAGCTGACGCTAGGTTATACTCTGGATGAGCAAAAAGGGGCGCTGACAAATACCGGCAATACGTTTTTCAGGATCATCGTACACAAGGGATGCCAGTCAACCGATGACGAGGCGACGATGCGCTACCTGCTGCCTGGAGAGACCTACCGAAGCAGCGCGTTAAACACTAAAAATAAAAAATTCATCGTTGCGTTGAAAAAATATATACCGATAGGCGATGGTTGTTTTAAAAATAACAGTTAAAGTTTAAAGAAACAGTTCTTATATTGCTAACTGAACTCTGGGAATATATTCTGTACTGCGTGCTGGCATTGCCGCCGATAATAAAAGAGTTCCCGGATGAAAAAGATAATCAATGATCATATTGTATACGATTCAGAGACCAGAGCGCTAAGTGTACAGGGAGAAAGAGTGGTTCTGTCCGCTGCAACGGCAAGATTACTGGAGCTCTTTATTGCGAATAACCGCAAACAATTACATCGGGATCTGATTATAGAAGAAGTGTGGGGAAGGTATGGGTTGATCCCATCAGGTCACAGTCTGAATAAAAATGTCAGTATTTTGCGCAAAACGTTAGCAGAACTGGGAATGGATAATCTGATCGCAACTATCCCCCGAGAAGGATTTGTTTTTCAGGCGCAGATCGAAAACGTAAAAGAAGATGCGTTGCCGCATAGCATCACTGCATTAACCTCCGCCACCAAACCCGGGTTAAGGCGATACGGTAAAACGATCGTTGGCGGAATGTTAGGCATCAGCCTGGTGATATCTGGCTTTGTCCTTCTGCCAAAATTATTACGAGATACCGATGGTGTCGTGCATGTACAAAAATCCGGTTCCTGTGAAATATTTACGACAGATGATAATTCAGTTGAGAAAATATCCACTTTTTTGAATTCATCCCGATGGCAGCAATTCAAATCTATCTGTAAGGGAAGAAATAAGGTCATTGTGTTTTATGATGACAATGGATTGTCTGCAGGTAATAAACTAAAGGAATCATTTTTCAGTATTTGTACGTTAGGCTCCCGGGGAGTTGCACATGCGTGCGAAAATTATGTATTTTAGTCTTGCCGTAGCGCTTGTTATCATTTTTTTGTTTTTATTTAAACGTCATGAGGTTCCGGCAGCGCTGGTATGCTCAGCGAAGAACCATCTTGTGCTCAATACGCAAAAAACAGGTATGCACATCGAAGGGGAGGTATTGCTGGTTTTCAGGATATCATCTGCTGAAGAGGGGGTATTGTCACAAGTGGGCGTGATTAATGTTAATGGGAAAAGCTACGCCATTAACCGTTCCACGATGCTTAAATTTTTAGGTAATGATAGTGACGGCTACATACGTACCCAACGGGTTTCTGTGATCAAAAATGATAATGATGATTTGCCTGATGAGATCACGGGATTAATTATGTCTAAGCAACACAACTTCTATTATAAAATAATGCATATTGCGCACAATGTGTACGGTATACGCGATTTGCGACGCACCCTGTTGGTGTGTCGGGCAGCGTAATCCTCAGAATAGGGTATCGTCTTATTCTGAAATAATAACCTATGTGTCGCATCATTTATGGTTTTTTATTCTGTTAAAATAGTGTTTATTATCACTAAAGTTTGTCCGAATGTGAATATAAGCGCATAAGTTTGTACTCATTTCGGACCTCAGAATTCGCTACCGATACAGCAAGAATATTCTTATCATTTCCCCTGCGCTCAGTTTTATTGCAAGGGGGATGAGCTACTACACACTATGCAATCTAAAGGCATTTTATTTGTTTTACCTTAAGTCTATGTGAATACCAGGTCAATTGTGAATACACTTTCCTGTTCGGGAAGGCTGCGTTTTACAATGAAAACGTGATGGTGATTATTATGAATAAGAAAAAGGTCTTCCTGCTCAGTTATGACATTTATCTTTTCGCCGGGCTTAGGGCTTTTTGCCTAATCTGGTACTGGTCGACAGTCAGACATTTATATCAGAGTCAGACCTTTCTTTTCAGCAATACAACTCCTGTCTGTTAATTGTTGATAACCGGATGCCCTTTTTCCTGGTGAAGAAATGGCTACATCGTAACAGTAGCCAGTTTATCATGGTAAACAGCGTTGTTCTCAGGTTGAGCGAAAATGAGTGTATTAATCGAGGCTATGAATACAGTACCTCAATTGATGTAACACTGCATTATACGACCGTCATCGATATACTCACGCGTATACTGATGACCACCCCGCAACCGGAATCACGCGTAAAATCAGATGAGCTGGACGTTTTCGCGTTAACCGAATTTGAGGCAGACATGCTTAATGCCATGATGACGAAAGAGGGGCAGGCCGAATTCTGCCGGGCAAATTCATTGACCACAAAATCCCTGTATCGCTACCGGGATAAAATAACGCACAGGCTTGGTTTTAAAAATTTTATTGAATCTATTATTTTTCTTATCCGCAATGGTTTCCTGACTGAAAGAGATGTGGGGCAGAACAGTACGTTAATGCGCAAATCCACCGGGCGTAGTTATGATAATAATGATGCGGGGCGTCTGAGTCTGGCACTCAAAAATGATGAAATTTTACCTTATTATCAACCCGTTGTCGGTGCAGGTGGTGAGCTGTGTGGTATAGAGATTTTGGCCCGCTGGCCATTAGGGCATAATTACACGATTTCGCAGCGAGAATTTATTCCGCTGGCAGAAGGCTGTGGCCTGATTAATGAACTCACCAGCTATTTAATGCATAAAGTTGCCAGTGACTTAAAGCAAAAGAATAACGGGTTAAATACACCGCTGTTTGTGGCGTTTAATGTCAGTCCAACCACGTTAAGTAACCCGGTGTTTTATTGGGAGTGCCTCAATTTTTTAGAGCTGACAGAATCGTTACCGGTGAAGCTCATGATTGAGATCACCGAAAATCAAACGCTGGCCGTGACGCCTGCAATAAAAGAACTGATACGTTCACTGCGTAATCGCGGGGTGATGTTTGCGCTGGATGACTTTGGTACAGGATACGCGAATTTATGCTATCTGAATGAACTCGAACTGGATGTCATAAAAATTGATAAGACCTTTATCAACGCTATCCAGGCTGATAACCAACCGCTGCCGATGCTGGAATCGATTATTAATCTGGCGATGATTCTTGGGCTGCGTACCGTGGCGGAAGGGGTGGAGTACGCTTATCAGCGAGAGTGGCTTATCAGCAAACAGGTGGATTACCTGCAGGGGTATCATTTCCTGCCCCCGGTGCCGTTCGCTGATTTCCGGCGATTTGTCGAGCAAAGCCAGCCGACGACAAGAGAAGCGGCATGCAAAAAGGGCAGCGTGCTGCCAGGTAAAAAGGAAAATGTGCGTTTTAACGCGCTGTAAACGACGGAAGCCCTGCGCATTTCGAGGGCTTCCGTCGGGGCTTAACGGAACATCACCTGTGCCCAGCGGGCCAGACCTGCCGTTACGGAGCCAAAGTCATCGCCACCGGCAATCGGAATACCCGGAAGCTGTTCCGCCAGCGCTTTCTTGATAAGCGGTGAACGGGCGCTACCGCCGGTCAGGTAAATCATATCCGGCTTCTCTTTGCCATTCTCCAGCGCCAGTTGCACCTGCTCGAGGATCCGCTGCAGCGGCTGGGCGAGTGCCGTTTCCAGCCCTTCCTGCGATATCGCGGTCGCCAGCTCATCACTGATAAAAGGTAATGAGACAGCGTGTTCAGCACGGTCAGAGAGGGCGATTTTGCTCTCTTCAGCGGTACGCACTACGCGATAGCTGAGACGCTGACGCCACACTTTATAGAGCAGGGCGACTTTATCCGCGTCCTGCGCGTCGCGTACCAGATCGTTCAGGAAGCGCCCGTTCGCGGTGCTGTAAAAATCACTCTGCGCCGGAACGTCGTTGATGGCGATGGCGTTCCACCAGGGCAGAATTGGCAGGGCAATGCCTTTTTCGGTTTGTCCGCCCATGCCGAGCAGCGGCATCAGGCTTTTAAATGCCAGAGCAATATCCAGGTCGTTACCGCCTACGCGGCAGCCGCTGTGGCCCAACAGGCTGGTTTCGCGGTCACGACGCTGATGCCATTGTGGCCCCATCAGCAGTAAAGAGCAGTCGGTGGTGCCCCCGCCGATATCCACAACGAGCACGCGTTGCTCTTGCGTTAATGTAGCTTCAAAATCCAGTCCTGCCGCTACCGGCTCATACTGGAAGACCACGTCACGGAAACCGGCTCGGTGTGCGGCGCGCTCGAGGATCCCCTGCGCTTGCTGGTTAGCCTCTTCACCGCCCAGACCCTGGAAGTTGATCGGGCGACCAATAACGGCCTGCGTGATGGGATCGGGTACCTGGGTCTGCGCCTGGTTACGGATGTGCAGCATCATTGCGCACACCAGGTCTTCGAACATCGCCACCTGCTGTGGTTTTAACCCGCTGGCGCCCAGAAACGACTTCGGGGATTTAACGAAGTAAACCTCTTCCGGATCGTCAATGTAATGGCCCAGCGATGAGAGGCCAAACTGCACGCTGGAAGGGGTCACGTCGATATCTTCGTCGCGGTTAAAACTGACCGCACGGCGCAGCAGCGCCTGGGTTTCCGCCGCGGTAGCGGGAACCTGATGATGACGGAACAGCCATTCGCTGACCGCTTCGCGAGTGGGTGCGCAGAGCATTGATGGCAGCAGCGTGCTCTCGTTTTCCATCTTCAGGAGCTGTGGTTGCCCGTTTTGCATAATGGCAACCGAACAGTTTGCCGTACCGTAGTCAAATCCAATAAACACGATTAATCCCCATGCCAGTGAGAAGGGGCGAGACTTTAGCGAAATGTCTGCCTGGCGACAACAGGAATATGAAAGCAAGGCGAAACAAGGCCTTTCGGTTTATGCTGAGGGGAACAAAAAAGGAGCGATGATGTATACCCTGACCTGGCAACCCCCTTACGACTGGCAATGGATGTTTGGTTTCCTTGGCGCACGTGCGGTAGCGGGCGTAGAGACCGTCACGGACCACTATTACGAGCGCAGTTTCGCCTGCAAGGGGCATCAGGGGATATTTCGCGTTACGCCTGACAGCCAAACCCCTACGCTTACCGTGACGCTCAGCCCGGGCTTGATTCCGGTTGCGCAGAGCTGTCTTGAGCGTATCGGGCGACTTTTCGATCTTGACTGCGATCCTCAGGCGATCCGCTCGACACTGGGGGATCTGGGGGCCGCACGGCCAGGCTTACGGTTGCCGGGGGCGATGGATGCCTGGGAGCAGGGTGTGCGGGCGATACTCGGGCAACTGGTTAGCGTGGCGATGGCGGCAAAATTGGCTTCCCGCGTTGTCGCCCTGTGCGGGGAGCCGGTTGAAGACGCCCCGGGTTATCTCTGCTTCCCGACCCCGCACGCGCTGGCCGCAGCGGACCCGCTGGCGTTGAAAGCGCTTGGAATGCCGGTAAAGCGGGCGGAGTCGATCGTTCATCTGGCTCAGTCTGTGGTGGACGGGACGTTTCCGCTTTCCCCTCCTGCGGATATTGAGGCGGGAATGAAGGCCTTACAGCAGCGGCCCGGGATAGGACGCTGGACGGCAAACTACCTGGCCCTGCGCGGCTGGCAGGCGAAGGATGTTTTTCTGCCGGATGATTATCTGATTAAGCAACGTTTTGCCGGGATGACGCCTGCGCAAATTCGGCGCTACGCCCAGCGCTGGCAGCCCTGGCGCTCGTATGCGTTGCTGCACATCTGGTATACCGACGGCTGGGCGCCATCAGTTGATGGCGAAATAGCTGGTATTAAGCAGTAGATCCAACGGCTGCGGCTCAGCGATGGTGTCGCCGTAAATAAAATCAATGCCGATGCCGGAGAGCGTGTCCATCATGATGGGCTGGTTACACGGACCGGCGATGGTTTTCATGCCCAGGCGCTGGGCGTGCCCCTGAACGATCGTCACCATCATCTCATCCATCAGGTTGCCATAAACATTCGTCACCATTTCCGTATCAAGCATCAGATAATCGGCCATATTGGCGCTAAGGTGGCTAAAGACGTTCATATCGCGTCCCACCTGGCTGAGCACGACGCGGCAGCCAGCATGGCGAAGCTTTTGCAGGCCCTGCTGCAGGTTCTCATCCGGGTTACATACCACGTCGGCAGCGATAACCAGATGCAGCAGACGGCCCGGCATGGGGCTCTTCTCCAGCAGGTCGACAAGTTCATCAACCAGCGTGACGCTTGCTAAACCCGCTTCAGACAGCGGAAGCCCGACCCCCATGCCTTTGTGGGCGACCTGTGCGGCGGAGGTGCGGAAAAACTCGTTGAAGATACGTCTGTCAAGGGCGTGCAACAGTTCAGGCTCCGCAAGTCCGGAGCGGAACGCATGCTCTTCCTGCACTTCGCCCTGGCTGGTCCACAGGCGTAATGAAATCAGCCAGAAGTTGCAGCTTTCCGGTATCCGTGGAGACGCGACGCTGCGGGCAATCATCATCAGGTGATTGTCTTTAATCATGTGCCACTGCTCATCAAGCGACATCATGCTGCGCATGCCGTGGTCCCGTTCCTGCTGGGGTTCATAAACCGTGACGACGCCGCGTCCGCTGTTTTTCGAGGCGTAACAGGCGATATCCGCCTGCGACATGATTTCTGAAGCCTGATGGTTATTTTCATCAATCAGAGTGATACCCGCGCTGGCGCCGATCCGGTGCAGACGTCCTTCCCACATAAAGTGATAGTCATTGATGGTGTTAATCAGGCGGCCGGTAATATAACGCGCGCTTTCGATATTGCAGTCCGGGAGCAACAACCCGAATTCGTCCCCGCCGAGACGAGCCAGCACGTCGCTGGAGCGGAGCATGGTCAACATTAATGACGAAAGCTCCCGCAGCAGAGCATCACCCGCCGCATGGCCTGCAGTGTCGTTGACGGCTTTAAAACGATCGAGATCGATAAACACCAGCGCATGACGCTGGCGTGTCTCCTGTACGGTCTGTAAGAGCCGTTTGAGGTGGTTTTCGAAACTGACCCGGTTTGCGAGGTGGGTGAGGGCATCGTGCGAGGCACTGTAACTGAGCTGACGCAGCATTTTGCGCGATTCCGTCACGTCCTGAATCACGATCACGGAGCCAATGTTTTGCCCGTCCAGCGTACTGAGCGGGGTAATGCTGTAGTGGATATCGTAGTTGCCGCCGGTACGGCAGTTCAGCACCACGTCCTGGTCTATATCGGAACGAGACATATCGCCGCTGTGAATATTCTCCATCAGCGGTCCCTTTTCACCAAAGGTGATGTGCAACACTTTCAGGACAGGCTGCCCGATAGCCTCGGTCTGCAGCCAGCCGCTCATTTTCTCGGCAACCGGGTTCATAAAGGTGACGTTCATGTCGATATCGGTACACAACACCGCTTCACCGATGGAATCGAGGGTAATGTGCAAACGCTCTTTTTCCTGGAACAGCGCTTCGTTGAGCTGCTTCACCTCGGTCATGTCCATGTTGATGCCGAGCAGGCGTTCGACTTCACCCTGTTTGTTCAGTACCCGGTTCGCCAGAGAGCGTATATGGCGCACGCCTTCTTTAACACGAATGCGGAATTCAAGCTTAAACGGCAAACGTGAAATGAGGGAATCCCGGAGCACCTTTTCAGCGTGAGCGCGGTCTTCCGGGAGCATTGTTTCGTGCCAGAGCTGCCAGGTGGGCTTGATGTGCGGTGGGATCTCATACAGCTCAAACATCCGCTTATCCCAGCTGATAATGTCTGGCTCCAGATCCCACTCCCAGATGCCGATACCGCCCGCTTCGTTGGCGAGGGTGATGCGCTCCATCAGGCGTTTATTGACCCACTCGGTCTGCTTCAGGTCGTTAATATCTTCAATCTGGGCGATAAAATAGAGCGGTGAACCGTCGGTGTGGCGCACCACGGAGACGGCAAGCAGGGCCCAGACCACTTCACCATGGCGGGTGTAGTAACGCTTCTCAAGGGTGTAGGTGTTGATGTCGCCGTTGACCAGCTGCTCCAGCTGTTCGAGATCGGTATTCAAATCTTCCGGCCAGGTTAACTGCTGGAAGGTGAGGGCCTGAAGCTCCGTCTGGCTGTATCCCAGGAAGTTACACAGGGCTTTATTGGCCTGAAGCCACTGCCCCTCAATGCTGACCAGCGCCATGCCGATGGCGGAATACTCCATTGCGTTACGAAAACGCGCTTCACTTTCGGTGATATGTTTGCGTTCGGCGCGAAAGGCATACATCACCATGGTCATAATATTGGCCGGCAACAGCATCATCAAAAAGGGCAGCCAGGGCGCGTTTAGCGTCACCAGCAGGTTTTGCGGCGTCATGGATGCAGGGTTACGCGTCATGATCAGCGAGACCATCATCACGGTGACCAGAAACACCAGAAACGCCTCCATTCGTGGCAGGCGCACGGCGCTCCACATAAGCAGAACGATAACGCAGGTGAAGGGCCACGGCAGCCAGGTAATCGCCATCCAACTGAGAGCAAGCGTCACGGCCATGGTGGCGAGCGTTTCCAGCAGCAATTTTGGGTTGCGGTGACGCAGCAGATAATGAGGTTTAAACAGTAACCCTAACGGCACCAGCGCCAGCGCGCCAATGGCTTCTGATAACACCCAGACGAGGAAATTACGCAGCGGCTCCGGACCCGGCACCAGAAGATACACCAGCACCCCGCCAACCAGCGGTGGCACCAGCGCACTGCCGATGGACAGACGGACCCAGTCATTCAGATTCTGCAGGGGGTTATACCACGGGAGCAGTTTACGCAGTAACACCGCGCCAATCACGGCCTCAACCACGTTGATAGCGGTATAGATCGGGTTGATCGACGACCAGGAGAAAAGCATCCACGCGGCCAGGATATTGCCAAACGAGCAGGCCAGGGCGATACCCGGCCACATCTTTCCTGCATGACGGTAAAAGGCCACCATCATGATGGCGGTAGGGAACCAGAGCGGGGCGAGCAGGGTGCCGAAGCGGGTCAGCTCCAGCGAAAATAAGGTAAAGATAAAGGTGACCAGGCCCAGACAGACAAGTCGCAATAAAGGATGTGGGGTGGTAATCAAAACCCGCTGGTATTGTTTATTCATTACCGCTTTATCCAGAGACGCCATGCCGTCAGGAGAGAAGTCCGGACGAGTGAATTTGATAATTTGGTTTATGCTAGTACAAACAATTTACAATTCATATGGCGACTGCTCATAATTTGACATCATAGACTTATTAAATAGTTACTCGGTAAAAAATCCCCGACAAACGCTGAAAAAACGTGCGTTTAAATTTCACAAAGGGATCATTTCGTCGCTTTTCACCCTGTCTCGCAGAACCTGCGCTTTCGACTGGTATCATGCCCGCGAAATCCCTATAATTGCCGCGTTTGACGCTCCGGCGTCGTCCTTCCTTAACATCCAGGTTAATCAGGTCGCTAAATTTATGACTGATAAGTCTCATCAGTGCGTCATTATAGGCATCGCCGGCGCATCGGCTTCAGGTAAAAGTCTTATTGCCAGTACGCTTTACCGCGAACTGCGTGAACAAGTTGGTGATGAGCATATCGGCGTCATTCCCGAAGACAGCTATTACAAAGATCAATCCCATCTGTCGATGGAAGAACGCGTAAAAACTAACTATGACCATCCTAATGCGATGGATCACAGCTTACTGTTCCAGCATTTAGAAGCACTTAAAAGCGGCCATGCAATTGAACTTCCCGTCTATAGTTATGTAGAACATACCCGTACGCAGGAAACGATCCGTATCGAACCGAAGAAGGTCATTATCCTTGAAGGTATTTTGCTTCTGACCGACTCCCGTCTGCGTGAATCAATGAACTTCTCGATTTTCGTCGATACGCCGTTGGATATCTGCCTGATGCGCCGCATTAAGCGTGACGTGAATGAGCGTGGACGTTCGATGGACTCCGTGATGGCGCAATACCAGAAAACTGTCCGCCCGATGTTCCTGCAATTCATTGAACCATCCAAGCAATACGCCGATATCATCGTGCCTCGCGGCGGTAAAAACCGCATAGCCATTGATATCTTAAAAGCGAAAATCAGCCAGTTTTTTGAATAAGCCGCGCGAATTGTGTACCGTTCAGGGATAACCTGGTTTTGCCCTGAGTCTTTATGGCTTCAGGGTACGATGCATGAAAGGAGAAAGTGCGATGCGTCTTTGTGATCGCGATATTGAAGCCTGGCTGGATGAAGGCCGTCTGTCTATTACACCACGTCCACCCGTGGAGCGTATCAATGGTGTGACTGTTGATGTGCGCCTGGGAAATAAATTCCGCACCTTTAGCGGCCATACCGCACCGTTCATCGACCTTAGCGGGCCGAAGGATGAAGTCAGCGCCGCGCTTGATCGCGTGATGAGTGATGAAATCGTTATTGACGAGGGCGAAGCCTTTTATCTGCATCCGGGTGAACTGGCGCTGGCGGTGACCTATGAATCCGTGACGCTGCCTGCGGACCTGGTCGGCTGGCTCGATGGCCGTTCTTCTCTGGCGCGACTGGGGCTGATGGTTCACGTGACCGCGCACCGTATCGATCCAGGCTGGTCGGGCCGTATCGTGCTCGAGTTCTTCAATGCCGGTAAACTGCCTCTGGCACTGCGTCCAGGGATGATGATCGGTGCGCTGAGCTTTGAACCGCTAACCGGTCCGGCAGATCGTCCTTATAACCGCCGTCAGGACGCTAAATATCGCGACCAGCAGGGTGCGGTCGCGAGCCGTATTGATAAAGACTGATCGTTAGTCCACTGAGGATGCTATGAGAAGAGTTCTGACAACGCTGATGATTTTGCTGGTGGTTCTGGTTGCTGGCCTTTCGGCGTTAGTCCTGCTTGTTAACCCTAATGATTTCCGTGCTTACATGGTGCGGCAGGTCGAAGCGCGTAGTGGTTATCAACTGAAGCTTGATGGGCCGCTGCGCTGGCACGTCTGGCCGCAACTCAGCATTCTCTCAGGCCGCATGTCGTTAACCGCGCCGGGTGCCTCCCAGCCGCTGGTCTCTGCCGATAACATGCGTCTTGATGTGGCGTTGATCCCGCTCTTTTCACACCAGTTGCAGGTCGACCAGGTGATGCTGAAAGGGGCGGTGATTCAGCTGACTCCGCAAACTGAAGCCGTGCGTGACTCGGATGCACCGGTCGCCCCGCGGGAAAATACGCTGCCCGACGAGCCGACGGATACGGGCTGGTCATTTGATATAGCCAAACTGAAAGTCGCCGACAGCGTGCTGGTTTTCCAGCATGAGTCCGACGAGCAGGTAACCGTCCGTAACATCAACCTGAAGATGGAGCAGGACGCCCATCATATTGCCTCGCTGGAGTTTAGCGGAAGGCTGAACCGCGATCAGCGCGATCTGAATCTGTCGCTGAACGCCAACGTGAATGCCTCGGATTACCCCCATCAGCTCACGGCGGATATTCAGCAACTGAACTGGCAACTGATGGGAGCCGATCTTCCTGCCCAGGGGATCACCGGTCAGGGAACGCTGCAGGCCGTGTGGCGCGAAGAGCAAAAACAGCTTGAGCTGGATAACCTCAATCTGCAGGCGAATGACAGCAGTCTGACAGGGCAGGCGAGCGTCACGCTTGAGGAGAAGCCGAAGTGGGTAATGAATCTGCAGTTTGACAAGCTCAATCTGGAGAACTTACTTCCGCCTCAGCCAGCGGGTGCAACCGACGGTAACGCCGCTCAGAATGGGCAAAGCCAGCCGTCCAAGCCGCGTCCGGTCATCTCCTCGAGTCTTGATCAGCCAGACTATAACGGTCTTCGTGGATTCACGGCCGATATCTTACTGAAAGCTAACAGCCTGCGCTGGCGCGGTATCGATTTTACCGACGTGAGCAGCCAGATGTTTAACCATAACGGTTTGCTGGTGATCTCCGAACTGAGCGGCAAAATGGGCGCCGGACATCTTTCTCTGCCGGGCACGCTGGACGTGCGTAAAGAGACGGCCAGCGCCGAATTCCAGCCGCGTCTCGACAACGTTGAGATTGGTACCATCCTTAAAGCCTTTAATTACCCGATCTCCTTAACGGGCCAATTGACGCTGGCGGGTGACTTCTCGGGGACGAAGATTGATGCTGAGGCTTTCCGCCGCGAATGGCAGGGGCAGGCCCATCTTGATCTGAAAGATTCCCGTATGGAAGGGCTTAACTTCCAGCAGCTGGTGCAGCAGGCGGTGGAGCGCAGTAGTGATGTCAAAGCCCAGGAAAACTACGACAGCGCAACGCGCCTCGACAGCTTTACCACTGACCTGACGCTGGACAACGGGCAGCTCACTCTCAACGGAATGCAGGGGACCTCTTCACTCCTGTCGTTAACCGGTGAAGGTAAGCTGGATCTGGTGAAAGAGACGGCGGATACCCGATTTAACGTGCGGGTACTTTCCGGCTGGCAGGGTGAAAGTAAACTGATCGACTTCCTTAAAGAGACGCCGGTTCCACTCACTGTCTATGGCAAATGGCAGGCGCTGAATTACAGCCTTCAGGTGGATCAGATCCTGCGCAAACATCTGCAGGACGAAGCGAAACGTCGTCTGAACGACTGGGCGGATCGGAATAAAGATTCACAGTCAGGGAAGGATGTGAAGAAGCTGTTAGATAAGCTTTGATGCCCGGGCGCCCGGTAGCGCACATGCTACCGGGCAAAACAACTCACTAAACCTCATAGTCCAGTTCTTCTTCATCCCGCAGTGGAATGAGCTGCACCTTCTGTACACGGTGGCTCTCAACCTGCAACGTTTTAAGCAGATAGTCGCCCACCTGAACCTCTTCTCCCGGTTGCGGGATACGCTGCAAATATTCCATCAGCAGACCGGCAATAGTGTGGTATTCGCGTTTTTCATCCAGCGGCAGCGGCACATATTGCACCAGGTCTTCCAGCGGCATATGGCCGTTCGCCGTCCACGACCCGTCGGCATTTTTCTGGATGTCGTGGCGCGCATCAATCTCATCCACCTCGTTGGGCAAATTACCGGCGATGGTTTCCATGACGTCGCTGAGCGTGACCAGTCCTTCAACGGAACCGAATTCATCCACCACAAAGGCAAAGTGAGTGCGCGCGTTACGGAACTGCTCAAGGGCAGAAAGCAGCTGCAGTCCTTCAGGGAAGACCAGCGGCTGGCGCACCAGAGCGCGCAGATTGAGTGCTTCACCGTGCAGCTGCTGTTGCAGCAGGTCGATGACGTGCACCACGCCCAGTAACTCCTCTTCCTCTTCACCACCGGTGACAACCACGCGGGTGTGCTGGTTTTTATCCAGCAGGGCGCGAATGTGCTCCTCCGGTGCCGTCAGGTCGATATGCTCAATGTCATGCCGTGATGTCATGATGCTGCTGACCGTCCGCTGATTAAGATTGAGCACTCGCTCAATCATCAGTCGCTCCTGCGGATTAAAGATCAGCCCGTCACTGTGATCGGCAAGCATCGCGGCGGATTCCGCATCCAGTTCCGCATCCTCTTTTTTCCCGCTCAGCAGGCGCATGACCGTGTCGGCCGTGCGTTGACGTAACGTCTGATTCGCTGAGAGGAAACGGCGACGGTTGAATATCGCCAGCTGGTTCAGCGCTTCAATCATTACTGAGAAACCAATGGCGGCATACAGATAGCCTTTCGGAATGTGGAATCCAAACCCGTCTGCCACCAGGCTAAAGCCAATCATCAGCAGGAAACTCAGGCAGAGAATAACAATGGTCGGGTGGCTGTTAACGAACCGGGTCAGGGCTTTACTCGCCATCACCATCAGCGTAATGGCAATGATCACTGCGGCCATCATCACGGCCAGGTGGTCAACCATCCCGACGGCGGTGATCACCGAGTCCAGTGAGAAGACGGCGTCCAGCACCACGATTTGCGCCACCACAGGCCAGAATTTTGCCCCGCGTCGCTGGGTCGGGTTTTCACTGTCTTTGCCTTCGAGCCGCTCATTAAGTTCAACTGTCGCTTTAAACAGCAGGAACAAGCCACCGAAGAGCATGATCAGGTCACGGGCGCTGAAGCTCAGGCCGTGAACGGAGAACAGAGGCTGTGTCAGCGTGACCAGCCAGGAGATAGAGGCCAGCAGCAGCAACCGCATCACCATCGCCAAAAGCAGGCCCGTTACGCGAGCGCGGTCACGCTGAGAAGGGGGCAGTTTTTCGGCGAGGATGGCGATAAAGACCAGATTATCAATACCGAGCACCAATTCGATGACAACCAGCGTCACCAGTCCGGCCCAGATTGATGGATCGGCAATCCATTCCATAGTAATAGCAATACCTTCTGTTATATGACGAATGTCACACTTCGATCATGGATAAAGCGGCGGGAAATTGCAATGCCGGGCTGAGATTTCTCTTAATAAGGCCGAACAAAAAGAGAGCAATACGCTGGCGCTGTAAATAAGGTAATTACGTATATTTTATTACGCACAGTACATTTTAGGATATATCGCAATTAATGGTTTTTATTGTTGCTTTGTCAATATAAAGAAAATCCTAAAAGGTCAAAACTTTGCTCTTAATATTAATCTTAAAAACAGTTATTAGGACAGTTGTCTCCTTGCCTGCTATTAGGTTAGCTGCAACAATTCCTCCAGCATCAAATGTTAAATCTCCTTGTTGCTATTATTGTTTCGGTCTTCAGGAATGGTTATTGATTATCCGTCGGGCGTTTTTGCGGCTGATATATTTCCAGAAGACCTTGTTCAAGAGGGTGTCTATCCATAACACATTGTTTAGTCAGTGGATTGGTAACTGAAAGCCAAGGGCGGTAGCGTGCCTGAAAGCGTGTGAATCAGCCTCGATTATTCTGTCAATAGCCAATGGATGAATAAGCTTTTTTTAGGACTGATGCCAGTTATATTTCTATTTGATTAACTGCATGCTGAAACCCAATACGACCCGGCTTATTTTAAATTGCACAGGATAATTACTCTGCCAAAGTGATAAATAATCAATGATGAAATCCAAAATGAAATTGATGCCATTATTGGTGTCTGTGACCTTGATGAGTGGTTGTACGGTCTTTCCCGGCAGCAATATGTCAACAATGGGTAAGGATGTGATCAAGCAGCAGGATGCCGATTTTGATCTCGACAAAATGGTGAATGTTTATCCACTCACGCCACGTCTGGTCGAACAATTACGCCCACGTCCGAATGTTGCTCAGCCGAATATGTCTCTGGATCAGGAGATTGCCTCCTACCAGTACCGCGTGGGGCCGGGTGATGTCATCAACGTCACCGTCTGGGACCACCCTGAACTGACCACACCAGCGGGCCAGTACCGTAGCTCAAGCGACACCGGTAACTGGGTACAGTCAGACGGCACCATGTTCTATCCCTATATTGGCAAGGTACACGTTGCCGGGAAAACGCTCGCCGAAATCCGCAGTGATATTACCGGCCGCTTAGCGCAGTACATCGCCGACCCGCAGGTGGACGTTAATATCGCCGCATTCCGCTCGCAAAAAGCCTATATCTCCGGACAGGTGAATAAATCCGGTCAACAGGCCATCACCAACGTACCGCTGACCGTTCTGGATGCCATTAACGCCGCCGGCGGTTTAACCGACGGTGCCGACTGGCGCAACGTGGTTCTGACGCACAACGGCAAAGAGCAGCGCATTTCGCTGCAGGCGCTGATGCAAAACGGTGACCTGACTCAGAACCGTCTGCTCTATCCGGGCGACATTCTCTACGTACCGCGCAATGACGATCTGAAAGTGTTCGTGATGGGCGAAGTTAAGAAACAGAGCACCCTCAAAATGGACTTCAGCGGCATGACCCTGACCGAAGCGCTGGGTAATGCAGAGGGTATTGATCTGACCACCTCCAACGCCACCGGTATCTTCGTGATCCGTCCGCTGAAAGGTGAGGGCAGTGCGAAAGGCAAGATTGCCAACATCTACCAGCTGGATATGTCCGATGCGACGTCTCTGGTGATGGCAACGGAGTTCCGTCTCCAGCCATACGATGTGGTGTATGTCACCACCGCACCGGTTGCCCGCTGGAACCGTCTGATCAACCAGTTGCTGCCAACCATCAGTGGCGTTCGCTACATGACGGATACGGCGCGCGACATTCATACCTGGTAATCCGCGATGTTTAACAAAATTCTGGTGGTATGCGTGGGGAACATTTGCCGTTCCCCTACGGCTGAACGGCTGCTGAAACTCTACCAGCCCGAACTGACCGTTGAATCCGCAGGGCTGGGTGCGCTGGTCGGTAAAGGTGCCGATGAGCGCGCAACGAGCGTGGCCCGCGATCATAACCTTTCGCTCGACGGGCACATCGCCCGTCAGGTCACCGGCCGTATGTGCCGGGAGTATGACCTGATCCTGACGATGGAAAAACGCCATATCCATGCGCTGTGTGATATCGCACCGGAGATGCGCGGCAAGGTGATGCTGTTTGGTCACTGGGACAATGAACGCGAAATCCCCGATCCATATCGCAAAAGCCATGAGGCCTTCGAGGCGGTATACACCTTACTTGACCAGTCTGCCCGTCAGTGGGCGCAGGCACTGAAAGTTCAGCAGGGATAACAATGACAGAAAAAACAAAACCTTCTGCCGCCCCGACTTCGGGCAGTGATGAAATCGATATTGGTCGCCTGGTCGGCACCGTCGTAGAGGCAAAGTGGTGGGTGCTTGGGATCACCGCCGTGTTTGCCGCGGCGGCCGTCGTCTATACGCTGTTTGCGACGCCAATCTACAGTGCCGATGCGCTGGTGCAGATTGAGCAAAATACCGGTAACTCGCTGGTGCAGGACATTGGCTCCGCACTGGCGAACAAACCGCCGGCCTCCGATGCGGAAATTCAGCTGATCCAGTCGCGCCTGGTTCTGGGTAAAACCGTTCACGACCTCGGCCTTGATATCTCCGTCACCAAAAATACCTTCCCGATCTTTGGTGCCGGCTGGGACCGTCTGATGGGACGCAGCAACGACACGGTCAAAGTGACTGACTTTGTGCTGCCAAAAGGAAGCGCGGATCAGACCTTTACCCTGACGGTGTTAGGCCCGAAACAGTACCAGTTGACCAGCGATGCGGGCTTTAGCGCGCGCGGTGAGGTGGGGCAGATGCTGACGAAAGAGGGTGTCAGCATGATGGTCAGCGCGATCCACGCCCAGGAGGGCGGTGAATTTACCGTGACCAAATTCTCCACGCTGGGAATGATTAACAATCTGCAGAACAACCTGACCGTCACTGAAAACGGCAAGGACACCGGTGTCCTGAGCATGACCTTTACCGGTGAAGATAAGGATCAGATCCGCGACATCCTCAACAGCATCACCCGTAACTATCTTGAGCAGAACGTTGAGCGTAAATCGGCTGAAGCAGCGAAAAGCCTGGCATTCCTCGCCAAACAGCTTCCGGAGGTCCGCGCCCGTCTGGATGATGCCGAGAACAAGCTGAACGCCTATCGTCAGGATAAAGACTCTGTCGACCTGCCGCTGGAAGCGAAATCCGTTCTCGACTCGATGGTTAACATTGATGCGCAGCTTAACGAGCTGACCTTCAAAGAGGCGGAGATTTCCAAGCTTTATACCAAGCGTCACCCGGCCTACCGTACGCTGCTTGAGAAACGCCGCACGCTGGAAGAAGAGAAGGCGAAACTCAACGACCGCGTCACTGCGATGCCTAAAACGCAGCAGGAAATCGTACGTCTGACCCGCGATGTGGAATCCGGACAGCAGGTGTACATGCAACTGCTGAATAAACAGCAGGAGCTGAAAATCACCGAAGCCAGTACCGTTGGTGATGTGCGCATCGTTGACCCGGCCATCACCCAGCCTGGGGTGCTGAAGCCGAAGAAAGCCCTCATCATTCTCGGCAGCATTATTCTGGGTCTTATCCTCTCCATCGTTGGCGTGCTGCTTCGCTCGCTGTTCAACCGTGGAATCGAAAGCCCGCAGGCACTGGAAGAGAGCGGTATCAACGTCTACGCCAGCATCCCGCTGTCGGAGTGGCAAAAATCGCGTGACAGCGTCAAAACCACCAAAGGCGTTAAGCGTTACAAACAAAGTCAGTTGCTGGCCGTGGGTAACCCAACCGATCTGGCCATCGAAGCAATTCGTAGTCTGCGTACCAGTCTGCACTTCGCCATGATGCAGGCCAAAAACAATGTTCTGATGCTGACCGGTGTCAGCCCGTCAATTGGTAAGACCTTTGTCTGTGCCAACCTGGCGGCGGTGGTGAGCCAGACCAATAAACGGGTGCTGCTGATCGACTGCGATATGCGTAAGGGCTATACCCACGAACTGCTGGGTACCAATAACGTCAACGGGCTGTCGGAAATCCTGCTGGGCAAAGGTGAGATTAGCCAGAGTGCAAAACCGACGACGGTGCCGAAGTTTGACCTTATTCCGCGTGGTCAGGTGCCGCCAAACCCATCAGAGCTGCTGATGAGTGAACGTTTTAGCGAGCTGGTGGAGTGGGCGAGCAAAAACTATGACCTGGTGTTGATTGATACCCCACCAATTCTGGCGGTGACCGATGCCGCCATTGTGGGCCGCCATGCGGGCACCACGCTGATGGTGGCGCGTTACGCGGTGAACACGCTGAAGGAAGTGGAAACCAGCCTGAGCCGCTTCGAGCAAAACGGAATTGAAGTGAAAGGGGTGATCCTGAACTCCATCTTCCGTCGTGCGACCGGTTACCAGGACTACGGTTACTACGAGTACGAATACAAGTCTGACAGTCACTAATCGTTAGCTTTCGGGGAAGACCATGACTACACAACGCCCTTTAGTTTCTATTTATATGCCGACATGGAATCGTCAGCAGCTGGCGATCCGCGCAATAAAATCTGTGCTGCGACAGGATTACGATAACTGGGAACTGATCATCGTTGATGACTGTTCTTCCTCGTACGAACAGCTGCAAAAGTTTGTGACTGACCTTAACGACCCGCGCGTGGTTTACACGCACAACGAGATTAACTCCGGTGCGTGCGCGGTGCGTAACCAGGCGATTATGCAGGCTAAAGGACAGTATCTGACCGGCATCGACGACGATGACGAATGGACGCCGAACCGTCTGTCGATCTTCCTGTCGCACAAAGCACAGCTGGTGACGCATGCGTTTTTGTATGCCAACGACTATGTCTGTCAGGGTGAAGTTTACTCGCAGCCTGCCAGCCTGCCGTTGTACCCGAAATCGCCTTACTCACGCCGCCTGTTCTTTAAACGCAACATCATTGGTAATCAGGTCTTTACCTGGGCGTGGCGCTTTAAGGAGTGCCTGTTCGATACCGAGCTGAAGGCTGCGCAGGATTACGACATCTTCCTGCGCATGGTGATGGAGTATGGCGAGCCGTGGAAGGTGGAAGAGGCGACGCAGATCCTGCATATCAATCACGGGGAGATGCAAATCACCTCGTCGCCGAAGAAATTCTCTGGTTACTTCCACTTTTACCGCAAGCACAAGGACAAGTTCGACCGTGCCAGCCGGAAGTATCAGCTGTTTACCCTCTATCAGATCCGCAATAAGCGCATGAACTGGCGCACGCTGCTCACGTTGTTGTCCGTGCGTAACGGCAAGCGTCTGGCTGATGGACTTCGGGGGAAATAATGTTTCTGGAAGATTGCCGCGCTAACAGCTGGAGCCTGCGCCCGTGCTGCATGGTTCTGGCGTACCGCATCGCGCATTTTTGCTCGGTGTGGCGCAAGAAAAATGTTTTAAACAATCTCTGGGCAGCACCGGTGCTGGTGCTGTACCGCATCATTACTGAATGTTTTTTTGGTTATGAAATTCAGGCCGCTGCCACCATTGGTCGCCGTTTTACCATTCATCACGGTTATGCCGTGGTGATCAACAAATTCGTTGTAGCCGGTGATGATTTCACTATTCGCCACGCGGTCACCATCGGTAACCGTGGGCCCGACAGCCTGGCCTGCCCGGTGATTGGCAATAACGTCGAGCTGGGCGCGAACGTGGTCATCATTGGCGACATCACGATTGGTAACAACGTCACGATAGGCGCAGGCAGCGTGGTGCTGGACAGTATTCCGGATAACGCGCTGGTGGTGGGTGAGAAAGCCCGCGTGAAGGTGATCAAATGAACATTCTGCAATTTAACGTCCGTCTCGCAGAGGGCGGGGCGGCCGGTGTGGCGCTGGATCTTCACCAGCGCGCGCTGCAAAAAGGACTTCAGTCTCGTTTTATTTACGGTTATGGCAAAGGCGGTAAGAAAAGCGTCAGCCACGATAACTACCCGCAGGTACATAAGCACACGCCGCGCCTGACTTCCGTGGCCAACATTGCCTTGTTCCGCCTGTTTAATCGCGATCTGTTTGGCAATCTTAATACCCTTTATCGCACCGTGACGCGCTCCCAGGGGCCGGTTGTGCTGCATTTCCACGTGCTTCACAGCTACTGGCTGAATCTGGAAGAGGTGGTGGCGTTTTGCCAGAAGGTGCAGGCCCACAAACCGGATACCCGCTTCGTCTGGACGCTGCACGATCACTGGAGCGTGACCGGTCGCTGCGCCTTTACCGACGGGTGTGAAGGTTGGAAAAGCAACTGCCAGAAGTGCCCGACGCTGAGCAACTATCCGCCGGTGAAAGTGGATCGTGCCCATCAGCTGGTGGCCGGAAAGCGCCAGCTGTTCCGCGACATGCTCTCGCTCGGCTGTACGTTTATCTCTCCAAGCCAGCACGTGGCCGATGCCTTTAACAGTCTGTATGGGGCAGGGCGCTGTCAGATCATCAATAACGGTATCGACGTGGCGACGGAAGCGATTCTGGCCGAACTTACCCCGGTTGCAGAAACCCCGGGTAAACCAAAAATCGCTATCGTTGCGCATGACCTGCGTTACGACGGCAAAACCAATCAGCAGCTGGTGCGCGACATGATGGCGCTGGGTGACAAGATTGAACTGCACACCTTCGGCAAGTTCTCGCCGTTCGAAGGGGCTAACGTGGTGAATCACGGGTTTGAAACAGACAAGCGCAAACTGATGAGCGCCCTCAATGGGATGGATGCGCTGGTATTCAGTTCGCGCGTGGATAACTACCCGCTGATCCTGTGCGAAGCGCTCTCCATCGGTGTGCCGGTGATTGCCACCCACAGCGATGCGGCACGTGAAGTGCTGGAAAAATCGGGCGGGACCACGTTTGCGGAGCATGAGGTGCTGCCTCTGGTGCAACTGCCGAAGGCGCAGATCGCGCAGGCCGTTTTTGGTACCGACCTGGAATCGTTCCGCAACCGCAGCCGCAAGGCCTACAGTGGACAACAGATGCTGGAGGAATATGTCTCGTTCTATCAGAGTCTGTAGTTATCTGCTGCTGCCGCTGATTTACCTGCTGGTCAACGTCAAAATTGCCCAGCTTGGCGAAAGCTTCCCGATAACCATAGTGACCTTCTTGCCCGTTCTGCTTCTGCTGTATGTCGACAAAATCAACCTCAAGAAGCTGATGATGGCCTTAGGGCTGGGCGTGGGTCTGACGCTATTTAACTACATCTTTGGTCAGTCTCTGGATGCCAGTAAATACGTCACCTCCACCATGCTGTTTGTTTATATCGTCATTATTATTGGCATGGTCTGGAGTATTCGTTTCAAGGTTATTTCGCCACACAATTATCGGAAAATCCTTAGGTTCTTTTATATTGCCGTTGCGTTAATTGTTATGCTTGCTGCACTGGAAATGGCGCAAATTATTTTGACCGGTGGCAGTAGCCTGATGGAGATAATTTCGAAATATCTCATTTACAGTAACAGCTATGTATTGAACTTCATCAAGTTTGGCGGAAAGCGTACGACAGCCCTCTATTTTGAACCGGCGTTTTTTGCTCTGGCACTAATCTCAATTTGGCTCAGCATCAAACAGTTTGGTATCAAAACCCCTAAGACCGATGCTATGATTCTTGCAGGAATTGTTCTGTCAGGATCGTTCTCAGGGGTAATGACATTTATCCTGTTTTACCTGCTGGAGTGGGCGTTCCAGTACCTGAACAAAGATGCGATTAAGAAAAAACTGCCGCTGGCGATTATCTCTCTGACAGTATTTATGGTTGGCGTGATATTTGCCTTCCCATACATCTCAGAACGCCTGGGAGATTTGGGAACCGAAGGCTCGTCATCCTATTATCGTATCATTGGTCCACTGGTGATGGTGGGTTATTCCTTAACCCATATCGATGGTGTAGTAAGATTCGGCTCACTTTACGAATATGTTGCATCATTCGGAATCTTTAACGGTGCGGATGTCGGTAAAACCATAGACAATGGCCTGTATCTGTTAATTATCTATTTTTCGTGGTTCGCCGTACTGTTGACACTGTGGTATCTGTTTAAAGTTTTCAAAATGATGATTAACGCGTTTGGTGATAACCAGAACTTTCGCGTTCAGCTTTATCTGTTTACACCGGTGTCGTTGTTTTTTACCGGGTCAATATTTAGCCCGGAATATGCTTTCTTGATTGTCTGTCCGTTTATTCTGCGCAAAGCGCTTAATATTACGAACGTATGACGAAATGAGGTGATTTATGTTTCTTAGCGTCATTACTGTCGCTTTTCGTAATTACGAAGGGGTGGTAAAAACCTGGCGCTCGCTGCGCAACCTGGCGCGCGATCCAAGCCTCACCTTTGAGTGGATTGTGGTCGATGGCGGCTCGAACGATGGTACGGCAGAGTTTCTGGAAAAACTCAACGGTGAGTTCAACTTACGTTTCATCAGCGAGAAAGATAAAGGCATCTACGATGCGATGAATAAAGGCATCGACATGGCGCAAGGCCGTTATGCCATCTTCCTGAATTCCGGTGACGTATTCCATGAGGATGTGGCGTTATTTGCCCGTCAGCTGGCGCGCCAGAAAGAGGATGCGATGTACATTGGCGACGCGCTGCTCGATTTTGGCGATGGCCATAAAGTTTGCCGCAGTGCGAAACCCGGCTGGTATATCTACCACAGTTTGCCTGCCAGCCATCAGGCCATTTTCTTCCCGGTAAAAGGTCTGAAAAAACAGCCTTACGATCTGCAGTATAAAGTTTCTTCAGATTATGCGCTGACTGCCAGCCTGTATAAATCAGGTTACCCGTTCCGTCGAATTAAAGGGCTGGTATCTGAATTTTCAATGGGCGGCGTGTCAACGTCTAATAATCTGGAACTGTGCCAGGATGCCAGAAATGTGCAGCGTAAAATATTAGGCGTGCCGGGGTTCTGGGCGGAATTATCTTATTTATTACGTCTGCGTACCACGGGTAAAACGAAAACCTTATATAACAAAGCCTGAATATAAGGAAACGTAATGCAGGATCTTAAAGGTTTCTCCGTGCCGAAAGGCTTTCGGGGCGGGAGCGGTATTAAAGTGCAGTTGTGGTGGACCGTACAGGCCACCTTATTTGCCTGGTCACCGCAAATACTGTACCGCTGGCGAGCTTTTTTATTGCGTCTGTTTGGCGCAAAAATAGGAAAAAACGTAGTCATTCGCCCGTCGGTAAAAATTACCTACCCGTGGAAATTAACGCTTGGGGATTATGCGTGGGTAGGGGATGACGCGGTGTTATATACCCTTGGCGATATTACGATTGGTGCAAATTCAGTGGTTTCACAGAAGTGTTATTTGTGCACCGGCAGTCACGATTTTATGAGTCAGCATTTTGATATTACCGCCACTCCGATTGTGATTGGCGAAAAATGCTGGCTGGCGACAGATGTTTTTGTTGCACCTGGTGTTTCTGTTGGCGATGGCACGGTAGTCGGTGCCCGCAGCAGCGTTTTTAAATCGCTACCGGCAAATAAAATTTGCCGTGGCAACCCCGCAGTGGTGATACGCGAACGCGTTGAAACTGATTAAATTCATAAGTAGAGGAATATAAACATGTCTAAAGTCGCTCTCATCACCGGCGTTACCGGACAGGATGGTTCTTACCTGGCAGAACTGCTGCTGGAAAAAGGTTATGAAGTACACGGTATTAAGCGTCGTGCTTCTTCATTCAACACCGAACGTGTGGATCACATTTATCAGGATCCTCATGCGGCGAACCCGAAATTCCATCTGCACTACGGCGACCTGACCGATACTTCCAACCTGACCCGTATTCTGCAGGAAGTGCAGCCGGATGAAGTGTACAACCTGGGCGCGATGAGCCACGTTGCGGTCTCCTTCGAATCTCCGGAATACACCGCTGACGTTGACGCAATGGGTACGCTGCGTCTGCTGGAAGCGATTCGCTTCCTCGGCCTTGAGAAGAAAACCCGTTTCTACCAGGCATCCACCTCTGAGCTGTACGGTCTGGTGCAGGAAATTCCTCAGAAAGAGACGACCCCGTTCTACCCACGTTCTCCGTACGCCGTGGCGAAATTGTACGCGTACTGGATCACCGTGAACTACCGTGAATCCTACGGCATGTATGCCTGTAACGGCATTCTGTTCAACCACGAATCCCCACGTCGTGGTGAAACTTTCGTTACCCGTAAAATCACCCGCGCTATCGCTAACATCGCACAGGGTCTGGAATCTTGCCTGCACCTCGGCAACATGGATTCCCTGCGTGACTGGGGCCATGCCAAAGACTACGTAAAAATGCAGTGGATGATGCTGCAGCAGGAAAAACCAGAAGACTTCGTCATCGCAACCGGCGTGCAGTACTCCGTACGTCAGTTTGTTGAGATGGCTGCCGCTCAGCTGGGTATCAAACTGCGCTTCGAAGGTACCGGCGTGGAAGAGAAAGGCATCGTGGTTTCCGTAACCGGCCATGACGCACCGGGCGTGAAACCGGGCGACGTGATTGTACAGGTTGACCCACGTTACTTCCGTCCTGCTGAAGTGGAAACCCTGCTGGGCGACCCAACCAAAGCACACGAAACACTGGGCTGGAAACCAGAAACGACTCTGCAGGAGATGGTTTCCGAGATGGTTGCCAAAGATCTTGAAGCAGCGAAAAAACACTCCCTGCTCAAGTCTCATGGCTACGAGGTTGCCATCGCGCTGGAGTCCTGAGAATGACAAAACAACGTATTTTTGTCGCGGGTCATCGCGGAATGGTGGGTTCCGCGATTGTTCGCCAGCTTGAACAGCGCGGTGATGTCGATGTGATTGTCCGTACCCGTGACGAGTTGAACCTGCTCGACAGCAAAGCGGTACAGGACTTCTTCGCCAGTGAACGTATTGACCAGGTGTATCTGGCGGCGGCGAAAGTGGGCGGCATTGTTGCCAACAACACGTATCCGGCGGATTTCATCTACGAGAACATGATGATTGAGAGCAACATCATTCACGCAGCGCATCTGCACAACGTGAATAAGCTGTTGTTCCTCGGCTCATCCTGTATCTACCCGAAAATGGCGAAGCAGCCGATCGCTGAGAGCGAACTGCTGCAGGGCACGCTGGAAGCAACCAACGAGCCGTATGCGATTGCCAAGATTGCCGGGATCAAGCTGTGCGAATCCTACAACCGTCAGTATAACCGCGACTATCGTTCGGTGATGCCGACCAACCTGTACGGACCGCATGACAACTTCCACCCGAGCAATTCGCACGTGATCCCGGCGCTGCTGCGTCGTTTCCACGAGGCAACGGCCGAAAATGCACCGGATGTGGTGGTGTGGGGCAGCGGTACGCCAATGCGTGAATTCCTGCATGTGGATGACATGGCGGCTGCCAGCATCCACGTAATGGAGCTGGATCGTGAGGTGTGGCAGGAAAACACCGAACCGATGCTGTCGCACATTAACGTCGGTACTGGCGTGGATTGCACCATTCGTGAGCTGGCGCAAACCATCGCGCAGGTGGTGGGTTACAAAGGCCGCGTGGTCTTTGACGCCACCAAACCGGACGGCACGCCGCGCAAACTGCTGGACGTGACCCGTCTGCATCAGCTGGGCTGGTATCACGAGGTATCTCTGGAGCAGGGGCTGGCAAGCACCTACCAGTGGTTCCTTGAAAACCAGCACCGCTTCCGGGGGTAATGATGTTTTTAAGTCAGGAAGATTTTGCCACGGTAGTGCGTTCCACTCCGCTCATCTCAATTGATTTGGTGGTGGAGAACGAACGCGGCGAGTTCTTGCTGGGAAAACGAACCAACCGTCCTGCACAGGGCTTTTGGTTCGTGCCCGGCGGGCGCGTGCAGAAGGATGAGACGCTGGAAAATGCTTTTGAGCGTCTCACTCTGGCGGAACTGGGCCTGCAACTGCCGATGGCGGCAGGCCAGTTTTACGGGGTCTGGCAGCACTTCTATGACGATAACTTTTCGGGCACCGGTTTCACCACGCACTATGTGGTGCTCGGTTTTCGCCTGAAGGTGAGTGAGGCAGACCTGCGTCTGCCTGATTCTCAGCATGACGACTACCGCTGGCAGACGCCAGAGGCGTTGCTGGCCAGTGACAATGTGCATGACAACAGTCGTGCCTATTTCCTGGCCGATCGTCAGTCCGGAGTGCCGGGCTTATGAAAATTCTGGTGTACGGAATCAACTATTCGCCGGAGTTAACCGGAATCGGTAAATACACCGGCGAAATGGTCGAGTGGATGGCGAGCCAGGGACATGACGTGCGGGTCATTACCGCGCCGCCATACTACCCGGAATGGAAAGTAGGTGAGCGCTATTCAGGCTGGCGCTACCGTCGCGAAGAGGGTGCCGCGACCGTCTGGCGTTGCCCGCTGTACGTGCCGAAACAGCCCTCAACGCTGAAGCGGTTACTTCATCTGGGCAGCTTTGCCCTGAGCAGTTTCTTCCCGCTGATGGCGCAACGTCGCTGGAAGCCGGATCGCATTATCGGTGTGGTGCCAACGCTGTTCTGCACCCCAGGTATGCGCCTGCTGGGCAAACTCTCCGGCGCGCGCACGCTGCTTCACATTCAGGATTATGAAGTGGACGCCATGCTCGGCCTGGGAATGGCCGGCAAAGGTAAGAGCGGGAAGGTGGCGAAACTCGCCAGCGCCTTCGAGCGCAGCGGCCTGCATAACGTGGATTATGTCTCGACCATCTCGCGCTCAATGATGAACAAAGCGCAGGAGAAGGGCGTACCGGCGGAAAAAGTGATCTTTTTCCCCAACTGGTCTGAAGTGGCGCGTTTTCGCGACGTGACAGACAGTGACGCTCAGGCGCTACGCGCTCAGCTCGGTTTGCCTGACGACCAAAAAATTATTCTTTACTCAGGCAACATCGGCGAGAAGCAGGGGCTTGAGAGCGTCATCGACGCCGCACAGCAACTGAGCCATCAACCCTGGATGTTTGTCATCGTCGGGCAGGGCGGCGGAAAAGCGCGACTTGAAAAAATGGCCAACGAACGCGGCCTGACGAACGTGAAATTTTTCCCGCTTCAGTCTTACGAGGCACTGCCTGCGTTGCTGAAGATGGGCGACTGCCATCTGGTGGTACAAAAGCGCGGCGCGGCAGACGCGGTGCTGCCGTCCAAGCTGACCAACATTCTGGCAGTGGGCGGTAACGCGGTGATCACGGCGGAAGCCGAAACAGAATTAGGCCAGCTGTGCGACAGCTATCCGGGGATCGCCGTTTGCGTGGAACCGGAATCGGTCCCGGCGCTGGTCACTGGCATTGAACGGGCACTTGCCATGCCAAAAACGAACACGGTGGCACGTGAATATGCCGAACGCACGCTCGAGAAAGAGAACGTGCTGAGCCAATTTATTGCAGATATACGGGGATAAATCATGAGTCAAACCACTTTGTATCCGGTTGTGATGGCAGGTGGCTCTGGTAGCCGGTTGTGGCCGCTGTCCCGCGTGCTCTATCCAAAACAGTTCCTCTGCCTGAAAGGGGAGCTCACCATGCTGCAGACGACGGTTAACCGCCTGCAGGGTGTGGAGTGTGAAAGCCCGGTGGTGATTTGTAACGAACAACACCGCTTTATTGTCGCCGAGCAGCTGCGCCAGCTGAACAAACTCACAGAAAATATCATTCTGGAGCCTGCCGGACGTAACACCGCCCCCGCGATTGCGCTGGCGGCGCTGGCGGCCAAACGCAGCAGCCCGGATTGCGATCCGCTGATGCTGGTTCTGGCGGCAGACCATGTTATTCAACAGGAAGAGTCGTTCCGCGAGGCGGTACGCGCGGCTATTCCTTACGCCGAAAACGGCAAACTGGTGACTTTCGGCATCGTGCCGGACCTTCCGGAAACCGGCTACGGGTATATTCGTCGTGGCAATGTGACCCCGGGCGAAGGCGACAGCGTAGCGTTTGACGTGGCGCAGTTTGTCGAAAAACCGAATCTTGAAACCGCGCAGGCGTATGTGGCCAGCGGTGAATATTACTGGAACAGCGGGATGTTCCTGTTCCGCGCTGGCCGCTACCTGGAAGAGCTGCGCAAATATCGCCCGGATATTCTGGACGCCTGCGAGAAAGCGATGGCGGTAGTGGATCCGGATCTCGATTTTATCCGCGTTGACGAAGCGTCTTTCCTCGCCTGCCCGGAAGAGTCAATTGACTATGCGGTAATGGAACGCACGGCCGATGCCGTTGTGGTACCGATGGATGCGGGCTGGAGTGATGTTGGCTCCTGGTCCTCCCTGTGGGAGATCAGCGCCCATACCCCGGAGGGTAACGTCCACCACGGTGATGTTATCAGCCACAAAACGGAAAACAGCTATGTCTACGCCGAGTCCGGTCTGGTGACCACAGTTGGCGTGAAGGATCTGGTGGTCGTACAGACGAAAGACGCCGTGCTGATTGCTGACCGTAATGCCGTGCAGGACGTTAAAAAAGTGGTGGAGAAGATCAAGGCCGATGGTCGCCATGAACACCATATCCACCGCGAAGTGTATCGTCCGTGGGGCAAATATGACTCCATCGATGCCGGTGAACGTTACCAGGTGAAACGCATCACCGTGAAACCGGGTGAGGGGTTGTCGGTACAGATGCACCACCACCGTGCCGAGCACTGGGTCGTGGTGGCGGGTACCGCCAAAGTCACGATTGATGGCGAAGTGAAACTGCTGGGCGAAAACGAGTCAATCTATATTCCGCTGGGAGCCACGCACTGTCTGGAAAACCCGGGGAAAATTCCTCTCGACTTAATTGAAGTGCGCTCCGGTTCGTACCTGGAAGAAGACGATATTGTCCGTTTCCAGGACCGTTACGGGCGGGTATAGCGCCGTCTCTAAAGCCGGATAGCGTTTCGCGCATCCGGCCTGCGAATGAATAAAAACAAATTTGCCTGTTAATCGGGCGGGCCAACTGTTGCCTGAAAAAGGGGTCATCATGGAAAAATTAACCTGTTTTAAAGCCTACGATATTCGCGGCAAGCTGGGCGAAGAGCTGAATGAAGACATTGCGTGGCGCATTGGCCGCGCATACGGCGAATATCTTAAGCCACAAACGATTGTCCTGGGCGGCGATGTACGCCTGACCAGTGAGTCCCTGAAGCTGGCGCTGGCAAAAGGGCTGCAGGATGCGGGAGTGGACGTGCTGGATATCGGCTTGTCCGGCACCGAAGAGATTTACTTTGCCACCTTCCACCTCGGCGTGGACGGCGGTATCGAAGTGACAGCCAGCCATAACCCAATGGACTACAACGGTATGAAGCTGGTGCGCAAGGGCGCGCGTCCTATCAGCGGCGATACCGGTCTGCGTGACGTGCAGCGTCTCGCCGAAGCTAACGATTTCCCGCCGGTGAATGAAGCGAAACGCGGCAGCTATAAGCAGATCGACCTGCGTAAAGCGTACATCGACCACCTGCTGGGCTACATCAACGTTGCAAACCTGAAACCGCTGAAGCTGGTGATCAACTCCGGTAACGGCGCGGCCGGCCCGGTGGTGGATGCGCTCGAAGCCCGCTTTAAGGCCCTGAACGTGCCGGTAACCTTCGTTAAGGTCCATAACACCCCGGACGGCAACTTCCCGAACGGTATCCCGAACCCGCTGCTGCCGGAGTGCCGCGACGACACCCGTAACGCGGTCATCGAACACGGTGCCGATATGGGTATCGCCTTTGACGGCGATTTCGACCGCTGCTTCCTGTTCGACGAAAAAGGCCAGTTCATCGAAGGCTACTACATTGTCGGTCTGCTGGCGGAAGCGTTCCTCGAGAAGAACCCGGGCGCGAAGATCATTCACGATCCGCGTCTGTCCTGGAACACCGTGGATGTGGTGAACGCCGCGGGCGGCCAGCCGGTGATGTCCAAAACCGGTCATGCCTTCATCAAAGAGCGTATGCGCGAAGAAGACGCCATTTATGGCGGCGAGATGAGCGCCCACCACTATTTCCGTGATTTTGCCTACTGCGACAGCGGGATGATCCCGTGGCTGCTGGTGACCGAGCTGCTGTGTCTGAAAGGGCAGACCCTTGGCGAGCTGGTACGCGACCGCATGGCGGCCTTCCCGGCAAGTGGCGAAATCAACAGCAAACTGGCGCAGCCGGCCGAGGCCATTGCCCGCGTGGAGCAGCATTTTGCCCTCCATGCGCTGGAAATTGACCGTACCGACGGCATCAGCATGGCGTTCCCGCAGTGGCGTTTTAACCTGCGCTCTTCAAATACCGAGCCGGTGGTGCGCCTGAACGTGGAATCCCGCGCGGATACCGCGTTGATGGAAGCGCGAACGAAGGACATTCTGGCGCTGTTGAATCAGTAAATAGCTTTCCCTCTCACCCTGATGTGGGGTGAGGGGGCAGGTGTTGAACTAAAGGAACAACGATGACGAATCTAAAAAAACGCGAACGAGCGAGAACGAATGCATCGTTAATCTCCATGGTGCAGCGTTTTTCTGATATCACCATCATGGTCGGCGGATTATGGGTGGTGAGTTGGGTAAGCGGGCAATCCTTCTTCTACATGCATCTGCTCATGGCGCTGATTGCGCTGGTTGTGTTCCAGATGATCGGGGGGATGACCGACTTCTACCGTTCGTGGCGTGGTGTGAAAATGACCACCGAACTGATGCTGTTGCTGCAGAACTGGACATTAAGCCTGATCTTCAGCGCAGGGCTGGTGGCATTCAGCCATGATTTTGATAATCGCCTGGTGACGTATCTGTGCTGGTACCTGATTACCAGCGTCGGCATGGTCGTATGCCGCACCCTGATCCGTTTTGGCGCCGGCTGGCTGCGTAACCGCGGTTATAACCGTCGCTTTGTCGCCGTGGCGGGGGATTTGCCGGTAGGGAAGGTGCTTCTCGATAGCTTCCGCAAAGAGCCATGGTTAGGTTTTGAAGTGGTCGGGATTTATCACGACGCGAAGCCTGGCGGCGTGCCTTCAGACTGGGCCGGTAATTACGAACAGCTTATTGAGGACGCGAAAGCCGGCAAAATTCATAACGTCTACATCGCGATGCAGATGAAAGATGAATCCCGCATCAAGAAACTGATGCGTGAACTGGCCGATACCACCTGTTCGGTGATCCTGATCCCGGACGTCTTTACCTTTAACATCCTCCACTCCCGTATTGAAGAAGTGAACGGCGTGCCGGTCGTGCCGCTGTATGACACCCCGCTGTCGGGTATCAATCGCGTGCTCAAGCGCCTGGAAGATATCGTGCTCTCTTCACTGATCTTACTGCTGATCTCCCCGGTGCTGTGCTGCATTGCTCTGGCGGTGAAGCTGAGCTCCCCGGGCCCGGTTATCTTCCGTCAGACCCGCTACGGCATGGACGGTAAGCCCATCATGGTGTGGAAATTCCGCTCAATGAAGGTGATGGAGAACGATAAGGTCGTGACCCAGGCGACGCAGAACGATCCACGTGTGACGCGGGTGGGGAACTTCCTGCGCCGTACCTCGCTGGATGAGCTGCCGCAGTTTATCAACGTCTTTACCGGTGGCATGTCGATTGTCGGACCCCGTCCCCATGCCGTGGCTCACAACGAACAGTACCGCTCGCTGATTGAAGGCTACATGTTGCGCCATAAAGTGAAGCCAGGCATTACCGGCTGGGCGCAGATCAACGGCTGGCGCGGCGAGACCGACACGCTGGAAAAAATGGAAAAACGCATCGAATTCGACCTGGAGTACATTCGTGAATGGAGCCTCTGGTTCGATATCAAGATCGTCTTTCTGACCATCTTCAAAGGTTTCGTGAACAAAGCGGCGTACTAAGATGAGCTTACGTGAAAAAACCATCAGCGGCGCCAAATGGTCAGCGATGGCGACCATTGTCATCATTGGCCTCGGCCTGGTGCAGATGACGGTGCTGGCGCGCATTATCGATAACCACCAGTTCGGTCTGCTGACCGTCTCGCTGGTGATTATCGCGCTGGCCGATACGTTGTCTGACTTCGGCATTGCTAACTCGATTATCCAGCGCAAAGAGATCAGCCATCTGGAATTGACCACGCTCTACTGGCTGAACGTTGGGCTGGGGGTGTTCGTTTTCGTGCTGGTGTTCCTGTTGAGCGATACCATCGCCAGCGTGCTGCACAACCCCGATCTGGCACCGCTGATGCGTACGCTCTCGTTTGCTTTTGTGGTGATCCCGCACGGGCAACAGTTCCGCGCGCTGATGCAGAAAGAGCTGGAATTCAACAAGATTGGGATGATCGAGACCAGCGCCGTTCTCGCAGGGTTTACCTTTACCGTGGTCAGCGCCCATTTCTGGCCGCTGGCCATGACCGCTATCCTCGGGTATCTGGTTAACTCTGCCGTGCGTACGCTGCTGTTCGGCTACTTTGGCCGCAAGATTTACCGTCCTGGGCTGCATTTCTCTCTCGCTTCGGTGTCATCCAACCTGCGTTTTGGCGCGTGGCTCACCGCCGACAGCATCATCAACTATGTCAACACCAACCTCTCCACGCTGGTGCTGGCACGCATCCTCGGGGCGAGCGTCGCAGGGGGGTACAACCTGGCATATAACGTCGCGGTAGTACCACCAATGAAGCTCAACCCGATTATCACCCGCGTACTGTTCCCGGCGTTCGCCAAAATTCAGGACGACACCGAGAAGCTGCGCGTCAATTTTTACAAGCTGCTCTCTGTGGTGGGCATTATCAATTTCCCGGTTTTGCTGGGGCTGATGGTTGTCTCGAGCAACTTCGTGCCGCTGGTGTTTGGCGAGAAGTGGAACAGCATTATCCCGATCCTGCAGCTGCTGTGCGTGGTGGGGCTGCTGCGATCCGTTGGCAACCCGATTGGCTCATTGCTGATGGCTAAAGCGCGGGTTGATATCAGCTTCAAATTCAACGTGTTTAAAACGTTCCTGTTTATTCCGGCGATTATCGTCGGTGGACATATGGCCGGCGCCATTGGGGTCACGCTTGGTTTTCTGCTGGTGCAGATCATCAACACCGTTCTGAGCTACTTCGTGATGATCAAGCCGGTGCTGGGCTCCAGCTACCGGCAGTACATTCTGAGCCTGTGGCTGCCGTTTTATCTGTCACTGCCTACCCTTGCGGTGAGCTATGGCCTGGGCATCGTGCTCACTGGCCATCTGCCGCTCGCGGCCATGCTGGCAATACAGGTCGCAGCAGGTGCACTGGCGTTTGGCGTGATGATTGTGCTGTCACGTAATGCGCTGGTGGTGGAGATGAAGCGCCAGTTTTGCCGTAACGAAAAAATGAAAACGCTGCTTCGCGCAGGCTAGTTATTTAAGAGGCCATTATGAAATTACTTATTCTTGGCAACCATACCTGCGGCAACCGTGGCGACAGCGCCATTCTGCGCGGTTTATTGGATGCGATTAACACCCTTAAGCCTGAGACTGAAGTGGACGTGATGAGCCGTTATCCGGTCAGCTCTTCCTGGTTATTGAACCGCCCGGTAATGGGCGACCCGCTCTACAGCCAGATGAAGCAGCACAACAACGCTGCCGGCGTGATGGGACGCGTGAAGAAAGTTCTGCGCCGTCGCTATCAGCACCAGGTGTTGCTGTCCCGTGTAACTGATACCGGCAAGCTGCGTAACATCGCCATTGCTCAGGGCTTCACGGATTTCGTTCGACTGCTGTCGGGCTACGACGCCATTATTCAGGTCGGCGGATCGTTCTTCGTCGATCTTTACGGTGTGCCTCAGTTTGAGCACGCACTTTGCACATTCATGGCGAAAAAACCGCTGTTTATGATTGGTCACAGCGTCGGGCCGTTCCAGGATCCGCAGTTTAACCAGCTGGCAAACTATGTCTTCGGCCACTGCGATGCTCTGATCCTGCGTGAGTCGGTAAGCCTCGATATGATGAAACGCAGTGAGATTGACACCTCTAAAGTGGAACACGGGGTGGACACCGCCTGGCTGGTGGATCATCAGGACGACAGTTTCCAGGCGAGCTACGCAGTGCAGCACTGGCTGGACGTGGCGGCGAAACAGAAAACGGTCGCCATCACCCTGCGCGAACTCGCACCGTTTGATAAACGTTTAGGCACCACCCAGGCGGCGTATGAGAAAGCGTTTGCTGACGTAGTGAACCGTGTGCTGGACAGCGGATACCAGGTGCTGGCGCTTTCAACCTGTACCGGCATCGACAGCTATAACAAAGATGACCGCATGGTGGCGCTGAACCTGCGCAACCTGGTAAACGATCCGTCCCGTTATCACGTGGTGATGGACGAACTGAACGATCTCGAGATGGGCAAATTGCTCTCAGCCTGTGACCTCACCGTGGGCACGCGTCTGCACTCGGCGATCATTTCGATGAACTTTGGCACGCCGGCCATTGCGATTAACTACGAGCACAAGTCAGCCGGCATTATGCAGCAGCTTGGCATGCCTGAAATGGCCGTTGATATTCGTCATCTGCTGGATGGTTCGCTTGGCGCGATGGTGGGCGATACCCTGGGGCAATTGCCTGCCATCAATGAACGCCTGGCCGTCGCGGTGAAAGCCGAGCGCGAGAAGGGAATTGGGATGGTGAAATCGGTGCTCGACCGCGTCCGGGAGGGGAAATGAAGGTTGGTTTCTTCTTACTGAAATTTCCGCTGTCGTCTGAAACCTTTGTGCTGAACCAAATCACCGCGTTTATCGATATGGGATACGACGTGGAGATCATCGCCCTGCAAAAGGGCGATACACAAAATACCCATGCGGCGTATACGCAGTATGGGCTGGAGGCGAAAACCCGCTGGCTGCAGGACGAGCCCTCAGGAAGAGTAAATAAGCTGCGCCACCGGGCCAGCCAGACCTTACGCGGGATCCATCGTGCGTCGACCTGGCGCGCGCTGAATGTTTCCCGCTATGGCGCGGAATCTCGCAACCTGATCCTGTCTGCCATTTGTGGTCAAACGGCGCAGCCGTACCGCGCCGATGTGTTTATTGCTCACTTTGGCCCGGCGGGCGTGACCGCCGCCAAACTGCGTGAGCTGGGGGTGATTGACGGTAAGATTGCGACCATCTTCCACGGTATCGACATCTCCAGCCGCGAGGTATTGAACCACTACACGCCGGAGTATCAGCAGCTTTTCCGCCGTGGCGACATGATGCTGCCCATCAGCGACCTGTGGGCCGGGCGTCTGAAAAACATGGGCTGTCCGCAGGAAAAAATCACCGTTTCGCGTATGGGCGTGGATTTAGAGCGCTTTACCCGCCGCCCGGTCAAGGTACCGGGAAAACCGCTGCAGATAATCTCTGTTGCGCGTCTGACGGAGAAAAAAGGTCTGCACGTGGCCATCGAAGCCTGCCGCCAGCTGCGAGCGCGCGGCGTGGATTTCCGCTATCGCATTCTCGGTATTGGCCCGTGGGAGCGTCGTCTTCGCACGCTTATCGAACAGTATCAGCTGGAAGATTATGTGGAGATGCCAGGCTTTAAGCCAAGCCACGAGGTGAAGGCCATGCTGGATGAGGCGGATGTATTCCTGCTGCCTTCCGTCACCGGCGCCGATGGCGATATGGAGGGGATCCCGGTTGCGTTAATGGAGGCGATGGCCGTCGGTATTCCGGTGGTGTCGACCCTGCACAGCGGGATCCCGGAGTTAATCAAGTCTGATTACTCCGGCTGGCTGGTACCGGAGAATAATGCGATGGCCCTTGCGGATCGTTTAGCCGAATTTAGCGGCATCGACCAACAGGCGCTGGAGCCCGTTATCCACAACGCCCGACAAAAAGTTGAAGCAGATTTTAACCAGCAGGTGATTAATCGCCAGTTAGCGAGCCTGCTGCAAACGTTGTAACGCCGAGGTTGTATGCTGAAAAAGATTACCCGACGCACCTTTGTCTCTTCTTTATCCGTCCTGGCGGCTACGCCGCTGCTGTCGTCCCGCATTGCGCGGGCGGCAACCGGAAAGACGGTCTCTGTTAACCAGTACAACAACAACGACTGGATCGCCGCCTTTAAGCAGGCATTTAACGAAGGCGACACCGTTGTTGTCCCTGCCGGGCTCACCTGTAAAAACATCAATACGGGCATTTTCATTCCTGACGGTAAAACGCTGTTGATCCGCGGTGCGTTAACGGGAAATGGTCGCGGACGCTTTGTGCTGCAGGAAGGCAGTAAAGTGATTGGTGAAGGTGACGGCCGCACGGAGAACATTACGCTGGACATTCGCGGTTCAGACTGTGTGATCAAAGGGCTGGCAATGAGCGGCTTTGGACCGGTGACGCAGATCTACATTGGCGGCAAAAAGCCTCGCGTCATGCGCAACCTGCTGATTGATAACATCAGCGTAAGCCAGGCTAACTACGCCATCCTGCGCCAGGGATTCCATAATCAGATAGATGGCGCGCGCATCACCAACAGTAAATTCAGCCATTTGCAGGGCGACGCGATTGAGTGGAACGTCGCCATTAATGACCGTAACATCCTGATCTCCGATCATGTGATTGACAACATTAACTGTACAAACGGCAAGATCAACTGGGGCATCGGCATTGGTCTCGCCGGCAGCACCTACGACAACGATTATCCGGAAAAGCAAACCGTGAAGAACTTCGTGGTGGCAAATATCACCGGTAGCAACTGTCGTCAGTTAGTCCACGTCGAAAACGGTAAGCACTTTATTATTCGCAATATTAAGGCCAAGAATATCACTCCTGACTTCAGCAAGAAGGCGGGAATAGACAACGCCACGGTAGCCATTTATGGCTGTGATAATTTCATTATTGATAATGTCGATATGGTCAATAGTGCTGGCATGCTGATCGGCTACGGTGTAATAAAAGGTGACTATCTCTCGATACCTCAGAACTTTAAGCTGAACGACATTCGCCTGGATAATCGCCAGCTTGCGTACAAACTGCGCGGAATACAAATTTCATCCGGCAACGCCACCTCCTTTGTGGCCATCACCAACGTTGAGATGCAGCGGGCAACGCTTGAGTTGCACAACAAACCGCAACACCTCTTCTTGCGTAATATCAACGTGATGCAGGAAGCTGCCGTCGGCCCGGCGCTGAAGATGAATTTCGACCTGCGTAAGGATGTGCGAGGCAAGTTTATGGCTAAAGATGAGACCTTACTGTCGCTGGCGAACATCAAGGCTGTGAATGAGAAAGGGCAGAGCTCCGTGGATATTGACCGCGTGGACCAGCAGGTGGTGAATACGGAGCGGCTGAATTTTGCGCTCCCGCACAGATAATCGACAATTGTCTTTTTTTGCGACTATTCCTGGCACAGAAACGCGATCTATTCAGATTACAACTACTGTTTTTTGTGATGTGGTCCCCTAACATCATATAAGAATCACGGCAAATCATGCTGGCGAAAACAGGTTAAAGAGCTATAATTCGTCAACCATTTTAAGGTGGAAGAAATAATGATTAATTTGAAAGCAGTCATTCCGGTAGCAGGCCTGGGCATGCATATGTTGCCAGCCACAAAAGCCATTCCTAAAGAGATGCTGCCGATTGTCGACAAACCGATGATTCAATACATTGTCGATGAAATTGTTGCTGCAGGGATCAAAGAAATCGTCCTGGTTACGCACTCCTCCAAGAATGCGGTAGAAAACCACTTCGACACCTCTTACGAACTCGAAGCGTTGCTTGAGCAGCGCGTAAAACGCCAGCTGCTGGCTGAAGTGCAGTCTATCTGCCCTCCTGGCGTAACCATCATGAACGTGCGTCAGGCACAGCCGCTGGGTCTGGGCCACTCCATTCTTTGCGCACGCCCGGTCGTGGGTGACAACCCGTTCATCGTTGTTCTGCCGGATATCATTATCGACAGCGCATCTGCCGATCCGCTGCGTTACAACCTGGCGGCAATGGTGGCGCGCTTCAACGAAACGGGCCGCAGCCAGGTGCTTGCTAAGCGCATGAAAGGCGATCTCTCCGAGTACTCTGTTATCCAGACTAAAGAACCGCTGGAGACGGAAGGGCAGGTGAGCCGTATCGTTGAGTTTATCGAGAAACCGGATCAGCCGCAGACGCTGGATTCTGACCTGATGGCCGTTGGCCGTTATGTTCTCAACGCGGATATCTGGGCCGAGCTGGAAAAAACCGAGCCGGGTGCCTGGGACCGTATCCAGTTGACCGATGCGATTGCTGAACTGGCTAAGAAGCAGTCTGTTGATGCGATGCTGATGACCGGTGACAGCTACGACTGCGGTAAGAAACTGGGCTATATGCAGGCATTTGTGAAGTATGGCCTGCGTAACCTGAAGGAAGGTCAGAAGTTCAGAAGCCGGATTGAGAAGTTGCTGGTAAAAGATTAACTTCCCCAGTACAAATCTAAACTAACTGAATGACAACGGATATTCTATAAGTGTATATTACATAAGAATATTTGTTGTCATTTGTTACGTATAGCAACTGCATTCTATGTCTAATTTCTGTGCGATAGAAAGCATGTTTTCACTTGTATCTGTTGCGCCTTAGGATCACAATCGAATCTTGTTTTTGGTTAGATTCGGTTTCATGCGTTATGACATATGCCCGTAAGCGGTTCAGTGCACTGGTAGCTGTAAAGCCAGGGGCGGTAGCATGGATTTTATCCATATCACCTTCTGATTTGGCCCGGGTTTATCTATATAATGGTGCTAAATGAAAAATAAATTGATCATTATTGGGGCTGGGGGATTTGCTAAAGCTGTAATTGATAGCCTGGATCATAATCAGTTCGCTTTAGAAGGTTTTTTGGACAGCATGAAGACGGGAACCCATCAAGGATATCCGATTTTGGGGCATTCGTTGGATGATATTCAGCAGTGTAAAGATTATAAGTATTTTATTGCAATCGGGGATCCCGATGACAGGGCATTATGGTTCCAGAAAATTAAAGATGCTGAGCTTGAAACAATCAATGTAATAGATGAAACGTCTATCGTATCTTCTCGCTCCACTCTGGGAACCTGTATATATATCGGAAAAATGGCCATTGTAAATTGCGACTCTTACCTCGAAGACGGAGTTGTTATAAATACACGCGCCTTGGTTGAACACGGCAACCATATTTCCTACTGCTCAAATATTTCCACAAATGTCGTCCTCAATGGTGATGTTCGTGTGGGTGAAAAAACATTTATCGGTAGTTGTACAGTCGTTAATGGACAATTAACTATCGGAAACTCAACCATAGTTGGCTCAGGTTCGGTTGTTATACGTGATATACCCAATAATGTGGTTGTCGCTGGGTCCCCAACTCGATTATTAAAACAAAGGAATAAAAATGGCTAATATTTATATTGTCGCTGAAATCGGTTGCAATCACAATGGTGATTTTAAATTAGCTAAGCAAATGGTTGATGAAGCAAAGAAGGCAGGCGTTGATGCTGTAAAGTTTCAAACTTTCAAAGCTGATCAACTGATTTCGAAATATGCACCGAAAGCTGAATATCAAATTAAAGTTACCGGTAATGATGAATCACAGTTGGATATGACAAGGAAGCTGGAACTGCCGTATGATGAGTTTATTAAGCTTGAAGATTATGCCAAATCATTAGGCCTGGATGTTTTCTCTACTCCCTTCGATTTTGATTCTATTGATTTCCTCGCGTCAAGGCTTCAAAAGATTTGGAAAATTCCTTCTGGTGAATTGCTTAATTTACCATATCTGGAAAAAATTGCACGGCTGCCCATCGAAGATAAAAAAATAGTCATTTCTACGGGGATGGCAACTACTGAAGAAGTTAAAATGGCACTTAAGGTGCTTGGTGATAATGGCATCCCATCTTCGGATATTACAATACTTCATTGTAACACGGAATATCCAACACCTTTTGAAGATGTGAACCTGAACACTATCGCAGGATTTAAAAAAATCTTCAGTAATTATAATATCGGTTTCTCCGATCATTCTCCTGGATATTTTGCGGGTATCGCATCTGTTCCATATGGCATCACTTTCATTGAGAAACACTTTACTCTTAATAAAGATTTCGAAGGCCCAGATCACAAGGCATCGGTCACTCCAGACGAATTGAAATTATTATGTGAAGGAATTCGAGCGGTTGAACAGTCCTTAGGCAGTTTTGAAAAATTAGTAACGCCTTCAGAAAGAAAAAATAAAATAGTAGCAAGGAAGTCTATTGTTGCAAACTGCAAAATCAAAAAAGGTGAAGTATTCTCTACCGAAAATGTTACAACAAAACGTCCTGGGAATGGAATTAGCCCTATGTATTGGTATGATTTATTAGGCCAAACCGCAGAAACAGATTTTGAAGAAGATCAGTTGATTGTACATTCTGGTTTTAAAGAACAAGAGGTATAGTTTGGAATGTTAAAGAAGATAGCAATCATTCCTGCACGCTCTGGATCTAAAGGATTAGTTAATAAAAATATATTAATGTTGATAGATCGACCATTAATAGCTTATACTATTGAAGCGGCAAAAAAATCTGAATTATTCGAACATATCATCGTTTCGACTGATTCTTATGAATATAAAGCCATCGCCGAGTATTATGGAGCAGAGGTTGTGATGCGCGGTGAGGAATTATCTTCTGATGCAGCTACCTCTTTTATGGTTGTAGAAGATGTACTGCAAAAATATAAAGGCTTTGATTACTTTGTATTATTACAACCAACATCCCCTTTCCGCACAGCCGAACATATTAGTGAGGCTGTGAATCTCTTTGAAAAAGCAACGCATGCTAAATTTCTTTCATCGGTTGTCGAAAGCAGTAAAAGTATTGATTTAATAAAGCCGATATCCGAATCGTTAAGCATGGCCAATTTTGATTTAGATTTTAGTAATTACAGACGTCAGAATTACAAACAATATACTCCTAATGGAGCCATATTTATTGGTTATAATGACGATTACCTCCGACAGAAGCATTTTTTTGGCGCTGACAGCATAGCATATATTATGTCGAAAGAGGATTCTGTTGATATTGATGATAGGCTTGATTTTGATGTTGCAATTATGCTGATGAATAAAAGAGTTAAAGACAAACTCTTATTAAATTCAGTAAACAGGCGTATACATGAAAAGAAAGACGCGTTTAAACATTGCAAACCAGTGACATTAATTGGTCATTCAATTTTCGATTTTTGGGATATTGATCTTTTAGCTAACAAAAAGGTAAGTAATTTCGGTATAGCTGGAATTACGTCAGAGCAATATTATAACTTGGTATTGAAAAATGGATTAATCGATACTGTTGGTAATGTCGCGTTTATTATGGCTGGTACCAACGATATTGTTATCGATGGATGGAGTCCTTATGATACCGTGCATTGGGTTAAAGAGACTATCCACTATTTATTGAATTTAAATCCAAACGTTCAAATCTATGTGCTTAGCGTCCCACCCGTCATTGGTAGAATAGAACGCAATAACAATACCATAAAAAATCTGAACAAAGTTCTCAAAACCGGTATTGAAAGTAAACACAATATTAAATGGCTTCAGTTAAGCCAAGAATTTTATGATGCCTACGGCAATCTAAATATTGAATTTACATATGACGGATTGCATTTTAGTAATAAAGCGTATGAGTGCCTTGAAAAATTAATTTTGAGTTATTTAGAATGAAAAAGAAAATTCTGTATGTTACTGGCTCACGAGCCGAATATGGTATCATGAAGCGCCTTCTTTTGGCTCTGAGAGATGACGAAGATATAGAATTAACAATCGTTGCGACTGGAATGCATTGCGATGAAAAATATGGCTTGACCTATAAAAATATTGAAAATGATGGGTTGGTTGTTAACAAACTTATTAATATCAACATTATTAATTCAACTAACGCTGATGTCATTAGCGCAATGTCTGTCTGCCAAGAAGAATTTGGTTTATATTTTCAAGATAACAAATTTGATGCGGTGATGATTCTTGGAGACCGTTATGAGATTTTCTCTGTCGCGGTAGCAGCCGCTATGCATAATATGCCTATTATTCATCTTCATGGTGGAGAAAAAACCTTAGGAAATTATGATGAATTTATACGGCATGCTATAACCAAAATGGCTCGTCTTCATTTGGCCTCTACTGAGGAGTACCGGAATAGAATAATTCAGATGGGAGAGCATCCTGAAAGTGTGATTAATGTTGGAGCACTTGGGGCAGAAAATGCGCTTTCCATGAATTTGCCTTCAAAAGTTGAACTTGAAGAGAATTTCGGTTCTTTGAACAGACCTTATTTTGTAGTTGTCTTCCATCCTGAAACTTTAAATTCAGTTTCACCAGGTTATCAAGTTACGCAGCTACTCAATGCATTACAAAAATTTAGCAATAACTATGATTATATATTTATAGGGTCAAACTCAGATACTGGTTCAGAGGAAATAATGGCAAAAATAACCGCGTTTTGTCATTCTACGCATTCAAGGATTTTTACCTCTGTAAAACCTGAAGATTATCTTGCGCTGAATAAATATTCACAGGGCCTTATAGGTAACTCTTCATCCGGCTTGATTGAAATTCCGTCTTTACATATCCCAACCATCAATATTGGCGATCGCCAAAAAGGGAGGGTCCGTGGAGAGAGCGTCATTGATTGCTTATGCAATACCGAAGAAATTATTCAAGCGATCAATGCAAGTCAAGGAAGTGATTTCCTTGAGAAAATTAAAACGGCAAAAAATCCTTATTATAAAAATGATGTTTTGAAAGCAGCATTGACAGTCATAAAAGATTTCATGAGAAATCAAAGTTCAGAATACAAGGACTTTTATGATCTATAACTTTATTCTAAACGTTGGTCCTCGAAAATGAGTTTGGTCAGGAATTCAACGATATATTTATCCTCGAATATATTAAATGCGTTAGTACCTTTCCTGTTGCTACCAATTTTAACACATAATCTCAATCCGGGAGATTATGGTCAGATTGCTATGTTTCAGACTCTTGTAAGTGGACTGGCAGCCCTAACAGGACTCAATACGATCGGTGCTGCAAATCGCCGTTTTTATGATGTCCAGACTCAAGAGGAACTTAGTATCTACAATGGGGCATGTATACACGTACTTCTGTTAAGCTCGATAATACTTTTTTTAGTTGCGGCATTATTCAGCACGCAATTAAGTGATTTGTTAAATATACCATCCTATTGGATTTACTTAGCGATAATTGTTTCAGCAGGAACATTTATAATTCAGTTACGATTAGCGCAATGGCAAATTCGTGAGAGAGCCTGGAGTTATGGTTTTCTGCAAGTAACACAAAGTATCTTAATTTTCGTATTAACATTAGTTCTTCTTTTCTTGGTTAAGCAAGGCGCAGTTAGTCGAATCAATGCTTTGCTCTTTGGCACGTTAGTCTATGTTCTGGTCTCTTTATTCACTCTCTTTAAAGAGCATCTATTGACAATTACGACCTTCAATATCTCTTATATTAAAGATGCACTGAAGTTTGGTATACCTCTCGTTCCTCATATTGTTGGAATTTTCTTTCTAAGCGCGATTGACCGAATACTGATTAGCGGTAAGCTTGGCATAGAGGAAGCCGGGGTTTACATGCTGGGGGTTCAATTAAGTCTTGGAATGGTCGTAGTATTTGATGCAATTAACAAGGCTTTGGTTCCATGGCTCTTTAGAATCCTGTCCGTTAATGATGTAGTTAAACTAAGAAAACTGGTTAAATTTTCATATTGCTATTTTGTTCTTTTATCTTTTCTTGGAATTTTATCTTTTTGGATTGGCCCGTTTGTCGTAAGTTTATTCGCAGGCCCTCAATACCAGAAAGCAACGAGCGTAATAGGATGGCTCTGTCTTGGACAAGCGTTTAACGGAATGTATTTGATGGTTACAAACTATCTGTTTTATGCAAAAAAGACCGGCCGCTTATCGATCATTACGATTAGTTGTGGGGTATTTAACATTGTGCTTTTACTCATAATGATGAAAACCAATGGGATAATTGGTGTTGCTATGGCTTTTTCAATATCAATGTGTATAAGATTTATTGCTACATGGACTCTTGTTTGGCAATTAAAACTTGTATCATGGAACATCTTTAAAAAGGCGTAATGCTACATACATACTGAATTGTTGTATTGCCTTTTATAAAAACTTTTTTAAAACACCATAATACACCTTTACTATATTTAAGGATATACCTGGTGAATATAAGCGTATTCTTGTTTTACAGAATGATTTTGCTGTCTTTGACAGGTATTCTTGCCCTAATTAACGCTTTTGGACAAGATGTAAATATAGCAGGGGTTATTGTTTTACTCATTTATTTATTCGTCGTATTTTATTATCGTCCAATTGAATTTGCCAATAATTTGATTTTTTTTGTTATCCTTATAGCCATGCTAATTGGCGGGGCTTTGATTGAAAGTGGAACTTATCTTTTTGAAATAAACGCATATAGCTATTGGAATGGCACATTTATAGTTAATTTGTTTTTTTCAATGATTTTTATCGAGTTTTTGTTGGTAAATTTTGCGCCCAATCATTCCAAATTAGTTTTGAAAATTAATCGGTTTTATATAGAGATAATAATTATTACATGTATCGTCATATTATATGCAACATTTCTGAAAACAGGCGTGCCTCTTTTTAATGGTACTCACCGAACTGTATATTTTAGTTCTATAGTGCCCGGCTATGTCAATTTGATCAAGGGGAGATTAAGTTTCGTTTGCTTGGCTCTGGGTATGTATTACTTTAATACTAAATACAAACGTTATTTAATCTACTTTGTGCTTATCGTTCTTTACCATATCTTATGTTCGATCAAGGGTGGCGAGTTATTAATAATCCTGTACTGTTTTTATTTGCCTATTACCCTTCATTATGCAACAAGGTATGCAGAAGCCGAGAAGCAAAAGCTTTATAAAAAAATACGGACGACATTATTATTTTTCGTAGTCGGTATTTTTTCAGTAATATTTATCAACTATCAAACGGTCGAAAATTACGACAGCGGTACATCAGCAATCCAAAAAATTCAAAAGCGTATTGAAGCTGCTGGGCAAGTTTGGTGGGTAATTAATGACCATAGTCAGGTACCTGAAAAAATTCGTTGGGATAAATTCACGCAAAACTTTTCTGCTGGAAATAATAAATTTGATCAGGGAATGAATGAGCTTATGAATGTTGTGGTTCCGCCTAAAACGCTAGACGAATGGCGCTCAACAGAGGACCGTGGGAGAAGTCTTGCAAATGGGTTCCCAGCTATAGGATATTATTACTTTGGATATACAGGCGTCACAATATTCTTGGTTATCTTTGGCAGCATTATTATAGCCATAAAAAGGGATATCCTTGCATCATTTGAAAGTGGTGATGTTCTTTCATTTCTTTTTTTAGGGCCTATCCTTGAGTTAATCATTCGAGTCGTAGCCCAGGGCGATATAAATCTTTTCTTTGAACCAAGAACTTATGCAATATTTATTGCCTATATGGCTTACAGCCTTATGAAAAAAGCAGTGGTTGGGATAAATAGATAATGAATGTAAACTATTTCTTTTTATGGAATTATAATAAATTTCCTTTTGTATACTCATTGATGAGCAAAGATGAGAGAAATATACTAGTAATCAATACTCAGGATTGTAATGACCTCTATGCAAGCTTGCTTGAACTTAGGAGGTTAGATAAGATTACTGATGTAATTCTCTTCAAGAATAATGTAACTGAATATTTCTTCAATGTCTTAAAAAGAATATCTCTTTACCCTTTTAGAAAGAATAACCATAGCATTAATTTTTATCTTGATGGTTTTGTTGGTTACTATCCCTTAATCTTATCAAATTTAGGTCGGCCGGATAAAATTTTCTTTTATGAGGAAGGGGAAAGTACATATTGCGATGATGTGCTTTTTGAAAAAAAAACAAAGCCACAATTAAAAAGCATTATAAATACCTTCATAAAAAAAACACTCTCTGTCCCGAAAAATTCTATTAATGACATTTCGGGTTTTTATGTCAGAGATGAAAAACGTCTAAAAAAAATATTTTCGGAAAAGAAAGATTTTACATATAAATTCCCAATTAAAGAAATTAATGATATTCAAGCCATTAAAAATTTATCTGATTATGATAAGAATATAATTAAAGCTATATTCTTCAAGGATTTTGATTATGATTTCTCATCTGATAAGTCTAAAAAAGCTATCGTTTTAACTCAGCCAACTTATCTTTATGGTATGCATTCTAAAGAAGAACTAGCGGCCCTTTTCAACGAACAGATAATAAAACTCAAAGAAAATAATTTTGATGTTTATTTGAAATTACACCCCAGAGAAAAAGAAGATATCTATATTAAAGAAGGTGTTCACCGCATTAATGGAAAATTCCCCTTTGAATTATTGGCAATCTATAATATTCAGTTTGATGTTGGGCTAACTTATAATTCTACAGCGATTAATTCCAGTTTGATAAAAAATAAAATATTGCTTAGTGAATTGTGATTTTTATTATATATGCATATACTAAAATTTTATTATGAGGTTTTGTGTGATTCCTAAAAAAATTCATTATTGTTGGTTTGGGCGTGGGCAAATGCCTGAGTTGGCTTTAAATTGTATTAAGTCATGGAAAGAAAAACTTCCTGATTACGAGATCGTAGAATGGAATGAAGATTCGTTTGACATAAATAGCAACAGGTATGTCAAAGAGGCCTATGAATCGAGAAAGTTTGCTTTCGTTACAGATTATGTACGGCTTTATGCGCTTTATCATCATGGTGGCATCTACATGGATACCGATGTTGAAGTGGTAAAATCATTGGATCCTTTCTTGATGCATGATGCATTTACCGGTTGTGAAGATGACATGATGTGTGTAACTGGCACAATGGCTTCAGTGAAAGGTCATAAATGGATTGGCGATCTTTTATCCGGTTATGATACCAGAGCGTTTATCTTACCTGATGGAAACTTTGATAAAACACCTAATACAGGTGTAATAACAGACTTAACTATTCGCGATTTTGGCTGGAAGCCTAAAAATGAACTCCAGCATCTCAGTGAAGGGTTAGCTATTTATCCATTTGATGTATTTTGTGCTAAGCAATGGCGGACAGGTGAAATTGTCGTAACTGAAAATACGCATACAATTCATCATTTTTCCGCTTCTTGGTATTCTAAATCTGATAAATTAAAACACAGAATCGCTGTTTTTCTGGGCCCAAAAATCAGTGGGTATATAAAGCGTTTGCTTAAAAGTTTTAAGGGAAAATAATGAAAAAAGTAATGGTTGTCTTTGGCACCAGACCTGAAGCAATTAAAATGTGCCCCTTGGTTAAGGAATTAAAAACAAGAAATAAAATTGAAACGATTGTTTGTGTTACTGGACAGCATCGTCAGATGCTTGATCAGGTTCTAAGTGCGTTCAAAATTGTCCCGGATTATGATCTTTCTATAATGAAAGATCAGCAAACTTTGTTCGATGTAACCGCAAATATCCTTGATAAAATGAAGGTTATTTTAGCTGAGGTTAGACCTGACATTGTTTTGGTTCATGGGGATACGACAACCACCTTTGCAACTGCACTCGCTTGTTTCTATCTGCAAATTCCAGTTGGACACGTTGAAGCTGGATTAAGAACTTATAATATTGATTCCCCATTCCCGGAGGAGTTTAATAGACAGGCTGTTGGGATTGTAGCGAAATATCATTTTGCACCTACCAATACTTCGCGGGAAAACTTGTTGCAGGAAGGGAAAAAAGCTTCTTCAATTCATGTGACAGGTAACACAGCTATCGATGCCCTAAAGACTACTGTTAAAGATAGCTATACACATGAACATCTGGAATGGGCGTCCGATAGCCGGCTTATTATGATTACGGCACACCGCAGAGAGAATTTGGGTGAACCAATGCGTAATATGTTCCGCGCAATTAAACGCATTATTGACGAAACCTCTGATATTAAAGCTATTTATCCGATTCATTTGAATCCGAACGTCAGAAAAGCGGCACAAGAGATCCTTGGTGACTGCGATCGTGTCAGAATAATCGAACCACTCGAAGTCTTTGACTTCCATAATTTCCTCTCGCGATCGTTCATCATCTTAACTGACAGTGGCGGCATTCAGGAAGAAGCCCCAAGTCTGGGCAAGCCTGTTCTTGTCATGCGCGATACTACCGAACGACCTGAGGGTATTGATGCAGGTACGCTGAAATTAGTAGGTACTAATGAAGATGTTATTTATAACGCGTTCAGAAAATTACTTGATGATAAGAATGAATATAATAATATGAGTAAAGCGAGTAATCCATATGGCGATGGATTTGCGAGCAAAAGGATTGCTGACATCTTGGAAATGGATGCCTAGTTTTTTTGCTTTTTAATTACATGTGCTGATGTGTTTTAATTAACTATCAGCCATGAATATTTATCCGGATGTGTCATAATATGAAATTCACAGTGCTACTTTCTTTATACTATAAAGAAAAACCAGAGTATCTTTATCAGTGTTTACAAAGCATTAATAATAATACACTTGAACCTGACCAAGTTGTTATAGTTTACGACGGTCCGGTTGGTGAAGATCTTTCAGCAGTTGTGAATGAATTTATTCCACTACTTAATATAAATATTGTTGAATTGCCTGAAAATGTTGGGTTGGGCAAGGCTCTTAATCATGGAATGAATTTTTGTCAGAATAATTTAGTTTTACGAATGGATACTGACGATGTTTGCCTGCCGGATCGTTTTGAACATCAAGTTTCTCTTATGACACAACATCCGAACGTTGCTTTATCTGGAGGAGCCATTAGTGAATTCAGTGAGGATATGACATGTTCTCAAGGGATCCGTTTTTCAGTATGTAGTCATGAGCAAATAAAAGAATATGCCAAAAAAAGAAGCCCATTTAACCATATGACTGTTGCCTTTAAAAAAGATGTCATTCAAAGCGTCGGTGGCTATCAGCATCATTTTTTAATGGAAGATTATAATTTATGGTTGAGAGTAATTGCTGCTGGGCATGAAACCCTTAATTTGAATAAAGTACTCGTGAATGTTCGTGCTGGTCAAAACATGATTAGTCGTAGAAGGGGACTGACTTACGTTAAAAGCGAGATTCGCCTTGCAAAATTAAAATACGAATTAAAAATTGATAATATTTTCAATATTTTTGTTTGTTCAGTCATGAGAATAGTTCCTCGATTATTACCTACCCCATTATTAGGTCTTGTATATAAGGCGCTCAGGAAATAGTCATCTTGTCACATGCCTATATTTTCCATTGTGTGCGTTTTTCATGTCTTAACCACTGGTTAAAATGATATTCATAGATTAACATCAGGCATACATTTCAAGCCGCGCATAAGTCGCGGTGACCACACCTGACAGGAGTATGTAATGTCCAAACAACAGATCGGCGTTGTCGGTATGGCAGTGATGGGGCGCAACCTGGCGCTCAACATCGAAAGCCGTGGTTATACCGTCTCCGTATTCAACCGCTCCCGTGATAAGACCGAAGAAGTGATTGCCGAGAATCCGGGCAAGAAACTGGTTCCTTTCTATACGGTGAAAGAGTTTGTTGAGTCTCTGGAAACGCCTCGTCGTATCCTGTTAATGGTGAAAGCGGGCGCAGGTACCGATGCTGCTATCGACTCTCTGAAACCTTACCTCGAAAAAGGCGACATCATCATTGATGGCGGTAACACCTTCTTCCAGGACACCATTCGTCGTAACCGTGAGCTTTCTGCTGAAGGTTTCAACTTCATCGGTACCGGTGTTTCCGGTGGTGAAGAGGGCGCACTGAAAGGCCCATCTATCATGCCTGGTGGTCAGAAAGAGGCATACGAACTGGTTGCGCCAATCTTGACCAAAATCGCTGCTGTTGCGGAAGATGGCGAGCCGTGTGTGACCTATATTGGTCCAGACGGTGCAGGCCATTATGTGAAGATGGTTCACAATGGCATCGAATACGGCGACATGCAGCTCATCGCAGAAGCTTACTCCCTGCTGAAAGGCGGCCTGAACCTCTCTAACGAAGAGCTGGCTGAAACCTTTACCGAGTGGAACAAAGGTGAGCTGAACAGCTACCTGATTGACATCACCAAAGATATCTTCACCAAGAAAGATGAAGAGGGTAAATACCTGGTTGATGTGATTCTGGACGAAGCTGCGAACAAAGGTACCGGTAAATGGACCAGCCAGAGCTCTCTGGATCTGGGTGAACCGCTGTCTCTGATCACCGAATCCGTATTTGCGCGTTACATCTCTTCCCTGAAAGAGCAGCGTGTTGCGGCATCCAAAGTGCTGTCTGGCCCACAGGCTAAACCCGCGGGTGACAAAGCTGAATTCGTCGAGAAAGTTCGCCGCGCTCTGTACCTGGGTAAAATCGTCTCCTACGCGCAGGGCTTCTCTCAGCTGCGTGCCGCGTCAGACGAGAACAACTGGGATCTGAACTACGGTGAGATCGCGAAGATCTTCCGCGCAGGTTGCATCATTCGTGCACAATTCCTGCAGAAAATCACCGATGCTTATGCGGAAAACTCGGGTATTGCTAACCTTCTGCTGGCGCCATACTTCAAGAAGATTGCCGACGAATACCAGCAGGCGCTGCGCGATGTGGTTGCTTATGCCGTTCAGAACGGTATTCCAGTACCAACCTTCTCCGCAGCAGTGGCGTACTACGACAGCTACCGCGCTGCCGTTCTGCCTGCGAACCTGATTCAGGCGCAGCGCGACTATTTTGGCGCGCATACCTACAAGCGCACTGATAAAGAAGGCGTGTTCCACACAGAATGGTTGGATTAATCTGATTCTGCCATTCCATAAAGCCCGGTAGCGATACCGGGCTTTTTTATCTTGTAAAATCCACTCAACTCACTTTAACGGAATAGACTGCGTGAAAATTCTAGTTACTGGCGGTGCCGGGTTTATTGGCTCCGCGGTTATACGACATATTATTAGCAATACTCAGGATAGCGTTGTTAACGTTGATAAATTAACCTATGCCGGTAACCTGGAATCCTTGCGTGAAGTAAGTGATAGTGAACGTTACGTTTTTGAGCATGCTGATATATGCGATAAAAATGCCATAGAACGTATATTTTCCACTCATCAGCCTGACGCGGTGATGCATTTGGCGGCTGAAAGCCATGTTGACCGTTCTATTACTGGACCGGCTGAATTCATTGAAACCAATATTGTTGGCACCTATGTTTTGTTAGAGGTCAGCCGTTCTTACTGGTCGTCACTGAACGGAGCAGCAAGAGCTGCATTTCGTTTTCATCACATTTCAACTGATGAAGTCTATGGTGATTTGCCTCATCCAGACGAATATCATGAAGCTACTCCGTTGCCACTCTTTACTGAAAAAACGGCATATGCACCAAGTAGCCCTTACTCAGCATCAAAAGCTTCCAGCGATCATTTAGTGCGCGCGTGGATACGTACCTACGGCCTGCCGGGAATTGTGACAAACTGTTCCAATAACTATGGGCCTTACCATTTTCCGGAAAAACTCATTCCACTTGTCATCCTGAATGCTCTGGAAAGTAAACCCTTACCCATTTACGGTAAGGGCGATCAGATCCGCGACTGGTTATACGTGGAAGATCATGCGCGTGCACTTTATACCGTTCTGACAACGGGTGTCGTGGGGCAAACGTATAATATTGGAGGGTACAACGAGAAGAAAAATATCGAGGTTGTACACACCATATGCGATCTGCTGGATGAAATCGTGCCCAAGGAACGATCCTATCGGGAACAAATTACTTATGTTACTGACCGTCCAGGGCACGACCGCCGTTACGCGATCGACGCTCACAAAATCAGTGCCGAACTGGGCTGGAAACCGCTTGAAACCTTTGAAAGTGGTATTCGCAAAACCGTTGAGTGGTATTTGAACAATCAGAAATGGGTTTCTAATGTTAAAAGTGGCGCCTATAAAAGCTGGATTGATCAGAATTATGGGGAACGTAAGTAATGATTAAGCGTAAAGGTATCATTTTAGCTGGCGGATCTGGCACACGTCTTTACCCCGTCACGATGGCGGTAAGTAAACAATTGTTGCCGATTTACGATAAGCCGATGATCTATTATCCGCTATCAACACTGATGCTTGCTGGCATCAGGGACATCCTTATTATCAGCACGCCACAGGATACGCCGCGTTTTGAGCAACTGCTGGGTGATGGTAGCCAGTGGGGGCTGCGTCTGCAGTATAAAGTGCAACCGAGCCCCGACGGGCTTGCTCAGGCCTTTATCCTTGGCGAAGAGTTTATCGGAAACGACAACTGTGCTCTGGTGTTAGGGGATAACATTTTCTATGGACATGACCTTCCGCGACTCCTTGAAGGGGCTGCAAGTCAGGAAGGAGGGGCGACCGTTTTTGCCTATCATGTCAGCGATCCGGAACGTTATGGTGTTGTTGAATTTGACAAAGAAGGGACCGTAATTGGCCTTGAGGAGAAACCTCAACAACCAAAAAGTAATTACGCCATAACCGGTCTTTATTTTTATGACAATGATGTCATTGAGATGGCTAAAAGTTTGAGCCCATCGGATAGGGGTGAATTGGAAATCACCGATATCAACCGTCTTTATATGCAACAGGGCAGATTGTCTGTTGCAATGATGAGACGAGGATACGCCTGGCTGGACACCGGAACACACCAAAGTATGATTGAGGCGAGTAATTTTATCGCAACGATAGAGGAGCGACAGGGACTAAAGGTTTCTTGCCCAGAGGAAATCGCTTTTCGTAGGGGATTTATTAATGCGGAACAACTTCTGCTGCTTGCAGAGCCACTTAAAAAGACGGGATATGGTCAATATCTGCTTAACCTTACCAAGGGATTAGTCTGATTTGAGTCAGTCCGCTATTTATCCATTTTATGGGTCTATAAGCGTTAAGTGCCCCACTATTGCTGGAAATCCGGTACTTCATGCTCTGTTGTGATAACGATATCTGTGGAGTCAACGTATTCTTCAGCCAGGCATGCACCTTGACAGTGAATTAGCATTAGCGATAAAAAACCACCAGTTATTCATTGTGGTGACCCTTAGATGTCACCAGAAACTCATACTGAAGAAGCCAAACGAATGAAAATAACCATTTCCGGAACAGGCTATGTTGGCCTTTCAAACGGTATCTTGATTGCGCAGAACCATGAAGTGGTTGCGCTGGACATCGTACAGTCCAAAGTGGATATGCTGAATCAGAAGAAATCGCCGATTGTAGACAAAGAAATCCAGGATTACCTTTCGAACAAACCGCTGAATTTCCGTGCTACCACCGATAAAGAAGATGCTTATCGTGATGCGGACTTTGTCATCATTGCGACCCCAACAGACTACGATCCACAAACCAACTATTTCAACACTTCGACGGTTGAAGCGGTGATCAAAGACGTTATCGCGATTAATCCGAATGCAGTGATGATCATTAAGTCGACCATTCCGGTCGGTTTCACTACATCAATCAAAGAAGAGTTGGGTATTGATAATGTCTTCTTCTCGCCAGAGTTTCTGCGCGAGGGCAGGGCGTTATACGATAACCTGCACCCATCCCGTATCGTGATCGGTGAGCGCTCTGAGCGTGCGGAGCGTTTTGCTGCTCTCCTTCAGGAAGGCGCAATCAAGAAAGATATCCCGGTGCTGTTTACCGACTCCACTGAAGCCGAAGCGATCAAACTGTTCGCGAATACCTACCTGGCAATGCGCGTGGCTTACTTCAACGAGCTGGACAGCTATGCCGAGAGTCTGGGCCTGAACACCCGTCAGATCATCGAAGGTGTTTGCCTCGACCCGCGTATCGGCAACCATTACAACAACCCGTCGTTTGGTTACGGCGGCTACTGCCTGCCAAAAGATACCAAACAGCTGCTGGCGAACTATCAGGCTGTGCCAAACAATTTGATTTCAGCGATTGTTGATGCAAACCGTACGCGTAAAGACTTCATTTCTGATTCCATTCTCGCGCGTCAGCCGAAAGTGGTGGGTGTATATCGCCTGATCATGAAGAGCGGTTCTGATAACTTCCGCGCCTCTTCCATTCAGGGGATCATGAAGCGTATTAAGGCTAAAGGCGTTCAGGTGATTATTTATGAGCCAGCGATGCAGGAAGATGATTTCTTCCATTCCCGTGTGATTCGTGACCTGGATGCATTCAAACAGGAAGCGGATGTGATTATCTCTAACCGTATGGCGGAAGAACTGGCCGACGTGGCGGATAAAGTGTATACCCGCGATTTGTTTGGTAGCGACTGAGTCTCTGCTTAAGGCGCATAAAAAAACCGGCACTTGCCGGTTTTTTTGTTGTCATCCCTAAACCACCTCCTGGGGAGGTGGTGATTGTTCCTGTAAGGCTCTAGCCTGAAGAATGCCCATGTCGAAATATCTTTGCTTACTCACCACAAGTAAGAGGAGACAAACCGACATGGGGCTTTACAGGAGTTCATCACATGTATATTGGCGTTGCAAATACCACATAGTCTGGACGCCGAAGTACCGTTTCAGGATCCTGAAAGATAAGCTGGGTAAAGAACTTTACAGGACAATCTACATTCTCTGCGGAATCAAAGATTGTGAGGTTCTGGAGCTAAATGTTCAGCCAGATCATGTTTATCTCGTTGTCATTGTCCCACCGAAAATTTCTATATCCACTCTGATGGGGCATCTGAAAGGCCGCAGCGCTATCAGGCTCTACAATCGTTTTCCGCACATAAGAAAGAAGCTATGGGGCAATCATTTTTGGTCCCGCGGATACTTTGTAGATACGGTGGGGGTAAATGAAGAAATAATCAGACGATATGTGCGGCATCAGGAGAAAACGGAACAGACACATGAACAGCAGATGGAATTGTTAGAGTAGTTAGTGGAAAGTGATAGTAGCCCCCCTTACAGGGGGCATTCTCAAAAGCCACCTTCTAAGAAGGTGGTCTTTTACTTTTATACTTTGTAGAAGTCGCGATACCAGTCAACGAAATTCTTCACGCCTTCTTTAACGGAAGTCTGCGGTTTGAAGCCAATAACGTCATACAGCGCTTTAGTATCTGCGCTGGTTTCCAGTACGTCACCCGGCTGGATTGGCATCATATTCTTCTCTGCCTCTATCCCGAGCGCTTCTTCAAGAGCCGTAATGTAATCCATCAGTTCAACCGGAGAGCTGTTTCCGATGTTATAGACGCGATAAGGCGCAGAGCTGGTTGCCGGTGAACCGGTTTCAACGGTCCAGTTTGCATCGGCCTGAGGGATAACATCCTGCAGACGGATAATGGCTTCGGCGATATCATCAATGTAAGTGAAGTCGCGCTTCATCTTACCGTAGTTGTAGACATCAATGCTTTTGCCTTCAATCATCGCTTTGGTGAACTTAAACAGCGCCATATCCGGACGACCCCACGGACCGTACACGGTAAAGAAACGCAGGCCCGTTGTGGGCAGGTTGTACAGGTGGGAATAGGTATGCGACATCAGTTCATTGGCTTTTTTGGTCGCGGCATAAAGTGAGACAGGGTGATCGACCGAATCGTCAGTCGAAAAAGGCATCTTGCGATTCAGACCGTAAACGGAGCTGGAAGATGCATATAGAAGATGTTGTACCTTGTGATGGCGACAGCCTTCCAGCACGTTGAGGTGCCCTACCAGGTTGGCATCTGCATAGGCGTGAGGATTTTCAAGCGAGTAGCGTACGCCTGCCTGTGCGGCCAGATGGATGACGCGATCAAATTTCTCACTGGCGAACAGTGTGGCCATGCCTTTACGGTCGGCCAGGTCCAGTTTGTGGAAGGCGAAATTGTCAGATGTCAGCAGATCCAGACGTGCCAGCTTAAGATTGACATCATAGTAGTCATTCAGGTTATCAATACCGATGACCTGATGACCGGCATCCAGGAGTCGTTTGCTGACATTTGCGCCGATAAAGCCTGCTGCACCCGTTACCAGAAATTTCATATCTTCCCTCATAAACATGTGTTCTTACTGATGCCATCACGCATCACATTGCGTCTATCATAGCGCGGCGGATGTCAGTTACATAACCCATCTTTCCGATTTAACTCATCGGATTCTTATAGAAAAATCCGTAGCAAAAGATACACTATGTGAACATGTTTAATTTTGCCCTTTATCATCTGTTAGGGATTGTATGACGCAGAACAACAATAACCTGGTCAGCAGAAGTAATGACCCGGAGCAAATTGATTTACTTGATTTAGTGCTGCAATTGTGGCGTGGGAAGTGGGTTGTTGGAGCTTTTGTTGCTGTATTTATCATATTGGCTGGGATCTACATCAGTGTAGCAAAAGAGAAATGGACATCGTCCGCCATCATAGCCCAGCCGGATGCCGCGCAGATTGCAACGTATGCAAACGCGTTGAATATCCTTTATGGTGGAGCCGCACCATCGATTCTGGATATCCAAACTCGTGCAATTAGTCGTTTTAATTCATCTTTTTCAGCATTAGCGCAGGCGCTTGAAAATCAGGAAATTCCGGAAAAGCTGACCATCGATACCACGGTTAAGGGACAAGCATTTCCATTGACTGTCAGCTATGTTGGTGAATCTGCTGAAGCAGCTCAAAAGCAGCTAGCCCAGTATATTCAACAGGTTGACGAGCAAACCGCGAAAGAGTTAACAGTAGACCTTAAAGATAACATTAAGCAGCAGATCACAACCCTGAATGACTCCCTGGAGAACCAGGAGAAAGTCTCTCAGGAGCAAAAAGATTTGCGTATCAAACAGATTACGGAAGCGCTGAAGAACGCAGAAGCAGCGAAAATCACCTCTCCACAGATTCAGCAAACTCAGGACGTGACGCAGGAAACCATGTTCCTGCTGGGCAGCGAAGCGTTAAAATCGATGATTGAAAACGAAGCGTCTCGTCCGCTGGTGTTCTCAGGAGCGTACTACCAGACCAAGCAGAACTTGTTGGATATCGAAAAGCTGAACGTTAACCCTGACACTATCCACGTCTACCGTTATGTGATGAAGCCAGATTTACCGATCAAACGTGACAGTCCGAAAAAGGCCATCACTCTAATCCTTGCCGTACTCCTTGGCGGGATTATCGGTTCAGGTGTGGTGTTGGGTCGCAACGCGTTGCGGAACTACAAACCAAAAGCGTGATTCTCATCAGATAAAAAACCGGGGAAATTCCCCGGTTTTTTATTTATGTCTCTTACGTAGATTCTCAATCACCGCCGTCAAATCCAGCTCCTGATCCTGCAGCAGTACCAGCAAGTGATACATCAAATCCGACGCCTCGTTGGTCAACTCCTCGCGGTCATGCACGGTCGCGGCCAGCGCTGTCTCAACGCCTTCTTCCCCCACCTTTTGCGCGATACGTTTGGTTCCGCTGGCGTAGAGTTTCGCCGTATACGAACTTTCAGGATCCGCCGTTTTACGCTCAGCGAGTAACTGTTCCAGTTGATACAGGAACAGCCACTGGTGGCTTGCGTCGCCGAAGCAGCTGCTGGTGCCCTTGTGGCAGGTTGGGCCGATCGGATTCGCCAGTACCAGAAGCGTATCGTTATCGCAGTCCGGCGTAATGTTGACCACATTCAGGAAATGGCCAGAGGTTTCCCCTTTGGTCCACAGGCGCTGTTTGGTGCGCGAGAAAAAGGTGACCTTGCCGCTGTCGATGGTTTTGGTTAATGCATCCTGGTTCATATATCCCAGCATCAGTACTTCACCTGAGACGGCATGCTGTACAACCACCGGCAGTAATCCGTCAGTTTTTTCCCAGTCCAGTTGTGCCTGTTGTTGCTCTGTTAACATACCCTGATCTCCACGCCCTGGTCGGCCAGGTACGTTTTTAACTCACCAATATTAATAATCTGTTTGTGGAACACGGAGGCCGCCAGCGCACCGTCAACGTTTGCATCGCGGAAGGCTTCGAGGAAGTGTTCCATGGTGCCTGCACCGCCGGAAGCAATCAGCGGTACGTGGCAGACCGCGCGGACTTTTTTCAGCTGCTCCAGGTCGTAACCGTTACGCACGCCGTCCTGGTTCATCATGTTCAGCACAATTTCGCCTGCGCCACGTTTCTGGACTTCCTGCACCCAGTCCAGCGTCTCCCATTGGGTTACGCGGGTCCGGCTTTCGTCGCCGGTGTACTGGTTGACATGGTATTTACCCGTTGCGGCGTCATACCAGGTGTCAATCCCCACGACAATACACTGTACGCCAAAGCGATCGGCCAGACGGGTAATCAGCTCCGGGTCTGCCAAAGCAGGGGAGTTAATGGAAATCTTATCGGCACCAAAGGAGAGGATTTTTGCCGCGTCTTCCGCAGATTTAATCCCGCCTGCCACGCAGAAGGGAATATCAATCACTTCTGCCACGCGCGCCACCCAGCTTTTATCCACGACGCGGCCATCGCTGGAGGCGGTGATATCGTAAAACACCAGCTCATCTGCGCCTTCTTCAGCGTAGCGTTTTGCCAGCGGGACGATATCGCCAATGATTTCGTGGTTGCGGAACTGCACGCCTTTCACTACCTGGCCGTCACGTACGTCCAGGCAAGGGATTATCCGTTTTGCCAGCATTGAATCGCCTCCGTCACAGTAAATTTACCTTCCAGCAGGGCCCGGCCCACAATCACGCCCTGTACACCCGTTCCGCGCAACGCGGCAATATCAGCGATATCACCAATACCGCCCGACGACTGGAAGGCCACCTGCGGATAACGCGCGCAGATTTCTTGATATAAAGAAACGTTAGAGCCTGCCAGCGTGCCGTCGCGGGAGATATCGGTGCACAGCACGTGCTTCAGGCCAACGGGCAGATACCTCTCGACCAGCTCTTCCAGCGTCACCCCGGAATTTTCCTGCCAGCCGCTGACTGCAACCTGCTTGTTACCCTGTTCGTCGATACGAACATCCAGCGCCAGCACCAGCGCGTCAGCGCCAAAGCGGCGGAACCAGGCTTTAACCTTTTCAGGATCGTTAACGGCAGTCGAGCCGACGACCACGCGCGCCACGCCAGCGTCCAGCAGCGCCGCAACGTCATCTTCCGTACGCACGCCACCGCCTACCTGGACGGGCACATCTACGCCGGCCACCAGTTTTTTAAGAAGTGGGATTTGACGTTTTGTCGGATCTTTTGCGCCTGTCAAATCCACAAGGTGCAGCACCTGCGCGCCCTGGGCGGCGTAATCCTGCAAACGTGGCAAGGGGTCGTTACCGTAGTCGCGTTGCTGCCCGTAATCGCCCTGATGGAGACGGACAACCGTGCCGTCGATTAAATCTAAAGCGGGAATAATCATTACATCTCCAGGAAGTTTTTCAGCAACTGTGCGCCTGCGGCACCCGAACGTTCCGGGTGAAACTGCACGCCGAAGAAGTTATCTTTCTGCACCGCCGCGGTAAATGCTTCGCCGTAATTGCACTGGGCAATGGTGTACGGATTTACCGGCATGGCGTAGCTGTGCACGAAGTAAAAATAGGCCCCGTCTTCAATGCCGCGAAACAGTCTGTCACCGGCTTTGGCATAAACACGGTTCCAGCCCATGTGCGGCAGAGGCAGACCGTGATCGGTCATTTTCGGCACGTCTTCGTCGATAATCCCGAGCAGATCAACGCCGTTGCTCTCTTCACTGCGTCGGCCCAAGAGTTGCATGCCCAGACAAATTCCCAGCACCGGTTGAGTACAGGCTTTGATGAGACTCACCAGCTCACGCTCGTGGATCTGATCCATCGCCGCCTGCGCTGTCCCTACGCCGGGCAGAAAAAGTTTATCGGCGCGCAGTACGACGTCCGGGTCGCGACTCACGTCCGGTGCATAGCCGTGACGGGCAATTGCCGATTTTACGGAGTTAAGGTTGGCGCATCCGGTATCCAGAATCACCACATTCATTACAGCACTCCTTTCGATGAGGGCAGGGCGTCACCTTCCACACGAATCGCCTGGCGAAGGGTACGGCCAAAGGCCTTGAACAGGCTTTCCACGCGGTGGTGGTCGTTCTTGCCCTTGGTCTTGAGGTGCAACGTCAGGCCCATGGTGTAGGACAATGAACGGAAGAAGTGTTCAACCATTTCGGTGCTGAGGTCGCCCACGCGCTGGTAGGTGAAATCCGCTTTGTATTCCAGGTGTGGGCGCCCGGAGATATCCATTGCGCAGCGCGCCAGGCACTCGTCCATCGGCAGCACAAAACCAAAACGGTTGATGCCGCGTTTGTCGCCGAGTGCCAGCTTCAGCGCTTCACCCAGCGCCAGGCCGGTATCTTCCACGGTGTGGTGATCGTCGATATACAAATCGCCTTTCACGGCGATCTCCATGCGGAAACCACCGTGGGTCGCGATCTGGTCCAGCATATGGTCAAAGAAACCCACACCGGTGTGGATCTTGCTGCCGCCTTCGCGATCCAACCAGACCTTAACGTCGATTTGCGTCTCTTTGGTGTTGCGCTCAACGTGCGAGTAGCGGTCACGCTGGGTCAACTGCTCACCAATTTTTGCCCAGTTAAGGGTGGAACGGTCATAGCGCAGCCCGGAGATACCCATGTTCTCCGCCAGCGTAATATCGGTCATGCGATCGCCAATGACATAGCTATTGGCTTTATCCAGCACGTCATCCGCCAGGTAGCGTTCGACCAGCTTTACCTTCGGCTTGCGGCAGTCACATTCATCGGCAGGCAGGTGTGGGCAGATCAGCACCTCATCAAATTTAACGCCCTGAGAGGTCAGCACCTGCATCATCAGGTTATGCGGGCCGTCAAAATCCGCTTGCGGGAAACTGTCGGTACCCAGTCCGTCCTGGTTCGTGATCATCACCAGCTTATAGCCGGCTTTCTGCAGCTTGAGCAGCACCGGGATTACATCGGGTTCAAAAGCCAGTTTGTCGAAACGATCGACCTGAAAATCGGTTGGCGGCTCCGAAATAAGGGTACCGTCACGATCGATAAAGAGGGTCTTCTGGCTCATACTTTCTCCGCTTTCAGGGCGTCAATCACGCGCTGACTCTCTGCACGGGTGCCTACGGTAATACGCAAACAGCCGCTTAAGGATGGTTGTTTATTTTGGTCTCGTAAGATAATGCCCTGATCCCATAAAGATTTAAATACGGCACTCGACGCGGTAAAGCGTACCAGGATGTAGTTGGTTTCAGAGTCGAATACCTGCTCCACGCAGGGAATATCTTTCAGGGCAGTGACCAGATACTGCCGTTCTTCAAGAATTTGTGCCACGCGTCCGCGCATTGCCTTGATCCCCTGAGGGGCCAAAGCCTGCGCCGCAATGTCGGCAACCGGCGTAGAGAGTGGATATGGCGCAATCACTTTCATCAGCAGGTCGATGACTTCTTTATTGGCCAGCGTAAAGCCGCAGCGCAGGCCAGCGAGGGCGAAAGCTTTTGACAGCGTACGCAGTACAACCAGGTGCGGGTACTCCTCGAGCCAGCCAGCCAGCGTCGCCTGCGGGCAGAACTCAATATAGGCTTCGTCAGCCACCACCAGCGCTTTACCGCGCGTCATCTCCAGCAGGGTTCGAATGTCCTGCGGGTTGATAATCTGCCCGGTCGGGTTATTTGGACTGCAGACGAACACCACTTTCACGCCGTCAAGATTGTCGGCAATCCCTTGCAGATCGAGCTGCCAGTCTTCCAGCGAAAGCACGTTACGGCACGCCACGCCAAAGGTTTCTGCGCTGACGCTGTACATTCCGTAGGTTGGCTGGCAGTACATCACCGCGTCTTTACCCGGTTCGCAGAAGGCTCGGATCAGCAGTTCAATGCCTTCATCTGCACCCCGGCTGACCAGCACCTGCTCAGGCTTTACGCCTGCGTACCGGGCGTAATTTTCGATAACCGCTTTCGGCTGGCATTCCGGATAGCGGTTCAGCGTTTGCTGCGACAGCTCGAACTGTACGGCCGTTGGGTATTCGTTAGCGTTCAGCCAGACATCACCGTTGCCACCCAGACGACGAGCAGACTGATAAGGCGTCAGGCGACGGACATTTTCGCGGGCTAATTCTTCAATGCTCATGCTTGCTCCTTCAGGGCTGCAACGCGCAGCGTAACGGCGTTTTTGTGGGCGGTCAGACGTTCGGCGGCGGCCAGGGTCTCAATGGTGGAGGCCAGAGAGGCAAACCCCTCGCGGGACAGCTCCTGTACGGTCATGCGTTTCTGGAAATCCGCCAGCCCGAGGCTCGAACAGGTTGATGTATATCCGTAGGTTGGCAGAACGTGGTTGGTGCCGGAAGCGTAATCGCCGGCGGATTCCGGTGACCAGTCGCCAAGGAAGACCGAACCTGCGCTGGTAATGCTGTCAACCAGATCGCGCGCATTGCGGGTCTGGATAATCAGGTGTTCCGGGCCGTACTGGTTGGAGATGGCAATGCACTGCGCCAGATCGCGCGCCACAATCAGGCGGCTTGCTGAGAGTGCCTGGCGTGCCGTGTCGGCGCGCGGCAGGTCGGCAAGCTGACGTTCAACGGCTTCACCCACGCGTCTTGCCATATCCGCATCCGGCGTCAGCAAAATAACCTGTGAGTCCGGGCCATGTTCTGCCTGAGATAACAGATCGGAGGCGACGAAGTCCGGCGTTGCACCGCTGTCGGCAATCACCAGCACCTCAGAAGGACCGGCAGGCATATCAATTGCGGCACCGTCCAGACGCTGGCTGACCTGACGCTTGGCTTCGGTCACATACGCGTTGCCCGGGCCAAAAATTTTGTCCACTTTAGGAATGGATTCGGTACCAAACGCCAGCGCGGAAATTGCCTGTGCACCCCCCACTTTATACACCGCCTGTACGCCACACAGTTTTGCCGCATAGAGAATTTCATCGGCAATCGGAGGCGGCGAGCACAGTACAACTTTCTGACAACCGGCGATGCGTGCCGGGGTTGCCAGCATTAACACGGTAGAGAACAGCGGGGCGGAACCGCCGGGGATGTAAAGCCCCACCGACGCTACCGGACGCGTGACCTGCTGGCAGCGTACGCCGGGCACGGTTTCCACATCGACCGCCTGTAATATCTGCGCGGTGTGGAAGCTATCAATGTTTTTCACCGCGACGGCCATCGCCTGTTTGATCTCGTCACCGAGGCGGTTTTCCGCGTCCGTGATTTCCTGTTCAGTTACCTTTAAAGCGCCAACCTCGGTTTTATCAAACTTTGCGCTGTATTCCCGCAGCGCATCGTCGCCACGGGCTTTGACGTTATCAAGGATCTCGGCCACGGTGCGGGTAATGCTTTCTGAGGCGGAAATCGCCGGACGCATCAGCAGCGCGCGCTGTTGTTCTTGCGAACAATCGTTCCAGTTGATGATTGTGTTAAAGCTCATGGCCATCACTCCATCATCTTCTCAATTGGCAGCACCAGAATTGAGCTTGCGCCCAGCGCCTTCAGTTTTTCCATGGTCTCCCAGAACAGGGTTTCGCTACTGACCATGTGCATGGCGACGCGCTGCTGATCACCGGCCAGAGGCAGGATGGTCGGGCGCTCTGCGCCTGGCAGCAGGGCTATGACCTCATCAAGACGTTCGGTTGGCGCGTGCATCATGATGTATTTCGATTCACGGGCCTGAATCACGCCCTGAATACGGGTCAGCAGTTTGTCGATCAGCTGCTGTTTCGCATCGGCCATTTCGCCGTCGCGCTGGATAAGGCACGCTTTGGAGCGGTAAATCACTTCCACTTCGCGCAGACCGTTCGCTTCCAGCGTGGCGCCCGTAGAGACGAGGTCACAGATGGCGTCAGCCAGACCCGCGCGCGGCGCCACCTCAACAGAGCCGTTCAGCAGGCAGGATTTAAACTGTACGCCTTTCTGATCCAGGTAACGTTTTAACAGGTGAGGGTAGGAGGTGGCGATACGCTTGCCGTTCAGCGCGGCCGGGCCGTCCCAGGCTTCATCGACAGGCGTGGCCAGCGACAGGCGGCAGCCGCCGAAGTCCAGACGACGCAGGGTAAAATAGCGTGGATCTTCACCCTGGGCACGGCGGGTCAGGAGTTCTTCTTCCAGCACGTTTTCACCGATGATGCCGAGGTCAACAACGCCATCCATCACAAGGCCGGGAATATCGTCATCACGCACGCGCAGAATGTCGATGGGCATATTTTCAGCCAGGGCAATCAGGCGCTGGGTGTGCAGGTTGATTTTAATCCCGCAGCGGGCGAGCAGTTCGCGTGAATCATCACTCAAACGGCCTGATTTTTGAATAGCTATGCGTAAACGTGAGTTATCTAACATTCTGTTTTCCTCGTTAACCTGTTTTAACCTGTCTGAATTTGGTCCAAAAAAAAGCCCCCGGAAGAAGATCTTCCGGGGGCTTTTTCATGCGTTCATGCACCACTGGAAGATCCAAACGTCTTCCAGCACACATCGCCTGAAAGACTAGTCAGGATGATGGTGATGATGGTGGTGTTTAAATTGAACGCGTGTCATAAAATTCTCGATGAATGCTTATTCATTTGATGTCTTTTAACCTAAACCAGTTGTATGACTGATTGCAAGGGCTTTTTTTGATCATTAATTCATTTCATATTGACGCTATGAATTGTGTGTTCTGTCGGGCTGGCGTAGCCTTAAGAAAGACGAGTAAAAGTCAGGAGAATTCGCATGAAAAAGGTCGCAATTGTCGGTTTAGGTTGGCTGGGAATGCCGCTGGCGATGTCATTAGCCGCAAAAGGCTGGCAGGTGACCGGAAGCAAAACCACGGCGGATGGGGTAGAAGCGGCGCGCATGTGCGGTATTGACGGCGTCGAGCTGCGTCTGGAACCTGAACTGGTGTGTGATGCTGACGATCTGGACACGCTGATGAACGTCGATGCGCTGGTGATTACGTTACCGGCACGGCGCAGTGGCCCGGGCGAATCATTTTATCTGCAGGCGATGCAGGAGATTGTCGACAGCGCGCTGGCGCATCACGTCCCACGCATTATTTTTACCAGCTCAACCTCGGTCTACGGCGATGTTGACGGCGTGGTGAAAGAGACCTCTGAGCGTCATCCCGTTACCGCGAGCGGTAAAATGCTGAAAGAGCTGGAAGACTGGCTGCATCATCTTCCCGGCACCCAGGTCGATATCGTACGGCTGGCAGGTCTGGTTGGCCCCGGGCGACATCCAGGGCGCTTCTTCGCGGGAAAATCCGCGCCAGACGGACAACATGGCGTCAATCTTGTGCATCTTGATGACGTAATTGCCGCAATAGAACTACTCTTACAGGCTCCAAAAGGTGGGCACATCTATAATATATGTGCGCCTTCTCATCCAGCGCGGAGCACGTTTTACCCGCTGATGGCACGCCAGCTGGGTCTGGTTCCGCCTGTTTTTGGTGAAGCAAAGGACGAAAGTAAAGGCAAAATTGTTGATGGCAATCGCATTTGTCATGAACTGGGGTTTGAGTATCAATATCCCGATCCGCTGGTGATGCCGATGGAATAAGTTTCTCAGCGGAAACGATCGCACACCGGAAGGGGGCGAACATGAAACCGCTGCTGGATGTTCTTATTATTCTGGATGCACTGGAAAAAGAGGGGAGCTTTGCCGCTGCTTCGGCAAAGCTCTTCAAAACCCCGTCGGCGCTGAGCTATACCGTTCATAAACTGGAAAGCGATCTTAATATCCAGATCCTCGATCGCTCTGGTCACCGCGCCCGTTTTACCCGTACCGGGCAGATGCTGCTGGAGAAGGGGCGCGACGTCCTGCATACCGTTCGCGAACTGGAAAAACAGGCCGTCAAACTGCACCAGGGATGGGAGAATGAACTGGTCATCGGCGTTGATGATACTTTTCCGTTTTCTCTTCTGACGCCGCTGATTGAGGCGTTCTATCAGCACCACAGCGTAACCCGATTAATCTTCATTAATGGCGTGCTGGGCGATTCATGGGATGCCTTAACTCAGGGCAGGGCAGATATTTTTGTCGGTGCGCTGCATGAACCGCCCCAGTTAAGCGATTTCGGTTTCGCCCGGCTGGGTGTGCTGGAGCAGGTTTTCGCCGTCGCGCCACACCATCCGCTCGCGCAGGAGCCGGAACCCCTTAACCGGCGCACGATTAAAGGCTACCGCGCCATTGTGGTCGGTGACAGCTCGCGTCCCGACTGTGCGGCCTCCACGCAGTTGCTTGATGAGCAGGAGGCGATCACGGTGTTCGACTATAAAACCAAGCTGGAGCTGCAAATCAGTGGCCTGGGGTGCGGCTATTTACCCCGCTATCTGGCACAGCGGTTTTTAGACAGCGGTGCGCTTGTTGAAAAACAGGTGCTTGCACAAAGCAGCAATGAATCGGTGTGGGTCGGCTGGAATGAACAAACTGCGGGGCTGGCAAGTGCCTGGTGGCGGGACGAAATTTTAGCAAATAGTGCTATTGCTGCCGTTTACTCGCAAAGCAGCGTCGAGAAATCAGCCAGTTAGAAAAAAGAAAATCGCCCCGGGCGTTGCAAAGTATTGCCTTTTGTATCCGATGTGGGGCAAAATGCGCCGCTGCAACCAAATGAATAATCGACGATATAAAAGGCGTCGGTTATTTTTTTTTGCACGTATGAAACGAAACTAAAAACCAAGAGGCCGGGCTTCGTACCGGATAGATATTTACTAAAATCCGACAGTTGTTGTCGCTGAGGAATACAGAAATGGGGCAATTTTTCGCTTACGTGGCGGTTATCACCGTAAAGGAGAATAACTATGTCGCATAACGCAACTCCAAACACCTCTCGCGTGGAATTACGTAAAACCCTTACGTTAGTTCCGGTTGTTATGATGGGCCTTGCCTATATGCAGCCAATGACGCTGTTCGATACATTCGGTATCGTATCAGGCCTCACAGACGGTCATGTGCCGACGGCTTACGCCTTCGCACTGATTGCGATCCTCTTTACCGCGCTGAGCTACGGTAAACTGGTCCGTCGCTATCCGTCTGCCGGTTCCGCCTACACCTACGCCCAGAAATCCATCAGCCCGACCGTTGGCTTTATGGTGGGCTGGTCTTCGCTGCTCGACTATCTGTTCGCGCCGATGATCAACATTCTGCTGGCTAAAATTTATTTTGAAGCACTGGTGCCGTCGATCCCTTCGTGGATGTTCGTCGTGGCGCTGGTGGCCTTTATGACGGCGTTCAACCTGCGCAGCATCAAGTCCGTTGCGAACTTTAACTCCGTTATTGTTGTGCTTCAGGTCATCCTGATTGCCGTGATTCTGGGCATGGTTATCTTTGGTGTCTTCCACGGTGAAGGCGCAGGTACCCTGGCGAGCAGCAAGCCTTTCTGGTCTGGTGATGCGCATGTGATCCCGATGATTACCGGGGCAACCATTCTGTGCTTCTCCTTTACCGGTTTTGACGGCATCAGCAACCTGTCTGAAGAGACCAAGGACGCAGAGCGTGTTATCCCGCGTGCTATCTTCCTGACGGCGCTGATTGGTGGTCTGATCTTTATCTTTGCGACCTACTTCCTGCAGCTGTACTTCCCGGATATCTCTCGCTTTAAGGATCCGGATGCCTCTCAGCCAGAAATTATGCTCTACGTGGCGGGTAAAGCGTTCCAGGTTGGCGCGTTGATCTTCTCCACCATCACGGTACTGGCATCCGGCATGGCCGCGCACGCAGGCGTTGCACGTCTGATGTATGTAATGGGTCGTGACGGCGTATTCCCGAAAAGCTTCTTCGGCTACGTTCACCCAACCTGGCGTACGCCGGCGATGAACATCATCCTGGTCGGCGCTATTGCTCTGCTGGCGATTAACTTTGACCTGGTGATGGCAACTGCGCTGATTAACTTCGGTGCGCTGGTGGCGTTCACCTTTGTTAACCTGTCGGTTATTTCTCAGTTCTGGATCCGTGAAAAGCGTAATAAAACGCTGAAAGACCACTTCCAGTATCTGTTCCTGCCGATGTGTGGTGCGCTGACCGTGGGTGCGCTGTGGGTTAACCTGGAAGAGAGTTCCATGGTGCTTGGCCTGATTTGGGCGGGTATCGGCCTGGTTTACCTGGCGTGCGTCACGAAGAGCTTCCGTAACCCGGTTCCTCAGTACGAAGACGTTGCGTAAGAACTAAGTAAAAAAAAACCGGAGACCATCGCCTCCGGTTTTTTTTCGCCCAAAATCTGTCAGACGATTTCCTGCGCATACTGATACAGCGCTTTTAACAGCGCCTGCTTTTCAGCATTTCCTTCATACTGGCTATACAGCATCTCCAGCTCCTGCGCGTAGCTCTGCAGAAACTCCGGTGTAAACACATGACGACGATGCTGAAGCCAGCGCGCCTGTTCGGTTTCATCCAGCGTTCCAGGATAGTTGCGCGCGCGATAATTAAACATCAGTTTTTCGATACGTGCGTCCGCGAAGGTAATATCCAGCGCGGGTAAGTTACGCGGTTCGGTTTGCAGAACAATATTCATTGCCGCACGGTCTGCGTCGCTGAAAAAGCCGTTGTACAGCTGCGCATCGACGTTGTCTGACGGAACAAAGGGTTCGGCTTCGGCAAAGATCGCCACCGCTTTCTCACGCACCTGCGGGTTTTCACGCAGCACCTTGAGGTTATCCAGGCAACGCTGACGGTTAATCCCCAGCCTGTCGGCATCCTCTGCGCGCAGCGTATTGGCCTGGGCCAGGACCGGACATTTATTGATATGGACCAGTTTGACCGGCACCGCGGGCAGATCGCCGAGTTCATCTTTCGGGGTATAGAGCCGTTCGCGCAGCGTATCGCTGTCGAGATCGAGCAGCGGTGTAATATCACCGGCTAAATCCACCATAATCACGGCATTACGGTTATCCGGATGCCAGGCCAGCGGTGCGACCCAACTGGTATTGCCGCGCCAGGCGCCAAACATACCGGAGATATGCACCAGCGGTTTCATCTGCGGCACATCAATCAGCGTGGTGAGTTTCTGCTTGCTGCGGTGGGTCAGCAGATAGTCAAACAGCCGTGGCTGAGCGGCTTTTACCAGCTTTGCCATAGCAATGGTGGCGTAGACATCGGCCATCGCATCGTGGGCATTACTGTGCTCAATACCGTTTGCACGCGTCAGGTGTTCCAGTCTGAAGCTCGGCAGCCCTTCATCATTCTCAGGCCAGTTGATGCCTTCCGGGCGCAGCGCATAGCAGGCACGCATAATGTCGAGCAAATCCCAGCGCGAGTTGCGGTTCTGCCAGCTCCAGGCATAAGGATCGTAGAAGTTGCGGTAGAAGATATTGCGCGTCACTTCGTCATCGAAACGGATGTTGTTGTAACCGACCACGCAGGTATTCGGGACGGTGAACAGGTCGTGAATGCGCCGGGCGAATGCGGCCTCGTTCACGCCTTTGTCCCGGGCTTCCTGTGGGGTGATCCCGGTGACCATTACCGCGCCGGGCTGGGGCAGGTAGTCATCGGCCGGCTTACAGTAAAAGACCTCAGGCTCGCCAATGATGTTGAATTCATCGTCGGTACGGATGGCCGCAAACTGTGCCGGTCTATCCAGCGCCGGGTGGGTGCCAAAGGTTTCGTAGTCGTGGAACAAAAATGTAGGGCGCGCGGCTGAATCAGACACCAGTAATACCATCCTGTTAAAAAATGACGTCTCTATGGTAAACGATCGTGCAGGTCAGTCCGAATAAAAAGCGCCATCACCGTGCAAATTTGCGAGGCCGCTTCAGCGTAAAATCTGCTTTCTGTCACATTTTTTTGCAATTAAGCCAGGTAACGACAACAGAACTCCCGTAAAAAGGTCATCGATTTTTAATGACCTGAGGATATACCGTTGAAACGCCGTCTGTTTATTGCTGTTTCTTTACTCGCTTCGAGTGTCTCTTCTGCCTTCGCGGCCGATCCGCTGGATTTTTCGCCGCAGCCTCCGGCCATTCAGGCGGGCTCCTGGGTGCTAATGGATTACACGACTGGTCAGATCTTAACGGCGGGCAACGAACATCAACAACGTAATCCGGCGAGCCTGACCAAGCTGATGACGGGCTACGTTGTCGATCGGGCCATCGACAGCCACCGCATTACCCCGGATGACATCGTTACCGTTGGCCGCGACGCGTGGGCAAAAGGGAACCCGGTGTTTGAAGGATCGTCGCTGATGTTCCTGAAAGAGGGCGATCGCGTCTCGGTGCGTGACCTGAGCCGTGGACTGATTGTGGATTCCGGTAACGACGCCTGCGTGGCGCTGGCGGATCACGTAGCGGGTGGTCAGCCGCAGTTTGTGAAGATGATGAACGACTATGTACAAAAGCTGAACCTGCGCGATACCCACTTTGAAACCGTCCACGGTCTGGACGCGCCGGGCCAGCACAGCTCTGCCTATGACCTGGCCGTGCTCTCCCGGGCTATCATTCACGGCGAGCCAGAGTTCTACCATATGTACAGCGAAAAGAGCCTTACCTGGAACGGGATCACCCAGCAAAACCGTAACGGCCTGCTGTGGGATAAAACCATGAACGTTGATGGCCTGAAAACGGGGCACACGTCGGGAGCGGGCTTTAACCTGATTGCGTCAGCGGTTGACGGTCAGCGTCGTTTAATCGCGGTGGTGATGGGCGCTGACAGCCCGAAAGGGCGTGAGGAACAGGCCCGGAAGCTGCTGCACTGGGGGCAGCAGAACTTTGATACGGTGCAGATCCTGCATAACGGCAAAAAAGTGGGAACAGAGCGTATCTGGTACGGCGATAAAGAGCAGGTGGAACTGGGCACCGACCAGGATTTCTGGCTGGCCTTGCCTAAAACAGAAGTTCCTAACATCAAAGCCAAGTACGTGCTGGATAAAAAAGAGCTGGAAGCGCCGATTGCGGCTCATCAGCGGGTAGGGGAAATCCAGCTTTACGATCGTGACAAAGTCGTGGCGCACTGGCCGCTGGTGACGCTCGAAGCGGTGAATAAAGGCGGCCTCTTCTCCCGTCTGAGCGATTATCTGCATCACACGCTGTAACGGCCTGCGTTAAAGCTCATGAGCAGACTGGCGCGGTTGCGAGTCTGCTCACATAATAAACACTCCTCGTTTGCTGAACAGTTAAAACCTGCTTTATAGTGTATAAATATACAGTAATAAAAGGAGGCAGCATGGACTACAGCATCAAGCAGCAACAGAAACGTAAAATCGCCGGCTTTCATCTGGTCGGGCCGTGGGACAAAACGGTAAAACAGGGCTTCGAACAGTTAGTCATGTGGGTGGATGGACGTCACATTCAGCCGCTGGAGTGGGTTGCGGTTTACTACGATAATCCGGACGAGGTCCCGGCAGAAAAATTGCGCTGTGACACGGCCGTAACGGTACCGGACGATTTTGTCATTCCTGAAAACAGCGAAGGCGTCATGATGACGGAAATCGCCGCTGGAGAGTATGCGGTGGCGACGGCGCGCGTTGAAAACCATGACTTCGCGACCCCATGGAACCAGTTCTTTAATTCCCTCTTGCAGGACAACAGCTACCAGATGGCCCCTAAACCCTGCTTCGAGCGCTACCTTAATGATGGTAACGCGGACGGTTACTGGGACATCGAAATGTATATTGGTGTAGAGCACAAAGCCGGTTAAGCCTGGTTATTACAGGGTTTTTCAGCCGGGTGTGATCCGCCCGGCTGAAAACACAGTACAATTGTGATTTGCCCTGTAGCTGGAGAGCGGGTGTGCGTCCCGACAAATCATTAACCCCTTTTGAAATTCGTCTGTACAAACACTACCGCGTGGTACATGGGTGCCGTATCGCGCTGGCCTTTGTGTTGACGTTTGTGCTGGTTCGTTTGCTGGATGTTCCTGAGGGAACATGGCCGCTTATCACGCTGGTGGTCGTGATGGGGCCTATTTCGTTCTGGGGGAACGTTGTTCCACGCGCCTTCGAGCGCATTGGCGGTACCGTTTTAGGCTCTGCCCTGGGGCTTATCGCGCTGAAGCTTGAGCTTATCTCGTTTCCGGTTATGTTGATCTGGTGCGGTGCCGCGATGTTCCTTTGCGGCTGGCTGGCTTTAGGCAAAAGGCCCTATCAGGCGCTGCTGATTGGTATCACGCTGTCGGTGGTGGTCGGTGCACCGGCGGGGGATATGACGACTGCCCTGTGGCGAAGCGGGGACGTTATCCTCGGCTCACTGCTGGCTATGCTCTTTACCGGCATCTGGCCACAGCGTGCTTTTCTGCACTGGCGTATTCAGATGGCTAACTATGTCACCGCATTCAACCGTGTCTATCAGGCCGGATTTTCCCCTAACCTGGTTGAACGTCCCCGGCTGGAAAAACACCTGCAAACGATCCTCAACGATGTGGTCAGGATGCGCGGGCTGATTACCCCGGCCAGCAAAGAAACCCATATCCAGAAATCCATTTTCGAAGCCATTCAGACGGTAAGCCGCAATCTGGTATGCATGCTTGAGTTGCAAATCAACGCGCACTGGGCTTCTCGTCCCAGCCACCTTTTAATGCTCAACGCCCATACCTTAAAAGAGACGCAGCAGATGACGCAGCAAACGCTGTTGACCATCGCCCACGCGCTTTATGAAGGTAACCCGCAGCCCATCCTGGCGAACAGTGAACGTCTGAATGAGATCGTTGCGGAGCTGAAGCAGTTAATGAATGAGCGTCAGAGCGATAACGTTGCGGAAACGCCTATTCATGGTTATGTCTGGCTGAGTATGGAGCTGGCGCGGCAGCTGGAGCTACTGTCGCATCTCATTTGCCGGGCGCTGCGCAAATAAAGAGCAGCTATCTCCATATGTGACGCCTGCTGCTTCGATTCAGCATCAATTGGGGTTATGATAGCTTTAAACGATATACTCATTGTCATTCGCAGCCGCTGTCAGTAAGGTTATTGTTACAACGGTTGCTTTAACGAATCCGAATCTCACATTATCAGGGGTGTAAAAATGGAAACTACCAAGCCTTCGTTCCAGGATGTTCTGGAATTCGTCCGCCTGTTCCGCCGCAAAAACAAACTGCAGCGTGAAATCCAGGACGTTGAGAAGAAGATCCGTGACAACCAGAAACGTGTCCTGCTGCTCGATAACCTGAGCGACTACATCAAGCCAGGCATGAGCGTTGAGGCTATTCAGGGCATCATCGCCAGCATGAAGAGCGACTACGAAGACCGCGTTGATGACTACATCATCAAAAACGCTGAGCTGTCTAAAGAACGCCGTGATATCTCCAAGAAACTGAAAGTAATGGGCGAAATCAAAAACGGTGAAGCCAAAAGCGAGTAATCGCCGATGAATACAAAAAAGGCTCTCTGGTGACAGAGAGCCTTTTTTATTACGCAGTACGCGGCTGTAGCTGATAAATCCAGGCGTTGACCTGTTTTCCATGCGGCGTGGTCACATTGACCTCAACCCGATCGTAGCCGTCTTCAAATTCGTCCAGCATTGGCCAGTGTGCACTCAGGCTATCAGAGATAAACAGAAAGCCCTCCACGCGTGGGCCGTCCGGATGCAGCACTATCCCCGGAAAATCTGCCGCCGCGCCCCAGCCACGTTCGTAAAACGTCCCGGTGACAAAACCGGCCTGCCATTCGCCACCGATGTTTTCAAGAATATGTGCATTCGCGTGACCCGGGCGTAGCGTGCCGTAGACAAACAGAGCGTTCATTTTCCCTCACCAGCAAAGCAAAAAGCCTGCTATAAAAGCAGGCTTTTTAAATTTGGCTCCTCTGACTGGACTCGAACCAGTGACATACGGATTAACAGTCCGCCGTTCTACCGACTGAACTACAGAGGAATCGTTGTGGAGGCTTATCTTAGCGGCGAAAAAAGTTTTGTCAAACCTGATCTTAGCGATTAGCGATCGATTGATGATTCTGTCGACAGTTTGTTGTAAATCCACACATCTTTTTATGGAAAATACTTTGCAGGTTTAGCATTTCTCCCCCATCATTTGAAATGGAGTTTCAACTTTCTCGTTAAGGTCCATTTTGAACGTCACTGCCCCCCTACGCCAGGCGATTATGCGCACGCCATGGTATGCAAAGCGTAAAAGCTATCGTGTTCTGTTCTGGCGTGAAATCACCCCCCTTGCCGTGCCTATTTTCCTGGAAAATACCTGCGTTCTGTTGATGGGGGTGCTGAGTACCTTCCTGGTCAGCTGGCTGGGTAAAGAGGCGATGGCCGGTGTCGGGCTGGCGGACAGCTTTAACATGGTGGTTATTTCTTTTTTTGCCGCCATTGACCTCGGGACGACGGTTGTCGTCGCCTTTAGCCTCGGTAAGCTCGATCCTAAACGTGCGCGCGAGGCTGCCCGACAGTCGCTGATGATCATGACCATTTTCTCGATCGTGCTGGCGGCGGTGATCCACTATTTCGGCAGGGAAATTATCGATTTTGTCGCCGGTGAGGCCACAAATGAAGTTAAAGACCTGGCGCTGACCTACCTGGAAATGACGGTCCTGAGTTATCCGGCTGCAGCCATCGCGCTGATTGGCAGCGGCGCGCTGCGCGGGGCGGGCAACACCAAAATTCCGTTGCTGATAAACGGCGGGATGAACATCCTGAATATCATTATCAGCAGTGTGCTGATCTACGGCGTGTTTTCCTGGGACGGGCTCGGGTTCGTGGGTGCCGGGCTGGGGTTAACGATTTCACGTTATATCGGTGCGGCCGCCATTCTCGGGGTGCTGATGGCGGGGATCACGCCGTCACTGCGCCTTACGCTGAAGAGCTATTTCCGCCCCTTTAACTTCGCCATTATCTGGGAAGTGATGGGAATTGGTATTCCCGCCAGTATTGAATCCGTGTTGTTTAACGGGGGCAAGCTGCTGACGCAAATGTTTGTCGCCGGGATGGGGACTGACGTTATCGCCGGTAACTTTATCGCCTTCTCCATCGCCTCCCTGATAAACCTGCCGGGCAACGCCCTCGGTTCGGCGTCGACCATCATCACCGGTAAACGGCTGGGAAAAGGGCAGATAGGGCAGGCGGAACGGCAGTTGCGGCACGTCTTCTGGCTGTCAACCATTGGCCTGACGCTGATCGCCTGGGGAAGCGCCCCCTTTGCCGGGCTTATGGCCTCTTTTTATACCCACGAAGATGATGTCAAAGAGGTCGTTAAGATCCTGATCTGGCTGAACGCGGCCTTTATGCCCATCTGGGCGGCTTCATGGGTTCTGCCTGCCGGGCTGAAAGGGGCACGCGATGCACGCTTCGCGATGTGGGTGTCGATGCTCGGCATGTGGGGTTGCCGTGTGGTGGTGGGTTACACGCTCGGGGTCATGCTTGGCATGGGGGTAGTCGGCGTCTGGCTGGGGATGTTCCTTGACTGGGCGGTGCGTGGGGCGTTGTTCTACTGGCGTATGGTCAGTGGGCGCTGGCTCTGGAAATACCCGCGAATAAAACAGGAACCAACGACCACAGAATCAACAGAATGCCTGACAAATGCGCGAAGTGGAGAATAATTCGGCAAACAGTCAGAAATATGCATTCTGCCTTTGACATCATCGGGGAGCATCGATAATATGCGCCCCGTTCACACGATTCCTCTGTAGTTCAGTCGGTAGAACGGCGGACTGTTAATCCGTATGTCACTGGTTCGAGTCCAGTCAGAGGAGCCAAATTTAAAAAGCCTGCTTTTATAGCAGGCTTTTTGCTTTTCTGCGTTCTGAAAAGGTCCGATGCGACGGGCTTACAGCCGGGTCAGGCGAAACCGCCGCCCGGCATCCACCTGATATTTCTAGTGGTTAACCCCAACCGGCATCGTCGCCTCAAGCAACCATTGCCGCGCGTCGCTGTCGACCAACGGTAACAGGGCATCACGCACCTGCTGATGATACTCATCCAGCCACTGTTTTTCCTGTTCGTTCAACAGCTGTAACTCGACCTGGCTCAGGTCGATCGGGATCAGCGTCAGTGAGGAAAACGTGCAGAATCCCGGACGGCTTTCGACAATCTCCACCTGGTTTTCAATGCGGATCCCATGGCTGTCCGCCAGATAATATCCAGGCTCGATAGTCATGATGGTGCCGGCCACCAGGGGCCACGGGTTAACCTTTTTGGCGAGACGATGCGGGTTCTCATGAATAAGCAACTGATGTCCTACCCCATGCCCTGTCCCGTGATCGTAATCCAGCCCCATTTCCCACAGCGGACGACGCGCGAAGGCATCGAGCTGATGGCCCTGGCTGCCGGAGGGGAACGGTAAGGTTATCAACGACAGAAACCCTCTCAGTACGGCGGTATAGTGCAACTTCTGCTGTGGCGGCACGCTACCCCATGCCAGCGTACGCGTGGCGTCAGTGGTGCCGTTATGGTACTGACCGCCGGAATCATTAAGGTAAAAATGATGATGACCGATGGGCTTATTGCTGGCTTCGCTTGAGTGATAGTGGCACATCGCCGCATTACTGGAGGAGGCGGAGATGGTGGCAAAACTTTGCTCAATAAATCCAGGCTGCTGTTTACGGAATGCAAGCTGCTGCGCCTGCGCTTCCAGCTCCGTCAGCGGTTTTCCCGCCGCCTCACGCAGGGGGACTTCACGGCTTAGCCAGGCCAGGAAATTCACCCAGGCAGCACCGTCCTGGTGATGACACTCGCGGTACCCGGCAAGTTCGACCGGGTTTTTAGTGGCTTTCATCAGAGTGATGGGATCGGTTCGCCAGACTATTTCGCCCTCGGGCTCAATGGCAAAGCGCAGGGCGACCGGCGCGGAATCGGCATCAACCATCACCCGCTTACCTTGTGACAGTCGCTGGCAGCGTTCGATAAAGGCATCCTGTGGCGCAATTCTGAACGCGTTTCTCACGCTCTCGGGTAGCTCGCTGAGCTTATTGTCGTTAACAAACCACTCCACGCTACCGTCACGGTCAAGAAGGGCAAAGGAGAGGGGAACAGGACTGGATGGAATGTCGGCGCCACGCACGTTCAACAGCCAGGCGATGTTATCCGGCAGAGTCACGGCCAGATAATCGGCATCGTGTGCGGCCAGCACGGCGGCAACGCGCTGGCGTTTGGCGAGGCTGCTTTCGCCACTGACCTCCACCGGCATTTCTCGAATACGTCCCGCCGGCGCGGCAGGGCGATCGTGCCATAAGGTATCAAATGGCGACTGACTAAGCGGAACCAGTTCACAGGGTGTTGCAGACAGTTGCCCGAACTCCGTATTGGTCATCAGCAGTGCTTCAAACCCAATACGCATGCCGGCCCCGACGTTGGCTGTGAGCCATTCGGCCAGCGGTTCATTGTGCAAATGGTGGATTTCAATTTCATCCATATTGACCTGAAGGCGAGCCTGAACCTGATAGCGGCCATCGACAAACAGCAACGCTGTGTTTTTCAGTATCAGCGCCAGACCTGCGGAGCCATCAAAGCCCGTCAGCCAGGCCAGCTTTTCATCGTACGGCGCGCAATACTCACTCTGCCAGGCATCCGCGCGCGGCACGATCATGCCATCAAGATTGTTTTCCTGTAGCCATCGGCGCAGGGCCGATAAGCGTGATGGGGTGTGCATGGTTATTCCTTGTTCTGGTTAGCGGAATGGCGGCTCGTTGAAGGTACGTAATTTACGGGAATGCAGCCTGTCACCTTCCGCACGCAGCAAATCAATGGCGCGAATGCCGATTTGCAAATGTTCGGAGATTGCCCCTTCATAGAAACGGTTGGCCTGACCCGGAAGCTTAATTTCGCCGTGCAGCGGTTTGTCGGAAACGCACAGCAGCGTGCCGTAAGGGACGCGGAAGCGATATCCCTGTGCGGCGATGGTGGCGCTTTCCATATCAATCGCGACGGCACGGCTGAGGTTGAAACGCAGCGCGGAGGCGGAGTAACGCAGCTCCCAGTTGCGGTCATCCGTCGTCACTACCGTACCGGTACGCAGACGCTGTTTAACCTCTTCACCCGGCATACCGCTTACCTCTTTTGTGGCGTCATACAGCGCACGCTGCACTTCGGCGATGCTCGGGATAGGAATATCCGGTGGAAGCACAGCGTCAAGCACATGGTCATCACGCAGATAGGCGTGGGCCAGCACGTAGTCGCCAATCAGCTGGCTTTCACGCAGGCCGCCGCAGTGTCCAATCATCAGCCACACGTCCGGGCGCAATACCGCCAGATGGTCGCAGATGGTTTTGGCATTTGACGGACCAACCCCGATGTTAATTAAGGTGATCCCCTGGCCGTCAGCGGTGATCAGGTGCCAGGCAGGCATCTGGTGTTTTTTCCACGCCAGGTCGGAGATGGCCTGCTCGGGTGCCTCGGTTTCCGCGGTGATCCAGATCCCGCCGGCGCAGGACAGCGCGATGTAAGGGCTATCCGGGTCGAGGATCTGGCTACAGCCCCAACGGACAAACTCGTCGACATAGCGGGTGTAGTTAGTAAACAGTACAAAGGGCTGGAAATGGTCGACGGGCGTCCCGGTGTAGTGACGCAGGCGCGCCAGAGAGAAATCCACGCGGCGGGCATCAAAGTGCGACAGCGGTGAAAATTCTGCCGGGTGGTAGATACCATCCGCCGTCTCATCGCCAATCTGCGACAGCTCGGTGGTCGGGAAATGGCGCGTCAGTCCCGCGCTCATGGAGCGGTCGAGGGTTAATGCCGAACCGTCAATCACATACGGATACGGGATCTCATGCTGTGAAGGTTCAACGGCAATGTGCGCGCCGTAATCCTGATACAACAGCGTGAGTTGCTCTTCAAGATAAGGGCGGAACAGTGCAGGGCGGGTGACGGTGGTGCTGTAGCAGCCGGAGTGGGTAAAGCGTGCGTAGGCGCGCGTTTTCGGCGTGTTAGTCGCGCTGCCGTCCCAGGTGACGGAAAGCGATGGATAAACAAAAAGGCCCTTACTTCTGGCCTTTTCGTCGGGGAGTTTCCCTGTTTCGATATACTCACTGATGGCGCTGCGCAGCGCGTTGACGGACTGTTCATACAGTGCATCGAGTTTTTCCAGTGCCTGAGCCGGGGTCAGGCTGGAGCCCTTATTATTCATCTCTGTCTCCTTGTTCCACAGGTGTGCGACTCTACCCGATAGTATGTCACACGCCTGTGAAACAAAAGTGAGATCAGGTGTGGCTCGTCTCTTTCATCAAGAGCGCCGTCGCCGCTGACAGCAGGCAACCGGCCAGCAGATAAAGTGCCACACTGTGCCAGTTGCCGCCGGAGAAGGTCACCAGCGCGGCGGCAATAAATGGCGTAAACCCGCCGCCGACCACGCTTGCCACCTGATAGCCTACGCCCGCGCCGCTGTAGCGATAGCTCGCCCCGAACAGTTCGGTAAACATGGGCTGCTGCACGCAGACCACCATATCGTGGGCGATGTTAGCGAGCATGATGGCAAAGAAGACAATCCAGAAGATCGACTGTGCCTCCAGCGCCATGAAGAACGGCCAGGCGCTGAGGGTGCCAATCAGCGCCCCGGTGATATAGACGCGACGGCGACCAAACCTGTCCGCCAGCCAGGCGAAGCAGGGGATAGTCAGGCAGCTGATCCCGCCGACCAGCAGGCCAATGTTCAGGAACAGCTCGCGGGGCAGACCGAGATTTTGCGTTGAATAATTGAGGGCAAACGCGGTCACGATATACATCGTCAGCAGTTCGCACAGGCGCAGGGCGATAATTTTCAGAAAAGCGCCGGGATGCCGGACAAGCGCCTCCATCACCGGCAGCCGTTTTCTGGCAACGGGCGGTTCTTGCCGCTGTTGTTCGAACTCAGCAGATTCCTCCATTCCGTTGCGGATCCACAGTGCAGCGACAACCAGCACGATGCTGAAGATAAACGGAATGCGCCAGCCCCAGCTCAGGAATTGTTCATCGGTGGTGAAGTGGCTCATCAGCGACACCAGTCCGGTGGAGAGCAGCAGACCTACGCCATAGCCCACCTGCACGCCGCTGCTGTAAAACGCTTTCTTGTTCTTCGGGGCACTCTCAACGGATAACAGCGCCGCGCCACCCCATTCGCCGCCTACCGCGAAGCCCTGAATGGCGCGCAGCGTAACCAGCAGCACCGGCGCCCACCAGCCAATGGTGGAAAATGAAGGGAGAACGCCAATCAGCGCGGTGGCGATGCCCATCATCCAGACGGTGAGCATCAGCATGCGTTTGCGACCGAGACGGTCACCGAAGTGGCCGAAGATCACTCCGCCCAGTGGACGAAACAGGAAGCCGACGCCAAAGGTAGCAAACGCGGCGAGCGTACCCATTGCCGGGCTAATCTGGGGGAAGAATTCGCGGTTAAACACCAGCGCGGCAGTAATGCCGTAAAGCAGAAAATCATACCAGTCGACGACGGCACCCGCGAAGCTGCCGAGGGCTGCGCGGCGGGCACGATTGAGCGAAGGTGTCTCCTCGTTGGGATGTGTGGAGGTGAGAGTGGAGTCCATAGTTGTCCTGTCTGCACGTATTTCTAATTATTGGTATAAGAAAAGGTCACTCACATAGCCACCGTCATATAAACGGAACGTATGAGACTACCGCGCCAGGGCGCGTGTGCAAACTGATTTTATTTCCTGATGGGTAATGCAAAGCGGCTACGCTATGCTTAGCAAATCGAGGTGCGACTGAGGAAGGGAATATGTGTCGTATAAATGTGTTGAGTTGTCTTGCTGCATTACTTATCAGCCAGAGCGTTCAGGCGGTAAGTTATCCTTTACCGCCGACAGGCAGTCGGCTGGTGGGCACTTCGCAAACCATTACCGTGCCGGATCACAATACGCTACCGCTCGAAGCGTTTGCCGCGCAATACGGGCAGGGTCTGAGCAATATGCTGGAAGCGAACCCGGGCGTGGATCCTTTTTTGCCTAAATCCGGTACGCAACTGGTGATACCTCAGCAGCTGATTTTGCCTGACACCGTCCGCGAGGGAATTATCGTTAATGCGGCAGAAATGCGCCTCTACTATTACCCACCAGGCAGCAATACCGTTGAAGTGTTACCCATCGGCATTGGTCAGGCCGGGCGCGAAACCCCGCGAAACTGGGTCACGGCGGTAGAACGTAAGCAGGAAGGCCCCACCTGGTCTCCTACGCCGAATACGCGCCGTGCCTATGCGGCAGAGGGGAAAACGCTGCCTGCATTCGTGCCCGCTGGGCCCGATAACCCAATGGGACTGTATGCGATTTATATTGGCAGGCTGTATGCCATTCACGGGACAAACTCCAATTTTGGCATCGGACTGCGGGTGAGCCAGGGGTGTATTCGTCTGCGCAATAACGACATTAAATATCTTTTCGATAACGTCCCGGTAGGCACCCGTGTGCAGCTTATCGATCAGCCCGTTAAAGTGACGACAGAGCCGGACGGTAGCCGCTGGGTAGAGGTGCATGAACCGCTATCACGGAACCGGGCGGAATTTGAATCGACCCGGAAAGTGCCTTTGCCGATATCTGCCTCGCTGCGAACCGAGCTTGTCAACGAGGGGGCGGGCGCGGAACTGGAACGTCGGTCAGGGATGCCGGTTAAGCTCGGCAACTGAGGGCAATTTTACCTGCCGTAGAAAAGCAAAAAGCCTGCTATAAAAGCAGGCTTTTCAAATTTGGCTCCTCTGACTGGACTCGAACCAGTGACATACGGATTAACAGTCCGCCGTTCTACCGACTGAACTACAGAGGAATCGTGTGAACGGGGCGCATATTATCGACGTCAGCCGGCCTTGTCAAAGGGTGGATCAACGCCTTTTGATCGTTTGCTGACAAAATCAGCAAAATGGCGTTTTTGACGCCGGAATGCACCGTAATGGTGCGCACATACCCCTAATGGGGCAGATCATAAACTGCTGTTTCAGTAATAAAACCGCTGCTTATGATTAGCTTTCCTTATTTTCAGCCGCTTAGCGACAAATCAGACCTCTTCGTAAAACTGGCATTCATATTGCAAAACCCTATCAACAATGAAAAGCCAGTACCGGCACAGCATTTCGAACAGGGGGCAAAATGAACTTAAGACGACTGAAATACTTCGTAAAAATCGTCGATATCGGCAGCCTGACTCAAGCGGCGGAAGTGCTGCACATCGCGCAGCCTGCGCTGAGCCAGCAGGTGGCTACTCTGGAAGGCGAGATGGATCAGCAGCTGTTGATCCGCACCAAACGTGGCGTGACGCCAACGGAAGCAGGCAAAATCCTGTATACCCATGCGCGCACCATCCTTCGCCAGTGCGAACAGGCGCAGCTGGCGGTGAATAACGTGGGCCAGACGCTGAGCGGCCACGTATCCATTGGGCTGGCTCCGGGAACGGCCGCGTCCTCTATTACCATGCCGCTGCTGCAGGCCGTCCGCGCAGAGCTGCCAGAAGTACTGGTTTACCTGCATGAGAACAGCGGTTCTGTGCTGAATGACAAACTTCTTAGCGGCCAGCTGGATATGGCGGTGCTGTACGACCGCTCACCGGTGGCCGGGATCACCAGCCAGCCGCTGCTGAAAGAAGATCTCTACCTTGTGGGCACCCGCGACTGTCCGGGGCAGAGCGTCGATCTGACGGCCGTAGCAGAAATGAATCTTTTCCTGCCACGTGACTACAGCGCGGTGCGCGTGCGTGTGGATGAAGCGTTCTCCCTGCGCCGCCTGACGGCAAAAATTATCGGTGAAATTGATTCCATCTCCACGCTAACCGCCGCTATAGCCAGCGGTATGGGTGTGACCGTCCTGCCTGAATCCGCAGCACGTTCGCTGTGCAGCGCGGCAAACGGCTGGATGGCGCGCATCACCACGCCTTCGATGAGCTTACCGCTGTCGCTGAATATGTCCGCGCGCGGATCGCTGTCACCTCAGGCGCAGGCGGTAAAAGAGATTCTGATGTCGCTGGTCAGCAAACCGTCTCTGGAGAACCGTGAGCTGCAGCTGGTGAGTTGATATTCCATAAAAGCATAAGATGCTGGTTTTTATTATTTGTTCTGCAGGTCGGCTGACTCTAACAATAGCGTTATGTCAGATGCGCCGGAGTGAATCGTGAATTTCCAGCAACTTAAAATTATCCGTGAGGCGGCCAGGCGGGACTACAACCTGACCGAGGTCGCCAATATGCTTTATACCTCTCAGTCCGGCGTCAGTCGCCATATCCGCGAGCTGGAAGAAGAACTGGGGATAGAGATTTTTATCCGTCGCGGCAAGCGTCTGCTTGGCATGACGGAGCCGGGAAAAGCCTTGTTGACCATCGCTGAGCGGATCCTCAACGAGGCCAGCAATGTGCGTCGCCTGGCGGATCTCTTTACCAATGACGCCTCGGGCGTCCTCACTATCGCCACCACCCACACCCAGGCGCGTTACAGCCTGCCGCCGGTGATTAAAGCCTTCCGTGAACTTTTCCCTGACGTCCGTCTGGAGCTTATCCAGGGCACACCGCAGGAAATTGAAGTGCTGTTGCAAAACGGTGGGGCAGATATCGGCATTGCCAGTGAACGGTTGAGCAACGACCCGCTGCTGGTGGCTTTCCCGTGGTTTCGCTGGTACCACAGTCTGTTACTTCCCGTCGACCATCCGCTGAATCAGGTTACGCCTCTGACGCTGGAAGATATCGCGAAATGGCCACTGATTACCTACCGGCAGGGTATTACCGGACGCTCGCGCATTGATGAAGCCTTTAACCGCAAAGGCTTAACGCCGGATGTGGTGCTGAGTGCACAGGACTCTGATGTAATCAAAACCTACGTCGAGCTGGGGCTGGGCATTGGTCTGGTGGCGGAACAGTCCGGTGGTGAACGCGAGACGGAGAACCTCGTTCGACTGGATACGCGTCATCTCTTTGATGCCAATACCGTATGGCTTGGCCTGAAGCGTGGACAACTGCAGCGCAACTATGTGTGGCGCTTTATCGAACTCTGCAACGCCGGGCTGTCCGTGGATGAGATTAAACGTCAGGTGATGGAGCCAGAAGAAGTGGCGATTGATTATCAGATTTAAGCCCCTTAGAGCACCCGTCCCCGTCGACAAGAAGCACAAGCCTGCAATTAAAGCAGGCTTTTTTATTGAAACCGTTTAATTTCCTGACCGCTGGTTCTCAAGAATACCCTGATGAATAACGATACCTTGTGACGTCATAAGATTGTTTTATATTGAAATGTTTCTCATATTTTCCATTGGGTTACATATAAGAATAAAGAAATATGATTCTTTTAGATGAGGATAATATTCGCGTGCGGCAAAAAAAGGGCTGAAAAGCCCCATAACACGCCGAGCGAAGCGTTAACTAAAAGGGTATTTTTTAAATGCCGCCTGCTTTTCGAAAACGTCGGCTACCGCTTGAATCTTTTTAAAATCCCCGGCGTTAACGACGTGAGGGATCATTGACTGAATAAATGTCCAGATAACCGGACTGGTAACAGCAACCTGATCGGCCACCGCGTTTTCCGGACGGGCTTCCAGCAGCGCGTTCCATTCCCGACAGGCAGCCAGCAGATTAAAGTGCTGGAGGAAATGGTGGGTGTGAAGCTGTTTATCCGTCATGGGCGAGGGGTGCAGATCAACGAAGAGGGGCGTCTCTACGCGTTACAGGTGCGCGAAGCGCTGAATCACATCGCAGATGCCACCCGGTTAGTGCAGGTGAAACCGAGAATACTGGAACTGACGCTGGCGATGGTGCCGTCTTTTGGTTGTCACTGGTTGTTGCCGCGTCTGGAGCGGTTTCGGGAAAAATATCCACACATCACGCTGCGGATCCAGGCCAGTCTGACGATCACCCGCATGCAGCAGGAAGGGATAGATGTGGCGATACGCATGGGGAAAGGTAATTGGGAAGGAAGCGACTGCCATTATCTTTTTTCAGATGAACTGATTGTAGTTGCAGCACCCGGTTATAACGGCGGCGTCCTCCCGGTAACGCCAACTGAGGTGGCGAAGAGTAAAATCATATTCTCCATGGAGTCGTGGAAAACCTGGTGTTTCAATGCGGGACTGGAAAAAGATATTGTGCCCGGCGGGTTATGCATTAACGACTCAAATTTAGTCCTTGAGGCTGTCAGACTCGGTAAAGGTATCGCGCTGGAGCGTCGCTCTCTGGTACAGGATGCCATCACCCGGGGCGAACGGGTCCAGCTTACCTCTTTCACTGCACCTTATCCCTGGCCTTACTGGCTGGTGACATCGCAGTTAACGGAAGCGAAACCAGAGGTGGCTCTCTTTAGTGAGTGGCTTGATGAGGAAGTGGCGGCCTGGCGTCAGTTGACAGGGGCTGTGGAAAGTAATGGCTAACAGAAAAGCAAAAAGCCTGCTATAAAAGCAGGCTTTTCAAATTTGGCTCCTCTGACTGGACTCGAACCAGTGACATACGGATTAACAGTCCGCCGTTCTACCGACTGAACTACAGAGGAATCGTGTGAACGAGGCGCATAGTATCGACCTCAGTTCGTCTTGTCAAAGGGGGAAAACGCACTTTTCGTTCGTTTGCCGACAATTTCAGCAAATCGCTGATTTTATAGCAAATTCGCGCTGAAATTACACAGTAAATTGCGCCGCCCGCAGGCGGCGCGCAGGATTAGAACAGTACGGAGTAGTTCAGACCAAACGTACGGCCACGGCCTTTATAAGTATACAGACCTGGTGCACCGTAGGTTGGGCTATACAGCCCCGGCGCACGCTGACCCCAGGCGGTGGTGTAGTCTTTGTCCAGCACGTTTTCCACGCTGAAGCTCACTTTACCCACCGGCAGGTCGTAGCTGCCCAGGAAGTCGACCGTGTTATAGCCATCGATCTTCTTACCGTCGGCATCTGACACGTCAAAGGTCTGCGTACTCTGCACGCGCAGGGTCCAGTCGCCCGGTGCCCAGTTGACCCATGCGCTGGCTTTCGACGGGCTGGCGCTGTCTACCGTCAGCTTCTCCCATTTACCGTTTTCGCGGGTTTCAGACTTAATGGCGTTAAAGTTCGCGCCGGTGCTCCAGTCGCTGTCGGTGAAGAAATAGTCCACCTGGCCTTCAATCCCGTAGATACGACGCTTGTCGTCTTCGAGGTTGATGGTCATGTCCGTCTTGTTGATGGTGATGGTTTTGTCCGAGAGCGAGTAATACGCCGCAACCTGCGTGCGCAGGTTGTCGCCGGTGTAGCGCCAGCCCAGCTCATACGCGTTAACCTTAATGCCGTCGAGCGTCGAGTCGTTCACGTTCACGCTGTTCAGCAGGCGATAGTGCCCGTCGACAAGCTGGTAAGTACCGGAGCCGTAGTACTTCGCCAGGTCCGGAATTTCGAAGCCCTGGGAGAAGTTAAACCACAGCTGCTGCTGTTCGGTCAGACGGCCAAGGATCCCGGCGTTGAACAGGAAATTGTTGTAATTGGTTTTCCCGCCCGGAACCGCGTCTGCCGAGGTGGCTTTCCCGTTGGCGATGGCCTGTTGCTGGGTATAACCAACGAAGTCATCCACCTTATTTTCGGTGTACTGATAGCGCACGCCGCCGCTCAGGGTAATGGCATCAATGTCGTAGCTGGCCTGCAGGAACGGGGCGAGGTTGGTAATGCTGTAACCCGGGTAACGGCCCACGTTATAGGCGTTCTCCAGATCCATACCGCCGCTTGCTGCCGCTTTGTCCAGGTTGAAGAACTGCTGGTTGGCGTCGAAGGTTTCGTGGTCAGCATCCACACCCCAGGTCAGCGTTAAATCATCCATCGGTTTGCTGTTCAGCGTCAGCTTGCCGCCGTAAAAATCGGTTTTCTGCTGCGACGCACCGATGCTGCTCACCACGCCTTTGGTCAGTGTCGGGAACGGGTAGTAGGTCAGGCTTTCGTCACGATAGTAAATCTGTGCGACCAGATCCTGGCCCCAGAAATCGGTGTTGGAATACTGCAGGTTAATCAGATGCCGCTCTGTGCCCGGCAGGCGGTCAGAGTTGAGGTTGCCTTTATTGTAGGCTTTGGCATCACCCGTAACCGCGGAGAAGTTTTCCCCGAGGAAAAGGCCATGCTTCCCGTCGGACTCGCTCTTGTAGTATTGCGTCGTAAGCTGCAGCTGCTGGTGATCGTCGATGTTGAGGGTGCCTGTTCCCATCACATCCAGACGGTCGGAATACTGTAATCCGGTCTGGGTGTTATCAATAATCACCTCGTTGCCTTTGCCGTCGTACCAGCCGCCGTAGCGCTGATACGATACTGACAGCCGGCCAGAGGCATTGTCGTTGCCGCCGCTCACCGCGGCTGATACGTTCTCATCGTGATCGTTATGGCTGTTAAAGCCACTCTTTGCTCCGGTCTGGAACTCCACTTCGGTATCCGGCTGGCCTTTTTTGGTGACGATGTTCACCAGACCGCCGGTGCTGCCGCCGCCGTAGAGGGACGTGGCGCCGGAGATCACTTCGATACGGTCAATGTTGAACGGATCGATGGAGTCGAGCTGGCGGCTGTCGCTGCGGGAGGAGTTCAGGCGCACGCCATCCACCATCACCATCATGGAACGACCGCGCAGGTTCATACCGTAGTTGGTGCGGCCCTGGCTGCTGACGTCCATGCCCGGGATCAACTGCGCCAGCACCTCTTTAATCTCTTTTCCACCCTGAACCTGCTGTTCAATCTCAGCACGCTCAATAACCCAGGTAGTCTGCGCCATCTCCGCCACGCTGCGGTGCGCGCGGCTGGCGGAGACAACAATATTTTCTTCCTTTTGTTCTTCCGCCCACGCAGAGGTAGAAAGCATTGCAAGCAAGCAAGGATTTAAAACCCAAAGATGAGAACGTTTCATTGTTATGTAGTTCCTGAATGTGTGTGTCAGTACTCGGTGGTTCTTGCTAAAGATTGATAAACCTGGCTGCTGTCCGGGCGGGGAGTGCTTCGCCAGTGGATCACGCCAGGGGTGGTGGCCAGCTCAAACGGCTCATCGTCGTGCGCGCGATTCAGAATACGCGCGGCGCGCCAGGCCATCAGGCTGAGCTGGGGTTCGGCAATGCCAAGACGGTGCATCCCGGCATTCACGGCGAACAGGCGGTTGCTCTGCGGACCGTCCCATTCAAGGGTGAAATCATTGTTGATGCAGAAGGTTTCGTCGGCGTCCAGACGCAGGCGATGGGAGAGCGGTGCCAGAAACGCAGGCTGCACGGTGCGATAGCCGGTCGCGAAAATCACCACGTCGGTATCGAGTTGTTCACGGCCGCCGTCAAGGTGATGCTGTAACGTCAGGCGCTTACCGTTCTCCTGCTGCGCGATCGCGGTGACCGAGCGAGAGGGCAGCAGGTGTGCCCACGGTTTTTCCCGCAGCACTTCGAAGCGGTGATACATGGCGCGATAAATCGCCAGCAGAGACTCCGTAGTGATGCCGTCGGAGGTCATCTTCTGCTCGTGCAGCATCTGACGACGCGCCTCTTCGCCAAGCGTGAAGAAGCTGTCTACATATTCCGGCGTGAAATACTCGTTGGCGAAAGCCGCTTCATCCAGCGCGTTATAATTGTTGCGTCGGGAAACCCAGTTCAGGCTCAGTGGCTGACCCCACTCCCCGCGGAAGATATTCAGAAACAGATCTGCACCACTCTGACCTCCGCCGACGACGGTGACGCGCTTGCCCGCTAAGTCCGGCGTGCGCAGCATCATCTCGCTGGCGTGGAAGCAGCTGTCATCCTGCGCCGGAGCGCAGTCAGGCAGGTTAATCTGTTTGCCAATTCCCACGCAGACGTGACGCGCCAGGAAGCGATCGCGCTGAGTCACCACGTCGAACAGACCGTTTTTTTCATCAAAACTGACCTGCTGTACCTGCTGGCTGAAGGACAGGTTGGTGAGATTTTCCGCGGCCCAGCACAGGTAATCGGCAAACTCTTCGCGAGAGACCGTACGCTGCTCGGTGGTCAAAAAACGATAGAACTTTTTACGCTGCACCAGATAGTTAAGAAAACTGTGGCGATTGGTGGGCTCCACGGCGCTCACCAGATCTTTCAGGAAGCTGGTTTGCATATGGCAGTCCGGCACCATCATGCCAGGGTGCCAGGAGAAATGCGGCTTACGTTCAAGAAACAGCGAACTAAAACCGTCCAGTCCTTCAGCCAGTGCGGCGATGCTGAGGTTAAACGGGCCAATACCAATGCCGATGAAATCATACGTTTTCATTGCGCTGACTCCTGGGAGACCAGAAAAAGAGGGTTATCAAGATCGGTGACATAGTTCGGCAACATGCGGCTGCCGCCGTCGTGTTCGGAGAAGGTCAGTTTGACCGGGTTGAGGATCACGCGAATAATTTGCGGCTTAAACAGATCAAACTTCGCAAAGCGTTCGGCGAGATCGGGATGCGCGGCCATATAGCGGCGCAATACCTCGGCCAGGATCTGGTAGAAACGGGTTTCGCTGACGCCGCTTTGCAGGGTAAGGCGTGAAATAAACCGCAGCACCGTGACAAAATTACCGGTTTGCAGATCGTGAATGATGTAATCCGCACTCAGGCGCGCCGTGACGGACTTCACCTGTTCAGGCAGGCTTGCTGCCTGCGGGAAATCTTCATCCACCAGGCGCATGTCCCCCTGGAAATCTTTCAGCAGGATGCGTTGCGGGATGGCGTCTTTCATCACCAGCGTCACGTTCTGGCCGTGGGCGATAAGCGCCACGCCGTAGCGGCAGAGCAGGTGATAGAAGGGGATGACCGTCGCGTCAAAGAGCTTTTCCAGCCAGGCTTCAGCGGTCAAACCGGATTGGGCAATCCATGCGTCAATCAAGGGGCGTCCGGCGTTATCGCTCTCCATCAACGCAGCCATCAGCACCGCCTCTTCACCCTGCTGAAGATAACAGGACGGATTTTCGCGCCAGATAACCCCCAGCATCTCCTGATAACGGTAAGGTGCTTTCGGCAGTGCGGCGTAACCCGGGTGGGAAAGATACCCGGCCGCGGGCTCGCCAAGCACCTGCGCGCCACAGTGAATAAGCGTGGCATCGCTGGCGAACTGCTGCTGTAACCAGCGTGAGGCCAGCGGGCCAGCGGCAATGTACTTACCCGGAATACCGCGATAGCAGGAGGTGTTGTAAATGGTCAGCGGCAGCTTGATGTCAAACGGCGCGCGGCGGCTGGCATTGGTGAGGGTACGCAACGATTGCTGCGCCAGGTACTCGTCGCCAAACTCGCCCAGCGCAACCATTTCGCCGCGCGCGAGTTGCGCCAGGAAATGGACAGCAATCTTTTGTTGCCACTGCCACGGATGCAGCGGCACGGGCAGCCAGTTATCATCAAGATCCAGCGCCTGCCAGCGGGCATCAAACCGGGCGCGCTCGGCGTTATCCATGGCGCTCGCCAGCAGGGTATTGATATCGCAATCAACATCGCTGCTCCAGACCAGGTGCGCACGTTGCACGGCGACCCAGTGCAGGCGAAAACGGCCACGGTATTCCGGAGCATACTGGCGTAGCGCATCCAGCCCCCAGCCGCGGCGTCCCTTGTTAAAGATAAACTTAGGATGGCCGCTCATCAGGCACTGTAATTCGTCCGGGTCGAGATGAATGAGCGCATCAGCATCCAGCGTTTCGCGCGCCTGTAACAGCTGAATATCACCCCGCAGCGTGGCATAGAGATCTTCCAGATGCTCCGCGGTCTGCGCGTCGCTCATCTCCAGTACCGTAGCAAGCTGCAGCAGTGCAGTTTCTGCGTCCACTGCCTTACCGCTGACGGTGGTCAGGCTCTCGGGGTCGATATGCAGCCAGCCCCAGATCCCGCGCGTGGCCTGGAACTGCCAGGTCTCCGCGCCCATGGTGATTTGCCAGCGATTGTCTGCCAGCTGCCGGGCGCTCAGGGTGCGTTCATATTCCAGCTCGGCGAGGATTTTCGCCACCATGTCGCGGTTCACTTTCTGCCAGTACACGTTCACAGTCCCACCTCGCTGAAGAAGCGGTGACGCTGGTTCATGATGAGGCGCGAGCGTTTATGCGGGAAGTCGAACTCTTTCACGGTTTCGAAACCGGCAGACGAAAGATGGCGGAACAGGCGCTGGTTGTCGAAACGCGGCTCGGCAACGATGCGTGTTGTGCGTGGCTCATCCAGCCACAGATAATGGCTCAGACCGCGCAGCCAGCTGCGGATATACTGCGCGCCGCGCCAGTTTTCTTCCCCAACCAGCATGTGCAGGCCGCGGTCAAACGGATGCCAGCGATAGTGACGGCCAATACGGTCTTCCGCCGCCCAGTAAATTTCAAAGTAGCCGAACGGCTGGTCATCAAAGCAGCCGATAAGCGGATAACAATAGGTCGAGTCGAGCTGACGGCGCAGGTAATTTTCCTGCTCCGCCTGCGGGCCGGCCATCTCCCAGAAGGCGTTAACGCGCGGGGTGTTCATCCAGCGGGTGAAACGTTCGCCGTCCTGCGCCACATCGGCCACGCGGAAACTCAGGGTGCGTTTAATCTGCGGGTCGTAACGGCGATAGACTTCACCTTGCGGGCGGTGAGGGCGCAGCGGGAAGTAAAGCTGACGGCTTTCATCGAACTGCATGCCGCCGTGGTTCTGGGGCCGTTCTCCCTGCAGCCACAGGGGTAACTGCCAGAACGTTTCGCGCGCCAGATAATCTCCGCTGGCAAGCGTAAACAGCGCCTGCGCCTGCGGTTCATCCTGCCAGGCAGACCAGGGGAGCGTGACGCCGGTCAGAGCCGGCGCGGCGATAAACAGCTGATCCAGCGCGTCGACTAACCAGCCTTCTGGCATACCACTCACGCGCTCAAGCACTGCGCTGCCGTCGAGACCTAACGTCAGGGGCAGAGTGTTCTCCGTTACGGTGCAGCGAAAGCCATAGCCAGAATGGACGATATTCGCGTTTGCCATCACGCCTTCTCCTTGTAAAACGGGTTGCTAAAGTCGAAATAGATCACTGCCGGATCGGCGATGGTGTTTTCGTTGCGATCGTGCAGATAGCAGAAAAAGTTGCCTTTACAGTTCCAGGTTGGGCTGTCGAGCACGTAGTCGAGGCAGCGGGTCTGTTTCGCTGTTTTGCGTAATTCGGCCAGTGCGTCACGCACCTGCGCCATCAGGCTCTCTTCGCTGTCGAAACCGGCGGCGGCGAGGGCGGCAGTCACGGCAAGCGTTGAGTTCAGCAGCAGGTAGTAGGGGAAGTAGCGCAGCAGCTGGCTTTCGCCAAAACGGTTTTCCACATCATGTTCACCCGCCTCTTTTAGCCATTCATCGGCCCCTTCAGTCCAGGCGCTGCCCTGGCAATCACGGTAGATCAGCCCGACGGGGAAATCCTGCTGCATCTCAACGAGGATATTTTGCTGGTGCGCCAGCAGAACCAGGCCGTAATCCGCTTCCGCGCTAAACAGCGGAAGTAAGACGCGATCGCAATACGCCTGCACCCAGCAGCGCGCAGCCTCGGCGAGGGGTAAATCCAGGCGATGGCTCAGACGACGTACCGCCGCAACCAGCAGACTGTCACCTCCGTCCGGTGCCGCCTGCGTCAGGCTCACCAGTACGTTGGTCTGGTTGTCTGGCGTCCCGAACAGCAGGTTCACGCGCAGGGCCATCAGGCTCTCTTCCTGGATGACGCCATTTTCATCACGCAGCCCAGCCCAGCCGTCTTCCTGCATAACTCGCAGGGTCGGGTAGCGTGCCTGTAAGGTCTGCCAGCGCGCTGTCTTAGCCAGACGCGCCAGGCGCATACCGCGTTTAACCTCTTTCACCGACAGCGTGCGCACGGAGTTGGTCAGGCGCACGCTGAGGGAAAACTTGATCATGTCGCTGTTGGTTTCGCTGTAGAGCGAGCGCGAGGAGCTGGTGGGCAGCCACTGCGCGCCCGCTTCGCCCAAATCCTGCAGGTCGCCGTTAGCCACAAGACGCTGGCACCAGGCCTGACCCAGCAAATGCTCGGCCTGCCACGGATGCATCGGCAGCAGCCAGCAGGTGTCGGTGAAGTGACCGAGGAGCTCAGGGGCACTCTGCGCTGCGAAGCGCAGCAGGCGTTCTCGAAGAGAGACGCCCAGGCTGTCGCCGGCAATCCATTCACGCTTAACCGCAAACCAGCGCAGCGGGAAGCGGGAGGCAAAATCAGGCAAATAGCGGCGCGCTTCACTTTCGTTAAACGGCTCGTGAGATTTGGGGGCCGGGTGAAACGCATGGCCCACCAGCAGCGCCTGTTCTGCTTGCGCAAAATTCAGCGGTTTGTCACGCAGGTTTGCCCAGTTGTGGCGCAAATCTATGGCCTGCCAGGTGTGGGCATGGCTTTCAAGGGCGCGTTGCTTAAAGCGCGCCAGCGTTTCGGTATCGAGTGAGCCTTTAACTGATGGTTTTTCCAGAATTAAGTCAACCAGTTGCGTGAAAGTGACGGCGTCACCGCTGTCGCTGTCGCGCTGGATAAGCATCGCCGGAAAGTGATACTGATGATGCTGAGTCGGAGAGAAATAGCGTACCGGAACCCGAATGGCCTGGGTTGAAGAGAGCGGAATATGAATCTGCGATAGCTCATCCGCAACGGTAGCGGGGAGATAGCGCCAGTCCTTCGTTTCACGCAACAGGGCGTTCAAAAAACACTGGGCCGCAACGTCTGTACCGGCGGAGCGGGGCAGAGTACGCATAGGTGTACCTCATTCCATGATTGATAATAATTATCGTTATGATATGCATTCTGTTTACAGTCGCAACTATTTTTGCAATATTTGTTTTCATAAACTTCATGATTTCCACACATTTATTGACACTATGTTCACATTCTCATGCGCACTTACCCTGAAACACTGACGGAAAACCTCACCCCGAAAGCGAACTGGCCACTGGCGTTATGCGCCGGATTGCTAGGTATTGGGCAAAACGGTTTGCTGGTCATGCTGCCGCAACTGGTCACCCTGACCGGGTTATCGCTCTCCGTCTGGGCGGGGCTGTTAATGTTCGGCTCCATGCTCTTTTTACCCGCATCGCCGTGGTGGGGACGCCAAAGTGAGCGACACGGCTGCAAGGTCGTGATGCTGGCCTCGCTAAGTGGCTATCTGGCAAGTTTCGTCGTGATGGCGCTGGTGGTCTGGGCGATGGCAAGCGGGATGATGAGTGCTGTCTGGGGGCTGGCGGGCCTGATCCTCTCGCGTACGCTGTACGGCCTGACCGTCTCAGGGCTGGTGCCCGCGGCTCAGACATGGGCCATTCAGCGCGCGGGTCTGGATAAACGCATGGCCGCGCTGGCGACCATAAGCTCCGGCCTCAGCTGTGGTCGTCTGCTGGGGCCGCCGCTGGCGGCGATGATGCTTAGTATCAATCCGGTGGCTCCCCTCTGGTTGATGGCGATTGCACCGTTTATCGCTCTCCTGCTGGTCCTTCGAGAGGTCGCCGATCCGCCGCTGCCGCCGGTCGCGCATCAGGCGACGCGTGTGCAGGTTTCAATGCTGCCGTACCTTGTGCTGGCGTTGCTTCTGGCCGCACTGGTGAGCCTGATGCAGCTTGGCCTGTCACCGCATCTCAGCCCTCTGCTGGACGGTGACCCGCGAGAGGTCAGCCATCATGTCGCGCTGCTGCTGAGCCTGGCTGCGCTGGCAACGCTCGCTGCGCAATTTCTGGTGGTCCGTCCGCAGCATTTCAGCCCGGTGACATTGCTCTGCCTGGCCGCGGTACTGATGGTGACGGGACTGGGGCTAATGTGTATTGCCGGTCTGGTGTTGTTCTACGTGGGAATTGTCATGACGTCGCTGGGAGCCGCCATGGCGACGCCGGGATACCAGCTGCTGCTGAATGAACGGCTGACCACCGGAAAAGGGGCGGGAGTGATTGCCACCAGCCACACGCTGGGCTACGGCCTGAGTGCGCTGCTGGTGCCTGTCGTCACGCGTTTATTCGGCGAGGTATTTTTAACGCAGGCCGCCTGGGTGATGGCGCTGGTGTTTCTGGTGATGAGCCTATGGGTACGGGCGGTCAATCGTACCCATGTCGACCCGTCTTAATGGAGCTGGTGAGATGAATTGCCGGCAGGATCCTCATTTTGCCGCAGACGCAGCAGAGGGTCTTGCTGATAAAACTGACAGAACCGTTGCCAGAGGGCCGGGAAACGGGGGGCGAAAAGCTCAGGCGCGCTAAAGAAATATTCTGACAGCACCGCAAAGCACTCCGCAGGATCGGTTGCCGCATAGGCATCGATGCTGGCGGCACTTTCGCCCACCAGATCTATCTCATCCTGGATATTATCCATTGCCGCATGCAGATCGTGTTCCCAACCTGCAACCTCACGAAGCGGGATCAGCGGTACACCGCTGGCGCGATCCCCATTGCGGGTATCCAGCTTATGCGCCACTTCGTGAATGATCAGGTTAAAGCCAGATGCGTCGAAGGAATCCTGAATATCGAGCCAGTTCAGGATGATGGGCCCTTGCTGCCAGCTTTGCCCGGACTGCACCACCCGCTGGTTATGCACCAGGCCGAAATCGTCCTGCCATTCATCGTCCACCACAAACGGTGCTGGGTAGATGAGTACTTCATGGAAGCCATCCAGCCACTCAATACCGAGTTCCAGTACCGGCAGACAGAAAAGCAGGGCGATACGCGCGTTTTTCAGGGGATCCAGCTCGAAACCCTGCAGCGGAACCAGACGTTTTTGCTGCAAAAAGCGATCCGCCAGTTGAACCAGTTTTGATTGTTCATCCGGCTGAAGATTAGCCAGAACAGGGATCGCCAGCGCTTCATCCCACGGCAGCGCCATATTTCGGCCAGCGTCATTCGTTTTCCAGGGCCACTTAATCATCGCTTTGCTCGCAAACTCGTCACTTGAACAAAAGGGGAAGGTAAGGTTCTGTTAAAATGCCAGACATTCGGTCATTGCTTCAATTCCAGCCTGGATAAACTATCACTTCGTACGTAACGGTGGATAGCGGTTTGCTGGTATCACCTTCATTTTGTGAACTCAGTCGAAGCCTAATCTTATGACACTTACCCCATTATGGTCAGCGTGAAAACCAACTCCTTAAGGGATTTCGGTGCTTCACCGGTTGCGGCTGGACAATAAGCCGCTATTATTTTTGACTTTCGTTCGTATTGCCAGACAGGACATTCAGACGCTATGCCCGTAAATTTTGACCTTAACGATCTTTATGCTTTCAGAGCGTTAGTGGAATACGGCAACTTTCGGGTTGCTGCTGAATCTATCTGTTTGTCCCCGTCAGCACTGAGCCGCAGGATTGAAAAACTGGAGGCGGCGCTGGGAGCGAAGCTGTTTGACCGGACCACCCGCCACGTGGCTCTGACACTGTACGGGCAGAACTTTGCTGAACGTTCAGCGCAGTTGCTCGATAACGTTGAGTCCATGCTGGCTGATATTGATAAAGTGAGTGAAGAGCGGACCGGGCTGATTACCGTCGCTACGGTACCGTCTGCGGCCTATTACTTTATGCCGGATGTCATTCGTCGCTTTCAGTCCCGTTATCCGCGTGTCCGGATTAAGCTCATCGACAGCAGCGCGGGGAATGTCATTGACGCGGTTGCCCGTAGCCAGGCGGATTTCGGGATCTGTTTCGCCGGGAGTTTGCCCTCTGAAATCGAGTTTTTCCCCCTTGTGGAAGATAGCTATGTCGCCGCGTGCAGGCGCGATCACCCGCTGGCAAAAAAGACTCACCTGACGTGGCAGGCGTTTTATCAGCAGGACTATATCATCCTCGACAAAACGTCAGGCAACCGTAACCTGCTCGACCGGATGCTGGGGGATATCGTGCCTGCGCGTCCCAGCGTTTGCGAAACGCGCCATGTGACCACGATGCTCGGTATGGTAGAGGCGGGCATCGGCATTGCTGCCGTGCCCGCCATGTCGATGCCGACGTCAGAGCACTCGCTACTGACGTCTGTCCCGCTCGTGGCACCGGAGGTGAAACGCACTGTGGGGCTGATTCGACGCCGGGGGCGTATCCAGTCTTACATTGCGGCTGAACTGGAAAAACACATTACTGAGCAGTACCGCGGGACGTGACGGGGCTCATCCCCGTGTCGCGAATCACGGCGCTGGACTGTGTCGAGGAAAGGTAATCCAGCAGCGCTTTCCCTTCGCCAGGATGGTCGGCGTGGCGGGTTACGGCACCAGCAAAGCGGGTGATGTATTGCAGGTTGTCCGGGAGTTTGCCAACAAACGTCACCCCCGGAATCGGCAGCAGTTCGCTGACCTGCTGGAAACCTACCGTGTATTTCCCTTTCGCCACTTCTTCGGCGACGGGGATGCGCTCAACCTTCGTTGCTTTACCCATCACCTCTTTTTCAATCCCCAGCGTTTTGAACAGCGTCTGGCTGACGTATCTGCCGCTGGCGCTGTCGGAGTAGGCGATGGACTCCGCCTGAAGCAGCGTATGGCGAAGTTTCGCCTCGTTACTGATATCCGGGACGTCAGCGCCTTTTTTTACCACCATACCGACAGGGGAGTCCGCAAGTTCCGTGCGTGAGCCTGGCTGAGTCAGGTTGTCCTTTTCAAGTGTTGCCAGCGCATCGCCCACCATGATCACCACGTCGGCTTTTTCCCCGCGCGCAAGCCGGTTAGGAATTGCCTGCGGAGTCGTTCCCATAGACGGGCCGGGAATGAGCACAATGTTATCGCCGGTCTGGCGTTCATATTCCGGTGCCAGCTTTTCAAGGGCGGCTTTAAAACCGCCTGAGATCATGACCGTCACCTCTTTCGCTGAGGCACTGAAGCTCAGGACGGTCAGTATCAACGCGCCGGTGGTCAGTCGAGGAATCAGTCTCATGCCGCCCCCTCTGATTTCACGGTATTTTGCAGCGTCACTGCACGACGACGGTACAGATAGAGCGTTGCCAGCAGGGCGCACACCGCGGCGAAACTCATCCAGTAGCCGGGAGAGGCTTTATCACCGGTATATTCAATCAGCGCGGTAGACATTACCGGCGTGAACCCTCCAAATACCGCCGTTGCCAGACTGTAGGCCAGAGAGAACCCCGCCACGCGAACTTCAGAAGGCATGATCTCCGTGAGCGCCGGGATCATCGCACCGTTGTACAGGCCATAGAGGAAAGAGAGCCACAGCAGGACGCTCAGCATCATTGAGAAGCTCGGTGCCTGCGCCAGCAGCGTCAGTGCCGGGTAGCTCGTCGCCAGAGCCAGCAGCGTCATGGCGATAAGCACCGGTTTACGCCCAAAGCGGTCCGACAGCGCACCGCCTATCGGCAGCCAGATAAAGTTGGAAATTGCCACCAGAAGCGTAACCAGCAGGCTGTCCGAAGCGCTGAGCATCAGCACTTTTTTCCCGAAAGTCGGCGCGTAAACGGTGATCAGATAAAAGGCCGTGGTGGTCATTGCCACCATCAGCATGCCGGCAATGACCACCTGCCAGTTACCGAGCAGGGTTTTAAAGACCTGATGCATCTCCAGATGATGGCGGCGTGCGTTGAATTCCTCTGTCTCCTCCAGCTTGCGGCGCAGGAAAAAGATAAACGGTACGATTAAACAACCGACCAGGAACGGGATACGCCAGCCCCATTCACGAATGGCGCTCTCTGCCATCAGCGCATTCAGCGCAAACCCCATGGCTGCCGCAACCATAATCGCGACCTGCTGGCTGCCGGACTGCCAGCTGGTGTAAAAACCTTTGCGGCCGGGCGTTGCAATTTCAGCCAGATAGACCGATACGCCACCCAGCTCCGCTCCGGCAGAAAACCCCTGCAACAGTCGGCCAGTCAGAACCAGTAACGGTGCCCACAGACCTATGCTGTGATAAGACGGAATAAGCACGATCAGGAAGGTACCCGCCGCCATAATCGACAGGGTCACGATGAGTCCTTTTCTGCGCCCAACCTTGTCGATATAGGCACCCAGTACGATTGCCCCGATAGGGCGCATTAAAAATCCTGCGCCGAAGACGGCAAACGTCATCATCAGGGAAGCAAATTCACTGCTCGCCGGGAAAAAGGTATGCGCGATGTAGGTCGCATAAAAGCCGAAGAGAAAGAAGTCGAATTGCTCGAGAAAGTTGCCGGACGTCACGCGAAGTATCGCGCCCGCTTTCGAGCGAACGGTTGCAGGTGAGGTTGAGGAAAACATGGTTATCTCCAGTTTATTGTTGACGTTTTGCTCGTCTGTTTCTGAAAACTGGATCAAGAACCCCAAATTTATAAGCGCAATTAATACATGGACTGATGCATTTAACGCATCAATAGCGCGTGGTCGATCGGGAGTGATTGCTGTAACAACAACTTAACAATTAATTGATTTTTTATTCACCAGTTTGGGTAAGTCACTGATATTGCCGTTTTGTGACATCGCGCAGAGGCATCCTTGTTTGCAGAGAATACAAAAGCCAGGCGATGCCTGGCTGTTAACTATCACTTACCGCGACTTACCGCAACGCGTTGGCAATCGCACTGAACATCAGTGAGGCTTCCAGCGGCTGTGCGCTAAACGACGGTTCGGCCTGCGGCCAGGTGGACCACTGAACGATCACCAGATTTTCCGCCTGGTTTACCATGATCATCTGCCCAAAGATCCCCAGCGCCCAGAGTGAGCCTTTCAGCGATTCATTTGCCGCGGGCACCACCTTCGTGGCCGTGACGGGCACTTCGTTGTTCCACCACTGATAGCCGTACAAGCCGGTCGGGTGTGCGTCAGAGACAGATCCATCAGCCTGCGTCCAGCGTGAGGCGTCTTTCACCCAGTTGTCGGGCAGGATCTGTTTACCGTTCGGTAGTGTGCCGTTATGCAGGATAAACTCCCCGAAGCGTCCCCAGTCTTCCAGCGTGGCGTTAAAGCCATGCGCGCCGACATCATGCTGACCTTTACGGTAGGCATGCCATACACCGTCGCTCGCCATGCCGTACGGCTGCCAGATGCTCTTCTCAAGATAGGCGGCCAGGGTCATGCCCGTTGCACGCTCAAGCACGTCACCCAACAGCCAGGCGCCACCGGAGGAGTAAGACCAGTGCTGGCCTGCCGGGTGTTCACGTTTCAGCCCGGACACCAGTTTACGCACGCAGCCATAGGTGCCTGGTTTCGCTTCACACTCGGTGAGCTGTGCGAAATCGGAGGCGGGATCGGTGTAGTCTTCGTTCCATGCCACGCCGGAGGTGTGGGTGATCAGCTGTTTTAACGTCACGCCGTCCCAGGCGGTGCCTTTCAGGTCTGGCTCGTATTGCGTGACCAGGTCGTCGAGTGAGCGAATTTTTCCCTCTTTGAGAGCCACGCCAACCAGCGTTGAGACCACGGATTTCCCGACCGAACGGGAGGTCCAGAGCGTCATATCCGTATTGCCTTCACCGAGATATTTCCACGCGATTTTGCCGTCTTTCAGTACCAGCATGCCGCTCACGTTCTGACGTTTCAGGTAGTCCTGCAGGTTATAGGTCTTGCCGTTGACCTGATAGCGGGCGTCAGTGAGCGGTTTCTCTGCGCTGAGCAGCGGCGTGGCGTTGCCGTGATGGAACACATCTCCCGCGTAGTTGCGGTAGTCATTTCGAAAGCCGACCACGCGATCCGCCTGACTCCAGGTGAGCATCTTGTGCGTGTCAGGAAGCTGTTTGTCGAACGGAGCAGGGCAGGTGTTCAGGTCAGTACCGTCGCAGGCAGCCAGCGCGACAGGCGCAAACAGACCGCTGCACAGGCTAATTACAACGCCCGCCAGCAGCGTGCGGTTCAGTGAAGGATAATTCATCATTTTTCTCGCTGTGATTAGGAACGCCTTCAGTTTAAGAACCCGCGACTTATAATAAAAAACGCGTAATGGGGGAAATTCCCCCCGAAAACTGAATGGAGAGTGGCGTGTCGACGGTAATTTATTCCTTTGCCCAACTGGAAGCGTTTACCGCCGTGGTGGAATACGGTGGCCTGGCAAAAGCGGCGATGAAGCTCGGGAAAGATCGTACGACGCTGCGCGACCTGATTGATTTTCTCGAAGATGGATTAGGGTACAGGCTGTTTGTGCGTGAAGGACGCACGCTGCGTCTGACCCCTGAGGGCGAGCAGCTGCAGCGGCAGGCGCACCTGCTGATGCGCCAGGTGAAAGCCTTTGAGGCATTTGCCAGCGCGGTACCGGAGCGTGCTACGCAGGACATCACGCTGGTTTACGATCCCTTTACCTCGAGGCCATTTTTGCAGGCGCTAATTGGCGAGATGGCGAAGCGACATTTACGTCTGAGCCTGGTCAGCGCCTCCCGGGATGAGGCGGAAGCGATGCTGGCCAGCGGGCAGGCGGATCTGGGCATTTGCCAGGCACGTAATCGCAGTGTGGGTAATGAAATGGAGTGGCGGGCGCTCGGGGCGATCGATATGGATTTCTACGCCTGCAACACGCTGTTCGCTGAAGCCACGCAGCCGCTGTCGCTGCTTGAGTTGTCGCTGGTGCCGCAGGTGATTATGCACGCCGCCTCGGATGAGCCGGTGGCACGTCGTCTGCAAATTTCGGGGCACACCCTTTTTACCAACGAGCTGGAGATGTTGCGGGGCCTGCTGGAGCAGGGATGCGGCTGGGGATTTTTACCGACGCATTTCCAGCCGACCGGGTGGAAAAAGGTAAAAAGGCTGCACACCGAAGTGGGCAGCCAGGGGATAAGTCAGACGATGGTGACCATCTGGAAGCCGGGAAGCGACAAGCGAGAGAGGATCGCTGAAACGCTGTCGCTGTTACCGGCGTTGTGGAAAAACTCAGCGCTGTGAACACCCATTGCACTGCTGATTCTGGATCTGCTGGAAGAAGTCGTTACCCTTGTCATCCACCAGGATAAACGCCGGGAAGTTTTCCACTTCGATTTTCCAGATGGCTTCCATACCCAGTTCAGGATAGGCCACGCACTCCAGACGCTTGATGCTGTTTTGTGCCAGTACCGCCGCCGGGCCGCCGATGCTGCCGAGGTAGAAACCGCCGTGCTTATGACAGGCATCGGTCACCTGCTGGCTACGGTTGCCTTTCGCCAGCATGATCATGCTCGCACCGTGAGACTGCAGCAGGTCGACGTACGAATCCATCCGTCCAGCCGTGGTTGGGCCGAGAGAGCCTGATGCATAGCCTTCCGGAGTCTTGGCCGGGCCTGCGTAGTAGATTGGATGGTCTTTGACGTACTGCGGCAGTTCTTCACCGTTGTCGAGCAGCTCTTTCAGCTTCGCGTGGGCAATATCGCGCGCCACGATGATGGTGCCATTCAGTGACAGGCGGGTAGAGACCGGATGAGCAGAAAGCTGGGCCAGGATCTCTTTCATCGGCTTATTCAGATTGATGCTGACCACGTCGCCTTCACCCTGTTGACGCAGGGATTCAGGAATATACTGGCCCGGATTGTGCTCCAGTTTTTCAATCCAGATACCGTCGCGGTTGATTTTGGCTTTGATGTTGCGGTCAGCGGAGCAGGAGACGCCCATGCCAATGGGGCAGGAGGCACCGTGGCGCGGCAGACGGATCACGCGAATATCATGGGCGAAGTATTTCCCGCCAAACTGCGCGCCGAGGCCGAGGTTCTGTGCTTCCTGAAGCAGTTCCTGTTCGAGCTGAACATCACGGAACGCCTGACCGTGTTCGTTGCCTTCGGTGGGCAGCGCGTCGTAATAGCGCGTTGAGGCGAGCTTAACGGTTTTCAGCGTCGCTTCAGCCGACGTTCCCCCAATCACGAAGGCAATATGGTAAGGCGGGCAGGCCGCGGTACCCAGGGTACGCATTTTCTCAACCAGGTAGTTTTTCAGCTTCGCCGGGGTAATCAGCGCTTTGGTTTCCTGATAGAGATAGGTTTTATTCGCGGAACCGCCGCCTTTTGCCATGCACAGGAATTTATACTCGTCCCCGTCGACGCTGTAGAGATCGATCTGCGCAGGCAGGTTAGTGCCGGTATTGACCTCTTTATACATATCCAGCGCGGCATTCTGGGAATAACGCAGGTTATCTTCGATGTAGGTGTTATAGACACCCTGACTCAGCGCGGCTTCGTCACCGCCACCGGTCCAGACGCGCTGGCCTTTTTTACCCATGATGATCGCCGTGCCGGTATCCTGGCAGGTGGGCAGCACGCCTTTGGCCGCGATTTCAGAGTTGCGCAGGAACTGCAGGGCAACGTATTTATCATTTTCGCTGGCTTGTGGGTCGTTAAGAATAGCGGCAACCTGTTTCTGATGCGAAGGGCGCAGCATAAAGGCGGCGTCGTGGAAGGCCTGCTGTGCCAGCAGCGTCAGCGCTTCGGGTTCCACTTTCAGGATCTCCTGACCCTCAAATTCGGCAACAGAGACGTGTTCTTTGGTCAGCAGATAGTATTCGGTATCGTCGTGTGCGAGAGGGAAGGGGTTCTGGTAGTTAAACGGTTTGTTTGACATAGCGTATTGCTCCAAAAAAATAAAACCGCCGGAGAGGTAGCCCGGCGGTCAGGGATCAGAACATCATGGACATCCACGGATAACCAATCAGCAGCAGGGCCGCCAGGAAGATGGCACCAAAGATGGTGCCGAGGCGCCAGTAGTCTTTGGTTGGCAGGTAGCCGCTACCGTAGTAGATAGGGCTAGGGCCGGTACCGTAAGGGGTGATAATCCCCATGACCCCCAGGGAGGTCACCATCAGCAGGACGAACACCTCCATATTCATGCCCGGAATGGTAGAGGCGATGGTCAGCATCGCTGGCAGCAGCGCCGTGGTGTGTGCGGTGGTGCTGGCAAACAGGTAGTGCAGCAGGTAGAACGCCAGCAGCAGTACGATGGTGGCAACACCCGGCGAGATACCGCTCATCAGCAGACCGCCTTCTTTACCCAGCCAGCTAATGAAGCCCGTGGAGGAAAGGCCATCCGCCAGCGCAACCAGGGTGGCGAACCAGACGAAGGTGTTCCAGGCGGCTTTATTCCCGGTGATATCGTTCCACTCCAGCACCCCGGTCCACAGCATCAGACCCACGATTAACAGTGCAGCCATCGCCGGTTCAATCCACGCGGCGGCGAAGATCCACATCAGCAGCGCGCAGCAGACGAAAATCAGCAGCAGGATTTCGTTACGGGACAGTTTGCCCAGTTTTTCCAGTTCACGGGTCGCCCACAGTGGCACTTCGTTGTTCACTTTAACTTCAGGCGGGTAGAACCAGTAGGCCAGCAGCGGCATGGTCAGAATCAGCAGCACGCCCAGCGGCAGGAATGCGATAAACCAGGTGCCCCAGGAGATGTCGATCCCCACGGTGCTTTTCACCAGCGCCAGCGCCAGCAGGTTCGGCGCGAGGGCAGACAGGAACATTGAGCTGGTAATACAGGCCGCGGTGATCGCCACCCACATCAGGTAAGAACCAATTTTACGCGCGCTTGGATCGTTTGGTTTCGAACCATACAGCGGCGGCAGGTTAGCGATAATCGGATAGATGGTCCCGCCGCTACGCGCGGTGTTGGAAGGTGTAAACGGTGCCAGCAGCAGGTCCGCGAAGGTGATAGCGTAACCGAGCGTCAGGCTGCGACGACCCAGATATTTCACCAGAATCAGTGCCAGACGGCGGCCGAAGCGGGTTTTGTCATAGCCTGCGGCAAACATGAAGGCACCGAAAATCAGCCATACGGTAGAGTTACCAAAACCGCTCACGGCCCATTTAAAGGAGGCACCCGCCAGTTTGAATTTCGGGTCAGCCAGCTGTTCCGGGCTGAACAACACCCACTGGCTGCAGAGCGCAATCGCCACGACGCCGGTCAGGCCAATGACCGCGCCTGGCAGCGGTTCGAAGATCAAACCGACAATCACGCCGACAAAGATAGCGAAGTAGTGCCACGCGTAAGGAGGAAGCCCTTCCGGGACCGGAACAAACAGTAACAGCACGGCAACGACAACGGGCAATGCCATCATTAGCAGACGTTTTGCCTTTCCGTTGGATGCGTGACTCGCCCCAAGGGGCGTTACAGCAGTTTTTGTATTCATAGTTTCGCGTCTTAAGTTGTCAGGAATTCGGTTATGCGCTGAAATATTCATTTGCTTTCTTTAGTTTGTTTTTATTTTATTTAGTTACTAAAGGTGCGCATTTGCTATTTCAGTAATAGCGATTTAACGCATTTTTGATGCGCTAAATTAAAAATTGATGATATTTATATATTGCGCCTTTGACTGTCTCGATGCTTGATCGCGATCAAGAAAATAGAGTTGCGGTGGTGTTTTTGTTCAACTGATAATAACCACTCTGGCGTATGTGGGTATTATTTATTTTGATATGTATTTTACTCAATGTTGTTAACATTTCAAATAACCATTTTAATATAACTATATGTTTTTAATGGTTTGTTTTTGTCTCTTGGGATCGTGAAAAGGTCATTGATACGTTAACAGTGTTTAAAGGATTGTGAATAGAGTAATTAATATTGCTAACACCAATGTGTTATTAATGTTATTGAGGGGATTAAATAGTTTTTTAACTAACGTAATAGCTTTAGAAACTAAAAAAATCATTATATTAGTATTATGACATCGGAATAAAAAATCGAAATAAAACTGAGCCCGATAACGAATTCTTAATTTTAAAGTTTGGAGTTTCTATTATGAGCACTAACGAACGTATTCTAAGCCCCTTCACATTACCGAATGGTACCGAACTGAAAAACCGTTTGTTAATGGCCCCTATGACGACCTGTACCGGTTATTACGACGGTACGGTGACCAGCGAGCTGGTTGAGTACTATCGCGCCCGCTCAGGCAGTATTGGTACCATTATTGTTGAGTGCTGCTTTGTTGACGATCTCGGTCTCGCCTTCCCGGGTGCGATTGGCATTGATAACGACGAGAAAATCGCCGGGCTGGCGAAGATCGCTGAGGCGATTAAGTCCAAAGGATCTAAAGCGCTGCTGCAGATCTACCACGGCGGCCGCATGGTTGATCCGAAACTGATCGGTGGCCGCACGCCGGTGGGGCCAAGTGCCGTTGCCGCGCCACGTGACGGCGCCGCCACGCCGGTTGCCCTGACGGGGGAAGAAGTCGAAGGGATGATCGGTAAGTTCGGTGAAGCAGTACGCCGTGCGATTCAGGCGGGTTTCGATGGCGTTGAAATCCATGGGGCCAACACCTATTTGATTCAGCAGTTCTACTCTCCAAACTCTAACCAGCGTGACGACGAGTGGGGTGGCAGCCGCGATAACCGCGCGAAATTCCCGCTGGCCGTGCTCGACATCACCCATAAAATGGTGCGCCAGTACGCCGATGACGCCTTTATCATCGGCTATCGCTTCTCCCCTGAAGAGCTGGAAGAGCCGGGCATCCGCTTTGAAGACACCATGTACCTGCTGGAAAAGCTGGCCGCGCGCGGTGTGGATTACCTGCACTTCTCCGTTGGCGCAACCCTGCGTCCTTCTATTGTCGACACGCAGGATCCGACCCCGCTTATCGAAAAATACCGCGCAATGCGTTCTGACACGCTGGCGCAGGTGCCGGTCATGGGCGTCGGTGGCGTGGTCAATGCCGCGGATGCGAACGAGGCGCTGGAACATGGCTACGATCTTATCGCCGTAGGCCGCGCCACCATCGCCTATCCGGACTGGACAGACCGCATCGCGGCGGGAGAAACGCTGGAACTGTTTATGGACAGCACCCGACGCGAAGCGCTAAGCATCCCTGAGCCGCTGTGGCGTTTCTCGCTGGTGGAGGCGATGATCCGCGATATGAGCATGGGTGAATCGAAATTTAAACCGGGCATGTTTATTGAGAATGTTCGGGACGATAGCAACGAACTGGTGATTAACGTCAGCCTGGAGACCGACCGCATCGCCGACATTGAACTGGCTTCTGGCCCGACCCAGGACGTTGAGTTTGTCACCAGCTTCGAAGAGATCCGCACCCGTATTCTGGATGCAAACACCCCGCACGTGGATGCCATTACCGGTGCAACCAGCCAGAGTGAAGCGGTCAAAAAAGCGGTGTCCAAAGCCATGCTGAAATCCAGCAAAGCGCTGGCAGCCGAAGAGGGTGTCGACCCGAACGAGACCCGAAGCGTTGACGTTGTGGTGGTCGGTAGCGGTGGCGCGGGTCTGGCCGCAGCAATCCAGGCGCATGACGAAGGCGCAAGCGTGCTGATTGTCGAGAAAATGCCCTCCATCGGCGGTAACACCATTAAAGCGTCTGCGGGGATGAACGCCGCGGAAACACGCTTCCAGCGGGTGAAAGGGATTCAGGACAGCAAAGAGCTGTTTTATCAGGAAAGCCTGAAAGGCGGTAAAAACAAGAACAACCCGGAACTGTTGCGCCGCTTTGTGGAAAATGCCCCACAGGCGATCGAGTGGCTGGCGACCCGCGGCATTATGCTCAACGACATCACCACTACCGGCGGGATGAGCATCGACCGTACTCACCGTCCAAAAGACGGTTCTGCGGTGGGCGGCTATCTGATTAGCGGCCTGGTGCGTAACGTCAACAAACGCAACATCGAGGTCATGCTCGATACGTCGGTCAGCGACATTCTCTTCGAGAACGGCGAAGTCACCGGCGTACGTCTGACCACGGAAGAAAACGAAACCCTTACCGTAGCAACCAAAAGCGTCATTGTGGCTACCGGTGGTTTCAGCGCCAATAGCCAGATGGTGGTGAAGTACCGTCCTGACCTGGAAGGTTTCGTGACCACCAACCACAAAGGGGCGACAGGGGGCGGTATCGCGCTGCTGGAGCGTATTGGCGCCGGTACGGTCGATATGGGTGAAATCCAGATCCACCCAACCGTTGAGCAGAAAACCTCGTACCTGATTTCCGAATCCATCCGCGGTGGCGGGGCGATTCTGGTGAACCAGCAGGGGAACCGTTTCTTCAACGAGATGGAAACCCGCGATAAAGTCTCTGCACAAATTATCGCCCTGCCGGAGAAATACGCTTACATCGTCTTTGATGAGCATGTCCGCGCCAAAAACAAAGCGGCAGATGAGTACATCGCCAAAGGGTTTGTCACCAGCGCCAGCTCACCTAAAGCGCTGGCTGAAGCCCTGGGTATGGATTATCACGCTTTCCTGGCGACCCTGGAGCGTTACAACGGCTTTGTTGAAAAACAGCACGATGACGATTTTGGCCGTACGACCGCGCTGCGTGCGCCAATCAACGAAGGGCCATTCTATGCCATTCAGATTGCGCCGGGTGTGCACCACACCATGGGCGGTGTGACCATTAACACCGAAACCTGCGTACTGGACAGCAACCACAACGTGCTGCCAGGGGCATTTGCGGCCGGTGAAGTGGTCGGTGGTATCCACGGTGGTAACCGCATCGGGGGTAACGCGGTGGCAGATATCATTATTTTTGGTACGCTTGCCGGACATCAGGCGGCGATGCGCGCGAAAAGGGCGTAAGTCACCCGTAAGGGTATGCCGGATACGCACCGTGTATCCGGCATTTCAACCAGGGAGCTTGCACCATGTCTTCTGACCACCGCGTCTACAGTTACTCCGCCGTTCTGATGGGATCGCCCATTCTCCTGAAGCTTTTCGCTCATGATGAAGCCCTCGCTTCTCGCGTTTTTAGACTGATTAAACAGTATGAAGACCTGCTGACCGTCAACCGTGCCAGCTCGCAGGTGATGGATATCAACCATGCTGCTGGTCTGCATCCTGTCACCGTCAGTCGCCCGGTTTTTGAGCTTATCCGCTGTGCGAAAGCGGCAAGCCAGCTCAAGGACAGCGCATTCAACCTGGCCATCGGCCCACTGGTGAAACGCTGGAAAATCGGTTTTCGGGGAGATAGCGTTCCGCCTGCCGATGAAATCGCGTCGTTGCTCGCCATTACCCGTCCTGAGGATGTGGTCCTTGATGAGGCCAGCAGCAGCGTGTTCCTGACCCGGGCGGGCATGGAGATTGATCTGGGGGCCATCGCCAAAGGCTATATCGCCGACAGAGTGCGCGATTACCTGCGTAAAGAGGGCGCTCAACTGGGGCTTATTAATCTTGGCGGTAATATCCAGACGCTGGGTTCACCGGAAGGGGGCTGGAGCGTGGGGCTCAAAAAACCGTTCGCCGGGGAGGCGCTGATCGGTACGATGAACGTAGAGAACATGTCGGTGGTGACATCGGGTACCTACGAACGCTTTTTTGAGCAGAACGGCAGGCGTTATCACCACATACTTGACCCGCGCACCGGCTATCCGTTGGATAATGAACTGGACAGCGTCACCATCATTTCGAAAAACTCCATTGACGGTGATATCTGGACCACGCTGATGTACGGCATGGGCGTCAGTAAAGGCTGTTCAGCGCTGCGTGCACGACCCGACATTGAAGCAATCTTCGTGACCAAAACAAAAGAAGTGGTGCTCTCTTCAGCGCACCACTTCCGCTTTACCTTACTGGATAACAGCTACCGCGTTACTGACAGTACTGCTTGAGCAGTGCCGTCTGCTCGGGCTGCAGGCGATAGCGATACACCGGCCGCCCGGTGGCACCGTAGTGAATGCTGGTGAACAGAATGTTGATTTGCGCCAGCCAGATCAGGTATTTGCGACAGGACACGCGCGAGATATTAACCGCGTTTGCCAGATCATCGGTGGAAAACTCCGTCTCCGGGTGCGCATCAATCCACTGACAAATCGTACGCAGCGTTTGCGGCGTTAACCCTTTCGGCAGTTTTTTACTGTCCGCCAGTTCCGGCGCACCGCCGTGGATCAATCTGTCGACGTCGGCTTGCTCATAGTACTGATGCGATCCCATCAGGCTGTGCTTTGCCTTCCAGCCGTTCAGCGCCTCTTCAAAACGCGGGAACTGGAACGGTTTAATCAGATAATCCACCACACCGTAATGGATGGAGGTCTGGATGGTGGCGGCATCGGCGGCGGAGGAGATCATAATGACATCAATCGGCCGGCCTGAGGCACGGATGACGGGAAGGAGATCCAGCCCGTTATCCTGCTGCATATAGACATCCAGCAGCACCAGATCGACAGGCTGGCTGGGGTCGTTAATGATGGCCCTGGCCTGGTTGAGCGTGGAGGCGACGCCGCAGCAGCTAAAGCCTTCAACACGGTTGACATACAGACGGTTGAGGTCGGCCACCATGGCGTCATCATCGACAATTAACACATTTATCACGCGATATTCCTCTCGCTATCCCAGGGGATGTGAACAAAAAATTGGGTAAATACGCCAGGCTCAGACTCGACGGTAATATCTCCGCCCAGGTTCTGGATCTGCTGACGAGCAAGGAACAGCCCAACGCCGCGATTTTCGCCTTTGGTTGAGAAGCCCTTTGTAAAAACAGCCTCGAGCTGAGCCGGATCAATACCGGGGCCATCGTCGCTGACTTCGCAACTGAGCCAGCCATTCTGATAATGTAGCAGCAGGCCAATTTCGCCTTCCTGCTGTCCTGCCATCGCGTCGAGCGCGTTTTCAATGAGGTTACCCAGCACGGTAATCAGCACCGCAACCTGCTCTTCGTTGGCGGTATCCGGTATCTGGCACTCATCGGCCAGCGTCAGGGCGATCCCAGCTTCCTTAGCCCGGTTGATTTTACCCAGCAGGAACCCGGCTATCACCGGAGATTTAACTTTGCTCTGAATGGTACCAATATCGGTCTGATAATTATGCGCCGTCTGGATGATGTACTCTTCAAGTTTGTCGTAGCGCTTCATATGCAGCAGCCCGAGGATCACGTGCAGTTTGTTCATAAACTCGTGCGTATGGGAGCGCAGGGCATCGACATAATTGACCATGCCATCAATACGCTGCATCAGCTGGCTGATTTCCGTTTTATCGCGAAAAGTGGTGATGGCACCAATAACCCGCTCCTGGCTTTTAACAGGCACCATGTTGCACAGCAAGAGTCGCCCGTTGCAGCTGATCTCCTGATCCTTGCGTGCAATGCCACTCTTCGAGACTTCCCGCAGGCTTGCCAGCAGGGGAGCACTGGCATTTTCGGTCTGTTTGCCGGAAGGCAGAAGCAATATTTCTCTGGCGGTGTGGTTAATCATCGTCACCCGCCCCTGAATATCCACGGCCAGAACCCCTTCGCGAAGCGACTGCAGCATCGCCTGCCGCTGTTCGAACAGCGCAGAGATCTCATACGGCTCAAGGCCGAACAGGATACGTTTGAGCACGCGAACCAGACCCCAGATGGCCAGCGAGCTCATCAATATACTGAATAATATGGTCCAGACGGCGTTAAGCCGCCCACGGGCAATCTGATCTTCCACTTTTTTAAGGGAGATGCCGACCACCACCACGCCGATCTGCTCGTGCTGGCTATCAAAGACGGGAGTAAAGACGCGAAGCGCTTCCGCGAGGGCACCCCGGTTAACGGCGACATGCTCCTTTCCTTCCAGCGCGGGCGTCAGGTCATCGCCGATAAAGTGCAGACCTAACAGGGCTTCGTTCGGGTGCGAGTAACGAATACCGCGCATGTCGGTGACCACGGTGAAGAGCAGGTCGTTGCGCCTGGTGACCGCCTGGGCGATGGGCTGAATAATATCCGCCTGGGGAGCCTGCATCAGACCGCGTTGAATTTCGGGACTGTCGGCCAGCGTTCGCGCGATACCAAGGGCCGTATCCTTAACATCATCGCGGGTGGCGCGGGTGATTTGGACGGAATAGAGCGCAAATACCAACAGCAGCACAGAACCGATAATCGCGCACACCATTAACGTGACCAGGGTGTTCAGTTTCATGGGGCGCTTGCGCGTCAGGGGGAAGGGCTGCAAATCGCTCATCAAAACTCCGCGATGATTAAGAAAGGGGTAATTATCGCCGATGACGCGCGTTTCTTAAAGCCATGTAAAGGCATGGATTCGGTCCTCTTTTCGTGACCCTCCTCGCAGGTCACCTGTCTAAAACACTTTATAGTGTAGGGGTACTCATAATAAGGAGGTTGTTTATGAGCATTACGCTTACCGGTTCGGTCAAGGAAAGACGGCACGCCAGCACGATGAATATCGATAGATTGTCCACGCTGGACATGCTGAAAGTCATTCATCAGGATGATGCCCTCATCTCCGCTGCAATAACCCCATGTTTAACAACGATCGCCCGCGTGGTGGATAACGCCGCTGCGACCCTGAGTCACGGTGGTCGTCTGGTCATTGTTGGCGCCGGTCCGTCAGGCCGTGTCGTGCAGCAGGCAGCCGATGAGTATGCCCCGGGAAAAACGCCTGTGATCGCCATAACGGCGGGAGAGGAGGCGGGCAGCTACGAGCGCGGTGTCGCTGACCTGCAGGCCATCAAATTTGGTGAACAGGATATGATGCTGGCGGTCACCGTCAGCGGCAAAACACCGTGGGTCTGGGGCGCGATGCGCCATGCGTGGTCGTTGGGTTCCCCGGTCGCGGCTATTACGGATGACGCGCAAAGTGAAGCCGCGCAGCTGGCGAGCATGGTGATTGCCCCGGAGCTTGGCGCGGACGCGATCGCGGGTTATATCAATACCAAAGCCGGGATCGCACAAAAAATGATCCTGACCATGATAACCACCGGCCTGGCGGTTCGAACCGGACGCGTGTTCAGCAACCTGCGCGTGGATCTGGACGCCAGCAACACCAAATGGTCTGAACGACAAATTGCCATCGTCATGGAAGCGGGGGGATGCACCCGGTCAGCGGCGAAAGCCGCGCTGGAGAGCTGCAACCATAACTGTAAAACAGCGGTGCTGATGGTGCTGACAGGGCTGGATGCCTGGAAGGCGCATGAACTGCTGGCGCAGAACAACGGCTTTATTCGTTTGGCACTGCAGGAAGCTCCGTAACATTTCTCTGTTGAATAAAAAAAGCCCGCGATGCGGGCTTTTATCATAGTGGGAAGTTAGAACTGGTACGTCATACCTACGCCAACGATGTCATCTGTAGAGATGCCGTTTGCTTCGTAGAAGCTTTCGTCGTTGTCCAGCATGTTGATTTTGTAATCAACATAGGTGGAGAAGTTTTTGTTAAAGCTGTAGGTCATACCGACGTCGATATAGTTAACCAGATCCATGTCGCCATGCTGGCCCTGTGGGTTACCCGCATTGCCAGGATAAGTCATGTCCTTGCCTTTGGAGTAAACCCATGCCAGGGACGGACGCAGGCCGAAGTCGAACTGGTATTGCGCCACGGCTTCAAAGTTCTGCGTCTCATCCGCAATCCCGGTATCGCCATATGGCGTCATATTACGGGTTTGCGCATACATCATCGCCAGATAAACGCTGTTGGCATCATATTTCGCGCCAACGGTCCACGCTTCCGCAGTCTTACCGCCGGCGAAACGTGCGCTGTCTTGTATACCCTTCGCTTCCTGCTCATTGGTACGGTCAGAAGAGGAGTAGGCCGCGCCTAAGGTCAGGCCAGACAGATCGCCGGAGAAATCATAGCTAGTGGACATACCGAAGCCATCACCGTTCTGGAAACGCACGTCGTTATGACCGTTCTTGGTCCCTTCCTGATCTTCTGTTGCGTCCTGACCTTCGTTTGCCCCCTGATACTGCAGCGCAAAATTCAGACCCTCAACCAGGCCGAAGAAATCGGCATTACGGTAGGTCGCCACACCGTTTGCACGGCCGACCATGAAGTTGTCGGTCCAGGTATAAGAATCGCCCCCAAATACGGGCAGCATATCGGTCCAGGCTTCAACATCATACACGACGCCGTAATTACGACCGTAATCGAATGAACCGTATTCGCCATATTTCAGGCCAGCGTACGCCAGACGGTTAAATGAAGTATCACCGGCACTTTCGGTATTATTGGCGTAGGTTTTATATTCCCACTGGCCATAACCAATAACATCGTTAGTGATTTGTGTTTCGCCTTTGAAACCAATTTGTACATAGGTTTCATCGCCATCATCCCCAGGGTGATCAGAGAAAGTATGACGCGCATCGATCTTACCGTACAGATCAACTTTATTGCCGTTTTTGTTATACATTTCAGCTGCATGTGCTGCGCCAGCCATTAATAATGCGGGTACGAGAATTGCCAGAACTTTTCTTTTCATTATATATTCCCTTTAAAGATAATTAATATGAATATATGTAATCACTCTCTGTTATTACAGGATTGATACTATTCTACGCAATGTCATTTTGGTTCAAAAATAAATGTAATTAAAATCGTAGAAATATTGCAAAACATTTCTATCTGTCGCTTTATTTTTCTGGTGAATTAGAGTTTAGAATATATAGAAATAAATTATCATTAAGTATTTAGCGGCAGTATTATTTAATATCTCCAATTGATATTAAATATATTTCCTCGGGAATGCAGGGTACACGCGTCCCTGTCAGGACAAGCCGTGATAGCGGCGGGGAAAGTTGCTATTGTAGCCGTTTTAACAACAGGACGTGATGATGGAACTTACGCAGTGGCAGTCTCGCTTTGAGCGTTGGCTCGATAAAAACCACGCGACCCACGACGCTGCGCATGATATTTCGCACTTTCGTCGTGTCTGGATGACGGCGCAAAAAATCATGGCGAACCAGGCGGTCGATTCACTGGTGGTACTGACCGCCTGTTATTTCCATGACATTGTCAGCCTGCCGAAAAACCATCCCCAACGCAGCCAGTCATCACGTCTGGCGGCCAGCAAGACGCTCGATATTCTGCGTCGCGATTTTCCGGATTTCTCCTCTGAACGCTATGCGGCCGTGGAGCATGCCATTGAAGCGCACAGTTTTAGCGCCGCTATTGTGCCGCACAGTCTTGAAGCCAAAATTGTTCAGGATGCTGACCGGCTGGAAGCACTTGGTGCTATTGGTCTTGCGCGCGTCTTTGCGGTATCGGGGGCGCTGGGCGTGGCGCTCTTTAACGCTGAAGACCCGTTTGCCGATGCGCGCACCCTTAATGACCGCGCCTTTGCCCTCGACCATTTTCAGACCAAGCTGCTGCGCTTGCCTGATACAATGCACACAGACGTGGGGCGCGAACTTGCGCAACACAACGCCGATTTTCTCATCCAGTTTATGGCGAAATTAAGTGCCGAATTACAGGGCGACTGCCTGGGGCTGGATAGCCAGGTGCTGAGCCGCTTCCGCCGCAGTTTGAGCGAGTGAACTGTGGTAATCTGTTTCCAGTCTTTATTCTCCGGTTAAAAGAATGCAGGAAAATCGATCAGTGAGTGAGCCCGCGCCAGAGCAGGCTGAGAAATCAACGGCAACGGTGCAGGCTTTATTGCGCCAGCTGCTGGATATCTATGATGCTAAAACGCTGGCGAATCAGCTGGTGGCGCACGGTGAGAGCCACTGGAGCCCGGCAATCCTGAAGAGACTGCTGACCAGCGAGCGGGCAGGGCAGCGTCTGAGTGAGGGCGAGTTTCGTTACCTGCAAAACCTGCTTCCGCGTCCTTCAGCCGCGCACCCGAACTATGCCTTCCGTTTTATCGATCTGTTTGCCGGCATTGGCGGCATTCGACACGGGTTTGAGGCCATTGGCGGGCAGTGTGTGTTTACCAGCGAGTGGAACAAACATGCGGTCCGTACCTACAAAGCCAACTGGTACTGCGATCCCCATGAACACCGTTTCAACGCCGATATCCGTGATGTTACGCTGAGCCACAAAAGCGGCGTGAGTGATGAAGAGGCGGCTGAGCACATTCGCCAGTCAATTCCGGCCCATGATGTCCTGCTGGCGGGTTTCCCGTGCCAGCCTTTCTCGCTGGCCGGTGTGTCGAAAAAGAATGCCCTCGGACGCGCCCACGGTTTTGCCTGCGATACGCAAGGCACGCTGTTCTTTGATGTTGTCCGCATTATCGATGCCCGTCGTCCGGCGATTTTCGTGCTGGAGAACGTCAAGAATCTCAAGAGCCATGACGGCGGAAAGACCTTCCGCATTATCATGCAAACGCTCGATGAGCTGGGGTATGACGTAGCGGACGCTCAGCATATGGGCGCGGATGACCCGAAAATCATCGACGGTAAACATTTTCTTCCGCAGCACCGCGAACGCATTGTGCTGGTTGGTTTTCGCCGCGACCTCAACCTGAAGGGGGATTTTACCCTGCGGGATATTCCCTCTTTATATCCTGCGCGTCGCCCAACCGTGGCCGACCTGCTGGAACCTGTCGTCGACGCGAAATTTATCCTCACCCCGGTGCTGTGGAAATACCTTTACCGCTATGCGAAAAAACACCAGGCCAAAGGCAACGGTTTTGGCTTCGGGATGGTTAATCCGAACGATCCGCACTGTGTGACGCGCACGTTGTCCGCTCGCTACTATAAAGATGGCGCAGAGATCCTGATCGACCGGGGCTGGGATAAAGCGCTGGGGGAGAAAGATTTTGACGATCCCGATAACCAGCGTCACCGTCCGCGCCGCTTAACGCCGCGTGAATGCGCTCGGCTGATGGGGTTTGAGACCCCGCAGGGTTACACCTTCCGCATTCCGGTGTCGGACACCCAGGCTTATCGGCAGTTTGGTAACTCGGTGGTTGTTCCCGCGTTTGCGGCGGTGGCAAAACTGCTCGCCTCCCGCATCAGACAGGCCGTGGCGTTACGTGAGAGTGAGGCCGTCAATGACGGATGTTCACAATAAGGCGACGCGCAGTAAAAACATGCGTGCCATCGGCACGCGTGATACCGCCATTGAAAAGCGGCTAGCCGGGCTGCTGACCGAGGCGGGGTTTGATTTCCGCGTGCAGGATGCCGCACTTGCGGGCCGTCCAGATTTCGTTATCGATGCGTATCAATGCATCATCTTTACCCACGGCTGTTTCTGGCATCACCACGACTGCTACCTGTTTAAGGTTCCCGCGACGCGTACGGATTTCTGGCTGGAGAAGATTGGCAAGAACGTCGCGCGGGACAACCGTGACCTTAGCACGCTTCTCGCGCAGGGCTGGCGGGTGTTGATTGTCTGGGAGTGCGCGCTGCGCGGCAGATTAAGACGTAACGATGCCGACCTGACAGAACGGCTGGAAGAGTGGATCTGCGGCGGCGGGCAGGCCGCGCAGATCGACACCCAGGGTATTCACCCGTTTACGGTTTCTCCACCTCACACGGCGTAACAACCGGCTTCGCAGGAAGCAAATATTTCCCCAGCGTTACCAGCACAACGGCAAAGACAATCACGCCCAGCGCCAGCCATTCCACCGGAGATAACGTTTCGCCCGCAAAGCTGGTGCCCAGCAGTACAGCAACCACCGGGTTCACGTAAGCGTAGCTGGTCGCGATCGCCGGCGAGACATTGCGGATCAAGAACATATAGGCGTTAATGGCGATGACAGAGCCAAATAATGCCAGGTAACCCACGGCCAGGAAGCCCGAAAGGTCCGGCATGGCTGTCAGTTTTTCGCCCGTCAGCGTTGAGGCAATCAGCAGCATAATTCCCGCCGCGAGCATCTCAATCGCGCCCGCCATCATGCCGGTTGGCAGCTCAATTCGTGAACCGTATACCGACCCAAATGCCCAGCTCATCGAGCCGATCAGGATAATCACTGCGCCCCACGGATTTCCGCTCAGGTTACCGCCGCTGTTGAGCAGGATGATCCCGGCAAGCCCGATCCCAATCCCTACCCATTCGAGCTTGCGGGTGCGGATGCCGAAAAGACGGCTAAAGCACAGGGTAAACAGCGGGACGGTCGCGACCACGACGGCGGCGATTCCGGACGGCACGTTCTGGTGCTCGGCGACCGTCACAAATCCATTCCCTATGGCCAGCAGCAGCAGGCCAATCAGGGCGGCATTGAGCATCGGGCGAAGCGGAGGCAGCTTATGGCCCCGTAACAGCAGGAAGGCCATCAGTAACACGCCCGCCGAGAGAAAGCGTACGCCCGCCATCATGAGCGGCGGCCAGCTCTCCACGCCGATACGAATGACAAAGTAGGTGGAACCCCAGATGATATACAGCGAAAAAAGTGCCCCAATGAGCGGTAGCAGTTGCCGGAAACGCATAATCCCTCGCGACAAAATGAAAAGGTCGCTGACAGTAAACGCCAAAACTATCGGCCTGGCGAGCGCTTTAATTGTGTAGTTGATGTGAATTTTTTGTTGACGTGAGGTGCCTGTTTCCGGGTTTACACTTTTGCTCCATACTATTCACTTAATTACCAAAAAAAGAAGGAATGAGATTTTGGCAGGAAGTAGCTTATTAACATTACTGGATGATATTGCCACCTTACTGGATGACATTTCGGTGATGGGAAAACTGGCGGCGAAGAAAACCGCCGGGGTTCTGGGAGACGATTTATCGCTCAACGCCCAGCAGGTGAGTGGCGTTCGGGCCAACCGTGAATTACCGGTGGTATGGGGCGTAGCGAAAGGCTCATTCCTGAATAAGGTGATCCTGGTGCCGCTTGCGCTGCTGATCAGCGCGTTTATCCCATGGGCGATCACGCCGCTGCTGATGATTGGCGGCGCATTTTTATGCTTCGAAGGCGCTGAGAAGATCCTGCACTCGTTCGCCGCACGTAAGAACAGCGACACGCCGGAAATGCGCCAGCAGCGTCTTGAGGCGCTGGCCGCGCAGGATCCTAAAACCTTCGAGCGTGATAAGGTGAAAGGTGCCATTCGTACCGACTTTATTCTGTCGGCGGAGATCGTGGCCATTACGTTAGGTATTGTCTCTGAAGCACCGCTTCTGAACCAGGTCCTGATCCTCTCCGGGATCGCCATTCTGGTCACGGTGGGGGTGTACGGGCTGGTGGGGCTTATCGTTAAGCTGGATGATATCGGCTACTGGCTGGAAGAAAAATCGAGCGCTATCGCCAAAGGTATCGGCAAAAGCCTGCTGGTGACCGCGCCCTGGCTGATGAAGAGCCTGTCAGTGGTTGGCACGCTGGCGATGTTCCTTGTCGGAGGCGGTATTGTGGTTCACGGTATCGCGCCGCTGCACCATGCTATTGAACATTTCGCCTCGGCGCAGGGCAGCATAGTGGCGGCAATTCTGCCCACGCTGCTTAATCTTGTGCTGGGCTTTATCATTGGCATTATCGTGGTTGGGGCCGTAAAACTGGTCGAAAAAATCCGCGGAACGTCGCACTAATTGTTACCTGTTGCGGGGTGCAAAAAGATCATTCCTCGTCTAAATTGAAAACGTTTCACCCTGATACAGGAGGCAGGTATGGTCTTTTTGGTCAGTGATGAAGTTAAGCCTAAGAAGGGCGGCCCACGTATGATTGTCACCGGGTATTCCAGCGGTATGGTGGAATGCCGGTGGCACGACGGTTATAGCATCAAGCGGGAAGCGTTCCGTGAAGATGAGCTTCAGCCGGGAGACGGGCAGCGCAAGCGAGACAAGGCTTAATGACATAACGCCCGGCTTTGCCGGGCGTTTTTACCTTCCGTATCCGGCGTCGGGCAGTAATCAGGGAGTGTGTGTGCAGCGCGAGACCTTTGTTGTAAGACGATCTTTTCTGCAATGGCTGCATATGCGTAGCAATCCGGGGTTGATTGTTAATCTCTGTTTTCTCATCGTACTGATATTTTCCACGCTCCTGACCTGGCGAGAGGTGGTGGTACTGGAAGATGCGTATATCTCCAGCCAGCGTAATCATCTGGAAACGGTAGCCACTTCGCTGGACCGGCAGTTACAGTACAGCGTGGATAAAATGCTTTTTTTCCGCAAAAGCATGCGTGATGCCATCCAGACGCCGCTGGCCTTTGATGTCCTGTATGAAGCGATTTCACGCTTTAACGCCTTTCGCACGCGCCCCAGCTGGCAGCTCGCCGTTGATAAAAAACGCACTCTCCCCATCAACGGCGTGTCGGATGCGTTCGTCGAAAAAACCACGTTGTTGAATCGTGATCCTGAGCGTATCAGCAATGAAATTTCTGCCGCCCTCGAAGTGGGGTATTTACTCCGACTGGCGTCCTCGGTGGGGCAAAGTGAAGAGCGGGTTATCTATGCGTCACGCGCCGGGTTTTACCTTGCGACGGACACGCCTGAACAGACGAGTGATATTAGCCAGCGCTATTACTATCTGGTTACCCAGCCGTGGTTTACCCAGCAGTCTGAACGTAACAATCGCGCTCGCGCGGTGCGCTGGTTTATCTCCAGCCCGTCGCCCTGGACCGGTGGTGAACGGATGATCACGGCCAGCGTACCGATCTATTTTGACCATTACTGGTATGGCGTTGTGGCGATGGATTTCTCATTGAAGACCATGAAACATCTGCTGGAAGAGGCAACGCAAGAGCGTACAGAGGGGGAATATCAGCTGTACGACACCCGGCTGAATATGATTGCCACGTCAGAAGAGACCGGTAGTCTGGTGAACCGGTTTGACGAACGCGAAACGGCGCAGATAGCGCACGCGATTGAGAACGATACCGGCGGGGGGATCCGCCTCGGAAGCCGCTTTATCAGCTGGGAGCGGCTCGATCACTTCGATGGTGTGATTTTACGCGTTCATACCCTGCATGAAGGCGTGAAGGGGGACTTCGGCAGTATCAGTATCGTGCTGGCGCTGCTCTGGGCACTCTTCACCGCTATGCTTCTTATCTCGTGGCTGGTTATCCGTCGGATGGTCAGCAATATGTATACGCTTCAGCACTCTTTGCAGTGGCAGGCCTGGCACGATCCGCTCACCCGCCTGAATAACCGTGGTGCCCTGTTTGAGCGTGCCAAAATGCTGTCGGAAAAATGTCGGCAGCAGTCGCTGCCGTTCTCGGTGATTCAAATCGATCTCGACCATTTTAAAAGCATTAACGATCGCTTTGGCCATCAGGCCGGGGACAAAGTGCTTTCCCATGCCGCAGGCCTGATTGGCAGCGCACTGCGCAAGAATGATGTTGCCGGACGCGTGGGTGGGGAAGAGTTCTGCGTGGTACTGCCCGGCAGCGGGCTTGAAGAGGCGAGGGGGATTGCGGAACGCATTCGCTCACGCATCAACAGTAAAGAGATCCTGGTGAAAAAGAGTACCACCGTGCGTATCAGTGCCTCACTGGGGGTAAGTAGCGCCCAGGAAAAGGACAATTACGATTTCGAACAGTTGCAGTCAGTGGCGGATGCCCGGTTGTATCAGGCCAAGCAGTGCGGGCGCAACCGGGTGTTCTGGCACGATCAGGATAAGAAGTGATCCAGCCCCTCCTGCCAGCCCGCGGGGCCGGGCTGTTGCGTGTGGTACACCCGGGCGGGGTTATCGTCGCGTAACGTGATGCCCTGCCGGTTAATGCCCTTAATCACCACGGCGTAGTCCACGCTGTCCAGCAGCGGGGCATCATTTGGACCATCGCCGAGCCCCAGGGTAACCGGCACAATGCCTTCCCGCGCACGGTACTGCTCAATCAGCCAGTCAACCGCAACGTCTTTACCGCAGCGAGCATCCAGAACATGCCAGAAGCGGGCTCCCTGCAGGCATTTCAGGCCGCACTGCGCCAGCGCCTCGTCAAATTGCGCCATTTTTTCATCGCTGTCGCGCCAGATGAGCGTGACGGAGGCTTCGTGTCGGCGCGCGAGGGTCGAACGATAGCGCGTCAGCCCCGTCCACTCGCTGATAACCCGTTCGTCGACGTCATCAAAGGTGGTGAATTTAAAGCCCCGCTGCTGGCGAATCTGGTCGATCAGCGGGCGAATGTCACGGTGCGTCATCCCCCTGATGTGGCGTTGACCTGTCTCCCAGCGCACGTCGGGCTGAATCACCGCGCCATTCTCAGCTATGAAGGGCAACCCCTCCAGGCCCAGATCCTGCTGGATATCCAGCATTTCTGCCGCGGTCTTGCTGCTGCAGAGAATAACCGGCACCTGGTTATCCTGGAGGGTGTCCAGCCAGGGCATGGCCGGTTGCCACTCGTACGTATGAATATCGAGCAACGAGCCGTCGAGATCGGAAAAGATCAGCAGGCTATCCTGCAATGAAGGCATAACGACTCCTGATAACTGACAAACCGCCGACTAAGAATATTCCTAAAAAAATTCCTAATGCTTAAGTGAGGCAAAAGGGTCTCTCTCCTGCCAAACCCGCATGCAGCGCATGTTGTCCCTCATAACTAAATTTATTATGTACCAAATATTATATTCGCCATGAGAATATATGCTTGTCATACAAAATGGTTGAGGATAGTGTTTTGTGTACATCAGATTTCCTGGTGTAACGAATTTTCAAGTGCTTCTTGCATAAGCAAGTTTTGATCCCGGCCATCCCCATGACCGGGATTTTTTTCGTCCTAACGATTTGCTTCAGACACGCTAAAATCGTGTATATCAAGCTCGAAGGCCTCCGCCAGTTCACGGTAGGTGTGATAATCCCTTCCGTTCACAATGACCCTGTCTGAATTGTCGTCCGAACGACGGACTTCTGACTCACTGATCTCATTGATGGCGGCCAGCAGGGCATCGACATCCACCTCAACCTCGCGTTTGATGGTGTCGCTGTACTCTTTGTCGGTCTTCATTACGGGGTACCTCATTTTGCCGTCTCCAACCCTAAGTATAGACTGCGCACAAAAACGCCATTCACACCGGGCAGCGATGCCAGTTAAGGCGTTTTGTTCTACACTGGCTCAAAACCAGAGGAGGAACGTATGAAGGTCAACGATCGGGTAACCGTTAAAACGGACGGTGGGCCGCGCCGCCCGGGTGTGGTCCTGGCAATTGAAGAGTTTAGTGAAGGCACGATGTACCTGGTATCACTTGAAGACTACCCGCTCGGCATCTGGTTTTTTAACGAACTGGGACACCCGGATGGCATCTTTGTAGAGAAAGCGCAATAGCATGGCGTCGGGTGGCGACTGGCGTGCCCGACACTGTCCACAGAAGCAAAAATCTCTGGCCAGGCCAGAGATCAAAGGTAGGGTGCAAAGGGTTTTTTTAGCGACTAACGCATGTTGACGAAAATCCCGTTCGTCACATTATCGGTGAGGCGTACCACGTGATAGATCACTTGCTTATTATGCGTTTTAATTTTCCTTTTAATATTTCCTTTATGTGACGAAACGGTTTTGGCTTTAATATTCATCTGGTCTGAGATCTGAATAGTCCCTTGCCCTGCCATCCACATTCGCAGCATGCTTGATTCAGTCCTGCTTAATGATAGGGTGGGTAAGTTAACCGCTCCTACATTTTTAACTTCTTTATTCAAATAATCACCCAGAATGTCATCCAGCGACTCTGGTTTAATCGATTTAGAACTGATCAATAAATTTTTACGAACCAACAAATACTCATCGAAATGGATATTCGCGATCGCCATAAAAACAATAAACAGGGTTTTTGGATGCTGATTAATGATTTGCTTAATGTGCTGACTGTTGGCTGGATCGTGAATGAAACAGTCCTCATTAATAAACACCACGCCTGGTTTAAGTTCGTCACAAGCGGCTGCGAGTTCGTCAACGGTGTGTGCATCGTTGATGTCTCTCTTTCTTACCCCTCTGCTTGCCAGGTACCCGGTTAACCCTAGCCGGGTGTAGCTGCATAAATCCATAATGATCGTTGACATGGCATACCCTCACTCAATGCGTAACGATAATTCACCATCTGCCTGAGAGCTCATAACAGCCATACGGGATGGAAAAAATTAATAAACCTGTGAGCATGACAAAGACTTTCAGGCGGACTCACTATCCCGTAAAGTTACGTATAATTTGCCAGGAATCTTCTTAAAGTAAAGTAAATATTAAGTATTGTGAGGTGGTTAGAAACAATTAAACCGCGTCAGATATATCCTGGAAGATGTTTTTCACATTTTATTTTAGGAATATCCTCAGAAAGACAATATCAACTGTGAGGGCTATTATTTACGCGGTAGCTCACTGACAATATCTGCTAACAGATTGAATATCTCGCCGAATAAGTGCTCACAGAAGGGGGCGATAAGGGGCATCAGTAATGACATTAATAAAATACCGACCGTCAGCGTCAGCGGAAAACCAATGACGAACACCGAGAGCTGCGGTGCCATTCGGTTGAGTAAGCCTAAGGCGAGGTTCACGGTCAGCAGCAGGGTGATGATCGGCAGCGCCAGCATCAGGCCGTTCAGGAAAACAAGCCCGGCCGCACGCGTAAGCGCCAGAAACGCGTTGCTGTTCACCGGGTTTTCCCCAATCGGCAGCGTATGGAAAGTATCCACCAGCATGGAGATGAGCCACAGATGGCCGTTAAACGACAGGAACAGCAACATGGCGAGCAGATCGATAATGCGCGCCAGCACCGGCATGTTGAGGTGGCTACCGGGATCCACAAACGTGGCGAATGATAAACCCATTTGCAGGCCAATCAGTTCGCCGGCGGTCCGCACGGCCGCGAAGGCAAGCTGCATGGTAAAGCCTACGGCCACGCCAATCATCACCTGTTGCAGTGCAACCCACACCGCTTTCGCCGAGAAGATCGGAATATCCACGGGCGGGAGAGAAGGGGCGACGATAATGGTGATGATGATGCCCAGCCCCACTTTGACGCGCTTGGGTATCGTTTTCTCACTGAGAATGGGGGCCGTTGTAATCAGCGCCAGGATACGCAGCATCGGCCAGAAATAGACGCCAAGCCATTGAACCCACTGGTCACTGGTGAAGTGCAGCATCGTCGGGTCAGCCGATGATGTACGGCAGATTGGTAAACAGGTTGCGCATATAGTCCAGCAACAGGTTCAGCATCCACGGCCCGGCAACGATAATCGCCACGAACACGGCGATGATTTTTGGGATAAATGACAGCGTCATTTCGTTAATCTGCGTGGCGGCCTGCAGGATACTGATAATCAGACCGGTCACCAGCGCGACAAGCAGTAACGGCGCGGCAACGGCTATCGCGATTTTCATCGCTTCCGTGCCCATCATCATGACCGATTCTGGCGTCATTACGGCTCCTTAACTGTAGAAACTCTGCGCCAGCGAACTGACCAGCAGTTGCCAGCCATCGACCAGGACAAAGAGCATGATCTTAAAGGGTAGGGCAATGGTGGCCGGGGGCACCATCATCATCCCGAGCGCCATCAGAACGCTGGCGATCACCAGATCGATAATCAGGAACGGAATAAAGATGGTAAAGCCAATCTGAAAGGCCGTTTTCAGCTCACTGGTGACATACGCAGGCAGCAGAATACGCATCGGAACGGCTTCCGGTCCCTGAAGCTCGCCGGTATTGGACAGGCGGGCGAAGAGTGCCAGGTCCGCCTCCCGGGTCTGGCGGAGCATGAACTCCCGCAGCGGCTGAGCCCCTTTATCGAGCGCCTCCTGCATGGAGATTTTATCTTCGCTAAACGGCTGGTATGCGTCGGTATAAATCTTGTCGATAACCGGCGACATAATGAAAAAGGTTAAAAACAGCGCCAGACCCAGCAGTACCTGGTTAGGCGGCGCGGACGGGGTGCCCAGCGCATTGCGCAACAGACCAAAGACGATGATGATTCGGGTGAAGCTGGTCATCATCAGCAGGATCGCCGGAATAAACGTCAGCGAGGTGATGAAAACCAGCGTCTGCACCGGCAGCGACCAGCTTTGCCCGCCGCCTGCAAGAGGGGTTGAGACCAGACCGGGCAGTTGTGCATAAACCGCAGGGGCAAACAGGCCGACGCCCGCAAGCGTAAGGGATAACAAACGGCGCATCAGGATCTCCCGGAACGCTTAAGCAAACTCTTCATGACGGACTGAAAATCCGCAGGGACTTCTGCGCGCTCGTCACCCGTTGCCGGGGCTGGCGGCAGTTTATGCAAGACGTTGATGCTGGAGGCAGTCACGCCCAGCACCAGCCGTGCATCTTCCACATCGACAACGACCACGCGCTCGCGTGGCCCCAGTGTCGTGCTGGCGCTGACCTTCAGACCGCGGGTACCGGCGGTTTTACCCGCCAGGCCGAAGCGCTTCGCCAGCCATGCGGCGATAAGAATAAAGGCAATAATACCGAGCAACGCGCCACTCACCTGGAGCAGCGGAGAGCCGGGAACGGCAGAGGGCTGTGATATTGTTGCCTGGGTTTTCATGCTTAACGGCTCAGACGACGCATACGTTCAGATGGCGTAATAATGTCGGTGATGCGCACGCCGTATTTATCGGCAACCACCACGACTTCACCCTGGGCAATGAGATAACCGTTGATCAGAATATCCAGCGGTTCGCCGGCGAGACCGTCAAGGGCCACCACGGAACCCTGCGTCAGACGCAGCAGCTCTTTAATGGTCATGCGGGTGCGGCCCAGTTCCACGGTCAGCTTAACCGGGATATCCATAATCAGATCAATATCCTGCAGCGTACCGCTGACATCGCCGCCGCCGAGCTGCTGGAACACAGCATCCGCTGCACTTTTGGCCGGAGTCGTTTTTTGCTCGTTTAACGCGTCAGCCCACAGATCGTCCAGTGCTCCGCTGTTTTCATCGGACGGATTGTTCATGTCACTCATTTGGGCTGTTCCTCATTCAGCGAATTCAATATCGGGTTGATCAAGTGCTCAACGCGTAACGCATACTGACCGTTAATTGTGCCGTACTGACTTGTCAGCACGGGGACACCATCCACATGGGCAATAATGCGGTCGGGTTTTTCTATCGGCAAAACATCGCCGGGTTGTAATTTCAGGATCTGGGATAAGCGCAGCGGGATATCCGCGAAGCTCGCCACCAGCTCAAGCTGAGAATGCTGAACCTGACGCACCAGGTTTTCACGCCAGTTCTGATCTTCGTTGCGTGAGTTCTCAAGCGGCGGGTTGACCAGCAGTTCACGCAGCGGTTCGATCATGCTGAACGGCAGGCAGATGTTGAACTCACCGGTCAGGTTACCGATCTCCACATGGAACGGGGTATTCACGACGATATCGTTCGGGGAGGTGGTGATATTGGTAAATTTCACCTGCATCTCAGAACGTACGTACTCCACTTCCAGCGGGTTAATCGCTTTCCACGCGTCGCTGTAAGATTCCAGCGCCAGCTTCAGCATGCGGTTGATGACGCGCTGCTCGGTGTGGGTAAATTCACGCCCTTCCACTTTGGTCGGGAAACGCCCGTCGCCACCAAACAGGTTATCCACCGCAATGAACACCAGGCTTGGCGAAAACACCACCAGACCTGTGCCGCGCAGCGGTTTCAGGTGGATCAGGTTAAGGTTCGTTGGCACCGGCAGGTTGCGGGCAAACTCATGATACGGCTGAATACGGATCGCACCGACCGTGATATCCGGGCTACGACGCAGCAGGTTAAACAGCCCCATACGGAACTGACGTGCAAAGCGTTCGTTAATGATCTCCAGCGCCTGCAGACGTTCACGTACTACGCGGCGCTGGGTATTGGGATCATAAGGACGAATATCGCTATCGCCGCCAATACCCGGTTGCGGATCATCGTTCTTATCGCTGTCGCCGTTAAGAAGCGCGTCGATTTCTGCCTGAGAAAGAATACTGTCGCCCATGTCGTTACCGCAGTATGAAGGCTGTATACAGAACGTCAGTGACTTCCTGCTTGGGTTGACCGTTTACCAGCGGGGTCGCCAGCGTCTGTTTAATGGCGTCGACCAGCTTTTGCTTACCGTCATCGGTAGCAAGCGTTGAGGCGTCCTGACGAGAGAACAGCAGCAGCAGACGGCTACGCACTTCAGGAAGATAATCATTCAGGCGCGCACGCGTGGCTTCATCTTTCAGGCGTAACGTAATACCCACATACAGCACACGATCCGCATCACCCAGATTCACGGTGAAGGTATCCAGTGGGAAGAATACCGGTGCCGGCGGAGGAGGCGGTTCGGCTTTGGCCGCAGCGGTAGAAGGTTCCTGCTGCATACGCCAGTAACTATAGCCCGCGGTAGCGCAGGCGGCGAGCGTGATTAACACCAGCAGCGGGATCCAGATGGAACGCTTGCTTTTTTTGGTGATCGCGGAGTCAGTCATCTGATACGAGCTTCCTGTTTCGGTACAGCTTAATAAGGTGATTATCCCGTGTCCTGCTGTCGTCAAAGCGTGGAAAAGACGGGGATAATCACGCTACCTCTGGCGTTTAGGCAAAGATGTCTACGGCACTGTTGCCACGCGCCGCGGATTGCAGGGCGGCAGGGGCAGGCAGTAACTCATCGCTCTCCTCATTAAAACCGCCGGTATTACCGGAACGTGAAGCCTGTTGCTGCTGTTGAGAGGAGGACTGCTGCTGTCCGGCAAAGCTCTCGCTGCTGACACTGCTTTGCGCGAGCTGAATGCCACTCTCAGCAAGCGACGTGCGCAGGACCGGCAGTGCAGCTTCCAGGGCAGCACGCACGTGGCTGTGCGCCGACACCATTTGCAGCTGTGCCTGGTTATCATCCAGTTTCAGGGTAATCTGGACCTGGCCCAGATCTTCCGGGTGCAGACGCAACTCTGCGGTCTGCTGGCCCTGTTTCGTGAACAACGTAATGTGCTGACTCAGGGATTGCTGCCACTCCTGGGTTCCCAGCGGCTGGCTCAATACCGGTGCCGTGGCAACGGTTGCGGCAGCGTGGCTTGTGACGTTGCTGGAAATGACGGGCGCAAGCGTTGCGGTCGGGGCTGTTGAAGAGGATGAACTGGCGAGATCCTGCTTCTCAGCGGCGGCGGCCACGATCGGGGTCGCCGGTGCGTTGACCGGTTGAGACGGATCCGCGTTTTGCGCCTGCGCCTGATAAGTCGACGCTTGTTGCACTTTTTCATGGCCCGACAGCAGGGTGCTCATGGACTGTTGACCTACACCATTTTGCGAAAGCGCGGCAGCGTTCAGCGTTGATTTCGCCGTCACGCCATTGCCTGTCGCGCCAGAGGCCACCGGCGTTGCCGCCTGCTGGTGGGGCAGCATCGCCATCAGCGCGCTCAACCCTGCCAGCTCTTCTTCGCTCAGCTCGCTTTTGCTGTCATCCTGCGTTTTCACCGCGCTCAGGGTCTTCAGGGCATCACCTTTTGAAACCGGCACCAGCCCGGAAACGAGGGTTTCCAGCGGGGTGGCTGCTGTCGGTTCATCGCCTGTCAGGGCTGGCTGACGCGAGAGCAGGTTGGCTATTTTGTCCTGCAGGGTGTTCTCTCCCCCGGCTTCCTGAGCAACTTTTGACAGCTTACTGCCGGCTGCTTTCAGGTCAGCCAGCGTCAGCGGCGCATCGTTGCCCTGGCCTGTTGCGTCAGTCAGGGCGCCTGCCAGCAGAGAAAGAAAGTCTTGTGCACCGTCGGTGCCTTTCCCTGTTTGCATGCCGCCCGACAGGTCGCTGTCGGTCATCAGCAGTTGTTGCAATGTGATCATTCCGGTTTCCTCATTGATGCGCGCTGGGCAAACTCATCCATTTTCTTCTGATCCAGACGGTTTTCCGCCAGGGTCGTTGCCGCGATCTGTCGGTCCTGTAAGGTCTGCCAGGCCTGCAGTCGCTGCTTTTTCTCGCGCCAGAAATTTAGCGCGGTGTCGACTTTCTGGGTCCACTGGTTAAGCTGCTGGCGATGCTGTTCAATCGCCTTTTCCAGTGTCTGAATAAACTGCTGATAGTTAATCCAGCGCTGGCTTCCAATGCCCTGTGTCATATCGGTATTGAGGTTGGTGCGATATTCATGCTGATAGTCGATTAACATCTTCAACTGCTCTTCAGCCTGCTGGCACCCGCGTCGCATTGCGCCGAGCTGCAATGCGGCATCATCAACTTCTTTCTCAGCCAGATCTTTCAGCGTTGATAACGCGCTGTTTTGCGCCATGACCTTCGCCCTCCACCTGTGTTACACCTGCGGGAAAATCAGCTCCAGTGCCTGGAGTGAGTCTTCCCAGTCGGCGCGTTCAAAAATACCTTGTTGCAGAAACGCCTCCAGCTGCGGCCACAGGCTAATCGCTTTGTCGAGCATCGGGTCGCTGCCTTTGGCATACGCCCCCACGCTCACCAGATCGCGGTTGCGCTGGAAGCTGGAGAGGAGTTGTTTGAAGTTACGCACGCGGGCGTAGTGCTTCTCTGTAATCAATGCCGTCATTGCACGGCTGATTGATGCTTCGATATCAATTGCCGGGTAGTGACCGGCTTCGGCCAGACGGCGCGATAACACAATATGACCGTCGAGGATCGCTCGCGCGGAGTCGGCAATAGGGTCCTGCTGGTCATCGCCTTCGGTCAGAACCGTATAAAAAGCGGTGATTGAGCCGCCGCCGCTGATGCCGTTTCCTGCACGTTCGACCAGCGCCGGGAGCTTGGCAAAGACCGAAGGCGGATAACCTTTGGTCGCCGGAGGTTCTCCGATGGCGAGAGCGATTTCACGCTGCGCCATCGCATAGCGGGTCAGGGAGTCCATAATCAGCAGCACGTGCTGGCCGCGGTCACGGAAATCTTCCGCGATACGGGTGGCATACGCAGCACCCTGCATACGCAGTAACGGTGAGACATCCGCCGGTGCGGCGATGACCACCGAGCGGGCACGGCCTTCTGCACCGAGAATGTTTTCAATAAAGTCTTTTACTTCGCGACCACGTTCACCGATCAGACCCACGACGATGACATCGGCCTGGGTGTAGCGTGCCATCATGCCAAGCAGGACGGATTTACCCACCCCTGAGCCGGCAAACAGGCCCATACGCTGCCCGCGGCCTACGGTCAGCAGGGCGTTAATCGGGCGCACGCCGGTGTCGAGGACATGTTCGATGGCGGTACGCTGAAGGGGGTTAAACGGCTGGGTGATCAGCGCGCCGGTTTCGGTGGTGTCCGGTGAGGGCAGGCCGTCCAGCGGTTTACCGCTTCCGTCCAGAACGCGGCCAAGCAGGGCAGGGCCAAGCGGGAGCTGTTTCCCGCTTTGCAGTCCATCGCCGCTGATGTTTTTCGCATACACGCGCGCACCGGGCAGAATGCCTTCAACTTCTTCAAGGGGCATCAGGAACAGGCGCTGGCCGTTAAAGCCGACGACTTCGCTCTCAACTTCACGCGTCTCTTGTCCATCCTGACGCTCAATCACGCAGGTGGCTCCCAGCGGAAGCTGCAGGCCAGTGGCTTCCAGCACCAGGCCGGTGGCCCGCGTGAGTCGTCCGTAACGGCGAACGGACGGCAGCTGCGTCATCTTCGCTTCAAAATTATCGAGCGTGTTGAGCCAGCGGGTGAGGCGTGCAGTCATCAGACGACTCCCGGTGCTGCCAGGCGGCACAGTTCCTGCCAGCGGGTCGCAACGCTGGCATCCAGGTCACCTTCATCGGCAGAGACCTTGCAGCCTCCGTGATGCAACGACGGGTCGCCGCGCAGACGCCAGCCGTGCAGGCTCAGCGTCGCGCCCAGACTCTCTTCCACGCGCTGGAGGTCGTCCGGATGAACGCGCAGCTGCGGTTTCCCACTGAACAGCGGCTCCTGCTGAAGCAGACCCTGAATTTGTTTAATCAGCGCGGTGTTGTCCACCGCCGGCGCGTGGCCGATCACCTGACGGGCGGCTTCCAGCGCCATCTGCATCAGCCTTGAGGCAATGACGCTGTCCAGCGCATCCAGCGTGTGCTGAAACTCGCTGACCAACTGCTGCATACGGGCGTGAAGCGGAGCCTGTTGCTGGCGCGCCTGTTCAATGCCGTGTTCTAACCCTTTGGCCAGACCTTCCTGATACCCCTGATCGTGGCCTTTCTGACGTCCTTCGTTCAGGCCAGCCGTGTAGCCCTGCTCATGGGCCTGCATCTGCAACTGGGCCAGCATCTGCGCGCGCTGCTCTTCTTCGCTCAGCTCAGGCTGCTCGACATCCGGGTAGCCCTCTTCGGGCGACAGCACGGCGGGTGTGAACTCTGACAGGGGAGGCGCCAGATCGTCGGGCGTCCAGCGCTTCCACGGCAGTTCATTAGACATAGGTGTCGTCTCCGCTGCCAATCACCATCTCGCCGGTTTCCGCCAGACGACGAACGATAAGCAGGATGGCTTTCTGTTCGTTTTCCACCTGAGACAGACGGACCGGGCCACGGTTGGCAAGGTCGTCGCGCAGGATATCTGCCGCACGCTGAGACATGTTGCGCAGGAACTTCTCGCGCAGCGGCTGCTCGGCACCTTTGAGGGCGATAAGCAGCGACTCGGAGTCCACTTCCTGGAGGAGGCGCTGGATGCTGCGATCGTCCACTTCGACCAGGTTTTCGAACAGGAACATCTCGTCGATAATTTTCTGTGCCAGCTCGCCGTCGAATTCGCGAACGGCGGTAATGACCGCTTCTTCCTGCTGCGTTTTCATCAGGTTGATGATCTCTGCCGCCGTTCTCACGCCGCCCATTTTGCTGCGCTTGAGGTTCTGGCCATCGAGCAGGTTGTTCAGCACTTCGGTCAGCTCCGCCAGCGCGGCTGGCTGGACACCACCGAAGGTCGCGATACGCAGCATCACATCGTGACGCAGGCGCTCTTCGAACAACGCCAGAATATCGGCCGCCTGGCCACGTTTGAGGTGGACAAGAATGGTGGCGATAATCTGCGGGTGCTCGTCGCGGATAAGGTCGGCGGCACTCTGCGGCTCCATAAAGTTGAGCGTCTCGATACCGCTGGCGGTATCGCGCGTTTCCAGAATGTCTTCCAGCAGGCTGGCAGCACGCTCTTCGCCCAGCGCCTTGACCAGCACGGAGCGCAGATAGTCGTTGGCGTTGACGTTGAGCGCGGCAAACTGTTCGGCTTCCTGCTCAAATTCAGACAGCACTTCCGTCAGCTGTTTGTTAGAGATCTGGCGTACGTTTGCCATTGCCGCACTGAGAATCTGTACTTCGCGTTGCGAGAGGTGTTTGAACACCTCGGCCGCACGGTCTTCGCCAATGGTCATCAGCAGGATGACGCTTTTATCGGTGCCTGAAAGCGTGTTACTCATGTTCGTTACCCATCCACTGGCGGATGACCAGCGCCACGACGCGCGGATCGTTATCTGACATTTCGCGAATGCGCTGGCTCATGACCTCGGCGCCCATACGCTGGTTAGCACGGCGTTGCTGCATCTGTTCGTCTTTGCTGAGGCGAACTTCAACCGCATCTTCCACTTCCTGACGGGTACTGACCTGTTCGCGCGCCGCTTTTTCAGCTTCAGCACGACGCTGGAGCTGAGGACGAATGCCCTTACGCCACAGCAGCCACGCGACAATCAGAACCAGCAGCCAGCGACCTGCGGACAGCAGCTGATCGATAAACGCCTGCTGTTGCCAGAACGGCAGTTCGCCACCTGACTCTTCAACCGAGTTGAACGGTGAGTTCACCACGTTGAGCGTGTCGCCGCGCTTCTCGGAGTAACCCATCGCTTCACGGGTCAGGTCTTCAATCTGTTTCATCTGCTCGGCGGTCAACGGCAACGGCTTGCCATCCGCCAGCGTCTTGTAGTTCACCACCACCGCAACCGACAGACGCTGTACATCGCCCACGTTCAGTTTGGTGTGGCGGATAGTACGGTCCACTTCGTAGTTGGTGGTTTCGTTACGACTGCTGGTACGCGGACCGGCGGTGCTGGCTGTTGATGTGGTCTGCTGATTCGTTTGCTGACCGTTCTGCTGATTAGCCGGTGGCGTTGAGATTGGCGCCGCGTTAGCCGGTGCTGGCTGGTTAGACAGTGCGCCCGGCACACCGCCTGGGTATGCGCCGCCAACCTGTTCGTTTTCATTGACCTGACGAGAGCGCATTACCGCCTGAGCCGGGTTGCCATTCGGGCTGTATTGCTCTTCGGTCTGTTCTTTATTAGAGAAGTCAATCTGCGCGGTAACCTGCGCATGCACGTTGCTGTTACCCACGACCGGGCCAAGGATGGCTTCGATGCGACGCTGCACGCGACCTTCCACATCCGCGGCATATTTCAGCTGCGCGTCATTCAGATCGCGGCCTGCGGTATTGGACTGGGTCAGCAGATGACCACTTTGATCAACCAGCGTCACGTTACCCGGCGGGAGACCGGCAACGGCGCTGGAGACCAGATGGGTCACCGCGCTGATTTGTCCTTCATCCATTGCACGGCCAGGCTGGAGGTTAACGGTGACTGAGGCCGACGGGGATTTCTGCTCGCGGACAAACAGGGAGGGCTTAGGCATGGCCAGGTGCACACGGGCACTCTTCACCGGACCCAATGTTTCAATCGTACGGGCCAGCTCACCTTCCAGCGCACGCTGGTAGTTCACCTGCTCGCTGAACTGGCTGATACCGAATTTTTCCTGATCCAGCAGTTCAAAACCTACCGCACCGCCCTTTGGCAGTCCCTGTTGCGCCAGGCGCAGACGAAGTTCGTGCACCTTATCAGCCGGTACCTCCAGCGCACCGCCGTTATCCGCAAAGCGATAAGGGATGTTCATCTGGGTAAGCTGGGTGACGATGGCACCGCCATCCTGATCGGAAAGGTTACTGTAAAGCGTGCGGTAATCAGGGCTTTTCGCCCACAAGACCATCGCTACAAGGATCGCAATTGCGGCAGCGCCTGCCACGATCAACGGGATTTTAGGATTCGCGCGAAGGCGGTTCATCCACTCGAGTGATTTATTTTGTGGCGCTGTCGATGCTGTTGCACTCATTGCGCACCTCTTAAATCCTGGTGGTTTACGTTATTCGTGTAGAGAAACAAAACTGACTCCCGGGTCGGCAAACACGACAAAAGTTCCATATTGATGGCCCTGCCATTATTTGATGATTCAGGATTTTCTATGCGTCAAATAACCTGGTTTTTTCACGCTATTTACCGCCATTATCTTATTGACAAGCTGTTAGTCTTGACCCCGTAAAAAACCATTCAGGGGAGAGTCATGGCTATACAGGGTATTGAAGGGGTGATCAGTCAGTTGCAGGCAACGGCGATGACGGCCCGTAATCAGAATGTGGCAGAACAACCGAGCATCAGTTTTGCAGGACAACTGCACGCCGCGCTTGACCGTATCAGCGATACCCAGACCGCCGCACGTACTCAGGCGGAGAAGTTCACCCTCGGCGAGCCGGGCGTGGCACTGAATGATGTGATGACCGATTTGCAAAAAGCCTCGGTTTCCCTGCAGATGGGGATTCAGGTGCGTAACAAGCTTGTGTCTGCTTATCAGGAAGTGATGGGGATGCAGGTTTAAGCCCCGTCGATCTTCGCTGGCAGCCCAAGCGCTTTAATGCCACAATATTTTTTTCTTCGAATGCAGGAAAGATGATGAAAAAAATAGCAATTGCTGGCGCGCTGCTGGCACTGACTGGGTGCGTTCAGGTGGATAACTATCAGGAAGTGATCAAACACCCCGTCCCGGCGCATCTGGCAGGGTACTGGCAGTCAAAAGGGCCGCAGAGCAAAATGGTGAGCCCAGAGGCGATTGCCACGCTGGTGGTGACGGAGGAGGGCGATACGCTGGACTGCCGTCAGTGGCAGCGCGTGATCGCCGTACCGGGTAAAATCATGCTGCGTTCAGACAGTTATTATAACGTCACCCGCAAGCTGGATATTTATCCGCTGGAGCGCGATGGCTCTGTTCTTGAGTATGATGGTATGGAGCTACAGAAGGTCGATCGTCCGACGGTAGAGTGCGCAGATTATCTGAGCAAAAATCCGCTGGAGAGTAAACTTCCGTAGTGCATGTTGCCGGGTGGCAGCTTCGCCTGACCCGGCATTCAATTCGCGTCAGATGCTTTTACAACTACAACGCATCCTCAATCACCCACACGCTGACGCTTCCACCTTTGCAGGTAAAGGTGCCTTCGCCATCCGCTGCGGTAGTGACCGTTTCTTCGCGATTGCCGAGAAAATCACGCCACGTTTTGTTGCCGTAGTTTTCACCCAGACAAATCACTTTCTCGCCGTCATCGCCATTCGACATCACCACCACACAGCCAGGATCGTCTTCGGTGCCGCTGCGGCTGAAGGCGATACAGTTTGGGTGATCGAAGAACAGCGTCTGCACGCCGTGGGCAAAACGCTGGCGGGCGAGGATCAGCTCGTGAAGCTGCTCGATGACCGGCATATCAATATGGTAGGTTTCGCCGTCACCGCCCGTATCGTCATAGCTGGCACCGAATAAATCCGGATAAAAGACGCTGGGCACTCCGTTTTCACGCAGCAGGATCAGGGCATAGGCCAGCGGTTTAAACCACGCTTCAACCGGCGCTTCCAGTGCCTGCAAAGGCTGAGTGTCATGGTTGGCAACCAGAGTTACCGCATGGAACGGATCGGCTTCGACCAGGGTGCCGGTAAAGATTTGGCTCATGTCGTATTCCCGACCCTGGCGCGATGCTTCGTGGAATTTCATCTGCAGGGGGGCATCGAACAGCATCGTCTTGCCATCGACCTGGTCAATATAGGCCTGCAGTTTATCCACTTCGTGGGACCAGTATTCCGCCACGATAAACAACGGTTGCGTTGCGACTTCCTGAACGTGCTCAATCCACTCCTTATAAAACCAGGCGGGAATGTGTTTGACGGCGTCCAGACGAAAACCGTCACAGCCAGTTTGTTCCATGACCCAGCGGGCCCAGTACTTGATTTCCTCGGTGACGGCATGGTTGCGAAAATCAATGTTTTCGCCCATCAGGTAATCAAAATTACCCATCTCATCATCAACCTGGTCGTTCCAGCCTTCACCGGTGTAGTCGTTGACGATTTTAAAAATGCCGTCTTCATCGGGGTTTTCAATATGGTCGACGCCGCTGAAGCATTTGTAATCCCAGATAAACTGCGAATATTGCCCGGCACGGGCAGGGAAGGTGTAGCGTGTCCAGGCTTCACACTCAATGATCTCATCGTCGATCTGCGTGCGATCCTGTTCGTTGACGCGCTGAACGCGGACGGGTTCTTTCTCGTCTGCGCCCATTTTGTGGTTAACCACCACGTCAAGGAGGACGGCGATCTCATTACTTTTGAGTGCGTCGATGGCCTCCAGCAGCTGAGCTTTGTCACCGTACTTGGTGGCGACGCTGCCTTTCTGGTCAAACTCACCGAGGTCGAAGAGATCGTAAGTGTCGTATCCGACCGAGTACCCGCCGGATGCGCCTTTACAGGCTGGCGGCAACCAGATCATATTGATGCCGATTTCGTTAAGATTGGGGGCTAACGCCGTGACCTCTCGCCACAATTCACCGCCCGCAGGGTAATACCAGTGAAAACATTGTAACAGGGTGGGGTTTTTCATCGTCCGTGCTCCAGAAGCCGTTTGGCAGACTTCTGGAGTATGGATCAAGAATCGCTAATGTGAATTAATGATTCATCTCTCCGGGAAATAATATGTTGCCTGACAACTTCCCGTAGGTAACGTTAACGTTTTTTTGCTTGTTGGTTTGGGCAATAAGACCGCTCAACTCACTCATTCTTTCCTGCAACAAATCCTTGAGGAGGAGTTCATTCTGCAGCACCTGATTCAGTATCACCATCGCCTGATCCTGGATGTGTTTGCTGTCGGGTGGAAAAGGAGTCGTGCTGATCTCTTCAACCAGCGAAACGTATGCAACCTCCTGTTCGATGAGCTCATCCCATTTCCCGGATTGAGCAAGGCTCAGCATTGTATTGCTAAGCGCATAAAGAGCATGCCACTTTTTAAGGGATAAGCTGGAGTCGTTCATTAAAGTTAATCCTGCTTGGGAGTATAACCCGGGCCGATTTGCTTCCAGGCGTCGGAAATATTGAGCAGCAGAGCCTCGACTTCGGTAATAGCTTCGATGTCATTGCGTAGATTGGCATGTAACAAACGGCGTACCATATAGTCGTAAAGCGCAGAAAGGTTGCGGGGGAGTTCTCCTCCCACATCCATATTTAACCCAGCCTTAAGGCCATTTTCGATAATATTAATGGCCTTAGACAGGGCCTCTCCTTTTGCCGGGATGTCCCCCTGCTCAAGGAAAAGGCGCGCCCGGATAAGCGCGCTATGGATACCGTCGAACAACATGACAACCAACTGGTGCGGGCTGGCACTCAAGACAGCAGATTCAAGACCTACCTGCTGATAGGCTTGTACACCAGATTTGCTATACATATCGTTTCCTTTCTTACTTACTGCTGAACTGTTGGGTCAAATAAGTGGCCGTGCCATTGAATTTTGTGACCAGCTTATCTAAATCGTTAAATTGCTTTTTATAGCGCGCCATCGTGGCTTCAATCGTCAACTCCATCGCGTCATAACGTTTACCGATGGATTTGAGCGTGGCGTTAATGCCGTCCTTCGCATTCTGAATGACGCCTTCTTTACCTACAGAGGTGCTCAGCATGTCAGTCAGCGTATTGTTCATCTGGGTGGCGAAACCGGTGGTTTTACCATCCCCGACAAAATAGGCCTGCACGCCAGCCGGGTCATCCGTGAGGATCTTGGTTAATTTCTTATCATCAATTTTCAGGTTGCCAACCGCGCCGTCCGCGCCTTTGACCGGGTCCTGTGTGATGCCAAGTTGGGCCATAATGGCATAGGAACCGCTCTGCACATTGGTCAATAAAGCACGCAGATCGGATTGTACTCCGCGGATAGTACTGTCACCCATCAGTACGCCGTTATTCGAAGACTGGGCGGTTGCACCCACCGCAGGTGGCTCATATTTCGTCAATGAGGCAATGGTGGACTGCAGAGAGTTATAGGCAGTTACCCATTCTGTAATGGCTTTTTTGTTATCGTCTGTAGAGCGGGTTACGGTCAGGGTTTCATCGGCCGTGCTCTGTGCTTTCAGGGTTAATGTTACCCCTGGAATGGCGTCAGTGATGGTATTGGTCTGGCGGACAATCTGGATACCGTTGACGTTAACGACGGCATTTTGTGATTTCACCTGTTCGGTAAGTGCGCCACTGCCAATGATGCCTTTCAGCGTATCGTCGCCGGTCACTGTTACCGTCATATCAGAATCGGTACCGGTGGTTTTGGAGGTCAGCATCAGACGATAGTCGCCATCATCCGCTTTCACCACACTTGCCGAGACACCGCCGTTGGCAGCGTTAATGGCTTTAGCGATCCCGTTCAGGGAGGTATCGCCATCGGCCAGGGTTACCGTCAGTGGTTTACTGTCAGCGCCTGCCTGGGTAATGGTAATGGTTCGGCTGTTGGTGCCCGTGGTGCCACCTAACTGCTTAGTATTGCTGTCGATAGTGCCTGGCGTGGTCGTCAGCACCTGGCCTTTAGCAATCTTGCTGACGTTGACTGTCACATCACCAACGTTAGCGCCGGAGGTGCTGATAGCCGAAAATGCAGTATTGGTGCTGCTAATGGAGGTTGAGTTCCACGTATCTGTTTTTGCGAGCTTAGCAGCTGCGGTTTGCAGATTCGTCAGGGCGCTTTGTAATTTGCCGTAACCGGTAATCTGCGCGTCGTAGGTGGTTTTTTGCTTGGCAATAGCCGTCAATTTTGTTTCTTCTGCTGCCTGCAGCTTATCGTACAGATCTGACAGGCCGGGCATGCCCACCCCGAGATTACTGATAGTCGCCATGTAGTGTTCCTTCTTAATGGATGTTTCAGTCGTTTATCGGCCCGTTCGACGAAAAGTTTACGGCAAGCTTAAAAAATATATCGCTGAATAAGCGACCTAAATGACGCGTTTTAAATCAACAGGGTGCATGACGAAGAAATATACCGAAGAGAATAAGACGGTGATTTTTTGCGTTAATCTTTTATTCATCATGCACTCTGCAGCCGCTTTAGTGTAAAATAAACCTTTATAAAACAAATAATTAAATATTTTCTTCGATATTTTCTAAAGTCTGCTGTTCGAGCGTCGATAACCTTGTTGACGGTGAGAGACGCCGTGAGTGTTAGGCACCGACCCTAGAAACCATTTTTGAAGGAATTAAAATTATGTCAGTTATCAATACTAACCTGTTGTCCCTGACCACTCAGAACAACCTGAACAAATCTCAGTCTTCTCTGGGCACCGCTATTGAGCGTCTGTCTTCTGGTCTGCGTATCAACAGCTCTAAAGATGATGCTGCGGGTCAGGCGATTGCAAACCGTATGAACTCTCAGATTAAAGGGATGACTCAGGCTGCTCGTAACGCCAACGACGGTATCTCTCTGGTTCAGACTGCTGAAGGTAACCTGAACGAGATCAACTCCAACTTACAGCGTATCCGTGAGCTGGCTGTTCAGGCTGCGAACGATACTAACGGTACCACTGACTACACCTCAATCAGCACTGAAATTACTCAGCGTCTGGGTGAAATCGACCGTATCGCTGGCGCTGCTAACTTCAACGGCAAAAAACTGCTGGACGGTAGCCAGACTGCTTCTCTGAACATCCAGGTTGGCGCAGGTACTGGTGCAACTGATAGCATCGCTATCACCACTGGCGCACTGATCAACGCTAAAGCAACCAGCCTCGACGCTGGCCTGACCGGTACCATCACCGATAACAGCACTGCTAAAGCGTTCATCACTGCAGCTGACAACGCTATCTCTAAAATTGATACCGCTCGTTCTAACATGGGTGCGATTCAGAACCGTTTCGAATCTACCATTAACAACCTGAACAACTCTATCACTAACCTGTCTGCTGCTCAGTCTCGTATCCAGGATGCTGACTACGCAACTGAAGTATCTAACATGTCCCGCGCGCAGATCCTGCAGCAGGCTGGTACTTCCGTGCTGTCTCAGGCAAACCAGGTTCCACAGGCGATGCTGTCCCTGCTGCGTTAATAGACGCACTATCTTTAAAAAAGGTTGCTGGAAACAGCAGCCTTTTTTTTCACTATTTTTCCGTAAAATCACCGGATCGTAATCTGTAAAATAAGGCTGCATTTAGCAGCGTTTTCCCGCCATCACCCCCCGAAACACAGTGTTACTCTGCCTAAAATCTCCTTTTCCGGTCGTCTGACGACAGTTTACCGAAGAGTTATAAGATGAGTGAATTCGCACGTAGCCGGGCTATGCGTCAGTTTTATCGGAATGTGTTTACCCGATTCATTGATCTGCCAGAAGCCGATGTTATGCCCGCCAACATCACGGCCGAAATTTTCAGTTTTAAAAGCACTAATTTCACTGCGCTCGAGCCCATGATTCGTGTGGCCGAAACGGGGCTGGATGCTGAAAAGGATACGGCTTTAAAAGACATGCTATGTGCCATCGTGCTGGCAAACACCGCACTGGATGAGTCCGTCATTGGCGAAAAACAAACTCTTTCTGCCGAGATGAGTACCCAACTGACAGAATATATTGTGTCGGCGTTAAAAGCCGATGACAACATTCACTATCTTGTCGCCGCCATTCAGCTTCTGTTCCGCGTCAATGAAATCAGCTCAGCGTTATTTTTAATTAACAACAACCTTTCGCTGGTTAGCAATTCGGCACCTGTGCTGAAAATCCTGCTGTTGATCTGTTTAATGGAAAATGATTTCAACCAGGCGATGGTTGTTATCCAGGCTCTGACGGCAGACGCTGCATTAATCGGCGAAGATCCTATGGCCCTGTTGATGATTACCTGCGGCATCTACAGGCTGGGGGGCATACCCGATTCGTACATCGATTTTCGATCGCTTCACATGAGCGAGCACGCGGTGGAAAATCAATCCTACGATTACTGGATCGCAAAAAGCACAGCTGCCAAAACAACGGTGCTAGTCACGTGCGACAGCGAGGATTATTTCGAGCACGCTGTGCCGATGCTCTATTCACTCTATGAGACCAATCGCGACGTCCTTGATGTGCACGTGCATCTAATTAACGGCAATGATGATGTTAAACATAGCCTGATGACCCTTCGCGAACAGCTACCTGAGCTCAACCTCTCTGCAAGCCATGAGCAAATAACCCGTAATGAGGACATGTCGGTAGTCCGTGCTGCACGTCGCATCGTTTTCCTGCACCACGCACTGCAGGCGTTTAACACTCCCATTATTGCCATTAACCCTAATGTGCTGGTGCGTAAGCCGTGGTGTGAGCCAGAAACGGCGCTGTTGCTCCTGCAAACCGAATCCTCACCTTTCTGGGAAGAGGTTTTTGCCGGTTTTATTTACGCAAAACCCGGCGGCGTAGCGCAACGATATTTCGACCGCGTTGTGCCGTTCATCCATACCAACCTCGCCAGCGGCAATCATGCGCCTGGTCTGGAGCAAGTCGCACTCTTTTCCTGTCTGGACATGCTTTCGCCAGAAGACCGTCTGGCGATCGCGCGTGCCGAGCGTAGCGGAATACTCGATAGCCAGTCGGGTGAGGAGGCGTTCTGTTGGGTGGCAAGGAACACAGCAGGCCCATACCAGGAATATAAATCGTCGCTTATTCGCACGTATCAACGCTGAAGCATTTGCCCTGTGACCGTAAGAACAGAATCTGGAAAAAACGTGACGACACAGTACCCCTATTATCGGGTCAGCCCCGAGACCATTCATGCCGCTGCGGTGCTTAATCATCTGACCACGCCACTGCCTGCGTTTGCCCGTGTCATGGAGATTGGCTGTGGTTCAGCAACGCGTCTGATTATGCACGCATGGGCGCATCCTGAGAGTATCGCTCTGGGTATCGATATTGACGAAGAGGCGATCGTGAAGGGGCAGAAGTTTGCTGCCGAACTGGGATGTCATAACGTTGAACTGTTTGCTGCAGGATTAGGGGATTTGCTCGCCGCGGATCCGGGTGAGTTAGATTACATCATTATTCATCAGACCTTTGCTTTTCTTGGAAAAAGCGAACGGGAAGCGTTGCTGACATGGTGCCAGGCGCATTTATCTGCCAACGGCGTTATTGCCATTAAGTGGTCAGTACTGCCTGGCAGCATAGCGCGCATAACGTTGGGTGAAGCGTTACGGTTCCATCTTGATCGCGCAGAAGAGGGCAGCGACCTGCTGGCGTCAGCCCGCGCCATGCTGAGCTTTATGTTGCTCACGCTGGAAGAGGGTTCGCTGAAAAATGAAGTCCTTCTCGCTGAAGAAATGGACGATAACGCGCTAATTCTGGCCTATTTAAGCCCGAGTGACGGGGCATGCACCCTCGGGGATTTTAACGCACAGGCTGAACTCGCCGGTCTGCAGTTCCTGGGCGATTTGCTGCCACAGTCGGAACTGGGAAGCTTCTATAGTCCGAGAATCGAACAGTTACTGGGTGCCGTCAGCGACGGGGCAAGCAGAACCTTGTCGCAGCAATATCTTGATTACGCCGTTCAACGCGAAGAACGCTTTTCCTTGCTGTGCCACCTAAATCGCCTCTCGCCGCCGGTTCACCCGGATCTGAACCTCCTGAGAAACCTGCACTGGGCCGGAAGCTTTATGCCGATCGAACTGGATTCTGCAAAAGCGCCCCGCGTGTTCAGAAATAATAATGGACGGATCATGCGTACCGACAATGCCATTATTATCAGGATCATGGAGTTGTTGGGCAATGCCTGGCCTATGTCCTTAAGTTTCGAACAGCTTGTGCTCAATTGCCGGGCTCCTGAAACGCATGAGGATTATCAGGAGACGGTGTGGGAAGCATTAAAAACGCTGTTTATGACCTGTGCTGACGGATTTTTCTGGAGTGCCAGCCCTGGGGCATACAACGCTGCGCAAAATGATGACCTGGCACCGGTAGGGTTGCTACCACCAGCGTGTCCTGCGAACGATGTAAGCATCATGAACCTGTGGGGAGAGTGGGTTTCATTGACACCTGCTGAGTGGAATTATTTGCGCTTCGAAATGGGGCATGCCGGGCAGACGAACTGGGAACTCTACTCTTCATTGAAAATTAAAGGGTTGCTAACCGGCTCGCCTGAGGCCTGGAAAAAGCAACTGCAGTGTTTTCTGCGTGCAGGCATGCTCGACGTACTAAAATCGCAACTTTCTCTGTTGTTGTTGCTTAGTGTCGATCAACAGCAGGGCGGAATGCTTATCAAGAGCAATGCCGAACCCGTATTAGCCGACCCGGACGTGGACGCTATCTACGAGCGCGCAAACAGCCTGATCCAAAAAGGCCGTTCTGAAGAAGCCCGCGAGTATGCTCGTGGGTTAATGGAAAAAAATCCAGACAATATTCACGTCCTTCGCTGCTATTCAAAAACATGCGTGCTGACTTCCGCCTGGGATGACGCGCTGGCGTCGCTTTGTAAACTGATGGGCTATTATTTCTCGAGCCTTGATATCTATTATGATCTTGCCACGGTGTTGCAGCGTAAGCGTGAATTCTACGGTTCACGGCAAATTGTCCGTACATTGCTTCGTCTGAATAATAAAAATATTGATTACTGGCTAAGTCTGGCATCGCTGCATCATGCCTATGGCGATATGACATTAGCGGAAAAATGCTGCAGGGAGATTATGCGCTTCCAGCACCCGGGGCCCAGTTCACTTGGGCTCACCGGGATTGTATTGAGTGACAACCATAAAATGGCAGAAGCGCGCTATTTTATGGAAAAGGCCGTAGAGCTTAGCAATTATAATTTCGGATACTTCAGTAACTTACTGTTTGTAATGAGCCATGATGCCACGGTATCCCCTGAAGAATTGCTGGGAAAACATCTTGATTTTGGTTATCGGGTTGATGAATGGGCGAAAGGGTGCGAGTTTAAACCCGTATTAAAAAATACTAAAGAACCAGACAGAAAGCTCAAAATAGGGTTCGTTTCAGGAGATTTACGCCAACATCCCGTAGCTAATTTTTTGCTGCCGACCTGGAACGCACTGGATCGTGAAAAATTTGATCTAGTGGCATATAGTACGCTTTTCATGAATGAAGACAGTGTTTATCGGCATTTTCGTGATACCGCGACGTTATGGCGTCAGGTTGATGCCCTTAGTGATATAGAACTGGCCAATGTCATTGCCGAAGATGAAATTGATATACTCTTCGATTTATCCGGGCATACGGCGTATAACCGTCTACCGGCATTTGCGCTGCGTCCAGCTCCAATCCAATTAACTTGGATAGGTTATCCAGGAACGACTGGCATCAGTCAAATGGATTATATTTTATTGCCGACGACCCTGATTAAGTCACAGGCTCTCAGAGATCAGCTATCTGAAAAGATCATGTTTGTCGAGACGCGTAAGCACTTTGAGCCCCATCCTCAAAGCCCGGAAATAAATGAACTACCTGCGCTACGTAATGGGTATATCACCTTTGGTAGTTTCAACCGGGCTAAAAAGCTTAATGACCATGTGCTTGGCGTATGGGCGAAAATCATGCTTGCCTATCCTGAGTCAAAACTGCTTATGGGGTTTATGACTGATGCGGATATGATTGCTGCGATGACAAAGCGCATGCAGAAACTGGGAATTGCCGAGGATAAACTGATTTTCAGAGGCTTAGTTGAACTGGAGGACTATCTCGCTTATCACCATGAAATCGATATTTTACTGGATACTTTCCCTTATACCGGTGGGACAACGACTCATCATGGTGCATGGATGGGAGTCCCGACCCTTACTCTGAGTGGGCCAACGATCCCTTGTCTACAGGGTGTGGATATTATGGGCGGGTATCAACTTGAACAGTTTATTGCCGTTGATGAACAGGAATACATCAGTAAAGCCGTTGCCTGGCGTGACAATATTGCTGAACTTGCAATCATTCGCCGGGGAATGCGTGCCAGAATCCCGAGAGAGAATGATTCAGGTAATAAAATTGCTGTCAATTTAGAAAAAGCGCTTAGGGAAGCATGGCATATGTATTGTCGTGGAGAACAACCCCACGAGCTGATTATTACAAGTCAGACATTGAACGGATGATAATGAAACTGTTGACTACATAATACGTCTGTAGTGAAAAGACAGGTGGCAAATGTATGCTACCTGCCTTTTAGAACGCCAAAACTATTTCCAGTAATCGAGAAATCCATCTTTACCGAAAAGCCAGGCCGTTTGGAGCTCTTGGTTGATGCGTTCAATTATGGGCTTCACTTCTTTGTAAGGCTGTCGCAGGAAAATCCACGATTTGCTCTTAGGACTATAGACGGAAGAGCGATATCCCCACTGTTCCATCAAAATGCTCATACTTTTATTGGTATGCACACAGGTATGTACCGGGACGTCGATATAAAACCAGTTTGGATCTTCGGGTACTTTCTCAACAACGACGGTATGAATAAACAAACTGCCAGCATCAGAGACCAAATGGTTGACGTTATCCAGATCGTTACGTGTTAACACGTGCTCAAACATGGCGGAGTTGACGACTAACGACCAGCTTTTGTCATCGGGATCATCTATGTAGGTAAAGTCCGGGTTCTGGACATATTTATCGTAGCAAAAGGTGTTGCGATTGAAATACTTCTGGATGAGATGGCTAAGCGTACCGTAGCCTGCCGCGTAATCAAGAATTCGGCTGTCGTCGATAATATTATTGCGCGCCAGTAACTCTATCATCAGCGCCTGTTCAGCATAGGGAGGCTGATTGAAGCCCAGCGTTTCACGCCCGCCATTCTCATTGTAATGGTGAAAATCAGTATTGAATTTTTCCCATTCCTCCAGGGAAAGTTCCTGATGGGTTTTTGAACTGAAAAATCCGCATTCAGGACATTGGTAATATTGCACTGGCATCAGTTTTTGCGTGAATTTTTCCGCTGAAGGTGCAAGATACTTGGCTTTTTCGAAATAGAACTTCATTTCGCTGTTACAGATGAGGCATGAGATCGTCATGATGCTCCACGTTATAGAATTTGCTGCCAGTCAGCGCAGTTGTGAATGAGATTGAAAGAACGTCTTGATAAATGTCGCATATCTTTGAGAGGTTCAGGCGCAAAACAGATGCCTTTTTCTGCCCTTGTTTCCACGATGGCAGGGGATCTGCATATAGTCAGTTCAAATAGGCTGTAAAATGTCGGTTATTTTACCGATAAGCTGGTGACGATGCTCGCTATGATGAATCACGTCTTCATTACATGCAGGTTTGCACATGGGCGATAAAATTTTCGTCACCAGTCCTTTAATGCCTCCTTTAGAGGAGTTCATGCCATATCTTCAAAAAATCTGGCAGAACCGAATTCTTACTAACGGTGGTGAATTTCATCAAGAACTGGAAGAAGCCCTGGCACGTTATCTGGGTGTCAAATACGTATGCCTTTTTGCAAATGGTACGCTGGCATTGCTGACCGCGCTTCAGGCGCTGCGCGTAACGGGGGAAGTGATTACTACGCCGTATTCATTTGTGGCGACATCGCACACGCTCTTATGGAATGGTTTAACCCCTGTATTTGTCGATATCGACCCGCACACATTTAATATCGATCCTGAACGCATTGAAGAATTAATCACGCCTCAAACCACAGCAATTATGCCAGTTCATTGCTATGGTATTCCTTGCAATGTTGATAAGATTCAGCAGATTGCTGATATTTATGGTTTAAAAGTTATCTACGATGCGGCCCATGCTTTTGGCGTTCGCCAGAGCGGGAACAGTATACTTAACCATGGCGATCTGTCGGTATTAAGCTTCCATGCGACTAAAGTGTTTAATACTTTTGAGGGCGGTGCGATAATTTGTCATGACAACCGTACCAAGCAACGTATTGATTATCTTAAAAACTTTGGTTTCGCCGGTGAAACGCGTGTTGTCGCTCCGGGTATTAATGCCAAAATGAACGAGATGGAAGCGGCATTTGGTCTGCTTCAGTTGCAATATATTGATAATGCGCTTCTTGAAAGGGCTTCTATTTCAAAGCGTTACAGTGAGGCGCTGAAGGATATTCCCGGCGTAACGTTCTTTGATGCTGCAGACCGATTTGAATGGAATCACGCCTATTATCCGGTCCTTATTGACAGCAGTTTTCCGCTGAGTCGGGATGCGCTCTACGAGGCGTTGAAAACAGAGAATGTCTACTGCCGACGTTATTTCTATCCCCTCATTAGCTCGTTTGCGATGTACAATCACCTGCCTTCTGCGGCGTCCGATAAATTGCCTGTCGCCAGTCGACTTGCCGAGCAGATACTTTGCCTGCCCATTTATCCTGACCTGCAAATCGAGGATCAAATGCGAGTCATCGATATCCTGCGACGCCACGCCACGATTCCTTCAATAAATTATCAGGTTGCATAATATAAAAAGGCTTTGGATATCAAAGCCTTTTACTATTAATGGGGGGGTAATCTGTGCGGAGGAATAGCGTAAAGCACTAATTCACATGCCAGTCTGGGATGATGAGCACGCAGATAAAAATGATAGCCAGGCTGTATCTGGTGAATAAATTGTGGAATGGTGATGAGATCGGCTGGCTTATGGTAAAGACTAATTGCCAATATCGGATAGTGTTTTTCTATCGTCGCCTGCGCACCTTTTAATGCTTCAAGTTCTGAGCCTTCAATATCCATCTTTATAAAAGTAACTTTCTCGCCAACAACGACGTTATCAATACTGTTAAGCGCAATTTCTTCGGCGTCAGGTGAATCAGTTATGGCAGAAGAAAGGGCATGGCCGGCATTAAAACGCAGCGTGGCGTTTGTATTCCATATTCCCGCATTAATGCACACGCACTGGGGCAAATTAGCCGTATTTTGTTCCAGTAATGCGAACGTGTTTTTGTCCGGTTCAAAGGCGAAAATTTTAGCCGCAGGGGCAACATTTTGCTGCTCAAGGGCATTTACAAAAGCGGCAATGCTATCGCCATTATACGCCCCGCCATCGACTAAGATCTCTTCAGCACCGAAGCGTATCAACTCACGTGGGAAGTAATGTTCCGGGTGAAAGACACTGTGGCAGTAGATTTCGCGCGCGCTTATCCGCTGGTTCAGATAAGCAATTAACGTGGTTTTCGACGCCTCGTCGGTAAGGTTGTCATAAAATTCATTAAGCTTGTCCTGGTGTGTTTCACACCACGCAGTAGTAAAGTGCTCACCCGCATTAATGCCCACAAAGGTGGGATCATAAAAGAGGATCACGCCGGCATTACGTTCAAGCTCTACACGTAATGGCTCATCGATAAACTGCATAGCGATAATGTAGTTATATTGTGATTCCTGAGCCGTGAGGGACTCTAAACTGACAATGCGTTTGCCATTGAATTCATCCCCAGGTTTAAGCCACGCATCACTTATCGCAACATAATCAACGGACATTCCCTGACGCTGCATAAAATCCCAGGTGATTTGCGAGACATAACCTGCACCACAAAGCACGATGGGGTGACCGTTTGTCTGCATCCGTGCCAGCATATCGATGAAGTGATTGCGGGTTTCACTGAGCATATCAAGTATGGCTTTCAACATTTTCTCCAGCATTATGCGCAAGGTGAGTGAAAGAGGAGGGACGAGCAATAACACGGGTCAACATGGCGACCAAATCATAGCCGTCCCACTGCAGAGAAAAATCAAGCGTCTGGCCAAGGGAGACAATACGGTCTACCCCTCTGAGACCCGAAGCAAGCCAATTATTCAGCTCATCAGACGAGACGCCAAAGGTGGCCATTGTCTGGCAACGTGAGTGACAAATCGGATTGATTTCATCAAGCGACCGCGCCACGTACTCCATGAAAAAACCACCATTGCCGCGCCAGTCGAGCGTCTCTTTTTCGAGGGCAGAGAGTTCAACGCGCACGATGATATTTTGTGCCCCGGACACTTTTCTCACGCCAGCAAAACGAGCACTGAGCAAGTACAATTGCGTCAGTTTATTCACCGCAGAGACGGGCTCAGGCGTATAACGAGCAGCGGCAAGCGCCTCAAAATTTTGCCAGAACAGGGCTCGCCCCTGCTGTAGATTTTCACCCAGCCAGACGATAAGAGACGGAGAAGTACACGCGTTCTGATCGTTTAAGAGCGTGTCATTGTAAAATGCCCGCGCAAGTTGTTCCTTTTCAGGATGCGCCAGATAAGCATCTGCGTTAATCACCGCGATGGAGTAACGGTCGGCGAATGCAATGTCCAGAGCCCGGGGGGGAAGTGAAGATTGACGCAAATCTGCTATGGTTTTGTCGCCACCCCAGATAATGCGTGTGTCGCATATTGCCGACAGCGCATCATTGATGTGTCGTTGTCGATCATAACGCACAAGAATAATTCTTGGCCGCATCATTGGGTGGCTTTGGAGCGCACTATTAAATAACCGTACCACTATCGCCGTCTGGGGGTGAACGCGTCCGGGTAAACGGACAATATTGGCGTTACCGGTTAGTAGCCCAACAATAAGCGAATAGGCAAAATTCACGGCTACATTGCCCGGAGCGATATGAAATGCCACTCCACGTCCATAGCGGTGAGCAACTGAACAGTTTTCATACTGCATACGAGCGATAGATGAGGGACGACACCAGAAACCCAGACCGATCACATCTGGCCAGTTTTTCGCTTCGTTATCGGCTAACGTGAGGCGGGAAAAGGTGTCCAGAAACTCGATAATGTCCGGGGCAAAAAGTGGTAACGCTTTTTGCTCAGGCATACTGTGCAGGAGCGTTTCATCCCCCAGAATAAAGTCCAGACCGCTAAGATTGTGCTGCATATGTATCGCTACACCCCCGTAATTCGGCTTTCTTCAACCGTCCTAAAATACGCAAGTATTTGCCTTTTCGCCCGCAATCACAGTCATCTTCACCCAGAATGACGCCTTCATCTTCGGTTAGCAAAGCGTGTCCGGGATAGGATTCGGGTAACAGGGATATTACCTGGATAATGCCTGACTGGCCGTGGGGGAGAACGGAAAAATCGTGCGGGTCGCGGATAATGACGTCCGAGAAAATCGACGTGTGCAGATGTCCATGCTCGCATTGCATGTAAATACAGCCGGTCTGTTCGACCATGCCATAATAATCGTGTACCGCCGACAGGGCGCAAAGTTCATTCAAACTTTCAGCAAAGACCTCGGGGGTCACCGCTTCACTTTGCAGCTTTTTCCAGCCGCCGCCGTGAATTAACAGGGCATTACTGAGATCAATCTGATGAGCGCTTGTTTTTAATCCCTGATAGAAGTGCTGCCAGACCATAAAGGTGAAACCGAACAGCAGAATCCGCTTACCTTGATGCTTCTCTAAAAAGGCTTCAATTACGGGTAAATTCAGCGTCATGCTCTCGTCTAATGCCCAGGCACGATCGCTACCAAATAATGAGAAGCCTAAAATTCCGGCGCCGCGGGCAGAGAATTGCTGCCGATCTTTTAACACTTCAGGAGAGTCAATAATCAGCATAGGCAAACGCCCAGAGCCAGTAAATTGACTGACAATTTTTACCAGCGTTTTTTGCTGATGGGATGCTGTTGCCTTGTCCAGATAAATTCGGGAGAACTGCTGTCCGGTTGTGCCGGATGAGGTCATTGTTTTTACAATATCACTATCCGGTACGCTTTGTAATTTCAGTGTTTTAAACAGAGAAACTGGAAGAAAAGGCAATGAGGTTACATCGCTAAGCGTAGCGGGGTTAAAGGATTGTGCATCCAGCATACGACGATAAGGTTCGCAATGCGCATAATGGTGCGCGGTAAGCTCGCGCAGCCTGGCCAGTTGCAGCGCGTGCTTTTCTTCCCGTGCGAGCGAGTAGGGCGCCTGCGCTAATATTGCTTCAAACGGAAGGGACATAATTTTTCAGCTTAGGATAAATCGTCTTACCCGCGGCGTTTTTGGGTATCTCATCCAGTGTGATAACGCGAAACGCGGAATGATGAAGCTGGCTTTTAGCAGCTGCATAGTGTTTTACTGCGCTTTCAAAAGCGGCATCTGTAATGAAAATACAGATTAAATCATCGCGCCCATCGCATGCGCAGTTAAGATCCGGGAATGCTGTTTTCAGTAGTGTTTCCATCTCATCCATACCGAGGCGGTTGCCAAAAATTTTAAGGAAACGCTTTTTACGGCCAACAATAGAGTAAAACCCGTCGGTATCTACGCGAGCAATATCGCCGGTGTGCAGAATGCCCTGGAATGTATCTCCTAATGCCAGATCGCAACCACGCTCTGCGTAGCCAAGCGCCACATTCTCACCCTTATAGACCAACTCTCCGTCAACATCGGGGGCAGTGATAATGTCACCGTTTTCGTCAAGCAATATAAATTCGCCGCCGGGGATGGGAGTACCAATGGTGCTACTTTTGCGTTGCGCAAATTCTGGGGCAAGCCAGGCCATGCGAGATGTTGCTTCAGCTGCGCCATACATCACCACAAAACGTTTTCCGTGTTGATCGGCATAATCGGTGAACTCTTTGACCAGCGCAGGAGCCAATTTTCCGCCAGCCTGGGTTAGCGTTCGCATATCAGGAAGATCCATGCGCATAAAACGCAATTTTTTGAGCATTTCCCAAGTGTAGGGCACTCCAGCAAGCGAGGTGGCACGTTCATCACGCACAAATGTCCAGAACTCACGCTGCATGACACTTGCGCTTGTCAGAAGCAGCGTCGCGCCAGCTTTCAGATGGCTATTGACGATTGATAACCCATACACGTAATTCAGCGGCAGGCTGACCAGCCCGCGCTCTTGAGAGTCGATAGCAAGATAATTCGCAATGCTTGTAGCATTACTTTCCAGGTTGCGTTGACTTAATCGCACCAGTTTGCTACTTCCAGTGGATCCCGAGGTTGTCATCAATAGGGCAAGATCATCATGCAATTGGAATGGTGTAAGACCGGTAGCTTGCAGGCGGAAAGTACCGTGCTCTTCGCGCCATAAATACGAGGGGTGGTAGGTGTCGATGAGTGACTTAACCATTGCGTCGTTAAGCTCGCTATCAAGCAACAGTGCAACTGCATTTTGCTTAAGGCAAGCCAGATAACCAATTATGGTGTCACACTGATTTTTGCAAAAAATAAAGACCAATGTACGAGGCGGAATAGTTTCAGCCAGCTTCTGAACGCGGTCTGTGAGTTCACCCCAGCGAAGCGCCTGTCCTCGATCGTCCACTAGAGCGAGATGGTCAGGTGAAACCTTATCAGTATGCCAGAACGCCATAATTTATAATGCACCTAATATCTGGGCTGTCAGTTGTGCTGCAGTGAGCCCACTTTGCTCAAGCATCCAGGCATAGTCTCCTGCGTGTGGATAACCCTGAGGAATACCGGCAATCATCAGTTTCGGCCGACACTCTTCCCCGGCAAGAAATTCTGCAACTGCACTTCCCAGACCACCCGTCACGCTGTGCTCTTCTACCGTTACGAGCAGTTTTTTATCCAGATGCTGTTGAAGTGTCGCCACGTCCAGAGGTTTGATTGTGTGCATGTCAATCACCGTTGCCTGCACGCCCTGGTCCGCGAGATGCCCGGCTACGGTGAGCGAAGTGTGGACCATGCTGCCGGTGGCGATGATGGCAATATCCTCACCCTCAAGCAACGTATTGGCTTTGCCTGGCACCAGTTCGAAGTCCTCTTTATAGACGATTGGCGCACGCATTCCACCCGTTAACCTCAGGTAGACCGGTCCTTTATGTTCAAAGGCGGCATGGGTCATTTTCACCGTGGCCGTACAGTCCGCTGGGGAGAAAATAGTGATGTTCGAAACGGATCGCAGCATCGCCAGTTCTTCAATACCATGATGGGTTGCGCCAAACATGCCTGTTGCTAATCCTGAAGCCAGGCCGACCAGCTTAACGTTTTCCTGCATATAGCCCAGGTTTAAACGCACCTGTTCGGCTGCACGCAGGGTCAGAAAATTGGGGAACGAAGTGACAAAGGGGACAAAGCCGCTGGCCGCAAGGCCCGCAGCCACACCGACCATATTCTGCTCGGCAATTCCGGCGTTAAAAAAGCGTTCAGGCCAGGTGGTACTAAAGCGGTCAAGGCCGGAGGAATTACACAGATCGCCGGAAAGCGCCACGATATTTTCGTGTTCGCGTGCCAGTTCCAGCAGCGCCATGCCAAAGGTGCCCCGTGAGCCGAGCATTGACCATGAACGGATGGTGGCGGGTTTAAACTCAAGCATGATGTGCCCCATTAAGTTCGACTAGCGCATCGTTGAGCTGTTGTGCAGAAATGCGATTGCGATGAAACTCTTTATTATTTTCCATGAAGGACACGCCCTTACCCTTAATGGTATTGGCGATAATAACTTTGGGTTTGCCGTTGTGCGGCTGAGCAAAAGCATTAACCAGCGCCCCCAGATCGTGTCCGTCACAGACAATGGTTTCCCAGTGGCAAGCACGCCAGAGGGCTTCGAGATCCATGCGCATGACATCTTCAGTGTGTCCATCAGACTGTAAACCATTACGATCGACAATCAGCGTCAGGTTATCCACTTTATGATGTGCGGCCATGAACGCACATTCCCAAATGGCACCTTCATTGCATTCTCCATCCCCTACTAACGCATAAGTATGCCACGTGTCACCCTTAAGACGGCGTCCCAATGCCAGCCCGGTAGCAAAGGAAAGTCCCTGAGCCAGACTACCTCCAGAAAAATCGATGCCGTATTCAGGATGCTTAGTGGGATGCACTTGCAGGACAGAACCATTCAACTCGAAAGTGTTAAGTTGCTCAGGGGTCATGATGCCAAACTCACACAGAGTGGCATAAAGCCCCAACGCTGCATGACCTTTACTCAGAATAAAAACATCGCGATGTGAGCTGGTAATGTCGTTTGCCTCATACCGCATTACATTCCCGTAAAGAACGCTGAGGATATCCACCATCGAAAGGGCAGGTGAGATATGAACACCATCGCTTGGGGCGTGATGAGCCACGCGCACAATTTGCTGTCTAATACGACGAGAGGCGTTTTCTGTTTCTGAGTGCGTGTGTATCATTTCAAACCGCCATCAACTCGGATCGTTTGGCCGGTAATGTAGGAAGAGAGATCGCTTGCGAGGAACAGTGCCGCCTCTGCAATTTCTGCAGGGATACCTGCGCGTCGCAGATCGGCACTATTTTTTGCCTCTTCTATGACGTGAGCGGGCATCGTCAGCAGCATATCCGTATCCGTAATGCCGGGTGCGATACAGTTGGCGCGAATACCTTTTTCACCCAATTCCGCCGCGATGGATTTTGTCATCGCAATGAGCGCTGCTTTTGATGCGCCGTAGGCAGATTTTCCCGGGTTCCCATCTTCTCCTGCAGTCGAGGCAATATTAACAATACTGCCGCGCTGATTGCGAACCATCATTCTGACGATGTACTGGTTGAAAAGATAAACGGAAAAGAAATTCACCTCGAACTGTTCACGAAGCTGCGCTTCACTGGTCATCTGAAACAGACCATTCAACGTGATGCCGGCGTTATTGATCACCGCATCCAGCGGACGCTTGTCGGACATGATGTTTTTTATGGCCAGTTTCATTGCGCCATAATCTGTCATATCGAAACTGACAGGCCAGATCGCAACCTGATGGTGGTCGGCTATGGCAGCCATTTTCTCTATGAACACATCATCGGCTTCCCGCGCATGGGCGTAAATGTTTGCGCCATTGGCAGCAAATACCTCGACCATAGAAAGACCCATGCCACGGCGGCAGCCAGTAATTAAAACGGTTTTACCTTGCATCAACATTTCTGCTTCCCTCAACCCATTCCGCCATCGATGCGGATAACCTGCCCGGTGGTATAACTGGAGGCATCGGACGCCAACCACATCAACGTATTCGCCACTTCTTCAGGCAAACCCGGGCGTTTTAATTCGCAACGCGCCATTTGTCGTGCCATAACTTCTTCTGAGAGTGCGGCTGTCATTGCTGTACGAATAACGCCTGGCGCGATAGCGTTAACACGCACGCCCTGTGGGCCGAGTTCAGCAGAAAGTGTTTTGGTGGCCGCAATCCACGCTGCTTTTGCGCTGGCATAGGCCAGTTGACCCGAGTTTCCGTCAAGGGCAGAAATACTGGAAATATTGATAATGCTGCCCTTTTTCTGGCGAAGCATGATACGGGCAATATATTGCGTGAAAGCGATTTGCGAGAAGAAATTGATAGTAAATGTTTTTTGCAACTGTTCGAGCGTTACCATCTGAAAATTGGCATCAAAATTTGCGCCAGCAACATTGACCAAAATATCAACCTTTTTTTTAGTCTTCTGAATCGTCATTGCGGCTTGTTTTATTGCATCGTTATCCTGCAGGTCGAAATACAGTGGAATAATTTCCGCCTGATATTTCTCGCTAATTTCTATGATGAAATCAGTAAAGGCAGGTTCGGGAGCCTGGCAGCAAGCAAATACTGTCGCACCCGAACGGGCGAACGTTTCCAGCGTAGCCTTACCGATACCCTGTAAGCATCCTGTGATCACGGCCGTTTTTGCGTGAAGCATCATCACTTAGCCCTGAATTTCTACATCGTATTTTTTAAGGATCTCTTTGCCTTTTTCCCAGGATGCGAATTCAATAATGTCATCCGTGTCCATCATGATGTCAAATGCATCTTCAAGTGATGCAATCATGGTCATATGACCAACTGAATCCCAGGATGGTGTATCCTGATATTTATAGCCAGACAAAATATCTTCTGAAACTTCAAAGGTTTCAGTGAAGATGCGGTTGTAAGTTTCCAAGTTTGACATCATTTTTCTCCAGTATAGCGAGGAAATTTCTTAACACCTAAAATGTGTTAGGTGAACTGGTTATGGCCAAAAGTTCATGCTTTTGTGAGCGCCCAAAAACAGGGTCTACTTAAATACTTTATTATCTATATTCGGACGAATCGCCCGCGCTGGATTACCCATCACAATCATTGTGGGTGCGATATCGTTAAAAACGGCGGCCCCCATACTGACAACAGTGTCATCACCAATGGCTGTGGTTTCACGGATGACGGCGTTCATACCAATAAAGACGCGTTCGCCGATCCTGCATTTACCAGCAAGATTGGCATAAGAAGAGATAATTGAGTCCTGCCCTATATAGCAATCATGTCCCAAACTGGCATTAGGCTGAAGATGCACATTGCGACTAATGACGGTGTCGCAAGAGATGAATGCACCATAGCTGATTACGCATCCTTCTCCGAGGGTACAGGATGGGCTCAGGCGGGCACTGGGATGGACAAGCGTGGCCAGCCGGAATCCGCCCTCAAAGGCCCTCTGTCCCAGGGCGCGGCGCAGTGAAGGTTCGCCAACAGCAATAACGATTTCACATTCGTCGGGTATGAGAGCGTGCAGGGTGACAACGGGATAACTGTTTAATTGATCGAATTGGGGATTATCATCGATCAAACACAAAGCATCCCAGCGCGATTCCGTAGCGTTTATCTCTTGTGCGAGTTCGAGCACTTCTCTACCAAGGCCACCTGCGCCATAAATTGCCAGTTTCATCTTATCCCCAACGTTCTAAAGGCTGACTGAGTCTCGCCGCAACCTTGCTTTCTTAACTGCCAGGATGCCTGAATTAATACTTTGGGCCTAAGATAAACCATGAGCGAGACCTCTCAGGGAAGGAATAGCCGTCATTTTTTCTCGTTAATTAGCGGATTGGAAAAAGCGGGTTTTTCTTCATTAAAACGTGTGTTGGCATTAGGGTTGTAATAGATATATTAAAGCAAAACGTAACGAAAGACCTTTTTTATTGGGGGCAGAATCCCGCGTTAGCTACAAATTGCTGCCAGGAATGATATTGAAAAATAATAATTTCAACATAAAACAAAAGGTTACTATCTTGCGGTGTCTTTATTACCCCAAATAACCCCCCATTTTACCCACTATTCATCCAATTGAACGCCCTGCAGAATCGGATAATCATGCCGATAACTCAACTAACGCAGGGCTGTTTATCGTGAATTCACTCTATACCGCTGAAGGTGTAATGGATAAACACTCGCTGTGGCAGCGTTATGTCCCACTGGTGCGTCACGAAGCATTGCGCCTCCAGGTGCGTTTGCCGGCGAGCGTGGAACTTGACGATCTGCTACAGGCGGGCGGTATCGGGTTATTGAATGCAGTTGACCGATACGACGCTCTGCAAGGAACGGCATTTACGACTTACGCAGTTCAGCGTATTCGTGGTGCGATGCTGGATGAGCTGCGCAGCCGCGACTGGGTGCCGCGCAGTGTTCGCCGCAACGCGCGCGAAGTGGCGCATGCGATGGGGCAGCTGGAACAGGAACTGGGACGTAACGCTACGGAAACAGAAGTGGCGGAACGTCTTGGCATTGCTGTTGAAGAGTATCGTCAGATGTTGCTCGATACCAATAATAGCCAACTCTTCTCTTATGACGAGTGGCGAGAAGAGCATGGCGATAGCATCGAGCTGGTGACGGATGAGCATCAGCAAGAAAACCCGTTACACCATTTAATGGAAGGTAATTTACGCCAGCGCGTAATGGAAGCGATTGAGGCTTTACCTGAGCGCGAACAGCTGGTGTTGACCCTCTATTATCAGGAAGAGCTTAATCTCAAAGAGATTGGCGCTGTTCTGGAAGTGGGAGAGTCTCGGGTGAGCCAGTTGCACAGCCAGGCCATTAAACGTTTACGCACAAAGCTGGGTAAGTTATAGGTGATTGATTCACCTGAAAAATGCCGCACAACGTATTGACAACCAGGAGTTATCATGACGGTGCAGCAATCTAAAAGACGGCCTTTAAGCCGCTACCTGAAAGACTTTAAACACAGCCAGACGCATTGCGCCCACTGTAACAAGTTACTCGATCGTATCACGCTGGTTCGTCGAGGCGAAATCGTTAATAAGATCGCGATTTCACGCCTCGACACGTTGATGGATGAAGCAGCATGGCTCGAAGAACAAAAAGAGTGGGTGGCGCTTTGCCGTTTCTGCGGTGATCTCCACTGCAAAGAGCAAAGCGACTTCTTCGACATTATCGGCTTCAAACAGTTCCTGTTTGAACAAACGGAGATGAGCCACGGAACCGTACGCGAATATGTCGTCCGCCTGCGCCGTCTCGGACAACATCTCACCGTGAACAACATCTCCCGCGATCTGCTGAAGACCGGCTATCTGGATGAGAATCTTGAGCCGTGGCTGCCTGCGACCAGCACCAACAACTACCGCATTGCGCTGCGCAAGTATGCACAATATAAGGTACAAATGCCGGGTGTGATAAAGCAGAAAGCCCACGCTGGAACAACTTCTGATATATATTAAAAAAGAATAAGATGTAGCGCAGTCGCCTTTGACCTTGCAGGTGATTTCTCTACACTACTCAAAAATTCCACTATATCGGGGTATTTATGAAATTAGCACTTCTGGGTCGTCAGGCGCTGATGGGTGTAATGGCAGTCGCGCTGGTCGCGGGTATGAGCGTGAAAACGTTCGCCGCAGAAAATCTGCTGAATAAAGTGAAAGAGCGCGGTACGCTGCTGGTCGGGCTGGAAGGAACCTATCCTCCGTTCAGCTTCCAGGGCGATGACGGTAAACTCACCGGTTTTGAAGTGGAATTTGCACAGGAACTGGCGAAACACCTTGGCGTGAAAGCCTCCATCAAACCGACCAAATGGGACGGTATGCTGGCATCGCTGGATTCCAAACGTATTGATGTGGTGATTAACCAGGTGACCATTTCTGACGAGCGTAAGAAGAAGTATGACTTCTCCACGCCGTACACCGTGTCTGGTATCCAGGCGCTGGTGAAGAAAGGTAACGAAGGCACCATCAAAACGGCCGCTGACCTGAAAGGCAAAAAAGTCGGTGTCGGTCTGGGAACCAACTATGAAGAGTGGCTGCGCCAGAACGTTCAGGGTGTGGATATCCGCACTTACGATGATGACCCGACAAAATACCAGGATCTCCGCGTAGGTCGTATTGATGCGATTCTGGTTGACCGTCTAGCCGCGCTGGATCTGGTGAAGAAAACCAACAATACCCTGGCGGTAGCTGGTGATGCGTTCTCTCGTCAGGAATCCGGTGTAGCCGTTCGTAAAGGCAACGACGACCTGGTTAAAGCGATTGACTCCGCGATTGCTGACATGCAAAAAGACGGCAGCCTGAAAGCCCTTTCTGAGAAGTGGTTCGGGGCAGACGTCACGAAATAAGTCTTTGACGTTAAAAAAAGGCGCTTTTAAAAGCGCCTTTTTTATTTCTTACGCGTCTGCGTGCATAATGAAAAATATCACCTTGAGTCTGTGTTACCGGAGAACCCATGTCACTACAGAATTTAACGCGCTTTCCCCGCCTGGAGTTTATCGGCGCGCCGACTCCGCTGGAGTATCTGCCGCGATTTTCTGACTATTTAGGACGCGATATTTTTATCAAGCGCGATGACGTAACGCCGATGGCGATGGGGGGCAATAAGCTGCGTAAGCTGGAGTTTCTGGCCGCTGACGCCCTGCGTGAAGGCGCGGATACGCTCATTACCGCAGGTGCCATTCAGTCTAACCATGTCCGCCAGACCGCCGCGGTGGCCGCAAAGCTGGGTCTCCACTGTGTGGCATTGCTGGAAAACCCAATTGGAACGCACGCAGAAAACTATCTGACTAACGGCAACCGTCTGCTGCTGGATCTGTTTAACGTACAAGTCGAAATGGTCGAGGCATTAACCGACCCGACCGCACAACTTGATGAACTGGCGACGCGTCTGGAAGCGCAGGGTTTTCGTCCCTACGTTATTCCTGTCGGCGGCTCGAATGCGCTGGGCGCGCTGGGGTATGTGGAAAGTGCGCTGGAGATTGCCCAGCAATGCGAGGGGGCGGTCAGCCTCTCTTCTGTCGTTGTTGCTTCCGGCAGTGCAGGTACCCACGCAGGGCTGGCCGTTGGTCTGGAGCAATTATTACCCGACGTCGAGCTTATTGGCGTGACGGTATCGCGTAGCATCGCGGACCAGAAGCCGAAAGTGGTCACCTTACAGCAGGCGGTGGCAGAGCAACTGGCGTTGAAGGCAACGGCTGATATCCAGCTCTGGGACGACTATTTTGCACCAGGCTACGGCACGCCTAATGAAGAGGGGATGGACGCGGTGAAATTGCTGGCGCGCCTCGAGGGTATACTGCTTGATCCCGTGTATACGGGCAAAGCGATGGCCGGTCTTATCGATGGCATTGAACAGAAGCGCTTTAAGGATGAAGGGCCGATTTTGTTTGTTCACACCGGCGGGGCACCTGCGCTGTTTGCCTACCATCCTCATATCTAAAATCAGGTCGAAAAATAATAATGCAAGAAAGTATTCAACTGGTTATTGATTCCCTGCCGTACCTGCTTAAAGGTGCGGTATTTACGTTACAGCTCAGTATTGGCGGGATGTTCTTCGGACTGGTACTCGGGTTTGTGCTGGCCTTAATGCGTATGTCACCCGTCTTACCAGTACGCTGGGTGGCGCGTTTTTATATCTCTGTGTTTCGCGGCACGCCGCTTATCGCGCAGCTCTTTATGATCTACTACGGTTTACCGCAGTTTGGTATTGAGCTGGATCCGATCCCGGCGGCGATGATTGGTTTGTCGCTCAATACGGCGGCATACACCTCTGAAACGCTGCGTGCGGCAATCTCGTCCATTGATAAAGGGCAGTGGGAAGCGGCGGCCAGTATCGGTATGACGCCCTGGCAAACGCTGCGCAGAGCCATTCTGCCTCAGGCGGCGCGTGTGGCGCTTCCGCCGCTCAGCAACAGCTTTATCAGCCTGGTGAAAGACACGTCGCTGGCGGCCACTATTCAGGTACCGGAACTGTTCCGTCAGGCGCAGCTTATTACCTCGCGCACCCTGGAAGTGTTCACCATGTATCTGGCGGCCTCGCTGATTTACTGGGTAATGGCGACGGTGTTATCCGCCTTGCAAAACTATTTCGAAAACCAGCTTAACCGCCAGGAGCGTGATCCAAAATGAGTGCTATCGACGTTAAAAACCTGGTGAAAAAATTCCACGGTCAAACGGTGCTCCACGGGATTGATCTGGAGGTTGAGCAGGGTGAAGTGGTCGCCATTATCGGCCCGAGTGGTTCCGGGAAAACAACGCTGCTGCGCAGCATCAACCTGCTTGAACAGCCTGAAGAAGGCACGATTCGGGTGGGGAATATTACGATTGATACCGGCAAATCCATCAGCCAGCAAAAAGGTCTGATTCGCCAGTTGCGCCAGCATGTGGGCTTTGTTTTCCAGAACTTCAATCTCTTCCCACACCGGACGGTGCTGGAGAACATCATTGAAGGCCCGGTCATTGTAAAAGGGGAAGCCAAAGAGGACGCGACGGTTCGCGCGCGCGAGTTGCTCGCAAAAGTCGGGCTGGCCGGTAAAGAAACCAGCTACCCGCGCCGCCTGTCAGGTGGTCAGCAGCAGCGTGTGGCAATTGCCCGCGCGCTGGCGATGCGCCCGGATGTGATCCTCTTTGATGAACCGACCTCTGCGCTCGACCCTGAGCTGGTGGGCGAGGTGCTGAACACCATCCGCCAGCTGGCACAGGAGAAACGCACAATGGTTATCGTTACCCACGAGATGAGCTTCGCTCGTGACGTGGCGGACCGCGCCATTTTCATGGATCAGGGAAGGATCGTGGAGCAGGGGCCGGCAAAACACTTATTTGCCAACCCACAGCAGCCGCGAACCCGTCAGTTCCTTGAAAAATTCCTTATGCAGTAGAATTTTTGCACTAATTTGCTCCAGAAAATTCATCTGGGGCAAATTATTCTCCCCCTGCGCCCGACACCGTGTTTTTTTATTCCGCTCAGGCCCAATAAACCTTATCAAACGTAAAGTTAATTGTGCTGTTGCCGATATTTTGTAGTTAGAAATAAGTTTTATGTGTTAGGTTATATTCACCATAATAATGAATATCATTTCAGAGGCTTCATTTAGTAAGTATGAAGGATTCAGACTTTTTCACCTGGCGACGGGAATGCTCCCTCCGGTTTCAGAAATTGACCTGTGCCGACGAGGTATATCAGGAACTTCAGCGACAAACTCAGGCGCTAGAATTCGATTATTACGCACTCTGCGTACGCCATCCCGTGCCTTTTACGCGGCCTAAGATTTCTGTGCATACCACTTATCCGCCACTGTGGCAGGCGCAATATCAGTCGAAGAATTATTTCGCCATTGACCCGGTGTTAAAACCGGAGAATTTCATCCAGGGGCATTTACCCTGGACTGACGAATTATTCGCGGATGCTGAGGAATTATGGCATAGCGCACGGGAGCACGGCTTACGTACAGGAATAACGCAGTGTCTGATGCTGCCGAATCATGCTCTCGGTTTTCTGTCGGTTTCTCGTACTAGCATGCTGGAGAGCCCGCTAGACCACGAGGAAATAGAGCTGCGGTTACAACTGCTGGTGCAAGTGGCCTTAACATCGTTGATTCGATTTGAAGATGAGATGGTGATGCCGCCTGAGATGAAATTCAGCAAACGTGAACGGGAAATTCTTAAATGGACCGCGGAAGGGAAGACGTCGGCGGAAATTGCGATCATTCTCTCCATCTCAGAGAATACGGTTAACTTTCATCAGAAGAATATGCAGAAGAAATTCAATGCGCCTAACAAGACGCAGATCGCGTGTTACGCGGCGGCGACCGGGCTTATTTGAGTAGAGAGTACGTTCTGCGTGTCAGACGAGGCAACGGCTGAATGCACCGCATCCAGCCGTTTTTTATTACTGGCGGTAGGCTTGTTTAATTTGCTTAACGGTGTTGGCAAATACCGCGGATTCAGCCTGGTCTTCCATCTGCGCGATTTGTTTTTCCATTTTAATGATCACACGACCGGCGTCAGCCTGGCCCATCGCCTGTAGCATCAGCGTTAGCAGCGATTTCAGGCAGTTTACTTCCTGTGCCAGTTCCTGGTTATTCTCCGCAGTGGCAAATTCAGGTGTGCTCATTTATTTTCCTCATTATAAAACGGCGCTCGTGCGCGACGATGAAAGTCAAGGCGGCGGAGTATACCACAAGGCGCAGCAAAAAATGCAGCGGTTGTTTTTCGTACTTTTACACTGGATGTTTATTTGCGTAAACAACGCGTGCCGCTAAACTGTGCGGCGTTAATAGCGACGAATTGTTTATACCCGGTTCGCTTGTCGTTAATTATTGTTACAAAAATTTAAGAACTGTTTTTTTACGGACTCAGGCGACAGGTTTTTTGTAACTTTTTGAATACAGATGCTTAAAAAAAGCTGCACAAGCCCTGGTGGCGCGGGCTCTCTTTCCACGTTCTGTACAGCCTAATTTCCAAAAACGAGAGCGAAATCGAATAGCCGATTTTTTAACGTTTTAATCTTGTGAGGAAAACCGTTAATATAAACCAAATTATCACTCAGTAGCGTTATCCCTATTCTGGAGACATTTCCTTTGATCAACGTCCTTCTTGTTGATGACCACGAACTGGTGCGCGCAGGGATACGACGCATTCTTGAAGATATAAAAGGTATTAAAGTTGCTGGTGAGGCTTGTTGCGGCGAAGATGCCGTAAAATGGTGCCGCACTAATTCGGCCGATGTGGTGTTGATGGATATGAACATGCCCGGTATCGGTGGTCTTGAAGCAACCCGCAAAATCGCGCGTACCTTTGTTGATACAAAAGTCATCATGCTGACCGTGCATACTGAAAACCCGCTGCCCGCGAAAGTGATGCAGGCGGGCGCTGCCGGTTACCTGAGTAAAGGTGCCGCGCCGCAGGAGGTTGTCAATGCTATCCGTTCCGTGTTTGCCGGACAGCGTTACATTGCTTCCGACATTGCTCAGCAGATGGCCCTGAGTCAGATCGAACCCGAGAAAACGGAATCGCCGTTTGCCAGTTTGTCCGAGCGTGAATTGCAGATTATGCTGATGATCACCAAAGGTCAGAAGGTAAATGAGATCTCGGAACAGCTGAATCTTAGCCCGAAAACGGTGAACAGCTATCGTTATCGCATGTTCAGCAAACTGAACATTCATGGTGATGTTGAACTGACTCATCTGGCCATCCGGCATGGTTTATGTAATGCGGAGACGTTGTTAAGTCAGTGAGTGATGTGTTCGATTCAAAAGCATTTCTGAAAACCGTAACCAGCCAGCCTGGCGTCTATCGTATGTATGACGCTGGCGGTACGGTTATCTACGTGGGGAAAGCGAAAGATCTCAAAAAGCGCCTCTCCAGCTATTTTCGCAGTAACCTTGCCTCCCGCAAGACCGAAGCACTGGTCGCACTCATACAGAATATTGATGTTACCGTCACGCATACCGAGACGGAGGCGCTGCTGCTTGAGCATAACTATATTAAGCTCTATCAGCCGCGCTACAACGTGCTGTTACGCGATGATAAATCCTATCCGTTCATCTTCCTGAGTGGCGATACGCACCCCCGGCTTGCTATGCACCGCGGTGCAAAACATGCCAAGGGTGAATATTTCGGCCCGTTTCCCAACGGCTATGCCGTACGTGAGACGCTGGCGCTGCTGCAAAAAATCTTCCCTGTTCGCCAGTGTGAAAACAGTGTCTATCGCAATCGCTCGCGCCCGTGTCTGCAGTACCAGATTGGCCGCTGTCTGGGGCCATGCGTTGCCGGACTGGTGAGTGAAGACGAGTATGCGCAGCAGGTCGAGTATGTGCGCCTGTTTTTAGCCGGGAAAGACGATCAGGTATTAACGCAGCTGATTGCCCGGATGGAGAAAGCCAGTGCAGCGCTGGAGTTCGAAGAGGCCGCGCGGATCCGCGACCAAATCCAGGCGGTGCGCAGAGTCACTGAGAAACAGTTTGTCTCGAACACCGGTGACGATCTCGACGTGATCGGCGTTGCCTTTGACGCCGGCATGGCCTGCGTGCATGTGCTGTTTATTCGTCAGGGTAAAGTGCTCGGGAGCCGCAGCTATTTCCCGAAAGTGCCGGGGGGGACGGAGCTGGGTGAGGTGGTTGAAACCTTCGTCGGCCAGTTCTATCTGCAGGGGAGTCAGATGCGTACGCTGCCATCGGAGATCCTGCTTGATTTCAATCTCGATGATAAAACACTGCTGGCGGATTCGCTGTCAGAACTGGCTGGTCGTCGGGTTAACGTGCAGACCAAACCGCGCGGTGACCGCGCGCGTTACCTGAAACTTGCCCGGACCAACGCGGCGACGGCGCTTACCACAAAACTGTCCCAGCAATCGACGGTCCACCAGCGTTTAACGGCACTGGCTACGCTCCTGAAGCTGCCGGAGGTTAAACGGATGGAGTGCTTCGACATCAGCCACACGATGGGCGAGCAGACCGTGGCCTCCTGCGTGGTGTTTGATGCTAACGGCCCGCTGCGCGCGGAATATCGTCGCTATAACATCACCGGGATCACGCCGGGTGATGACTATGCAGCCATGAACCAGGTGCTGCGCCGTCGCTACGGTAAAGCCATCGAAGAGAGCAAAATCCCGGATGTGATACTGATTGACGGCGGGAAAGGGCAGCTCGGGCAGGCGAAAGCGGTCTTTGACTCACTTGATGTGAGCTGGGATAAAAACCATCCGTTGCTGCTGGGTGTGGCAAAAGGGGCCGATCGTAAAGCCGGTCTGGAGACGCTCTTCTTCGAACCGGAAGGGGAGGGCTTCAGCCTGCCGCCGGATTCTCCGGCACTGCATGTTATCCAGCATATCCGCGATGAGTCACACGATCACGCCATCAGCGGGCACCGGAAAAAACGGGCGAAGGTAAAAAACACCAGTACGCTTGAGACCATCGAAGGCGTCGGGCCAAAACGCAGGCAGATGTTGCTTAAATATATGGGCGGATTGCAAGGATTACTCAATGCCAGCATGGAGGAAATTGCAAAAGTGCCGGGTATTTCGCAAGCGCTGGCAGAAAAGATCTACTACTCGTTGAAACATTGAGGGCTCTGTAGCAACATAGAGCTAAATTTTACTGACAACAAACAGTTACCGTCATTATGCAATTTAATATCCCTACGTTGCTCACTCTTTTTCGCGTTGTGCTTATCCCGTTCTTTGTACTGGCGTTTTACCTGCCAGTCGTCTGGGCCCCTTTTGCCTGTGCACTGATTTTCCTGGTGGCTGCGGTTACGGACTGGTTTGATGGTTATCTGGCACGCCGCTGGAACCAAAGCACCCGCTTCGGTGCCTTCCTCGACCCGGTCGCCGATAAGGTCATGGTCGCTATCGCGATGGTGCTGGTGGCTGAGCACTACCACACGTGGTGGGTAACGCTGCCTGCAGCAACTATGATTGGTCGTGAGATCATCATCTCTGCGCTGCGTGAGTGGATGGCGGAGCTGGGTAAGCGCAGCAGCGTCGCGGTATCGTGGATTGGTAAAGTGAAAACCACCGCGCAGATGGCCTCGCTGGTCTGGATGCTCTGGCGTCCAAACGCCTGGGTTGAGTGGGCGGGGATTGGGCTGCTGTGGGTTGCTGCGGTACTAACGCTGTGGTCTATGCTGCAATATTTAAACGCTGCCCGCGGCGATTTGCTTGATCAGTGATCGTTTCGACGTAATTTTCAACAAACGATCCGGGGATGCAAAAAATAACGTTGACTCATACCGTCATATCAGTAGAATGCAACGCATCGAACGGCGGCACAGCTAGCCGGACGATAATGAAATCAAGTGGTTAGAAGTTAACTTGATGACATGCGGGAATAGCTCAGTTGGTAGAGCACGACCTTGCCAAGGTCGGGGTCGCGAGTTCGAGTCTCGTTTCCCGCTCCAGATTAAAGACATGCGCAATCGCGGGTGTCGCGTAAAAAAGTTTTACGGCGCGTTAGCAAAGCGGTTATGTAGCGGATTGCAAATCCGTCTAGTCCGGTTCGACTCCGGAACGCGCCTCCACTTTCTTCCCTGGCCGGATGGTGGAATCGGTAGACACAAGGGATTTAAAATCCCTCGGCGTTCGCGCTGTGTGGGTTCAAGTCCCACTCCGGCTACCATGGGAAAAAGCAGAATAATCAAAGCAATAAGCAGTGTCGTGAAACCACCGAAAGGTGGTTTTTTTGTGCCTGTTTTTCGCCGTATACCCTAGTTTCACCCTTCAACTTCGCCACAATAAGAGGGCAATCATGCCCAACAATGGCCATTAGCGATAGGATCTGTCGGCGTAGATCGTCAGCTGCGAAATCACGGTTTTAAATACTGATGGCACTGTCTCTCTGCGTCACCCGGCCCAGAAGGGGCCTCTAAACCGGGTAACGCAGTCGCACTACCAGGCGGTATGGTACAGCTCGCTAATATCTGCCAGGCTCGCTTCCCGTGGGTTGCCGGCAGTACAGACATCATCATATGCCGCCTGGGCCAGCATCGGGATATCTTCCTTTTGTACTCCAGCCTCACGCAGATGGAGCGGGATGCCCACATCGTGATTAAGCCTGAAGACGGCATCCACGGCAGCATTGCGCGCGTCTGCAAGGCTCAGCCCTTCAACCTTCACGCCCATCGCTCGTGCAATATCGCGGAATTTATCGCCGGTAAAGTCAGCGTTGTAACGCATGATATGGGGCAGCAAAATGGCATTCGCCACGCCGTGCGGTGTGTCATAAAAAGCACCCAGCGGGTGCGCCATACCGTGAACCAGCCCCAGGCCAACGTTGGAAAAGCCCATGCCGGCAACATACTGGCCCAGCGCCATCGCCTCGACGGCATCTCGATCGCCCTTGACTGAATCGCGCAGCGCGCCGGCAATAATCTCAATCGCCTTGATGTGTAGCGCATCGGTCAAGGCCCATGCGCCCCGGGTAATATACCCTTCAATCGCATGGGTTAGCGCATCAACGCCGGTTGCTGCTTTCAGCACTGGCGGCATACCGTCCATCATATCTGCATCGATAAAAGCGACCTGCGGAATGTCGTGCGGATCGACGCAAACAAATTTACGCCGCTTCTCTTCATCAGTGATTACGTAGTTAATAGTCACTTCAGCCGCTGTTCCGGCTGTAGTGGGAATGGCCAGAACGGGTACGCTGGGGTTACGGGTTGGGGACTGGCCTTCAAGGCTACGAACATCCTTAAACGCCGGGTTATTGTTGATAATGCCGATTGCCTTACAGGTATCCTGAGGCGAGCCGCCCCCGATAGCGATAAGGTAATCTGCGCCGCTGTTCTGAAAAACACCCAGCCCTTCCTGTACTATTCCGATTGTCGGGTTAGGAAGCACGCCGGAGTATATTTCCCAGGCCAACCCCGCTTCGTCCAGCTTATCCGTGACCTTCGCCACCACGCCACACTGTACCAGCGTCCTGTCGGTGACAATCAGCGCTTTTTGATAGCCGCGACGCTTTACCTCATCGCAAAGCATCCCTGTCGCGCCCCGGCCAAACCAGGCCGTTTCGTTCAAAATCATTCTTTTCGCCATGGCATTTCTCCTGTTTGCTATGCGATGTCATTCTTCAATGCGCAGTCCGTAGGTTTTGAATTTTTCCAGCACAATGGCGATAGCATCGTCATCCAGTACCGGGACCGGATCCGTTATTGCCAGCGTGCAAAGGTACAGTTGTGCCAGTACTTCAACTTCATGCGCCAGCCACAGGGCTTTTTCCAGATTTGCTTCACAGGCAATTAATCCGTGGTGCTGTAACAGCGTTGCTTTGCGGTTCCTGAGGGCAAAGGCGACATAGTCGGACAACTCGCGTGTCCCAAATGTGGCATATGGCGCGCAGGGTATGGAATTACCGCCTGCGGCGGCAATCATGTAATGAATGGCCGGGATAGGGCGGTTAAGAATAGACACGGCGGTACAGTGCACCGCATGGTTATGCACCACCGCCTGCGCATCCGGACGCGTCTGGTAGGCGGCCATATGGAAACGCCACTCGCTGGAAGGCAGTTTGCCCTGTTCATGCTGACCGTCGGCATCAATATAAACGATGTGTGACTCCGTCAGTTTTTCATAGGGGATCCCCGTTGGCGTTATCAATATCCCGTCCTGATAGCGCACGCTGACGTTGCCAGCCGTGCCCTGATTTAGCCCCAGACGGGTCATTTCCAGGCAGGTATCAATAATCTGCCGCGCCAGTCTATTTCGTTCCATTTGTTACCTCTCTTGATGATCTAAAGCACCAGCAGAACAAGCCTGTTGTCCTGATGAATTAACCGTATATTTGCGCACCATCTTTATAGGGAATAACGCTAAAAGAATTCCGGTGGTTTCACTTTGTGATCGTCGTCAATTAATAGTAGGGAATTGATCCTTATTCGATTAATTCATTTCGGTAAAAATGACCGATTCAGAAGATTTTTATTCAAACAGTCGTTTTGATGATTTTTACCGTGAAAATGCCCGTTTCCGGAGTAATACATTAAATCGGTCACTGGGGTTGTGGTTTTTCATGTTTATTTTCCCCGATGAGGGTTGTTTTTATTAAATTTAAAGTGATAACGATCACATAAAGATATCGCGTTGCCGTTAAATGTGATTGTCATCATATTCGCCCCCCTTTTTTACATGAAAATGCATTCACGAGATCATTCCGATCGCCAGATTCGCACCAGTAAGAGTAAAGCACCTTTTATTTTTACCGTCTGGAAAGAAAGGAAAGTCACATTCTGACGCTTCTGACTAACGAGGGTGTTATGGGAAATACAACAATACCAACGCAGAGTTTTCGTGCGGTCAATGCCGGGCAAGCCCAGCGTTACATTATTCCTTTCGCGTTACTCTGCTCACTTTTTTTTCTTTGGGCAGTCGCTAATAACCTGAATGACATTTTACTCCCCCAGTTTCAGCAAGCCTTTACCCTGACAAACTTCCAGGCTGGCCTGATACAATCTGCGTTCTATTTCGGCTACTTTGTCATTCCAGTGCCTGCCGGAATACTGATGAAAAAACTCAGCTATAAGGCAGGTATCATTACCGGGCTGTTTTTATATGCTATTGGTGCTGCATTATTCTGGCCTGCGGCTGAGTTAATGAATTATACATTGTTTCTTGTCGGTCTTTTTATTATAGCGGCGGGGTTAGGTTGCCTTGAAACTGCTGCTAACCCCTTTGTGACAGTGCTGGGGCCAGAGAGTGGTGGTCATTTCCGTCTTAATCTGGCGCAAACTTTTAATTCTTTTGGCGCGATTATTGCCGTTGTGTTTGGACAAAGCCTAATTTTGTCTAACGTGCCCCATCACTCTCAGTCGGTACTCGATAAAATGACGCCAGAACAGCTAAGCATGTATAAGCATAGCCTGGTGTTATCCGTACAAACGCCTTATATGATTATCGTGGCAATTGTATTGTTGGTCGCCCTGCTGATTATGTTGACCAAATTTCCGGTCCTTCAGAGCGATAATCACGTCGACGGCACACAAAGCACATTTTCTGCCTCTCTTTCCCGTCTGGTCCGTATTCGCCACTGGCGCTGGGCGGTGCTGGCGCAATTCTGCTATGTCGGCGCGCAAACTGCCTGCTGGAGTTATCTGATCCGGTACGCTATTGAAGAGATCCCCGGTATGACGCCAGGTTTCGCCGCCAACTACCTGACCGGCACCATGGTGTGCTTCTTCATCGGTCGCTTTACCGGTACATGGCTAATCAGCCGCTTCGCACCGCATAAAGTACTGGCCGCTTATGCCCTGCTTGCCATGGTGCTATGCCTGGTCTCCGCCGTATTCGGCGGCCATTTCGGTCTACTGGCGCTAACGCTGTGCAGTGCATTTATGTCTATTCAGTACCCAACCATTTTCTCCCTTGGGATTAAGAACCTGGGTCAGGACACCAAATACGGCTCGTCATTCATCGTCATGACCATTATCGGCGGCGGGATTGTGACGCCGGTCATGGGCTTTGTCAGCGATGCTGCAGGCAATATCCCAACAGCAGAACTGGTTCCGGCAGTGTGTTTTGCCGTCATCTTCATCTTTGCCCGTTTCCGTTCGCAAGCGGCAACGAATTAAACCTGTATCCGAAAACGTGAGGGATCTGTCATGAAAAAAATCAGCTTACCGAAAATAGGTATCCGTCCGGTGATTGATGGTCGTCGTATGGGGGTTCGTGAGTCTCTGGAGGAGCAAACCCTGAATATGGCCAACGCCACCGCCGCGCTGCTCACTAAAAAGCTTCGTCACCCCAACGGCGAGCAAATTGAATGCGTCATTGCTGATAGTTGCATTGCGGGGATGGCCGAATCCGCCGCCTGTGAAGAAAAATTCAGCAGCCAGAACGTCGGCGTGACCATCACCGTGACGCCGTGCTGGTGCTACGGGAGCGAAACGATCGATATGGACCCCATGCGTCCGAAAGCCATCTGGGGTTTTAACGGGACTGAACGTCCGGGTGCCGTTTATCTGGCCGCCGCGCTGGCTGCACACAGCCAGAAAGGGATTCCGGCATTCTCTATTTATGGTCATGATGTCCAGGACGCCGACGACACCTCGATTCCCGAAGATGTTGAGGAAAAACTGCTGCGCTTTGCGCGTGCCGGTTTAGCCGTCGCCAGTATGAAAGGGAAAAGCTATCTCTCCATTGGGGGTGTGTCGATGGGGATTGCCGGTTCCATCGTCGACCCTAACTTTTTCGAATCCTGGCTGGGGATGAAGGTACAGGCAGTTGATATGACTGAACTGCGCCGCCGCATTGATCAGAAAATCTTCGATGAAACCGAACTGGAAATGGCGCTGGCCTGGGCGGACAAAAACTTCCGTTACGGCGAAGACCAGAACGCGCAGCAGTATAAGCGTAACGAAGCGCAGAACCGTGAGGTGCTGAAAGAGAGCCTGCTGATGGCGATGTGTATCCGCGACATGATGCAGGGCAACCCAGCACTGGCGGAAAAAGGGCGGGTGGAAGAATCGCTGGGCTACAACGCCATTGCGGCAGGCTTCCAGGGCCAGCGTCACTGGACCGATCAATACCCGAACGGCGATACCGCCGAAGCGTTGCTTAACAGCTCCTTTGACTGGAATGGCGTGCGTGAACCCTTTGTCGTCGCGACCGAAAATGACAGCCTCAACGGCGTGGCGATGCTAATGGGCCATCAGTTGACCGGCACAGCACAGGTGTTCGCCGACGTGCGCACCTACTGGTCTCCAGACGCGGTAGCGCGCGTGACCGGTCAACCGCTCAGCGGTCTGGCTGAGAAGGGTATTATCCACCTGATCAACTCCGGCTCTGCGGCTCTCGATGGCTCATGCAAACAGCGCGGCAGCGATGGCAAGCCAACGATGAAACCATTCTGGGACATAAGCAAGCAGGAGGTTGATGCCTGCCTGGCGGCCACCGAATGGTGTCCGGCGATACATGAATATTTCCGCGGCGGCGGTTTCTCTTCTCGCTTCCTGACGGAAGGCGGCGTGCCGTTCACCATGACCCGCGTGAATATCATCAAAGGTCTTGGCCCGGTTCTGCAGATTGCAGAAGGCTGGAGCGTGGAACTGCCGAAAGAGATGCACGATCAGCTTGACGCCCGTACCAACTCAACCTGGCCGACCACCTGGTTTGCGCCACGTCTGACGGGTAAAGGTCCCTTTACCGACGTTTATTCCGTGATGGCGAACTGGGGGGCAAACCATGGCGTGCTGACCATCGGCCACGTTGGCGCAGACTTCATCACCCTGGCATCAATGCTGCGAATTCCGGTCTGCATGCATAACGTGGAAGAGTCGAAGGTCTATCGTCCTTCCGCCTGGGCTGCGCACGGCATGGATAGCGAAGGCCAGGATTACCGTGCCTGTCAAAACTATGGCCCGCTGTACAAACGTTGAGTAAACGTCTTTGCCCGGGAGCGTATGTTTACCGGGCCTGTAAAACACCGAATTGCAGGCCGGATAAGCGACACGTTAGCCGGCGACGTTTCAGGAGTTGCTATGAAACAAGAGGTTATTCTGGTTCTCGACTGCGGAGCGACCAATATCCGGGCCATTGCCGTTGACCGGCAGGGCAAAATTATCGCCCGTGCCGCTACGGCAAATGCCAGCGACATCGCCATAGAAAATAGCGCCTGGCACCAGTGGTCTCTCGATGCCATTATGCAACGCTTCGCGGACTGTTGCCGCTCGCTGAAGACGAGTCTGGCAAACTGCCACGTTCGCGGCGTCACGGTGACCACCTTCGGCGTTGATGGCGCGCTGGTCGATGAGCACGGCAGGCTGCTCTACCCAATCATCAGCTGGAAATGCCCACGCACCGCCGAAGTGATGCAAAATATTGGCCGCTTGCTGTCACCTCAGCGGCTTCAGGACATTTCCGGCGTGGGGGCATTTGGCTTTAATACGCTGTATAAGCTGGTGTGGCTAAAAGAAAATCACCCGCAGCTGTTGGAACAGGCACACGCCTGGCTGTTTATCTCGTCGCTGATTAACCACCGTCTGACCGGCGAATTCACCACCGACGTTACTATGGCAGGGACCAGCCAGATGCTGGATATTCAACAGCGCGATTTCAGCCATGAAATTTTGCAGGCGGCGGGTTTGCCGCATCGGCTCTTCCCACGTCTGGTGGAAGCCGGTGAGCTCGTCGGTAATTTACAGTCTGATGCTGCCCAATGGCTTGACCTACCCGCCGGTATCCCGGTGATTTCCGCCGGACACGATACCCAGTTTGCGCTGTTTGGTGCAGGTGCCGCGGCGGATGAACCCGTCCTCTCCTCGGGAACATGGGAGATCCTGATGGTGCGCAGTGCACAGGTCAACACGCCGCTGCTCAGTCGCTACGTCGGTTCTACCTGCGAACTGGACAGCCAGCCAGGGCTGTATAACCCTGGCATGCAGTGGCTGGCATCCGGCGTACTTGAATGGGTACGTAAACTGCTTTGGACCGAAGAGACGCCCTGGCAAACGCTGATTGAGACAGCCCGCCGCATACCCATGGGGTCCGAAGGGGTGAAAATGCACTGTGATCTCCTCGGCTGTCAGCATGCAGGCTGGGAGGGCGTCACACTCAACACCACACGCGGTCATTTTTATCGCGCTGCGCTGGAGGGCCTCACCGGGCAGCTGGCGCAGAATCTGCGCACGCTGGAAAAGATCGGTCACTTCAATGCGACTGAACTGCTGCTGGTCGGCGGTGGCAGCCGTAACATGCTGTGGAACCAGATCAAAGCCAATATGCTCGGCATCCCTATCAAGGTACTTGATGATGCAGAAACCACTGTCGCGGGGGCAGCCCTGTTTGGCTGGTACGGAGTCGGAGAATTTACGAGCCCGGAACACGCCAGAGCGCAGATGCATCATCAGTACCGCTACTTCTTTCCGGAAACCGACTCTGCACCGATCGAGGGAGTTTGAGATGTTAAAAACGATTTCACCGTTAATATCACCTGAACTACTGAAAGTCCTGGCCGAAATGGGCCACGGCGATGAGATTATTTTTTCTGATGCCCATTTCCCCGCCCACAGTATGGGACCGCAGGTTATACGCGCCGATGGGCTAAAGGTCAGCGAATTGCTGCATGCGATTATCCCGCTGTTTGAGCTCGACAGCTACGCGCCGCCACTGGTGATGATGGCTGCAGTTGAGGGTGACTCCCTCGATCCCCGTGTTGAGGCTCGCTATCGCGATGCGCTTTCACGTCAGGCACCCTGTCCGGCAATTACCCGCATTGACCGCTATGCGTTTTATGCACGTGCCAAAAAATCCTTTGCGATGGTTGTCACAGGGGAGTGTGCTAAATACGGGAATATTCTTTTAAAAAAGGGGGTAACGCCGTAATCTCATGCCGGTGCGCCCGCCAGCGCGGGCGTGTATCGAATGATGGGTGAGAAAAAATGAAAGAGGCACGTCAGCAAACGATAATCGACCTGTTGATTCAGCATCATAGTCTGACGACGGACGTTTTATCCACCCAGCTTAACGTCAGTAAAGAGACCATTCGCCGCGATCTCAGCGAACTGCAGGCGCAGGGAAAAGTGCTGCGCAACCACGGGCGGGCGAAATATATTCACCGGGAAAACCAGGACAGCGGCGATCCTTTTCATATTCGCCTTAAGAGCCACTTCACGCATAAAGCGGATATCGCCAGAGAAGCGCTGGAGTGGATTGAAGCCGGGATGGTCATTGCTCTGGATGCCAGCTCAACCTGCTGGTATCTTGCGCGTCAACTGCCTGACATCGATATTCAGGTCTTTACTAACAGTCACCCCATCTGCCTGGAACTGGGCAAACGTGAACAGATTCAACTTATTAGCTCCGGCGGTAAACTCGAGCGTAAGTATGGCTGCTACGTTAACCCCTCGTTGATTTCACAACTCAAACTGCTGGACATCGACCTGTTTATCTTCTCCTGCGAAGGGATAGACAGTCATGGAGGGTTGTGGGATTCCAACAGGGTCAACGCTGGCTTCAAATCGCTGCTACTCAAGCGTGCTTCTCAGTCTTTATTGTTGATAGATAAGAGTAAGTTTAATCGTTCAGGGGAGGCCAGAATTGGGCACCTGGATGAGGTAACGCATATTGTGTCTGACACACAACTGAATGAATCAGGGCTGAGACAATAAGCCACCTGACACATTATGACGCAATTAAGTCTATTAGGGATGTGTTTGTTCGCGATAGCGTTAACGTATTATTCATTCCGTATAAGGTATTTAACGCGGGGAGGGTAAATAAAAGATGTTAGCAGCACAAATAAGAAGGGGATTACCCTTAAACAAGGGCATCTACAAGAACAGCCATACATTCTGAGTAATTATAAATATTTCTTAGCCGCATCCAGAATTTCCTGAGAAGTCAGCTCCCTGTCCGACGCCACATAAACCACTTCATGATCGCCGGTCAAAGAAGGAAAACCTGCGGACATTATCTGCAGGTTTATCGCTTCACCATTCGGATATTCCTGCCGTATGGATGTAATACCCTTAAGCACGGTGACAACATTGCTCGGTTTACCATTGAAAAAGACGATGACTTTCTTCATATCTCACCTTGTTGGTCGTTATCTGCTTAAGCACCTTCTCTGTGAAGGCGAGGGGAATCAGGACGGCGCGAAAATTTTTGTCTGGCTGTCAGGTCTGTCTGCGAATGTCATCGTCGATTTGCAGAAAATGCATTTAGCGCCATACGGATTTTTTTCAGACACATCAAAAATCGACGTTCTGTATTGGGAGCCATGACAACATGGGCATCTGAAGTGAATATTTAAGTTGATATCATTTACCTTTTTTAACATTAGCGGTATTTAATTTTCGAAAAAGCGTTGCATTTGTACTTTCTTTGGTTTTTGCAATCATTCGGAAATAAAAGCAAGCAATCATCTTCGTGAACGTGTATGGTGACAGTCGTTTAAATCAGGAGATGCCTATGTCAGGACGTAAAAATACACAATTCCGTCGCAATTACTTAGTTAAATGTCCATGTCCAAACTGTTCAAAAGACTCTGAGCATAGTTTCAGCCGTGTACAAAAAGGGGCTCAACTTGTCTGCCCACACTGCAGCACTCTTTTCAAAACCGCTCAAAAATTCTAAAAATGCATTTGCCAGATGATGAATTTGCGTCTTTACAGACGATCTCATTTGGCAAAGCAACATTGAAGAAGTGATGCTTTTGGAGGTTGCCTGACCTCTTACGCACTTTGATATTTTACAAGCAGCTCGCTTCTGCTTTAAGACTCTTCGTGCAGCAGACCTGCACTTCATCACATCGGTCAGCACACTCTTTCTACGAGAAAAATATGCTGACCTGTTGCTCAGAAAAAGCCTTCTAATCCAGGACCCGTCTACTCAGGAAAAATCCATCATCGTGATCGCGGGTCCGTGATAACTTTATCTATCGCAAAGTATTACGCTTGCAGCAGCAGGGCCTTTTTCGCCACTCTGGATAGCAAATTCGACTTTCTGGCCTTCAAAGAGAGTTTTAAAATCATCACCCTGCAGAGCAGAAAAGTGCACAAACACATCTTTGCTACCATCGACAGGAGAGATAAAACCGAAACCTTTATCTTCGTTAAACCACTTAACCAAACCTATAATTCTTGAAGACATGCAGACTCCTTGTGAGTATTTGAAATGCTAAGAAACGTATAATATTAAACGTATGGACTCAAAAGGAGGGGATATCAGCGATAGCGCCTGGTTATGAGGACTGCCGGGTAAAATTTTTTACGCTCGTGTGTGGATTAAACCAACGACTTCATTAATGCATGAGGCGGGAGAATTAGCAATTTTTATTTTAGCCTTCCGGAAGGCTCACATAAAAAGTGTCACGCTGCATTAGCTTAAAATTAATTTGTGTGTATAGTTAATGCATGTTTTCTAAGAGGATCTTATTTGTCTCGTAAAATGACAGGAATTGTCAAAAGTTTTGATATGCACAGTGGTAAAGGCCTAATCATCCCTTCAGATGGTCGAAAGGACGTTTTTCTCCACATTTCAGCCTTTAATAACAACGAAAAAGAAACGCTCCTTCCCGGGATTCGCGTTGAGTTCTGTCGCATTAACGGACTCAGCGGACCGATGGCCGCAAATGTCTATCTTTCATAAATAATCAGCGAAGATGTTAATAGCGGTAAATTGAATCACCCGCGTCGTATCGCCTGACATATATTTACAGTTATGCGCGACATGAGTATGACACGCGTATGAATTACACTCCGCCTAAATAGGCTTTTCTTACCTCCTGGTTTCCCAGCAACTCCTCGCCGGTGCCGCTGAGGCGAATTTGCCCGTTGACCATGACGTAGCCACGGTCAGAAAGCTTCAGAGCATGATGCGCATTTTGCTCTACCAGAAAAATGGTCATGCCGTTGCGAGCCAGCTCGCGCAGCGTCTGGAAGATCTGCTTAACCACTATGGGCGCCAGACCCAGGCTGGGTTCATCCAGCAGTAGCAGTTTAGGGCGGCTCATTAGCGCGCGGGCGATGGCAAGCATTTGCTGTTCTCCGCCGGACATGGTCATGGCTCGCTGTTTACGGCGTTCTTTGAGGCGGGGGAACAACTCAAACATGCTCTGCATATCGTCGGCAGCAAATTGATTGCCGACAGGAATGGTCCCCATCAGCAGGTTCTCTTCAACCGTCATATCCGGAAAGATACGCCGCCCCTCGGGTGCCTGTGCTATGCCGCCGGAGGCCACATAGTGGGTAGATTTATGGCTGATGTCTTCGCCGCAAAACAGGATTTGCCCGTTACGAATACGCGGTTGGCCAAAAATAGACATCAGCAATGTCGATTTACCCGCGCCATTTGCGCCGATAAGCGCCACCGTTTCCCCTTTATGCACTTCGAGGGATACCTGTTTCAGCGCCTGGATCACGCCATAGAACACATCCACCTCGCGAAATGCCAGCAGCGGCTCATTCATAGGGTGACCTCGCTTTCATCGGTGCCCAGATAGGCGGCAATCACCTTTTCGTCATGCTGGATCTGCTCAGGTTTCCCCCGGGCAATCACATCGCCATGGTCGAGCACAATAATGTCGTCCGATATTTCCATCACCATCCCCATGTCGTGCTCAATCAGTAATACCGTTATGCCGTGGTTGTCGCGCAGAAAACGAATAATGTTACTCAGCTTATGTGTCTCTACCGGGTTCAGCCCGGCGGCGGGTTCATCCAGACAGATCATTTCCGGGCCGGTGCACATGGCCCGCGCGATCTCCAGGCGCCGCTGTTGACCGTACGACATCTCGCCCGCCAGGCGGTTGGCGCACTCCACAAGATCGACCACCTCCAGCCAGTAAAAGGCCCTGTCCAGCGCGTCATTTTCCGCCCGACGGTACGCTGGCGTATTGAATACCCCAGCCAGCAGGTTGCGATTGACGCGCATGTGCTGTGCCACGAGCAGGTTTTCCACGACCGACATCTCGCGAAAAAGACGAATATTTTGAAAGGTGCGCGCAAGTCCGGCGCGGTTCACCAGGTGAGTGCCGCCGAACATTTTGTAGAACAGGCGTTGCCCAAACTGCGCAGGGTGGATCCAGTCCCCTGGCTGGAAGTTTTGCCCGAGGATCTGAATGACGTTGGTCGTCTTATTGTGCGTATTAAAGAAAATATTGCCGCCGGAAGCCTTATAGAAACCGGTCAGGCAGTTGAAGACGGTGGTTTTTCCCGCGCCGTTTGGGCCAATAAGCGCAGTAATTGAACCGCGCTGCACGTCCAGGTTGACGTCGTTTAACGCCTTGATCCCGCCGAAATGCATCATAAGATGTTCAACGCTTAATATCGTTCCGTTCATGGCGCTACGCCCTTACGCACGGCAAACCCGCTGCGGTTAATGCGGATCAACCCGCGTGGACGCCAGATCATCATCACCACCATCAGCATGCCAAACAGCAAAACCCGGTACTCGGCAAAACTGCGCAGCAGCTCCGGCGTCACCGTGAGCACAAACGCCGCCAGCACCACGCCAAGCGTTGAGCCCATACCGCCGAGCACCACAATCGCCAGGATCAGCGCCGATTCAAAAAAGGTAAACGATGTCGGGTTGACAAAGCCCTGATAAGTGGCAAAAAACACCCCGGCGATGCCGGCAGTCGACGCACCCAGCGTAAAGGCCGAGAGCTTGACCAGCACATGATTTAATCCCATTGAGCGACAGGCGATTTCATCCTCCCGCAGGGCTTCCCATGCCCGACCAATAGGCATCCGCGTCAGACGATGCTTGATATACAGCACCAGCATCACCACCAGGAACAGGACCGTATAGATAAAGATAAACTTCATGTTCGGGTTGTAGGTCAGATGGAAAAATTCGTGAAAGGGCACGCCTCCTTCTTTGGCACGGCGGCCAAACTCCAGTCCGAAAAAGGTGGGAGGTGGGGCAGAAACGCCGTTCGGGCCACCGGTGAAGGTCAGCCAGTTGTTGAGGATCAGGCGAATAATCTCCCCAAAGCCAAGCGTGACGATCGCCAGGTAATCACCGTGCATGCGCAGCACCGGAAAGCCGAGCAGGGCGCCGGCCGCGGCAGCCATAATCGCCGCCAGCGGCAGCATGCTCCAGAATCCTAATCCCAGATACTGATACCCCAGCGCCAGCCCGTAAGCGCCGATGGCATAAAAAGCGACATAACCGAGATCCAGAAGCCCGGCCAGCCCGACCACAATATTCAGCCCGAGACCGAGAAGCACGTAGATAAGCCCAAGAATGGCGACGGTGAGCACGTACTTGGTAGCAACGAAGGGAAAGCAGATCGCAAGGGCGATAATCAGCGGGATTATCCAGCGCATGCGGCTTTTGTATTCCGGCGGCCGGACATAAACCCCCGCGCTGTCGGCTTCAAAACGTGCCTGGAAACGTGCACCCGGAGCGGTGCCTAAAAAAGCGCTCAGCAGAAAACGACCCAGCATTACGATGCCGACTATCCATGCGAGCCGCTGTCCGGCGAAATTAAAGCTGTATCCGTCCAGCACCACGCCGGCAATCGGGCCAAAAATTATTAACGCAATCAGCCCGGAAAAAATGGCGTCCAGAATGCAGCGCTTAAGCGAAAAGCCGTGAGAGGTCATCGTATTCTCCTTCACACTTTGGCGACAATCGGGCGGCCAAGTAGACCCTGAGGACGAAAAATCAGGATCAAGACCAGCAAGCCAAACGAGAACACATCTTTATAATCTGAGTTCACCATGCCGGAAAATTGCGCCTCGGCGACGCCCAGAATCAACCCGCCGAGCATCGCACCGGGCAGGGAGCCAATCCCGCCGAGCACCGCTGCGGTAAACGCCTTGATGCCAATGACAAATCCGACGTAGAAATCGAAGGTGCCGTAATTCATGGTGATGAGCACACCCGCCAGACCGGCCATCGCCGCGCCAATCACAAAGACCAGCGAAATGATTCTGTCGGTGTTAATGCCCAGAATGGAGGCCATTTTGCGGTCCTGCTGCACCGCACGGCACATCCGCCCAAGCCGGGTATTGTTGATTATCCATGTCAGCAACAGCATGCCGGCGAACGAGGCAACCAGAATAAACACTTTGGTGTAGGTTATCTGAACGAACCCCTCACCAATATGCAGGCGAAGTACGCCATCCAGCATCGTGGGCACCCCTTGCTGACGTGGCCCCTGGCTCAGCTGCGCGTAGTTTTGCAAAATCAGAGACATCCCGATGGCGGAGATAAGCGGTGCCAGACGGGTAGAGTTGCGTAGCGGCTTATAGGCAATGCGCTCGATAGTCCAGCCGTAAACACCGGTCACCACAATCGTGAAGATCAGCGTACCGAGGATAAGCAACGGGAACGACTGCAGGCCGAAGAAGGAGAGCAGCGCCAGGCCAATGGCGCAGAGGTAGGCGGAGATCATATACACTTCGCCGTGGGCGAAATTAATCATACCAATGATGCCATACACCATGGTGTAGCCGATGGCGATTAATCCATAGACGGAGCCCAGCGTTAAGCCATTTATTAACTGTTGCAGGAAGAATGTACTCATCATAGCGCGCTCGTTATTTTAAGCTGCGCGGCACGCGCAGCCTGATGTTTATTACGCGCCGACAGGCGAACCTGCCGGCGTTGAGCGTGACTCCGTCCCGTTACTGAACTTCCTTATATTTTCCGTTATCGTCCCACTGATACACCACGTAGTCAGACACTTTCAGATCGCCTTTGCTGTCCCAGGCTTTTTTGCCCATAACCGTGTCGACGGCATTGGCTTTCAGCCATTCGCTGGCTTTAGCCGAGTCTTTACCGCCCGTAGCCTTGAAGGCCGCGGCAATGGCCTGAACGGAGGCATAAGAGTAGAGGGTGTAACCTTCAGGCTCGAATTTACCGGCGCGGAATTTCTCAATGACCGCTTTCCCATCCGGGATCAGACGCGGGTCTTTACCGAAGGTCATATAAATACCCTTGGTATATTGTGGCCCACCCGCCGCGGTCACCATCTCTTCGTTGACGATACAGTCGCCGGAGAAGAATTTCGCCTGTACGCCCTGTTCACGCATCTGGCGAACCAGCGGGCCGGCTTCAGGGTGACAACCCCCGAAGAACACCACATCCGGCTTTTGCGCGCCGATTTTTGTCACCAGCGCGTTAAAGTCTTTCTCACCACGGGATAAGCCCTCATACATCACATCCTGAACCCCGCGCTTCGCCAGCGCAGCTTTGGTGGCGTCTGCCAGCCCCTGACCGTAGGTGTCTTTGTCATGGATGATGACCACACGTTTGGCTTTCAGCTTATCGATAATGAAATCGCTGGCGACCTGGCCCTGCTGGTCATCGCGACCACACATGCGGAACATATCGGTCATGCCTCGTTCGGTAATGAGCGGGTTGGTCGAGCCGGGGGTAATGGCAAGGATCCCCGCGTCGCTGTACACCTCGGAGGCGGGCATTGTGGAAGAGGAGCAGAAATGGCCGACCACCGCGTTGACTTTATCCTGGTCGACCAGGCGGTTGGCGACGGCCACGGCTTGTTTCGGCTCGCAGGCATCATCCCCCTGAACCAGCTTAATCTTCTCGCCGTTAATGCCGCCTGCGGCGTTAATGTCTTCAGCGGCCTGCGTTGCACCGTGCCAGTACTGATCGCCATAGGTGGCGTTTGGGCCGGTAAACGGCCCGGCCACACCAATGACAATATCTGCATGCGCAGAAAATGCCGTCACCAGACAACCGGCCAGCACGAGAGAAAGGGGAGTTCTGATAAATTTCAGCGACATTATTATGTTCCTTAGCAAAGAGGTTTTTGCACCACGGCGTAAACCCGGACGCCGACGGCGCAGCCAATCCAAAAACACGAGCAAGAACAAAATGCACTAAACGAACAAGATCCAGACAACGCCTGCGTAATACGGCGAGGTTTCCCTGCGCAGGTTCGCGCGAAGAACATTAAGCAAAATCGTTGCCAGAATGGTTAACCCATTGAGCGGGTTGTGACATGTTTGAGTATAGAGTGCGGTGATATGGCACCTTGTGGGACGCGATGAAATTACAGCGGAGATCACATATCGTTAACAACAAAGCCCATAAGTTGTGCAATGGTCACGATTTGCACGTTTTTGCAGCAATAAAGACCTAAACTTCAGATAGGAAAGCCGTGAGATATGTGTCAGGATCTTTTCCTTTTTTATCAGGAGTGTCAGCGATGACTGAAGGCCCATTGAATGAAAGCGAAATGGCGTGGCTGGAAGAGACATTAATGTCTTACGGTCATGACGATGCGTCCGTGATTGACGTGTCTGAACTGGACGGCATGCTTACCGCAGTCCTTTCCGGCCCTGTTGTCGTTGAGCCAGATACCTGGCTGGTGGCCGTGTGGGGTGGGGAGAAATACATTCCGCGCTGGAAAAACGATCGTGAAATGCACCGTTTTATCGACCTCTGCTTTAAGCATATGAACGACATTGCTGAGCGCCTGAGCGAATACCCGGATCAGTTTGAGCCGATGTTTGGTTACAACGATGTCGACGGCGAGAGCTATACCGTTGTTGAAGAGTGGTGTTATGGCTATATGCGCGGTGTGGCGCTGACGGACTGGTCAGCCTTACCGGAAGCACTGAAGGCCGATCTTGATGCGATTGCGCTGCACGGTACAGACGAGAACAGCGAGAAGCTGGATGAGCTGAGCGAAGACGAATATAAAGCCAGCATTGAGAGCATTCAGCCTGCGGCTCTGCGTTTGTACAATTACTGGGTGGACAACCCACAGCAGCCGGAAGCAAAAAAACCGATTGTTAACGGCACAAAGGTCGGGCGTAACGATCCGTGTCCGTGCGGCAGCGGGAAGAAGTTTAAGAGCTGCTGTTTGCACTAATAAAAAGGGGCTGATTTCAGCCCCTTTTTTGTTAACCCACTTCCGGTAGCATCCCTGCGGCTATCAAGCACTGCACCAGAATAATCATCACTCCGCAGGCAAACACCATGCACAGCAGCGGTTTGCCGCCCATGACGCGGTACCCTTGCTGAGGATGCTGCTGGCGGCTCTTCCAGGCCAGCAGGGAAGGGAGCAGCAGGGCCAGCACGGATAACGCCACACCTGCATACCCCAGCGCCATCACGAACCCACGCGGGTAAAACAGTGCGAACGCCAGAGGAGGCAGGAAGGAGACTGCCCCTGTCTGTAAGCGTCCTGCGGCAGTATTACGACGCTGGAACAGATCGGCCAGGTAATCAAACAGGCCGAGCGCCACGCCCAGGAATGAGGTGGCCAGCGCCAGGTCGGCAAACAGATGGACCGCCAGCTCAACGTGCGGGGAGGTGACTACCTCGCGCAGTGCCAGCAGAAAACCGTTCAGGCCAGCGTGTTCCGCCATCAGCCCGGTAAAGGTCGACGCGTCAATGCTCCCCAGCGTCACCAGTTGCCAGAAAATATAGGCAATCAGCGGGATGGCGCTCCCCACCATAAAGACGCGGCGTAGCTTACGGATATCGCCGTTCATATAGCTCACGATGCTGGGCACGCTGCCGTGGAAGCCAAACGAGGTGAAAATAACCGGGATCGCGGACAGCGCCAGCCCTTTTTCCAGCGGCAGCGTCAGCAGATTGACCTTGTGAACATGCGGTGCCAGCAGAACCAGCATCACAATCAGGAACAGTATCTTGGCGCTGAACAGAAAACGGTTAAACAGATCGACCAGCGAAGTCCCCACACAGACCACACCCCCGCCAATAAGCGCAAAGAAGATAACGCCCGTTGAAGGCGTGATGTCAGCGTCGAACCAGTCGTTAACGCTGGAGGCGATTAACTCGCCGGCGCCGCTGATATAGGCCGCGGTCAGGGCGTACATCAGGAACATCATGCTAAAGCCGGTTATCCACTGGCCATAGCGTCCCAGGTAGCGTGCCGCAAGAGAACCCAGGCCGGTATCCGCGGGCACATGCTGATAAACCTCAAGCAAGAGCAGGGCGGTGTAGCACATCAACGCCCAGAGTGTGCCAAGGAGCAGCAGTGTCATTCCAAATCCAACGCCTGCGGCAGCCAGAGGCATCGCCAGCATTCCTGCGCCAATCGTCGTTCCGGCGACGATAAAAATACTTCCCAGGGTTCTGTTTTTCACGCATTCCTCTACAACGATTCGTAATCGCGACAAATTCTGCGGCGCAGAGTAAGGGAAAAGCCCCGCTTCGTCAAATGACCGTTACAGTAGGTGTAATGAATTATTTACGATATTTTTCGACTTTAGGTAATTTACCCGGACCTGCCCCTTTGGGAGGGGATACCTACTTCGTAAGGGCACTATTTTTGCCGAAAAATCAGGCGTAATTTAAACAATAACTATAAGTTTTCAAATAATGTGAGGGCAGATGGCGGGAAATAATCCCTTTACCGCGGCGTGGAGCCGGGGCGGTAATTTACTGTGCCATGGTCACTGGATAATCAGCTGGCAGAACCAGGCCCTGCAGCTTCCTGAATCGCGTCGTGAAAGGGATATGGGCACCTGGGCCATTTATTCGATCATCGATCCTGAGGACGACACCTTTGCGCAGGGGCTAAAAGAAGATGAGTGGATCATCGAAAACGTAGACTGGCTGACAGATGTTTTTTTTGACGCCGGTATTCCGCTGGAGACGGCTAACTACCGGTATTTTTACCAGGCGGTCAATACGCAGGACTGGCGGTGTACAAGCTGTGCGGGGTGTATGTAAATCTGTGCGCGGAGAATAAAAGTGCGGCGCTGAAAACAGCACCGCAGCAATATTATTTCTGTGTATCGAGGGTAGAAAGTTCTTTATCGATAAAGTAAAGACCTTCGCCTGTTTTCCCCACCAGAGACAATTTATCCAGCACGGATTTAAACAGTTTCTCTTCTTCGTGTTGCTCTGCCACGTACCACTGCAGGAAATTAAAGGTCGGATAATCCTGGCCGATCATTGCCGCATGAACCAGTTCGTTAATTTTTTGCGTAATCAGTTGCTCGTGCTCATAGGTCGCACGGAAGAGCTCATCAAGCGAATTATACTCGGCAAACGGGGACGCAACGTTATCGATGCGCGGCAGGCTGCCCGTGTCAGTCAGATAATCAAACAGACGCTGCATATGGGTCATCTCTTCCTGCGCGTGGCGGCGCAGGAAGGCGGCAGCGCCTTCAAAACTGTGGTAGCTGCACCAGGCGCTCATCTGCTGGTAGAGAAGGGATGAAAAAAGCTCAAGGTTCATTTGCGCATTGAGCTTGTCGATCATTTCAGTTTTCAGCATGGTGACGCTCCGGGTTATTAATTCTGGTTCACAATGAGCGACACTATAATTTGTTATTTAATTATTTGCAAAACGTAAAATAATTATTTCTTTATTTAAAATACGAATGGGAATAAAACGCATTGCCGATTTATATTTTATTAATGAGAATTGTTTTTGTTCGTAATGAAATACACTGCCAGTCAATACTGGCAGCACAGATTAATACCACGGGTTATTTGCCTTAGGGTTTACAGCAAAGCCCATGCATTTATACTGGATCGTCACGCTCTCATTGAGACACAGAGAGCCGCTGGTCAGGGTGCAGGTTTTAATGGGCTGACCATAGGCAGAGGCGGTGGCATACCCCATGCTCTGACACGCTTTAGCTGCGGTGCCGTTATTAACATACTCATCGGAATAGGCGTTTTGCAGCATTGCTTGCCCGTAGTCGAGGCGGACGATGCCATTTGGCGCGTCCAGGGTGCTGACCTCAGCCTGGCGATTAATGTTACAGCCCGCCAGCAGCAGGATCGTACCGGCGACGAAGACTCTTTTCATGGTTCGCTCTGAGTGAGTGGGAATACGTTATCGTACCTGCAGATGTGAGTCGCAATGCGAGGAATAGCCGGGCAATCTGCGCTTTCTCTTTGCGACGGGCCGTTTAGTCGGCCAGGCTGTCAAAAATGGTTTTAAACTTAAGATGATGCAGGCGAAACAGCGCAATAAGCTGCGGGTCAAAATGGCGGCCGTCACCCTCCAGAATGATTTTGCAGGCTTGCTCGTGAGTGAATCCCGGCTTATAGACCCGCTTTTGCCTCAGAGCATCATACACATCGGCCAGCGCCAGAATGCGGGCTTCCAGCGGGATCTGTTCTCCCCGTAGCCCCTGCGGATATCCGCTGCCATCCCATTTTTCATGATGGAAATGGATAATATTCTCCGCAACTGCGCCCAGCTCTAAGCCCTGAATAATCCGCCACCCTTTCACGGTATGAAGTTTCATCTCTGCAAACTCGTCCTGGGTCAGCGGGCCTTGCTTACGCAGAATACGCTCCGGCACGGCAATTTTTCCGACATCGTGAAGTGAGGCAAAATGTTCTATCTCACGGGTCATTTTGCGCGAAAGCCCAAGCTCACGCGCCATTAAGCCGCAATATCGGGCGACGCGCTGAATATGGCTGCCGGTCTCGTCATCGTGCGCGCGGTTTACCTTCTCCAGCGCCTGCACCATATTGCGGTTAACCATCCGGTTCTGACGTAAATGGCGACGCATCATGATCAGCATACCGATGCTGAACAGGGCCACGATCAGCAAAATCACGCTGATAATCTTCAGCGTGTTTTTAGAAAAATCGGGTAAGTAACTCTGCTCATCCTGACGTTCTATTTGTGTGCGGTATTCTGACAGGCGATGAACCTGAGTCAGCAGATGAAAGAGCGGATGCTGCGGGTCCACCCACGGGCCAATAATAAATTCAGAGCGGGTGACCCCCGCGACTTTCAGCACCCCGCGAAACAGTTCGTTGCCGCGAAGCGTGGACTCCAGCGAACTGAGGTCGCCCAGAATATAGTCAATCTCATCGTTCTCAATCGCGTCGATAAGACCGTCAATGGTTGGCCGGGTCACGATGATCACATCGCTGCCAAAACGCTGGCGTAAATAGGCTGCGGCAAACGAACCGTCGATTACGCCGACGCGCTGGCTGCGAATACTCTCTTCGTTCCACAAGAAGGGCTGACTGCTGCGATTGTAATAGGCGTTGTGCCAGGCGATGTCGGGGCCGATACGACCCTGTGCATGCGCACTGTCGCTTCGATCAACGATATCAATCAATCGAACCGCCCACTGCTGTCGCGGAAGACTCGAATAGTGATCGATAAAATTGACATCAACCTTCATGCCCAGTAAATCGCGCATGTCGTTAATCATATCAATGGCTGTGCCGTGGTAGCCCTTGCTGTCCCGCCAGATAAGCGGGGCAAAATTCTCGTTTTTGGGCAGGTTGATCTGCAGGCGGTTATGCGCGATCCAGGTTCGCTCCTCCTCTGACAGGGTGATACGGCTTAGCAGGTAATTGCGCTTGCTCTCCTCCAGCATCGTGTTGATTTCGCCGTTGCGATACCAGGTGCCAATCAGCGCATTGATTTTATCCCGCAAGGGAAGCAGGTCAGGGCTGAAGGCGAGGACGACAGGAATGCGTAGCTCAGGAAAGGGCCGGGAGACCAGATAATAGCGCTGGGTATTCTCCATCTCCGGAGCGTCATTAATATAGAAATCAGCCTGGTTGTCGCTCAGTAAGCGAAAAGCCTCGTCGCTGGTGGCGACGAGGCGCAGAGAACGAAATTTAAGGTCGGGATAACGTTGTTGCACACTGTCGAGCGTCGCGTCATCTTTACGGAACAGCACCCGGGCATGGCTGAGCTGTTCGGCAGTTGTCACCGTCATCGATGGACTGGCGGCCACCACGTCGTTATCAAACAAACGTGCTGAGAGAATTTTGGTTCTGGCTCGCTTCTCCGTGCGCAATACCCCGGCATACACGCCATACTCATTTTGTGCAAAACGCTGGCTAATATCGGCACCGGAGAGCGGCCGCAGCTGCAGCTGCGTACCCGCCTGTTTATTGATGGCCTTAATCAGTTCAGGATAAAAACCCTGCCACTCTCCTTGCGGTGTGCGCCAGGATTCGAAGTTGTTAGCATCAAAGATCCAGACCGGTACAGGCTCTTCTGCCCGGGCAGGGGGGCAAGCAAGCAACAGACCCGTCAACGCGAGTAGAAAGAGGGAGCGAAGCATCCGGCAGCGCTGATTCACAGGTCAACCCCATACGATTTTAGCGTGTACTTTTGCAGTCTAGCTAACGGGCTGAAGCGGCAACAGGTTTGCTTTAACTTTTTAATGCACGTTTGGCGTACGGTCTCATTCTCGCTAAATTGTGAACCCGTCTTTGTTTTTTAAAACAACCTTTCATTTAATTTGAAAGGTTGTTTGTTTGATAGTAGGGTGAACAGGTAAAGGTATCCATAGCGGGATCTCCCGCCACGCATTCAGGAGAGATGAAATGAAAATTGCACTGATGATGGAAAACAGCCAGGCCGCGAAAAACCCGGTGATACTGAAAGAGTTGAAAACGGTAGCCGATGAAAAAGGGTTCCCGGTTTATAACGTGGGCATGAGCGACGAGAATGACCATCACCTGACCTATATCCATCTGGGGATTATGGCGAGCATTTTACTGAATGCGAAAGCCGTTGATTTTGTTGTGACCGGCTGCGGTACGGGGCAGGGAGCATTGATGTCGCTGAACATCCACCCGGGTGTTATCTGCGGCTATTGCATTGATCCTGCGGATGCGTTCCTGTTTGCTCAGATCAACAACGGTAACGCGCTCTCCCTGCCGTTTGCCAAAGGCTTCGGTTGGGGGGCTGAACTGAACGTTCGGTTTATCTTTGAAAAAGCGTTCACGGGTCGAAACGGTGAAGGTTATCCGCCCGAGCGCAAAGAGCCGCAGGTGCGTAACGCCGGTATTCTGAACCAGGTTAAAGCGGCGGTCGTGAAAGAGAACTATCTGGATACGCTGCGCGCAATCGATCCCGAGCTGGTGAAGACGGCCGTTTCGGGTCAGCGTTTCCAGCAGTGCTTCTTTGAGAATTGCCAGGACAAAGAGATCGAAGCTTTTGTTCGCGGGATCGTAGGCTGACGCTTTCAGGTGCCGTGAGCCCCACTTTTCAGGTTTGGCAGGAAGCATGAAATTGTGATTTGCGTCACAAAAATATTGATTTTTGTGACGATGGTCATATTATAAGCACATTGACGATAAAGTTGTATAACAAGTTAATGGAGCTACCTGATGAAACTTCGCAAGATCCTGAAAAGTATGTGGGCTAACTACTGCAACACTTTCAAAGACGTGCCACCGGGCGCAATGTTCTGATGAAAAAAACCTGCTTCGGCGGGTTTTTTTGTGCCCGTAAGCGACGAGAGGGAGATGAATGGGCCTTCGTTTTGTTACTATGGCGGCCTTTAAATAAGGAGAAAGCCCCATGTCACAAAACCTGAGCGCCGATCAGGAGCTGGTGTCTGACGTTGTCGCCTGTCAGTTAGTTATCAAACAAATCCTTGATGTCCTGGACGTTATTGCGCCGGTTGAAGTGCGCGAGAAGATGTCCACGCAGCTGAAAAATATCGATTTCAACAGCCATCCCGCTGCGGCTGACCCGGTCACGCTTCGCGCTATTCAGAAAGCCATCGCGCTGATTGAACTGCGATTCACGCCGCAGGGCGAGTCTCACTAAAGCCCGCCTGACGCTAAAAAGGGCGACCGTTTGTCGCCCTTCGCTCACCTTAAAAGAACGTCTGTACCAGTAAATAGCTCGCCGCACACGCGCAGCTTACGCCAATTAATCCCGGCAGAATAAAGCTGTGGTTAATGATAAATTTGCCGATGCGGGTTGTGCCCGAACGGTCAAAGCCGATGCAGGCTAAATCGCTTGGGTAGGTCGGCAGGACAAAATAGCCGTAAGAGGCCGGGAAAAAGGCGATCAGCATTTTCGGGTCGATTCCCAGCATCAGTCCCATAGGCGCAACGGCCGTCAGGGCTGCCGCCTGGCTGTTCACCAGCTTTGATACCAGGAACAGCACAATCGCGTAGGTCCACGGATGGCTTTTCACCACGCCTTCCAGCGCCAGCTTTAACTCATCAAGATGCGCCTGGAAAAAGGTATCGCTCATCCACGCCACCCCGAACACCGAGAAGATCGCGACCATACCCGCCTTAAACACCGCGCCGTTAGAAATGGCAGACGCATTGACCTTGCAGGCCATCAGCATTACGGCACCGGCAATTAACATCATCATCTGGATGACAAGGTTCATCGACAACGCCGTCATTTTTCCTTTTATCTCAAATGCAGGGCGCAGGTCAGGGAATGCCCCCAGCAGGACAACCACGGCAATGCCGGCGAAGAAAATCCACGTGGACCAGTAGGCCTGCTTTGGAAAACGTTGATTCATTAACGTTTCCGTCCCGCCGTAGATGAATTCACGCTGCTTCGGATCTTTGAGCTTTTCCTGAAACTCCTTATCGTCCGCTAACGCTTTCCCACGACGCAAACTCCACAGCGCAGCAATCGCCACACCGAACAGTGAGGCAGGAACCGAGACGGCGAGAATTTCCAGTATTCCCCACGCGTGGCCGAGCCCATGCTGCGCGCCCAGAATGGAGACCAGTGACACAACGGCCACGGAGACCGGCGAGGCCGTAATTGCCATCTGCGATGCCACTGATGCCACGGCCATTGGGCGTTCCGGGCGGATCCCTTTTTTCAGGGCGATATCCGCAATGATGGGAAACATGGTGTACACCACGTGTCCGGTCCCGCAGAGAAAGGTCAGCATCCAGGTGGTAAAAGGGGCGAGAAGCGTGATGTGTTGAGGATGTTTGCGCAGCAGGCGCTCAGCAAATTGCATCATGACGTTCAGGCCGCCTGCGGTCTGAAGCGTTGCGGCACACCCAATGACGGCGAGAATGGTCAGCATCACGTCAACCGGCGGTTTGCCGGGTTGCAGACCAAAGACAAAACATAAAATAAAAAGGCCAATACCGCTTATCAACCCAAGCCCCATGCCGCCGAAACGCGTACCTGTCAGCAGGCAGAGGAGGATGACAATAAACTCAATGGTGATCATGATGCTCCCTCGTCAATGATAATGTAATTAAATAAATCATTACATGTTGTGTGGTTAATCATTGAGAGCGAGATCTGATTTGTTAAATCTTAGCAAAAGCAGAAGGTTGGCGACGAGAGGGGGAACCTGCTCCCGGTGGGCCGAAAAGCGCGCCTGTCAGGGAGCAGGAAAATGATCAGTGGTGCTGTACCGTCACAAGGTCAAGCAGATGACGGTCGGTTTGTTCCGGACATAAACCCGCCTGCTGCGCGTTATGGATTTCGTCCGCCAGCGTTTTAAGCAGCATGCCGTCCTGCTGTTGCGCTTTATCCATATCGCGTAAGAATTTAAGGGTTTTGGTGTCGTGTTGTGCTCTGGCTTCATCGGCCAGCTTGTTAAGCGTGCTGCAACGCTGTTCGTACTGTTCCAGTGTTTTCTCAAACAATTCTTCCAGAGAAGAGTAGTTATCGTCGATCGTATCAAGCGCTTTTACGGTTGGGTTTGCCCCTGCGGCTTTCATGAAGTTAAAAACACGCATCATATGGGTGACGTTGCTTTGCGCCTGGCTGCGAAAAAAAGTGGCAGAGCCATTGAGACTGTTTTCGGAACACCACGAGCTGATATGCAGGTGCAGATTCGAGGCATAGAACTCGAGGTTCAACTGGGCATTGAGTTTTTGCATCATCGTTTGGGTAGTCATACTCATATCCTTATTGACTGTGGGACGTGATGTCCGCGGCTAACCTGACCCGGCAGGCACACATAATGGAATGCAGAAATGGCATTTCTGCGGCGACAAAAGTCGATCGAATATTCACTTCCTGTGTTCGATATAAATAAGCATACCCTTGTATTCTGTCTAAGAAAACTCTTAATTAGGCTGTGTTTGCCATACATTACAAAATTTAATATAGTACAGAAATGAAAACAGGTGGATATAAATTAACACATTAACAACTAATTGATTTTTATGTGTTTATGTATTGTTTGTCTCGTTTTTTCAAGAGTGAAAATATTAAGGCAACAGAATCTTCTGTGACGATGTGAAAAACAGATCAATCAATCAGGATATATTTTGAGGAATAAAATTGCGCTAAATCAATTTATCGCAAAAAGGCGAGTGTGTGATCGCCGTGCAAGATTGTTCTTAATGATTATGTAAAAATGAAACACTGTTTTATCTTGTTTCAATCATTGAGGTCTATGATGGCAAAGGTTGCGGTGCTGTTGGCACCCGGTTTTGAGGAAGCAGAGGCGATTATCACCATTGATATTTTGCGCCGGCTGAACATCGACGTGGAAACTCTGGCCTGCGCGCAGTCGCGTGCAGTGGTCAGTTACCATAACATTCCCATGGTGGCAGACAGCACCTTATCAGAACGCAGCGATTCGCTTTACGATGCGATTGTTCTACCCGGGGGACCGCAGGGCAGCGCAAATCTGGCCGCGGATCCGCAGGTTATCCGTTTTATTTCTGAACATGACGCGCGCGGAAAACTGATTTGCCCTATTTGTTCAGCAGCGGCGCGCGTGCTGGGGGGGAATGGGCTGCTTCGGGGGCGTCGCTACGTCTGCTCCGGGGATTTATGGGAGACGGTAAAAGACGGTGAATATGTGGATGCACCGGTCGTCCAGGATAAAAACCTGCTCAGCGGCAAAGGTCTTGGTCATGCGTTTGACTTTGCGCTGGCCCTTGCTGCTCGACTGTTGGGTGACGAAACGCCCGTTCGCGATCACGCTGACCACATCTATTACGCCTGGTAAATTTCCCGCCGGATGCTAGAGCGTCCGGCGCTCAGGGACTTCTTAGCTGATCTTATGGATTATTCTGCTTAACCCCGTTTCATTTGTCCGACAATTCCTGCCGTTTTTATGTCATTTTCCGCTGAATTTATGTACGCAATTACTGTAATTCTGCGGTGTGATGGCGCTCTCTTATGGATGATTAATTTCCCGCTAAAACTATCACCAGCAATAACGCTTATGACGAGGTAAGCGCTAATGCCTTGTTTTAAGTCCGATTAAATAAGAAGCACGCAAATATTCCCTACAGAAAAGAATGCTAAAGCTGGAGTTTACCATGCACAAATTTACTAAAGCGCTGGCGGCCGTTGGTCTGGCTGCTGTTATGTCACAATCCGCTATCGCAGAGAATTTAAAACTCGGTTTTTTGGTAAAACAGCCAGAAGAGCCGTGGTTCCAGACTGAGTGGAAATTCGCCGATAAAGCCGGAAAAGATTTAGGTTTTGACGTCATTAAAATCGCCGTGCCTGACGGTGAAAAAACCCTGAACGCCATCGACAGCCTGGCGGCCAGCGGTGCGAAAGGTTTCGTTATCTGTACACCCGATCCAAAACTGGGGTCGGCAATTGCGGCTAAAGCGCGCGGTTACGACATGAAGGTTATTGCCGTTGACGATCAGTTCGTCAATGCCAAAGGCAAGCCAATGGACACCGTGCCGCTGGTAATGATGGCCGCGACCAAAATTGGTGAGCGCCAGGGTCAGGAACTCTATAAAGAGATGCAAAAGCGCGGCTGGGATGTAAAAGAGACGGGCGTCATGGCCATCACGGCTGATGAGCTGGATACTGCACGTCGTCGTACTACCGGTTCCATGGACGCTCTGAAAGCCGCCGGCTTCCCGGAAAAACAGATCTATAAAGTGCCTACCAAATCCAACGATATCCCCGGCGCGTTCGACGCCGCGAACTCAATGCTGGTTCAACACCCGGAAGTTAAACACTGGCTGGTGGTCGGTATGAACGACAACACCGTGCTGGGTGGCGTGCGTGCGACAGAAGGTCAGGGCTTCAAAGCTCCCGATGTTATCGGTATCGGCATCAACGGCGTTGACGCCGTCAGCGAACTGTCCAAAGCGCAGGCGACCGGCTTCTATGGCTCTCTGCTGCCAAGCCCGGACGTACACGGCTACAAATCCAGTGAAATGCTCTACAACTGGGTGACCAAAGGGGCTGAACCGCCGAAATTTACTGAAGTGACCGACGTGGTGCTGATCACCCGCGACAACTTCAAAGAGGAACTGGCGAAAAAAGGACTGGGCGGTAAGTAATACGCTGTGATTGCGCCCCTCATTCACCATGAGGGGCCAGACGTACACACTACAGGAATCACGGAGACGTTATGCGACAGTCTGATCCGTATCTCTCATTTCGCGGCATCGGGAAAACGTTCCCCGGTGTTAACGCGCTGACCGATATCAGTTTCGACTGCTATGCCGGCCAGGTTCATGCCCTGATGGGTGAAAACGGCGCGGGGAAATCCACGCTGTTGAAAATCCTCAGCGGCAACTATTCCCCTACGACCGGCACACTGGCCATTCGTGGCGAAGAGGTGGCTTTTGCTGATACCACGGCGGCGCTTAATGCCGGGGTGGCCATTATCTATCAGGAACTGCACCTGATCCCAGAGATGACCGTGGCCGAGAACATCTATTTAGGACAGCTCCCGCACAAAAGCGGCGTGGTTAATCGTTCGCTACTTAATTATGAAGCAGGGCTGCAGCTTAAACATCTTGGGCTGGACGTCGATCCTCAGACGCCGCTGAAATACCTCTCCATCGGCCAGTGGCAGATGGTTGAAATTGCCAAGGCTCTGGCGCGTAACGCCAGAATTATTGCCTTTGATGAACCCACCAGTTCGCTTTCCGCACGTGAAATCGAAAACCTGTTCCGCGTGATCCGGGAGTTGCGCCAGGAAGGCCGCACGATTTTGTATGTTTCGCACCGTATGGAAGAGATATTTGCCCTGAGCGACGCCATCACCGTGTTTAAAGATGGCCGCTATGTGCGCACCTTTAGCGATATGGCGCAGGTGAACCATGACCAGCTTGTCCAGGCGATGGTCGGACGCGATCTGGGGGACATTTACCACTGGAAACCGCGTGAGTACGGCCCTCAACGCCTGCGACTGGATAATGTAAAAGCGCCGGGAGTACGCATGCCGGTTTCGTTATCGGTACGCAGCGGTGAAATCGTCGGGCTGTTCGGCCTGGTGGGCGCTGGGCGTAGCGAATTAATGAAAGGGCTGTTCGGCGGCACGCGCATTACCGAAGGCGTGGTGTCTATTGACGGCGCAGCGGTGGATATTCAGAAGCCCGCCCACGCGATTAAGGCAGGCATGATGCTCTGCCCGGAAGATCGCAAAGCGGAGGGGATTATTCCGGTGCATTCGGTGCGTGACAACATCAATATCTCCGCCCGTCGCAAATTTATCCGCGCAGGATGCCTGATCAACGATAGCTGGGAATCGAGCAATGCCGATCACCACATTCGTTCACTCAATATCAAAACGCCGGGACCGGAACAGCTGATCATGAATCTTTCCGGGGGCAACCAGCAGAAGGCCATTCTGGGCCGCTGGCTGTCGGAGGATATGAAGGTCATTTTACTGGACGAACCGACGCGCGGTATCGATGTGGGGGCAAAACACGAGATTTATAACGTGATCTATGAACTGGCAAAACGCGGCGTGGCGGTGCTTTTCGCCTCCAGCGATCTGCCTGAAGTGCTTGGCGTCGCCGATCGCATTGTCGTCATGCGTGAAGGTGAAATTGCCGGTGAATTGCTTCATGAACAGGCGAATGAACAACAGGCGTTGAATCTCGCCATGCCTAAAGTCAGCCAGGCTGTCGCCTGAGTAAGGAGTTAATGATGTCCTCTGTTACTACATCCGGAGCGCCAAAGTCGGCGTTCAGTTTTGGCCGAATCTGGGATCAGTACGGCATGCTGGTGGTCTTTGCCGCCCTGTTTGTCGCCTGTGCGATCTTCGTTCCTAATTTTGCCACCTTTATTAATATGAAAGGGCTGGGGCTGGCTATTTCCATGTCCGGCATGGTGGCCTGCGGTATGCTGTTCTGTCTGGCCTCGGGCGATTTTGACCTGTCGGTGGCCTCGGTTATTGCCTGTGCCGGTGTCACCACGGCTGTGGTAATCAACATGACGGAGAGCCTGTGGATTGGCGTGCTGGCGGGTCTGTTACTGGGCGTGCTCAGCGGTCTGGTGAACGGCTTTGTCATTGCTCGTCTGAAGATTAACGCCCTGATCACAACGCTTGCGACCATGCAAATTGTGCGTGGTCTTGCCTATATCATCTCTGACGGTAAAGCGGTGGGGATTGAAGACGAGCGCTTCTTTACCCTCGGTTACGCTAACTGGCTGGGGCTGCCAGCGCCAATCTGGCTGACCGTGGCCTGTCTTATCCTGTTCGGGTTCCTGCTCAACCGGACCACGTTTGGCCGTAATACCCTGGCTATCGGGGGCAATGAAGAAGCCGCACGTCTGGCCGGTGTGCCGGTGGTGCGTACCAAGATTATTATCTTTGTTCTTTCCGGGCTGGTCTCTGCAGCCGCAGGGATTATTCTGGCGTCGCGAATGACCAGTGGCCAGCCAATGACCTCTATCGGTTATGAGCTGATCGTCATTTCAGCCTGTGTTTTGGGGGGCGTTTCCCTGAAAGGCGGCATCGGAAAAATCTCATATGTGGTGGCCGGTATCCTGATCCTGGGGACGGTAGAGAACGCCATGAACCTGCTCAATATTTCGCCGTTCTCTCAGTACGTCGTTCGTGGCCTGATCCTGCTGGCAGCGGTGATATTCGACCGTTACAAGCAAAAAGCGAAGCGTACCGTCTAAGGTTTTTCCTATCTTTATATTGCTCAACTAATAACCTTAGCTGACCCCCGAACCGCCTCGCCAGTTTTGCTGGCGGGGCGGTTGTCAAATGGCGAGCGACGTCACACTGTCTATACTTACATGGCTATGAAAGAGGTAAAGGCGTTTACCTCTCGTAAACCGTAAGGAGGAATAGGGTGGCTGACTTGTTAACTGCACCGCCTGTACTGCCCGGACACTATGCTTTCTTTTTTGATCTCGACGGTACGCTCGCCGAGATAAAGCCGCATCCTGACCTGGTGGCGATCCCCGCCACGGTTCTTCAGAAGTTGCATCAGCTCTCGCAGATGACTGAGGGAGCAGTGGCATTGATATCAGGGCGCTCGATGGCCGAACTGGACCAGCTTGCCAGGCCTTATCGCTTTCCGCTGGCCGGTGTACACGGAGCGGAGCGCCGCGACATCCATGATCAAACGCATATCGTTTCACTCCCCGACGCATTAATCCAGGCGCTACAGGTACAACTCTCGTCTGCGCTGGCAGAACTGCCCGGTACGGAGCTTGAAGCCAAAGGGATGGCCTTTGCCCTGCATTATCGCCAGGCGCCGCAGCACGAAGCGGCTGTGCTTGCGCTTGCGACCGCTATAGCAAATGCACATCCGGAACTGGCGCTGCAGCCGGGTAAATGCGTGGTGGAGCTTAAACCTAAAGGGATCAATAAAGGCGCGGCGATTGCTGCGTTTATGGCGACACCGCCTTTTAACGGCAGGACGCCCGTTTTTATTGGGGATGACCTGACCGATGAGGCAGGGTTTCGTGTGGTGAATCAGGCCGGAGGGATCGCCATCAAGGTCGGGCCTGGTGAGACTGTCGCCGAATGGCGTCTGGCGGATGTCGCCAGCGTCTGGCAGTGGATATCTGACATCGCTAACCAGCAACAACAACAAATAGCGCAAAACAAAGGGGGAAACCATTATGGGTCGCTTAGTCGTCGTCTCTAACCGAATTGCACCGCCTGATGATAAAAAATCCAGTGCAGGTGGCCTGGCGGTTGGGGTATTAGGTGCCTTAAAAGCCGCCGGTGGGCTGTGGTTTGGCTGGAATGGTGAAATCAGTGAAGAACAAAAACCGCTCAAGAAAGTGACGCGCGGAAATATTACGTGGGCGTCGTTTGCGTTAAACGAAAAAGATTATGACGAGTATTACTCGCAGTTCTCCAATGCTGTGCTGTGGCCAGCGTTTCACTATCGTCTGGATCTGGTCAAATTCCAGCGCGAGTCCTTTGAAGGCTACACGCGGGTGAATTCGCTGCTGGCGGATAAACTGCTGCCTTTAATCGAGGATGACGATATTTTATGGATCCACGATTATCACCTGCTGCCCTTCGCCAGAGAGTTGCGTAAAAGGGGAGTGAATAACCGGATTGGCTTTTTCCTGCATATTCCGTTCCCGACGCCGGAAATCTTTACCGCGCTGCCGCCGCATGAAGAGTTGCTGGATGCGCTGTGTGACTACGATCTGCTGGGCTTCCAGACCGAGAATGATCGACTTGCGTTCCTCGATTCTGTGTCCGGCAAAACGCGAGTGGTGACCAAAGGGGGTAAAACCCATACGGCCTGGGGCAAGACATTCCACACTGAAGTGTATCCCATCGGTATTGAACCTGAAGAGATTGCCGAGCAGGCTTCCGGTCCGCTGCCGCCCAAACTGGCGCAGCTTAAGAATGAACTCAAGCATGTGAAGAATATCTTCTCGGTGGAACGTCTTGATTATTCCAAAGGGCTGCCAGAACGTTTCCTGGCCTATGAAACGTTGCTGGAGAAGTACCCGCAGCATCACGGTAAAATCCGCTATACGCAGATAGCGCCCACCTCGCGCGGTGAAGTGCAGGCTTATCAGGATATTCGTCACCAGCTGGAGACGGAAGCAGGGCGCATTAATGGCCGCTACGGTCAGTTGGGCTGGACGCCACTGTTTTATCTCAATCAACACTTTGACCGTAAGATCCTGATGAAAGTGTTCCGCTATGCGGATGTCGGGCTGGTTACGCCATTGCGGGACGGGATGAACCTGGTCGCGAAAGAGTACGTCGCCGCCCAGGACCCCGCCGATCCGGGTGTGCTGGTGCTTTCCCAGTTTGCCGGGGCCGCCAATGAGTTGACGTCTGCGCTTATCGTCAACCCTTACGATCGTGACGACGTGGCGAATGCCCTCAACCGTGCGCTGACGATGCCGCTCACGGAGCGTATTTCCCGCCATGCCGAGATGATGGAAACGATCCGTAAGAACGATATTAACCACTGGCAGGCGCGTTTTATTCGCGATCTTCGTGATATTGAGCCGCAGAGTAATGAAGGCCATCTACAAAAAAAGATCGCGACATTCCCTAAACTCGCCTGATTTTCCTCTGGGGGTTTAACGACCCCCAAGAGGCACTAACAACACATCCACCTGACTTGACGCCACAATCGATTTCGCCGCACAGGCTGCGCGAGAAAAAAAGCTGTGGTTATGATTCCCGCATATTACTAAATCAATATTCTGCTTACTGCATGTGCTGAGAATATGCGCATTAAGCTCCCCTGTCGCAATAATGGTGTCATAAATAGGATATTGCGCCTTTTCTACCAGCTCTCGCATAAATTGCTGCGTTTCTTCCTGTAATACCTCGCGAATATCTTCCAGCATGGGGGCAGCCAGTTGATTATATATCTCAGGCTCGGCCGCGAGGGTGATCAGGCTGATACGGGCATTATGCGGTCTGGCAATGGAAACCGCCCGGGCGATGAGTTCATGGCTTTCGGGCGAAACCGCAACAGAAACAAGAAGATGGGAGTAACTCATAACGCACTCCTTAGGTGTCTGAAAGACAGCGTCTTAGTCACCATTACCGCGATTTCACCGGATCTGCAAGAGGTGAATACGACATAAGTGTGAAGCTAATCATAATTATTCATTAATTATTCTTATAAGAAGAATAACGGGAAAACGTGCCTAAATGAAAAAAATTAACAACTTAACCTGAATCACACTTTTTTACGTTTCCGGTGTTAAATCGTTTTAACGCGTTATAAACACATTTCTAATGATTACCATGTGAAACAATTGTTATGGGCGTTTTGCATAACTACATGTTTTTTATAGGTAATGAAAATGTGACCTTACGATGGATTCGGTGTAACGCGCATTCGGTCGCTGACACGTTTCGAACAGCACATGTCATGCCACTTCTGCTCATACTCCTGCATGAGTATTCGCCCATAAAGAATAGAAAACAGTGTCGATCGTTCAAAAAATAACCAATTTACAAGTCATACTGATGGATTTATGGGAGATATTCACTTAAATTGTGTGACGTAGATCACATTTTTTTTAAATTTGGGGGTGGCTGCATTGTATGTGTCAAAACTGACGAGTAGAGTTTGCGTCGAATTAGGAAAAATCTTAGTTATTTGTAAGAAATGATAAAACGTGTAAGAGACGTAACCGCGTTTCAGCTGTTGCGCGTTTCAATGAATACAAACCTAAATTCGACTATGCATTTAGCCTTTTCTTTTTTATACCGGGTGATTTCCCGGCGACATCACGGGGTGCGGTCTTTCCGCATAAAAATAATAGTTGGTTATTCGGGATGGGAACAATGCATACATCCGAGTTGCTAAAACATATCTATGACATCAATTTGTCGTATTTACTGCTCGCGCAGCGTTTGATTAGTCAGGACAAGGCGTCCGCGATGTTTCGTCTGGGTATTAATGAAGAAATGGCAACCATGCTGGGTGGGTTAACCCTTCCTCAAATGGTTAAACTGGCGGAAACAAACCAACTGGTTTGCCAGTTCCGTTTTGACAATCCTCAGACTATCACGCGTCTGACGCAGGATTCCCGTGTTGACGATCTTCAACAGATCCATACCGGTATTCTTCTTTCCACTCGCTTGCTTACCGAAATCAGCCAGCCTGATGACGCAGCCCGTAAGAAAAGGGCCTAGCAATGAGCGAGAAAAGCATTGTTCAGGAAGCGCGTGACATACAGTTAGCAATGGAGCTGATTACGCTCGGTGCTCGTTTACAAATGCTGGAAAGCGAGACTCAGCTGAGTCGTGGTCGCCTCATCAAATTGTATAAAGAGTTACGTGGTAGTCCCCCGCCGAAAGGAATGCTGCCGTTTTCAACGGACTGGTTTATGACCTGGGAACAGAACATTCATGCCTCCATGTTCTGTAATGCCTGGCAGTACCTTCTCAAAACCGGTTTGTGTAGCGGCGTTGATGCCGTGATCAAAGCGTATAAACTTTACCTTGAACAATGCCCGCAGCAGGACGAGGGTCCTTTGCTGGCGCTCACCCGCGCATGGACGCTGGTGCGTTTTGTTGAAAGCGGAATGCTTGAGCTGTCGCGCTGTAACTGCTGCGATGGCAATTTTATTACCCATGCGCATCAGCCTGCAGGCAGCTTCGCCTGTAGTTTATGCCAGCCTCCATCCCGAGCAGTAAAAAGACGTAAACTTTCCCGGGAAGCTGCCGATATTATTCCACAACTGCTGGATGAACAGATCGAACAAGCTGTTTAACCCGAACGTGTGGGCAAGATTCCAGCAGCGGTAAGCAATTACCGCTGCTTTTTTTTACCCCGCAAACGGTAAACGCTGCGAGCTGAACATCCTTGCCATAGTCACTAGCGGAAGGATGATGTCGTGCTTATCTTATTAGGTTACCTGGTAGTTCTCGGTACAGTTTTCGGCGGTTACATGATGACCGGCGGGCACCTTGGAGCACTCTATCAACCGGCTGAACTTATTATCATCGGCGGCGCAGGGGTAGGGGCTTTTATCGTTGGTAATAACGGTAAATCGATCAAGGGCACGCTAAAAGCTATTCCACTGCTGTTCCGTCGCTCTAAATACACCAAAAGCATGTATATGGATCTGCTTGCGCTGCTCTATCGTCTGATGGCGAAGTCGCGTCAGCAGGGTATGTTCTCGCTTGAGCGGGATATTGAAAACCCGAAAGAGAGCGAAATTTTTGCCAGCTACCCGCGCATTCTCGCTGACGCAATGATGCTGGATTTCATCGTCGATTACCTGCGACTGATCATCAGCGGCAACATGAACACCTTCGAAATCGAAGCGCTGATGGACGAAGAGATTGAAACGCATGAAAGCGAATCCGAAGTGCCGGCAAACAGCCTGGCGCTGGTGGGCGATTCCCTCCCTGCGTTCGGTATCGTCGCGGCGGTGATGGGCGTGGTACATGCGCTGGCCTCGGCGGATCGTCCTGCGGCAGAGCTGGGCGCGCTGATTGCGCATGCGATGGTGGGCACCTTCCTCGGTATTTTGCTGGCGTATGGTTTTATCTCTCCGCTGGCCAGCGTTCTGCGTCAGAAGAGCGCGGAAACGACCAAAATGATGCAGTGCGTGAAGATCACGCTGCTCTCTAACCTCAACGGTTATGCGCCACCTATTGCAGTTGAATTCGGCCGTAAAACGCTTTATTCCAGCGAGCGCCCGTCGTTTATCGAGCTTGAAGAACACGTGCGTGCGGTGAAAAACCCAAACCAACAGACGACAACTGAGGACGCATGAAAAATCAGTCCCATCCGATCGTCATCGTAAAAAAACGCAAGCACAAGGGGCATGGGCACGGCGCGCATGGCTCCTGGAAAATCGCGTACGCCGATTTTATGACCGCAATGATGGCATTCTTTCTGGTGATGTGGCTCATCTCCATCTCCAGCCCGAAAGAGTTGATCCAGATTGCCGAATATTTCCGAACGCCGCTGGCGACCGCCATGACCGGTGGGCAGCGAATCTCTAACAGCGACAGCCCGATCCCTGGCGGCGGCGATGATTACACCCAGCAGAAGGGTGAGGTGAAGAAAGAGCCGAACATCGACGAGCTGAAAAAACGTATGGAGCAAGCACGCCTGAAGAAACTGCGCGGCGATCTCGATCAGCTGATTGAGGCGGATCCTAAACTGCGTGCCCTGCGACCACACCTGAAGATCGATCTGGTGCAGGAAGGTTTACGTATACAGATTATTGATAGCCAGAACCGCCCGATGTTCAAAACGGGCAGCGCGGAAGTTGAGCCATACATGCGCGACATTTTGCGCGGCATTGCGCCAGTGCTGAACGGTATTCCTAACCGTATCAGCCTGTCTGGACACACGGATGACTTCCCGTACGCCACGGGTGAGAAGGGATACAGCAACTGGGAGCTTTCTGCCGATCGTGCCAACGCCTCGCGTCGCGAGCTGGTGGCAGGTGGGCTTGATGATGGCAAGGTACTGCGCGTGGTCGGCATGGCATCAACCATGCGTGTCACTGACCGCGGGCCGGATGACGCCATCAACCGTCGTATCAGTCTTTTAGTGCTGAACCAGCAGGCGGAGCAGGCCATCCTGCACGAAAACGCCGAAAGTCAGAATGAGTCACTGGACGATTTAAAACAGCCTGGGGCCGTTCCTTCGGCTGCCGTTCCAACATCGCCACCAGCCAATCCGAGGTGATAGCGTGAGCATGGATATTAGCGATTTTTACCAGACATTCTTTGATGAAGCCGACGAATTGTTGGCCGATATGGAGCAACACTTGCTGGATTTGGTGCCTGAAGCACCGGACTCCGAGCAGCTCAATGCCATCTTCCGTGCAGCGCACTCGATTAAAGGCGGAGCCGGAACGTTTGGATTTACCATCCTGCAGGAAACGACCCATTTAATGGAAAACCTGCTGGATGAAGCACGACGCGGTGAGATGCAGCTCAATACCGACATTATCAACCTGTTTTTGGAAACCAAAGATATTATGCAGGAACAGCTCGACGCCTATAAAAGCTCGGCAGAGCCTGATGCCGCCAGCTTTGAATACATCTGCAATGCGCTGCGCCAGCTCGCGCTGGAAGCCAAAGGTGACGCAGCCGCAGCCGTTGTTCCGGCAGCCAAACTGAGCGTTGTCGATGCCGTTACCGCACAAGAGGCGGCCCCGGCCGCCGCTGCGAGTAAAGTGCGCGTGGTGCTGTCTCGCCTCAAAGAGAACGAAGTTGACCTTCTTGAAGAAGAGCTGAGTAACCTGGCGAAATTAAGCAACGTGGTGAAAGGCAAAGACAGCCTGAGTGCGACGCTGGAAGAGGGGATTAGCCAGGACGATATCGTGGCGGTCCTGTGCTTTGTTATCGAAGCCGACCAGATCGCGTTTGAAACCGAAACGGCGGCGGTTGACGTGCCAGCGGCAGTGGAAGAGGTGGCGGTTGTTCCTCAGGCGGCCGCGCCTGCCGTTGCGTCTGCGGCGTCGGTATTGAAAGCGGTGCCAAAAGATGCCGCCGCGCCAGGCCGTGGTGAAAAACCGGCCGCGCGCTCCAGTGAATCCACCAGCATCCGCGTCGCCGTCGAGAAAGTTGACCAGCTGATTAACCTGGTGGGTGAACTGGTGATTACCCAGTCGATGCTGGCACAGCGGTCTAACGAACTGGACCCGGTGACCCACGGCGATCTGATCACCAGCATGGGGCAGTTGCAACGTAATGCCCGCGACCTGCAGGAATCGGTGATGTCCATTCGTATGATGCCGATGGAATATGTCTTCAGCCGCTTCCCGCGTCTGGTGCGTGACCTGGCCAGTAAACTGAATAAACAGATTGAACTGACGCTGATGGGCAGCTCCACCGAGCTGGATAAAAGCCTGATCGAACGCATTATTGACCCGTTAACGCACCTGGTGCGTAACAGCCTCGACCACGGTATCGAACTGCCGGAAAACCGCATTGCCGCCGGAAAATCCCCGGTCGGGAATCTGATCCTCTCCGCCGAACACCAGGGCGGGAACATCTGCATCGAAGTGACCGATGACGGTGCGGGCCTGAACCGTGAGCGCATTCTGGCGAAAGCCATTTCGCAGGGAATGGCGGTCAACGAAAACATGACTGACGAAGAAGTGGGCATGCTGATCTTCGCGCCAGGCTTCTCGACCGCAGAGCAGGTGACGGACGTTTCCGGCCGCGGCGTGGGGATGGACGTGGTGAAGCGTAACATTCAGGAGATGGGCGGCCACGTTGAGATCAAGTCTAAGCAAGGTTCCGGCACCACCATTCGTATCCTGCTGCCGCTGACGCTGGCAATCCTCGACGGCATGTCGGTGAAAGTGGCGGACGAAGTCTTTATTCTGCCGCTGAACGCGGTGATGGAATCGCTGCAGCCGCGTGAAGAAGATCTGCATCCGCTGGCGGGTGGCGAGCGCGTTCTTGAAGTGCGCGGTGAGTACCTGCCGCTGGTCGAATTGTGGAAAGTGTTCGAAGTGGATGGCGCGAAAACCGAGGCCACGCAGGGGATCGTGGTGATCCTGCAAAGTGCGGGTCGCCGCTACGCGCTGCTGGTTGATCAGCTGATTGGCCAGCACCAGGTGGTCGTGAAGAACCTCGAAAGCAACTACCGCAAAGTGCCAGGTATTTCTGCCGCCACTATTCTGGGTGACGGTAGCGTGGCGCTGATCGTTGATGTGTCGGCGCTTCAGGGATTAAATCGTGAACAACGTGTGGCGTACACAGCCGCCTGATTAAGTAGAAGGTAATAACATGACCGGTATGAGTAATGTAACGAAACTGGCGGGCGAGCCATCAGGGCAGGAATTCCTGGTATTCACTTTAGGCGATGAGGAGTACGGCATCGATATCCTGAAAGTGCAGGAAATTCGTGGTTACGACCAGGTTACCCGCATCGCGAACACGCCTGCATTTATTAAAGGTGTCACCAACCTGCGCGGCGTGATTGTGCCTATCGTTGACCTGCGCGTGAAGTTCAGCCAGGGCGACGTGGACTATAACGAGAACACCGTGGTGATTGTCCTGAATCTGGGGCAGCGCGTGGTTGGGATCGTGGTGGATGGCGTATCTGATGTGCTGTCCCTCACGTCCGATCAAATCCGTCCGGCGCCGGAGTTTGCGGTCACGCTGTCTACTGAGTATCTGACGGGGCTGGGAGCACTGGGTGAACGTATGCTGATTCTGGTGAATATTGAGAAGCTGCTGAACAGTGATGAGATGGCGCTGCTGGATATCGCGACGAATCACGTGGCGTAATGTTTCTCTAAACGGTTCTGTGAGGCTTTCGTGGAACCGTTTCGTTCAGTCGGGCATTTCGGTTATCTGATTCGCCCGCTGCGGTGAACGTATTAAGGGGGCTATTGCAGCCCCCTTATCTTATTCACTTACTGCAGGCGTAGTATTTTCTGCTGGCCTTAAGGTGAACGAAACCATTCGGCCAACCCGTTACGCTTCCTGCTCTACCAGCTCAGTCTCCGCTTCACGCGCCCCTTCATTTTGCGACAGCATCGCAGTCGCAATACCGTTACCCAGCACGTTAATCGCTGAACGTCCCATATCCAGGAAATGATCGATCCCCATCAGCAGCAAAATACCCGCCACCGGAATATTGAAACTCGGGATGGTTGCCGCCAGCACCACCAGCGACGAACGAGGCACCCCCGCAATCCCTTTTGAAGCCAGCATCAGCGTCAGCATCAGCACGGTCACTTCGGTGAAGCTCAGGTGAATATTGTACGCCTGGGCGATAAACATCGAGGCGAAAGAGCAATACACCATAGAGCCCACCAGGTTAAAGGAGTAACCGATCGGCAGAACGAAAGAGGCGATATTGCGCGAGCAACCAAAACGCTCAAGCTGCTCCAGCGTTTTTGGATACGCCGCTTCTGAACTGCTGGTGGTAAACGCCACCAGCACCGGGTCCTTCAGCATGCTGACCAGGCGGAACACCTCTTTCTTCAGCACCATATAGCCGACGGCCAGCAGCACCATGCAGGTGAGAAGGATTGCCACGTAGTAGCCGCCAATAAAGGAGGCGTAGTTCAGCAGAATGCCCAGACCCTGAGTGGCAATCACAGATGAGATGGCGGCGAAAATGGCCAGCGGGGCGACGTACATCACGTAACCCGTCACCTTCAGCATGATATGGGAGACCACATCCAGCGCGGCCACCAGCGGGGCATTGAATTTTTGCCCCAGCGACGCGCCAGCGATGCCGAAGAACATAGAGAAGACCACAATCTGCAGGATTTCATTGTTCGCCATCGCACCGGCAATACTGGTCGGAATGGTATGGGACAAGAACGCTTTCAGCGTCATCCCCCCCACCGCAAGGCCGGTGTCTACCGCCTCTTTCGGGATAGCCAGGTTCAGGCCGCTGCCCGGACGCTCCAGCGTGACGATAAACAGTCCCACCAGAATGGAAAGCACGGATGAGCTAATAAACCACACCATCGCTTTGCCGCCCACGCGACCAATGGTGGAGGTTTCACCCAGTTTCATAATGCCCACGGTCAGCGTGCTGAAGACCAGTGGCGCAATAACCATTTTAATCAGACGCAGGAAAATATCGGTCAGCAGCGTGATGTTATCCGACCATGCTTTGATAGCATCCGCAGAGGCATACTCATGAATCGCCGCCCCTGAAAGAATACCCGCCAGCATGAATATCACGATGAAGAGTGTGAGTTTGTTTGCACTTGCCACGAAAAAAGACCCTCTATGCGCTTTGGTTGCCGTCTGCGCCGATGTATATAGATTTTTTATTACGACGCTGGAAATTATTCGGCACATAAATTGAAGTAAAGCGGAGGGGGATACAACTAGTTTTTAATTTTTATTAATTTTGTTGTTAACGCCTCGACGATATATTGTGATGCAGATCACATTTCAACGGATATATCCTCTGCGTATACGAGAAATAAGGCATTTACAAAGTATTAACATCCTGTTTTATAAATAAATATTCAGTCAATAAGCCATTAGTCTTGCCCTCCGCGGCGCGGGTGGTCGAAGCGGTATCCATAAACTAAATTCTCAATAACCCCCGGAAGAGGAACGTTAAGTGGGGCTAACATCTTGAACAGCAAAAATAAAATGTGGCAAGCGAACGGAAATGTCTTCTGGAGGGTGGTAAATGAAAAGAAAACTCCTTTTGATCTGTGCAGGCACGTTGCTGACGGCGACAACAGCCCAACAGGCGCTGGCGGTGACCAGCAGCGGTACTATTGGCGCGACGTTAACCCTGACGAACGGTTGTCTGATAAACGGCTCGCCCACGCAAAATGGCATTAACTTCGGGACCCTGGATTTCGGCACCCATCCCGCAACGTTTTCCACCCTGACGACGCAGCTGACCGGTGCCAGCGGCGGTAACACGTTCACCATTCAATGTACGACCGCCAGCTATACGGTGGCGATCACCGGGAATACCAACTCCACCGCGCCGGGTACCGTTGTGGGGACGCCAGGCACGCCTGCGCGCTATCTGGTCAACACCACAAATGCTGCACAGGGTGTGGCTTACAGCCTGTATAGCGACAGCGGATTTAACAACGTCGTTGCCAACAACGCGGCACTGCCAATAGCGTCAACCGCCGGGGGCATCGACAGTTACACACTTTACGGGCGCATTACCGGGGGCGGTAACAGCGTTACGGTCGTTCCGGGTACCTACACCGACACGATTAACGTCAGCGTCACCTACTAGTTTCACGCAGCCATGAAGGCATCCATTTTGCGTCTGCGCAACAGCGCGGAGGGGATCGTGCACCCTTTGTACGCGCTGATCGTCTGCCTGATGCTGGTGCCTGCGGCGGGTGCTGTGACGTCCCAGTCATTTAAGGTCAGCGCGACCATTGTGCCCGGGTGCGCGGTATCCACGGGCAGCGGAGGAGTTTTCGGTACGCTCGATTTCGGTACCCACAACGGGGTGGAAAGTGCCCCGGTGAGCACCAGTTTTGTGCCTAACGGGGCCTTGTCCATCGCCTGCACGCCCGGCGTGGCGCTGAGTATGAGCATTAACGGCGGACAGAATTACTCCTCCGTTCGGCGTATGAAGCGCTCAGGGGGAACGGAAGTGGTGGGATATCGCCTTTACAGCAGCAGTTCGCTGGCGGCGAACAGCGAAATTGGCGTCAATCAGGCAATACCGGTGACCTATACCAACAGTAATAACATTGCGCTGCCGCTTTTTGGCGTGGCGCTGCTGACCGGGTTTAGCCCGGCAGGAACGTATTCTGATCAGCTCACCGTGACCTTGTCATGGTGATAAAGGGAGACAGTCGATGAAGCCATTTTTCAGACACCTTTGTCTGGTGAGTTTGTTGGGGGGAATGGCTGCGGCGACAGGCCAGGCGCAGGCGGCGGCAACCATTCTGTTGTGGCCCATCGATCCGTGGCTGTCAGCGGATGCCAAAGCCACTGAATTATGGATCCAGAATCAGGGGAACAGCGCAACGACAATGCAGGTCCGCATTGTGCGCTGGAAGCAGGAGGGCGGTTATGAACGCTACTCCGCACAGCAGGATGTGGTGGCCAGCCCGCCCATCGTCACCATTGGCAAAGGCAGTAAGCAGCTTATTCGTCTGATTAAGCAGGGTTCGGTGCCGCTCGGCGTTGAACAGGCCTACCGCATTATTGTGGATGAAATCCCCCAGCCGGATGCCAAAGCCGAGCCGGCCATTGGCCTGAAATTGCAAATGCGCTACTCCATTCCTTTGTTCGTTTATGGGCAGGGGATCCCGACCCTCAAAGAGGGGGCGCATCATGCGCTGGTGGAGACCAAAAATCTGAGCTGGCGGGTGACGCAGGAGAAGGGACATCCTGCCCTGGAGGTCCGTAATCAGGGGGATGTGCACGTCAAACTCAGCCAGGTGGCGCTGGAGCAGGGCGGGCAGAAGCGGACGGTTGCAGACGGATTACTCGGGTATGTTCTTGCGGGCAGCACCCGCACCTGGTCAATCCCGGCCGGAATAGGTCAGCCAGACCGGCTGAGCGCGCAGATTAATGCCAGGGATACGCAATGGCAGTCGACGCCCGTCAACTGAAACCGGCGATGATGATCCTGCTCTGCGTCAGTACCAGCACCTGGGCTGAGCCCGGCGATGACAGTTTACCGCCGCCGCCGCAGGCTCAGGCGTTGAACGGCGAAGCGGTCTTTCAGCTCTCGATTGTGTTGAATCACTACGACACCGGTATGGTGGTGCCCGTGACGCAGCGCGAGGGGGCATTCTTTATTTCCAGCGCCGACCTGCTGCGGGCAGGGCTTCCGCCGGAGCATGTGCCTGCCGGAGACGTGAACCTTTCTACCCTGCCGCAGGTGCGCGTAGAGTACGACAGCGCCGCGCAGCGTCTGCTGCTGGGCGTTCCGGCCGACTGGGTCGCCTCACGCGTGACCCCTTTCAGCGGACAAATGTCACAAAGCAAACCACACTTCGGGCGTGGAGCGCTGCTCAATTACGATCTCTACACCAACCATACGGAACATGTCGGCGGACAGGCCTCGCTCTGGCATGAATTCCGCTACTTCAATGAGAACGGCTCCTTTTCTTCAACCGGCTATGCCCGGGAAAATTTCACCGGAAACGACGGTCAGCAGGAAGGGTATGTGCGCTATGACACGACGCTTCTGATGACGAACGAGGACGAGGCAACGACCTGGACCGCCGGGGATGTGATCAGCGATGCCCTGAGCTGGAGCACCAGCGTGCGCATGGGCGGGATCAGCTACGGGCGGGATTTTTCCCTGCGTCCTGACCTCGTGACCTGGCCACTGCCAGAGTTCTCGGGCGAAGCGGCGGTTCCCACCTCGGTGGATCTCTTTATCAATGGCTATCGTTCCGGCTCGACCCAGCTTCAGCCGGGACCGTTCACCCTGACCAATCTGCCCTATATCAACGGAGCAGGGGACGCGGTACTGGTCACCACCGATGCGCTGGGGCGCCAGGTGAGTACCACGCTGCCGTTTTACGTCACCAGCGAATTGCTGAAACAAGGCCTGAGCGACGGGGCGGTGACGCTCGGTAGCCTGCGGCGTAATTACGGCATCAAGAATTTTGACTACGGCCCGGCGGCGGGTAGCGGATCGTATCGCTATGGCGTTACGGACTGGTTGACGCTGGAGGGCCATGCCGAAGGGGCAGAAGCGCTGGCGCTGGGCGGGATGGGGACGGTGGTTAAATTGGGTCGGTTTGGCGTCGTGAATACCGCGTATTCTAAAAGCCGCATGCGCGGAGATAATGGCGGGCAAATCAACTGGGGCTATCAGTACAGTACCAGTGAATTTAGTGTAGCGACACAGCATACGCGGCGCGATCGCGACTTTGGCAACCTCGCCCTCTATGACCAACCGACGGTCTATGACGAAAATGACCGGCCCATCGCCAGTTTTAGTCGCAACACCGACCAGTACTCTCTCACCTTTAACCTGGGCGAGTATGGCAGTCTCGGTGCTGCGTGGATCGGCGTGGAGAGCTTTGACAACCAAAAAACCGAACTGCTGAATCTCTCCTGGAGCCGCAATCTGTGGGGGGCGAGCAGTATTTATCTGGCCGCAAGCCGCGATCAGCAGCGGGGAGACTGGACGGTGGCCATGTCGCTTCAGGTGCCGCTGGGAGAGCGTGACAGTGCCGCCGTAACCTATGAAAACACGCCAGATGCCGGCAGCACGCAGCGTATCAACTACAACCACTCCATGCCTTCCGACGGTGGCTTTAGCTGGAACATGGCATGGGCCAACCAGTCGAAAGCCAATGATTATCAGCAGGGAACGCTGGGCTGGCGCAATAACAACATCGAACTTCAGGGCGGTGGTTATGGCGAAAGGGGCATGATGACCTGGTGGGGAGAGGCGATGGGCTCGGTTGTGCTGATGGACGGCGAGCTGTTTGCGGCAAATAAAATCAACGATGCGTTTGTGGTGATCAGCACCGACGGTCACCCGGACGTTCCCGTCAGCTATGAGAACCAGCCGGTCGGCAAAACGAACAATAACGGCTACCTGCTGGTCAGCGGGGTATCGGCTTATTACCCGGCCAGTTATCGCATTGATACCCTGAATCTGCCCGCGGATACCCGGCTGAAAGAGACAGAGCGGCGGATCGCTATTCGCCGCCACAGCGGTTATCTGGTCGATTTCCCGATGGAGCAGGAGCGGGTGGCAAGCGTCATTCTGCATGACAAGCAGGGGCAGGCTATCCCGGTGGGAAGCCAGGTTCGACGCGCCTCGCGCAACAATGCGGTGGTGGGGTATGACGGCATCGCCTGGCTGGAAAATCTCAGCGATGTGAACCCGCTTGAGGTGATTACGCCAGACGGAAAACACTGCTCGGCCACGCTGACCGTGGGGGCCAACCCGGAACATAAGCTGCAGACATACGGACCGCTGATTTGCCGGGAGGAACGGTGAAGCGCTTACTGCTGTTGATACTGCTGCTGTTTTCCGGCGGCGGCTGGGCGGCGTGTACCGTCAGTACGGTAAATGCGTCATTTGGTAGCGTCACCTCGTTCGCGCTCAGCGGAACCGGGGAGGTCGAAACCACCGGCAGGCTGATCGTGGCATGCGACGCCGTGCTCAATCTTCTGACCAACGACTCGGTGACGCTGAACTACACCGCCGCGTCGGTTTCAGGCAACAGCCGTGCCACCATGAAACGCACCGACAATGCGGCCATCACGGATGTGATCCCCACCCGGTTGTGCGGATTAACGGGGTGTTCGGGCAATAGCGAAGTGCAAATCAGCAAAGCTTATACCTGGAGCGGCAACACCCTGCTGGGATTACTGGGGTCAAAACAGTACAGCATTCCGCTTTATTTCCGCACCGTTGCCGGACAAAACGTCACAGCCGGGCCCTATCAGGTGCTGCTCACCTTCAGCATCAACTACAGCGTCTGTTCCGTGGGCGTGCTGGGCCTTTGCACCGTTCCCCAGACAGGCACGGCGACCACCAGTATTCTTCTCAACATGACCGTCACCAACGACTGCAGCGCCATGACCACGCCGGACGTCAACTTCAACAGTGCGCCGCTGGTGCAAAGTTTCCCCACTGTCTCGCAGGCGATTGCCGTCACCTGTACCAAAGGAAGCACTTACACTATCGGAATTAATAATGGTGCCAACGCGCTGAATAATGTTCGCCGCATGGTGAGCGGCAGTAACTACATGAGTTACGACATTTATAAAGAAGCCACGACCAACCGCTGGGGTGGCAGCGGTACCGAGCGCTGGACCAGCGCAACCTCCTCGCAGGTCAGTACCGACGGTTTATTGCGAACCTACAACTACACTGCCAAAGTCCTTACCAGCCAGTCTACGCCGCCTGCCGGCACCTATACCGATACACTGATCGTTGACGTTGCGTTTTAACCCCGCGCTTTTCCCTTTCTCAAATGTAAAGTTCCTGTAGTCAGTGCCGATAACACCGTTAATAAATCTATGAGAAGGTGTTGTATGTTGAACCGTATCCGCGTTGTCACAATGCTTATGATGGTGCTGGTCATTTTCGCACTTCTTCAGCTTACCTCCGGCGGGCTTTTTTTCTCGTCACTTAAACAAAACCAGGACAGTTTCGCCGCCTCGAACGATCTCCGCGTACAGCAGAGTGAACTGACCTCGACGTGGGATCTGATGCTGCAAACGCGTATCAACCTGAGCCGCTCTTCCGCCCGCATGATGATGGATCCGAATAATCAGCAGAGCAGTGCGAAAACGGAACTGCTGAAAAATGCGCGGGCGACCCTTGCTGACGCCGCGAAACACTACGACGCCTTTAAGAAAATCACGCCACAGCCTGCCATGGCGCAGGTGAGCCAGAATATCGATGAAAAGTACAACGCCTACTATGCCGGTCTGACGGAGCTTATTCAGTTCCTGGAAAGCGGCAACATGGACGCGTATTTCGCGCAGCCTACCCAGGGGATGCAAAACGCCCTTGGTGCGGCACTCGGGGAATACGCCAAAGCCAGTGGCGACCTGTATCACTCGGCCTTTACGCAAAGCCAGAATGATTACCGCTTTGCCAAATGGCAGATGGCCGTCATGGCGCTGGCGCTGGTCATCGTGCTGGTGGGCGTGTGGTACGGCATTCGCCACATCCTGCTTAATCCTCTCGGTCGCGTCATTGCCCACATTCGCGAGATTGCCGGTGGTGACCTGACCAAAACGCTGACCGTCTCCGGGCGCAATGAAATTACCGAGCTGGCAAACAGCGTTGATCATATGCAGCGCTCGCTAATTGAGACCGTCGCCAACGTGCGTAACGGATCGGAAGCCATTTATACCGGTACCAGCGAAATTGCGATGGGCAACAACGATCTGTCGTCGCGCACCGAACAGCAGGCGTCGGCGCTCGAAGAGACCGCCGCCAGCATGGAGCAACTTACCGCGACCGTGAAGCAGAACGCGGACAACGCCCGTCAGGCCTCACAGCTGGCGGAAAGCGCGTCCGAAACGGCGCAGCGAGGCGGTCGCGTGGTGGACGGCGTGGTGAAAACCATGCACGAAATCGCCGACAGTTCGAAGAAAATCGCCGACATCATTAGCGTTATCGACGGCATCGCTTTCCAGACCAATATCCTCGCCCTCAACGCCGCCGTTGAAGCCGCACGTGCGGGCGAGCAGGGGCGCGGGTTTGCCGTGGTGGCCGGGGAAGTGCGCAACCTTGCCAGCCGCAGTGCCAACGCGGCGAAAGAGATCAAGGCCCTGATTGAAGACTCCGTTTCCCGCGTCGATACCGGCTCCGTGCTGGTAGAAAGCGCAGGGGAAACCATGAATGACATCGTGAATGCCGTTACCCGCGTAACGGACATCATGGGTGAAATCGCCTCTGCGTCGGATGAGCAGAGTCGTGGTATCGACCAGGTCGCTCTGGCGGTATCGGAAATGGATCGCGTGACACAACAAAACGCCGCGCTGGTGCAGGAATCCGCTGCGGCGGCCGCTGCGCTGGAAGACCAGGCAAGCCGTCTGAAGATGGCCGTCTCGGCGTTTCGTCTCGCTTCACTCGCTGGAAACACGGTCACCCCGCAAGCAACGTATCTCGCGCCTGCTGCCGCAGCGGCAGCGACCCGTAAACCTGCAGCGACGACCGGACATGAAAACTGGGAAACATTTTGACTGACATTTAAACCGCGGCTGCTTGCCGCATGATGGGAGCGTGGATGTTAAATCGTATTCGTATCTCGACCACACTGTTTTTGATTCTGATCCTTTGCGGTGTGTTGCAGGTTGGCAGTAACGGGTTGTCTTTTTGGGCGTTTCGCGATGGCTATCAGAATTTGCAGGAAGTTGAGGCGAGTAACCAGCAGCGCGCCGCCGTGGCACAGACGCGCGCCGTACTGTTGCAGGCAAGCACGGCGCTGAACAAAGCGGGAACCTTAACTGCCCTGAGTTATCCGCCGGATGACATCAAGGCGTTGATGGTGACCGCGCGCGACAGCCTGAAGCTGGCTGACGCGCAGTTTAACGCCTTCGCGGCACAGGACGCCGGCAGCGCGGAAGTGAAAGCGCTGAAAGTCGCGATGAAGAAGCGTTTTGATCAGTGGCACAGCGACCTGGAGCACCAGGCGACCTGGCTTGAGAACAACCAGCTCTCGGACTTTATGACCGCGCCAGTCCAGGCGTCCCAGGCGGCGTTTGATGCGAGCTTTAATGCCTGGCAGCAGAACATTAACCAGTTTGTCCAACGCGCCGGGAATGACAGCCGTAAAAACTACCATATGTCAGGCGTGATTTTTGCCGTGGTGGTGATTCTGGCGGTGCTGCTGACCGGCGGTGCCCTGTACTGGTCGCGCAGAATGATTGTGCACCCGCTGGCGATCGTCAGCAGCCACTTCGACAGTATTGCGAAGGGTAACCTGGCGCGTCCGGTGGCGGTGTACGGCAAGAACGAAATTTCGGCGATTTTTGCCAGCCTGAAGGCGATGCAGGGCGCCCTGCGGGAAACGGTCTCCGATGTGCGACAGGGCAGTTATGCCATGCACACCGGGATCTCGGAGATTGCGGCAGGTAATAACGATCTCTCGTCGCGCACCGAGCAGCAGGCTGCTTCGCTGGCGCAAACGGCTGCCAGCATGGAGCAGCTCACCGCGACGGTAAGCCAGAACGCGGATAACGCGCGTCAGGCGTCTGACCTGTCCAGACAGGCGGCGATGACGGCGAAGAAGGGGGGCGATCAGGCCTCTCACGTGGCCAGTACCATGCAGGATATTGCCGCCAGTTCACAGAAAATTGGCGACATCATCAGCGTGATTGACGGTATTGCGTTCCAGACCAACATTCTGGCGCTGAACGCGGCCGTTGAAGCGGCACGAGCCGGTGAGCAGGGGCGTGGTTTTGCGGTTGTGGCCGGTGAAGTCCGTAATCTGGCGAGCCGCAGCGCCAACGCCGCGAAAGAAATTAAAGGACTGATTGAAGAGTCCGTTTCGCGCGTCCAGCAAGGCTCTGCCCTGGTGGACACGGCGGCGAAAACCATGCACGAAATCGTCACCTCCGTTACGCGGGTTAACGACATCATGGGCGAGATTGCTTCTGCGTCCGATGAACAGCGTCGCGGAATTGAGCAGGTGGCCCAGGCGGTAAGCCAGATGGATCAGGTCACGCAACAAAACGCCTCGTTAGTGGAGGAAGCGGCAGCGGCAACCGATCAGCTGGCCAGCCAGGCGGATCATCTGACCGGGCTGGTCGCGATATTTAATGTGAAAGAGCACGTTGAAGCAGTAACAGAAGTCGGGCGGTCGCAGGCCGTGCCAGTTGTATCCTGAATGTAATTAAGAAGGCGCTATGACATCACCAATGCCCCCAGGGCAAACGTCATTACTGTTGCAGATGACACAGCGCCTCGCGCTGTCCGACGCGCATTTTCGTCGGATATGTCAGTTAATCTACCAGCGTGCGGGGATTGTGCTTGCCGATCATAAGCGAGACATGGTCTACAACCGTCTGGTGCGGCGCTTGCGTACGCTGGGGCTGGACGATTTTGGTCGCTATCTGAGCATGCTCGAAGCGAACCAGAACAGCGCAGAGTGGCAGGCTTTTATTAACTCGTTAACCACCAACCTGACCGCATTTTTCCGTGAAGCTCACCACTTCCCGGTCCTGGCGGAGCACGCGCGTCGCCGCAGCGGGGAGTATCGCGTCTGGAGTGCGGCCGCCTCAACCGGGGAAGAGCCGTACTCGCTGGCGATCACCCTTGCCGACACGCTGGGCATGGCGCCTGGACGCTGGAAAGTCTACGCCAGTGATATTGATACCGAAGTGCTGGAGAAGGCACGCAACGGCGTGTATCGACAGGATGAACTGAAAACGCTGTCACCTCAGCAGTTGCAGCGTTACTTCATGCGCGGAACCGGCCCGCATGAAGGCCTGGTGCGCGTGCGCCAGGAGCTGGCGAACTGTGTCGAATTCGCGCCCGTCAACCTGCTGGATAAGCAGTACAACGTGCCGGGGCCATTCGACGCTATTTTTTGCCGTAACGTCATGATCTATTTTGATAAAACGACGCAACAGGACATTCTGCGTCGGTTTGTTCCGTTGCTCAAGCCTGACGGTTTACTGTTTGCCGGGCACTCGGAAAACTTCAGCAACCTCGTGCGTGAGTTTAGCCTGCGTGGGCAAACGGTATATGCGCTGAGTAAGGAAAAAGCATGAGTAAAATCAGGGTGTTGTCTGTCGACGATTCTGCGCTGATGCGCCAGATCATGACTGAAATTATCAATAGCCACAGCGACATGGAGATGGTGGCGACAGCGCCTGATCCGCTGGTAGCGCGGGATTTAATTAAAAAATATAACCCCGACGTGTTAACGCTGGATGTCGAAATGCCGCGCATGGATGGCATTGATTTCCTGGAAAAATTGATGCGCCTGCGGCCCATGCCGGTGGTGATGGTCTCATCCCTGACCGGAAAAGGATCTGAAATTACCCTGCGTGCGCTGGAGTTAGGGGCGGTGGATTTTGTCACCAAACCTCAGCTTGGCATTCGTGAAGGGATGCTGGCGTACAGCGAAATGATCGCCGAGAAGATCCGCACCGCGTCGCGTGCGAAGCTTGCCGCGCACAAACCGATGGATGCACCGGTAACGCTGAAGGCCGGTCCTTTACTCAGTTCAGAAAAACTGCTGGTGATTGGGGCGTCAACCGGGGGAACAGAGGCAATTCGTCATGTACTCCAGCCATTGCCGCTGTCAAGTCCGGGTATTCTGATCACGCAGCATATGCCACCAGGCTTTACCCGCTCGTTCGCCGAGCGTCTGAACAAGCTGTGTCAGATCAGCGTGAAAGAGGCGGAAGACGGTGAGCGCGTACTCCCCGGCCATGCGTATATCGCACCGGGTGACAAGCATATGGAGCTGGCGCGCAGTGGCGCTAACTATCAAATCAAAATTCATGACGGGCCGCCGGTAAACCGGCACCGTCCGTCGGTGGATGTGCTGTTTCATTCGGTGGCGAAACATGCGGGGCGCAACGCCGTTGGGGTGATCCTGACGGGGATGGGTAACGACGGTGCCGCCGGAATGCTTGCAATGCACCAGGCTGGCGCCTGGACGATTGCGCAGAATGAAGCAAGTTGTGTGGTGTTCGGCATGCCGCGCGAGGCCATCAATATGGGTGGCGTGAGCGAAGTGGTCGATCTTAGCCAGGTAAGCCAGCAGATGCTGGCGAAAATCAGTGCCGGACAGGCAATACGTATTTGACTCAGGAGTATTATTTTATGGCGGATAAAGAGCTTAAGTTTTTGGTTGTGGATGACTTTTCCACCATGCGTCGTATCGTACGCAACCTGCTGAAAGAGCTGGGCTTCAACAACGTTGAAGAAGCAGAAGACGGCGTTGATGCGCTGAACAAACTGCAGGCGGGCGGGTTTGGTTTTGTTATCTCCGACTGGAACATGCCAAACATGGACGGTCTGGAACTGCTGAAAACCATCCGTGCGGACGCGGGAATGGCGTCATTGCCGGTTCTGATGGTGACTGCAGAAGCGAAAAAAGAGAACATTATTGCCGCAGCACAGGCGGGCGCTAGTGGCTATGTTGTGAAGCCGTTCACTGCGGCCACCCTGGAAGAGAAGCTCGGTAAGATCTTCGAGAAACTCGGCATGTGAGGTGTTGGTTATGATGATGCAACCTGCTATGAAACCCGTTGAAGAACACTCGCCCAGCGATATCATTGCCCGCATCGGCAGCCTGACACGCATGCTGCGTGACAGCCTGCGTGAACTGGGGCTAGACCAGGCAATTGCCGAAGCGGCGGAAGCCATTCCGGATGCCCGCGATCGTCTGGACTATGTTGTGCAGATGACCGCTCAGGCGGCTGAACGTGCGCTGAACAGCGTTGAAGCGTCACAACCGCATCAGGATGCGATGGAGAAAGGCGCGAAAGCGCTGACCAAACGCTGGGATGAGTGGTTTGAGAATCCAATCGAGCTGGCGGATGCCCGCGAGCTGGTCACGGATACCCGTCAGTTCCTGGGCGATGTGCCGGGCCACACCAGCTTTACCAACGCGCAGCTGCTGGACATCATGATGGCGCAGGATTTCCAGGACCTCACGGGCCAGGTTATCAAGCGCATGATGGATGTGATTCAGGAAATTGAACGTCAGTTGCTGATGGTGCTGCTGGAGAACATTCCGGAACCGGCCGCTCGTCCAAAACGCGAGAACGAAAGCCTGCTCAACGGTCCACAGCTCGACGCCACCAAAGCGGGCGTTGTGGCAAGCCAGGATCAGGTAGACGACCTGCTGGACAGCCTTGGTTTCTGATTGAGGTGATGACCCTCAGGTTGCACGCGCAACCTGAGGGTATGCCGCTTAATTTTGAGTGCATAACGCTGGGGTGGCTGGCTCTTGCTCCCGCACTGCTTGCTGACAGTGTTGCCAAACGCTATCTCAAATTTTTTTTGCCGTTTTTTACTCATCACCCGATTGCTCCGACGCTGAACTGGCTAAAAGAACCCGGTTATTGGGTTTTTTCAACCCATTGATGAAAGGTCAGGCTGGCATGATACCCGTGACTAAATGGGCTGCGAGCAGGCACTGTGGCAGAAGAGAACGACGACAAAACGGAAGCCCCCACACCCCACCGACTAGAAAAAGCGCGTGAGGAAGGGCAGGTCCCCCGATCCCGAGAACTGACATCCCTGCTGATCCTCATCGTAGGCGTGTGCATTATCTGGTGGGGTGGGGAGGCGCTCGCCCGCAAACTGGCGGGAATGCTCTCGGCTGGCCTACGTTTTGACCACAGTATGGTCAACGACCCTAACCTGATCCTCAGCCAGATAATCCTGCTCGTTAAAGATGCCATGCTTGCGCTGTTGCCCCTGATTACCGGCGTCGTGCTGGTGGCGCTGGTCTCGCCCGTAATGCTGGGCGGTCTGGTGTTTAGCGGGAAATCGCTGCAACCCAAGTTTTCGAAACTGAACCCGCTGCCGGGGATTGCGAAAATGTTCTCGGCGCAAACCGGTGCGGAGTTGCTTAAAGCGATTCTGAAATCGGTCCTGATGGGCAGTACCGGCGGTTTTTTTCTGTGGCACCACTGGCCGGAAATGATGCGCCTTATCAGCGAATCGCCGTTAACCGCGATGAGCAATGCGCTGAACCTGGCCGGGCTCTGTGCCCTGCTGGTGGTGCTCAGCATTATTCCTATGGTGGGTTTTGACGTTATCTTCCAGCTTTACAGCCACTTCAAGAAACTGCGCATGTCTCGTCAGGATATTCGGGATGAATATAAGCAGATGGAAGGTGACCCGCACGTGAAAGGGCGTATCCGCCAGATGCAACGTGCTGCCGCCCGTCGACGGATGATGGAAGATGTGCCAAAAGCCGACGTCATTGTGACTAACCCGACACACTATTCCGTTGCGCTGCAGTACGACGAAAACAAAATGAGCGCGCCGAAAGTGGTGGCGAAAGGGGCGGGGCTCATCGCCCTGCGTATTCGTGAAATTGGTACCGAAAACCGGGTGCCCATACTCGAAGCGCCTCCGCTGGCGCGAGCGCTGTATCGCCATGCGGAAATTGGACAACAGATCCCAGGACAACTCTACGCCGCGGTGGCGGAAGTGCTGGCCTGGGTATGGCAGTTGAAACGCTGGCGTCTGGCTGGCGGTCAACGGCCTGTGAAACCTGAGAACCTTCCGGTGCCTGACGCGCTGGATTTTATGAACGAGAAGGACACTGATGGCTAATCTGGTGGCAATGTTGCGCCTGCCCGGCAACCTGAAATCGACGCAATGGCAGATCCTTGCCGGACCGATTCTCATCCTGCTAATTCTGTCGATGATGGTCTTGCCGCTTCCGGCGTTCATCCTCGACCTGCTTTTCACATTCAACATTGCGTTGTCCATTATGGTTTTGCTGGTGGCGATGTTCACCCAGCGCACCCTTGAGTTCGCCGCATTCCCGACCATTCTGCTGTTTACCACCTTGTTAAGGCTGGCGCTGAACGTGGCGTCAACCCGTATCATTCTGATGGAAGGCCACACCGGTGCTGCCGCGGCGGGTAAAGTGGTTGAGGCATTCGGCCACTTCCTGGTCGGCGGTAACTTTGCCATCGGTATCGTGGTGTTCGTCATTCTCGTCATCATTAACTTTATGGTTATCACCAAAGGTGCCGGACGTATCGCGGAAGTGGGCGCGCGTTTTGTGCTTGACGGGATGCCGGGCAAGCAGATGGCCATCGACGCGGATCTGAACGCCGGGCTTATTGCCGAAGATGAAGCCAAAAAGCGCCGCTCGGAAGTGACGCAGGAAGCTGACTTCTATGGCTCAATGGACGGTGCGAGTAAGTTTGTTCGCGGTGATGCCATTGCGGGCATCCTGATCATGGTGATTAACGTGGTCGGCGGCCTGCTGGTGGGCGTGCTGCAGCACGGCATGGACATGGGCCACGCGGCGGAAAGCTATACGCTGCTGACCATTGGTGACGGTCTGGTGGCTCAGATCCCGGCACTGGTCATCTCAACGGCGGCGGGGGTTATCGTGACCCGCGTCAGTACCGATCAGGATGTTGGCGAGCAGATGGTCGGGCAGCTCTTCAGCAACCCGCGCGTGATGCTGCTGGCCGCCGCGGTGCTGGGCCTGCTCGGTCTGGTGCCGGGAATGCCAAACCTGGTGTTCCTGCTGTTCACTGCGGCATTGCTGGGCCTTGCCTGGTGGATGCGTGGCCGTGAGATGACCCCGGCAGCGGAACCTGCTCCGGTAAAAATGCCGGAGAACACGCAGGCCGTGGAAGCGACCTGGAACGACGTTCAACTGGAAGACTCGCTGGGAATGGAAGTAGGGTATCGTCTCATCCCGATGGTCGATTTCCAGCAGGATGGCGAACTGTTGGGCCGAATCCGCAGCATCCGTAAAAAATTCGCCCAGGACATGGGCTTCCTGCCGCCGGTGGTTCACATCCGCGACAATATGGATCTGCCGCCAGCGCGCTATCGTATTCTGATGAAAGGCGTAGAGATTGGCAGCGGTGATGCTTATCCAGGCCGCTGGCTGGCCATTAATCCAGGCACCGCGGCGGGTACGCTGCCGGGCGAGCAAACCATCGACCCGGCCTTTGGCCTGGCTGCCATCTGGATTGAAAGTGCGCTGAAAGAGCAGGCGCAAATTCAGGGCTACACTGTGGTGGAGGCGAGTACCGTGGTGGCGACCCACCTGAACCATCTAATTGGACAATTCTCGGCAGAGCTGTTTGGTCGTCAGGAAGCCCAGCAACTGCTCGATCGCGTCACGCAGGAGATGCCGAAGCTGACAGAAGATCTCGTGCCAGGCGTCGTGACGCTGACCACGCTGCACAAGGTGCTGCAAAACCTGCTCGAGGAAAAAGTGCCGATCCGCGATATGCGTACCATTCTGGAAACCCTCGCCGAGCATGCACCGTTGCAAAGCGATCCACACGAGCTCACGGCGGTGGTGCGCGTGGCACTGGGGCGGGCGATCACGCAGCAGTGGTTCCCGGGCACCGGGGAAGTGCAGGTTATCGGCCTCGATACGCCGCTTGAACGTCTGCTGATGCAGGCTCTGCAGGGCGGTGGAGGGCTGGAACCTGGCCTGGCCGACCGTCTGCTGGAGCAAACACAAGAGGCGCTGGCGCGTCAGGAGATGCTGGGTGCGCCACCTGTTCTGCTGGTGAACCATGCGCTGCGTCCGCTGCTGTCGCGCTTCCTGCGCCGTAGCCTGAACCAGCTGGTCGTGCTGTCGAATATGGAGTTGTCGGATAACCGTCATATCCGTATGACGGCGACGATCGGAGGAAAATAATGCGTAAGTGGTTATGGATCTTACTTTTTCCGCTGGTGGCCCAGGCCGCCGGGGAAGGGACCTGGCAGGCCAGCAGTATTGGCGTGACCCTCAGCAATCGCGGTGTCGCCATGTCTTCGCGACCACTATCACCGACTGAGCCGGTGTCCGGTCTGATGACCCTAGTGGTCTGGAACTACACGCTTATTGGCCCAACGCCTGCCGGACTTCGGGTACGGCTGTGCTCCCAGACACGCTGTACGGAAATTGATGGAGAGAATGGCACCACTCAGGCCTTCAACGGCGTGCCTGCTGTCGAACCTTTGCGCTTTATCTGGGAAGTGCCGGGCGGCGGACGCCTGATCCCTGCGCTGAAAGTTCAGCGTAATTCCGTCATCGTCAACTACCGCTAATACCCCGCCTTCTGCGTCAGCCATCAGCCATTTCTGATGGCTGGCTCGCAAAAAATGACCTCCTCTTTTGATGTAAAAGAAACGCTGTTTTATAAATCAGTGACGCGCGTAACGACACTCTTTGCATTTTTGCCAGCCGCTTGCCGGTGATGGCAAAAACAGAAAGGTATCACCAGGTGGATACTCTTACTGTAGCCGTGTAATAACTCCCGGATCAGATTTTGCTTACAGGGAGTCTCCCAAAACTGAGTAGGGTTGACGGCAATGAAAACACGAAAAATTGGACTCGCAAATTATCTTGCTTACGGGTCAGGCGATTTCCTCGGGGCGGGAACCACCGCCCTGACGGCGGCCTGGCTTTTGTATTTTTATACAACGTTCTGTGGACTCTCCCCGATTGAAGCAACCTTCATCTTTGCTGCCGCAAGGGTACTGGATGCCGTCGTCAGCCCTTTGATGGGCTTTTTGACCGATAACTTTGGCACGACCTGGCTCGGCAAGCGCTTCGGTCGGCGTAAGTTCTTTATTCTGCTGGGGATCCCGTGCGTGTTCAGCTACTCCCTGATGTGGGTGGGGGAGATGAGTTTCTGGTATTACCTGCTGACCTATCTGGTGTTCGATATCGTCTACACCATGATTCTGGTGCCGTACGAAACGCTGGTGCCGGAAATGACCGATGACTTTAAACAGAAAACCCGCTTCTCAGGTGCCCGTATCTCGATGGCGCAAATGTCTGCCATCCTGGCCTCATTCCTGCCGGGGATCCTGCTCACGCATTTCGGCAAAGACAACGCGGTCTCCTTTTTCTATGCAAGCCTGGTCTTCTCCGTGCTGTGCGCGCTGATGCTGATGCTCGTCTGGTTCTTCACCTGGGAGCGACCGCGGGAAGAGTGGAGCGAAGCCGCCCTGCGTGCCGAAGAAGAGAAGAAGAAACTGTCGCTCGGGCAGAGCCTCAACCGCCTGTTTGTGGAGTTGAGCTCTACGCTGCGCGTGAGAATTTTTCGTCAGCATCTGGGGATGTACCTTGGCGGGTATATCGCCCAGGACGTCTTTAATGCCGTGTTTACCTACTACGTGGTTTTCGTGCTGATGCAGGAAGCATCCATGGCCTCCAGCCTGCTGGGCACGATGGCCATCTTCCAGTTTATTGCGGTTATCGCCATGATCCCGCTGTGCATTCGCTTCGGACCCGCGCCGTCCTATCGGATGGTCGTGGTGCTGTTTGGCCTGGCATCGCTTTCCTACGCCGTGCTGTATTACGCGGGCCTGAGTGATATCTACTCTCTGTTATTGCTGGTCTCTGCAGTTGCCGGTCTGGGACGCGGTGGGATCAACTATGTACCGTGGAATACCTACACCTACATTGCTGATGTCGATGAAGTGATCACCGGCCAGCGCCGCGAAGGGATTTTCGCCGGCATCATGACGCTGACCCGTAAAGCCTCGCAGGCGGGGGCGGTAATGCTGGTGGGCATTGTGATGCAGATGTCCGGCTTTGTCAGCGGACAAAAGACCCAGCCCGCGGAAGTGAGCCACACCATTCTGCTGATCCTGAGCGTGGGAACGCTTCTGGTTCTGTTCTGCGGCTTCCTGGTTTCGCTGCGTTTCAAACTCAATTTGCACACCCACACCACGCTGCGTGAAGAGACCGCCAAAATGCGCGCGTCTGGTCGCGCCATTCCTGAGAGTGCGACACCAGAAGCCCGCGCCACCGTGGAGATGCTGGCCGGTATGCCTTATGCGTCGCTTTGGGGCAATAACAACATCGGTTATCTGAATCGTAATAAGCCTGCGGCACCTTCGCTGAAGGGGCGCGCGGTACTGAATTCGACATACAACAGAGGTTAAGATAATGAAAGTTTGGCCGGTCAAACACAGTCCACTCCTGCGTCAGCCTGCGCATTTCATCGCCCGGGACGAGCTAAAATCGCTGATTGAAAAGGTGACGCATAACCTCGTTAATATCCACGATACAACAGGTGAGTTTTTACTGCGCCTGGACGACGGGCGGGTCATTGACACCAAAGGATGGGCAGGCTGGGAGTGGACCCACGGCGTGGGGTTATACGGTATCTGGCAGTATTACTGCCAGACGGGCGACGAAGCGATGCGTGACATCATTGACCGCTGGTTTGCCGATCGTTTCAGGGAAGGGGCGACCACCAAAAACGTGAATACCATGTCACCGTTCCTGACGCTGGCTTATCGTTACGAAGAGACCAGAAACCCGGCCTGGCTGCCGTGGCTGGAAAGTTGGGCGGAGTGGGCCATGAATGAGATGCCGCGCACCGACCATGGCGGCATGCAGCACATCACCCTGGCGGAAGAGAATTCTCAGCAGATGTGGGATGACACGCTGATGATGACGGTTCTGCCGCTGGCGAAAATCGGCAAGCTCCTTAATAAACCGGAGTACGTTGAAGAGGCGGTGTATCAGTTTCTGCTGCACGTGCAGAACCTGATGGATCGCGAAACCGGCCTGTGGTTCCACGGCTGGAATTACGAAGGCCACCATAACTTTGCGAAGGCACGCTGGGCACGAGGCAACAGCTGGCTGACCATCGTGATCCCGGATTTCCTTGAGCTGGTGGATTTGCCTGAACATAACGCCGTTAGCCGCTACCTTGTGCAGGTGCTGAACGCGCAGATTGCGGCCCTCGCCAAATGTCAGGACGATAGCGGCCTGTGGCATACGCTGCTCGACGATCCGCGTTCCTACCTTGAGGCGTCAGCCACGGCAGGCTTTGCCTACGGTATTCTGAAAGCGGTGCGTAAACGCTATGTCGGCGCGGAATATGCTGCGGTGGCGGAGAAAGCAATTCGCGGCATTGTGGAAAATATCTCGCCGGAAGGGGAGTTACTGCAGACGTCGTTCGGTACGGGGATGGGCAGCGATCTGGCGTTCTATCGCCAGATCCCACTCACGTCGATGCCCTATGGACAGGCCATGGCAATCCTGTGTTTAACAGAATACCTGCGCAAATATTTTTGAACATAAAAAACCCGGCGATGGCCGGGTTTGTTTATTACATGCGCTCTACGGTTTCGATACCCAGGGTATCCAGACCCAGCTTCAGGGTCTTCGCCGTCAGCTGAGCCAGCTTCAGGCGGCTGTTGCGGACCGCTTCGCTTTCCGCAGACAGGATAGGGCAGTGTTCGTAGAAACCGGAGAACAGACCCGCCAGATCGTACAGGTAAGAGCACATCACGTGCGGGGTACCGTCACGTGCGACAACGGCCAGCGTCTCTTCAAACTGCAGCAGACGTGCCGCCAGCTGGGCTTCGCGATCTTCGGAAATGATCACCTCAGCATTGGCCAGCGCGCTTTCATCGATACTGGCTTTACGGAACACGGAGAGCACACGGGTGTAGGCATACTGCATATACGGCGCAGTATTACCTTCAAAGGCCAGCATGTTATCCCAGTCGAAGATATAGTCGGTGGTACGGTTCTTGGAGAGATCCGCGTACTTCACTGCACCGATACCCACGGCGTTGGCGAGTTTTTCCAGCTCATCGGCAGGCATATCCGGATTCTTCTCAGCCACCAGACGGCGGGCGCGTTCCAGCGCTTCGTCCAGCAGGTCGGACAGCTTCACGGTACCGCCCGCACGGGTTTTGAAAGGCTTACCGTCTTTACCCAGCATCATGCCGAACATATGGTGTTCAAGCGGCACGGAATCCGGCACGTAGCCTGCTTTGCGCACGATAGTCCACGCCTGCATCAGGTGCTGGTGCTGACGGGAGTCGATGTAGTACAGCACGCGGTCCGCATGCAGCGTTTCGTAACGGTATTTTGCACAGGCGATATCGGTGGTGGTGTAGAGATAGCCGCCATCCTTTTTCTGGATGATCACGCCCATCGGTTCACCTTCCTTGTTTTTATACTCATCAAGGAACACGACCGTCGCGCCTTCGCTCTCAACCGCCAGGTTTTTGGCCTTCAGGTCAGCCACAATGCCAGGCAGCATCGGGTTATAGAGGCTTTCACCCATCACATCGTCACGGGTCAGGGTGACGTTCAGACGGTTATAGGTGAGCTGGTTCTGGGACATGGTGATGTCAACCAGTTTGCGCCACATCTCGAGGAAGTACGGGTCGCCGCCCTGCAGTTTTACCACGTAACTGCGCGCGCGCTCGGCAAAAGCGTCGTCTTCATCGTAATGTTTTTTAGCTTCGCGGTAGAACCCTTCCAGGTCTGCCAGGGCCATCTCACCCGCGTTTTCCTGCTGCTGTTTTTCCAGGTAAGCAATCAGCATCCCGAACTGGGTACCCCAGTCGCCCACGTGGTTCGCGCGGATCACTTTGTGACCGAGGAATTCCAGGGTACGCACGGCCGCGTCACCGATAATGGTGGAACGCAGGTGCCCGACGTGCATCTCTTTCGCCACGTTTGGCGCTGAGTAGTCAATCACCACGGTCTGCGCTTCTGGCTGGGAAACACCCAGACGGTCAGATTTCAGCGCCGCGTCAACGTGGCGTGCCAGGAAAGCAGGCTCAAGGAAGATGTTGATAAATCCAGGGCCGGCGATTTCAGTTTTGCTGGCAATACCGGTGAGATCCAGATGAGTCAGCACCTGCTCGGCGAGTTGTCGCGGCGGCATACCCAGTTTTTTAGCCACTGCCATCACGCCATTAGCCTGATAGTCGCCAAACTGTACTTTTGCTGACTGACGAACCTGCGGTTCGCAATCCGCAGGCGCACCTGCGGCAATCAGTGCCTGACTGACTTTTTCGGAGAGAAGAGCCTGAATATTCACCTGGATACCTTACATTTTTGATGCGGGCAAATAACCGCCCGCGCCAGTTAAAGAATTTAGGGCGGGAGTATACTGCAAATGCCTTCTGGCGTCAGCATTGCGGGGGCCGAAGATTGCGCAGAATCCAGGCTAAGAAAGCATGCATAAACATGCAGTCGTAAAAACCGCTATTCAGAGGTTGGTCGAAAGAGGGCAACAGAGTAAATTAGCGGCTTTGCGACACGATAAGAGACTGACGTATGGCGAACTGGCACTCCATTGACGAACTGCATGATATTTCCGCAGATTTACCGCGCTTCACCCAGGCGTTCACAGAACTTGCCACCCGCCTTGGTCTGGATATTGCGCCGCTTGAGGCCGATCATATCTCCTTGCGCTGCCATCAGAACGCAACCGCCGAGCGCTGGCGTCGCGGGTTTGAACAGTGTGGCGAGTTGCTCTCCGAGAACATCATCAACGGTCGCCCCATCTGTCTGTTCAAACTGCATGAACCGGTGTGCGTGGCTCACTGGCAGTTCAGTGTGGTCGAATTGCCCTGGCCGGGCGAGAAACGCTACCCGCATGAAGGCTGGGAGCATATCGAAATTGTCCTGCCGGGTGAGCCCGAAACGCTGAATGCTCGTGCACTGGCGCTGCTGTCTGACGAGGGTCTGAGCAAGCCTGGCATTTTTGTGAAAACAAGTTCCCCGAAAGGCGAAGGTGAGCGTCTGCCTAATCCTACTCTGGCCGTCACTGACGGACAGGTTACCGTGAAGTTCCATCCCTGGACGATTGAACAGATTGTTGCCAGCGAAGCATAAGATGTGACCGTACGCTGAGACCGGGCGTAGCCTGCGTGTCATGATGGTGCGTTAAGTGGATATTAAGGAGGATGTAATGGCGCTGCTGGAGATTTGTTGTTACAGCGTGGAGTGTGCCGTCACCGCGCAACAGCACGGGGCTGACCGCATTGAACTGTGTGCCGCACCCAAAGAGGGTGGGTTAACGCCTTCATACGGGATGCTGAAGTCTGCCCGTCAGGCTGTCACCCTTCCGGTACACCCGATTATTCGTCCTCGCGGCGGCGATTTCTGTTACACGCCGGGCGAGTTCAGTGCCATGCTTGAAGATATCACTCTCGTTGGCGATCTTGGATTCCCCGGCCTGGTTATTGGGTTGCTTGATGAAGACGGCAATGTCGATCTGCCGCGCATGCGTCAGGCCATGAACGCGGCAAAAGGGATGGCGGTCACTTTTCATCGCGCGTTTGATATGTGTAAAGATCCCCTGCAATCCTTTGATATTCTTGCTGAACTTGGCGTGGCGCGGGTCCTGACATCGGGTCAGCAGTCCTCTGCTGAAAAAGGACTGCAATTAATTACGGAACTAAAAGCACATTCCGGTGTTCCAATAATAATGGCGGGTGCGGGAGTACGTGCCAGCAATATGGAACTGTTTTTAAACGCCGGGGTAGAGGAGCTTCACAGCTCTGCGGGCAAATGGATGCCATCGCCCATGCGTTATCGCAACACAGGGTTGTCAATGTCGACGGATGCTGAAGCGGATGAGTACTCACGCTACGGTGTAGAGGGAGCGTCGGTTGCGGTAATGAAATCGATGATTGAACGTCATCACGTGTAGCAACGTACCGATTTTTACCGCGCATCATGTCGCCCAATATGATGCTTGCTTGTACCAGGCCCCTGCAATTTCAACAGGGGCCTTTTTTTATGCCCCTCACCCTAACCCTCTCCCCAAAGAGGAGAGGGGACAGTACGGTGCGGTCTTTTCTCCCGCGCCCCTTTGGGAAGAGGGCCGGGAAAATCTACGGTTTCGTCGCGATCAACACCGCGCGCATTGGCGCAGGATACCCTTCGACAGTCTTGCTGTGGTCTGCCGGGTCGAGGAATTCCGCCAGCGATTCGGTGATCATCCAGTCGGTGCGACGCTGTTCTTCAGTTGACGTTACGCAAACATCGGCAATACGGACATCCACAAAACCGCACTTCTCCAGCCAGTTTTTCAGCGCCGGCGCGGAAGGAATAAAGTAAACGTTCCGCATCTGCGCATAGCGATCGCCCGGCACCAGAACGGTATTCTCATCACCCTCAACCACCAGCGTTTCCAGCACCAGCTCGCCGCCGCTGACTAGCTGATCTTTCAATTGCCACAGATGTTCGAGTGGGGAGCGGCGGTGGTACAGGACACCCATCGAAAACACGGTGTCAAACGCCTTCAGGGCAGGGAGCTGCTCAATACCCAACGGCAGCAGGTGCGCGCGCTGGTCGTTACCCAGCAATTTACGCACCGCTTCAAACTGGCACAGGAACAGCTGCATAGGGTCAATCCCCACCGCCAGATGTGCCCCTGCGCCAATCATGCGCCACATGTGGTACCCGCTGCCGCAGCCAACATCCAGAATGGTTCGCCCGGTGAGGTCGGAAAGGTGAGGCAGCACGCGATCCCATTTCCAGTCAGAACGCCATTCAGTATTAATGTTAACGCCGTAGAGTGAGAACGGACCTTTGCGCCACGGCATCAGGTTACGCATCAGCGTTTCAATGCGGTTTATCTGCCCGGGCGGAAGCGGCGTTTCGCTTTGCGCGGTAACGCTGTGGAGCAGATCCAGACGGTGCGGAGTCAGTTCCGGCAGAAACTCCACCGCGTTGGACCACTGCTTTAACAGACCATGCTGCTGATCCCGCTGCCAGGCAGCAATTTGTGCAGGCAGCGTCTCCAGCCAGTGGGAGAGGTGGTTTTTGGCAATCAGCTGATAGAAATTACTGAACTCGATCATGCGATGTCCCCACCTTTCAGCGCCACCAGCGAGCCGAAGTTGAAGCACTGGAACCACAGTTCGCTGTGCTCGAAGCCTGCCTGACGCAGGCGTGCTTTATGGGTTTCGACGGAGTCCGTCAGCATCACGTTTTCGAGCATGCTACGTTTCTGGCTAATTTCCAGCTCGCTATAGCCGTTGGCCCGTTTGAAGTCGTGGTGCATATTGAACAGCAGCTCACCCACTTCGGCATCTTCAAAGCTGAATTTCTCGGACAGCACCAGCGCGCCACCGGGTTTCAGGCCTTTATAAATTTTGTCCAGCAACAGCTGACGGTCTTCAGGCACCAGGAACTGCAGAGTAAAATTCAGAACCACCAGAGACGCGTTATTGATGTCGATATCACGGATATCACCTTCCACAACCTCGACTGGCGTCGGGGCTTTATACGCGTCGATGTGGCGACGGCAGCGTTCCACCATGGCCGGGGAGTTATCAACGGCAATGATTTTGCAGCCTTCATGGTGAACGTTACGACGAACCGACAGCGTTGCCGCGCCGAGCGAGCAGCCCAGATCATATACCTGCGTGCCGGGTTGAACGAAACGCTCAGCCAGCATGCCGATCATAGAGATGATATTGGAATAACCGGGAACAGAGCGCTGGATCATATCCGGGAAGACTTCGGCTACCCGTTCATCAAAGGTCCAGTCGCCCAGGCTGGCGATAGGCGCGGAAAAAAGCGTGTCGCGATCTGACATAACGTAAAAATCCGGGAAAAATAAAGTGGCGTATTGTGCGCTAATGGAAGGAGAAAACCAACTCCCACGGCATATACCAAAGGTTAGCCAGCACCATCAGCAAAAGCGAACACCAGGTCGCGCTCATGCCGGAACGACGCCAGCGGAATAAGCGGTGGTGAAAGCCGTAATAATGCATTAACCGGCCGGCAATCAGAAGCAGGCCGCAGACGTGCACCATCCAGGTTTCCGCGCCGTTCATTTCCATAAACAGCAGCAAAATTAACGCAACGGGGATGTACTCAACCGCGTTACCGTGAATGCGGATAGCGCTCTGTAACTCCGAAAAACCGCCGTCACCGTAAGAAACACGGTACTGCATTCGCAGGCGCACAACATCAAATGAAAACTTAATCAGCAGTAATGCACCTAACACCGCATACAGCGCGCTGACCATACTAACTCCCTGTTTTTGGCAGATGGCACCTTCCTATGATAGGGGCTGATATCAGAAAAGAGAAGATTGTTGTGGGATAGAAGGGGCGTTGCCAACGGACGGAACCGCAGCCTGCAAGGCCTGCCAGAGAACATCGACCAGTTCGGGGGCGTGAGCGATATCCGGCGTATGGAGAAAGAGATACGGCGTGGTGGTTTGCTCCCATTTCGCTAATTTTTGCAGCCAGACGGCGAACATCTCCTGGTTTTGCTGCATGTTATCGCTGCCGATAAACCTGACCATCGGGTTTTGCGCGGTGACCACGGCGTGAACAGGCACTCTGGGCTTTTTACGCTGGGCATCAATGATGGCCTCGTTATGCGGAATGGCGCTGTGCACGGGACGGCTGTCGAGAATCACCCGGTTCACCCCGCGCGCATGTAAGCCACGGTTAAGCGCCGTTTCATCCTCTCCCTTGGCAAAAAACGCCGCATGTCTCACCTCAACGCCGTAGGTAAAGTCTTTGGGCAGGGTATCAAGAAACTGCCATAGCGCAGGCAGGTCGCGTGGGCTAAAGGTGGCCGGAAGCTGCAACCAGTACTGACCGATGCGGTTCGCCAGCGGTGACATCCGGCCAAAGAACTCGTCGGTCAAATCACCGCAGTTTCGCAGCGCAGCGGTGTGGGAGATCGTCGCCGGAAACTTGAAGCAGAAGCGGAAATCATCGGTCGTCTGGTCGCGCCAGCGCTCAACAATCTCTGCTCTGGGTAGCGCGTAGAGGGTGGTATTGCCCTCGACGCAGTTGAAATGACGGGCATATTCTTCAAGGCTGGTAATACCCAGGCGCACCCATTTCGGGTGCGACCACTGGGGCAGGCCAAGGTAGATCATAGGGCGCTTATAATGTCGTCCGTGCTACGCACGCGGCCAATGCGCGGGAAGATGTGGGTCATACTGCCCTGGTGCTGCTCCGCAGACGCTGCGCTGCATGCATCTTCAGCAATCACCAGGTTAAAGCCCAGCTCCCAGGCGTTCCGGGCGGTGGATTCCACGCCAATGTTGGTGGAGATCCCACAGAGAATCAGGGTGTCGATACCGCGCCGACGCAGCTGCAGCTCAAGATCGGTGCCGTAGAATGCGCCCCACTGCCGTTTGGTCACTTCGATATCGCTGTCCCGTTTGCCGAGCGAAACCGGATAGGTCCACCAGTTTTCAGGAAGTGAATGTGCTGCAACCTGAGCATCAACAGGCTGTTTTAAGGCCTCAGCGAAATCCGCTGACCAGCCAACGCGCACCATGATCACAGGGGCACCGCTGGCACGGCATTTTTCTGCCAGACGCGCGGCGCGGCTGACAACATCTTCAGCGCTGTGCGGGCCTCCGGCAAACGGCAGGATCCCTTCCTGTAAATCAATCACCACAAGCGCGGTTTTGCGGGCATTAAGTGTTAACATGGTAACTCCAGTGAAATGAGTCGCTTCCGCTACACCTTACGACGTAATGACCTGTTATCGGTCGGATAATTTTGTTAATTTTTGTGAGAATACACAATAAGCGCGCAGCAAACGACCGTCTGGCCGTGGTTCGCTCTTATCGTCTGGCGGAATTTCCAGTATAATAGCCGCCTTTTTTCATCCAGTTGTGACATACAGAAAGCTGCGACATAGTAGCCTGCATTCCAGGCGACATTTAGCCTGCGGCTAATTAAGGGATATCTCATGCGTACAGAATATTGCGGGCAGCTGCGTCAGTCCCACGTTGGACAGCAGGTAACCCTGTGTGGTTGGGTCAATCGTCGTCGTGATCTTGGGAGCCTTATCTTCATCGATATGCGCGACCGCGAAGGTATCGTTCAGGTGTTCTTCGACCCAGATCGCGCAGATGCGTTGAAGCTGGCTTCTGAGCTGCGTAATGAGTTCTGCATTCAGGTCACCGGCACCGTACGTGCGCGTGACGAGAAAAACGTTAACGCAGACATGGCGACCGGCGCAATTGAAGTGCTGGCGTCGGATCTGGTTATCATCAACCGTGCTGAAGCGCTGCCGCTGGACTCCAACCACGTCAACACTGAAGAAGCGCGTCTGAAATACCGCTATCTGGACCTGCGTCGTCCGGAAATGGCTCAGCGCCTGAAAACCCGTGCGAAAATCACCAGCCTGGTGCGTCGCTTTATGGATGACCACGGTTTCCTCGACATCGAAACCCCGATGCTGACCAAAGCCACGCCGGAAGGCGCGCGCGATTACCTGGTTCCATCCCGTGTACACAAAGGCAAATTCTACGCGCTGCCACAGTCTCCTCAGCTGTTCAAACAGCTGCTGATGATGTCCGGCTTCGATCGCTACTATCAGATTGTAAAATGCTTCCGCGACGAAGACCTGCGTGCTGATCGTCAGCCAGAATTTACCCAGATCGATGTGGAAACCTCCTTCATGACGGCCGAGCAGGTGCGTGAAGTGATGGAAGCCCTGGTGCGCAGTCTGTGGAATGACGTGAAAGGCGTGGAACTGGGTGATTTCCCCATCATGACCTTCGCTGAAGCTGAACGTCGCTACGGTTCTGACAAACCAGACCTGCGTAACCCGATGGAGCTGGTGGACGTTGCAGACCTGGTGAAATCCGTTGAGTTCGCGGTATTTGCCGGCCCGGCTAACGATCCAAAAGGTCGCGTGGCTGCCCTGCGTGTACCGGGCGGTGCGGCGCTGAGCCGTAAGCAGATTGACGATTACGGCAACTTCATCAAGATCTACGGCGCGAAAGGTCTGGCCTATATTAAAGTGACCGAACGTGCGAAAGGTCTGGAAGGCATTACCAGCCCGGTGGCGAAATTCCTGAACGCGGAAATCGTGGAAGCGATCCTCGAGCGTACCGGCGCACAGGATGGCGACATGATCTTCTTTGGCGCAGACAACAAGAAAATCGTTGCTGACGCGATGGGCGCGCTGCGTCTGAAGCTGGGTAAAGACCTGAGCCTGACGGACGAGAGCAAATGGGCTCCGCTGTGGGTAATCGACTTCCCAATGTTCGAAGACGACGGTGAAGGCGGCCTGACCGCAATGCACCACCCGTTCACCTCGCCAAAAGACATGACGGCGGCAGAGCTGAAAGCGGCACCGGAAGATGCGGTAGCAAACGCGTATGACATGGTTATCAACGGCTACGAAGTGGGTGGCGGTTCCGTGCGTATTCACAGCGGCGAAATGCAGCAAACCGTGTTTGGTATTCTGGGAATCAACGAGCACGAACAGCGCGAGAAATTCGGCTTCCTGCTGGACGCCCTGAAATACGGTACGCCGCCACACGCGGGTCTGGCATTCGGTCTTGACCGTTTGACCATGCTGCTGACCGGCACCGACAACATTCGTGATGTTATCGCCTTCCCGAAAACCACGGCTGCGGCATGTCTGATGACGGAAGCTCCAAGCTTTGCCAACCCGGCCGCGCTGGCTGAGCTGGGCATTCAGGTGCTTCCGAAAGCTTCAAAAGAGATTTCGGAGAACGAATAATATGCAGTATAAGCGTCCCGTTTCGGTTCTGGTTGTCATTTATGCAGAAGATACGAAACGGGTGCTGATGTTGCAGCGGCGCGATGACCCTGATTTCTGGCAGTCGGTTACCGGCAGCCTGGAAGAGGGGGAGACCGCGTCGCAGGCCGCCGCGCGCGAAGTAAAGGAAGAGGTCACCATTGACGTTGCTTGCGAGCAACTGACCCTGAAGGACTGTCAGCGCACGGTGGAGTTTGAAATTTTTAGCCATTTACGTCATCGCTATGCGCCGGGTATTGAGCGCAATACGGAATCGTGGTTCTGTCTCGCGCTCCCCCATGAACGGGAGATCGTGTTTACCGAACACCTGACCTACCGCTGGGTGGATGCGGCGGATGCCGCTGCACTGACCAAATCGTGGAGCAACCGGCAGGCGATTGAAGAATTTGTAATTAACGTAGCCTGAAAAGGCGCGCTCTTTGAGGAAATTTTTATGGCAGGTCATAGTAAGTGGGCCAACACCAAACACCGCAAAGCGGCACAGGATGCCAAGCGCGGTAAGATCTTCACCAAAATTATTCGTGAGCTGGTTACAGCGGCACGTCTGGGCGGCGGCGATGCGGCGTCTAACCCGCGTCTGCGCGCGGCAGTGGATAAAGCCCTGTCCAACAACATGACGCGTGACACCCTGAACCGTGCTATCGCACGTGGCGTAGGCGGTGATGAAGACGCGAACATGGAAACCATCATTTATGAAGGTTACGGTCCTGGCGGTACGGCGGTGATGGTTGAATGTCTGTCCGACAACCGTAACCGTACCGTAGCGGAAGTGCGTCATGCCTTCAGCAAATGCGGTGGTAACCTGGGCACTGACGGCTCCGTGGCCTATCTGTTCAGCAAAAAAGGTGTCATTTCCTTCGAGAAAGGCGACGAAGACGTAATCATGGAAGCGGCGCTGGAAGCCGGTGCAGAAGACGTTGTGACCTATGATGATGGCGCAATCGACGTCTACACCGCGTGGGAAGAGATGGGCGCAGTACGTGACGCGCTGGAAGCGGCGGGTCTGAAAGCAGACAACGCTGAAGTCTCCATGATCCCGTCAACCAAAGCGGACATGGATGCGGAAACGGCACCTAAACTGCTGCGTCTGATCGACATGCTCGAAGACTGCGACGACGTGCAGGAAGTGTATCATAACGGTGAAATCTCTGATGAGGTTGCAGCGACTCTCTGATGAGAGCGTATAAACCGTTTACGGGAGACGCGTGATGTCGATTATCCTCGGGATTGACCCCGGCTCGCGCGTCACCGGTTATGGCGTCATCCGGCAGGTAGGGCGCCAGTTAACCTACCTTGGCAGCGGCTGTATTCGGACCAAAGTGGACGATCTGCCGTCGCGCCTGAAGCTAATCTATGCTGGCGTGTCGGAGATCATCACCCAGTTTCAGCCCGACTTTTTTGCCATTGAGCAGGTCTTTATGGCGAAAAACGCCGATTCAGCGTTAAAACTGGGTCAGGCACGGGGCGTTGCCATCGTTGCGGCGGTGAATCAGGATCTTCCGGTGTTCGAATACGCAGCCAGACAGGTCAAACAGACCGTCGTGGGGATTGGTAGCGCGGAGAAAAGTCAGGTGCAGCATATGGTGCGCACGCTTCTGAAGCTTCCCGCGAACCCGCAGGCAGACGCCGCCGATGCGCTGGCGATAGCCATTACCCACTGTCATATAAGCCAGAACGCGGTTCAGATGAGCGAATCGCGGCTTAATCTGGCGCGAGGCAGGTTACGATAATGACAAATCAGGCTGGATGTTTATCCAGCCTTTTTTTATTATGTCGGCAGTTAATTTCTTCCAGAACGCAGGAGCGTCACGTGATAGGCAGACTCAGAGGCATCATCATTGAAAAACAACCCCCGTTAGTGCTGCTGGAAGTCGGTGGCGTGGGCTATGAAGTCCATATGCCGATGACTTGCTTCTATGAGTTGCCGGATGCGGGCAAAGAGGCGATTGTCTTTACCCAGTTTGTGGTGCGTGAAGATGCCCAGTTGCTGTATGGCTTCAACAACAAACAGGAACGGATGCTGTTTCGCGAGCTGATCAAAACTAACGGCGTAGGGCCGAAGCTGGCGCTGGCTATTTTGTCCGGCATGTCCGCTCCACAGTTCGTCAATGCCGTTGAGCGCGAAGATCCTGCTGCGCTGATTAAACTCCCGGGTATCGGCAAGAAAACCGCGGAGCGTCTGATTGTCGAGATGAAAGACCGCTTTAAAGGTCTGCATGGCGATCTGTTTACGCCTGCCGCTGATCTGGTGCTTACCTCGCCGGGCGCACAAGCCTCTGACGATGCTGAACAGGAAGCGGTTGCTGCGCTGGTGGCGCTGGGATATAAACCTCAGGAGGCCAGCCGGATGGTGAGCAAAATTGCCAAACCGGATGCCAGCAGTGAAACCCTGATTCGTGAAGCGCTACGCGCGGCATTGTGAGGTAAAGGATGATTGAAGCTGATCGCCTGGTATCGGCAGGCACCCTTCAGACAGAAGACGTGGTGGATCGCGCCATCCGCCCGAAACTGCTTGATGAGTATATTGGCCAGCCGCAGGTTCGTTCTCAGATGGAGATCTTCATCCAGGCGGCAAAACTGCGCGGCGATGCACTCGATCACCTGCTGATTTTTGGCCCTCCCGGTCTGGGGAAAACCACGCTGGCGAACATTGTCGCCAATGAAATGGGCGTTAACCTGCGCACAACCTCTGGCCCGGTGCTGGAAAAAGCGGGCGATCTGGCGGCAATGTTGACCAACCTTGAACCGCATGACGTGCTGTTTATCGATGAGATCCACCGCCTGTCGCCGGTTGTGGAAGAGGTGCTCTATCCGGCAATGGAAGATTACCAGCTGGACATCATGATCGGTGAAGGTCCGGCAGCACGTTCCATCAAAATCGATCTGCCTCCGTTTACCCTGATTGGCGCGACGACGCGCGCCGGGTCATTGACCTCTCCGCTTCGCGATCGTTTTGGTATCGTTCAGCGTCTGGAGTTCTATCAGGTTGCGGATCTTCAGCATATCGTTGGCCGCAGTGCCCGCTATATGGGGCTGGAGATGAGCGAGGAAGGGGCGTTTGAGGTAGCGAAGCGCTCCCGGGGGACGCCGCGTATTGCGAACCGCCTGTTGCGTCGCGTACGTGACTTTTCCGAAGTAAAACACGATGGCACGATTTCGGCTGAGATTGCAGCGCAGGCGCTGGATATGCTGAATGTGGATGCTGAAGGCTTTGATTACATGGACCGTAAGCTGTTGCTGGCGGTACTGGATAAGTTCTTTGGCGGTCCGGTCGGACTGGATAACCTGGCGGCAGCGATTGGTGAAGAGCGCGAGACAATTGAAGATGTGCTTGAGCCGTATCTGATCCAGCAGGGTTTCTTGCAACGTACCCCGCGCGGTCGTATGGCAACGGTGCGGGCGTGGAACCATTTTGGTATTACCCCGCCAGCGATGCCGTAGCAGAGGTTCCCTCTCCCGGGTGGGAGAGGGGAGAGGCGATCAGCTTGCAGGCTTCTTCATCATACTGAAGATAAACAGCAGCGCCGCACACAGCACCACAGACGGGCCGGCAGAGGTATCGTAGAACGCCGAGAAGGTTAACCCTCCCGTTACCGCAATCATCCCGATGATAACCGCCACACCGGCCATTTGCTCCGGCGTACGGGCAAAACGACGCGCAGTGGCCGCGGGGATAATCAGCAGGGAAGTGATGATCAGCGCGCCGACGAATTTCATCGCCACACCAATCGTTAACGCCGTCACCAGCATCAGCAACAGCTTCACGCGCTGCAGCTTCACGCCATCGACAAACGCCAGATCCGGGCTGACGGTCATCGCCAGCAAATTACGCCACTGCCAGAGCAGAATACCCAGCACGACCACCACACCACCGGCGATGGAGATCAGATCTTCAGGCGTCACGGCCAGCAGGTCACCGAACAGGTAGGCCATCAGATCAACACGAATGTTCGACATCAGGCTCACGACCACCAGACCCAGCGACAGGGCGCTGTGGGCCATAATACCAAGCAGCGTATCGATGGCGAGGTGAGGGCGCTTTTCCAGCCATACCAGCCCTGCGGCCAGCAGCAGCGTGACCACAATCACCGCGTAGAAGGGATTCACGTCCAGTAACAGGCCAAAGGCAACGCCCAGCAGAGACGCGTGTGCCAGCGTATCGCCAAAATAGGACATTCTGCGCCATACCACAAACGAGCCCAGTGGGCCCGCGGCACAGGCAAGCATAATCCCGGCCAGCCAGCCGGGCAGTAACAGTTCAATCATGAGTGTCCATTTCCCCGGCGCAGGACAATTCGTCCCTGTAAATCATGGCGGTGATTGTGATGATGGCGATAAATTCCCAGCTGCTCAGCGCCGCGAGGGCCGAACATGGAGATGAATTCAGGGTGCATTGACACCACTTCCGGCGTGCCGGAACAGCAGATGTGATGGTTAAGGCACAGCACTTCGTCGGTCTTGGCCATCACCAGATGGAGATCGTGGGAAACCATCAGCACCGCACAGTTGAGTTCGCGACGTAGCTGGTCGATTAAATCGTAAAGTGCGACCTGACCATTGACGTCCACACCCTGCGTCGGCTCATCCAGCACCAGAAGCTGTGGGCTGCTCAACAGGGCGCGGGCAAGCAATACGCGCTGGGTTTCACCGCCGGACAGTTTCTGCAGCGGGGCATCAATCAGATGGCCTGCCTGCACGCGTTTCAACGCCGGAAGAATATCGGCTTTATGTGTCCCGGGGCGCAGACGCAGGAAGCGGCTAACCGTCAGCGGTAGTGTGGCGTCGAGGTGGAGTTTTTGCGGCACATAGCCGATGCGTAATTTTTCCTCACGGCGGATAACCCCTTCGTCAGGTGTTACCAGACCCAGCACCACACGCACCAGGGTGGATTTCCCTGCGCCATTGGGGCCGAGCAGCGTCAGAATTTTGCCGGGTTTCAGATCCAGCGACACGTCAGAGAGGACGCGGCGTTGGCCAAATGAGACCGAAATATTGTCGAGAGAAACCAAAGTCGTCATGTCAATTTAAGCTTGCAGAAGTCAACGAATGTTATAATATCACATCTCACGCATTCATTACGATGATTAGTCGCATTATGTTACATAAAAATACGCTTCTTTTCGCAGCATTATCCGCTGCCCTTTGGGGTTCAACAGCACAAGATGTTAACGCTGCTGTTGTCGCTTCGCTTAAACCGCTCGGTTTCATTGCTTCCGCGATTGCAGATGGGGTCACTGACACCCAGGTTCTGCTCCCTGATGGGGCTTCCGAGCATGATTATTCCCTGCGTCCATCTGATGTAAAACGCTTACAAAACGCGGACTTAGTTGTCTGGATTGGCCCAGAGATGGAAGCGTTTATGCAGAAGTCGGCAAAACAGGTGCCGGGCGAAAAACAGGTCGCCATTGCCGAACTCCCTGGCGTGAAACCGTTGCTCATGAAAGGGGCTGACGACGATGGTGATGAACATGATGCCGGACACGCCGACGGCGAAAAAGGTGATGGGGATCACCATCACGGCGAGTACAACATGCACCTTTGGCTATCCCCAGAGATAGCGCGGCTTTCGGCGGTTGCAATCCATGACAAATTAGTGGAACTTATGCCGCAAAGTCGAGCCAAACTAGACGCCAACCTGAAGGATTTTGAGGCACAATTAGCCGCAACCGATAAGCAGGTGGGTAATGAGCTCGCACCGTTGAAAGGAAAAGGGTATTTCGTTTTTCATGACGCCTATGGCTATTACGAGAAACACTACGGCCTGACCCCGCTGGGGCACTTTACCGTCAACCCTGAAATTCAACCTGGTGCGCAGCGTTTACATGAAATCAGAACACAGTTGGTTGAGCAGAAAGCGACATGCGTTTTTGCTGAGCCACAGTTCAGGCCAGCGGTCGTAGAAGCCGTGGCCAGGGGAACATCCGTGCGCATGGGAACCCTTGACCCGCTAGGAACGAATATCCAGTTGAGCAAAGCGAGCTATTCGCAGTTTCTCAGCCAACTGGCGAACCAGTATGCGAGCTGCCTGAAAGGAGATTAACGAGGAAGTGAATACGTGCAACAGATAGCCCGCTCTGTCGCCCTGGCATTTAACAATCTGCCTCGACCCCATCGCGTTATGCTGGGGTCTCTTACAGTTCTCACGTTAGCGGTCGCCGTCTGGCGGCCCTATGTTTACCATCCGAGTTCTGCCCCAATCATCAAAACCATCGAGCTTGAGAAGAGCGAGATCCGCTCTCTCCTCCCTGAGGCCAGTGAACCTATCGACCAGGCGGCTCAGGAAGATGAAGCCATCCCGCAGGATGAGCTGGACGATAAAACCGAGAATGAAGCGGGGATCCACGAATATGTCGTTTCGACGGGTGATACGTTAAGCAGCGTTCTGAACCAGTACGGTATCGACATGGGAAACATCAGCCAGCTGGCGGCGGCTGATAAAGATCTTCGTAATCTGAAAATTGGTCAACAGCTCTCCTGGACGTTAACCGCTGATGGCGATCTGCAACGCCTGACCTGGGAGATGTCCCGTCGCGAAACCCGCACCTACGATCGCACTGCAAACGGTTTCAAAATGACCAGTGAAATGCAGAAAGGCGACTGGGTGAACAGCGTGATGAAAGGGACCGTAGGCGCAAGCTTTGTCTCCAGCGCGCGCGATGCGGGGCTGACCAGCGCCGAGATCAGCTCGGTAATCAAAGCCATGCAGTGGCAAATGGACTTCCGCAAACTGAAGAAAGGCGATGAATTCTCCGTTCTCATGTCCCGTGAAATGCTTGACGGCAAGCGTGAGCAGAGCCAACTGGTGGGTGTGCGTCTGCGCTCTGATGGCAAAGATTACTACGCCATTCGTGCCGAAGACGGTAAGTTCTACGACCGCAGCGGTACCGGGCTTGCGAAGGGCTTCCTGCGCTTCCCGACGGCTAAACAATTCCGTGTCTCATCCAACTTTAACCCGCGCCGTTTGAACCCGGTAACCGGGCGTGTTGCGCCGCACCGTGGCGTTGACTTTGCCATGCCGCAGGGGACCCCTGTGCTGGCTGTGGGTGATGGCGAAGTGGTGATTGCAAAACGTAGCGGTGCAGCCGGGTATTATGTCGCGGTGCGTCATGGTCGTACCTACACCACCCGCTATATGCACCTGCGTAAGCTGCTGGTTAAGCCGGGACAGAAAGTGAAACGTGGCGACCGTATCGCGCTCTCCGGGAATACCGGGCGCTCTACCGGGCCGCATTTGCACTATGAGGTGTGGATTAACCAACAGGCAGTGAACCCGCTTACGGCGAAACTGCCGCGTACCGAAGGCCTGACAGGTAAAGATCGTTCCGATTACCTGGCGCAGGTGAAAGAGGTGATTCCGCAGCTGCGCTTTGATTAAGCCCTCTGTTTTGTGAAAAAGCCGGCCTCAGTATGTGCCGGCTTTTTGTTTTGTGCGCGAGCGGCTGCCTCGCTACACTATCTGAATGAAATTTTGCGTCACCAGACCCTGGAACCAGCATGGAAACCCAAAAAAACAATATTGAGTACATTCCTGAGTTTGAAAAATCTTTTCGCCACCCGCGCAACTGGAGTGCCTGGCTTGGCGTTTACGCATTTGCGGGGATTGCGATGTTACCTGCCTCGGTTCGCGATCCGGTACTGGGAAAAATAGGCCGCCTGGCGGGCCGGTTTGGTAAAAGTGCCCGTCGCCGTGCGCAGATTAACCTCCTGTACTGTTTCCCGGAGAAGAGTGACGCCGAGCGCGAAGCGCTGATTGACGACATGTACACGACCGCGCCTCAGGCCATGGCAATGATGGCCGAACTGGCGCTCAAAGGGCCGGAGAAAGTTCAGACGCGTGTTGACTGGAAAGGGCTGGAAATCATCGAAGAGATGCGCCGCAACAACGAGAAGGTGATCTTCCTCGTTCCTCACGGCTGGGGTGTGGATATTCCTGCGATGCTGATGGCGTCACAGGGGCAGAAAATGGCGGCAATGTTCCATAACCAGGGCAATAAGATCTTTGATTACGTCTGGAACACCGTGCGTCGCCGTTTTGGTGGCCGTCTGCATGCGCGTAATGATGGCATCAAACCGTTTATACAGTCCGTGCGTCAGGGCTACTGGGGTTACTATCTGCCGGATCAGGACCACGGCCCCGAGCACAGTGAGTTTGTGGATTTCTTCGCGACGTATAAAGCCACGTTGCCGGCGATTGGCCGCCTGATGAAAGTCTGCCGTGCGCGCGTCATTCCGCTGTTTCCGGTATACGACGGGAAAACCCATCGCCTGAGCATTGAAGTGCGTCCACCGATGGATGATTTACTGACGGCGGACGATCACACCATTGCGCGTCGAATGAACGAAGAGGTCGAGATTCTGGTGGGACCGCATGCTGAGCAATACACGTGGATACTGAAGTTGCTCAAAACGCGTAAGCCCGGTGAAACAGAGCCATACAAACGCAAAGAGCTTTTCCCGAAGAAATAAGCAGAAATAAAAAAAGCCCGCTCCGAAAAGAGCGGGCTTTTTAACAGGGGCGTGCTTACTCGACGGTCAATACGCGAGTGGTATTGGTCGAGCCGATGGTGCTCATCACGTCACCCTGAGTCACAATCACGATATCACCGGAGACCAGATAGCCTTTGTCACGCAGCAGGTTCACGGCGTCGTGGGCAGCCGCGACACCGTCGTTGGTGCTGTCGAAGTGAACCGGCGTGACACCGCGATACAGCGCCGTCAGGTTCAGCGTACGCTCGTGGCGAGACATGGCGAAGATGGGCAGACCGGAGCTGATACGGGAGGTCATCAACGCGGTACGGCCAGATTCGGTCATGGTGATAATCGCCGTTACGCCTTTCAGGTGGTTAGCGGCGTACATGGCAGACATCGCAATCGCTTCTTCCACGTTGTCGAACTGCACGTCAAGACGGTGTTTAGAGACGTTGATGCTTGGGATCTTTTCAGCACCCAGGCAAACGCGTGCCATCGCGGCTACGGTTTCAGCAGGATACTGGCCGGCTGCGGTTTCTGCAGAAAGCATTACGGCATCGGTACCGTCCAGCACGGCGTTAGCCACGTCCATCACCTCTGCACGGGTCGGCATTGGGTTGGTGATCATGGATTCCATCATCTGGGTTGCGGTGATCACGGCACGGTTAAGCTGACGTGCACGGCGGATCAGTGCTTTCTGGATCCCCACCAGCTCAGGGTCGCCAATTTCCACGCCCAGATCGCCACGGGCAACCATCACCACGTCAGAGGCCAGAATCACGTCATCCATCGCGTCCTGATCGCAAACGGCTTCCGCACGTTCCACTTTAGCAACGATTTTGGCATCACAGCCCGCATCACGTGCCAGACGGCGCGCGTAGTTCAGGTCTTCGCCACAGCGCGGGAAGGAGACGGCCAGGTAGTCAACGCCAATCAGCGCAGCGGTCACGATATCCGCTTTGTCTTTATCGGTCAGCGCTTCGGCTGAGAGGCCACCGCCGAGTTTGTTAATGCCTTTGTTGTTTGAGAGCGGGCCCCCGACGGTGACTTCGGTGAATACCTTCATCCCCTGAACTTCCAGCACTTTCAGCTGAACGCGACCGTCGTCGAGCAGCAGGATATCGCCAGGCACAACATCAGCCGGCAGACCTTTATAGTCGATCCCAACTTTTTCTTTATCGCCTTCGCCTTTACCCAGGTTGGCATCAAGCAGGAATTTGTCGCCGATATTGAGGAAGACTTTACCTTCTTTGAAGGTTGAAACACGAATTTTTGGACCCTGCAGGTCCCCGAGGATAGCAACATGACGGCCAAGTTTGGCCGCAATTTCACGCACTTTGTCGGCACGTAATTTATGGTCTTCTGGCGTACCGTGAGAGAAGTTCATACGCACCACGTTGGCACCCGCGGCGATAATTTTCTCGAGATTGTTATCGCGGTCAGTGGCCGGGCCTAAGGTGGTTACGATCTTGGTTCTGCGAAGCCTTCTGGACATGTAATACTCCGTTGACTGAAACAACTTTGGTGTTGCGTGAACATTAAATCGGCCTTCATCTGCTGCAAGGCAACAGAGAGAGGACCGAATGCCGTAAATCGTTACATCGTAGTTATTAAACTATTTAGGGAACATCGCTTTTCATAAGCAATTCTTTATCAAAACGCGATTCCTTAAGCGCTTCCTTGACACGCTTCAAGTTATCTCTGAATTTTGCGCCACGGCGCAGGGTGAAACCGGTTGCCAGCACGTCAATCACCGTGAGCTGCGCCAGACGGGAGACCATCGGCATATACATGTCGGTGTCTTCCGGGACGTCAAGGGTGATGGCGAGCGTCGCTTCTCTTGCCAGCGGCGTGCCCGCCGTCGTGAGGGCAATAACCATGGCATCGTTTTCACGCGCCAGTTGCGCCAGCTCCACCTGGCTTTTGGTGCGCCCGGTGTGCGAAATGAGTACCACGACATCATCTTCACTGCAATTCATACAGCTCATGCGTTGCAGGACAATGTCATCGGAATAAATGACCGGGACGTTAAAGCGGAAGAACTTATTCATGGCGTCATGCGCCACGGCCGCCGACGAGCCGAGGCCAAAGAACGCAATGCGCTTGGCCTGGGTCAGTAAATCCACCGCGCGGTTCACGGAATTCATATCCAGGGACTGGCGAACGTGGTCCAGCGTAGCCATGGCCGACTCAAATATTTTCGCCGTATAGGCATCAACACTGTCGTCTTCATCCACATTGCGATTAACATAAGGCGTGCCGTTTGCCAGACTTTGTGCAAGATGCAGTTTAAAATCAGGAAAGCCGCGCGTTTCAAGGCTACGGCAGAAGCGGTTAACCGTCGGTTCGCTGACGCCTGCCTCCTGCGCCAGAGCGGCAATGCTTGAATGAATCGCCTGAGCAGGAGCGGCAAGAATGACTTCGGCCACTTTTCGCTCGGATTTGCTAAGGTGTTCCAGTTGGAACTGGATTTTTTCCAGCATGTTCATTGTTAACAGGGCGCTCATGGGTGGAAACGATTTCATTAATTCATGAAATCATGATTCGATTTAGCCGATATTACCCCTGTGGCTTCCATAAAGGGTAACAGTCGACAAGATAATGTTGTTGTTTTTTTTCATTACTTGATCGGTGTCGGGTTTTGTTATGACCCTGTAGTTCAAAGAATCAACGCTTTTTGCGTGATTCCGCCACCACACGCGTCTGACGGCGAAAAAATCGCGGTATCGCACGCGAGGTTAAGCGCTAATGGTTTCGGGAATGACGTAAAAGCAGTACAGTGCAACGTAATAAAATTACAACGATACCTGGCAGAAGTACCAGGTGATCCAACTGAGGAGAATGACATGGCGGTAACGCAAACAGCCCAGGCATGTGACCTGGTCATTTTCGGCGCGAAAGGCGATCTTGCACGCCGGAAATTGCTGCCTTCCCTGTATCAACTGGAGAAAGCGGGCCAAATTCATCCGGATACGCGTATCCTGGGCGTTGGGCGCGCCGACTGGGACAAGGAAGCTTATACCAAGGTCGTACGCGAGGCGCTCGAAACTTTCATGAAGGAAAAGATTGATGAAAGTTTGTGGGATACCCTGAGCGGACGTCTTGATTTCTGTAACCTGGACGTGAACGACGTCAGCGCGTTTAACCGTTTAGGCGCGATGCTGGATCAGAAAAACCGTGTCACCATTAACTACTTCGCCATGCCACCAAGCACTTTCGGTGCAATCTGCAAAGGTCTGGGCGAAGCGAAGCTGAACGCTAAACCGGCACGCGTGGTGATGGAGAAACCGCTGGGGACCTCTCTTTCAACCTCCCGCGAAATTAACGACCAGGTCGGCGAGTACTTCGAAGAGTGCCAGGTCTACCGTATCGACCACTATCTCGGTAAAGAGACGGTACTGAACCTGCTGGCGCTGCGTTTTGCCAACTCCCTGTTTGTGAATAACTGGGACAACCGTACCATCGACCATGTGGAAATCACCGTGGCCGAAGAGGTAGGTATCGAAGGCCGCTGGGGTTACTTTGACCAGGCCGGTCAGATGCGCGACATGATCCAGAACCACCTGCTGCAAATCCTTTGCATGATTGCCATGTCTCCACCGTCTGACCTGACGGCGGACAGCATCCGTGACGCTAAAGTGAAAGTGCTGAAGTCACTGCGTCGCATCGATCGCTCAAACGTGCGTGAGAAAACGGTACGCGGCCAGTACACCGCAGGGTTTGCTCAGGGTAAAAAAGTGCCGGGCTACCTGGAAGAAGAGGGCGCCAACAAGGCGAGCAATACCGAGACGTTTGTGGCGATCCGCGTGGATATCGATGACTGGCGCTGGGCGGGCGTTCCGTTCTACCTGCGTACCGGTAAACGTCTGCCGACCAAATGCTCTGAAGTGGTCGTTTACTTCAAAAACCCTGAACTCAACCTGTTCAAAGAGTCCTGGCAGGAGCTGCCGCAGAACAAACTGACCATTCGTCTGCAGCCAGACGAAGGGGTGGACATCCAGATCCTGAACAAAGTGCCGGGCCTGGATCATAAACATAACCTGCAGACCACCAAGCTGGACCTGAGCTACTCCGAAACGTTCAATCAGACGCACCTTGCCGATGCTTACGAGCGTCTGCTGCTGGAAACCATGCGCGGTATCCAGGCGCTGTTCGTGCGTCGTGATGAAGTGGAAGAGGCGTGGAAATGGGTCGACTCCATCACTGAAGCCTGGGCTGCGGATCAGGATGCGCCGAAACCGTATCAGGCGGGCACCTGGGGGCCTGTCGCGTCCGTCGCGATGATCACCCGTGATGGCCGCTCCTGGAATGAGTTTGAGTAAAATTATCAGCTGCCTCTTAGGTGTTATTTTACCGGTAACATGATCTAACACAGTTCGTGGCACAATTTATAAACTTTTAAGCTCCGCGTGGATTCACCCGCGGAGCTTTTTTTATTACACTGCCGGAAGTGATTTTGCCCCTGAGCTCCGGACAGCAAGCGTTTCAGCGTTGTTAATAATCGCCAGCGACTTTGTAAACTCCCGAGCCCGGACAGATAAATTAGAGGAGCTTTTATGAATCCGACATTGTTACGCGTAACACAACGCATTATTGAGCGCTCGAAAGAGACCCGTTCTGCCTACCTCGCCCGGATTGAACAGGCCAAAAGTAATACCGTTCATCGCTCACAACTCGCCTGCGGTAACCTGGCGCACGGTTTCGCCGCCTGCCAGCCCGACGATAAAGCCTCGCTGAAAAGCATGCTGCGTAACAATATCGCCATCATTACCTCCTACAACGACATGCTTTCTGCGCATCAGCCGTACGAAGTGTATCCGGAGATCATCCGTAAAGCGCTGCACAGCGTCAATGCGGTAGGCCAGGTCGCGGGCGGCGTGCCGGCCATGTGCGACGGCGTGACGCAGGGTCAGGATGGGATGGAGCTCTCTCTGCTGAGCCGTGAAGTGATTGCGATGTCGGCCGCAGTGGGTCTGTCTCACAATATGTTTGATGGCGCGCTGTACCTCGGCGTGTGCGATAAAATCGTCCCGGGGCTGGCCATGGCAGCGCTGTCGTTTGGTCATCTGCCTGCGATCTTCGTGCCGTCAGGTCCGATGGCAAGCGGCCTGCCAAATAAAGAAAAAGTGCGTATCCGTCAGCTGTATGCGGAAGGTAAAGCAGATCGTCAGGCACTGCTGGAAGCGGAAGCCGCCTCCTACCATGCGCCGGGCACCTGTACTTTCTACGGTACGGCCAACACCAACCAGATGGTGGTGGAATTTATGGGGATGCAGCTTCCTGGGTCCTCTTTCATTCAGCCGGATGCGCCACTGCGTAAGGCCCTGACTGAAGCAGCTGCCCGCCAGGTAACGCGTCTGACCGGTAACGGCAACGCGTGGATGCCGCTGGGTAAAATGGTCGACGAGAAAGTGATCGTCAACGGTATCGTTGCGCTGCTGGCAACCGGCGGCTCAACCAACCATACCATGCATCTGGTGGCGATGGCGCGCGCGGCGGGCATCCTGATTAACTGGGATGATTTCTCGGATATCTCGTCTGTGGTGCCACTGATGGCGCGCCTGTACCCGAACGGCCCGGCTGACATCAACCACTTCCAGGCTGCCGGTGGCGTGCCGGTGCTGATGCGCGAGCTGCTGAAAGGCGGTCTGCTGCATGAAGATGTGAACACCGTGGCGGGCTTTGGTCTGCAGCGTTATACCCATGAGCCGTGGCTCAATAACGGTGAGCTTGACTGGCGTGAAGGCGCCACCGCCTCGCTTGACGCACAGGTTATCGCCACCTTTGAACAACCGTTCTCTCGTCACGGCGGCACCAAAGTGCTCAGCGGTAACCTGGGGCGTGCGGTGATGAAAACCTCCGCCGTACCGGAAGAGAACCAGATTATCGAAGCGCCGGCCGTGGTGTTTGAAAGCCAGCATGACGTTTTGCCTGCGTTTGATGCCGGTCTGCTCGACAAAGATTGCGTCGTTGTGGTGCGCCATCAGGGGCCAAAAGCGAACGGGATGCCAGAATTACATAAACTTATGCCGCCACTTGGTGTATTATTGGACCGCCGTTTCAAAATTGCGTTAGTGACCGATGGACGCCTCTCTGGCGCATCAGGTAAAGTGCCTTCTGCCATCCACGTGACCCCGGAAGCTTACGACGGCGGTTTGCTGGCGAAAGTTCGTGATGGAGACATGATCCGCGTCAACGGTCAGACAGGTGAGTTAACCCTGCTGGTGGATGACGCTGAACTGGCGGCACGTAAGCCACATATTCCTGACCTTAGCGCATCGCGCGTGGGAACCGGACGCGAAATGTTTGGCGCGCTGCGTGAGAAACTCTCCGGTGCGGAGCAGGGCGCAACCTGTATTACGTTTTAAGACGACTTGATTTTATCGATCTGGCGAGAGAAAACTCTGATGAAAAACTGGAAAACAAGTGCAGAAGCAATCCTGACCACTGGCCCTGTCGTGCCGGTAATCGTGGTGAACAAGCTGGAACATGCTGTCCCGATGGCGAAAGCCCTGGTCGCGGGTGGTGTTCGTGTTCTGGAAGTGACCCTGCGTACCGCCTGCGCGATGGACGCTATTCGCGCTATCGCCAAAGAAGTGCCGGACGCGATCATCGGTGCGGGTACCGTACTGAACGCACAGCAGCTGGCTGACGTGACCGAAGCGGGCGCGCAGTTCGCTATCAGCCCTGGCCTGACCGAGCCGCTGCTGAAAGCTGCAACCGAAGGCACGATCCCTCTGATCCCGGGTATCAGCACCGTATCTGAACTGATGATGGGTATGGATTACGGCCTGAAAGAGTTCAAATTCTTCCCGGCTGAAGCTAACGGCGGTACCAAAGCGCTGCAGGCTATTGCGGGTCCATTCTCTCAGGTTCGCTTCTGCCCGACGGGCGGTATCTCTCCGGCAAACTACCGTGACTACCTGGCGCTGAAAAGTGTCCTGTGCATCGGCGGTTCATGGCTGGTTCCTGCGGATGCGCTGGAAGCAGGCGACTGGGATCGCATCACTAAACTGGCTCGCGAAGCGGTTGAAGGCGCGAAGCAGTAAGCGAAGACAATATGAAAAACGGGCCTGCTGGCCCGTTTTTTTTATCCTGCAACCTTCACGTTCGCGGCGGCTGTTTTGGCTCTTGCCACAGCCTCATCCACGTTTTCACCGGTCGCTAGCGCCACGCCAAGGCGGCGCGTGCCGTCAATCTCCGGTTTCCCGAACAGACGAACCTGCAAGCCTGCACCTATAGCCCCTTCGACGTTATCAAAGATGACGTTCTGGCTGGTTAATTGCGGCAGGATCACCGCCGAAGCCGCCGGGCCGTACTGACGAATGCCGCCAACGGGCAGGCCGAGGAAAGCGCGCACATGCAGGGCGAATTCAGAAAGGTCCTGCGAAATCAGCGTGACCATCCCGGTATCGTGCGGGCGAGGGGAGACTTCACTGAAAATTACCTCGTCGCCGCAGACAAACAGTTCCACGCCAAACAATCCGTAACCGCCCAGCGCCAGAACCACTTTACGGGCAATTTCCTGCGCACGTGCCAGCGCCAGGTCGCTCATCTGCTGCGGCTGCCAGGATTCACGATAGTCGCCATCTTCCTGGCGGTGGCCAATCGGATCGCAGAAATGGACGCCATCAACGGCGCTGACCGTCAGCAGCGTGATTTCGAAATCAAACTTTACGACGCCTTCGATAATCACGCGACCGGCACCAGCACGTCCTCCCTGCTGGGCATACTCCCACGCCTTATCCAGAGTGCTGCTGTCGCGGATAAAGCTCTGTCCTTTACCGGAGGAGCTCATGACGGGCTTAATGATGCACGGGTAGCCAATTTCGTCGACAGCCTGCAGGAAAGCGGCTTTATCGCCGGCAAAACGGTAGCCTGAGGTAGGTAAGACCAGCTCTTCAGCCGCCAGACGACGAATGCCTTCGCGGTTCATGGTGAGTTTGGCCGCTTTTGCGCAGGGCACCACGCGCTGGCCTTCCTGCTCAAGGGCGATCAGCGTATCGGTGGCAATGGCTTCAATTTCGGGTACCACGAAATCCGGTTTCTCCTGCGTAATCAGCGTACGCAGGGCATCGCCATCCAGCATATTGATCACATAAGAACGGTGGGCGACATGCATGGCAGGTGCGTCAGCGTAACGATCCACTGCAATGACTTCCACGCCCAAACGCTGGCACTCAATGGCGACCTCTTTACCCAGTTCGCCCGATCCTAACAGCATCACACGCGTCGCCGCAGGTCGCAGCGCGGTTCCTAAACGAGTCATAACAATCCCCCTGAAAAAGTTGCGCGCATTATAAACGTAAACGTTTGCGTCTGTCTTGTTCAGGGCCCGAGAGCGGTTAAGAAATTTGCGCTTCTTTAGCCGTGGCAGACATTTCCTGACGCCTGCTCGCTTACGCTGGGAGACATATTCACCGTTAAGTGAGGGAAACCATGTCAGGCTGGCTAAATCAATTGCAATCCATGTTGGGACAGAAAACGTCGTCATCCGGCGAGCAGGGGCTGAGCAAACTCTTGGTTCCGGGGGCGCTTGGCGGGCTGGCTGGACTGCTGGTTGCCAATAAATCCTCGCGTAAGTTACTGGCAAAGTATGGTACCGGCGCGCTGCTGGCGGGCGGCGGCGCTATTGCGGGTACCGTACTGTGGAACAAATACAAGGACAGAGTGCGGACCGCGCACAGCGACGAACCCCACTTTGGTGAGCAGACCTCGCCGCTGGATCTGCGTACCGAACGGCTCATCCTGGCGCTGGTGTTCGCGGCGAAAAGCGACGGGCACATTGATGACCAGGAACGATCGGCGATTGAGCAGCAACTGCGCGAAGCCGGTGTCGAAGAAAAGGGCAGAGCGCTGGTGGCGCAGGCCATCGAACAGCCACTCGAACCGCAGCGTCTGGCGCAAAGCGTGAAAAATGAGGAAGAGGCGCTTGAGCTCTATTTTCTGAGCTGTGCCGCCATCGATATCGATCACTTTATGGAGCGCAGCTATCTCAATGCGCTGGGTGATGCCCTGAAGATCCCACAAGATGTCCGGGACGGGATCGAGAAGGATATTCAGGAGCAAAAACGGGCGTTACAGGGCTAACTGCCGCCGTCGCAGCCATGTTTCGCTTGCATCATGCGTGGGTTTTGCCAACCTTATAGGGTGTAAAACTCAAAAGAATGATGACATGCCACCGAAAGCCCGACGTACTCCGTATGCGATCACCACGCATGGCGATACGCGTATAGATAACTATTACTGGCTGCGGGACGACTCCCGTTCCCGGCCAGAAGTGCTTGACTACCTGCACGAGGAAAACGACTATGGCCGCAAGGTCATGTCCAGCCAGCAGGCGTTGCAGGATCAGCTGCTAAATGAAATGGTGCAGCGTATCCCCCAGCGCGATATTTCCGCGCCATGGACCAAAAATGGCTATCGATATCGCCATATCTACGAACCTGGCAACGAGTATCCCATCTACCAGCGACAGTCGGTGTTATGCGCCGAATGGGATGAGTGGGATATCTTGCTGGATGCCAACCAGCGCGCCGCCCACAGCGAGTTTTATACCCTCGGCGGCATGTCCATCTCTCCCGATAACACCATTATGGCGCTGGCGGAGGATTACCTCTCCCGTCGTCAGTACGGTTTGCGTTTTCGCAACCTGGAAACCGGTAACTGGTATCCGGAAATGCTGGATAACGTTTCGCCGGACTTTGTCTGGGCGAATGATTCCGAAACGGTCTACTACGTCAAAAAGCATGCCTCCACGTTGCTGCCTTACCAGGTGTGGCGCCATACCGTTGGGACGGATTCTGCTGACGACGAACTGGTTTACGAAGAGAAAGACGAAACGTTTTATGTCAGCCTGCACAAAACCTCGTCCCGCCACTATGTGATTATCTTCCTGGCCAGCGCCACAACCTCTGAAGTTCTGCTTCTGGACGCCGAACTACCTGATGCGCAGCCGCTGTGCTTCCTGCCGCGGCGTAAAGATCATGAATACAGTCTCGATCACTTCCAGCACAGCTTTTACCTGCGCTCTAATCGGGAGGGTAAAAACTTTGGCCTCTACAAAACCAAAGTACGCGACGAACGCAAGTGGGAAGTGTTAATCCCCGCCCGGGAGCAGGTGATGCTCGAAGGGTTTACGCTGTTCACCGACTGGCTGGTGGTTGAGGAACGCCAGCGGGGGCTGACCAGCCTGCGGCAAATTAACCGCAAAACGCGGGAAGTGATCGGGATTGCGTTTGACGACCCGGCCTATGTTACGTGGATAGGGTTTAATCCTGAGCCGGAATCGTCGCGTCTGCGCTACGGCTACTCGTCTATGACCACGCCCGATACGCTCTTTGAGCTGGATATGGACACCGGGCAACGTCAGGTGCTTAAACAGTCCGAAGTGAAAGGGTTTGATTCCGACAACTACCGAAGCGAGCACCTGTGGGTTACCGCCCGCGATGGCGTCGAGGTGCCGGTCTCGCTTGTTTATCATCGGGCGTATTTCCAGAAAGGTAAGAATCCGATTCTGGTTTACGGCTACGGCTCCTACGGCTCAAGCATGGACGCTGATTTCAGCAGCAGCCGGTTAAGTCTGCTGGATCGCGGTTTTGTGTTCGCCATTGCGCATGTTCGCGGCGGCGGGGAGTTGGGTCAGCACTGGTATGAAGACGGGAAATTCCTGAAAAAGAAAAATACCTTCAATGATTATCTCGACGTCTGCGATGCGTTGATTGAGCAGGGCTATGGCGATCCTGGGCTTTGCTTTGGTATGGGCGGCAGCGCGGGAGGATTATTGATGGGGGCCGTCATCAATCAGCGTCCCGAACGCTTTAAAGGGATTATTGCGCAGGTGCCGTTTGTCGATGTGGTAACGACCATGCTGGATGAATCCATCCCGCTGACGACTGGAGAGTTTGAAGAGTGGGGCAACCCGCAGGATGAGATCTACTATCGCTACATGAAAGAGTACAGCCCGTACGACAATGTGGAAGCGAAAGCGTATCCGCACATGCTGGTGACCACCGGATTGCACGATTCACAGGTGCAATACTGGGAGCCTGCAAAATGGGTGGCGAAACTGCGGGAACTGAAAACCGACGACAACCTGTTGCTGCTGTGCACGGATATGGACTCCGGTCACGGCGGGAAATCGGGACGATTTAAATCTTACGAAGGCGTGGCACTGGAGTATGCGTTTTTGATTGGCCTGGCGCAGGAGACGCTGCCAGGCCGTGCGGAGCGTTAAGCTTCGCCAAGATAGTGCTTAAGCGTTAAACGCAGTTCCGGGCTCATCTTATCGAGGTTGTTATAGAGCCAGCGCAGATAGCCCGGATCTTTATCCGCAATATCGGAAACCGCCCGACCGCGGTATTTGCCAAAGGTGAAGGTAGTCAGCAATGCCGGACGCCCGGTAATGGTCGCCATATCATCAGGGGTCCAGCCGGAGTTATTCATAATATCAATGAGTAACGCGGCGGTGATGTAGCAGTCATACAGGGCGCGGTGATGGTGCAGACCCTCCGGCGTTCTGACGCTCAGCTTACGGGATTTGTACAACGCCATATTGCTGTACTTAATCCCGGGCCAGAGACGACGCGCCAGTTTCATCGTGCAAATCCATTCTCCGGGCATGTCGGGGAGCACCCGGCGGTCAAAACTGGCGTTGTGCGCGACGTACCACGGGCTACCGTAATAGTGGGGTATCACCTCTTCTATCCACGGTTTGTCCGCCACCATCGATTCTGTAATGCGATGAATAGCCATTGCCTGCGGGCTGATCGGGCGGTCGGGACGTACCAGATGGCTCATTGGGTTGACTATTTTTCCATCAATCACGTCGACAGAAGCCACTTCCACTATTCCGCCCTGAAGATCGCAGGTTTCGGTATCGATGACGCGCAGCATTGAACTCTCCTGAGCCTAAAACGCCTAGCCTAAAGGAATGATATCGCCTTGCCAACCCTGTCTGCCAAGAGATCCGGTCAATAGCAGTTCACCTTTGTCCGCGCGGACGATCAGCTGACCTTTTTCATCCCATAACGCGCTGCCGCCGCGCGTGTTCGCCATTAACACCGCAATGGCATATTTGTGTGCGAATCGCTGCAGGGTACTGATGGACTGCCGCCAGCGGCTATCTCCCACTGACTGGCAGCTGGTAAACAGCGTCGCCTGCGGGTCGAGATTTGGCGAATCAGCATGTGCATCGATGATCGTCAGCTGTTTATCTCCTGGGATCAGGCTTGCACCGCGACCCTGAGGGTAGCGCAGGATGCTATGGCGAGAGGGGGTAAACAGGGCAAGGCCTTTCTGGCGATGGCCATTCACGTCGAGCGGAAGCCCGGCAATAATAGTAATCCGGTATAATTTTGCGGCGTTTAGCAACGGGGCCAGCTGTTTATCATCGGGAGGGGCGGGGAGCGTCGTTGTCCCTGGGCCAGTTAATGAGAGCTCCGGGAATACCAGCAAATCGCACTGCTGTCGTGCCGCTTCGGCAATGAAACGGAGATGGTGCGCGACATGTTCATCTACACTGTGATGCAGCCCGGCATACTGGGCCGCAGCAATATTCCATTGTGACATCGTGACTTCCTTTACACAGAGTCGCAGTGATTTAAGAATACACCTAATTTAATCAGGGTTTTCTTATCCTGCCATATTCCGCGTAAGGAAGTGTAACGACTCGTTAAGCTTATTTAACTTTAGGTTCGTACGGTAAACGAGAAAGGTTAACTGAGGCGAGACGATGCGCAATTAAGCGTTCGCGAAACCAGTCGCGCAGATGAGCAGGTTGCTCACGTTCAACCACTTCAGCCACGATGGGCATGTTGTAACGCTCTTTAAATGCGACGCCAGCGGCAGCGAGATCGACATTCACTTTATCCATCTCGTCCTGAGGAAGGGCGGCCAGATTGATCTTCATTACCTTCTCCTTTTTAGACGGCGGCAACGTTACCGCGATTGCTCGACGATGACAAGCAGAGGTGGGATGATCCTCGACTCGCTTATTATACAGAGTTATTCTTTGCCATACAGGCATAACAAAAAGGAATGATTGCGATGGGTTTATCCTCTTCCCGCGCGACAGGCGCACTGGTCTTTTTGGCCTCTTGCGTGATGTCACCCTCCGTGCTGGCGCACGCTCACCTTAAACAACAGACTCCGGCAGCAAATAGCCTTGTGACGGCACCGCGCACGCTGACGCTGACGTTTTCAGAAGGTATTGAGCCCGGTTTTAGCGGTGTGGTGGTGACGGATGCACAAAAGCAGACCATCAGGACCGGTGCCGTTAAACGCGACGAGAAAGACAAGACGCAGCTGAATGTGCCGCTGGATCGCGAGTTGACGCCCGGAACCTACCAGGTTGACTGGCATGTGGTGTCGGTAGACGGCCACAAGACAAAAGGCAGTTATCACTTTAGCGTGAAATAGCATGCTGGCGATGTGCTACGTAGGGCTGCGCTTTCTCCATTTCGGCGCGTTAATGCTTATTTTTGGCAATGCGCTGTATAGCGTCTGGTTTGCTCCTTCCTCTCTGCAACGACTCATGTCCCGGCGTTTTCAGTCGCAGCAGAGAATGGCGGCGTTAATCAGCCTGGTGACAGCGCTCCTGATGTTTACGCTTCAGGGCGGGTTAATGGGGAATGGCTGGGGCGATGTCGTCAACCCCGACATCTGGCGTAGCGTGCTGGGGACGCAGTTTGGAAGCGTCTGGCTGTGGCAAATTATTCTCGCGGTCCTTACTGCCGGTACAGCATGGCTGGCACCGCATAAAGGCTCACGGCTGTTACTGCTCGCCATGGGACAGTTCATCCTGCTGGCGGGAGTAGGGCATGCGACAATGAACGAAGGCGCGGTGGGCGCATTACAACGTCTTAATCACGCTCTTCATGTGTTATGTGCTGCAACCTGGCTTGGCGGATTACTGCCGCTGCTGTTTTGCATGCGTCTGGCGAAAGGGCAGTGGCAGCCTGCCGCAATCTACACCATGATGCGCTTCTCACGCGTGGGACATTACGCCGTAGCAGGCGTGGTGCTTACCGGCGTTTTTAATGCGCTGTTTATTCTGGGTATCGATATTCCCTGGCAGGCCCGTTACGTGCAATTTTTGTTGCTCAAATGTGCGCTGGTGGCTTTGATGGTGGTAATTGCGCTGGCAAATCGGTATTTTCTGGTGCCACGGTTTCGTGCGCAAAGCGGGCGAGAACAACAAATATTTATCAGAATGACACAAGCAGAAGTGGTGCTGGGTGCGCTGGTGCTGGCTACAGTCAGTCTGTTCGCGACCTGGGAACCCTTCTGACAAGGTTAACTATCCTATGAAAAAGACACTACTTTCTCTCATCTTGCTGGCCTGCACGGGGAGTGCCCTGGCCGCACCACAGGTCATTACCGTCAGCCGTTTTGAAGTGGGTAAGGACAAATGGGCGTTTAATCGTGAAGAGGTGATGCTGACCTGCCGTCCGGGGCACGCCTTGTATGCGATTAACCCAAGCACGCTGGTGCAATACCCTTTAAATGATGTCGCAGAGCAGCAGGTCGCCAGCGGCAAAAGCAGTGGACAGCCAATCAGCGTTATTCAGATTGATGATCCCGCGCATCCAGGGCAGAAGATGAGCCTGGCACCGTTTATCGAGCGTGCAGACACGCTTTGTTAATCTTCGGGTTTCCAATAAAAAACCGCAGATGCTTGCGAAAGCACTGCGGTTTTTCACTTTTAATGATGCTCATACGCTTTTTTTCCGGCCGCTTTAACTGAGGACTGGAAAACCTGGCGTCGTCATCTATTCTTAAAAGGCAAGGCGACTTAGCCTGCATTAATGCCAACTTTTAGCGCACGGCTCTCTCCCAAGAGCCATTTCCCTGGACCGAATACAGGAATCGTATTCGGTCTCTTTTTATCTGATTGAAAGCAAACGATTTATTCCTTTCACCGGTTCTCTCAGAAGGGACACGTTCAGTGATCCGCCTTCAACCATATCACAAAACGGCAGGCGTAAGTCCAGCCCTTTTTGTCGGTTTTGTTAAATTTTTGTGCAGAGTTGAAGAAAGCTCTCAGCGCGCTTAAAAGCGTGATTTCACCTCAGCCTCAATGCAGTCAAGCAGTTCAAAGCGACGGCGATATTCCGCCCGTTTTTTACTGGCGATATCTTCCAGTGATTTACGCTCCATCTGTAACGGCAGTTGCCAGCAGAAGGGGGAGATTTTCTTACCGTCCAGACTCGCCCAGAATTCGTCATAGCTGGCATGGAAATGACGGCCTTTGCTCAGGCGGTAACGCAGTGCGCGGAAAACGTGTCCCTCATCACCAACCGCAAAAATTGCCCGGACGGATGAATGTGCGGCCAGCTGGAAAATCACTTCCATCAGTACGCGTTTTGGAAACAGGCCATGGCAGGCGCGGGTCGCCAGTTTAATGGCGTCATGCGAGACGTTGCGACGTGGCCCCTGAAGCCCACCAATCACCAGCACTCGCTGCCCGTTGCTGCGGGCGACGCTAAACGTCAGGCTTGCTAGCACGGTATTCTCGCTGTCGCGCAGCCACAGCGTGCTTTCACCTTCCCGCTCGGCTTTGCCGGCAGAGGAGGCACTCACGGTATACGTCGCGTCGTTTTTTGCCTGAAATTGCACTATCGTCTGCTCTTGCGGGCTGGTCAGCGCGTTGGCGAGGGTGATATTTTTCAGGCTATCGACCCAGTGATAATGGCTGATGATAGCGTCAGCCCGATCGCCGGCCGTCAGGCCACGCATCAGATACTGCCGATGGGTTTTACTCGGTAAGGTAATTTGAGAGGCCAGCAGACGGTCAAAATCATCACGTCCTGAGAGCGTTTCCAGCACGCGATGGGTGGAAGACCAGAACAGGAGCGAGCGCAGCAGGAACTTCAGACGATACTCGCGCTTCTGCCAGATTGGACCCGGAACGCGTTTTCCTTTCACCAGCTCGGAAATGATATTTGTGCGATGCGGATAGAACACATCGTTGTGCAGGTGCATATTAGACACGTTAAGACCTCTCGTTTAATTCATGCCTTATTCTAAAGAGTCAGCAAAAAGGGATTAATAGCGCGCGGATCTTTATTTCCATTTGGTTTACCGTTCGTTTGGCTTTGTGAATGCTGCGCGTGTCAGCTGCAATTTCTGCTGCGTCTATACTTAAGCAAGGAGGTTTTATGTATCAGCGAATCGATGGTGGGAAGTGGCGGCACGTCTGGGTTGTCAGCGACATACATGGTTGTTATCAATGGCTCATGGATGAACTGAAACGCCGGCATTTTAATCCTTATGAGGATTTGCTTATTTCCGTAGGGGATGTAATTGACCGTGGCCCTGACAGTATTAAATGTTTACAGCTCATGAATGAAAAATGGTTTCGTGCAGTACGGGGCAACCATGAACAAATGGCTATCGACAGCCTTGATAATAATGATTTCGCACTCTGGACAATGAATGGCGGAATTTGGTTTACCCGCCTTGAGCACACACAGCAGCAGCAGGCGCTGACGTTACTTAATGCGTGTCGGGAACTGCCGCACATTATCGAGATAACCTGTGCAAACGGTGTGAATGTGATTGCTCACGCTGACTATCCCGCTGCGGAATACCGCTGGCAAAAACCCGTAAGCGCCCAGCACGTACTATGGGATCGCGACCGGTTGATGGGGTTTATGGTCGGGAAAGGGCAGGGGATCGGCGGTGCGGACCATTTCTGGTTCGGACATACGCCACTTGACCGGCGGTATGATTTTAATAACCTGCACTACATTGATACGGGCGCCGTTTTCGATGGTTACTTTACGCTGGCGCAGCTTCAGTAATAAATAACCCGCCTTCGGGCGGGTTCTCTTTAGGTCAGGCAAGACGCATGACCCAGGCATCGGATTGACTATCGTAATGCTCACGGTAAAGGACTGAGTGTTCGCCATCAAGTATTGCCGGTACGCTGGTATCGGCATCCCAGGCATCCAGTTGCATGCACAAATCCGGGTCGGATTTGCAGGGAATACTTAACGTTCGTTCGCCCTGTGCTTCGCCGCGCAATTCTGCGTCGTCGATTTCGAAAGCGCCAATACGCACGCTGGTTTTCGTCATATTGCTCTCCGGGTGTGTTATCAAAATCTGGTATGACCAGTATGGGCATCCATTTTTGATCGTAGACAAGGAGAGCAAAATCGCCAGTAAAAAAATGCGCTTTTTTCAGCCGGTGCGATCGTTACCGGTAAACAATCGCCCATCACGAACCAGCTCTCGCGGATAGCTGTTTTTCAAACGCGAGCCCACCTTTTTCGCCAGCCCTAACGGATAACCCTGATAGGTCACCACCACTTCATCATGCGATGGCGTGTTGTCCGGATATACATCACGGCCCCGGTACCACTCTTCGGCTTCCTGGTGCGTCAGGGCGAACGTATTCTCGCTGCCGGCGAGGGCGATAACAGCCTCATGCTGCCAGCGATAGCCTTTATTGTGCACTTCCGCCAGGCGGATCCCGATGCGGGAAAAACGTACCTTGCCGATAAGCGGCTCAATATTTGCCGGGAAAAGCCAAATCTCTTTATCGCGAATCCAAAGATGGCATGTGTCATCCCAGGCCAGCCCGACCTTAGCGGCGGCGGTAGTGACTTGCTCCGCCTCACGCCTTTTCATGGGGGCGAAGGGGAAATTGCCGACCTTAAACGTCGGGGCTGGCAGTGGCTCAACCGCCTGCGTTTTACGCAACCGTGCGACAAAAAAACCTTCGCAGTCATAAATCTGGGGGAAAACGTGCAGAAATCCTTCAGGCGTGACGGCTTCATTGGCTGAAGCGAACAAGCCGTTTAACGGCAGGAACTCGACGGCATCAGGGTATTGCGTCTTGAGCCACAGACAGACGTCCTCGTTCTCGTCACGGTTTAAGGTGCAGGTCGAATAAACCAATGTGCCACCGGGACGCAGGGCATGGAAGGCGCTGTCGATCAGTTCGCGCTGGGTGGCGGCAATCTCAAGGTTACTCTCCACAGACCAGTTTTTTAACGCATCAGGATCTTTACGCACCACCCCTTCGCCGGAGCAGGGCGCGTCCAGCAGGATGGCATCAAACGCTTCTGGCAGGGCTGCGCCAAATACGCGGCCATCGAAGTGCGTCAGGGCAACGTTATGGATCCCGCAGCGGCTGATGTTAGCGTGCAGAACTTTAACGCGACTGGCTGAAAACTCGTTGGCGAGAATGGCCCCGCGATTCCCCATCCTGGCGGCAATCTGCGTGGTTTTGGAGCCCGGCGCGGCAGCGACATCCATGACGCGTTCTGGCGCATTATCATCCGCAAACAGGGCGGCAACCGGCAGCATCGAGCTGGCTTCCTGGATATAAAACAGACCACTCAGATGTTCTGCGGTACTGCCCAATGGCAACGACGCTTCGTCATCCCGTTCAATCCAAAAACCCTCTGCACACCATGGTACTGGCGTCAGTTGCCAGTTATACGGCGAGACCAGCGTCACAAAATCGGCGACGCTTATTTTCAGCGTGTTGACACGGATACTCCGGCGCAACGGCCGCTGACAGGCGGCGATAAAATCGTCTAACGAGAGGTGAGAAGGAAGCGCCTCGCGCATCTGCGCCAGGAATTGTTCAGGAAGAAATACGGAGTTTTGAGCCACGTGCACACCACAGGGAAAAGTTCAGGGGCGCAGTGTAACATAAAGGCTCCGGTGCGTTGACACCGGAGCCCTGAGATTAACGCGGCAGGGCAGTGCCCCATTCACGCCACTCTTTCGGCTCGCTTTCGAGCAGCAGGAAGTGTTTGCCCGGTTGCGCTTTCGGCGCCAGCGGCGTCCCCGGTGGTGTAGCGAAAGCAATACCGCCACGAATGAACTGGTTGAAGGTGCCGGTTTTAACCACCCCGCCCGTCAGACCGAAGTCCAGTGAATAGCCGGAGGCCAGCCAGAACACCGAGTTATTACGCACCAGGTGCTGGTAACGATCGCTGATGCGTAATGCCACCATCACGCGGTCAGAGAGCGTACCGAGCGTCAGGCCCGTCACTGTACCCACCTCAATCCCACGGAACAGCACCGGTGTGCCGATGTTCAGCGAGCCTGCTTCCGGCACTTCCACCACAATGCTCAGGCCATCCAGATAGCGAGAGTCAGTGATCGTGGCTTCCTGCAGTTCAAAGTCACGGCGAGCATTCCCCTTACCGGGTTCGACGTTGATATAAGGCTGCAGGATAGTGTCGAGGTGCTCAACGCCAGCGGCCGAAATCTGTGGCGTCACCACCGAGAAGCGGGAGCCTGAGCGGGCGAAGGTTTGAACATATTCCGGGTAGAGCACGGCGGTGGCCTGCACCTCGTTACGCGCGGTGATAAGCGTCAGCTTCTGGATCTGTCCGATATCAATACCCAGATAACGGATAGGCATCCCTTCCGCCAGCTTCCCTGCATCAAAAGCATGCAGGGTAATCTGTCCGCCAACGGCACGAGCAGCGGTTTCAGACGGGAAGAGAATACGCTTATCGCCTTTGCGCAGGTTTGCACCCGCACCGCTGAGGTTATCGAAGCTGATCGCTCCGCGCAGCGCACGTGAAAGCGGGGAGGCCTGCACGGTCAGCCCGTTACCGTTAAGCTGCACTTTCGCACCACCTTCGGCCCAGAACACGCTATTCGGGGTCAGCAACTTGCGATACTCCGGTTTGATATGCAGTTCGATATCAAACGCGTCCGCATGAGGGCGTACGGTAATCACTTCCCCGACCTCAAACTTACGGTACAGCACGACGGAGCCAGCCTGGACATCAGGAAGCGTCTCGGCGCTTAGCGTCAGTGTCGTGGTTGGGAGATCGCTCATGCTGTTTTCAATCGCTTTGTCCAGGTTGGCATACAGCGGATAACTGTCGCGCACCGGGCCTTTATTGCCCGGTAAAATGCGGATCCCGCCGTTAACCCATTCGCTGGCGCTGGCACCGAGGAACTCGACGCCGTCGAGGCCAACCTTCACGTCGACGCGGCTGTTCACCACAAATTTACTGTCGCCATGCACGAGGTCGCTGTATTGCGGATCGATAGCCACCGAGAAGCTCACGCCGTTTTCAGAGAGCGTACGCTCCAGCACCTGGCCCACCTGGACGCCATGCAGAATCAGTGGCTGGCCGGCTTCGATACCGTAACTTTCAGGCGCGGTCAGTTTTACCGTTACGACGCCCGGTTTTTGCAGCAGCGCTTTATCTGCCGGCGCAACAGCGAAACTGTTGCTGGGTTGACCTTCACCGGGGATCAGTTCAAACGTATTGCCGGTCAGAAGATTGCTCAGGCTGGTATCGTTCAGAGACAGTTTTGGGCTGCGCATCTCGATACGCGTTTTTTCACGCAGGAGATCAACCACGCTCGGGTCGACGGTCATCTCACCGGTCACGGAACCGCCTGGATTGAGCGTCATTTTGGTGAGCTGCCCAACCTGCAATCCCTGATACATAAGCGGTGTGGAACCCGCTTTCAGCCCTTTAGCATCGGGCAGGGCGAGTTTGACGATCACGCCGCGCTGGCTGTGCGCCAGGTCAGCATACAATCCGAAGGTGTCATCTGCCGTGGCCGGGCTGGAGTTTTCCGGAGAGTCGAAGGCAATGGCACCGTTGACCAGTGCGGCCAGGCTCTCGAGCTTCACTTTGGCACCGCTCAGGCTGAGATCGGCATCCACGCCGGAGACGTTCCAGAAACGGCTGCCTTTTTTCACCAGGTTAGTGAAGCGGCGATCGATTAACACATCAATCGTCACGCCCTGTTTATTCGGGTTGATGGCGTAATCATAAACGCGACCTACCGGAATTTTACGGTAATAAACCAGTGAGCCACTGTTGAGGGAACCCAAATCCGGTGCCTGCAGATGGATCATCAGATCGCCGTTATTCAGTCGGTATTTTGGTTGGGTATCCAGCGCAACAAAGTGATCCTGCGGTTCACCTTTACCCGGCATCATGCCGATGTAGTTACCGCCAACCAGTGCATCCAGCCCTGAAACACCCGCCAGAGAGGCCTTAGGCGTTACCAGCCAGAACTGCGTTTCGCTGCGCAGCGCATCCTGCATATCGGACTTAATGCTGGCGCGGACCTGAATTTTATTCAGCCCTTTTCCAAGGCTGATGTCCTGAACGGTACCCACCTCAACCCCCTGGAAGCGGACAGGGGTTCGCCCGGCCACAATGCCGTCGGCAGACTGGAAGTCAATGGTGATGGTGCTTCCGCGATCTTCATAGCTCGTCCAGATAAGCCAGCCTGCAATCATCAGGGCGATGACAGGCAGCAACCAGAATGGAGAAATGCGGCGTTTTGTTTTAATTCTCGCTTCAGTCGGCGAAGCGGGCGTTTCCTGACTCATGTGCATCCCAAAGTAAGCGGCTATCCAGCCATTCCACAGCAAGAATAGTCAATATCACCGCGGAGCCGAAATAAAAAGCTGCGGGTCCCATTGTAAAAGCCAATAACTGGTCGCGATTGATCAGCGACATCATCAACGAAATCACGAACAGATCCAACATCGACCAGCGGCCAATCCAGGTGACGAATCGCAAAAGCAGAATTCGGGTACGTAAACCTTGCTCACATTTGAAGTGAATACTCAGGAGCAGGGTAAACATCACCACCACTTTGGTAAACGGCACCAGAATACTGGCGATAAACACAATTGCCGCCACCCCCACGTTGCTGTGGGCGAGGGAGATGATCCCGGAGAGGATGGTATCCTCCTGGCGCCCACCATTCACGTAAATGATGGAAATCGGCAGCATATTGGCCGGGATCAAAAAGACCAGCGAGGCAATCAGCGCGGCCCAGCATTTTTGCAGACTGTTGTTGCGCCGCAGTCTCAGGGGAATATGACACCGCGGGCAACGGCCACGTGGGTCGGGCAAGCCAGTATAGTGACACCCCAGACAGACCCGGAGACTTTCATCCGGTCGCGTGGCCGGGCGCTGAGGGTAAAAGCGCTCCCAGAGCTGTTCGACGTTCAGATGAATGAGTGTGAGGATGCTGAGCAAGACCAGACAAATAAATGCAAAGAGTCCGACCCCGGGCTGCAAGAATGCATAGTCCTGCACTTTTATGGACGCCACGCCGACGCCCACCAGGTAGATATCCAGCATGACCCACTCTTTCAGTTTGTCCAGCATCAGCAACACGGGGCGGAGATTCATCCCCAGAATGTTACCAAACCAAAGATAGGCAATGGCGGCGACCAGCACCAGCGGCGCGCCGACCGTACAGAACAGCACCATGGCGGCGGTGAGCGGGTCACCCTGGCGCGTCATCTGCCAGATCCCCTGCAGTACGTTGGCATCAATACGCACACCAAGCAGGTACAGCTTCAGCAGCGGTTCGCCCCAGGCAAACGGCATAAGAAGCAGCATGGTGATGGCCATCGCGGCGAGGCGGGTCAGCGACCAGTCGCGGCCGTCGCGAATTTTAGCGTCGCAGCGGGGGCAAAAAGCACTTTCATGCGATTTCATCTTCGGCAACATAAAAAGCGTATCGCACTGCGGGCAACGCTGATAATGTGCACGAGGCAAAGCTTCGCTTACCGTATGGACAGTTATCTTTTTTGTCGGCGTAATTTTGGTTGTTTTTAAGGCCATCAGCTGCGCACAAATAAGTATTGTTGAACGTTATATTAACTCATGAACGGATTCATCTTGAGCATGAGCGCATTTAATGCTTATTTTAATAGGCTATGCGGTAATTTTGTAAGACAACTAAGTGATTGAATAATGAACAAAACAGAATTCTACGCGGATCTTAACCGCGATTTTAAGGCATTGATGGCGGGTGAGACCAGCTTCTTAGCCACTCTGGCAAATACTAGCGCATTGCTGTTTGAACGGCTATCAGACGTTAACTGGGCCGGTTTTTACCTTCTGGAAGGTGAAACGCTGGTGCTTGGCCCGTTCCAGGGGAAAATTGCCTGCGTGCGTATTCCCGTAGGACGCGGCGTTTGTGGTACAGCGGTCGCGACTAATCAGGTACAGCGCGTCGAAGACGTCCATGCGTTTGACGGACACATTGCCTGTGACGCAGCCAGTAATTCTGAAATCGTTCTGCCTCTGGTGGTAAAAAATCAGATTATTGGCGTTCTGGATATCGACAGCACGGTCTTCAGTCGCTTCACAACCGAGGACGAACAAGGGCTGCGCGAGCTGGTGGCGAACCTCGAAAACGTTCTCGCCGCAACCGATTATCAAAAATTCTTTGCGAGCGTAGCAGGATAATCAACGGATAACGTAGCATTTACTGATAGCGTCATTATAATGACGCCTGTTCATGCCTGCGCTTGTTGGCAACGTCCGTTGTAATCAGGAAATTTCATGGAAAATCAACCTAAGTTGAATAGCAGTAAAGAAGTTATCGCATTTCTGGCCGAGCGTTTCCCACAGTGCTTCAGTGCTGAAGGTGAAGCTCGTCCCCTGAAAGTCGGTATTTTTCAGGATCTGGTGGCACGCGTTGAGGGGGAAATGAACCTCAGCAAAACTCAGCTTCGTTCCGCCTTACGTCTTTATACTTCGAGCTGGCGTTACCTGTACGGTATCAAAGCGGGCGCGACGCGTGTTGATCTTGACGGCAACCCTTGTGGTGAGCTGGACGAGCAGCACGTTGAGCACGCACGTAAACAGCTGGAAGAAGCCAAAGCACGCGTTCAGGCACAACGTGCAGAACAGCAAGCGAAAAAACGCGAAGCCGCAGCGGCAAACGGCCAGGAAGAAGCGCCTCGTCGTGAGCGTAAACCACGCCCAGCGCCGCGTCGTAACGATAATAACGATCGCAAACCGCGTGCTGACAAACCAGCAGCTAAAGCCCCGCGCGCCCCTCGTGAAGAGCCGCGCCATACGCCGGTTTCTGACATTAACGCCCTGAGCGTGGGTCAGGCACTGAAGGTGAAAGCGGGTAACAACGCAATGGACGCCACCGTACTGGAAATCACCAAAGATGGCGTTCGTGTACAGCTGACTTCTGGTATGTCAATGATTGTACGCGCAGAACACTTGTTGTTCTGAAACGGAGGCCAAGCCTGGCATGAACACTTTTTTTAAGCTCACCGCGTTGGCGGGCCTGTTTGCTATAACAGGCCATGCTTTCGCAGTGGACGATATCACGCGTGTTGATCAAATTCCGGTCCTCAAGGAAGAGACGCAGCACGCGACGGTGAGCGAGCGTGTGACCTCACGCTTCACCCGTTCGCACTATCGTCAGTTCGATCTCGATCAGGCCTTTTCGGCCAAAATCTTTGACCGCTATCTGAACTTGCTGGATTACAGCCATAACGTACTGCTCGCCAGCGATGTCGAGCAGTTCGCTAAGCGTAAATCCGGGGTGGGTGACGAGTTGCGTTCAGGCAAGCTGGATCTGTTCTACGATCTCTATAACCTGTCGCAAAAGCGCCGCTTTGAACGCTATCAGTATGCGCTGAAAGTGCTGGAACGTCCGATGGACTTCACCGGCAACGACACCTTTAATCTGGACCGCAGCAAAGCGCCCTGGCCGAAAGACGAAGCCGAGCTGAATGCGCTGTGGGATGGAAAAGTAAAATACGACGAGCTGAGCCTTAAGCTGACCGGCAAAGATGAAAAAGAGATCCGTGACACGCTGACGCGCCGTTACAAATTCGCTATTCGTCGTCTGGCTCAGACCAACAGTGAAGATGTTTTCTCACTGGCGATGACCGCTTTCGCTCACGAAATCGATCCGCATACCAATTATCTCTCGCCTCGCAATACCGAACAGTTTAATACCGAAATGAGCCTGTCTCTGGAAGGTATCGGTGCGGTGCTGCAGATGGACGATGATTACACCGTGATCAACTCAATGGTCGCCGGTGGCCCGGCGTCGAAAAGCAAAGCGATAAGCGTAGGCGACCGCATTGTTGGTGTGGGTCAAACCGGACAGAACATGGTCGATGTGATCGGCTGGCGTCTGGATGATGTGGTTGCGCTGATCAAAGGCCCGAAAGGCAGCAAAGTTCGCCTTGAAATTCTGCCAGCCGGTAAAGGCACCAAAACCCGTATCGTTACCCTGACGCGTGAGCGTATCCGCCTGGAAGACCGCGCGGTGAAAATGTCGGTGAAGACCGTGGGTAAAGAGAAGGTGGGTGTTCTGGATATCCCGGGCTTCTACGTTGGGCTGACTGATGATGTAAAAGTCCAGCTGCAGAAGCTTGAAAAGCAGAACGTGAGCAGCGTCATCATCGACTTGCGCAGCAACGGTGGTGGGGCGCTGACCGAAGCGGTTTCACTGTCCGGGCTGTTTATCCCGTCTGGTCCGGTGGTTCAGGTGCGCGATAACAACGGTAAAGTACGTGAAGATGCCGACAACGATGGTGTGGTCTATTACAAAGGCCCGCTGGTGGTCTTGGTCGATCGCTTCAGTGCTTCCGCGTCTGAAATCTTTGCCGCCGCTATGCAGGACTATGGCCGTGCGCTGATTGTCGGTGAGCCGACATTTGGTAAAGGTACCGTACAGCAGTATCGTTCTCTGAATCGTATCTACGATCAGATGCTGCGTCCGGAATGGCCTGCACTGGGTTCGGTTCAGTACACCATTCAGAAATTCTATCGTGTGAACGGTGGCAGTACGCAGCGTAAAGGCGTGACGCCGGATATCATGATGCCGACAGGCACGGAAGAGACTGAAACCGGCGAGAAGTTTGAAGATAACGCATTGCCGTGGGATAGCATTAACGCCGCGACGTACGTGAAAGCGGGTGATATGACGCAGTTTGGTCCTGAACTGCTGAAAGCGCACAACGATCGCATCGCCAAAGATCCGGAATTCCAGTACATCATGAAGGACATTGCTCGTTTCAATGCCCTGAAAGATAAGCGGAATATTGTTTCTCTCAACTACGCTCAGCGTGAGAAAGAGAACAACGAAGATGATGCAACGCGTCTGGCGCGTATCAACGATCGCTTCAAGCGTGAAGGTAAGCCTCTGCTTAAGAAACTGGACGATCTGCCAAAAGATTACCAGGAGCCGGATCCTTACCTCGACGAGACGGTGCATATCGCTCTTGACCTGGCGAATCAGGAAAAGGCGAAGCCCGCCGTGCAACCCGCACCGGCAAAATAATCCCCCAACAGGCACAAGAAATTGTGCCTGTTTCTTTTTGTTCCGCATTCTCCCGTCAGGCAAATTTCCAATTGTGTAAAGTTGTGTCTTTCTGGTGACTTACGCCCGATGGATGCTTGAAAATAGCCGTAATACCCATACGATGTGGGTAATCGCATAGTGCGCTTTGTTAAACTGAGGTTAAAAGAAAATTATGATGCGAATCGCGCTCTTCCTGCTCACCAACCTTGCGGTGATGGTGGTTTTCGGGCTCGTGCTAAGCCTGACAGGAATTCAGTCGAGCAGCGTTCAGGGTCTGTTGATTATGGCGCTGCTGTTTGGTTTTGGTGGCTCATTCGTTTCACTCCTGATGTCGAAATGGATGGCACTGAAATCGGTAGGTGGTGAAGTCATTGAGCAACCGCGTAACGATATGGAACAGTGGCTGATGAATACCGTGGCTCAGCAATCGCAGCAGGCGGGTATCGCCATGCCGCAGGTGGCCATTTACCACGCGCCAGATATTAACGCCTTTGCCACAGGTGCCCGTCGTGATGCGTCGCTGGTTGCCGTCAGCACCGGGTTGTTGCAGAACATGAGCCGTGACGAAGCCGAAGCGGTTATCGCTCACGAAATCAGCCATATCGCGAACGGCGACATGGTCACCATGACCCTGATCCAGGGCGTAGTGAACACCTTTGTTATCTTCATCTCCCGTATTCTGGCGCAGATCGCGGCAGGCTTTATGGGCGGGAACCGCGATGAAGGGGAAGAGAGCAACGGCAACCCGCTGATCTACTTCGCGGTTGCGACGGTACTGGAGCTGGTATTCGGTATTCTGGCCAGCATCATCACCATGTGGTTCTCCCGTCATCGTGAGTTCCACGCGGATGCCGGCTCGGCGAAACTGGTTGGCCGTGAGAAGATGATTGCCGCGCTGCAGCGTCTGAAAACCAGCTATGAACCGCAGGAAGCGACCAGCATTATGGCATTCTGCATTAACGGTAAATCAAAATCGCTGAGCGAGCTGTTTATGAGTCACCCGCCGCTGGATAAACGTATCGAAGCGCTGCGCAGTGGTGAATACCTGAAGTAACGCTAAGAAGAGCAATGAGCCGGGCTGGAGATATCCGCCCGGCTTTTTTTATGCCTGTACTCTGGGCTGGGTAATGCGCAGCCCGCTGATGATGGCGGCCAGGGTGGCAAGGGCGCCTGCGGTGAAAAGTGCAACGTGGTTGCCATTTTGCCCGGCAAGATTAAACATCAGCGCGACCAGGGCCGCGCCGGTGCTTTGTCCCAGCAGACGTGCGGTGCCCAACATACCGCTGGCACCACCGCTGCGATGGCGCGGCGCTGAGGTGATGATGGTGTGGTTGTTAGGCGACTGGAACAGACCGAACCCTGCACCACACAGGATCATGCGCCAGATGATATCCAGATCGGTGGGTGATGAGGGGAGTAGTGCGAGTGCGAACAGCCCCGTGGCCATGACGGCGAGCCCCAGCGCGCCAAGCAATCCGGCGTGGATGCGCTCAATCAAATACCCTGCCAGCGGCGCCATTACCATTGTCGCCAGTGGCCACGGCGTTAACAGCAGCCCGGTCTCGACTTCAGTACGTCCCACCACACTTTGCAGGAAGAAGGGCAGAGAGACCAGGGCCAGCATCTGAGCGCAGAATGAGCAAACAGAAGTACAAATCGAGAGAGAAAAAAGAGGAATACGCAGCAGGTCGACAGGCAATAAAGGGACAGGGAGCGCGAGCTGGCGGCGTACAAAGAAGAAGCCAATCACCAGCAGCGCAATGAGCTCCGCGGCGGTAAGTATGAGGGACTGGCCTTGTGCAAAGCCGCTCAGGGCAGTAATCAGCAGGCCAAAGGTCAGGGCATTCATCACTGCGCTGATAAGGTCAAAGCGCGGCATCGTGCTTTTGGGACCGTTCGCAGGAAGATAGCGCAGAGCAAAGAAGAGGGCCACAATACCCAGCGGTACGTTAATGGCGAATAACCACTGCCAGGACGCGACAGAGAGTATGGCCGCCGCAAGGGTTGGCCCGGCCGCAGACGAGACGGCGACAATAAACGAGTTTATCCCCATGCCGCGTCCCAGATGACGCTGCGGATAGATTAAGCGGATCAACGCCGTGTTGACGCTCATCAGTGCCGCACCCCCAAAACCCTGCGCTATGCGCGCAAGCGTCAGAGTATGCAGCGAATCAGAAAGGGCACAGAAAAGGGAAGTAAAGGTGAACACCAGCAGGCCGCATTGATACACCCGTCGGTAACCGAACATATCGCCCAGGAAAGAGAACGAGAGCAGTGAAACCACGATCGCTATCTGGTAGGCATTGACTATCCATATAGAACTGGCAGGGGAGGCATGCAGGTTGCTGGCAATGGTTGGCAGGGCAACGTTAGCGATTGCACCGTCAAGGACGGCCATTGAAATACCGATAACAATCGTGGCGATAGCGCCATACCGCTGGGGCAAAGGCAGGCCATCGGACAGGTTTTTTTCCATTAGGGATGAAAAGCTCAGTATGAAATTATTCTCAGGGTAACTATTTTAGCATCGTTATTTCAGTTTTATGTCGCAGATTTGTAACGAAGTAAACGAGGATCGATTGCAGGTAACATGACGGGAATTTATAATAAAAACCGGTTCTGATTTTTATAAAACACTCTCTATGAGGTGGTAAATGGCAATTGCAGATTTGGATAAACAGCCAGATTCTGTTTCTTCCGTGCTGAAGGTGTTTGGCATCTTACAGGCGCTCGGAGAAGAGCGTGAAATTGGTATTACAGAGTTGTCGCAGCGTGTGATGATGTCGAAAAGCACCGTTTATCGCTTTTTGCAAACCATGAAGTCACTGGGTTACGTCGCACAGGAAGGCGAGTCTGAAAAGTATTCTCTGACGCTGAAACTGTTCGAGCTCGGGGCCCGTGCGCTGCAAAACGTGGATTTGATCCGCAGCGCAGATATCCAGATGCGTGAGATCTCTCGCCTGACCAAAGAGACTATCCACCTGGGGGCACTGGATGAAGACAGCATTGTCTACATCCATAAAATCGACTCCATGTACAACCTGCGCATGTATTCACGCATCGGTCGTCGTAATCCGCTTTACAGTACCGCGATTGGCAAAGTGTTGCTGGCGTGGCGCGATCGCGAAGAAGTGAAGCAGATCCTCGAAGGCGTGGAATATAAGCGCAGTACTGAACGCACTATTACCAGCACTGACGAATTATTGGCCGTGCTCGACAAAGTACGTGAGCAGGGGTATGGCGAAGATAACGAAGAGCAGGAAGAAGGGCTGCGCTGTATCGGTGTGCCGGTATTTGACCGCTTTGGCGTTGTCATTGCCGGGCTGAGTATCTCTTTCCCGACCCTGCGCTTTTCTGAAGAACGTCTGCATGAATATGTGGCGATTCTCCATACAGCCGCACGCAAGATTTCTGAACAAATGGGCTATAACGACTACCCGTTCTGATCCTTATGGGCACAAAAAACGCCGCACACAGTGCGGCGTTTTTTATCAGTATCAATCGGGGTGATTAGCCGTTATCAATGACGACGGATGTTTTACGCAGAACCGGGCAGTTGGTTAAACCAATGATCCCGCTGTCTGAATGAATATATTGTGCCGTGCTCATGCCCTGCGCGGTCATGTATTTGCATTGAATCCCTAATCCAGCGGCGTTTTCGGTGCTTCCCACAAGCACGCCATAGCCGGTTAACAGAAGGCCAACCCATACTACGGCCAGTGCAATAATTGTACGAATGATTAAATGCATCATTGCCTCTTTATCTTTGTTGTCATGCAGTAAGCCTAAACGGTTTACTCTATGAAACAAGTGCATGATTCTGAAAACGACCAGATGGCGGTACAGTTAGTCCTTGTTTAAGATAGCCGTGATAACCTGGTTATATCGGGCCTTTAGACGGAGTGTGGAGTGAAAAAAATACGCTGGGTGATTCTGATTATTGTGCTGGTAGCCTGTGTGGTGTTGTGGACGCAGACTATCAATGTGATGTGCGATCAGGATGTACAGTTTTTTAGCGGCGTTTGCGCAATCAATAAGTTTATTCCGTGGTAACACGCATTTTTTCTCAAGGTGATTTCCTTCCTTCGCACCAGTGGTAAGATAGACGTTTTTATTGAGGTGGTGAAATGGGTGAGTTACTGAATTCAGGGCTGCTAAATATGGCATCCCTGATGATCTCGTTGGTTGTTCTGCTGGTGGGGCTTGTCATTTGGTTTTTCGTAAACCGTGCCAGTTCCCGTACAAACGAGCAGATCGAACTGCTGGAAGCGCTGCTTGACCAACAAAAACGTCAGAACGCGCTGTTACGTCGTCTGTGTGAGGCTAACGAACCAGAAGAGAAAGCGTCGGCGAAAGACGCAGTTGCTGAAGACAACACTGACCAGGATGACTTTATCCGCCTGGTGGCTGAGCGTTAATTTGTCTTATCCGGGAGGTGGCTGTGGTCTGGAAAAATCCCTGGTATGACCCCTCCCTGAAACATCACACGCCGAACGGTTTTCGTAATACTGACCCCGTCGGGCATCAGCCCGGTGACGTTGATCGCTGGCGAAAAGCGCGCAAAGAAGCTGGCTTACCCCGCCCCCCGGCAAACGGATATGAGGACTTTATCCGCCAGTGGTGGCAGCCGGCAACGCTTAAGCAGCCGCAGGAAAATGGGGTATGGTGGCTCGGACACGCAAGCCTGTTGTTGCACATTGATGGCAACACCCTGCTGACCGACCCCGTTTTTTCTCGCCGCGCCTCTCCCTTACCTTTCCTCGGACCACAACGTAAAACGCCTCCCGCTCTGTCTGTCGAACAGCTCCAGCAACTCGATGCAGTGGTTATCTCCCATAATCATTACGATCATCTGGATGACGCGACCATTCGCCGCATCCTTAAACGTTTCCCCGACGTCACTCTGTTTGTTCCCTTAGGTCTGGCAGACTGGTTTCGCCGCCGGGGGGCAAGACGCATTGTTGAGCTCGACTGGTGGCAAAGTTTCACCTGGCAGGGGATAACGCTGTCCGCCGTACCGGCGCAGCACTGGAGTATGCGCACGCTCTGGAACCGCAATCGCTCCCTGTGGTGTGGCTGGGTGTTTGAAGGGCGGCATCATCGTTTCTGGTTTAGCGGCGACACGGGCTATTCACCTGAACTGCTGCGAATACCGGAAAGGCTGGGTAAAATTGACGCCGCGGCGTTGCCCGTTGGCGCTTATGCACCACGGTGGTTCATGGCCGTACATCATATGGATCCGCAATCTGCCGTTGCGTTGTGGCAACAGTTGGGATGCCCACTGGCGTTTCCCATTCACTGGGGCGTGTTTGAACTGGCTGATGAATCGCTTGATGACCCCGTGCGAGAGTTAACTGCAGTCCTCGATAATTTAGCACCGGTTAATAATTCCTTCAGGATACTGAAAATTGGTGAATATTTATCCTTATAAACGAAGCGCTGGATTGTTGCATATATTCTGTATGTCTAAGGTCTAAAGAATGTTTTATTTTTATCGAAACGTTTTGCTTGCCTTGTTTTGATGCAGAGTCATAAAAATTTCATTATTTTGGTGCATAACATTCTTTATTAGCTGGTGCTTTTTAATACAGTTTAGCGTGAAGGATTAACATTGTATTTCCACTGTAACAATACAGGGGCGTTACAATGATTTAAGCATAAGTTTTCACAAATTGTTCTAACTCAATCAATGTAGGGGTTTTTCTTAGCGGGTTGCTGGACGCACTGGAATGATTGAGCTATGTTAAAAAAGTCTTAGATAACAGCGGTTGTGAAAGCAACGGCGAGTCTGTGTAAGTGAGCAGGGCTGTCCATATGTCATGCGCATAATTGTGCAAAAGCATACCGGCACAGTTCGAATTTGTGCGGCGGATCGAGACATGTTTAAAAATGGCTTGCCATATTAAACATAGTGTGTGATAACACGTTTTGGGTCAAACGAGGTACAGTTCTGTTTATGTGTGGCATTTTCAGTAAAGAAGTCCTGAGTAAACACGTTGTCGTTGAATACCGCTTCTCTGCCGAACCTTATATTAGTGCCTCATGCAGTAATGTCTCAGTTTTATCTCAGTAATGCCTGCGGGCTAAGAAAACACTCTAAGGAATTTTGCAAATGGCAAAGATTAAAGGTCAAGTTAAGTGGTTCAACGAGTCTAAAGGTTTTGGTTTCATTACTCCTGCTGACGGCAGCAAAGACGTGTTCGTACACTTCTCTGCAATCCAGGGTAACGGCTTCAAAACTCTGGCTGAAGGCCAGAACGTTGAGTTCGAAATTCAGGACGGCCAGAAAGGCCCAGCTGCAGTTAACGTAACTGCTATCTGATCGAACCACTGCTGACTGAAGCACGTAGTACTTCACTCTCAGACATAAAGCCTCGCATATAGCGGGGCTTTTTTATGTGCCTTATCTTTCAAAATATTACCATCCCCGCTCTTGTTAGTAACTTGTTGCAAAGCTACGAGGTTAGTAGCACTGTTTTCCCTCCCTCTGGCCGTCTTTTCCCGTTAAATCAGGGCGTTGTTTAACAGTCCTGGGGTTCAGGTGAAGAAAAAAATGATAACGACCGCCGGCAATTTCACGCCGGCGCGTTTTGCGCTGCTCTGTTTAGCCATTTTTTGCAGTCTGGCGTTTTTGCTGGGCCGCGTTGCCTGGCTGCAAATTATTAAACCTGACAACCTGGTCAAGCAGGAGGATATGCGATCGCTGCGCGAACTGCCGATTGACGCTCCCCGCGGAATGATCATGGATCGTGAAGGCCGGCCGCTGGCGGTCAGTGTCCCGGTCAGGGCCGTGTGGGCCGACCCAAAAACGGTGCTGGCAAAAGGGGGCGTGGGCTTTGACGATCGCTGGCAGGCGCTGGCGAATGCGTTACATCTCTCCCTGAATACCTTGTCATCACGGATTAACGCGAATCCACAGGGGAGGTTCATCTACCTTGCCCGGCAGGTGGATCCTGCTCAGGCAAAATGGATCGACAAGCTGAATTTGCCGGGTATCAATTTACGCGATGAATCACGCCGTTTTTATCCTGCGGGGCATGTGGCGGCAAACCTGATTGGTTTCACCAATATTGACGGTCAGGGTATTGAGGGTGTGGAGAAAAGTTTCAACACCCAGCTAACAGGCAAGCCGGGCGTCCGGCAGGTCAGGGAAGACCGTTACGGTCGCGTGGTGGAGAATCTGACGGAAGTCGCGCCGGTGCCTGCGCACAATATTCAGCTCAGTATTGATGAGCGCCTGCAAACCATCACCGAAGATGCGCTAGATAACGCAGTGGCCTGGAACAAGGCGGAGTCGGGGGCATCAGTGCTCATTAATATCCCCACCGGTGAAATCCTCGCGATGGCGAGCTATCCGGATTTCAACCCCAATAACCGCCAGGGCGCGACAATAGACGATTTTCGTAACCGTGCCATCAGCGATACGTTCGAGCCAGGTTCAACCGTGAAGCCGCTTGTGCTGATGACGGCATTGCAACAGGGGCTGGTGCAGCCTGACAGCGTCATTGACACCCATCCGTATATGCTTGACGGGCACCGTATTCGGGACGTGGGTTACTACCCTGAACTCTCGATGACCGGGATCCTGCAAAAATCGAGCGACACCGGCGTATCGCGCCTCTCGCTGGCGATGCCTGTTCAGCATCTGATTGATACCTACCGGAACTTTGGTTTTGGTACAAACACCGGGCTTGGCTTAACCGGCGAGAGCGCCGGTCTGTTACCCCAGCGTAAATACTGGAGCCAGCTCGACAGGGCGACCTTCGCCTTTGGCTATGGTCTGATGGTTACCCCCCTCCAGCTGGCGCACGTCTATGCCACCATCGGCGGCTTCGGACTGGAACGGCCCCTCTCAATTACCCGTATCGATCCACCCGTTATCGGGCACAGAGTCATGCCGGAAGAGATTGCTCATCAGGTAGAGCATATGATGGAGAGCGTTGCGCTGCCGGGCGGGGGCGGCGTTAAGGCTGCGGTGCGTGATTACCGTGTGGCGGTGAAAACCGGTACGGCGAAGAAAATCGATGATAGCGGCAAATATGTCGATAAATACGTTGCCTATACCGCGGGCGTCGCGCCTGCCAGCGATCCGCGTTTTGCGCTGGTGGTCGTGATTAACGATCCTCAAAACGGGGCGTACTATGGCGGCGCCGTCTCCGCACCGGTATTCAGCGAGATTATGGGTAACGTATTGCGTCTTGAGAACGTCAAACCTGATGGTCTGGCGCCTGATTCCTCGCACCTTATCGTCATGCGTTAACCCAGGCGTTTTATACCGGGGCGAATAGCGGTACACTTCGCCCTTTGATTTACGCCCCGGAGCTGCCATGTCCTTCAGTTGTCCCCTTTGCCACGCGCGTCTGACGCGATCAGAAAAAAGTTATGCCTGTCCGCAGGGACATCAGTTTGATATGGCGAAAGAAGGCTACGTGAATCTTCTGCCGGTGCAGCATAAGCGCTCGCGCGATCCGGGTGACAGTGCTGAGATGATGCAGGCACGCCGGGCATTTCTCGACGCCGGGCACTATCAGCCACTCAGAGAGGCCGTCGCGCAATTGCTGGAAGATAATCTGACTGACAGTGCAGCAGGCGTGCTGGATATTGGCTGCGGGGAAGGGTATTACACCGCGCGGTTTGCTGAGGTTGCACAAGAGAAGGGCGCGCAGACATTTGGTCTGGATGTTTCCAAAGTGGCTATCCGCGCGGCGGCAAAACGCTACTCCAGCGTGACGTTCTGCGTGGCATCGAGCCACCGGCTGCCGTTTGACGATGCCAGCATGGATGCGGTTATCCGAATCTATGCGCCCTGTAAGGCGCAGGAGCTGGCACGCGTTATCAAACCGGGCGGATGGGTCATTACCGTCACGCCAGGTCCCCGACATCTGATGGAGCTTAAAGGGCTTATCTATGATGAGGTTCGGCTGCATGCGCCACATTCTGAGCAACTGGCGGGCTTTATGCTGAAGCAGGAGCAGACGCTGGCCTACGAGATGAACCTGGCAGGGGAAGAAGCTGTAGCGTTATTGCAGATGACGCCATTTGCATGGCGGGCGAAACCGAACGTGTGGGAAACCTTAGCGGAGCAAACAACGTTTCGCTGCCAGACGGATTTCAGTATCCACTGCTGGCAGCGCGAAGATTAACCGGCGAAGTGTGCCCAGAGGATCTGGGCACCAATGCCAATCAGCACGATACCGCCCAGGATCTCGGCGCGTTTGCCCAGCAGAGGGCCAATAAACCGGCCAACCATCATTCCCAGCGTCGACATAATCAGCGTGGCACAACCAATGGCCAGCGCGGTCGCAATAATATTGACCTGCAGGAATGCCAGGCCCACACCGACGGCCATGGCGTCGAGACTGGTGGCGATGGCAGTGGTCACCAGCAGCCAGAAACCGTGGCGGTGCTGCGGCTCGTCTTCCTCATCGCCATTGCCGCGAAAACCTTCAATCACCATTCGCCCCCCCAGAAATACGAGCAGCACGAAAGCGATCCAGTGGTTCCACTCCAGTATGAACTGGCTTGCCAGCATACCAAGACCCCAGCCGATGAGCGGTGTCAGCGTTTCGATAGCACCAAAGATAAGGCCTGTGCGTAGCGCTTCAGAGAATTTGGGTTTGTGCAGCGAGGCACCTTTACCGATGGAAGCGGCAAAAGCGTCCATGGACATACCGAAAGCAAGAAGAAGGGTTGCGGAGATATTCATTAAAGCGTCCAGACCGGGAGATATCCATATGACACATCACTGCCCCCAGTAAACAGCAGTTGATGTATCTATGGTCTCGCCTGACCGCCTTGCACAAATCTGTGCGGCAAACGGTCCGTACGTGCCACGTTTTTCAACGAGTATGTTGACACGTACATTTCCTGCGAACAGAAAATCAGCTACTCCCCAACGACGGGCGCAACCTTAACATATTTTGAGAATATAAAACAACAATGAAACGGCATTATTTCGTCAAGGTGTTGATAACGATTTTCATTTAGATTTATGCGTGAAAATAACGTTAATAAATATAAGAGAAATGACAGAATGGAATATAGCTTTGGCTATATCAGGTGCGCAAAATAAACGCAGAATATAGCCAAAGCTATGTGGTTAACTTACTGAGTTTTAAGCATAAGTTTGTATATTCTTTCCAGGTCGTCAATATTCTTGACCCGAATAAGCAGCCGGCGTTGCTCTAATTGCATCACCAGTACACCGTCTTCCGATAAATTCATCTCTTTAATACGGTTATATTCTATCCATACATTGGCAAAGAAAAATCCGCGGCTTTTAAAAATGATTTTCGGAACACGGATCCAGAACAGATAAATCGCCATTAATGCCAGCGCACATAATAACCATGTGGTTAATATTGCACCATGACCGGTCACGTTGTTGTAAATTAGAATGACGATGAGACCGGCGAAGATAAACGCATCCACGCGGCCGCGTCGCAGAAGGGGCAGGGAGAGCAGCGTTTCGCCGTGGCGGCGGGGCATGATGAACTCGTCATAGATCGCATATGCCAGAAGGGCCACAATAAACAAAACCAGTACGATGTCCGTGACAGTCATTCATCCTCCAGATAAAAAAACCGGGGGCAAGCCCCCGGCGTATTACGTGATGTCTTACAGGCCCAGCAGACCGACAGCGTAGCCCGCGATACCGATGACGAAGAAGCCAACAATGATCCACAGCGGGTTAACTTTCTTACGCAGCAGCCACATACAGGCGAAGGTCAGCAGCAGCGGTACCAGACCCGGCATCAGCTGGTCCAGAATCGTCTGCACGGTGGTAACACGGGTCTGACCATCCTGACCGGTGATGGTGGACACCACCAGCGGGATGTTCACGTGTGTCCACTTGTTAACCAGTGCCCCCATGACAAACAGGCCGAGGATTGACGCCCCCTCAGTCAGTTTCTGCAGGAAGCCGCCGCCCATATCCTTAACGATGTCCACCCCTTTACGGTAACCGTAAGCCACACCGTAGTAACGGGTCAGCAGACGCACCGCATTGAACAGGATGAAGAACAGCAGTGGACCAAGCAGGCTTCCGCTCATGGCGATACCGGCACCCAGCGCCGCGAAGACCGGACGCACGGTACCCCAGAAGATCGGGTCACCGACGCCTGCCAGCGGACCCATCAGACCGACTTTGATACCGTTGATGGCACCATCGTCAATCTCTGCGCCGTTTGCACGCTGCTCTTCCATCGCCAACGTCACGCCCAGAACCGGAGCCGCCACATAAGGATGGGTGTTAAAGAATTCCAGGTGACGCTTAATCGCCTGACGGCGCGCTTCGTTGTTTTCCGGATACAGGCGTTTGATAGCCGGTACCATGGAGAAACAGAAGCCCAGCGCCTGCATACGTTCGAAGTTCCATGAACCCTGAAACAGGTTAGAACGGATGAACACGCCACGAATATCACCCGGAGTGAGTTTTTTCTCAGTGGTAGTTTTTGTCATATCAACCATTTCGCTCACCTGCTAGTCCAGTTCGTTATCGAGATCGTTATTACCAGCAGCCTGCGCTGGGGCACCCGCAACGCGGTTATATTTCGGGCTGAGCTGGATGTAGAGAATCGCCATCACTGCACCAATCACACCCAGCGCAACCAGGTTGAAGTTGGTGAACGCAGCAGTAACGAAGCCGAGGTAGAAGAACGGCATCAGGTAGCCTGCGCGCATCATATTGATAACCATCGCATAACCAACCACCACAATCATACCGCCTGCGATGTTCAGACCGCCGGTGACCACTTCTGGAATGGCGTTCAGCATGCTCTGTACTTCGCTGGTACCGACGGAGATCGCAACGATAACGGCCGGGATCGCGATACGCATCGCCTGCAGGAACAGGGACGAGACGTGGATCCAGGAGAGCGCCGTCAGGTTGCCATTTTCGGCCGCCTTATCCGCCGCGTGCTGGAAGGCCACGGTGATAGTACGCACGATGATGGTCAGTACCTGACCTGCTGCTGCCAGCGGGATGGCCAGGGCAATACCTGCACCGATACTCTGGTGACCGGCAATAACCAGAACCGTAGAAATGATGGACGCCAGCGCGGCATCAGGCGCAACTGCCGCACCAATGTTCATCCAGCCCAGGGCAATCATTTCCAGGGTACCACCGATGATGATCCCGGTTTTCATATCACCCAGAACGGCACCAATCAACGTACAGGCCACCAGAGGGCGGTGGAACTGAAATTCATCAAGTACGGATTCCATACCCGCAATACACGCGACGATGAACACCAGCACAATCTGAAGAGTGGTAATCTCCATTGTACTTCTCCTATTACATAAGCTTTATGTGAAAAACCGGCGCGGGCTTATTTCCCAACTTTACCGATCAGATCCATCATTTTCAGTTTCTGATCCGTGGAAACCTTACGGGCTTCCAGTTCGATACCGCGTGCATTCAGCTTGTTGAATGCCTCGATATCTTTCGCATCGACTGAAATGGCGTTGTTGACCTGCGTTTTGCCCTGACGGAATGCCATACCACCAATGTTTACGGAGGTAATTTTCACGCCGCCTTCAACCAGGCGTTCAACGTCTGTCGGGTTTGTGAACAGCAGCATCACGCGCTCGCCCGCATATTTCGGGTTGTTATAAACGCGGATCATTTTGGCGACATCCACCACGTGCGCGGTAACGCCAGGAGGAGCAACCTGTGTCAGAAGGGTTTTACGTACGGTATCAGCAGCAACTTCATCGCTGACGACAATAATGCGTCGAACGTTGGTCTCTTTGGTCCAGCGCGTTGCCACCTGGCCGTGGATTAAACGGTCATCGATACGGGCAAGGCCGATCACCATGTAATCATTCGGGCCCATGGGCTTCGCCGGGGCTGCGGCTTTTGGCGCCGCGGCCACTGGAGCAGGCTTCTCAACCGGTTGTGCTTTCAGCGCTTTCACGCCTTCGCGACCGGTTTCAACTGCCAAAGCGACCAGTTCATCGAAACTCGGATTGTCGTCGCGTGCCATGAAGGTTTCCACCAACATGGGGATATTCACCCCGGCGACAACTTCATAATGCTCTTTATCGACGACAATGCGGCTGGCAGCATTGAACGGACTGCCTCCCCATGTATCAACGAGAAACAGCACGCCTTTGCTGGTATCCAGTTTCTGCAGTTGAGCAGTGTACTTCTCAATCAGCGTTTCAGCGTTTTCACCGGGAACGAAATCGATCCAGCCGACGTTTTCCTGCTCACCCAACAGCATCTCTGCTGTTTTGAGTAACTGCTCTGCAGCCCAACCATGTGTGCCTATGACAATAGCAATGGTCACTTGCTACCTCCTTTTATTATCATTAATACGCCTGCCAGGCAGTCGCACTGTGAATCGTATCTGGCCAACCGAATCGATTCAGAAAAGGGTTAGAGTTAAAAAACTAAGACTTCCGCGAATTATTTTAGATAGTGAAAAAATAATTTATGTGATGAAGATCCGTAATTTAGCTATGGGTTACAGAATTATCTGTAAGGTAAAGCAGCTGTGTTACAGATCTTTGCAAAGGAACGTAAATCTTTGCTAAAAACGCATTGTCTCTGATATGTTTAGCCTCCGTTTAATTGTTCAGGAGTATAGGGCTACAGCCCACTATATGGACCGTCACCGACGTCAGTCATCCTCCAGGCCATTCCGCGCCTGTTTCACCGGCGATCCTCGCCACGTATCGACTCTGTCTGCCTCTGTTTTGCCCACGTTGAGTGGGGCACCGTTTGGTCATTCCGTTAGCAGGAGCGTTTCATGGAATTCTTAATGGACCCGTCAATCTGGGTGGGATTGCTCACGCTGGTCGTGCTTGAGATTGTTCTCGGCATTGATAACCTGGTGTTTATTGCCATCCTTGCGGACAAACTGCCGCCAAAACAACGTGATAAAGCGCGTTTGATCGGCCTCTCTCTGGCACTGGTCATGCGTCTGGCACTGCTGTCCGTGATTTCGTGGATGGTTACGCTGACGAAACCGCTTTTTTCCGTCATGGATTTCACCTTCTCCGGCCGTGATTTGATCATGCTGCTCGGGGGGATATTCCTGCTTTTCAAAGCGACGACAGAGCTTCACGAGCGGCTGGAAAATCGCCAGCACGATGATGGACACGGTAAAGGCTATGCCAGCTTTTGGGTCGTGGTACTGCAGATCGTGGTGCTTGATGCGGTCTTCTCACTGGATGCGGTGATCACGGCTGTCGGCATGGTGAACCATCTCCCGGTGATGATGGCTGCGGTGGTTATCGCGATGGCGGTGATGCTGCTGGCATCTAAGCCACTGACGCGCTTTGTGAATCAGCATCCGACGGTCGTGGTGCTCTGCCTTAGCTTCCTGCTGATGATTGGTCTGAGCCTGGTGGCGGAAGGTTTTGGCTTCCATATACCAAAAGGCTACCTGTACGCAGCCATTGGCTTCTCGATCCTCATCGAGCTGTTTAACCAGATTGCACGACATAACTTTATCAAGCAGCAGTCTACCCAGCCGCTGCGTGCGCGTACGGCTGATGCGATTCTGCGTCTGATGGGCGGTCGCCGTCAGGTCAACGTGCAGAATGACAATGAAAGCCGTAACCCGGTTCCCGTCCCGGAAGGGGCATTTGTGGAAGAAGAGCGCTATATGATTAACGGCGTGCTCTCCCTGGCCTCCCGCTCGCTGCGCGGCATCATGACCCCGCGCGGTGAAATCAGCTGGGTCGATTCCCGCCTGAGCGTTGATGAGATTCGCCAGCAGTTGCTCTCTTCACCGCATAGCCTGTTCCCGGTATGCCGGGGTGAACTGGACGAGATCATCGGCGTGGTGCGTGCGAAAGAGATGCTGGTGGCGCTGGAAGAGGGGATTAACGTCGAAGCTGTCGCCGCCGCATCACCGGCGATTGTGGTGCCGGAAACGCTGGATCCTATCAACCTGCTTGGCGTCCTGCGCCGCGCACGCGGTAGCTTTGTTATCGTCACCAATGAATTTGGTGTGGTGCAGGGGCTGGTGACGCCGCTCGACGTGCTTGAAGCCATTGCCGGTGAATTCCCGGATGCGGATGAAACCCCGGAAATTGTCTCCGACGGTGACGGCTGGCTGGTGAAAGGCACCACCGATCTGCACGCGCTACAGCACACGCTGGGTCTGGAAAACATCATCAACGATGAAGAGGACATTGCGACCGTGGCTGGGCTGGTTATTGCCGTTAACGGACAAATCCCGCGGACCGGCGATATCATTGAACTGCCTCCGCTGCAGATCACGATAATCGAAGCGAATGACTATCGCGTCGATATGGTGCGCATTGTTAAAGAGCAGTCGGCCCACGACGAAGAAGAGTAACTGAGCCTAGCGTAACGGCATCAGCGGAACGATATGCCCGTTACGCGGTGCTGGCGGAGACGAACTCTCCGCCAGCCATTGCGGAAATTCCCTCAGCGGCATAGGCTGCGCAAACAAAAATCCCTGCAGTACCTCTACCCCGTGATGACGCAAATACCGCGCCTGCTCGGGCGTTTCTACCCCTTCAGCCACCAGCTCAATGCTAAGCCGTTGTCCGAGCGCAATGATGATGTCCGTCACCGTGGAGTTCACGGCATCAGTGCCGATAGCGCTGGTAAAAGACTTATCAATTTTCAGCACGTCCGGATGCACTTTTCCAGCCACGAGAGTGAGCTATTGCCGGTGCCAAAATCATCAATGGCCAGCTTCACGCCCTGACGGTGTAACTCTCTTACAATGCGATAATCCACGTCCTGCAGCGCGTCACGCTCCGTCAGCTCCACAATCAGCTGCTGGGTGGGATGCGCACTGAACCAGTAGCGGTTCAGGTCCTGAATGAGCGTTCCATGTCGGAAATGGCTGGCGGCGGCGTTGATGCCAATGTGGAAGCCGGGCGTTGCCGGAAAATAGCCAATCTGACTCACCGTCTCGTTAATGACGTAACGTGTGAGGGGGATAATCAGGTTGTGCTCTTCGGCGAGCGGAATAAAAACGTCCGGGGAGATCCATCCCTGACGGGGGTTGTTCCAGCGCAGCAGGATCTCCACCCCCACGCATTTCTGCGTGCGGGCATTCAGCAGCGGCTGGCAAAACAGCTCGAATTCACGCGCGGCCAGGCCAAGGTTAATTTCCCAGGTAAAGCTCATGCGGTTCGCGGTCGCAAGCCAGGCGACGTAACCCATCAGCAGACTGAGCATCAGCGCCAGCGGCAGCTGAGAGGGCAAATATATCAACGCCAGCTCGCTGGCTCCCGGGCCACTGACGGTTATGGTGAACGGGAAATGGCTGGATTGCTGGCGCAGAACCCTCTCATCATCGTTTATTGTCAGCGAGTCGGAGACATTTTCACCGTAGCGCAGGTATTTATCCCCTACGGTCAGGGCCACGTCGGTAATAAGCGGGCGCTGTGGCTCCAGCATCAGGCGAGTGATGAGATCGATATTCACAATCTGCATCACACCATCTTCTCCGCTATCAGAAACCGGATACCACTGGATCAGGATCGGGCTTCCCTTAAGCAAGGATTTGTCGGTGGAGAGCACCAGCTTTGTTTCGGCGGAGGGCAGGGCAGGCTGAATCTCTCGCAACGGGACGTCGCGATTGCCGAAAATACTTGAACAGTAAAGGATACCGTCTTTGACCAGTGCAATTGAGCGCACCGTTTGCAGTGAGGCCGCCTGTTTTCGTAACACTAAATGCGCCTGAGAGCAGGGCGCTCCGACCAGTGCCAGCAGCGGACTGCGCCCTTTTTCCAGCGGCAATAAGACGTTATCCAGCACGTTGACGGAGTGCGCCGCAAAGTTCAGGGTGTTTTGCTGATTTACGTTACGCTGTGAAATAAAGCGTATACCCAGCGTAATGATGAGCGTAAGAAGCGCAACCATCACGCAGACGATGACGCGTTTTCGGCGATACTTTTTTATGATCCTCTGTGCTGTTTGCATGGGAGGCCGCCCAATACGCCTTCAGCACCAAAAGCCGAGGCAACACAGCAAGTGTAGTGGGGAAATATTAAGTCGACGAGAAAGGGATAAAAATTCGCCCATCCGTGGAAGATGGGCGAGAGAGGCGTTGAGGCGAAACGGTTAGTCGCACTGTACCTTTATCGCCAGACCGCCGCGGGAGGTCTCACGATATTTGGCGTTCATGTCTTTACCGGTTTCGTACATGGTCTCGATAACCTTGTCCAGCGAAACGCGTGGCTCGCTGGTACGGCGCATGGCCATACGCGTGGCGTTGATCGCTTTTACCGACGCGATAGCGTTACGTTCAATGCACGGTACCTGCACCTGACCCGCAACCGGATCACAGGTGAGACCGAGGTTATGTTCCATACCGATTTCAGCCGCCACACAGACCTGCTCCGGGCTGGCACCCAGCAGCTCTGCAAGACCGGCCGCGGCCATAGAACAGGCCACGCCCACTTCACCCTGACAGCCCACTTCAGCGCCAGAGATAGACGCATTCATCTTGTACAGCGCACCAATCGCCCCTGCTGCCAGGAAGTAGCGAATGTAGATATCAGGCGTTACGGGTTCAATAAAGTGATCGTAGTAGGCCAGTACCGCCGGAACGATACCGCACGCGCCGTTCGTTGGTGCAGTCACCACCCGGCCACCCGCGGCGTTTTCTTCGTTCACCGCCAGCGCAAACATGTTCACCCAGTCGACCACGTTCATCGGGTCGTTAGAGAATTTGTCTGTGGTGACCAGCATACGGCGCAGCGCAGAGGCGCGACGCGGTACGCGCAGTGGCCCAGGCAGTACGCCTTCGGTGTTCATGCCGCGATCGATACAGGCCTGCATGGTTTGCCACACGTTCGCAAAATAGTCTTCAATCTCTTTTTTGCTGTGCAGCGCCAGTTCGTTCTGCATCACCATGCCGGAAAGTGACAGACCGGTTTCATGGCAGTAGTCCAGCATCTCTTTGGCGGACTTGAACGGGTAAGGTACGTTCACATCGCCCGTTGTATCTTTGCCAAAGTGTTCCTCATCAACGATAAAACCACCGCCAATGGAGTAATAGGTTTTGCTGTAGATCACTTTGTCGCCGTTAAAGGCGTGGATCTGCATACCGTTTTCATGCAGGGAGAGGTTATCGCTACGAAAACGCATGCCGTCATCATGCGGGAAATCCACTTCATGTTGACCGTTTGCCAGCAGCAGGCGGCCGCGCGTTTCCACGTCGCGGATAAATGCCGGAATGGCATCAATATCTACGGTATCCGGCATATTGCCCGCCAGACCCATAATAATGGCGATATCGGTGTGGTGGCCTTTACCCGTTAATGACAGTGAGCCGTAAACATCCACGGCGACACGGGTAACGCTTTCCAGTAATCCTTTTTCGACCAGATCATCGACGAACTGTTTACCGGCCTTCATCGGGCCAACAGTATGGGAAGACGAAGGGCCAATTCCCACTTTGAACATGTCGAATATACTAATCACTTTCACACTCCTGACAGGGTTACCGGGGTTCCAGTAACGATGTTATAACTGCGCATAGTGTAAGAGGGAAGACCAACCTCGGCTTAACTATTCACATGAATTAAACTAATGGTTAACGATGGTTTTGCTAATAGCGCGACGCCGATCGCAAACCTGGCAGAAGAGGGTGGAATGTAAAGTATAGTCAAGGTTTCAGGCCGATTTGCAGCGCCAGTTCACGAATGATGCCCGCCGTCATGCCCCAGACAAAATAATGCTGATACCAGGACAACCACACCCGGTGCGCATGACCCCGACGCTGGATATCCAGCGGATGATAACGCCCGAGCCGAAGAGCCTCTTCCAGCGGCATCTCAAACACCGCAGACACTTCATCGACGCTGGCGTGATATTGCAGATCCGGCGGGATAATGCCGACCACCGGTGTGACCTGAAAACCGGTCACGCTGTCGACCGGCGGCAGCACGCCAATGATCTCAACCGCTTCAGGCGGAATGGCGACCTCTTCCTGGGCTTCGCGCAGCGCGGCAGCAATCAGCGAGGCGTCAGAACTGTCCACGGCGCCGCCCGGAAAGGCGACCTGACCGGCGTGCTTACGTAAATGTGGCGAACGCTGGGTGAGCAGCAGACCCGGCTGCTCACGACGGACCACCGGGATCAACACCGCTGCCTGACGTTGATTGAGGGCTTCGCGGCTCACGTTGGGCCGCAAAAGCTGAAAGCGCGACAGAAAATCATCCAGCGTCAGGTTCTCTTTTTCCACCCGTCATTACTCCAGTTGTTTCAGGATACGGTTAACTTTATCAAAGGTTTCCTGATATTCCGCATCGACCTGGCTATCCGCAACAATTCCGCCCCCTGCGGAACAGTACAGATTCCCGTTACAGGCGGTCAGCGTTCGAATGGTGATGCTGGTATCCAGCGTACCGCAGAGACTGATATAGCCAATGCTGCCGCACCAGGAGTTTCGACGATGCGGTTCCAGCTCATCGATTATTTCCATTGCCCGCACTTTAGGCGCGCCGGTTATCGAGCCCCCCGGGAACGCGGCGCGAAGCAGATCGCAGGCCGTGCGCGAGGCGGGCAGTTGCGCGGTAATGGTGCTGACCAGGTGATGTACCGCGGGGAACGGCTCGACGATAAACAGTTCAGGGACACGCACGCTTCCCGGTACAGCGACCCGGCCAATGTCGTTACGCATGAGGTCGACAATCATCAGGTTTTCAGCGCGATCTTTTAACGAGGCCGCCAGTTTTTCCGCCTGCTGGCGGTCGGCAACAGGATCGGCCAGCCGGGGAAGCGTGCCTTTGATCGGTCGCGTCTGAATAGTGCCATCGGCAAGATGAATAAAACGCTCGGGCGAGAGGCTCAGGATAGCGCCCTGTTCCAGGCGCAGAAATGCACTGAACGGTGCCCGGTTACTGGCGTTGAGGCGGGTAAATGCCTGCCACTCATCGCCTTCACAGGTTGCCTGAAAACGCTGGGCAAGGTTGACCTGATAGCAATCACCACTCTGCAGATAGCCCTGAACCCGCTCAAACTTCGCGGCGTACTCCCGCGCGGTCATGTTGGCGCGCCACGCAGAGGTCAGGTGGAAATCCGCTGTCGCGACGGGGACCTGTGCCTCAAGCCAGGCAAGCCGGGCGGACACATCCTGATGGCTGAGCAGAGAAACCGCCTGCTTGTGGTGATCGACGATTATTGCCCAGTCGTAAAGCCCCACCGCCATATCCGGCAGCGGAATGTCGTCCTGTGCAGTCTCCGGCAAGGTTTCGAAGCGGCGACCTAAATCATAGCCGAACAAGCCCAGCGCACCTCCCTGGAAGGGAAGGTCGGGATTTTGCGGGACGGTTAAGTCCAGCGCGTCCAGCGCCTGCTGAAGTAATGACAGCGGATCGTCCGTTGACTGCGTTTCGCCCGTCGTAGTCATATTCCCTTGTGTTATCAGGGTCTGCAGAGGGTCGGCAACCAGAATATCAAAGCGGCTATAGGGATGATCCGCATAACCGGAGTGCAGCAACATCGCAAAAGGAAGATGGCTGAGGCGGGCAAACCAGAATTCCGCGGCGTCTGAACGCCAGGGTAACGAAATGACTGTAGGGGGTAACGGGTTCATGTGTGGCATACTACCGGGCAGCGTGAAATAATTAGCGCGGATAATTTAGCAGGAGTTGACAATGTTTGCAGGTTTACCTTCTCTGAGCCATGACCAGCAGCAGAAAGCGGTTGAGCGTATTCAGGAACTGATGTCCCAGGGGATGAGCAGCGGACAGGCGATCACGCAAGTTGCTAATGAACTTCGCGCCACCCACACCGGCGAGCGGATCGTGGCGCGTTTTGAGGATGATGAAGAGGAGTAATCCGGCTTAAACCGCCGCGATAATCTTAATTTCGACTTTGTATTCCGGCTTCATCAGCGTCGCCTGTACGGTACACCGTACGGGCGCATGTCCCGCCACAACCCAGGCATCCCAGGCTTTATTCATCGCCGCAAAATCGTCTTTACTGGCAAGAAAAATGGTCGCATCCAGAATGCGTGATTTATCGCTGCCTTGCTTTTCCAGCACGGCGTCAATCTGCGCCAGCGTATTCGCCGTCTGTTCGAAGGCATCTGCGTCGAGATTTTCCGGTACACCGGTGTAGTAGAGCGTCTGGTTATGGATGACCACATCAGACCAGCGTGCTTCGGCATCAATGCGCACAATTGTCATAAACGTTTCCTCGTTATTTTCATGTCAGTCGGCAAGACTGCCATATTGTGTTCCCCTCGTCACTATTTGGGGTGGCACTGGAGAGGATGGGCTGACATAATCCCTGTGCAAAAATACAGTGAGAGAGCAACGTGGCAGACGATTTTTCCCCAGAAGGTCAGTTAGCACAGGCGATTCCCGGTTTTAAACCGCGTGAACCCCAGCGGCAGATGGCGCATGCCGTGGCCCGCGCAATCGACACCGCGCAGCCGCTGGTGGTGGAAGCCGGTACCGGCACGGGCAAAACCTATGCCTACCTGGCGCCAGCGCTGCGGGCTAAAAAGAAAGTGATCATCTCCACCGGGTCTAAAGCGCTGCAGGACCAGCTTTACAGCCGCGATCTGCCCACGGTCGCCAACGCCCTGAAGTATAAAGGCCGCCTGGCGTTGCTGAAAGGCCGCTCCAACTACCTCTGCCTTGAACGGCTTGAGCAGCAGGCGCTGGCGGGCGGTGATCTGCCGGTGCAGACGCTCAGCGATGTCATTATTCTTCGCGCCTGGGCCAATCAGACGGAGGAGGGGGATATCAGCACCTGCGCGAGCGTGCCGGAAGACTCTCCCGCCTGGCCGCTGGTCACCAGTACCAACGACAACTGCCTGGGGAGCGACTGCCCGCTGTATAAAGATTGTTTTGTGGTAAAAGCGCGTAAAACCGCCATGGACGCGGATGTCGTGGTGGTCAACCACCATCTCTTCCTTGCCGATATGGTGGTTAAAGATAGCGGCTTTGGCGAATTGATCCCGGAAGCGGACGTAATGATCTTCGATGAAGCCCACCAGCTTCCTGACATCGCCAGTCAGTATTTTGGCCAGTCGCTCTCCAGCCGCCAGCTGCAGGACTTAGCGAAAGATTTCACCATTGCCTACCGCACCGAGTTAAAAGATACCCAACAGCTGCAGAAGTGTGCTGACCGCCTGGCGCAAAGTGCGCAGGATTTTCGCCTGCAACTGGGGGAGCCGGGCTATCGCGGTAATCTGCGTGAGCTGCTGGCAGACAAAAATATCCAGCGCGCGCTGTTGCTGCTCGATGATGCCCTTGAGCTTTGTTACGACGTGGCGAAACTATCGCTCGGCCGTTCCGCACTGCTGGATGCCGCCTTTGAGCGCGCCACGCTCTATCGGGCACGCCTCAAACGGCTGAAAGAGATAAATCAGCCGGGGTTCAGCTACTGGTATGAATGCACCTCCCGCCATTTCACGCTGGCTCTGACGCCGCTGACGGTGGCGGATAAATTCAAAGAGGTGATGGCGCAAAAACCAGGAAGCTGGATCTTCACGTCGGCAACCCTTTCGGTGAATGACGATCTACACCACTTTACCGGGCGTCTGGGGATTGAGGAGGCGGAGTCGCTGCTGCTGCCCAGCCCGTTTGATTATGAAAAACAGGCCTTGCTCTGCGTTCCGCGTAATCTGCCTCTGCCTAACCAGCCCGGCGCGGCGCGCCTGCTGGCGGCAATGCTCAGGCCGATGATCGAGGCCAACAACGGCCGCTGTTTTATGCTCTGCACCTCCCACGCGATGATGCGCGATCTGGCGGAGCAGTTCCGCGCCACCATGACTTTGCCGGTTCTGCTTCAGGGTGAGACCAGCAAAGGGCAACTGTTACAGCAGTTTGTCAGTGCCGGTAACGCCCTGCTGGTAGCCACCAGCAGCTTCTGGGAAGGGGTGGACGTGCGGGGAGATACCCTGTCGCTGGTGATCATCGATAAACTGCCGTTTACCTCACCGGACGATCCGCTGCTGAAGGCACGTATGGAAGACTGCCGTTTGCGCGGCGGCGATCCTTTTGATGAGGTCCAGCTACCGGACGCGGTGATCACCCTTAAACAAGGGGTAGGGCGCCTGATTCGCGACACAGACGACCGCGGCGTGCTGGTCATATGCGATAACCGGCTGGTGATGCGCCCTTACGGTGCGACCTTCCTTGCCAGCTTGCCGCCCGCGCCGCGCACGCGGGACATTAAACGCGCGGTTCGCTTCCTGGCAAACCCAACGGCGGAGTAATTTGCCCGTGAGTATGCTAAGATGCGCGCCATTTTGTGACTGACCATTGCGAGAGCGCGACGACTGATGCGAATTCTGGCTATTGATACCGCGACAGAGGCCTGTTCTGTTGCTCTGTTGAACGACGGTGCTATCTCTGCTCATTTCGAAGAGTGCCCACGAGAACACACCCAACGCATTCTGCCTCTGGTTAAAGAGATTTTAACCCGGGGCAACACCACCTTAACCGACCTCGACGCACTGGCCTTTGGCCGTGGCCCCGGCAGCTTTACGGGCGTACGCATTGGAATTGGCATTGCGCAGGGGCTGGCGCTGGGCGCAGAACTGCCGATGATCGGTGTTTCCACGCTGGCAACCATGGCGCAGGGCGCATGGCGTATGACCGGGGCAACGCGCGTTCTGGCGGCCATTGACGCCCGAATGGGAGAAGTTTACTGGGCAGAATACACCCGCGATGAAAATGGCATCTGGCACGGTGAAGAGACCGAGGCTGTCCTCAAGCCGGAAGCGGTGACCGAGCGGCTGAAACAGCTGTCCGGCGAGTGGGCGACAGTAGGCACCGGCTGGCCGGCATGGCCAGAGATGGCTAACGGCACCGGGATCACGCTGACAGACGGCAACATGCTTCTGCCCGCCGCAGAGGATATGCTTCCCATCGCCTGTCAACTGCTTGAGGCGGGCAAAACCGTGGCCGTTGAACATGCGGAGCCGGTTTATTTGCGAAACACCGTCGCGTGGAAGAAACTTCCAGGCCGGGAATGAATCTCAGTAACAGGAACTGAGAAAAAGGAGTCGCATCATGGCGGTTCAGACTAACGTTGTACGCCTTTTTATGGCAGGCGCAGTGGCCATAGCACTGAGCGGATGCGTTTCCGTTCCTGATGCGATTAAGGGCAGCAGCCCCACGCCACAGCAGGATCTGGTTCGCGTGATGAATGCGCCTGAGCTTTACGTCGGCCAGGAAGCGCGCTTTGGCGGCAAGGTTATCGAGGTGCAAAACCAGCAGGGGAAAACCCGTCTGGAGATTGCCACCGTTCCGCTGGATAGCGGTGCGCGGCCGATCCTTGGCGAACCTTCCCGCGGGCGTATTTATGCCGACGTTGGCGGTTTTCTCGACCCGGTCGATTTTCGCGGACAGCTGGTCACCGTCGTCGGCCCGATTACCGGTTCGGTAGAGGGCAAAGTCGGCAACACGCCGTATAAATTTATGACCATGCAGGTCAACGGGTATAAGCGCTGGCGGCTGACACAGCAGGTCATCATGCCACCTCAGCCGATGGATCCGTGGATGTGGGGTCCACATCCTTATCGGTATGGCTACCCGGGCTGGGGCTGGTATAACCAGGGGCCTGCACAGGTTCAGACAATCGTTACTGAGTAACTCCCTGTAATTGTTAGAAAAGAGACAGCGGCTCAGCCGCTGTCTCTGTTTTTTACGAATAAAACGAAAAAAAAGAGTGACGCGCTTCGCAACCTTAAATCTGAACAATTAATAAACTGGTACGCTGAGTTAATATAATGTTAACAAACTGTTTATTATCGGGGTTGTGATGACGACGAACACTCATTTCAGAGGTGATGCATTGAAGAAGGTTTGGCTTAACCGTTATCCCGCAGATGTTCCTGCCGAGATCAATCCTGACCGTTATCAATCCCTGGTTGAATTGTTTGAACACTCGGTGAGGCGTTACGCAGACCAGCCTGCTTTTGTGAATATGGGCGAGGTCATGACGTTCCGTAAACTTGAGGAGCGTAGTCGGGCGTTCGCCGCCTATCTGCAGGAAGGGCTGGGGCTGCAAAAAGGGGACCGCGTCGCGCTGATGATGCCGAACCTGCTGCAATACCCGGTGGCACTGTTCGGTGTCCTGCGTGCCGGGATGATTGTTGTCAACGTTAACCCACTGTATACGCCGCGGGAACTGGAGCATCAGCTCAACGACAGCGGTGCCGCCGCCATTGTGATTGTCTCTAACTTTGCCCACACGCTGGAAAAAGTGGTCGACAAAACCCAGGTTAAACACGTTATCCTGACGCGTATGGGGGATCAACTCTCTACCGCCAAAGGGACACTGGTTAACTTTGTCGTCAAATACATCAAACGTCTGGTGCCGAAATACCACCTGCCGGACGCGATCTCCTTCCGCAGTGCGCTGCAGGCGGGCTACCGCATGCAATACGTTAAACCGGAAGTGGTATCAGAAGACCTCGCGTTTCTGCAGTACACCGGCGGCACAACGGGTGTGGCTAAAGGCGCCATGCTGACACACCGTAACATGCTGGCAAACCTTGAGCAGGTGAATGCCACCTACGGACCGTTGCTGCACCACGGAAAAGAGCTGGTGATCACCGCGCTTCCGCTTTATCACATCTTCGCGCTGACCATGAACTGTCTGCTGTTTATTGAGCTGGGCGGTCAAAACGTATTGATCACGAACCCGCGAGATATTCCGGGGCTGGTGAAAGAGCTGGCGAAATATCCGTTCACCGCCATGACCGGGGTGAATACGTTGTTTAACGCGCTGCTCAACAACAAAGAGTTCCAGAAGCTCGATTTCTCCACGCTGCACCTCTCTGCGGGTGGCGGTATGCCGGTTCAACAGGCCGTTGCCGAACGCTGGATGAAACTGACGGGTCAGTATTTACTGGAAGGCTATGGCCTGACGGAGTGCGCCCCGCTGGTCAGTGTGAATCCGCACGATATCGACTATCACAGCGGAAGCATTGGCCTGCCGGTTCCATCGACCGAAGCCAAACTGGTTGATGATGACGATAACGAAGTGGCGCCAGGTGAACCGGGCGAACTCTGTGTCAAAGGGCCGCAGGTGATGCTGGGCTACTGGCAACGTCCCGATGCGACCGATGAAATTATCAAAGACGGCTGGCTGCACACCGGTGATATCGCCGTGATGGATGAAGAGGGCTTCCTGCGTATCGTCGATCGTAAGAAAGACATGATCCTGGTTTCCGGTTTCAACGTCTACCCGAATGAAATCGAAGATGTGGTGATGCAGCACAGCGGCGTGCTCGAAGTGGCTGCCGTAGGCGTCCCTTCCGGGAGCAGCGGCGAGGCGGTGAAGATTTTTGTGGTCAAAAAAGATCCTTCTCTTACGGAGGAGGCGCTGATCACCTTCTGTCGTCGTCAGCTGACCGGCTACAAGGTGCCGAAGCTGGTTGAGTTTCGCGAGGAACTGCCGAAATCGAATGTCGGAAAGATATTACGACGAGAATTACGTGACGAAGCCCGTGGCAAAGTAGACAATAAGGCCTGAGCTTCACGCTAATCGCCCAGACGCCGGTTAAGCCGGCGTTTTTTATGGGCGCAAACAAAAGAGAATCCGTTTTGAATTACCAGATGATCACGACCAACGACGAGCTGGCTTCGCTGTGCGAAGTGACGCGCGACTTTCCTGCCATTGCCCTGGATACCGAGTTTGTCCGTACCCGGACCTACTATCCGCAGCTGGGGTTGATTCAGATGTACGACGGTAAACACGTGTCGCTGATCGACCCGCTCGGCATTACCGACTGGACGCCGATGCGTGACCTGCTGCTCGATACTGCGGTAACGAAATACCTGCACGCAGGCAGTGAAGATCTGGAAGTCTTTTTGAATACTTTTGGCGTCATGCCACAACCGTTGATTGATACGCAGATCCTCGCGGCCTTCAGTAATCGACCGCTCTCATGGGGCTTTGCCGCCATGGTTGAGGAGTATACGGGCCTGACGCTGGATAAAAGCGAATCCCGCACCGACTGGCTGGCACGCCCATTAACCGAGCGTCAACTGGAATACGCGGCGGCAGACGTGTTTTACCTCCTGCCGATTGCCGGCCAGCTGATGAAAGAGGCGGAAGCGTCAGGCTGGTTGCCCGCCGCGCTGGATGAGTGCCGAATGACGCAGCAGCGTCGTCAGGAAGTGGTTGATCCGAAAGAGGCCTGGCGCGATATCAGTAACGCCTGGCAGCTGCGTACGCGTCAGCTGGCGTGTCTGCAGCTGTTAGCGGACTGGCGTTTGCGTAAAGCACGCGAGCGCGATCTGGCCGTTAACTTTGTGGTACGCGAAGAACACCTCTGGGCGGTCGCGCGGTATATGCCGGGCAGCATGGGCGAACTGGACAGCATCGGGCTTTCCGGCAGCGAGATCCGTTTCCACGGTAAAACCCTGCTTGCGCTGGTGGCAAAAGCGCAGGAAATGCCGGACGAAGCACTGCCGGAGCCACTGCTAAATCTGATGGATATGCCGGGCTATCGCAAGGCGTTCAAGGATATCAAAGCGCTGGTGCAGGACGTCGCGACGCAAAGCAAACTGGGCGCGGAACTGCTGGCGTCACGCCGTCAGATTAACCAGCTGCTGAACTGGCACTGGAAGCTGAAACCTCAGAATGGTTTGCCGGAAATGATGGCGGGCTGGCGCGGGGAATTGATGGCCGATCGCCTGAATACTGTGCTGGAAGGTTATCCGCGATAATGAAAATGCCGGGTCATGCTGACATGCCCGGCACATTTCCCCGGCGGCATACGCTTACCGGGGATACACAATCCCGAACTACGGACGTGACTCTTCGGCTTCCGGGAGCGTAACGTTCAGCTCCAGAATCGAAATATCCCCGTCTTTTTGCTCCAGCTGCACCGTGACCATCTCCGGGTCAATCTGCACATACTTACAGATCACTTCCAGGATGTCCTTACGCAGCTGCGGCAGGTAGTGTGGCTCGGCGTCACTACGACGACGCTCCGCAACGATGATTTGCAGTCGTTCTTTTGCGATGTTGGCGGTGTTCTTTTTCCGCGAGAGAAAAAAGTCCAGTAATGCCATAACTTATCCTCCGAACAGGCGTTTGAGGAAACCTTTCTTCTCTTCTTCAATGAAGCGGAAAGGACGTTCTTCTCCCAGCAGACGGTCAACGGTATCCGCGTACGCTTTACCTGCATCTGCCATTGTATCCAGGATCACTGGCTCGCCCTGGTTAGAGGCGCGCAATACGGATTGATCTTCCGGGATCACGCCGACCAGTTTGATGCGCAGGATCTCCAGCACGTCTTCCATGCTAAGCATGTCACCTTTGTTCACGCGACCCGGGTTATAGCGGGTCAGCAGCAGGTGCTCTTTAATGGGTTCTTCGCCATTTTCCGCACGACGCGATTTGGAGGCGAGGATCCCCAGAATACGGTCCGAGTCACGCACGGATGAGACTTCAGGGTTGGTGGTGATGATGGCTTCATCAGCGAAGTAGAGTGCCATCAGGGCGCCCGTTTCGATGCCGGCAGGGGAGTCACAGACAACGAAGTCAAACTCCATTTTTTTCAGCTCGTCGAGCACCTTTTCCACGCCTTCGCGGGTCAGGGCGTCTTTATCACGCGTCTGAGAAGCCGGAAGGATGTAGAGGTTTTCGGTGCGCTTGTCTTTAATCAGCGCCTGGTTCAGTGTGGCGTCGCCCTGAATGACGTTCACGAAGTCATAGACCACGCGACGTTCACATCCCATGATCAGGTCGAGGTTACGCAGACCGATATCGAAATCGATAACGACGGTTTTCTTTCCCTTCTGGGCCAAACCAGTAGCGATGGCCGCGCTGGAGGTGGTCTTGCCAACGCCTCCTTTACCCGAAGTAACAACAATAATGCGTGCCATAGAAATTCCTTGTTAAAAAGGGATCAATTCAACGGTTGAACGGTCAACGCGTCGTCTGCCAGTCGCAGACGAGCCGCTTTGCCATAAAATTCGGCTGGGATCTTGTCGCTCAGCCAATATTCACCTGCGATGGACACCAGTTCCGCCGTCAGATGAGTACAAAATATTTGCGCATCCCTGTCACCACTTGCACCCGCGAGCGCACGCCCACGCATCATACCGTATACGTGAATATTGCCATCTGCAATCAGCTCTGCGCCAGCGCTGACGTGGCTTGTAACAATCAGATCACAGTTTGGTGCATAAATGCGCTGACCGGAACGAACCGGCACATCAATCAATCGCGTTTTTGTGACAGGTGTAACGTTTTGCACCGGAGGAGGGGGCGTTTGGACTGCCGCAGGGGCAGGACGCGCGGCTTTTTCTTTGCCTTCGGTCAGAATGGGCAGACCCGCACGGTCAATTTCTGCTTTCAGCTCAGCATCTTTGCAGCCGCTGATACCGACGATACGCAGCCCGGTCGCGGCCACGGCTTGCTGGAGAAGTTTCCAGTTAACCGGTGCATCCAGACCACTGACATTCACGACGACGGGGGCATGTTTCAGAAAAGCGGGAGCCTGCGCAATTTTGTCTTCTAACGCCTGACGAATAACCTCGGGTTTTGCATCATGCAAATGTACCACTGATAAGGTGAAGCTACTGCCTTTAAGCTCGATTGGCGTGTTTGACATCCTGGCCTTACTCAATTTGCTATTAACCGCAACACCGCCGTTGCGATATTCCGAAGAGTATCAGGCATGTTATAGTCAGGAGTATATTGAGGCAAGCAACCACCCATTAATTCAGAGTAAAAACATGTTTTGTGTGATCTACAGAAGTACAAGTCGTGACCAGACCTATCTTTATGTCGAAAAGAAAGACGATTTTTCGCGCGTACCTGAAGAATTAATGAAGAATTTTGGCCGACCTCAGCTGGCGATGCTGCTGCCGCTGGATGGCCGTAAGAAACTGGTCAACGCCGATCTGGAAAAAGTGAAAACCGCATTAGCGGAGCAAGGCTATTATTTACAACTCCCGCCACCACCCGAGAATTTATTAAAACAGCATCTTGAGGTGAACGGGAAAAAATAGTCCCGGCTGTTTTCGGGGTTAACACATCAACCGTTTAGGGGTCGTACATGTATCAACATCATAACTGGCAAGGTGCATTACTGGATTATCCCGTCAGCAAAGTGGTCTGCGTAGGCAGTAACTATGCCAAACATATTCAGGAGATGGGCAGCGCGACGCCAGACGAGCCGGTCCTGTTCATCAAGCCAGAAACCGCGCTGTGCGACATTCGCCAGCCGCTGGCGCTGCCGCAGGGGTTGGGGTCGGTGCATCATGAAGTGGAGCTGGCCGTGCTGATTGGCGCGACGCTGCGTCAGGCCTCCGAAGAGCATGTGCAAAAGGCGATTGCCGGATACGGTGTCGCGCTCGACCTGACCCTGCGTGATGTTCAGGGCAAAATGAAGAAAGCGGGGCAGCCGTGGGAAAAGGCCAAAGGGTTTGATAACGCTTGCCCGATCTCCGGTTTTATTCCGGTAAGTGAATTTACCGACGATCCGCAGAACACCCCGCTCAGCCTGAAGGTTAACGGCGAGATCCGCCAGCAGGGCACCACGGCAGATATGATCCATAAAATTGTGCCGCTGATTGCCTACATGAGCCGCTTCTTTACCCTGAAACCGGGCGATGTGATCCTCACCGGTACGCCAGAAGGTGTCGGCCCGCTGCAGGCCGGTGACGAACTGGACGTCAGTTTTAACGGCCTGTCACTGAAAACTCGCGTGCTGTAAAAGCATCTTGCCGCCTGAAGAGGGCGGCAAAACTTGCAACAACGTGCCAGACTCGTTATAAGGTGCGCTCTCTTTTGACGTGTGGACATCCTGATGAACAACATTCCTTTCTGGCAAAGCAAAACTCTCGACCAAATGACAGACGTGGAGTGGGAATCGTTGTGTGACGGTTGCGGGCAGTGCTGCCTGCATAAACTGATGGATGAAGATTCGGACGAAATCTATTTCACCAACGTTGCCTGCAAGCAGCTGAACATCAAAACCTGCCAGTGTCGCAACTATGAGCGTCGCTTCGAGTACGAGCCGGATTGCATCAAGCTTACCCGTGAGAACCTGCCCACCTTCGAATGGCTGCCGCATACCTGCGCCTATCGTCTGCTGGCGGAAGGCAAAGACCTGCCAAAATGGCACCCGCTGCTGACGGGCTCCAAAGCGGCGATGCACGGTGAACGCATCTCTGTGCGTCATATTGCGGTGAAAGAGTCAGAGGTACAGGACTGGGAAGATCACATCATGAATCATCCCAACCGTGGATAAGAAAAAACCCGCCGAAGCGGGTTTTTTTTACCTGCCAAACAGGTCGCGTTTCTTGGGTTTGAACGGTTGTGCGATGAGCACCAGCAGCGCCACAATGAAGTAGGCCACAAAAATCCCCACCAGCCACTGCGGCATCTCAAGGCTCAGGAATTCCCACTGGCGCACAGAGCAGTCACCGGAAGCAACAAACACCTGCGGCAGCCACTTATCAAGCGGCAGCCAGCTCGGGAAGCGGGCGGCGAAATCGCAGGTCATAAAAGGTGACGGATGCAGTTGCATCATGGTGTGCTGCCAGGAGAGCTCAATACCTTTCCAGGCGCTGTACAGCCAGATGGCAATTGCGGCATAGCGTAACGGCGATTTAGGGGCAATCGCACCCACCAGACCCGCACCCATAATGCCGAACAATGCACAGCGTTCGTAAATACAGAGTACGCAAGGCTGAAGTCCCATCACATGCTGGAACCACAGCGCGACCATTTCCAGCGCAAAGGCGGTCAGGGCCATTAACAACCACGCTCCGCGACCGCGAGAGCACTGGTTTAAAAATCTCAACATAATCATTTCCCTGGAACATGCTTAGAAAGCGCAGTGTAAACGAATTCGTTTTTCGCGCCACCTGTACCTGACGAAATAAAACGTAATTGGATGTTTATCGTGCGAAAAGGTAAACGGGCAGCAAGCTGCCCGATATATCAGGTTTACTGCGCGGCAAGTATACCCGCTTGTATCAACCATTGCGTACAGGGAATAAGGGTAATTTTGACGCAAAGCAATCCTACAAGCGTGAGCACCAGCGTATAGGGAAGCGCCATCCAGACCATTCGCCCATAAGAAAGACGTATGAGTGGAGCCAGCGCAGAGGTCAGCAGGAACAGAAACGCTGCCTGACCGTTGGGCGTCGCCACCGACGGCAGGTTGGTCCCGGTGTTAATTGCCACCGCCAGCAGTTCGAACTGTCCGGCGCTGATGACGCCTTGCTCCATGGCCGTTTTGGCCTCGTTGATGTAGACCGTGCCAACAAACACGTTATCCGAGATAGACGACAGCAGCCCGTTAAACAGATAAAACAGCGAAAGCTGAGCATCCGGTGCCGCCTGCAAGACAAAGGTAATGATCGGTGCGAAAAGCTTCTGGTCGATGATCACCGCGACGACCGCAAAAAAGACGGCCAGCAGGGCGGTAAAGGGCAGGGCTTCCGTAAAGGCTTTGCCAATCGCATGCTCATCCGTCACGCCGGTAAAACTGGTGGCGAGAATAATCACCGACAGGCCAATTAAACCGACTTCGGCAAGATGAAACGCCAGCGCGGCGATAAGCCAGACGCCAATGACGCCCTGTGCAATAAGACGCAGCGTCTCCTGCCGTGTCCGCTGGCTACGGCTTTGCTGGTCGAATTTCTGCAGCTCCTGACGCACGGGCGCCGGAATATGCGCGCCATAGCCAAAGAGGCTGAATTTCTCCACCACCACACAGGTCGCCAGACCGCACACCAGAACCGGTATGCTCACCGGTGCCATTCGCAGGAAGAAATCACCAAAATGCCAGCCCGCAGCTTTAGCAATAATCAGGTTTTGCGGTTCACCCACCATCGTCATCACGCCGCCCAGGGCGGTCCCCACGCCGGCATGCATCATCAGGCTGCGCAGGAAGGCGCGGAACTGTTCCAGCACCTCGCGGTGGTCATTATCGACCTGGCTGTCATCAAGCAGGTCATCGCCGGGACGTGAAGAGGCCACCCGGTGATAAATACCATAAAACCCGACCGCGACGCTTATCACCACGGCGACCACCGTCAGCGCATCCAGGAAGGCTGAAAGAAATGCCGCAGCCACGCAGAAAGCCAGCGACAAAAGCGTTTTTGAAGGAATGCTCAGCAGCAGGCGGGTAAAAATAAACAGCAGAAGCTGTTTCATAAAGTAGATGCCGGCCACCATAAACATCAGCAGCAGAAGCACTTCAAGGTTTGAGGCCAGTTCTGCTTTTACATGCTCGGCGCTGGTCATGCCAATGACAACCGCTTCAATGGCCAGCAAACCGCCAGGCAGCAGGGGATAGCACTTCAGCGCCATGGCCAGGGTGAAGATAAACTCCGCGACCAGCAGCCACCCGGCTATAAACGGGTGCACAATAAAGATGAGAGGATTAACAACCAGGAACACCAGAAGTATCAGCTTGTACCAGTCGGGAGACTGGCCTAAAAAATTGCGCCATAACGCGCGCCCAAAAGAAATTTCCACGACAGACGTTCTTCCCCGTGAAGTAAAACAAAACATCAGTATACGCAAAAATCACGGTCTGGAGGGGGATTCGGCTGCAATGTAAATTTCATAAAAATGAAACGGCGATCCCTCTTTTCTCTCACTGCTGCGCTATCTGCCTCTGCGAGCCTCTGGTATGATGAGTGCAATTTGCTAAAGCTGTGTAATGGAAATCTCACTATGGTCATTAAGGCGCAGAGCCCGGCGGGTTTCGCGGAAGAGTACATCATTGAAAGCATCTGGAATAATCGTTTCCCTGCAGGGTCCATTCTTCCGGCTGAACGCGAACTCTCTGAACTGATTGGCGTCACTCGCACCACGCTTCGGGAAGTGCTCCAGCGACTGGCGCGTGATGGGTGGTTGACGATTCAGCATGGCAAACCAACAAAAGTAAACAATTTCTGGGAAACCTCCGGGCTGAATATTCTTGAAACGCTGGCGCGCCTCGATCATGAAAGCGTGCCGCAGCTGATTGATAATCTGCTCTCCGTGCGTACCAATATCGCTACCATCTTTATTCGTACGGCTTTCCGTCAGCACCCGGAAGATGCGCTCCAGGTTCTTGCCAGTGCCAACCAGGTGGAAGACCATGCGGATGCGTTTGCCACCCTTGATTACAACATCTTCCGCGGCCTGGCGTTTGCCTCCGGTAACCCGATTTACGGCCTCATCCTTAACGGCATGAAAGGGCTCTATACCCGTATCGGTCGTCACTACTTTGCCAATCCGGAAGCCCGCAGTCTGGCGCTGGGCTTTTACCACAAGCTGAGCGAGCTCTGCTCCACCGGTCAGCACGATCAGGTGTATGAAACCGTGCGCCGCTACGGCCGCGACTCAGGTGAAATCTGGCACCGGATGCAAAAAACACTGCCGGGTGACCTGGCCATCCAGACCCGCTAAAAGAAAAAACCTCTCAGCTGAGAGGTTTTTTTTCGCCCTGACGCGGGCGTTTCGGTTCAGGCAGGCACTACAGCGTATTCATCCGCGTCGGGCAGCGCTCCAGCAGCTCCACGCTACCGTCTTCATTCTGCTGCTCCAGCAGCACGTCAAAGCCCCACAGGCGGTGCACATGCTTCAGCACCTCTTTGCGCCCTTTATCCAGCGGGGCACGGTTGTGCGGGATGTAGCGCAGCGTCAGAGAGCGGTCACCGCGGAGATCCACGTTCCATACCTGAATATTGGGTTCAAGATTGCTCAGGTTGTACTGGGAAGAGAGGCGAGAGCGGATCTCCCGGTATCCCTCTTCGTTATGAATCGCTGAAATTTCCAGGAAATTGTTACGGTCATCATCCAGCACGGTGAAGAAGCGGAAATCGCGCATGATCTTCGGCGACATAAACTGGCTAATAAAGCTCTCATCCTTGAAATCGCGCATCGCAAAATGCAGCGTTTCCAGCCAGTCCGAACCGGCAATATCAGGGAACCAGTATTTGTCCTCTTCCGTTGGCGACTGACAGATACGTTTGATGTCCTGGAACATCGCAAAGCCGAGGGCATACGGGTTAATGCCGCTGTACCACGGGCTGTTGTAAGGTGGCTGGAACACCACGTTGGTATGGCTGTGGAGGAATTCCATCATAAACCGTTCGGTGACTTTCCCCTCGTCATACAGATGGTTGAGGATGGTGTAATGCCAGAATGTCGCCCAGCCTTCGTTCATCACCTGCGTCTGTTTTTGCGGATAGAAGTACTGGCTGACCTTACGCACAATGCGCAGGATCTCACGCTGCCATGACTCCAGCAGCGGCGCGTTCTTCTCCATAAAGTAGAGCAGGTTTTCCTGTGGCTCAGACGGGTAGCGGCGCGCCTCAGCGACAGCTTTCTCTTCTTCACGCTTAGGCAAGGTGCGCCACAGCATATTCACCTGGCTTTGCAGATACTCCTCGCGGCTTTTCTGCCGGGCTTTCTCCTCCTGCAGGGAAATTTTCTGCGGTCGTTTGTAGCGGTCTACGCCGTAGTTCATCAGCGCATGGCAGGAGTCGAGCAGTTTCTCCACTTCATCGACGCCGTAGCGCTCTTCGCAGTCGGTAATGTATTTACGGGCGAAGATCAGGTAATCGACGATCGAGCTGGCGTCCGTCCAGCTGCGGAAAAGATAGTTATTCTTGAAGAAAGAGTTGTGCCCGTAGCAGGCATGCGCCATCACCAGCGCCTGCATGGTAATGGTGTTCTCTTCCATCAGGTAAGCGATACACGGGTTGGAGTTGATGACGATTTCATACGCCAGCCCCTGCTGGCCGTGTTTATACAGCCGTTCCGTTTCAATAAATTTTTTACCAAACGACCAGTGCGGATAATTGATCGGCATCCCGACGCTGGAATAGGCATCCATCATCTGTTCGGAGGTTATGACTTCAATCTGGTGAGGATAGGTATCCAGGCGATAGAGTTTTGCTACCCGGTCGATTTCAGCGAGGTAGACATCCAGCAACTCAAAGGTCCAGTCGGGTCCATCGCTGAGACGTGTGTTGTCCTTGTTCAGGGAATCAATAGTAGCCATTAGCGCGCCCTCGTTGTGGGTGCTCTCTCTGTCTGGAGAGCCTCCTTTCAAGCATAGATCAACGTGTTAAAAAGCGTGCTGGAGCAGAAATTTTTTCTTTACGATTTCCCGTTTTCAATACGGTAAAAAAAGCGGTTCACGCAGAGTTTTATGCTGGTTAAAAATAACGCGCAGCAGGAGATCCCAAATAAGTCCTTTCCCCGCCAGTAGGGGAAGATGTGAGATAAGTCACCATAAAAAAGTCGTATGTTGAATAATATTTTCAACTAGGTTATCAATCTGTAATTAGAAGATTGTTCTTTTGCACATTATGGAGTGGCTATGCGTGTTGTCATACTGGGAAGTGGTGTGGTTGGCGTAACCAGCGCCTGGTATTTAAGTCAGGCGGGGCATGACGTTACCGTTATCGATCGTGAGCCAGGCCCTGCGCTGGAAACCAGCGCGGCGAATGCCGGGCAAATCTCTCCGGGCTATGCGGCACCGTGGGCGGCTCCCGGTGTGCCACTGAAGGCGATTAAATGGATGTTCCAGCGCCATGCGCCGCTGGCCATTAGCCTCGACGGCACGCAGTTCCAGCTTAAGTGGATGTGGCAGATGCTGCGCAACTGCGACACCCGCCATTACATGGAAAACAAAGGGCGTATGGTGCGTCTGGCGGAATACAGCCGTGACTGCCTGAAAACCTTGCGCGCCACCACAGGCATCGAGTACGAAGGCCGTCAGGGCGGTACGTTGCAGCTGTTCCGCACGGCGCAACAGTACGAAAACGCCACCCGCGATATCGCCGTGCTGGAAGATGCCGGTGTTCCGTACCAACTCCTCGAGGCCAGCCAGCTGGGACAGGTTGAGCCAGCGCTGGCGGAGGTGTCCCACAAACTGACGGGCGGCCTGCGTTTACCCAACGATGAAACCGGCGACTGTCAGCTCTTTACCCAGCGTCTGGCGCAGATGTGCGAGCAGGCAGGGGTAACATTCCGCTTTAACACGCCCGTCGATAAATTGCTGTCGGAAGGCGGTAATATTTACGGCGTGAAATGCGGCGAAGAGGTGATCAAAGCGGATGCCTACGTCATGGCCTTTGGCTCTTACTCCACCGCCATGCTGAAGGGCATTCTGGACATTCCGGTCTATCCGCTGAAGGGGTACTCCCTGACCATCCCGGTGAAAGAGGACAGCGGTGCACCCGTCTCCACCATTCTGGATGAAACCTATAAAATCGCCATTACTCGTTTCGACAACCGTATCCGCGTAGGCGGCATGGCGGAGATTGTCGGCTTCAACACCGAGCTGCTGCAGCCGCGTCGTGAAACGCTGGAGATGGTCGTGGGCGATCTCTTCCCACGCGGCGGTTTTGTCGAGCAGGCCACGTTCTGGACCGGTCTGCGTCCAATGACGCCAGACGGCACGCCGATTGTGGGCCGCACCCCGTTCAAAAACCTGTGGACGAATACCGGACACGGCACCCTCGGCTGGACAATGGCCTGTGGCTCAGGTCAGCTGTTGAGCGACTTGATTTCCGGGCGCACCCCGGCAATTCCGTTTGACGATTTAAGTGCCGCGCGCTATCAATCTGGGTTCACCCCCTCGCGTCCACAGCACCTGCACGGCGCGCATAACTAAGGAGTTGTCATGTCCCGTCCTGTTCTGGCTCAGCTGGACTTGCAGGCCCTGAAGGATAACCTGCAGATTGTTCGCCGTGCTGCGCCAGGTTCACGCGTCTGGTCGGTGGTGAAAGCGAACGCCTACGGCCACGGTATTGACCGCATCTGGAGCGCGCTCAGCGCGACCGACGGTTTTGCGTTACTGAATCTGGAAGAGGCCATTTTGCTGCGCGAGCGTGGCTGGAAAGGCCCTATCTTATTGCTGGAAGGGTTCTTCCATGCCGACGATCTACCGTTGCTGGATAAGTACCGGCTGACCACCAGCATTCACAGCAACTGGCAGGTTAAAGCCCTGCAGGACGCCAGACTGCATGCTCCGCTCGACATTTATCTCAAGGTGAACAGCGGCATGAACCGCCTGGGCTTCCAGCCCGAGCGGGTACATACGGTATGGCAACAGCTGCGCGGCATCAAGAATGTGGGCGAAATGACGCTGATGGCGCACTTTGCCGACGCGGAAAAACCCGATGGCATCGCCGAGGCGATGGTGCGGATTGAGCAGGCGGCTGAAGGTCTGGCGTGTTCGCGCTCGCTCTCTAACTCGGCGGCCACGCTGTGGCACCCGGAGGCGCACTACAGCTGGGTACGCCCGGGGATCATTCTGTACGGCGCGTCACCGTCAGGGCAGTGGCAGGATATTGCCAACAGCGGCCTGAAACCGGTGATGACCCTGCGCAGCGAAATCATCGGCGTACAAACGCTGAAGGCCGGTTCCACGGTGGGCTACGGCAGCCGTTACCGGGCGACAGGCGAACAGCGAATTGGCATTGTGGCGGGAGGCTATGCCGACGGCTACCCGCGTATCGCTCCGACCGGCACGCCGGTGTGGGTGGATGGTGTTCGCACGGGTACCGTGGGGACGGTCTCAATGGATATGCTGGCGGTAGACCTCACGCCGTGCCCGCAGGCGGGGATTGGTTCACCGGTTGAGCTGTGGGGAAATGAAATTAAAATTGACGATGTGGCCGCTGCTGCAGGGACCGTTGGCTATGAGCTGATGTGCGCTCTGGCGCCGCGCGTACCGGTTGTGACGGTGTAACTATGCGATGTGCCGGGGGGCGATAACGCCTTCCCCGGCCAGTAAGACACGAAACCTAAACTACTCTGACTCTTCTTCCATCGGCCTTACGCCGACTTTGCGTACCGCGTTATCTTCTTTCTCGGCCACCGTCCAGATCATCCCGGCAAACTCAACCTGGTCACCAACAACGGGTGCTGCGCCAAGCAGTTGCTGGATAATTTCCCCCAGCGTTTGCTGCTTATCGCGATACTCCAGCCCTTCATCCAGACCGTAAATCAAGGCAACATCCGCAAATTTGGCGCTCGCTTCCAGAATAAAATCGCCGAAGAAACGCTGATCCAGCGCCACCGGTGGCGACTGGCTGAACAATTTACCCAGCGCGGGCAGGTCGCGCTCGCGGCCAATCACGCACAAAATATCCCCTTCACGCAGACGGGTGCTGCCGGTAGGGTGAAGCAGAACATTGTCGCGGAACAAGGCGGCAATCCGCGTTTCGGCGGGCATATGCAGATCGCGCAGCGACGCGCCCACGCACCATTTGTCTTCGCTAAGCTGATACACAAACTGTTCCCACGGGTTTTCCGGATGAATATCCAGCCCGACGCGGGAGACGGGCCAGCCAACGGGGGGGATCACCACTTTTGCCTTTTTCGCCGCCCAGCCGAGTGACGTGCCCTGGAACAGGAGTGAAATCAAAACAACGAAGAATGCGACGTTGAAGAACAGTCGGGCATTATCCAGGCCCGCCATCATCGGGAACACGGCAAGGATAATCGGCACCGCGCCGCGCAAACCCACCCAACTGATAAAGATACGCTCGCGCAGGTTAAAGCCGCGAAACGGCAGCAGGCCTGCAAACACCGACAGTGGACGGGCGAAGAAGATCATCCATGCCGACAGCATCAGCGCCGGCACGGCGATAGGCAGCAGGTCTGAAGGGGTAACCAGCAGGCCAAGCACCAGGAACATGCCAATTTGCGCCAGCCAGGCCAGTCCGTCGAAGTTCTGCAAAATGGCGTGACGGTTGCGAATAGGGCGGTTACCCATCAGGAAGCCGCAGAGGTAGACGGCAAGAATGCCGCTGCCATCCAGCGCGGTGGTGACGGCAAAAATCAGAATGCCGCCGCTCAGCGCCAGCAGAGGGTAAAGCCCGGCCGGAAGTGAAATCCGGTTGATCATCTGCTGCAGCAGATAGCCGCCGCCGAGGCCAAGAATAATCCCCAGACCAAACTGCTGCAGGATATGCCAGGCAAACATCCAGCTCAGCCCGCTTTCGTGCTGCTGGATCATCTCAATCAGCGTGATGGTGAGAAACACCGCCATGGGATCGTTACTGCCGGATTCAATCTCAAGCGTGGAGCCAACACGTTCGTTAAGCCCTTTACCGCCAAGCAGGGAAAAGACCGCCGCCGCATCGGTTGAACCGACAATAGCGCCAATCAGCAAGCCTTCCATGATATTGAGATGGAACAGCCAGGCGGCCATCATCCCGGTCAGGCCTGATGTGATTAATACGCCTACGGTCGCGAGCGACAGCGCCGGCCCTAAGGCGACGCGGAACGAGCTCGCCTGAGTGCGCATCCCGCCGTCCAGCAGGATCACTGCCAGCGCGAGGTTACTCACCATGTAGGCGAAAGGGTAGTTATCGAAAGGAATACCGCCGATGCCATCGATGCCAGCCAGCATGCCGATAGCAAGGAAAATAACGAGAATAGGTATGCCGAGACGCGATGAAAATGAACTTAATAATATACTACAGGTTACAAGCACAGAACCCAGAATGAAAAGGCTGATTATCGCTGCGGCATCCAATGTTGTCTTACTCCCACCTCAATGTTAACGCTGTTACTAAAACCCTAACATATTAACCACGGCAACAGCGTTTTATTAAGGGGTTTAACGGCTTTTTTATGCCTTTATGACCGGATGACCGCTTATTGTTAACCGACTGCCTGAATCATCATGTATCAGGGACGCATGTGCCCCCAGCGCAAGGGTTACGGTTTGTTGCTCATGGCCAAAATCCAGACCGGTGATAACCGGGATATCGAGACGGGAACGAATGAAATCAACCATCGTTTCAAGGGAGTAACCGGCGTCGTAATCATTGGGTGCCGCACCGCTAAAACTGCCCAGCACGATTGCAGACTGACGTTCAAGGATCCCGGCATGATAAAGCTGCAATAACATGCGCTCGACGCGGAACGGATGTTCGTTAATATCTTCCAGCACCAGAATACCGTCTTCGATGTCCGGCAGCCACGGCGTACCGATGAGCGAGACCAGCATTGCCAGGTTACCACCCCAGAGCTGGCCTTCACAGGCCCAGTGCTGCCCCTGGCCTTGCCACGTTATGCTGTAGGTGGGGTTTCGCAGGGCGCGCCAGAAATGCTCAAGGGTAAACGCATCGAGCGCCGGCGCACCAAAATTTCCGGCCAGCATCGGGCCGCTGAAGGTAATGACGTTATGCAGCGCCAGCAGCCCAAGCTGGATCACCGTGAAGTCGCTGTGGCCGCATATCAGCAGCGGATCCTGCTGTTGACGCTGTGCCAGACCTTGCCAGTCAATACTCTCCAGTAACCGGCTCGCGCCATAGCCCCCCCGCACCGCAAGCACGATCCGATCCTCACCCTTCAGGTTCACCAGGCTGTTGATATCATTCAGTCTCTGGGCCTCGGTTCCGGCAAAACGCTGCTGGCGGCGAGGGATAATCGTCTGATTTTCTACTTGGTGGCCGAAGCCCAGTAAGCGCTGAACGCCCCGTTGTGCCGCGTCCTGATTGATGCAGTAGCCCGACGGTGCGATAAGATGAAACTGAGACATGGCAATTCCTTGCTGAATGAGAAACTAATTGTCTATATCATGCCGCTTATACGCTGCCCGCTTCAAGGGGCGGCGCACTGCGATGACCGGCTATAAGGATAGATGACGTGAAATTGAGATGGTTTGCTTTTTTGATTGTGTTGCTTGCGGGCTGTAGTTCCAGACATGACTATCAAAATCCGCCCTGGAACCCGGAAGTGCCGGTGAAACGGGCCATGCAGTGGATGCCGATCAGCGAGCAAGCCGGGAAGGCATGGGGCGTCAGTCCGCGTCTTATCACCGCGATCATTGCCGTTGAATCCGGCGGTAATCCCACGCTTGTCAGCAAATCAAACGCAGTGGGGCTGATGCAGCTTAAAGCGTCTACCGCAGGTAAAGAGGTCTACCGCTACATGGGCTGGAGGGGTCAGCCGTCGACCAGCGAGCTGAAGAACCCGGAGCGTAATATCTCCATGGGGACAGCCTATCTCAGCATTCTGGAGCATGGCGTACTGAAGGGCATCGACGACCCGGAAGTGATGCAATACGCGCTGGTGGTCTCTTACGTCAACGGGGCCGGGGCGCTGTTGCGAACCTTCTCCTCTGACCGTAAAGAGGCGATAGAAGAGATTAACGGCATGGACAAAGATGAATTCGTTGAACATGTGGCGAAAAATCATCCGGCACCACAGGCTCCGCGTTATATCTGGAAAGTACAGAAAGCGATGGATGCCATGTAATGCCGCAGGCGGGCGGCGGTCACGCTGCCCGTTTTCCTCACAGAACTTTATTCGCACGTTCCCGTGCTTCGCGCTCCAGTGCAAAGATAATGCGCTGCAGTTCGCGCTCTGAACCGGGTCCGACGTTCAGGAAACGGAAACTCAGACGTGGCGTGGTAATCGTTTCGTTTTTGCTGTCCACCACCTTCCGCTCGCTGATGGCAATCAACTGGGCATCAAAATAAAACCGTCCCCAGCCGGCCATATCCAGTTCAATTTGCGAGAATCGCATGCCTTCGACCAGTCCGTCAGGTTTCGGCGTATCCATCAGCGCGCCCATACCGCCCAGCGACAGGTCGAAGAGGCGGAAGCGGAGCTCTTTTTTGTCCGGCATTTTAGCCTTACAAAAATAGGCAGGGTGAAGGGGGGCGCTGATGCGGAAATATTCCCGGCGCTGCACAAACCACAGGTTGGCAGGCAGCGGTGTGACAAATGCGGGAAGACCCTGGTATTCGCTCATCTCAAGGCGCGGGAGCACAAATTCCACTTTTGCACCGTGGGTCTCTGCCATCACCGCGAGTTTCTCTGCTTTCAGTGCGGCGCGGTTTTCATACTCCTGACTGCCCAGATCGATAACCAGTCGCTCCTGCGAGACGTCGAGGATCTTGCTGATGAACTGATTGTTTGACCAGCTGATGCGCAGCGGCACTTCACCTTTTTGCAGGTCACGCAATACCCCTAATACAGCCAGCGGATTTTGCTTGAGGAACTGCTCACTGTAATTACTCACGCCGGATGGCTCCTTGATAGATGACAGACTGTCTTTGCGTTATCGGCACTGCACAATGAAACTTAATACAAACCGATGAGTTTTTTTTCAGATTGCAGAGAAGATAAGTCGGTGAGATGAAATTAGTTTTCCAGGGATGACCTATACTTAAGTTACCTGCGCAGAAGGTTTTCTGCGCATGCATTAAACCTGCAAGAGGGCATCGCTATGGGTATTATCGCCTGGATTATCTTTGGTCTAATTGCTGGCGCTATCGCTAAACTTATCATGCCGGGAAATGATGGCGGCGGCTTCATACTGACGTGTGTGCTCGGTGTCGTGGGGGCGGTTGTAGGCGGCTGGCTGGCGACGATGTTTGGCTTTGGTGGCAGCATCAGCGGTTTTGACCTGCACAGTTTCCTGGTGGCTGTCGTGGGTGCCATTGTGGTGCTGGGCATTTTCAGGTTACTGCGACGGGCATAACTTCACTAAAACGGCTCTCAAGGAGGGCCGTTTTTTTACGTGCATATTGATTTGCTAATCGAAATGATAATAATTGTCGTTCCTGATTACATTTAATCACAAGACGACTTTATGAACCCCTCTCGTTTCACGTTATGCGCGTTGGCAGGAGCCGTGACGCTGGCATTGCAGGTACAGGCGTTTGCCGAAGAATCAACCATCGTAGTTACGGGCTCAGAGCAGGGCAGCGTACTGCCCGACTGGACGAACAGCGCAACCAAATCAGCCGTTGCCGAGAGTAAAACCCCGCAGGTGATCAATACCCTGTCGGCACAGGAAATCGATAAGCGTCACGCGAACTCCGTGAATGAGATCCTGCGCTATGCACCGGGTGTGTCGACCGAGGTGCGCGGAAACACCTCCTACATGAGCGAATATAAAATTCGCGGATTTACCGTCGATCAGGAGTTCTACAACGGGCTGCAGTTACCCTATAACGTCACCGGCAATACCAAAGCCCGTATCGATCCGTTGTTGGTTGAGAGCGTTGATATCCTCAAAGGTCCCTCATCGGTACTGTACGGCGGTGCCTCGCCGGGTGGGCTGGTGAATATTCAGAGTAAAAAACCGCAACAAGCCGCCCGGACCGAACTGGGTTTTAACACCGGCAACCGTAACCTGAAAGAGGGGTATCTGGATTCGACCGGGCAAATTGCCGATAGCGACTGGAACTACCGTCTGCTGGGGAAAGCGACGGAAAGTGACGATCAGCCGCACACCTCCCGGTATGAAAACTACCTGGTTGCGCCGTCTGTCACCTGGCAACCGGACAACAAAACGCGTCTCACCCTTGATGCGCTGGCGCAAAACTCCCCAAGCCTGACGCCGTCTAACCCGCTGCCGCTCGCCTGGCTGCGTTCGAAATATGCGGGCAAGCGGGATTATGCCGGCGACGAATGGAGCGGGTTTAAACAGCGCCAGTGGATGCTGGGTTACAGCTTTGAACATGAGTTTGACAGCGGCTGGGGCTTTAACCAGAAGGCGCGCTATTTTGACATCGATACCCACCAGCGCAGTATTTATGCAACCGGGCCGGGCAGTGAAGTCAATCAGCTTAACCGCTTTGCCTACACCACGGATGAAGATCTCCGGAGCTTCAACATTGATAATCAGGTGACCAAAACCGTTGCGCTGGGTGAGTGGAAACACCATCTGCTGGCCGGGTTTGACTACCAGAAGTTGAATTCCCACTTCCACTACCGCTATGCCTCGACAACACCGGGGATTGATATGCGCAATCCGGACTATTCACAGGTCCATGAGGATGCGCTGGGGCTGTATACCGCGCAGAAAAACCGTCTGAGCTATCAGCAGAATGGGTATTACCTGCAGGATCAGGTGGAGTTTGGCGGCTTAAATCTGTTGGGCAGCCTGCGCTATGATGATTATCGCTCCGTCACCACCGATTATCTGCATAACGGCGACAAGGCGTGGGTATCGCAGGATCGTGTTACCAAACGACTGGGCGCGCTCTACGCCTTCGACAACGGTCTCTCTCCGTTTGTCAGCTATTCAGAAGGGTTTGCCCCGATCTCGCCGCAGGGAACCCTGACGGCGAAAGAGGTCAAGCCGACCACCAGCAAGCAGGTGGAGGGCGGGGTGAAATATCTGCTGGCAGAGTACGCCACCACCTTTACCGCCTCAGTGTTTACTATTCGCCAGAAGAATGTCGTTACCTCCGATCCCGGCTTCCTGAACTATCGTCAGACCGGCGAAGTGGAGTCTAAAGGGGCGGAGTTGTCTGTGATTGGCCGTCCGACAGACAATCTGAACCTGATTGCCAACTACGCATACACTCACGCCATCAATACGCAGGACGATAAGTATCAGGGCAAACGCCCTACGCAGGTGCCGGAAAATGCATTCAACCTGTGGGGGGATTACACCTTTGAGAATACGCCACTGAAAGGATTGATGCTGGGGGCCGGGGCGCGCTACACCGGGCCGATGGAGATTTCACCGGCGAACGACGCGGGTAAACTTGGTGGCACCACGCAGTACGATCTGGCGGCATCCTATCGGATGGGCGAAATTCTACCTTCGCTTGAAGGGCTGACCCTGAAAGCGAGCGCGCAGAACATCACCAATAAAGAGACGTTGACCTGTTACGATGCGACCAACTGCTGGATTGGACGTGACCGAACCTATCAGTTAGGCGCGAGCTACAGCTTCTGACGCCCTGTTAAACCCCGTAAGACGGCCCATTCACCCTTTCCCGGTGGGAGAGGGTGAGGGAATGCGGCCGCTTTATTGCGCCGTACTTTTCGCTGGTGCGACAGCATCGTTTGCCGCCGGCTGATTCTCCGGCACGCTGTCGCACGGTTTCTCTTTCGGACACACCAGATCCAGCATTTTCAGCGTCACGCCGTTGCTCCAGCCGAAGCCATCCTGCAGCGGATATTCGCCGCCGCCGCCCCCTGTACCGGTACTCGAAACGTCGTACTTCTCTACCAGCTTCTGTTCGCGGTCATAGGTATGCTGAACATTTTTCAGGAAGCGCCAGGTCACATCCATTGCCACCTTATCCTGCCCGTAATTCTGCAACCCTTCCGTCGCCACCCACTGCAGCGGTGCCCAGCCGTTAGGTGCATCCCATTGCTGGCCGCTGTTGATGGTGGTGGTGGAAATGCCGCCCGGTTTGAGCAGGCGTGACGATGCCGCTGCAGCGACCTTATCAGCGCGATCCTGCGAAGCCGCCTTCACATAGAGTGGATAAAGTGCGGCTGCCGTAAGCTGATTACGCACCTTTTTACTCTTAAGATCGTAATCCGCGTACCAGCCCTCTTTATCATTCCACAGATGGCTCTCGATCGCTTTCTGACGCGCGGTCGCCAGCGCGTCATACTTGCTGGCAGCGGAGGTATCGCCGGATGCCTGGCTTGCCCTGGCCAGCAATTTTTCCATCTTAAACATCAGGGCGTTAAGATCGACAGGCACAATGCTGGTGGTGCGGATCGTGCCCAGTTTTTGCGGATCGTCCATCCAGCGGGAGCTAAAGTCCCAGCCCGAGGCGGCCGCTGAGCGTAAATCGCGGTAGATCTCCGTGGCCGGTCGGTTAGGATTGCTTTTAGCGGTGGTCATATCGTCGAGCCAGGATTCAGGACGCGGCGTATCGCGGTCATCCCAGTAGCGGTTGAGCACTGAGCCATCGTCCAGCTTCACCACACGTTTGTTGGCTTGTCCGGCCTGCAGCGTGTCGGCCCCCTCCATCCAGTAGGCGTACTCTTTCTCCATTTGCGGACGGTATTTCTTCAGCGCATCGCTGTCATGGGTCGCCAGTAACTCGACCATCAGCGCGAAGAACGGAGGCTGGGAGCGGCTCAGGTAGTAGCTGCGGTTGCCGTTCGGGATATGTCCCCAGCTGTCCAGCTCGTAAGCGAAGTTGTCCACCATATCGCTGATTTTGTCCCAGTGGCCACTCTCAGCCAGCCCTAACATGGTGAAATAACTGTCCCAGTAGTAGACCTCGCGAAAACGTCCACCAGGCACGACATAGGGTTTAGGCAGCGGCAGAAGGGAATCCCACTTATTACTCGCTTTATCGGTGGTGCGGGTCAGTACGGGCCAGAGGTCATCAATGTGTGCACGTAAAGTTTGCCCGGCAGGCGGGACGTATTTTTCACCCTCCGCTGGCAGCGTAAAGTTCATTTCCACAAAGTGCTTCAGATCGAAGCCAGACTGGGTGCGCTGCATCCGATAATCCGCCAGAATCATCAGCGGATCGCTTTTCGGCACGGCGTCAGCAAAGGTCTTTTGATCGGGAAACAGTTTGGCACTTTGCACATCATTAAAGAGAGGACCAAGTAAAATATCGGGGGAGCTTGTCTGGGTGGTGAGGTGTTCTTCCGCATAACCCCATGTTGTCACACCGAGTAACGCGCCGCCCAAAGCCAGGTGCAAAAGAGCAGGGCGTAGTGTACGAGGTCTTATCATCGGTTCATCTCCTGTATTCGCTGAGCAGCGTTGCCGCTGTTATCAATCACCTGAAAACCTTAGACGAATATTGGCCGCTTCGCGTGTCGAATATCCCATTTTGCGCATAACCAGACAATTTACCGTCTGGTTATGCGCCGTAAGGGATTGGGAGAATTTGCTATCTCGATGAAAGGTAATTCTTTTTTATGATAAATAATTATATTGCTTTTAATTTAATCAATGGGCGCAAATCATGGCGCGATAATAATATGCGCGGAATGCTCTTTTATTCCGTAATAGCGCCAGGTGCTCCCTTAGCACGCCCCATAATTAAATCGCGAAAGGCGACTGGCAAAAAATACGTATCGCTAACGCCTGGCTCAGACCTCTTCCGGGGTCTGGCTGGTCTCGCGCAATGTGCCCGGCGCATGCCCAATAATGCGCTTAAATGCCCGACTGAACGCGGCCAGTGAACCGTACCCCAGGCGCAACGCGACGGTTTCAATAGGCTGGTTTTCGTGGCGGATGTACTGAATGGCCAGCCGCATCCTCAGTTCGCTGAGATATTTTGCCGGTGTGGTTCCCGTGGCCGCCAGAAAACGTTCAGCAAACACGGAGCGGGAAGTGCCCGCTTCTTTCGCCAGATCCGCCACGCTCCAGTTCAGGCCTGGCTGCTGATGCATGGCGTAAATGGCCCGGCTCAAACGCGGGTCGCGCAATACCTGCACCCAGCCGGTAGCTTTGCCGCAGCCTCCTTCAACCCAGCCACGCACGATCAACGCGGCCACCACGTCGGCAAGTCGCGCGAGGATCCCGGCGAACCCGGCCTGGCGGGTCATTGATTCCCGCTCCATCGCTGCCAGCAGCGGATGAATTTCCGGCCATGTGGACATCAGCCGGCTCACCATCATCACTTCCGGCATCGCCTTGATCAGCGGCTGCATCCCGCCCAGTTCAAAATCCATGCATCCACTGAAAATGATGGTGTTCTCGCTTTCCGGACACGGCTCACAGGTGATCGCGCAGACCGAACCGCAGATAGGCTCGCTGGGGAATGCACTGACCGGGGTAATGCTGGCGTGCTCGTCAGAGAGCAGGGCATGGGCGTTGCCGTTCGGGATAAAAAGGGCGTCACCGCCATTCAGCGTGAAGGTGGCGCCACTCTCCATACGCAAAAGGGCGCTGCCGTGGCTGACAAAATGGAACTGGGCTTTGCCGGGCGCCTGGTGAAACGCCACGCCAAACGGCGCGCTGGCCTCAATTCGACGGTATTTCACGCCCGACAGGCGCATGCCGCGCAAAAGTTCGCTGATCAAATCGGGTGACTGAGTGGTCATGACGCAACTCCGGACGAATAATCAATAAGAGGAGATTATATGTCATAGATCGTCCAGGGTGAACCCACTATGCTTTTGCGACAGTTGTCACATTTTTATAACGGGAGAACAACAGATGAATTCATGTGTCGTGGCGAGAGAGGCGGTCACGCCTGCAAAACCCGCCTGGCGAGCCGTCTACTCACTGGGGCTCGGCGTATTCGGCCTGATCACAGCAGAATTCCTGCCCGCCAGTTTGCTGACGCCGATGGCCGCGAGCCTGGGGGTGTCCGAGGGGATGGCCGGACAAGCGGTGACGGCCACTGCGCTGGTGGCGCTGGTCACCGGGTTGCTCATCACGCCGGCCACCAAAAATATCGACCGTCGCTGGGTATTGATGTTCTTCTCGGTGCTGCAGATCATCTCCAGCCTGCTGGTGGCTTTTGCGCCCACGCTGCACGTCCTGCTGATGGGCCGGCTGTTGTTGGGTGTGGCGATCGGGGGATTCTGGGCGATGTCGACCGCCACGGCGATGCGCCTGGTGCCCGCCGATAAAGTGCCGAAAGCGCTGGCGGTGATCTTCTCCAGCGTCTCGATTGCGACGGTGGTAGCGGCGCCGTTGGGAAGCTATCTGGGTAGCCTGATTGGCTGGCGTAACGTCTTTATTCTCTGCATTCTGCCGAGCATGCTGGCGCTGCTGTGGCAGCTCTGGGTACTGCCGTCCATGAAGCCAGAAAGCAGCGGCAGCCTGAGTACGCTGTTCCGCGTGCTGCGTCGTCCGGGGATGATTGGCGGCATGCTGGCGACCATTCTTATCTTCAGCGGCCACTTTGCCTTCTTTACCTACCTGCGTCCGTTCCTTGAAACGGTGGGGCAGGCGAGCGTGGAGAGCATCTCGCTGATCCTGCTGGGCTTTGGGATTGCCAACTTCATCGGCACCTCCGTCGCCGGGCATCTGCTGGCGCGTAATCTGCGCCTGACGCTGGCACTGGTACCGTTCGCGATGGGCGTGCTTGCTCTCACCATGGTGGCGTTTGGTCATCTGGCGATGCTGGACGGGTTACTGGTCGCGCTGTGGGGATTTGCGTTTGGTCTGGTACCGGTGGGCTGGTCAACGTGGCTTGCCACCACCGTGCCGGATGAAGCCGAAAGTGCGGGTGGTCTGCTGGTGGCCTCTATCCAGCTGGCGATAAGCGCCGGTGCGGCAGTGGGCGGGGCGGTATTCGACCTCAACGGTGCCAGCGGCGTCTTCGCGGGCAGCGGTTTCCTGCTGGTGACGGCCATGGTAATTGTGTTTATGGGCGTGAAAGTCAAAGCAGAGTGACGAACGCGTGCCCGGTCAGCGAAAGGCTACCGGGCAGCGACACCCACTCAGAGTGGGTGCAGGGGGAAGGTTACAACCCTTTCTTATCCATCAGCACCGCCAGATCCACCAGACGGTTTGAGAATCCCCATTCGTTGTCATACCACGCCAGGATCTTCACCATTTTGCCGCCAATCACGAGGGTGGAGAGCCCGTCGATAATTGACGAGCGCGGGTCGCCCTGATAATCACTGGAAACCAGCGGTTCATCGCTGTAACCCAGAATGCCTTTCAGGGGGCCACTGGCAGCGGCTTTCCGGAAGGCGTCATTCACCTCCTCGGCGGTAACGTCACGGCTCAGGGTTACCGTCAAATCCACAATCGACACCACCGGAACCGGCACGCGCAGGGAATACCCGGTCAGTTTACCGTCAAGTGAGGGGATCACTTTCCCCAGCGCTTTCGCCGCACCGCTGGAGTAAGGCACAATCGACAGCGCTGCCGCACGTGCACCGCGCAGATCCTTCTCTGGCTGATCGTGCAGTGCCTGACTGTTGGTATAAGCGTGCGTGGTGTTCATCAGGCCATGCTCAATACCGAACTGCTGATGCAAAACCTGAGCGGCGGGGGCCAGGCCATTGGTCGTACAACTGCCGTTACTCACTACGTAATGCTGAGCCGGATCGTACTGTTCATGGTTGACGCCCATGACCACCGTCAGGTCATCGTTTTTGCCGGGGGCAGAGATGATGACGCGCTTAGCCCCACCGTGCGTGATATGCACGGCTGCTTTTTCCCGTTCCGTAAAGAAGCCTGTGGCTTCTATAACCACGTCAACGCCGGCATCACGCCACGCGATATTCGCCGGATCGCGTTCGCTAAAGACGACGATCCGCTGGCCATCGACCTGCAGCGCACCGTCCGCGGCTTCAACGGGAGCCGGCAGCGTGCCGAGAAGGGAATCATGTTTGAGCAGATGGGCGAGGGTTTTGCTGTCCGTCAGATCGTTAATTGCCACAATCTGCACATCCGGGTTACCCAGCGCCGCGCGCAGGAAATTACGTCCGATACGGCCGAAACCGTTAATGCCGACCTTAACCATAGTGCACTCCTTATCTCTGTTGTCTGGAGTCACTGTAGGCGTCAGGCCGGATGGCGTAAACGACAAAAAAGGATCACATTATGCCATTTTGCGACAGTGGAAGCGCTGACGATACTCGCCAGGCGTGAGGTGGAGTTGTTTCTCAAAGACGCGACGCAAATTGATGCTGCTGCCAAACCCGCTCTGCTCAGCAATGCGTTCGAGAGGGTCGCTGGTCTGTTCAAGCAGTTGCCGGGCGGCGGCAAGGCGTGCTTCGGTGACATAACGCGCCGGAGAGGCGCCTGTTTCACGGGTGAACACGCGGGTGAAATTGCGTGGGCTCATCGCCGCTTTTTGCGCCAGATTTTCCACGCACAGGTCAGCGGTCAGGTTCTCCAGGATCCAGGTTTGCAGGTCGCTTATCGGGCCGGAGGTGCCGGGCTGCTGAAGATTATAGCGACTGAACTGCAGCTGCCCGCCGGGGCGGCGCAGATACATCACCATATCCTGCGCCACCTCGCGAGCGAGAGTAAAACCGTAATCGTCTTCCACCAGCGCCAGGGTCAAATCAAACCCGGAGCTAACCCCACCGGAGGTCCAGATGGGACCGTCCTGAATATACAGCGGGCCACCTTCCACATGGATGGCCGGGTACTGGGTTTGCAGGGTCTCCAGCAGCCGCCAGTGGGTGGTTGCCCGGCGTCCATCAAGCAGGCCGGTCTGGGCCAGCAGCATCGCGCCGCCGCAAATGGAGGCTATCCGCCGCGCGTGTGGCGCAGCCAGGTGCAGCCAGTCCACCACCGCCGTGCTCTCCTGCTCGTTCATTCCGCGGCCGGTGATAATAATCGTATCAAGCGGTTCACGCGGATCCAGCTCCGGCAGGCGATAATCCGCCAGCAGATTCAGGCCGGACTGGCCGTGGATCACCTGGTGAGACTGGGTGGTGGCGATGATAATGCGGTAACAGGGATGGGCTAGGCCTTCCGGATGCAGCCGGTTCGCCTGCATCAGAATGTCTGCGATACCGGCGGCTTCAAACAGCATGCCGCCGTCAGGGACGATAATCAGAATCTTCTTCATGTCCTGAAAAGTACCTTTATTGCAAAATAAGTCAAGCTGCGAACGAGAGGGATATCTCGCGCTGCCCGCGTTTCTGGCAAAGCAAAGCGATATAAGTTCTTTGTTATTTCAGACGTTTTCCCCGATCGTCAGGGCATTCTCTCTGGCGAAACGGCGTCTGAAGGCATGGGTAAACGAAGCTCCCTCTATTTACATCCGCAACAACGCGATCAAATTCACCACCTCGCCTCGGGGTTTTTGTGGCGAAGCGAACTGCCCACGTGGATCGTCATCATCACCCTTTACAGTGGCTGGTTTGCCACGCTGGCGTACTGGAAAACGCTGGGATTGCTGCCCGCTACGCTGCTGCTCATCGGATTTACCACCTGGTATATGTCACTCCAGCATGAACTGATCCACGGCCATCCCACGCGCTTTGCCTGGCTTAACGCGCTGTTTGGCACGCTTCCGCTGGCGGTGTGGTATCCGTATGGTCTGTACCGGGACTCTCATCTTGCCCATCATCGCCACGATAGCCTGACGATCCCGGTGGATGACCCGGAGTCGTACTATTTTACCGAGGAGAGCTGGGCACGCTTTTCGCCCTGGCACAAGCGCGTGATCCATGCACGGAATACCTTCTGCGGCCGGCTGTTGCTGGCACCGCTGCTGGATATCCTGCAGACGCTGGCCAGCGCCGTGACGGCGTTTCGCCATCTTCACCTGCGCGCAATGGCAATGTGGCTCGTCCACGCGTCGTTGCTGGCAGCGCTGTTTGCCTGGATGATGCACAACGGTTTCTCGCCCGTCTGGTTTGTGCTGGCGGTAAGTTATCCGGCGCTGGCGCTGACTAAAGTGCGCTCCTTTTATGAACATCGCGCGGCGGATGATCCGCTGGCGCGTTCTGTCATCAACGAAGCAGGGCTGTTCTGGCGGGTGCTGTTTTTAAATCTTAACTACCATTCAGTCCATCACGATTTACCGGGTGTTCCATGGTATGGGCTAAAAAGCGTCTATCTGCAAAACCGGGCGGCGTACCAGAAGCGTAACCATGGTTTTGTGGTCAGGGGTTATAGTGAATGGATGCGACAGTTTTGGGGGCGGGCGGTCAACGTCACCGCTCACCCAGGGCGTCAACACGAGGGAAGTCATGAGTAACCCGCTGGCGTTTCCGATGTATGCCATCAATCGCGCCGACACGGATGCCCTCTGGCGAGCGGTACAGCACCTGCTTGCCGAACGCGGCGTGCCGGTGAGCGAAGGCGTACCCGATGATTCTCTGCTGGCCCACTGGCAGCAGCCCGGGCTTGTCCTCAGCCAGACCTGCGGCTACCCGCTGATGACGCAATTGCCGGACGTACAGGTCGTGGGCTGTTTTCACTACCAGGCGCCAGGCTGCGAAGCGTTTTATTACCGTAGCCTTCTGGTGACGCGCGCCCAGAAGCGCTCCCGGACACTGGCTGATTTTCGCGGCCGATGGGCGGTATGCAATTCTGCGGATTCGCAGTCCGGTTATCACGCGCTGCGAAAAAAAGTGGCGCCACTTGCACCCGATGGCCATTATTTTGCCCGGACGACCTTTAGCGGCAGCCATCGCCAGTCGCTAATTGATCTAAAAGAGGGTAAGGGCGATATCGCCGCTATCGACTGCGTGACGTACGCGCTACTGCAGCGTCATGAACCGGCGTTGCTCGACGGGCTGGTGGCGATCGACAGTACTCCCCTGACACCCGGGTTACCGCTGATTACCGCGCACAACACATCCCCTGAAACGCTTAACGCTCTCCGTGATGCGCTGAACACGCTGGTGAATGCCCCGCAATACCGGGACGTTTGCAAGGCGGTGCTGATCTGCGGGTTCAGTGTGGTGACGCGTCAGTCTTATTCGGTGTTGCTCGACTGACGCGTTATCACCTCACTCAATGCCGTTGTTCTCTGCAAGATAAAGCGCCTGCGCGTCGGTGAAACAGCGCAGTGCCAGTGAGGAGACGGGGGCCTGTCGCCGCATGATCAGGCCGATCGGGGCTTCGATGTTCGAGTCGGTTATGGGGGTTATCCGGAAGTGGCTGTTCAGGTTCTCCAGCCCGTTGTTCAGCGGCATCACGGCACAGCACACGCCGCTTTGTACCGCCTGAATGATCTGGAACGTGGAATCGCTTTCAAAGACAGACTCGGGATTAATGCCGGCAGATTTAAAGCTCACCTCCATATGCTCGCGATAATGCATCCCCTTGGTCAGAAACCCCAGCGGAAATGCCATCAGTTCCTGCCAGGTCAGCGTCTCCTGATCCAGCTGGAAGTGGCGGATATCGTGCAGCAATCCCATTTCGGTTTTTGGCAGCTGGATAATGTCAAACGGACGGGTGTCGATACTGTTCAGGTAGCAAATCCCCAGTTCAAGCTGATTCCGGCTGACGCCGTCGGCAATTTGTTGCGAGGACATTGAGTAGAGGCTGTAGGTCAGCTCCGGGTATTTTTGCGTCAGCTGGCGGATAAAGATCATCGGATCCACGCTGGCCAGTGGCACCATTCCCAGACGCAATTCACCCACCACTTGCCCTTTGCACAGCGAGGCTTCGGCCTGCAGGCCGTCGTGAGCGGCCAGTACCGCGCGCGCCCATGCCAGAATGCGTTCGCCTTCGGGCGTAAAGCCTTCAAAACGTTGCCCGCGAGTAATCAGCACCAGCCCCAGCTCCTCTTCCAGGCTGCGAATACGCATGGAGAGGGTCGGCTGGGTGATGTTGCACTGTGAGGCTGCTTTACCAAAATGCCGGGTCTGATCGAGTGCGATTAAGTACTTTAACTGTTTTATATCCATCGTATTTCTCTGCGCGGAAAGCCTTACAGCACGCGGATCTCTTTCGAACGCAGGATGAGGCGGACCGGAACCGATTTATAAGACGGCGTACCGCTGTCCTTATCCAGATAATCAAGCGGAACCAGTACGTTGGCCTCCGGGTAGTAAGCTCCGACGGAACCCGGCGCAATGCTGTAGGCCACAACGGTAATGTCTTCCAGACGCTGAACGCTCCCCGGCAGGGCGGTTTCGATATCCACGCGATCGCCATGCTCCAGGCCTGACTGCGCCATATCGTCTTCATTCATAAACAGCACATCGCGACGGCCAAAGACGCCGCGGTAGCGGTCATCAAGGGCGTAAATGGTGGTGTTGTACTGGTCGTGGCTGCGCAGCGTGATCAGGCGCAGCACATTATCGCCTTCACCACTGGCGTTCTCATTGACGCCGTCGAAAACCGAAAACATCGCTTTGCCCGTCGCCGTTGGCCAGATACGTTCTGTGGGCGGCAGCGGCATGCGAAAACCACCAGGAATGCGGATCCGTTCATTGTAATTCTCGAAGCCCGGAATGGTCTGCTCAATCAGGTGGCGGATACGGTCATAATCCTCAACCAGCGTCATCCAGTCCACGCGGGTCTCCCGCAGGGTGGCTTGCGCCATTCCGGCGATAATGGCCGGTTCAGCGCGCAGGCGCGGAGAGGCAGGTTTCAGCTTGCCGGAAGAGGCATGCACCATCGACATGGAGTCCTCCACGGTAATGGACTGGCGTCCGGTGGCCTGGACATCCAGCTCGGTACGACCGAGGCACGGCAAAATAAAGGTCTCTTTCCCCACCAGCAAATGGGTGCGGTTGAGCTTGGTACCGATGTGCACGCTCAAATCCAGCGTATTCATTGCCGGAAAACCGTTCTCGTGATCGGGCATCGCTACCGCAAAATTTCCCCCCAGACAGATCAGCGCTTTTGCACGTCCGTCGATCATGGCCTGCGTTGCCTGCACCGCATCATGGCCGTGGTGAGCAGGGGGCTCAAAACCGAATACCTCCTTCAGGCGGTTGAGAAATGCCGGTGTCGGTTTCTCGCTTATACCCACGGTGCGGTTACCCTGAACGTTCGAGTGGCCGCGCAGTGGGCATATCCCCGCGCCGGGTTTCCCAATGTTACCGCGCAGCAGCAACAGATCAGCGATCAGGCGGACATTCGCGGTGCCTTTATTATGCTGAGTGATGCCCATCCCGTAGGTGATGATGGTGGCATTCGATTTTGCGTAGGCCTCGGCCACGGATTTGAGTGCTGCCCGGCTCAACCCGGATTCACGCTCAATGGCCTCCCAGTCGGTTTGCGCAATGTCTGCAGCAAACGCCTCAACGCCCAGGGTGTGTTCAGCAATAAAGGCGCGATCGAGCACGTTTCCGCGTTCGTTCTCCATCTCGAGCAGGTGTTTTGCGATCCCTTTTAACGCAGCGGCATCGCCTCCGGCTTTCACCTGGAAATAGGTGGAGGCGATATCGGTAGAGCTGTAGGTTGCCATCTCAATAACGCTTTGCGGATCCGCGAAACGTTCCAGCGCGCGCTCGCGCAGGGGATTAAAGACGATAATCGGTACGTTGCGGCGAGCCAGCTCATGCAGCGTGCCCATCATCCGCGGATGGTTGGTACCAGGGTTATGACCAATGGAGATAACCAGCTCCGTTTTATCGAAGTCATCAAGTGAGACGGTCCCTTTCCCGATACCAATGGAACGGGGTAAACCGACGCTGGTGGCTTCATGGCACATATTCGAGCAGTCGGGGAAGTTATTGGTACCGTACTCGCGGGCGAACAGCTGGAACAGATACGCTGCTTCGTTCGAGGCTCTGCCGGAGGTATAAAATTCGACCTGGTCAGGCTCAAGCCCGCGCAGCACCTCACCGATACGCTGGAAAGCGTCGTCCCATTCCACTGGCTGGAAGGTATCACTTGCCCGGTCATAGCGCAGGGGATGGGTCAGACGACCGTAACCTTCCAGCTCAAAGTCAGATTTAGCCAGCAGCGAGGACACGCTGTTTTTGGCGAGAAAATCCGTAGTGACGCGTTTATTGGTGGCTTCCCAGGTGACGGCTTTCGCCCCGTTCTCACAGAACTGGAACGTGGATTTGTGTTCTTTATCGGGCCACGCACAGCCAGGGCAGTCAAAACCGTCAGGCTGGTTTGTGCGCAGCAGAGTTGCGGGGGCATCCAGCGTATCCATTTGGGTACGTACCGCAATGGCCGTCGCCTTTAACGCCCCCCAGCCACCGGCTGGGCCGTCATAGTGCCTGATACCGGGAACTGAACGTCTTTTCTTATTCATACCAACTCCTGACTTGTGCGGTCATGACATCACCTGCGCCCATAAACCACCGGGTTTGCCAATAAGCGAAAACAATGATGGCGTCTGTTACCAGAGGCCAAAGCAAAGTTAAATGCATTGAATTGAATGGCTATATTTTACAGTGGCTTACAAGCTAATCGGCGTAAACATTTAAAGAAATTATAACGAAATTTTATCATTTTTATAATAAATCTTATCTATCACCTGTTCACTCTGCGCTATGGCGAAAGCGAAGCGATGATGAAGTCAGCGTTAAATTTCAGATGAAGGTGGCTGAAGGGCAGGGCGACGAAGACCCCTGCAGGCAGGAGGAATTGGTGCAAATTAATCGTCGCTTTAACCAGGAATATGTAGCTGTGCTTAATTGTTAATATCGGAAAATTACCAGATTAAATCCGAAAGGGAGATTAAAAGACAAACTTATTTTGAGGTGTAAAATTAACTTTTCTCAGTTTCCCTGAAACAATTTCATATATTGAGACAGGTCTGGCTGAAATTGAAAGTTACCTCGATAATGCAACAAATAATTCATATTGGATATATTTTCTTCGCCCCGCATAAAGCCAGATTCTACTAATTATGGTAGTAGCAGTAATAGGGTTATTGCGTTAATGAAAGTGATTCTCTTTTGTGGAATTTCATTTTAAATCATATGGATATGTGATTTTGGCTTGAGGGGAATAGACGATTTTAGCTAAATCGTATTTTTTTCTCAGATTAATCCTATAATGTCTCGAGTGCTTCATTAACCATCAGTTATGAAGCGGTAAATATTGAATTGGTGGCAAGCTCATGTAAACTTGCTTACCGTTTGTCAAAATATGTCAGGAAGACGCTGGGCCTTATTCTGAAGGGCTCGTGCGGTAGCTATGCCCTTAAATAGTAACGCCCCGAAAATATACTGACTATTTTAACAATAGCACCTAAGTCAAACTTCATCCCCTTTATCTCCATCATCGAAATATCGCTACGGAAAAGCATATGAAAATGCGCGTACTGTTTTCACTTCTGTTTGTAATGGCGGTGGCGGGCTGTAAAGCGCCGCAGAAACCTGTGATCAACGACGACACGATCGTGACCAGCCAGGTCAATGGCGTCACGTTAACCCACCGTCATGCTGTTTTACCTCCAGCAGAGTTTACTCAGCTCAATGAGCCGTATCGTGCCATGTATCCGGCCTCGCTGATGAGCCGTCCTGACTTCGGCGGAAAGGTTATCCGTACCCTGGAAACCGGTAAAACGTATGTGGTCCTGGGTCAGGTTGAGCACTACTGGATGGCGCTTGCCGATGAGGGAAATGATCAACTGATTGGCTACGTCCCGATGCGTGCAGTGATCAAAGCCGATCAGTACGAAGCGACCGTCCGTAAGCAGGCCCAGCGTGCGAAAGTGCGTAAGAAGGCAACCTGTGTTGATGTGGACGGTAACAGCAAAGCCTGCAAAGACAGCGCTAACGGTACCTGGATCCTGAACTAAACCGCGTCCCTGAGCGTATTTTTATGAATAATAAAAATTTTCATTGGTTGTGGTCCGTCTTTTACGCGGCGATTTTCGCCCTTGTCAGTGGTTGTACGTCGTCTTCACACAGCGACCCTTCCCGCTACAATCTGCAGTTTCAGGCTCATCCACAAATCAATGAATCTGCGCCGCTAAAAGTCAGAGTGCTGTTGCTGAAATCCGATGCGGATTTCATGTCCAGCGACTTCTATTCCCTGCAGAACAACGCGTCAGCCACGCTTGGCGCGAATCTGCTGAACAGCGATGTTTTCTTCCTGATGCCGGGTCAGCTCTCGAAAACTCTGAGTGGACAGAGCTCTCCCGACGCCCGCTACATTGGTGTGATGGCGGAATATCAGATGCTGGATGGCAAAAAATGGCGCGTTTCACTCCCTCTGCCTGTGCCAGGCGAAAACCATATCTACCAGTTCTGGAAATGGTCAGCGGATGAACTCCAGGCCAACGTGTTTCTCGACGTGAATGGCATCCGGGTCATCAGCCAGTAACGCGCTTCATAACAGGAATTACATCATCATGACGAAAGCAGAAAAGGTCGTCTGGACCGAAGGCATGTTCCTGCGCCCACACCATTTTCAGCGGACTGAAAGCTATCTGCTCAACCACGTTCGTGAATGGGGTGCGCTGCAGCGTTCATACCTTTGGGGCTTTCTCGACGTTGAGCTGGACGAAGCGATGCTGCGCCAGGGATGCATTGCCCTGAGCTACTGCAGTGGACTGCTGCCTGACGGAACCTTTTTCCAGGTGCGCAACGGCCGCAATGGTCCGGTGCCGCTGAAAATCCCTGACAATCTCACCAATGAAAAGGTGGTGCTCGCACTGCCGGTTCGCCGTGGAGAGAGAGAAGAGGTGATCTTCAGTGAAGAGCCGGCCTCGCTGGCGCGCTTCATCGCCTTTGAGCAAGAGGTGGAAGACGACAACGCCATGTCGGTAGGCGATGCCACCGTACAGTTTGGCCGCCTGCGTCTGACCCTGATGCTGGAAAAAGATGTAACGGCAGAGTGGACCGCTATCGGTGTGGCGTTTGTGACCGAGAAACGCAACGATAACCACGTGCGTCTCGATAGCAGCTACATTCCGCCGATGCTGAATGCCAATAACAGCCCGCAGATCTACAGCATGATTAACGATCTGCACGGCTTACTGGTGCAGCGCAGCCAGCAAATTGGCGGTCGTCTGCGCCAGCCTGGCCGCTTTAATACCTCGGAACTGATTGAATTTACGCTGCTCTCACTGGTGAACCGCCATCTGGGCGAGGTTTCGCATTTAAAAACGCTTCCGCTGCTGCATCCAGAAACGCTCTGGCGCAGCTGGCTGCCGTTTGCGACCGAGCTCGCCACCTGGGCGTCTCAGCGTACCGCTGAAAGCGTGCTGCCAATTTACGATCACGACGACCTCGCGGGTTGCTTCAGCAAACTGATGATGCTGCTGCGTCAGGGGCTGTCTCTGGTGATGGAAGACCATGCCATTCAGCTGCCGCTTAACGAGCGTTCCCACGGTCTGAACATCGCGACCGTGCCGGAAACCAGCATGGTGCGTGAGTTCGGCTTCGTGCTGGCGGTCAAAGCCAACGTGCCGGGCGAACACCTGCAAACCCATTTCCCTGCCCAGATGAAAGTGGCACCGGTCTCGAAAATTCGCGATCTGGTTCAGCTGCAACTGCCTGGCATTATGCTGCGCGCCATGCCGGTCGCACCGCCGCAGATCCCCTGGCATGCAGGCTACAGCTACTTCGAGCTGGAGAAGGGGAGCGAGCTGTGGCACGAGATGGATAAGTCCGGCGCTTTCGCCCTGCATCTCGCAGGCGAGTTCCCGGGACTTGATATGGAGTTTTGGGCCATCCGTAGCCCGACTGAATAATAAAGCGAGCGCTTAATATGCAGGAACGACAGGATACCGGCAGTGATGCCGCGTTTACCGGAGCCAGTAGCAACAATCAGCTGGTGGCGGCCGCCAATCCGCTGCTCAATGCGATTCCGCAAATCCGTCATTCGGTATCACATGACGATCAGGTGGCGTTGCGCCAGCGCCTGATCGATGAGATCCGCCGGTTCGAAGTGCGCTGTCAGCAGGCCGGTCTGGCCTATGAGGTGATCGTCGGGGCACGTTACTGCCTCTGTACGGCACTTGATGAGGCCGCTGCGCTTACCCCCTGGGGCAGCAGCGGCGTCTGGTCCAGCAATGGTCTGCTGGTGACGTTTCATAATGAAACCTGGGGCGGCGAAAAGTTCTTCCAGCTGCTGGCGCGTCTGTCGCAAAACCCGCGCGAACATATTCTGCTGCTGGAGATGATCAACTACTGCCTGCTGCTCGGCTTCGAGGGGCGCTATCGGGTGCTGGATAATGGCCGCACCCAGCTTGAAACCATCAAGCAACGGCTGTGGCAGATGATTCGCGGCGTGCGTGGCAGTTACCCGCCACAGCTCTCTCCGCATCCGGAAGATCGTCCGGTACTGCGCAAGCTATGGCGACCTATGGTACCTCTGTGGGCCTGTGTGGCGCTGGCCGGGTTTATCGCCTGCCTGTTCTATATCGTGCTTAACTGGCGGCTTGGCGATAGTACCAACCCGGTATTAGCAAAAATTTATCAGTCACAGCTTCCCGAAACGACTATCCAGCAACCTGCCCGCCAGCTGCCTGCGGTGCTGAACCTGCGTGGTTTCCTGAAGCCGGAAATTGAAGCCGGTCTGGTTGCGGTAAAAGATGAAGCGGACCGTAGCGTGGTGATCCTGAAAGGGGACGGCCTGTTTGCTTCCGCCTCAACCGTGGTACGTGACCGTTATGAGCCGGTGATAAACCGTATTGCACAGGCCATGAATAACGTCAGCGGTAAAATTCTGGTGGTGGGCTACAGCGACAACGTGCCAATTCGCAGCGCGCGCTTTGCCTCTAACTATGAACTGTCGCTGGAACGTGCCCGGTCAGTTCAGAAAATGCTGCAGGGAAGCCTCTCTCAACCTGAACGTGTGAAAGCGGAAGGCCGCGGTGAGATTAATCCAGTGGCACCTAACAATACGCCGGAAAACCGTGCCCGTAACCGCCGGGTGGAAATTACTCTGCTGGTGTCGCCTGAAAATACCCAGGCTGAGCTGAACGGATTGCCGCAAGGAAACTAAGGATGCTGACTACTCTTCTTTCCATTTTGACCAATCGCATTCTGTGGAGCTTCCTGGGCGTCACTGCGCTTGCGGCGGTTATCTGGATGATTGGCCCATTGTTGTCCATCGTGGACACCCGACCGCTCGAATCTGAACAGAACCGCATCATCAGTATTGCGGTGGTTTATCTGCTCTGGGCGCAGGGCCACATTCTGCCGCGGCTGTACAATGCCTGGCTGAACCGCAAGCTGATGGACAAACTCAATGAGAACACCACCAGCCCGGAAGCAGCGGATCCGCAGAAGCGACTGAACAGCGAGGAGCAGATCCTCGCCAGCCGTTTTGACGAAGCCGCACAGATGCTGAAAAAAGCGCACTTCAGCAAAGCGGGACAGGGTGCCCAGTGGACGCAGCGCTTTAGCACGCAATATCTGTATCAACTGCCGTGGTACGTGATCATCGGCGCACCGGGCAGCGGTAAAACCACGGCGCTGGTCAACTCCGGACTGCAATTCCCGCTGGCCGACCGCTTCGGTAAGACCGCGCTGCGCGGGATCGGCGGCACGCGTAACTGCGACTGGTGGTTCACCAACGAGGCCGTACTGCTGGACACCGCGGGTCGCTATACCACCCAGGAGAGCGAACAGGTTCAGGACGCCGGTGAATGGCTTGAGTTTATGGGGTTATTGCGTAAGTATCGCCGTCGCCAGCCGATCAACGGTGTGATTATTACCATCAGCATTTCTGATCTGCTGACGCTCTCGCCTGAAGCGTCACGCCAGCAGGCGGTCAACCTGCGCCAGCGTCTCTCTGAGCTGCATGAGCAGCTGGGTATTCGCTTCCCGGTGTATGTCATGGTGACCAAAGCTGACCTGCTTAAAGGCTTCCGTGCCTGGTTTGCCGATTACGACAAAGCGCAGCGCGACCAGATCTGGGGCTTCACGCTGCCGTGGGAGCAAACCAAACACGCTGATTACGACCTGATGGGTAACTTCCATCAGGAATTTTCCCTCTTACAGCAGCGCCTGGATGCCGGACTGCCGGAAACCCTGCTGCAGGAGCATGACGCAAAAGCGCGCGCGGAAGCGTATCTCTTTCCGCAGGAGTTTGCCGCACTGCGTCCGCTGCTGGCTGACTACCTGAGCACGGTCTTTGCCCGCTCTAACTTTGAAACCGAATTCTCCCCGCGCGGGATCTATTTCGCCAGTGGTACCCAGGAAGGTATGCCGTTTGACCGGGTGATGGGCGAACTTAACCGTGCGCTCTCCTTGCCGGAAGGTGAAGAGGGAAATCGCTGGGATTCCGTCAGCAAAGAGGCTCCGATTCCGGGGGCGAAAGGGCAGAGCTTCTTCATCAAGAACCTGCTGCAAAACGTCATTTTCCAGGAAGCCGGCATCGCCGGGGAAAACCGCTGGTGGGAACTGCGTAACCGTGCCGTCATTTGGTCCGGCTATGCGGCGCTGCTGGCCCTGCTGGTGATCCTCGGTGGACTGTGGCTGACCAGCTATGCCAGGAACAAGGCTTATCTGGAAGAGGTGGACGCAAAGGTGCCGCTGCTGGATCAGCAGAGCAAGGCGCTGCAGAATCAGCCTCAGCGCGATCTGTTTGACCTTCTGCCCTTGCTAAATGGCCTGGTCGATCTGCCGAAAAGTGACGCGTTTGATGTTAACGATCCGCCTGTCTCACGCCGTATGGGGCTCTATCGTGGGGATGACGTCAGCGATGCATCGCAGTCTCTGTACCAGAAAGCGCTGGACCAGATGCTGCTCCCTGCCGTGGCGATGCACATCACCACCTGGCTGCGCAACGATAACGGCAGCGATGTGGAATACAGCTATGAAGCGCTGAAGGCCTACCAGATGCTCTATCAGCCGAAGCACTATGACGGCAAATTCCTGCACTCCTGGGTAATGCTCAATCTGCAGCGCAACCTCCCGCAGAACGTGACTCAGGCGCAGCTTCAGCAGCTTGAGTGGCACCTGACTCAGTTGCTTGAGCCGAAAATTCAGGCCTCGCCGTACGCGCAGGATGAATCCCTGGTCGCGCGTGAAAGGGCGCTAATCAACCAGCAGCCACTTTCCACCCGGGTGTATGGTCGTCTGAAGCGTCTGCTGGAGCATGATGAAAACCTGAAACCGGTGTCGCTCTCCGACCTGGGCGGTCCGCAGAGCGAGCTGGTGTTTTCACGCAAAAGCGGCAAGCCGGTGAGTGAAGGCGTACCGGGTCTTTATACCCCGGACGGTTACTGGAAAAGCTTCAACGGCCAGATTGACAGCGTCACCACTGCCCTGCATGAAGACGATGCGTGGGTGCTGGGGGCGACCTCAGCCCAGGAAGATAAACAGCAGATCGATAACGCCGTGCGCCAGCTCTACATGCGCGACTTTATCGCCAACTGGGATCGCTTCCTCGCCGACATTCAGCTTAATAACAGTGCCGATCTCTCCCAGCGCATCAATACCGCGCGTCTGCTCTCCGGGGCAAACTCGCCGCTGCGCCGTCTGGTGCTGAACCTGAGCCAGGTCCTGACGCTTTCACGTAATGCGCCAGCCCCGGACGATGCCGGTAAAGCGCAAGCGCAAAGCAACCGTGCCACCCGCACGCTCGAAGCGTTATTCAGTAATAATGACAATGCCCCGACGCAGGCCGCGGTGGTCACTCAGGCACCTGAACAGCTGGTAACCGATCACTATGCTCCAATGATTGAGCTGGCGCAGCCGCTGGAGAAGGGCGGGAAGACCATCGTCTTTGATGATTTTCTCAAGCAGGTCGATGAACTTTACCGCTACCTGACTGCCGTTCAGGACGCGGCCAACAGCGGCATGCCTGCTCCGGGAGGCGAGGCGATTAGCCGTCTGCAGGCCAGTGCCGGTCGTCTGCCGGGCGGTCTGCAAACCATGTTCAGCAATATGGCGGTGGGGGCCAGCAGTGATACCCAGCGTCGCGACCTCGAAAACGTGCGTAAGCGGATTAACGTCGAAGTCGGCGGTTTCTGCCGTCAGGCAATCGCTGGCCGTTACCCGCTGGTGCGCAGCGCCAGTACGGAGGTCACGCCGGACGATCTCGCGCGCATGTTTGCGCCAGGCACCGGGCTGATGGACACCTTCTTTCGTGACAACCTGACCAATAAAGTCGATACCACGCAGGCGAACTGGCGCTTTATGCCGGGCATTGATGGAAAAACGCTGCCGGGAAGTGAAGGGCTCCTGAGACCGTTCCAGCAGGCGCAGTCCATTCGCGATGCTTTCTTTGCTAACGGTGCTACCACGCCTTCTTACAAAGTGACAGTGCGCACCGTCAGAATGGATAACACGATCCTTAACCTGACGCTGGATGTTGACGGTCAACTGCTGCGCTACAGCCACGGTCCACAGGCTGTGCAGATCATGAACTGGCCGGGGCCGGGCGGGACTAACCAGGTGCGTATGCAGCTGGGTCTGGCTAACGGCAGCACGGCTACGCTGGTGACTAACGGTTCCTGGGCGCTGAACCGCTTTTTCGATAAAGCGCGTACCAGCCCGGGGGCGGGAAGTCTGAGTCGCCAGGCGACCTTCAACGTAGACGGACATCAGGTTACGCTGGAATTTGCGCCAAACAGTATTCGTAACCCGTTCCAGCTTCCCCGTTTCTCATGCCCATAACCGCAAGGACAGCCGTATGACGAATACCCCTGCGATGAACCGCTACAGCTGGTATGGCAAACTGCCCAGCGCCGGAGATTTTTTGCAGCGTCGCTTTCCTGACACCCTGCAACGCCAGTGGTCGCACTGGTTCCAGGTCGGCCTGCTGGCCTGGCAGCAGGAAGAGCAGCGCAGCGGTGAGCGCCCGTTTAACAAAGCGCCGGTCTGGAATTTTGTCGTACCGCCGATGCTGGGCAGCCAGATGATTCAGATGGGCTGCCTGCTGCCGGGACGTGACAGCGTTGGTCGACAATATCCGGTCTGCATTCAGCTCAGCTTTGCCCCCGCTGACTGGTCGTCACGTCTGCTCAGTCAGGCTGAAAGCTGGTATCAGCAGATTGGCCGTCTGGGCCTGCATGCGGTACGTAACAGTTTTTCTGCCTCACAGCTCGATGACATGCTGATGTCCATTCCGGCACCGCAGCCCGTCGAGCCGCAAAAGCGCTCAGATATTCTCGACGTGATTGGTTATGACGAAGACGGCCAGAGCACGCTGGGCTGGCCTCAGGCAGCAGAGTGCTTTGACCCGCTTCGCCAGACCAGCTACTGGTGGACCAACCGCTGCGACGGCTACCCGCTCTACACCCATGTTCACAGCGGCAACTTCACCGGGCAGCTCTTTACGCTGCTGTTCGACCCGGCAGGTGGCGCCCGCCCGGGTCGTCACGGTCTCTATCCGCCCATGTTTGAATAAGCAGGGATCTTATGAATATCGAAGAATTTCTCGCGCCAATAAGCCCCGACAAGCCCTGCGGCGAAAACCTGGAGTATGACGCTGATTTCCAGCTGATGAATCAGGCCAGCCAGGGCAAAGCAGAGCAGCAGTTTGGCGACACCATCATTCCGGCAGAACCTGCTGACTGGAATACGGTGGAAAAATTCGCCACCAGCCTGCTGAGCCGCACCAAAGATCTGCGCGTCATGCTGGCGTTAACGCATGCATGGACACGTCGCCGCGGCCTTGCGGGCTACGCCGACGGGCTGTTACTGGTGCAGGAGGCGATCACGCGTTATTGGGAGCCGCTCTATCCGCTGCTGGAAGAGTATGGCGAAACCGACCCGTTTTACCGCATTAACGCCCTGGCCGGGCTGAGTGATAAGTCTGAACTGACCGTCGCCGTGCGTAACGCCTCGCTGCTGCGATCAAATGGCGATGAAATTTCACTTCGCGACGCTCAGGCACTGCTGGATGGCAGTAAAACCGAATGTCCGGATTACCCCGGTGGCCGTCCAAGACTGATTGACGAGCTGGCCCGCGGCGATCAGCCGGGCACGTCGGCGGTGATAGTGATTAACGAACGGCTGCTGGCCATTCGCGAGTTGCTCACTGGCCATCTTGGTGAAAGCGGCGTTCCGGAGATGGAACAGCTGCTGAAAACCGTCGGGCTGGTCGCCAGCGCCTGTCAGGTGACCGACATCAGCAAGCTGCTACCCAACCGGGAGGCACAGGCTGAGCTCAGCGCTGAACCTCAACCGGCGGTCGCACAACCCGTTCAGCAGGTTACAGACTGGCGCAGCGTGCAGGTCACCAGCCGCGCCGATGCACAGCTGATGCTGGAGAAAGCCAAACAGTATTTTGCGCAGTACGAACCGAGCCACCCCGCACCGTTGATGATTGAACGGGTGCAGCGGCTGTCAGAACTTAACTTTATGGACATTATTCGCGACCTGGCGCCAGACGGCGTTAACCAACTGGAAAACATCTTTGGACGCCGCGAATAACGCGTCCTGGCATTATGACGACAGGCATGGAGCCTGCCGTTTCACCTTCACCGCGCATCTTTGATGGAGAACATCATGGCAATGAGTAACAGTGGGCAGAAATTCATCGCACGTAACCGTGCCCCCCGCGTGCAGATCGAGTACGACGTAGAGATCTACGGTGCAGAACGTAAAATTCAGCTGCCGTTTGTGATGGGCGTCATGGCCGATCTGGTCGGCAAACCGGTGGAAAACCTGCCGGCAGTCGACGAGCGTAAATTCCTCGAAATCGACATTGATAACTTTGACGAGCGCATGAAAGCGCTGAAACCTCGCGTGGCGTTCCAGGTGGATAACACGCTGACCGGCGAAGGTAAGCTCAACGTTGATCTGACCTTCGACAGCATGGACGATTTCCTGCCGGACGCGGTAGCCCGCAAGGTTGAGCCGTTGAACAAGCTGCTGGAAGCACGTACTCAACTTTCCAACCTGCTGACCTATATGGATGGCAAAAACGGCGCGGAAGAGCTGATCGCTAAAATTCTGCAGGATCCGACGCTGCTCAAATCTCTGAGCCAGTTGCCGAAAAATGACGAAAGTGCGAAAGGTAGCGAGGAATAATCGATGAGCAACCAGACTCAACAACACGAGCAGCAGAGTGGTCAGGCGTTCAGCCAGGATGAATTCAGCGCGTTGCTGAACAAAGAGTTTCGTCCGAAAACCGATCAGGCGCGCTCCGCGGTGGAAAGTGCGGTAAAAACGCTGGCGCAGCAGGCGCTGGAAAATACCGTTACCTTCTCCAGTGACACCTACCGCACCATTCAGAACCTGATTGCCGGTATCGACGAGCAGTTGTCTCAGCAGGTGAACCAGATTATTCACCATGAAGAGTTCCAGAAGCTGGAGAGCGCCTGGCGCGGTCTGAGCTACCTGGTGAACAACACTGAAACCGACGAGATGCTGAAGATCCGCTTTATGAGCATCTCCAAGCAGGAGCTGGGTCGTACCCTGAAACGCTTTAAGGGCGTGGGCTGGGACCAGAGCCCAATCTTCAAGAAAATCTACGAGCAGGAGTACGGTCAGTTTGGTGGCGAGCCGTTTGGCTGCATCGTTGGCGACTACTACTTCGACCACAGTCCGCAGGACGTTGAACTGCTGGGCGAGATGGCACGTATCGGCTCGGCGGCCCACTGTCCGTTTATCACCGGTACCGCACCGGGCGTGATGCAGATGGAGTCCTGGCAGGAACTCGCGAACCCGCGCGACCTGACCAAAATCTTCCAGAACACCGAGTATGCCGCGTGGCGTTCACTGCGTGAATCCGAAGATGCACGCTACCTTGGCCTGGTGATGCCGCGCTTCCTGTCGCGCCTGCCGTACGGTATTCGCACTAACCCGGTCGACAGCTTCGATTTCGAAGAGCAGACCGATGGCGCGAACCACAACAGCTACTCCTGGGCGAACGCCGCGTATGCCATGGCTGCCAACATCAACCGCTCCTTTAAAGAGTACGGCTGGTGTACCTCAATCCGCGGCGTGGAGTCCGGCGGGGCGGTTGAAAACCTGCCGTGTCATACCTTCCCGAGCGACGACGGCGGCGTGGACATGAAATGCCCGACCGAAATCGCCATCAGCGATCGTCGTGAAGCCGAGCTGGCGAAGAACGGCTTTATGCCGCTGGTTCATCGCAAAAACTCTGACTTTGCCGCCTTCATCGGCGCGCAGTCTCTGCAGAAACCGGCTGAGTACCACGACCCGGATGCGACCGCTAACGCGCGTCTGGCATCCCGTCTGCCGTACCTGTTCGCCTGCTGCCGCTTTGCCCACTACCTGAAGTGCATCGTGCGCGACAAAATTGGCTCCTTCCGTGAACGTGAAGAGATGGAACGCTGGCTGAACGACTGGGTGATGAACTATGTGGACGGCGACCCGGCTAACTCCTCACAGGAGACCAAGTCCCGTAAACCGCTGGCGGCTGCCGAAGTGCAGGTGCAGGAAATTGAAGATAACCCGGGCTACTACGCCGCGAAATTCTTCCTGCGTCCACACTACCAGCTGGAAGGTCTGACCGTTTCTCTGCGTCTGGTTTCTAAACTGCCGTCACTGAAGACGAAAGACGCGTGATGATGATTGCCGCCGGGAGGCCTTACCCGGCGCCTGCTTTATAGCATGGAAATGTGAGAGGAAATATGACCGCGAGACCTTCGTTTGTTGCTGCCTGGGCGGCGGCAACACGTATTTACGATGCAAATGATTCTATCGGCAAAGTTAAGCAAATTATCGGCGGCAAGGTTAAGCACAACTTCGAAATACCGCAAGATCAGGGTGGGTGGTCAAATAGTTGTGCCGTACGCATGAGTTATGTTCTGAACTATACCGGGCATCCCGTCCCGCGTATTGCAAATCTCACGGTATCCGGTGCTGATAATAAATGGTACTTCTATCGGGTAAAGGATGTTATTGCCTGGTTGACGCGTCAGTGGGGTAAACCTGACATGGTCGTGAGTTATCCTTCCTTACCCGTTCAACAATTAGCCAACAAAAAGGGCGTAATTCTGTTTGAGGTACAGGGCTGGAGTGACGCCGCAGGTCATGCCACATTCTGGAATGGTTTAACCTGTTCGGATCATTGTTATTTCAATGCACCGGAGACGAATTACACGACGACCAAAGCCAATTTTTGGGAGTTACCATGAAAAAAATAATTGCCAGTCTACTGTTGCTCACCAGTTCCGCCTCTGTTTATGCAACTGACGATCCGGTGATGTTTGTCAAAAAAATGCCTTATAAGCAAGTTGTTAAAGACGTTGTTTTTTCTCGCTGTCTGGCACAAGTTTCAGATGATAAAAGCCAGTTTTCTCTGGATGCAGCGCGTAGCAGTAGTGCATTACTGGAATGGGTGCCTTTCGATATTGAAAATGGCAATGACAAAATTAATGCCCTTATTGATAAATATAAAGGCGCAACCAATGCCTTTCATTCTGAGATAAAACCCGATGTCAAAGGCGTAACGTTAAACTGTCTACGTCTTTATCATAGTGACGAACTTAATAAACTTGTACCTCAATTAATTATCGGCAATCCTGACCGCACCTGGATTCAGGATAATCCGCAGTAGTAAAGACTTCACATTCTTTCCTTTCATTCAGGGGGAATGTCAAGACTGTCAAATGACACGGGTCATTTGATATGAGGCAGAGGTAAAATATGGACGGTTTTATTCAGCCCCATGCTTTCCTGTTTGCCATATAAGTGCTTTTTCGAAAGCAATATTGTTCATCCACGAAGAGTAGATATTATGGCTATTGATATGTTTCTGAAGGTCGAGGGTGTTACGGGCGAATCTAAAGATTCTAACCACACCGGCTGGACTGATATTACCTCCTTCTCCTGGGGCGCTTCCCAGCCAGGTAATATGAGTGTTGGTGGCGGCGGCGGTGCCGGTAAAGTTAACTTTAACGATCTGCACGTTAACGCTCTGATCGACAAATCCACTACAGCAATTCTCAAACACTGCGCAAGCGGTAAGCACCTGACTAAAGTTGAACTGTCCGTGTGCAAAGCGGGTGGTCAGCAAGTTGAATATACCCGCATCACGCTGGAAGATGTGCTGGTAACTTCTGTTCAGTACACCGGTGCGGACAACGGCGACACCGTTGGTGTGACCTATGCATTCCAGGCTGCGAAAGTGAAACAGCAGTACTGGGAGCAGACCACTGCTGGTGGTAAAGGTGCTGAAAGTAGCGCTGGCTGGAACATTAAAGAAAACAAAGAAGCGTAATTGCGTACGTGGCCGGGGAGTTTTTCCCTGGCCCTACGTATTAGTCAAAACTTTGCAAAGAGATCGAGTAATGAGCGTAAAATCAATGGTTGCACCTGGGTATTGTATTGTTCAGCAGCCCGGGACGTTGGATTTTCAGGCGAGGCTTCTGTTTAATAATCCTAATAGCGATGCAGCGCGTCATTTTATGCAAATTAATAGCGATACTCAATGGTCCAAACCTGGTCAAATGTTAATTGTCAATGATCCAGGAAACAATAATGCAGTGCAACTTAAACAACTGCAAATCGCAAAACAGAAAGTTAATAGTTCTCTGGCGGATCTTAATACAGGTGAGGCTAATTTCCTCTCTCAGCACTATGGCACAATTGCCGCAGTCACAAACTTTATGGATAAGTCCCTTGGTGTGGTTTCTGATGCGGGTGACAAATACTTCAGTGAAATCGAAAAAAATTAAAATCCATTGAGTTGGCCTATCAAAATCAGTACAGAACGCAAGGGACATTAATAGGGCAACAGTTTTTTGTTGAGCGTCAACGATTGTTCTCTGAGTTAGATGTTTTATTAAATAAACTTTCCAGATTAACTCTTAAAATGAAACCTTATAATGAACTCAGACATGCATTAGGTTTATCGAGCAGATCAATTGTGCATGAATGGAGCACTGCCGGTGTTGGTTCTATTCGGGGTTATTCAACATACATTGATAATGCTTCAAAGGCCGCTCGTTTTCTTAAAATGGGGGGATGGCTTGCAATAGGCTTTGCTGGTGCAAATACGACCAATGAAGTTTACAATGCGTGTACCGTTGGACGAGAGCAGAGTTGCTCAAAAGTTGCTGTAAAAAAATACAGTAGCTTTGGTGCAGGTCTTGCTGGTGGCATTTACGGTGGCAAATATGGTGCCATAGCCGGGGCGGGAGTTTGCGTTGCGCTGGGAGTTGCAACTGGCGGTGTAGGATTGCTCGCATGCTCTATTGTCGGTGCGGCTGCGGGTGGATACGCTGGTAGCGAAATAGCAGGTGGAGCAACAGAGTATATGATGGATAAATTATGGTAAATCTCGAGAATTTACTTTTATTGCTTACTGTGGGTTTGTTTCTCGTTGTTGTAATTATGGATCTGTTTAGTTCTCGTTATTTTAAAAAACACGAGGCTGACTATAATCAGCTCCTTTCTGACTACAGACGCAAAGGTTATGATCTCGATCTGGTAACAAATTACGCTTCTTTTTTTGGATCACTGGCAAACTATCAAAAAATAATCTGGTTTATTCGTCTTCATAAAGGCGTGAAGATGAAGTTTACTCGCGACAGGCTGGTGCAGGAAGAAGCTTATGAATATATTCAATCATTACCAGATGAAAAAATTGCCTGGATGCTAAAACTGCATCGTCGTTATAAAGTGAAGGCATTAATATTCACACTATGGCTCATTGTTGGATTATTTTTTGTAAATTTCATTAAATAGTTTTGTTGATATTCTCTTCCTCAAACGCCGCCGTTCTCGCCCCGAGAGCGGCAGCGTTTGAGCGCTAATCATACCAGCAGGAATACGCCATGCGATTCACGATTATTTCTACAAAACCCGGTCATCAGCCGCCGCAGAGCAGCTGTGATTTTTATGCCCCGGGCGGCACCATTGGGCGCGGTACGGATAACAATCTGGTATTGCCGGACAATGACCGCACCATCTCGCGTTTGCAGGCCATTGTTCACGTTGACGCCCAGGGCGAATGCCGCGTCACTAACCGTGGCAGCGTCACTCGCGTGGTATTGAATGACATTCCGCTTGAGCGCGGGCGCCAGGTAGAGCTGCAGGATGGGGACATTCTCGGTATTGATGATTACCGCATCGAAGTGACCGAACTGATTCATGATACGCAGCCAGTCAGCCGCATGGCGGCGACCATGCAGCAGCAGGCGCGTCCAGCCGCGGCCCCTGCGGCAGCCCCGCAGCCAAAGCCTGCGAGCGCCGCCCCGCGCGGGAAGGCGGAACCGACTGCTGTGCCGTCGGAAATCTGGGATAGCCTGATGCAGGAGTTCTCTATCTCCGACAGCATTTCCAGTTCTCGGGCGAAGCCGCAGCCGGCAGCGTCGCACGATCCGTTCTCCCAGCCTGTCGCACCTGAGCGTAACGCTGAAGATCCGCTGGCGATGTTCAATGACAGCGATCCGAAGCTTGAGCGTAAGAACGTGGATCCGGACACGCTGTTCAGTGACGAAGCGTTGTTCAAAAAAGAGAGCATTTTTGACGACGTCACCCCGTCTACGCTGGTGCCGCCCAATGAAGCTAAACCTGCGCAGCCACAAGAAGAGCAGACGGATGAACTCGATCCGCTGGCACTGTTTGGCGGTAGTGCCAGCGCACCTGCCGCACGAAATGACGACCCCCTCGGGTTGATGGGCGGGGCACCGTTAACCCATCCGGATGAGATTGTCGGCGATAAGCCAGAGGCCGTCGTTGAGCCAGAACTGACGCCAGAGCCGCAAGCAGAACAGGAAGAAGACGTCCTTGCCGCTTCTCCGCTGTTTGCTCCTGAACCGCAGGTGCCGCCGCGCGTGGAAGAAGAAGAGCCGGCGCGACCGGATTATGCCGGCTTCACCATGCCAACCCCGCAGGCCGTGGCGCGCAGTAATGCCCAGGCACCTAAAGGGCGTTTGCGTATTGACCCGGTCAAAAACGCGGCGTCGCCAGCAGCCCATAATGGCGAAAAGGGTGAAGTATTGCAGGGCGAATTACTTGAGGCGCTGCTGGAAGGGATGGGGCTCAGCGAAATGCAGCCCGTCCCGCAGTTTGACCGTGAAAACATGCGTCAGCTGGGGCAAATTCTGGGCATGTTTTCTCAGGGCACCGTGGCGCTGCTTTCTTCGCGCTCCATTCTCAAGCGCGGCGTAAAAGCCGATATGACCATGGTACTTGATGATGCCAACAACCCGTTCAAACTGTTGCCGACCGGGAAAACCGTTCTGATCCAGATGTTCGGTACGCCAATGCCGGGCTTTATGCCGCCGACAAAATCCGTGCGTGACGCGCTGATCGATCTGCAGGCGCATCAACTGGGTATGATCTCCGGTATCCGCGCCATCATTGCCGCCATGCTGCAATCCTTCAACCCGGAACAGCTGGAAGAGCAGGCGAAGCAGAACGGGATGACCTCCCGACTGGCGCTGCCGGGCAGCCGCAAAGCAGCACTGTGGGACTACTTTGTCCGCAGCTACGGTGAAACGGCAGGCGAGATTGAGGATGACTTCCACACCCTGTTTGGCGAAGCCTTCCTCCATGCCTATGACATGGAGGTAAATCAGTACAAAGACTCACAGAGCGGATCGGAAGAAAAATGAATATCGCAACGGCTTCTCTCTCCCGCCAGGGGACGCGCGCCAGCAACCAGGATCAGACGGGAGAAACCATAGGGGAACGTTCAGCCTGCTTTGTCGTCTGTGATGGTATCGCTGGTCTGCCGGGCGGTGAGGTGGCCGCTGAACTGGCCCGCAACAGTATTATCTCCCGTTTTGATGGCGACAAGCACCTGAACGCGCAGCATATTCGCGACTATGTGCAAACGGCGAATCGCACCATTCTCAGCGAACAGCAGGCGGTTCAGGATTATCGTCGAATGGGCACCACGCTGGTCAGTCTGTTTATCGACAGAGATTACCGGCTGGCCTACTGGGCACATGCCGGGGACAGCCGCCTGTATCTGTTTCGCCGGGGCTGGCTGTGGCATGTCACCACCGATCACAGCCTGGTTCAGCAGATGAAAGATGCAGGGCACGACACCGATAACCTCAACAGCAATCTGCTCTATCTGGCGCTGGGTATTGAAAACGGTGGGCCAGAAGCGAGCTACAGCGATGTGGTGCAGGTCGAAGACGGAGATGCATTTCTACTCTGTACAGACGGTTTCTGGCACGGCGTCAGCGAAGAACAGATGAAACAGTCGCTGCACATGGTTAACACGCCACAAGAGTGGCTGACCTTAATGAACCAAATCATCCAAAAGAATGGCGAACAGGAGGGGAATGCTCAGGATAACTATACCGCCCTGGCGGTATGGATGGGCAACCCTCAGGACACCACTTTGCTGCATACGCTTTCTGACGCAGCACAATTTCTTCCCTGCGGAACTGATTAGACACACAAGGAACGATATGAAACTTTGGCTATCGGGTTTAGCACTTCTGGCGGTGGCGTCCACCGCGCAGGCTGAGAATTTCCGCATTGTGCAGTCTCCTGCGCAGAAGCTGGATATCTGGATTGATAACATCAAAGACAACACCCCACAGAGCTGGTGTAAGTCAGAGATTGCGCTGCGTATCGTGGCGAACGGCAACAAAGACGTCTCGGTTCTGGAGAACTTTGTCCCGCGTCTGGGCTCGCTGCTGGAACACCAGTGCAGCAAAGTCAGTAAACTGAGCTGGACGCTGAACGATCCGTCCGGGACGACGCTGGCGCAGGGGACAGCAGGCAAAGCGCAGGACTGGGCGCTGGTGGTAAAACAGCAGCAGACTGCGCCAGTGAGTACTCCAGCCAGCGGTGCGTTGCTGCCGCCGGACCAGAACGCGGAAACCCACACGGTTGCTGCCGATCGCACGCCGTGGCAGGAATTTACCCTTCAGGACGGCTGCCATCTGCGTACCTTCTGGGAAGGGGGCTCGTCTGCTCCGGCGCTCTTTATTCCGGATTCAGACACCACCCGCTGCGGAAACGGGAGCTGGCTGAGTGGTCACACGGTTATCTCACAGTCCCGTAATGGTGGACAAAAAGAGATACCGGTGACCTACATTCACGGCTTCCCGGTCATGGGACTGAATCAAAGTGCCGACCCGGAAAACGCGCTGATCACCTCTGTCAACAAAGAGCGCATGGTTTTCAGCACCTCCAACAGCGACCAGAGCTGGATGATCCTGCCTTACGACAGCAGCCTCAACGGCTGGAAAAGCAACGGCACGGTGGCCGTGGAGATTTCACGAGAGACCGCCAGCGACGATGCAAAACTGCAGGCGCGTATCGCCGCGGTGAAAAAAATCTGGGGCGCCTGGGTTACCCCTGGCACAACGCTCAATATCGTCCTGATTGACACCCTGCGCCCTCAGCTGCGCGATCCGGCAGTCGGCGCCTGGCGCGCGGCAAACTAAGGAATGGCTATGAATACGCTCTATCAACACCTGGCGGGTGAATCGCTGAGTGACGCGCTGGTGCGTCTTGAAGCTGAGATCAAAGTCCGTCCGGCCGATGCCGATCTCCGCGCCGCGTTTGTGCAGTTTTTGACCCTCAGTGGTAACTGGACGCGTGCCCTGACTCAGCTGAAAAGCTGGCTGGCACTTAAGCCCCAGGCTAAACCAACCGTTACCCTGCTGGAGCAGTCCATCCTGGGTGAGCTGCAGCGCGCGCAGGTGATGGCGGGGCAGGCTCGTCCTGCCATGCCTGAAACCCAGTGGCCGTGGCTTACCACGCTTGCCGCCGCGCTTAATGACGCGGGAGAGCGTGCTCAGGCGCTGCGTCTGGAAGCCCTTGAGCAGGCGCAGGCAACGGCGGGTCAAATCACCCTTGAGAATGACGAGACGCAGGCATTCGCATGGCTGATGGACGGCGATGCTCGTCTGGGGCCCGTGTGTGAAACCATCGTCAACGGCCGTTATTTCTGGCTGCCGTTTAACGCCATCGCCGAGATCCGTTTCCAGGCGCCTGCCAGCGTGACTGACCTGGTGTGGCGTCATGCGCTGGTGCGCCTGACGGACGGTACCGAACAGGTTTGCCAGATCCCGGCGCGCTATCCTTTTGCAGCGGATGCGTCTGACGCGGTTAAGCTCGCGCGCACCACCGAATGGCTGCCGCTCGACAATGACGGCACGCTGTATGAAGGCATGGGGCAGAAAGCCTGGCTTAGCGAGCAAAGCGAAAGCCCATTGCTGTCGTTGAACCTGGTGACGTTTGCTGCGGATGGAGCCCATGAGTAATCCCGCTGGCGAAGGCGATCTGCTGCGCAGCGGCTGGCAAGCCCGCAGCAAGCAGGAGAAGGTGGGGGCGCGCGATAAAATGCAGCCCTCGCTGCTGGATCGCCTCACCGATAACGATCCGGAAAAAAAACGCGAGTCCGCCAACAGTAATCTGATTACCCACGCCGCCCTGCGCCGCAACGTGCTGCGGGATCTGCAGTGGTTGTTTAACACCATCAACCATGACGCATCCGGTGACCTGAGCGCGTTGCCGCATGTGAACCGCTCGGTGGTTAATTTTGGCGTCGCGCCGCTGGCCGGGAAAAGAATGTCAGACATTGAATGGCACGACATTCAGCGCAAGCTTACCGAGGCCATCATTAACTTCGAACCGCGTATTTTGCCGCAGGGACTGCAGGTCCGCTGCGTGTCAGACACCTCGTCACTGGATCTGCACAACGTGTTGTCCATTGAGATAAAAGGGCGTCTGTGGTGTGTGCCGTACCCGCTGGAGTTTCTGTTTCGCACCGATGTCGATCTGGAAAACGGCCATTTTGAACTGAAAGATGCGGGGTGATCATGGAAAGTAAACTGCTCGAATATTACAACCGTGAACTGGCCTATCTGCGTGAAATGGGCGCTGAATTTGCCGAGCGCTATCCTAAAGTCGCGGGTCGACTGGGCATGCGCGGCATCGAAGTGGCGGACCCGTATACCGAACGCCTGATGGAGGGGTTCGCGTTCCTGACCTCCCGCGTGCAAATGAAAATGGATGCGGAGTTCCCGCGCTTCTCCCAGCGTTTGCTGGAAATGATTGCGCCAAACTATCTCGCGCCAACCCCCTCAATGGCGATTGCTGAAATCCAGCCCGACAGCACGCGTGGCGATCTGAGCAACGGTTTTAAGGTGCCGCGCGGCACCATGATGGACAGCCTGGCGCTGAAAAAGACCGGGGTCACCTGCAGCTACACCACGGCGCATGAAGTTAATCTGTTGCCGCTGAAAATCGATAAGGTCGAGCTGGGCGGTGTGCCTGCCGATCTGCCGCTGGCGCAGCTGGGCCTGAGCCAGCGGGGGATCAACAGCGCGTTACGGATCCGCATTGCCTGTGATGGCCCGCAGCATCTTGGGCATCTGGATTTTGACCGTCTGGAGTTTTTCCTTAGCGGCCCGGATATTGAAGCGCTCAAGCTGCTTGAGCTGGTCATGGAGCACCACGCCGGGATTGTCTGCCAGACCGTCAGCAAGCACCCGCAGCGACAGCTGCTCTCTGCGGATGCCTTACGACAGGAAGGGTTTGAGCCGGACCAGGCGCTGCTTCCGGACGACCTGCGCAACTTTGACGGCTATCGTCTGTTGCAGGAATACTTTGCGTTTCCGGCACGGTTCCGCTTTATCAGCCTCAGCGGTCTGGGCAAGCTTATCCAGCACTGTGAAAATGAAAAAGCGTTCGATATTTTCATCCTGCTGGATAAAAGCGATGAGCAGCTGGAGCGGGTGGTTGATGCCAGCCATCTGGCGATGCATTGCACGCCGGTGATCAACCTTTTCCCGAAAGTGGCGGCGCGGCAGAAGCTGAGCGAGAGCCAGCATGAATATCATCTGGTGGTGGATAACATCCGTCCCCTGGATTATGAAATTTATGCGGTAAACAAAATCTTCGGCAGTGCCGACGGCCAGCGTGACGATCAGACATTCCGACCTTTCTGGAGCACCTGGAGCGGTGATGCGGGCAACTACGGCGCCTATTTTTCCCTGCGCCGTGAGCAGCGAGTACTCTCTGAACATGCCCTGCGCTACGGCACCCGAACCGGTTATATCGGCTCCGAAGTCTTTGTTTCGCTGGTGGATGAACAGCATGCACCCTGGCAGGAAAATCTGCGCTATATCTCCGCGGAAGTATTGTGCACCAGCCGCGACCTGCCGCTGATGCTTCAGCAGGAGCTCGGACAGTTCATCATGGCCGATTCCATGCCGGTGAAATCCCTGACCCTGCGAAAAGGCCCAACGCCGCCGCGTCCGGCTCTGGCCGAAGGGTTTAGCACCTGGCGATTGATCAGCCAGCTGCAGATGAACTATCTCAGCCTGATGGACAGCGAAAACGAAGAGGGCGCCGCCGCCCTGCGTCAGCTGTTAGGGCTGTATGCTAACCTGGCGGAGACGCCGGTTGCGCGTCAGGTTGAGGGCGTTCGCCACTGCGTGCTGGAGCCGGTTCACCGTCGCGTCCCGGAGCCGGGTCCGGTGGTCTTTGCGCGCGGGATCGGCATTACTCTGACGGTGGATGAGCGTGCGTTTTCCGGCGCCAGCCCCTGGCTTTTCGGCAGCGTGCTGGAACGCCTGTTTGCCCGTCTGGTGTCCATCAACAGCTTTACTGAATTCACGCTGAAGAGTCAGCAGCGCGGTGAGATTGGCTACTGGGCACCGCGCATGGGGAAAAGGGCACTACTATGAGCGAAGTCGCCTCCGCGCCGCTGCGTGTCCATCGCCTGACGCCGTTGCCGGACGCTTTCTGGCGCGGCGTTCGTGAGACGCCGTGGCGCTACGATCTGTTCCAGCTATTAAGACGCATTGATGCCCAGGGCGGTGAACGTTATCCGCTGGGGCGCGCGCCGCTGCCGAAATTTGAGCCATTACGTATCGGTCAGCAGCCATCGATGAGCTTTGCGCCGTCAACCCTCGCGCAGGTGCGCCAGCGTGAAGAGAACGGGCTGCACGAGGTGTCTATCCTCAGCTTCGGTCTGTTTGGTCCAAATGGCCCGCTGCCCGTCCATATGACAGAGTACGCCCGCGAGCGTATTCATCATCATCAGGACACCAGCCTGAGCGCGTTTGCCGATCTGTTCCATCATCGCCTGACGCTGTTGTTTTACCGTGCCTGGGCTGATGCGCAGCCCGCCGTCTCTCTTGACCGCGCGGACAACAAACGCTTTGAGGGGTACCTGGCATCCTTGATCGGCATGGGCCAGCCGGGGCAGATGACCAAAGGCAGCCTGAGCGCACATGCCCGTTTTACTCACGCGGGGCACCTGACCCGTCACGCACGGGATCCGGAAGGGCTGGAGAAGATCCTGCGCAACTATTTTCACGCCCCGGTAAAACTGGTCACGAACGTGGCGCAGTGGATGCCGCTTTCGCCGCGGGAACAGGCGCAGTTGGGTGAAGGGCGTCGTCTGCCGCGGATGGGAGAATCCGCTTTTCTCGGCGTTGCGGTGCGCGACGTGCAGCACAAGTTTCGTATCGAAATCGGCCCACTGAGCGCGGAAGAGTACAACCGCTTCCTGCCAGGCGAAGCGTGGGTCACTGAACTGCGCGACTGGGTACGCCAGTACGCAGGGGTGGAATTTGAATGGGAAACTCGGGTTATTCTGCGCGCCGACGCGGTGCAGGGTGCCTCGCTCGGTAGCGCCGGGCGGTTAGGTTACAACACCTGGCTGGGCCTTCAGCCTCAGCCTGTCCCACGTGGCGATCTGGTGTATCGCGCAGAGCGATAATTTTTCTAACGCATTGTTATCAACGGAACCGAACATGTCAGAAATCAGCCGTGCCGTGCTTTTCGGCAAACTGGATACGCTGTTATTTACCTCACTGGAAAGCGCCACCGCGTTCTGCAAGCTGCGCGGCAACCCCTATGTTGAGCTGGTGCACTGGCTGCATCAGCTGATGCAGCAGCAGGATGGCGATCTGCAACAGGTGATTCGTCATTTTGCGCTCGATGAACAGCAGCTGACGCGCGATATCGTGGCTGCACTGGATGCGCTGCCACGTGGCGCGAGTTCTGTTTCCGATCTGTCAGAACATATCGACAGCGCCGTGGAGCGCGCGTGGGTGTTTGGCTCGCTGAAGTATGGCGTCAGCCGTATTCGCGGCGGACATTTACTGATTGGCATCCTGAAAACCTGGAATCTGGCTAACGTGCTGAAAAGCATCTCGGCGCAGTTTACCCGCCTTAACGTCGACGTGCTGATCGAGCAGTTTGATGCGATTTGCGCTCAGAGCAAAGAGACGCAGCAGGCGGCCGCTGCCGCGGATACGCCAGCCGGTACGGTGCCTGCCGCACAAGGGACGCTGGCCCAGTATGGTCAGGACCTGACCGCGCGCGCGCGTGAAGGGAAGATTGACCCGGTTGTCGGGCGCGATGAAGAGATCCGCCAGATGGTCGATATTCTGATGCGCCGTCGCCAGAATAACCCGCTGCTGACCGGGGAAGCTGGCGTTGGCAAAACGGCGGTGGTGGAAGGGCTGGCGCTGCGTATCGCCGAAGGCGACGTGCCGGCACCGCTGCAGAATATTCAGCTTTGGCTGCTGGATATCGGCATGCTGCAGGCCGGCGCAGGCATGAAAGGCGAGTTCGAAGCGCGTCTGCAGGCCCTGATTAATGAAGTGCAGTCCAGCGCTACGCCAGTCATTCTGTTTATCGATGAGATCCACACCCTGATTGGCGCTGGCGGTCAGCAGGGTACCGGCGATGCCGCTAACCTGCTAAAGCCGGCCCTGGCGCGCGGGCAACTGCGCACCATCGGCGCCACCACCTGGGCGGAATACAAAAAATACATCGAGAAAGACCCGGCGCTGACCCGTCGTTTCCAGACGGTACAGGTTCACGAGCCGGACGAAGCCAAAGCGATTCTGATGCTGCGCAGCACCGTGTCGCCGCTGGAGACGCATCACCAGGTACTGCTTCTCGACGAAGCGGTCAGCGCGGCGGTCAAGCTTTCACATCGTTATATTCCGGCGCGTCAGTTGCCGGATAAAGCCGTTGCGCTGCTTGATACTGCGTGTGCCCGCGTGGCGGTCAGCCAGAGCGCGCCACCGGCACAGCTGGAAGATTGCCTGCGCCATCTCGCTGCCCTGGATGTGGAGATCGAGATTGCCGGACGCGAAGCGCGCGTGGGGGCCGGCGATCCGGAGCGCGTCGCAGCCTTGACCGCCGAGCGCAATACATACGAAACAAAGCGCGAAGCCCTGACCCAGCGCTGGGAAGAGGAACGTGCTCTTGTGACTGAAATCATCCGCCTGCGTGCCGCGCTGTTTGCCGCTGGTGATGACGAGACCGGCGAACTGCGCAGCGCGCTTAACGCACAGCAGCAGGCGCTCAACGCTTTACAGGGCGACGAGCCGCTGCTGTTTGCGGCGGTGGATGAAAATGTGGTAGCGGCGGTGGTCTCTGACTGGACCGGTATCCCGCTGGGCCGGATGGTAAAAAACGAAATTGATGCGGTGCTCAACCTGGCTGATACCCTCAACCAGCGCGTCATCGGCCAGCGTCACGGCCTGGATCTGATTGCCCGCCGCGTGAAAACCTCGCGGGCGAAACTCGACGATCCGAACAAACCTGTTGGCGTATTTATGCTCTGTGGCCCGTCCGGCGTGGGGAAAACGGAAACCGCACTGGCGCTCGCGGAATCGCTTTATGGTGGTGAGCAGAACGTTATCACCATTAACATGAGTGAATTCCAGGAAGCCCACACCGTTTCCACCTTAAAAGGTGCGCCTCCGGGATACGTGGGCTATGGTGAAGGCGGGGTATTAACCGAGGCCGTTCGCCGTCGCCCGTACAGCGTGGTCTTGCTGGACGAAATTGAAAAAGCGCACCCGGATGTACATGAAATCTTCTTCCAGGTCTTCGATAAAGGCTGGATGGAAGATGGCGAGGGCCGCCATATTGATTTCCGTAACACCATCATTATTCTGACATCCAACGTCGGCACCGATCTGATCAGCGCCATGTGTGCCGATCCGGAACTGATGCCTGAGCCTGAGGCGTTAAGCGGCGCGTTGCGTCAGCCGCTGCTGGAGGTCTTCCCGCCAGCGCTGCTGGGCCGTCTGCTGGTGGTGCCGTATTATCCACTGAGCGACGAGATGCTGGGGCAGATTGTCCGCCTGCAGCTCAAACGCATTCAGCGTCGTCTGCTAGAGAATCACAATATTATTTCCGAGTTTGATGACAGCGTGGTGGAACAAATTGTTCAGCGCTGTACCGAGGTGGAGTCTGGCGGCCGCATGGTGGACGCTATTCTGACAAACACCTTGCTGCCTCAGATGAGCCAGATATTACTTACCGCCAGCCGCAGCGATGAGCAGTACCGACGTCTGCACGTCACCTGTGAGCAGGGCGAGTTTCACTGTCAGTTTGCCGCGTAATAATCATCAAGAGAACTGTAAAAGATGACGGATAATGATAACAATCGGACTGTCCCAAACGCGCTCCCGGTCGGGTATCGCTTCAACGAGTTTGAAATTAAAGAGGTGATCGGCGGCGGCGGGTTCGGCATCGTCTATCGCGCGTGGGATCATCAGCTCGAACGCACTATCGCTATCAAAGAATTTATGCCTGCCTCGCTCGCCGTGCGCGGCGACGATATGACGCTGGTACTGCGCAGCGAACGTTTTGGCAAAGCGTTTTCCGCCGGCCTGAACAGCTTCATTCAGGAAGCCCGCCTGCTGGCGCGCTTCAACCACCCGAACCTGCTTCACGTGCTGCGTTTCTGGGTGCAAAACGATACGGCCTATATGGGAACGCTGTTCTATAGCGGTACCACGCTCTCCCGTCTGCGCGAACAAAAGCCGGAGCTGATTAACGAAGCCTGGATCCGTCGTATGCTGCCCATGCTGTTCGGTGCCATTAAGACAATTCATGACGAAGGCTATCTGCACCGCGACATCTCTCTGGATAACATCCAGATTCAGGACAACGGCCTGCCGGTTCTGCTCGATTTCGGCTCTGCGCGCCGCACCATTGGTAATCTCTCTGATGAGACGGAAACCATGCTGCGCCCGGGCTTTGCGCCGATCGAGCAGTACACTGACGACAACGAAAGCGAGCAGGGCCCGTGGACGGATATTTATGCCCTCGGCGCCGTGCTGCGTACCCTGATTGTCGGCTCACCGCCGCCGGTCAGCGTGGTGCGCTCAATCCAGGACACCTGCAAACCGCTGGTGGAACTGCAGCCACAGGGCTATTCCCTCTCGCTGCTGCAGGCCATCGACCGGGCGCTGGCGTTGCACATGGAAGACCGACCGCAGTCCATCGATGAATTCGCGGCGCTGATTGAGATGCCGGTAGCGGGTATCGACGATGTACTGAGCGCGAAAAAACCGGGCACGATGCTGGTACCGGTAGAGGAAGAAGCACCGGCTTCTGCACTGGACTGGCACCGGTACAAAATCCCGGCAATGGTTGCTGCGGGCGTGCTGGTTGGCGTCGTCGCCGGAGCGATGCTGTTTAGCGATGGCGACCATGATGCGCCAGAGCAGGCGGCGCAGGCCCCTGCTGAGACACGCCCCGTTGAAACCGCATCGAACGCGCCGGATGTGAAACCGGATACGGCGAAAGCCAGTGAACAGACTGCACCGACTGCGACAGCGCAACCGGCCACCCCGCCAGTGGATGCCAGCCCGGTGGCACTGGTCTATATCCGTATTTTTGACGGTGAGACCCTGAAAGTGAACGGTGAGCCAAAAACACTGCGTCCGGCGAATAACGGTTATGCATCGCTCAAGCTACCTGCGGGCGAGGCCAGAATTGAACTGCAGGGCAACGGGAAAACGCGTACCCAGACGCTGGATATCGCGAAGCCTGGCACCTGGCTGGTGAATCCGTAAGTAAGGTAAGCAGGGACTGGTAACAGGACGGAGCGAATGTATAACCTCAAGTTTGTCTATCTTTTCAGCGAGAATGTCTCGCCAGCGCTTTTCGCGAAAATTATCCGCCCGTCCGTAGCCGGGCAGTGGATAATGTCAGTTCCCGACAATTCGCTGCGCTCGCTGTTTCCGCGTTACGATTTGCTGCATTCCATCACCGGGGCGAATCCCTATCAGTCAGGACGCGATACCCGTAAGCTGATCGTGCAGGATCTCGATATCGGCAGGATCGTTGCCATCGACGAGAGTTTCCGTAACTGGTCATCGGTAACGGAGATATTTTATATCAATGCCGATGGCCGACTGCAGGCGGCCTCGCTTACCGGTCTGGGCTGGTATCCGGTAAGCACAATCGTCGATCGCTACGAAACCATGGTGCGAACCTACGGTGCCCGTCCTGCGCCGACGGTACTGCCGAAGCAGGTGGTGAAATCCAAAGCGGCACAGGTGCCGGATGAGGCCACGCCGGGTAAAGACGGTAAAACCTATGCTTCGCAGCTACAGCAGATGACCAAGGCGGAACGCTGGCAGGCGCGTAAGGATCTGATCGCGAAGGGTAGTAACAGCCTTTACCCGGATGCGCAGATCGCCGCTAAACGACTGGCGGCGAATAATATTGCGGTGGAGAAAGCGAAGCTTGCTGAGAATGTTTATAAGACAGTGAATCCGCTGGAGACAACGCCGGGGGTGCCAGAGGGCTGGAAGGATATAAGCAACGATGAATCGGCGCTGGATAAATTCGGTCTTAAAAGCAATGAGCTTTTCGATAAGGCAGAGTCGCCTGATTTTCTTTCTCGCGTGTATCAGCCTGACCCGGACGTTTTCGGTAATGATATGAACCCTACACTGGTATTTAGGGGGTCGAGAGTACCAGAATTTCCGTCGCTCCAGGAACATATCGATTCGCTGAAAAACAGTAAAGAACTGGCATCGGTCAAAAATAGCGCTGACTGGTTGAATAATTTTAAACAAGGAATGGGTTTTGAAGCACCTTATTACCGAAGTGCAGTAATCATCGGTGAAAAACTCGCTATGACAAAACAGCCCATTGATATCGCAGGACATTCATTAGGCGGTGGTTTAGCCTCGGCAACTTCTATGGCAAGTGGAAAAGCGGGTTGGACATTTAATGCCTCTGGGCTTAATAGCGGGACTGTCGAAAAATATGGCGGGCGTTTGCTGGGTAGCACTGAAAACATTCAGGCCTACCGTATCAAAGGTGAACTGCTAACTAAAGTTCAGGAAGTAGATCTTGTGGAGGACTTTAAAACAATGAATGGGCACATTCCATCGTTGATTGCTAAAGAAGAATTGTCAGCGCTTGCCCCTAATGCTGCAGGTATTCCACACGATTTATCCGGTGGAACAGGCGGAGCTTTTGATCGCCACGGCATAGGAGAAGCCATAAATTGTATCGAACAGCAAAAAGACGAAGACATCGCAGTAATCAGGAGTCGTTTGTGAAAAAATTATATACAATTTTTTTGGCGCTTTTATGTTTATTTATGATTCAAGGGTGTAAGCAAAATATGGATTTAAATCCTCAAGATTATTTCAGCGGCCAGCAATTGAGTCTGGCTGAAGCTATTCAGCGCGGGGATATAGATGAAGTAAAAAAACTTGCGTCACAGACTGAACTGAACAAGCCCGGTAAGCAAGATATGACACTTCTGTTCTGGGCCCTGGGGAATAGTATAAATGAGAATAAAACGCCTAAACATTTAAAAATTATTACTTTGCTTGTAAAGTCGGGAGCTGATCCCTTACAGCCAAGACCACAGGGGAAAAACAGTCCTGCAGAGTTTGTATTAAATGCAGATAGCGCAGACTGGATCAATGCGCTGCTTGATGGAGGGCTTTCCCCAAATGCTAAAGACAAAACGTTTCATGAACCTATAATTTTTGAAACCATTAAAGCAAAAAATACTGACACGCTCGATGCTATGCTCAAACGAGGGGCCGACATTAATATCACCGATTCGCTAAATAGTTCACTGTTGTTTGAAGCGTTGAATTATCACGCTTATGACCACGTCATTATGCTTTTAAAACGGGGTGCTGATCCTGAAATAAGAGCCAAAAATGGCTGGGCGATGGGTAATCAACTTCAACGTTATCTGAACAGAACAGAAGAAGGCAGTGAAGAATATAAAAAACTAACTGAAATCAAAGAGACGCTTATTCAACATGGTGGTAAATGGCCGCCAGCACCAGTCAAATAAAGGTTAGGGCGAGCATGACCGCGAAAAATAAAATCTTCTATTTCTGGGGTGTTATGGATGTCATCGGGATTGTGTTTTATTCGATTGGTCCATACCATTTACTTGAGTCATGGTGGGTTTCCACCGGAGGAAATCCGGGTGTAATTATTTTTATGCTGATAGCAGGTGGCGTAAACGGAATAGTGACAGGTGCTTTTTATCTTGTTTATCTCCTCATGCCAGTTTCCTTGCTTTTTTCTGCCTGGTTTTTTTTCACAAAACATCGATATGCGGTCGGTTTTGCTCTTATACAAGAAGTGCTGCGCGTTATCATCTTCAGTTGCTCAGTGACACTTTTCCCTATGGCGATCGCTGGTTTAGGATTGAGCGTTATTTCCATTAATATTGCTTTATTTATATTATCGGAAATATTAAAGATTGGCTCTCTCATATATATAATCAAAACAGTTCGCGCTAAATAACCAATCTGACACTGCATAGTATTACCATGACACATTTAGTGCCGTGAGTCTTTGCATCGCATAAGCCATATGGAATAAAGTTATGCTCAACCGAATTACCGTTCAGCTCCCGGTGGAGGGGCTTCTGTTCTGGAAACTGACGGGCCGCGAGGCGATGTCCGAGTCGTTCGCCCTGACGCTGACCCTGCTTGGCACGGATGCGCGCATTGACCGCAGCAAACTGCTGGGTCAGCCGGTCACGGTGACCATCCCGACGCAGAGCCTGCTGGCGCCCCGCTATATCAATGGAAAAATCACCCGCGTGGCGGTGAGTGCCGTCGAGCTGACGGGCACCCGCTATGCGGTGTACCAGCTGACGGTGGAGCCGGACCTGTGGCCGATGAAGCGCGACCGTAACCTGCGTATCTTCCAGGGCCAGACGGTGCCGCAGATTGTGAAAACCCTGCTGGGTGAACATCAGGTTAACGTGGAGGATAAGCTCACCGGGAGCTACCGGGTGTGGGACTACTGCGTGCAGTATCAGGAGTCGAGCCTGGACTTCATCAGCCGTCTGATGGAGCTGGAGGGGATTGCATACCACTTCAGCCACGACGCCGACAAGCACACCCTGGTGCTCACCGACGCCGCCACGCAGCATCAGCCGTTCAGCGGCTATGAGGTCATTCCTTACCACCAGACGCCGTCAGGCGGCAGTACGGATGAAGAAGGCATCAGCCAGTGGGCGCTGGAGGACAGCGTGACGCCGGGGATTTACAGCCTCGATGATTATGACTTCCGCAAGCCGAACGCGTGGCTGTTCCAGGCGCAGCAGAACCCGGCGTCACCGAAGCCGGGCAGCATCGACGTGTACGACTGGCCGGGACGGTTTGTTGAGACCGGGCATGCGGAGTTCTACGCCCGTATCCGTCAGGAGCGCTGGCAGGTGGAGCACCAGCAGATTCAGGCGACGGCCACGGCCGCAGGTATTGCACCGGGACACACCTTCACCCTGACTAACGCCCCGTTCTTCAGTGATAACGGTGACTATCTGGTCACGGCGGCGGGTTACCATTTCGAGGAGAACCGCTACGCGAGCGGCGAGGGGGAAACCCTTCACCGCACTGATTTCGCGGTCATCCCGGCGTCGGTGTCATACCGTCCGGCGCAGAGCACGGCGTGGCCGCGCACCTACGGCCCGCAGACGGCAAAAGTTGTGGGGCCAAATGGGGAGAGTATCTGGACGGACAAATATGGCCGCGTGAAGGTGAAATTCCACTGGGACCGTCTGGCGAAGGGGGATGACACCAGCTCCTGCTGGGTGCGTGTGTCGAGCGCCTGGGCGGGTCAGGGGTACGGCGGGGTGCAAATTCCGCGGGTCGGCGATGAGGTGGTGGTGGACTTTATCAACGGCGATCCGGACCGTCCGATTATTACTGGTCGCGTGTACAACGAGGCGAGCATGCCGCCGTGGGCGCTGCCGGCGGCAGCCACGCAGATGGGTTTTATGAGCCGCACGAAGGATGGCTCCGTGGATAATGCCAATGCCCTGCGCTTTGAGGACAAGGCGGGTGCAGAGCAGGTGTGGATCCAGGCCGAGCGCAATCTGGATATTAACGTCAAAAACGACGAAACACATTCTACTGAAAAAAATCGAACCCAGTTTGTTGGTGAGGATGAAACCTTACGGGTAGCGAAAAACCAGAAATCAGGGATTAAAGGCGATGTGGTATGCCTGACGGGGAACAGTCGAAACGATAAGGTCGTTAATAATTTTATACTTTCCGCAGGAAATACACTGAGACTGGAATGTGGTGAAAGCGCCATCGAGCTATCAAAAGACGGTAGCGTTCATATCATTGGTAATAACTTTAACTTTACTGCAAAACAGAACGCACAAATTAATACGCTTTCCGGCGAATTGCACTTGAACCCTGATGACGGACGAAATGTCATCGATCCGCCTGGTGCATCCCTTCAGGGTGAAATCCAACAGGAAGTGGATAGTTTTTTTGTTATTAATGGCAACAAGTAAGAGTAACCCGAATGGCTGATTATATTCTTCAGGAAGCAACACTCGCCTTACCCGATGTATTTAAAGACAGAACCATGAATTTATTCACCATGAGTGATAACGGAGCTAGCGAGTTTACTTTTGTTGTTTCTCGTGCGACGGCAAAAAACGAAGATAAAGTCCATGATGCGGCTACCCGACTGGCGCGTGAACTGGAAATTACGGTGCCCGACTTTCGTCTTGAATCCTCTCAGATGACTTCTGTTGATGGTCATCCGGCGGTAGAGCTTTTTTATCAGTTTAAAAATGATAACTCGGTCATTTTTCAGAAGCAGACGGTGATTTTACTCGCTGACCATCCTGGCGGGCAAAAGATGGTGTGTTACATCGGTACATGCCCGGGCGAATTTAGCGATTATTATCATAATCAATACCAGGAAATTATCCGTAGTATTAAGTTTCACAAACCTGCTCAAACGGATCCCAAAGAAATGCTCGCTGCCGACAGCCAGGGGCCTTTTTTTGCGCTTGATAGTGAGAGTAAAGTTCTCCGTGTCTTTGAAAACATTCAGGAACTTTATGGACATCTTTCGCTTCAGCGGGCGAAAGAGGGTCGATATTTGCTTTATGAAAAAAAAGGTAAACCACTCAGTATTGCACCCGTTCCGGACAGCCAACCCCTTCGTTATGCGCTCTGGACGACTTCCTCAGACAAATCACATCACTTGCTTTCACAACTTTCCGTATGCCGCCAGGTCTCTGGTTCTGACCAACTTAATACACCCGATCGGATACGTGGGTATCTGATGGCACAGCGAGCCGAATAGTTATGTCAGAATGTCTGGCCGCACGCGTAGATGATGAGATTGCTCATACAGCCTCAAAAGGCTGGATGATCGCAGGATTGGTGGGTGGGGCAATTCTGGGCGCTGCTGCCGTTGTCGTCACCGGAGGGACCGCGCTGGTTGCTGTTTCTGCCGTTGCGGCTGGGGCATGTGCTGCGGGTGGGCTGGGTGAACTCCTCGGCAGTATGTCATGGGCACCGCGTCACACGACAGGTACGCTGAAAGAAGGTTCACCCAATGTCTTTATCAACAGCCGAAAGGCGATCCGCGCACATCTATCAGCCGGAGAGTGTGATGAGCACAGCGGCAGCCTGCAACGGGTCGCGGAAGGTTCGATAAAAGTTTACATCAACAACTTCCCCGCCTCTCGCACAGGCGATAAATTGACATGCAGCGCTGAGATTAGTCAGGGATCGCGTAATGTTATTATCGGCGGAAGCAAGGTCCAGACCGATGAAATAAGTCCTGAAATCCCGGAATGGGTGAACTGGACGATGCTCGCCGTTGGTGCCGGAGCCATGGCGGTGCTCGCCAGTCCTGCTATCGCACTTCTGAGTACCCTCGGGGCGATGGGGGGTGGAACGGTTGGTAGCTACGCAGGTGGGATGCTGTTTGGCGAAGGTAGCGACGGTCAGAAATGGGGGATGCTGATCGGCTCGGTTATCGGCGGCGGGGCTGGCATGAAAGGCGGGGCGCGGTTTGATGCGTGGCGAGCTGGTAAATCAATGCCGCGCGTTAGTGCGGAACCCATTACAGCCCCAGCTTCGCCGAGGATGAGCTTAAGCGAAGCCGTAGGGAAACAACGAGCTGAAAAATGGATTACTCGTGGCAGAGAATTGGCAGATAATCGTGATCCGGCTTTGTCTGCTTTACTCAGTGATGAGCAAGTAGGCGCATTGTATGGTTATACTACCGATCCTGGCTACCAAATGGTAAACCCAGCATTACGAGGTATGAAACCAATGACTAAAGAAATGGAAGCATTTACTCAACATATAAATGATGGCCTGGACCAGCTTCCTGCTTTCAGTGGAGAGACATACCGCGGGATGAACAGCTTACCTTCACACATATTGGATGGATATACTCCGGGCAAAACAGTTATCGATCCAGCCTTTGTTAGTACTGATGTTAATCAAGGCTTCAGCGGTCCTATCCAAATGCGTATTGAAGGTTTTTCCGGCCGGAAAATTGACTTCCTTTCAGAATTCAATGCAACAGAGACTGAAGTGCTATTTAAGCCTAATACATCGTTTGAGGTTATCAGCAGGTCAGATGAACTTGGGATAACAAATATAGAATTAAGGGAAATACCATGATCGACCTTCATACTGAAGACTCTGTAATCAATCATTATGCCGATCGCTATCGTACATACATGCCAATTAATGTCCGTAAGGCAATAAAAAATAACGGTATTGATGGTTTGAGTTCTTCACAAGCCTGGGATGAAACATTACCTTTAATTACGACTGAAGATATTTCACGTGATAAAGCACTTGGGGCGCTGGTCGGTTTGGCTGTTGGGGACGCAGTCGGCACTACTCTTGAGTTTAAGAAAAGAGACAGTGAACATGTAGCGGATATGATTGGTGGCGGACCTTTTCATTTAAAACCCGGTGAATGGACGGATGATACGTCCATGGCATTATGTCTGGCGGAAACTTATCTTTCAGAAAACAGAATGCATACCGATATACTTAGAAAATATCTCGTTAAATGGTATCTTAACGGTGATAATAGCAGTAATGGTCGGTGTTTCGATATTGGCAATACGACGCGATTTGCGCTTGAACAGTATTTGCGTATCGGGCCTTCCTGGTATGGTAATACCGAGAAACACACTGCTGGTAATGCTGGGGTTATTCGTCAAGCTCCGGTGTCTATCTTTCGTCGAAAATCGCTGCGCGCGATTTACTTCGAATCCCAGGCTCAGAGTCGCGCAACTCATGGCGCGGTAGAGTCAATTAATGCATGCCAATTTCTCGGATTGGTATTGCACTATTTAATTAACGGTTATAAAAAAGAAGAAGCTTTTTCCCCTCATGTTTTCCCACTATGCGCGCGTGTAATGATCATAAATGCGGGTGAGTATAAGCAAAAAACTCGCGATCAGATTCGTTCAAGTGGTTATGTCATCGATACGCTTGAGGCCGCGATGTGGTCCGTATGGAATACGGATAATTTCAGAGATGCTATTCTGTTGGCCGCCAATCTTGCCGATGATGCTGACAGCGTTGCGGCGACGGCGGGGCAAATCGCGGGTGCGCTGTATGGTTATTCCGGTATCCCACAGGAGTGGAAAGACAAATTGGTACAACACGAACGTATCGCCAGAATGGCAGGTGAATTATTCGACAGGGCTCCTGAAGATACTTTCTTGTAATTGTTTTCATATTTGGATAGTGAGGGTTTGAGCTGGCCGTAATTCCCGCTCAGGCAGATGGCGGGATTAATGGTTATTGCTGAGTGTGTTGCCCTTTTGACAAAAGATTAAAGAGGATAAATGGGAAATATTGTAATGAATTGGTTTTTCTTTATTTTCTTTATGATTTGGACACTAGCGCTTATCTGGAATGGAAAAGATTTTTTTAACAAGAAAAAGTGGCTCCTGGCGGGGATGATGTTGGTTCTGGTGTTAGTAGCCACAGTTGTCATTGGCTTTACGTTTAAATGGCTTTCTCAGTCGATGTCATTGTTTTCCATCGCAACGGCCAAACAATATTCGATCATTTTTTCTATGTCTTTTCTGTGCGTATGGGGTTTAAAGGTCACAGTTGTGCTGCTCTGTACTGTTTTCTCGGGGATTCTGAGGGGGCACAAAAGCTACAATGTGGAAAATTATGGAAAAATATCGTCTATATCACGCATCGTCGCACCTGTCTTACTTATCGTTGCTAAAAGCTTAATTTCCCTCGGAAGCGTCCTTATGTTTTCGGGTCTTTGGCTAAAGTAAGCACAATGATTAAGGTTGCATAACGGATACCCTAGTTTCTACTGTTACCGCAACCACGTCTCCGCTTTGCGTCATGCCCTTGACCCGACCCGATACGGATGCGTGCATCGACCACAGCAGGCAGCTCGGTTAACTGGTTACGGCGATCATCCTCACGCAACCCGCCGTGGCGCCAATTGTTAGTGTGTGACTGTCATAGTCGGGCGAGCGAATAAGGAGCATCGGATTCAATGAAGTTTCTCGGGTTTATTATTTTTTCATTGGTCGCTCTTGTCTATATCTGGAATGGCAAAGATAATTTTAACAAAAAAGAATGGGTGGTTTTTTTCGTAAAATTATCTTTTATATTAGTCGGCACTTTTATTCTGGTTTTCATGTTGATCGGATTGCGGGAAATTTTCCCCTCGATGACAAAAGAAGATGGTGAGTTGGTACTAATCGTTATTCCGCCTTCGTTTGTCACACTGTTATTGGCTAAGTTTTTCGTCATTATGCTTTGCACAATATTTGAAACTATAATGCGTTTTCATCAGCGATATAACACGGTGAAAAATTATTCGATTTTGTCATCGCTGGCAAAGAGATATAGCCCTGGATTGCTTTTGCTGGCGAAATGTCTGGCATCATTTGGATGCATTCTTATATTCTATGGTATCTGGCTAGCCTCCGCGGCCTAAGTGAAGAGACATTATAAACACTTAGAACAACTATCCGTTTCCCATAGCCTCCGCTACCAGTAACGAAGACCTTGAGGCGAACGACTGGAAATGGCTGTACACCTTAACTGACCAGGAAATACTTCATTACCAGGTGATATTGCCCATGCGTGTTAAACCAGCAGATTTGACTCCACCACGCATTACTGAAGTCGGCTTGACGAATGAGAGGGGGTATCCATCTCCGGGAGTAACACTGTGGACGTGCTGGGGAAATTTCATCGCTGCGGAAGAGATGTGTGCTTTATACCAATGCTTTGTTTTTAGCATGGGGAAAGTATGGTGCCATGCGTAGGGTGTATTTTTAATTAGTTAATTAATTGTTCTATATTAAATGATAGGTTCCTCGACGATTCCCCCAGGTGATTTTTCATCTGCCTGGTTACATGTAGTAGTAAATGACTTTTTTCATTTATCCGTTTTTTTATTATCTTCTCCAGCATAAAACCATTACGGAATAAAGATTATGCTCAACCGAATTACCGTTCAGCTCCCGGTGGAGGGGCTTCTGTTCTGGAAACTGACGGGCCGCGAGGCGATGTCCGAGTCGTTCGCCCTGACGCTGACCCTGCTTGGCACGGATGCGCGCATTGACCGCAGCAAACTGCTGGGTCAGCCGGTCACGGTGACCATCCCGACGCAGAGCCTGCTGACGCCCCGCTATATCAATGGAAAAATCACCCGCGTGGCGGTGAGTGCCGTCGAGCTGACGGGCACCCGCTATGCGGTGTATCAGCTGACGGTGGAGCCGGACCTGTGGCCGATGAAGCGCGACCGTAACCTGCGTATCTTCCAGGGTCAGACGGTGCCGCAGATTGTGAAAACCCTGCTGGCTGAACATCAGGTTAACGTGGAAGATAAGCTCACCGGCAGCTACCGGGTGTGGGACTACTGCGTGCAGTATCAGGAGTCGAGCCTGGACTTTATAAGCCGTCTGATGGAGCTGGAGGGGATTGCGTATCACTTCAGCCACGAGGCGGACAAGCACACCCTGGTGCTCACCGACGCCGCCACGCAGCACCAGCCGTTCAGCGGCTATGAGGTCATTCCTTACCACCAGACGCCGTCAGGCGGCAGTACGGACGAAGAGGGCATCAGCCAGTGGGCGCTGGAGGACAGCGTGACGCCGGGGATTTACAGCCTCGACGATTATGACTTCCGCAAGCCGAACGCGTGGCTGTTCCAGGCCCAGCAGAACCCGGCGTCACCGAAGCCGGGCAGCATCGACGTGTACGACTGGCCGGGACGGTTTGTTGAGACCGGGCATGCGGAGTTCTACGCCCGTATCCGTCAGGAGCGCTGGCAGGTGGAGCACCAGCAGATTCAGGCGACGGCCACGGCCGCAGGTATTGCACCGGGACACACCTTCACCCTGACCAGCGCCCCGTTCTTCAGTGATAACGGTGACTATCTGGTCACGGCGGCGGGTTACCATTTCGAGGAGAACCGCTACGCGAGCGGCGAGGGGGAAACCATCCACCGCACTGATTTCAGCGTCATCCCGGCGTCGGTGTCATACCGTCCGGCGCAGAGCACGGCGTGGCCGCGCACCTACGGCCCGCAGACGGCAAAGGTTGTGGGACCAAATGGGGAGAGTATCTGGACGGACAAATATGGCCGCGTGAAGGTGAAATTCCACTGGGACCGTCTGGCGAAGGGGGATGACACCAGCTCCTGTTGGGTGCGCGTGTCGAGCGCCTGGGCGGGTCAGGGGTACGGCGGGGTGCAAATTCCGCGGGTCGGCGATGAGGTGGTGGTGGACTTTATCAACGGCGATCCGGACCGTCCGATTATTACTGGTCGCGTGTACAACGAGGCGAGCATGCCGCCTTGGGCGCTGCCGGCGGCGGCCACGCAGATGGGTTTTATGAGCCGCACGAAGGATGGCTCCGTGGATAATGCCAATGCCCTGCGCTTTGAGGACAAGGCGGGCGCAGAGCAGGTGTGGATCCAGGCTGAGCGCAACATGGACACCAGCATTAAGAACGATGAAACGCACAGCGTCGGTGGCGAGCGCAGCCATTATGTGAAGAAAAATGAGCTGCATCGGGTGGAAGCGAATCAGATCCAGGCGGTGAAAGGCGGAACAGAGATCCTGACGGGCAAAGGCAAGCTGGATGCGGCGGTGGAGCAATATGTTATTGCTTCCGGTACGAAGCTACGGCTGGTCTCGGGTGAAAGCGCAATTGAGCTGAACGCTAACGGCAAGATTAACCTCATCGGCAAAGAGTTTAATTTCTTCGTTGAAGGGGATGGTCATATCACCACCGGCGGTAAGCTGCACCTGAATACGTCTGGCACACAACCGGGCACCACGGCGCCGGGTTCCGGGCATAAAGGGGATATTGATGCGGCAGTTCAGGAGAAATTTACGACTAAAGGTGAGTAAGGTCGTAGCAGTACTTATTGCATTATTAACGACGAGAATGGCTGAGGGAAATTCAGAGAAAAAGGATCTCTGGGCGTTCATTTCACAAATGAGCGCCTCACTCAAAACGTTATCCGTTACGAGTCTAAATGACATGCCGTTGCATTTTAACTACATGAAAAATAATGCATATATGAACTTCTACCATGCTGATGATTTCAAGCTTTTGGAGGGTACGAGCATTACTACCATTGATTTACGAGTAAGCAAAGAAAATAATGGCATGGCTCCCTTACTGAATTTTTCACCATCAGGCCAGTGCATCACACTTCAAACCGTTAAAAAGCATTACCCACAACTGACGTTAACTGATTATCCCCGAGGCCGCTCGGAGAATGAAGTGACCAGTTATACAGCACCAAAAGATATGAATGGACAAAAAGTGAGTTTCAGTTTCACCGTAAAAAAACCTGACTGTCTGAGCTCTATTGTTATTAGCGCTGACTAAGAAAACAGCTTCCATGACTCGCGGTTTCCCACATCGGTGAGAAGCGTAATTTAGATTGAGAAAATGACGATTAACGTGAAAAAACAGACTCCGACATATCTTTGTTTTGTTCTGATGCTTACCTGTCTGTGCAGCAGTGCGGTATTGGCTCAAGTTATACCGCCCGTTCTGACAAATCACGATTTTTCTGTGCAGATAAAAAGCCAGCCTGTCGAATTGGGTGACAGATGGACTCCTGACGTTGCGCGCAGAATTGACGTGCCAGTGGAAGGCAGTTTTACCGGTGAGGTTCCTTTTGACGGAGCTAACTATAAATTCTTCCAGCATCATAAGTCTGGGTTAGACATTTTCAGTTCCAATCTCTGGTGGGATAAAGCGGAACGAAGCGTTGATGATTATATCGTGTCGCAGATCACGCTGACTGCTACAGATGTCGCAACGCCGCGTGGTGTCCATGTTGGTTCAACGAGAACGGACTTGAACACAGCATACGGTGACGGTCAGGTCGCAAAGGATGCTGGAGAACAATGGATTACCTATGAGCTGGGTAAAAAGGTCCTCTCTTTTGAGATCAAAGACAGTAAAATTGTGAAGATAACAATGAATTACGACAATGGAAATCCAGAGTAATTTATGAAAAGGAAATATCTGGCAGCCGTATTGCTCACCGCTTTCTTGGCAGATGCAACTGAAACTGCAACTGCGCTAGAGTTATCACAATACAATAAGCTCAATACGGTCAGTCGCATCGTTAACGATAGCGAAGTGACAGACCTCCTCAGAAAGGCCCTGGGAAGCGATTACCAGACGTTTATCAATAATTTTGATGTATTTGGTGAACCGCATTCTACGGCTGACGGAGGATTGTTGATTGAAGGCTGGCTAAAAGATCTTTATCTGGAAAACGCCTCTGCTTTGGTTATCGAACCAGATGGCAAAATCTACGCTGCCTGGGTCGTACCCGAGTCTGACGTTATTCATTATCAGTCTTCTGAACATCGCCAGGATATTAACGGCGATATTAAAAAATGGGCTGCAAGATTTGGCACACTGCATTTTGAAACGATAAGCCAATCTGGTCCCGCATTTGGCGGAGTATGGTCAGGCGGGTACGCGAACGACTCGACGTTAACTCTGCGGTTAGCTGAATCAGGTGGCCGTATCTCCGGATCTTATTGCTATATTTCTCAAAGAGGAAACCGCATTGATTGCCCGGAAGATGATGAGCGTAATCTTAGCGGTACGATCGCGGGCAATCGTGCCAATGTTGAGTTCAACTCTTCGTTTGGCGGTATAGGCGGACGGGCTGTTCTGGAAATTAAGGGGAGTGAAATGGAATGGCGTTTAGTTACTCCTCCTCAAAAAGGAAATTATTATGCTCCGCAGCGTTATACGTTACATAAAGCTGCTTCGGCTCAGACAGTTGAAACCCGAAAACTCAATACTGAAAAGTTCGCTATTTCTCTGGTCAATAAATGCGGGCGTTTTACTAGTGAATGTGACCAGATGTATTATCTCGGCGTGCGCAAAAGTGATAATAGTACGATCTCCCTTAAGGGGAAAACGTTGCACGATCCTGCAGGTAAAATAATTGGTTCTACCTATAAGAATGGCGAGATCGCTTACACCGTGACTTACTCACCCGTGAAATTGGTCGTGAGCAAAGGCAGCCATGTGTTAGTTGAACAGTCGGGTCAGTGGCTTAAATAATGCATTCGCCAGCCAAAAGGCCAGTGTGGATTGGCCTCTTTTGTTTCTCACACTATTAATCATCCCGAGTTCCCATATGAAATATACCCTCCAGGAAGGTTACTTCTCCCTTTTTCCTGCCGCGTGGCAGGATAACAGTATGAACATTATTCGCGACGACGAAAGCGGGTTGTCCGTGGTGGTCAGTCGCGGCGTTATTCCGGATGGCAGCGACTATGAGAAAGAGTTTCACCGCCAGTGGGAACTACTACGTCCGCAGATGGGCGAGATTGCCCAAAGCGCATTCCAGAGCGTAAAGGTCGGGCCTGACGGAAAAATTATCGCGCTGGAAGTCGAGACGACTTTTGACAGTAACGGACAGCGCATTTGGCAAAAACAGCTGGCCGTACAAACGCCGGGCAAGCCGGTGTTGATGATTTTTACCCTCTCGGCGCTCAGAGCATTCACCGCAGAGGATGAGGTGCGCTGGAGCGCGCTTAAGCAGAGTCTGACGCTAAACGACAACCGGAATGTGTAAGGCATGAGCGATAACAACGCGGCCCGTCAGGGCGACGAGATCATTCACTCCAGCATTTTTGCGGATATCACCAGTATTGTGGCGGAAGGTGCGGCCTATGCCGTTATCGGCGCTGCCGTAGGCGCGGCGGCAACCGTTGCTGCTCCGCTGCTGGGGGCGGGTGCCGCCGCCGCGGGCGTGGCGGCGATTGGATCCAGTTGTCTGTTAAGTGGGATCATTGGCGGCGTACTGGCAAACGTGGCAGGTATAACTGACGATATCAGCAACGCCGCCGAAGGCTTAGGCAACGCGCTGTTCCCGCCGTCACCAGCGGGCAAAATTACCACCGGGTCTGATAACGTTCTGACGAACGCGATTCCCGCTGCACGAGCGGCCGGGACGCTGACGCCCGCCGACACACCGTCACCTGAACCACAGTCTCCGGGCAGCTTTGCCGATTACGCCGGCATGCTGCTTTCCGCCGCTGGACAGTTTGGCAGCGAGATGTGGCAGCCGAGCGTGGCTTCTGCCGCCGCGGGAACCTCGCCGCTGGAAGAAGACAAGGTGGCGTGCGAAAAGCACTCCGGGCCGCAGTATCTGGCGGAAGGCTCTAAAAGCGTCTTCATTAACGGGCAGCCCGCGGTACGTGCAAAAGATCGCACCACCTGCGAAGGCACCGTTTCCGACGATGTCTCCCCGAACGTGATCATCGGCGGGGACACGCTCACGGTCCGCGATATCAAAAGCGGTAAAACGCCGGGTCTGGCGCTGGGGATGATCGCGCTCTCCCTGCTGCGCGGACGTCCGGGTAAAATCCTGAAAAATATGCCCTGTGCACTGGCGGCAGCCGGCGGTGGCATGCTGGCCGATATGGCCGTTAATGCTGTGTTTGGCTCCTCGCACCCGGTACATGCTGCAACCGGCGTGAAGGTGCTGAATGATGACGATGAACTCGATTTCTCGCTGCCGGGGCGCTTCCCGCTGCGCTGGCAGCGCAGCTACAACAGCCTGACCACCCGTGAAGGGCTGTTTGGTCTGGGTTGGGCGACAACCTTTGACAGCTATCTGACGCTCGAAGAGAACAACGCCACCTGGTTCGACGAAACCGGCCGTGAGCTAAGCTTTGAGCTGCCGCCCGTCGATCGCGCGTTTTACAGCATCAGTGAAGGCATCATCATCCGCCGCAATGAGAGCGGCGACGTGGCGATTGCCGACGACGACGGCGCGGTGTGGCGTCTGTATAAACCGACCCGGGCGAATCCCACCCTCCTGCGTATGGCCTCCCTCAGCGACGAATACGGTAACGCGCTGCTGACGGAGTGGGATGAACACGACAGGCTGGTCAATCTTCACGATGAGCCACGGGCGATTGATGTCACCCTGCGCTATGAAGATGAGCGTTTCCCGCAGCGTGCCACCTCTGCCAGCCATTTTGACGGCAACCGTACCTGGCCGCTGATGCAGTGGGGTTACGATGCATGCGGCCAGCTGGCGAGCGTGACGGATGCCTCTGGCGTAGTGACGCGTGAATACCGCTATAACGACCACGGCCTGATGGTCTGGCACCGCCTGCCGGGCGGGCTGGAGAGCGAATACCGCTGGCAAAAATTCGACCACTGGCGCGTCGTGGAAAACCGCACCAGCACCGGCGACGGCTGCCGCTTCACCTACGATTTAGCCGCCGGGTTGACGACCGTCGAGCACTACGATGGTCAGACGCGCCGCCACTACTGGAATGCCCAGAATCTGATTGTCCGTTACGTGGACGAGCGCGGTGAAAACTGGCGCTATGAGTGGGATGACAACGAACTTCTGACCCGTCGCATCGATCCGCTCGGTAACGCCGTCACCTTCGTCTACGACGAAATGGGCAACCGGGTGCAGGAAATCGACGCCGACGGCAATACCCGCACCACCACCTGGCTGGAGCACCGCGCGCTGCCGTCAGCCATCATTGAAGCCGACGGCAGTGCGACCCGTTTCTGGTACGACGAACATCACGGGCTGAAGCGTGTGGTGGACCCGATGGGGCAGACAACACTGCTGTGCCGGGACGAGTTTGGTCAGGTCGTTGAAGAAGTTGATGCCGCGGGAAACAGTCGCTACCAGGAGTACAACGAGGCCGGGCAGGTCATTCGTGCCACAGACTGTTCAGGACGAATAACCCGCTATACCTATCATCCGCTGGGCTGGTTAACGACTGAGATCGGCGCTGACGGCGAAGAGACGCGCTATCGCTACGATGCCGCAGGGCGTCCGGTGCAACTCGATCGACCGGAAGGCTGGACAGAGTCGCTCGCATGGAACGAACGCGGCCTGCCGGTGACGCATGCGGGCGCTGATGGCAAAGAAAGTGAGTTTAAATACGACGAGGCAGGACGATTAACCGCTACGCGTAATACTCAGGGTGAAGAGGTCCGTCGCCGCTGGGACAGCCGAGGGCGACTGATTGCCCTGGAAAATGAAAATGGCGAAGCCTATCAGTTCCGCTGGGGGCCCGACTCGCTGCTGCTGGAAGAGGTGGGGCTCGATGGCGTGGCCTCACAGTATCGCTATGACGCCTGCGGGCGTACGATAGCGCGCACGTTTGCCGCCGGTCATCCGGAAGCCATCACCCATGCCTTCGCCTGGAGCGCGAGTGGCCAGCTGGTTGCCCGCACCACGCCGGAAGGGCAGACCCGTTATCACTACACACCGTCAGGTTTGCTGAGTCGTATTGGACTTCATCCGGCACTTTCCGTTGACGCCTGGAGTGCAGAGGCAGAACAGGAACTTGCCTTTGAGTATGACGCCCTGGGGCGTGTCACGCGTGAAGTGGGCGAGCACGGTGAGCTGGCATGGGAGTATGATGCTCTTGGCAACCGCACCTCCGTCACGCTGCCCGATGGCCGCGAGCTGAAACAGTTCTACTACGGCAGCGGGCATCTGCTCAGCATTGCCCTCGATAAGCTGTCGGTCTCCGATTTTACCCGCGACGAACTCCACCGGGAGACCAGCCGCACCCAGGGGCTGCTGACCACCCGTAGCGAATACGATCGTCTTGGGCGACTGCATCGCCGGGACGTCTTTACCGGCAATGCCCAGCGCCCGTCGCCGCGCCGCTGGTCCCGCCGCTGGGATTACGACTACCGCAATAACCTGGTGCGGGAAGAGCGGGACGATAACCCGTTCAGCTGGTACCGCTGGCAGTACGACAGCGCCGGGCGTCTGCTCGTTCAGGACGGCACGCTGCCTGGCCAGGAGCAGTGGCGCTGGGACGCTGCCGGTAACCCGCTCGAAGGATCTGCTGAGAAGGTCACGCACAACCGCCTGACGCAGCTGAACGGCATTCGCTGGCGCTATGACATCCACGGCCGCACCGTGGAGAAAGATAACGGCCAGACCCGCTGGCACTACCGCTACGACGGTGAGCACCGTCTGACGGAAGTCATCAGCCAGCCGCGGGACCGCAACAAACCTCAGACGCAGATCAGCTTCCGCTACGATCCGCTTGGGCGACGCATCAGCAAAACGCGACGCCAGATGCTGGGAGGACAGCCAACCGGCAAGCCGATCACCACCCGGTTTGTCTGGGAAGGGTTCCGCCTGCTGCAGGAAGTGCACGGGGACGTGCCACTGACCTACGTCTATAGCGATCAGGACAGCTACGACCCGCTGGCGCGTATTGACGGCGTAGATGCCCCGGAGATCTTCTGGTTCCACTGTCAGCCCAACGGCACGCCGGAGCGGATGACGGATATCGAAGGGCAGGTGCGCTGGGAAGGGGTGAACAGCGCCTGGGGCAAGCTGCTGCGGGAAAGCGAGACGCAGGTATCAGGATATTCTCAGAACCTGCGCATGCAGGGGCAATACCTGGACCGTGAGACAGGGCTGCACTACAATCTGTTCCGGTATTACGACCCGGACTGCGGGCGGTTTACGCAGCAGGACCCGATAGGGCTGGCGGGGGGGATAAACCTTTACCAGTATGCGCCGAATGCGCTGGGGTGGGTGGATCCGTGGGGGTTGAGTAGGTGTTCATCCTCAGGTAAATATAAGCCTGGAACAATTCTGGGACGTACAGTCTATAAAAATACTGTTGATATACATCCAGGTGTCCCTAAGTCGGTTCATCCGTCAGTTCATCCTTCAATCAAAGCGAAAGTTAAGGATGGTTGGACAAATGTTGATTTGATGAAGAATGGCTATGCTCCGATTGGCACGGATGGAAAACAAGTTAACCTCCATCATGTTCTTGGACAAGAGCCTGGACCGATGGTGGAAATTCTTTCATCAACGCATAAGCTGTATCATAAGCAATTGCATGGATTAATTGAGAATGGTGGGAGTTTTAGAAATACTCCTGAACTTGATAGGCAGTACAACAGATTTAGAAGCGCGTATTGGAAGTTGAGATCATTGGATTTTTTATAGGGTGTAAAAGATGACTATCAAAACTGCAATTGAGCATTTAGATAAGAATGCTACAGACGAGGTGTTTTGGTTAGGCCCGGTTGATCTAGAGCAGATTGACATACTTGAAAATAATCTGGGTATTAAACTCCCACTTGATTTTAAAGAGTTCTTACATTTGGTTGGCGGCGGCGGTGTAATTGGAGAGGAGATCTCAGGAGTAGTTGATAACAATGCCCTCGAAGAATCCGGAGGTGCTGTTTTTTATGATACAAATTATTGCCGGACTGAGTTCTCCCTTCCTGAAAACTATGCAGTTATCTATTTCAAAGATGACGAAGTTTGTTGGTGTATAGACTGTGGCGGCAAAAATTTTGGTCGAGTTATTAATTATGATTTGTTTTCCAGAAAAGAAACAAACACTTTAAACGCTTCGTTTTCTGAGTTTTTTGATAATTATGTGAAATTACGGACATGATTTTTTTAAGTAAATTTTGATTTTTTCAATCAAGAGCCAACATTATAAGGTCTGTGATGGAACTTGGGCCTTATAATGTAAATGGGGCCCAAGAAACGGTGGCGTCATTCTTGCTAAATCTGTGAGCCTTGCCTCTTTTGAAGAGCGCTTGCGCAAGGATCCTTTTCAGGCGTTAAAGCTTGCAACTGCTGAAATCATTCCTTTTGAACCCAGCATGAAAACAGAACTTTTAGACAATGTGTTTTGACCCTGCAATAAAAAAATCCACGCCCAAGCGTGGATTTTTCTCATTCAAAACCAATCAAATGTTAAACAGGAAGTTCATCACATCGCCATCTTTAACAATGTAATCTTTCCCTTCTGCACGCATCTTGCCTGCTACTTCGCGCCTTGTTCACCCTGCTCTCAATAAGCTGTCGGTCTCAGATTTTAGCCGCGACGAACTTCACCGTGAGACCAGCCGCACCCAGGGGCTGCTGACCACCCGCAGCGAATATGACCGCCTTGACCGACTGCATTGCCGGAACGTCTTTACCGGCAATGCCAACGTCCGGCACCGCGATGCGGGTCCCGCCGCTGGGATTACGACTACCGCAATAACCTGGTGCGGGAAGAGCGTGACGACAACCCGTTCAGCTGGTACCGCTGGCAGTATGACAGCGCCGGGCGTTTGCTTGTTCAGGACGACACGCTGCCCGGCCAGGAGCAGATGCGCAGGGAAGGGGCGAATAGTGCCTGGGAAAAACTGCTGCAGGAAAGCGAGACGCAGTTATCAGGATATTCTCAGAACCTGCGTATGCGGGGCAATACCCGGATCGTGAGACAGGTCTGCACTACATTCTATTCCGGTATTACGACCCGGACTGTGGGCGGTTTACGCATCAGGACCCGATAGGGCTGGCGGGGGGATAAACCTTTACCAGTATGCGCCGAATGCGCTGGGATGGGTGGATCCGTGGGGGGTTATTTAATAGCGGTATATTAGTTAAAGATAAGTCTGGCAAAGTTGGAGATCGACTCTCTGCTTACCATGTTATACCCGCTGAGGTGTGGAAAGAGAACCGATCATTCTTCAATAATATTGGCATCGGTAAAGACATGGACTCTGCATTTAATGGTATTTATTTGCCAGGCAGCGCAACAGCAATGAAACAAGATGCAGGAAAGGAATGGATGTTTTCCATAGCAGTAATCATCATAACTATAGTGGTATTGTCCGCCAGCGAATTGCTCGTGTTGAGCAACGATATAATTCTGGGATATTAGATGCTAAAGGGACGAGGATAGCTATAAGGCGGACCCAGATTGATATGAAGAATTAAATTTGGATGGGTCATATTCCCACAACAAAATGCAGGGGAATGAATTAATGTCCTATTATGTGATCATGAATGACTTTGAATCATCACTCATGCCAAGAAATTTACAGGGCACGGTTGATGAAAGATTACAGATCGATGAAAACTGCGAAATAGAAGGCTCTGCATTTTCCTTCCCTTATCGAATAACAGACGATGCATGTCCAGAACGTATTTATTTGTTGTGCAATAAAAATGTTGGGGCTTTGAAATTTGACTATTATAAAAAAGACTTTGGGCACTTGATGGATAAGTCTTTATTTTCAATTTTAGAAAATTATAAGCACAATGTTATTTTTGACCGAGATATAACACCAGTTTCGATTGGGAATGGACAAGTTCTTCGAGATGATTTTAAATATGTATATTTTCCCGGCGTGGATGTTATAGATGAAGAAAAATCTATTCTTGAAGATGATAAATTCGGAGATATCATACCTTTTAAAATTGAATTAAAGAATGATGCGATTGAATATGATATTTTTTCGTTTAGCGGCACATTATTAGGAGGGTTTATCATTATTAAAAAAGAGGTTAAGGAAGTTATTGAAAGTAAAGGCTTCCGGGGTTTGAAGCTTGTTCAACTGGAAAATGCTTTAGACGTTTTCTGTGAAGATTATTTCTACGAAATAGACTCAAATCGTAAGAGAAAGGGCAATAAACTACCTTAATATTGAATGGTGTCGTGCCATCACTGATTCTTTATTTTTCTTTTTTAATGGCGCGAAAAACTTCTTTGGATGATGAGTCCATTTTTCAACTATAGATCATAGTAGTTTTACGAGTAATAAATAATGTTAACTCTTAAAGAGGAATGATGTATATAAAAAATACTATTCAAGACTTTGTTATCAAATTCAAAACGAATGATTTAAATATGGGAGAGATAGACTTTACAGCAGAAGAAAATGAAAGTTCTCTCCCTGTGAATTTAAATGGCGAAATTCGATTTTTTTATAGCCATTTGATTTTAAATGACCATCCAACATTTTATGGTACTTTCTTTATACAAATTGTTGAGTCTCAAGATCTCAATGAAATATTATCAGGTTGGCGAGTTCAAAATGATACGGCCTGGCACGATGAGTATATAATCTTTGCTGAAAGAAATGGAGACGTTCTTTTTTGTGACACCCGAAATATAACATCTCCTGTTTATGGTAGTATTGAAAAACGAAACTTTATCATTTCCGGTTCCTTAGCTGACTTTTTGGATGTTTTTTGTTCTGCCATTGAGATAGAGCAAAGTAAATATGATGGTGATGGTACAGATGATGATTTTAATTTCAGAGAGGATTTTCTGGAAGATATCGATTTTATGCTTAAAGGCAAACTAAAGGATGTTGAGGCAAAAGGGTTTAATCAATTCTTTTTTGGTTAACTTTTTATTTTTTAATATTAAAAATAACATTTTTTAGAGAACTTCTTTATTCAAAAGTATTTATGGCTCATGTCAGCTTTTATATTGGTTAGGAGGTTTCTTTGCGATTCACCATCAATAAACACATGAAAATCGGTTACGATAAATTTGATGAAAAAAGAGTTACATCTTTTATAGAAAAAGGAAATGAGTTTCATGATGATAAAAAATATACTGAGGCGTTAGAGCAATACCACAAAGCCTGGCAAGCTCTTCCTGAGCCGAAGCTCGAATGGGAAATTGCCAACTGGATCTGTGCATGCATATACAGCGCATATTTTGATCTGGCGGATTATGCTGAGGCAAAGAAATGGGGAGAGACGACATTACGGACATGTGGATCGGATATAGACACTGCACCCTTAATTGATCTCGGCATGGTCTGTTATGAGTTGAATCAATTTGAGGAAGCGTATAAATATTTTAACGATGCTTATAACTACGGCAAAGAGCGTGCATTTCAGGATAGACCTAGAAAATACCTTGAATTTTTTTTGCGCAAAAGAACATGAATACATCGTTATTTACCTTTTAAAGGTGGCTTGAATAAATATGTTCCATATAATTGCTTACGGAGTGTAATTACTACGTCATAATCTGATGAATAACTTCAAAAAATGTGAAAAAAAGATTGGTCGTGCAGATATTTATAAAACGGAAAGTAAATTATCTATTACCCTTCCGGATGATTTCGTATCACATTATCTGCAATTTAATGGTGGCATTCCTGAGAAAAGTTGGTGGGACGGTGATGAAGGTTTTGAGCCAGTAGAGGTAGCAGGATTTAAACCGTTTGTTTATAATACTCAGACAAATGATGATCCTAGGTCTTTAATTGACGGTTGCTATATTAGCATGTTGGATAGGGAAGTGATTCCTAGGAACCTACTTCCTTTCGCAAATGATTGGGGAGGGAATTTCTTTTGTCTGAATTTAGATAATTATTCAATTGTATATTTTGCTACAGATTCTTTTGATGAAGATTTGACTATGCAAGAGAATCATATAAAAATTCAAAGATATCTGACAAATTCATTTTCCAACTTTGTTGATGGATTGGTAACAGAAGAGAGTCTTCCTTAAAGAATAATTAATAAGTTTGCGACTTATTTAATTCTGCTGCTGTGAAGTCTATTTTTATGAAACTCTGTAGCAAGCCATAAATTTCTAGTTAAAAACTAAAAATGCAACGTATTTTTCCCTTTAATTAACAATTACCATCTTTGGTCATGAATTTGTTATTTCTCAGAAATAGTAACTACCCTTTAGGACCAATTACTGTTCAAACGAAAAATAGGTTGAGAATGAAATAACCTCAAACCCTAAGCTTGAAATTAACAATCCTCAATATGGAATTCAATGGGATCATGAATGGGGAAGAATTGTTGTACAGTCTAATGAAAAAAACTTCGACTGTGGAATTTATATCGAATGGAATGTTTGACTAAATGAAATTATCAATTAATAAAATCCCCCCATTTGCTTATCACCTAACCTGTCTATTAATGGAGTTAAAGGTTTAGATAAAGTGAAAATAACAAATCGACTGAAAAAGAAGTTATTAGTCCTGGATGGCAATGACAATGATTTCATAGAGTATGGAAAGGAACTAGCATGCCCTGAATGCGAAGGTGTAATAATATATTCCATAGTAAATTCATATGGTTTTGACTCGCTCACCGAAGAGGTAAAATGCTTTCTTGTTAAGAAAATGAGAGGTGTGAAGTATTTTAGTGAAGATAATAAATATAGCTATGATGAAAGCCAATTGTATGTTTCGAAAAACACATGTCAAAACTGTTTAAAAGACTTTTCAACTGTCTTTACGTATAAAGAAGTTCAGCCAGCCCGGTACCGTGTATATCTTGTGGGGTTTTTTGAAGGTGACTTGAAACAGATCAAATATTGTAATTTTAGATTTACCTATGATTGAAAATCTCAATTGTATTAAAGAAAATGATCTGCTTGAATGGACGCGTGGTGAAAGTAACGTACTGATTACTATGCCATTTTTAGACTGTGCAATGATAGATTCAACACGCCAATTAGTCTTTGCGTTAAGCGAACCAAAGCCATTACCAACCGTTTTGACAATTTTCAATGCTCGGGGCGAAACACTGTTGTCGTCTGCACCTCCTGAAGGCGCTATTTTCTATTACTTAACATTCAATCTATCAAAGGAAGTGGTTGTCGTCTGTAGTTATGCAGTACAAGAGAATGGCTGGTATGATTGGTTTTATTCCTTTGATATGAAGCGTAATGCGTTAACTCGAACTGGCTCAGCGTATTAAGATCAAATGCCCTTATAAATGATAAGGCAAGCTGTTTCCGTGTGCTTTGAAAAGATGTTCGGCTCAGCTCCTGATCTAAGTAAGTAAAATGCTGATCATCTGTTCATTTAGTTGTTGAAGATTTGCCTGTACAAAGAGTATAAATGCTGAATGAAACAATTAATAAAAGTGTCGGTAGTTCCTGGAAAATACAGGTAAAAAGGCGGGATTTCCGCTGGGGATGTCATCAGGGAAATAATATTTCAATAGGGGGGGTAAAATGAATAAATCCATTTATGTCCAGACGGATACTGCCACATTAGTTATTTATGATTTGATGTCATTAAAACATAGAATTGATAATGATGCAGATTGGTGGAGTCTTCCAGAAGATGAAATTGAAGAAATAAATAAAGGGAATGTATTATTTCTCAATCTTGGAGAGGATGGCGCCTATAAAATTCATATAAAAAATAATGTTGACGAATATGTTGGGGCACTATTTTTAAACGTACCTTCTGGAAAGGTTTTCATTGGAGCGGGAGAGGATGTCACGGGCGGAGATCTTGAGCCTGATGACTCAGATGCTATTTCTGGTGAGTTTATTATTTTAGAACCTGGTAGTTACAAAGTTAAATTTAAAAAGCAAGGTTCAGATGTTCTAATTTCCTTTACAAAAGCAACGTTTATTGAAAACTCATTAGAAGAGGGAGTTTATCTCTGAATGAAAATCCACGCCTTGGTGTGGATTTTTTGATTCAAAAAAACAAATGTTATACAATTAGTTCATCACGTAGCCATTTTTGACAATATCATTTTTTTCCTTTTGCATGTATCTTGCTTGTTTTTTGCGCCTCGCTTACCCTTTCCCTCAATAAATTGTCAGTATACCCGCGACGAACGACTCCACCTTGAGAATCGCCGCCCCCGGGGTCTGCTTACAACCCGCAGCGAGTACGACCGTCTTGGTCGACTGCATCGCCGGGATGTATTCACTGGCAATGCGCAGCGTCCGTCGCCGCGCTGCTGGTCCCGCCGCTGGGATTATGACTACCGTAATAACCTGGTGCGGGAAGAGCGGGACGATAACCCGTTCAGCTGGTACCGCTGGCAGTACGACAGCGCCGGGCGTTAGCTTGTTCAGGACGGCACGCTGCCCGAACAGGAGCAGTGGCGCTGGGATGCTACCGGTAACCCGCTGGAAGGCTCTGCTGCGAAGGTTACGCACAACCGCCTGACGCAGCTGAACGGCATTCGCTGGCGCTATGACGTTCACGGCCGCACCATAGAGAAAGATAACGGCCAGACCCGCTGGCACTACCGCTACGATCCGCTCGGACGACGCATCAGCAAAACGCGACGCCAGATGCTGGGCGGACAGCCAACCGGCAAGCCGGTCAGCACCCGGTTTGTCTGGGAAGGGTTCCGCCTGCTGCAGGAAGTGCACGGGGACGTGCCGCTGACCTGTGTCTATAGCGGTCAGGACAGCTACGATCCGCTGGCGCGTATTGATGGCGTGGAAGCACCGGAAATCTTCTGGTTCCACTGTCAGCCGAACGGCACGACGGAGCGGATGACGGATAGCGAAGGGCAGGTGCGCTGGGAAGCGGTGAACAGCGCCTGGGGCAAGCTGCTGCGTGAAAGCGAGCAGCAGGTCCCGATAGGGCTGGCGGGGGGGATAAACCTTTACCAGTATGCGCCGAATGCGCTGGGGTGGGTGGAGCCGTGAGGGTTGTCGCCTTCTAAACCTGATAAACATCTACCGGATGCGGAACCAGGGCAATATAATTACCGGGGTATACATAAAGACCATCCCGAATGGGAAAATGCACTTAATGGTAAGGTGATTCCTGGGATGTTCATTCATCAATAACTCCGGAGCAACATAACTTTGGCGGGGTATCAAGTATCAGCCCATATACTTCGTGGACAGATAGTCCCGATGTAGCAAGAAGCTTTGCAGGACCTGATGGTGTTATATTAAGAGTCAAAGTTGGTGCTCCTAAGTCAGGCGATTCTTGGTCGTGGGAGTATTCTTTTGATGAATGGATGGAACGAGAAATCTTACTTAAAGGAATCCGAAGTGGCGATGTTGAGGTGTTTTTACCATGAAAAATGATAGCCTTGTTGAGTATGCGCGAGAAAAAATACCGGATGAATTTCGTTCTTATCTAAATGAAAAAAATAATATGCAATGTGCATCATTCATAAGTCATACTCAAGATGAGTTGCGAACAATGAAAGCGCATAAAGAAAATACGAAATTCACCGGATTGAAAGTAAAGGGGCTTGATGAGTTAATTGTTGCTCTTGAAAACTTTGATAAAGAAAATGTTTCTGTAATTAACATCCGTACTAAGTCATATTCTTTTAAGGTTTATTCAGATGAAAAAAATAATTTTCTGCTGGGGGTTGTAATCCTTAAGTTAAAAAAGAAATCTGATGAAGATATTCGATTTGGGCGAGAAGTTCTTGGTATTGTGACTCCTCCTCCCGATATAGAAGATGATTAGGCTTTCTGGCTTTAAGTTATGTACAGACCAACCAGAATGTGCATGTGTAGCGTTCCGGTATGAATTGTATGCATGGTTGTAGGTGCTACACGACGGAAAGAATATTATCAATGTAGGACGTGGGGATGCACCAACGCGTTTGAATAGCCATGTGAATACACCGGGTAAATCTCTTTTGGAACAGTTGACCATATTTGATAATAATTCGACCAAAGCTGAAGCTAAATACTTGGAACAAAGAATTATGGATCTTAATGGTGGAGCTAAGTCAACGAATTCTTTAACAAATCTCCTCAATAAAATCAGATCGTATAGTCCTAATAACCCAAAGGTTAGCACATATGATATTGTGGGTCATAGCAGTGATTGGGGTGGAAAAGTATTGAATGATGCGTTATCAATACTGAAAGGTAATGGCTTATGAAAGTAAAATACAAACAGGGTGACATCTTTGTCATTCCATTGAGCAATGGGAAATATGCGATTTGTCATATTGTTTTTGCTCCAAGCAAAAAATTTAAGCAAGCAATAGGGTTCTGCATATTATCGATACAGCAGACTGAAGAGCTTATTGATGGCGGTTCATTAACACCGCTAAGTTTTGAAAAGTTTGGTAAAGAGACGAAAGTTATCTTTACCGGCAATCAAAATATCAGCAAAGGCGTTTGGAAAATTATTGGTTATACTGATCTTACAGAAGAAAAAAAACAATTGAAAATATTTAATTATGCTGGTGGTTTATATAATGGAGAGGACGAAATCAGGCGGTTATCTGTTGCCGAATACCCTAATTACACAACAATGGGGGTTTCAGGGTTTGAGCTTGTCGATAATATCCTGGCCAATATTTGAGCATCAGGGGTAGGGTGCTTCCCCTGTCAGATTTCGTATTACCGCCACTCATTAACACCTTAAAAATATCACAGGTATTTTATTTTTGATGGCCTGATCTCACATTATAGGTAGAACGATAATAAAAATCGAGGTAATGTAATGAATGATAAAAAAATACAAATAGTTGATCTACTGATTTCACATAGTCAAATAGTGTTACGATCCCGAGACTATGACGAAAAGCTGAGTCAATGGGGAAAGGGTAATGTTTCTCAAGGTGCTGTTCTTCACAAGGATTATGTTATATTCGATCCATTACCAGAGGACGCGTTTGGAGCAATCGTCAATATCAAAATAGAGTATGCTTTCAAATTGGATGAAAATGCTCAGCGCTGTATTGTTGTACCATTTTTCATTACGAATAAACATAAGCTGCAAATCGCTTCTGCAACTGAGAAATTCGATTTAAATATAGATGTGATCGATAAAGTTTATTCACTCTTTTATGAGATTTGTGAAGGCGATGAAATTTACTATAATTTCACTCTTGTACCGGCAAAAGAAGCTGTTGCTGCTAGGTTTTTGCTAGATGACCCTTGGGGAGGAATAAAATACCATCCTCTCAAAGAAGGTATTTTTTAAATTTAATATTATCTGGGAAATTTATCTCGGAATAAAAATCCGCGCCTAAGCGTGGATTTTTTCATTCAAAACCAATCAAACGTTAAACAGGAAGTTCATCACATCGCCATCTTTAACGATGTAATCTTTCCCTTCCGCACGCATCTTGCCCGCTTCTTTCGCGCCTTGCTCACCTTTGTAGGTGATAAAGTCTTCAAACGCGATAGTCTGCGCACGAATGAAGCCTTTCTCGAAGTCGGTGTGGATCTTACCGGCTGCCTGAGGCGCAGTCGCACCGACAGGGATGGTCCACGCACGCACTTCTTTTACACCAGCGGTGAAGTAGGTTTGCAGGTTCAGCAGCTCATAGCCCGCGCGGATCACGCGGTTCAGGCCCGGCTCTTCCAGACCCTGCTCGGCCATGGACTCTTCACGGCCGGCGTCGTCCATTTCAGCGGTATCGGATTCAACCGGGGCGCAAACCGCTACCACTACAGAACCTTCATTGCTCGAAGGTTCTGCTGAGAAAGTCACGCACAACCGCCTGACGCAGCTGAACGGCATTCGCTGGCGCTATGATATCCACGGCCGCACCGTGGAGAAGGATAACGGCCAGACCCGCTGGCACTACCGCTACGACGGTGAACATCGCCTGACGGAAGTCATCAGCCAGCCGCGGGACCGCAACAAACCGCAGACGCAGGTCAGCTTCCGCTACGATCCGCTCGGTCTCCGCATCAGCAAAACGCGTCGCCAGATGCTGGGCGGGCAGTCAACCGGCAAGCCGGTCAGCACCCGGTTTGTCTGGGAAGGGTTCCGTCTGCTGCAGGAAGTGCACGGGGACGTGCCGCTGACATGTGTCTACAGCGATCAGGACAGCTACGACCCGCTGGCGCACATTGACGGCGTGGAAGCCCCGGAGATCTTCTGGTTCCACTGCCAGCCCAACGGCACGCCGGAGCGGATGACGGATAGCGAAGGGCAGGTGCGCTGGGAAGGGGTGAACAGCGCCTGGGGCAAGCTGCTGCGGGAAAGCGAGACGCAGGTATCAGGATATTCTCAGAACCTGCGCACGCAGGGGCAATACCTGGACCGTGAGACAGGGCTGCACTACAATCTGTTCCGGTATTACGACCCGGACTGCGGTAGGTTTACGCAGCAGGACCCGATAGGGCTGGCGGGGGGGATAAACCTTTACCAGTATGGTGCAAATAGTTTAACCCGAATAGACCCTCTGGGATTAAAACAAGAGGAAGTTATACGCTATATGAGTAAAGATGAAGCGATTGCATCAGCTTCTGAACGCGATGGTAAAGGCGGATTGGTTCCTAATAATCGTGGTGAAAAAGCCATATGGGTTAATCATGACAGCCGACCAGGGTTTAACCCTGGAAATGAAAAGTATCGTGCCGTTATGACCGTAAATGACTCTGGGGTTGAGCTTCTTAATCAACATAGTGATATATCAAAAGTTGATTACAAAGAGACCGGGCTGAAAGATGGAGTTCTATCAAAGAGAAATGAACCTGGAGCAAGGGGGCATCGGTAAAAATATCCTTCCTCGTTTTAATGATAAAATCACTTCATTCCAGATTGAAAAGAAAAATGCTAAAGGTAATTGGAAGAAATGTGGTAAGAGGATTACTTAATGATTTTTGAAATGTATCTACATAAAATTGAACACTTCACTAATGCGAGAGCAGAGATTGAAAGTTTTGGAAATTATGTCTATGTTAAACATGAACCAGACCTTTTTTCCGTTTATTTTAAAAAAGAAAATGGGAAGTATGCAGAGTTGAGTCGTTGGCAAACTTGCTTTCCTAAATTTATGTTACAGCGTGCATTAAAGAAGCTAGGCCTAAGTGAAGAAGGGAAATATGCATTTGAAGTTTTTCTTTCTCGATTAGGTTATCTGTTTCAAATAGATAATCGACAGCGTATAGATAAAGATATTGTTATATTATTTTATATACATCAACTTCTTTCCTTAAAAAACAGCAAAGAAGATTACGCAATAAAAGCAAAAGGCTTTTTTTTAAGGTCTTTGTGTTTTGAAATGGGCATGGATGATGACTCTTATAATTTGCTATGCATTACTAATGACGGGCTCTGTATAAATACTGTCCAGCATGGCAATGTAACTGTATTATCATTGCTTGAGCAATTTTATGCACAATTTGAAAAAAAGAAAAACTTTGAAGATATTAAGGCTATAAAATACTATCAATCATCGGTATTAAATTTTTTGTTTGTTGCGAATAACGAAGATAATCACCTGTTGTTTAATGATAAAAATTGCTATCTTATCGATCCTGGTAATTTTATTAATGCATATAAAAAATCTAAAAAAATAATATATAAAGCTTTGGATCAGTGTTTTGATAAGTATCAATCTACAAAAAATTTATTAATATCCAACTTCATTCTAATGAATTACGCTTATTATATTCTTAGAGATAATTTAGCAGATCTTAAAACATTGAGAAGACATGTTTCTTCAGATATATTTGGAAGGATAATTTCCGCTATAGTATACAGAGGTTTCTTTGTAGATGAAGAAAAAATACTGAGGTTAGTTGGTGATGAATATAAATTCGGACCTGAAGGTGAAGATCGGAAATTATTTAATTTAATATATTCGATTTAAAATGTTAATGTTCGACTACAATCGAGGGTGTTAGGATTTGAATAATGAATCCGATGTGGGACCCTCGATTCTAAAAATCCAGGTTATGGACTGTTAATAACTTTACGGTACGCATGTTGTCAATAAAACAATATGTATATCTCATACAGTGCATTAGTGTACGCTGCTATAAAGATTACGGATTATTTTCTTAACAAAAAGTATCATATGAATCTTATTGATGTTCGGTATTTAAGGTTATGCTAACAAACCACTGACGACTTTGTGGCATTCGCTGGCGCTATGACTCCATAAACTTACCGAATGTGTTGAAAGATAACGTCCAGATTTCCTCTCAACCTCATATTCATGGTAATGAATACTGGAAAGTTTATCGCGAAGTTGATGGTGCTGATGTGGTAAGTGGCAAGGACCTCATAATAAAGATTATAAAGGTATTGATAGTTACCGAACAGAACGCTTAAAAAAGGAACGATCCTCTATGCATTGCATCCAAATCGTGATCAGTTACCTGCATATACCGTAACTCATCCTACAGTTAGGCAATATAAAGGTGATTCATTAGGATATCATGAGGTGTCACAAGTGAAACTTAACCCAGATTTCCCTGTACGAACCAAAGTTAGGGCATATTATGTATCTGAGGATATATTTGTTGCTAGTGGTCGTGCAACGGCGAATCCTCAGTTCGGAAAGGGGGGGGCAGTTTTACATACCTGAAGAAGCAAGAGGTAAATTAATTCCTGGTAAGGTTATAGATATATGAAAAAGATGACATTTAATGTAAAAAATGGGAATGTTAAAATTGATAATTATCCTATTGAACTTAGTTGTTTTGAAACATTTACTTCATCTGACTTTTACAAAACCCATCCGCAGTTTACTAAGATAGGTAAATTTTATTTTTCGAAAAATGATATTGAATGGGAAGGGCAGAACTTTATCGTAGAGTTCAGACCAGCAATTTTCTCATTTAATCCATCTCTTTTTCTTACAAGTAAAGACGGAGATTTTTATCAATCACTCAAAGATTGGGATAAGAGGGCATCGTTAAAAAATCTAGAAGAGGAAGAAAGACGATTGACAGAATGGGTTCAAAATAAATTTTCCAGAAACAATATGGGAAAGATAAATAAGCCTCCATATGGAACAAAATGGACTTATGAATGGGGAGAGATAACAGTGCAATCAAATGAAAGATCCTTTGATTGTGGGATATATATTGAATGGGATCTTAATCTCTGATGGTAATAAATCGTACATTACATATATGAGTTATCCATTCATGGAACGGAAGTCATATTGTCCAATAGTGATATTTAAATTTATTATAGATGACTGCCTTATTTGGTATACGAGATAAAAACTCGGATTAATCCCTTTTTTCTAAATGAAATAATAATCTTCTTCGTACATCTTTTATAAGTGACTCTAAAAAAGAGGAATGTATAATGAAATGCATAAAGAATAGTTAGATAATAATTTTGTAAAAATTGGATTTATGGCGAGATGAATTACTCACTTTCAGGATTCACTATATACACCTTAGTTGATCTTTCAATAAAAAACAAGATATTGCGTTGGTTATTAGTAAATGCCATAAGGTAAAGAGAGTCTCAAGACACAACTGAAACTATTTAAACTTTACTCAGGAAGTTTAGTATGTCGCCATCTTTAACAGTGCAATTTTTCCATTCTGCACGCAGGGGGCGCTGACCACCCGCAACGAGTACGACTATTTTGGTCGACTGCATCGCCGGAACGCCTTTACCGGCAATGCCCAGCGTCCGGCACCGCGATGCGAGTCCCGCCACTGGGATTACGACTACCGCAATAACCTGATACGGGAATAGCGGGACGATAACCCGTTCAGCTGATACCGCTGGCAGTATGACAGCGCCGGGCGTTTGCTTGTTCAGGACGACACGCTGCCTGGCCAGGAGCAGATGCGCTGGGAAGGGGCGAATAGTGCCTGGGAAAAACTGCTGCAGGGAAGCGGGACGCAGGTGTCAGGATATTCTCAGAACCTGCGCATGCAGGGGCAATACCTGGACCGTGAGACAGGGCTGCACTACAATCTGTTCCGGTATTATGACCCGGACTGCGGAAGATTTACGCAGCAGGACCCGATAGGGCTGGCGGGGGGGATAAACCTTTACCAGTATGCGCCTAATGCGCTGGGATGGGGGGATCTGTGGGGATTGAGTCGTGAGTGTAGCGGTAAAACAAAACCTGATTTCTATGTTGGGCCTGCTGGTCCAGGCGTTACAATGCCTTCAACTGCTTATCGTTATGTCCGATATTTGAATGACGATGGCAGTTTAGATAAATGGGTTCCTGGTCTTATCGAAACTAAAAAAGTGCCTGTAACATATTTTGGATTCGAAAAATTTTATACGGGTAAAGCGGCTCGTGATGCGTTTCAGATAAAAGGTCCTGATAAAGTTGATCCGACTTTACCAGCGGATGTTTCTTGGAGTGATGCAAGAATTAGAGGAACATTTGATACATTGCAACTTTATGAAAATGGTACTCCTCAAGTGAGGCATCCAAGAATGTTTGGGGATGAAGTTGGTGCACCATTAGAACAATTTACAAATGCTTATCCGCAGTATGGGAAAGGGGGCGTAGAACAAATGCACGCAGAAAAACGGGAAATTACTTTCGACAAAATTGATATTCTTCCGGAGGAATAATGAATTACGATTCATACAATGAGGTGCTCGACTATCTCAAGGAGTTTTTTAAGTCAAGAGTAGAGTCCGCATGTTATTTAGAAAAGCTAATAACTTTGATTGAAGCTTCTCGCTCTGAAAAAACTGTGACAATAAGAGGTATTTATGAAACGTACATGCAGTATGTAAAAGAAAATAGAGAAAATATAAAAGTCATCGCTGGAGAAAAAGAAATGTGGATTAATTTATTGAACCATTGGCAATAAAGTTTTATTGGCACAAAGATTCCATTGTAAATGGTTCTTACAAACCAGCGTGAATATCCTGCTGGAGCATCTTTCGAAAGCCGAGTCTTGCCTTTGGATACGCTAGATAAAACATATAAAACCTACGAAGTGGTTGCTCCAGTACATGCATATGCAGGACCCGCGATACCTTGGTTTGAACAACCAGGAGGGGGTGCTCAATATGCACTATCTAAATCAATAAAACAACTATTGGCTGATAAAAAAATTAGAGAGAAATAAATTTCATGAGTCTAGGAAGTTATAATTTTAAACCCAAGAGAACAATATATGATGGAAAGGATGATGATTTTTATGATTATTCAGAAAAAATATCCATACCAAAGTTAGATTGCGAGATTGTTTTCAAAAATGAAGATGCCAAACCTCTTTGGGGTATACATGATGATTTAAAAAAACAAATCTTGAAAAATATCTCTGGGATAAAGGTTAAAACATATAGCGATGATCTAAGTCCCTCCTATAAATATAACGATTTAGATATTTATGTTTATTCCAGTTTGTTTGCAGGCAATGTTTTGCATATAGTTTTAGCTGAGGGTGAAAGTCAGGCTGCCAGATATAAAATCATATTATTAGGGTTTGTATTAACTGACTGCAATTAACGCTATTTCAGCGAAATAGCATGGTGATGCAAGTTTATTCCCATCTTCTATTGTCGATAAATTACGAGGCCGGGAAGTAAAATCCTTTGATGATTTTAGCGAGAACTTCTGTATAGGGGGATATTTCGATTCGCATCTTTCAAAGCAATGTTGTTCATCAAATGTTACCAGAATGCGGGGCGGAAAGCTCCAATAGCGCATGCTATGCAATGGAACGTGAAAAATAGATATTTTGTACTACACCATAGAACCCCTGCCCAACATGGAGGCGGTGTATATGATGTTGATAATCTGGTAATTATTACGCCAAGATATCACCTTGACACACTAGACCGTGCTTATCCTTTTTAAGGAGTAATATGCAAAGACAAGAGCTTATTGAACTGATAAAAAAAATCCAACGTAGTGAAGGTACAGAAGAGGAAGCTGATAACAACATTGACCTACTTTGTAGAAGTGTCGCAGACCCTCAGGCAGCCAATTACATTTATTATGAAGAACTTAGCGCAGAAGAAATTGCTGATAAAATTATAAACTACAAACCAATCCAACTATAAATATTATTCTGGTGGCGCAATGAGTCCCCCATATGAAAAAAAATCCATGCCAAAGCGTGGATTTTTTCCATTCGAAACAGATCAAACGTTAACAAGATGTTCACCACGTCGCCATATTTAACGATGTAATCTTTACCTTCAACAGGCATTCGGGCTTCCTCCTTACGCACCTTGCTGACCCTTACCCTCAATATTTTGCTTGTACAGGACAGCACGTTGCCTGGCCAGGAGCAGTGCCGCTGGGATGCTGCCGGTAACCCGCTGGAAGGCTCTGCTGAGAAGGTCACGGACAACCGCCTGACGCAGCTGAACGGCATTCGCTGGCGCTATGATATCCACGGCCGCACTGTGGAGAAGGATAACGGCCAGACCCGCTGGCACTACCGCTACGACGGTGAAGATCGCCTGACGGAAGTCATCAGCCAGCCGCGGGACCGCAACAAACCTCAGACGCAGATCAGCTTCCGCTACGATCCGCTCGGTCGCCGCATCAGCAAAACGCGACGTCAGATGATGGGCGGACAGCCAACCGTCAAGCCGGTCACTACCCGGTTTGTCTGGGAAGGGGTCCGCCTGCTGCAGGAGGTGCACGGGGACGTGCCGCTGACCTGTATCTAAAGCGATCAGGACAGCTACGACCCGCTGGCGCGCATTGATGGCGTGGATGCCCCGGAGATCTTCTGGTTCCACTATCAGCCGAACGGCACGCCGGAGCGGATGACGGATATTGAAGGGCAGGTGCGCTGGGAAGGGGTGAACAGCGCCTGGGGCAAGCTGCTGCGGGAAAGTGAAACGCAGGTATCAGGATATTCCCAGAACCTGCGGATGCAGGGGCAATACCTGGATCGTGAGACAGGGCTGCACTACAAACTGTTCCTGTATTACGGCCCGGGCTGCGGACGGTTTACGCAGCAGGATCTGATAGGGCTATATGGCGGGTTAAATCTTTACAGCTATGCTCCTAATCCATTAGGTTGAATAGCTCCGCTGGGTTTATGCAAGAGAGGGGATCCCAATGCAACTGAGTATATATTTAGGATTCAAGCGGGAATTCCACCAAATGCAAGTCGGGTCAGAATCAAATTAGATTCTGCTAATAACCCCAAAATTCAGCGTTGACCCTTAAATAGTGGAACCTTAAATATCAGTATTGGAGATAGCTCGCATGCTCAGCATTTCCTTGATATTAGAGGTGGTAATGCAGAAATTGTCTCCTTTCAACTTCCTAAGTGGATGGCGGATTTCATAGAAGAAAGTGCAATACCTCAGGCCGTTTATCGTACTAATCCGTTAAATCAAGGTTGGTTAGCTCCTAAGCGTGTCGATCCGACAACGCCAGGTAGATCGTATGAATTACCATCAATATGGGCAGAATGGCTTGAAGAAGTAGCGATTCCAGGCACGGGGAATGTAAAATAGGTTACTATATGAATGTTAATAAAGATGATGAACTCCTTGTAATAGTAAAGAACGAAGGAAGATTTTACTGGTTCGTTGCCTTTAAAGAAATGTGGGTTTTGGACAGAGTTAAATGGGTAGACGATTTTGTGAAAAACGGGGTGGAAATTAACTTACAGGATATCCATAAAGAAAGATATGACATACCAGTAGTAAATGAAGAAAACGTACAAATATTCATTGATAACTTAATTAAAGAGGGTTGTTTATACGATAAGGATGATATGTCTGTGGCGTTTTACAATAGGCTTTCAGAAAAAACAACCTGGTGGGATATATATGATCTAATTCCGGATTTATTTATAGACTTTGATAGTAAGCGACTATATTCTGAATATGTTGAGAATATGCATTATCACAAATATGTTCCTGATGGATGGTTAGGTAAACTTGTTGATTTCTGCAGTGATGGAACGTTACCTCAAGATGAAATATTCTGGATAAAAAATGAAACAGATTATAGAAGCATTGTGATCGTTAAACGGTAAAAATATACTTTCGGCATATCATTATTAGACTATGCAATGTTAGATTCAACACGTTAATTAGTCTTTGTATTAAATGAACAAAAGCCGTTACCAGCCGTTTTGACAAACTTCAATGCACTGTGTGAGAAAGTATATTTGTCTGCACTTCCCCAAGGGACTTTTTTATTGCTTAACATTCACTCTTCCAAGGGAAGTTGTCATTGTCTGTAGCTTTGCGGTAAAAAAAACGGCTGGCATGATTGGTTTTTTCCTATGATGCATAACGTGTTGTCCCAATCCGGACCCGCTTATTAAGATTAAAATACACATAAACGTTATAACAATACTGGGTGGCAACAGAGGAGCTGCATAAACAGTTCCAACAATCGGCGTAAAAACCTAACTGAGAGGCAAAGGATGAGCACGGTTTACATTGTCATTTTGACCTATATAAAACCACTCGATGAAATCGACGCAGCGATACCTGCTCATGTTGAGTGGCTAAAAAAGGGGTATGCAGAGGGATTTTTCTGGCGTCCGGTAGACGGATCCTAAGAAACAGCGGTGTCATTCTCGCTAAGTGCGAGAGTCTTGCCTCTCTTGAAGAGCGCTTACGCGAGGATCCTTTTCAGAAGTTAAAGCTTGCGACTGTTGAAATCATTCCCTTTGAACCCAGCATGAAAACAGAACTCCTGGAAAATGTGTTTTAACCCCGTAAGAAAATCAAACGTTAAACAAGAGTTCATCACATCGCCATATTTAACGATGTAATCTTTGCCTTACGCACGCATCTTGCCTGCTTCTTCGCCCCTTGTTCACCCTGCTCTCAATAAGCTGTCGGTCTCAGATTTTAGCCGCGACGAACTTCACCGTGAGACCAGCCGCACCCAGGGGCTGCTGACCACCCGCAGCGAGTACGACGTCTTGGTCAACTGCATCGCCGGAACGTCTTTACCGGCAATGCCCAGCGTCCGGCACCGCGATGCGGGTATCGCCGCTGGGATTATGACTACCGTAATAACCTGATACGGGAATAGCGGGACGATAACCCGTTTAGCTGGTACCGCTGGCAGTACGACAGCGCCGGGCGTTTGCTTGTTCAGGACGGCACGCTGCCCGGCCAGGAGCAGTGGCGCTGGGATGCTGCCGGTAACCCGCTGGAAGGTTCTGCTGAGAAGGTCACGCACAACCGCCTGACGCAGGTCAGCTTCCGCTACGATCCACTCGGTCGCCGCATCAGCAAAACGCGACGCCAGATGCTGGGCGGACAGCCAACCGGCAAGCCGGTCACCACCCGGTTTGTCTGGGAAGGGTTCCGTCTGCTGCAGGAAGTGCACGGGGACGTGCCGCTGACCTACGTCTACATCGATGGGCAGGTGCGCTGGGAAGGGGTGAACAGCGCCTGGGGCAAGCTGCTGCGGGAAAGCGAGACGCAGGTATCAGGATATTCTCAGAACCTGCGCATGCAGGGGCAATACCTGGATCGTGAGACAGGGCTGCACTACAATCTGTTCCGGTATTACGACCCGGACTGCGGGCGGTTTACGCAGCAGGACCCGATAGGGCTGGCGGGGGGATAAACCTTTACCCGTAGGCGCCGAATGCGATTGGGTGGGGTTGACTTCTTAGACATTGATTCATGATACAGCCGAAGAAGAGATGAAAGATATCACGAAGAATGGTGTAATAAGACCTTCAACAGGGGATATACTTGTCCGCTTCGAGGATAGACAATACTTCATTAATATCATACCTGAAATGATTGGCGGACGAACACTTCAAAGATATTGATGCAATTGTGAAAATGTCACTAGGCCAATTAGAAGCTGATAGATATGGTAATGCAAGAAAATTAAAAGGAATAAGCCATTTTGCCGAAATAGCTGTTATTGGCTTAGATGGTAATTGAATCACGAGAAAATACACTTTTGATCTTGTATATAAAAGATTTTGATGATTCTAAAAGAATTGTTAAAAGAGGGAGGGATTGTAGTTGGAGAAAAAATATTTTAAAGGAACTGTTGATTTTATCTCTGGGCAAGGGTGCATTCTTAGTGAATTTATAGGAGATGTCGCGACACGTCAAATAAATATTGTTGATGGTGAGTATTATGCTTCTTCCTCTTTGTTAGATAAAAACGAACAAGTAGGTTTCCTGCTTTATGATGGTAAGAAAAGCGACTTAGACTTAAGTGACTCTGAAGAGATTTCAAATGAAGAATTTGAAAGTGTCTGGATGGATTCACTCGATTCATTTAAAGAAAAAAACCGAATAAACTATTTATCCGGAGATGCTGTAAAGTGTTTGAACAAATCCACAATCATTGCTCATATTGTAAATAACAAAGGCAAATGGGGGAAGGGATTTGTTTTATCTCTTTCGAAAAAATATCCTGCTTCGAAGAAAAACTATCACAACAATTTTAAAGATAATGGCGTTCCAGAATTAGGTTCGGTAGATTTTGTTATGGTTGATGATCAAAAAAGGATATTTGTTGCTAATATGTTTGCACAGGATGGGATCAAGAAAAATAACAATGATGATAATCAATATGTATGCTATGAATTCTTAGATGTTTGTCTCGCAAAATTGTCTGACTTTGCGTTGGTGAATCGTCTTTCAGTACAAATGCCAAGAATAGGATCTGGCCTTGGTGGTGGTGATTGGAGTATTATAGAGTCATTAATATTAAAAAATATTTGTTATAAGATGATTGATTGTACTGTATTGACTTTATAATTTTAAGTTAAATTTAGACAAGGTTTTTTAGTAAGGCTTATTTGCTGCTCTAAAATAAATGCATTATTGACATAGGCAAGGACTTTAGTATGCAAATATCTATAATAAATACTATTGAAAAGGAAACGAGTTACACGATAACAAGAACTACATTGAGGCTTTGAGCAATAACAACAAGTCCAGAAAGCGCTATCTTAGCTGAAGGGTGCATTGGAACTTGCCAACTGGATATTTGTATGCTTGTACAGCCCTTACTTCGATCTCGCGGAGTATGATAAGGCGAAGAAATGGGGTGAGACAAGCCTTACGCAGGGCTGCTGACCATCCGTAGCGAGTAAGATTGGCTGACACAGCTGAATGGTATTCGCTGGCGTAAAGCTAACCGGTAAGCCCGTCACCACCCGGTTTGCTTGAGAGGGGGTCCGCCTGCTGCAGGAAGTGCGGGGAATGTGCCGTTGACCTATGTCTACAGCGATCAGGAGAGTTACGATCCGCTGGCGCGTATTGATGGCGTTGCTGACCTGAGATTTCCTGGTTCTACTGCCATCCTAACGGCATGCCGGAGCGAATGATGGATAGTGAAGGGCAGGTGCGCTGGAGAGGGGTAGACAACGCCTGGTGCAAGTTGCTGCGAAAAGGCGAGACGCAGATATCATGTTATTCCCAGGATCTGCGTATGCAGGGGCAATACCTGTAACGTGAGACAGGACTGCACTACAATCTGTTCCGTTATTACGATCCGGACTGCGGGCGGTTTACTCAGTCGGACCCGCTAGGGCTGGCGGGGGGAAACCTTTACCAGTATGCACCGATGTGGATAGGTCATTATAGATTAAGTGTTTATGAAATTGGAAGCTATCCTTATTTGAGAGATATAGTTAATGATGGCCACATTGGACTTGATGCTCATTATTGGATGCAAAAATTATTTTGAAAAAATATTTTTGAAGGTTATAATCTTAAACGTTGAAGAAACATATCGGCATTAATAAAAGTTTGGGGAGAGGTGTAGTTTGCATGGATTTTATAAAAAACAATTAACAACTAATTATCTGTAGGCAATTAACAACACTTTTCCGCATTGTTAATTTCTACTAATTCACTAACAAATGCTAGTCTCATTGCAATGACATTTGTTTTTAATATGGCTTGTTCTTATATCGGTAAACACATATGGTAAAGCAGGATTTAATCGATCAGTTGGATAAAATTGAACAACTAGTGCACAAATCTTTACCTGCTGAATATAAGCGATTTATGGTTGAGAATGTTAGAGACACTGACTCTTATGAGATTAAAAGAGCGAATGGTGAACATTTATATGTATTCAATTGTTTCGATTTACTTGAAAGAAATATTACATACACAATTCAAGAGGTTGAGCCTGAATTTTTATTGATTGGTCAAGATGGCGATTTAGGATATTTTCTTAATTTGTCTAGAGGTACTGATGAGGTTTATTCTTTAGAACTTGGTGCGTTAGGAAGCTTGGATATGATTAAAGAAAGTAATACTATATTTATGTTATAAGAGTTTCTGATTCATTTATGGACTACTAGTTTAATATCAATAAAAATCAACGCCAAAGCGTGCATTTCTTTTGCTCAAAACAAATTAAACGTTAAACAAGAAGTTCAGCACTTCACCATCTGAACGATATAATCCTACCCTTCGGCAAGAACCTTGTCTGCTTCTTTTGCGCCTTGCTCTCGATTAGCGGTGAGTATACTCGCGACGTACTCCACCGTGAGATCAGCCGTACGCAAGGCTTCTGACCACCCGCAGCGAGTACGATCGCATGGGCCAACTGTATAGCCGGGACGTCTTTGTCGGCAATGCCCGTCGCCAGCGCCGCTGTCATGCAGCAGATAACCCGCTCGAAGATTCTGCTAAGTAGTAGGTCGTTAATAATTGTAAGACGCAACTGAATGGCATTCGCTGGCGTAAACGCGATATCAGATGCTGGATGGCAACTGGCATGCTAGTCACTTCCCGGTTTGCCTGGGAAGGGTTCCCCCTGCTGCAGGTGGTGCATGGGGATGTGCGGCTCACCTATGTCTATTGCGATCAGGACAGCAACGATCCGCTGGTACGAATTGACGGCGTAGATACCCCGGAGATCTTCTGGTTCCATTGCCAGCCTAACGGCATGCCCGTGCGGACGTCGGATAGCGAAGTGCAGGTGCGCTGGGAAGGGGGGAACAGCGCGTGGGGAAAGCAGTTGCGGGAAGCTGAGACGCAGGTATCACGATTTTCTCAGAACCTGCACATGCAGGGGCAATACCTGGACTGTGAGACCGGGCTGCATACAATCTGTTCCGGTATTACGATCCGGACAGCGGGCGGTTTACGCAGCAGGGGCCGATAGGGCTGGTGGGGCGATAAACCTTTACTCCTATGCGCCGAATGCGCTGGGGTGGGTGGATCCTGTTGGTTTAACCGTTTGCAAAAACGGATGCCCTAAACGATCAATGAGAAGCATGTCTTTTGCTGAGTGGATTAAAAGAAAAAAGTGGAAATAATACCCATGTGTATTTAAGATATAAAGATGTCAGACCTATCTATGTAGGGATCACTAAGGATGTAGATATCCGTGCTGTACAGCTTGGTGAAATGTTCGACAAAATAGTTAGAATTACTGAAGAACTGTTAAATTGCGGTCATGCGTGGATCAGAGAACCAGAAATTATTCAAAATAATCCCCACTTTTAAAATTCTATCAATAGCATAAGTCCGACAAGAAAGTTATACTCGGATGCTATTATGTGTGGCGGAAATTGGCTTAAATAATAGGGTTAATAGAAAATGGCCGATAGACTTACTATAGTGCCAGCAAAAGAAAATCAAAAAAAATGGCCTAAAGAAGGCGATGTTTTTTACTTTCAGTTAAATGATGGTCGGTTAGGCTATGGCATGGTCTCTTTGGGTAAAATAGATGTCGGCCCGTTCAAGAATGCCATAGTTATATATATATAACTATTTTACATCTTCGCTTCAAGAAGATGCTGTATTGCCAAAAGATAATTTGCTGCTGTCGCCAATTATTACTGATAATTCATGTTGGAAAAACGGTTATTTCGTAACGTTTAAAACTATCGACATGCGTGAAGTGGATGTCTTACCTCAACATTATTTTAAAAACCCTGTTAGAAATAAAATATATGATCATCATGGCGTGGAAGTAGACTCGCCGATTGAGAATATACTAATAGGTGAGGAGTCGATTCAATTCTATAAAAGCGTTGTAAAATCTATAGAAAGTATAATTAACTAATATGCAGGTCGGTGAGTAGTTTGTGTTTTTCGGTCTTTTATTTTTACCGCAGCATGTTATGATGATTAGCTTATAAAAAACATATTGTTAGATTTTTGAGTGCCAGATGGGCTTATACCTATTTTTAACCTAATCCCTTCATTTATTACTTGATAATTTATAACTATAGAAACCGATACTGCCGTATTAGTTATTTATGATTTGATGCTATTAAAGCATAGAATTAATGAGGATGTAGATTGGTGCAGTCTACCAAAAGATGAAGAAATAAAAATGCAATATGTTATCTCCAATCTTGGTGGTGACGGAACCTATAATGTCAATATTAGATACGATGTTGGTGAGTATACAGTTGCATAATTCTTAAGCGTATCTTCTGGGAAAGTTTTCATCGGGGCGGGGGAGAATGTTACGGGCGGCGCCCTTGATCCTGATGACTCCGAAGCTATGTCAGATGAGTTTATTACTTTAGAAGCTGGTAATTATGAAGTTAAATATACAAAACAAGGTGCGGATGTTCTCATTTCCTTTACAAAAGCAGCGTTTACTGAAAATGCATTAGAAGAGGGTATTTATCTCTAAATACTGATAAATCACCGGCTATTAAATTGGCAGAATTGAGAACTGAATAAACTAAATATAAAAGTATTTGAGTCTGCTGATAATGAATGGGCTAAATTTGTAACTCAGGGTAGAGCCAATACACTTGCACATAGTTATGATGCTGTAAGTGAGCCAATGTTAGCAAACCCTGGTGTTGTAAAAAAAGGTGTAAAGGGCAATGAATATTATCGATGGTATCCAATTTAATGATTCAAATGAAAGTGTTGTTTTTAATTACTATAGTTGGGTTGAGTTAATTAAAGCGATCATTGTTAAATATGCGAATAAAACAGAGAGTGAGGCTGAACGAATAGTATTAGCCTCTCCACTTGTTCGTTTTACGGAAAATGATTACATGTCTATTGCTTTGCGCAGTCATGAAAATGAATATCATTGGGCAATGTTAATTGCTTATGGTGATCAATATTGGACGACAGGAGTTTCTCCAAATGAACCTGACGGATACTTCGAGTGGGAAAAGGAATACAAGGAAAAAAATAAACTGGCAGAAGAAAACTTTATTTTTAGTGATCAAGTGAAATAAAAAGCTTAAAAATAAAGAGCTTACCAGTTTGTATCGTATGTTATGGCATTATTATGGTGAAGCGTAAAATAATATCTCATAGTGATCCCTTTTAAGATTAAAATTTCCGCTAAAAATTATAACGTGATCTTATGGCATAAGAGGAACTGTTTCTGTAGGTTCAACGAACGACTTAATTATTACTTAGAGAAAAACCTAACGGAAAGGCAAAGGATGAGCACGGTTTACATAGTTATTTTGACCTTTATAAAACCACTCGAAGAGATTGACGCAGCGATACCTGCTCATGTTGAGTGGCTTAAAAAGGGATACGCAGAAGGAATTTTCCTGACGTCCGGTAGACGGATCCCAAGAAACGGTGGTGTCATTCTCGCTAAGTGTGAGAGTCTTGCCTCTCTTGAAGAGCGCTTGCGTGAAGATCCTTTTCAGAGGTTAAAGCTTGCGACTGCTGAGCTCATTCCTTTTGAACCCAGCATGAAAACAGAACTCCTGGAAAATGTATTTTGACCCTGCAATACAAAATCCACGCCAAGGCGTGGATTTTTTCATTGTCATCCCTAAACCACCTCCTGGGGAGGTGGTGATTGTTCCTGTAAGGCTCTAGCCTGAAGAATGCCCATGTCGAAATATCTTTGCTTACTCACCACAAGTAAAAGGAGACAAACCGACATGGGGCTTTACAGGAGTTCATCACATGTATATTGGCGTTGCAAATACCACATAGTCTGGACGCCGAAGTACCGTTTCAGGATCCTGAAAGATAAGCTGGGTAAAGAACTTTACAGGACAATCTACATTCTCTGCGGAATCAAAGATTGTGAGGTTCTGGAGCTAAATGTTTAGCCAGATCATGTACATCTCGTTGTCATTGCCCCACCGAAAATTTCTATATCCACTCTGATGGGGCATCTGAAAGGCCGCAGCGCTATCAGGCTCTACAATCGTTTTCCGCACATAAGAAAGAAGCTATGGGGCAATCATTTTTGGTCCCGCGGATACTTTGTAGATACGGTGGGGGTAAATGAAGAAATAATCAGACGATATGTGCGGCATCAGGAGAAAACGGAACAGACACATGAACAGCAGATGGAATTGTTAGAGTAGTTAGTGGAAAGTGATAGTAGCCCCCTTACAGGGGGCATTCTCAAAAACCACCTTCTAAGAAGGTGGTCTTTTACTCAAAACAAATCAAACGTTAAACAGGAAGTTCATCACATCGCCATCTTTAACGATGTAATCTTTCCCTTCCGCACGCATCTTGCCTGCTTCTTTCGCGCCTTGCTCACCCTTGTAGGTGATAAAGTCTTCAAACGCGATAGTCTGCGCACGAATGAAGCCTTTCTCGAAGTCGGTGTGGATCTTACCTGCCGCCTGAGGCGCAGTCGCACCGACAGGAATCGTCCACGCACGCACTTCTTTCACGCCAGCGGTGAAGTAGGTCTGCAGGTTCAGCAGCTCATAGCCTGCGCGGATCACGCGGTTCAGGCCCGGCTCTTCCAGACCCAGCTCGGCCATGAATTCGTCACGGTCAGCGTCGTCCAGCTCTGCAATGTCGGATTCAACGGCAGCGCAAACCGCTACAACCACTGAACCTTCAGCCGCCGCGATTTCACGCACTTTGTCCAGGTACGGATTGTTCTCGAAACCGTCTTCGTTAACGTTGGCAATGTACATAGTTGGCTTCAGAGTCAGGAAGCTCAGATATTTGATTGCCGCCTTGTCTTCTTCTGTCAGGTTTTTCAGCGCGCGCAGCATGCCCGCGTTTTCCAGCTGTGGCAGACATTTTTCCAGCGCAGCCAGTTCTGCTTTCGCGTCTTTGTCGCCACCTTTGGCTTTCTTCTGCACGCGGTGAATCGCGCGTTCACAGGTGTCGAGGTCAGACAGTGCCAGCTCGGTGTTGATCACCTCGATGTCGTCAGCCGGGTCCACTTTGTTGTTAACGTGGATGATGTTGTCGTTCTCGAAGCAACGCACAACGTGACCAATTGCTTCCGTTTCACGGATGTTGGTCAGGAACTGGTTACCGAGGCCTTCGCCTTTGGATGCACCTTTCACCAGGCCCGCGATGTCCACGAACTCCATGGTGGTCGGCAGAATGCGCTGCGGCTTCACGATTTCCGCGAGCTGGTCCAGACGCGGATCGGGCATTGGCACTACGCCGGTGTTCGGTTCGATGGTACAGAACGGGAAGTTCGCCGCTTCAATACCTGCTTTGGTGAGCGCGTTGAACAGGGTGGATTTGCCCACGTTTGGCAGACCGACGATACCGCATTTGAATCCCATTTCTAAATCACCTTAATATCTTGATAATCAATCCGTTAACGATAACCGATTGATGAAAAGTAAATAACTACGCCTATTATACACGTAACCCGCACCACGCGCGGTAAAAAAGCCGTATCGGGCGGATTATTGCGCTTTGAAAGCGTGTAAGCGGTTTGTCGCTTTGGTTAGGCCATCCTGCAGCCAGATTTCAGTGCAGCGCACCGCTTCGTCGACCGCTTCGTCAATCAGTTTCTGCTCAGAAACCGGTGGCTTACCCAGTACGAAACCGACAACTTTGTTTTTATCGCCCGGATGGCCGATTCCCACGCGCAAACGGTGGAAATTGGGGTTATTGCCCAGCTTGCTGATAATGTCTTTCAGACCATTGTGACCGCCATGACCACCGCCCAGTTTGAATTTTGCCACACCGGGGGGCAGGTCCAGCTCATCGTGGGCCACCAGAATTTCATCCGGGTTAATGCGATAAAACGTCGCCATGGCTGCAACAGCTTTGCCGCTCAGGTTCATAAAGGTGGTGGGCACCAGCAGACGGACATCTGCGCCAGCAAGATTGATACGTGAGGTATACCCGTAGAATTTTGGTTCTTCACGCAGGGGAGCACGTAACCGTTCGGCCAGCAGATCAACGTACCAGGCACCGGCATTGTGGCGGGTCGCCGCGTACTCTGCGCCTGGGTTCGCGAGGCCGACAATCAGTTTAATCGTCACGATTCAATTCCTAATGGGTTCCAGATCTGGCGCGTAGTTTACTGTCTGACGCGCCGCTTGACAAAATTCTGCTGCCCGAACCGCGAGATATGAATAATTACTTATCTGAACAATTAGAATTTCAAGCTGTTCAATGTCTTATTTGTAAACTTTTGTCTGGGAGTTATCTGTAAATGTGATCATTCACGCAACTCATAAAAGAGCCGTTGTCTATACTTTACACACAAGGATCAGGGGCTTTTCCCCTTACAACCCAAAGTTCCGGAGGTGACATATGAAACGCAAAAACGCTTCGATACTCGGTAATGTGCTGATGGGGTTGGGACTGTTTGTGATGGTCGCTGGCGTGGGTTATTCAATTTTAAACCAATTGCCGCAGCTTGACCTTCCGCAATACTTCGCGCATGGCGCGGTATTGAGTATTTTCCTTGGTGCAGTGCTATGGCTTGCCGGTGCACGCGTGAGTGGACATGAAGAAGTCTGCGACAAATACTGGTGGGTACGCCATTACGATAAGCGCTGTCGCAGGGACCAGCACAAACACAGCTAACGTGCTACGGCGAAAGAACACCGAAACGGCTCCTCATGGAGTCGTTTTTTTTTGCATGAAAGGTTGACCCTCACGTAACGTAAGGCTTCAGAGTGGTGCCACTGGCAAAGTAAAAGGAGCAGTTATGTTGATTCAGGTGGGTGAACTCGCGAAACGAGCCGGGATCACCGTGCGAACATTGCATCACTATGAGCAAACAGGGTTGTTACTGCCTTCTGCCAGAAGTGCGGCAGGTTACCGGCTGTATAATCTGGCGGATGTGCAACGTTTGCATATGATTCAGGTGCTGGCAAAAGCTGGGCTGGAACTTGCTGAAATCAGGGATTTTCTGAAACAGGGGTCGCTGTCGTTAACCGAATTACTCGATGCGCAAATCAGTTTGCTGGATAAGCAACTGCGCAGCATGCTGACGCTGCGCGAGAGACTGGTGGAATTGCGTACCGGGCTTACCAACGATGCGGCACCCAATCTGGAATCCTGGCTACAGACTCTGGAGTTAATGAATATGTACGAACGCTGGTTTAGCAAAGAGGAGTTACAGCAGTTGCCGTTTGCCGTACAGAAGGAGGCACTTGCGGATATCTGGTCAGGTCTGGTTGCTGAGGCAAATAGCCTGCTGAAGCATAATATCGACGTTTCGGATCCCCGTGCCAGGGATCTGGCGACGCGCTGGATGTCACGCCTGGAGCAGGATACAGCAGGTAAGCCGGAATTTCTCACCCGGCTGAACGAGATGCACAGCGTCGAGCCGCAGATGCGTGAGCAGACGGGTATTACGGCGGAAGTGACTGACTATATTACGCGGGCGTTTGCCGAATCGAAGCTTGCCATCTGGGAAAAGTATCTCTCTGCAGAAGAGATGGCCTTTACCCGCGCACACTATTTTGATCGCATGATGGAGTGGCCGCCACTGGTAGCGAAATTGCATCAGGCGCAGCGGGAAAACCTTGACCCGTCTTCCGGTGAGGCGCAAATGCTCGCTGAACACTGGCGGGTATTGTTCCAGTCATACGCGGGAACGAATCCTGAAACCCAGCAAAAGTTTCGCGTTGCCATGCAGCAGGAGCCGCATCTGATGAAAGGAACATGGATGACGCCTGCCGTGCTTGCATGGCTCCAGCAGGCGATAGCCGTGATGATGCAGAGACGTTTCTCTGCATCAGGGCATTCACAGATCCGCTAACGCGGCTTCACGGTTGGGATAAAAGGCCAGGCGGCCAGGGATCGGCTGCACGCCAGCGCGCGCCATGGTGCGCAGCGGCTGGAATTCGAGTTTACTCACCCGCAGTTCGCAGCCTTCCGGCAGACGCGAAACGAAACGCTGGAAGGCATCCAGACCACCCGCATCCAGCACCGGCACGGCGTCCCATTTCAGCACCACAATGCGTTTGCCCACGATACGGGTTTCCAGTTCGCTGAACAGACCTTCCGCGGCAGCAAAGAACAACGGGCCAATCACACGCAGCACCAGCACATCGTCAGGTACCTCTACGTTAACCGGGGAAAGGCGCGTCATCTGCGCAATACGGCGCATAAACAGCAGGGAGGCCAGCACGATCCCGACGCTGATGGCGATAACCATATCGAACAGCACGGTCAGCGACATACACATCAGCATCACGATGATGTCGTCTTTCGGTGCGCGACGCAGCAGATTGACCACCTTATGTGCTTCGCTCATGTTCCACGCCACCATCAGCAGCAGGGCCGCCATGGCTGAAAGCGGCAGCCAGGAGAGCAGCGGGGCGAGGACCAGCAGGGCGAGGATCACCAGCACGGAGTGGATAACTGCTGATACCGGCGACGTAGCCCCGGCACGTACGTTTGCCGCAGAGCGGGCGATGGCCGCTGTTGCCGTAATACCGCCAAAGAACGGGGCGATGATGTTGCCCAGACCCTGCCCAACCAGTTCGCTGTTGGCTTTATGCTTGGTGCCGGTCATGCCGTCCAGCACGACGGCACAGAGCAGGGATTCAATGGCCCCCAGCATCGCCATTGAGAAGGCCGCGGGCAGAAGGGCGCGCAGGGAGTCCCAGCTTAAGGTGAAGCTGGAACCCGGCATATCCCATGGCAGTACCAGTTGCGGTAGAAGTTGAGGAATACCGCTTCCCTGTGAACCGTCAGCCAGAACATAGTGGAACTGAGATCCAATGGTCGCGACGTGGCCACCAAAGAGATTAACGATGGCCATCACGGCACAGCCCAGCAGCAGGGCGGGCAGGTGGCCAGGCAGACGAATGCCTAAACGAGGCCAGATAATCAGCGTGCCCAGGGTAACAATCCCGATGGCGGCATCGCCCGGGTTGGCGGTGGGGAGCGCCATAAACAGCGCCCCGACTTTTTGCAGGTAATGTTCAGGGACGTGGGCCATCTGCAGGCCGAGGAAGTCCTTGATCTGCATTGTCCCGATGGTAATGCCAATCCCGGAGGTGAACCCCAGCGTCACGGAAAGGGGAATGTATTCAATCAGCCGGCCAAAACGGGCCAGACCAAACAGGATCAAAAAGACGCCGGACATCAGGGTGGCGACCAGCAGGCCTGCCAGGCCAAACTGCTGAGAAACGGGATAGAGGATCACCACAAATGCGGCTGTCGGGCCGGAAACGCTGAAGCGAGACCCGCCCGTTAGCGCAATCACAATCCCGGCGACGGCCGCCGTGTAAAGCCCATACTGCGGTGCTACGCCGCTGCCAATTGCCAGTGCCATGGCGAGCGGAATGGCGATAATCCCGACGGTGATACCGGCAATAAGGTCACGCATAAAACGTGAAGCGGTGTATTTCTCTTTCCAGCAAGCGTCGATGAGGGCGCGAAAGGGAAGAACATGTGAGGAGGTTACGTGTTTCACAATTATCTCTCATCCGTGTGCGCATCATCTGTCATGTGAATGGCAGGTGAAGGAGGCATTGATCATACAAATAAATATCAGAGACAAAAAAACCCGCCGCAGCGGGTTTTTCGGCCGTGTTCGATTAGTGTTCGAACATTGCTGAGATAGATTCTTCGTTGCTGATACGACGAATCGCTTCGGCCAGCATCCCGGACAGGGTCAAGGTGCGCACGTTTGGCAGCGCTTTGATCTCGTCACTCAGTGGGATGGTATCGCACACCACTACTTCGTCGATAACGGAGTTGCGGAGGTTGTTTACTGCATTGCCGGAGAAGATCGGGTGAGTCGCGTAGGCGAATACGCGCTTGGCACCACGCTCTTTCAGCGCCTCTGCTGCTTTACACAGCGTACCGCCGGTATCGATCATGTCGTCAACCAGCACGCAGTCACGGCCAGCAACGTCACCGATGATGTGCATCACCTGAGAAACGTTAGCGCGTGGACGGCGTTTGTCGATGATTGCCATGTCGGTATCGTTCAGCAGCTTAGCGATAGCACGAGCACGTACCACGCCGCCGATGTCCGGAGAAACCACGATTGGGTTATCCAGATTCAGCTGCAGCATGTCTTCCAGCAGGATTGGGCTACCGAATACGTTATCAACCGGAACGTCGAAGAAGCCCTGGATCTGTTCTGCATGCAGGTCAACGGTCAGAACACGGTCAACGCCAACGCTGGAGAGGAAATCAGCGACAACTTTGGCAGTGATTGGCACACGCGCGGAACGGACACGACGGTCCTGACGAGCATAGCCGAAGTAAGGAATAACAGCAGTGATACGGCCTGCTGAAGCGCGACGCAGGGCGTCGACCATAACAACCAGTTCCATCAGGTTGTCATTTGTTGGAGCACAGGTGGACTGGATGATGAAAATATCACCACCGCGTACATTTTCATTGATTTGTACGCTGACTTCGCCGTCGCTAAAGCGACCTACAGCGGCGTCGCCGAGGGAAGTGTACAGGCGGTTGGCAATACGTTGTGCTAGTTCCGGGGTGGCGTTACCAGCAAAAAGCTTCATATCAGGCACGAGAAGAACCTCAGGCATGCGTCCAGTGGTGGATAGCGTTCGCCGCAAACTGTGCGGGCCAGGCGAAATGCTATCCAGGCGGTGTATTAAAGAGCGCGATGCAACGTCTGGAACAGGGTGACGTTGTCACCGAAACTCAGTCTGCGCCAGAATGGCTTGCTGTAGGGGGGAGGTGTTCATCCCACGTGCTACAAAACCATGCAGCCAAACCGGCGCTTGCTCAAGCACCTGACGAGCGGCGGATTCGGTGTCAAATTCAGCAAAGACACAGGCCCCTGTGCCAGTCAGGCGCGACGGCGCGTATTCTAACAGCCAGGAAAGCACCGCATCAACCTCGCGAAAACGTTTTCTTGCGATAACCTCGCAATCGTTGCTGAATTCACAATTTAATAACGTTTCTATTGACCGCACCGGGGTATTCCGTGGCAGGTCAGGATCGTTGAAGATGACCGGGGTCGGAATGCTGACGCCCGGGTGGGCCACCAGGTACCATTTTTCCGGCGGCTCGACCGGGGAAAGTATTTCGCCCACCCCTTCAGCAAACGCCGCATGACCGCGCACGAAGACCGGGACATCCGCCCCCAGTGTTAAGCCTAACGCTGCCAGCTCATCCTGAGATAACCCGCAGCCCCAGAGGTGATTCAGGGCAACCAACACGGTGGCGGCATTTGATGAGCCACCGCCCAGTCCACCGCCCATCGGCAGACGCTTCTCAATACGGATATCCGCGCCGCTTCCTGCCGTCAGGCGACCGGTGTCCGACGCCACTTTCATCAGCAGACGTGCAGCGCGCACAATCAGGTTATCTTCATGCGCCACGCCATCAACCGGCGTCAGCAGGCAAACCTCGCCGTCCTGACGCGGGTCAATCGCGATTGTGTCGCCGTAATCAAGAAACTGAAACAGCGTCTGCAGGGTATGGTACCCGTCAGCACGCTGTCCGGTGATGTATAAAAACAGGTTCAGTTTTGCCGGAGAAGGCCAGTGGGTCATCATTTAACGATCCAGTTGTCCATTTTCAGCTTGATGCGCTGGCTGCCCTGGGTCAGTTCCATGTTGGATGGCAGGGAAGGCCTGGTGTTGCTGTCATAGGCGCTGTACACCACTTTCCAGGTTTTGCCGTTCTGGGTGTAGTTCACCTGGCTCAGACGGTACTGGTCGTCAAGCTGGTAGTCGGTCGCGTCACCCGGCAGGCCCAGGATCCACTGGCGCAGGCTGTTCAGCGGAATAGGCATTCCGGTCAGCTTGCCGATCATCTCTTCGGCGTCGGTGGCGGTATAGTGCTTGCCTTTGTTATCGGTGATCTGCGCTTCACCCGGTTTGGCAATAAGCTCCAGTTCGGTGCTGCCCAGCGGGTTTAACAGCAGCAGGCGATAGTTGTCCTGCCCGGTTTGCTGCCAGAAGAAACGCGCATACACTTTTTGTTCATCAGAGAGATAAGCGAAGGCACCACGGGTCTGGTACTGGCTCAAATTGCGGACGTCCTGCTGGTGCTGACGCCACTGCGGTGAATCAGGGCTTTTGCCCGGGCCTTTAGGTTGGGTGACGGTACATGCGGTCAGAACCAGTGCCGCCAGGGGCAGCAGGCGAATCAGTCGGGTCATAATGAGGACAAATCCTTGAGATACGTTGCAGTTATAACTGTTAATGCTAGCGTCGAAGGGTGCCACCGTCTACGTTCAAATTATCTCAAAGCATTGTATAAGCTATTACTCCGAAAGGGGGCAGTCTCTTTTATTGATCTCGCGCATCCTGTATGATGCGTTCTGCTAACCTTATTAACGCTGGTACTACTCCCGCTCAACATGACCCTATTAGCACTCGGTATTAACCACAAAACAGCCCCGGTTTCGCTGCGAGAACGCGTCACGTTTTCGCCGGATACGCTTGACCTGGCGCTGGACAGCCTGCTTGCACAGCCGATGGTGCAGGGTGGCGTGGTGCTCTCGACGTGCAACCGTACTGAACTCTACCTAAGCGTTGAAGAGCAGGACAACCTGCATGAAGCGCTGATCCGCTGGTTATGTGATTACCACAACCTCAACGAAGAAGAGCTGCGTAATAGCCTCTACTGGCATCAGGATAACGATGCAGTCAGCCATCTGATGCGTGTGGCCAGTGGCCTGGACTCGCTGGTGCTCGGCGAGCCGCAAATTCTCGGTCAGGTGAAAAAGGCGTTTGCCGATTCGCAAAAAGGGCATCTGAAAGCCAGTGAACTGGAGCGTATGTTCCAGAAGTCATTCTCCGTGGCGAAGCGTGTGCGAACCGAAACCGACATTGGTGCCAGTGCGGTTTCTGTTGCTTTCGCGGCCTGTACCCTGGCCCGTCAAATCTTTGAATCCCTGTCGACCGTCACTGTGATGTTGGTCGGGGCGGGCGAAACCATCGAACTTGTGGCGCGCCATCTGCGCGAACATAAAGTTAAAAAGATGATTATCGCTAACCGTACCCGCGAACGTGCTCAGGTGCTGGCGGACGAGGTGGGGGCCGAGGTGGTTGCCCTGAGCGACATCGATGAGCGCCTGAAAGAGGCAGATATTATCATCAGCTCTACCGCCAGCCCGCTGCCGATTATCGGTAAAGGGATGGTCGAGCGAGCGCTGAAATCCCGCCGTAATCAACCGATGCTGCTGGTGGATATTGCCGTCCCGCGCGATGTCGAACCGGAAGTCGGTAAACTGGCGAACGCCTACCTTTACAGCGTGGACGACCTGCAAAGCATCATTTCGCATAACCTTGCCCAGCGTAAAGCGGCGGCGGTTCAGGCGGAAACCATTGTAGAGCAGGAAACAAGTGAGTTTATGGCCTGGCTGCGCGCGCAAAGCGTCAGCGAGACTATCCGCGAGTACCGCGGTCAGGCGGAGCAGGTGCGTGATGACCTGACCGCCAAAGCGCTGGCCGCCCTTCAGCAGGGCGGCGACGCAGAAGCCATTATGCAGGATCTGGCCTGGAAACTGACCAACCGCCTGATCCATGCACCAACCAAATCTCTTCAGCAGGCCGCCCGTGACGGGGATGATGAACGCCTGACTATTCTGCGCAACAGCCTCGGGCTGGAATAGCGCCCTATACCCATTTTCTATTACAAGGTGCATTTACGCCTATGAAGCCTTCTATCGTCGCTAAACTGGAAGCTCTGCACGAGCGCCATGAAGAAGTACAGGCGCTGCTCGGCGATGCCGGGACCATTGCTGACCAGGAACGTTTTCGCGCGCTCTCGCGTGAATACGCGCAGTTGAGTGATGTATCAAAATGCTTTACCGACTGGCGACAGGTCCAGGAAGATATTGAAACCGCGCAGATGATGCTCGACGACCCTGAAATGCGCGAGATGGCGCAGGAAGAGTTGCTGGACGCAAAAGCGCGTTCTGAAGAGATGGAGCAACAGTTGCAGGTGCTTCTGCTGCCAAAAGATCCGGACGATGAGCGTAACGCCTTTGTCGAAGTCCGCGCCGGGACCGGCGGTGACGAAGCGGCACTGTTTGCCGGCGATCTGTTCCGTATGTACAGCCGCTACGCCGAAGCGCGTCGCTGGCGCGTTGAGATCATGAGCGCCAACGACGGTGAACATGGCGGCTACAAAGAGGTTATCGCTAAAATCAGCGGTGATGGCGTGTACGGTCGTCTGAAGTTTGAATCCGGCGGTCATCGCGTGCAGCGCGTACCTGCCACCGAATCTCAGGGGCGAATTCACACTTCTGCCTGTACGGTTGCGGTGATGCCAGAGCTGCCTGAAGCAGAATTGCCGGACATCAACCCGGCGGACCTGCGTATCGATACCTTCCGCTCCTCCGGGGCAGGTGGTCAGCACGTTAACACCACCGATTCCGCTATCCGTATTACCCACCTGCCGACCGGCATCGTGGTGGAGTGCCAGGACGAACGTTCACAGCACAAGAACAAAGCCAAAGCCTTATCCGTGCTGGGCGCGCGTATCCACGCGGCTGAAATGGCAAAACGTCAGCAGGCGGAAGCCTCCACGCGTCGTAACCTGCTGGGCAGCGGCGATCGCAGCGACCGTAACCGTACCTATAACTTCCCGCAGGGCCGTGTTACCGACCACCGCATCAACCTGACCCTGTACCGTCTGGACGAAGTGATGGAAGGAAAGCTGGATATGCTGATTGAGCCTATCGTGCAGGAATACCAGGCCGACCAGCTGGCAGCACTGTCCGAGCAGGAATAATGGAGTTTCAGCACTGGTTACGGCAGGCCGCCAGTGAGCTTTCCGCGAGCGAAAGCCCTAAACGTGACGCCGAAATTTTGCTTGAGTTTGTGACGGGGAAAGCCCGCACTTACCTGCTGGCTTTCGGCGAGACCCAGCTGAGCGCTGAGCAGGAAGCGCAGCTCGCTACGCTGCTTGCCCGACGCAAAACCGGTGAGCCGGTGGCGCATCTGGTCGGGGAGCGTGAGTTCTGGTCACTGCCGTTGTACGTCTCCCCAGCGACCCTGATCCCACGTCCGGACACCGAGTGTCTGGTGGAGCAGGCACTGTCGCGTTTACCCGCACAAGCCTGCCGAATTCTCGATCTTGGAACCGGCACTGGCGCAATTGCCCTGGCGCTGGCCAGCGAGCGTCCGGACTGCGAGGTGACAGCGGTTGACGTGATGCCCGATGCGGTAGCGCTGGCGCAGCGTAACGTGGCGCGTCTGGGCTTCCCGAACGTCACCGTTCTGCAAAGCAGCTGGTTTAGCGCGCTGGATAACCGCACGTTCGGGATGATTGTCAGCAACCCTCCCTATATCGACGAGCATGACCCGCACCTGACGCAGGGGGACGTGCGTTTCGAACCGCTGACGGCGCTGGTCGCTGCCAACGAAGGGCTGGCGGATATTGTGCATATTGTGACAACGTCACGACAGCATTTGCTCCCCGGCGGCTGGCTGCTGGTCGAGCACGGCTGGACGCAAGGGGACGCGGTGCGTGACGTGTTCATCGCTGCAGGTTATCGTGCGGTGGAGACCTGCCGCGACTATGGCGGCAACGACCGTCTGACGCTGGGACAATGGGCATGAGTCTCTTTACCGTGCTGATCACGGCCCACCTGATAGCCGTTGCCCTGACCATCAGCTTTTTCATCGTCCGTTACTGGTGGCGTTACAGCAATAATCCGCTGATTGACGCCCGCTGGGTGCGTATTGCGCCGCACTGTATTGACACGGTGCTGTTTCTCTCAGGGGCCGGATTAATGTGGAAGACCGGCTATCTGCCATTTACTGATAAAGGCGCATGGCTGACTGAAAAGCTGTTTGGCGTTATCATCTACATCGTTTTGGGTTTTATCGCGCTTGGGCGTCGTCGTCCGCGCAGCCAGCAGACCGGTTTTATCGCCTTTTTGCTGGGGCTGGTGGTGCTGTACATCATCATTAAACTCGCCACCACAAGAATACCGTTACTGGGGTAAGTCATGAGGTCCTTAGCCGATTTCGAATTTAATAAAGTGCCGCTTTGCGATGGCATGATCCTGATTTCGGAGATGATCCGCGACGATTTTACGTCGCAGTACGTCTACGAAGAGCTGGAGAATCTGGTCAGCCTGGCGCGTGAAGAGATCAATCAGGCGCGCCCGCAGGACTGGCAATTAGAGAAGCTGCTTGAGCTTTTCTACGGCGAATGGGGTTTCTGCGACACGCGTGGCGTGTATCGTCTGTCTGACGCACTATGGCTGGATCAGGTCTTAAAAAATCGTCAGGGCAGCGCGGTTGCGCTGGGTTCCATTTTGCTGTGGGTCGCGCATCGTCTGGATATTCCACTGGTGCCGGTCATTTTCCCGACGCAGATGATCCTGCGAGCGGAGTGGCTGGACGGTGAGATGTGGCTCATTAATCCGTTTAATGGCGATACGCTGGATGAGCATACGCTGGACGTCTGGTTAAAAGGCAATATCAGCCCGGTTGCCGAGCTCTTTAATGAAGATCTCGACGAGGCGGATAACGCCGAGGTGATCCGTAAACTGCTGGATACGCTGAAATCTGCGCTGATGGAAGAGCGTCAGATGGAGCTGGCATTACGTGCCAGTGAAGTGCTGCTGCAGTTTAATCCGGAAGATCCGTACGAAATCCGCGATCGCGGGCTGATTTATGCCCAGCTTGATTGCGAGCATGTGGCGCTGAACGATCTGAATTATTTCGTTGAGCAATGCCCGGAAGACCCGATTAGCGAAATGATTCGTGCGCAGATCAACGCGATCTCGCACAAACAAATTACACTGCATTAATCTTAATTCCGATTCACACCTGAATAAGGCGATCCTATGAAACAAAAAGTGGTTAGCATTGGTGATATCAACGTGGCAAACGACCTGCCGTTCGTGCTGTTTGGCGGTATGAACGTGCTGGAATCCCGTGATCTCGCGATGCGTATCTGCGAGCACTACGTGACCGTGACCCAGAAACTGGGTATCCCGTACGTGTTTAAGGCCTCTTTTGACAAAGCCAACCGTTCCTCCATTCATTCTTACCGTGGCCCGGGCCTGGAAGAGGGGATGAAAATTTTCCAGGAACTGAAACAGACCTTTGGCGTGAAAGTGATCACCGACGTGCACGAAGCTTCTCAGGCGCAGCCTGTTGCGGACGTTGTCGACGTTATCCAGCTGCCGGCGTTCCTGGCGCGTCAGACGGACCTGGTGGAAGCGATGGCGAAAACCGGCGCGGTCATCAACGTGAAGAAACCTCAGTTCGTGAGCCCTGGCCAGATGGGTAACATCGTCGATAAATTTATCGAAGGCGGCAACGACAAAGTGATCCTGTGTGATCGTGGCGCAAACTTCGGTTACGACAACCTGGTCGTTGATATGCTCGGCTTCAGCGTGATGAAGAACGTGTCCAACCAGTCTCCGGTTATCTTCGATGTGACCCATGCGCTGCAGTGCCGCGACCCGTTTGGTGCAGCTTCTGGCGGCCGCCGTGCGCAGGTCACCGAGCTGGCGCGCGCCGGTATGGCGACTGGCCTGGCCGGTCTGTTCATTGAAGCGCACCCGGACCCGGACAACGCGAAGTGCGATGGCCCGTCCGCCTTGCCGCTGGCTAAACTGGAGCCGTTCCTGAAACAGATCAAAGCGATTGACGATCTGGTGAAGAGTTTCGACGAGCTGGATACCAGCCACTAATAAAAAAACCCGCTTCGGCGGGTTTTTTTTTGTTATTCCTCTTCCGATGGAAGAGGTGTCGGGTGTGGCCTCAGAGCCTCACTGAACAACGCTTAGGCAAATATTGTCATCAGATAGGCCACAAACAGCGCCATGTGCGCCGCGCCGTTCAGCACGTTGGTGCGCCCGGTCGAGAAGGATATCTGACACAGCAGCAGTGAAGCCACCATCACAATCATCTCTGGCGCACCCAGCGCGAACTGCAGCTCGTTACCGGTCATAAAGGCAATCAGCGTCACCACCGGCACGGTGAGTGAGATAGTCGCCAGGACCGAGCCAAAGAACAGATTCATTGCGCGTTGCACCTGATTGTTCAGCACCGCCCTCAACGCCCCCAGACCCTCAGGCGACAGGATAAGCAGCGCCACCAGGAAACCGGTAAACGCGACCGGAGCATTCAGCTCGGTTAACAGCGTCTCCAGCGGATTGGCGTTCATTTTGGTCACGGCGATAACCGCAATCAGATGTACGATCAGCCAAACCGTATGCCACGCGCTGCTGTGAGCCGACGGCTTACCGTGATGCGGGTCGTCGCCATCATCTTCATGTTCATAGACGAACAGGCTCTGGTGCGTTTTGGTCTGAATCAGCAGGAACACGCCGTACATGGCTGCGGAAATCAGCGCAACCAGCAGCGCCTGACCGGTTGAGAAGTTGGCCCCCGGCAATGCCATCGGGAAGACCAGCACAATAATTGCCAGCGGGAAAAGGGCAATCAGATACTGTTTTATGCCGAACAGATTCATGTACTGGGTCGCAAATTTGCGGCCGCCCAGTAACAGTGAAAAGCCCACCAGACCACCTGTCACAATCATAATGATGGAGTAGAGGGTGTCACGCATCAGGGTCGGTGCGGCGTCACCGGTCGCCATCAGCGCGGAAATCAGGCTGACTTCGAGGATAACCACCGAAAGGCTGAGAATTAACGAGCCGTAAGGCTCACCCAGGCGGTGGGCTAATACGTCCGCATGGCGAACAACGCTAAAGGCGCTGGTTAAGATACCCACCAGAGCAAGAATATTGATACCAACTACCACTGGCAGTGACTGACTGCTTCCCCAGAAGAGCAGCACAGCCAGTGCCAGGACCGGGAAAATGAGTGATGTCTCCTTGTGGCGGGTCTTCACCGCCTCGTGTGCTGCTGTCATGTGCTTCTCCATCAATGCAGGTGCTTGTAATTATAGATAGAATTTTCGGTCATTAAATTAACAGATCTCTGTTAAATACCCTTGATTTTTTACTCAATTTTACTGTTTGTAATGTTTTGGCTGTGTGGTGTCGATAATATGGTGTGTTCTATAATTAATCCTTTAATAACATAATATTAAAATTATCATTTACGCATAATTCTCAATTGACTGGCACCCTGCCGTATCGTCGTCCACACTTATCTCTTTAACCAAAAGAGGGGTTAGCGATGCCATATAAAACGAAACGCGAATTACCAGACAGCGTGCAACACGTATTGCCCGCGCACGCGCAGGATATCTACAAAGAGGCCTTTAACAGCGCCTGGGATCAGTATAAAGATAAAGAAGATCGACGTGATGATGCCAGCCGTGAAGAGACCGCGCACAAAGTCGCCTGGGCCGCAGTAAAACATGAATATGAGAAAGGAGACGACGATAAATGGCATAAAAAGAAATAGCCGTGAAATCATTCGCTGCCTTCGTTTTGACTTTTCAGGCGGTTGAACTTCCGTTGTATTGCAACTGGCCCGTGAATTGCTTATCGTTACTCAACTGCTGGCAAAATGACCAGCACACAATGCCGGGAGGGCGGATTACAGATGTCGCAAGGAAGCATGCAGTGGCGGAGGTGGAAAGTGTTAACGCGTGATTTCTTAATGAAGGCAGATTGTAAGACGGCATTTGGTGCTATTGAGGAATCGCTTCTCTGGTCAGCTGAACAACGTGCGGCGTCGCTCGCTGCCACGCTGGCGTGCCGCCCGGATGATGGCCCGGTATGGATTTTTGGCTACGGTTCGCTGATGTGGAACCCGGCTCTCGAATTTGTCGAATCGGCAACAGGCACACTTCCTGGCTGGCATCGCGCATTTTGTTTGCGCCTGACGGCCGGTCGAGGTAGCGCGTGTCAGCCGGGACGCATGCTTGCACTAAAAGAGGGCGGACGCACCACGGGGGTGGCCTACCGCCTGCCGGATGCAACGCTGGAAGACGAACTGACGCTGCTGTGGAAGCGCGAGATGATCACCGGCTGCTATATGCCGAGCTGGTGCAAGCTGGAACTTGATGACGGACGTACCGTTAACGCGCTGGTGTTTATTATGGATCCGCGCCATCCGCTGTATGAAGCGGATACCCGCACGCAGGTTATTGCCCCGTTGATCGCTGCCGCCAGTGGACCGCTGGGCACCAACGCGCAGTATCTCTTTTCGCTCGACCAGGAGCTGACGCGCCTCGGCATGAAGGACGATTGTCTGAATGAGCTGGTGGTGAAAGTGAAAGCGCTGCTGGAAGGGAACCCGCTGAATAATACGCTGCGTCCCGGTTTTGCCTGAGAATGCGCCCGGCTGCGTGAGCAGGCCGGGCGTTTGTCTCTTATGCAGCAACGTAGCTTACGGAATGCTCCAGTGACTGGCTATGGCTGTCAATCAGGACATCCCACGTGCCGGTGTACGGCACGGTAAGCCATGCCTTGTCATCCTGCACGGTCAGGATATCCGCCTGCGAGTGTTGTTGTGCTTTCGAACTCATCAAATGAATGCGGCAGCGCTCAGAACACCGCACCACGACCGTATCCCCGCCAAACAATTTCAAACTTGTTTTTACCAGTGCCATTTTTTACCCCGTAGTCTTAAACAACGCTCTCCCTGCTGCCATATCCGAGCGTGATATTGTTCACAATTCACTCATGGCATAACACCAAAGGGGGAGGGTGAGGATGCTGACTTTGATCAAAAAATGGCGTAACGATTAAACAAAAATGACAAAATTCCTGAAAATTTACTCTGGCGCGCGTTTTGCCCGCTGAACGCGCGCCACCCTAAAATTAAATGCGGAAATGCCCGGCAGTTTCAGCAAGGTCGCCCGCCTGGCTCTGCAGCGCGCCGGCTGCAGCGGCAGATTGCACCACCAGTTCGGCGTTCTGCTGAACCATTCTGTCCAGATGGGTCACCGCATGGTTAATCTCCTGGATACCTTTCATCTGCTCGCTGGTGGCGATGGAGATTTCACGCATGATGCCCGACACGCTACCGATGCTGGAGCGGATTTCGTTCATGCTTTCCCCGGCCAGATGAACGTAGCGGGAGCCGGTAGCCACGCTGTTAGTGGTGGAATCGATAAGCGTTTTAATCTCTTTCGCGGCCTGCGCGCTGCGGCTGGCCAGATTACGCACTTCGCCGGCCACCACGGCAAACCCACGGCCTTGCTCTCCGGCGCGTGCGGCTTCCACCGAGGCATTCAGCGCCAGGATATTGGTCTGGAAGGCAATCCCGTCAATCACGCTGGTGATGTCGCCAATCTTCGCGGAAGCCACTTCAATGGACTGCATGGTGCTGATGGCCTGAGATACCACCTCGCCGCCGCGAGCCGCCGCCGCAGAGGCCTTACTCGCCTGGTCATTGGCTTCAGCCGCAGACTCGTTCGACTGGGTTACTGACGCGGTGATCTCTTCCACGGCGCTGGCCGTTTCGCGAAGGCTGGAGGCGGCCTGCTCGGTACGCCCTGAGAGGTCCTGGTTACCTGCCGCAATTTCCCGCGCGGCGTTTTTCACCGATGCGCTGGCATCCCGCAGTTGTACCATCACCACCGAGAGCTTGTCGCTGAAGGCGTTAAACGCCTGCGCTATCTGCGCCACTTCGTCATCGCCGCTGTCCGGCAGGCGTTGCGACAGATCGTTAGTGCCGTTCGCAATGTTATGCATCGCATCGCGAATGTCAGACAGGCGCTTCAGCAGACGCGCAATCAGGAAGTGAACAATGGCGCCGCTGAGTAAGGCCAGGATCACCAGCGAGATGGCCGAGGCTTTCAGCAGCGAGCGCATTCCGGAGGTGGCATCGCCTGTGTCCAGGGCAACAACCAGCATCCAGTTCGTACCCGGCACGGCGGTTGCCACGAAGGTTTTTTCGGCGCCATTGAAGGTCCCGTTTACCGGGTTTCCGCTTTTCAGCGCCGCAAAGTCGATGCCTTTGAGGGTTTCGGCGAACGGTTTAAGCGTCAGGGCAGGGTCGCTGGCGGCAATGACGGTGCCATCGCTATTCAGCAGCAGCCCGCTGCTTGCCGGGGTTGGGTGGATCCCGCGCACGTTAGCTACCACGCTGTCCATCGCCACATCGCCAGCCACCACGGCTTTCAGAGTACCGTTTTCTTTCACCGGCACGGCAAACGTCACCACCAGTTTTCCGCTACCGGCGTCAACGTAAGGCGCGGTCACGACCGGGCTATCCTGGCTTACGACCTGCTGATACCAGGGACGGATCGTGGGGTCATAATCCGCCGGTACGCCCGCTGGTTCAGAGAATTTCGCCGTTTTGCTGGCATAGCCAACGTATACGTTAGTGAACCCACCCGCCTGGGCAAGCTGTTTAAAGACCGGAACCGGATCGTCACTGAGCGCAACGGTTTGTGCGGAGGCGATAACCGTCATTTTGCTCTTCACCCAGTCGGCAATCGCCATGTTATGGCTGGCGCTGGTGCTGGTCAGGATGTCGCGCTGTGACTGCTGGTTATCCTGGCGTGTGACCTGAAAATTGATGACAGTATTAAGAAGAAGGGCGACGACCAGACAACCTGTCGTCGCGGCAATGATGCGTGCACGAATGGATCTGAACATAAGTGAAATACCTGCTGTGTTGTTTCCATGCCTATCGGCAACCCTGCAGGTAAACTTGATGCTGAAACCGCGTCCATAAGAAAATAATATTTTTACGGGTTTATTATTAAAAAGTTAATACTTTATCGGCGCGCAGAGTCCACTCGGCCAGTTCAACGAGCGTGCCGATTTCCACACCTTCAATCAGCGGCAATCCCGTGATGCCGCGCCCGTCGGCGCAGGTCTTGCACAGTTTGACCGGAACGTTTTGCGCAGTCAGGATCTCCAGCATCTGCTGGATGTTGTAGCCTTCTGCCGGTTTTTGCCCCTTCAGCCCGGCGGTGACCGCATCCGACATTAAAAAGAGCCGTAACTCCAGTTCACTCTCTTTATCACGTAGCGCGATCGCCAGACGCAGGCTGTTAAAAAGGGATTCGCTGCCGTAAGCCGCACCGTTGGCGACGATAACAATCTTCTGCATGTTGACTCCTGTTCTTTTAAAAGGCACGAATATTGCTTAGCTATCCGGGGTTTCGCTGTCCGGGAGAGTAAGCATGACATTTATGGCTGGCATTTCGCCAGGTGCGACCGAATGGCTCCAGCGTGCAAGGTCGATGCGCCGGGAGCAACTGAGCAGGCTGGCACAGCTTGGCGTGCTGGTTAACGCCATCAGTCTGCTGGTGCATATGCTGCAGTGCGAGCGTGGAGCCTCTAACGTCTGGCTCTGCTCACAGGGTAAGCTGTACGCTGCCGAATGCAAAGCGAGCCGGGCGCTGGTGAATGAGAACCTCACTGCGCTTTATGACGTTCTGGATAATCACTCCCCGTTCCAGGGCAGCGGCGTGTGCGAACGTATAGCCGCCGCGCTGCTCAGTCTGGATAACCTGTCAGCCCTTCGTGACGGCGTTATTCAGCAAACCATCACGGCCCCGCAGGCGATGGATCACTATTGTCGCATCCTGCGTCATCTGCTCAGTATCGTACCGCAGCTTAATGACAGCATTGACGATCCGCAAATCGCAGGCCGTTTTGTCGCGCTTTATAGCCTGATGCAGGGTAAAGAGCTGGCGGGACAAGAGCGGGCGCTGGGCGCCATTGGCTTCACGCAGGGCTATTTTGACGATGGCATCCGTCAGCGGCTGGTGGACCGGATTGACGGGCAGCAGGCCTGCTTCGAGATTTTCATGACCCACAGCACGGCGGATGTGCAAACCACCTTTTCCCAGAATTGCCAGCCTGACCGTGAGACGGAGCAACTGAGGCGCGTGGCCTGTACCCGCCAGCCAGCCGCTGACAATGGCCATACCGCACTGGCCTGGTTTGCTCTGCAAACGGCACGCCTTGAGCATCTGCGTACCCTGGAGGAGATGGTTATCGCCGATCTGATGATCGCGGTGGACGAGCGTATCCATCGACAGGAGGACTACACGCTACCGGCTGAGGAGCAGGACGATCCGCTGGCCTCTTATCCGGATAAGCCCTTGTTAACCCTGGTTCGCCAGCAGGCGCGCGAGATAGAACAGCTTTCCCGTCAGCTCGCGTCACTGCGCGATACGCTCGAAGAGCGCAAAACCATCGATAAAGCGAAAAGCGTACTGATGACCCATCAAAAGATGAGTGAGGAACAGGCATGGACGGCGCTGCGTAAAATGGCGATGGACAAAAATCAGCGCATGGTAGATATCGCCCGCGCGCTGCTCACCGTGAAGAGCTTGTGGCAGGTAACCCCTAAGGAGTAGCTGCACAATGAGTGGGCATTTAGTGCCTGATTGAGGTGCGCGGTCGTGGAGATTTCCCGGTAAACGCCCAAAAAACAGGGCAGTAAAACCTGGCATTCCCTTTGCATTATCTGATTAACCATTTTTGACGGTGCGCCAACGGCGGTGCATCTGTCTTCGGGATAAAGGCGTCCAGCGGTGCTTCGGCACGGGTGGGCGCTTTTTTTTGTCTTTTTTTCAGGAGTGGTCATGGCGGATTTGTCGAGACGGCGGTTTTTACAGGCCAGCATGCTGGCGAGCGGCGCCATGTTATTACCGGGTGTCATGCAGGCCGCGTGGGCGGCAGGCTCGGATAAACCGGAGCAGGAGACGGTGCGCATCGGGTTTATACCGTTAACCGACTGCGCGCCGGTGGTTATCGCGGCGCTGAAGGGGTTTGATAAAAAATATGGCATCACCATCGTGCCAACCAAAGAGGCAAGCTGGGCAGCCGTGCGCGATAAGCTGGTGGCAGGCGAACTGGACGCCGCCCACATTCTTTACGGCCTGCTGTACGGGCTGGAGCTGGGGCTTGCCGGTAAGCCACAGCAGATGGCAAACCTGATGACCCTGAACCAGAACGGTCAAGCCATCACGCTCTCCAGCGATCTGGCAGAGAAGGGCGTTCGCGATCTTGACGGGCTGAAAACGCTGATTGGGCAGCAGGCACCCGGCACTTACACCTTCGCACACACTTTCCCGACCGGTACGCATGCGATGTGGCTGTACTACTGGCTGGCCAGCGCGGGCATTAATCCGTTCGATGACGTCCGGACCGTGGTTGTGCCGCCGCCACAAATGGTGATGAACATGCGGATTGGCAACATGGTCGGCTTTTGCGTTGGTGAGCCGTGGAATGCGCGCGCCATTAACGACCGAATCGGGTTTACCGCCGCAACGTCCCAGTCGATCTGGGCCGATCATCCGGAAAAAATTCTTGGCACACGTCGCAACTGGGTGGAGAAAAACCCGAACACCGCGCGGGCGCTGGTGAGTGCGGTACTGGAAGCCGCACGCTGGATCGATGCATCACCAGACAACAAACGTGAGACCGCCCAAATCCTCGCTCGCCGGGCGTGGCTGAACACCAAAGAGCAGTATCTCACCGGACGGATGCTGGGAGAGTACGACAACGGGCTTGGCCAGCGCTGGCAGGATGCGCATCCGATCCGTTTCTTCAACGAGGGTGCCGTCAGCTATCCGTACCTCTCCGACGGGATGTGGTTTTTAACCCAGTTCCGCCGCTGGGGCTTGCTCAAATCGGCGCCGGATTATGCCGCCATCGCGCAGCGCATTAACCAGACCTCGGTCTGGCAGGATGCCGCCACGGCGGTGGGAGGCATATCCACCCCGTCATCACCGTATCGCAGCAGCACCCTGATGGACGGTACCGTCTGGAACGGTACCGATCCGGACGGTTACGCCAACCGCTTCGCTATTCACCGTAAAGGGGCCTGATTATGCAGCATCTGCACAGCACGAAATCGAAAGACGAGACGCCGGCGAGCGGGGAAGTGATTACCCTCCCTCCGGTGCAGGTTCGCCGCCGCGCACCGACGTTCACGCGACGGATGAATGACCTTCTGCAGCGCGTGATCCCGGCGCTGCTGGGGCTCGGGTTACTGGGGTTGCTCTGGCAGCTGGCCGCGATCAACAGCAAAGGGTTCCCGACGCCGCTCAGCACGCTGGATTCCGCATTAACGCTCTTCGCTGACCCGTTTTACCGCGACGGGCCAAACGATATGGGTATCGGCTGGAACGTGCTCGCTTCGCTGCAGCGCGTGGCGGTGGGCTTTGGTCTGGCGGCGCTCGCGGGGATCCCGCTCGGTTTCTTGATCGGTCGCTTCACCTTTTGTTCGCGCATGTTCAGCCCGTTGATTGCACTGTTACGCCCGGTCAGTCCTTTAGCCTGGCTGCCTATCGGCCTGCTGCTGTTCCAGAAAGCGGAGCCCGCCTCCAGCTGGACCATTTTTATCTGTTCAATATGGCCAATGGTGATTAACACCGCCGAAGGGGTACGTCGTATTCCGCAGGATTACCTCAACGTTGCCCGCGTGCTGCAGCTCTCCGAGTGGACCATCATGCGGCGGATCCTCTTCCCGGCCGTGCTGCCCGCGGTGCTGACCGGGGTTCGCCTCTCGATTGGCATCGCCTGGCTGGTCATTGTCGCCGCCGAGATGCTCACCGGTGGGCTGGGGATCGGCTTCTGGATCTGGAATGAGTGGAACAACCTCAACGTCGAAAACATTCTCATCGCCATCGTCATCATTGGCGTGGTCGGGTTGCTGCTGGAGCAGGGGCTGATGCTGATCGCCCGTCGCTTTAGCTGGCAGGAAAAATAAGGAGCGAAGATGAAACCATTAATTCAGGTCCAGGCCGTGAGCCAGCGTTTTTCTACCGCCAGCGGCGAGTTTCTGGCGCTGCAGAACGTCTCTTTTGATATTCACGAAGGCGAAACCGTGAGCCTGATTGGCCACTCCGGGTGCGGCAAATCGACGTTGCTGAACCTGATTGCCGGGATCACCCTGCCGACCGAAGGTGGGCTGATTTGCGATAACCGCGAAATCGCCGGGCCAGGACCTGAGCGTGCGGTGGTGTTTCAGAACCATTCTCTGCTGCCGTGGCTCACCTGCTTCGACAACGTTGCGCTGGCGGTGGATCAGGTCTTTCGCCGCACCATGAGCAAGGCGGAGCGCAAGGAGTGGATTGAACACAACCTCGATCGCGTCCAGATGGGGCATGCCCTGCATAAACGGCCTTCGGAAATCTCCGGCGGCATGAAACAGCGCGTTGGCATTGCCCGTGCGCTGGCGATGAAGCCTAAGGTCCTGCTGATGGATGAACCGTTTGGCGCGCTGGATGCGCTCACGCGCGCGCATCTGCAGGACTCGGTGATGCAAATCCAGCAGGCGCTGAACACCACCATCGTGCTTATCACCCACGATGTGGACGAGGCTGTGCTGCTCTCTGACCGGGTACTGATGATGACTAACGGCCCGGCGGCCACCGTCGGCGAGGTGCTGCACGTTGACCTGCCTCGCCCGCGCAATCGGGTTCAGCTGGCGGACGATAGCCGCTATCACCATATGCGTCAGCAGATCCTCCATTTCCTCTATGAAAAACAGCCTAAAGCGGCGTAACGGAGGCGGTGATGCGACTGATCGTTATCGGTAATGGGATGGCCGCAACACGGCTGATTGCCTCGCTGACCGAGCGTGCGCCCGGTCGCTTCACGATCACCGTGTTTGGCGAGGAGTCGGAACACGCTTACAACCGCATCATGCTCTCGCCGGTACTGGGCGGGGAAAAACAGGCGCAGCAGATCCGCCTGCAGGATGACGCCTGGTATCACGCACGGGGTGTGACGGTACGACGGGGCGAAAAGGTGCTCTCCGTGGATGTTGAGAAACGCGAGGTCCATACCACAGCAACCACGCTGGCCTGGGACGAACTGGTCTTTGCCACCGGGTCGGCGCCTTTTGTACCCCCCATTCCGGGCGGTGACGCTCCGCATGTCTTCACCTTTCGTACGCTGGCCGATATCCGCGCGATTCAGGAGAACCCGGGGCCAGCTGTAGTGCTGGGCGGTGGGGTGCTCGGCGTCGAGGTCGCTGCGGCACTGACCCGGTCTTGTGACAACGTCACGCTGGTGCATCGTGGTGCGTGGCTGATGGAACAGCAGCTCGATCGCCAGGCAGGCGTTTTGCTTGAAGAGGCGCTGGCGGAGCGCGGCGTTCGCTGCGAACTGTCATCGGGAATGACCGCCATTGCGGCGGATGCCGTGACGTTACACAACGGACGCAAGATTAACGCCTCTCGCGTGGTGCTGGCGACCGGCGTGCAGCCCAATGTCGCACTGGCAAAAGCCAGCGGCATTCACTGTGTCCGCGGCATTGTGGTTAACCACCAGATGCAGACCTCAGTCCCGGCGATCAGCGCCATTGGTGAGTGCTGTGAAATCGACGGCCAGACGTTCGGCCTGGTTGCACCTTGCCTGGCGCAGGCAGATATCCTCGCCGCCCGGCTGGCTGGGGAGGCTAGCACGCCATTTGCCCTGACCGACAGCGGCATGCGCCTCAAAGTGCCCGGTGTGGAGTTGTTCAGCGCCGGGCGAGCAGAGGTTCTGCCGGACGATGTGGTCTGGAGCGCCTGGGATCCGCTGACCCGTCACTATCGCCGTTTGTTACTGCATCGCGGTGCGCTTGCTGGCGTGCTGCTGATGGGGGATTGCCGCAACGCGGCAACATTCACCGATTTACTGGCAACGGCTGCACCCGCCCACGCGGACTGGCTGTTCAATCGATTCACTACGCAACCGCAGGTTGCAGGACAAAACGCTATGACAAAACCTACGCTGGTGGTGGTTGGACACGGTATGGTCGGCCATCATTTTCTCGAAGACTGTGTGAAGCGCAATTTGCACCGGCAGTACCAGATTATCGTTTTTGGCGAAGAGCGCTATGCCGCCTACGATCGTGTGCATTTGTCAGAGTATTTTGGCGGACGAAGCGCAGAATCGCTCTCGCTGGTGGACGGTGATTTCTTTGCTGAACACGGCATTGAGCTTCGCCTCTCGCAGCAAATTGTGAGTATCGATCGCGACGCACACGTCGTGTGTACCGCCAGTGGGCATGAAACCCACTGGGACAAACTGGTGCTGGCGACCGGCTCGTACCCGTTTGTGCCTCCGGTACCGGGCAGCACGCTGCCAGGCTGCTTTGTTTACCGTACGCTGGACGACCTGGATAACATCGCCGCGCAGGCAAAGCAATCCCGTCGCGGGGTGGTCATTGGCGGTGGCCTGCTGGGACTGGAAGCCGCGAATGCCCTGAAACAGCTGGGCCTGGAAACGCACGTCGTGGAGTTTGCGCCACACCTGATGGCGGTACAACTCGACAACGACGGCGCGGCCATGCTGCGCAAAAAAATCGAAGCGCTTGGCGTGGGCGTTCACACCAGCAAAGCCACCACCGACATCGTCTCTGCGAACGGCGGGCTGGTAATGCGCTTTGCGGACGGCGAACAGCTGGAAACTGACATCGTGGTCTTCTCTGCAGGTATTCGCCCGCAGGATGCACTGGGGCGCAGCAGTGGCCTGGCGACCGGAGAGCGCGGCGGGATTTGCATTGATAACCAGTGCCAGACTTCTGATAAAGACGTGTTCGCTATCGGCGAATGTGCGCTGTGGGAGGGTAAAATTTTTGGCCTGGTCGCCCCGGGTTATCAGATGGCGCGGGTGGCATCGGCCACGCTGGCGGGAGAGGCGAGCGCCTTTACCGGGGCTGACATGAGCACCAAACTGAAGCTGCTGGGGGTAGATGTGGCCTCGTTTGGCGATGCCCATGGAAGAACACCCGGCGCGCTTAGCTATCAATGGACGCATGGTCCGCAGCAAATCTATAAAAAGATCGTGGTCAGTGAGGACAATAAAACCCTGTTGGGCGGCGTACTGGTGGGGGATGCCAGCGAATATGCGACCCTGGTGCAGATGATGTTCAACGGCATAGCGTTGCCCAAAGAGCCTGAAACGCTGATTTTACCTTCCTTCGCCGGGAGCGCGCCAAAAGCCCTCGGCGTGGCGGCACTGCCTGACAGTGCGCAGATCTGCTCCTGCCATAACGTCAGCAAAGGTGATATCTGTCAGGCGGTAAGTGCCGGTGCCGCGGATATTGGAGCCCTAAAACAGTGCACCAAAGCCGCGACCGGTTGCGGAGGATGCAGCGCGCTGGTGAAACAGGTGATGGAGTACCAGCTTGCGGAGCAGGGCGTGGAGGTAAAAAAGGACATCTGCGAACACTTCCCGTGGTCGCGTCAGGAAATCTATCACCTGGTGCGCGTCAATCATATTCGTACCTTCGACCAGCTTATCAGCCGTTACGGGCAGGGGCACGGTTGCGAAATCTGTAAACCGCTGGTGGGGTCAGTGCTCGCCTCCTGCTGGAATGAGTACCTGCTGAAACCGGCACATCTGCCGCTGCAGGACACCAACGACCGTTATTTTGCCAATATTCAGAAAGACGGGACGTACTCCATCGTGCCCCGGATGCCTGCAGGGGAAGTGTCGGCCGACGGCTTGATAGCTATCGGCCAGATCGCCAAACGCTACCAGCTGTACAGCAAAATCACGGGCGGACAGCGTATCGACCTCTTTGGCGCCACGCTCGACCAGCTGCCGGCGATCTGGCAGGCGCTGGTGGAGGCCGGATTTGAGACCGGTCACGCGTACGGTAAATCCCTGCGCACGGTGAAATCCTGCGTCGGGTCGACCTGGTGCCGCTATGGCGTGCAAGATTCCACGCGTCTCGCGGTCACGCTTGAGCACCGCTATAAAGGCTTACGCGCGCCGCACAAAATTAAAATGGCCGTGTCCGGTTGTACCCGTGAATGTGCGGAGGCTCAGAGCAAGGACGTGGGCGTCATTGCGACCGACAAAGGCTGGAACCTTTATCTCTGCGGTAACGGCGGCATGAAACCGCGCCATGCGGATCTCTTTGCCAGCGATCTGGATGACGAGACGCTGATCCGCACCGTCGACCGTTTCCTGATGTTCTACATCCGCACGGCGGATCGCCTGCAGCGTACCAGTACGTGGATGGACAATCTGGAAGGGGGGATCGATTACCTGCGCGAGGTGATTCTTCACGACAGCCTGGGCATTGCGCACGAGCTGGAACAGGAGATGGCCCGCGTGGTGGAAACCTACCAGTGTGAATGGCAGACCACGCTTAACGATCCGAGCCGTCTGGCGCTGTTCCGTACCGAAGCGAACCGTCAGCCGGTGGAGGAGAATAAACGCTGGCAAGCGGTCTGCGCTATCGATGAGATCCCTGAGCAGGCGGGGATCGGCGCCCGGCTGGGGCGAAAACCGATTGCGCTTTTCCGCTTTGGTCAATCTGTCTATGCCCTCGACGACCTCGAGCCGGGCAGCACAGCAAACGTGCTTTCACGCGGTATTCTCGGCGATGCTGCCGGCGAGCCGGTGGTCATCTCTCCGATCTATAAGCAGCGTATCCGTCTGCGCGACGGCTGTCAGGTCGATAACGGGGAACCTGCGGTGCGCGCCTGGCCGGTGAAAATAGAAAATGGTCAGGTGTGGGTCGGGAACGACGCGCAGATCTTGCGTGCGGAGGCGTCATGAGTGAAACCCGAACGACGTGCCCTTACTGCGGGGTGGGCTGCGGCGTGATCGCAACGGTTGAGGGTGAGAAGGTTACCGTGCGCGGAGATGAACGCCATCCCGCCAGTTTTGGACGCCTGTGCGTTAAAGGCTCGGCATTAGGCGAAACGACCGGTCTGCAGGGGCGACTGCTGCACCCGGTGGTCGACGGGCAGGAGGTGGAATGGCCCCGGGCGCTGGCGGCGGCAGGTGAACGGCTGCAGACCATCATCGACACCTGGGGACCGCAGGCGGTGGCATTTTACGCCTCCGGCCAGCTGTTGACTGAGGACTATTACGCCGCCAATAAGCTGATGAAAGGGTTTATCGGTGCGGCAAACATTGATACCAACTCGCGGCTCTGTATGTCGTCCGCGGTGGCAGGCTACAAGCGCGCGTTTGGTGAAGATGTGGTGCCGTGTAGCTATGAGGATGTGGAAAACAGCGATCTGGTGGTGCTGGTCGGGTCGAATGCGGCATGGACCCACCCGGTGCTGTATCAGCGGCTGGTACAGGCGCGCCAGAACAATCCTGCGATGAAAGTTGTGGTTATCGACCCACGCAAAACGGCCACCTGCGATATTGCTGACCTGCATCTGGCGCTTACGCCCGGCAGTGACGCCGGGCTGTTTGTCGGTTTACTCAATCTGATTCAGGGAACCGACGCGTGGCCCATCGCCCGGGTGGCTGAGTTTTGTGGCCTCTCAACCGAAGACGTGGGGGCCTTCTACGACTGGTTTGTGACTGCGCCCCGGGCCATCACGCTCTACACCATGGGCATTAATCAGTCCTCAAGCGGCAGCGACAAGTGCAATGCCATCATCAACGTCCATCTGGCCAGCGGAAAATTCGCCCGTCAGGGTTGCGGACCGTTTTCGCTGACCGGACAGCCTAACGCGATGGGGGGGCGGGAGGTGGGTGGGCTGGCGAACCAGCTTGCCGCTCACATGAATTTCGAGCCGGAGTCTCTTTCACGGGTGGCGCGTTTTTGGGGTACGGAAAGACTGGCCCAGACGCCGGGCCTGATGGCGGTGGAGTTGTTTGATGCGATCGCCCGCGGCGAAGTGAAAGCGGTGTGGATCATGGGCACCAATCCTGCCGTCTCGCTGCCGGACAGCCACGCGGTGTGCCAGGCGCTGGAACATTGCCCGCTGGTGATTGTCTCCGAGGTGATGCAGGAGACCGACACCAGCCGCTATGCCCATATCCGCTTCCCGGTACAGGCGTGGGGGGAGAAAGACGGTACGGTAACCAATTCCGAGCGGCGTATTTCGCGCCAGCGCGCCTTTCTGCCGGCGCCAGGTGAGACCAAACCGGACTGGTGGGTCATCGCCCGGGTGGCACAGGCGCTGGGCTATGGTGAAGCCTTCGCCTGGGAACATCCGCAGCAAATTTTTTGTGAGCATGCAGCGCTCTCGGCCTTTGAAAATGACGGTGCGCGGGCGTTTAACCTTCATGAACTGGCGTCACTTACCCGTGAGGAATGGGACCGGCTTGAGCCTTATCAGTGGCCAGCGGGGGCCTTTGCGCGCCGGGAAATTGTGCCGGTAGAGCCTCAGCCACACGGTGCGGCAATAAACGCGCTATACCCGCTGATTCTCAATACCGGGCGTATCCGCGATCAGTGGCACACCATGACCCGGACGGGGTACGTCCCGAAACTGATGCAGCATAGTGCTGAGCCGTGTGTTGAGATCGGCGCCGCAGATGCCATGCGCTTCTCACTGTGCGACGGACAGCTGGCGCGCATCAGTTCTCCGCGTGGGGTGATGCTGGCAAGAGTGCGCATCACTGACGGGCAGCGAGAAGGTGAGCTGTTTGTGCCAATGCACTGGAATGCCCAGTTTGCCCGCCAGGGGAAGGTGAATGCGCTGGTGGAAGGGCGCTGTGACCCGCTGTCCGGTCAGCCCGAGAGTAAACAGACGTCCGTCAGGATTATGCCCTGGCAGCCGGGCTGGCAGGGTGAGCTTTATGCCCGTGAACTGCCGGAGCTTCCCCCCTCTGTCTGCTGGTGGCGTAAAGTCTCACGTCTGACGGTGGCGGGGGATAAGCCGTTGCTGGCGTGGGTTATGCAGTACGCCAGTGAACGGGGCTGGCAGCTGCAGGTCGCGCAGACCAGCGAGCGCAGCAGCGTACTGGCCTGGCATGACGGACAACTGATGCTCGGGTTCTGGGAAGGCACTGCGTTACCGACACTGGCGCACGCGGTAATTGAAGCCGCGTTTCGTTCATCTCCCGTGACGCTTGCTGAGCGCCACGCGTTGTTGAATGGACAGGGAACCGGGGACAGTGTCGATCCGGGCCGGATCATCTGCAGCTGTTTCAGCGTGGGGGAAACCGTCATACGCGAGGCGATTGGGGGAGGGTGTGATTCCGTCGCGGCGCTGGGTGCCAGGCTGCGCTGCGGAACGAACTGCGGCTCCTGTGTGCCTGAACTAAAAACAATGTTTCAGGATATTCCGGAAAATTCCTCTTAAGGCTGCAAAACGTGAGGAATAACGGTAAGGTACCCGGTGTTCTCACGTAAGCATCGGGTATTTCTTACGACGTTAATGGCTGTTTCATCTCATCTTCGTTTGCTTGCTTTACTCCCCCTCATTCCGGTCGGAGCCGTTCACGGTGCGCCGAATTCCTTTGTGCAACAGGCACAGAACCCCTTTGATAACAACGGGGATAATCTGCCCGATCTCGGCATGGCGGCGCCCACGACCGAGGGCGAAAAACATCTGGCAGAAATGGCGAAAGCGTTTGGTGAAGCCAGTATGACCGATAACGGCCTGACGACAGGCGAGCAGGCGCGTCAGTTTGCCTTTGGCAAGGTGCGTGACGCGGTGAGCGGCGAAGTGAACCAGCATATTGAATCCTGGCTTTCGCCGTGGGGGAACGCCAGCGTGAACTTGCTGGTGGATGACGACGGCAAATTTAACGGCAGCAGCGGCAGCTGGTTTATTCCGTGGAACGATAACAACCGTTATCTGAGCTGGAGCCAGCTTGGCCTGACGCAGCAAACTGACGGTCTGGTGAGCAATGCCGGCATTGGGCAGCGCTGGGTTGCCGGAAAATGGTTGCTCGGCTACAACACCTTTTACGACAACCTGCTGGATGAAAACCTGCAGCGTGCCGGGTTAGGTGCGGAAGTGTGGGGCGAGAACCTGCGTCTGTCTGCGAACTATTATCAGCCCTTTGCCGGCTGGCGCGATCGCTCTGACATTCAGGAGCAGCGCATGGCCCGGGGGTACGACGTGACCGCTAAAGCGTGGCTGCCGTGGTTCCATCACCTGAATACCAGCGTCAGTTTTGAGCAATATTTTGGTGATAACGTTGACCTGTTCAACAGCGGTACCGGTTATCACAACCCGGTGGCGGTCAATCTGGGGCTGAATTATACCCCCGTTCCGCTGGTGACCCTCACCGCCGGGCATAAGCAAGGGGAGAGTGGGGTGAGCCAGAATAATCTTGGCCTCAAACTCAACTACCGCTTTGGCGTGCCGCTGGTGAAGCAACTTTCTGCCAGTGAAGTCGCCGCCACCCGTTCTCTGCGCGGCAGTCGCTATGATTCGCCAGAGCGGGATAACCTGCCGGTGATGGAGTTCCGCCAGAGCAAAACGTTGTCCGTCTACCTGGCGACACCGCCGTGGGATCTTAAAGGGGGCGAAACCGTGATGCTTAAGCTGCAGATCCGCAGTAAGCACGGGATTCGCCAGTTGCACTGGCAGGGAGATACGCAGGCGCTGAGTCTGACATCGCCGGCCAACAATACCAGCGAAGACGGCTGGAGCGTGATTATGCCTGCCTGGGATGACAGTGAAGGCGCGAGCAACCGCTGGCGGCTTTCGGTGGTGGTCGAAGATAATGATGGCAAGCGCGTCTCGTCCAATGAGATCACGCTGGCTGTGGCGCAACCGCTTGTGGCATTACCCACCGACGATCCGCGCTGGAAGCTGCTGCCGGATGAGTAATGCTTAAAAAATACGTTCCTGGTGTACCCATACCGCGGCTTCAACCCGGGATTTTAACTTCATTTTCTTCAGCATATGTTTCACATGCACTTTGACCGTGCTTTCGGTGATATCCAGGCGACGCGCAATCATTTTATTCGGCAGGCCCTGGGCAATCAGCTTCAGAATATCGCGCTCACGCGGCGTTAGCTGGCTGACATCGCGATCCGAGGTGGCGCGGTTTGCCCGCAGGCTGGCGGCCAGCACCGGGGTTAAGGCTTCGCTCAGTACCATCTCACCCGCGGCGGCCTGTTGCAGGGCCTTGAGCAGATCTTCTGGCTCCATATCTTTCAGCAGGTAGCCGTCCGCGCCACGCTTGAGCGCCGTCACCACATCCTCTTCATGATTTGAGACGCTAAAGACCACTACGCGTCCGGAGAGCGATTTTTCCCGCAGCTTGTCGAGCGTTTCCAGACCGTTCATGCCCGGCATGTTGAGATCGAGCAGGATCAGATCGGGATCAAGCGATTCGGCAAGCTCAATGCCCTGTTCGCCATTGCTGGCTTCGCCAACGACGGTGATATCGGGTGCCATGCTGACCAGCTGTTTAACGCCAGTACGCAGCATCGGATGGTCGTCGATCAACAGGATGGATGCCGGTTCCTGATTAGTCATGGGTTTCTCCTTGAGCAGTTGTGAGCGGTTTTTCGGGAATAAAGGTGACCACGACTTCCGTGCCACCTGTCTCTCGCCGGCGAACCTGGCAATCACCGCGCAGGCTTTGGGCGCGGTCTCGCATGATAATTAAACCATAATGGTTAGTTCTTTCGGCATTTTCCGGCACGCCGCAGCCGTTGTCATGAACCGTGAGCCTGACCTGATTATCGTGCTGGCTGACGGTAACGGTGACCGCCGTCGCGTCAGCGTGTTTGAGCACGTTGCTCAGGGCTTCACGGGCGATCTGCAGTAGATGAATCGCCTGATGGGAGGGGACAAACCGCGGCGGCAGCTGATAATCAAGCTTCACCGGGAACCCCAGTCGGGCGCTAAATTCATGGCAACTGGACTCCAGCGCGGGGCGCAGGCCAGGCTCGGTCAGCTGCAGGCGGAAGGTGGTTAATAGCTCGCGAAGCTGAATCCATGAGGTATTGAGTTCGTTGCGGATCTGGCTCAGCAGCTGTTTGTTGCTTTCCGGCATCTCCACATCCTGCATCTGCAGACAGCTGACCTGCATTTTCATACAGGAGAGCGACTGGGCGATGGAGTCATGCAGTTCGCGCGCGATAGTCGCACGCTCTTCCATGACGATCAGCTGCTGTTGCTTTTCCTGATGGCGGTCGAGCGCCAGCGTAGCGGTCAGCTGCTCGACCAGCGTATCGACCAGCTGCTGCTGATCGTGGCTCAGATGCCGCCCGGCGGGCAGCGTGGCCAGCAGGATACCGTACTGGGTATGGCTGTCCGTCAGTCGCCACTTCAGTGTCGTACCGCCGGAGGTGAGGGGCGGCAAGCCTCGCGGGCAAAGATGACAGCCTTTGTCATCGCAGGACATGTCGGACTGACAGGTAAATTCCTGATGATTATCTTCATCTTCAACATCGTAGACCCGCAGCTCCAGGTCATGCAGCAAGGTCAGATTTTGCAGGCCATTCAGCACCGGCGAGAGGCGTTCACATAACGGCACCTGCATATGCAGACGACGATTGGCCTGCCACAGGAAGGAGAGGATTTCGTTTTTCTGCTCCAGCCCTGCCGTTTTCTCCTGCACGCGTTTTTCCAGCACGGCGTAGCTTTCGGAGAGTTCTTCCGACATGGTATTGAGCGCCTGGCCCAGCATCGCCATTTCATTCCGCCCGCTGATATGCGTGCGCTGGGTAAAATCGCGTGCGGTTACCGCGCGGGCCATTGCCAGCAACTGTTTCCAGGGGTTCAACAGCCGGGCGCGCAGCCAGAGGATGGTGAAAATCAGCAGCAGCCCCATAAACAACGCCATGGCACGGTGAACCATCAGCACCCGGTCGATACGCAATTCTGTGGTCTGATCGAAAGAGGAGACCAGCGCGTCAATGCGCGACACAAAGCCCGCGACGTCCCGTGCTACGGTCTCAGTATTGCGTGCCTGTTTCAGACCAGGCTGAAGCTGGGTGTGCCAGTAGTTTTGCAGGGATTTAAGCTGTGATTCCTGCCCGTCACGGATGGCGGCACGTTCCAGCTCCGGGCTGAACGCGGTACGCTCCATTTCGTCGATCAAAGGCTGATCGTCTTCCGTCAGCGGTACCGACGCCAGCAGGCGATAACTCTGCATGCGTAGAGAGCCTGCCTCGTTGATGGCATGCGCATTACCCTGTACGCCCTGTACCAGCCAGCCAGAAATCGCCATACCGGTCACACCGAGGGCGGTGGACAGCATAACGATCAGTGCCAACTGGTTAACCAGTGTTAGCGGAGATAAACATCTTTTTAACATAGAGTTGCCGGGCTCCTGACGTGGCCTGCTTGCAGGAATGGCGCTATTCTGGTGCATACCCAGGAGTATACCCATACCAATAAAGGATTACCCCTAAATTGCCAACGGAGTAAGCGGCAGGAGGAGGCGGTATCGGGGACGCTTCAGTGCCGTGAAAAACCACGTCTTTTTTACTGAAATAGCCTACTCACTAAGGATAAGGGCTTTTTTCGCGCTGTAAAACCTCCCACTTTTCCTTTGATTTATATCAACTTACCGCCGCCCTAAAACCCTAATGTTTGCAGCATCATTCGAGAATCAGAGGTGTCTATGAGTCACTCATCCGCTCCCGAAAGGGAAAATGGTGCCGTTATTACTGAATGGCGTCCAGAGGATCCGGCGTTCTGGCAACAGCGCGGCCATCGTATAGCGAGCCGGAATCTGTGGATTTCCGTTCCGTGTTTGCTGTTAGCGTTTTGCGTATGGATGTTGTTTAGTGCAGTGGCAGTCAATCTGCCAAAAGTGGGTTTTACCTTTACGACCGATCAGCTGTTTATGCTGACCGCGTTGCCGTCGCTGTCCGGTGCGCTGCTGCGCGTCCCTTACGCGTTTATGGTGCCGGTGTTTGGTGGTCGTCGCTGGACGGCGTTCAGTACGGGCATCATGATCGTACCTTGCGTGTGGCTGGGTTTTGCGGTGCAGGATACCTCCACGCCTTTCAGCGTGTTCGTGATTATCTCCCTGCTGTGCGGTTTTGCTGGCGCTAACTTCGCCTCCAGTATGGCGAACATCAGCTTCTTCTTCCCGAAAGCGAAGCAGGGCGGTGCGCTGGGTATTAACGGCGGTCTGGGAAACATGGGCGTAAGCGTGATGCAGTTAATTGCACCGCTGGCAATCTCTGTCTCCATTTTTGCAGCCTTTGGTGGCGGTGGCGTCGAGCAGGCGGATGGTTCTTCCCTGTACCTGCAAAATGCGGCGTGGATTTGGGTTCCGTTCCTGGTGGTCTTCACCCTGGCGGCATGGTTCTTTATGAACGATCTGTCGGCATCTAAGGCTTCGCTGAGCGAGCAGTTGCCGGTGCTGAAACGCGGGCATCTGTGGGTCATGGCGCTGCTTTATCTGGCAACCTTCGGGTCGTTTATCGGTTTCTCCGCAGGCTTTGCCATGCTGTCCAAAACACAGTTCCCGGAAGTGCAGATCCTGCAGTTTGCCTTCTTTGGTCCGTTCATCGGTGCCCTGGCGCGTTCACTGGGCGGGATGGTGTCTGACCGTCTGGGCGGAACACGCGTGACGCTGGTGAACTTTGTGATCATGGCTGTTTTCTGTGCGCTGCTGTTCCTGACGCTGCCCGCCAATGGCCAGGGGGGGAACTTTACCGCCTTCTTCGGCGTGTTTATGGTGCTGTTCCTGACGGCCGGTCTGGGTAGCGCATCGACCTTCCAGATGATTTCCGTTATCTTCCGCAAGCTGACGATGGATCGCGTTAAAGCGCAGGGCGGAAGCGAAGAGCAGGCCATGCGTGAAGCCGCGACGGATACGGCTGCTGCACTGGGCTTTATCTCTGCCATCGGCGCAATTGGCGGCTTCTTTATTCCGAAAGCGTTCGGTATCTCTCTGGACCTGACCGGCTCTCCGGCAGGGGCAATGAAAGTCTTCCTCGTTTTCTATATCGCCTGCGTAGTGATTACGTGGCTGGTATATGGCCGTAATACCAAGAAAAATAAGTAAGTGTGATTATCCGTTTGCGCGGCCTTCGGGCCGCGTTTTTTTATCACTACAGTAGTTACAACATACTGATGGCGTTTGAGGAACAATGCCTGCGGGTAACACTGTGATCGCCATCGCTTTACAGGGCGGTCTACCCCTTAATACCTGAGATGTTAAATTTAGCCCTCCTTTTTGTACGATAAATTATAAATATCATTATAAATTAATGGCTTATGAAAATTAAAAATCTACCGCTTTGGTGGTATCCGATCTAATACCCCACCTGAAACTCCCTCTCCGCCTTGATCGTTATCAATTCTCGCCATCTATCAGAGCGTTACCTTCGCTGCAAATCAGCAATGTCGATTTAGAGAGCCACAGGCTCCACACAGGAGATACCCGATGAGCAAATTTTTGGACCGGTTTCGCTACTTCAAACAGAAGGGTGAAACTTTTGCCGATGGGCACGGCCAGGTTCTGGAGACCAACCGGGACTGGGAAGACGGTTACCGTCAGCGCTGGCAGCATGACAAAGTCGTCCGTTCGACCCACGGCGTGAACTGCACTGGCTCATGTAGCTGGAAGATTTTCGTTAAAAACGGCCTGGTGACATGGGAAATGCAGCAGACCGACTATCCGCGTACCCGTCCGGATATGCCAAACCACGAACCTCGTGGCTGCCCGCGTGGTGCAAGCTACTCCTGGTATCTGTACAGCGCCAACCGTCTGAAATACCCTCTGATGCGCAAACGCCTGATGAAAATGTGGCGTGAAGCGAAAGTGCTGCACAGCGATCCGGTTGATGCCTGGGCATCCATTATCGAAGATGCCGACAAAGCAAAAAGCTTTAAGCAGGCGCGCGGTCGCGGTGGCTTTGTTCGTTCTTCCTGGAAAGAGGTCAACGAACTGATTGCTGCCTCTAACGTTTATACCGTCAAAACCTACGGACCGGACCGCGTCGCGGGCTTCTCGCCTATCCCGGCGATGTCGATGGTCTCTTACGCCTCAGGTGCTCGTTATCTGTCGCTTATCGGCGGAACCTGTCTGAGCTTCTACGACTGGTACTGCGACCTGCCGCCAGCCTCTCCGCAGACCTGGGGCGAGCAGACCGACGTGCCGGAATCCGCTGACTGGTACAACTCTAGCTACATTATTGCCTGGGGCTCTAACGTTCCACAGACCCGTACGCCGGATGCCCACTTCTTCACGGAAGTGCGTTACAAAGGCACCAAAACCGTTGCGGTAACCCCGGACTATGCGGAAATTGCCAAGCTGTGCGACCTGTGGCTGGCCCCTAAACAGGGTACCGACTCCGCGATGGCGCTGGCGATGGGCCACGTGATGCTGCGTGAGTTCCACCTCGATAAACCCAGCCAGTACTTTACTGACTATGTCCGTCGCTATACCGACATGCCGATGCTGGTCATGCTGGAAGAGCGTGATGGCTACTATGCAGCGGGCCGTACGCTGCGTGCCGCCGATCTGGTGGATGCGCTGGGTCAGGAAAACAATCCTGAGTGGAAAACGGTCGCCTATAACAATAACGGCGAGCTGGTGGCACCCAACGGCTCTATCGGTTTCCGCTGGGGCGAGAAGGGCAAGTGGAACCTCGAGCAGCGTAACGGTACTACCGGTGAAGAGACTGAACTGCGTCTGAGCATGTTGGGTAGCCAGGACGAAATTGCTGATGTGGGCTTCCCGTACTTCGGCGGCGAAGGGTCCGAGCATTTCAACAAAGTTGAGCTGCAGAACATCCTGATGCATAAGCTGCCGGTTAAACGTCTGCAGCTGGCGGATGGGTCGACGGCGCTGGTGACCACCGTGTATGACCTGACGCTGGCCAACTACGGCCTGGAGCGCGGCCTGAATGATGAAAACTGCGCAACCAGCTACGACGACATCAAAGCGTATACCCCGGCCTGGGCAGAGCAGATCACCGGCGTGCCGCGTGCACACATCACCCGTATCGCCCGTGAATTCGCTGAAAATGCTGACAAGACGCATGGCCGTTCAATGATCATTGTTGGTGCCGGTCTGAACCACTGGTATCACCTTGATATGAACTATCGTGGCCTGATCAACATGCTGATCTTCTGCGGTTGTGTGGGTCAAAGCGGCGGCGGCTGGGCGCACTATGTCGGCCAGGAAAAACTGCGTCCGCAGACGGGCTGGCAGCCACTGGCGTTTGCCCTCGACTGGCAGCGTCCGGCGCGTCATATGAACAGTACGTCTTACTTCTACAACCACTCCAGCCAGTGGCGCTACGAGACGGTAACGGCCCAGGAACTGCTGTCGCCAATGGCGGATAAATCCCGCTACAGCGGCCACCTGATCGACTTCAACGTCCGCGCTGAACGCATGGGCTGGCTGCCGTCTGCACCTCAGTTAGGGACTAACCCGCTGCGCATTGCCGACGAGGCGAAGAAAGCGGGCATGACCCCGGCGGATTACACCGTCAAGGCACTGAAAGACGGCACCATTCGCTTTGCGGCCGAGCAGCCTGAAAACGGCAAAAACCATCCGCGTAACCTGTTTATCTGGCGCTCTAACCTGCTGGGCTCCTCCGGTAAAGGCCACGAGTACATGCTGAAATATCTGCTGGGTACTGAAAACGGTATTCAGGGGAAAGATCTGGGCAAGCAGGGCGGCGTGAAACCAGAAGAAGTGGAGTGGAAAGACAACGGTCTGGACGGCAAGCTGGATCTGGTTGTGACGCTGGACTTCCGTCTGTCCAGTACCTGCCTGTATTCCGATATCGTGCTGCCAACCGCCACCTGGTATGAAAAAGACGACATGAATACCTCGGATATGCATCCGTTTATTCATCCGCTGTCTGCAGCCGTTGACCCGGCGTGGGAATCCAAAAGCGACTGGGATATCTACAAAGATATCGCGAAGAAATTCTCCGAAGTGTGCGTAGGACATCTGGGCAAAGAGACCGATGTGGTGACCCTGCCGATTCAGCACGACTCTGCAGCCGAACTGGCGCAGCCGCTGGACGTGAAGGACTGGAAAAAAGGCGAGTGCGACCTGATCCCGGGTGTGACTGCGCCGCACATTATTCCCGTTGAACGTGACTACCCGGCAACGTACGAACGCTTTACCTCTATCGGCCCGCTGATGGAAAAAATCGGTAACGGGGGTAAAGGGATTGCGTGGAATACCCAGAGCGAAATGGACCTGCTGCGTAAGCTCAATTACACCAAAGCAGACGGCCCGGCCAAAGGCCAGCCAATGCTGAACACGGCCATTGATGCTGCAGAAATGATCCTGACTCTGGCACCGGAAACCAACGGTCACGTGGCGGTGAAAGCATGGGCGGCACTGAGTGAGTTTACCGGTCGCGATCATACCCATCTGGCGACGAATAAAGAGGAAGAGAAGATCCGCTTCCGCGATATTCAGGCTCAGCCGCGCAAAATTATCTCCAGCCCGACCTGGTCTGGCCTGGAAGATGAACACGTCTCCTACAACGCTGGCTACACCAACGTTCACGAACTGATCCCATGGCGTACCCTGTCCGGTCGTCAGTCCCTGTATCAGGATCACCAGTGGATGCGCGACTTCGGTGAGAGCCTGCTGGTTTATCGTCCGCCAATCGATACCCGCTCCGTGAAAGCGGTAATGGGTACGAAATCGAACGGTAACCCGGAGAAGGCGCTGAACTTCCTGACGCCGCACCAGAAGTGGGGCATTCACTCCACCTACAGCGACAACCTGCTGATGCTGACGTTGTCCCGCGGTGGCCCGATTGTGTGGATGAGCGAGACGGACGCCAAAGATCTGGGCATTGAAGATAACGACTGGATCGAAGTGTTCAACAGCAACGGTGCGCTGACGGCGCGTGCGGTTGTCAGCCAGCGTGTCCCGGCCGGGATGACCATGATGTACCACGCGCAGGAACGTATCGTTAACCTGCCGGGTTCTGAAATCACCGAGCAGCGCGGCGGCATTCACAACTCCGTGACCCGTATTACGCCAAAACCGACGCACATGATCGGCGGCTATGCGCAGCTGGCCTACGGCTTTAACTACTACGGCACGGTAGGATCTAACCGCGATGAGTTCGTGGTGGTACGTAAGATGAAGAATATTAACTGGTTAGACGGCGAAGGTAATGACCAGGTACAGGAGAGCGTAAAATGAAAATTCGTTCACAAGTCGGCATGGTGCTGAATCTGGATAAATGCATCGGCTGTCATACCTGCTCAGTCACCTGTAAAAACGTCTGGACCAGCCGCGAAGGGATGGAGTACGCGTGGTTCAATAACGTGGAAAGTAAACCCGGCACAGGCTTCCCGACCGACTGGGAAAACCAGGAGAAATGGAAGGGCGGCTGGATCCGTAAAATCAACGGTAAACTGCAGCCGCGCATGGGTAACCGTGCGATGCTGCTCGGTAAAATCTTCGCCAACCCGCATCTGCCGGGCATCGATGATTACTACGAGCCGTTTGATTACGACTACCAGAACCTGCACAACGCGCCGGAAAGCAAACATCAGCCGATCGCACGTCCACGCTCGCTCATTACCGGACAGCGTATGGATAAGATCACCAGCGGTCCAAACTGGGAAGAGATTCTGGGCGGCGAGTTCGAAAAACGCGGCAAAGACCAGAACTTCGAGAACATGCAGAAGGCGATGTACGGCCAGTTCGAAAACACCTTCATGATGTATCTGCCGCGTCTGTGCGAGCACTGCCTTAACCCGGCGTGCGTGGCGACCTGTCCGAGCGGAGCCATCTATAAGCGTGAAGAAGATGGCATTGTGCTGATCGACCAGGACAAGTGCCGCGGCTGGCGTATGTGTATTACCGGTTGCCCGTACAAAAAAATCTACTTCAACTGGAAGAGCGGCAAGTCTGAGAAGTGCATCTTCTGCTATCCGCGTATTGAAGCCGGTATGCCAACCGTCTGCTCTGAGAGCTGCGTGGGCCGTATTCGTTACCTCGGCGTGCTGCTGTACGACGCGGACGCGATTGAAAATGCAGCCAGCACCGAGAACGAGAAAGATCTCTATCAGCGTCAGCTGGACGTTTTCCTTGATCCTAACGATCCGAAAGTGATTGAGCAGGCGCTGAAAGACGGCATTCCGCAGAGCGTGATTGACGCGGCGCAGCAGTCTCCGGTGTACAAAATGGCGATGGACTGGAAGCTGGCGCTGCCGCTGCATCCGGAATACCGCACGCTGCCGATGGTCTGGTACGTGCCGCCGCTGTCTCCGATCCAGTCTGCTGCGGATGCGGGTGAGCTGGGCAGCAACGGCATTCTGCCAGACGTGGAAAGCCTGCGTATCCCGGTTCAGTATCTGGCAAACCTGTTAACCGCAGGGGATACCCAGCCGGTCCTGCTGGCGCTGAAACGTATGCTGGCGATGCGCCACTTCAAACGCGCTGAAACCGTTGACGGTGTTAACGATACCCGTGCACTGGAAGCGGTAGGTCTGACCGAAGCCCAGGCGCAGGAGATGTACCGTTACCTGGCGATTGCCAATTACGAAGACCGTTTCGTGGTGCCGAGCAGCCACCGAGAACTGGCTCGCGAAGCCTTCCCGGAGAAAAATGGCTGTGGCTTTACCTTTGGCGATGGATGCCACGGTTCAGACACGAAATTCAATCTCTTCAACAGCCGCCGCATTGATGCCCTGGATGTGACGAGCAAAACGGAGCCGCACCAATGATTGAACTTGTCATTGTTTCGCGTCTGCTCGAGTACCCGGATGCTGCGCTTGCGCAGCATCAGCAGGAGCTCTTTGATGCACTCGCGTCATCTGAAAATCTTGAGAAAGAGGATGCCCAGACACTGACCGTTTTCCTCCGGGACCTGTTAGCGCGCGATTTACTGGATGCGCAGGCGGATTACAGCCAGCTGTTTGACCGCGGACGCGCGACGTCGCTGCTGCTGTTCGAACATGTTCACGGTGAGTCACGTGACCGCGGTCAGGCGATGGTTGACCTGATGGGACAGTACGAGCAACACGGCCTGCAGCTCGACAGCCGCGAGCTGCCGGACCACCTGCCGCTCTACCTTGAGTATCTGGCGCAGTTGCCTAAAGAGGAGGCGCTGGGGGGGCTGCAGGACATCGCGCCGATCCTGGCGTTGCTCGGCGCACGACTTCAGCAGCGCGAGAGCCGTTACGCGGTGCTGTTCGACCTGCTGGTGAAACTGGCCAATGCATCGGTCGACAGTGAAAAAGTTGCGGAGAAGATCGCCGATGAAGCCCGCGATGATACGCCACAGGCGCTGGATGCGGTCTGGGAGGAGGAGCAGGTGAAATTCATGGCTGATCAGAACTGCGGTGAGTCTGAAATCTCTGCTCACCAACGTCGTTTTGCCGGAGCCGTTGCCCCGCAATATTTGAATATCTCTAACGGAGGACAGCAATAATGCACTTCCTGAATATGTTCTTCTTTGACATTTACCCGTATATCGCGGGCACCGTGTTCCTGGTGGGAAGCTGGCTGCGTTATGACTACGGCCAGTACACCTGGCGTGCTGCCTCCAGCCAGATGCTCGATCGCAAAGGGATGAACCTGGCTTCTAACCTGTTCCACATCGGGATCCTGGGGATTTTTGCGGGTCACTTCCTCGGAATGCTGACGCCGCACTGGATGTATGAGTCATTCCTGCCGATTGAGGTGAAGCAGAAAATGGCGATGATTGCCGGCGGTGCCTGCGGCGTGATGACGCTGGTGGGCGGTTTACTGCTGCTCAAACGCCGCCTGTTCAGCCCGCGCGTTCGCGCGACCACCACCGGCGCGGACATTCTGATTTTGTCCCTGTTGATGGTGCAGTGTGCGCTGGGTCTGCTGACCATTCCGTTCTCGGCTCAGCATATGGATGGCAGCGAAATGATGAAGCTGGTCGGCTGGGCGCAGTCTGTGGTGACTTTCCACGGTGGTGCGTCTGAGCACCTTGACGGTGTGGCGTTTATCTTCCGCGTGCACCTGGTGCTCGGGATGACGCTGTTTGTGCTGTTCCCGTTCTCTCGTCTGGTGCATATCTGGAGCGCACCGGTGGAGTATCTGACGCGCAAATATCAGATTGTTCGCGCCCGTCGCTAATTTGCTGAAAACCGACACGGGAGCAGGACGCTCCCGTTAATTTCAGATTGTGTAAAGAAGGGGCTCCTATATTATTAGCGGTTGGATTAGCTAGTGAAGGGAGCACTGGTGTGGGTCAATCAACAGAGCCGGAAATTTCGGCCGCAATAAAAATTATCTCAACAGGCATTGCCTTGCCTGCTGAAAGACTGACATCCAGCGATCTGGATTCATGGTTAGGAAAATCGCCAGGCTACGTTGAAAAACGGTCCGGTATTCTTACCCGCTACCACGCTTCTCACACCGCCAGCCAGGCCGGGCTGGCCGCACAGGCGCTACATAACGCGCTACATGCCGGAACGATATCACCTGCTTCCATAGACCTGTTAATTTGTGCATCGGCTATTGCCATACAAGCGCTTCCCTGCAGTGCGGTTCATATTATCAAGGCGGCGGGTATGCCCGCGGGTTTGGCGGGGTTTGATATTAACAGCAGCTGTGTCAGCTTTATTTCCGCTTTAGAAGTTGCCGCAGGTTTATTGAATACAGGCGCATATCGTCGCATCGCCATTGTTTCAGCTGATTTAGCATCGCGCGGCATTGACTGGAGTCACGAAGAGTCTTCGTTGATTTTCGGTGATGGTGCGGCGTGTGCGATCGTGGAGCGTGGTGACGGCAACAGTGGGATTATCACCAGCCTGATCGAGATGTACCCGGATGGCAGCGAACTCTGTGAAATCCGTGCGGGAGGAACGCGTCGCAACCCAAGAGCGGGCATGAGCGACAGTGATTTTATGTTCCATATGCAGGGTAAGGCGCTGTTCCGGTATGCCTCTTCGCTGATTGATGACTACTTCGCGCGGCTGCTGGGAAAATGCGGTCTGCAACTGTCGGATATCGGTACCGTCATTCCGCATCAGGCCAGCCATCTTTCTCTTGAACACATGCGTAAGCGGCTGGGCGTCCCTGAATCCATCTTAATTGATGTTTACCGTCACTACGGCAACCAGGTGGCCGCCTCCATCCCTACGGCGCTGCATGAAGCGGTAACCCATGGTCGTTTCACGCCGGGAAAACCCGCGATGCTTATTGGTACTGCAGCAGGCCTGACGCTGGCTGGCATGGTACTTATGCCATGAAGATCCTGGTGACAGGGGCAACCAGCGGGCTGGGGCGTAACGCTGTCCACTATTTGCTGGAACGTGGCTTTAGCGTAGTGGCGACGGGCCGTAATCCGGTCGAAGGTGCACATTTAAAGCATGTGGGCGCGACGTTTATCCCACTCGACTTGTCCCTGGCATCTCTGGACCAATGCGCCAGGCTTATGGAGGGGTGCGATGCCGTGTGGCACTGCGCAGCGAAATCTTCTCCCTGGGGAGGGAGGGACGCTTTCTGGCAGGCTAACGTCATTGCAACACAAAAACTGGCGATGGCAGCGGGCACCGCGGGCATTCCGCGTTTTGTCCACATTTCTACCCCTGCGGTCTACTTCGATTTTCAGCATCACTACGATCTTCCGGAAACCTACCTGGCGAACACATTTTCCAGCCACTATGCCAGCAGCAAACGGGCAGCCGAACGCATCATTGAAGATGCGGTGGCAAACTTCAGCGCGACAACGTTCATCATTTTGCGCCCGCGTGGGCTTTTCGGTCCCCATGATAAGGTGATCGTTCCTCGCCTGCTGCGTCAGCTCCATCAGGACGGAGGGGTACTGCGCCTGCCCAGGGGAGGAGAAGCGCTTCTGGATTTGACCTTCGTACAAAACGTGGTCTTTGCTATGGAACGTGCAACCTTGGGCCAGCCTCTTTATTCCGGCAGCATCTATAACGTGACCAATCACCAGCCGCAGCGGCTGGTTGATATGCTTGACGCGTTGCTGCGTCAGCAACTGGGGTTACGCTATCAGATCCGGTCAATTCCCTGGCCGGTGGTGTCACTGGCCGCGCGTGGCATGGAATTAGTCGGAAAGTGCATCAATAAGGAACCTCCCGTCACCCGTTACAGTGCGGGAACGGTTTGTTTCGATATGACGCTGAGCGCTAAAAAAGCCGTAGAGGAGTTGGGCTATACCCCTCGCTTTTCAATGGCAGAAGGCATCGCGCTAACGGGAGAATGGCTGAGGACGAATGGCAAAGATTACCGCGTTTGAAACAGGATATTGCACCCATATCGGCTGCATGGCTCTAAAAGGCGCTGGTCTCAGGGTGTGCAAATTTCCCTCTCGAGCCTGGCTCCTGGAAGTCGGTTCACACCGATGGCTATGGGATACCGGCTATTCCTCCTGGTTTGAACACTACACGCGCTCGGGCATTTTTCGCATTTACCGGCAAGTCACGCCGGTCTATTTCGACCCCAAACAGTCCCTGGCTCAACAGCTTTACTCACAAGGCCTGGTCGGGGGCGATATCGATGCGATTATCTTGTCGCACTTCCATGCCGATCACGTCGCAGGGCTGCGTGATTTCCCCGATGTTAGCTGTATTTGTTCTGGTGAGGGCTGGCAGCAGGTGAGAGCGCTGAGAGGATTTGCCGCCCTGCGTCAGGCATTTGTGCCAGGACTTTTCCCCTCCGAGTTTGAGTCGTCATTGCGCTTCATTGAAGGTTTCGAAACCCTGAGGCTGCCCGAGGCGCTTGCTCCGTTTGAGCGGGGCTATGTTTTGCCGCACAGTCAGGGCGAAATTATTTTGATCCCGCTTGCAGGCCATGCAGCCGGACACTTCGGCGCATTCGTACTGACAGAGGACGGCTGGACACTTTTGGCCGCAGATGCGGCCTGGTCTCCTGACAATTACCGGGAGATGCGCGGTCCTTCACGGCTTGCCAGTCTGGTGATGTCCGATCCCTCTGCTTATTACCAGACGCTCCGGCAACTCAATCAACTCTGGAAAAACGGTAAAGTGGATATTCGTCTGTGTCATGAGGGCGATTTGTGAACCTCATTATGTTGATGTGGCGCTATTTCTGCACCCGCAGACGGCGTTTTACCGAACGTGCAAAACTGGAGAGATGGCAGGAAAAAAAACTGCATCACTTCAGGCGGAACGTGTTATCGAAAAGCCCATGGTTTCAGCGATTTCGCGCGGTGCCGTTCGGACAGTGGCCGCTGATGGACAAGGCGCTGATGATGACGCATTTCGATGAGATGAACACTGAAGGTCTTAAGCGTGACGCGCTGATGGCCTGCGCGCTGAAAAGTGAACAAAACCGGGACTTCAGTCCGAAAATAGGCCGATTTAGCGTGGGCCTGTCATCAGGTACTTCCGGCAGGCGCGGGTTATTTGTTGTCAGTCCGAAGGAGCAGCAAATTTGGGCGGCAGGTATTCTTGCAAGGGCCTTACCGGACGGTCTTTTTGCCCGGGAACGGGTTGCACTGTTTCTGAGGGCAAATAATAACCTTTACCAGAGTGTGAGCAGCCGCTGGTTGAGCCTGGAATTTTACGATTTACTGGCGCCGTTTCAGCCGCAATTGCGCCATGTAGAACGGTTTTCCCCGACGATCATTGTTGCCCCCGCACAGGTATTACGTGCGCTGGCGCTGGCGGTACTGGACGGAACGCTGCAGCTGAATGTCAAAAAGGTGATTTCTGTCGCCGAAGTTCTGGAGGAACAGGACAGGGCACTTATCCACCAGGTATTTGGTAGCGTGGGTGAAATCTATCAGGCAACAGAGGGTTTTTTAGCTTCAACCTGTTCTTTTGGGACGTTACATCTGAACGAGGAGTTTATTCACGTCGAGCCCCACTGGCTGGATGAGAAGCGCTTTACGCCTGTTATCACCGATTTCACCCGCAGCACGCAGCCCATCGTCCGTTACCGCCTTGATGACATACTGGTTGCCCGCGAGGCGCGGTGCCCGTGTGGAAGTGCGGCGCGCGCGATTGAGCGTATTGAGGGTCGACAGGACGATCAACTCCTTCTCCCGGATAGCACGGGCAAACCGCAGGTTATTTTTGCCGACCCCTGCAGCCGCGTGCTGGCCGTCACGCTCCCACTTACCGCAGACTATCGCCTGGTACAAACAGAAGCAGAGAGACTGTGTCTTACCGCGGATTGTGACGCAGCAATACTTCCTCACTGCCGCGACGCGCTGAATGAGCTGTTTACGTTACAGGGAATAGACACTTCCCGGCTGGTATGGGCGCTGCAGTCCCGAAGCGTATCACCGAACTTTGACGCAAAACGACGGCGCATAGTCCGTGAATGGGGAAAGGAATGAGTGAGTTTCTGCAACGCCTCAAGCAGATGCTAGTGGGGTGGGGGTCGGTCGGGGTCGTTTATTCGCTTTGCGACAGGTTACAGGGTGAAGGTTATCGTTTAACCCCACTACGGGTTGACGCGTTAATTCCCTTTTCGCCTGATGCGGTGTGGCTCTACTTGTCCTTTTTCTTGATTGTCCCGTTGGGATATTTATTAACGCCGTATGACCGAGTGCGGTGGCTTGCCCGGTCCATGCAATTTTCGGCGCTGGGGGCAGGCATCATATATCTGTTATGGCCGACCACCATGGTGTATCCCACGCTGGCAGGAGAGGGTGTTTCTTCCAGAGTCTTGGGGTGGCTGGTCTCTGTCGACTCCCGTCAAAATTGCTTTCCCTCTTTGCACGCTGCGCTGACGGCACTCGCCGTCTGGGCGATAGCGGCAGGGCGTTTACGCTGGATGGCGGTTGCAAGCGTCATCTGGGCGTGTGCTATTGCCTACTCTATCCTTCAGCTGAGAAGACATCTGTTTATTGATTTAATGGCGGGTGTTTTGCTGGCAGGGGCCAGTGTATGGCTGGCAGAGCATCTGGACGTGCGCAGACAAAAATATAAAGGAATACCCGGTGAGTGAACTCCTGTTTCCCGTTCTTTTTATGCTGTTTTTCGTGTGTGCTGAGGCCTGTATTCTTCAGTTCACACGGCGGCAGAATATTGACTGGCTCGATATCATTTTCAATCTCAATTCCGGGCACATTATGCTGTGGTTTTTCCGGTGCCTGGAGGTGCTTTGCTACGGATTTGTGCTGGAACACTTTAGCCTGAATCTTTTTGAGGGATGGTCTGCCGTCGGGTTATGGCTCTTTACATTGTTAGCATGGGACGTTGGTTTCTACTGGCTTCATCGTCTCCATCACCAGCTTCGGCTACTGTGGGCTGTTCACGTTGTTCACCATCAGGGGGAGAACTATAACCTGTCGTTGGGGGTGCGAAATTCCTGGTACTCGTCATTAACGTCAATCCCTTTCTTTTTGGTGTTAGCGCTGGCTGGCGTACCGCTGAGTGTCTTTCTGGCGGTTTCCATCGTGCATTACAGCATTCAGTTTTTTAACCATAACGCATTAACGCCAACGCTGGGGTGGCTGGAAAAGGTATTTGTTACCCCGACACATCATCGCGTTCATCACCTTAATAATAAGCGCTATGCCGATACCAACTACGGTGGCACCTTTATTTTCTGGGATAAATTATTCGGTACGTTCTGCGAGATGCCCTCGCAGGAGAAGTCGACCTATGGGGTAAAAGGCAGAAAGCCATCGTTAAACCCGATGCAGGAAAGTAATCTTCCTTTTTTGCAAATGGCAGGTATTTTGAAAACGGTTCGCCTCCGACATCGCCAGTTTGACTGTTCGATATTAATGACAGGTGTCGGGGCTATTCTGTTGTTTGCGCTCGTTCTGGGCTACATCCAGCGCTACGGATACAGTATAGATAACGTGGGTGCTGCGCAGTCTCTGTTGTTTATATTGCTGGCAGCTGGCTCTGTCGCATTGGGTGGGATCAGTGAGGGTCAGCGCTGGGGAGTGATGATGTGGTGTCTGGTCACGCTCGCTTTACCGCTGCTTTTCTTGGGGTACTGGGGCTGGAATCACGTCTATTGGGTTGCAGTTATGGCGGCACTGGCCGCACACGGTATTGCACTCACCTATGGCCTTGGGCGCAGGACAAAAAGGGGGATAAGTGAACCAATTTAATCCTGACAAGCGGTTGACCTTTCCCGCCGATCCCCCCGGGCTGGTTGCAGCACTTCACAGCGAAACACGCGCGTTGTTAACAGAACGGGGCGATCATCGCTATGCAGATGGCCGAATGCTGGTTAAAACAGTGATGCTGGCTGGTGGTTGTATTGGAAGTTATGCGTTAGCGCTTCATCAGAGTGACCTGCCCCTGTATTTTTCATGGTATTTTGCCGCCATCGTTTTCGCGATGTTGCTGACCGTGAACGTCGTGCATGATGCGTCTCATAATGCCTTTCTGAAAGGTAAAAAAGCTAACGCGTGGGTAAACCGTATTGTCGCTATCCCACTCGGCCTGGATCCCGATTGCTGGCGCGTTCGCCATGTCAGATTTCATCATGGATTCACCAACATAGAATGTTACGATCCGGACACCGCAGAAAATGGTCTTATGCGCCAGACGCCCTGGCAGCGCTGGCGCCCCTTTATGCGGGCGCAGCGCTACTACTGGCCGTTGGTCGCCGCATTAACCTTCCCCTGGTATATCTGGATTGTTGACTGGCTCGACAGAGGGGGATATACACCGGTGACGCCTCATCTGGCGCAGCAGGGTATTATCGGCTGGACGTTTTTTTTGACGGGTAAAGCCTTGCACGCAGCGTTCAGCCTCGTGTTACCCATGTGGTTGTTGGCCGACAGATTTAGCGCCGGTTCAATTTTGTTGACCTATATGCTCTGTCAGATGATCTCTTCTCTGATATTCGTCATGCTCGTCATCGGGACGCACTGGGCAAAGGGCAGCGCTCAGCTCCCCCCTGACGGGGGCAAAATGGCTCAAGGCAGGCTTTCCCATACCTTTGCAACGACCTTTGACTGGTCGACACGGCCCGCGTTCATGGGGTACTGGCTGGGTGGCCTCAATCTTCATCTGACTCACCATCTTTTCCCGCACTGGAGTCATCGCCATTATCCTCAGTTGAGCCGAATCATCGAGGATGTCGCCGCGCGAGAAGGGCTGGATTATCGGCGGCTCACCCTCGCCGATTTAATGTCTCTCCAGCAGCGTTTTCTCAGGCGCATGGGTGAACGCCCTGAGCGACATGGAGAATGGTCGTGAAGATTATGGTAACCGGAGCATCGGGTTTCATTGGCGGGGCTTTTATCCGGCGTTTTGCCGCTACTGACGGCGTTTCGCTGTGCGGCGTCGGGCGCCGTGAACATGTCGCGTTGCCCGCATCAGTTGAGTATTTCGCACTTGGGTTAGACCAGCTTCATACGCTAGATGTCGTACCCGATGTGGTTATTCACGCGGCAGGAAGGACTTCGCCCTGGGGTAGTGAGCACGATTATTACCGGGATAACGTTGAGACGACCCGGCATGTTATCGATTTTTGCCGTCATCGTGGCTTTCCACGACTCATATTTATTTCAAGCGCGGCGGTTTACTACCGTTTTGCGCACCAGCCAGGACTGCGTGAATGTGATGCTATCGGCCCCGAATTTAGCAGCCAATATGGGCGCACAAAACGTCAGGCAGAGTGCCTTGTTGAGACGTATCAGGGTGAGAAAACCATTTTTCGCCCTTGTGCCGTATTTGGTGAGGGCGATCGCTTGCTCTTACCGCCTCTGTTGGCTGCGGCTAAAAAAGGAAAGCTGCCCTCTATCCTTAGCCGCGGTGTAAAAGTGCAGGCCGACATTATGCACGTCGATGTGCTAGGGGATTACCTGATGCGTGCTGTGAAACGCAGTCACCTCCGCCCGTGCTATAACATCTCCGCCAGTCAATCTGTCGAAATCCATCGGCTGTTATGTGAAGTTTTGCAGCAGTTGGGTTTGCCTCAACCGCATAAAACCGTGCGCCTGGGAACTGCGATGTGTTTTGCTGGCATACTTGAGAGGCTGTGGCGCTGGCTGCCGTTGCCGGGAGAACCGCCGATTACCCGTTTTGGCGTTGCCGTTTTTGGCTACACTAACACCCTGAATGTTACGCGTATGCTGGATGACTTTGGTCCACCATCAATGGATTTTGACGTCAGCCTGCGCACGTTTTTACAACAACTCAAGGAAGAGCGCCTGTGTTAATTATCGCAATAGCATGGCTGGCCATTCTGCTTTTCAAAGTCTGTATCACGCAGAAAATGCTTACAGCCACAAGGGATAACAACTCTTGCTCTTTCAGCGACATTACGGTCATGCAACCCATACTCAGCGGTGATCCTGCGTTAGAGACGGTGCTGGCCGCGAGTCTTCAAAATTTGCCTGGCGCAACGTTTCTTTGGCTGACTGACGTGGACGACGCGGAGGCCGCAAGGGTAACGCAGCGGTTGCAGGCGCGTTACCCTCAGAGCGCTATTCATATCTGCGCATACCCTGAAGCGCCGGAAGGGATAAATCCAAAGTTATATAAGCTTGAGCAAGGAAGAAAGCAGGTTAAGACCCTGACGGTTCTGATTTTAGATGACGATGCGGTACTGACGGCGACATCGCTGAACACGATGCTTGCCGCGCTTGATGATCATTCGCTTGTCACCGCGCTACCCTGGTATGTGGCTACCGACAACTTACCGTCGCGACTGCTGGCACAATTTGTTAATGATAACTCAGCGCTGACGTATCTGCCGTTGCTGCCTTTTGTCAGACCGTTAACGCTAAATGGCATGTGCTACCTGTTACCTTTACGTGTGCTGGAAAGCGTGGGGGGATTTTCGCCCATCCTTCGACATCTGACCGATGATCTCGCACTGGCAACGCTTCTTACTCAGCAAGGGGTAAACATCGTACAGTCTGTCGCGCCTGTGAGCGTACAAACCAGCGTACCTGACGTCAGACGGTATTTTCGTCAGATGCACCGCTGGTTTTTGTTCGCCACATTGTTGATGCGTGAGAAGCCTGCTGGTACGAATCTGGCAATCTTTCTTCTTCAGGGTTTACATCCGTTACTGCTTTGGGCGATGGTGGTGCTCGCATTCAGTGGGGGGATAAATTGCGTGTTACTGGCGGTGGTCCTTCTCGTTCGCCACGTTGCCTTGCGCCGTATACAGCGTTTAGTGTCAGAGACTATTTCCGCAAGGCCGGTGATGTCGGTGTTATCAGAGCTGTTGCAGCCTGTGCATTTAATTCATGCCTTGTTCAACCGGAATATTCACTGGCGTTCGCGTCGCTATCGCGTTTTCAGTAATGACCGCTTCAGCTCATTGTGACCGGCATGCGACTTAACATCGCTTTTATCACGGGAAGAAGCCGTCCCGGCAACCTTGCGCTCAGCCCGGTGCAGAGTTTGTTCCTCCAGTCTTTGCTGACGGAAGGGGCCATGCCTGTCACTGAAAATTTCCCCTGGATACCTCAAACCCAGCCATGGTGTGATACGGGTTTATTGCGTGCAAGTTGCAGCAATGCGCGGGACTACCTCACTTCTCGCAGGGCAGCGTTTGGCGAGCGCTATCGAAACATTGCGATTGCGTTGCTGGAATCGGCGGATCACACGCTGTTACTTTCCGGAAGCTGTGGATTGGAACTCTTTAATAATCTTCACCTGCCGTCCTCAGTCCTGTCTCGCGTGAGTATTTTTGCTTACGGCCCGGTGGCTCGTCAGCGTCCTGACTGCCATCATCTTTTGGTTCAGGGGCAGCAAGACTGGATTTCTCGCCTTTGGTTTCACCAGGCGGACGAGCGCATACCCTGCGGTCATATGGACTATCTCTCGCAGCCGGAGCTGGTCTGTTTATGTCAGCAATTTATAAATCAAATACGGAAATAGAGTCTGATATGCAACGCTTGTTTGATCTGATTCCTGACAACGTCACGCGAATTGATTTGTTGGCCCCGCCATTTTCCGGTCATTTGCATCCCGTGCTGGCAATGGGGAGGGCGCTTTCAGCGCATTATCAGGTCCGGATTATCAGTACTCGCGGTGCCAGCGCGCGGATTGCGGCGTCCGGACTGCAAGGACTCATTCTTGACGGCGATTTCGATACACCGTTAGTGTCTATTGCCAATCCAAAATATGCCGTAAAGACGCATCCTGTGAGGCTTTATCGTCAGTTTCGCTCAGTCGTGGGCCTGCTTAAGGGTTTTGCTGATGAACTGGAGAGGGCGTGGCGCCGGGAAGGCGTGCCGGATTTGGCCATCGCCGACTTTACACTTCCCGTCGTGGGGCCTGTCTGTACCCGGATGAATGTTCTCTGGTGGAGTAGCTTGCCGTCGCCCTGCGTTCTTGAAGCGCCGGACGGCCCACCCGCTTATTGTGGTGGGCTGATGCCGGCCATCACCGGGTGGGAACGGATAAGCCACCTGATCCACAGGAAAAAAGTCAGGTTGTTCAAGAGTCTTGTTTTTTGGTTTTTTCGCGGTGTGATTCGTCAGACGGGCATAACCCGGCTATATCGGCCTGACGGCAGTGAAACGGCATATTCACCCTTGCGCATTCTCGCTCTGGGCGAAAAAGAGATGGAGTTTGAGCGGACCTGGCCTGAATCGGTAGCCTTTATTGGACCCGCGCTGTACACCCCGTCTGCAGATGGAGAGAAACCGACCTTCATTGAAGGAAAGCGGCATGTCCTGATTACGCTGGGTACACATCTGGACTGGCATAAAGATGACGTAGCGAAAGCGGCAACAGCTCTGGCGAAAACGATGCCAGACTGGGTGTTCCATTTCACGGATGGCAGCCTGGAAAGTGCGGAATGTGAGCGGGCAGGGAATTTCTTACGTATGCATTGGGTTGATTATGATGCCTGGTTATCTCGTTACGATGTCGTGATACACCACGGCGGGGCGGGGATTATGTGGCACTGTATTCAAAAAGGGATCCCGGCCCTGGTGTACCCGGTTGACTACGATCAGTTCGATCATGCCGCCCGGGTCGAGTTTTTCAGAAAAGGTATCTGGCTGCGCGGCGGACTCAGGCAACTTGAACAGGCTCGCGAACAACTCCTCAAGTTAATCCGCAAGGATTAGCCTGTTCGCCCCCGACGCTAATTTGCTGATTTGATCCCAACCCCGCACTCGCGGGGTTTTTTCTCGCCCCAGCCCAGGTTATTACCTGCCGCCGCAAACAGTATCAATGCACCCCCTGCCAGTTGCGTGATATTCAGCGAGTGTCCGAACACCACGTTATCGACAATTATGGCCACCACGGGATAGATAAAAGACAGAGAGCCGGTAACGGGCGTCGGGAGCTTCTGGATCGCGCTATACAGCAACTGATACATGATCCCGGTGTGGACGACACCTAACGTCAGTAAAATCGGCCATGGGAAATCAGCTGATAATGCCGGCTGGTGGGCGAAGGGCAACAGCATGACCACGCCGGTCAGTACCTGAATAAAGGCGATATGCTGGGGCGCAACTGATTTCAGTCTGCGGGCGATTATGGCTGTCAGTGCGTAGAAGAAAGCGGCCCCCATCGCCAGACCGATTCCTGCGAGCCAGCCTTCGCCCTGTGCGCCATTCAGCTCACTGGAGAGCAGGATGACCACGCCGCCAAAGGCGAGAACGAGCCAACCCCATTTCACCAGGCTCACGCGTTCACCTAAAAACATCCCCATCAATACCAGCATAAACGGCTGAGTGTTATAAACCACGGTAGAAAGGCCGATTGAAATACGTTCATAAGCCGCGAACAGCAGCAACCAGTTCACCACTAACGCAACACCGCCCAGAATTGCCAGCAGTAGCGTTAAACGGGTGAGTTGACTAAATGGTTTTCGACTTATTCGGATGAAAATAAAAAGGGCCATTGCCCCGATCAGGCATCGCCAGAAAACCACTTCCGTCACCGGCAGGCCGGAAAGCAGAACAAACGCGCCAATCGAGCCGGAAATTAACATCGCCAGGATCATCTGCCAGACGCCTTTTTGTACATCACCCATTGTTCACCTCCTGATTAATGACGATATTGTCGAATACCGCTGTCGGGAATAACATGGCTGATATAAGGTGAAAGACAGTGATGGCTTTTTTAAATTAGGTAAAAACGATGGAAAACCTTCTCGATGACATCGATCGCCAAATTCTTGCCTGTCTGGTTGAGGATGCGCGCATGTCGCTAAAGGTACTCAGCGGACGTATTGGACTGACATCTCCCAGTACAGCAGAGCGTCTGAAAAGACTGGAAGAGCGTGGGGTGATTGAAGGGTATGGCGCGCGCGTCAATCTGACGGCGTTGGGGTATACGTTGCAGGCGCTGGTGCGGGTTCGTCCTTTACCGGGGTTGCTGCAAAAAGTAGATAAGTACATTCAGGCCATGCCGGAATGTATTGAGAGCGATAAAGTCACCGGTGAAGACTGCTTTGTTATCAGGCTGGTCGTGCGGTCGATTGAGCAACTGGATGCGTTGCTTGATGGTCTGGCGGAACATGCTCAGTGTAATACGTCGATCGTGAAAAGTTCACCGGTGAAGCGCCGGTTGCCACCAATGTGATCGTCTGTTGCTATGCATGACACATCGTTTGAAATACATCACTGGATTGGCTGTGAGATGATGGTGGTGGGGGAAGGATTCGAACCTTCGAAGTCGATGACGGCAGATTTACAGTCTGCTCCCTTTGGCCGCTCGGGAACCCCACCAGGGGTAATTCAAATTTTGAGGTAATGCTGAGATATGGTGGTGGGGGAAGGATTCGAACCTTCGAAGTCGATGACGGCAGATTTACAGTCTGCTCCCTTTGGCCGCTCGGGAACCCCACCACGGGGTAATGCTATTTACTGGCCTGCTTCCTGCTGGAAGCGGGGCGCATCATATCAAATGAGACGCCCCTGTAAAGCGTTACCACAATAAAAATAAACTGGTTGCCTGAATTTTACGCGTTAAGCTGTAAAGCTAACCAGTTCATTTTCTTGTCGATTAAAGAATAATCGTTCTGTTACCGTAAACGAACACACGTTGCGCCAGCACCTGATAGAGCGCACGACTGAGTACGTTCTTCTCTACGTCACGCCCGGCGCGCATCATATCTTCTGCGGTATAGGTGTGATCCACGTGAATCACGTCCTGCATAATGATTGGCCCTTCGTCCAGGTTGTCATTCACGTAGTGCGCGGTGGCACCGATGATTTTCACACCGCGTTCGTACGCCTGGTGATAAGGACGAGCACCGATAAAGGCTGGCAGGAATGAGTGATGGATGTTAATGATCTTGTTCGGGAAACGTGCCACGAAGGATGGGGTCAGTACACGCATGTATTTCGCCAGTACCACGTAATCCGGGTTATGCGCTTCGATAGCATTGGCCATCAGGTTGTCATGTTCTTCACGGGTATGGCCTTCATGGCTGACCAGCTCAAACGGAATATCAAAACGTTCAACCAGCGTGCGCAGCGTCTCGTGGTTACCGATAACGGCAGCGATTTCAACATCGAGGCCACCGTAGTTTGCTTTCATCAACAGATCGCCAAGACAGTGGGCTTCTTTCGTCACAAGAATAACAACGCGACGACGGCCAGCGGGTGTCAGTTCACGCACGGAGCCTTCAGGCAGCGCGCTGTCGAGATCGGCAAGCAGGGTGGTGTCGTTGAAAATCCCTTCGAGTTCGGTACGCATAAAGAAGCGTCCGGTACGGTGGTCAACGAACTCGTTGTTCTGCACGATATTCAGTTCATGCTTGTAACAAATGTTGGTAATTCGTGCGATCAGCCCTTTTTGATCGGGACAGATGGTGCGCAGAACTTTACGTTGTAGTGATTGCATCGCCGGGAAATCCTGTTTGAGTATTTGCGAAGTCTGGGTTGTCAGGCATTACTGCCCGCAACACTTTTTAAATTTTTTACCTGAACCACAAGGGCAGGGATCGTTACGACCAAACTGTGGGCGCGTTCCGTCAATATAATACCATTGCCCGCTTTCCTTTAAGAACCGGGAACGTTCGATAATGGCACCGGGCTTATTGCGTTCGATAAAGCGGGCAACGAAGCTGACATAACCTTCATCAGCATCACTTCCCGTTGACGATTCATAGACGGTAAGGCCGAGCCATTGGGTATTAGCAAACCCGGCTTCAATATCCTGTCTGAAATCGGCAGCGTGGCAGGATGGGTGCCAGGTTTTAATCAGGTAGTCTGCGTCTTTGATCACAAAAGCAGTATACCGTGAACGCATGAGGTGTGACGGGTCTGGTGCAACCTGATCGCCAGACAGATATCGCTGGCAACATAGGCTATACTCCAGAGCGCTACCACAAGGGCAGAGTTGAGACACGATTCTCTTCCTGGAACAAAAAATAAGGGCGTTAAACGCTTCGGGTAGCACCATGTTAACTGAGCAGTTGCGTTGATGCTATGTCAGGAATCCAGGGGACGTAAAACAGGGCTAATGAGAAAGGTTAAAATTGGACTGGCGCTGGGCTCAGGTGCAGCCCGGGGATGGTCGCACATCGGCGTGATAAATGCCTTAAAGCAGATGGGCATTGACGTTGATATTGTTGCAGGGTGTTCAATCGGATCGCTTGTGGGGTCCGCATACGCGTGCGGAAAGCTTCCGGAACTTGAAACCTGGGTACGCTCCTTCAGTTACTGGGACGTATTGCGCCTGATGGATCTCTCGTGGCAGCGCGGTGGGTTGCTGCGCGGTGAACGGGTCTTTAACCAGTTCCGTCAGATTATGCCTCTCGATGACTTCAGTCATTGTCAGTTACCCTTCGGCGCTGTTGCGACGAACCTCAGTACCGGCCGCGAACTCTGGCTTACCGAAGGGGATATCCATCTTGCCGTTCGCGCGTCCTGCAGCATGCCGGGCTTAATGGCCCCTGTTCCACACAACGGTTACTGGCTTGTCGACGGAGGCGTTGTTAACCCGGTCCCCATTTCCCTGACCCGCGCTATGGGTGCCGATATTGTTATTGCTGTGGATTTACAGCACGACGCTCATCTGATGCAACAAGACCTGATGCCAGTCAATCTTCAGAGTGAAGATGCCGAGGGCGAAAAACTGGCCTGGCATGAGCGTCTGCGCGGACGTCTCGGGCGCATGGCCGCCCGGCGTGCGGTAACTGCACCCACGGCGATTGAAATTATGACGACCTCAATCCAGGTCCTGGAGAACCGCCTCAAGCGCAACCGCATGGCTGGCGACCCGCCGGATATTCTGCTTCAGCCGTATTGTCCGCAAATTTCTACCCTTGATTTCCATCGGGCTGAGGCCGCCATCGCAGCGGGCTCGTTAGCCGTCGAAAAGAAAATAGATGAGTTGCTGCCTTTTGTGCGAACAGCACGTTAAGCACCTTTTTTTGACTACTTCAGCAAAATCTGACAGGCGACAGTGCCGATAGCATGCCACTATGTAGTTACTGTCAGCCAGGGGAGGAACCATGACGAAGCCATTGGCCGGAAAACACATTTTGATTGTTGAAGACGAGCCCGTTTTCCGATCGCTACTGGATTCGTGGTTATCATCACTGGGGGCAAACACTTCACTGGCTGACGATGGCATCGACGCGCTGGAAAAAATGGTCAATATCACGCCTGATCTGATGATTTGTGACCTTGAAATGCCACGGATGAATGGACTGAAGCTGGTCGAACATCTGCGCAATGAAGCCAACCAGATGCCGATACTGGTGATTTCCGCCACAGAGAACATGGCGGATATAGCCAAAGCCTTGCGTCTGGGGGTTCAGGATATTCTGCTTAAACCGGTTAAAGATCTTAACCGGCTTCGTGAAACCGTCTTAGCCTGTCTTTATCCCAATATGTTTAATTCCCGGGTTGAGGAAGAGGAACGCCTTTTCCAGGACTGGGACGCCTTAGTGAGTAATCCCCCTGCGGCGGCGAAACTGTTGCAAGAACTTCAACCGCCGGTACAACAAAATATTTCTCACTGTCGTGTGAATTATCGCCAGCTGGTGGCCGCTGACCAGCCAGGGCTGGTGCTCGATATTGCGCCATTATCGGATTCAGACCTTGCATTTTATTGTCTTGATGTCACCCGGGCAGGGGATAATGGTGTATTAGCCGCGTTATTACTTCGTGCGCTATTTAACGGGTTGCTGCAGGAACAACTCTCCCATCAGGGGCAGCGGCTTCCCGAGTTAGGCAGTTTACTCAAACAGGTAAACCAGCTTTTCCGTCAGGCCAATTTACCCGGACAGTTTCCGCTGTTGGTAGGTTATTACCACAGCGGTTTGAAAAATCTTATCCTCGTTTCCGCGGGGCTTAATGCCTCGCTGAATACCGGGGAACATCATATTCAGGTCAGTAACGGTGTCCCGCTTGGAACATTGGGTACGGCTTATCTTAATCAAATTAGCCATCGCTGTTCCTCCTGGCAGTGCCAAATTTGGGGTGCTGGGGGACGGCTACGCTTAATGTTGTCCACGGAATAAGCAGTTGGATCTTAATTTTAAGATTGCTTTACCTGTGATTTACGGGGAGTGCTACTATCGCTGCCCGGAATCATGCGTATTTGTCCTAATTGATCGGCAACGCGTTCTTTTCAGACCCGGACTGCGGGATGAGGCTGATATACTTAACGCGTTATTTATTGCATAAAAGTTCAAAACTTGAACAGCTCAGGAGAATTTGAATGGCTGCCCTAAATTCGAAAGTCAGAAAGGCCGTCATCCCGGTAGCGGGATTGGGGACCAGGATGTTACCAGCAACTAAGGCGATTCCTAAAGAGATGCTGCCTCTGGTTGATAAGCCATTAATTCAGTATGTCGTTAACGAATGTATCGCGGCCGGCATTACTGAAATTGTGCTGGTTACACATTCATCAAAAAACTCTATCGAAAACCATTTCGATACAAGTTTTGAACTCGAAGCCATGCTGGAAAAACGTGTTAAGCGCCAGCTACTGGAAGAAGTTCAGTCTATTTGCCCGCCACACGTCACCATTATGCAGGTGCGTCAGGGGCTGGCTAAAGGTCTGGGCCACGCAGTCATGTGTGCGCATCCCGTTGTAGGTGATGAGCCTGTTGCGGTGATCCTGCCTGACGTTATTCTGGACGAATATGAATCAGATCTTTCTCAGGACAATCTGGCTGAGATGATCAAACGCTTCGATGAAACAGGCAGCAGCCAGATCATGGTTGAACCTGTGGATGACGTTACCGCTTACGGTGTTGTTGACTGCAAAGGCGTTAACCTTGAACCGGGTGAGAGCGTGCCGATGATTGGCGTGGTTGAGAAGCCTAAAGCCGACGTAGCGCCTTCTAATCTGGCGGTTGTAGGTCGTTATGTCCTGAGTGCTGAAATCTGGCCTCTGCTGGCGAAAACGCCTCCAGGAGCGGGTGATGAAATCCAGCTTACCGATGCCATTGATATGCTGATCGAGAAAGAGACCGTTGAAGCTTACCATATGAAAGGTAAGAGCCATGACTGCGGTAATAAGCTCGGTTATATGCAGGCGTTTGTAGAATATGGCATTCGCCACAATACGCTCGGTGAAGAATTTAAAGCCTGGCTCAAAGAGAGCGCGGGTATTAAGAAATAACTCAGGCTTCATTTGATCTGAACCGGTGAGGCTCTGCCCACCGGTTTTTTTATGCCCATAACACGCCGTCATCACGTACGATTGTAAGGCAAACTAAATAGCCAAATAACGCTTTATGACAGAGTGTAAGGGGATGTTTGCGGTAAATTGCGGGTAAAAAAAATCCCGCATTACGCGGGATTTTTCTGTAAGCGAGATGATTAATCCTTGATCAGGAAGTCATCCAGCTGTTTACCTTGCTCGTCCATTGCTTTCTTGATAACAGCAGGAGTACGACCCTGGCCGGTCCAGGTTTTAGTTTCGCCGTTCTCGTCAACATAGCTATATTTAGCAGGACGAGCAGCGCGTTTTGCTTTGGTACCGGTTTTAGCTGCAGCCATGCTGTTCAGCAATTCATTTGGATCGATACCATCAGCAATCAGCATTTCACGATATTGCTGCAGTTTACGAGTACGCTCTTCGATTTCAGCAGCAGCAGCGCTTTCTTCTTCGCGACGTTCATTAACTACAACTTCTAATTTTTCCAGCATTTCTTCAAGCGTTTCGAGGGTACATTCTCTTGCCTGCGCACGAAGAGTACGGATGTTGTTCAGAATTTTAAGTGCTTCGCTCATTGTAGTAATCTCAAACTTATAATGGGGGGTGGTTTGTTGTCCTAATAATAGAGCGATAAATTCAGTTGTGCAATAGCTGGGAATGTAAGGAATTCAAAAAATAGTGAATATTGCCGCTATTATTAATTACGCTAACTTAAATTTCATAACCCGCCAGTCTCGCTTGTTATCACGTAAAGTGGCTTAACGCAGTCGATTGCATCTTTTTTTTGTGACATTTGCCTCAGGAATTATAGTTGCGGCGGATAAATATCAGCCTTTTGTATTAGTTTACACCGGGTATGTTAAGGCAGAAATAGTTAATAAATAGTGAATTTTAATGAACGATGATTCCACTATAAAATGAAGTGTTATGTTTGGCTGACCCTATAACATATTGGCTGGGCTGGATGCGTTTACTTCATGTTTTAACGCATTATTTTTGCAAAACGCCGGCGGTAAACCCCGCGCTGAACCGCATAGTCTGTGCGTCGTATCGCTGATAACCAGACAAAATATGGTACAATGAATCATCGGTAATATTACACATTGATTAGGGTTTTACGGCCAATGGCACAACTTTATTTCTACTATTCGGCAATGAATGCCGGGAAATCGACAGCGCTACTGCAATCCTCATACAATTACCAGGAACGTGGGATGCGTACCGTTGTTTATACGGCTGAAATTGACGACCGCTTTGGTGCAGGGAAGGTGAGTTCCAGAATAGGCCTCTCATCGCCTTCGAGGCTGTTTAACCCGCAAACTGACCTGCTGGAGGATATCCGCGCAGCGCATGCTTCACAGCCCATCCATTGTGTTCTGGTTGATGAAAGCCAGTTTCTGACGCGTGAGCAAGTTCATGCGCTTTCAGAGGTTGTCGATGAGCTTGATATTCCCGTTCTGTGCTATGGACTGCGCACTGACTTTCGCGGCGAGCTTTTTGCCGGCAGCCAGTATTTACTTGCGTGGTCGGATAAACTCGTTGAACTTAAAACCATCTGTTTTTGCGGCCGTAAAGCCAGCATGGTGCTTCGCCTCGACCAGGCCGGAAAACCCTATGCTGATGGCGAGCAGGTGGTGATAGGTGGCAATGAGCGCTACGTATCAGTGTGCCGTAAGCATTATAAGGAAGCGTTGATTGTCGGCTCACTGACGGCGCTTCAGCCTGACAACCGCAAATAATCCTTCACAGTAAAATGCAGACATAAAAAAACCCGCCAGAGGCGGGTTTTTTATCAGGCTGTCATTTACGCGTTTTTCTTCGCTTTCTTGTCAGCTTTAATGACAGGTGCGTCGGCTTTCACAGCAACAGTGTCATTTTCTTTGAACTCGCGGCCGTAGAAGGTATCCAGCAAGATCTGTTTCAGCTCAGAGATCAGCGGGTAGCGCGGGTTAGCACCGGTACACTGGTCATCGAATGCATCTTCAGACAGCTTATCAACATGCGCAAGGAAGTCAGCTTCCTGAACGCCCGCTTCACGGATCGATTTAGGAATACCCAGCTCAGCTTTAAGGCTTTCCAGCCATGCCAGCAGTTTCTCAATCTTCGCCGCAGTACGGTCGCCCGGTGCGCTCAGACCCAGGTGGTCTGCGATTTCAGCGTAACGACGACGTGCCTGTGGGCGGTCGTACTGGCTGAAAGCAGTCTGCTTGGTTGGGTTGTCGTTCGCGTTATAACGGATAACGTTGCTGATCAACAGGGCGTTCGCCAGACCGTGAGGAATGTGGAACTGTGAACCCAGTTTGTGTGCCATTGAGTGGCAAACACCCAGGAAGGCGTTAGCAAACGCGATACCGGCGATGGTTGCTGCACTGTGAACACGTTCACGGGCAACCGGGTTTTTAGACCCTTCATTATAAGACGCTGGCAGGTTTTCTTTCAGCAGTTTCAGAGCTTGCAGAGCCTGACCGTCAGAGAACTCAGAAGCCAGGACGGAAACGTAAGCTTCCAGGGCGTGAGTCACTGCATCCAGACCACCGAACGCACAGAGTGATTTCGGCATTTCCATGACCAGGTTGGCATCAACGATAGCCATATCTGGCGTCAGCGCGTAGTCAGCCAGTGGGTATTTCTGACCGGTTGCATCGTCGGTTACAACAGCAAACGGCGTGACTTCTGAACCTGTACCGGAAGTGGTAGTAACGGCGATCATTTTCGCTTTTACGCCCATTTTCGGGAACTTGTAGATACGTTTACGGATGTCCATAAAGCGCAGCGCCAGTTCTTCGAAGTGTGTTTCTGGGTGCTCGTACATAACCCACATGATTTTCGCGGCGTCCATTGGGGAACCACCACCCAGTGCGATGATCACATCGGGTTTGAAGGAGTTCGCCAGTTCAGCACCTTTACGTACTACGGTCAGGGTTGGGTCAGCTTCAACTTCAAAGAACACTTCAGTTTCAACGCCAGCCGCTTTCAGAACAGAAGTGATCTGATCTGCGTAGCCGTTGTTGAACAGGAAACGGTCAGTCACGATGAGCGCACGTTTGTGGCCATCAGTAATCACTTCATCCAGCGCGATTGGCAGAGAGCCACGGCGGAAGTAGATAGATTTCGGAAGTTTGTGCCACAACATGTTTTCAGCTCGCTTAGCAACGGTTTTCTTGTTGATCAGGTGTTTTGGACCAACGTTTTCAGAGATGGAGTTACCACCCCAGGAACCACAACCCAGAGTCAGGGAAGGTGCGAGCTTGAAGTTGTACAGGTCACCGATACCACCCTGAGAAGCCGGGGTGTTAATCAGGATGCGCGCAGTTTTCATCATCTGACCGAAGTGAGCAACGCGCTCTGGCTGGTTATCCTGGTCGGTGTACAGGCAAGAGGTATGACCGATACCCCCCATTGCAACCAGTTTCTCCGCTTTTACTACCGCGTCTTCGAAATCTTTCGCACGGTACATAGCAAGCGTAGGCGAGAGTTTTTCATGAGCGAACGGTTCGCTTTCGTCGACAACTTTAACTTCGCCGATCAGAATCTTGGTGGTTGCCGGAACGGTAAAGCCGGCGAGTTCAGCGATTTTATAGGCTGGCTGACCAACGATGGCGGCGTTCAGCGCGCCGTTTTTCAGAATGATATCCTGAACGGCTTTCAGCTCTTTGCCCTGCAGCATGTAGCCGCCGTGGCTGGCGAAACGTTCGCGAACCGCATCATAGACGGAATCAACAACAACAACGGACTGTTCAGACGCACAGATAACACCGTTGTCGAAGGTTTTAGACATCAGTACAGATGCAACAGCACGTTTAATATCGGCCGTTTCGTCGATAACAACAGGCGTGTTACCCGCACCTACACCGATAGCCGGTTTACCGGAGCTGTATGCTGCTTTAACCATGCCAGGACCACCGGTTGCCAGGATCAGGTTAATGTCCGGGTGGTGCATCAGGGCGTTAGACAGTTCAACAGACGGTTGGTCGATCCAGCCGATCAGATCTTTTGGCGCACCCGCAGCGATAGCAGCCTGCAGCACGATATCCGCTGCTTTGTTGGTGGCATCTTTAGCACGTGGGTGAGGGGAGAAGATGATTGCGTTACGGGTCTTCAGACTGATCAGCGATTTGAAGATGGCAGTAGACGTTGGGTTAGTCGTTGGAACGATACCGCAAATAATACCGATAGGTTCAGCAATGGTGATGGTACCGAAGGTATGATCTTCAGCCAGGACGCCGCAAGTCTTCTCATCTTTATAGGCGTTATAGATATACTCTGAAGCAAAGTGGTTTTTGATCACTTTATCTTCAACGATACCCATGCCGGATTCAGCAACGGCCATTTTAGCGAGAGGGATTCGAGCATCTGCAGCAGCCAGAGCGGCCGCGCGGAAGATTTTATCAACCTGTTCTTGGGTGAAATTGGCGTATTCACGCTGGGCTTTTTTCACGCGCTCGACGAGTGCGTTCAGTTCAGCGATATTAGTAACAGCCATAATGCTCTCCTGATAATGTTTAAACTCTTTTAGTAAACCAGCGCTCGATACGTCTGACAGTATAGACAGAGCCACTACGACTTGCGTTAGATAAAGTAAAACAAAGAGTTACTTTATGCTCTGGCGCGCTAACTTACTAAAAGAGCCTTACCTTAACATCATCCCTTTGTAACAGGTGACCTTCCTGGGGGGCGTAATCAAGATTACTCACTTCTGAGTACGAAAATCATGATCTGCGTCAATTTTTCCCCAAGCTGATACCTTTCAGCAGGGTTATTTATTGTAGATATTTCCAGTGTTAAATAATTAAGTAACTATTGGAAGTGATGCTATCACTGATTCTACATCTGTTTAACATCCTGAAAGGATAACGTTTAGGCACAGATTTCTGGTGAAGTATGCTCATAAAAAGCGTATCTTCAGCGCGATTTTTCATGACAAAGTGTCAGTCCCGGGCATGTGCATAAGCGGAGCAAAACGTGATCCAAACGCTCTTTGATTTTCCAACGTATTTTAAATTTTTTATTGGTCTGTTTGCCCTGGTCAACCCGGTAGGGATCATCCCTGTCTTCATTAGTATGACCAGTTACCAGACGGCGGCGGCCAGGAACAAAACCAACCTCACCGCTAACCTGTCAGTGGCCATTATCTTGCTCACCTCGCTTTTCCTGGGTGATGCCATTCTCCAGCTGTTCGGCATTTCAATTGATTCTTTCCGCATCGCGGGTGGCATCCTGGTGGTGACCATTGCCATGTCGATGATCAGCGGTAAGCTGGGTGAGGATAAACAGAACAAACAGGAGAAATCAGAAACCGCCATTCGCGAAAGTATCGGCGTGGTCCCGCTTGCGTTGCCTTTAATGGCAGGGCCTGGGGCAATCAGTTCCACCATTGTCTGGGGGACACGTTACCATAGCCTTATGCACCTGATTGGCTTTTCTTTCGCCATCGCTATCTTCGCACTGTGTTGTTGGGGTGTTTTCCGTATGGCACCCTGGCTGGTGCGCTGGCTGGGGCAAACGGGCATCAACGTCATTACGCGTATCATGGGGCTGTTGTTGATGGCGTTAGGCATCGAATTTATTGTCACCGGTATTAAAAGCATTTTCCCCGGCTTACTGCACTAATATTTCAAATGAAAGAACGGGGCCTGAGGCTCCGTTTTTTTACGTGATTATCAGCAAATCATATAACTAAAGTTGAAATGCTCACATATCATAATAAATTCTACTAATAATCCGCTTTTCTTATATTTCAATAAGTTATCAATTTACCTCGTGCCTCTCTGCGCATAAAACCTTCAATCGATCTGTTATTTTACTCACATGATACTCTGGGGCTTGCTGAGTCATAACCGAAATGATATTAGTAATTTCAACGTTCCCCTAGAGGAATGTGCTAAATAATAATCAGTTGTTAAATTTTTGTACAAAACCACTCGATGATAGCGCAGCGACGCGCTTGTAGAGAATGTTTTCTCTATCATATTGAATACCAATGTTTTTATGCGGTATTTGATGTCAGGCAGGGCTGCCCCCCGAGATACGGCACTCACCGTAAAAGAGAATTGCTTAACAAATTTGCAAAATGTATTGGCGCGCGTTTACGCCATTTGATACTTTCCGGCCTAATATTTTGCAGCATAAAACAAGCAGATGAGAATTATTTTCATATAGTCCTCTTCTCAGATATCCAGCGCAGGCCTCAGACAGGGGAGACCTGTGAAGAATCGACGCAAGACGGCCATACGAGCGGTCAGTAATAAAAAAGTCGGTGATAGCAAGAAGTAAAAAGAAGAACCTGACAGCAGCAAAAAAAACTCCTGCGCTGTACAGGCCCCAACAGGGGATTACACAGCTGGCGAAGGCCAGTAATTATAATGAGTGGAGTACCAACACAATGTCCATCATCACAAAAAAAAATCTGGTAGCGGCGGGGATTTTAACTGCGCTAATCGCGGGCAACGCTGCAATGGCTGCGGACGTTCCTGCAGGCGTTCAACTGGCTGAGAAACAGACGCTGGTTCGTAACAACGGTGCGGAAGTTCAGTCTCTTGACCCGCACAAAATTGAAGGTGTTCCGGAGTCTAACGTCAACCGCGACTTGTTCGAAGGCTTGCTGGTGACCGACGTAGACGGCCACCCGGCACCGGGTGTGGCGGAAAAATGGGAAAATAAAGATTTCAAAGTCTGGACCTTCCATCTGCGTAAAGATGCGAAATGGTCCGACGGTACGCCGGTTACCGCCGAAGATTTCGTATATAGCTGGCAGCGTCTGGCGAATCCAACCACCGCCTCTCCGTATGCGAGCTACCTGCAATATGGCCACATCGCCAATATTGATGACATCATCGCCGGTAAAAAACCGGTCACCGACCTGGGTGTGAAAGCGATTGATGCCAATACCTTTGAAGTGACGTTGAGCGAGCCAGTTCCGTACTTCTACAAATTACTGGTTCACCCGTCCGTTTCCCCGGTACCAAAATCCGCGGTGGAAAAATTTGGTGAAAAATGGACCCAGCCTGCCAATATCGTGACCAACGGTGCTTATAAACTGAAAGACTGGGTGGTCAACGAACGTATGGTTCTGGAGCGTAACCCGCAGTACTGGGATAACGCGAAAACCGTCATTAATCAGGTAACCTACCTGCCAATCTCTTCTGAAGTCACTGACGTTAACCGTTACCGCAGCGGCGAAATCGACATGACCTATAACAACATGCCGATTGAACTGTTCCAGAAGCTGAAAAAAGAGATCCCGAAAGAAGTGCATGTTGATCCGTATCTTTGCACTTACTACTACGAAATCAACAACCAGAAAGCACCATTCACTGACGTGCGCGTGCGTACAGCGCTGAAGCTGGCACTGGACCGCGATATTATCGTGAACAAAGTGAAAAACCAGGGCGACCTGCCGGCATACAGCTATACCCCTCCTTATACCGACGGTATGAAACTGGTTGAGCCTGAGTGGTTCAAGTGGTCACAGGAAAAACGTAACGAAGAAGCGAAAAAACTGCTGGCTGAAGCCGGTTATACCGCTGACAAGCCGCTGACGTTTAACCTGCTGTACAACACGTCTGACCTGCATAAAAAACTGGCTATCGCCGTCGCGTCTATCTGGAAGAAAAACCTGGGCGTGAACGTGAAGCTGGAAAACCAGGAGTGGAAAACCTTCCTGGATACCCGTCATCAGGGGACGTTCGACGTGGCTCGTGCCGGCTGGTGTGCGGACTATAACGAACCAACATCCTTCCTGAACACCATGCTGAGTGACAGTTCGAATAACACCGCGCACTATAAGAGCCCGGCATTCGATAAGATCATTACAGATACGCTGAAAGTCACAGACGATGCGCAGCGCGCTGATCTGTACGCGAAATCAGAAGAGCAGCTCGATAAAGACTCTGCAATTGTACCGGTCTATTACTACGTTAACGCCCGCCTGGTGAAACCGTGGGTAGGGGGTTATACCGGTAAAGACCCGTTGGATAATATTTCCGTTAAGAATCTTTATATTATCAAGCATTAATGGCAATACGTGGGGCAGGCCTGGCTTGCCCCACTGTGTCTACTTTGTAACATTCATCAGGCACACGCCAGAAGGTACGGGCAATGTTGAAATTTATCCTGCGTCGCTGCTTAGAAGCGATACCAACGTTATTTATTCTAATTACGATTTCCTTCTTTATGATGCGTCTCGCGCCGGGAAGTCCATTTACCGGTGAACGTACGCTGCCACCGGAAGTGATGGCCAATATCGAAGCGAAGTATCATTTAAACGATCCTATCTCCACGCAGTACTTCAACTATCTGAAGCAACTGGCGCACGGTGATTTTGGGCCGTCATTCAAATACAAAGACTATTCCGTTAACGACCTGGTGGCGTCCAGCTTCCCTGTATCGGCGAAACTGGGTGCTGCGGCATTCATCCTTGCCGTCGTTCTCGGCGTCACCGCGGGCGTTATTGCCGCGCTCAAACAAAATACCAAATGGGATTATACCGTAATGGGGGTGGCGATGACCGGGGTGGTTATACCCAGCTTCGTTGTCGCGCCATTACTGGTGATGATATTTGCCATTACGCTGAAATGGCTGCCCGGGGGCGGCTGGAATGGCGGGGCACTGAAGTTCATGATTTTGCCAATGGTGGCTCTCTCCCTGGCTTATATCGCCAGTATCGCGCGTATCACCCGCGGTTCCATGATTGAAGTCCTGCACTCGAACTTCATCCGTACCGCGCGTGCGAAAGGGCTGCCGATGCGCCGGATTATATTCCGCCATGCACTCAAGCCTGCGCTCCTGCCCGTGCTCTCCTACCTGGGGCCGGCATTCGTTGGGATCATCACCGGCTCAATGGTTATCGAAACCATTTACGGTCTGCCGGGCATTGGTCAGCTGTTCGTTAATGGCGCGCTGAACCGCGACTATTCACTGGTACTGAGCCTGACAATCCTTGTCGGCGCACTGACCATTTTGTTTAACGCTATCGTCGATGTGCTGTATGCCGTTATCGACCCGAAAATCCGTTACTGATACTGGAGCACGCCATGATGTTGAGTAAGAAAAACAGCGAGGCGCTGGAAAACTTCAGTGAAAAACTGGAAGTAGAAGGTCGTAGCCTCTGGCAAGACGCCCGTCGTCGCTTTATGCATAACCGCGCCGCGGTCGCCAGTCTGGTTGTTCTGGTGCTCATCGCGCTGTTTGTCACCCTGGCGCCGATTCTGTCGCAATTTACCTATTTCGACACCGACTGGGGCATGATGTCCAGCGCACCCGATATGACGTCCGGGCACTATTTTGGTACGGATTCCTCAGGGCGCGACCTGCTGGTGCGTGTCGCTATCGGTGGCCGCATTTCGCTGATGGTCGGTATTGCTGCCGCCCTGGTGGCGGTGATCGTGGGTACGCTTTACGGCTCACTCTCAGGCTACCTTGGCGGTAAAGTGGACTCCGTCATGATGCGTATGCTGGAAATCTTAAACTCCTTCCCGTTCATGTTCTTCGTTATCCTGCTGGTGACCTTCTTTGGCCAGAATATCCTGTTGATCTTCGTGGCAATCGGGATGGTGTCCTGGCTGGATATGGCGCGAATTGTTCGTGGTCAGACGCTGAGTCTTAAGCGTAAAGAGTTTATCGAAGCGGCGCAGGTGGGCGGTGTCTCCACCGGTAATATTGTGGTTCGCCATATCGTTCCTAACGTGCTCGGCGTGGTGGTGGTATATGCCTCGCTGCTGGTACCAAGCATGATCCTGTTTGAATCTTTCCTGAGCTTCCTGGGTCTGGGTACACAAGAGCCACTAAGCAGCTGGGGCGCGCTTCTGAGTGATGGTGCAAACTCAATGGAAGTCTCACCGTGGTTGCTTCTGTACCCGGCGGGCTTCCTGGTCGTCACCCTGTTTTGTTTCAACTTTATCGGCGATGGCCTGCGTGATGCCCTCGACCCGAAAGACCGTTAAGGAGCGCCGTCATGACGATTATTGAAACGGCCACTGCGCCACAGGCGCAACAGCAGGGTAACCTTCTGCTGGACGTAAAAGACCTCCGCGTGACCTTTAAAACGCCGGATGGCGATGTGACCGCCGTGAACGATCTCAACTTCAACCTGCGTGCGGGTGAAACGCTGGGGATCGTGGGCGAGTCGGGTTCCGGTAAATCCCAAACTGCCTTTGCGTTGATGGGGCTGCTGGCGTCTAACGGTGTCATTGGCGGTTCCGCCAAATTCAACGGGCGTGAGATCCTCAACCTGCCGGAATACGAGCTGAACAAGCTGCGCGCTGAGCAGATTTCGATGATATTCCAGGACCCGATGACCTCGCTGAACCCGTATATGCGTGTCGGCGAGCAGCTGATGGAAGTGCTGATGCTGCACAAAGGCCTGGGCAAAGCGGAAGCCTTTGAGGAGTCCGTCAAAATGCTCGACGCGGTGAAAATGCCGGAAGCGCGCAAGCGTATGCGCATGTTCCCGCATGAGTTCTCCGGCGGTATGCGTCAGCGTGTCATGATTGCGATGGCGCTGATGTGCCGGCCAAAACTGCTGATTGCCGATGAACCGACTACCGCGCTTGATGTGACTGTTCAGGCACAGATCATGACGCTGCTGAACGAGCTTAAGCGTGAGTTCAATACCGCGATTATCATGATCACTCACGATCTGGGCGTAGTGGCCGGTATCTGTGACAAGGTACTGGTAATGTATGCCGGTCGCACCATGGAATATGGTAAGGCGCGCGACGTGTTCTACCAGCCTGCACACCCTTACTCCATTGGTCTGCTGAATGCGGTGCCGCGCCTCGATGCAGAAGGGGAATCCCTGCTGACCATTCCTGGCAACCCGCCAAACCTGCTGCGTCTGCCGAAAGGCTGTCCGTTCCAGCCACGCTGCCCGCACGCGATGGAAATCTGCAATACCGCGCCGCCGCTGGAAGAGTTTGCACCAGGCCGTCTGCGCGCCTGCTTTAAGCCGCAGGAGGATCTGGTATGAACGCATTAGATGAAAAAAGAAATGTCCTGCTCGAAATTGCTGACCTTAAGGTGCATTTCGACATTAAAGACGGAAAACAGTGGTTCTGGCAGCCGCCGAAAACCCTGAAAGCGGTCGATGGCGTAACGCTTCGTCTGTATGAAGGGGAAACCCTGGGGGTGGTGGGTGAGTCCGGTTGCGGTAAATCCACGTTTGCGCGTGCCATCATAGGCCTCGTGAAAGCCACCGACGGCAAAGTTGCCTGGCTGGGTAAAGATCTGCTGGGCATGAAGCCAGACGAGTGGCGCGATGTGCGTAGCGACATCCAGATGATTTTCCAGGATCCGCTGGCCTCATTGAACCCGCGTATGACCATCGGGGAGATCATTGCTGAGCCACTGCGGACCTATCATCCGAAGATGCCGCGTCAGGAAGTACGCGACCGTGTGAAGGCAATGATGATGAAAGTGGGCTTGTTGCCTAACCTCGTCAACCGTTACCCGCACGAATTCTCCGGTGGTCAGTGCCAGCGTATCGGTATCGCCCGCGCACTGATCCTTGAGCCGAAGCTGATTATCTGTGACGAGCCCGTCTCGGCGCTGGACGTCTCTATTCAGGCGCAGGTGGTTAACCTGCTGCAGAAACTGCAGCGTGAAATGGGGCTGTCGCTGATCTTCATTGCGCATGACCTCGCGGTGGTGAAACACATTTCTGACCGCGTACTGGTGATGTATCTGGGTCATGCGGTGGAATTAGGGACTTACGATGAGGTGTACCATAACCCACTGCACCCATATACTCGGGCACTGATGTCTGCGGTACCGATTCCCGATCCGGATCTGGAAAAAAATAAAACCATCCAGCTTCTGGAAGGTGAATTACCGTCCCCGATTAACCCGCCGTCCGGTTGTGTATTCCGTACGCGATGCCCGATGGCCGGGCCGGAATGTGCAAAAACACGTCCGGTTCTGGAGGGCAGTTTCCGACATGCGGTTTCCTGCCTGAAAGTAGACCCGTTATAATCGCAAGGGCTGACATGATGTCAGCCCTTATTATTTGCGAGGTTAATGTGTCGCGATTATTCACCTCCGTCCGTCGGCGGCTCTATCATCTTTTATTCGATCCTGAAACGGTAACCGGGCGGCGTTTTGAAGCCCTCTGCGCCCTGTTTGCGCTGCTCAGCGTGGTGATCATTTTTATCGAATCGGGCGTCGGAACGCAGTATCACCTGACGCTGGAAGAATGGCATCTCTTTGTCTGGCTGGAGCTGGTCATTACGCTGGTCTTTACCGCTGAATATTTCCTGCGGGTATTCTGTTGGCCTGATCCGGCCAAATATGTCTTCAGCTTCTGGGGATTTATTGATTTAGCCACGATCCTGCCGCTCTATGTCATGTGGCTATGGCCGGAAATCAGTCTGAGCTATGTTTTTGCCTGGCGAGCGATGCGCGTTATTCGAGTGTTACGCATTCTTAAACTGCTGCGGTTTATGCCGTCATTGCGGATATTTTGGAGTGCCATCGTCAGCGCGCGGCATCAGCTGATCCTGTTTTATTCATTTATTGCCATCGTCATGGTGATATTCGGCGCGCTGATGTATTTGATAGAAGGGCCGAAGAATGGCTTCTCAACGCTGAATGCTTCTGTTTATTGGGCGATTGTGACCGTCACAACCGTTGGCTATGGTGATATAGCCCCTCACACTCCGCTGGGACGGATTGTCGCCTCGGTACTGATTCTGATTGGTTATTCGGTGATTGCGGTCCCGACAGGGCTCATTACTACGCACATGAGCAGCGCCTTTCAGAACCGTAAGGCGCAACGAAAATGCCCGAAATGTCACCAGGGTGAACATGAACACAGCGCGCGGTTTTGTAATCAGTGCGGAAGTGAGTTACCGGATTAAATAAAAAAGGCTGCAATCGCAGCCTTTTTTATTATTCGCGCCAGAGAATATGACACAGCTTGTGGTCTTTCTCGCGACACAGCAGGACGCGGGCGAAGATGTCGTTAATTTCACCGCCATCTTCATCGGCCAGGCCAATCACCACTTCGGCAAAGAAGTCAGGATTGAGGTCGAAATCCACATGTTCAGCCCAGTCTTCAGAAGGGTCGAACAACTCGGCGCCCCCGCGCTCTTCAAACTGGAGATTAAAGAGGATCACGTCTGCGGGATCGAGGTTATCAACCGCCAGTTCGAGAAAAATGTCATAGGCCTGTTCGAGCGTTTCGTCTTCGGTCAGGCGATTGTTCAGATCCATTTCCATGATGACTACCTGTTTAACATCGTTGGGCACGTTTTACAGCAACGGACTAAAGAAGTAAAACAGTCGTTCGGTAATTCTCTGCCACAGCGGGCGTTTAACCCACAGTCTGGCATCCAGCAGTCGCGAGCGGGAGATATAATCATCCTGGACCGCGGCCAGATCGCCGCCAAAGCCGGCATCATCGATCACCAGTGTGATTTCAAAGTTCAGCCACAGACTGCGCATATCCAGGTTAACCGTACCCACCAGACTTAACTCGCCGTCGACAAGCACGCTCTTGGTATGGAGTAATCCGCCTTCAAACTGGTAGATTTTCACCCCCGCAGCCAGCAGTTCACTGAAAAATGCCCGGCTGGCCCAGCCCACCAGAAGCGAGTCATTTTTGCGTGGCAAGATGATACTCACATCGACACCGCGCTGTGCCGCGGTACAGATGGCGTGCAGCAGGTCATCGCTGGGAACAAAGTAGGGGGTGGTCATGATCAAATATTCACGCGCTGCGTAAGTGGCCGTCAGCAACGCCTGATGGATCAGGTCCTCCGGGAAGCCCGGTCCGGAAGCGATAGTATGGATGGTGTGCCCGCTGGCCTCTTCAAATGGCATGATATTGCCATCCGGTGGTGGCGGCAGGATACGTTTCCCGGTTTCTATCTCCCAGTCGCAGGAATAAACGATACCCATCGAGGTGGCAATGGGCCCCTCCATTCTCGCCATCAGGTCTACCCACTGCCCGACACCCGAGTCCTGCTTGAAGAACCGCGGGTCAACCATGTTCATGCTGCCGGTATAGGCAAAATAGTTGTCGATCATGATCATTTTACGGTGCTGGCGAAGGTCCATCCGGCGCAGAAACACACGCAAGAGATTGACCTTCAGCGCCTCAACCACTTCAATACCGGCATTACGCATCATGCCCGCCCAGGGGCTACGAAAGAAGGCGACGCTGCCAGCGGAGTCCAGCAACAGGCGGCAATGAATGCCCCGACGCGCAGCGGCCATCAGCGATTCAGCAACCTGATCGGCCATGCCGCCAGGCTGCCAGATATAGAACACCATCTCGATATTATGGCGAGCCAGTTGAATATCGCGGATGAGGGCCTGCATGACGTCATCCGAGGAGGTCAGCAACTGGAGCTGGTTGCCCTTAACGCCGCCAATACCCTGACGGAGTTCGCACAGCTTAAACAGCGAGGAGGCAACACTGCTGTTCTCCTCGGCAAAGATATGTTTGCAGGCTTTGAGATCGTTGAGCCATTTGGCGGTTGAAGGCCACATGGCGCGGGCACGCTCGGCACGGCGTTTACCCAGATGAAGCTCACCGAAAGAGAGATAGGCAATAATCCCCACCAGCGGCAGGATGTAGATTATCAGCAGCCAGGCCATGGCAGAGGGTACGGCTCTGCGCTTCATCAGGATGCGCAAAGTCACACCCGCGATTAACAGCCAGTATCCCAGAATGACCAGCCAACTCACCACGGTGTAGAAGGTTGTCATAGGTAAAAAAATCCTTTTGAAAGCGTATTGTTATGAGTGTACGCATCAGGAATCATCTGGCAAATAAAAACGCCAGTTAAAAGCGCTGGTTTGCTGCGGGGTTGGGTTTATAATGGGGTTTCTGTTAGAGAAAGAGTTGTAAACATGAAGCGCAGTAGAACAGAAGTAGGGCGCTGGCGCATGTTGCGACAGGTGAGTCGTCGCAAGGCTCGTTGGCTGGAAGCACAATCCCGCCGCAATATGCGTATACACGCCATCAGAAAATGTGGAATGACCAGACACCGTAACGCGTTGCTGTTCGCTACACAGGTTATCTGAGAACCATCAGGGCACCGTTAAGGTGCCCACTGATTTTCAGGCTATCATTTTTCGCAGTCTCTCCCCCGATTCATTCCGCGATATACTCCGCCCTCTTAATCTTATGCATTTCAAAGATGAATCCTTATCTCTGGGTATTTATTGTGCTGCTTGCGCTGGATGCGATCAGGGAAAACGCAGGATTATCGTCATTATCCGCGTTGATTAATTTACTGCTCAGCGGGATATCGCACTGGATAAACTAAAAAGGAAAAGAGATGAACGGAAAAGTGGTTGCAGCCCTTCTTGGGATTGCCGTGTTGAGCGGTTGTGCCAGCAGTAAAACGTCACCGGAAAGGCATGCTTATTATTTCGTGTCGCATAAAACCAATTTTACTGGCGGCAATTTTACGTCAAGTGTATCGCAAAATTATCGTCTGAATGTCCCTCAGTTCCGTGAGCTTTATGAGCAGGGGAAAACCGATCGCGCTGCAGGACGCACACTGTCTGAGGCAAACCAGTACGCCCAAAGCATTCGCGATCAACTGAAGAATCAGGCGAAAACGGAGCATGCTTTCGACGGTAATACCGCGGATAAATGGACGTCTCAAATGGAAGAGAAGGACGCCGTTTTATTTAGTAACGAACTGGCTACGACTTATCTTGATGGCTATAACGGCGTACAATAGCGTCTGATTTTGGGGATATCGTATTTGCAGCGATATTCCCGTCGTTTTTTAGCAAAAGGAGGGAGAGGTGTTTGCGGAGTTTGGTGTACTTAATTTCTGGACCTATGTTGTAGGGGCATTTTTTATCGTGCTGGTGCCTGGACCGAACACATTGTTTGTACTGAAAACCGGTATTGGGCACGGTGTTAAAAAAGGGTATCTCGCCGCCACTGGCGTGTTTATCGGCGATGCAGTGCTGATGTTTCTGGCCTGGGCGGGCGTCGCAGCATTAATCCAGACGACCCCGGTTCTGTTTAATATTGTGCGCTACCTCGGTGCTTTCTATCTCCTGTGGCTCGGCGGCAAAATGCTCTGGTCAGTCATCACCCGTCAGAAGAATACCCATGAGAGCGGAACCGAGCCTGCGAGCATGATCATGAAACGCTCGCTGGTGCTGAGCCTGACGAATCCAAAGGCTATTTTGTTCTATGTCTCGTTCTTTGTGCAGTTCATCGATGTGAATGCGAAAAACACGGGCACGTCTTTCCTGATCCTCGCGACCACGCTGGAGCTGATTAGCTTTATGTATATGAGCTTCCTGATCTTCTCTGGTGCGTTTGTCACGCGTTATCTGAAAACCAAAAAGAAACTGGCAAAGCTGGGGAACGGGCTGATTGGGCTGCTGTTTGTCGGATTTGCGGCGCGCTTAGCGTCACTGCACTAAAGAGATGAGTGGCTCCTTTTGGAGCCACTTTTGCATCAAAACACTTTCTTGTACGGGCGAACCGTCACCTTCGCATAGACACCTGCGGCAACGTACGGGTCTGCATCAGCCCAGGCCTGAGCCGCTTCCAGGGATTCAAACTCGGCGATCACCGTGGAGCCCGCGAAACCGGCAGCGCCAGGGTCATTGCTGTCTACCGCAGGCATTGGACCCGCGGTCAGTAATCTACCTTCATCCTGGAGCAGTTGTAAACGCGCCAGATGGGCAGGGCGAACGGACTGGCGTTTTTCGAGGGAATCAGCGACATCTTCAGAGTAAATCACGTAAAGCACGGTGAAGCTCCTTAACCATTAAAAGTGTCAGTAACGTTATGTGAAAGGACAACTGACTGCAATGTAAAGATAAAAACAATGTTAAAACCCTGATCTGAATGCGCCTTTTTTGGCCTCTCTTGCGCTTAAATTGCGCCAGGACAAAGTGTCTTATTGAATATGATTGCTATTTGCATTTAAAATCAGTGTTCGGTTTTTTAACGTTGATGATTATGACTTCGATGACCCTTGATTTACCTCGCCGCTTTCCCTGGCCGACGCTGCTTTCTGTCGTTATTCACGGTGCTGTCGTGGCGGGTTTGCTTTATACCTCGGTTCATCAGGTTGTTGAAATGCCAGCGCCCGCACAGCCTATTTCTGTGACGATGGTATCGCCAGCGGATCTCGAACCACCGCAGGTTGCGCCTCCGCCGCCACAGCCCGTCGCCGAACCGGAACCCGAACCTGAACCGGTGCCGGAACCGCCAAAAGAAGCTCCGGTGGTGATCCACAAACCCGAGCCGAAGCCGAAACCTAAGCCGAAGCCAAAACCGGTGAAGAAGGTAGAAGAACGTCCAAAACGCGAAACGCGTCCGGTTGAACCCCGCGCCACGCAGACGGTAGAAAACGCAGCACCTTCGCGTCCGGTGATGAATAACACCACGACGACAGCCAAACCGACAGTCACCGCACCCGCGGGACCGCGTGCGGTCAGCCGTAATCAGCCGCAGTATCCGGCTCGTGCTCAGGCATTACGTATTGAGGGCCGTGTACGGGTGAAATTCGATGTTACGCCGGAAGGGCGTGTTGAGAACGTGGAAATACTGTCCGCGCAGCCGTCTAATATGTTCGAGAGAGAAGTGAAAACGGCGATGCGCAGATGGCGTTATGAAGCCGGTAAACCGGGCAACGGACTGATCGTGAATATTGTATTCCGCCTGAATGGCGGGGCACAGATGGAATAAAAAAAGCCTCCGCAAGGAGGCTTTTTTTACCGGGCAATCAGGCCTGAGGAAGCGGTCGGGGTTTACCTTCGTTGTCCACGGCCACATAAATAAACAGCGCTTCTGTTGCTTTATAACGCTGTCCAATGGGTTCGGACGAGACCTTTTTCACCCACACTTCGATGTTAATGGAGATGGAGGTATTGCCACGTTTTACGCAACGCGCGTAACAGCAAACCACATCACCCACTGCAACCGGGCGCAGGAAGGTCATGCCATCCACTCTCACCGTCACTACCCGGCCATGTGCAATCTCTTTTGCCAGAATAGCGCCGCCCATATCCATTTGCGACATCAGCCAGCCGCCAAAAATATCGCCATTGGCATTGGTGTCAGCGGGCATTGCCAGTGTGCGTAAAACCAGTTCGCCCTGAGGGGCGTTATTTGTTGTCATTGTTTTAACTCGTAACTGAAGACTTCAGGCGGGATGCTACTATGATTTCAGGCTGGAGAGAATAGACCAGAACGCCTGCTGCACACGTTCTGGTCGGTGAACGATCAGTGCTGGTCGTCCTGTGGCATGTGGCGATAGATATAAACGCCACTTAACAGCGTGAAGATGAGCGTCAGAGCCGTCAGGCCAAAGACCTTGAAGTTGACCCAGATATTCTGCGGCAGCCAGAAAGCAATATAGATATTGGCAAGACCACAGAGAATAAAGAAGATCGCCCAGGCGATATTCAGTCGGGACCACACTTCCTGAGGCAGCGTCAGCTCTTTGCCCAGCATGCGCTGGATCAGCGGCTTCTTCATCACCCACTGGCTAATCAGTAACGCACCCGCAAACAGAGCGTAAATTACCGTGACTTTCCATTTGATGAATTCATCGTTGTGGAAGAACAGGGTGAGTCCACCAAACACCGCGACCAGGACGAAGGTCACCAGCGCCATTTTTTCAACTTTACGGTAGCGAACCCAGCTATAGATCAGCACAACCGCTGTGGCCACGATCAGTGCAGTCGTGGCGGCATAAATGTCATACAGCTTGTAGAAAGCGAAAAAGACCACGAGCGGTAAAAAATCAAGAAACTGCTTCATTCTGTGATTCCATCTTCTGTGTAGGGCCGGGCTGACGTTCCCGGCCACAGGATTACTGACGAATTAACATATACAGGCGGAACAGATAGACCAGCAGTACCGCTGAAATGAGGTTGCTCAGCGTATTTGCCACCACCGCGCCAACATTTGGCGTGAGTACCGCAAAATTCGGGGCAAACAGCAGCAGGAGCGTTTTCGCCAACAGCCAGCCGATAACAGCCGGTGCCACCAGGCGTATATTTGCCCAGGCGAGCCGGATGCTGCTGCGCATCGCGGTAAAGATCCCCAGTTTATCCTGCACGACCATTACCGGCGCGAAAGAGAGCACGATAGCCAGTAATACACCCGGCACGACGACCAGCATAATCCCCATTTGCACCAGCATGGTGGTTAAAAAGATGAGGATAAACAGCTTCGGTAATACCGGCGCGCTGGCACCAATCGCCCGCAGGGCGCTGACGCGCTGACCGGCGGAAACCAGCTGAATCATCAGCAGAACGCCACCTGCCAGAATCGCATTGCCGATAAGACCAGAGAATGTCGAAGCAGCGGAAGCCCGCAGCAGGATTTGTTGCTGCTCCGGCGTCATGTTTTGTACCAGTTCAAACAACCCCACGCTATCTGCAAGGTTGTCGCCCTGGCTCAGGCTGGCAATCTGTTCGTCACTTGGCGAGAACGCATGACCAAGCACCACTGTAATGAAGGCGCATAGCAACGCGATCAGTAAAAAGGTTAAGAACTGATTGCGGAAAAAGTTTCCCGTGTCACGGTAGACAGACTTCGCCGTGATAGACATGCACTCTCCTTGAGTATTGCAGGTGTTAATTAGCCGGCAATTGTACACCGGATAACACTGTCGTGGCAGCATCAAGGCTTGTATGGAAAAGCATATCTTTGTAAAGCGGCGGTAATCCAAAGCGCGCACGGGCACGATTACAGGCTTCATTGACCTGCCCATCCTCACCTGACATGGAAAATTCCCGGCACGGGCTGGGGCGGTGCTCGTAGATAGAGCACCGGGTGGACACCCCAGGTTCACCTTGAAGCGCAGCGCATCGGCACGGTTTTTGGTTGGTGCCGCTCATGCAGCGCAGAAAAGGCGTTAACGGTTCAGTGAGATGAACCGGAACGGTACCGCCGCCATCGCTGGCTTCGGCCCAGTAGAAAGAGACTCGAAAATACGCACAACAGGCTCCGCACGTCATGCACGGGTTAACATCACTCATGGCACACCTGCAAAAGAAGAACGCATCAAATCAACTTGTGAGAGCGCTAAATTATCCAGCCGCGAGAGGAAGAGCAAGAGGGTGAAAAGAGAAAATTTTGTAACGCCGAAATGCCAGAAATTGACCTGACGACAACTTATCGCTTTACGGTGTGTCACCAAAAATTAACCCAGATCAATGAATGTTAACTTACTGGTTTTAATGTGATCTGTAGCAGATCACTTATTACTCATTTGTGAGTATATTCTCCTCCGCGACTAAAACCACAACGATGGAGCGGATATGAAAAAATTAGCGGTGGCAGCCCTTGTATTAAGCAGTCTCTCTGGCGGCGCGTATGCGCATGAAGCAGGTGAATTCTTTATTCGTGCCGGTTCGGCAACGGTGCGTCCAACAGAAGGCTCTGATAGCGTTCTGGGTATGGGCGGTTTTAACGTCAGCAACAATACCCAGCTCGGTTTGACCTTTACGTATATGGCGACGGAGAACATTGGTGTTGAGCTTCTGGCAGCAACGCCATTCCGTCATCGCGTCGGTTTAGGGCCAACCGGGGATATCGCGACGGTGCACCATTTACCGCCAACACTGATGGCGCAGTGGTACTTTGGTGATGCTAACAGTAAGGTGCGTCCGTATATTGGCGCAGGGGTGAACTACACCACCTTCTTCGACGAGAAATTTAACGATACCGGTAAAGAAGCCGGGCTTACCGATCTCAGCCTGAAAGACTCGTGGGGTGTTGCGGGGCAGGTGGGGCTGGATTATCTGATTAACCGTGACTGGTTAATTAACGCCTCGGTCTGGTACATGGACATTGATACCGACGTTCGCTTTAAAGCGGGCGGTGAACAGCAAAGTATCAGCACTCGCCTCGATCCGTGGGTGTTTATGTTCTCCGCGGGTTATCGTTTCTGATTTATCCCCTGAGACTGGCCTGGTTATGGCCAGTCTCAGGGGGCGATTAAAGTTGCCCCTCCATATTCCAGCGAGCTGAACTCATCTCATCAAATACATGCTGAACCGTAAACGGCGGAAATACTGCCCGTTTAGCCGCGTCAGCCAACGCCTGACCATAACCTATTCACACCATTCCTAAAGTCGAGGTGCAGGTTGCACCGCTTACCGCTTCATGCGTGAGGCCCGGTCAGGGCGGCGTCCAGTGATTGCTCAATGGCGCAGGCCTGTAGCCCGTGGATATTGTTATCCAAGACTTTACCGCAACGCTTATAAGTACAGGCATCGGGGGCACGTTGTTTGTGACAGCGTTTAGGGGTAAGGGGAACACATCCGGCAAGCACAGCAGTAATACACACTGACGGAAGAATTTGATTCATGAGAAAGTCCATTTATGAAAGTTATTCCGCAAGCAGGCTATCGGAGTTGGGAGGAGATTAATGCCAGATGCCGCAATATACTGTTCTCGAAAAGCGAGACGTTAAATTTTACAGGACATAATATTGAAAAGAATAATTATTGCGGCTGCGGTTACGCTCATTTCTGGCTGCCATCAACAGCCCATGCAACCTGAACCGGCGCAGAAACCGTGCAATGGAATAACGAATAAGCCTTTCCCTGCCATGCCCGTAAAGGCACAGGCGCTGGGCATTGAGGGTAACGTTGTTTTCTCTTTTTCTGTGGGCGACGATGGTCATCCATACGATATACGTATTGTCTCTGCACAGCCTGAAGGGGTGTTTGAACGCGAAACGCTGCGTGCCGTGCAAATATGGTGTTTATCACCGAATAAAAGCCGTCAAACAGAAACGGTCACTTTCACAGTAAATAAGCCCCGATAGCCCGGGGCTTATCTTTCCTTACAGTCACGCTAACGCACCACCAGCACCGGGCATTTTGCGTGGCGCACGACGACCGCAGCGTTAGAGCCTAACAGATAGGTCGAAATATCAGGTCGATGAGACGCAATAATTATCAGGTCTGCATTGATACTCTCAGCCAGTTTCAGGATCTGATCTTTAGGCGTGCCAGAAATGGCGTGGGTCTGAATGCGGTCGGCTGGTAAATTGAACTGCGTAACGATCTCATTCAATTTCGCCAGCGCCTCCTGCTGCATTTCTTCCAGTTTTGGCATCTCAACGGAATAGGCCAGCCCAAGAGAGGAATAGTAGGGGAAAGAAGGAACGACAGTCAGAAAATGCACTTTGCCGTTACTGATTGCTGCGTTCGCCTGAACATAGGGAATCACCTGTTCGGTCAGGCGACGCTCTGAAATATCGACAGGAACGAGAATTGACGCAAACATGCCACACCTCCTGTTTGTTTTTTATCCACTTTAAGTGTAGTTCCGTGGGAGAACAGGGGGTTGTATTTACCGCCAAAATGGGACGTAAGGCGGATTTTTGGGGCAGGAGAGACGCCCCGGTTAAGGAGCGTCTGTGGCGGGATTATTTCTGTATCAAATAACGAATGGTTGGCCCATCCTGTTGAATGTCCAGCACGGTGTAACCGTGGTTTTTAGCATCCAGAGGAATGTTGTTGATGGACTGCGGGCAGTCGCTCACCACCTCCAGAATTTCCCCTTTCCTGAGCTGAGGCAGGGCTTCCAGCGTGGCGACAGCGGGATAAGGGCAGGGTTCGCCCACCATATCCAGACGATAGTCAGGCACGATCTCTTTCATGCGGCATTCTCCTGCGTTTCATTTTTGACAGCAGCACGGCGGAAGAACCGTTTCTCCTGCGCAATCACCAGTAAAAAAGCGACCAGCAGCAGGGCGTACGTCACTAACAGGCCACCGAGCGGGCCGAACGTGCTGAGCAGGTTGACCTTATCCCAGTTTGTCGCGAGGACAGGAGAAAGGGAATCCCAGTAGTACGCAAGAAGAGTTGACCCGAGCACGTTCCCCAGGCCAACCCACCAGTAATGCACCTGACCTTCAACGGCGCGGTACATCCAACCGGTTTCACAACCGCCAGCCAGCACAATCCCGAAGCCAAACAGCAGGCCGCCAATCACCGCATTCGGGCCGGCCCACATGATTTTCGGTTCAACACCTAACTGAACATAGCTGAAGATGCCGATAGCACTCACCGCCATCCCGGCAATAATCGCTTTTGCCATCATTGTTCGCCCGGTGATCCACATATCGCGAAACGCTGAAGTAAAGCAGATCTGCGCGCGTTCAATAAGCAAACCAAAGCCCACGCCAAACAGCATTGCCAGACCCAGTTTAGGTTGATTGAGCGCTGTACACAGTCCCCATGCCACCATGGCGAAAAAGACCAGCATCCCCAGGCGGAAACGACGGTGTGCCTGAGCCGGTTTTTGCGTCAGCGGCGATGCGGCGCTGACCTTAACCATCCTGACGGGAATACGGAACAGCGGCAAAAGGGTAAATTTTGCGCCAAAGTAAGAACCGATGGCGGTAGCGACGGCAAAGAACCAGGCATGTAGCGAAAACTGTGGGATACCGGTAAAGAAGGCGGCAAGGTTACAGCCCATCGCCAGGCGCGCACCGAAACCGGCAATCATGCCGCCGATGACCGCCTGTACGATGCGGATCCGACTTTTTGGCATTCTCAGCTTAACGTTGTTTGCCCACAGCGCGGCGGCAAAACAGCCGCCGAACATGCCGATGATCATCATCCCGTCGATGCGGGTCAGCGGAGTGCCTTCCAGATGAATGAGCTTAAAGTAACCCCACTCTTCAGCATGCACACCGGCAAGCTGCAGCAGCTGTCCACCCCAGCGGGTAAACTCGCCGGTTACAGCCCAGAACGTACCGGTAATGCCGAAGTAGTAAGTAGACAGGATCCCCGCTGCGATAACCGCGGGTACAGGTGACCAGAACTTAACCAGGTAAGTCTGTTTGAAGTATTGCCATGACATGAGTAAGCCTCTGAACTCAGAAGGTATATTTGGATTTAACGGGCTGGAATATATAACTTTTTTTCTTTCTCCAAAACTTTTCTCAAAAATACCTACCTTTTTTATGACCTCCGTCATCAAATCTTCCTGATATCTCCTGGCAATCACTCACCCGGCTGCAAAATATTCACTCTTTCCGCGGCTCCTCACGCAGAATACGCGAGCGGCAGACATCCAGAATTTCGTCAGCGAGTGCAGAATTATCCGGGCAGGCACGGGACAACACCAGAGCCCCGACAAGATGTGCAAAGGTGTCTATCAGGTCAGCACGTGAGACATTTTCGTCACTTAACATTGCCAGCTGACGTTCAACCCCGGCTGCAAATGTCTCTTTGATGGACCCGGACTGACGGGCGGTGTCGGTGCCCAGGGCAGACATCACACAACCCCTGGCCATATCATCGCGATGCTGTCGGGAGAGGTAATATTCAATGAATTTTTCTCTGTCCACACCCGCCAGGTTTTCCGCGGCGTGTACAAAACCACAGTTCATGGCTTCTGACATCAGGTCAGCCTTTGAACCAAAGTGCTTATAAAACCCGCCGTGGGTTAAACCCGCCGCAGACATCAGCTCCGCCACGCCCACGCCGTCATAGCCGCGCTCACGAAAAAGTTCTGATGCCGTTTCAACAATGCGCATCCGGTTTTCCCGAACCTGCTCTTTTGACACTTTCATGCTTTCCCGCCCCCTTACAAAACAAGGCTCAATTATACATTGATGATGATCATAATCAAACCAGTTGACTTTATAGATTATGATCATCATCATTAAATCCATGTCCCCGACGGCGCTTCGCAGAGGTATGCGCGCTCCGTCAGTCTGACTGAGATCAGCAAAGAGAGCCGGACATATCCCCGGATTTACCTGCATCGAACAGTGCAGATTCTGTTCAACATTTAATAAAGAAGATCACATATGACGAAAACTTCAGTTCTCATTACAGGTGCATCGACGGGTATTGGTGCTGTTTATGCGCAAAGATTTGCGAGCCGTGGACATGACCTGGTTCTGGTTGCCCGCGATAAAACAAAATTAGACGCACTCGCCGAGCGTCTGCGACAGGAGAAGGGCGTTTCTGTTGATGTTCTGCCAGCCGACCTCACTCAGGCAGCGGATTTAACGACGGTGGAAGCTCGTCTTCGTGAAGACGAAAAAATAGGGGTGCTGATTAACAACGCAGGCATGGCACAGTCGGGCAATTTTACCGGCCAGACGCCTGAGGCAATTGAGCGTCTTATCGCCCTGAACGTCACTGCGCTGACGAGGCTTGCTCGTGCCGCGGCGCCACGGTTTGTCAAAACCGGAGAAGGCGCTATCGTCAATATCAGTTCCGTCGTTGGGCTCGCCCCGGAATTTGCCATGACGGTTTACGGTGCCACCAAAGCCTTTGTGCTTTTCCTGTCGCAGGGATTGCATCTTGAGCTGTCCTCCGCGGGCGTTTACGTCCAGGCGGTACTTCCGGCCGGCACTTACACCGAAATCTGGGAACGTGCAGGTATTGATATCAGTAAGGCGCCCGAGATGATGGAAGTGGGTCAGTTAGTTGACGCAGCCCTGGCCGGCTTTGATCGTCGCGAACTCGTCACCATCCCTCCTTTACAAAATGCTGCCCACTGGGATGACCTGGAGAAGGCGCGTCAGGCTCTGCTGGCGGATATCAATCAGGCTAAAGCGGCAGAACGGTACACAGTGTAGCCACGGGGATTCGGCATAACCCTATGCCGCGTTGTTTCCCTGCAGCGTGTTGTTGCGCTGCAGGGTGAGCAGGACTCCATCAAGAGAGCGTAGTGAGAATGACAAAAAAACGTGTAGCACTGGTGACCGGAGCTTCTTCGGGGATCGGTGAGGCGTCGGCTAAAAAACTGCTGGCCGCGGGGTATACGGTCTATGGCACCAGCCGGCGCGGTGCGCAGGCAGGTACACATCCCTTTACGTTATTAACGCTTGATGTGACGGACGATGCGTCCGTGAGCGCCGCCATTGAGGCGTTACTGCACCTGGAAGGGCGGATAGATTTGCTGGTGAATAATGCGGGCTTTGGGGTTGCTCCTGCGGCCGCGGAAGAAAGTTCGATTGATCAGGCCAGGCGTATTTTCGACACCAACTTTCTTGGCCTGGTCAGAATGACGCGGGCAGTGATCCCGCACATGCGCCGTCAGGGCAGTGGGCGCATCATCAACATTGGTTCGATATTAGGGATTGTCCCGCTACCGTACGTGGCACTGTATGCAGCCAGTAAGCATGCGGTTGAAGGGTATACGGGCGCGCTGGACCATGAACTGCGCACACAGGGTATCAGGGTCTCCGTGATCGAGCCGGCCTATATAAAGACACAGTTCGACGTAAACAATTTAGAACCTGACGCGAAGCTAGAAGAATATGAACCGCTCCGGGCTAAGCTGAACAACGTCGTCAGCAAGGCAATGGACGAGGCGGAACGTCCGGAAGTGGTGGCTGATGTGGTGGTAAAGGCTGCCCAGGCTTTACGGCCTAAGGTGCGTTATACGGCGGGCACGCTGGCAGGGAAACTGAATTTCATTCGCCGCTTTGCGCCTGCTTCACTTCTGGACAAGGTGGTACGCAACAGTCTTCAGCTCGACGCGAAAGAATAAGAATATGAAATTTTCTCAACTGGCTATTTTGACTGCCGGGTTGTTTTTCATCCTGGCGGCGATATGGATGTTCTGCCCGCAACTGCTGTTAACGCAGTGGGGAATCACGCCGACACCGGGAACTGATGTGCTCGGCCATCGCTCTGCCGCCCTGTACGCGGGCCTGGGGGTGATGTGTTTATTCGCCAGGCACGCAGAGCCCTCGCTGGCACGCTATGCCCTGGCAGCAGGGATCGGTACGTTATGTTTGATTTTAGCCGTGTCCGGCGTTGTTGAGTGGTATGCAGGACACGTTAATGGGCAGATCGTTATTGCAGTATTTATCGAGCTATTCCTGGGTATCGCTTTTTTACTCAGCAACAGCGTTGGTAAGAAACACGCCACCGGCAAACCCGTCAGAGTAAAAGACAAATGAATAAGAAGACGATGAAAGCATTTACGTTCAAACGCTATGGTAAATCCCCTGAACTGGGATTCGACGACGTAGATTTTCCGTCCCCTGGTGATGATGAAATTCTGGTCAAAGTGTATGCAGTAGGTCTGAACCCGATCGATAACATGATCCCGACCGGCATGTTCAAACGTGTTCTGCATTTCAGTCTCCCCGCGACGTTGGGCAGTGACGTGTCCGGCGTTGTCGTTGCCACAGGACGTCGCGTGACGCGTTTCAACGCAGGCGATGAGGTGTTTGCCAGTATTTTTGACAGGGGAACGGGTTCTCTTGCTGAATTTGTGCGGGTGCCAGAAAACCTTGCAGCGTTAAAACCCGCCACTCTGGATTTCGTACAGGCAGCGTCGCTTCCGATGGTCAGTCTCACCTCCTGGCAAGCGCTGACGGAACGCGCGAAGCTGCGAGCGGGGCAGAAAGTATTTATCCCGGCCGGCTCCGGTGGAATTGGCAGTTTTGCTATCCAACTGGCAAAACACCTTGGCGCAACGGTAGGGACGACAACCAGCACCGCCAACATTGACTGGGTGAGCCGCCTTGGCGCAGATGAGGTGGTTGACTATAAAAAGCAGGAATTCGAAAAAGTGCTGAGCGGCTACGATATTGTCCTCGGGACTATCAGAGGTGACGCGATTGAGAAATCCACCCAAATCCTTAAACCGGGAGGGAAGATAGTTTCCCTGATCGGGCCGTTAGATACGGCTTTCGCACGGGAAAGACACCTCAATGTTTTCCTGCGTTTCGTATTAGGACTGATGAGCCGCAAAATCATGCGACTGTCACATAAACGAGGATTAACCTATTCGTTTCTCTTTGTCCGCCCTGATGGCAGCCAGCTTAGCCAAATCGCTGAACTCATGGACGCTCAACGCATCAAACCCGTTATCGACAACGTTTTCCCCTTTGCCGAAACTGGCGACGCCTTCGCCTATCTGGCTCGCGGGCATGCAAAGGGGAAAGTGGTGGTTAAAATTCATGAGTGATAGCAACGAAGGCTTGCCTCTGCGCTAAGCATAAATGACCAGGGTTATCGCCTCAGGGAAGAGGTATAGTCACTATCACCGTTCGTATCAGTTATAACCTTCCGTCTTCATCGCATAATGCGGCCAGATATCAGGATCGTGCCCGGGAATAATTTCCGCATTATGCATCTGGGTAACCACTCTTAGTTTTGCCACCGATCGTGCCACCTCACTGGCCGAAGTCATCAAGCCAGGCAGGGCTTTATCCTGAAAATGGTCAAGCGTATAGGCAGCATCTATCGCCAGGGTGAACGATTTTCCACTCGGCAGGGAGACGACGAAAGATTGATGACCCGGGGAGTGGCCTGGCGTGTAAATGATTTTCAGAACGCCGTCGCCGTACAGATCAAAACCGTCATCGGCATCTCCTGCCAGAAACTGCCATATGAGACCTTCGCGATGAAAATCTTTCCGACAGTAGGCCCCGGCGGTAAACCAGTCCGGTGAAAAGGCATAGTCGTACTCAGCACGTTGCACAAGATGAGTGGCTTCAGGAAAGCGGCCAATCGCGCCAGTATGGTCAGAGTGGAGGTGGGAGAGTAAGACATAACGCACCGATTCTGGCCTTATTCCGAGCTTCGCCAGTTGTCTTCTACAGCCCTGGTTTGTATCCATGATGGGTTGATACTGTTCAACAGCCGGTCCCCAGTAGGCGCGGGGATCCTTCAGCCCTTCCACCGCAAGCCCACCGTCAATAACAACATTCCCCTGCGGATGCGTCAGTAAAAACCAGGGGACAGGTATAATGTAGTCGGCGCCTTCACCCTGATTCATCCTGATATCGTGATATTTACAACGCTGATAGCCCGACTGGAACATATAAAGCCTGATATCTGACATGCTTCTTTTCCCGTAAAAAATGAAATGTTCTGTACGCCGTAGCTAGAACAGCCGTGGACGCACAGATTTTCATTAACAGAAGGGCCTGGCAGTAGAGGGGCGGGACCACTTTCATTTATCGGTTTTACCAATATAATCGGTGAATGGATTTACTCACGGCAATGCGTATTTTCATTCGGGTGGTTGAGCGCGGAAGCATGTCTGCCGCTGCGCGCGATCTCGGCATCGGACAGCCGGCGGTCAGTGAAAGGATAGAGCGTCTGGAAGCTCATCTTAATACCCGCCTGCTGCGACGTCACACGCGCCGAATGTCTCTCACCAATAGCGGGACGCTGTTCTATGAACGGAGCAAAAGCGCCGTTGCAGCGGCTGACCATGCGCTGGCAATCGCGGATAATGGTGAGGCAATTAGTGGAACCCTGCGCATTGCCGCACCCTATGGAGCCGGGGAAGAGTTACTTATGCCCGCCCTGCTTAAACTGCAATTGGCCTATCCGGGCATAAACATAGATCTGGTGCTCAGTGACAGAGTGACGGACCCGGTCACCGAAGGTGTGGATATCTCGCTACGTCTTGGTGAAGCGGGGGAAGGATATTATGTTGCCCGCCCGTTGGGGAAAATTGAGCGGTTGCTGGTGGCCTCTCCCGAATATTTGCAGCGTTATGATATGCCCCGTACACCGGGTGAGCTCGCCCGATATGCGTTTGCTCGTGTTTCGGGCCTGTTTATGAATAACCATGTGACGCTGATCGCGCCTGACAACGCGTTACTCACCGTCCCTGTGAGAATAACATTCACTTCCAGCCACTGGCGGCCGTTACGTACTGTGCTTCTGGCAGGAAGGGCAATCGGGGTATTGCAGTCTCCGGTTTGCCTACAGGAGATTGCCGACGGGCATCTCGTACCTGTGTTACCCGACTACCTTGTTCCTTCATTCCCTGCATATCTACTTTATCCTCCGGCTAATATCATCTCCGCTGAAACACGAGCATGTGTCGCTTTCCTTGAAAACGAACTTCGCACAAGCCTTACGCGCTCGGTAACAAAAGGGCAGCTATAGTTCTCAAACTCGAATATGAGGCTGTTAAATAAACGGTTGAACAAAATTTCTTGCCTGCCTGAGGTACACCCTGTTAATGGCTTGCCCAGTCGAGCATGCGTCATTCGCTGCTACGGCGCGGCAACTCTTGGGAAGCTAAATATTCTGCGCGGGTTTGAAACTACTGCAGTGACGTCTTCCCCCACTGCCTGACGTGTTCAATCAGAGCCCGCAGCTTGGGGGCCATATTTCGACGTTGCGGGAAGTACAGATAAAACCCAGGAAAAGGCGGAAGAAAATCATCCAGTAATGAAACAAGCTGTCCTTTTTCAATAAATGGCCTGAATGTTTCATAGGTTGCAAAGGTAATTCCTCCCCCCGCAAGCGCGAGCCTGAGCATGAGACGGAGATCGTTGGTGGTGATATGCGGTTCAACCGCCACGTCGAAAGGTATTCCCGCTTCCTCAAATTCCCAGCGATAGGGCGCGACGTCTGGCGATGGGCGCCAGCCGATACAGCGATGGCGGATAAGCTCTCGCGGATGGCGCGGTGCGCTGTGGGCCGCCAGATACGTTGGTGATGCCACCACCACTTCCCGTTGCTGTCCCGTCAGAGGGACAGCAATCATGTCTTTTTCGATCACGTCACCGAGCCTTACGCCGGCATCAAAGCCCGCTGCCACGATATCAAATTCGTCATCCGACACGACGATATCGATGGTGACGGCAGGGTTAGCGGCTGCAAAGGACGCGAGCAGAGGGCCTGAAAGAAATTCTTCTGCAATTGAGGTGACAGCAATTTTCAGATGCCCTCGCGGCCCGTTGTCAGAGAGAACGTCTTCGCACGCCGCGTCAATCGTTGATAGCGGTACGGACAACGATTTTCGCAGCCGTTCTCCCACTTCAGTCAGGTTTACCGAACGTGTGGTGCGCATGACAAGCAAGGTCCCGAACGTATCCTCCAGGCGTCTGATCCCCTGGCTGACCGCCGATCGCGTCACGCCAAGACGTTCGGCGGCAGCGCTGAAGCTACGTTCCTCCGCGACAGCCAGAAACAGAGGTAAAAGATTAAGGTCAATTTTCATTGTTTAGGTTTGCTAACCAGTGTGTAAACCAGTGGCAGGATACACGAAACAATACCCTCGTTCTATTATCCCTCTGAACTCAACTGAAGGAGTAAATCATGGATAAAGTCATCTTGATCACCGGTGCATCCAGCGGTATCGGAGAGGGTATTGCACGAGAGCTTGGCAATGCAGGCGCGAAGTTGTTACTTGGGGCACGCAGGAAAGATCGTATTGAAGCTATCGCTGCAGAAATTCGCAGTACAGGCGGGCATGCGGAAGCCTGCGAGCTGGATGTCACAACTCGCCAGTCGATGTCTGATTTCGTGCAGGCGGCACTGACTAGGTGGGGGCGTATTGACGTTCTGATCAACAACGCGGGAATAATGCCCCTTTCTCCACTGGCAGCAGGTAAATATGATGAATGGGAACGTACCATTGATGTGAATATCAAGGGCGTGCTATGGGGGATTGGTGCCGTGCTTCCCACCATGGAAGCGCAGGGCTCCGGTCAGATTATCAATATTGGCTCTATCGGTGCTCTCTCTGTGGTGCCGACAGCTGCCGTCTATTGCGCCACAAAGTTCGCCGTTCGGGCGATTTCAGATGGCTTGCGACAGGAAAGCGCCAGCATCCGTGTCACCTGCGTCAACCCCGGTGTGGTGGAAAGCGAACTTGCCTCGACCATTACTCATCCGGAAACGCAGGCGGCAATGGAGGTATACCGTTCCATTGCACTCCAGCCGGCTGATATTGCCCGCGCTGTTCGGCAAGTGATTGAAGCACCTGAAAATGTTGATACAACAGAAATCACGATTCGACCTACCGCGTCTGCGAACTGACCTGGCTAACGCATATTCACCACGAAAGCTGCCTGTAAGGCAGCTTTTTTTTGTCGTGTCACAGAGTGCAGGGTGAAAATTGTATGTGTATTGAAAAGGTCATAACGCGGGCCAGACAACCGGTGTGGCCCGCATGGCAAACTTACCACTGCTGCTCTGTGGGCATGATGAACAATTCTGCCACGTCGACATGATCCGGCGCGCGCAGCACATAAAGGATGGAATCAGCAATATCCTCTGACTTCAGGAACGTCATGTGTTCCTTCAGGTTTTCCATCTGTGCACGGTAGTTTTCGTCAGTAATGTGCTCGAATAATTCACTTTCAACCGCGCCTGGCTGAAGTGAGGTTACGCGAATATTGTATTGAGACGAAAGCTCCATGCGTAATACATCTGAAAATGCGGCTACCGCATGTTTCGTCGCGCAATATACCCCGAGTCCAGCGAACGTTTTTCTGCCCGCAATCGAGGACGTATTGATGATATGCCCTGACTTTTGCGCTTGCATCACAGGGAGTACCGCGGCCACCGTGTTCATTAAGCCCTTAATATTGACATCAACCATACGATGCCACTCCTCCAGTTTGAGACTGGCGATGTCTGAAATGGGCATGAGTCCGGCATTGTTAAAGGCGATATCAATGTGGCCATAGGCGTCGTGCAGTTTCTTCACGCCGTCGAAGACTGACGCCTGGTCAGTCACATCCATTTCCAGTGCAATGGCTTCTCCGCCGAAGGCCTTGATTTCTGATACCAGCGCCTGGAGACGATCCCGGCGGCGGGCCGCGAGTCCCACTTTGACCCCTTCTCTGGCCAATTTAATGGCGGTGGCTGCGCCGATACCGCTTGATGCACCGGTCACGATGGCTGATTTACCGTTGAGTTCCATGATTGATCCTCTTATGCGTTTGTTTAAGCGCTTCAGCAAAGAACATCTGAAGTTCGGGTCAATCATGTCTGCAAAAGGCACTCTCTTCGCGCGGTGGTTTGCTCACGCTGTCGGTGTTTTGCTACGCATATTTTCGTGGCGATATTGGGAAGGCGAAATACCGGTGTGCTTGCGGAATATGGCAGCAAAATGGCTGGGGCTGTTGTAGCCCACGGTCAGGGCAATGCTGATCATCGAATCCTCTGTCTCGGACAACAGGCGGCGCGCCGCTTCCATTCGCAAGCGGATAAAATAATGGGAAGGCGAAAGCCCGGTAGACTGTTTAAAGACCCGGCTGAAATGGAATTCACTAAGCTCGGCAAGGCCAGCCAGACGTGCTAAGTCGAAGGGGAGAGCCAGCTCTTCATGCATTGCCTTAAACACCCGGTGTAATTTATATGCCTGCAACCCGCCGTGGTGTCGCTTTGCCGATGTCCGGTAAGCACGGGAGAGATGTACGGCAAGGGCTTGAGCGATACCCTGGATGTAAGGTCCACTGGGTGGGTGTTGAAAATAAAGCTCTGCGCGCATAAGTTCCAGCAGGGCTGACAGTGTTTCATCGCGTTCGCCCGACACTTCCCGCAGCTCAATGTCCTGCATCATGGACACACCAATATAGACGTGCATAACGATGAAAGGGCAGTCTGGCTCGGCTTGCCATCTCATCTCTGTCGGAGAGGTGTCGGTCGTGAGAAAAAAATCACCTGCGGTAACGTGGTTTTCTGACCACTCTCCGCCCAGAGGCCGTTCTTCAACGACGGCCCGCCCAGAGAGTATCCAGACAATAAAAGGCTCTGGCACGGCCGGGATAATAACGTTGTCCTGCCTCTGCCGACGCGCCAGAATTTGAATGAAGACATCCCGGGAAGATTGTGCCCGATGTTCCTTGAGCAATTCGCCCGGAATGTACGCTTCGAATGATTCAGCGGAAGTACGTTGAGCCATATTCGTCAATAACGTCTCTTAAGCCAGTTTCACAAGGTTTAGCGCGGGAAGGGGACCACCCGGGAATTGTTGCAGATATCCCCCCATCTCAAGACTCCCTAAGTCTATACTGGCGAAGCCCATTCGGGTGGCTAATTCCTCAACGTCCGCTTTTGCATCAGCGTGGTCGCCGGACATAAAGACCACGCGGCGCCCGCCAGATTGGGACGGGTCTTGCGCAAGAACGTTTGCCCGAAGCGTGTTGAAGGCTTTGACGACCCGGGCTCCCGCTGCCCATTCTGAAACGCGCTGGGATGAGTTTTTACCCCCCAGATCTGCAAGGGTGTAGCCCGGCAAAAGTACCGGGTTAGTCGCGTCAATCAGAATACGACCCTCCCAGTTCACCCCACTTAATGCGGCCTCGGTTCTGTTCCAGTTGGTACTTATAAAAACGATTTCGGCTTCGGCAGCCTGTTGTACCGTTCCGGCGCGGGCTTTGTCGCCCAATGCCTCAATCACTTCAGCCAGGCTGTCCGGGCCACGACTGTTACTGAGGATGACATTCACGCCTGCGTTGACCAGCTGGTGGGCAAAAGCTTGTCCGATGGCGCCTGCACCAATAATGCCGACAGTATTTGTTTTCATAGTTTGTTTCCTTAAATGAACAGATGCGTTGATGTGTTTGGCGACGTTGCTTGAGAACATGAAAGGAGAATAGTGCTCACCGATCTATCTGTGTAGCCTATATAATTAGATGGTATACATCTAAAGGGGCGATACATGCTGGATGGTATGTCGATTGATCAACTGCGTACTTTCATTGCTGCGGTTGATGAAGGCAGTTTCTCGGCCGCAGGTCGCAAACTTCGCCGGGCGCAGTCCGTCGTTAGCGCTACGCTGGCAAATCTGGAATCTCAGGTAGGTTTTCCTTTATTTGAGCGAACGGGACGTTACCCGAAACTGACGGAGGCGGGGGCAGCCTTACTGGAGGCCGCACGCCATACGCTTGCCGGAATGGACGCGTTTAAGGCTAAGGCGCGTATCCTGGCAGAAGGCCTGGAACCCGAACTCGCCGTGTCTGTGGATGTGATGTTTCCGATAGAGATCCTGACCGCAGTCGTGAAGGAATTTCATCTGGCCTTTCCCGGCACACCGTTGCGTCTTTATGTTGAGGCGCTGGGCGCGGTACTTCAGCCATTGCTGGCCGGCAACTGTCGGGTCGCGATTATCGGCTCGCTACCGGATGTTCCGACCGGGTGTGCCTCTGAGTTCCTGCTCAGTGTTCCTGCCGTGGCTGTGGTCTCACCCGATCATCCTTTGGCTAAAATGGCTGGCCCAATTCTTCGGCCGGTTATGGAGAACGCTGTGCAGCTTGTATTGGCTGACCGCTCATCACTCACGGCGGGTCGCAACTTTGGTGTGATGTCGGCTAAGACGTGGCGTTTGGGTGACATGGGGGCAAAACATGCATTCTTGCGTGCGGGCCTCGGTTGGGGTTATATGCCTTTGCCTATGGTTGAGGACGATCTTGCTAATGGCAGACTGGTTATCCTGAACCTGGAGATGCAGCCCGATGTTGGCCCTGGTTTTTCCATGCATGCGGTACATATGACGCAATATCCTCCAGGGCCAGCCGGACGCTGGTTTATTAATAAACTTAAAACGCAATAAACCAGGTTATCTGGCGGTCAGAGCACCAGATAACCGATATCCTGCATCAGAATGTATAAAATGCCCCGACGGTAAAGAGAAGATATTCATCCTTTTGCACAATGGGGCTGCTGCTTACACGCTCTGCAAGCGTGATATACCCTAAATCCGCATAGCCGGACCAGTTATCATTAAATGTGTGTTGCCAGTTAATATCGTAATTCACACTGTTTAATCCGCTACCCGCGTTGAAAGGCCTATATCCGGAATGGGTACTTTGATTTTCATTCACCCCAAACCAGGTATTATTATACCGTGCGTCGCCGTATTTTCTTTCGGTACTGATTAGCAGAGTATCTGTGTTGTTAGCAAAAAGAACGACATTAAGTTTAATTTTATATTGCATTCCCTGGCTTTCAGTCAGCGGTGCCGTAATATTTCCCTCAAAGCCTATCCAGGGTGCTATCCACCATCCTGCCGTGGTGGTGGTATTCATTACGGTATTAATCTTACCCATACCTTTAAGTTTATCAGAGCCTTCCTGAAGCCAGGCGTTTCCGCTATCCGTGCGGCCAAGGGAATACCCCAGAGCTTGCCCCAGGTAAACGCCATTACTGAACTGATGGGAATAGACAATGCCTTTGTCGGTATTGACGGACCAGTCATCGTAAGTCCATCCGAAATACGGCAGCGTATTGACATCATATTTATTCGAGCCGGTATATTCAGGCGCATATTGTGAACCCACGCCAATCGTGACATAAGATGCTTTTTTATCTGATGATGCCTGTGAAGTGAACGATGCTGCGATGAGTGTTACTAAGGCGATTTTTATTTCCTTCATAAAACTTCCTGAATGAATTATGCTTATATCTATGAATTGCGGAGTATGCGGGCGGTCAATCAATATTCCTGCAAGATTTAATCAAGATTCCATCAAGGTGCGAATGTGAAACGTGTTTTAATTATTGAAGACGATTTGGATGCCGCGAATGTGCTTGAGGCTTACCTTAAGCGCGATCAGTTTCAGACCTCTTCGGCCAGCAGCGGTAACCGGGGGCTTGAACTGGCATTCAGCTGGAAGCCCGACATTATTTTGCTGGATGTGATGTTGCCCGGCATGAGCGGGAACGATGTTCTGCTGGCCCTGCGCCGGCGCAGTGATATTCCCGTGATTATGATCACCGCCATCCGCGACGGCAGCGACAAAATCAGCGCCCTGCGATTTGGCGCGGATGACTATGTGGTGAAGCCCTATAACCCGGGTGAGGTGGTCGCCAGAGTCCATGCTGTACTCCGTCGTTATTCCGGCGAGCGCAGCAGCACGCTTATTGAGTACCGGGGACTGCAGGCAGATACAGAGTCCATGACGGTAAGCGTTGAGAGCGAGAACGGGCAACGGACAGCGCTGGATTTAACGCCGACGGAACTGCTGCTGCTGATGACATTTCTTAAGTCACCGAATAAGGCTTTCACCCGTCAGGCGCTTCTTGAAGCGTGTCTCCCAGAAAGTGAAGCCCTGGAGCGCGTTGTGGACACGCATATCTATAACTTGCGAAAAAAACTCGAGTCAGCGGGGCAGACTGATTTGCTGATAAACGTACGAGGGATCGGTTACCGATTTGCAAATGCATGAAAAAGTTTACGTTATCTCCACGAGGCGAACCGAGTACGCTGTGGAACTGGATATGCAAGCGGCTGATATCTCTGGCAGTCGGAAGTATTATTCTTATCGCCTTTTTTATGTGGGTGCGATTTTTTGTTGAAAACAAATGGCACGCCTACCGGATGCCAGAGGCCGTCAGGGCTGAACTCTCAGTTCTGAGCAAGCACCCTGAACAGAACATCAACCGCTATCATGAAATTATCGACACCTGGTATGGGCTGTCCTACTCAGATCCGACGATGGGGATTAAGGACTGGGTCATTCTTGGCATCCTGGTTCTGATATTCATACCGATTATTTTTATGCTTACGCTGAAAACAGCGCGCCCCATATCCCATCATATTAGCCGGCTTGCCGGTGCGGCACGGTCTGTTGCTGAAGGCGGGTTTGGGACCCGCGTGCCCGTCCCGGACAATCTGCCGCTTGAATTGCGAAGCCTCAGCGAGAACTTTAACGGGATGTCGATGCAGCTGGAACGCTACGAGAAAGATTTGAAAAAATCGCATGTGATCATGGCACATGAATTGCGCTCGCCGCTGACGGCTGCCATCGGTCGCCTGCAGGGCATTATGGACGGCGTATTTGAACCCAGTCAGGCCCAGTTGAACATGATCATGCAGCAGATGAATGATTTAAACAGACTGGTTGACGATCTGCATCTGTTAAAACTGGCTGATGCCAACCAGCTGAATTTGAGCCTGGTATCAACCAGCCTGGACCAGATAATCCGTGAGAAAGTGGCATGGACGATGCCTTCAGCCCAAAGGGTGGGAGTGAACATTATCTACCATGAGGGGGAATCTGTGACCTGTCGGGTTGATCCGTACCGGATAGGCCAGGTCTTTTTGATCCTGATGGACAATGCTCTGCGCTACGCTGCGGAAGGGGGCATCCTGGATATTCGTTATCATGTCAGCGATAAAAAGATATCTGTTATTTTCCGCGACAACGGTCCGGCAGTCCCGGACGCACTGCTTGAAACCATATTTTCACCGTTTGTGCGTGAGGAGCAGTCCCGTTCACGACATACCGGTGGGTCCGGGCTTGGGCTCTCTATTGCCCGAGCGATATGCGAGGCGCATCGCGGTACTATCTTTGCAGAACGGAATGCCAGCGGAGGGCTATCGTTTACGATGACGATACCGCTAAGCGAAAAGGAACAGCATTGACGGTTCCTTAACAAAGGGTGAACTGAATCTTGTAAAAATTGAGTTTAAATACATGGTAAACGGGGGTTTACCATGTCACCTGAATTACTTCTCTCACTGCTTTCTGCCTTTCGTAAAATGGTACGATGTGGTTGTTTTTTACTGTACATCGCACCGGTGATTGTCATATTTCAGATTATCATTATTGTTTTATTGGATGCGCCGAAAGGAGATAAATAATTGTTGAGGGCAGGGCGGCTAATACAGTTCAAAGAACCAGTGATTTACCTGTAGGCTGGGTTTCGGCCCAAAGCAGTTTATAGTCCCATTTTTTATCATACAATCCGATTGAAAATTGCATTGCCTTATTTTCATTGCGACACACTTCTCGTGCATCAACAATATTTTTCCACATGAGCAGACTTCCTGGGCTGAATGCGGTGATCGACGGGTCTATCCCTCCGTTAGGAACATCAAAATACAGGCTTTTTTCACTACGGGCACACAGTACGAGATCTATCGCAACGGGGGCACCTTCAAAGAAAAGTACATTGCCGGTGACCATATGTGGCAGGGCGGATAACAGTTCAGTGATGTTTTTCCTGTTATAGCATCTGACGCTGTCAGCAAAACGCAGCCTGAAAAGATGCACGTAAATATCAGCAATATCCGCCGGTGACATCTCTCTGAGCGGGATGCATTCTCCGCCCGCAGCCAGCATTTTTTTTAGCTCCCCGTTTCTTTTTTTCACCGTTTTACCTGAGAAAGATGTTTTAATCAGGCAAACCTTACGTTTTTCACGAAAAGCATAGGTGGCATTTATTATATTCCCACGCAGCGATGACGACAGCCGGTTTGTTTTTACTGGCAGAACGATTTTTTGATCGGCAGCCATGGGGATAATAATTTCATCATAAGATACCGGGTAATCGCGCCAGACATTCAGGCCGAAGGTATTTTCATCACTGGTAAAGTACGCTGCGGTGACCTCGCCATCGCGTCGGTAATGCCAGAATGCGAAATCTTTTTCCTTCTTCTGCATAAAGAAATTGATAATGTCGGGGTGAGTATTAACACTGCCGCCGTACTTATAATAAGCCGCCTGGTAATGCGTGAAGTTTGAACGTTCCCATCCAAAAAGCGAATGTCTGAAGCCCATTATTGTTTCTCCTTGCAATCTCATCAGAGGGCGCTGTCAGCGCCGGGCAGTTCTGTCTGAACAGGCTGATTATCCCGACCGTTAATCAATAAACGGTCAAGGCAAAATCAAGATTGCTGCAATCTTCGTTGGCGGAGTTAATTTTGCCTGTCTCAGGAAATATCTGCTTACATTCCAGCTAACGCTATGCTCTTTACATTGACACTAGTGTCAATGTTGTAGAGTGCATCTATGACGAGGAGAAAGGTATGCGACCATCTGAACTGGCGGCGCTCACTGGCGTCAGCACCCGAGTGCTCAGACATTATGAAGCTAAAGGACTGATTGTTTCTCAGCGGTTGGACAACGGTTATCGGAATTACGACGCGAAAGACGTCGAGAAAGTGAGATGGATAATCTCGCTTTTAAAATGTGGGTTCAGTACCCGACAGATTGCAGAGCTGGAAAAGTTTTCTCAGGTAAGCGACATGGATGATGCGCGTTTTATCCAGTGTCTGGCCCAGCACAGAGAAAAACTTCGGGCACTGGACACGCTTATCGAATTACTTAATGAACGCAGAAATACACTTGCCACGCGTATTCACGCCTACGAGTGATCGCGCTGTCTGAGCAGTAATAACAGGAAATATCATCATGAAACAGTTAGACAATAAAGTCGCGTTAATTACCGGAGGCAGTAGCGGTATCGGACTGGCCACGGCCAAACGGTTTATTGAAGAAGGTGCAAAGGTGATTATCACTGGCAGGAATGCAGAAACCCTGCAGCAGGCGATGAATGAACTCGGTGACGATAATGCACTGTCAATACAACACGATATCGGTGACATACGAAGCCATGAAAACCTCTTTCGCATTATTAACGAAAAATACGGCAAGCTGGATGTGATGTTTGCAAATGCCGGTGTTATTGTGCTTTCCGATTTCCCGGCTTCCTCCGAAGATGATTTTAATACTCAGTTTGATATCAACGTAAAAGGGACGTTTTTCGCCGTGCAACAGGCCCTCCCGTTAATGTCCGACGGTGGCTCGATAATATTAACGTCCTCCATTGCGCATTATAAAGGGTTCGATGGACACACTATCTATGCCGCCTCAAAAGCCGCGCTGCGATCTTTTGCCCGCAGCTGGACGACCGACCTTAAAGGCCGTGGGATCCGCGTGAATTGCCTGAGCCCAGGACCCGTCGCCACACCGATTATCAGTAAAATGGGCGTTTCCCTGAGCGATCGCGAGATTTTTGACGCCAGCATCGCAAGTCGTATTCCGTTAGGTCGTATAGGCAAACCTGACGAGGTGGCCGCGGCAGCGCTGTTTCTTGCATCGGATGAAAGCAGTTTTATTTCGGGTATCGACCTGTCTGTCGATGGCGGGATGGGGCAAATTTAGCGGCGCGCGCAGCGCTGATAAAAAAACATCAAATTTGATTAAAGCACATCAATTTTGCTAGAGCAGGCAGGTTTGACTTTCACTACTCTTGGTGCGGTAACGACATTTTCATCATCCGCTGTTAACAGGTATCGCTATGAAAAAACGTATTATTATTGCCGGTTCGGGTTTTGCAGGTATGTGGGCCGCCATTTCAGCAGCAAGGCTGGTACATATGGAAAAGGCAAATGATCGGATTGAGATTTTTTTGGTTTCTCCGGAACCCGCATTAACCATTCGTCCAAGATTGTATGAAGCCGTACTTGAAAATATGGCACCCTCTATTCTGCATGTTCTTAAGGCTGCGGGTGTGCACTATATTGCCGGTTATGTCACCGATATTGACGCAGAAAATAAAACTATCTCGGTAAAAAAAGAGAGTGGCGAAACCTCGGTTAATTTTGACAGTTTTGTACTGGCCACCGGAAGCCAGGCATTTCACCCAGAACTGCCGGGGATCACGGAATACAGTTTTGATGTGAACTCATTGAATGCTGCTCATGAACTGGAGCAACACCTCATGTCGTTAGCTTCAGAGCCTTATTCTCCCGCACGAAATACTGTTGTTGTCGCCGGTGGGGGCCTGACCGGGCTTGAGACCGCCACTGAAATGCCGGAACGCCTCAGAGACCTCTTGGGTTCGGAGCACCATTTGCAGGTTATTATTGTGGACAGTTCGAACAAAATTGGTCAGGCGATGGGCGAGGATGCCTGTGAGATCATCAATCAGGCGCTGGCCAGTAATGGCGTGACTGTACGAACGGGCGTCAGAGTGCGCGCAATCAACGCTGAGGGGGTGATGCTTTCGGACGATGAATTTATCCCCAGTAAAACGGTGATATGGACGGCGGGAATGCGGGCCAGCGCGTTAGCCGGGCTCATCCCGGGCGACCACGATAATCTGGGCCGTGTTATTGGGGATGCGTATCTGCGGGCACCTGCCGCCAGGGGTATCTTCGTTACCGGCGATACCGTAAAAGTCCCTACGGATGATGAAGGTAATTATAACGTCATGTCCTGCCAGCATGCGATGAGCCTGGGGCGCGTCGCCGGTCATAACGCGGCAGCAGAAATACTGGGATTACCGCTGCATTCTTACAGCCAGCCAAAATATGTTACCTGTCTTGATCTGGGCAAATGGGGGGCGGTCTACACGGAAGGCTGGGATCATCAGGTTATGTACCAGGGCATGGAAGCGAAAAAAATAAAGCAGGAAATTAATACTCAGTGGATTTATCCGCCAGAACCCGACAGAGAGAAAATGTTTTCTGTTGCTAACCCTGATTACATTATTGTTCCGTAACAGGCCATCTCTGTTGATGCTGCCTGGCGGCAGGCAGCATCAACGCGTGTTCTTTTTTTCACGCCATTGACCGGGGGTCAAGCCTGTTATTTTTCTGAAGGCCTGGGTAAATGCATTTTGCGAGCCATAGCCGCTTTCAATGGCAATTTCTGTAATCAGTTTATCGGTGTGTTGTAACTCGTGGAAAGCGCGTTCCATTACGCGCTGCTTAAGCCACCCGTACGGGGTTAAGCCGGTACTGTTTTTAAAGGCACGGCAGAAATGAGCTGAGGAAACTCCCAGTTCAAGAGCCAGTGATTTAATCGTGACATCACCTATGGGGCTGTTATCCAGTTTTTCCAGCGCCATTTTTAATGCGCGCGAAGACAATACTCCTTGCGACTGGCCTGCGGCTGTCAGCGTGTTGGAGTGGTTTTTTATTAACTGTAATATTAATGACAGTGTTAAGTGCTCGCAGAGCAGTTGGTTAATTTTGTTATTGTCCGAAATGATTTCCGCAACGGCCAGCGTAATTTTTGATGCCGTCTCATCAAAATGCGCTGTGCGTAAGAGTAACTCAGCAGTGGGTATCTCCATTTGATTCAGAAGATCGGCGAAAATATTATCAGGAATATATAAATGCATAACATCTACAAGACCAGCAATATCCCAGCGAGATGTACTTCCCTGAGGAATTGTCGTGATGGCGCCTTTCCGGATCGTGTTTTTAACGATTTTATTTTCTGTTTTTCGCTCAACACGCTGCATATGTCCAACGTGAGCAATAATCACATGTTGATCGAGTGGCGGGATAGTTTCATGCAATGGCCCATGCGGCCAGTGATAACAGCGAATTTGCAGCGCATCTCCACTGTCTATGCCTAATTCAGGTCGGTTCTTTAATACCTGAGCCATTTTATGAACGGCATCGTCAAGAGGAATGTCATGATTTTTCATGAGTATACCTGTTAATAACAGTGGGCATCATAAGAGTATAGCGATGTTTTAACCCTGTTTCATTGTGTTCTGTCTGCATGTTTATTTTTGATGATGGGAAATAACAGAGGGGAAAAAGTCATTTCTACGGTGTGTATACCCTTAAATCGATTAATTATGTTGTCTGGAGGAAATATGGCGATATCTAAGAATGATGCAGCGTCGTTAGCACCTGTTAATGGTACCTCGCATGTGGAAGCCGTTTATGAAAAGGTGCCATCACGTTATGCACTACAGGTCGGTAAGATTGATGTTCTGGTGATCAGTGACGGCGTGTTGTCATTACCTGGACCCATGTTGGGTCATAACGCGGAGGCCTCCGAACGTACCCACTGGTTTGAAGATAAGTTTCTGCCTGCCGATTTTCTCGACTGGGCATTAAATGTGGTTCTCGTGCATAGCGGTGACCGGACGATCCTGGTTGATGCAGGGATGGGGGAGGCTTTCCCTGATTTACCCCGCGCCGGGCGAACGGTTAACCGCCTGGCGTCAGCGGGGATAGATCTTGCCAGCGTCACGGATGTGATTATCACACATCTGCATATGGATCACGTTGGTGGGCTGCTTATTGAGGGTGTGAAAGCGCGCATGCGGTCAGACCTTCGCATTCATGTCGCTGCTGCTGAGGTGGAATTTTGGCGTGAGCCCGATTTTTCACAGGTTTCCATGCCGCCTGGTTTCCCGGAAGCACTGCGCCAAACCGCTACCCAATTTTTGCAAGCGTACCAGACTCAACTGCATACATTCGAAGAGGAATACGAGGTTGCACCCGGCGTGCGTGTCGTTCGTACAGGCGGGCATACTCCCGGACACAGCGTGGTAAGGCTGGCCTCTGAGGGGGAACGACTCACCTTTGCCGGCGATGCCATTTTCCAGGTTGGGTTTGAACATCCTGACTGGTTCAATGGTTTCGACCATTATCCCGAAGAAGCGGCACAGATTCGCATTCGTCTGCTGCAGGAACTGGCAGATAACAGGGAGTCATTGATCGCTACTCATCTCTCATTCCCGTCTGTCTGCCATGTTGCTGTCGACGGCGATACGTTCCGTTGCATCCCGGGTCCCTGGGATTATTAAGAATACCGCTGACGTCATTTTTACGGATACCGGCAGGAACATAAGAGGCATTACTTATACGGCCATCCCTCAGGCGAGGGATGGCGTTCTGGGGGAGAGCGATGTTTACTTCGCCGCTTCCTCAATAAGTGTGGCAACGTCCTGCGGATGAGAAACCATCACGACATGGGATGCGCCTTTGATCACCACGGTATGTTTTGAGCCCGCGCGTTCAGCCATGAATCGCAAACCCTGGGCGGGGATATTCTTGTCGCCGTCACCGTAAATAAAGTAAGAGGGCAGTTTTTTCCAGGCAGGCGCACCTGACTTTTCAGTTAAAGCCGCTTCGGTAATCGGTCTTTGCCCTGCGGCCATCAGCGCTGCCTCTTTAGCTGAAACGTCATGTGCGAATTGCTGGTGGAACTTCGCCTGGTCGATGGAGAGATCGACGCTACCATCAGCCAGCTTCACCGGTGCGGCGAGCGCCTGGCCAAGCGTGCCGCCAGGGAATTTTCCGGCCAGGTCGGCCGCCGCTTCACCGGCATCCGGAGCAAATGCGGCGACATACACCAGCGATTTCACATTGTTTGTATCACGGGCCGCGTTCGTAATGACCTGGCCACCATAGGAATGGCCGACAAGGACGACCGGCCCCTTAATATTGTTCACCACGGAAGAGACGTAAGCCGCATCAGTCGAAACACTGCGCAGCGGATTCGCCGCAGCGACGACGTTATACCCGTCCTTTTGCAGGATTTGGGTAACGCCATTCCAGCTAGAAGAGTCGGCAAAGGCACCATGAACCAGGACAACAGTCGGCTTAGCGGTTTCTGCAATAGCGCTGGCAGACAGCAAAACGGTGGCAACGGCAAGGGAGGCAGCAAATTTGGACATGATCGTTCCTCTTTTCAATTCAGTTTAAAGGCTATGCGTATGATGGTTGCGGCCTGTCTGGAACAGGCCACCTTGTTAGCTGCGAATAAAGGCCAGTACGTCAGCGTTAAAGCGATCGGCTTCTGTCTCCGCCAGTCCATGTGAACCACCGGCATATATCGTCAGCGTCGCATTCGCGACGATCTCAGCGGCGCGGTGTGCAGATGCCTTAATGGGGACAATCTGGTCGTCGTCGCCATGAATAATCAGGGTAGGGCGATCAATCTGCTGCAGGTCGTGTGTGTAATCGACTTCAGAGAACTCATGGATGCAGTCATATTGCCCCTTAATACCGCCCTGCAGGCCGATTCTGCGGAAGTTTTCCCGCAACCCGTCATTGGTGGGGACATGGTCACGGTTGAAGCCATAGAACGGAACCGTCAGGTCGAAGTAAAACTGTGAGCGGTTTTTGGCCGTGCCTTCGCGGATGGCATCAAACACCTCCATCGGGGTGCCGTCAGGATTGGCATCCGTCCGGAGCATCAGAGGAGGGACAGCGCCGACCAGAACGACTTTAGCCACACGTGAGGTACCATGACGACCGATATAATGTGCAACTTCGCCGCCCCCTGTTGAGTGACCCACTAAAATCAGATCCTTCAGATCCAGCGCCTCAATCAGCTCAGCGAGATCGTCCGCATACTGATCCATATTGTTACCGTGGAAAGTCTGGTCCGAACGCCCGTGGCTGCGACGGTCGTGTGCGATGACCCGGAAACCCTTCTGGCTGAAAAACAGCATCTGCTGATCCCAGGCATCAGACGATAACGGCCATCCATGAGCGAAGAGGATAGGCTGACCTGAACCCCAGTCTTTGTAGAAAATGCCTGTTCCGTCTGTGGTGGTGAAAGTTGTCATTTCGTTCTCCTGTCATGTGTTGTGTTATTAGTTTGTGTGCGATTTGTTTGTGTGCAAATGAATATGGCAGCCCTTTTTGCCTTTGTCAATCGCTTGCAATTAAATCGTATGCAAATTATTTTAGAGGGACTGGAGGACATATGACTAAACACACTACTTCCGAGGATTCCCTGCCCGATGTGCACGGTATGCTCTGTTTCTCTCTTTACTCAGCGGGACATGCTTTTACCCAGCTCTATCGTCCCATGCTCGATAAGCTTGGCCTGACCTATCCCCAGTATCTGGTGATGGTCACCTTGTGGAATCAGGATGGGCGAACAGTGAAGGAACTGAGTGGAATTCTTTTTCTTGAGTCCAGCACGCTGACCCCTTTACTGAAGCGGCTGGAGACTGCGGGGTTGATCACCCGGACACGCAATCCGAAGGATGAGCGCGAAGTGCTTATCCACCTAACGGAGAAGGGTGAGGCGCTGAAAAGCGAGACCAGCACTATCACGCGCTGTATTGTGGATACCCTTGGGATGGACGCCGACATCATTGCTGACATCAAAGCATCAGTTGATAAGATCCGTGACAAGATCCACCGTGCGCAGAAACCGGACGCCGATGACCTATCCTGATTGAGGCGGATTCGGGTTCCTGATAAGTGTACGTCTGGTGACTGACAAGACAGGTACCGGGGAGTAACTTTGCTTTAACTGCCGGGGTGGGCGGGTGCAATGTCCGCTGCGCCCCGAAGCGACTCTTCAACAGCGTTCATGCACTGCTGTAAAGAATATTGACTTACCCATTGTTGTTTATTCACTGGCGGTTCAGTTTTGGCAATAACACAAAAAGCAAAAATGACAGTAAGAACATGGCGGTGACTGACATGGCAAGAGGGGTGAGCCCACCCGTAATAAAATGTCCAGTTATGAGTGACCCCAGCGCAGTCGTTATGAAGGTGAGGAAAATCATAAGCGCAGATCCTCTGGCATCATTACTGCCTGCAGAAACGATACCCCTGTAGAAGGCGACGGGGCCCCTTAACCCCAGCGCAAAACCCATTGGCGTAAAGAGTATGGTCATAACAAAAGCCCGGCTTCCGTTCAGGAAACCATATCCCGATAGCGCGAAGGCGCTGAGCAATGCCATAAGCGTGCCGGCAAGAATTACTTTTTCATGGCTAAAACGTTCAGCCAACCCCGGAGAAATGTTGGCGGCGATGATGTAACCTCCTACGTTCAACATTTGCATAAGGATGAAGTCATTCAGGTTCCCGCCCATGGAAAGAATAATGACGCTTGGTGCTCCGAATACGAACGTTATCAGACCGCCAACGGCCAAAGCCTGGCTCAATGCATAGCGAAGATAAACAGCATTTTTCAATAATTGTACGTACGTTCCAGGCGTGTGCTGGCCTGGGTTTCGTTCTGGTCCCTTTGCAAACCTTATCATTACAGCTAAAGCCATCGTCAGTACGCCCAGAGAGATAAACGTGATTCTCCAGTTAAAGAACTGCAGGATAAGTGTACCTACTACAGGGGCTATCGCCGGAACTAATGCCTGTATGCTCCCTAACAATCCAATTGCCCGGGCTGCCTTCCGATGAGGAAACAAACCTCTAATAAATCCAGGGATGAAAACTGATGCTGCAGCAGAAGCCATCCCTTGTATAAATCGTAATATTAAAAGAAGTGTTATTTCTGGAGCGTACGCGCAACCAAAAGAAGTTAGTGAAAATAAAAGTAGCGCAAAGAAGAGCATCCTGATTTTGCTGAAGCGATCGGCCAGGTTACCAAATAGTAATAAACCACAGGCATTACCTGCTACATATATGGAGAGTATCCTTTGTGATATCTCCGATGAGGTATTAAAGACTGTAGCAAAAAGTGGAATAGCAGGCAAAACCATATCGGTGCCGGCGGCGGTAGACATCGCACAGAGTATTAGATACAAAAATGTGGTCATGTTATTTCATATTCGATGTAATGAGCGCTCATGCCTGTTGTTTAAATGTATGTCTGGGATTATCACCCCGAAAGATTGGCTTTGAGTTGTTTCTTCAGCGGTAGCGAGGCAAAACATGTGTCAATAGCATTGATATTGCAAACCAGAAATTCTTCTGTGTCCCATCCAAAAACATGATGTAATAGTTGATATTCTTTATCCAGTGAGGTGTTGGCAACGGTTCTGGCATCAGTATTAATGCTTAATGAAATGCCTTCACGAAAAAGCGCATTAACAGGGTGCTCTTCAATGGAAGGATAAATATTACAGACAATGTTACAACCCGGGCAAATCTCCAGATGGATATGCTCTTCAAGCAACCGATCTAGTGTCGCTCTGTCAGCAATGCTTCTGACGCCATGTCCGATGCGAGAAACTTTCAGTTTATTAAGCGTTTCATTTACGCTGACGAAATCCTTAGCCTCTCCTGCATGTGCGATACAGTTGCCTCCATGCTGGCGTACATAATTAAACGCCTCAACATGGTTATCCAGCGGGTAGCGGGCTTCATCAGCTGCAAGGTCAAGCGCGACAACCCCATAATGCAGGTATTTTGTCACCAGTCTTGCCGTCTCAAGGCTCTGTTCTGCCGTAAAATGACGCAGTGTACATAATATTAAATTGGCTTTGATATCAAAAATATGGCTATTTATCTGCATGGCATCCAGGACGGTTTCAATGACCTCTTCAGCCGTAAGATATTGATTAAGATGTAAGAGTGGCGCAAAGCGTAACTCAGCATAAATTACCCCATCAGCATGGAGTTGATCAAACATGTCTTCGACGGCCTGACGTAATGCAGTGTGGGTTTGTAATAAGCTCAGCTGCGGAGAAATTCTTCTTAAAAAATCTCCCAGGTCAGTACATTGACTCGGTGCGATAAAATTCGACTGAAATACTTTAAGATTCAGTGCAGGCATCAGCATTTTTGCGCAATGATAGCTAATACAAGTATCCAAATGAACGTGAAGCTCAATTTTCGGAATCCTTCGGGAATTAAAATGCATCTAAAGTTCCTCTATACATCATTGCGGAGTCTGCGAGTAACGAGAATAATTTCTCTTTGAACATACCACTTTTTATTTTAAGTATAATTCTGGCATTAGGTGCTTTCCCTGTAAGGTTTGTCGCATCGATAACATAATGTCCATACGATGACTCACATTTGTACTCCACCCAGGAATAACGGGAAAACGCCTCCTCAACAATATCAGGAAAAAGCGCTACTGCCATGGTGGTGGGGTCTGGCAAATCAAAACCCTTGCGTACCGTTCGGCCTGCATTAAACTCCATCAAGGATTTGTTGCATCTTACGGCGAACTGACCCAAGGGGCTCAGTTGATTGAGGTATGCTATATCATCTTCATTAATGAAAGCTTCTCCCATGCCTATTTCCCACCCAACGACTGTCATAGGGAGCCCTGATTGCATCACTATATTAGCGGCTTCCGCATCAACAAAAAAATTGAACTCAGCCAGAGGCGTGATATTTCCCGAAGTAAGGCCGGCACCGCCCATGATATAAACATGTTTAATTTTTTTCGCAAGCGTTGGTTCCTTCAGTACTGCCATTGCCAGATTAGTCAGAGGTCCCAGGGTAACGATCTCAAGTTCACCTTTGAATTTTTCTGCATAAAGAAGAATCGCATCTACCGCATGAAGTGATTCCGACTTTAGGGTGGTGGGGGGATTTTCCATATTACCCATACCATCTTTGCCATGAATATGGTGAGAAGTGAAGTGGGTTTTAAAAAGCGGCTTTGTCATTCCGGAAAATACAGGAGGAGCATATGTTCCGGTTTTTTCAATACTCACTAATGCGTTTTGAACACACTGTTCGATCTCACAGTTACCAACGACTACTGTGATTGCTTCAACCCTAACGGTACGCTCTCTGAGTGCCATCACAATAGCGACTGCGTCATCAGAAGCGGTATCAGTATCAATAAGTAATTTTCTCATAGTATTTCTCTCAGTAAGGAAGCTTGTCACGAGATAAGATGACGAACAATGCATCCAAAAAAAAGGACATCTATCTCTTTTTAGTGGACATGCCAGTCGGTCTCGCTTCAATAACGATTAGTATTCTGAGCGTTAACTTCGCTAAGATATTTGTGAAAAAATCGTGTGCCATAGTTTTTATATATGGTTAGTGCTTTTATAAAATAAAAAACTTGTGATTTAAAAAAAGGCTTCATATAAATGAACCATCTTCCGATGGCGTTGAAAGCGGCTGTGGTAGAATGTGGTGCGAAGGTTATTTGCAGATTACTCTGGCTTTAATAATTCACTGTCTTTCACTATAATCGTTTTATTCTTGAGTTCTATGATTTGATTTTCTTGTAACTCTGCTAAAACTCGATTGAGATGTCTCACCGAAATGGAAAGAAATGATGCGACCAATTCTCTTCGCTCAAGCCTGATAACGGAACCATGTTTATTATATTCATTCATGAGGTAATTTGACACTCTCTGTAATGAACTTAAACACATAGTGGTTTTTAATTGAGAAGAGATGAATAATTTATTTGCAAGTTGTTGGCAAAGAAAACGAAGAAAAACTGGCTCATTTAATCCAATTGTATTTATATAGTTAAGTGAAAAATAAACTATCGTTGACGTCTTAAGGATCTTTACTGTACTCAGATTTCTGCTGGTGCTATCATGTTGGAAAATTTCAATGGCACCAATCACAGAGAGAGGTTCTTCTATACAAAAAGTAATATCTTTACCATCTTTAGATAAATGCTCTATTTGTACCTTACCTTTAATTAAACAGTAAACTCCCGATGGGGAATCTCCTTGGTGGAGTAAAATCTCTCCCTTATTAAAAATCAGTAATTTAGCTCTGCTGAGTATGTCATCTGGTAAAATGAATTTAAGTTTAGAGTTCAGAATGTCAGAATGTGATAAATCTATTTGTAATGATTTCATAAAGGTGACTCAACGCTTTGTTTGTGAATTATTATAGATTGTGCATGAAATAATCTCAAGTCATATGCCTGGCATCCCCAGGTTAACCTGTCAGCGATGATATTTCTGGCGCATCTATACCATTTTCTCAAATCGTCATCAACTCTTATAATAAAACTCCTTTCGAAAAAAGGACATGCGTCCTTTTTTTTCGATAAAGCGTTTTTTATACTCCAGGTAAATGGTCTGAGAGTTATTTTATTTGGGGCGGTTTTATGCATTCAGCAACCACTATCGTTACTTTTAGCGGCAAGAAAATTGATTTTCTTAATCTCAGTATAAATGATATAGATATAATTGATATCGCTAAGGGCTTGTCAAATGAATGCCGTTTTGGTGGGCAATGCGAAAGTTTCTATTCAGTGGCTCAGCATTCCGTCCTGGTAAGTTATTTAACGCCAGTGCATTTGGCTCTGGAAGGGCTTCTTCATGATGCCACCGAGGCTTACATAAAAGATTTCCCTTCTCCTTTAAAAAAATGTATGCCGCAGTATATAAACCTTGAGAAAGAAATTGAGTCATTGATCAGAGTGAAATTTAATATTTCCTCCTGTAAAGCCTCAGAAGTTAAGCATGCTGATCGGATCATGCTCGCTACTGAAGCGAGGGATCTGGGTATGGAAAAGGTATTAGACTATCCTTCCCTGCGAGATATATCACCATCGGTTATAATTAAAGTCGTTCCGATGCTACCGAAAGCTGCATTTAGTGCATTTCTTGAGAGATTCGCCGAATTAATAGAGCGTTAAGATGTTAGTCTGCGAATTCACATATAATCACGTGAATTTTTGCTGCGAGGGAGATTGACTTCACCATTAAAAATCTGAAGAAGAGATTTTTGATGTTGTTTTTTTATCTTCATCTGTTCAACGACTATTGATTCTTTTTCACTTTATAAGGGCATTACCTGAACACGGAGCACGCGGATGGCGTTAAGAGAGATGTAACGTATTATATTGGGCGCTACAACGTTTGCTTTTGAGAATAGAAGTCCGCTCTCCCTGTGGCGTTCAACTCATCGTCACAGGAAGATTGGCGTGTTTATCGTGCTCTCTAAATACCAGAATCATTTCTGGCGGGGGAGCGACCGGAAAGAGCAGTAGTACCCTACAGATGCTATAAGGCAGAGCATATACCCGAATGATTCGCTGCCTTCCTCCACGACATTTTTGACCACCCTGACGTAGCTTTGATCAAGTATCGCGTACCACAATCCGTGCATTCCAAACAGCCGGGAGAAGACCAGGACTGCCAACAGACCACTGAGCATCACGCCGTACCACGGGGTACGGGTATAGTGTGCGAGTTGCGTAAGGGTAAGACGATAATGGATAACGGGATAAAGCAAAGCACAAACGGCGGAAAGCAGTGCAAACCATACCCAACTTCCGTGAGCCAGAAGATCGAAAAATGCATCCAGTTCTCTAATCAGCATGGAGAGGAAAAAGCCGCCAATCAGGATGTTGCAATAGCGCATGAATGCCCATTTCTTCGCCAGCAGGAAGTGTATAAATACGATGCCCCCTAAAACTGTTTCCTGCACAATTTCGGTCAGCGATATCTCCGGTATATCCAGATTAAATAAATAGATATCCGCCCACAGGCAAAGCACGGGCACAGTGCAGGCTGCTGACGCGAAGAGAAAGAAGAAAAAGCTTTTGAGCACAGACATTAACACCACCACTTTCATTCAAAACACCTATGATAAGTGGCTTCGAACGAAAATCTATTTCACTTTGTGCGCTATAGGCATGAATTTTAAGCATTTTGAGCTACTTAGCGAGGGCGCATTAGCTTTCCACCTCAGACTTCAGCCTTGCATCAGAAATCCAGGTGGAAAGTCGCCTGCGCGATGTAATCCCATGCCAGACGAGATCAGCCTCTGGTTGAGCAGTCACGCGCATACGATGACCCATCGTCAGACGGGTATCCACCCTCAAAAGGGGCGGTATGCTTTAGCTAAACAGGGCGTGAATACGCTGTTCCAGCGCCTTAATTTCCATAGCCATTCAGCCGTCCGGGTGTTTAAGTGGTTATAATAAAAAATAAAAACTTTGCTTAAAAAATTTTTCTGTGCCTAAATAGCGTCATCGGTTTGGAATACAGACCTTATTAAAGCAGTTTAGTAAAGCAGTCCTCAGTTCAGGTGTTATCAATAGATACTCTTCTTCGTGAGCCTCCTCCTAAGTGCCAAATAAGTTACTCTCTAAATACAGGCCATCATCGCCGCGCTTAGTGGCTCAAAAATAAGGAATTATCTATGTCTAATAAAATGACTGGTTTAGTAAAATGGTTTAACTCTGATAAAGGTTTTGGCTTTATCACTCCTGACGACGGCAGCAAAGATGTATTCGTACACTTCTCTGCTATTCAGAGCGACAGCTACAAATCTCTTGATGAAGGCCAGAAAGTGTCCTTCACCATTGAAAATGGCGCTAAAGGCCCAGCAGCGGGTAACGTTTCTCCGCTGTAAGTCGCGCACATTGTCGGTGAGCCTTACGATAGCGATGAAGACGCGAGTCTGAGCAGTTAAGCTTCGCCGATAATAAAAAAACCCGCCGAGTGCGGGTTTTTTTATGGCTTCAGGAAGGTGATAGGCTGTCTATTATTCCGTTTGACCGGCCTGTTTTCAAAAAAGCTTAACCTTCACCCGGAGGTGGGGTGCGGTCCTGAAGGCTGTGTTCCTGTGATAAACGCCAGAAATCATGTCCTGCCGGATACTGATATAAGCGGAGCGAGAATTGACCGGCGACAGCCGTGATGTATTCAAATATCGCTGACTGAGTATTTTCATACTCCATCCACAGTACGGAAGAGGTAAAGCAATAAATTTCCAGGGGAATACCCGACGGCGTAGGCTTCAGCGTTCTCACCACAATATACATATCTTTGATAATATCAGGCCGATCGGCGAGCCAGGCCATCAGGTAGTGCCGGAAGAGCGTTAAATTTGTCAGGCCATTATCCATAAACCAACTGTCCGGTACGCCCAGGGGATCACGCCCGTCGATGAGTTTTGCCAGCGGTTCATTCGTGCCGCGCAGGGCCAGCATCGGGGCCAGCGTTTCCTGCGTGAGAAATGTAACGGAGTGCTGATCGATCGTGGTGCTGCGCATAATCCGGCGTGCGCCTGACGAAAACATGGCCTGCCAGTTGGTATACGTTTCGGTCAGAAAGTTTTTGGTCGGGATACGCGAGATCGTGTTATCCCAGTTACGGATAGTAATGGTGTGCAGCGCAATGTCGGTCACTTCGCCACTCAGGTTTTTATCGGGCATTTCAATCCAGTCCCCCAACTGCAGGACGTCATTTGACGAAAGCTGGATATTGGCAACGAGCGAAAGCAGGGTATGCTGAAAGACTAACATCAGCACGGCCGCCACGGCCCCGAGGCTGGAAATAATAATCGCGGGGGATTTATTCGACATGACGGCAAGGATCATGATCGCGGCGATGACGTGAATAAATATTTTCCCTATCTGGATATAGCCTTTGATAGAGTGATTTTTACGCTTCGTCTTGCGTAAATATGAGCTGTTGACAATATCCAGCATCTCATTGAAGAAAACCGACAGAAAAATAAAGAATAAAATCCCACAAATGGTATTTATTGCCGTCACCAGCGATGCTGGCATATTGGGCATAAACTGCAGGACGTAATAAACGATAATAACCGGAATGAAATTCGACAGCTTTTCGGCTATGCGACGATCTTTTTCCAGCGGGACATCCTGTTTATGGCTGGCAAAGAAGACCTTACGAACGATTTTTATGAGCAGGAATTTGCACATCAGGTGCGCAAAGAAACCTGAGATGACCAACAGAATAAGATTAAATCCAATGGCCAGAGCCGGATTGCTTTCTATAAATGTTAATAAATAATCCAAGTACACCATCGCTTATCGCCTGAATAAGTATGCCATTTTGTATTAACCTTATTCAAAAGATAAATACAAAGATTTAACCAAATCATATAATGGCATATCCGGTACAGACAAGTCCACGGCCTGAATCCTAAGTCGCACAGACCTATTTTGTTTCGGTCGGTAACTTTATTTCCAGAACCGTTCCAGGCAATAAAAGCAGACGATGCCCACCTTCAGCATCTGGATCGCTAAAACATATATCCTCTCCCTGTTCGGTACCGAAGCAGGGAGAGGGGCGTAACATTCTCTGCAGAAGTGGAAGAGGGTGGCACGCCGCGTCGCGCTTAGTCGTGGATTTTTACACCCAGACACCCGCGAACAAACTCAGGGTTAAAGTGTTTAACCGCATCGCCAACATAGCCTAAGTCGAGCGAACTGATTTGCGCCATTTCGGCATCAGTCAGAGAGAAGTCCCAGATAGCCAGGTTCTCTTCAATCCGGTTCTGGTGCGTGGATTTAGGAATGACGGTAACGCCACGTTGCACATTCCAGCGCAGAATGATCTGAGCGATGGTTTTTTGATGCGCTTCGGCAATCCCCTTGAGCATTTCATTTTCGTACGGTTTGTGCCTTCCGCCGCCAAGTGGTGCCCAGGCTTCTGGCTGAACGTTGTAATATTTCATGGTCTCGAGCGCGTCAGATTGCGCAAAGTAAGGGTGTAATTCCACCTGATTTACCATGGGCTTAATTCTGACCGTTTCACAGAAGTTGGTGAGCACATGGGCGTAGAAATTAGACACGCCAATCGCTTTTAGCTTTCCGGCATCATACGCATCTTCCAAAGCCCGCCACGCGCTGAAATAATCGCGCATTGCCTGATGCAATAAGTAGAGATCGAAATAGTCTAATCCCGATTTTTTTAACGAGGCCTCAATACCGGCTTTGGCGGTCTCGTAGCTTGCCATGTCCTGCACCCACAGCTTAGAGGTAATAAATAACTCCTCGCGGGTACACAGACCTTCAGCGATGGCTTCACGAACGGCATCGCCCACGGCGTCTTCATTGCCGTACACTGCTGCGGTATCAATGAGGCGATAGCCTGTACGAATGGCGCTCAGTACTGACTGTTTACATTCTTCTTTATCGGTGACCTGAAAAACACCAAAACCCGCCATCGGCATTCTGAGGTTGTTGCTTAATACTGTATATTCCACTGAAGAGTACCTCCACCCTGTTTAAACACCATTCAAAAGTATAAACAGAACCACGACGAACCCGTGGTAATCGTCTTAATTCTTTCAAATCGCTGAAAACGCTGGTCTACACCCTGTCGGGAATAAACCAGAATGACATCTGATTACTGGACCGTATAACCGCCATCAATTGCCAGAGCCTGTCCGGTGACGAAGCTGGCATCGGAACTGCACAACCATAAGACGGCGCGCGCGATCTCTTCGGGCTCGCCCAGGCGACCAATCGGCTGCAGCTTCATGAGCTCGGCCATTGCGTCAGGCTCGCTGTTCAGCATATTTTCGACCATTGGCGTGCGGATAATGCCGGGACAAACGGCGTTGATCTGTATTCCACGCGCGGCATATTCCAGTGCTGCGCTTTTGGTCAGCCCGAGGACGCCATGCTTTGTCGCATGATAAACGCCGCGCCCGGCAATGCCGACCAGCCCGCCCAGAGACGAACAGTTAACGATAGCGCCACTTTTCTGACGGCGCATTTGTTGCAGCTCATATTTCATGCAGTTCCAGATACCCCGCAGGTTAATCGCGTTGACGCGATCAAACTCTTCGCCGCTGGCATCTGCGGTTTCTGCAATAGGGCTCTGAATACCGGCGTTGTTATAGGCGGCGTCGAGCTGACCAAACGCCTGTACTGCGTTCTCAATCATGCGTCTGACCTGCTCTTCGTCAGTCACGTCGCAGACGACGGGTTTCACGGTATACCCTTCAGCCAGTAGCGCATCCGCTTCGCGAGATAACGCATCCTCGCGAATATCCGTCATCACCACCGTTGCGCCAGATTCGCAAAATGCCCTGACGGTCGCGAGCCCCATACCGGAAGCCGCGCCGGTGACCAGCACCACCTTGCCACTAAAATCATACTTAACCATTTGATACCTCTTACCGTGGAATCACGTGCAATGAAGACGTCTCACGTTGTGTAAAAGTATTCTGCGGGAAATGTGATGTTGTTAAAACTGACTAAATCAAAATGCAGTAATGAGGAATTTTCATAAATTAGATAGACTGCTTCTCGTACAGCGCAGGCGCCCGTCATTTATAATGAACGCCATACCGCCAGAACGCTTTTCGTCTGAAGAGACAGTGTATTGGGATGAATCAGCCACCCATTTTTTCCGGATATCAGAGGCCCAGATTGGCACGAGAAAATCTTAATGACCTAATGGCTTTTATTGCCGTTGCGCGCGAAAAAAGCTTCACCAAAGCTGCGGCCCAATTAGGCGTGTCGCAGTCAGCCCTGAGCCATACTATGCGTACCCTCGAATCTCGTCTGGGGATGAAACTGCTGACTCGCACCACGCGCAGTATTGCGTTAACCGATATTGGTCAGTCCATGCTGGATGACCTGGGGCCTTACATCGATGGTATTCAGGGTCGTTTGCAGTCCCTGAAAGATCTCAACAGCAAACCCGCGGGTACGGTGCGCATATCAACGTCAGATTATGCTATCGGGTCTGTTATCTGGCCGAAGCTGGAACCGCTGCTTAAAGAATATCCTGACATTAGTCTGGAGCTGATTGATGACTATGCCTTGACGGATATTGTTTCCGGGCGGTTTGATGCAGGAACCCGTCTGGGGGAACAGATCTCCAACGGCATGATTTCCGTGCGTATTGGCCCGGATGTCCGTTTTGCCGTGGTCGGCTCACCTGATTATTTTTCCCGCAATCCTCAGCCGCAGCACCCTAACGATCTGATTGATTACAACTGCATCAACCTGCGGTTTCCTACGCATGGCAATTTATACGTCTGGGAATTTGAAAAAGAGGGTAAAAGCCTGAACGTGAAAGTCACTGGCCAGCTGGTCTTTAGCCGGATCTATCAGTGCCTTCAGGCTGCAGTGGAAGGGTACGGCCTGGCGCATGTTCCGCGTGATATCGCAGAAAAGCATATCGCCCGTGGGGAGCTTATTAGCGTGCTCGACGACTGGTGTCCCTACTGGGATGGCTATTATATTTACTATCCCGAGAACCGAAATCTATCGAAAGCATTCCAGCTGGTGGTCGACGCGCTACGCCATTACAAACATCCCTGAAGAGAGACGTTTGTCAGCAACGCAAAGCCAGGCCCCTCATCCGGTGCCTGGCGTTTACAGTTGCGTGGCTAAATGTCAGGCATTATCCCTGCCGGCAAACACCTCTTTAAAGACCGGCATCGCCGAGAAAACATTGGGCCAGCCCGCAACAAAGGCCAGTTGCGTCAGGACTTCGGACGCCTGGGGCCGGGTTAAACCATTGTCCATGGCGCGGTTGAGATGGTAAGGAACCTGGGCCACCTGGCCGGCAGTGACCAACGCGCTGACGGTGATCAGACTTCTGTCCCGAGGCGCCAGTCCGGGCCTGAGCCACAGGTTCTGGAATAGCGCGTCGGTCGTGTATTTCACTACGCCCGGCGAGACCTTGCCAAAGTTTGATTCAACCAGCGTGGCACGCTTGTTTTCCGACTCTTCATCCAGCGGCAGGAAATCCACCTTTCCGCCTGGCAAGGAAGCGGTATCGATATGGCGTTGAGCAAACAGCTGACGCGTGATCAGCGCCGCAGAGGTGGCGTTCGGCCAGCCGGCGTAAAAAGCCAGGTGGGTGATTGTCTCTGAGATTTCCGCAGGTTTTACGCCGCTGTCCAGCGCCACGTTGAGGTAGTGGGGAAGTTCCGCCGTATCATTGCGGCTGATCAGCGCTGCAACCGTCACCAGGCTTCGATCGCGTCGCGACAGTTCCGGGCGATTCCAGAGATCTTTTTCAATAAACTGTTCTGAATAGGCAGCCATTGCTGGCGCGACCTGGGCTACAGCGTCCCGTGAGTCTTCCGGTTTCATTGTCGAACTCCTGTTTTGAGTAGTCTGGGAGACACATCCGTTAATCAATAAGAGTGAAACGATAAGCAGGGCGGTTCTGTTCAGCATTAATGCCCTCCCGCCTGCAGGTACTGCGCATCGCTGACTTTTTCAAGCCAGTTCACGTTTTGTCCCTGCTCATTCGATTCCTGAATGGCCATATGCACCATCGTGGTTTTATTCGTTGCGCCGTGCCAGTGTTTAATCCCTGGCGGGCATTGAATGACATCCCCGGCGTGCACGGTTTTTCGCTCCTGCCCCCACTCCTGCACCCAGCCCGTCCCGGACGTGACCACCAGTGTCTGCCCAAGCGGATGGGTATGCCAGTCGGAACGTGCGCCGGGCACGAAGGTGACATACGCGGCGCCAGCTCTTTGCGGGGCGACAGGTGAGAAGAGGGGGTCAATGTAAGCACGTCCGGTAAAGTGGTCAGCGGGTTCGGCAATCGTCGCGCGACTGCCCGTTTCAGACACGGTCATTTGAGCCGAAGGGGTGGTTTCGCTGTGTGCGGACATACCTGCAAATACCAATAGTGATGCTGCTACAGAGGTGAAACGGATCATCATACTCTCCTGTTGTGAATGAAACGGCAAACCCGGTACCGGGAAAAAGAGAAGGGGATAAATGTGTTGTGATGAGATTCGCCGGCTGTGCCGGAAATACATATTCGGGCGGCTACTTATCCGTCAGTAGCTCAAATCGGGCAGTATATTCAGCAGGTGATACGGGCAAGGCATCCGGTTCGTCTAATTGCCCCAGCGTAATTAATCCCGACGCATATCCGTGTGCTTTATAGAAAATCGCCAGATTTCCCCACGGGGCATATAGCGTGATATCACCCTTAGCGGCCGCGGTACCCGCGGGTGCGCCGGCCGTGGACAGGCGGCGAGGAAGATCGCCGATTTTCTCTTCCCCGGCATAATCTTTCAGCTGCAGCGTAAGGGGCAACAGTGCGATAAAGTCACGACTGGTTTGGCTGCTATTCACCGTTGCGGTTAGCGTCTTGTCGTTCAGTATAATTTTTATCTTCATCGGGTTTTCCTGTATGAGTTCGTTGCGCCAGCCGGCATTCGTCTGCAGTCATTGGCAACTATTCTTAACAGAAATAAACCGCGTGTTAATAGGCGTTATCAGAATAGAAAAATGAATAAATTTCATTAATCCGGTCCGGGAAGCAAAATGTTTGTTATCGGCAGATACAGGCCTCAGGGTCTGGCAACGTGGCGTAACCAGTGCCCAACGCCTTCAGCAGCAGCGTCAATTGCGCCGGCCAGATAACCCGAAAATTGCGGTGACCATTCGCTGGCAATCCCGGTTAATTTATCAGCCCATTCTTCCTGCGCCGGAACCTGTTGAGGCTGTGCGTGCCCGACGTCCTGCTGCAGGTCAAATTCTGTCGTCGTAAACGGATCGGCGGCCCAGTCTTTTATCCACTCGGCTTCAGGCTCTGCCGCGTCTTCTCCGAAGAGTCGCACCAGTTGCTCCCGGCACAGTCGCTTGAGTTCGGCCTCGCTCACCGTCCATCGTGATTTTGCCGGTACGCCAATAAAACCAAAGATAGCCGTTTTGCCGGTATCGGGCTCTGACACATCGTGTATTTCAACCATCGGACCCACACGGCTGCTTACGTCGCCGGAGAGATGCTGTGCCTGCAAAAAGTCGGTCTGGTACAGGGCGACATATTTTGCGTGAGGCGCCATCCAGGTCGGCGTTTTATGCCAGTGTGAAAGTACCTGCTCCGGCAATGCCGGCTCGAACGTCATTTTTGCTGCCAGCGCGGGAGGCAGGGCGAGGAAAACGTGTTCACCGGTGAAAAGTGAGCCTTCGCCCGTTTCGGACAGCGTCGCGACCTGCATACCCTCGCCGAGACGGGAAATAGAAACCACCTGATGGTCTGACTTAATCTTCTGCACCGGGATCTGGCGTGTTAATGCGCTCGTCAGCGACTGCATTCCACCCTGAAGCCTGAACGACTCCGGTGATGTCACATAGGCAGGATAACGTTGCGCGGGGGACGTCGTCTGGCGTTCATAAAGCATATCCCCCGGTCGCCCCTGAGGGAGAGGCGTTAATCCAAGTTGATGAACCAGGTGTGCGAAGTCAGGCTGAATTTCCGGCCAGAACCAGGTCGCGCCCATGTCCACATGAACCCCATCAGGCGTGTTTGCTAACGCCTGACCTGAAAGTACGCGACCGCCGGTTCTTTTCCTCGCTTCCAGTATCACGTATTCCATTCCCGCTTTTTCAAGCAGTGTGCCCGCATACAGGCCGCTGACACCCGCACCAATGATAATAACGCTGCCTTTCATGGTATCGCTCCGGTCAGTGTGGTCGGGCTGAGATGTCCCGTTTTAAGATAAAAAAGTGCCCCAGAGGCGGCGGCCGTCAGCGCCGGCAAATCGCCTTCAGGAAATCTGAGCCAGCTTCCTTTCAGGTAACGACCTTCCGGTGCGCTGATTTCCCCTTCGAGAAGCAGGAGCTCGGCTCCTCCGGCGAGCGGAGCGCAGAAGAGTCGTTCACCCGGTGCGATCCTCTGAAGCTGGGTGGTTTCCGCTACGCTTGCGAACAGGGGACAAATGAGTCTGTGCGGCTGGCCGTGCCAGCGACTCGCCTCGTTGGTATTGATCCTGACCGGTTCCAGTTCTTCGGCGGCGAACTGGCGCAACTTAACGAAAAGGGTTGTGCCGTCACGGCTGGACGGTCGATGCGACGAGCCGTCCGGGCTGCGCAGATACCAGCCAGCCGGATAATCGGTTCCGTTTTCCGTAAAGGTACCGCTCAGCACCAGAATCTCTTCTCCGCCGGGGTGGGTGTGCTCAGGAAACACAGAATCAGGGGCATACCTGACAAGGCTGGTTGCGCGGGCCTGCTCGCGGCCAATGCGATCAAGCATGACGCGCTCCACACCGGGCTGCGGGGACGGCACCCAGCGGTAGTCATCAGGAGTAATGATGGCTCGCTGTGAAAAATCAGAATTCAGTAACATCATAGTCAGTCATTAAACGGCACCGCAGGCGGTGCCGTATACAGGTTTATTTTGTTGGCAGGTTGTCAAAAACATCCAGAGCCCGGGCGGTGTAGGTTAACGCAGCACCGGCGTTCAGACTGATGGCAACGGAAAGCGCTTCAGCTATCTCTTCACGCGTTGCGCCTTTCTTAACCGCAGCTTCCACATGTACCGCCAGGCAACCATCACAGCGAGTGGTAACGGCAACAGCCAGCGCAATCAGTTCGTGGGTCTTGGGATCAAGGTGCTGATTTTCAGAAGCCCCTTTATCCATCTGCTGTAAGCCTTTCATAAATTCAGGCTGCAGTCTGGCAAATTTCCCGACGGTGGCCAGCAGGCTGGTGCGATATTCATTCCAGTTTAAAAACATTCATAGCTCCGGTACGTGTAGGTTTCAGAAAATGCCCGTTACAGGACGTCGTAAATGCGGATTTCAGGCGCGCTGTTCAGATACGGTTTCAGTGCTTCAACGACGTCCTGGGTGAAAAGCGGACTGCTGAGATACGCCTGTGCCTGGGACACGGTTTTAAATCCGTGCAGGACCTGTACGTCCTCGTCACGAACAAGCAGTTCTTTAGAGGTGGCACCGTCGATGGTGGTCAGGAACGGGGTTTTGTATTGCTGGTAGACCCCGGCGGCTGCCGCACGGTTTTCATTACTGATATCAAGGCTGATTTGCAGATAAGCCATCGTTCTCTCCTTCGCTCAGGGTTAAGGCAAGGCGGCCGGATAAGGTACCGGTCTGCTTTACCGTTCGTTGAGGGCGATTATGAGAAAGCCGGTTATCTTCAACAAATCAGTTAATCTTGCGTTGCAGAAAAGAAAAACTATGTTGGGCGTCTGAAGAGAGAAGCATCATGCCGGTACGCGATGACCCTTGCCGCATGATGCTTAAAAAAGGGGGAGTTAAGGATTGTCAGAGACCACATCATGAAGAAGCCAGTCGTGAAATATTTTTACTTCTTCACGCATGGCGGTGTGCTGCGGGGTCACCAGGTAGTAAGACCATGTTAACGGCCAGCGATGGTTTGGGTGCAATTGAACCAATTGCCCGGTTTCAATCAGCTGTTTCACCAGCGCGTGACGCACAATCGCCACCCCCCGGCCGCTCAGGGCCGAGAGAATCACGGCGGAGGTGGAGTTAATATGCAGCCTGCTTTCCAGCGCGCCAGGGGCATTGACGGTACGGAGAACGTCATCCCATGAGGGAAAATTCGCGCCCGGGTGCGGCGTGTCATCGTGGATCAGCTTCTGTGTGGCGAGCCAGTCACCACAGGCAATTTTCTCCGGAGGCACCAGGCGGGGGCTACAGACCAGCACCGCCTCTTCATCCATCAGCCAGGTTTTATTCACGCCGGGCCAGTCTCCCTGTCCGCAGCGAATGCCGATATCCGCCTCGCCGTGTGATACGTCCATCAGCTTTTCCGTGACGTTAAGCCGCAGATCGATTGTGTCATGCGTTTCTGAGAAGCGGTTAAGACGCTCCATCAGCCAGTTCATCATCAATACCTGAGAGGCGGTGACGACCACGACAGAACGTGCGCGACGTCCGCGCAGTTTGTTTAACCCGCTTTCCAGCTTGTCCAGGCCCTGCGTAATGTCCTGCAGCGCATCCTGAGCCTCATCCACCAGCGTCAGACGCTCCTTACCCGACCGCGTACGGCGAAGCAGCGGGTGACCAACCCAGTCTTCGAGCGAACGAACAAGCTGGCCCACTGCGGCAGGCGTCACGCCAAGCTCTTGTGCCGCACCGGTAAAGCTACCGTGACGGGCGGTCGCTTCAAAAGCATGTAGCCATTTAAGTCTGTTCAGGGAACGCATTGCAGGTACTCCGATTTATTCTTTCTTTCAGTATACCTGAGCGAAGAAGATTTTCTTTCCTGTGTCGCAATTTCTTCTCAGTCGTCAACCCTGATGCAGGGTGGCATTCTGGATGCACACGATGAGGAGCGAGGCTTTTCATCAATGACAACCAAATGTTTTAAAAGAGGTTAGCGATGAACGCATCTTTTGCCGGTAAAAAGCTGTTAGTGGTCGGTGGTACAAGCGGTATGGGCTTCGAAACGGCGAAGCGGGTTCTGAAAAACGGTGGCAGCGTGGTGCTGGTGGGGAACCGCAAGGACAAAGCGGAGCAGGCTCGTCAGGCGCTGGCGGTCGACGGGCCGGTATCCATCATCGTGGCTGACCTGATGAAAGAAGAGGGTATGCAGCACGTGATGAATACCATCAATGCTGAACACAAAGACATCAGCCTGCTGGTCAATGCCGCTGGCGTGTTCTTCCCGAAACCGTTTACTGAACATGAAGCGTCAGATTACGACATGTACATGAGCATCAACCGCGCGACCTTCTTCATCACCCGTGACGTGGTGCGCAATATGATTGATGCCGGTATTAAAGGCTCCATCGTCAATATCGGCTCTATGTGGGCACAGCAGGCCATCGGGGCCACGCCGTCTTCGGCATATTCCATGGCGAAAGCCGGCCTGCATGCGTGGACCAAAAACCTGGCTATTGAGCTGGGCGGGAAAGGCATTCGCGTCAATGCCGTGTCTCCGGCCGTTGTTCACACGCCAATTTATGAAGGCTTCATCCCGAAAGACGATGTAAAAGAGGTGATGAACAGCTTCGACAGCTTCCATCCGATTGGCCGCGTGGGTACGCCGGGCGATGTGGCTGAAACGGTTGCCTTCCTGCTTTCTGACAAGACAGGCTGGGTCACCGGCGCAATCTGGGACATTGACGGCGGCGTCATGGCTGGCCGTAACGCATAATACACCGCTCGTCACAGGTGATACCGTGAATAAAACTTTTCGTGCTATGCAGATTTCCTCGCCGGGCGTGCTTGAAATGGTCGTCAGACCGTTGCCCGAGCCAGGACCCGAGGACGTACTGATTAAAATTGAGGTATGCGGCGTTTGTGGTGCCGATCTTCAGGATGCGGAGAAGGTACCGGAAGCGGGGCAGCCCGGGCGCATTCCGGGCCATGAAATTGTGGGCCACATTACCCGGAAAGGAGATGCAGTTCCCGGGATCTGGCACACCGGTCAGCGCGTGGGCGTCGGACGTCTTGGGGGATATTGCCAGCATTGCCCGCCTTGCCGTAACGGACTTTTTCACCTGTGTGAAAATCAGCTAACGCCGGGGCTGAGCTGTGACGGAGGTTACGCCGAGTATGTTGTTATCCGCCATACCGCGCTGATTGCCATTCCTTCAGCGCTCTCTTCCGTTCACGCGGCCCCGATCTTGTGCGCCGGTACGGCAACCTTTAACGCGTTGCGTCAATCCGGTGCCAGCGCGGGAGACAGGGTGGCTATTCTCGGTATTGGTGGCTTAGGCCATATGGCGATTCAGTACGCCCGGAGGATGGGGTTTGAGGTTATCGTGATTGCGCGCGGCAGTGAAAAGGCACATGACGCTTTACAGCTGGGCGCTCATCACTATATCGATGCGCAGACGGAAAACGCGGCGGAACGGTTGAGAGCGGAAGGCGGCGTCGAGATTATTGTGGCCACTGCCCCGGATGCAGACGCGGTTTCAGCGTTATTGCCAGCCCTGGCCCCCAGAGGAAAAGCGATCCTGTTAGGCGCCGGACGCACACCGTTGCAGGTCATGCCGGGTATGATGATTGGCGCGGAACGCACCCTGACAGGTTCATTTGTCAGCACCCCGTCGCAAACCGAACGCGCACTGCGTTTCAGCCACCTCTTTCAGACGCTGCCAGTCACAGAGCTGATGCCCTTTGAACAGGCAAATGAGGCGCTCGACAGGTTACGGCAGGGAAAGGCGCGCTACCGGATAGTGCTTACGATGAACCCGGATAACTGATCGGCAGAAACACCGTCTGGCGGGGAGCCAGACGGTGGAGAGGTTACGCTTTACGCGTTGCCGCTTTCATTGCGCTCACAAACGTTTTCAGCTCAGCCAGCATTTGCTCTGGCTTGTCCACGTTCTTCTCAATGATTTTAACGATAGCGGAGCCTGAGATTGCACCGGCTGCGTTAGCGTCAATTGCCGCCGTGACCTGATCGGGAGATGAAATCCCAAAGCCCTGCAGCGGAGGGGCCGCGTGGTATTCAGCCAGCTTCTCGACCAGATGATGCAGAGGCAGCGCCGCTTTGTTCTCCGCGCCGGTTACACCCGCCCGGGAGAGCAGGTAGGTATACCCGCGACCATAAGAGGCAATCTGGCGCAGCAGTTCATCATCGGCGTTTGGCGGGCAGATGAAGATAGGTGCCACGTTATGGCGCATCGCCGCCTGGCGGAACGGCGCAGATTCTTCAACCGGTACGTCTGCCACCAGCACCGAGTCAACGCCCACGCGCGCGCATTCTGCATAAAAGGTATCAATACCGCGACTGAAGACCAGGTTGGCATACATCAACAGGCCAATCGGAATGGTCGGGTGCTTCTGGCGGATAGCGGCCAGCATCTCAAAACATTGCCCCGGGGTGACACCGGCCGCGAATGCCCGCAGCGTTGCGTTCTGGATAGTCGGGCCATCGGCCAGAGGATCGGAAAACGGAATACCCAACTCCAGCGCGTCGGCACCGGCTTCGATCAGGGTGTCGATAATTTTCAGCGACTGCTCAGGACCCGGATCACCCAGTGTCACGAAGGGAACGAACGCGCCTTCCTGGCGAGATTTCAGTGCTGCAAATGCGTTATCGTAGCGTTCCATCAGATTTCCCCTCGTGCTTTCAAAATATCGTGAACGGTGAAGATGTCTTTATCACCGCGACCGGAAAGGTTAACCACCAGCAGTTGCTCTTTTTCCGGGTTCTCTTTCATCATTTTCAGCGCATGCGCCAGGGCGTGAGAGGACTCCAGGGCAGGAATGATCCCTTCGTGGCGACAGAGCGTTTTAAACGCCTCCAGGGCTTCGTCATCGGTAATGGAAACGTAGTCCGCACGACCGGTGCTGTTCAGGAAGGCGTGCTGAGGCCCAACGGAAGGGAAATCCAGACCTGCCGAGATAGAGTATGACTCTTCAATCTGGCCGTCATCGGTCTGCATCATCGGTGCTTTCATACCGAAGTAGATCCCAACGCGACCATGTTTCAACGGTGCGCCGTGCTCACCGGTTTCAATTCCGTGGCCTGCAGGTTCAACGCCAATCAGCCCGACGCTGGTTTCGTCGATGAAATCAGCAAACATGCCGATAGCGTTAGAGCCACCGCCAACGCAGGCGATCACCGCATCCGGCAGGCGACCCTCTTTTTCCAGGATCTGCGCTTTGGTCTCTTCGCCAATCATGCGCTGGAATTCACGCACAATCGTCGGGAACGGGTGCGGGCCTGCAGCGGTGCCAAGCATATAGTGCGCGGTTTCATAGCTGCCAGACCAGTCACGCAGCGCTTCGTTACACGCATCCTTCAGCGTCGCGGAGCCACTGTGCACCGGGATCACTTCTGCGCCCATCAGACGCATACGGAATACGTTAGGCGACTGGCGCTCAACGTCTTTTGCGCCCATGTAAATGCGGCATTTCAGACCGAGAAGGGCGCTGGCAAGGGCTGATGCCACCCCGTGCTGGCCTGCGCCAGTTTCAGCGATGATTTCGGTTTTACCCATCCGTTTTGCAAGCAGCGCCTGACCCAACACCTGGTTGGTTTTATGCGCGCCGCCATGCAGCAAATCTTCACGCTTAAGATACAGCGTGGTTTTGGTGCCTTCGGTCAGGTTACGGCATTTCGTCAGGGCCGTTGGACGGCCAGCGTAGTTTTTCAGCAGGTCGGTAAACTCAGCCTGAAACGCCGGATCTTTCTGCGCGCTCACGAACGCTTCTTCCAGCTGGCGCAGGGCGGGCATCAGGATTTGCGGGACGTACATCCCGCCGAACTCACCAAAATAGGGGTTTAGTAATGTCGTCATCTTCTCTTCCTTAATATGCACGCAGAGTTTTAAATACCGAGGACAGCTTACTGGCATCTTTGATGCCCGGTTGCGACTCTACGCCTGAATTGAAATCGAGGCCCGCGCAGCCCGCTTTGGCGGCTTCCACGCAGTTAGCCGGGCTAAGTCCACCCGCCAGCAAAACATTGTCCAGCACTTCGCCGTGCAACAGGGACCAGTCAAAACGCTGTCCCGTGCCGCCCTGGCCATTATCGAGTACGTATTTATCAACATGATTCAGGTTACGCTCAGGCAACCTGTCGCCCACGCTCTGCGCTTTCCAGATTTGCACCTGAGGTGCAAGCGCGCTGCGCAGGGCATCGATATAGGCCTGATCTTCGTTGCCATGAAGCTGTACCGCATGCAGAGATAACGCTTCGGCTTTTGCTACCACGTCGGCGATATCCGCGTTGCGAAAGACCCCCACATAGCTGAGTGGCGCTGCCGTCATCACCTGACGCGCCTGCGCTTCGGTCACCACGCGCGGGGAGGAGGCGACAAAAATCAGCCCGCCGTAAATCGCACCGGCTTCATACGCAGCCAGGGCATCCTCTTCACGGGTTAAGCCGCACACTTTGTTTTCACCCAAGAGTACGCGGCGCACCGCGGCATTGAGATCGTCATGTTCCATCATTGCAGAACCAATCAGGAAACCGTTGGCGAAATGGCTCAGCTCGCGGATCTGAGCGTAGCTGTTAATACCGGATTCACTGATCACGGTGACGCCAGAGCCCAGACGCGGCGCCAGCTGGCGCGTGCGGTTCAGGTCAATCGACAGGTCACGCAGATCGCGGTTGTTGATGCCGACCACTTTGGCTTTCAGCGCAATGGCGCGTTCCAGCTCCTCTTCGTTGCTCACTTCGGTCAGCACGCCCATGTTCAGACTGTGCGCAACCGCAGAGAGCTGGCGATACTGTTCGTCATCCAGCACTGAGAGCATCAGCAGGCAGGCATCGGCCTGGTAAAAGCGTGCCAGCCAGATCTGATACGGGTCGATAATAAAGTCTTTGCACAGGATCGGTTGTGGCGCGATCCCGCTGACAACGGGCAGGAAATCGAAGCTGCCCTGGAAATACTTCTCATCCGTCAGCACGGAGATGGCTGACGCATGATGTTTGTAGATACCGGCAATTCGCGCCGGATCGAAATCGTCACGGATAACGCCTTTCGACGGGGAAGCTTTTTTGCACTCGAGAATAAACGCGGTGCGTGCGCCCTGCAGAGCATCATAGAAACGACGGCTGCTCGGGACAACGTCATTCTGGAAGCTGGCCAGTGGCTGCTGTGCTTTACGTGCTTCCACCCAGATGGCCTTATCGGCAACGATTTTCGCTAAAACGGTCTGCATTCTTTACCCTCTTGCCGCAAGTGCGGTAACGCGATCGTAAGCTGCACCTGAGCGCAGTACGTTCAGAACTTTTTGTGCGTTGGCTTTGAGATCTTCCTCGCCGTGTAAACGCATCAGCATCGCGACGTTGGCAGCCACGGCGGCCTCGTGGGCGACCTCTCCTTTACCTTGTAATAAGCGCGTCAGAATGTCACGGTTTTCTTCAGGCGTGCCGCCCGCCAGCGCTTCCTGATGGTAAGGCGTTAAACCAAAGTCGCTCGCCTCCAGCTGATAGCTCAGGATTTCACCGTCGCGAAGTTCGGCCACCAGCGTTGGCGCATGCAGCGACACTTCATCCATTCCCCCGCTGTGAACCACCGCGGCACGTTGATAACCCAGCACGCGCAGGGTCTCTGCAATCGGCAGAACCAGCTCCGGGCTGTAGACGCCAATCAGCGCCAGCGGCGGATGGGCCGGGTTGATCAGCGGGCCGAGCACGTTAAACAGCGTGCGGGTTTTAAGCTGCTGGCGAACCGGCATCGCATGGCGGAAACCGGTGTGATATTTCGGCGCAAACAGGAAGCAGACGCCCAGGTCGTCCAGGGCTTCACGCGAACGTTCGGCGTTCATCTCGAGATTGATGCCGAATGCGGCCAGCAGGTCTGACGATCCCGACCGGCTTGAGACGCTGCGGTTACCGTGCTTCGCCACTTTCAAACCACAGGCAGCCGCCACGAAGGCGCTGGCGGTGGAGATATTGATGCTGTTGCTGCCGTCACCACCGGTACCGACAATATCCGCAAACATATAGTCCGGGCGCGGGAACGGGGCGGCATTTTCCAGCAGCGCCGTTGCCGCACCGGCAATTTCCTGCGGGCTTTCACCGCGAACTTTCATGCTCACCAGCGCGGCCGCCAGTTGTTCAGGCTTCAGTTCACCGCGAACCACGGCGGAGAAGAGCTGGTGGCTCTCCTGCTGGCTCAGGGTCTGTGCCTGATACAATTTTTCCAGAACAGGTTGCAGGGTGTTGGTCTGTTCCAGTTTCTGCAGCGCCCAGTCCAGGGTCTGTTCCAGCAGACGCGCGCCGTGAGAGGTGAGGATTGATTCCGGATGGAACTGCATCCCACAGACACGATCGGTATCGTGACGTACGGCCATCACCATGCCTTCGAACGAGGCGTTAATGGTCAGGCCTGCCGGGATGTTGCTGCCGACCAGCGAGTGGTAGCGCGCCACCGGCAGCGGATTCGGCAGCCCGGCAAACATCGCCTGACCGTCATGTTCAATGCTGGAGGCTTTACCGTGCAGGATTTCACCCGCCTGACCGACGTATCCGCCATAGGCTTCAACAATCGCCTGATGCCCCAGGCAGATGCCGATAATAGGCAACTTGCCGCGCATACGGGTCAGCAGTTCAGGCATACAGCCCGCTTCACTGGGGGCGCCGGGGCCAGGAGAGAGCATCAGCACCGGGTTTTGCATGGTTGCCAGACGCTCAATCAGGGTTTGCGCCGGCACGTGGTTACGATAGATAACGACGTTGTGACCATTCGCACGCAGCTGATCTGCCAGGTTATAGGTAAAGGAGTCGATGTTATCGAGCAGCAGAATGTCAGCCATCAGAAAATCTCCTGTGCATGGTGTGCGGTAGCGATGGCGCGCAATACCGCGCGAGCTTTATTGCGCGTTTCGTCAGCTTCAGACTGCGGAACAGAATCAAGAACCACCCCGGCGCCCGCCTGGACGGTGGCAATGCCGTCTTCAACATAGGCAGAGCGGATAACGATGCAGGTATCAAGGTCACCGTGCGCAGTGAAATAACCCACCGCACCGCCATAGCTGCCGCGACGACGCCCTTCGGCGGCGGCGATAAGCTGCATCGCACGGACTTTCGGCGCACCGCTCAGGGTGCCCATGTTCATGCAGGCGCGATAGGCGTGCAGCACGTCGAGGTCGTTGCGCAGTTCACCCACCACGCGGGAGACCAGGTGCATCACGAAGGAGTAACGGTCGACTTTCGTTAAGTCAGCCACATAGCGGCTGCCGGGAGTACAAATGCGGGCCAGATCGTTACGCGCCAGGTCAACCAGCATCAGGTGCTCGGAGAGCTCTTTGTGGTCGGTACGCATTTCCAGTTCGATACGGCTGTCGAGATCGCGATCCAGAGAGCCATCGGCGCGACGCCCGCGCGGACGTGTACCGGCAATCGGGTAGATCTCGATCTGGCGGCTGGTGGCGTCGTATTTCAGGGAGCTTTCCGGTGACGCACCAAACAGGGTGAACTCGTTATCCTGCATAAAGAACATATACGGGCTTGGGTTGCTCTTTTTCAGCACGTCATAGGCCGCCAGCGGCGACGGGCAGGGCAGTGAGAAACGACGGGACGGGACGACCTGGAAAATTTCCCCGGCGCGAATCGCCTTTTGCATCTGACGCACCACGGCACCGTACTGATCGTCGGTCTGGTTAACCTCACAGGTCATCTTCTCTACATGCTGAACCGGCAGAGCGGGTGGCGCTTCGGTCATTTGCTGTTGCAGCTGAGCAATGCGCTGCTCAAGACGTGTTTTCTCGGTCACGGATGGCGTGAACAGACTCGCCTGAATACGGGTGTATTTTTTCTGATGGTCGATCACCAGCAGGGTCTCGGCCAGGTAGAAGCAGTAGTCAGGGCAGCGGTTGCCCTGTTCGGTTTCCGGCAGGTCTTCGAAACCGGCGACCAGATCGTAAGCAAACAGCCCGCCAAAGAACATCGCTTCGCGTTCATCTTCTGGTACCGAGACCAGGTTTTGCAGCAGGCGGAAGGCATCGAAGACTGACAAAGAACAGAGGCGTGCATCTTCGTCCAGCAGTTGGCTGACCGGCGGGAAATGCAGTATCCGCACTTCCGGGTGACGTTCATTCTCGATGCCCGCTGGCAGGGAGGCGTCCAGCAGTGGCAGCAGCGCGGCACCGTTCTCAGAGAGCGCCTTAATCGTGACAGTGTCACCCAGCGCGGTAATGCGCAAGGCGCTGTCGACCAGCAGCAGGCTTTTAAGATCGTCTTTACTGTCAATATCCGCGGATTCCAGCAGCAACGTTGCCGGACGCGCACCGCAGACCTGATGAAACAGCGCGGTTGGGTTGTGGCGATAGACCGCCTCGCAGGTCAGCAATTCGAGGTGTGGTTTGGCTGTTTGCATTATGTTGTTCTCATTTATTCTGTTCAAAAAAAAAGCCCGCTTAGTCGCGGGCTGGGTATCTGTTTGCATTTTGCAGACGTGTGACACTGCCCGATAATCAGGATGTGCGCCACCAACCGTGCAGAGTGAAATGTGCTGTCATTTTCAGATACCTTTCTCGTGTGAACTTGCGTACTAGTTAACTAGTTCGATGGCGAGTTGTCAACCCTTGATTTCAGAATTTCGCGCCAAGCCGTTATCATAGGGGTTTCGGATGTCTTTAACCTGCTATGGGAAGTGCTTTGAGCGATACCACCTACGCCGTAATTTATGATTTACACAGCCATACTCAGGCCTCTGATGGCCTGCTGACACCCGAAGCCCTGGTTCATCGCGCCGTTGAAATGCGTGTTGGCACGCTGGCGATAACCGATCACGATACGACAGATGCTATTCCTGCGGCGCGCGCCGAAATTGCCCGCAGCGGACTGGCGCTGAATCTGGTGCCCGGCGTCGAAATTTCGACAGTCTGGGAAAATCACGAAATTCACATTGTTGGCCTCAATATCGATATTGAACATCCGGCAATGCGTGCGTTTTTGCAAGAACAAAAATCGCGCCGCAACGAACGCGCCGAAATGATTGGTGAGCGACTGGAAAAAGCGCATATTCCCGGAGCGCTGGAAGGTGCACAGAAACTGGCAAACGGTGGGGCGGTGACGCGCGGCCATTTTGCCCGTTTTCTGGTTGAGGCGGGCAAAGCCACAACGATGGCGGACGTGTTTAAAAAATATTTGGCACGCGGGAAAACCGGTTACGTTCCGCCACAGTGGTGTACAATAGAACAAGCTATTGATGTCATTCATCATTCTGGCGGTAAGGCCGTGCTCGCCCATCCGGGGCGGTATAATCTTTCTGCTAAGTGGCTGAAAAGACTGCTGGCACACTTTGCCGAATGTGGCGGTGAGGCGATGGAAGTCGCCCAGTGTCAGCAGGCGCCCAATGAGCGTGCGCAACTCGCGACCTACGCTCGTCAGTTCGGTCTGCTGGGTTCGCAGGGGTCGGATTTCCATCAACCCTGTGCGTGGATCGAGCTGGGACGCAAGCTCTGGTTGCCCGCAGGCGTTGAGCCCGTCTGGCAGCTCTGGGAACAGCCGCAGAAAATTGAAGAGAGGGAAGTATGAGTCAGTTTTTCTATATTCATCCGGATAACCCGCAGCCACGCTTAATTAATCAGGCCGTGGAGATCGTTCGCAAAGGCGGCGTGATTGTCTACCCGACCGATTCTGGCTACGCGCTGGGCTGTAAAATTGAAGACAAAGGGGCGATGGAGCGCATTTGCCGCATTCGTCAGCTGCCGGACGGCCATAACTTTACCCTGATGTGCCGCGATCTTTCTGAACTGTCGACCTACGCGTATGTCGATAACGTGGCGTTTCGTCTGATCAAAAATAACACGCCGGGCAACTACACCTTTATTCTTAAAGGAACCAAGGAAGTGCCGCGCCGACTGTTACAGGAAAAGCGTAAAACCATCGGGATGCGCGTACCGTCCAACCCGATTGCGCAGGCGCTGCTGGAAACCCTCGGCGAGCCGATGCTTTCGACTTCTTTAATGTTGCCTGGCAGCGAGTTCACCGAATCCGATCCCGAAGAGATTAAAGACCGTCTGGAAAAGGTGGTCGAGTTGATTATTCATGGCGGCTACCTTGGTCAGCAGCCAACCACCGTTGTTGACTTAACCGAAGATGCGCCAGAAGTGATTCGTGAAGGCGTGGGTGATGTTAAGCCTTTCTTGTAAGGGTGTAAGCAGATATACTACGCGGCCATCAAAGCAGGGCTGAGCCCTCTTTTGACCTGATTCGACGCCTGTGAAGGCGACACCTGAGGAAGCTCAATGAGCGAGAAGTTACAGAAAGTGCTGGCGCGTGCCGGCCACGGTTCACGCCGTGAAATCGAAGCCATTATTGAAGCGGGTCGCGTGAGTGTGGACGGTAAAATCGCCACGCTGGGTGACCGCGTAGAAATCGTACCGGGATTGAAGATCCGCATCGACGGTCATCTTATCTCCGTGAAAGAGTCCGCTGAGCAGATTTGCCGCGTGCTTGCGTATTACAAGCCAGAAGGCGAGCTGTGCACGCGCAACGACCCTGAAGGTCGCCCGACGGTGTTTGACCGTCTGCCTAAACTGCGTGGCGCTCGCTGGATTGCCGTGGGGCGTCTGGACGTGAATACCTGCGGCCTGCTGCTGTTTACCACTGATGGTGAACTGGCAAACCGTCTGATGCACCCTAGCCGTGAAGTGGAACGCGAATACGCCGTGCGTGTCTTCGGCCAGGTTGATGAGAATAAACTGCGCGATCTGTCACGCGGCGTTCAGCTGGAAGACGGTCCTGCGGCATTTAAAACCATCAAATTTACCGGTGGCGAAGGCATTAACCAGTGGTACAACGTTACCCTGACTGAAGGCCGTAACCGCGAAGTACGTCGTCTTTGGGAAGCGGTAGGTGTGCAGGTGAGCCGTCTGATCCGTGTCCGTTATGGCGACATCCTGCTGCCAAAAGGTCTGCCACGGGGTGGTTATACCGAGCTGGATCTGACACAGACTAACTACCTGCGTGAACTGGTCGGCCTGACGCCAGAAACCACCTCTAAAGTGGCGGTGGAAAAAGATCGTCGTCGTATGAAGGCGAATCAGATCCGTCGTGCGGTGAAACGCCATAGCCAGGTGAGCAGTAACCGCCGCTCTGGCAGCCGTAACAACAACGGTTAACATAAAAGCCCGGTGAAGATCACCGGGCTTTTTTCTTAGTAATCAATACCGATTTGCGCTTTGATTCCCGCGTCAAATGCGTGTTTGACCGGACGCAGTTCGCTGACGGTATCAGCAAGCTCCAGTATTTCCCGATGACAGCCACGCCCCGTGACGATAACCGTCTGGTGCGCCGGGCGTTGTTGTAACGCCTCCAGTACCGCATCCAGCGGGAGATAGTCGTAGGCCACCATATAGGTTATCTCATCCAGCAGAACCATATTCAGGGCGGGGTCTGCCAGCATTCTTTTGGCGTGCTCCCAGACTGCAAGACAAGCTGCAGTATCGGTTTCCCGGTTCTGCGTATCCCATGTAAAACCTGTCGCCATCACCTGAAATTCAACGCCATGCGGTTCAAGCAGATTACGTTCGCCGTTCGGCCATTCGCCTTTGATGAACTGAATGACGCCCACATTCTGCCCGTGACCGACAGCACGCGTGGCGGTGCCAAATGCCGCGGTAGTTTTACCTTTGCCGTTACCGGTAAAGACGATAATTATCCCGCGCTCGTCCTGTGCGGCCGCAACGCGCGCATCGACCTGTTCCTTCAGACGCTGCTGGCGTTGTTGATGGCGTTCTTCACTCATTGCGAAATCCCTGGTTTACGGCCCGGCTGGGCATCGAAGGTCATCCCCGTTTTACGACGGCTGTCGTCGCCCATCAGCCAGAGATAGAGCGGCATAATGTCTGCGGGTGTTTTCAGTTTCTGCGGGTCTTCCGACGGGAAGGCGCTGGCGCGCATTTTGGTGCGCGTTCCACCCGGGTTAATGCAATTTACGCGCAGATGGCGGCTTTGATACTCCTCCGCCAGCACCTGCATCATCCCTTCAGTCGCGAATTTCGAGACGGCATATGCCCCCCAGTTGGCTCGACCTTCGCGGCCTACGCTGGAGGAGGTAAAGACCAGCGAGCCGGACTCGGATTTAAGTAATAAAGGAAGCAATGCCTGCGTCAGGAAAAACGTGCCGTTGACGTTGACCTGCATCACCTGCTGCCAGATATCGGGATCCTGTTCATCCATAGGACGGACTTCTCCCAGCAAACCCGCATTGTGCAGGACACCGTCCAGCCGCGGATAGTGGGCGCTAATCCGGTGAGCAAGCTCCTGGCACACCGCTGGCGTGCAGGTGAGTAAATCGAGGGTATACCACGGGGCCGGAATGCCGCCTGCCGCCTCTATTTCCTGCGCGACGCTTTTCAGTTTCTCTTCATTACGACCAATAAGAATAACGCTCGCGCCATAGTCAGCGTAGGTCAGGGCCGCCTCGCGACCAATTCCGTCACTGGCACCGGTGACCAGAATGATGCGATTTTGCAGCAGATTTTTTTGCGGTTGATAATGCACGGGGACTCCTCTGGCGCGCAGTGACGCAATGACGCCTTCTTTATGACTTTTCGGCTTTATGCCCGAATTAGCATGAGAATTCAATCAGTCTACAGGAGGCATTACTGTAAAATTAACAATTTGCAAATATTTAAACCCCATGAGGGGATTCCTGAAGCAGGCTCGCAGAGGTAATGTCACGAGCGAGACGCATGGGCAGGGCTGTTGTACACTGCCGTGAAAGAATCGTGGTTAAACAAGGTGGAACGCGTGGAATTACTTTCTCAGTATGGGTTGTTTTTGGCCAAAATCGCAACGGTGGTGATTGCCATTGCGGTGATTGCCGTTCTGATTGTAAACCTGACGCAGCGTAAGCGTCAGCGTGGGGAGTTACGCATTACCCGCCTGAGTGAGCAGTATAAAGAGATGCAGGAAGATATGTCTCTGTCGCTGCTCGATAGCCATCAACAGAAGCAGTGGCTTAAAGCGCAGAAGAAAAAGCATAAACAGGAAGCCAAAGCGGCAAAAGCGAAAGCAAAGCTCAATGCACCGCAGGATGAGGCAAAGCCCCGCGTCTATGTGCTCGACTTTAAAGGCAGCATGGATGCGCATGAAGTTTCTTCTCTGCGCGAAGAGGTCACTGCCGTTCTTGCTGTAGCAAAACCGCAGGATCAGGTGGTGGTGCGTCTTGAAAGCCCGGGCGGTGTGGTACACGGTTACGGACTGGCTGCGTCACAGCTGCAGCGCCTGCGTGAAAAACAGATCCCGCTGACCGTCGCGGTGGATAAAGTCGCGGCGAGCGGCGGCTACATGATGGCCTGCGTCGCGGATAAAATTGTGGCGGCACCGTTTTCTATTATTGGTTCAATCGGTGTGGTTGCGCAAATCCCTAACTTTAACCGCTTCCTCAAAAACAAAGAGATCGACATTGAACTGCACACGGCCGGGCAGTACAAACGCACTCTGACGCTGCTGGGGGAAAACACGGAAGAGGGGCGTCAGAAATTCCGTGAAGATCTCAATGAAACGCACCACCTCTTTAAAGACTTTGTGCACCGTATGCGCCCATCGCTCGATATTGAGCAGGTCGCGACGGGGGAGCACTGGTACGGGATCCAGGCCCAGGAGAAAGGACTGGTAGATGAAGTGGGCACTAGCGATGACCTGCTGCTGAACCTGATGGATGGCCGTGAGCTGGTGGGCGTGCGCTTTACGCAGCGCAAGCGTCTGCTCGATCGCTTTACCAACAGTGCGGCAGAAAGTGCCGATCGGCTGTTGCTCCGCTGGCTACAGCGCGGACAAAAACCGTTGCTGTAAACAAAAACGCGAGGCTCAGGCCTCGCGTTTTGCATTAATCAACCAGGTGATATTTCTCTGAAAGCGTATGCGCCAGGTATTTAAACATGTTAAACACGGCGGTGCTTTTCGGGGTAGGTAGCCCCTGTTCGTCAAGGAAATATTCGCCGCTGAAAACCAGCACGCCATTACGCTGTTCTACGCCGGTGGCTTCAATGCCCGCCAGAGTATCTTCATGATCACGGATAAGCTTGTTTGCTTCGATAAGCAGAGAGACTCGGTCAATTGGTTGGGTCGTATTGTGCATAATCCACTCCTTAAACAGTGACAATAGTCTACGCCGAGGGCGCTTTGGGGGCAAATTTTCCCTGTAATCTGAGGGGATAAGGTGCAGGAGCCTGGCTGGCGTGATTTGCTTTTGCATGCTAATAAAGTTGCGTAACGGATTTTATCAGGTAGAGTGTGCGCTTTCGTCATTCTGGCAACAGAATTGCTTGACATTCGACCGGTAATTCGTCACGAATCATATGAGGCGTGAGAAAAATACCCGAAAACTCAATCACCTGGGCGTCTTTTCTCTGACGTTCGGTAAGACAAAGGGGTTGATATCCCCTGACGCAGTCGCAATATCAATGACGCGTCGTCAGTGGAAGGGAAATCAACGTGCGGCGTATTCCTGGAAGAATTAAATTAGGTAAAGGTGAATATGGGTAAAGCTCTCGTCATCGTTGAGTCCCCGGCAAAAGCCAAAACGATCAATAAGTATCTGGGTAATGACTACGTGGTTAAGTCCAGCGTGGGTCATATCCGCGATTTGCCGACCAGTGGCTCAGCCAGCAAAAAGAGCGCAGACTCTACCTCCACCAAAGGGGCTAAAAAGCCTAAAAAGGATGAACGTAGCGCGCTTGTCAACCGCATGGGTGTTAACCCATGGCACAACTGGGATGCACAATACGAAGTGCTGCCCGGGAAAGAAAAAGTCGTTAATGAGCTGAAGCAGCTTGCTGAAAAAGCAGACCACATCTATCTCGCAACCGACCTTGACCGCGAAGGGGAAGCCATTGCGTGGCACCTGCGGGAAGTGATCGGTGGTGATGACAAACGCTACAGCCGTGTAGTGTTTAACGAAATTACGAAGAATGCGATTCGTCAGGCGTTTGAAAAGCCGGGCGAACTGAACATTGACCGTGTAAACGCGCAGCAGGCACGTCGCTTTATGGACCGTGTTGTGGGCTACATGGTGTCTCCACTGCTGTGGAAAAAGATTGCCCGTGGTCTGTCCGCAGGGCGTGTGCAATCCGTTGCCGTGCGTCTTGTCGTTGAACGTGAACGCGAAATTAAAGCGTTTGTGCCAGAAGAGTTCTGGGAAGTCGACGCGAATGTCACCACGCCGGGCGGGGATGCTCTGCCGCTGCAGGTGAGCCATCAGAACGACAAGCCTTTCCGTCCTGAAAACCGTGACCAGACCATGGCCGCGGTGGCGCTGCTGGAAAAAGCACGCTATCAGGTTCTGGAGCGTGAAGACAAACCGACCAGCAGTAAGCCTGGCGCACCGTTTATTACCTCTACGCTGCAACAGGCCGCAAGCACGCGTCTGGGTTATGGCGTGAAGAAAACCATGATGATGGCCCAGCGCTTGTATGAAGCGGGTTACATCACCTACATGCGTACCGACTCGACTAACCTGAGTCAGGATGCGGTTAACATGGTGCGCGGCTATATCGGTGACAATTTCGGTAAGAAATACCTGCCGGAAAGCGCTAACCAGTACGCCAGCAAAGAGAACTCACAGGAAGCGCACGAAGCCATTCGTCCTTCTGACGTCTCTGTGTTAGCGGAATCGCTGAAGGATATGGAAGCCGACGCCCAGAAGCTGTACCAGCTTATCTGGCGCCAGTTCGTCGCGTGTCAAATGACACCCGCGCAGTACGATTCCACTACGCTTACCGTTGGTGCGGGTGATTTCCGTCTGAAAGCGCGTGGCCGTATCCTGCGTTTCGACGGCTGGACGAAAGTCATGCCTGCACTGCGTAAAGGCGACGAAGACCGAACGCTGCCGGCGGTGAACAAAGGGGATGAACTCTCTCTGGTTGACCTCGTGCCAGCTCAGCACTTTACCAAGCCGCCTGCGCGCTTTAGCGAAGCATCGCTGGTAAAAGAGCTGGAGAAACGCGGTATTGGTCGTCCGTCAACCTATGCGTCAATCATTTCGACCATTCAGGATCGTGGCTATGTGCGTGTTGAAAACCGCCGTTTCTACGCTGAAAAAATGGGTGAGATCGTAACCGACCGTCTGGAAGCTAACTTCCGCGAGTTGATGAACTACGACTTTACCGCACAGATGGAAGACAGCCTTGACCAGGTTGCCAGCCATCAGGCGGAATGGAAGAAAGTGCTCGACAGCTTCTTCAGCGACTTTACCAACCAGCTTGAAAAAGCGGAGAAAGATCCTGAAGAGGGCGGCATGCTGCCTAACCAGATGGTACTGACCAGCATCGATTGCCCAACCTGTGGCCGTAAGATGGGGATCCGTACTGCGACAACAGGCGTCTTCCTCGGTTGCTCCGGCTATGCGTTATCGCCGAAAGAGCGCTGCAAAACCACCATCAACCTGGTACCTGAGAACGAAGTTCTTAACGTGCTGGAAGGTGACGATGCAGAAACCAATGCCCTGCGTGCCAAACGTCGTTGTAAGAAATGTGGCACGGCGATGGACAGCTACCTGATCGATCCGAAACGCAAATTGCACGTCTGCGGGAATAACCCAACGTGTGATGGTTATGAGATCGAAGAGGGTGAGTTCCGCATCAAAGGCTATGACGGCCCTATCGTTGAGTGCGAGAAGTGTGGCTCGGAAATGCACCTGAAAATGGGGCGTTTCGGGAAATACATGGCGTGCACCAACGACGAGTGTAAGAACACCCGTAAGATTCTGCGTAACGGTGAAGTCGCGCCGCCGAAGGAAGATCCGGTTCCGCTTCCAGAATTGCCGTGTGAGAAGTCTGACGCCTATTTCGTGCTGCGTGACGGTGCTGCCGGGGTCTTCCTCGCGGCCAACACCTTCCCGAAATCGCGTGAAACCCGCGCGCCGCTGGTGGAAGAGCTGCATCGCTTCCGCGACCGTCTGCCTGAGAAACTGCGTTATCTGGCCGATGCGCCACAGCAGGATCCTGAAGGGAATAAAACGGTGGTACGTTTTAGCCGTAAAACAAAACAGCAGTACGTTGCGGCTGAGAAAGAGGGTAAAGCGACCGGCTGGTCCGCCTTCTTTGTCGACGGAAAATGGGTTGAAGGCAAGAAATAATCTTCCCGTACCGTAACTTACCTGTAAAAGGGCCGGACTTCCGGCCCTTTTTTATTACCTTGTTATTATTTTTTGTTCCGTACTATACAGTCAGGCTATAAATGATATAGTGGTTATAGTTAACCCTTTTCTTATTATCAAATCGTCTTAAGCGATTGACCGCGTGCGCTAAATCGGATGGTCTGGCATGAAATTACAGCAGCTTCGTTATATCGTTGAGGTGGTGAATCACAACCTCAACGTCTCTTCTACCGCTGAGGGGTTATATACCTCGCAACCGGGCATCAGCAAACAGGTTCGTATGCTGGAGGACGAATTAGGTATCCAGATTTTCGCTCGCAGCGGTAAGCACCTCACGCAGGTGACACCCGCCGGGCAGGAAATCATTCGTATTGCCCGGGAAGTCCTCTCCAAAGTTGACGCTATTAAGTCCGTGGCGGGTGAACATACCTGGCCGGATAAAGGTTCGCTTTATATTGCCACAACGCATACTCAGGCGCGTTATGCGCTGCCAGGCGTTATTAAGGGCTTTATAGAACGTTATCCGCGCGTCTCTTTGCATATGCATCAGGGCTCGCCCACACAAATCGCTGAAGCGGTTTCAAAGGGCAACGCGGACTTTGCCATCGCGACAGAAGCGCTTCACCTGTATGACGATCTGGTTATGCTACCGTGCTACCACTGGAACCGTTCTATCGTAGTGACCCCGGATCATCCGCTGGCGGGGAAAGGGTCGGTGACTATTGAAGAGCTGGCGCAATATCCTTTAGTGACATACACCTTCGGCTTCACCGGCCGTTCTGAGCTTGATACGGCCTTTAACCGGGCGGGATTAACGCCGCGCATTGTCTTTACCGCCACGGATGCTGATGTCATTAAAACCTATGTGCGGCTTGGCCTGGGCGTTGGGGTGATTGCCAGCATGGCCGTCGACCCGGTTTCAGACCCGGATTTGGTTCGTCTTGATGCGCACGATATTTTCAGCCACAGCACGACCAAAATTGGTTTCCGTCGCAGCACCTTCCTGCGCAGCTATATGTATGATTTTATTCAACGCTTTGCCCCGCATTTAACGCGTGACGTGGTCGATACGGCGGTTGCATTACGCTCAAATGAAGATATTGAAGAGATGTTTAAAGACATCAAACTTCCGGCAAAATAATCACTCCCGGTATCTTTCCCTCACGGAAAGATACCGAATTAACTCCTCAAAGCTAAATCATAATTATCATCATCTACATTTTCCCTGCCATATAATGTCATTACCCATTTAATCTGTATGGTTTTAATGTCGTGAATTGGCGACAAAAGTAGAAAGTAATTTACGGCTACGCAAATATTTCTTTTCAATTATTTATTTCTGGTCAAAAGATTGAATATTTCCCACCAATTGATGCGTAAATTCACTGGCTTTTCGGCTAAAGTTTCTTTAGGATTTATCTCAACAGATGATTAATTGTACCAATTGTTTGGTCCTAAATGATAAGCGATATCGATTGTATGAGGTTAGCAATGCCTTCAGGAAGTGAAGAACCGCAAAGGGATCCTGCGCTCAAGCGTAAAGCCTGGCTGGCGGTCTTTCTCGTCTCCGCCCTGTTTTGGGTAGTGGTTGCTCTCCTTGCCTGGAAATATTGGGGTTGAATATGGCAGTGACGGTACGTACAGAAACGGTAAAACAGATGTGTCAGCATCGTGACAGTGGTCACAAAGGACGCAAAGCACCTGCGACCGTTGTCCCCGCGTCCTGGAAACTGACGCCACAGCAGCAAGCCTTTATTGATGTGTTCGCAGAAGACGAACCCAAAAAACAATAATTTAGTTAATTGCGTAATGATGCAAATAGTCTGAATAAAGACTCTGCACCTTTGTACTCTTTAATAAATACACATCAGCAATATAGAACTGAGGGCAAACCTCGGAGCCTTTTTAAAAATAATGCCTGGTGTACCCTATGATGAATAACATGATGTCTCACAAATACTGGTCATGGCTCGGCGTTTTTTCTGTGTCGATCCTGTTCTGGTCTCAGCTCATCTGGCTGGCCTTCCTGTAAATCCAAAACCTCGCTGCGGCGGGGTTTTTTGTTTTTCGCACTTCACTGGACCATTCCTAAATTTATCAATTCGGGTTGTTATCAAAACGTTACGACATCTTTGTGTTATCTTTAATTACAGCCCTGATGATTGTCAGGACATCTCTGTAATTAAGGAGGAGCTTATGTCGTTAACCCTACGCGAAGCCAGTAAGGACACATTACAGGCAGAAAACAAAACCTGGCATTACTATAGCCTGCCACTGGCTGCCAGAACGCTTGGGGACATTTCGCGTTTACCCAAGTCCTTGAAAGTTTTGCTGGAAAACCTCTTACGCTGGCAGGATGGCGATTCCGTCACCCTCGAGGATATCCAGGCACTGGCGGGGTGGCTGAAGAGTGCCCATGCCGACAGAGAAATAGCCTATCGCCCGGCGAGGGTCCTGATGCAGGACTTTACCGGTGTACCTGCCGTGGTTGATTTAGCCGCCATGCGCGAAGCCGTTAAGCGCCTCGGAGGCGATACGGCAAAAGTGAATCCGCTTTCTCCCGTTGACCTCGTGATTGACCACTCCGTGACCGTTGACCACTTTGGTAATGATGACGCTTTTGGTGAAAACGTGCGTCTGGAGATGGAACGTAACCACGAGCGCTATGTCTTCCTGAAATGGGGGCAACAGGCGTTCAGCCGCTTTAGCGTGGTTCCGCCTGGAACCGGTATTTGCCATCAGGTTAACCTCGAATATCTGGGCAAAGCCGTCTGGAGTGAATTGCAGGATAAAGAGTGGGTGGCTTATCCGGATACGCTGGTCGGGACGGATTCACATACCACCATGATTAACGGCCTCGGTGTGCTGGGGTGGGGCGTCGGGGGTATTGAAGCGGAAGCGGCTATGCTTGGTCAGCCGGTGTCGATGCTCATTCCTGATGTGGTGGGCTTCAAACTCACCGGTAAGCTGTCGGAAGGCATTACCGCCACCGACCTGGTGTTGACCGTCACCCAGATGCTGCGTAAGCATGGCGTGGTGGGTAAATTTGTTGAATTCTACGGTGACGGGCTGGATTCGCTGCCGCTGGCCGATCGCGCCACGATCGCCAATATGGCGCCGGAATATGGCGCGACCTGTGGCTTCTTCCCCATCGATGACGTCACGCTGGAATATATGCGCCTGAGTGGTCGCAGTGAAGAGCAGGTCGCGCTGGTCGAGGCCTACACTAAAGCGCAGGGGATGTGGCGAAACCCGGGTGATGAGCCGGTATTTACCAGCACGCTTGAGCTGGATATGGGAAGCGTCGAGGCGAGCCTTGCCGGGCCAAAACGTCCGCAGGATCGGGTCGCGTTACCGGACGTGCCGAAAGCTTTTGCCGCCAGCAATGAACTGGAAGTCAATGTCGCGAAAAAAGATCACCGTCCAATAGACTATGTCCTGAACGGACATCAGTATCAACTTCCGGATGGCGCGGTGGTTATTGCCGCTATCACCTCCTGCACCAACACCTCGAACCCAAGCGTTTTGATGGCCGCGGGACTGTTGGCCAAAAAAGCCGTTGAGCTTGGCCTGAAACCGCAGCCGTGGGTTAAGGCTTCGCTGGCCCCGGGCTCTAAAGTGGTTTCAGATTACCTGGCGCAGGCAAAACTCACCCCGTACCTTGACGAGCTGGGCTTTAACCTCGTGGGTTACGGATGTACTACCTGTATCGGTAACTCCGGTCCGCTGCCTGAGCCGATTGAAACGGCGATCAAGCAGGGCGATCTTACCGTGGGTGCGGTTCTTTCCGGTAACCGCAACTTTGAAGGGCGTATTCATCCGCTGGTGAAAACCAACTGGCTGGCCTCGCCGCCGCTGGTTGTGGCTTACGCGCTGGCGGGAAACATGAACATCAATCTCACGACAGACCCGATTGGTCACGATCGCAAGAACGAGCCTGTTTACCTGAAAGATATCTGGCCGTCTTCACGCGACATCGCACGAGCCGTTGAAAAGGTCTCAACCGAAATGTTCCGCAAAGAGTATGCGGAAGTGTTTGAAGGCACGCCGGAATGGAAAACAATTAACGTCGTGGGCTCGGATACCTATGGCTGGCAGGATGATTCGACCTATATTCGCCTGTCACCGTTCTTCGATGACATGCTGGCTGAACCTGCTCCGCTTAAGGATATCCACGGGGCGCGTATTCTGGCGATGCTGGGCGACTCCGTTACCACGGACCACATCTCGCCGGCGGGCAGTATCAAAGCCGACAGTCCGGCAGGCCGCTATCTGCAAAGTCGTGGGGTGGAACGCCGGGACTTCAACTCCTACGGATCGCGTCGTGGTAACCACGAAGTGATGATGCGCGGGACATTTGCCAACATCCGCATCCGCAACGAAATGGTTCCAGGCGTGGAAGGGGGCATGACGCGTCATTTACCTGGCACGGAAGTGGTTTCGATTTATGATGCCGCCGTTAAATACCAGCAGGAAGGCACGCCGCTGGCGGTGATTGCCGGCAAAGAGTACGGCTCCGGCTCCAGTCGAGACTGGGCAGCGAAAGGTCCACGCCTGCTTGGGGTTCGCGTGGTGATTGCCGAATCTTTCGAGCGTATTCACCGTTCGAATCTTATCGGGATGGGGATCCTGCCGCTAGAGTTCCCGCAGGGCGTCACCCGTAAAACGCTGGGACTGACCGGGGAAGAGCAGATTGATATTAGTGGTCTGCAAAACCTGCAGCCGGGTAAAACGGTTCCGGTGACGTTAACGCGAGCAGACGGTAAAACGGAAGTGCTTGAATGCCGGTGTCGCATTGATACGGCAACCGAGCTGACCTACTACCAGAACGACGGCATATTACATTACGTGATTCGTAAAATGCTGGATTGACGCACTCAGCCCGGCTCGCGATGGCGATGCCGGGCATCTCGCGATCACTCGCTCAGGAGGTGACCCATTTTGGCGGCTTTGGTATCAAGATAGTGGGCATTCTTCGGGTTACGGCCGACAATCAGCGGAACACGTTCGACGATATTGATCCCCGCTTCGGTCAGGATTTCCACCTTTTTCGGGTTATTGGTCAGCAGACGGACCTCATCTACCCCAAGAAGCTTGAACATATCGGCGCACAGGGTAAAGTCGCGCTCATCGGCGGCAAACCCGAGCTGGTGGTTCGCTTCAACCGTATCGTATCCCTGATCCTGCAGCGCGTAGGCGCGGATTTTATTCAGCAGGCCAATATTACGACCTTCCTGACGGTGATAAAGCAGCACCCCACGACCTTCTTCAGCGATGTGAGAAAGGGCTGCTTCAAGCTGGAAACCGCAATCACAGCGCAGGCTGAACAAGGCATCGCCAGTCAGACACTCCGAATGTACGCGAGAGAGTACCGGCGTTTGTCCTGAAATGTCACCGAACACGAGCGCGACATGATCCTGTCCGGTTGCCAGTTCTTCAAATCCCACCATCAGGAAATCGCCCCATGGGGTTGGCAGTTTGGCTTCTGCCACACGTTTAAGCTGCATGTGATTCTCCAGAGTAGGCTGACACGTTTCGTGCCTTTCGCCTGTTTGGCTTTCTGTATCTGTTCATTTTGCCACAAGCTCAGCACGTTCGCCTAATGGGCGCCATGCTATATGGACGTTAAACGCACGATCCGACATATCCACCCAACAGATGAATTTCAGTTATGATTGTGGTGCTTAGCGAAAAAGGAGAAGACATGCTTTCAATCGCCAGACGTACGGCAGCAGGTGCGGCCATTCTACTTATTATGCCGCTGGCCGTATGGGTCTCAGGCTGGATGTGGCAGCCGGGGCAGAACGCCACATGGCTGAAAACATTATACTGGATAACGGAGACGGTCACCCAGCCGTGGGGAATTATCACGCATGTGATCCTTTGCGCCTGGTTTCTGTGGTGTTTGCGCTTTCGTCTGCGTGCGGCGCTGATGCTCTTTGCGATACTGGGTGGGGCGATCCTCATCGGTCAGGGCGTGAAGTCCTGGGTTAAAGATCATGTCCAGGAGCCGCGTCCTTTTGTCGTCTGGCTGGAAAAAGCGCACCATGTTCCGGTGGATGAGTTCTACAATTTAAAACGTAAAGATCGTGGTGCGCTGGTCAAAGAACAGCTTGCGGAACAGCAGGATATCCCGAAGTTCTTACGTAAACACTGGCAAAAAGAGACCGGGTTTGCTTTTCCTTCCGGCCATACCATGTTTGCTGCCAGCTGGGCGTTACTGGGAGTAGGGCTGCTTTGGCCACGGCGACGTACGGTCACGATCGCGATTTTACTGGTCTGGGCTACAGGGGTGATGGGCAGTCGTTTGCTGCTGGGGATGCACTGGCCGCGGGATTTGGTGGTGGCTACGCTGATCTCATGGCTGCTTGTGACGCTGGCAACATGGCTTGCTGAACGCATCTGCGGTCCGTTAACGCCACCGCCTGTCGAGGAAGAAGAGATCGCCGAAAGGGACCAAAGCGACGCCTGACGGTTGATATTCCGTGTTTTGCCCATAAATCCATGACTGGCGCGTCACTTTTTCCGTTTCGCGCCCGTCACTAAAATGGTAGTTTATAAGGCTGATTGCGGTGAGTTGAACACACTTTATTCGCTTGAACCACATAACGGGAAGTAATGTGAAATATTTACTCATTTTCTTACTGGTATTGGCGATTTTTGTCATTTCAGTCACATTGGGTGCACAAAACGATCAACAGGTGACGTTTAACTATCTGTTGGCGCAGGGCGAGTATCGTGTATCGAGCCTTCTGGCGATTTTATTCGCCGCGGGCTTTGCGATTGGCTGGCTGGTATGCGGTCTTTTCTGGTTGAAAGTTCGTGTTTCACTTGCGCGCGCTGAACGTAAAATTAAACGACTCGAACATCAAATTGCGCCTGCGTCCGACATTCCGGAAAGCTCTGGTGTGCCGGTCGTCAAGGAATAATCGACTATGCTGGAGTTGTTGTTTCTGCTTTTGCCTGTAGCCGCAGCCTATGGCTGGTATATGGGCCGCAGAAGTGCGCAACAAACAAAACAGGATGAGGCTAACCGACTCTCCCGCGACTACGTTGCTGGGGTGAACTTCCTCCTGAGCAATCAACAGGACAAAGCAGTAGACCTGTTCCTCGATATGCTCAAAGAGGATACGGGCACCGTTGAAGCGCATCTCACCCTGGGAAACCTGTTCCGCTCGCGCGGCGAGGTTGACCGCGCCATTCGTATTCACCAGACCCTTATGGAAAGCGCCTCGTTGACCTACGATCAACGCCTGCTGGCGGTACAACAGCTGGGCCGTGATTACATGGCGGCGGGGCTGTACGACCGTGCAGAAGACATGTTCTCGCAGCTGGTGGATGAAACGGATTTCCGCGTCAGTGCCTTGCAGCAGCTGCTGCAGATTTATCAGGCCACCAGTGACTGGCAGAAAGCCATTGATACGGCCGAGCGTCTGGTGAAGCTGGGCAAAGATAAGCAGCGAGTTGAGATAGCCCACTTCTACTGTGAACTGGCCCTTCAGCAAATGGGCAACGACGACATGGACAAAGCCATGGCGTTGCTTAAAAAGGGTGCAGCCGCTGACCGTAACAGCGCGCGTATCTCCATCATGATGGGGCGCGTCTTTATGGCGAACGGCGACTATGCCAAAGCTGTAGAGAGCCTGTTGCGGGTTATTGACCAGGATAAAGAGCTGGTCAGTGAAACCCTCGACATGCTGCAAACCTGCTATCAACAACTGGATAAGCAGGATGAATGGGTGGCGTTCCTGCGTCGTTGCGTGGAAGAGAACACCGGCGCGACTGCTGAACTGATGCTCTCGGACGTGGTTGAGCAGTATGAGGGCAGTGATACCGCGCAGGTCTATATTACGCGTCAGCTGCAGCGTCATCCGACCATGCGGGTTTTCCATAAGCTGATGGACTACCACCTCAACGATGCAGAGGAAGGGCGCGCCAAAGAGAGCCTGATGGTACTGCGCGACATGGTAGGCGAGCAGGTACGAAGCAAACCGCGCTATCGTTGCCAGAAGTGTGGGTTTACGGCGTATACGCTGTACTGGCACTGTCCTTCATGCCGGGCATGGTCGACCATCAAGCCAATCCGAGGCCTTGATGGGCAGTAATTTTTAAAAACGATCTATTTTAGTTACAACATACTGATGGGTTTTCAGAACCCATCGAGTCCGTGCGGTTTGCCGGCCAGCCAGGAGAGCAAATCGATCCTGTCAATTTGCAGCGCTGGCAGGTAGAATGCTCGCCGTTTATCTGTTCCGCGCCGCTGCGCGCCCATAGACGAAAAGGGCTGGTCATGACGTCTGTTACTTCCTCCGCTTCCCGCGTAATTACTGATTCTCCTGTTGTTGTTGCGCTTGATTACAATAAACGTGACGCGGCACTGGCCTTTGTCGACGGTATAGACCCTCGCGACTGCCGTCTGAAAGTTGGCAAAGAGATGTTCACGCTGTTTGGACCGCAAATCGTACGCGACCTGCAACAGCGCGGTTTTGACGTTTTCCTCGACCTTAAATTCCACGATATCCCGAATACCACCGCGCACGCCGTGGCTGCTGCTGCCGAACTGGGGGTATGGATGGTCAATGTGCATGCATCGGGTGGGGCAAGAATGATGACCGCGGCCCGTGAAGCGCTCCTGCCGTTCGGCAGCGACGCACCGTTGCTGATTGCGGTTACCGTGCTGACCAGTATGGATGAGAGTGATTTACGCGATCTCGGCGTGACGTTGTCACCTGCGGAACATGCAGAGCGTCTCGCGCGCCTGACGCAAAATTGCGGGCTTGATGGTGTCGTCTGTTCCGCGCAGGAAGCCGTGCGTTTCAAATCAGAACTGGGCCAGGCTTTCAAACTCGTTACCCCTGGTATCCGCCCGGCCGGCAGCGAGGCCGGCGATCAGCGTCGCATTATGACGCCTGAACAGGCGCTGGCGGCAGGGGTAGACTATATGGTCATTGGGCGTCCTGTGACGCAGTCTGCTAACCCGTCAGAGACGCTCAAAGCGATCAATGCATCACTGAAAAAGGGGGCATAATGACTGATTCAAACAGTCGTCTGGTCTACTCAACAGAAAGTGGGCGTATAGACGAACCAAAAGCGAAAGCCGAGCGCCCGAAGGGGGACGGTATTGTTCGTATCCAGCGTCAAACCAGTGGGCGTAAAGGTAAGGGCGTATGCCTTATCTCCGGCATTGATCTTGACGACGCGGAACTGGTTAAGCTGGCCGCCGATCTGAAAAAGAAATGTGGCTGCGGTGGTGCCGTGAAAGACGGCATTATCGAAATCCAGGGCGATAAACGTGATTTAATTAAATCCCTGCTCGAAGCCAAAGGCATGAAAGTGAAACTGGCGGGCGGCTAAAATAGATGAGCCACGGCATTTGCCGTGGCTCTTTTTTTTACGTGCGTAAGTCAGACCTGAAATGCGTTCTAATATCGCAGTACCGGTGAAGGCTTATTTAATAATTATTTGCCGACCTGGTGACCGATAATACCACCGACAGCAGCGCCACCTAATGTACCCAGCGTACTGCCATCTGTTAATACCGCACCGCCCAGAGCACCAGCACCGGCACCAATTGCGGTGTTGCGGTCACGTTTAGACCAGTTAGAGCAAGCGCTCAGGGACATTGCTACAGTGATTGCCAGAACAGCGGCGGCTAATTTTTTGCTGGTTAAGGTCATAATACTTTCTCCTGAATTATCGATTCACGGAAAGAGCTACGCTTTAAGTATAGACGAATTGAATACTTAAAAACTGTTTTCCGTGAAAGCTGGTCGCGCAGGCGTTACGTAATCACGCAGGTGATAGTCACTTCCTGTTATATCGCTAACATTAATTTTACGACTTTAAGGCGGGTTAAACAGGTAAAAACTCTTAAAGGAGGGTTAGGAATCATCTCAGACAGTAGGGACATAGGCGCCCGACATTCGGGCGCTTAAAGGACTCAGGACGACTTTTTAATAATATTGACGATAAGACCGTCATCTTCCAGTTTAATACGATGCTCATCGCTCAAACGTTCGTCGGTAATTACGCGGCTAAAGCGAGAGACTGGCCCCATGGTATAAGGGTGAACGGCGCCAAATTTTGAGCTGTCAGTCAGCACAATGGCTTCACACTCTTTTTCCAGCACCGCATTCACCACATCAGAACGCATCATATCGCGGCCGGTGAAGCCCGTTTCTGGCTGCCAGCCATCAATACCAATAAAGGCCTTGCTGAAATGGACCTGCTGAACATACTGGCGGGTCAGGGGGCCAACCATGCTTTCGCTTTTTTTCTGGTAAATGCCGCCCAGCAGGATCACCTCGCAGCGGGTCTCTTTGAGCAGGTGCGCGATATAGCTACTGACCGTGATGATAGTAACGTCTTTCTGTTCGGCAAGCGTGCGCGCCAGTAAGGCATTGCTACTGCCGTTTTCGATAAACACCGTCTCGCCATTGTTAACTAAAGACGCGGCAAACTCCGCCAGTTCACGCTTCAGGGCGTAGTTGTTCATCATGCGCGTCTCAACATCCTCGCTATCGAGCGGGACCGCATATCCATGCGCACGACGCAGGTAGCTCTGTTTCTCCAGCAGGTTAAGATCCTGGCGGATGGTGACTTCTGAAACGCCGGTGGTTTTAGCGAGATCGACTACGCTGACGCGTCCCTGGTCAATGACCATCTGCAAAATGATTTGTTGTCGGGAATTCATAGCATCCAATTAATAAAGCGAAACAGGTTCGAAAACAGCAGGATCAAACTTCCCACGGCGCTTTTGGCTGTCCGTTCTCAGGCGCGTTTTCAGCACCCTTCTGAGCAAGAAGTTCAGACTTCAGGATCTCCAGATTACGGATCGCCGAGTGATAATCGCCTGCCACCAGGATATCCAGCACGGTATCAATACGTTGTGCTACAGCTTGTGCATCAATAGTAGACATAATCTCACCCCAGGTGCGAAAAGGTAATATTTTCAATGATGCAGAAAATGGGATCAAAAGAGAAGGGAAAAAATGCAATAACTAAATTACATAAATGAAAGTGATAAATTTATTCCCCCACATGCTGCGGGCTTAATGAGTGGATTAGTCTAAAACTGCGCGCAAGGCGCTTTTTCTGTGAGGAATTAGACTATGACAGTTATCAACCAGCCTACCTGCACCCTGTTTACCGATACTGAACGTTTCACACAGTTGTCAGCCTACTACGAGGAAGAGCGGCACACCATCTGGATGATGCTGCGGGCGCAACCTCGGCCTTGTTTTAATCATGCGTTAATTGAGGAGATCATGAACCTCTCCTGGCTGGTTCGCCAGTCCGGGTATCTGGTCGATTTTTGGGTAACCGGGTCACTGGTTCCTGAAATGTATAATGCGGGAGGCGATTTACAGTTCTTCGTAGAGTGCATTCAAAATGGACGGCGTGAAGCGTTACGCGCGTATGCACGTGCCTGCGTCGACTGTGTGCACGCAGCGTCGCGGGGGTTTGATACGGGCGCGGTCTCTCTGGCGATGGTTGAAGGCAGTGCGCTAGGCGGTGGGTTTGAGGCTGCGCTGGCACACCATTTTGTTCTCTCTCAGCGCGATGCCCGTCTGGGCTTCCCGGAAATTGCCTTCAACCTGTTCCCGGGCATGGGGGCATATTCGCTGGTCGCACGTCGGGCAGGGATGAAACTGGCGGAAGAACTCATCTACAAGGGGGAGTCGCATACGGCAGAATGGTACGAACAGCATGGATTGGTCGATGTGCTGTTTGAGCCCGGGCAGAGCTACGTCTCCGTCAGAACCTTCATCGACACGCTGCGACCGAAGCTGAACGGGGTAAGGGCGATGTTGCGCGCCCGAACCCGGGTACTGCAACTGCCGCGCAGTGAACTGATGGATATCACGGAAGACTGGGTTGATGCGGCGTTTTGCCTCGAGCCAAAAGATATCGCCTATATGGAGCGTCTGGTGATGCTGCAAAACCGCCATCATGGGGCGTTACGCAAAGCCAGTTAACGTTGTTTTCGCGACTGATATCGCTTTAGCCATCGCTCGAATGCGGCAGCGGGCATCGGCTTAGCGAAGAGAAAGCCCTGCCGTTCGTTGACGCCGTTCTTGGTCAGAAAGGCGTCTTCTTTCGCGCTCTCGACCCCTTCAGCAATGACCTGCAGGTTTAATGCCTGTGCCACCGCGACGATGGCCCGCACCAGAGACTGGGAGATCGATTGTTTATGTATATCCCTGACGAAGGATTGATCGAGTTTAATGGCGTCGATAGGGAACCGCGCCAGCTGCGACAGAGACGAGTAGCCGGTACCGAAATCATCAAGATGAATTTGCGCGCCAAGTTTGCTGAACTGCTGGATCACAGAGAGCGCCAGCTCTTCGTTTTCGATAAGGCAGCTTTCCGTGAGTTCAACGTCGATGGGGCAGTATTCAAAATCCAGATCCTTCAGCGCCTGCTTTAAATCGCTGAAAATGGTCTGGTCGGCCAGCTGACGTGCGGAGACGTTGACCGCCACGCGCAGGTTAATCCCCTTATCGCGCCATTTAGCCACCTGGCGCACCACATCAAGCATCACCCAGCGGCCCAGCGGGACAATCAATCCCGACTCCTCGGCATAAGAGATAAACTCCAGTGGCGGGATCAAACCGCGCTCCGGCGACTGCCAGCGCACCAGCGCTTCCAGACTTCGGATTTCCCCCCGCCAGGTAATTTTAGGCTGGTAGTGAATCAGAAGCTGATCGTTATCCAGCGCTTTACGCAGGTTGGTATCCAGCCAGAGATATTCAAATACGCGCTGGTTCATCTCGGGTGAGAAGACGCAGAACTTGCCCCGGCCATTCTCTTTCGCCGTGTACATGGCGGTATCGGCATTACGGATGACGCTTTCCCTGTCGTTACCGTGCTGCGGGGCGAGGGCGATACCGAGCGAGCAACCGGTGTAGATTTCTATCAGGCCGATTCTGAACGGCTGGCGCAGACGGGTTAAGATCCGCGACGCCATCGCTTCCAGAGAGCCCTGAGAGGTATCTGTGGCCATGACAATAAACTCATCACCGCCGAGTCGCGCCAGCACCTGACCGTCATCCAGACAGCTCAGAATGGCCAGAGCGACAGCCTGCAATAGCTGGTCGCCAAACATATGCCCGTAGGCATCGTTGACCTTTTTAAAGTTATCCAGGTCGAGATACACCACGCCTACCTGCGTTTCACCGCGGCTGGCGATGGCATCTGAAATCAGTTCGTGGATCGCGTTACGGTTTGGTAAACCGGTAATGGTGTCGGTATTGGCCAGCACGCGCAGACGCTCCTGGGCGCGGCGCTCTTCAGTAATGTCGGTGCCGGAACAGATAAGGAAAATTTCATTTTTGCCGCTGCCGCTATGAACAAACTTGTTTCTGAACAAAAACAGTCGTTGCCCTTTACGCGTTTTGATCCAGCGTTCGACCTCGTAGGAGCTGCCGTTGCGAAAAAAACCGGTGATATTGCGCTTCGAGGCTGCCGCTTCGCTACGGCTCATAAACAGCTTGAACACGTTCTGACCAATAACTTCTTGTTCTTTCAGCCCGGTATATTCTTCACTCAGCCGGTTAAAACGCTGAATATTGCCGTTATGATCGAGAATAACGATGACGGAGTTGGCTTCAGAGACAACCTGTTCAGCAAAAGAGAGGCCCTGAGCCAGGTCACGAGCCACGGAGGGCGTATCGTTCCACGCTGACGCGGTGCCGGCCCATTCATTTCGGGTTATTTTGCGCCCCACAAGATGAACCGGGACATCTTCGCCGTACAACGAGAGCGTCATGGAGATGCTGGAGGTAATGACGGTTAACTGGCGGATAAGTTCGGCTTGTTCATCATCCAGCGCCACCACCTCAGTCACATCGGCATTTTCGCTGGCGGCAAGGTGCAGAGCATTGCTGTCAGCTGTCATTCGCCACCAGGGGCTATGCGTACCCATGTAACGAAACAGCAAATTCTGCTCCAGATCGTCCATCATGTTTTCTCCCGCAGCTGCTCATTAGCGCACAAATTATTCATTTGCCGTCGACTTTTCCGTTGTGAAACAGCGGCAACCCCAAAATGAACGTCGTGTTTTTTCCCGGTTTTCTTATAAAAAACGCGTCTGGCGAAAAAGGGTATTTATTGTATAAAAATTCACGTAACCGAATATAACGGCACTCTTTTACTGTAGATAATTATGGCAATTTTGGGCGGGAATACGCTGAAAATAGTACGAAAAAATAATGATTTTGCGGCGGGGGTTCAAAAGAAAAATTGTCGGCGCTTCCCGAAGGGAAACGGCCGACAATTTAAGCGGTTATCAGGCGACCGGGCGCGCGATAACGCTGCGGGTTTCCATGCGAACTTCAGCGATGTTTACGTCAATCACGTCTGTGACTTTGTAAACTGTTTCGCCTTTGATTTGCACAGTACCATTTTCCTGGCTGCAGACCAGTTCGTCACGGACGGCATGCAGGAACGGGGCAGGGATAAAGGCGACGGCACCGTTATCCACCAGGCGAACGCGCATACCGCCCCGGCTGATATCAATGATTTCTGCGGCGAAGCGAGTATCTGTACCCGCTTTATCCTGCAGGTAGCGTGCGTACAGCCAGTCTCCCACGTCACGTTCCGCCATACGGTTCAGGCGACGTCGTTCGGCCATCTGCAGGGTGGTGTCATTTTGCGGACGCGCAATGGACTCACCCTTAATGATCGCCTTCAGTAGACGGTGGTTGACCATGTCGCCATACTTACGAATAGGTGACGTCCAGGTCGCGTAGGCTTCCAGGCCGAGGCCAAAGTGTGGACCCGGCTCGGTGCTGATTTCAGCAAAGGACTGGAAACGACGGATGCGGCTGTCGAGGAAACCGGATGGCTGTGCATCCAGCTCGCGGCGCAGCTTACAGAAGCCCTGCAGCGTCAGCACTTCTTCCGGGTCAACGTGCACATCGTGGTTCTTCAGCAGGGCCGCCAGCGCTTCGGTATTGGCCGGATCAAAACCGGTGTGGACGTTGTAAATACCAAAGCCCAGCTTGTCACGCAGGACGCGAGCGGCACAAATGTTGGCAGAAATCATCGCTTCTTCAACAATGCGGTTCGCAATGCGACGCGGTTCGGCCACGATATTCAGCACTTCGCCTTTCTCACCCAGCACAAAGCGATAGTCCGGACGATCCTTAAAGACCAGCGCATGGGTTTTACGCCACTCGCCGCGGTTCAGACAAATGCGGTGCAGCAGGCGGATCTGTGCGGCAATCGCGTCTGATTCCGGTTTCCAGGTGCCGGTATTCTCAAGCCAGTCGGAAACATTGTCATACGCCAGCTTGGCTTTCGATTCGATGGTTGCGGCAAAAAATTCAATATCGTCTTCGATCCCGCCATCGGCGGCGATGGTCATGCGGCAGGCAAGGACCGGACGCACTTCATTTGGACGCAGTGAGCAGAGGTCATCAGACAGTTCGCGCGGCAACATGGGGATGTTGAAGCCCGGCAGGTAGTTAGTGAACGATCGGACTTTTGCCATATCGTCCAGCTTGCTGCCTTCAACGATCCAGGCGGTGGGATCGGCAATGGCGACGGTCAAATGCAATTTGCCATCAGCGCTCTCTTCCGCATACAGCGCATCATCCATATCTTCTGTGCTGGCGCTGTCGATAGTGACAAACTCCAGGGCAGTGAGGTCGCGACGCGTCAGGCCTTCGTCCTGCATTTCAGTCGCTACGCCGTCTGGCGCTTCTTTCTCAAGATTATGGCGTGCAAGCGTCACCCACCATGGCACGAAATGGTCGTCGCCAAAGGTGATGAACTGGGTCAGTTCAGCATAAAAGCCACGATCGCCTTTCAGAGGATGACGGCGCATTTCTGCTACGGCCCAGTCACCTTCTTTGAAATCATGCTCAACACCACGGGCGGCGCGGCAAGGAATGGCATCTTTCAGCAGGGGATGATCCGGCACGATAGAAAGACGATCGTCTTTTCGCTGGACCTTGCCCACGAAGCGGGTCAGGAACGGTTCGATCAGTTCTTCCGGCTCGGCGGACTCACGTTCCTTTTCGGTATGAATGACGGCCGTAATGCGGTCGCCATGCATCACTTTCTTCATTTGCGGTGGCGGAATGAAGTAGCTTTTCTGCGCATCAACTTCAAGGAAGCCAAAGCCCTTTTCCGTGGCTTTTACGACCCCTTCTGCACGCGGCGTCTGGGAATGCAGTTGCTGTTTAAGCTGCGCTAGCAGCGGGTTGTCCTGAAACATAATGTTCTATTTTCTTAGCCATTGAGCGGCTGACAGTTTTACGCGATTCTCACTGTCACAGCAAGCGGTCTTTGGGTAATTAGTATGGTTATTCCCCTTTGCCAAACGCGACTTTCAGGCGTTCAAGCCAGCCATCCATCGCGCTCCGGGTGAGCAGTTTTATCGCCCGTACCGCAGGCAGTCCTTGTTCAGTGAGCGGGGTGAACTGTGCGGCACTGAAGCGGTCCGGAGAACGCGTCAACAAGTCGATTGCCGCCGAAAGCGCCGGCGAATCAAGAGAAATATCATCATGGCTGTTTACCAGGATCTCACCCGTCAGGTCGAGCAGGATGGGCTCATGGCTGAGTACCGGCGTCAGCGCTTCAAGGGCGGGTTCGGCCTGCCAGCGGGAAAGCGATTCAAGCTGATGCGCGCTGGCATAACGCAGTTCAACGACAGGTAAAAGCGCCACCCAGGACTCAGGAGCGGCTGGCAGCGTGTGCGGCTGAATATGATGGCCGGGCAGCCAGCGTACAGGATGCCCCAGCAGGGCCTGAAAGACGGCCACCACGCGTGCCTGAAAACCGATAAAGCCGATAATCTGATTAATAAGCACCATGTCGTAGGTTGTCAGGCCCACCTCATCAAGCTGCTGCTGTGCTTTATCATCGATGACATCAGGTGAGCTGGCGAGCTGACGGGCGTACTGGGTGATTTGTGCCAGGCGGCGGTTACTTTCGCGTGAGGAGTCAGGGCCGGGAAGCGGGGCGAGGAGGGCGGCATAGTGGTTACACAACCGTTGGACGCCACAGGCCTGCGCGACCGTTAATGCAGTACTCAATCTGTCGTAGGCGCTGAGCGTATGCAGCCGGTTAACGGAGATTGAGAGCGGAAACAACAGGTGGCATAAGGTTCTGGCAGGGGTGAGCCAGCCAGTACAGGCGGCGACAATCTCGTCAGGCAGGGCTAAATCGAGCAAAAAACGATCGTCGACGTTAGCGGCTTCGGGCACCAGAGGCAGAACATCCGTCTGCGCGTGGTTTGACTGGGTTTCGTGGTACCAGTGGCCTTTGCCGGAAAAACGGCGTTGTTCCATGGGCGTTCCTTGATCTCAAAATGGCGATCAATATCCTGGCGTAAGGCAGATGTGGGGAAAAATATTGTTAGGTGATAACAAATAGCTGAACGGAATAACGAAGGGGTCGGGCGGAGGAAGGAAAACTCTCTTCCCGTGAGGGAAGAGAGTCACAGCTTATTTAATTTCCAGCTCGTTCATTGCAGCGATGTTGAAGCCGCCGTCAACGTGAACCACTTCGCCGGAGATACCCGCGGAAAGGTCAGAGCACAGGAACGCTGCAGAGTTACCCACATCTTCAATGGTAACGGTACGACGAATCGGCGTAACCGCTTCGCAGTGCGCCAGCATTTTACGGAAATCTTTGATACCGGAAGCTGCCAGGGTACGGATTGGACCCGCGGAGATAGCGTTCACACGCACACCTTCTGGACCCATCGCGTTCGCCATGTAGCGGACGTTTGCTTCCAGAGACGCTTTAGCCAGACCCATAACGTTGTAGTTAGGGATAGCACGTTCTGCGCCCAGATAGGACAGGGTCAGCAGAGCTGCGCCTGGGTTCAGCATCGCACGGCAAGATTTAGCCATTGCCACGAAGCTGTAGGAGCTGATGTCGTGAGCGATTTTGAAGCCATCACGGGTTACCGCGTTCACGTAGTCGCCGTCCAGCTGATCGCCAGGAGCGAAGCCGATGGAGTGAACGAAACCGTCGAATTTCGGCCATGCTTTTGCCAGTTCAGCAAACATGCCATCGATGCTTTCGTCTTGTGCAACGTCGCATTCCAGAACAAGGCTGGAACCCAGCTGCGCGGCAAACTCTTCTACACGGCCTTTCAGCTTGTCGTTCTGGTAGGTGAACGCCAGCTCAGCGCCTTCGCGATGCATAGCCTGTGCGATGCCGTATGCGATGGACAGTTTGCTGGCAACGCCAGTTACCAGAATGCGCTTACCGGAAAGAAAACCCATAGATTTAATCCTTATATTCATTGCTTATTTTTTGCCTTGTAAATCATAGCATTACAGGCAACATTTCAAAGTCATTCGAAATTAGCTCGAAATTATATCCCACTCAGTGCCCCTTGTGTCACGCTATTTCTCGCTCAAAGCCCGTGACGTATGTCATGGAAGGGGGTGAGCGAACGCGTTATCACGCTGTTTCACAGGCATCCGTCCATTATATCACTGCACGACCGGTTCGCCTCATCCAACCAGAGGCGGGCGTTTTTGCGCAAAATGATCCGTTTAGTGGATTTTACGTATTACAATCCAGTTAGAGTCAAAACATGAAAGAAATCATTAACAAACACGTTATAGACTGGGTTGAAGATAATATTTTATCTCTGGAGCATATCGATCGGCTGGTCGTAAAAACGGGTTACAGCAGAAGGACGCTCGAAATCTGGTTTAAACACCAATTTCACCAGTCGCTGGGTGAGTATATGCTCAGGAGACGAATGAGCTATGCCGCGTCTTTATTAAGGATGACGTCGCTGCCGGTCACCGAAATCGCTCACATTTTTCAGTATCATAGTGGACAGGGTTTTGCCCGCGCGTTTAAGAAATTGACCGGGAAAACACCGTCTCAATATCGAAGCGATGAAATATGGGACTTCCAGCGTTACCATCCTTCACTGTTATTAGAAGGGCTCCGTAAACCTGACGTGAAGATATGTCGGCTGGCGCGGACGTTTTCCTATAACGATACCCTGACGGAATATGATCATATTTTTAATCCTGCGATACAGGATGTGACCAAAAGACTGAGAAAACTTTTGCTTGATCATCGTGGGGAGGTAAAAGAAATCGCCATCAGGGGACGGCGTCCAGAAGGCCTGGATAAAAGCCGGGAAAACATGGCTGAAGTCATAATTGATTATCTGTCACCGGATAATACGTCGCACCAAAAACAGGAATATCATTTTTCCGGTAAATATGCCGTTATGCGGTATGACGGTAGCTGGTGCGCCTACGGTAAGCTCAGCAAAAAGAACTATTTTTATAACCGCTATAGACACCAGAATCTCGCCGTTCCTGCCTCTCATGTGGCAGGCCAGACGGAGCTGGCAACGAGCCTTGCGCTTTCGGAATCGGTTTATCAGACGTTTCAGAACAATAAGCGGCTGTATGTAGACTTCAATAGCCACGGCGATGTGGTGAATGTCAGCACATGGCGCTAGCGTTGCCTCTGGCCTTGCCGGTAAGGGTGATCTCACTGGTGAGTAAAGCGCAGTAGGGAATATCCCGGTTCGGTACGACATCGACCGGGATAATCCACTTCAACAGACTGAGGTCGGTTAACTGAAGCATCTGAAAAGAAGGTGGCAAGCCTGACCGGTTTGCCCCTCGATGTTAAGCAGAGAATGGTGTAAATCGCTCTGCCGTTTCACGTCTTTTATTTATGCGGTATTAATGAACATGAATAACATTACGTTGGCTGAGAAAATGATCGTGCTGTCCGGTGCGCTGCTGTTTGCACTGATGATCGCGGTGAACTCCTTTTTTGTTAATGATAATCCAGATTTCAGGGTACCCATGACAACCTATTTGATCGTCATGATTGCGCTATTTTTTCTGGATACCATTATCTCTATTTTTATCCAGATGCAGTATGCGTCTGACCGGTCTCATTTATCCCTGTTAATCCTGAGCATGGCGTTTCTGAGCGGTCTCATCTATTTCATAGAAACGATTATCGTCATTCAGCTTCCTGAAGACGCAGGGTTAACCCATACGCTAAAAACTAACGATACGGCGGTATTTTATTTTTTCCGCCAGTTAAGTTTTATTTTTTTGCTGGGGCTTGCTGTATGGGTGGAGAAACACACGGCACGGCGACGGTTCACATTACGGAATAAGGTCTGGCTGGCGCTAATATCGTTAATCCCCCTGGTTATGTTCCCGGTGCTGGCCCATGCGTTGAGCAGCTACAATCCAACCTGGACATTAACGATAGCCGCGTATCGCCCCGATCAGTATCATCCTGTCTGGGATGTCCGCTACGTTAACGCTCTGATAGTTCTCTGGTCGGCCCTGGCCTGCTACATGACTTACGTGACACGCTTTTCATCTGGCGTCTGGAACAGCATCATCGTGGTGTGCCTTTCTGCGATCACCTATAACTTTTTCCTGCTCTTACTCGATACGTATAACCTGTCGCTCTGGTATATCAGCCGGGCGGTAGAAGTGTTCAGTAAACTATTTGTTATCTGTACCTTACTGTTACATGTCTTCAGCTTGCTGAGATTTTTTGGCGATCGGGTTAACCGCGATCCCCTTACGCAGATCTTCAACCGCAAGTATTTTTTTGAGGCACTTCAGCGGCTCCGCATGCTCAGAACAGAAAAGGGCACCAGCATTATGATGCTGGATATCGATAACTTTAAGACCATTAATGACACCTGGGGACATCCTGTGGGGGACCGCGTCATTCTGGCGGTCGTGGATATTATTAAAGACAGTATTCGTGATAATGACGTCTTTGCCAGACTGGGAGGTGAAGAGTTTGGCCTGCTGTTGCCCGACACGGACAGGAGTATGGCCGTAGTCGTCGCAGAACGTATTCGCAAGAATGTTGAGCAACGCACCGGGCAGGGTAACCTGTACGCGGTGCCCCTGACGGTAACGTTAAGTATTGGCGTGTGCTCAGCCATTCAGGAAAACGTCAACAGTAGCGATATCATTCGTGATGTGGATGAAGCACTGTATGAGGCCAAGCACGGTGGTAAAAACAGAACCGTGTGCAGACAGGCCGCAGGGTCGGTCTGAACCGGCGTTGCGCGCCTCCCGCGGTGTGATTTACGCGCAAGAAAAAACGGGGTTATAACACAGGGATGTAAATATCAAAGTTAACGCGCTCATCGCTGCAGGCGTTAAAACGCATTAAATGAATGCCATCGCGCAACGTCAGGCGGTTCGTCACCATTGCCTTAACAAACGCAATTTTGTTATAGGCGCTATAACATTCCCAGCTGCCTTCAAAGGACATTTTTGCATATTTTCCGGTAAGTAAAAGTGTGTCTTTCTTTGTTGTTTTAGTGCTGTCTAAACAATATGAAATTAAGACTTCTACCAGATAGGAACGGCTTTTACCCAGACGTTCTGGTCGGCGCGGCACTATGGCAAGCTGTTGGATCCGATCGCGATTCTCAAGCAGGAGTTTTTTGATTTTTTTAGTGACATCGTGCACCGCAGTATCAAAAAGATGATCGTGCTCTATAATCTCATGGGTATACGGAAAAATCTCATTGAGTTCACAGAGTGTTATTTCGGGTGTTTTAAGATCGTCTAATAAAAATGAGGGCTGAAGGATATCAAAATCCCACTCTTTTGCATTTCTGTATTCAGAAGGGGTGAGTCCCGACATCTTTTTAAAGGCTCTTGAAAACCCCTGGCTGCTTTGGTAGTGAAATAAATAAGCAATGTCCGTAACGGGAAGCGATGTCATTCTGAGCATGATGGCCGCAAGGCTCAGCCTTCTCCTTAGGATGTACTCACCTAAAGAGAGGTGATATTTCTCTTTAAACCATGTTTCCATGGTTCTTCTGCTATACCCGGTATCTTTAACCAATTGATCAATATGTAAAATAGAAAAATTATTTTCCTCTACCCAGGTGAGAATATATTTACTAATACTTTCTTTCATTCGATATCTACAGCGTGTGGCGTCATGACGTAATTAATAAATTGCCGGTGGGGCTTATGCCAAATACTTGCTTTATTGCGGTGGGATTCTGGCAATGACCTTAATTTCAAAATCAAAGCCCGCAAGCCAGTTTACCCCCACGGCCGTCCAGTTCGGATAAGGGGGGCGGGGGAACGCTAATTTTTTGGCTTCCATGATGGTTGAAAACTGATTTTCTGGATCGGTATGAAACGTCGTCACGTCGATCACATCATCAAACGTACATCCCGCGGCAGAAAGCGTAGCCTGGAGATTATCAAAAGCCAGTTGTACCTGAGCGCCGAAATCCGTTTCAGGTGTGCCATTGCTGCGGCTTCCAACCTGGCCTGAGACAAATAACAGATCGCCAGAGCGAATGGCAGCAGAATAGCCATGTTCTTCATAGAGGGCATGACGATTAGCGGGAAATACAGGTTCACGTGGGTGCATGGCATTTCCTTTTCGATTGGGGGTATTGTTGAGATCACGCGGTCGTATTAACATACGCGGCGTATGTCAAAATCTAAACCACATACGCCACGTATGTCAAACGGAAAAACACAACGTAACCAAGGACGTCTTATGGCTGCAAAAAGCCGTGCCGAAACGGCCCAGGAAAATCGCGAAAAAATGATACAGGCAGGGCGCAAAGCTTTTGCCGAGAAAGGCTATGCCGCAGCCTCCATGGATGAACTGACCGCAAGCGTGGGGTTAACACGTGGAGCGCTATACCATAATTTCACTGACAAGAAAGGCTTGCTGGCTGCGGTGGTCGCCCAGATAGACAGCGAAATGGCACGAAAGGCGAAGGAAATTGCCGCCAGCGCCGAGAATGACTGGGAACGACTGCTGGCCGAAGGCGTCGCTTACATCAAAATGGCGCTCGATCCGGAAGTGCAGCGTATTGTACTGCGTGATGGTCCGGCTGTTCTGGGTGACCCGGCCCACTGGCCCAGCCAGAATAGCTGCCTGGAATCTACCCGTCAGACCATAGAAAAAATGATTGAACGCAAGGTCCTGAAAGACATGGATGCAAACGTCGCTGCACAGCTGTTAAATGGCGCTGCGCTCAATGCTGCACTGTTGATAGCCGCCAGTGACGATCCACAGAAGACGTTGCCACATGCGATTGAGGTGTTTGTCCTGCTTGCCAGCGGGTTACGCCATCAGTGAAAGGAAAGGGTTAACGCGCGCGAGCTGCTATTTAACCCTTAAAGGAACGGGTGTGCCGGGGGTTTTTTTGTCGGATAAGGGGCGCTAGAACGCCGCGAGGATTTCGCGCGTGGTGAGCGTTGTTAATCTGCCCCTTGCACCAACGCGCTAGCGATCTTTTCTCCACGCATCCGCGGTTAATGCTTCACCGAAATGGCCGGCAATCAATCGCTTAGTCAGTTCATGAAGCGGAGAGGCCATAACATCTGCGGTACTGCCACGTTCAACAACCTCACCCTGATGCATGACCATCACCTGGTCGCTGATATGTTTCATCATCCCCAGATGTTGGGTCACGTAGATATACGAGATACCCTGTTTTTCCTGTAATTCGAGCATCAGGTTAATTAACTGCGATCGCATCGACATATCCAGCGAGGCGAGCGCTTCGTCGGCGATGATCACTTTCGGGCGCAATATCAGCGCACGCGCGAGCCCAAGACGCTGTTTCTGGCCGGGGGCGAGCATGTGCGGGTAATAGCTCTCGTGATCGGGCAGCAGCCCAACCATCCGCAGGGTTTCAAAAACGCGTTTGCGTCGCGCTTCTGGCTCGAGATCGGTATTCAGACGCAGCGGAAAATCGAGGATTTGCGAAATACGCTGACGCGGGTTGAGCGATGTCGACGGATCCTGGAAGATCATACGGATACGCTGGCTGCGGAAAGAGTAATCGCCGAATTCCAGCGGATGGTCATCTATCAGCACTTCGCCGCCGGAAGGTTCAACCATGCCTGCCAGCATCTTCGCCAGCGTGGATTTACCGGAACCGTTCTCACCGATGATTGCCAGCGTCTGTTTTTCGCGCAGGGTAAAGCTGAGCGGCTTCACGGCTTCAACGGTCTGACGATGGAACAGTCCGGTACGGTAGCGAAAGGTCTTACTCAGGTTACGGACTTCCAGTAAGGTTTCGACCATTTCACTCTCTCTCCATGTTCAGCGGGAAATGACAGGCATATAGATGATTTTTAGCCCCTGTCAGACGTGGCGTCTCAATACATTTACGCTGCGCATACGGGCACCGCGGCCCCAGACGACAGCCAATCGGCAAGGACTCCAGCAGCGGGATAGCCCCGGGCAGGGTGTTCAGGCGACTCTTGTGCGGCATGGCGCTGCCAAAATCTGGAATGGCGCGGATCAGCGCCTGCGTATACGGATGATGCGGCGCGGTGATGAGGTCTTCACTCGGGGCGGTTTCGACCGTCTGCCCGCAGTACATCACATCAATCTTATCAGCCCATTTGCTGAGCATTTGCAGGTCGTGACTGATTAACAAAATGGTGGTGTTGTTGTTCTGGTTCAGACGCGTCAGCAGGCGGAAAATCTGCGCCTGCGTGGTCGGTTCCATCGCGTTGGTCGGTTCATCCGCAATCAGCAGACGCGGCTGATTGGCCAGCGCGATGGCAATCATCACTTTCTGACACTCACCGTCGGTCAGTTCGTACGGAAAACTGCGCATGGCATCTTTATGATCTTTGATCCCGACGCGGTGCAACAGCTCAATAGCACGACGCTTACGCCAGCCAAACCGTTGCCACCAGCGGCCTTTATAGGTCCATCCGGGAATGTTCTGCATCAGCTGTTTGCCCACGCGCTCGGACGGGTCAAGACAGGATTGCGGCTCCTGGAAAATCATTGATACGTTATGGCCGACCAGCTTGCGACGCTCGCGAGGAGAGAGGCGTTGCAGGTCGATATCATCAAAACGCATACGGTCAGCGGTGACGCGCCAGTTATCCTTCGCCACACCACAGATGGCTTTGGCGATCAGGCTTTTCCCTGAACCGGATTCACCCACCAGCCCGCGAATTTCACCCTCAGCAAGGGTGATACTGATGCGATCGACGGCTTTCACCCAGCCTTCACCGGTTTTGAACTCGATGGTCAGGTTGCGAATATCAAGAAGCGGCATTATTGCACCCCCGCATTAATTGCACGGCGAATACCATCGCCCAGCAGGTTGACAAGCAGCACACTCACCATAATGGCTGCGCCCGGTAACATGACCGTCCACGGCGCAACGTAGATAAGCTCGAGCGCGTCACCGAGCATCGCGCCCCATTCAGGCGACGGCAGCTGCGCGCCGAGATCGAGAAAACCAAGCGCCGCGATGTCCAGAATCGCCATCGACAGGGCGCGGGTGATCTCCGTGACCAGCCCGGCAGCGATGTTCGGCAGTACGGCAAACCAAAGGATGTTTAAGGTTGTTGCACCGTCCAGGCGAGCTGCGACGACATACTCTTTTTCCAGCTCGTCATGCACCATGCTGTATACCGAACGCACGATGCGGGGCAGGATCGCCAGCCAGACCGCGAACATGGCATGCGACAGGTGTGGCCCGACAAACGCCACCACAATGATGGCCAGCAGCAGGGACGGAATAGAGAGCAGGGTGTCGAGAATGTGGTTCAGTGCCGCCGAGCGCAGGCCATGCGTCGACCCGGCAAAGATGCCGAGCGCCAGACCGCAGATGGTGGCAGCAAACGTCACCACAAATGCACCGCCGACCGTCGGCGCCGCACCGCTCAACAGGCGGCTCAATACGTCACGCCCGAGGTCGTCCGTACCGAGGAAGAAAGAGACCTCACCGTAGCGCGACCAGGATGGGGGCAGCAGCTGATAGCCAAGGAACTGCTGATCAATACCATAGGGCGCAAACCAGGAGCCAAAAACGCAGAGCAACACCAGCCCGGCGAAGCCATAAAGGCCAATCATTGCCGTGGTGTCACCATAGAATTTACGCCACACGGTACGCAGCGCACCGGGCGTGCGCTTTTCACTGTATACGTTATCGTAGGGCATACCATTCCTTATGCTTCAACGGGTTGGCCATAGCACCCAAAATATCGGAAATCACGTTAACAATAATCACCAGAGAGCCAATCACCATGACGCCCGCCGAAATGGCGGCGTAGTCCTGCTGGCGGATAGCATTGATCAACCATCGTCCCAGCCCCGGCCAGCTGAAGACCATTTCGGTAATCATCGCCAGGGTGAGCATGGTGGAAAACTGGAGCCCCAGTCGCGGGATCACAGGCGGCAGGGCATTATGCAGCACATTACGGCGCAAGATAGTCAGGCGCGATAAGCCGCGCGTGGCGGCCGCTTTGACATAGTTCTGATCGAACACCTCGATGGTACTCAGGCGCATCAGGCGGATCACTTCGGTTGTCGGTGCCACCGCCAGCGTCAGTACCGGCAAGACCATATGGCGTACGGCGCTGACGATCATCTCATGTCGCCAGGCTGAATCAGACAGCCAGGCGTCAACGATAGCAAACCCGGTCACCGTTTTTACCGTATACAACAGGTCAAAACGGCCAGAAACCGGCAGCCAGCCCAGGTTGAGGGAGAAGAAAAGCGTCAGCAGCAGCGCCAGCCAGAAGATCGGGATCGAGAAGCCGAGCAGGGCGAGGGCGCTGATAAATTTATCCTGCCATTTGTTGCGATAAATCCCTGCCAGCATCCCTACCGGAATACCAACCATTAAGGCAAAACCGAACGCCAGAATGCACAGCTCCATTGTCGCCGGGAAAACCTCTTTCAGCTGCTCAGAGATGAGCTGCCCGTTGATGCTTGAAACACCGAAATCCCAGTGCAGCAGACCGTTAAACCAGAAGAGCCACGCATCCCACAGCGACGACCCCTGAAGCGGGGCGTGCGGGGTGAAATAGCTCAGACTGAAACCAACAAAGGTCAGGAAAAAGAGCGTCACCAACAGCAGCAGAAGGCGGCGCAAGGTAAAAATGATCATGGTTTTTTCACCTCTTGTTCTTTTTCGCGAGACACGCCGGCGAAGGAGGCGTTGCCGAACGGACTCAACACCAGGCCTTTAATATCATAGCGATAGGCCTGCAGGCGCAGGGACGAGGCCAGCGGCAGCACGGGCAGCTCTTCGGCAAGGATCTTCTGCGCTTCATCATAGGCGTCTATGCGTGACGCCAGCTGTTGGGACGCCAGCGCTTTTTGCAGCACGCCGTCAAATTCCCGGTTGCACCAGTGGGCGTAGTTGGTCTGGGAGTTAATCGCCGCACAGCTCAGCAACGGACGGAAGAAGCTGTCCGGGTCATTACTGTCGGTCGCCCAGCCTGTCAGGGTTAAATCATGGTTCATGTCCATCAGGCGCGCCTCCTGGAAACGACCCTCAACCGGCACGATGATCACTTTCACCCCCACCTGCGCCATATCTGCCTGCAACAGCTCGGCGGTCTTCAGCGGGCTTGGGTTCCAGGCCTGAGAACTGGTCGGTACCCAGAGTTGCAGCGTCAGGTTTTCTGCCCCCAGCGCTTTCAGCTGTTCACGCGCTTTTGCCGGGTTGTATTCCGTAATTTTAGCTTCACTGTCATAGGCCCACGAGGCTCGCGGCAAAATAGAGGCGGCGGTTTCTGCCGTACCGTAATAGATCGACTGCATCAGACGCTGGTTGTTAATGGCCAGCGCCAGCGCGTGGCGTACGGCAGGGTTGTTCAGTGGCGGCTTATCGGTATTAAACGCCAGATAGGCGATGTTCATGCCGGGGCGTAACGTCAGGCGCAAACGCGGATCGTCGCGCAAAATGGTGAGCTGGCTGGCAGCAGGCCACGCCAGCACGTCGCACTCCCCGGTCAGCAGTTTTGATAAACGCCCCGTCCCGCCAGAGCCAAGATCGACCACTACCTGTGGCATCAGCGGCGTGCCGCGCCAGAAATGCGCATGGCGCTGCAGGCGGATATATTGTCCGGAGCGATATTCGGCCAGCTGGAACGGACCGGTGCCGACTGGCTGACGGTCGATTAACTCCTGACGATCGATTTTGCTCAGGTTCGCGGCGTATTCAGCAGACATAACGGACGCATAGTGGGTGGCCAGGTGCCAGAGGAAAGAGGCATCCGGGCGCTTCAGCGAAAACTCCACCGTGCGGTTATCCAGCTTGCGAACGCTTTTAACGGTATCGGCAAACTGCAGGCTGTCGAAGTAGGGGAAGTTACTGCCGTTAACGTTATGCCACGGGTGATTACGGTTAAAGATACGCTGGAACGTAAAGACCACGTCATCCGCGTTCAGTTTGCGCGTTGGGGTAAACCATGGCGTGTGCTGAAATGCGACATCATCGCGCAGGTGGAAACGGTAGGTCGCGCCGTTATCCAGGACTTCCCAGCTTTCGGCAAGCTCTGGCACCAGACGGTAGGTGTAGGGATCCACATCAAGCAGACGGTCATAGAGTTGCGCGGCAAGGGTATCCACAATCAGGCCGCTGCCCGCTTTTTGCGGGTTAAATGTATCAACCTGACCGCTTACGCAATAGACGAAGCCGCTGTCGCGAATATCAGGTTGCGTAGCGGGTTCGGGCGCAGCAAACGCCAGGCTGCTGAACAGACCAAGTGCAAAGAAGGACGATAAAACCAGACGCATAATTTTTAAGGTTTTTAGGTTCGATCTGCAAAGTGTATCGCACTTACGCCTGCTTCGTAAAAATGTCTGCGGGTAAGTGCTGATATTGTCAGCGCATTTGATGCTTTTTGAGCAATGCCCTTAATTGATGGTAGGTCAGACCCAGGAGTTCAGCCGCCCGTTTCTGGTTATATTTCGCCACCTTCAGGCTCTGCTCAAGCAGCTGTTGTTCCTGTTCATGCTGGAACTGCCGCAAATCCAGGGAAAGGGCAGGGGAAGCCCCGGACATGGGCGGGGCGGAAGCTGGCTGCGGGCTACGCTGAAAAGGATCAAGAATAATGTTATCCAGCTCGGTCTCACTGCTGCCGTGGCGATAGACAGAACGCTCCACGACGTTTTTTAACTCACGGATATTTCCCGGCCAGTGGTAAGCGAGGAGTGTCTCCTTTGCATACTCGCTGAACCCCGGAAAAAGCGGCAGGCCGAGCTCGCGACACATCTGAATCGCAAACTGCTCTGCCAGCAGCATGATGTCGCTTCTTCGCTCGCGCAGCGGCGGGAGCTGAACGACGTCAAAGGCCAGCCGGTCGAGCAGGTCGGCACGGAATTTATCCTCTGCCACCATTTGCGGGAGGTTGGCATTGGTCGCGCACACCAGACGCACGTTGACCTGCAACGGCTGGCTACCGCCGACGCGCTCCAGCTCGCCATACTCAATCACGCGCAGCAGCTTTTCCTGTACCAGCATGGGCGCGGTGGCCAGTTCATCAAGAAACAGCGTGCCGCCGTCGGCGCGTTCAAAACGACCCGGATGGCGTTTTTGGGCACCGGTAAAAGCACCGGCTTCATGACCGAAAAGCTCCGTGTCGAGCAGATTTTCATTCAACGCCGCGCAGTTAAGAGAAATGAAGGGGCCATCCCAGCGTCCGGATAAATAATGTAGACGGTTAGCAATCAGTTCCTTACCCGTGCCGCGCTCACCGATAATAAGCACCGGCTTGTTGAGCGGCGCGAGACGGGAGACCTGTTCGAGGACTTCCAGAAAACTGTTGGCTTCGCCGAGTAAATTGTCTTTGTATCCAGCCATGATGAAATTAACCACTCCTTAGTGATATTCACCAGGTGAGCATAGTGTGCCGATGCCTGGAAATCAACCACATCAAGTAAAATCAACAAGATAAAAACTTGGCACGGTATTTGTATTAGTTATGTAGCAGGGCATCGCCCGATAACAGAACTATGAGGATCACATTATGGGTATTTTTTCTCGTTTCGCCGACATCGTGAACGCCAATATCAACTCACTGCTTGAGAAAGCGGAAGATCCGCAGAAGCTGGTGCGCCTGATGATTCAGGAAATGGAAGATACGCTGGTTGAAGTGCGTTCTACCTCCGCCCGTGCGCTGGCTGAGAAAAAACAGTTAACGCGCCGCATTGAGCAGGCGACCGCTCAGCTTAACGAATGGCAGGAAAAAGCAGAACTTGCGCTGCGTAAAGATAAAGAAGACCTGGCCCGTGCCGCGCTGATTGAAAAACAGAAGCTGGCAGACATGGTCGCGACGCTCGAGCATGAAGTCACACTGGTCGATGATACGCTTTCGCGTATGAAGAAAGAGATTGGTGAGCTTGAGAACAAACTGAACGAAACGCGTGCGCGTCAGCAGGCGCTGGCATTGCGCCACCAGGCGGCAAGCTCATCCCGCGATGTACGTCGCCAGCTGGATAGCGGTAAGCTGGATGAAGCAATGGCACGTTTTGAGTCGTTTGAACGCCGTATCGACCATATGGAAGCGGAAGCGGAAAGTCACAGCATTGGTAAACAGAAGTCACTGGATCAGCAGTTCGCTGACCTGAAAGCGGACGATGAAATCAGCGAGCAACTTGCTGCGCTGAAAGCCAAAATGAAGCAAGACAACCAATAATAATTTGTGCGGCACCTGAGTGTGCCGCCACGCATCGTAAGACAAGGAGTACACATGAGCGCGCTTTTTCTGGCTATTCCCCTGACCATTTTCGTGCTGTTTGTTCTGCCGATTTGGTTATGGCTGCACTACAGCAACCGTTCTTCACGTGGTGAACTTTCCCAGAGTGAACAACAGCGTCTCGTACAGCTGACCGAACAGGCGAATAAAATGCGCGAACGCATTCAGGCGCTGGAAGATATCCTCGATGCAGAACATCCAAACTGGAGGGACCGTTAATGGCCGGACTGAATCTGAACAAAAAATTGTGGCGCATTCCGCAGCAGGGAATGGTACGCGGCGTCTGTGCGGGACTGGCCCATTATCTTGATGTCCCGGTCAAACTGGTTCGCGTGGTAACGGTGCTGTCGATCTTCTTCGGTCTGGCGTTTATCACCCTGGTGGCGTACATCGTGCTGTCGTTTGTACTCGACCCGATGCCGGAAGGTGAACTGGCCGCAGAAGGCGCACCGACCAGCAACGATCTTCTCAACGCGGTTGACGATCAACTCGCCGCTGGGGAGAAGCGGTTACGTGAGATGGAGCGCTATGTCACGTCTGACACCTTCACGCTGAGAAGCCGTTTTCGTCAGCTTTAAGAGAGAATATACATGAAGCAAAACTGGCAACAGGCCGGTCAGAAGGTAAAACCCGGCCTGAAAATCGCAGGTAAACTGGTCCTGCTGACGGCATTACGTTTCGGCCCGGCAGGTGTGGCGGGTTGGGCGATAAAATCTGTTGCCCGCAAGCCGGTAAGAATGTTGCTGGCTGTGGCGCTCGAACCTCTGCTGCAAAAAGTGGCAAAACGGCTTTCACGCCGCTACTTTCCCCAATAATTCCTGCGTACGTTAGCCTTTCTCGTTTTCGGGGCAGGCTAGCGATACTTCTTCGCTTTCCCTTTCTTTCTTTGCGGCAGCTCACAATACTGCGTTGAGCTGCTTTGCAATTGCGTTTTCTGCGTCCCGGTCCGTTGACAGATATTTTTCATGGGAGTAGATTGCGTTCCGTGGGACCGCTACCATGGAAAATAAAATGCAGGCTAAAATTAAAGAAATCATTAATCTTGTTTACGGGGAATCATTTTCCGATACCCATTTTTCGGTGTTGCTGGAAAAGATTGATAACGCGATTTCTGTTATTACAGATAAGCGTAAGGTGGGGTGGGATGAAAAAGATGTTGTCCTGATTACGTATGCCGATCAGTTTTCGGCAGAAGGGGAGAAAGCCCTGCCGGTTTTCACACGGTTTTATAATAAGTGGCTCTCTCACTCCTTTTCACATGTTCATCTTTTACCTTTTTACCCGTGGTCTTCTGACGACGGTTTTTCTGTTATTGATTACCACGAAGTTGCACCAGAAACAGGAACGTGGCAGGACATCGCCGAATTAAAACAATCAGCCAGTTTGATGTTTGATTTCGTCTGCAATCACATGTCGGCGCAAAGTCAATGGTTCGCGAATTACCTTAAGCAAATGCCGGGGTATAACGATTTCTTCATTTCTGTTGACCCTGAAACGGATCTGTCGGCCGTCACGCGACCGCGTGCTTTGCCCCTCCTCACGCCGTTTACGCTTCACGATGGCAGCGTACGCCACCTGTGGACCACCTTCAGCAGCGACCAGGTCGATCTCAATTTTGCCTCTCCTCAGGTTCTGATTGCGATGGTAGACGTGCTGCTGCACTACCTGACTGAAGGGGCGCGCTACATTCGTCTGGATGCTGTTGGGTTTATGTGGAAGATACCCGGAACGAGCTGTATCCATCTGGAACAAACCCACCAGCTTATCCAGCTTTTCCGTGCCATTACCGAGGCTGTCGCGCCGGGGACGGTGATTATCACAGAGACCAATGTCCCGCATAAAGACAACGTTGCCTACTTTGGTGACGGCAACAATGAAGCGCAGATGGTGTATCAGTTCTCCTTGCCGCCGCTTGTGCTGCATGCGGTACACCGTCAGGATGTCCGGGCGCTGTGTCAGTGGGCGTCGTCGTTGACGCTTCCTTCCACGAAAACCACCTGGTTTAACTTTTTGGCCTCGCATGATGGGATTGGCCTCAATCCGTTACGCGGAATTTTACCCGAGTCTGAGATCCTCTCGCTGGTTGAGAAACTTCAGGCCGAGGGGGCGCTGGTCAACTGGAAAAACAATCCGGATGGAACGCGAAGCCCGTATGAAATCAATGTCACTTATCTTGATGCGTTAAGCACAAGGGACTGCGATGACAATCACCGTATTGCCCGGTTTATTCTGGCTCATGCTGTACTCCTGAGTTTCCCCGGTGTGCCTGCCGTCTATATTCAAAGTATTCTTGGCTCGCGTAATGATTATGAGGGCGTGGATCGCCTGGGATATAACCGTGCGATTAACCGCAAAAAATACCTCGCCGGTGCAATCGACAGTGAGCTTGAGAACGAAAATAGCCTGCGGCAGAAAGTCTATTATAGATTGCGTGAATTAATCTCCCTGAGGCGTGCAGAAAAAGCATTCCACCCTGACAGTCAGGCTTGTTTTATTACGGCAGGCGAGCATGTATTAAAAATAATGCGTATTGCGCAAAGTGGCGAAAAAGTTACCGCGTTATTTAATTTCAGCGATCGCATTCAAACGCTTGAGTCGAATATTCCATCCGGCAGGGAATTGATCGCCGGGAAAGATATTACTGGTACGACTCTGACCCTTAATCCATGGCAGGTGTTGTGGATTAAAGAAAACTAAAAAAGGACCTTAAACATGAATATGCCCAAAATTGTGCTGATATCAGCACTGGTTTCGTGCGCCTTGTTGTCAGGCTGTAAGGATGACAAACCCTCTGCTGTCACCATTGAGTTTATGCACTCCTCAGTTGAACAGGAGCGTCAGGCGGTAATTACAAAACTGATTGAAAAATTCGAGAAAGAGAACCCGACGATTACGGTGAAACAGGTACCGGTAGAAGAGGATGCCTACAACACCAAAGTGATTACGTTGGCCCGCACCGGTGCGCTGCCTGAGGTCATTGAGGTCAGCCATGACTACGCAAAAGTCATGGATAAAGAGCAGCTGCTGGACCGGGATGCGATCAACGCCGCCATCAAAGCGGTGGGCGAAAACACCTTCTATGACGGAATTTTACGTGTCGTTCGCACGGAAGACGGCTCAGCCTGGACGGGGGTGCCAATCAGCGCCTGGCTGTCTGGCGTCTGGTATCACAAAGATGTGCTTGCTGCGGCGGGTATTGAGGAGCCGCATAACTGGGAACAGCTGCTGAAAGCCAGCCAACGCCTCAGCGATCCGGCTAAAAAACGCTATGGCATTGCGCTACCCACGGCAGAAAGCGTGATGACCGAGCAGGCGTTTTCTCAGTTTGCGCTTTCCGGTGGCGCGAACGTTTTTGACGCCAACGGGAAAATCAACATCGATACCCCGGAAATGGTGAACGCGCTGGCGTTCTATAAAGCACTGGCCGCGACCACCATGCCGGGCTCGAACGATGTCATGGAGATTAAAGATGCCTTTATGAATGGTTCGGCACCGATGGCGGTGTATTCCACCTATATCCTGCCGGCGGTCTATAAAGACGGCAACCCAGCCAACCTGGGCTTTGTCGTTCCGACTGAAACGTCTTCAGCGGTCTACGGCATGGTCACATCGCTGACGATCACCTCCGGTCAAACAGAAGATGAAACCCAGGCTGCACAGAAGTTTGTCACCTGGATGGAGCAGGCACAGAACGCGTCTGACTGGGTGATGATGTCCCCGGGGGCCGCGCTGCCGGTGAACAAACTGGTCGTCGGCACGGACTCCTGGAAAGACAACGAGGTCATTAAAGCGTTTGGTCAACTTCCCTATGAGCTTATCGCCCAGTTCCCGAATGTGCAGGTATTTGGCGCCGTGGGCGACAAAAACTTTACCCGCATGGGTGATGTAACGGGGTCCGGCATCATCAGTTCCATGGTGCATAACGTCACAGTAGGTCAACAGGATCTCAGTGCAACGTTAAGCAAAAGCCAGAAGCGACTGACTGACCTGATTTCACAACGATAGGAGCGCTCTGCGGAAGGAAATTATGAAGACGTTGTTTTCTGGTCGTTCAGATATGCCTTTCGCCATGCTGCTGTTGGCCCCCAGCCTGATTTTGCTGGGGGGCCTGGTGGCCTGGCCGATGATTTCCAATATTGAAATCAGCTTTTTACGTTTGCCGCTTAACCCGCGCATTAGCGCCGTGTTTGTCGGGCTGGATAACTATGTTCGTATCCTCAGCGATGGCGCATTCTGGCACTCCCTGTGGATGACGTTCTGGTACACCGCCCTGGTGGTGATGGGCAGCACGGCGCTGGGGCTGGCCGTTGCCCTCTTTTTTAACCGGGAATTTCGCCTGCGGAAAACGGCGCGTTCACTGGTGATTTTGTCCTACGTCACACCATCCATCTCGCTGGTGTTTGCATGGAAATACATGTTCAACAACGGCTACGGCATTGTGAACTATCTGGGTGTCGATCTGTTGCACCTTTATGACCAGGCGCCGCTGTGGTTCGACAACCCGGGCAGCAGTTTTGTGCTGGTGGTGCTGTTCGCCATCTGGCGTTACTTCCCCTACGCGTTTATCTCGTTCCTCGCGATATTGCAGACCATTGATAAGTCGCTGTACGAAGCCGCGGAAATGGATGGGGCAAATGCCTGGCAGCGTTTTCGTATCGTCACACTGCCCGCCATTATGCCGGTGCTGGCCACGGCGATTACACTGCGAACCATCTGGATGTTCTATATGTTCGCTGATGTTTATCTCCTGACCACCAAGGTCGATATTTTGGGCGTCTATCTCTACAAGACCGCATTTGCCTTCAATGACCTCGGGAAAGCCGCTGCCATCTCCGTGGTGCTGTTCGTGATCATCTTCGCCGTCATTCTGCTGACCAGAAAAAGGGTAAACCTCAATGGCAACAAATAAACGCGTACTGGGCCGTCTCGGTTTTTATCTGGGGCTGGCGGTGTTTCTGATCATCACGCTGTTCCCGTTCTTTGTGATGTTAATGACCTCGCTTAAGAGCGCGAAAGAGGCGATATCGCTCCATCCGACCATCCTGCCGCAGGCGTGGACGCTGCAGCATTACATCGACATCTTTAATCCGCTGATTTTCCCGTTTGTGGATTACTTCAGAAACAGCATGGTGGTCTCGCTGACCTCGTCGGTAATTGCCGTTTTTCTCGGCACGCTGGGGGCTTACGCGTTATCCAAACTGCGTTTTAAAGGACGCACGACAATCAATGCGAGTTTTTACACCGTCTATATGTTCTCGGGGATTTTGCTGGTGGTGCCGCTATTCAAAATCATCACCGCGCTGGGGATCTATGACACGGAGCTGGCGCTGATTATCACCATGGTGACCCAGACGCTGCCGACAGCCGTCTTTATGCTGCGCAGCTATTTCGACACCATTCCGGATGAAATAGAAGAAGCCGCGATGATGGACGGGCTTAACCGCCTGCAAATTATCTTCCGCATTACCGTTCCGCTGGCGATTTCCGGCCTCGTGTCGGTGTTCGTCTACTGCTTCATGGTGGCATGGAACGACTACCTGTTTGCATCCATTTTCCTGTCCAGCGCCAGCAATTTCACCTTGCCGGTTGGGCTGAACACGCTCTTTAGCACGCCAGATTATATCTGGGGTCGGATGATGGCGGCATCGCTGGTAACGGCGCTTCCGGTGGTCATCATGTACGCGCTGTCTGAACGTTTTATCAAAAGTGGTTTGACCGCCGGTGGCGTTAAGGGCTGAGGCGGCCAGTTTTAACTAGGAGTCAGTCATGAAAAAGTTAGTTGCGACAGCGCCTCGTGTAGCGGCGCTGGTGGAATATGAAGATCGTCCTGTTGCCGTCCATGAAGTGAAAATTCGTGCGCGCTTCGGCGCGCCAAAACACGGCACCGAAGTGGTAGATTTCCGTGCGGCAAGTCCCTTCATTGATGAGGAGTTTAACGCGGAGTGGCAGATGTTTACCCCGCGTGAAGAGGGCGCGGCGCGGGGCATTGAGTTTGGTAAGTTCCAGCTGGGCAACATGATCGTTGGCGACATTATCGAATGCGGCGATGACGTGACGGAGTACCAGACGGGCGACCGTGTCTGCTGCTATGGGCCGCTGCAGGAGACGGTCATCGTGAATGCCGTTAATAACTACAAGCTGCGCAAAATGCCGCAAGGGTCTTCCTGGAAAAATGCCGTCTGTTACGACCCTGCGCAGTTCGCCATGAGCGGCGTGCGTGATGCTAACGTGCGGGTGGGGGATTTTGTCGTTGTGGTCGGACTGGGTGCCATTGGGCAGATTGCGATTCAGCTGGCGAAAAAAGCCGGTGCATCCATCGTCATCGGTGTCGATCCTATCGCGCATCGCTGCGAAATTGCCCGCCGTCACGGGGCCGATTACTGCCTCAATCCGTTTGGCACCGATGTCGGTCTGGAGTTTAAAAAACTGACGGGAAAGCAGGGCGCTGACGTGATTATCGAAACCAGCGGTTTTGCCGATGCATTGCAGTCTGCGCTGCGCGGGCTCGCCTACGGTGGAACGATCTCCTACGTGGCTTTCGCGAAACCGTTCGCAGAAGGGTTCAATCTGGGGCGTGAAGCCCACTTCAATAACGCGAAAATCGTTTTCTCGCGCGCCTGCAGCGAACCCAACCCGGATTACCCGCGCTGGAGCCGAAAGCGTATTGAAGAGACCTGCTGGGAACTGCTGATGAACGGTTATCTGAACTGCGAAGATCTGATTGACCCGGTTGTCACCTTTACCACCAGCGCTGAGAGCTACATGAAGTATGTCGATCAGCATCCGGAACTGAGCATCAAGATGGGCGTCACTTTTTAAGCTAAGGAGAGCATCAATGAAAATCGCAACGCAAAACCAGGCCTTTTTCCCGACTTCTATTCTGAAGAAATTCCAGTACATCAAAGCGATGGGTTTTGATGGCTATGAAATTGACGGCAAACTGCTGGTGGATAATCTCGATGAAGTGAAAGCCGCAATCACCGCCACGGGCCTGCCGGTGACCACCGCCTGCGGGGGATATGACGGCTGGATTGGTGACTTCATTGAAGAACGTCGTCTGAACGGATTAAAACAGATCGAACGCATCCTGGAAGCGCTGGCTGAAGTGGGTGGAAAGGGGATTATTGTGCCCGCCGCCTGGGGAATGTTTACCTTCCGCTTGCCGCCGATGACCTCTCCACGCAGCCTGGCGGGTGACCGCGAAGCGGTGAGTGCTTCGCTGCGTTATCTGGATGAGGTGGCGGCGCGTACCGGGACCACCGTTTACCTTGAGCCGCTCAACCGCTACCAGGATCACATGATCAACACGCTCGCGGATGCGCGTCGCTATATCGAAGAAAACGCGCTCAGACATGTGCAGATCATCGGCGACTTTTACCACATGAATATCGAAGAAGATTCGCTAACAGAGGCGCTGCATCGCAACCGGGATCTGCTGGGTCATGTGCATATCGCCGATAACCATCGCTATCAGCCTGGCAGCGGGACGCTGGATTTTGCCACGTTGTTCGGGCAGCTTCGTGCGGACAACTATCAGGGCTACGTGGTGTATGAGTGCCGTGTCCGCGCCGACGATGCGGCCCAGGCTTACCAGGATTCACTCACGTATCTGCGTGAATGCTAAGGATGACGAGCGTGATGAGTGCTTCAACACCTTCGCTTCTGCGCGTCGCCATTATTGGCGCCGGGCAGGTCGCGGACAAAGTGCATGCCTCGTATTACGCCACACGCAGTGATGTTCAAATGGTCGCTGTCATGGACAGCGGCCTTGAACAGGCACAGGCGTTTGCGGAACGTCATGCAATTCCTTCGGTCTGGCAGAATGCATCTGAAATGCTGCAGGCGGTAAAACCTGATGTGGTCAGCGTCTGCTCCCCAAACCGGTTCCATTTTGAACATGTCATGGCGGCACTGGAGGCCGGATGTCATGTGATGTGCGAAAAACCGCCTGCCATGACGCCGCAACAGGCTGACCAGATGCGCAGGGCGGCCCGTAAAGCGGGAAAAGTGCTGGCGTATGATTTTCACCATCGGTTTGCGCTCGACACGCAGCTGCTACGTGACGCTGTCACAAACGGGGCGTTAGGTGAGATCTACTTTACGTCGGCGCAGGCGCTGCGTCGTTGCGGCGTGCCGGGCTGGGGTGTCTTTACGAACAAATCGCTACAGGGTGGCGGACCGCTGATCGATATCGGTATTCATATGCTGGATGCCGCGATGTATGTGCTGGGTTTTCCGGCGGTAAAAAGGGTGACCGCCCACAGCTTCCAGAAGCTGGGGAACCGTAAAAACAGTGGACAGTTTGGCGAGTGGGATCCCGCCCGGTTTACCGTTGAAGATGCTCTGTTTGGCACAATTGAATTCTGCAATGGCGGCGTTCTGCGCCTGGATACGTCGTTTGCGCTGAATATCCGTGAGCAGTCGATCATGAATGTTTCATTCTGTGGCGAAAAGGCGGGGGCCACGCTCTTCCCGGCTCACATTTACCACGATGAGGCGGGCGTTTTACAGACCCTCATGCAGCGTGATGAGGCAGACGACCAGCGTCACCTGCGCAGCATGGAGGCGTTTGTACGCCATGTGCTGGGAGAGCCGGTTATGATCGCAGATGCGGAACAGGGGCTGGTTATCCAGCAACTTGTTGCCGCGCTTTATGAATCGGCGGATACAGGGGAAAGCGTGACGTTATGCTGAATGTGTCTGTTTTAACCGAACCGGGCTTCTCTCCCCACAGTCTGAATAAATACGCCTCCATCATGGCTTGCGGCAATGGCTACCTGGGCATTCGCGCGGCACACGAAGAGGATTACACCCAGCAAACCAGAGGCATGTATCTCGCCGGGCTTTATCATCGCGCAGGTCGCAATGAGACCACGGAGTTAATCAACCTGCCGGATATTACCGGTATTGAGGTTGAACTGGATGGTGTGAATTTTACCCTGCTTTCCGGGGCGCTTCTTGAGTGGCAGCGCGAGCTGGCGTTTGCCAATGGTGAACTGCGTCGCAGCGTGCTCTGGCGCTCGCCCGACGGGAAACGCTATCGCCTGGAGAGCCGTCGTTTCGTTTCTCTCGCTCAGCTGCCGTTAGTGGCAATGCAACTCGCCATCACTCCCCTTGATGGGCCCTCGCAGGTGGTGTTGAAAACCGGAATTGATGCGACGCAAACCAACAGCGGCAGGCAGCATCTGGATGAGATTTCAGTCCGGGTATTCGACCAGAACTGTATGCAGGGCGTGTATGAAACGCAGGACCGGGTTTCTGATGTCGTTATATCCGCGTTCTGCCGGCTTTCAGCGGGTAGCGAAAGCTGCTTTACCGCTAAAAATCGTCGCATCAGTGCGCATTACGCCCTGAACGTTTCGCAGGGTGACACTGTCACGCTTGAAAAGATCGTCTGGGTCGCCCACCGCAGTGACAAAGCCCTTTCGCAGGCGTCGTTTGCGCGTAACGCACTGGCCGAACTCAAGGTGTGCGCAGCGCGAGGCTACGCATCGTTGCTGGAGAGCTCTGCCTGCGCCTGGGAAGACGTCTGGCGAGATGCGCGGGTGGCGGTAACGTCTGCGGAACCGCAGGATCAGCTCGCGCTGGATTATACCGTCTGGCATCTGACCGCCATGACGCCTGCCGACAATGAGCGCTGCAGTATCGCCGCGAAAGGATTGACCGGCGAAGGGTATAAAGGCCACGTCTTCTGGGATACCGAAATTTTCCTGCTGCCTTTCCATCTCTTTACGCGTCCGCATGTCGCCCGCAGTCTGCTGCGTTATCGCTGGCTCAACCTGGCCGGGGCTCGTGAAAAAGCGCGTCGCAACGGCTGGCCTGGCGCACTTTTCCCCTGGGAGAGTGCCGCGAGCGGTCAGGAGGAAACGCCGGAATATGCGGCAATCAACATCCGCACGGGCACGCGCCAGAAAGTGGCCTCTGCGCTGGCAGAACATCACATTGTGGCGGACATTGCCTGGGCTGTCGTGGCCTACTGGCAGGCGACACATGATGACGCTTTTATGCGTAACGAAGGGCTGACGCTACTGATAGAGACGGCAACGTTCTGGATGGGGCGGGCGACGGAAGTCAATGATCGCCTGGAAATCCACGATGTGATCGGGCCGGATGAGTACACGGAGCACGTCAATAACAATGCCTACACCAACTATCTGGCCTGGCACAATGTCGCCTGTGCGCGCCAGTTTATGGCGATGTTCAATCGTGAAGATGATGGCTTCATGGAGAATGCCAGCCGGTTTATGTCCCGTTTGTGGTTACCGCAAGCCAACGCAGAAGGGGTCCTTCCTCAGGATGATACCTTCATGGCGAAACCGGCTATCGATCTGAGCCGCTATAAGGCGAAAGCGGGTAAACAGACCATTCTGCTCGATTACTCCCGCGCGGAAGTGAACGAGATGCAGATCCTTAAACAGGCCGACGTGGTGATGCTCAACTACCTGCTGCCGGAACGGTTTACCCCACAGCAGTGTGCTGCCAACCTGGCGTACTACGAGCCGCGTACCATACACGACTCTTCGCTGAGCAAAGCGATTCATGGAATTGTTGCTGCCCGGTGTGGCGATACGGAAAGGGCCTACGCCTTCTGGCGCGAGGGTGTCGCCATCGATCTGGGCGACGATCCGCACAGCTGCGATGACGGGATTCATGCTGCCGCCACCGGGGCTATCTGGTCCGGCGTTATTCAGGGATTTGCCGGCATGCAGATCGTCCAGGGGGAATTGCATCTTGCCCCGAAGCTGCCTGCCCACTGGCGAAAACTGGCTTTCCCGCTGCGATGGAGAAACGCGCGCATGCACTTCACGTTTGAAAATGATGTTTTAACGATTGAAACCACTGCACCGGTGAGCTTAACGCTGTGGGGTAAAACCCTGTGCATAATGGATCGGCAGGTCTGTTCTTTCAGGGATTTTTTTACATCTCTTGGTGGGACCGCTACCACAGGAGCAAATCATGAAGCCTGAGGCCGTTGTCTTCGATCTTGATGGTGTGATCACCGATACCGCGCATCTGCATTTTCTGGCCTGGCGTGCCGTGGCGCAGGAAATTGGCATCTCGCTCGACGTGGCGTTCAACGACGAGCTGAAAGGGATAAGCCGTATGGAATCGCTGCAGCGGATCCTGCGCCATGGCGGAAAAGAGGGGGAGTTTAACGACCAGCAGCGGCAGGCGCTCGCGGATAAAAAGAACGCGCGCTACGTCGGGTCTCTGGCGTCGTTGACGCAGGATTCTCTGCTTCCGGGCATCCGCGAGGTGCTGGCGGAAATTCGTGCGGCGAACGTCAAAATCGGGCTGGCCTCAGTGTCCCTTAACGCCCCCGGTATTTTGCAGGCGCTGGGCATTGAGAGGGCTTTTGATTTCTGCGCCGATGCCTCGCGCATTGCCCGCTCAAAACCGGACCCGGAGATCTTTCTTGCGGCCTGCGCCGGGCTGAACGTGCGCCCCGAGCAGGCTATCGGAATCGAAGATGCTGCAGCCGGCGTTGAGGCAATCAACGCGGCGGGAATGCTCTCGGTCGGGATTGGGCCTGGCCTGAACCATGCGGGATTACAACTTCATTCAACGCAGGAACTGACCTGGAAATGCCTGACGGATTTCTGGGCATCCCGAACGGTAATGATAAGGAATTAAAAATGGCTCAACTGTCTCTGAAACATATTCAGAAAATCTACGATAACCAGGTCCATGTGGTTAAGGATTTTAACCTCGAAATTGAGGACAAGGAGTTTATCGTCTTTGTGGGTCCCTCGGGGTGCGGTAAATCGACGACGCTTCGTATGATTGCCGGGCTGGAGGAGATCTCCGCCGGTGAGCTGGTGATTGACGGCGTCTGTATGAACGATGTGCCCGCCAAGTCCCGCGACATTGCGATGGTTTTCCAGAACTATGCGCTTTATCCGCACATGACGGTTTACGACAACATGGCGTTTGGCCTGAAGATGCAGAAAATTGCCCCTGCGGTCATTGAAGAGCGCGTGAACTGGGCGGCACAAATCCTGGGGTTGCGTGATTACCTCACGCGTAAACCTGGCGCATTGTCGGGTGGCCAACGTCAGCGCGTGGCGTTAGGACGGGCGATTGTGCGCGAAGCCGGCGTCTTCCTGATGGATGAACCGCTTTCTAACCTCGACGCCAAGCTGCGTGTGCAAATGCGCGCTGAAATCAGCAAGCTGCACCAGAAGCTCAACACCACAATGATTTACGTGACCCACGATCAGACGGAAGCGATGACGATGGCGACCCGCATTGTGATCCTCAAGGATGGCGTTATTCAGCAGGTGGGGGCACCTAAGCAGGTCTACAACGAACCGGCGAATATGTTTGTGGCGGGCTTCATCGGCTCACCGGCAATGAATTTTATCCGGGGCGCGATAGACGATCGCTATTTCGTGACGGAAACGCTGCGTCTGGAGATACCTGAAGACACGCTGGCGGCGGTGAATGCCGCCGGATATCAGCGTAAAGCCGTGGTCTTTGGGATCCGGCCGGAAGATATTCTGACGCTGCAAAGCCGTGGGGATGATATTGCGGCAAAAGTCAGCGTGGCCGAACTGACCGGGGCTGAGTTCATGCTCTATGCCACCGTGGGCGGGCATGAGCTGGTCGTTCGTGCAGGAGCGGTAAATGATTATGCGGCGGGGGATAATATCGGCATCCAGTTCGATATGAATAAATGTCATTTCTTCGACGCTGATACTGAAGTGGCTATTAGATAAGAAAGGCGTTCGCCGGAAATGCAAATTTCCGGTTTTTTTTGAGTTAATTATAAAGGGAACATTTAAATGAGTACTCTACTAAGACGTGCTGCGCTCGTTCTGTGCGCAGGGGTTAGCTGCGCGCACGCAACGGAATCAGCAAAACACTGGGAATTTAATATCGGTGCCATGTATGAAATTGAAAACGTCGAAGGTCAGGGCGACGATAAAGATGGATTATATGAACCCTCTGTGTGGTTTAATGCCACATGGGATGCCTGGACCCTTTCGCTGGCAATGTATCAGGAAGGACCGGTTGATTACAGCAGCATGACCCGTGGGACCTATTTTGACCGTCCGGAATTTGAATTACGCTATCGCTTTATTGGCACCGATGATTTTACACTCGGGTTGACCGGCGGTTTCCGTAATTACGGTTATCACTTTAAAGATGAACACGGTGCCAAAGACGGTAGCGCAAATATGCAGCGCTACAAAATTCAGCCGGACTGGGATATTAAATTGTCCGACGACTGGCGTTTTGGTGGCTGGTTTGCCATGTATCAGTTTGCGAATGACCTGGAAAAAACCGGTTATGCCGACAGCCGTGTAGAAACGGAAACGGGTTTTACCTGGACCATTAATGAAACCTTCTCTGCAAAAGTGAACTATTATCTTGAGCGCGGTTTCAATATGGACAGTTCACGTAATAACGGCGAGTTTTCAACGCAGGAAATTCGCGCGTATCTGCCTGTTTCATTAGGCCAGACGACGCTCACGCCATATACCCGTCTGGGGCTGGATCGCTGGTCGAACTGGGACTGGCAGGACGACCCCGATCGTGAAGGACACGATTTCAACCGACTGGGTTTACTGTACGCGTATGACTTCAACAATGGATTATCCATGACGCTGGAATACGCCTACGAATGGGAAAACCATGACGAAGGCGACAGCGACCGTTTCCACTACGCGGGTGTTGGCGTTAATTACGCGTTCTGACAGACCGGATGCCAGGGGCTTTCAGCCCCTGGTTTTAGCGAAGAGAGGGCGCTAACGTAAAGCGGGTATCGACAAGCACTTTTTGTGGCGCAGGCTGACCGGCGATACGCCTGAAAAGAAGATTGCAGCTCTCTTCACCCAGCTTGCGGGTTGGGATATCAAAGCCCCCGGGTGCTGGCGTTAAAATGAGAGAGAGCATCGGGTCACTGTATCCTGCAATCACAACCTGCTCGGGGATCCTCAGATCCAGAGTATCCGCCGCGCGATAAAGGCTGAGTAACTTCATGCTGTCGGTGGCAAATACCGCATCAGGTGGCGTGGCCGAGGAGAGCAATTCTGTGGCCGCGGCAAGCGCGCTTTCATGGGTATATCCGCCGTCGATGATCCACGCCGGGTTAATGGCGATGCCGTGCTTTTCAAGGCTGGCTTTATAACCGGCAAGACGATCAATCGAAACATGATAATTGAGCGGCGCATGCAGACAGGCAATGTTACGTCGGCCATTTTTAATAAAGGTTTCTGTTAGCGTGGCGCTGTCGTGAAAATTATCCGTGTCGACCGAGTAAATATTCTGAAAATCACCTTCGACTTTCCCGATGACGACCACCGGTACGCCATAAGCATCCAGCGTTGTGAAAAAGGATTCATTTGCCGGTGAGCTCAGCATGATGATCCCTTTAATCATTTTTTGTTTTATTTTACTTTCGCATTTCAGCAGATCGTCTTCACTGCTTTTCGAGGTTTGCAAAATAACGTCAAAACCTTCCTCTTCAGCTTTGGCTGTAATGGCATGCAGAACATCAGAGAAAAAAGGGTTGCCGGCGGTGGTTTTCGTCGAGCGTGTCGAAATAACCATAATGGCGTCGAAGCCAGAAGAGGTCAGGGCGCGGGCGAGTTTATTGGGTTGATAATTTAATTCGTCAATCGCCTTCAACACTTTTTCACGCGCTTCAGGAGAAATATTCGTTTGTTTATTCAGAACGCGGGAGACGGTTGATTTCGAAACGCCGGCAACCCGTGCGATATCATAGATGGTGGGTGACATACACCTTACTCACTCCTGACTAACAGCAATGTCGTTCATCTTACTGGAGAGAAAACGGCAATAGCAATAAATAAGAATTGATAATCAACGATCTGCCCCCATTTATTGTATTCTGAAGCAATGTATTTGAGGCTTCCGGGCAATGAAGGACGGCGATGAAGCGACTTAAGAACGAACTCAATTCACTGGTGAACCGTGGCGTTGACCGTCATCTGCGTCTGGCGGTGACGGGGCTGAGCCGCAGCGGCAAGACGGCGTTTATCACCGCGATGGTGAACCAGCTGCTTAACCTGCACAGTGGGGCGCGGCTGCCGCTGCTGAGCGCCGTGCGGGAAGAGCGCCTGCTGGGGGTTAAACGTGTGCCTCAGCGCGATTTTGGCATTCCCCGCTTTACCTATGATGAAGGGCTGGCTCAGCTTTATGGTGAACCGCCCACCTGGCCGACGCCGACGCGCGGGGTGAGTGAAATTCGCCTCGCGCTGCGTTTTCGCTCTAATGAATCCCTGATGCGCCACTTTAAGGATACCTCCACCCTGTATCTGGAAATTGTGGATTATCCCGGTGAGTGGTTGCTCGATTTACCTATGCTGGCACAGGACTATCTCAACTGGTCACGACAGATGACGGGGCTGTTGCAGGGCAACCGCGCCGAGTGGTCGACGAAATGGCGAAAACTGTGCGAAGGCCTGGATCCGCTGGCGCCTGCCGATGAAAACCGGCTGGCGGCGATTGCCGAGGCCTGGACGGAGTATCTGCATCAGTGTAAGCAGGAAGGGTTGCATTTCATCCAGCCGGGCCGTTTTGTTCTGCCGGGAGATTTGGCGGGCGCACCTGCGCTGCAGTTTTTCCCGTGGCCGGACGTGGATGGCATCGGGGAGTCAAAACTGGCCCAGGCGGACAAACACACTAACGCCGGAATGCTGCGCGAGCGTTACAATTACTACTGTGAAAAGGTGGTGAAAGGTTTTTATAAAAACCACTTTTTACGTTTTGATCGCCAGATTGTGCTGGTGGATTGCCTGCAACCGCTGAACAGCGGGCCGCAGGCCTTCAACGATATGCGCCTGGCGCTGACACAGTTAATGCAAAGTTTTCACTACGGGCAGCGCACGCTGTTTCGCCGTATCTTCTCACCCGTTATCGACAAGCTGCTGTTTGCGGCCACAAAAGCCGATCACGTGACGGTCGATCAGCATGCCAATATGGTGTCGCTGCTGCAGCAACTGGTGCAGGACGCCTGGCAGAATGCCGCGTTCGAAGGGATCAGCATGGATTGCCTCGGACTGGCTTCCGTACAGGCGACACAGAGTGGGTTGATTGACCTTAATGGCGAGAAAATACCGGCATTGCGCGGGAATCGTCTCAGCGACGGCGAACCGCTTACTGTCTATCCGGGCGAAGTGCCCGCACGCCTTCCGGGGCCGGCCTTCTGGCAGAACCAGGGCTTCCAGTTTGAAGCCTTCCGCCCGCAGGCCATGACGGTCGATCAGCCGTTACCGCATATCCGTCTGGATGCGGCGCTGGAGTTTTTGATTGGAGATAAATTGCGATGACGGAACCGTTAAAACCGCGCATTGATTTTACCGGAACGCTTGAGCAAGAGCACCCGGAGGCGTTTAAAACTGCGCAGACGTTTAATGGCCCGCAGGCAGATAATTTTGCCCCAGCGCTGACCGAAGAGCTGCTTGTTGAAGAGGGGCCGGCTGAAGCGGTCGTGGAAGCCGCGCTACGCCCAAAACGCAGCCTGTGGCGAAAGATGGTGACTGCCGGACTGGCGTTGTTTGGCGTCAGCGTGGTTGGGCAAGGCGTCCAGTGGGCAGTCAACGCCTGGCAAACCCAGGATTGGGTCGCGTTGGGCGGCTGCGCTGCCGGTGCTCTGATTGTGGGGGCGGGTGTCGGGTCTGTTGCGACCGAGTGGCGTCGCCTGTGGCGCCTGCGACAGCGCGCCCATGAGCGTGATGAAGCGCGGGATCTGCTCCACAGTCACGGAACCGGCAAAGGCCGCGCGTTTTGTGAAAAGCTGGCCAGTCAGGCGGGTATTGACCAGTCACACCCGGCGCTTCAGCGCTGGTATGCCGCTATCCATGAAACCCAGAACGATCGTGAAGTGGTGACGCTGTATTCCCACATGGTGCAGCCGGTGCTGGATGCCCAGGCGCGGCGCGAAATCAGCCGCTCTGCTGCGGAATCAACCCTGATGATTGCCGTCAGCCCGCTGGCGCTGGTGGATATGGCGTTTATCGCCTGGCGTAACCTGCGTCTGATTAACCGGATTGCTGCTTTATACGGTATTGAGCTGGGGTACTACAGCCGCCTTCGCTTGTTCCGTCTGGTATTGCTCAACATCGCCTTTGCAGGAGCAAGCGAGCTGGTGCGGGAAGTGGGGATGGACTGGATGTCGCAGGATCTGGCGGCGCGTCTCTCTGCCCGTGCCGCGCAGGGTATTGGTGCCGGTTTGTTGACCGCCCGTCTGGGCATCAAAGCGATGGAAGTGTGCCGTCCACTGCCGTGGATTGATGGCGATAAGCCGCGATTGGGGGATTTCCGACGTGAGTTAATCGGTCAGCTCAAAGAGACGCTCAATAAAAAACCGGTTCAGTAGCCGGTTTGGTCATTAATCGTGCTGGCTGTCAATATTTGTTGACAGCCATCTTCCCGATCACCGTGTTCTGACATATCATTTTAATGTTATTGGCTTAAAACGGTGAATTTCCCATGCGTCTTGAAGTCTTCTGTGAAGACCGTCTCGGTCTGACCCGCGAATTACTCGATCTTCTTGTTTTACGTAGCATTGATTTACGTGGCATTGAGATCGATCCTGTCGGGCGAATTTACCTCAATTTTGCCGAAATTGAATTTAATACGTTCAGTAGCCTGATGGCAGAAATACGCCGTATCGCTGGCGTTACGGATGTACGCACCATCCCCTGGATGCCGTCGGAGCGTGAGCATCTGGCATTGAGCGCATTGCTTGAAGCCATGCCAGAGCCTTTCCTCTCCCTGGATTTAAAAAGTAAGGTTGAGCGTGTTAACCATGCCAGCTGCCAGCTGTTCGCGCAGAGTCAGGAAAAACTCAGCAACCACAACGCAGCACAGTTGATTCCCGGCTTTAACTTCCAGCGCTGGCTGGACAGCAACCCGCAGAACACCCACAGCGAGCATGTGGTTATCCACGGACAGAATTTCTTAATGGAGATAACGCCGGTCTATCTGAAAGGCGAGGCCGACACGCGCGTTCTGACCGGCGCCGTGATCATGCTGCGTTCTACCGTGCGCATGGGCCGTCAGCTGCAAAATATCTCCAGCCAGGATGTGGGGGCATTCAGCCAGATTATTGCCGTCAGCCCGAAAATGCGGCATGTGGTGGATCAGGCGCGCAAACTCGCGAGTCTGACCGCGCCACTGCTGATTACCGGCGATACCGGTACCGGGAAGGACCTGCTGGCGCATGCTGTGCATCTGGCCAGCCCGCGAGCGGCAAAACCGTATCTGGCCCTGAACTGCGCCTCGATTCCGGAAGATGCCGTCGAAAGCGAATTATTTGGTCACGCGCCGGAAGGTAAAAAAGGGTTCTTCGAGCAGGCTAACGGCGGCTCCGTGCTGCTGGACGAGATTGGTGAAATGTCGCCACGCATGCAGGCCAAGCTGCTGCGCTTCCTCAATGATGGCACGTTCCGCCGCGTAGGCGAGGATCACGAAGTTCATGTGGATGTGCGTGTGATTTGTGCGACGCAGAAAAACCTGGTCGAACTGGTGCAAAAAGGGGTATTCCGCGAGGATCTCTACTACCGCCTGAATGTCCTGACGCTGAATATCCCACCGCTGCGCGATTGCCCGCAGGATATCATGCCGCTGACCGAACTGTTTGTGGCGCGCTTTGCCGACGAGCAGGGTGTACCGCGTCCGAAGCTTTCAGCCGATCTCGGCACGGTGCTCATGCGCTACGGCTGGCCGGGCAACATTCGCCAGCTCAAGAACGCCGTTTACCGCGCGCTGACGCAGCTGGAAGGTTATGAACTGCGTCCGCAGGATATTCTGTTACCGGATTACGATGCCGGGACGGTGTCAGTAGGTGAAGAGGCGATGGAAGGTTCGCTGGATGACATTACCAGCCGTTTTGAGCGCTCCGTGCTGACGCAACTGTACCGTAGCTATCCAAGCACCCGTAAGCTGGCAAAACGCCTTGGCGTTTCACACACGGCGATTGCCAATAAGTTGCGAGAGTATGGTTTGAATCAGAAGAAGGGTGACGAATAACGGTAAAAAGCCTCTGTAAAGAGGCTTTTTTTTACTCATTCTTTTGCGATAGGGGTGCTATTAATGTCGACCTTTGTCTCTCCCTGAATCGATGCAATTCGGTTCTCCACGTCTTTCACCTGTTGCGGGTTATGGAGCAGGGTATAGGTCAGATCAAACTGTGTGCTGGCTCCCGGTTGCAATTGCTTAACGCGTTTTTGTTCGCGCTCAATGGTGACCGGGTAGGCGTAGCTGGTACCCGGCTCAATACCGGTGACATAACCTTGCTTCAGGGTGTCGGTGTTTTTCCATAAGGTCAGCACCGGCAACTGGCGGGTATCAAACTGAATGGACGCCCCTTTATCACCGGCTTTATTCACCACGGCCGCGAGGGTTTCGTGGTTGTTATCCGCAAGCGGTTTGAGGTTAAACACCATCTCATCAAAGCCTTTCGTTGGCCCGGCATAGGTCTGCCAGTCGTTGACACCGGCTTTTGCGTAGTCATTGAATGGACTGACGCTCGCGACCGGGGCAAGGAAGCGTGCACCTTCTTCGAGGATCGGGGTACCAAAGTTGCTGTGGTAGATGATTTGATAATCATGCGGGTAATCGGCATGGTTTGTCAGGACATCATGCAAACTGAACTGGTTGGTTCCTGGGACGTAACGCAGTTCGGTCATGGTCTGCAAATCTGCTTTTTGAACGTGCTCTCTTTGATCAAACCGCGAATTCGAATTTCATGGGGGGCGGCGTCAGCCACCTCTACTTCAACCTGCGATACAGGCGTATTGCCCGCCTTGCCGTGAAGCGTGTAGATTTGGCCGTCAGCCGTGACTGGGTGGCCCGTCCACTCATAGCCACAGCGCACCATCATCTCGTTGAAACCTTCCAGCCAGCCAAGCCCGTTGCGACTTTCCAGATTAATATATGCCGGGTTCACGACCTCTTTTACCGGGGAATCCCAGCCCATTCTGGTGCCGAAGCCTTCCACATGGAGCAGGTTCATGCCGCGAGAGGGGCTTAAGGTAATGGTCAGGCCACTTTTACTGCTGATAACAAGGATTTTGCTGCCTTCCTGTTTGCCACCGTGCAACACTTTTTGTTCAATGCTGAACGCCTGATCTTTTAACTTCAGCTCATCGCTCGTTATTTTCCAGTTTCCTTTCTCCACGCCGCTTTCAGCGCTTGTCAGCACCCAGGTTTTCGCCGCAGCATGACCCGAAATCAAAGCTGCAAGGAGCGTAATAGCCAGTTTAATTTTCATATCCCTTCCTTTTTGCTGAAACGATTATTTGCTTTCGTCAGCAAATCTAATGTTTTGACCTGAAGGGAAATGTGATGTGCTTCACTGGGGAAGAAAATATGAATATTTAAGGTCTAATATGAGAATAAGATCGCAATTAAGTTAACTTTAATACAATTAATTGCACAGTAAATGTGAACTGTGAAGGGTTTAGCTTTAACGATTCAGCTTAAAGGGAATAAAAAACCCCGCCAGTGCGAGGTTTGTCATGTGTCGTCTTCCAGAGCCTGCAAAGAGAAATAAACCCTGTTATTTCATTAGATTGCTAAGCTATATAGAATGCTAAGCATTCATTATGCTTTCAACACGTCCAGCGCGGCAGTGTAATCCGGCTCGGTGGTGATTTCGTTAACCAGTTCGCTGAAGACGACGTTGTCATTTTCATCGATAACCAGTACAGCGCGCGCTGCCAGGCCTTTCAGTGGGCCTTCCGCGATGCTCACGCCGTAGTTTTCCAGGAAATCCGGGCTGCGCAGGGTGGAGAGGGTAATGACGTTGCTCAGACCTTCAGCACCGCAGAAACGGGACTGGGCGAACGGCAGATCGGCAGAAATACACAGCACAACGGTGTTGTCCATGTCCGTCGCCAGCTGGTTGAATTTGCGCACGGATGCAGCACAGACGCCGGTGTCGATGCTTGGGAAAATGTTCAGGACTTTGCGTTTGCCAGCAAACTGAGACAGTGTGACGTCAGACAGATCTTTAGCCACCAGAGTAAAAGCCTGTGCTTTGCTGCCAGCCTGTGGAATGGAACCTGCAACAGTAACCGGGTTGCCCTGGAAATGAACGAGTTGTGACATAGATATCTTCCTGTTTACATATAGTTAACGTCGGGGCTAGTGTATGCCATCAGCGGATAACACGGCAAACCAATTTTTTCGCCTTTCCGGGCCGCAAGGAGTCAGTGATGAGAAGCATTAAGGTCTATGAAGAAGCCTGGCCATTGCATACCCCGTTTGTGATCTCCCGCGGCAGTCGAAGCGAAGCCAGTGTGGTCGTGGTGGAGATAGAAGAGGACGGCATTAAGGGCGTCGGCGAATGCACGCCGTACCCGCGCTATGGCGAAAGTCTGGCGTCGGTAATGGCACTTATCATGACGCTCGTTCCCGATCTGGAAAAAGGGCTCACCCGCGAGGCGTTACAGCAGCGTATACCCGCCGGCGCGGCGCGTAATGCGATTGACTGCGCACTCTGGAGCCTGGAGGCTGGCAAACAGCAAACCTCGCTGACGACGCTGCTAGGCGTCACGTTGCCGACATCGGTTGTCACGGCGCAAACGGTGGTGATTGGTGAGCCTGAACACATGGCCGCCAGCGCAAAAGCACTCTTTGATGCGGGGGCGACGCTGTTAAAGGTGAAGCTTGACGATCGTCTGATCAGCGAGCGTATGGTCGCTATCCGCTCGGCAGTCCCGACAGCCACGTTAATTGTGGATGCGAATGAGTCATGGCATCCCGAAGGCCTTGCCGCACGATGTCAGCTGCTGGCCGACCTGGGCGTGGCCATGCTGGAACAGCCTCTGCCGGCACAGGATGATGCGGCGCTGAAGAATTTTATCCACCCGCTGCCCATCTGCGCGGATGAAAGCTGCCATACGCGCGATAGCCTGGTTGAACTGCAGGGTCGTTACGAGATGGTCAATATCAAGCTCGACAAGACCGGCGGGCTAACAGAGGCGCTGGCGCTGGCAGAACAGGCGCAAGCTCAGGGGTTTTCAATCATGCTGGGATGTATGCTGTGTACATCCCGGGCGATCAACGCGGCGCTGCCGCTGGTAAATCATGTCAGTTTTGCCGATCTTGATGGCCCGACATGGCTGGCGGTTGACGTTTCACCGGCACTCACGTTTACCAGCGGCGTCCTTCATTTTTGAGGCTGCCAGCGCAAAAGCTCCACCATGGCTTTTAAATATTTTTTGCTGGCTTCGTCTGACGATATCGGCGGGAATTCCGCGGTGATGCAAGGTAATCCCAGGTCGGCACACCAGCTGCCGAATGAGCCAGGGGTTTCATAGCCCACGCTGGAGACAAGCGGCAGGGCGAAAGCATTCGCCAGCCATTCGCCCAGCTCGGTGTGCCGCGGATCTTCGATGCAGGCCAGCGGATCGTGAAAGGTGACAACCCAGGCCGGGTGGATCTTATGGATTAACTGGCACAGCGCCTGTGTTTCCGGCTCCGAGCCCGGCGTGTCGCCGGTCAGCAAGACAACGTCACGCTCTTCGGCGGAGCTGTTCCAGCGATAAACCGTTTCACCGGCGCGCCAGTTTGCTGCAGGGAAATTACGGTTTAAATCGATGCCCCGCGCATTGGCGCGTAACCCAAGCTGACACCCATCCGGGTTGACGGCCAGAATCACGTGATGACGTCGTAAGCTGGGCGTCAACGTGCGCAGCGCGCACGAGAGCGTGACGACAGAAGAGTTCTCGTCGCCGTGCGTGCCGGCAATGATTAAGCCGCTGTTGCGATCGGCATCGGGGGCCGGAAACCAAATCAGCGATGCGCCTAAAAATGAACGGCCATACTGCTCTGCACCTGGCGGGAAGGCGCCGCGTTCCGCTCTGGGTCGGGTGATTGCCATAGGAAATCCTGATAAAGAAGTCTCTACTGGCAGTGTTGTGCAAAACTCGCGGTTAATCAAATAGTTTCCGTATGGCGGGAAAATTGCCGGATATCAACTTTCCGGAGGAAGGTATTTGCAATTCTCATTGTCGAAACAAATAATTACGCATCTGCTTATTACCTGAATTCATAAAAGGGGATCTTATGAAGCATCCTGTTTCGCGTCTCTGTGCTGCACTGTTGCTGTGCGGACTCTCTACACTCTCGTACGCCGCTGATGTGCCACAGGGCACGGTACTGGCGCAAAAACAGGAGCTGGTCAGACACATTAAAGATGAGCCGGCTTCCCTTGATCCGGCAAAAGCCGTGGGATTACCCGAGATACAGGTCATTCGCGACCTTTTTGAAGGACTGGTTAATCAGAATGAGAAAGGTGAACTGACCCCAGGCGTGGCGACGCGCTGGCAGAGTAATGATAACCGTATCTGGACCTTCTCCTTACGTGATAACGCGAAATGGTCTGACGGTTCGCCGGTTACCGCTCAGGATTTTGTCTACAGCTGGCAGCGTCTGGTTGATCCGAAAACCACGTCTCCGTTTGCCTGGTTTGCGGCGCTGGCGGGTATCCATAACGCACAGGCGATAATTGATGGTAAAGCCGCGCCAGATACGCTGGGCGTGACGGCCGTAGATGCAAAAACCTTACGTGTGCAGCTGGATAAACCGCTGCCGTGGTTTAGTAATCTGACGGCAAACTTTGCCTTCTATCCGGTGCAAAAGGCCAATGTGGAGAGCGGCAAAGAGTGGACGCGTCCGGGGGCTCTGGTCGGAAATGGCGCCTACGTTCTGAAAGATCGCGTGGTGAATGAAAAACTGGTTGTGGTGCCAAATACACACTACTGGGATAACGCCAAAACCGTCCTGCAAAAAGTGACGTTCATACCGATTAACCAGGAATCCTCGGCCACTAAACGCTATCTGGCGGATGATATTGATATCACCGAATCGTTCCCGAAAAACATGTATCAGAAGCTGCTCAAGGACATTCCGGGACAGGTGTATACACCGCCTCAGCTGGGCACCTATTACTATGCGTTTAATACGCAAAAAGGACCCACGGCCGATGCCCGTGTACGTCTCGCCCTGAGCATGACCATCGATCGCCGCATCATGGCGGACAAAGTGTTAGGAACCGGTGAGAAGCCCGCCTGGCATTTCACGCCAGACGTGACGGTAGGGTTTACGCCAGAAACCTCGCCGTTTGAGCAGATGTCACAGCAGGAACTTAATGCCCAGGCGAAAACGCTGCTTCAGGCCGCGGGCTATGGCCCTCAGCGCCCGCTGAAGCTGAACCTGTTGTACAACACGTCAGAAAACCATCAGAAAATCGCGATTGCGGTGGCCTCGATGTGGAAGAAAAACCTCGGCGTTGACGTCAAACTGCAAAACCAGGAGTGGAAAACCTACATCGACAGCCGTAATACCGGTAATTTCGATGTGATCCGCGCGTCATGGGTTGGGGATTACAATGAGCCATCGACCTTCCTGTCGTTATTGACCTCAACCCACAGCGGCAATATTTCGCGTTTCAACGATCCGGCGTACGATAAAATTATCCATCAGGCGACGCTCGAAAACACGGCGAAAGCCCGTAACGCAGACTACAACATGGCGGAGAAAATCCTCACGGAAAAAGCGCCAATCGCACCTATTTACCAGTACATCAACGGCCGCCTGATCAAACCATGGGTGAAAGGTTACCCCATTAATAACCCGGAAGACGTGGCTTATAGCCGGACGATGTATATTGAGAAACACTGACGAGCCGGGAACCGCCGGTCTTCGTTGTGAACGTTAAATTAAGAGCTGGCGCATTTGCGCCAGTTTTTCTTTATTGAACGAGGGATGTTTGTTCCGTGAGTCAAAGGGGAGGTAAATGATGACGGATGAAAAGAAAGAGAAAGCGTCTTTCCCGGCAGGGTTAGGGATTATGGATAAAATCTGGGAATGGCAATGGATTATCCGCTTCATCTATATTGTCCTTTTCGCCGATCTGGCGCTGCTGGTATACAGCGGGCAAGGAATATTGACCTGGCCTGTTCAGACACTTAACTGGACCGAACATCTGGGTTTTTTCTGCGTGGCGCTCGCCGCCTTAGGTTTGATTGCCACCACCGTGATGCCTTTTATAGCCAATATCGTCAGGCTATTACTCAATGAGCTCATCTACAGCAGTATCTTCCCGGATTTCTTGCGCGCGCAGAGTGATTATCAGAAGAGGTCGGGTGAAGTTCCTTCAGGCGAAGTACTTGATTTAGCGTTGAAGGAAAACAACCAGTTCCTGCTGAATTATTATGAAAAACATAATGCAAACTGGCGCACGAAATTTCATGAACGATTTAAAGTCGGGGATTTACTCTTTGGGATCCTGTTTTTCATGATGCTTGATGACCATCCGCAGTGGTTTAGCGACGCGCAGCATTCGCTGGTCATCGATCTGTTCAGCCACGGCGGTGAAAGCGGAACCGTTCTGTTTTATACCGTGCTTATACTCATCTTTAGTACGCTGATGAGTCTCTGGTTCGGTAAATGGGACTGGGGGAACATCTATTATCCGCCACTGTATCGTGAAAAAGAGGAAGCCCGCAGAAAAGCGCGTGAGCGGGAAGCGCAGTGGGAGCAGCAGGATCGCTAAATCGCCGGGCGACACATTATTCCCCGCGGATTGCTCCCGCCAGGCGCTGCTGGCGGGAGCAGGGCAACGTTATTCTAGCAATGCACTGAATTTCGCCAGCCATTGCGGATGCGCAGGCCAGGCGGGGGCAGTGACCAGATTACCGTCTACGTGCGCCTGATCGATACCGATATTGGCATAGTGCCCGCCGCCGAGGCGGACTTCAGGCGCACAGGCGGGATAGGCGCTACAGGTTCGTCCTTTTAATATGCCGGCAGCAGCGAGCAGTTGCGGTCCGTGGCAAACCGCAGCAATCGGTTTGCGCGCGGCGTCGAAGGCCTGCACCAGTTTCAGCACGTCATCATTTAGCCGGAGATATTCAGGGGCTCGTCCGCCCGGGATTAGCAGCGCGTCATAATCCTGCTCTTTTACGGCGGAAAAATCGGCATTGAGGATAAAACGGTGGCCCGGCTTTTCACTGTAGGTCTGGGCGCCGTCGAAATCATGGATCGCCGTCATGATGTAGTCGCCACGGGATTTGTCCGGGCAGACGGCGTCCACCTGATGGCCAATCATCTGTAAAGCCTGAAAGGGCACCATTGTTTCATAATCTTCGGCGTAATCGCCGACCAACATCAGGATTTTCTTGCTCATCATTTCTCACCTTTAGGTTTAACGATGTTTAAGATATAGCCTGGCACAGCTGAATAGCCGGAAATAAAAAAAGCCCGTCAGAGAACGGGCGAAATAAGCAAATGATTTAATGATTCGTTATCAACTTGTTGGAGGATAACGTTGCGTATTTTACGCACCTCTTACCGGTGCTGATACCTGACAAATTCGGTAGGTGAAACAAGGAATTAAACATGCGTCATAGCGCATCGAAGGTGGGGTAGATACTGTTCTCAAGGTATTCCACCAGAAACCAGATCTCACCGCTGAAAATAAACCAGAAGCCAAATATAATAACGAATAAAATAATTATGGTGAGTATTATTTCTGTTTTTCCCATTGCACATCTACCCACCTGTAGTCCATTTATTCGAGAGGGGCATTGTAACGGGGCTGACGAAGATACACCAGTTTCATGCCGCCAGGACTTTATTGCGCCCATCACTTTTGGCGCGATAAAGCGCATCGTCCACACGTTTAAACAGCTCATCCATACTCTCGCCCGGATTATGTCGCGCCACGCCAATGCTGACGGTGAAGCGAGGTAAACCCGGGATCGTGATGCGGGCGACCGCATCGCGCACAGTTTCGGCGATTTGCAGGGCGGTGTCGAGCGGGGTGCGCGGCAGCAGGATGACGAACTCCTCACCGCCCCAGCGGAAGACCAGGTCCTCTTTGCGGCTACAGGCTTCCAGCGTGCGCGAGAGCGAGATCAGTACCTCATCACCTTTCAGGTGGCCGAAGAGGTCGTTGATATTTTTGAAGTGATCGGTATCCACCAGCAACAGGCTAAATTGCTGCTGCGCGGGAAGATGATGGGTATTGGCCTGGTCGGTGATGATATAGAACTGACGCCGGTTGAGCAGGCCCGTCATGGAATCACGCAGTGCCGCGTGTTCCAGCTCCTGCTCCAGCCTTTTTTGCTCGGTGATATCGTGGATAATGCACAACATCAATTTGTCACCGTAAATTTCAATCGGCCCGGCATAGGTCTGAACATGGCGGGTGGAGCCATCGGCCAGACGGTGGATAAAGTTGAGGGGCTTATGGCCGCCCGGCAACGCGGCAATTTCCGTCATTACGGGGATCACATCCCGCCCCAGAGTATTGATTTCCCAGGTATGTTTTCTGCACATTTCATCATGCGCATAACCGTAAAAAGTCAGCGCCGCCAGATTGGCATCCACAATCTGGCCATCCCGGGACGGATCGATAAGCAGCATTGGCGCGCTGTTGGTCAGGAAAAAGCGCGCGTAAAATCCCTGTTTTTTGCGCTGGTAGGTCGCGGAGCGGCTGGCTTTAAGCCCGGAGAGAACCTGCTGCGTTAGCCCTTCAAAAACAATAACATTCCCCTGGGGCACGAAATGGGCAAGCGAGAGACGGCAGCTCAGCGCGGTTTCATGTCCATCGCGGGAGATGGTCCAGATTTCGACGATCTCCTGCTCACTCTTCAGTTCAGGCACATACATCGACAGCACGTGATGCGCATTGGCGGAATAGGTACCTTTGCGTAGGTCATCCAGGGTTTTATCGCCCATGATCTGAGCGGCGGCCACATTTGCAAAAATGATCTGTTCTGAAGCAGGTGAAATGAGCCACACGGGGGTTTTAATTAAATTCAGCGCATCAAAACAATTTTGCGACATAGCGTATTCCTGTACATCGGCACAATGTGCCTGAGGATCATGACAGAATTAACGGGAGTGGACTCCTTTGAAACATACTCTACTTAACCCGGTCAGGCATGATTTTTTTGTGAAATATATGCGGGTTCCGCGTGAATTTTACCAATGGGTATAATTTGTTTGTCTGAGTTTTTTTGCAGCAGCAGCCAGGGAACCTGTTCGGCAGGTAATGGACGGGAGAAAAGAAACCCCTGCAGGTAATCACAGCCGAGGTCCGTCAGCACCACCTGTTGTTCTTGCGTCTCGATCCCTTCCGCAACCACATTCATTTCCATGGTCCTGGCGATATTAATAATGGTTTCCACCAGCTTGCGGCTTTTTTCATTTACCAGCATCGAGTGCACAAAGCTCTTGTCGATTTTTAGCTCTTTAGCGGGCAGAACGCTCAACATCAACAGGTTGGAATAGCCGGTGCCAAAATCATCAATCGAGACGGTAATCCCGGCTTGATTGAACGCATTGAGTAATTCAATACTGCGGTCGAGATTTTTCAGTGCGGTACTTTCTGTCACCTCAAGGATAAGCCGGGAGGGCGACAGATTATATTTATGCAACATCGACGAAATGATGTGGAAGATATCCGGCTGTTCGAACTGGACGGGGGAGAGGTTAAAGGACAATGTCCACTGGCTGAAACCTTGTTCTGTCCAGAAATGAAGCTGACGGCATGCCGCTTCAATCGCCCAGTTCCCCACCGGGATGATCAGCCCCGTTTGTTCCAGCGACGGTAAAAACAGATTAGGCAGCAACACCCCTTGCTCAGGGTGCCGCCAGCGCAGAAGGGCTTCAAAACCGTGAATAGTGGTGTCTTTTGCATGCCAGGTCGGCTGATACCACAGTTCAAACTGATCGCGTTCCAGCGCCTGAGTTAACTCCTGCAGGAAGCCGGGGTTGGCCGGAATGGCCGTTGACATCTCGTTCCGGTAGACGGCCCAGCCGTTTCGTCCATCCTCTTTGACGCGATTCAGGGCCGCATCGGCTTTTAGCTTCAGCTCATGCAGCGTCTCGCCATCCTGCGGGTAGAGGCTGACCCCCGCGCTGATTGTTGTGCTCAGCGTGTGCCCACAAAGTGAAAACGGGCGGCGCATATCCTCCAGCAATGTCGTGAGCAGCGCGTTGAGTTTATCGTCGTCACACTCGGGAACCAGCAGGATAAAGGCGTCGCCGCCAAGCCTGGCGAGGGTCATCTCGCGGGTAAGGCGGGCGGTAATGCGCTGCGCGAGAGAGATTAACAACTCATCCCCGGTGTTGTGGCCCCAGGTATCGTTGATGCGTTTGAAATGATCGACGTTGAGGAAAATCACGGCGAATGGCTTCTTGCTGAGCAATGCGCTGCGCAGGCAATCCTGCATCCGAATGTCCATCTGGTGGCGATTAGCGAGACCGGTGAGCGCATCAAACCGCGCCTGCAGTTCAAGCTGACGATTAAGCTGGCGTAGGTTATCGGTCAGTCGGTTCGTCCGCCGGTGCGAGTCGATGAGCGAAATCATTAACATACCGCCGAGCAGGCACAGTGTGGTGACAGAAACCCAGACCGATAACCCCAGCTCGCTGATACCACCGGGCAGGGTATGCGTCATTTCCTGAAAATGGGCGGCATGCATGCCGGTGTAGTGCATCGCGCAGATGGCGACACCCAGCACGCAGGCCGCGAGAATACGATTGATAAACACCCCTTTGCGCATATCCCGCAGGCGGAATGCCAGCCACAGCGCCGCGCCGGAGGCCATAACGGCAATCAACACGGACACGGCAACAATGCGTCGATCCCAGAGAATATGGCTGTCCAGCATCAGTGCGGCCATACCGATAAAGTGCATACAGACCACGCCAGCACTCAGGAGCACCGTGGCAACGATCAATCGAAAAGGGGAAAGGGTTTTACCCGTTACGGCAATATTGATGGCGACCGTGGATGCAACCACCGCCACGCCCAGTGAGGCGAGGGTTAACCAGAGGTTATAGCTCATTATCATCGGCATTTGCATCGACAGCATGCCGATGAAGTGCATTGACCAGATCCCGATCCCAAGCGTGACGCCTCCGGCGATACGCCAGAACATCGCCGTTTTACGGCTGGAAAGCGGGATTTTTCCGGCGCTGTCCAGGGCCACAAATGAGGCGATAAAGGCCACCAGATACGAGAGGGCTATTAACACAGGGTCCCACGATATATTGAGCATTATGCAATCCCACGCCAAAGAGGGTTACCGATTTCGCCTGCCGGGCACGTCTTTAACTGGCAACGTACATGCGCATTCAAATAATATGAGTTAGGTATCGTGCAAAACGACCGGTCATATTAAAACGGTAAGGCTGGCGGTGAATATAAAATATATTCTTTCCGGCACTTATTAAGCATTGCTAAACAAAGGCGAATAATTGCAGCAAAGCTCCTTAAATATGAGCGCGGCCATATTGTCTCATCGCAGGCGATGGTATCGCTTAAAGTGGCAGGAAACCAGTATCACAGGATGCTGCATATAACATTTTCACTAATACCCTGTTTTTATCTGACTTAAGTTAAATCTCAGGTGGCTAACGGCGAAAGGTGAAACCAGCGTTGTTCATCAGGACAAACAACAACACGAATGCTATAAATCTTAATACCGACCTAAATATAAAATCGTGGATATAATCATGCTAAGAAATATTAGTGTCAGAACCTTCATTGCCGGGTTCCTTTTATGTCTTTTCCTGGTTGATGCAGGTGTCGTTGTTCTATTTTCCAGCAAATCCTCTCTCTTTATTTCACTCAATATCATTAATTTCGTTGCGCTATTTTTGCTCTGGGGCTACATGACAAAGTATCTTGTGACGCCGATCAATACGGTGAAAAAAAGTATTGAAGAAGTGACTGCAGGCAATCTTGGCGTGACTATCCCTGAATTTGGCAATAACTGTGCAGGGCGTTTAATCCCCGGGATTAATAGCCTCTCCAGCAACATCGCGACCCTGGTACGCGAGATCATGGCCTCGTCGCAAACCGCCATGACCTTGTCTGATCAACTCTCCGCGCGTAGCGCGCAGCTTTCGGTGAAAACAGAGCAGCAGTCTGCATCGCTGGTGCAAACGGCTGCCAGCATGGAGCAGATGGCAGCAAGTACCCGAAATAATGCCGATAACACCCGACTGGCCAGCGAGCAGGCAAACAGGGCGACACTGCAGGCGCGTAAAGGTGGCGAGTTGATGGGGCAGGTGGCCACCAATATGCAATCCATTACCGAATGTGCACAGCAAATGACGGAGATTATCTCGATGATCGACGGCATTGCCTTCCAGACGAATATCCTGGCGCTAAACGCGGCCGTTGAGGCGGCCAGAGCCGGCGACCACGGAAAAGGGTTTTCGGTGGTGGCAGAAGAGGTGCGAAACCTGGCCCACCGCAGTGCGGATGCCGCCAAAAACATCAAAACGCTGATTGAAGTGACCAGCAATAACGTCACTCAGGGCGTGACCGTTGTGTCCGAGGCTGAAAAGAATATGCAAGAAATTGTGACCGGCTCCGGCAATGTCAGCCAGTTGATGGATGACATTTTCACCTCGACGTCAGAGCAGGAGAAAGGCATTTCCCAGATTACGCTGGCCTTATCTGAGCTGGAACGGGTCACGCAAAGTAACGTTACGATGGCAGAAGAACTCAACGGATCCTCTGATGTACTGCGTAATCAGGTGAGTGAACTGCAGGCGCGGACGCGTAACTTCCGGCTCGAAAAGGGGTATCAGGCTGAATCCACGCCTTCTCATGCTGGCCCGCTGTCATTCCACTCGCGTCCCGGTCACTCCCTCTGATGCACGAGAAGAGCCTGGTTAACCGGGCTCTTTTATCCCGGCTTCTCGCCGCTGAATTATCCTCCCGTGCGGTCTGAAAAGGCGCCTGGCGGAATACGGTTATTTCCTGAGCGAATTCAGCGCGATGCGAAACATAGTTGTTGCTTAACCCCTGATGAAAGCTAGACTGACAACGAAAGAGTTGAAAAGGGGGAGGCGCGGTGGAGAGTATAAAAGGATCAGAACTAAACGTTCCTGATGCAGTTTTTGCCTGGGTGCTGGATGGTCGTGGCGGTGCCCGACCGCTGGAAGACAACGATGTCATTGATAATGAGCATCCCTGCTGGCTGCACCTTAACTATACCCATCCGGACAGTGCCGACTGGCTGGCCACGACGCCGCTCCTGCCGAACAACGTGCGTGATGCGCTGGCGGGTGAAAGCCTGCGGCCACGCGTGAGCAGAATGGGGGACGGCACGCTCATCACTTTGCGTTGCATTAACGGCAGCACCGATGAACGTCCTGACCAGCTGGTCGCGATGCGTGTTTATATGGACGATGGTCTGATTGTCTCCACCCGTCAGCGTAAAGTTTTGGCGCTGGATGATATCGTGAACGATCTGAAAGAGGGCACCGGACCGACCGATTGCGGAAGCTGGCTGGTGGACGTCTGCGACGCGCTGACTGACCATGCGAGTGAGTTTATCGAAGAGCTGCACGATAAAATCATCGACCTCGAAGATAACCTGCTCGATCAGCAGATCCCGCCGCGCGGTTTTCTGGCGCTCCTGCGTAAGCAGTTAATTGTCATGCGCCGCTATATGACGCCGCAGCGGGACGTATACGCGCGTCTGTCCAGCGAAAGGCTCAACTGGATGAATGACGATCAGCGACGCCGAATGCAGGATATTGCCGACAGGCTGGGCCGCGGACTTGATGAAATCGATTCCTGTATTGCCCGCACGGGCGTCATGGCGGATGAGATCGCGCAGGTGATGCAGGAGTCGCTGGCAAGAAGAACCTATACGATGTCGCTGATGGCAATGGTCTTTCTGCCGAGCACATTCCTGACGGGATTGTTTGGCGTGAACCTGGGCGGAATTCCCGGCGGCGCGGCCCATTATGGCTTTACCGCATTTTGCGTCATGTTAGTTGTTTTGATCGGTGGTGTTGCATGGTGGTTGCATCGTAGTAAATGGCTGTAAATTTACGCTTTTTTCAGCTTTTACGGAGATCATAACGCTCTTTTAATTGAGCGAAGTCAATAAACAATGACCGCGTAAGGTGCAATATTACTCCCGCAGGTGAATGCAACGTCAAGCGATGGGCGTTGCGCTCCATATTGTCTTACTTCCTTTTTTGAATTACTGCATAGCACAATTGATTCGTACGACGCCGACTTAACTAGTCGGCTTTTTTTTGCCTCCTGTTCCCCAGCGTCTACCCTAAAAGGGACGTCAGTAAAACCTGGAGGGAATGATGAGCATCTTACTCGCTCTGCAACTGCAGTATTCACGTCAGTCCGATCCGATCCCCACCGATCCGACACCGATGCCCGATCCTGTTCCGCGTCCGCAACCCATGCCTGACCCGCCGCCCGATGAAGAACCGATTAAATTGTCGCATCGAACCCCGAGATCTGCGAGGATACGCGCCATCTGACCGCAAAGATGACCACGAGAGACTATTGTGACCGCTTTTTCAACCCTGAATGTACTGCCCGCCGCCCAACTCGATAACCTCAACGAGTTGGGATACCTCACCATGACGCCTGTTCAGGCGGCCGCATTGCCCGCCATTCTTGAGGGGCGTGATGTACGCGTTCAGGCTAAAACAGGGAGCGGAAAAACGGCGGCTTTCGGTCTGGGTCTGCTACAGCATATTGATGCTGCGCTGTTTCAGACGCAGTCTCTGGTGCTGTGCCCAACCCGCGAACTGGCGGACCAGGTCGCGGGCGAGCTGCGTCGTCTGGCGCGATTCCTGCCTAATACCAAGATTTTAACCCTCTGTGGCGGACAACCGTTTGGCGCACAGCGTGATTCGCTTCAGCATCCACCACACATCATTGTGGCGACGCCTGGCCGACTGCTCGATCACCTGCAAAAAGGTACGGTCTCGCTGGATGCATTACACACGCTGGTCATGGATGAGGCAGACCGGATGCTGGATATGGGCTTCAGCGATGCTATCGATGAAGTGATCCGTTTCGCGCCTGCAGACCGTCAGACGCTGTTATTTTCGGCGACCTGGCCTGAAGCGATCGCCGCAATCAGTGGCCGCGTGCAGAAAAATCCGCTCACCATCGAAATTGACAGTGTTGATGCGCTGCCTGCTATCGAGCAGCAGTTTTATGAAACGTCCCAGCACGGAAAAATCGCGCTCCTGCAGAAGGTGCTCAGTCAGCATCAGCCCGCTTCCTGCGTGGTGTTCTGTAACACCAAAAAAGATTGTCAGGCGGTCTGTGACGCCCTGAACGCCGCAGGGCAGAGCGCGTTATCGTTGCATGGCGATCTGGAACAGCGCGATCGCGATCAGACGCTGGTCCGTTTCGCCAACGGCAGCGCCCGCGTGCTGGTTGCCACCGACGTGGCGGCGCGCGGTCTGGATATTAAATCGCTTGAGCTGGTCGTGAACTACGAGCTGGCATGGGATCCTGAAGTACACGTTCACCGTATCGGCCGTACTGCGCGTGCCGGAAACAGCGGTCTGGCCATCAGCTTCTGCGCACCGGAAGAGGCGCAGCGCGCCAATATTCTGTCTGAAATGCTGCAGATTAAGCTTAACTGGGTGAATGCACCGGGCAACGTCAGTCTCGTTCCGCTGGAAGCAGAAATGGCAACGCTGTGTATTGATGGCGGTAAAAAAGCCAAGATGCGTCCGGGTGATGTGCTCGGTGCGCTGACCGGAGACGTGGGGCTGGATGGGGCGGATATCGGCAAGATTGCGGTACATCCTGCACATGTTTATGTTGCTGTTCGCCAGTCGGTTGCCCATAAGGCCTGGAAACAGCTGCAGAACGGGAAAATCAAGGGTAAAACCTGTCGCGTTCGTCTGCTGAAATAAGATTTAAACGCGTCTCAGACGGTGGTCTGAGACGCGTTTGCATTATTTCACTATTTCACTATTTCACTTCTACGACATTCAGGCGCAGTTCTTCAAACTGATTGTCATCTTCTTCTGGCTGCCAGCCAGCAGGTTTCACGGGGATCTCTTCCCGGTCAAACGCCAGATCGCCGCCATTTACCACTTCCGACTCATGGTTGATGCCTTTGAAATCGAAAAGCTCAACGTCCGCGAGGTGAGAAGGCACCACGTTCTGCATCGCGCTGAACATGGTTTCGATACGGCCCGGGTAGCGTTTGTCCCAGTCACGCAGCATGTCACCAATCACCTGACGCTGCAGGTTCGGCTGAGAGCCGCACAGGTTACATGGAATGATCGGGAACCCTTTGGCCTGAGAGAACCGTTCGATATCTTTCTCGCGGCAGTAGGCAAGCGGGCGGATCACAATGTGTTTGCCGTCATCGCTCATCAGTTTTGGCGGCATGCCTTTCATCTTGCCGCCGTAGAACATGTTCAGGAACAGCGTCTGCAGGATATCGTCGCGGTGATGGCCGAGTGCGATTTTGGTTGCACCCAGTTCTGTCGCGGTACGGTACAGGATGCCGCGGCGAAGACGAGAGCAGAGCGAGCAGGTGGTTTTGCCTTCCGGGATCTTCTCTTTCACAATCCCGTAGGTATTTTCTTCTACGATTTTGTACTCAACGCCCAGTTTTTCCAGGTATTCCGGCAGAATGTGTTCCGGGAAACCAGGCTGCTTTTGATCGAGGTTAACCGCCACCAGCGAAAACTTCACCGGCGCGCTTTGCTGAAGATTACGCAGGATCTCGAGCATGGTGTAACTGTCTTTACCCCCTGACAGGCAGACCATAATGCGGTCGCCTTCTTCAATCATATTGAAGTCTGCAATGGCTTCACCAACGTTACGGCGCAGACGCTTTTGCAGTTTGTTCAGGTTGTATTGCTCTTTCTTATTAATATCTTGATTTTGTTGCATTTAATCTGTACTCAAATTTCAAATGGGGCACCAGTGGGGCAAACGGTTTAGAGGGGCAGCTTCTGTCAGCATTGCCCTCTCTTTGCTGTTCATCTCTTCACTCTATGAAGCTTAGATTTCAAACACCCTCTGCGCAGTTTAGTGCCCCATCTGACTGGCAATAAAAGACGGGTCAGCGCCTGCGGTTAACCACCAGCATGCGAAAGTGTGCCGTGTATGGTACGGATTGTTGCGCCGAATGCCAGCACGTTTTACAGGATTTTGAATTGTGGACGGCAGCAACCTTGCTTTGTGATATCGCGTATAATGCGGCTTCGACATACTCTGAACATTCCAGTGGCTTGTGCTATGACCCTCAATCGCTTTTGTTATTTGCTTCTGTTGATCGCCGCAATCGGAAGTCTATTCACCTCGCATCCGTTTATCCTGTGGCTCCTGCTTATCAACGTACTGACGTTAGCGACGTATGGCGCCGACAAAATGGCGGCGCGAAGGGCCATGCGCAGAGTGCCGGAAGCCACACTGCTGGTATTTGGCCTTATCGGCGGATGGCCCGGGGCGATTATAGGTCAGCAACTGTTTCGCCATAAAACGCAAAAGCAGCCCTTCAAAACCTACTTCGTTGTCAGTGTCATCGTCAGTATTTCAGCGATGGTGGCGGTGTACCAACTCTTTCCTGTTTTAACGTACTGAGCGTGTACAAACGGAATGCAATAACGCGCTGACCACGGTAGATAACTAAAAACGACTGCCAATAGTAGTAGGAATATTCTTAAGGTGTTGCTGTTTTTTGCACGATCTGAATAATGTGTGCAACGACACGGATGACAACATCTCATGAAAATTCAAACTATTACACTGGCAATGCCGGTGGTCGTTTCTGCGCCTTCGAGGTCAGCTTTTCAGGAGCGGGAATATAATACCTGGTATATAAAAAATGCTGTTCTTTACGATATGACCCAGACTTCAGACGGTTTCCCGGTCATGTTGAGCATCTCCCAGCCTGAGCGGAAATCAGCAAATTTGCTGGTCTCCTATATCACCGAAGGGCGCTGTGACGGGACCCGGCAAGAACTTAACGTGAATGGCAAAGTGCTTGCGGCCACGTATTATTGTGTTCAGGTCGGGCAGAACCGGATAGAGCATTTTTCGGTGAAAGATGCGCAGAGCGTTAACGGCATGGTTAACCATCTGAAATCGGATTTCACCTTACTTCTTCAAAACGACATCAAGGTCTGGGCTGCGAACATTAATGCGCCCAAATACGGCCTCGCGCCGCGATTCTGACACGTACACCTCGACCTCATCGCCTGTTAGCGTAGGGGTTACGCCCTGTATCACAGAATAAATAGCATCCGTGACAACGCCACGTTTTACCACAATCCTGCTACGCTTTTTGTGTTGTACAAGGGAGCACAAACATGAAGAACAAAGATGAACAAACGGGATTAGTGGGACTGGCAATTGGTGCCGCCGTTATCGGTCTTGTTTCAGCACAGCAACCCATCCATCGAGACAGTATTGTGAGTGAACTGGTCAGACTCGGCAGACAGAAAGGCGATGGCGTTGAAGACGAGGTTTTCGTTAAGGCTGCCGAGCTCGTGAGAAAGGGGGTGTAACCGATGGCTGATATTCGTCATGCACAGTGCCATTGTGGCGCGGTGGCGTTTACCGTTGAACTTTCAGACGGATTAAATACCGCCCGGCGCTGCAGCTGCTCTTTTTGCCGGATGCGGGGCGCCGTGGTGGTCTCGGCACCGCTGTCAGGCATTACCGTAACAAAAGGGGCGGATAAGCTCACGGAATATCGTTTTAACACAGGAACAGCCCGCCATTTCTTCTGCTCGGTCTGCGGGATTTATACCTTCCATCAGCGGCGTTCAAATCCCAACGAATACGGCGTGAATGTGGCCTGTTTTGAGAATGTGACCCCCTTTGATTTTGCCGAAGTGGCGGTGATGGACGGCGTTAATCATCCCGCGGATGGCGACAGCGGGGTTTTCGGCTACCTCTCTTTTCGTCAAAAAGAAGCATAACTGCCGCCTGGCCAGATTTTAACAATGCGGCCTATAGTGGGGAGTGGGTATCCGAAACAGGAGAGAAATATGCTGTATGTTGAGAAAGACGATCCGCGTGAGGCGCCTGAGTCAGGTGATAAAAAGCCTCGGCCGGTCAAAAAATAGTCCGTTGATACGTTTCCCGCCACCGGCCCTGCTGGTGGCGTATTGTTTGGGGGAAACCTTAACTGCCATCCAGATGGTTCAACAGCGCGCCGAGATGCCCAACGACACCACCAAAATCAAAAATTAACGCCATCCATATAATCGCCAGAAGGGTAAGTACGGCAACTGATACACGACCAAACAACGCAGTTATCCTTAATGAAGCAAAGTCTATAAGGTGAGTCTACATGGGTTTCTTTAAACTTACCCTTAACGACACCGTCATAAAATTTCCTTTTGAGATGATTCACACATTCACTGAGCCGAGAGGCGCGAAGAGAGGGAAATATGATGGGAGAGAAGAGGAGGGCTGGCTTCAGGCGTCGCAACGAAAATAACGAGCCCGCATCACGATGCGGGCTCTTGGGATCAGAACTGGTAAACCAGACCTAATGCAACGACATCATCCGTGCTAATGCCGTTATTTTTGTAGAAACTGTCATCTTCATCCAACAGGTTGATTTTATAATCAACGTAGGTGGACATGTTTTTGTTGAAGTAGTAGGTTGCGCCTACGTCAGCATATTTAACCAGATCCTGATCGCCCTGACCGTTGGCCAGGTCTTTACCTTTAGACTGCAGATAAGAAATTGCCGGGCGCAGGCCGAAGTCGAACTGATATTGCGCGGTCACTTCAACGTTTTGCGTTTTATTGGCCACGGCATCCGTATTATCGCCATAAGGGGTCATATTGCGGGTTTCAGAATACATTGCCGCCAGATAAATATTGTTGGCGTCATATTTCAGGCCTGCAGTCCAGGCATCCGCTTTATCGCCACCGGCAGTGGTATTCATCACCTGTTCGTTGGTACGGTCAGAAGAGGTATAAGCAGCACCCGCGCTGATACCCATGCCAAAGTCATAGGTGGTGGAGATACCGAAGCCGTCACCGTTCTCATGGCGCGTGTCGCGACCATTGTTGGTGCCTTCCTGGTTGTTGCTGGCATCTTCGTTCTTACCCTGATACTGCAGGGCAAAGTTCAGACCCTGTACCAGACCATAGAAGTCAGTGTTACGGTAGGTGGCGACCCCGTTGGCACGGCCAGTCATAAAGTTGTCTGCATTGGTGTAAGAGTCACCACCGAATTCTGGCAACATATCGGTCCAGCCTTCCACGTCGTACAGAACGCCGTAGTTACGACCGTAATCGAAGGAGCCATAGTCACCGACTTTAATACCGGCGAAGGCCAGACGCGTCCATGACTGGTTATCAGACCCTTCAGTGTTATTGGCCTGGATATTGTATTCCCACTGGGCATAACCGGTCATCATGTTGTTGATCTGGGTTTCACCCTTGAAGCCCAGACGCATGTAAGTTTGATCGCCATCTTTAGAGGCATCGTCGGAGAAGTAATGCAGACCATCTACTTTTCCGTACAGATCTAATTTGTTGCCGTCTTTATTATAAATTTCTGCAGCATGCGCAGCGCCAGCCATTAACAGCGCTGGAATCATCAGGGCCAGTACTTTTCTTTGCATTTTGGAATTCCTTTGCAGTTGTTTTTATTTAATTACGTATTGAACTTTCCGCACGAGAAAGCTGTCTCATGCTAAATCACTCCTGGCCAAGAACAATAAAATATAATTGTTACGAGTTAAGTTAATTCTTAACCGGATTATGCGACGGAAATAGTCATTGGTTTTATAAATGATTTAAAGCTAATCATATTAAATAAAAATTATTAATTGCCCATTAAATCGGATAATCTCAGCGGCGTTATATGCCTTTAAGATTTTTCATCCATAATTTATGTGAATGTCATTTAGTGAATTAACGTGATATTCATTAATTATCTGGACTCGCCCGGTGTGAATACATCGGGCTTTTTTTATGGCAAAAAAATGCCCGGACAAGCCGGGCAGAGGGAGAGTCAGTCGCGGGTGGGTTTTTCCGCTTTTCCGGCCATTTGCGCCAGGAAATCATACCGTTTTTGCAGATCGGCGGCGGCATCTTTCCACAATTGCTCGGCCACCTCTGGTTGTTGCGCGTTGAGGCGACGGAAGCGCTGTTCCTGCATTAACGTTTCGGCCAGCGCATCGGAAGGCGGGCGTGAATCCAGCGCCAGAGGCAATTTACCTTCATCGGCGCGGCGCGGGTCGAACCGGTAGAGCGGCCAGAAGCCGGTTGCGGTCAGCTGGCGCATCTGATCGTGGCTGAGTGCCAGGTCGTAGCCATGCTCTTCACACGGGCTGTAGGCAATGATCAGCGACGGACCCGGGTAGGCTTCCGCTTCCTGAATGGCTTTCACCGTCTGGTTCAGCTGCGCGCCCAGCGAGATTTGCGCGACATACACATGGCCGTACATCATCATGCTGACGCCGAGATCTTTACGCGCCTTGCGCTTGCCGTGTTCACCAAACTTAGTTACTGCGCCAAGCGGAGTAGCTTTTGACGCCTGGCCACCGGTGTTGGAATAGCACTGCGTATCCAGAACCAGAATGTTGACGTTTTCGGTAAGGCTTAACACGTGATCCAGCCCGCCAAAGCCGATGTCATACGCCCAGCCGTCACCGCCAATCAGCCAGATTGATTTTTCCACCAGCGCGTCAGCGTCGGTCAACAGCTGCCCGGCACCTTCTACGCCCTGCAGAGCGTTGCGCAGTTCCGCAACCTGCTCACGACGACGTTCTGGCGTTGCATCGGCGTGCAACGCCTCATTCAGCTCCGCCGGGATGTGGCCAGCAAACTGTTCCAGTAACCGCATCACGCGTGCGCGGTGCTGGTCAACGGTCAGACGGAAGCCCAGACCAAACTCGGCGTTATCCTCAAACAACGAGTTCGCCCATGCCGGACCGCGGCCATGGGCGTCGGTGGTGTACGGCGTGGAAGGCAGATTACCGCCATAGATTGATGAACAGCCCGTGGCGTTAGCGATCAACATTCTGTCGCCGTACAGTTGCGTGAGCAGCTTGATATACGGCGTTTCACCGCAGCCGGAGCAGGCGCCTGAATATTCGAACAGCGGAGTAATGAGCTGCGAGGTACGAATATCAATACGCTCCAGCGTGCTACGGTCGATCTCCGGCAGGTTCAGGAAGAAGTCATAATTTACCTTCTCTTCTTCGACATGCTCGAGGCGCGACATCATATTGATGGCTTTGATGTCCGGATCCTGACGATCTTTCGCCGGACAGACCTCAACGCACAGATTACATCCGGTGCAGTCTTCCGGAGCGACCTGCAGAACATACTTCTGTCCGCGCATATCACGGGATTTCACATCAAGTGAATGCAGGCTGGTCGGGGCGTCTTCCATCGCTTCCGGGGAGACCACTTTGGCACGAATGGCCGAGTGCGGGCAGGCTGCTACGCAGTGGTTGCACTGGGTACACAGCTCCTCTTTCCAGATGGGGATTTCTTCGGCGATGTTGCGTTTTTCCCAGCGCGTGGTGCCCATCGGCCAGGTGCCATCGGGTGGCAGTGCGGAGACGGGAAGGGCATCACCCAGCCCGGCCAGCATGGCTGCCGTCACGGTTTTCACGAAATCCGGTGCCGCGTCAGAAACCACTGGTGGACGGTTCGGGCTGGACGCATCAACCGCTTGCAGCGGTACTTCAAATAAAGACTCGCGTGCCAGCGCCAGCGCCTGCCAGTTACGCTCGACCAGCTCCTGACCTTTACTGCTGTAGCTTTTGGCAATCGCCCCCTGCAGTTCCATTAGCGCGCTGTCTCCCGGCAGGATCTGCGTCAGGTGGAAGAAGGCCATTTGCATCACGGTGTTAATTCGCGCGGCAAGGCCACACTCGCGGGCAATTTTTGCAGCGTTAATGACGTAGAAGCGGGCTTTTTTCTGGTTCAGCACCGCCTGCACTTCCTGCGGCAGCCGCGACCAGACTTCATCCACGCTGTATGGCGTATTGAGCAGGAAAATACCGCCCGGTTTCAGGCGCTCTGCCATCTGGTACTTATCGATGAACTGCAGCTGGTGACAGCCCACAAAATCAGCCTGCGAGATAAGGTACGCCGAGCGGATAGGGTGCTCGCTGACGCGCAGATGGGAAACGGTCAGCCCGCCTGCTTTTTTGGAGTCGTAGACAAAATACCCCTGGGCATACCACGACGTGGAGTTCCCGATAATCTTAATGTTGTTCTTGGTCGCGGAGACGCTACCGTCGCTGCCCAGTCCATAAAACAGCGCCTCAAGTTTTGCGGTGGAAGGCAGCGTGTTTTCCGGCAGGGGCAGAGAGAGGTTGGTCACGTCATCATAAATACCGACGGTAAAGCGCGGTTTTGGTTTAGCCTCGCTCAGCTCATTAAACACCGCCAGCACACAGTCCGGGCCAAACTCTTTGGAGGACAACCCATAGCGACCCCCGATCACGCGCGGCAGTGTTTCGCGCTCACCGCAATTAAACGCTTCAGCCAGCGCGGACATGACGTCCAGATACAGAGGTTCTGCGTGGGCGCCAGGCTCTTTAGTGCGATCGAGCACCGCCACGGTGCGCGCGCTTTCCGGCAGGGCGGAGAGCAAATGTCGCGCGGAAAACGGTCGGTAGAGCCGCACTTTGAGCACGCCGATTTTTTCACCACGGGTCAGCAGTTCATCCACCACCTCTTCACAGGTGCCAATGGCTGACCCCATGAGCACAATGACCCGTTCCGCCTGCGGATGGCCGTAGTATTCAAACGGTTTGTATTGCCGTCCGGTGGCCGCGGCAAAATCATCCATCGCCTGCTCAACGTGATCATAAACGGCGTTGTACCAGGGGTTCGTTGCTTCCCGGGACTGGAAATAGGTATCCGGGTTGGCCGATGTCCCGCGGATCACCGGGTGTTCCGGGTTCAGCGCACGGGCGCGATGCGCGTCGATTTCCGCCTGCGGCAGAAGATTGAGGAGCGTGTCATCAGCTAGCGGAACGATTTTATTGATTTCGTGAGAGGTACGAAAACCATCAAAGAAATGAATAAAGGGCACGCGACTCTTCAGCGTCGCCATATGCGAAATTAACGCGAAGTCCTGTGCTTCCTGAACGCTGCTGGCGCACAGCATGGCGCAACCGGTCTGGCGGACGGCCATTACGTCTGAGTGATCGCCAAAGATGGAGAGGGCGTGTGTCGCAACGGTTCGTGCGGCAACGTGAAGCACAAACGGGGTGAGTTGTCCTGCCAGTTTATAGAGCGTCGGGATCATCAACAATAATCCCTGCGACGACGTGAATGACGTCGACAAAGCACCGGTCTGCAGCGCCCCGTGGACGGTCGCGATAGCGCCAGCCTCAGACTGCATTTCCACGACTCTTGGGACGTCGCCCCAGACGTTTTTCAGTCCGTTGCCCGCCCAGGCATCGGCCTGTTCGGCCATCGTAGAACTTGGCGTAATTGGGTAGATGGCGATAACTTCACTGGTGCGAAACGCGACGGACGCGACTGCACCATTACCGTCAATAGTTTGCATAGGACAACACCCTTACATTGCGCAAAAAAAGGAGCCCGAAAAAAACACAACGGGCTTTGAATATTATTCCCTTAGTTTAGCAAAGGTCGGATTTTACGATTTTCGCTTTTGTGTCCTCGGTATTCTCGACATCAATGAGTAGATCAATCTTTTGGCGAAAAAATTGCGAGAAATTGTTTCAGGAGCGCATAAATACGCACTTTCGCTCTCGACGACACGGCATGGGATGCCTATTATGCATAGGTTTCGCATTATTAATGGGGGAGAGAGAGCATGCGTTCAGCATTTTGGGTCGGGTGTGCCGCGTTATTATTATCGGCATGCAGCAGTGAACCTGTTCAGCAGGCAACGGCGGCACACGTAACGCCGGGAATGAAAGCGGCGATGTCCAGCTCCGGACAAGCCAACTGCGCGATGATTGGCGGCTCGCTGTCTGTTGCCCGCCAGCTTGACGGCTCAGCTATCGGGATGTGCGCATTGCCAAACGGCAAACGCTGCAGTGAACAGTCGCTTGCCGTAGGATCCTGCGGAAACTACTGATTACTCCGCACGCTTAAACATCAGCGTTTTATCGGCTGTCGCCAGCGTTAACTGGTCTTCAGTCAGGTCGACCTGCGCCCCTTTACGCAGCATGTCGCCAATGGCCTGATCCAGTTCGTTTAACTGTGGTTCGGTACAGAGCTTGCGCGTCATGGCGAGCGTTTTGACCTTGAGCTCACCTTCGGACAATTTCCCCTGTCCGTTAAACGTGTTACACATCACGCCGGAAACGCTAATGTTATTAACCAGACTGATATCAGACAGGGCTTTGAAGCTGATCTCTGGTTGCGTTGTCGTGGCCTTAACGGCTTTCCCGTCCACATTCTCCAGCACAAAACGGTGGCTCTTAAGTTGGTCCGGCTGAACGGAGGCTTTACCAGGATTAACACACCCGGTGAGGACAAGACTGATAACACTTAACGCAATGAGCTTTTTCATTTTTCTTCTCAGACGATAGATACTGTGAATCTTTTTTTCAGTGTAACGATACTCTGCCGTGCGTTAATGGGGTTTATCTGAAAGTGCGGGCGGGTACCGGGCAACGTTGTCGTTGCCCGCAATACGATCAGTGCGACTTAAACCCTGCGGCCGTCATTAACATGCGAAAGAGCATACTGACCGCCGCCAGTGCCAGTACGCTGCCGCCCCAGATAATGGCCAGCCACATGACTCTTTTCCAGAAAGGTTGTTGCATCAGTGATAACCCTCTCCATGTTGTACTTTTCCGCGAAACACGTAGTAACTCCAGAAGGTGTAGACCAGAATCACGGGAATGATCAACAACGCGCCCACCAGCATAAAGCCCTGGCTTTGTGTCGGAGCCGCCGCCTGCCAGAGCGTGATTGACGGGGGAATAATGTGCGGCCAGATGCTGATCCCAAGTCCGCTAAAGCCGAGAAAAATCAGCCCTAACGTCAGGATAAACGGCAGATGATGGCTCTCTGGGTTATTCAGGCAACGCCACTGACACAGGCTCAGGATCACCACCAGCGCCGGCACGGGCAGCAGGAAGAAAAGATTCGGCAGGGTAAACCAGCGCGCGGCGATGGCCGGCTGCGCCAGTGGGGTCCAGAGGCTGATTGCTGCAATGAATACCAGAAGCAGGATCAGGAGCGTTCTGGATACCCGTCGCATTCGCTGTTGCAGCGCGTTTTCGCTTTTCATCACCAGCCATGTCGAGCCTAACAGCGCGTAGGCCACCACCAGACCTGCGCCGCAGAACAGGTTAAAAACGGTCAGCCAGTCGAACGGTCCGCCACTGTAGGCACGCCCGGTGACGCTAAAGCCGTTAATCACCGCGCCCACCGTCATGCCCTGGGTAAAGGTCGCCAGGATCGAGCCGCCAATAAACGCTTTATCCCAGAAAGGGCGGTGTGCCGGCGTGGCTTTAAAACGAAACTCAAATGCCACGCCCCGGAAAATAAGTCCGATCAGCATTAACGTCAGCGGAATAGTGAGGGCATCAATAATGACTGCATAGGCCAGCGGAAACGCGCCAAACAGCGCCGCACCGCCGAGCACCAGCCAGGTTTCATTGCCGTCCCAGACCGGCGCAACGCTGTTCACCATCACATCGCGATCGTCGGCATCAGGCGTAGCCGGGAACAGGATACCTATCCCCAGATCAAAACCATCCATCACGATATACATCAGCGTGGCAAAGACGATCATAACAAACCAGATAATGGAAAGATCGATACCCATTATGGTTGCTCCTTATGTTCAGTAGTAACGGCAGAAAGCGGGCGTGCGGGACGTCCATCGGACTCGGTGGCAAACGATTCATGAGGCTGAGGTCCTTTTTTAATCAGGCGGACCATATAGCTGTAACCCACGCCAAATACGGAGGTGTATACGACGAAGAAGGCCAGCAGACTCACGCTCATATGCAAGTCACCATGGGCAGAAACCGCATCCTTTGTTCGCTGAAGCCCGTAGACGACCCACGGCTGGCGGCCCACTTCGGTAGTGACCCATCCGGCCAGGATGGCAATCAGCCCGGTGGGTCCCATCAGGAGGGCAAACCACAGGAAGGGACGCGAAGCGTACACGCGCTTTTTATAACGTAACCAGAGCGCCGTTACCCCAAGCAACAGCATCAGCATGCCTAAGCCCGCCATAATGCGGAATGACCAGAAGACGATGGTGGAATTTGGCCGGTCTTCCTTTGGAAATTCTTTCAGTGCCGGAACCTGTTTGTCGAGGCTGTGCGTCAGAATAAGGCTGCCAAGCGCCGGGATCTCCACCCCAAAGCGGGTGCGCTCCTGTTCCATATCCGGCCAGCCAAACAGCAGCAGCGGGGTGGGTTCACCCGGTGGGTTCTCCCAGTGGCCTTCAATGGCTGCTATTTTAGCGGGCTGGTGCTTCAGGGTGTTCAACCCGTGCATATCACCCACCATCGCCTGAAGGGGAGCCACAATCAGGGTCATCCACAGCGCCATGGAAAACATCGCGCGGATGGCGGGGGTGTTGTTTCCGCGCAGCAAATGCCAGGCTGCGGATGCGCCGACAAACAGGGCGCTACTCAGGAAGGCCGCTATCGACATATGCAGCAGGCGATACGGGAAGGAGGGGTTAAACACCACGGCAAACCAGTCTACCGGCACCACCTGTCCGTTGACGATTTCAAAGCCCTGTGGCGTCTGCATCCAGCTGTTTGATGAGAGGATCCAGAAGGTTGAGATAATGGTCCCCAGTGCCACCATACAGGTTGCAAAGAAATGCAGACCCGGCCCGACTCTATTCCAGCCGAACAGCATAACGCCGAGGAATCCTGCCTCGAGGAAGAAGGCAGTAAGCACTTCGTAGGTCAGGAGCGGGCCGGTAATACTGCCGGCAAATTGTGAAAACCCACTCCAGTTGGTCCCAAACTGGTAGGCCATGACCAGCCCGGAGACTACGCCCATACCGAAGTTAACGGCAAAAATCTTCGACCAGAAATGGTACAGCGAACGCCAGACCGGGTTTTTGGTTTTCAGCCACAGGCCTTCTAGCACAGCGAGATAACTCGCCAGACCGATGGTGATTGCCGGGAAAATAATGTGGAAGGATACGGTAAAGGCAAACTGTATCCGTGCAAGATGAAAAGCATCTAAACCAAACATGCACAACCTCAATGTCAAACGGTGTGCTGTTATGGTATAGGGGCGAAATAACGAGTATCAGACGCAGAAAAGCGAAATTTACCTATAACAGTTCATGAAAACATCACGCTTTGCACATCTGATATAGCTTGCATGAAAGAATAAAAAAATTATTTTTATGAAATTTATGCATTAAACAGCTTGCCTTGTTATCAACAACATGCGTTAATGGCCCTCTGGGTTTGAGTCCAAATAAACATCTGACGTAGTTTTATAAAGCAGTTCTCATCACGTTGTGCCTCTCCGCAGCCTCTCTTGGGTCTTTTTCTACACTCCGATTAGTTTTTGTTTCAAACCACTATCGCCTGAAGGGCCCATTAAGCAATTAACGTTTTTACGTTTACAGGAGAATCCTATGACTTCTTATATCCATTTCCGCTGCCCATGCTGCCATGGTTCGCAGTACCGTACCTCAGCTTTTGATGTGTCTGAGAAAAACCCGTTCGGTGCAAAATGCATTTTTTGCAAATCGTCGATGATTACCCTCGATCATCTGGCCGCTGCCCGCCACGCTCAGCGTAACGTCACCGAACTGCGTAAGTAATGCATCTGGCTAACTATAACAGTTAGCAAAATCTTCTCTTTTTCTCCTGCTGATATACACTGTCGGTCATAAGGAGAATCTGATGAAAAAATACCAGCGTCTGGCGCAACAAATTATCTCGCAGATCGAGCTTGGCGTATGGTTGCCGGGCGATAAGCTGCCTTCTCTGCGAGAGCAGGTCGCGAGCAGCGGCATGAGTTTTATGACCGTGGGCCACGCGTATCAGATGCTGGAAAGCCAGGGGCGTATCGTCGCCAGGCCGCAGTCGGGCTATTACGTTGCCTCGCGCCCGACCGCACACCAACCTGCGCCGCCTGCCCAGGTGATGCGGGACGAAGTGGTAGATATCAACACCTATATCTTCGACGTATTACAGGCCAGCCGCGACCCGTCGGTTGTTCCTTTCGCTTCTGCCTTCCCCGACCCCCGGCTTTTCCCGTTGCAGCAACTTAACCGTTCGCTGGCCAATGTCAGTAAAACCGCCACAGCAATGAGCGTAATTGAGAACCTGCCTCCGGGTAACGTTGACCTTCGCCACGCCATTGCCCGCCGCTATGCGCAGCAGGGAATGAATATCTCGCCGGATGAGATTGTCATAACCGCAGGCGCACTCGAAGCCCTGAATCTTAGCCTGCAGGCCGTTACCGAGCCTGGTGACTGGGTGATTGTCGAAAACCCCTGTTTCTACGGTGCGCTACAGGCGCTGGAACGCCTGAAACTCAAAGCGCTGTCGGTGGCGACGGACGTCCGCGAAGGGATCGATCTGAATGCGCTTGAGCAGGCGCTCAATGAGTATCCGGTCAAAGCCTGCTGGCTCATGACCAACAGTCAAAATCCCCTCGGCTTCACGCTCAGCGCAGAGAAAAAAGCGCACCTGGTCGCGCTTCTCGCCAGGCACAACGTCACCCTGATCGAAGATGATGTCTACAGCGAACTCTATTTTGGCCGGGAGAAACCCCTGCCAGCGAAAGCATGGGATCGTGACGATATGACGCTGCACTGCTCGTCCTTCTCGAAATGTCTGGTGGCGGGGTTTCGCATCGGCTGGGTGGCGGCAGGTAAACATGCGCGACGCATTCAGCAGCTACAGCTGATGAGCACCTTATCGACCAGTTCACCCATGCAGCTGGCGCTGGTGGATTACCTGGCGACAAAACGCTATGACGCCCATCTTCGCCGCCTGCGACGCACGCTGGCCGAACGCAAACAGCAGGCGTGGCAGTCGCTTTTGCGCCATATGCCGGCAGGCGTCAAAATTCATCACAACGACAGCGGCTATTTTTTATGGCTGGAACTCCCGGCGCAGCTGGACGCCGGACTGCTGAGTGAGAAAGCGCTAATGCACCACATCAGTATTGCCCCCGGTAAGATGTTTTCGACCTCTGACGCCTGGACACCGTTCTTCCGGTTTAATACCTCCTGGGCGTGGGGGGAGCGGGAAGAACAGGCTGTGATTCAGTTAGGGAAATTAATTAGCAGCATGCTCGAATAATAATCTCCGCACCTTTCTAAAATAATCATTCCTTATCCTGATGGCGGTACGGCGAATATTCCGCAGTACCGCATCATAGGAAATCTGCATACCGCCTCTCAACGCTAACTCCTTGTCTATAATCCAGTTAACGGGGAATGCGCCCTCGGTCACACCTTGATGAAATTTCTTTAAGCCGCACGGTACGGCGCATTTGCGCGGTCTACGTTTAATAAGGGAGATATTTTTACGGCACGGCTGCCGCTAAATTTCATTGCGACAGGAGTAATTCTTATGAGCAAAAAATTTGCCCGCAGCAGCCTGTGCGCGCTCGGCATGACCCTCATGACAGCGCACGCCGCAGAGCCACCGAAGGCTATCGGCGACGGGGAAGGACGACTGGATATTATTGCCTGGCCCGGGTACATCGAACGGGGACAAACCGATAAAAATTATGACTGGGTCACGCAGTTCGAAAAAGAGACCGGCTGCGCGGTGAACGTTAAAACCGCGGCCACTTCGGATGAAATGGTTAGCCTGATGGCGAAAGGAGGATACGATCTGGTCACTGCCTCGGGCGATGCCTCACTGCGCCTGATCATGGGGAAACGCGTTCAGCCGATTAACCCCGACCTTATCCCAAACTGGAAAACCCTCGACCCGCGGATCGTCAAAGGTGAATGGTTTAACGTCGGCGGCAACGTCTACGGCACGCCGTATCAGTGGGGGCCAAACCTGCTGATGTACAACAGCAAAACGTTCCCGACGCCGCCGGACAGCTGGAGCGTCGTCTTTACGAAACAGAATTTACCTGACGGTAAAACTAATCAGGGCCGCGTGCAGGCCTATGATGGCCCGATTTACATCGCCGATGCGGCGCTGTTTGTCAAAGCCACGCAGCCGCAACTGGGTATCACCGACCCGTACCAGCTAACAGAAAAACAGTATGCCGCCGTACTGAAGGTATTGCGTGACCAGCATGCGCTGATCCACCGCTACTGGCATGACACCACCGTTCAGATGAGCGACTTTAAAAATGAAGGCGTAGTGGCCTCCAGCGCCTGGCCCTATCAGGCCAATGCCCTGAAAGCGGAGAACCAGCCTGTCGCCACTGTTTTCCCGAAAGAAGGGGTAACCGGCTGGGCGGACACCACCATGCTGCACGCGCAGGCCAAGCACCCGATGTGCGCCTACAAATGGATGAACTGGTCGCTGACGCCTAAAGTGCAGGGCGATCTGGCGGCCTGGTTTGGCTCGCTGCCCGTGGTACCGGAAGGGTGTAAAGCCAGCACATTGCTCGGCGATAAAGGCTGCGAAACGAACGGCTACAACTATTTCGACAAAATCATGTTCTGGAAAACCCCGATTGCAGAAGGCGGCAAATTCGTCCCTTACAGCCGCTGGACACAGGATTACATCGCCATCATGGGCGGCCGTTAATCGCAGGAGCAGAACATGACGTACGCAGTAGAGTTTAATGACGTTTCCCGTCTGTACGGTGACGTGCGGGCGGTGGATGGGGTCACCATTGCTATTCATGACGGAGAGTTTTTCTCCATGCTGGGGCCTTCGGGCTCCGGCAAAACTACCTGCCTGCGTCTGATAGCCGGTTTTGAGCAGCTGTCAGGCGGCGCAATCAAAATCTTCGGTAAAGAGGCGAGCGCACTTCCCCCATGGGAACGTGATGTGAATACCGTGTTCCAGGATTATGCGTTGTTCCCGCATATGTCGATCCTCGATAACGTCGCGTACGGACTCATGGTCAAAGGTATCGACAAGAAAACGCGGCATGCGCAGGCGCGTCAAGCGCTGGAAAAAGTGGGGCTAAGCTTTGCTGTCACGCGTAAGCCTTCGCAGCTTTCCGGCGGGCAACGTCAACGTGTCGCCATCGCGCGGGCGCTGGTCAATGAACCCCGGGTATTGCTGCTGGATGAACCGCTCGGCGCGCTCGATCTTAAACTGCGTGAGCAGATGCAGTTCGAGCTGAAAAAGCTGCAGCAGGAGCTCGGCATCACCTTTATTTTCGTCACTCACGATCAGGGGGAAGCCCTGTCGATGTCTGACCGGGTCGCGGTTTTCAATAATGGCCGCATTGAGCAAGTGGACACCCCGCGCGATCTCTATATGCGTCCAGGAACGCCCTTCGTGGCGAGCTTTGTCGGGACCTCGAACGTGTTTGACGCCGGTATGGCACACAACGTGTGCGGGATGGAAGGCATCTATTCTTTACGGCCGGAACATATTCGCCTCAATGAGAGCGGTGAGGTTCAGGTTGAGGGCGTGGTGCAGGCAGTACAGTATCAGGGGGCGGCAACGCGTCTTGAGCTAAAACTCGCTGACGGTGCAAAACTGCTGGTCAGCCAGGCCAATTTTAGCGATGCCGCAACGCTGGGCGGCGTGACGCCGGGACAGGCGGTGATGGCGTCGTGGTCACGTGATGCCATGGTTCGCCTGCAAGAGGAGAGGTGACATGAACACGCGTGTCGCGCCGCCTCCCGCCCACCGTAGCCGCATGAGCCGCCTTACCGCACTGTTCTGGCGTAAGCCATCGCTTGGGCTGTTCCTGCTGCTGCTCGCGCCGCTAATGTGGTTTGGCATCGTTTATCTGGGATCGCTTCTCACCCTTTTATGGCAAGGGTTTTATACCTTTGACGATTTCACCATGGCGGTCACGCCGGAACTGACGTTTGCCAATATCCTGGCGCTTTTTAATCCGGCAAACTATGACATCATCCTGCGTACGCTGATGATGGCCATTGCGGTGACCATCGCCAGCGCTATCCTCGCGTTTCCGATGGCGTGGTACATGGCACGTTACACCCGCGGCAAGTGGAAGGCGTTCTTCTATATCGCCGTGATGCTGCCAATGTGGGCCAGCTATATTGTTAAAGCCTATGCCTGGACGCTGCTGCTGGCGAAAGACGGGGTAGCTCAGTGGTTTCTGAGCCATCTGGGGCTGGAGCCGATCCTGACCGCGATCCTTACGCTTCCGGCCATTGGCGGAAACACGCTTTCCACCTCCGGGCTGGGGCGTTTTCTGGTGTTCGTCTATATCTGGCTGCCGTTTATGATCCTGCCGGTACAGGCGGCGCTGGAGCGACTGCCCGCGTCGTTACTGCAGGCTTCAGCCGATCTCGGCGCGCGACCACGCCAGACTTTTCGTTACGTCGTTTTGCCGCTGGCAATCCCGGGCATTGCCGCAGGGTCAATCTTCACTTTTTCCCTGACGCTGGGCGATTTCATTGTTCCACAGCTGGTGGGGCCGCCGGGGTACTTTATTGGCAATATGGTCTATTCCCAGCAGGGCGCTATCGGCAATATGCCCATGGCCGCGGCCTTCACCCTGGTACCAATTGTCCTCATCTCGCTTTATCTGGCGTTCGTGAAACGTCTGGGAGCATTCGATGCACTCTGAACGCGCACCGTTGTTCCTGAAAGTGGCAGCCTGGGGAGGCGTTATCTTCCTTCATTTCCCGCTGCTGATTATTGCGACCTACGCCTTTAACACCGAAGACGCCGCGTTCAGTTTTCCGCCGCAGGGGTTGACCTTGAAGTGGTTCACCGTGGCAGCGGGGCGTGGCGACATCATTGAATCAGTGACGTTGTCACTTCAAATCGCTGCGCTGTCGACGGCTATCGCGCTGGTGCTTGGCACGCTTGCTGCAGCGGCGCTGTGGCGAAGCGCGTTTTTTGGCAAAAATGCGATTTCGCTGTTGCTGCTGTTGCCGATTGCGTTACCGGGGATTATCACCGGTCTGGCGCTGTTGACGGCGTTTAAAACCATTGACCTTGAGCCGGGTTTTTTCACCATCGTGGTCGGTCACGCCACGTTCTGCGTGGTGGTGGTGTTTAACAACGTGATTGCCCGTTTCAGACGCACCTCCTGGAGTCTGGTCGAGGCGTCAATGGATCTGGGGGCCGACGGCTGGCAAACCTTCCGTTACGTGGTCCTGCCGAATCTCGGTTCGGCGTTGTTGGCCGGGGGGATGCTGGCGTTTGCACTCTCGTTTGACGAAATCATCGTCACAACATTTACCGCGGGACACGAGCGCACGTTACCGCTGTGGTTGCTTAATCAGCTCGGGCGTCCGCGCGACGTGCCGGTCACCAACGTCGTCGCATTGCTGGTGATGCTGGTCACAACCCTACCCATTCTGGGAGCCTGGTGGCTAACCCGCGACGGCGAAAACAGTGCCGGAAGCGGGAAATAACATTGATTTCAACAGGACAATGCTATGCAAACACAACTGCTGATAAATGGTGAACTGGTCGCCGGAGACGGGGAAAAACAGCCGGTCTATAACCCTGCCACCGGAGAGGTACTTCTGGAGATTGCTGAAGCGTCAGCAGCGCAGGTCGACGCGGCGGTCCAGGCCGCCGATCGCGCATTCATTGAATGGGGACAAACCACGCCTAAAACGCGTGCCGAGTGTCTGCTGAAGCTGGCTGACGTGATTGAAGCCCACGGCGAAGAATTTGCCCGTCTCGAATCGCTCAATTGCGGTAAGCCGCTGCACTGTGCGTTGGGAGATGAAATTCCGGCTGTGGTCGACGTTTTCCGCTTCTTTGCCGGCGCCGCCCGCTGCCTGAACGGGCTGGCTGCCGGCGAATATCTTGACGGTCACACATCGATGATACGCCGCGATCCGGTGGGCGTGGTCGCCTCCATTGCGCCTTGGAACTATCCGCTGATGATGGCGGCATGGAAGCTGGCACCCGCGCTGGCCGCGGGTAACTGTGTGGTGATCAAACCTTCGGAGATTACCCCACTGACGGCCCTCAAGCTGGCGGAACTGGCGAAAGACATCTTCCCGGCAGGCGTTCTGAACGTTCTGTTTGGCCGCGGAAAAACGGTCGGCGATCCGCTGACCGGCCACGAAAAGGTGCGTATGGTGTCGCTCACCGGTTCTATTGCCACCGGCGAACATATTATTGGACACACGGCGTCCTCGATTAAACGCACCCATATGGAGCTGGGCGGCAAAGCCCCGGTTATCGTTTTCGACGACGCCGATCTTGATGCGGTTGTTGAAGGGGTACGTACTTTCGGTTTCTACAATGCCGGGCAGGATTGTACGGCAGCCTGTCGTATTTATGCGCAGAAAGGCGTTTGTGCCGCGCTGGTGGAAAAACTGGGTGCCGCGGTGGCGAGCCTGAAAATGGGTGCGCCGGAGGAGGAAACCACCGAGCTGGGCCCGCTCAGTTCCGAAGCCCATCTTTCACGCGTCTGTAAGGCGGTTGATGAGGCTAAAGCCCTGAGCCATATTCGCGTGGTGACCGGCGGCAGCAAAAAAGAGGGGGCAGGCTACTATTTCCAGCCAACCCTTCTGGCAGGGGCAAAACAGGACGATGCTATCGTTCAGCGTGAAGTGTTTGGCCCGGTTGTAAGTGTCACCGAGTTTGATGACGAAGCGCAGGTGCTGGCATGGGCGAACGATTCGCAGTACGGCCTGGCGTCATCGGTCTGGACCCGCGATGTAGGGCGTGCCCACCGGATGAGCGCGCGTCTGCAGTACGGCTGCACCTGGGTTAATACCCATTTTATGCTGGTGAGCGAAATGCCGCACGGCGGGATGAAGTTATCCGGCTACGGCAAAGATATGTCGGTGTACGGCCTTGAAGATTATACCGTTGTTCGCCACGTGATGATAAAGCACTAAGCCCCCATGCCCGGTCGCATTCAGCGCCGGGCATTCTCTCCTTTCAGTACATTATCCATAGTATTCAAATGGTTATTCTGTAACGGAAAAACTTGATCTGTATCAACATATGACGCATATTGCGTGCGGTTATTTTTTCGGCTCTGGTAAACAGAATGACGTTGTATCAAAAGATGTTGGTTTTTTACGCAATCATGGCTTCTGTCTGTGCATTAATTACCTGGTTCCTCTCTAAAGACCGCAAACGTATCCGACTGCTCAGTGCTTTTCTGGTGGGGTCAACCTGGCCAATGAGCTTTCCCGTTGCGCTGTTGATCTCGCTTTTCTGAAGCACGCTTCCCGTTTTAAAAGATGAACATAGCATTCCAGACACGAAGACTGTATAAATACACAGTGAATCGTTAAAGGAGTGCTTATGAACAGTTTTTACTCGCAGCAGGCCGGCTGCGTTGTGCGCTGGCACGATCTTCCCGGCTCTGGCGATCCTGTGGTGTTTATTCACGGGTTAGGCTGCGCCTCTTCTTATGAATATCCTCGTATCGTCTCTGACGCCCGGTTTGGTGCGCGCAGAGCCATTCTTATCGATCTCCCGGGCAGCGGTTACAGCGACAAACCTGTGCAGTATCGTTATCGCACCAGCGAGCAGGCGCGAGTGGTGGCTGAACTGTTGGACCATCTCAAACTCGATAGCTTCTGGCTATATGGTCATAGTATGGGTGGCAGCATTGCTATCGAGGCAGCAGGACTGATGGCGCCACGCGTAAAAGGGTTGATGGTGTCGGAACCCAATTTTCACGCCGGGGGTGGCATGTTCAGCCGCTCTATTGCTGCACAGACGGAACAACAGTTCCTGGAGCAGGGGTATGATGCGCTGCTCAGTGCAGAAACCTCACCCTGGGCGGGCAGTCTGCAAAGCAATGCGCCGTATGCCGTGTGGCGTGGCGCGTCCAGCCTGGTGGAAGGGGTAGAGCCGGAATGGGAGGTTCAGTTTTTGTCTCTGCGCTGTCCGGTGACGTTGATTTTCGGCAAGTGGTCTCTACCTGATGATGATGTGGACTCTCTGCAAAAGCGGGGCGTTGAGGTGAAAATCATCCCAGCGGCCGGACACTCCATGTCATGGGAAAATCCGTCGGCACTGGCGCAGACGTTAGCAGAGTGTATGACCACGACCTGAAAGGATAGCCCGCATCTCTGCGGGCCAGGAGCGCTAACGTAACAGGGCTTGTAAGGCCTGGCGTGCGGCAGGCTGTACATCGTGCGGGTGGTGGAAATCGATGTTCTCTATTGCCCGGCTATAGAGGGCGACTAGCCAGTCATAGACATACACCGTTGCCGCATGTACGGGTTGTTCTCCCAGACGCGTCAGGCGCGGCGCGGTACTGTTGACCACCGGCGTAACAAAGATTGCCTGGCCTTTACGGATGCGGCTCGCCGGGCGTGCCTCTGCGGGTGTCCGATCGTAGCCCAGCCAGCCAATGAAGTTGCCCATCACGGCATGCAGTTGGGCTGCACTGCTCTTGTCGGTTTCAACGATGTTCTGCAACTGCTGCGGCAGGTTCAGTCGGTAGCTGGCCACCACCAGAACGTCAGCAATTTGCTGCAAAACAGCGGGTTCCAGCCCAAGGCGCGCGGCAGTGGCATCGTTGCGGCTCCACTGGCGCAGATGGTTTATCCAGACTTTATGTGCCAGGCGAGCTTTGTCTTTGGTCTGGAATGGACTGGCGTTCTCCTGGGCATGCTCGGCAAACAGGTCAATGGTATCCGTAAACAGTCCGTTCACCTGCTCCTCGCGGGGCTGCTGAACGGCCAGCAGGGTTTCAAAGGCTTTAAGCGGCGGCAGAAGACCTTCAAGCAGTTCACCGTGGCGGGCAGCGGAGCTTTGCAGAACGCGCACCATGTTTTCGGCCTGAGTTCGTCTGGCGCCGGGTTCCTCAACCAGCGGTGCCAGATACCCCTTCATCAGGGCCGAGAGTTCCTGGCGCAGCATTGCTTTCAGCGTGCTAAGACGCTTCTGCCGCTGAGCGGGTAACGTGGCCTGAGACAACCACTCGATCACGCGCTGCATGCTGTGGCTGTCCAGCGCCTGCAGTGTCCCCCAGCGCACACCCGGTTTGCCCAACAGGTGCTGTACCGTTTCATCAAGGTTCTGACGGGTGGTAAAACGTGCGTCGTGAGGCGTAATCGCCCACACCAGCCCCGGCAGGGCGGATTCTTCAACCGGCTGAGTCTCTTTGACCCAGTTCATCAGCACCCGGGCTTTTTTAGCCGTTTGCTCGTGCTGGGCTGTCGCATTGCAGATAACAAGCACGTCCGGTTGCAGCTGCTGGCGATAATGCTCCAGCAACCACTGGCATTTAGCCTGGATCAGTGTATCGGCGCTGTTATCTGAAAAGACCGGAATATCAATAATATCGACATTATCCAGGGCGCAGCTTTCGACCGGCAAGACCAGCTCACGCGTCAGGAAGGCGAGCGTATCGACAGGGATACTGATGGCGTTAAGCATCTCGCCGTTGTTCAGCGGATGAAGCAGCGTCTCCTGGGCCTCCGGAAGGGTAAAGGTGCCGTGAGTCAGGAACCCTTCGCCCGGCAGCCCGAAGTTATCGACCAGCAGGCTGAGCGGGGCGGCGAGTGCTCCGGCATGGCTGGTCTGATGCAGGACATGAGCGAGCTTTAACCACTGCTGGGTCAACTCCTGTTGCTCACCCCACAGCAGCGACCAGACGCTGGCTCGCGTGCTGAGATCGAGCGAAGGGACCAGCTGTGCAAACTGATGCCACAGGGCATCATCAATTTGCTGTTTCGCGGCAGGTACTGAGCTTTGCCAGAAGCGGGCGATGGCACCCACGTCCTGAGCCGTAATACCAGGAACGCCCTGCGGCTGGCGCAGGCCACGCCACTTCTCCAGGCGCGTCTCAATGACCGCTTTATCCACGGCGCGGATGTCCGGCTGCAGCGTGGTGCGGGCGATAAACAGCTGAACCAGCTCTGCCTCTGTCACCAGGCTCAGGCGCAGCGGGAACGCCTCATCCATCACCTCTGCATTTCCGTGGGTGAACCGCACGGCCATGTTGGTCAGGGCATGTCCCGGATTAATATGCGAAAAATAGTCAAATGTACGCTGGCCTGGCGTAACGTTCAGGCGGCCATTACCGCTGCCGCACAGCGATAAAAGCAGATGCGCTTTAGCACTCTGAGAATGACCGTAAAGTCCAATACTGCCCGGGCGGGAGAGGGCGCGGTCAATGGCCTGCTCCCGTGCCTGCGTCGCGTTGATGCGCGCAAGAAGGGCATCGGCCTCGTTATCCAGCACAGGGGCGTTCAGGCGCGTCTCATTTATCCACCCGATTAAGGCCTGAGTGGTGGTCATCGTCGCAGTCATTTCAGGTATACGCTCCCGCTGTCGATCCAGTAGTGGCTGCCGCTATGACGGCGATCGGCCAGAGTATTCAGTTTGAAGGTTAAAGCATCAGGCGGAACCGGCGTCCCGTCCTGCAACCAGGCATCGCTCAGCGCGAAGGATTCAGGCCCTTCATGCTTATTGCCGCCGCAAAGTTTGAGCCGCACGTTCAGCACGCCGTCACCCGCAATCGCTTTGGCCAGTTCGGCCGAGTTGATGCTAAGCGTATAGAGCGGCGTTGCCGGCCAGCGCGCGTTCGCCAGCTGGCGGAAACCGAGCGTCACATTTCCGCGCAGGGGGAAGTGCAGACGGGCGTCGAGTTTCGCACCCGGTTTATCCAGGTCGATATCCTGATACCAGACGTTTTCTTCACGCAGGGTGTTTACGGTGTTATCCAGGACGCCCAGATAGCGAACAGTCGAATATGCACCGATATCCGCGGCTTTAAAGTTAAAGCGCGGCAGTCGCAGGTCAAGCGCCAGGCTGCAAAGCATCGCGCCGACGGCGGCGGTCGATTTTGGATTACCAATGCGTCCTTGCTGGCTGAACGGGTACCATTCATGAACCTGGTATTTATCCAGCCAGACGATGCGATTAACCGGCACCGGCTGCAGATGGCGAATAAGCGCCTGAACGCCAGGCAGGCAACCCGGACGCCCCGTGATCAGCAGAATATCGCAGCTGTAATGTGAAATGGCCTCGCACACCGCATGCAGGGGTGACGCCAGCGTGAACTGGCCTGCCAGCATCGCATCCTGCATTTCACGGAAATTCACGTGCAGCGGAACGGCAAACAGATCGAAGGCTTCTGAACCTGCCGGCAAGGCATGATCGACGGCCTGTTGCAGATAATTCATCACGTTGCGGGTCGGTTTCTGCGACAGCAGATCGCCAAAGGTGGCATGCAAGCCTGCCAGCGGATCGTCGATGTCGCTGGATTCCCACGCGGCAAGGATGGCATGACCAATCGGCATAAAGAGCTGAAGCGCCGTTTGCTGGCGCAATACCGCCTGGGTATCGATACGTCCTGAGTCACCAAACAGCGAGGCCATCAGCAGAGAGGCATCGGCGATGCCGGACTTCTGCAGCTGGGTTTGCAGGGCGGGTAACACATAGCGCTGGATGACGTCCAGCAGGGTGTCGTCGCCGGCCACTTTAAACCCTTCGCGGAACAGCAGCTGCGGCGTGATTTTGACGTTGTTACCGGAGCCGTCATCCAGCTGATAATGGGTGATCGCCATGTCGGTTGTGCCGCCGCCAATGTCGATAGAGGCGACACGCAGCGAGCGCCCCGGCTGCACGCCCGGTTCAGGTTCACGATCCGGGCGGGCGAGGGAGGCGAAGAACGCTTCCGTCTGACCACCAAAATGTGAGATCGCTTCGTTGTACAGCCACACCAGTTGACCACAGCTGGCCTCGTCCCACTCCATCTGGATTGCAGGTACCGGCACCACGCTTTTTTCCTGGTGCTTACGGGTGGCAAAATCGTCGTCCTGCGGGTGCCAGCCCATCGCTTTCCAGACGATAGCGATCGCTTCGAACATGCGGCGACGGAAGATCTCGCGTTCCTGCTTCGGCATCGCCGAGGGCAGGGTCAGGATCAGCGTACGCAACTGGCGTGGTGAGGCCGGAAAGCCCAGACGCAGGCGCGTGGCAACGCTGTTGATCTGCCCCAGCGCCTGTGCCAGCAGTTCGCACAGCATATGCGTCATCAGCGTGCTGCGGCTGTACTGCGGGGAGAAAACCGGCAGTCGCTCGTCCTGCGGCAGCGTAAAGAGCGGTTCACCGTCATCGTTCATCAGGTTCATCAGCGGGAACGCGGTCGCCAGCGGTTCGCGCTGGGTCTTGCTGTTCATCTGGCTAAAGCGCCAGTCCTGGACCACCGGGGTTTCATCCCACAGGTAGCGACGCGGGCTGGAGATACCGCTGTTACCTTCCGTGCCCAGACGGCGCGTAGCCAGTTTGCGTGCTTCATCGCCCACGCGGACAATAGACGGCCAGACAAAGGCATCTTCACGCCCACTTTCCACCGAGAAGTGCTGCTTGCCAAAACGCGCTTCTGAAAATTCGAGACGACTGGTAAACAGCGGCTCATTGAGGAACTGTGGTTCGCTTAACGAGCGCACCTGCAGTTCGGCCGTCTGGCGCAGACCGTCGTTCGCATCACCGTGATCTTCAATAATAACGCCGCAGGTATGGGTATTCCCGACGTCGAGGATCAGGTCGACCGGAATAGCCGGCGTACTGAGGGTATGGGTGACAAATTTCACTTCCGGTACGGTAAGCTGCTCCCCAAGCATGGACAGCAGGTTGAGCCAGTGTGCCTGGTACTCAAAGCTGCGCATTGCCTGTTGCAGGTCGCGTTCCGCGCGGTTTTCAACGTCGGTCGCATAGTGGGTAAACGCCTCGCGCAGCCAGCCGTCAATCCAGGTCTGGTCGAGGAAGCTTTCCACCTCATCGTCACGCCATGCCAGTCCGAAACGGGTGCCGTTGAGAATGTCATTTTCAACCGGGGACAGCGCGGCAGTAGCATGCTCTGCAATCTGGCTGTCGAGAGCGAGCGTGACGCGGTGTGTATTACCTGCCGCATCAGGCGTTTCAAGTTTACGCACCTGGACGCGCGCCCAGTTATCCGGCCCGTCAACAAAGGTACGTGGCGGATTGAAGCGCAGGAAGGGAATGGGAAGCCAGACACCATCCAGCACCGTCAGGGACTGATGCAGTGGGATCGTGGTTTCCGGTTTCACCACTTCAGGCTGTCCGCCGTTCAATCCCGGCAGCGTGTAACGCCCGTTGACGAGATCGAAATCGAGACGCAGAAGCGGACCGTTGGCGGTTTTACGTACGAAGCGCCCGTTGCTGGCGGTGTCCTGCGGAGTCAGGCCAAAATCGAGGAATTGCACGCCGCTGTTGGCAATAAGCGTGACGCTCTGTTTATAGTCGCAAAGATTTACCAGCATAGGGTCAGGCACCTGCTTTCTTGAACGTCAGTGGAACGACGGTTTTGGCATCATAACGGGCATTACAGTCAGCGACATCGCTGGTACCTGCTTTACAGGCAACTTCCGGCATCGGGTAGCGTGAACCGTCTGTGCAGCGGGCATTACCGCGACTCTTAATCATCAGTTCGCCATTGCTGTGCAGCCCGGAGAAAACCTCCACGCGGCAGACAACATTGTCACCGTGAACAACACGAGCGAAGCCTTTATTGTTCTGGATCTGATAGCGCAGCGACGGTGGTTTGCCGGTAATCGGATCTTTCACGTCGAGGATCGCACGCCATGTTCCGTTCAGAAAACGCGTCGACCCCGCTTTCACCTGGTTTGCTTCCATGACCATGGCGTCTTTCGGGATCGCCGCAATCACAACCGGCGCAGGCGCTGGGGCGGCAACGGGAGCTGGCTCTTTTTCTTTGCTCGCGACCACCTCTGCCTGATGCAGCGGTAATTTCATCGGCAGTGGCTCAACGGCTTTAATCGGCTTTGGCGCAATGGCGACAGGTTCAGGGGCAACGACAGCCACTGGCTCAGCAGAAGGGGCCTGTTTTGGCCACAGCAACGGGGTGGCAATCGCGGCAACGATCACGGCGGCAACCGGAAGCGTCCACAGGGGAACGCGGCGTTTTTTGGCTACGATCGCAGGCTCTGGCTCGGGTTCTTCCACAGGTGGCACAGTGACCGGCGCAGGTTCAGGCGTATACAGTTCGTCCGGCGTGATGCGTACCACCGTGGCCGGGGCAATCAGCGGCTCATCGGCCTGTTCAAAGGTCAGGACTGGGGTCGGTTCCGGCTCGGGTTCAGGGGCTTCAATGACAATCGGGGCTGGCTCAGGGATCAGCGATTCACGTAAACAGTCGAGTACGTCGTCACGCGCATTCTCATTGAGGTTTACAAACCCCCAGAAACTTATGACCGGCTTTCCATCAACCAGGAAAAGGAAATTTTCGCCGGGAAACTGAAATGCTTTCGACAGCAGGGAGCCGAAAAGCTGTTGCGCTGTTTTTGGCGACTGCAGGCACTTCTTACTCAGCGATTCAACGCTGGCCAGCGTATTTTCCAGATAGCGCAGGGCGCGATAACGATCGTCTTCGTTCGCCGCTTTCCAGCTGGTTACACAACCGTCGACCGGCGAATACCAGTCGACACGGTCGCCACCATCATTGACCTGCGGAATAGCCAGACAGTCGACAATCGCCTGTTGTTTGCGTAACCGGAGCGCTTCCCGGATTTGTAACGCTGATTCAAAAACGGCTTGTCCGCCGCCGCCAACGGCCTGAAAGTCATCCAGATTACCGCTGCGTAAAAGAGTTTTTGCCACGATTTGATCCCATATACTTCTTCACACCGTTACTTTAACGAAATCGGGAAGCAACCAAACGGAGGAAGAGACGCCAAAAGGGACGATTTCTTGTGGCATAGAAAGGTGCGGTTGTGCTTGACGAATAATGGCACTTAAGGCAAATCAACCTCTGGCGCACTGGCTGTAAAACCAGCGGAAAACGTTGCTTTAGAATAACCTGATAGTGATTCGTTATTTGCCAGGTTATAGCGGCTGTGCTGTTATTACAGTCCAATATAATAAAACTGCCAGGGTTATAACCATGTCTACAGGGAAAACGCTGCTCGCCCTCGCGCTGAGCACTCTCTTACCAGCAGGTGCCGCATGGGCGGCGAATAATGACACCATCATTTATTGCTCTGAAGCATCACCGGAGTCTTTCAACCCGCAGATCGCCAGCTCAGGCCCGTCATTCGTGGCCAGCTCTCAGGTCCTGTATAACCGCCTGATCAATTTCGACCCGGTGAAAAACACCCCGGTACCGTCGCTGGCAGAGTCCTGGACGATTTCCCCGGACGGTAAGACTTATACCTTTACGCTGCGTAAAGGGGTCAAGTTCAACAGCAATAAATACTTCAAGCCGACCCGTGATTTTAATGCGGATGACGTTATTTTTTCCGTCATGCGTCAGAAAGACCCTAAGCATCCTTATCACAATGTTTCGCAGGGTAATTACGAATACTTTAATGACGTAGGTCTGGACAAGCTGATTCAGGACGTCAAAAAGGTTGATGATTATCACGTGCAGTTTACGCTGAGCGAACCAAACGCCGCATTCCTAGCTGACTGGGGGATGGATTTCGCCTCTATTCTTTCCGCTGAATACGCTGACGCGATGCTGAAAAAAGGGACGCCTGAGAATGTCGATACCTGGCCGATTGGTACCGGGCCGTACGTTCTGCAGCAGTACAAAGTGGATTCGCTGATCCGCTACGTCGCTAACCCGAACTACTGGGAAGGTGCGGTTCCGACGAAACATCTTATTTTCTCCATCACGCCAAACGTAGAAACGCGTCTGGCGAAGCTGCAGACCAACGAATGCCAGATCATTCCGGCGCCGTCACCGGTTCAGTTTGATGTTATTAACAAAAATAAAGACCTGAAGCTGCACTCCGTGGAGGCGTTGAACGTGGGGTATCTGGCGTTCAATACCGAGAAAAAACCGTTTGATAACGTGCTGGTGCGTCAGGCCCTGAACTATGCGACGGACAAAAAAGCCATCGTGAATGCGGTCTTTATGGGTTCCGGTACGGTGGCGAAATCCCCCATTCCGCCGAATATGCTGGGCTTTAATAACGATCTGAAGGACTACAGCTACGATCCTGAAAAAGCGAAAGCTTTGTTGAAACAGGCCGGTCTGGAGAAGGGTGCGGACGTGACGCTGTGGTCAATGCCTGTGCAGCGTCCGTATAACCCTAACTCGAAGCGAATTGCGGAGATGATTCAGAGCGACTGGGCGAAAGTCGGCGTGAAGGCCAAAATTGTCTCTTACGAGTGGGGCGAGTATCTCTCCGGTATGCGTAAAGGGGAGCATGATTCCGCGCTGTTTGGCTGGATGTCCGATAACGGCGACCCGGATAACTTTGCTGATGTACTACTGGGATGCGACAGCATCAAAACTGGATCGAACGCCGCGCGCTGGTGCGATAAGGGGTATGATGATCTGGTCAAGAAAGCCAAACTGACCAGCAACCCGGGTGAGCGTGCAAAACTCTACAGCCAGGCGCAGGAGATCTTCTATGCCCAGGCACCGTGGATTGCGCTGGCGAACGGCAAAACGTTCTACGCCACCCGCAGCAACGTAACGGGGTACAGCGTGAGCCTGATGGGCAGCGATTTCTCCAAAGCGAAACTGAACTGACATTTTTCCCGGCAGGCACCGCGCCTGCCGGGCATCTGACAAGGAGTGACAATGTCACATTTAAATGAAGTTATCGCCCGTGTCGATACCGCCATCGAAGCGGGAGTAATTAGCCGAATGAATGAACTGCTGATCGAACTGAGCGACGACGCAGCGTTAAGCCGTGAAGATCGCTACAGTCAGCAGCAGCGTCTGCGTACCGCGATTGCACATCACGGTAAGCAACATAAAGAAGAGATGGACGCCCGTCAGGAATTGCTGACCAAAGGCGGTACGATACTGTAGCGGTGAGCCGGGGGTCAGAACTGGCGTCTCGCGACCAGCCACGCCCCGACCACCAGCATTACGGCACCGCACACCGGGCCAATCAGCGCGCGCAAGGGGATGCCATTGCTTCTGAGTACATCCATTACCAGCCCGCCAATCAACTGGCTTGCCACCAGCACGGCGATGGTTGTCGCTGCGCCAACATTTTGATAGCCGCTGATACTGGCAAAAACAAAAAACGACCCTAACAGCCCCGGGATCAACGTCCACCAGCGGATCGTTGAGGCCAGCTCGCTAAATCCGGCGAAGCCCTGTTTTAGCAGCAGAATGCTGACAAACAGCACAATGCCAACCAGCGAATTCAGCAGCATCGCGATAAGAATGGTCGAGGAGGACTGAGTGATGCGCACCATTAAGGTGTTTTGCACCACCAGGCCAATTCCCGCCGCCACCAGAAAAGCCAGCGTCAGAGATTGATTCATGAGATAGCATCCGGATCGCTGCGCTCATCAAGCTGCAACTGCATAAAGGTCAGATCCAGCCAGCGGCCAAACTTCGTGCCCACCTGCGGCATCTGGCCGGTGGTCACAAAACCGAGCGTCTCATGAAGATGAATAGAGGCCTGGTTTTGCGCCTCAATGCCCGCCACCATGACGTGTTTGCCGAGGGTCCGCGCTTCAATAATCAGCGCGTTCATCAGCGTGCGGCCAATACCTTTGCCCTGATGATCCGGATGAACGTAGACAGAATGCTCTACCGTATGCCGGAAACCGTCAAAGGCGCGCCAGTCGCCAAACGAGGCGTAGCCGGTGATAACGCCATTCTCTTCACTCACCAGCACCGGGTAGCCTGCGAGGGCACGCGCCTCAAACCAGGCAATGCGGTTATCCGTATCGACGGTTTTATCATTCCAGATCGCGGCAGTATGCAGCACCGCGTGGTTGTAAATCTCCCCAATAGCGGCGCAGTCTTCTTTGCAGGCATGACGAACGATCATGTTTGAACCTCTGAGTGTGTTGTTCACTATAGTATTACGTTATGAGTACGATATTACACAACTGTACAGACGGATGGCTATGACATAAGCCAGATTTTTTTGTTATCAAAACCGCGTTGAAATGCCGTTCATACACTATAGTATGACGTCATGAATACTATGGCAGACACAATGAATCAAAGGATTAGCGCGCGAATTCGCCTTGAACGCGAGTCGCGAGGATGGTCATTAAGCGAGCTTGCTGACCGGGCCGGCGTCTCGCGCGCCATGATCCACAAGATAGAGCGCGGGGACAGCAGCCCGACGGCGACCTTGCTTGCGCGGTTATCCGGCGCGTTTGGCATCAGCATGTCAACGCTGATCGCCAGAGCCGAAATGCAGGAAGGAAAGCTGCTGCGTCTGGAAAACCAGCCCGTCTGGCGTGACCCTCAGACACACTACCTCCGCCGCCACGTTTCACCCCGCACCGATCTGCCCATCGATCTTGTTCAGGTTGAGCTGCCGGCGGGAAGCGATGTCCCTATGCCCGCCTCGTCGTATGCGCTGGCGCGCCAGCTTATCTGGCTGCAGTCTGGCGAACTGGTTTTCCAGGAGGGCGATACCCGTCATGAAATGCACGCCGGTGATTGCCTGGAACTGGGGCCGCCCAACGACTGCCGGTTCATTAATGAGACGAATGAAACCTGTATCTATCTGGTTGTGCGGCTTAACCAGTCTGGCTCGTAAAGTTAAAGCGTTTACGCCGATCATGAGCCAGGCTCTAATGACATTTGTACCAGAAGGAGTTCCTGATGAATCAATCTGTTTCGCAAAATCGCCGCTGGGTTCTGGCTTCTCGTCCGCACGGTGCGCCGGTCGCGGAGAATTTCCGTCTGGAAGAGCAGCCTGTTCCTGAACCTCAGGCAGGACAGCTTTTGCTGCGCACGGTCTGGCTGTCGCTTGATCCTTACATGCGTGGCCGCATGAGTGATGCACCTTCCTATTCACCGCCAGTGGAAATTGGGGCGGTCATGGTGGGGGGAACGGTCAGCCGCGTGGAGCAGTCAAACCATCCGGACTATACGCCGGGTGAGTGGGTGCTGGGCTACAGCGGCTGGCAGGAGTATGAAATTTCAGACGGCAGCGGCCTGGTGAAACTGGGCGATAATATTTCTCACCCCTCGTGGGCGCTGGGCATTCTGGGTATGCCAGGGTTTACCGCCTATATGGGGCTACTGGACATCGGCCAGCCTAAAGCCGGTGAAACGCTGGTGGTTGCGGCGGCGACGGGGCCGGTTGGTGCGACGGTCGGGCAGATCGGTAAAATCAAAGGTTGCCGGGTGATCGGCGTTGCCGGTGGTGCAGAAAAATGCCGCCATGCCGTCGAGGTGCTCGGGTTTGACCAGTGCCTGGATCACCATGCCGATGACTTCGCGGCCCAGCTGGAAAAGGCCTGCCCGAAAGGGATTGATGTCTATTATGAAAACGTCGGCGGGAAAGTCTTTGACGCCGTGTTGCCCTTACTGAACACCTCGGCGCGCGTACCGGTATGTGGTCTGGTGAGCGGTTACAATGCGACGGGTCTGCCGGAAGGGCCGGATCGTTTGCCGTTATTGATGGCGACGATTCTGAAGAAACGGATTCGTATGCAGGGGTTTATCATCGCTCAGGACTACGGCCATCGCATCAAGGAGTTCCAGGATGAGATGGGGCGCTGGGTGCAGGAAGGCAAAATTCACTACCGTGAGCAGGTTACAGATGGCCTGGAGAATGCGCCTGATGCGCTGATTGGCCTTCTTGAAGGAAAAAACTTCGGCAAAGTCGTGATTCGCGTCGCGGGTGACAATAAATAATCTAAAATATGGCGGGGTTTCCCGCCATATTTATTTGTGAAGATACGATATATTGTCTTTAATTAACTGGACATGGCTTTTCGCGCCTTCCGTTCAGATGAGCACGAAAACGAAAAAAAATAAATTTTGCATTTCTTGACATTTTTACAGACTTCCCATCACCAGGCATGACGATACAGGATATATCGGAACAGCGTCGTTTATAAAAAACGGCGTTTAAAAATAGCATTAAGTATTAGCTACAGGAATTGAACATGCTTGATTTGGACCATTTAGAAAAAGCGCAAAGGATCAGTCTTACCATGCAAGTCGAACTCAGTTTGAAAGGCGCGTTAATTACAGGCTCACTGAAACCTGGCGCTCGACTGATTACCAAAGAAATTGCTGATAAATTAGGAACCAGTATTACCCCGGTCCGCGAGGCGCTTTTGCGTCTGGTGTCGTCTGGGGCATTACACGCCACGCCGGCCCAGGCGTTTCTGGTTCCTGAGGTCACGCTTGAGCGTTATAACGAGATTAACGCCATCAGAAAACAGCTTGAGCCTATGGCGGTAGCTGCCGCCTGTCAGCATATGACGGAAAATAAGCTGGAGGTGTTGCGCAAGCTATCAGAGACATTCCATGAAGCCATGCGCAACGGGCACGTTCAGCAGGCGCTGCATGCTAATCGCATCTTTCGGTTTACGCTTTATCAGTACGCGGAAATGCCGACACTCAGCGCCTTAATTGAGCAGCTATGGGTGCGTATTGGACCTTGCATGAACTATCTGCATCAGGAGCTTAACGACATCAAGGTGTCGACTTATCACTACGCCGAGCTCCTGTCCGCGATTGAGCGAAGAGATGTTGATGGCAGTCAGAAGGCGATAGAGACGTTGATTGACGAAGCGAACACGCTTTTACAGCGACAATATTTTAACTGAGAGATTATTTAGCAGAGCGACTATATCCTGCCGCGAATTATATTCCTGGTTAAATACTCCTGATGGCTTATTGCCATCAGGAGCGTTATTCCATTTATAAAAATAATATTCAGCAAAAAAGAATGCTTTTTGCTTACTCGAAGCGATAAGAGACTGACAGACCTACGCCGTAGTTACGGCCCGGTGCAGGTTCGTAATAACGCCCGTTGGATTCATTCACGATAACCGATCCGACATACTCTTTATCGAACAGGTTATCGACGCGACCAAAGACGTCCATTCCCCAGTTACCGTAGTTGAATTTATACCCGGTATTCAGCCCAACCACCGTGTAGGACGGGGCTTTCGCCGTGTTCTCGTCATCCGCCATGATATCGCTCATGTAGCGCACATCCGATCCCGCATACCAGCCTTCTTCCGGCTGCCAGCCAAACGAGGCATAACCCATGTTGCGGGCAATGCCTGGCATACGGTTGCCGTTACAGTCGCCGGTGCTGCACACGTTGGTACGATAGGTGGCGTCCAGATAGGTCCACGCCATTTTCAGCTTCCAGTTCTCAGCAAACTGCTGATCCAGGGAAACTTCAACCCCCTGACGACGGGTTTTACCGGCGTTTTTATAGCTGGTACGACCGCCAGCGCTGGCATCGACGACAATCTCATCATCCGTATCGGTGCGGAACAGCGCTGCCGTCAGCAGACCATTACCGATACGGGTTTTACTGCCCACTTCATAGGTATTGTTCGTGGAAGGTTTCAGGCCAATGTTGAGGCCGCCCTGGTTATCCGCACGATAAGAGAGCTCATTGATGGTTGGCGTTTCAAACCCGCGACCTGCCGCAGCATAGAGATTCCACGCATCGGTCACGGCATATTTCACCGATCCGGCCGGGAGCCACTTGTGATAGCTTGCGTCACCGCTGTCGTCTCCGTTGCCCGGGGTCACGTAATGGTCGTTGGAGTCAAACCAGACCGAGCTGTAACGGATGCCGGCATCCACGGAGAGTTTCTGCGTTAACTGCCAGCTGGTTTGCAGGTACGGGTCGACGTTCCACATCAGGTTACGTTCGTTACGACGTTTGTCACCCTTGACGCCGTACTCCGGCACGCCGTTGTTCATCACGAAGTTCTCGTATCCGCGACGATCTTCGCTCATGTTTTCGTAGTTCAGACCGGTGGTAAAGGTGACCGGAACCAGCAGTTCGCCACGGTGCGTCCAGCGGGTATCAATCCCCTGGTAATGGCGCTGCATATCAATCACGCCGCCGGAGTGGGAAGGTCTCAGCTGAGGCTGATAAGGAATTGACTGGTACTGCGTCATTTCACGTTCGCCGGCGTACATCATGACGCTGAGATCGTCCTGGGTGCTGAGCTGACGATCGTAGCGCAGGCCAGCCTGGGTCTGCTTGATGGTCTTGCGCGTATTGTATTGGTCGCCACGCGGAGACTGGCGAGGGTTGTCATGCCACTCCTGGGCACTCAGTCCACCCGGATCGTTGGCTTTCATGTCCACGCTGTTGAAAATCAGCGTCAGCTTGCTCACGTCATCAATACGAACACCCAGTTTAGCGTTGGCGAGATTCTTCCGCGCGCCGCTGTGGTCGCGATAACCTTTGGTCGTGAAACGGGTAGTGGACACGGTGTAGTCCACATCCCCGGCATGCGTCCCGTCACCCATCGCGCCGGTGGCTTTCATTCCATAGCGCCAGGTACCGTAACTGCCGTAATAGCTGCTGGCCTCGATGGTCGGCGGCTGCTGCCCGGTCTGGGTCGTCATGTTGATCACGCCGCCAGAGGCGTTGCCATAAAGGGCAGAGAAGGGGCCGCGCAGCACTTCTACGCTGTCCACGCTGGAGAGATCGATATTGGAGGTTTGTCCCTGTCCATCCGGCATGGTTGCCGGAATACCGTCGACATACATACGGATACCGCGCACGCCGAAGGTTGAGCGGGCACCAAACCCTCGCATCGAAAGCTGAAGATCCTGAGCATAGTTCTGGCGGTTCTGGATCTGCAGCCCCGGCACGCTGCCAAGAGATTCAGACAGGTTAATGCGTGGCGCAGCATGACGCATATCATCGCCATTCACGACGCTGACCGCCGCCGGGGTATCGAGCTCCGAGACGGTTTGCGGCGTGGCGCTGACGATCATGGTCTGTTCATCGGCACTCATCGCAGTGAGAGGCGCAGAGATAACAGGAACCAGCAGCAGTGGAAGCGTTGCCTTACGGGCAGAAATGATTTTCATGAAATAGACCGGTTATGGAAAAACGTACCAAATGGAACATGTCCATATATGTTAAATCTTTTGTAAATCTTTTGAAAACTATAACCGCACATTGCGTTAATGAAAGGCCGGGAAGGAAAGAAAAACTCCACATTTAACTCATAAATGATTACTATTCTCATTATCAAAACGGCAATGCCATGACGTTGCCTGCCGGAAGTGATGTCAGCAGTAAACCCTGTATTCAAAAAAGGAATTGTTATGTCTTTACGTCATCTGTGCTCGCCGCGCCTGAGTATGTCTCTGCTGTCAGGGGCGTTACTGTTTGCCGGAACCTTCCAGGTTCATGCTGCCGAAGAGATGTTGCGCAAAGCGGTAGGGAAAGGCGCATATGAAATGGCCGTGAGCCAGCAGGAGAATGCGCTGTGGGTCGCGACATCGCAGAGCCGCAAAACGGACAAAGGCGGGATTGTCTATCGCCTTGACCCGGTCACGCTGGACGTGACGCAGGTCATTCATAACGATCTCAAACCGTTCGGTGCCACCCTTGATAATGCCACCCAGACGCTGTGGTTTGGTAACACCATCAACGGCGCGGTAACCGCGATTGATGCCAAAACGGGTGAGGTGAAAGGGCGACTGGTGCTGGATAACCGTCAGCGCAGTGAAACCGTCAAACCGCTGCAGCCACGCCAGCTGGTGGCCGATGACAGCACAAACACGGTTTACATCACCGGCGTAGGCCAGGAGAGCGCGATTTGGGTGGTGGATGGTGCAACGCTGAAGCTGAAAGAGACCATCGGCAGCACCGGTAAATTCAGCACCGGCCTGGCGCTGGATGCGAAGGCAAAACGTCTTTACACCACCAATGCTGATGGCGAACTGGTGACGATTGATACGGCAACCCACAAAATCCTCAGCCGTAAAAAAGTGCAGGACGACGGTAAGGAGCACTTCTACCTGAATCTGAGCCTGGATACCGCCGGACAGCGTGCGTTCTTAACCGACTCAAAGCAGCCGGAAGTGCTGGTGGTGAATCTGAAGGACGGCAGCGTCATCAAGAAAATTGCCGTGCCTGAATCGCTGGCCGTTCTGTTTAACCCGGCGCGCAACGAAGCGTATGTGACGCACCGTGAAGCGGGTAAGGTGAGCGTAATCGACGCGAAAACCTACAACGTTACCAAAACCTTCGACACCCCGGTCTACCCGAACAGTCTGGCGCTCTCTGCTGATGGCAAAACCCTGTATGTGACGGTAAAACAAAAATCGACCCGTCAGCAGGAAGCCACCCAGCCTGATGACGTGATTCGTATCACGCTCTAAATTTCGCTCCTCAATACAAAGAAAAAGGGAAGGCGCAATGCCTTCCCTTTGTATTAACCAGCAGGTCGATATTAACGCGACGTCTCTTCAACCAGCGGGGCGTCGTGTTTGGCATCATCAGGATGAACCGGCGCCGTACTGTGAATTTCTTGTACGCGTTTACGCACGCCAAACCAGCCGGCAATCAGCAATACGGCCAGCAGAGGAATGGTGGCGATCGTGTAGGTACCGTTCGGGTAATCAAACGCCATCAACACCAGCACGCTGAACAGGAACAGCAGGGTGAGCCAGGAGGTCACCGGTGCGCCCGGCAGCTTAAAGCTGACTTCAGCGGCTTTGCCTTCTTTGATCGCTTTGCGCAGACGCATCTGGCAGACCACGATAAAGGCCCAGGAGGCGATGATGCCGAGCGCGGCAACGTTCAGCACGATTTCGAATACCTGAGACGGTACCAGGTAGTTCAGGAACACGCCGAAGACATACACCACCAGCGTCGCCAGAATGCCCGCGTAAGGCACATGCTGACGGCTCATCTTCGACATGAATTTCGGCGCCGAACCGCCCATCGACATGGAGCGCAGGATACGACCGGTAGAGTAAAGACCCGAGTTCAGACTGGAGAGTGCTGCCGTCAGCACCACGATATTCATGATGCTGCCAACATAAGGCACGCCCAGTTTAGAGAAGAAGGTCACAAACGGGCTTTGACCCGCCTGATAGGCGTTCCACGGCAGCAGCAGAACCAGCAGCACCACGGAACCAACATAAAAGAGACCGATACGCCAGATAACGCTGTTAATGGCTTTAGGTACCATGGTCTGTGGGTCTTTACATTCACCCGCCGCGGTGCCGACCAGCTCAATGGACGCGAACGCGAACACCACACCCTGAACCAGCACCAGCGCAGGCAGCAGGCCATGCGGGAAGAAACCGCCGTTATCGGTGATCAGGTGGAAACCGGTGGCATTGCCATCGAGCGGTTTACCGCTACCGAGGAACACCGTACCTACGACCAGGAACACCACGATGGCCAGCACTTTTACCAGCGCGAACCAGAACTCCATCTCCGCGAACCACTTCACGCCGATCATGTTCATGGTGCCGACAATGGCCAGTGCGCCCAGCGCAAACACCCATTGTGGCACATCACCAAACGCGCCCCAGTAGTGCATGTAAAGCGCGACGGCGGTGATATCGACAATACCGGTCATTGCCCAGTTGACGAAGTACATCCATCCAGCAACGTAGGCCGCTTTTTCACCGAGGAATTCACGGGCGTAAGAGACAAAACTGCCGCTGGAAGGGCGATGCAGTACCAGTTCGCCCAATGCACGAAGAATGAAGAAAGAGAAGATCCCGCACACCAGATAGACCAGGGCGAGAGCCGGGCCAGCCATCTGCAGACGAGCGCCAGCACCTAAAAACAGACCCGTTCCGATAGCGCCGCCGATGGCGATCATTTGAACCTGACGGTTGCCCATCGCTTTGTGGTAGCCCTCTTCATGGGAGTTTAACCAGCGACGTTTAGCAGCGTGATGATCGGCTGCGCTTTTATTGCTTGTTTTCATTGAGTTACCTGTTTGCCTGTCTGAACCATTATCGTGATAGTCCTGCCTGGCAGAGTGCAATACAAACGATTGCTTCTGCGCAAACACATGTTGCCTTCCCAGTCATTCTGCGTATGGATAAGGCGAAACATGGCGAGGCATCCTACCTGCAATTCATAAGCGACGCAAAATATAACCGTGCCGAAAGTGATGCACGTCGAAGGAAATCGTGTGGTCAGAGCAGACGGGGATCACAACACGCTGAATAGCGGTGAGTTTTTAGACAAATCCATTGATGAAGTGGTGCTTTAATCATCAGTTTCGCTTAATGATTGCGCAAAGCAACCAGCGCATAACGGCGCCTTTGCTCAACCGCCAAAAACGGCAATCGCCTGTTGCAGGCGGGTCGTGCGCTGCGTCAGATGGTGTGCGGCGTCCGTCACGTTATCCACCATACCGGTATTGTTTTGGGTCATTGTACCGATGCGGGAGATGGACGCGTTAATCAGGGTCAGCGCCTGCGTTTGCTCCTGCGTGGCGTGGCCTATCTCCTTAATCAGAGAAGACATCTCCATGACATTGCCAATCATCACCGTGAGCTGCGATTCAGTTTGCTCGACCTTCTCCACGCCGGCGTTCACGCTGGAAACGTTTTTCTCTATAAGCGTTTTGATCTCTTTGGCCGCGATGGCAGAGTGCTGGGCAAGGTTGCGGACTTCGGCCGCCACGACCGCAAAACCGCGGCCGGCATCACCCGCACGCGCCGCTTCAACGGCCGCGTTCAGCGCCAGAATATTGGTCTGGAAGGCGATACGATCGATGACGCTGATGATGTCGACGATCTGGCTGTTATCCTGCGACACGGACTGCATCATGCCGATAGTCTCTTTCATCATTGCTTCACCGCGGTGAGCGCTGGTGCGGGTGCGATCTGCCATCAGGATCGCGTCTTTCGCCGTTTCAGCCGTCTGCTGAACCGCGCTGGCAATTTCTTCCACGGCTGAGGCCGTTTGCTGCAGAAAGTCTGCGGTTTCTTCGGTACGCGTTTGTAATGCCATACCTTCTTTCGCCACCTGCTGGCTGATTGTACTTATACCGCTGATTTGCGCACCGACATCGTCCACCAGCGAATGGAGGTTCAGACCCGACTGATTCACCATGCGCATCATCAGGCCGATTTCATCGACGCGGTCAAAATGGTAATAGTCCGCTTTACGTCCTGAAACCACCCGCTGCATTTGCTGGACAATGGATTTAACCGGCTTCGCAATTTGCGCATGAAGATATACGGCCAGGGCAATAAATAGCAGAGCCAGACCTACAGACTCAACAATACGATCGGCAAATATAAACAGCTGCAGGCAGGCGAACAGGGCGGTTATCGCAATACCAAGATGGATCCTTTTACTGGTGCTGAGGCGTTTAAACAGCGACGCAAAAGAGAACAGACCGTGGCGAACAAACAGGCCTTTATAAAAGCGATGATGTTTTAATTCATTATTGCGCACTTTCTCATACCGTTTTTCATTGACAGCAATCTCTTCACGCGAAGGAATATTCCGCACAGAAATATAGCCGGTTAACGTTTCATTCTGATAAACCGGGGTGACGTTGGCGCGCACCCAGTAGTGATCGCCGTTCTGGCGGCGGTTCTTGACCAGCCCCGTCCAGGTCTCACCCTGTTGCAGGGTAAACCACATGTCGCCAAACGCCTCGGCAGGCATGTCGGGGTGGCGAATAAGATTATGCGGCTCACCGAGAAGACTCTCTTCTTTATAGCCGCTGGCGTCAATAAAGGCAGAGTTCGCATAGGTAATATGGCTGTGCGTATTGGTGGTCGACATAAGCGTCGAACCTTCGTTAAGTAAATACTCGCTTTGTGTAACGGGAGTGTTATTCCGCATCAGTAACCCCATGGTCATATATCAATAAAAAAAGAGCCCGTTAAACATTCAGGCAAGTTTGTAAGGTTTGTTTTTATTTTTACTGTCGGCATATTCTCTACGAAAGTTATGCGTTCCGGAATACCCTGTATTTAGTATTTTTTATTTTTAAAATGCGACCGATGTAATAAAAATGAAAATATTTATCGATGCGTTTTTGTGGCGCCCTGCAAATAAACGCCATAAGGCAAATTAAAAGCGGGAGATCACTCTTCGACGTAAACTGACCCGCCGAAATAGCGTTTCGTTAACAAGATGAAAACGCTATGCTTTAAGGGTTTTTCTTCAACAGGGGGCAGCAGGGTGAAAGTAAATGTGATTGGCACCAGCGGGAGTGGAAAAAGCACTCTGGCGAAGCGTATCGCCGCAGAACTGGATATTCCTTACATTGAAATGGACCGACTTTACTGGTGTCCGGACTGGCAGGGCACACCGGACGCTATCTTGCTGGAAAAACTGGAGACGACGCTAAAGGCGTCAGCGGAGTGGGTGCTTGATGGCAACTATAACCGTACGCGTCCTGTGAAATGGCGAGACGTGGATCGGGTGGTGTGGGTGGATTATGGGTTCGCCCGAACCCTGTATCAGGCTGTCACCCGAGCGTTCAGGCGCGCCTGGCACAAACAGGAACTGTGGCCCGGTACGGGAAACTGTGAGAGTTTTCGTCGCTCATTCTTGAGCCGTGAGTCCATTATTATCTGGACAATCAAAACCTGGCGCAGCAACCGCGCACGTTATGCACGCGATATGGTAGACCCGCAATACGCCCATATTCATTTTGTCCGCATTACCCGCCGCAGTGAGGTGGAAAACCTCATTTCATCGCTTAAGTCACACGCGTAGCATGGATTTATATATCTGATTTCCGGCAAACCAAATGTAAATTAATTGTTTCTCAGAGGTGAAATACGCCTTTAATAATGATGACATGTTAAGTCAAACGAGAACGCAACATGTCCTGGCGAATCAGTATTCTGGATAAAAGCCCCATCGCTGAAAACGAAACGGCTGCCGATGCACTGGCGCGAACCCTGGCGCTGGCACAGCAGGCAGAAAATCTGGGCTATCACCGTTTCTGGATTGCCGAACACCACAACACGCCCCAGCTGGCCAGCCCTTCACCCGAACTGTTAATCGCCTGGATCCTCGGGCAAACACGGCGTATCCGCGTGGGCTCTGGTGGCGTCATGCTCCAGCACTACAGCCCTTACAAAGTCGCAGAAAATTTCAACCTCCTGGCCGCGCTTGCTCCCGGGCGCGTGGATCTGGGCGTCGGGAAAGCCCCAGGCGGCCTGCCGCTCTCCACCCGGGCGCTGCAGCAGGGCCTCGATCAACAGCAAAAAGGCAGTTTTGCCGAACAGCTGACACAGCTTCATCACTGGATCCAGCCGGAAAATCAGTCGGTGGACGAGGCCGTTCGCGCGACGCCGCTGCCGCCGGTTCCGGCGCAGGGGTTCCTGCTGGGGGCCAGTACCGAAAGCGCGCTGCTGGCCGCGAAACTTGACTGGCATTTTGTCTTTGCTGCTCACCTGAATGGGGATCCGGCGCTGCTGCGTGAAGTCATCACCACCTGGCGTAACCACAGCGCCCGGGATGCGATTGTGGCGGTGCAGGTCATCGTCGCCCAGTCGCAGGCTGAGGTGGAGGCACTGGCACAACAGGTTGAAGTCTGGGGCGTCGAACTGGCAAATGGGCAGCGCGTCACCGTGGCCAGCGAAGAGCAGGCCTATGCCTTTGCCCGACAGGCGGGCAGCGAGCCGGTGCGCATTGCCCGTCGGGCACAGTCGCTGCTGGCGGGAACAGCTGAATCGGTGCTGGAACAGTTGAACGCCCTGCACGAAAAATGGGGCATTGATGAATTCATTATTGATACCCCCGTTGCGGATGGCGTAACGCGACTACAGTCTCTGCGTCTGCTGGCGCAGGCGAAGCTTAACAAGGAGGTCGCCGTATGCGTTTTGACGAACAACTGATTGCCTGGCGCCGGGAGCTGCACCAGAACCCGGAGCTGTCCGGCCAGGAGGTCGAAACGACCGCTCGCCTGCGTCAGTGGCTGACGACGGCTGGTATTACGCCGCTGCCTTATGCGCTTCAGACCGGCGTGGTGGCCGAAATTGGCACGGGAAAAAAGCTGATTGCGCTGCGGGCCGATATTGACGCCTTGCCCATTGAAGAGCGCAGCGGCGTGCCGTTTAGTTCACGGCGTGCGGGTGTGATGCATGCCTGCGGACACGATATTCATACCAGTGTGATCCTCGGGGCGGCGTTAAAACTTAAAGAGCGTGAAGCGTCTTTAAACGGGCGCGTGCGGATCCTCTTTCAGCCGGCTGAAGAGAACTTTGGCGGCGCGAAAAGTATGGTGCGGGCCGGTGCCTTACGTGATGTCAGTGCCATCTTCGGGATGCATAACGAGCCGGGGCTGCCGGTCGGGGAATTTGCCACCCGCGGTGGGCCGTTCTACGCCAACGTCGACCGGTTTGTTATCCGAATTACCGGTAAAGGCGCGCATGCTGCACGTCCGCATGAAGGTAACGACGCCATCGTGCTGGCGAGCCAGCTGGTAACGGCGTTGCAGAGCGTTGCCAGCCGCAACGTCAACACGCTTGATTCCGTGGTGCTTAGCGTCACGCGCATTACCGGGGGCAATACCTGGAACGTCCTGCCGGAAAGCGTTGAGCTGGAAGGCACGCTTCGCACCCACCGCGTGGAAGTGCAGCAGAATGTGAAAGCACGCGTCGGCGAAATTGCCGCCGGGTTTGCCAGCGCGTTTAGCGCGCAGATCGACATTACCTGGTACGCCGGGCCTACCGCGCTGGTCAATGACGTGCACTGGGCCGAATTTGCCACCGCCGTTGCCAGAGAATCTGGGTATGAAACGCAGCACGCCGAGCTGCATATGGGCGGGGAAGATTTCGCGGTGTATCTGCAGCAGATCCCCGGGGCGTTTGTCAGCATCGGCAGCGCCAGTCCGTTCGGTTTACATCACCCGGCCTTCAACCCGGATGAAGCATTAATTGAGCCCGCTGCCCGCTATTTTGCACAGCTTGCGGAAAAAGCCCTGCAACACGTTTAATTCTGAAGAGGTGAATATGTCTGCAACCCGACAATTGCGGCTGGGAACCATTTTGCATGGTGCTTCCGGGAACATGTCTGCCTGGCGTCATCCGGCGGCGGTCGCCGATGCCAGCATTAATTTTGATTTTGTAAAAGCCACGGCGTTAAAAGCCGAAGAGGGGAAGCTTGATTTTTTATTCGTCGCCGACGGCCTCTATATTAACGAGAAATCCATCCCGCATTTCTTAAACCGGTTTGAGCCGTTAACGGTCTTGTCTGCACTGGCAAGTCTGACGTCGCGCCTCGGTCTGGTCGGTACCTTATCGACCTCCTACAGCGAACCGTTTACCGTGGCGCGCCAGTTTGCCAGCCTGGATCATTTGAGCAACGGACGCGCAGGCTGGAACGTGGTGACCTCACCGCTCGAGGGGTCGGCGAAAAACTTCTCGCGCGAGAAACACCCTGAACATGCGCTGCGCTACCGGATAGCGGATGAATACCTCGACGTGGTGAAAGGACTCTGGGATTCCTGGGAGGGAGATGCCTTTGTGCGCAACAAAGAGAGCGGGCAGTTCTTTGACCCGGCAAAACTGCATACGCTTGATCATCACGGCGATTTCTTCCAGGTGGCCGGTCCGCTCAATATTGGCCGCACGCCGCAGGGACGCCCGATTGTTTTTCAGGCAGGTGCATCGGATGACGGAAAAAAACTGGCTGCGAAACATGCTGACGCCATTTTTACCCATCATGAAACGTTAGAGGAAGCCAAAGCGTTTTATCGCGACGTGAAACACCAGCTTGAATCGAATGGCCGCAGGGCATCGGACTTACATATTTTTCAGGGCGTCAGCGTGATTGTTGGCAAAGACGCGGAGGACGTGGAGAACCAGTATCAGACAACCGCGGCTCTGGTGTCGATTAACGATGCCCTGAATTACCTCGGCCGTTATTTCGAACATCACGATTTCAGCCAGTACCCGCTCGACGAGCCGTTCCCGGACATCGGTGAACTGGGTAAAAACAGTTTTCGCAGCACGACCGATGAAATTAAGCGTAATGCTCGCGAACGCAACTTAACCCTGCGTCAGGTTGCACTCGAAGCGGCATCCCCGCGCCCGCGCTTTTCCGGTACGCCGGAGGAGGTGGCAGACGGTCTGCAGGGCTGGTTTGAGGCATTCGCCGCGGACGGTTTCATTATTCAGGGTGGAACGCCGGACACGTTCCCGCGTTTTGTTGACCAGGTTGTCCCGGTGTTACAGGCCCGCGGGTTATTCCGCACCGACTATCCCGGCACTACGCTGCGCGACAGTCTGGGTTTAGACGAACCGAAAAACCAGTTCACACAACAATAATAGAGAACCTCGCTATGCAGAAATCATCGCTTATTCTGGCGCTTGCGCTGGCCTTTTCCCCTGCCGTCTGGGCAGAGAATGTGAACATTAATGGCACTGGCGTGAGCCTGGAAGCCAACAAAACGCCCGTCAACACCGCCAAAAACAGCGACGCCATCGCGCAACTGCCGAAAGATTATCGCTTCGCCGTGCCGGGCAAATTCACCGTGGCGGTTGCCGCGCTTAACTCACCGCCGCTGACCGTTTTTTCCGACGACAATAAAACGCTGCTCGGAAGCGAGGTGGACGTTGCCCGTCTGGTGGCCGACAGCCTTGGGCTGGAGCTGAATGTGGTGCCAACCTCCTGGGAGGACTGGCCTCTCGGCGTCGCCTCCGGGAAATACGATGCGGCGATCAGCAACATCACCGTGACCAGAGAACGCAAAGAGAAGTTTGATTTTGCCACTTACCGTAAAGATTCCCTCGGCTTCTATGTGAAATCGACCAGCCCGATTACCTCGCTGCAGAAGGCGGAGGACATCGCCGGGCTGCGCATCATCGTAGGTTCCGGGACCAACCAGGAGGCTATCCTGCTGGCGTGGAATGCGGAGAACGTGAAGAAAGGCCTGAAGCCGTTTACCCCGATCTACACCAAAGACGATGCATCACAAACCCTGTCTCTCCAGTCAGGTCGCGCAGATGCGTTCTTTGGCCCGAACGTGACTGGCGCATGGAAAGCGGCGCTGACCGGGAAAACGAAACGGGTTGGGATTGTCGACGGCGGCTGGCCGAAGGCGGCGCACATTGCGGTGACGCTGAAAAAAGGCAGCGGCCTGGTCGAGCCGGTACAGACTGCACTTAACGGGGTCATCAAAAACGGCGATTACGACAAAGTGCTGAACCGCTGGGGGGAAGGGGTAGAACGTATCCCTCAATCAGAAGTGAACCCGGCAGGACTGGGTGACTAAGGAGGCGCTATGCGCGAGCAATTTCGGGACGTGTCACCGGAAGACGCCGATCTTCAGCCCATTATCGACGGATTATTCGGTGAATATGCCGCCCGCTATGGCGACTACTTCTCTAAAGACGCGGAAGTGGAGCTCACGGAGTGGTACCTGGCCCCGCAGGGGCTGTTTATTGTCCTTGAGCGTGACGGCGACATCATCGCCACCGGCGCGTATAAACCGTTTGATGAACGCACCGCTGAAATCAAACGAATCTGGACGCACAAGGCGCTGCGTCAACAGGGTCTGGCGGCCCGCGTCGTCCAGGAGCTGGAGCGCCGGGCGGTACAGGCCGGTTACAGCCAGATCTACCTCACCACCGGTTTTCGTCAGCCGGAGGCGGTCAGGCTCTATATCAGCCAGGGCTATCAGCCGCAGTTCGATCTGAACCGCGATCCGGAAGAGTACAGCCAGCCGCCGTTTGATGGCCGGCTGCGTTTCACCAAAACGCTGATCAGTGAAGCGTTCAGTAAAACAGCATGAGGAATGACAATGAGCAACGTTGAAACCATTAAGGTGGTCCCGGCGCGTTATCCGCTGCGGACTGTCGGTGCCGTGGTGGCGCTGTTTGTGCTTGCGGTGGTCATTCAGTCCGTGGCCTTTAACCCGCGCTGGGAGTGGTCTGTTTTTGCCCGCTGGTTCTTTGATCCGGTTATCCTTGAAGGCGTAGGGCAGACATTGCTGTTGACCCTGATCGGCACTGCGCTGAGCGTGGTCATCGGCGGCCTGCTGGCGCTGGCGAGGCTTTCTTCATCCTGGCTGCTGAGCAGCCTGGCCTGGGGGTATATCTGGCTGTTTCGTTCGTTGCCGCTGATTGTGGTTCTGATCATTCTCTATAACTTTTCCTATCTCTACGACACGCTCTCGCTCGGCGTACCCTTCACCGCCATTACCTGGGGTCGCTTCGAAACCATCAACGTGCTGGGACAGTTTTCCACCGCCGTGGTGGGACTGACACTGGTTCAGAGCGCGTATACCGCCGAGATCATTCGCGGCGGTTTTCTGGGTGTGGATCATGGTCAGTACGAAGCGGCGGCGGCACTCGGTCTGCCAGCCTGGCGTCGTACGGTGCGTATCATTTTGCCGCAGGCGCTGCGCACGATTCTGCCGTCCGGATTTAATGAAATTATCAGTCTCGCGAAAGGCACGGCGATGGTGTATGTCCTGGCGATGCCGGAACTCTTCTATACCATTCAGATGATCTATAACCGCACGCAGGAGGTGATCCCGCTGCTGATGGTCGGTGCGGTCTGGTATCTGGTGATTACCACCGTGTTGTCTGCCATTCAGCATGTTGTGGAGCGCGGGCTTGCCCGCAGCGAACGCCGTTCAGCCGTTAATCAAAACCGGGTAGCCAGTCGCGTCCGTTCCGTATCCACCGCATCAGTACAGGAGCCCGTCCATGCAAACCTCTCCTGAAGGGCATATTTCGATTACCGGCGTCAGTAAGTTTTTTGGTCGCCATAAAGCGCTTGATAACGTCTCGCTGGAGATCCCGCCCGGATCGGTAACGGTGATCCTCGGGCCTTCCGGATCGGGTAAATCGACGCTTCTGCGTACCATTAACCATCTGGAACGCGTCGACGAAGGGTTTATCCAGATTGACGGTGACTACATCGGTTACCGCCGTCAGGGTGACAAACTCTACGAGCTGAAAGAGAAAGAGATCCTCAAACAGCGCGTCAATGTGGGCTATGTCTTCCAGAACTTTAATCTCTTTCCGCATCTCACAGTGCTGGAAAACCTGATTGAAGCGCCCATCGCCCATAAAAAACTGAGTAAGAAAGAAGCCGTTGAAAGGGCATACAGCCTGCTGGATGTGGTCGGGCTGCGCGATAAAGCCGATGCCTGGTCGCGCCATCTCTCCGGGGGCCAACAGCAGCGTATTGCCATTGCCCGCGCGCTGGCGTTACGTCCCCGGGTAATGCTGTTTGATGAGCCCACTTCAGCGCTCGACCCGGAACTGGTTGGCGAAGTGCTGGACGTGATTAAAAAGCTCGCCCGCTCGGGTACCACGCTGGTGGTGGTCACCCACGAGATCGGCTTTGCCCGGGAAGTGGCGGATCAGGTGGTCTTTATGGTCGACGGCAAAATTGTGGAGCAGGGCAGCAGTGACGACGTATTAACCCGTCCGTCGCACCCGCGAACGCGCCAGTTCCTGTCAAAAGTGCTGTAAGGAGCGCAGATGAAATATGCTTTTCTGGCTGGTCTGGCTTTTACGACCGCGAGCCATGCGGGTATCGATTTACACGCCAACGAGCAGCCGCTGCCGGTGACGGTAGATCGGCAGGCCGTCGCGAAAATCCCCGCGAACTATAAATTTGTTGAGCCGGGCACGCTCACGGTAGCGATCTCAGCGCTTAACTCTCCACCGCTGGCGCTGCTTGCCAGCGATAACCGGACGCGGATTGGCAGCGATCCGGATATTGCCCGCTTGCTGGCGGGGAGTCTGGGGTTAAAGCTGAAGCTGGTTCCCACGGCCTGGGAAGACTGGCCGCTGGGGATCAGCTCCGGACGCTATGACGTGGCGCTGGTGAATATTGCGGTGACCGAACAGCGAAAAGAGAAATTTGATTTTGCGACCTATCGCGTCGACTCGCTGGCGTTTTCCGTGAAATCCACCAGCGCGGTCCAGGCGATTAACAGCGCAAAAGATCTGGCAGGCAAAAAGGTGATTGTGGGTTCCGGGACCAATCAGGAGCGCATTCTGCTGGGCTGGAATGAAGAGAACAAAAAAGCCGGTCGTGAGCCTGCGCTGCCGGTCTATCTGACCGATGATGCTTCCGGCAACCTCTATATTCAGTCCGGCAGGGCGGATGTGTTCTTCGGACCTCAATCCGTATCCGCCTATAAAGCGGCGTTGACCGGCAAAACGCGCGTAGTGGGTCTCGGGCCGAAGAGAGCCTATGTCGCCACGACGACCAAAAAAGGCAATGGGCTGGTTTATGCTTTGCAGGCTGCGCTGGAGGGCGCTATTACGCGTGGAGAGTACCAGCGGGTGCTGGCACGCTGGGGAGAAGAGGGCGAAGCGGTGACGCAATCCGACGTGAACCCGCCTGGGATAACCTATTAGTCGTGTCTACACTTAGGGTTTTCATCCCGGAGGGGGCAACATGATTAAACTCTATGGAGTACCCGGCTGGGGATCGGCAATCAGTGAAGTGATGCTGACTCTGGCAGACATCCCTTATCAATTTATCAACGTGGACGGGTTTGACCAGCCCGGCCCGCAGCGTGAGTTGCTGAAAGCACGCAATCCGCTGTGTCAGGTACCCACGCTGGAACTGGAAAACGGGGCGATCATGACCGAAACGGCGGCGATTGCCCTGATGGTGCTGGACAGATGTCCCGATCTTGCGCCTGCCGTCGGCCAGGCTGAGCGGCAGCAGTTTCAGCGGTTGCTCATCTGGTTTGTTGCGAACGTTTATCCCACCTTTACCTACGCCGACTACCCCGACCGCTGGGTGCCGGATGCGCCGGAGCAGTTGAAAAACAGGTGTATTGAGTACCGAAAATCACTCTATCTGTGGTTTGACAGCCAGCTCAGTGCCACCCCTTTTGCACTCGGGGAACGGCTGACGCTGCTTGACGTCTACATCACGGTTGCACGCACCTGGGGGCCTCGCCATGCATGGTTTGCAGCGAATACGCCAAAGATAACGGCGATTGCGGATACCGTGTGCCAGCTGCCGGAACTGCACAAGGTGTTAAAGGCAAACGAGATAATCTGATAACGTGGAACTCACATTCATAACTGGAAGCCTGCATATGCCACACGTAGATATCAAATGTTTTCCCCGTGATTTGAACGACGACCAAAAAACCGCGCTGGCGGCGGATATTGCCGAGGTGATTACCCGTCATCTGAACAGTAAAGATCGCTCTATTTCGGTCGCCCTGAATGAAGTGCAGGAAGCCGACTGGAAAGCGCAGGTCTGGGATACCGAAATTGAACCCAACCTGGATCACTTAATTAAGAAACCCGGCTATTCAATGTGAGAGAGGGTCGGGCGGCGCGGAGTCGCCCGACACGACACACGCGTTACTTCGTCTGCAGCAATATTGCCATCAGCCCCGGAAAGCGGGCATCAAGATCGTCCCTGCGCAGTGAAATCATATTTTCTCGTCCCTGCGGGCGCTGCCAAATCACGCCGCTGTCGCGCAAGACGCGCCAGTGATGGGTCATCGTCGATTTCACCACCTCGTCCGGGCGCAGCGCGTTACAGCTCAGTTCGCTGCCATCGGCCAGCCTGCGGATAATCGACAGCCGTAGCGGGTTACCGAGGGCAAAAAGCACATTTTCCAGCAGTATTTGTTCAGTTTCAGGGTGGTTCGGGATCATCGTTTTCCTGCGTCTGGTGTCAGATTGAGCTATATCAACAATAGGTCAACCGTAAAAAAATAGTTCGATAATACTCGTACAATAGGACTATTATAGCAAACGAACGAACACGCGACCATCCCGGTCGTCACAACGCAGTCTTAATGACTAAGGAAATATTATGCCCCGACCCATCCCTCTCGAACGTTATCGCAACATCGGTATCTCCGCGCATATCGATGCCGGTAAAACGACCACCACCGAGCGCATCCTGTTTTATACCGGTATGAGCCACAAACTGGGTGAAGTACACGATGGCGCGGCAACTACCGACTGGATGGCACAGGAGCAAGAGCGCGGAATAACCATTACCTCTGCGGCAGTCAGCTGTTTCTGGCCAGGTATGGACCGGGGCTTTGAACCGCACCGGATCAACATTATCGACACCCCGGGCCACGTGGATTTTACCATTGAGGTGGAACGTTCCATGCGTGTACTCGACGGCGCTGTCATGGTGTATGACTCCGTCGGTGGCGTGCAGCCGCAGTCGGAAACCGTCTGGCGTCAGGCGAACAAATATCATGTCCCGCGGCTGGCCTTCGTCAACAAAATGGACCGCCCGGGTGCGGACTTCTTCCGCGTCGTGCGAATGATGCAGGAGCGTCTGAAAGCGAATCCGGTCCCGATTGTTATTCCGGTGGGGGCAGAAGAACACTTCACCGGCGTGGTGGATCTCATCAAAATGCGTACCATTTTGTGGGACGATGCCACCCAGGGCATGGTGTTTACCTATGCTCCTGTGCCGGATGACGTAGTGAGTACTGCGCAGGAATGGCGGGAAAAAATGGTCTCTGCGGCGGCGGAAGCCAGCGATGAGCTGATGGATAAATACCTGGAAACGGGTGATTTAGAGGAAGCGGAAATCATCAGGGGGCTGCGTATGCGGACCATCTCCGGTGAAATCCAGCCGATGCTGTGCGGCAGCGCGTTTAAAAATAAAGGCGTGCAACGCATGCTTGATGCGGTCATTGAACTGATGCCGTCGCCTCTGGACGTGCCCGCCATTGATGGTGTGGATGAGAATGGGCAGCATGCCGAGCGTCATCCAGACGACAACGAGCCCTTCTCTGCGCTGGCCTTTAAACTGATGAGCGACCCGTACGTCGGACAGCTGACCTTCATCCGCGTTTACTCTGGCGTGCTGCGCAAAGGCGACGCGGTGTTCAACCCGGTGAAAGGGAAGAAAGAGCGCATTGGGCGCATCGTACTGATGCATGCTAACGATCGCCACGAAGTGGATGAACTGCGCGCGGGCGATATCGCGGCCTGCGTTGGGTTGAAAGATGTGACAACCGGTGACACGCTCACCGACCCGAACGCCGTCATTACGCTGGAACGGATGGAGTTTCCGGACCCGGTTATCTCGCTTGCGATCGAGCCGAAAACCAAAGGCGATCAGGAGAAAATGGGCATTGCATTGCAGCGCCTGGCAGCGGAAGACCCTTCGTTTCGTCTGCACACCGATGAAGAGTCCGGCCAGACAATTATCTCCGGGATGGGTGAGTTACATCTTGAGATTATCGTTGACCGCATGAGGCGTGAGTTCGGCGTTGAGGCGAACATTGGTCGCCCACAGGTAACGTACCGTGAAACCCTGCGTAAAGCGGTGAAGGATATCGAAGGGAAATTTGTCCGACAGTCCGGCGGTAAAGGGCAGTACGGCCATGTGGTGCTCAGTCTGGCGCCATTAGAGCCCGGCAGTGGTTTTGTATTCGAAGATGCCACCAAGGGCGGCGTTGTCCCGCGCGAGTATATTCCGTCTGTGGAGAAAGGCCTACGCGAAGCCATGAACAGCGGTGTCCTGGCAGGGTATCCGGTTGTCGATGTGAAAGCGACCCTGACGTTTGGCTCCTATCACGAGGTCGACTCCTCGGAAATGGCGTTCCGCATGGCGGCGATCCTCGGCTTTAAAGAGGGCGCTCGCAAAGCGGACCCGGTTATTCTTGAACCGGTCATGCATGTCGAGGTGGAAACACCGGAAGAGTACGCCGGCAACATCATGGGCGATCTCTCTTCCCGCCGCGGCATGGTGCAGGGAATGGAAGAGCAGTACGGTAGTCAGATTATTCGCGCGGATGTGCCGCTGGCGGAGATGTTTGGCTATGCCACGACGCTGCGTTCGATGTCGCAAGGCCGCGCGACCTACACGATGGAATTCCATCATTTCGCGGAAGCACCGCGTAATGTTGCGGATGAAATTATTGCACGGCGCGCGAAGTAATTTAAAAGCCCTTTCCCTCGCGGAGAGGGCTTTTTTTATAGGCTATTTTTCCAGCGCCTTTACCATTTTCCCACTGGTCACAAACGTCCCGGCCCCCAGATGATGCAGGGTGTTCAGCTTATCGCCGTCAAACTGCCAGCGTCCGGCGACAAACGCGCGTTCATCTGCGGCTGCCGAAACAACCTCACCAAACAGCGTATCGTATTTTTCGGCAGCTGAGGTAACCGGGAGTAAACGACACTCCATCCACGCCAGGCATTTCTCTTCAATCACCGGCAGGCCGAGTACCGGACCTTGCACAACCGGGATCCCGTAGCAGTTGAACTTGTCTTCGTCGCGCCCGCTCACGCTGCCGACGGCGTAAGTCCAGTTAGCCGCTGCCGCACCGGGGATGACGATGCCGAACTTCCCACTGCGCTCAATCAGTTCGCGCGACCAGGTGCTTTTGTCCACCACAATTGCGATACGCGGTGGCTCAAACTCCACCGGCATCGACCAGGCCGCAGCCATGACGTTACGACGGTCGATAGACTCATCACGGCTGGTAATCAGCACCGTAGGGCCATGGTTCAGCAGACGGCTGGCATGCTTTAATTCAACGGGACGAAACGCGCTCATGAACATTCCTCTCAGCAGGTATGCTGGCATTAAACGTCTGATGGGTAGCCGAAATCAAGATGCACCCGCAAAAAGCACTTTTGCGCATATGGAGGCCGGAAAATAGTTTATAAACAGGGAACATCACATCATGGAAGCGAATCATGTCCCCATTTCTGAGTGCTTATTTTGCCCGTACGGGCTGGCAACAGCCTGTTCAGGTTGACATCGACACCCTGCGGGCGCTGCATCTACACCACAACTGCGCGATCCCTTTCGAGAATATTGACGTCGTGATGCCGCGCGAAATCCATCTGGAAGATCAGTGCCTGGTCGACAAACTGGTGACGGCGCGTCGTGGAGGCTATTGCTTTGAGCAGAACGGCCTCTTTGAACGCGTTTTGCGTGAAGTGGGCTTTACGGTTCGCAGCGTGCTGGGCCGCGTGGTCTTAGCCAGTCCGCCACAGATGCCGCCGCGTACGCATCGTCTGCTGCTGGTTGAACTCAACGGCGAGCGCTGGATTGCCGACGTCGGTTTTGGCGGACAGACGCTGACGGCGCCGATTCGTTTGCTCGCCAACGAGGAGCAGGAGACACCCCACGGGCTGTATCGTTTGCTGAGCGAGGGCAACGACTGGATCCTGCAGTTCAGCCACCACGATCACTGGCAGTCGATGTACCATTTTGATCTGACAACACAGTATTTCAGCGATTACGTGATGGGCAACTTCTGGTCGGCGCACTGGCCGCAATCCCATTTTCGTCACCATCTGTTGATGTGTCGCCATCTGCCTGACGGCGGAAAGCTGACCCTGACCAACTTTAACTTTACCCACTGGCAGAAGGGGCATGCGGAAGAGCAGGTCCATCTTCCCGACGCGAACGCGCTGTATCAGGTGATGCAGTCACGGTTTGGACTGGGCGTAGACGATCCCAAACACGGGTTTTCGCTGGACGCGCTGACGGCGGTGATGGCCGGGTTTGATACACATCCTCAGGCCGGGAAATAGAACGGTGGCGCTGCGCTCAGGCGTAGCGCCACCCGGTAACACTCAGCGGCGCGATCTCACCACCTGATACCTGCGTGTTAAATACTCCACCGGCGCGCTCCAGACGTGTACCAGTCGGGTGAAGGGGAAGATCAGGAAAATGGTCATGCCCAGCACCAGATGGACACGGAAGATAAACGCCACGCCCGCCAGATGTTCGGACGAGCCACCGCGGAAGGTCACTACCGACTGCGCCCAGTCCACCAGCTTGAGCATCTCGCTGCCGTCGGGATATTTCGCTGAGAACGGAATGGTGGTGAGCCCAAGAATACACTGCACCAGCAAAATGCAGAGGATCAGGATATCTGCCGTGGAGGAGGTCGCCCGGATACGCGGGTTCGTCAGCCGGCGAATCAATAATCCCGCACCGCCCACCAGCGTGAGCACGCCGCAAACGCCACCCAGAATCATCGCCATCAGCTGTTTCTGCGACATCGGCAGAAACCACGAATAAACCCAGTGCGGCGTCAGCATCCCGAAAAGATGTCCGAAGAAGATCCCCAAGATCCCGATATGGAACAGATTCGACCACAGCACCATGCCGCGCTTATCCAGCATCTGGCTGGAGGAGGCGCGCCAGGTATACTGCCCGTAGTCATAACGAAGCCAGCTTCCCACCAGAAAAACCGTGCCGCACAGGTAGGGGTAAATATCGTAGAAAAAGACGTTCAGAAACTGGATCATTTTGGGCCTCCCGCACTGACGTCGACATACTGCGGGGCAACGTCCTGGCTAAAGCGTCGTTGATATTGCTGCATCGGTGAGGTGTCACACGATGTGGCGTTGTCCTCGATAAACTTGACCTGTTCCTCTTCCCAGACGGCGTCCAGCGCCTGGCGGGTATCATCCCGTTTCTCGGTGGAAACCTGTTTCGCCACGCTGTCGCTGGTCAGACGCGTGCCTGCGAGCGTCAGGAGCGCATCGAATAGCTGATAATGCGCCACGCCGCGCTGCTTCAGGCGACCGCCAATCAGTGCCAGGATCGGCGCAACGTTTTGTAGTCCCTCGCGGGCCTCGTCGTCGGTGACGAGGCTGAGATACTCCAGGTAGAGCGGCAGATAGTCCGGCAGCTCGCGACAGTCCAGCTGCAGGCCGGCTTTTTCGTACTGGCTCATCAGGTCGACCATCGCCTGGCCGCGATCGCGGGATTCAGCATGAACGTGCTCAAACAGCAGCAGCGAGGTCGCACGACCCCGCTCAAACACCTCGCACCATTCGGCCTGCTTATCCAGCAGCGCGGCATCCAGATGCTGGCGGGCAAAGGGCAGTAACGCAGGGAGATTCTGTTCTATCAGGGAAAGTGCTTCCTCGCGATTTTCCCATAATGTTTCATCGGGATACTCAATCAGCAGGGCGATGATTTTGAGGATCTGCATCACTCTCCCTCCCCGTGGTCGCGCACTTCGGTGATGTTGATGGCATCAATGCGGCTGCTGTTAAAGAGGTTGAATTTGGTGTCGGAACCGTGGCACCCGTCGCCAAAGGAGAAGCCGCAGCCGTTGCGTTCCGGGAAGGCGTCGCGCGCCATTTCGCGGTGGCTGGTGGGGATCACGAAACGATCTTCGTAGTTGGCAATCGCCAGATAGCGGTACATCTCTTCGACCTGCTCGACGCTAAGGCCCACTTCTTCGATGGCACGCGTATCGGTCACGCCTTCAACGGTCTGAGAGCGTTTGTAATGACGCATGGCCATCATGCGTTTCAGGGCGCGCAGCACCGGAGCAGGATCGCCCGCGCTGAGCATGTTGGCCAGATACTGCACCGGTATGCGCAGGCTTTCGACCGCCGGTAACACGCCGTCGTTGAGCGGCAGGCCGCCCGCATCTGCGTAAGACTGGATCGGTGACAGCGGCGGAACGTACCAGACCATCGGCAGGGTGCGGTATTCCGGATGCAGCGGCAGGGCCAGCTTCCAGTCCATCGCCATCTTGTAAACCGGGGAACGCTGGGCGGCGTCAATCACGTTCTGCGGAATACCTTGCTTGAAGGCTTCTTCAATGACCGCCGGGTCATGCGGATCAAGGAACACGTCACACTGGCGTTCATAGAGGTCGGTTTCATGTTCGGTGCTGGCCGCTTCTTCAATGCGATCCGCGTCATACAGCAGCACGCCCAGATAGCGAATACGCCCGACGCAGGTCTCCGAACAGACGGTTGGCTGGCCGGACTCAATGCGCGGGTAGCAGAAGATGCATTTCTCCGACTTTCCGCTTTTCCAGTTGAAGTAGATTTTCTTGTACGGGCAACCGCTGATGCACATGCGCCAGCCACGGCATTTGTCCTGGTCAATCAGCACAATGCCGTCTTCTTCACGCTTGTAGATGGCACCGCTCGGGCAGGTGGCCACGCAGCTCGGGTTCAGGCAGTGTTCACACAGGCGCGGCAGGTACATCATGAAGGTGTTTTCAAACTGGCCGTACATCTCCTTTTGGATCTTGTCGAAGTTGCGGTCGCGGGCGCGTTTTTCGAACTCGCCGCCAAGCAGTTCTTCCCAGTTCGGGCCGCCAACAATTTTGTCCATCCGTTTGCCGCTAATCAGCGAGCGCGGGCGGGCCGTCGGGAGGTGATCGCCTTGTGGTGCACGGTGCAGATCCTGGTAATCAAACGTGAAGGGCTCGTAGTAATCATCAATGCCGGGCAGGGACGGGTTGGCAAAAATTTTCGACAGCACGCCCACGCGCCCGCCGAGACGCGGCGTCAGCTTGCCGGTGATCCCGCGTACCCAACCGCCTTGCCACTCCTCCTGATCTTCCCAGTTTTTCGGGTAGCCAATCCCCGGTTTGGTTTCGACGTTGTTGAACCACGCATATTCCATACCTTCACGCCCGGTCCAGACGTTTTTACAGGTGACCGAGCAGGTGTGACAGCCAATGCATTTGTCGAGATTCAGCACCATTCCAACCTGTGAGCGTATTTTCATTTTTTCGCCTCCTGTACCTGATCCCGACCTTCGCCATCCAGCCAGTTAATGTTTTTCATTTTGCGGATCATGATGAACTCGTCGCGGTTAGAGCCGACGGTGCCGTAATAGTTGAAGCTGTACGCCAGCTGGGCGTAGCCGCCAATCATGTGTGTCGGTTTGGGACAGACGCGCGTCACCGAGTTATGGATCCCGCCGCGACGGCCGGTGACTTCTGAACCCGGAATATTCAGGATACGTTCCTGCGCGTGGTACATCATGGTCATGCCCGGCGGGACGCGCTGGCTCACCACTGCCCGGGCGGTCAGGGCCCCGTTGGCGTTGAAGGCTTCGATCCAGTCGTTATCCTCAATGCCTAACTCTCTGGCATCGGTTTCGCTGATCCAGACGATAGGCCCCCCGCGTGACAGAGTTTGCATCAGCAGGTTTTCACTGTAGGTCGAGTGAATGCCCCATTTCTGGTGTGGCGTCAGGAAATTCAGCGCCTTCTCCGGGAAGCCGTTCGGCGGGATTTCGCGCATATGGCTAACGCTTCGGGTATCAATCGGTGGGCGATAGGCCACCAGACTCTCCCCGAACGCGCGCATCCACGGATGGTCCTGATACAGCTGCTGACGACCGGAAAGGGTGCGCCAGGGAATAAGCTCGTGAACGTTGGTATAACCGGCGTTATAGGAGACATGCTCACTCTCAAGGCCCGACCAGGTGGGGCTGGAGATAATTTTCCGCGGCTGGGCCTGAATATCGCGGAAGCGGATTTTCTCATCTTCTTTGTTCAGCGCCAGATGGGTGTGATCGCGACCGGTCAGTACGCCCAGCGCTTGCCAGGCTCGCACTGCCACCTGGCCATTCGTTTCAGGGGCGAGGGCGAGAATCACTTCAGAGGCGTCAATCGCCGTTTCAATACGCGGGCGTCCTTTTGCCGGGCCATCGAGCTTGACGTAGTTCAGCTTGCCAAGGAAATCGACCTCGCTCTGGGTATTCCATGAAATGCCTTTTCCGCCGTTGCCGAGTTTGTCCATCAGCGGGCCGAGTGATGTAAAGCGCTCGTAGGTTTCCGGATAATGCCGTTCGACCACCGCAATCGTCGGCGCCGTTTTACCCGGAATGAGATCGCATTCGCCTTTGCGCCAGTCCTGAATATCAAACGGCTGTGACAGTTCCCCCGGGGAGTCGTGCTGCAGCGGCTGCAGTACCACGTCCGTTTCGGTGCCAAGATGGCCGACGCACACCTCTGAGAAAACGTTGGCAATACCTTTGTAGATCTCCCAGTCGCTGCGGGATTCCCATGCCGGGTCGACGGCAGCTGAAAGCGGATGAATAAACGGATGCATATCCGACGTATTCATGTCGTCTTTTTCATACCATGTCGCGGTGGGCAGCACGATATCGGAGAACAGGCAGGTGCTGGACATGCGGAAATCGAGCGTCACCAGCAGGTCAAGCTTGCCCTCGATGGCCTGAGTTTGCCACTCCACCTCTTCGGGCTTAACGTCATCCGTCGACCCTAAATCTTCGCCCTGGATGCCGCTTTCGGTACCGAGCAGGTATTTGAGCATGTACTCGTGACCTTTCCCCGAGGAACCAAGCAGGTTAGACCGCCAGACAAACAGATTGCGCGGGTGGTTTTTACCGTTGTCAGGCTGTTCGCAGGCGAAACGTATATCGCCCGATTTTAATGCCTGCACGGTGTACTCCTGCGGGGTCATGCCGGCGGCGTCGGCCCGGGCTTTAATGTGCAACGGATTGAGGTTTAGCTGCGGCGCCGAGGGCAGCCAGCCCATACGCTCTGCCCGGACGTTAAAATCGATCAGGTGACCGGTGAATTTTGTCGCGTCCGCCAGCGGAGAGAGTAACTCCTGCGCGGTCAGTTTCTCATAACGCCACTGGCAGGCGTGGTTGTAGAAGTACGACGTACTGTTCATCTGGCGCGGGGGACGGTTCCAGTCCAGCGCAAACGCCAGCGGCAGCCAGCCGGTTTGCGGACGCAACTTCTCCTGACCCACATAGTGTGACCAGCCGCCGCCGCTTTGACCCACGCAGCCGCAGAACACCAGCATGTTGATCATCCCGCGGTAGTTCATGTCCATGTGGTACCAGTGGTTCACCCCGGCACCGAGGATAATCATCGACCGGCCGTGCGTTTTGTGCGCCGTGTCGGCAAACTCACGGGCAATTTTCTCTATCAGGTAAGCAGGGACGCCGGTGATCTGCTCGCCCCAGGCGGGAGTGTAAGCTTTGATCTGGTCATAGCTGCCCGCCGCGTTGCTGTCTTCCAGACCACGATCGAGGCCGTAGTTAGCGAGAATCAGATCGTAGACGCTGACCACCCGTTTCTGGCTGCCATCGGCCAGCGTCAGGGTTTTACTCGGTACACGGCGCGTCAGGACCGGCTCCTGCTTGACGCTACGGAAGTGTGGATTTTCATTGCCGCCAAAATAGGGGAATGCCACCTCTGCCACGCTGTCGTGGGTAATCAGCAGCGAGAGGGTGAGCTCAGTTTCATGATCTGCCGCCAGCGGCGCCAGGTTCCATTTGCCTTTTTCGCCCCAGCGGAAACCAATGGACCCGTTCGGCACCACCAGATCGCCGGCGATATCAAAGGCGACGGTTTTCCACTCAGCATTATTGGCTTCACCCAGCCCGTCCGTGAGATCAGAGGCCCGAAGCATCCGCCCCGGCACCACGCGGCCATCGGCCTGTTCATCCAGCAGCACCAGCATCGGCATGTCGGTGTAGCGGCGGCAGTAGTTGAGGAAGTACTCGCTGGGGTTGTCGAGATGGAACTCTTTAAGGATCACGTGGCCCATGGCCATCGCCAGCGCGCTGTCGGTGCCTTGCTTGGGTGCCAGCCACTGATCGCTCAGTTTGGCGACCTCGGAGAAGTCCGGGGTGATGGCCACGGTTTTGGTGCCTTTGTAGCGGACCTCGGTAAAGAAGTGGGCATCTGGCGTACGCGTCTGCGGAACGTTAGACCCCCAGGCAATGATATAGCTGGAGTTATACCAGTCTGCGGATTCCGGCACGTCGGTCTGCTCGCCCCACGTCATGGGCGAGGCGGGCGGCAAATCACAATACCAGTCATAAAAGCTGAGACAGGTGCCGCCCAGCAGAGAGAGATAACGCGTCCCGGCGGCATACGAGACCATCGACATCGCCGGAATCGGTGAAAAACCGGCCACGCGATCGGGGCCGTAATGTTTAATGGTCCAGACGTTGGCGGCAGCAATCAGCTGGTTTAGCTCTTTCCAGCTGGAGCGGATAAATCCGCCGTGTCCGCGTGCCTGCTTGTAGCTCCGGCTCTTCTGCGGATCGTTCTGAATGGCATCCCAGGCCAGCACCGGATCGCTGTGTTGCGCCAGCGCGTCACGCCACAGTTCGATCAGCGTGCGGCGCACCAGCGGGTATTTCAGCCGGTTGGCGCTGTAAAGGTACCAGGAATAACTTGCACCGCGCGGGCAGCCGCGCGGCTCGTGGTTAGGCAGGTCGGGGCGGGTACGCGGGTAGTCGGTCTGCTGGGTTTCCCAGGTAACCAGGCCGTTTTTGACGTAGATTTTCCAGCTACAGGAGCCCGTGCAGTTCACGCCATGGGTGGACCGCACAATCTTGTCGAACTGCCATCGCTGTCGGTAGCTGTCCTCCCAGTCACGGTTGGTGTTGTACACCTGCCCGTGTCCATTGGCGAAGCTGTCGCCTTTTTGTTTGAAATAGCGAAAGCGATCCAACAGTTTACTCATGACATTTCTCCTGCTTCGATAGCCTTTTCGGAGAGGGCTGCCCACTCTCAGGCGAATGTGTAATTGTTATTGTTGTGAAGATTTGCGGCCATAAACCAGCCAGGTCACCAGGACGCAGACGATGTAAAACACGAGAAAAACTTTCATGGCACCCACAGGCGAGCCGGTCATGGCCAGCGACGTGCCGAAGGCTTTCGGAATGAAGAACCCGCCGACGGCACCGATGGCGGAGATAAAGCCCAGCGCTGCCGCGGTTTCGGTCACTGCTTCATGCTGCGCCTGCTCGTCACTTCCCCCTTGTTGCTTCACGCGGATGAGGGTGATTTGGCGGAAAATGATGGCAATCATCTGAAACGTTGACCCGCTGCCCAGTCCGGCGGTGAGGAACAGGCCCATAAAGACCAGATAGAAGGCGAGAAAACTGCCCGACCCGGAACCGGGAAGCGTCAGGAAAAGCAGGGCGCTGAAAAGCGCCATAAAGACGAAGTTAATCAGGGTGACGCGTACGCCGCCGAGTTTGTCTGAAATCATCCCGCCCGCAGAACGGGCCAGCGCGCCAATCAGTGGGCCAAAGAAAGCCAGATGGAGGATATTGACGTCAGGAAACTGGGTTTTCGACAGCATGGCGAAGCCTGCTGAAAAACCGATAAACGAACCGAAGGTTGCCAGGTAGAGGAGGCTCAGGAGCCACAGGTGAAAACGTTTTAACACCGGTAGCTGGCTGGCAATCGTGGCCTTAGAGCTCGCGATGTCATTCATGCCGAAAAACGCCGCAATCGTGGCCAGCAGGAGAAGGGGCGCCCAAATCCACGCGGCATTGGCCAGCCACATCGTTGAGCCGTCATCCTGCGGCACGCCGTTTACGCCGAGAAAGGTGAACATGGGCAGGAAGATCACCAGCGGCGCGACCAGCTGCATTACGCTCACGCCCAGGTTCCCCAGCCCGCCGTTAATCCCCAGGGCGCTACCCTGTTTCGTTTTCGGGAAGAAGAAGCTGATATTGCCCATGCTGGAGGCGAAGTTAGCGCCGGCAAAACCACACAGCAGCGCGATGACGATAAAGATCCAGTAGGGAGTGGCAGTGTCCTGAATCGCGATCCCCAACCAGACGCAGGGAACAATCAGGATCACCGTGCTTAACACCGTCCAGTAGCGTCCACCAAAGAGAGGAACCATAAACGAGTAGGGGACGCGCAATATCGCACCGGACAGGGAGGGTAAGGCTGTTAGCATAAAAAGCTGATCGGTGGAAAAATTAAATCCAACTTTATTCAGATTGACCGCAATGGCACTAAATAACATCCATACGCAAAACGCTAATAACAGGCAAGCCACAGAAATTAAAAGATTTCTTCGGGCAATATGTTTTCCTTTATTCTCCCAGAATTGCGCATTTTCGGGTTTCCAGTTGCTCAGCAGATAAGGATTATTCTTCTCACTTTGTTGTGACATGTCGCCCTCTTGCTTAACCATAAAAAGAAAAAATGGAGTAAAAACAGGTGGATGTCTGACAGTGTGTTTCTGGAATTATTGGATGGTTTGGGATACATCTGAAAGGATAGATAAAAAAGCGAATCCCTGAGCCGGGAGGGGAAATAAGGGTTCGCTTAATGTGTTACGAATTGTAAGTGAGGGCTGTTAATACTCATAAGTGAGTATTAACACAATTCCAGAGAGATTAATTTATCAAGATGGTTATTAAAGGCAGCGTCGTCCATCTCTGGGATATCTAATATATAAATGCCGTCCAGGCCACACACCAGACCAATTAAACGCCAGGCAATATTTTCTGGCCGATCGCCCGGGGTAAAATCTCCCGCGTCAGTGCCTGCTTTGATAAGGGCGACGGTCTCCTGGTGCCACATCTCCATGGTCAGTACATATGCACCCCTGATGTCCGTATCCCGGCTTGCCAGGATCTGCGCCTCACGCCACAGGCGAATATAGGGCTCAAACCGGCCATCATCGCTGCCGAGCATGGCATGCAGCTGCTGTCGCCAGCTGGCCTGCTTGCCGACCACATCCGCATCCAGCAGTTCACGGATCAACCGCACAAAAGCCAGCGATTTTAGCTCCCCGCCAGAGGTGAAATGATGGTGGACCTGTCCGGTGGCAACGCCGGCTTCGGCGGCAATTCGCCGTACCGTCATTGCGGAAAGTCCGTCAGAGAGCGCCACGCGCATAGCGGCCTGTAAAATCTCTTCCCGCCTTTCATCCTTGCTCAGATATCGCATTTTCACTCACTCTTAATGGGACTGAAACAAGTGTAACAAAAAGCTGGACACTCGTTCAACTTTACGTAGGATCGCAAGCTGGACATGTGTCCATGATTTAAAAGAAAAGGAAATTTATGTTTCGTCAGTGGTTAGCGTTAGTCATTATCGTGCTGGTGTATATCCCGGTGGCGATCGACGCGACGGTACTGCACGTAGCGGCGCCGACGTTGAGTATGACGCTGGGTGCCAGCGGTAACGAATTATTGTGGATCATCGATATATACTCGCTGGTGATGGCGGGGATGGTGCTGCCGATGGGCGCGCTGGGTGACCGCATTGGTTTTAAACGGTTGTTGATAATTGGCAGTACGCTGTTTGGCTTGTCATCGCTGGCAGCTGCATTTGCGCCTTCAGCAGGATGGCTGATTGCTGCCCGCGCCTCGCTGGCGATTGGGGCGGCGATGATCATCCCGGCCACGCTTGCGGGTATCCGCACGTTGTTCGTTAATGCGCGCGATCGCAACATCGCGCTTGGGGTCTGGGCCGCCGTCGGTTCAGGCGGTGCGGCGTTTGGTCCGTTGATTGGCGGTATGTTGCTGGAGCATTTTTACTGGGGATCGGTCTTTTTGATCAACGTGCCGATCGTGGTCATCGTTGTTTCCCTTGCCGCGCGTCTGGTGCCTCGTCAACAGGGACGCCCGGAACAGCCGCTGAATATTGCCCATGCAGTCATGCTGATTGTGGCGATATTGCTGCTGGTCTACAGCGCGAAAACCGCGCTCAAAGGGGTGCTTTCTCCGTGGCTGGTGGCAATGACGCTGCTCACCGGAGCGGTGATGCTGATGATCTTTGTGCGGATCCAGCTTCGCGCCCGCGTGCCGATGATCGACATGCGCCTGTTCTGTCATCGCATTATTTTAAGCGGTGTCGTGATGGCGATGACCGCCATGATCGCGCTGGTGGGGTTTGAGCTGTTGATGGCTCAGGAGCTGCAGTTTGTACATGGCTTTACGCCGTTTGAAGCGGGGATGTTTATGCTGCCGCTGATGGTTGCCAGCGGGTTTAGCGGGCCGATTGCCGGTGTGCTGGTCGGTCGTCTGGGGCTGCGCCTGGTGGCGGCAGGCGGAATGGGGCTGAGTGCCGTCAGCTTTATCGGTCTGTCGCTGCTCGACTTCAGCACGCAGCACTGGCAGGCATGGAGTCTGATGGTGCTGCTGGGCTTCAGTGCAGCCAGTGCGCTGCTGGCCTCAACCTCGGCAATTATGGCGGCTGCGCCAAAAGAGAAAGCGGCTGCCGCAGGGGCGATTGAAACCATGTCCTATGAGCTGGGTGCAGGGTTAGGCATTGCCATTTTTGGTCTGCTGTTAACCCGCAGCTTCTCGGCGTCAATTGTTCTGCCGCAGGGACTGAGCGCGACGCTGGCCGATAAGGCCTCGTCATCGATTGGCGAAGCGGTGAACGTGGCGCAGAGCCTGACTCCAGGGCTGGCGGAGTCGTTAATTGCGGCGGCAAAAACGGCCTTTATCACGTCACACAGCGTGGCGTTAGGCAGTGCCGGCGCAATGTTACTGGTGCTGGCGGTCGGGATTTGGTTTAGCCTGGCAAACGTACCGAAACAGTAAAAAAACAGGCCCGGTGGTGCAATGCTTACCGGGCAACCCTCAGTGTGCGTCATGGGGAGTCAGCAGGCAGCGCTTGTCGTGTGCTTCAATTTCGGTGCCGCTAAAGCGCGCGTATTGCCCGGTCAGGCCGAAGAATGCGGGTTGCGTTTCTGTATAGATTTCAGCGGCAAGTATCAGACGGCGACGTTCGTCTTCGCTCATCTCAAGCTGTGTCCAGGGAATGAAATAGCGCGTCGTTGAGCGTGCGGTCAATGTAAACCACAGCGGGCAACCGCATCCGGGACAAAACCAGCGTTCGCCGCGCGCAGATGACGTGAAATGAGAAGGGGCTATCGACTCTTCTTCCACAAGCGGTTGACCCTGCGCTTCCAGATACATGGCCATTCCCCCCGACCATTTCTGGCACTGGGTACAGTGGCAGGCATAGACGTCGAAGTTGTTGAGGGAAACGCTGAATTGGCTCATCCCACACAGGCAGCGTCCTTTGAAAATATGCATGGCGTGCTCCTTTATTACGCCAGTCAAACCGAATAAAAAAAGCCAGCCACGAAGGCTGGCTTTTTTATACTAACAAATCTTAGAACTGGTAGGTCAGACCAACAGCAACGATGTTGTCGGTAGCAACGCCAGCTGCTTTAGTGAAGCTGCTGTCGTCAACCAGGTTGATTTTGTAATCAACGTAGGTAGACATGTTTTTGTTGAAGTAGTAGCTCGCGCCAACGTCAACGTATTCAACCAGATCCTGGTCGCCGTAAGTACCAATGTCTTTACCTTTGGATTTCAGGTAAGCAATGGATGGACGCAGACCGAAGTCGAACTGGTACTGAGCAACCACTTCGAAGTTCTGCGCTTTGTTAGCGATGAAACCGCTACCGAAGTTGGTCATGTTACGGGTTTCAGAGTAGGTGGTTGCCAGGTAGATGTTGTTGGCATCGTACTTCAGACCCGCAGCCCATACTTCCGCGTTTTCGCCGCCTGCATTCAGATTGCTTGCAGCAGCAACCTGACGGTCAGTACGGTCAGATTTCGCGTAGGTAGCACCTACACCGAAGCCTTCGAATTCATAAGTAGAAGACAGACCCCAGCCGTCACCGTTCGCTTCGGTGATGTCGTTACGGTCGTTTTTACCCTGGTACTGAGCAGCCACGTTCAGGCCATCAACCAGACCGAAGAAGTCGGTGTTACGGTAAGTTGCAACGCCAGTCGTACGGCCAGTCATAAAGCCATCAGTCTGAGTCCAGGTATCACCACCGAATTCTGGCAGAACGTCAGTCCATGCGCCGATGTCGTAAGCAACACCGTAGTTACGACCGTAGTCGAAAGAACCGAATTCGTTGAATTTCAGGCCCGCGAATGCCAGACGGGTTTTGTTGCCGTCAGAACCCTGAGATTCAGAGCGGTTGCCTTTGAACTCGTATTCCCACTGGCCGTAACCGGTCATCTGGTCGTTGATCTGAGTTTCACCTTTGAAGCCCAGACGAACATAGGTTTTGTCGCCGTCGTTGCCAGCGTCATCAGAGAAATAGTGCAGACCTGTTACTTTGCCGTACAGATCCAGTTTGTTACCGTCTTTGTTAAAAACTTCAGCCGCGTTTACAACGCCTGCTGCCAACATGGAAGTCACTGCCACTGCAACTAATTTAAGTTTCATCTTAAATATTCCTTATAATTTTGTTCAGTATTTCCTGAGCCACTTTGAACGATTTCTAAACGAGGCTAATCATCAATGGCATGCTATTTTTAAGAATCTTGTAGTAGGGTTTCAATAATAAGTTTCAAAATATTAGCAATAATTTCAATTAGTGTGATCCGGATCGGATAAATTGCGGCTGTAACGAATGAGATGGTGGGGATTTGTGCATTTTTTGATGAATTATTCAACAAAACCATTGGCCGCAATATAGTTTTCGGCCGTTTTAGTTTCTTTTGTTAATTGTCGGTATTTTCTGTCTTTTTGCTCGTTTGATATAAATGTCAGTTGTTTAAAATCAATTGGTTAACTATTCCATTGTACGGGATAATCGTTGTTGGACATGAAACACACAGAAACATACTATTGCACTTTGTGCTATATACATTGTTAATATTCGCAAGGGATTAATAACGTAACGGTGTCAAGTTATGTCAATAAAAGACGACGGAGATTTACGAAAGGGCGGTAATATAAACAGAATCTAAACGGCTTTTCTAACGCGCCGATCATTATTTTGACGCGCGATCACATATTAAATTTATGTTAATTCCCGCCGGGCGATTATGGACCCGGCAGAAGATAGCGATATTATTTTCGCGTGGCGTACCAGCACAACAATGACCCGGCACAAACCATTAATGCGCCTTGCCAGAAAGAAAACGAGAGGGGGGAATTCAGCAATACGGCAGCAAGTGCTGCTGAGAGTACAGGCGTGAAATAGGATACCGCTGCGAGTACCGTGACGTTGCCATGAAGAATACCGATATTCCATGCCGCATAGCCAAACCCCAGTGCGACGCTGCACATGATGAGCTTCACGACCACCGGGAGAGTAAACACCATTTGCGGCTGTTCGCTGAACGCATATTTCACCCACAGACTGAGCGCGGTGAGCAGCACGAAAAGCGTTATCCCGTTTTGCCCGTTGGCAAACTTACTGGTGACGGTGCAGTAAGCCGCCCAGATAAAAGCCCCGGCGAACGCCAGCGCGTAGCTGAGCGGGCTTGAGATGACATTACGCATGATTTCATCAAGATGTAGCCCTTGTTCTCCGCCTAATACCCAACAGACGCCCAGCAATGAGACGGCTAAGCCCGGGATCACCCACAGGGTGGACCGTTGGCCGTTAAATAAAATGGCAAACACGATCGTCAGGCTTGGCCAGAGATAATTGACCATTCCCACTTCGATAGCCTGGGAGCGCGTTGCGGCATAGCCTAACGACAGGGCGAGGCAAATTTCATAGCTGACAAACAGCACGCTGCCGGCAATAAGATACCGGGGGGAAAACCGTCTGATATCAGGGAATCCTACCGTCACCAGGCACAGTAATCCGCTGAGGGTGTATATCATAGCTGCGCCTCCCACCGGTCCCAGCCCCTCACTGACGCTACGAATGAGGCCAACCATGGTGCTCCACAACAGTATCGCCGCCAGTCCCGTGAGCGTTGCTCTCTTTCTGTCCATAACCCTGCCATCGCTATAAAAATCAAAGGAAAAAATTTATAGCATTAATCCTCCTGCCATCGCGAATTATTCTCTTAAGTCTTTAATCAAAAAGAGGTATTCAAATTCCCTGGGGGTGACTATTAAGGGGGTGAAGACAAGTGACCTTGATTTGACGCAAAAAAATCAGGGGCTTTACTGCTAGTTTGCGGCGCGAAGTCTTATATGAAAACGAGGACAACAATGGACGTCAGCCGCAGACAATTTTTTAAAATCTGCGCGGGCGGTATGGCCGGAACAACAGCCGCAATGCTGGGATTTGCACCCAAAATGGCGCTGGCTCAGGCACGCAACTATAAACTGCTGCGCGCGAAAGAGATCCGTAACACCTGCACATACTGTTCCGTAGGTTGTGGGCTTTTAATGTATAGCCTGGGCGATGGCGCGAAGAACGCCAAAGAAGCGATTTATCATATTGAAGGGGACCCGGATCATCCGGTGAGCCGTGGCGCACTTTGTCCGAAAGGGGCGGGTCTGCTGGATTATGTCCACAGCGAAAACCGTCTGCGCTATCCGGAATACCGTGCGCCAGGATCTGACAAATGGCAGCGTATCTCCTGGGATGAGGCGTTTTCCCGAATCGCAAAACTGATGAAAGCTGACCGCGACGCCAACTTTATCGAAAAGAACGCGCAGGGCGTTACGGTGAACCGCTGGCTGTCGACCGGCATGCTGTGCGCGTCCGCGGCAAGTAATGAAACCGGCATGCTGACGCAAAAATTTGTGCGCTCCCTCGGCATGCTGGCGGTAGATAACCAGGCGCGCGTCTGACACGGACCAACGGTAGCAAGTCTTGCTCCAACATTTGGTCGCGGTGCGATGACCAACCACTGGGTTGATATTAAAAACGCCAACGTCGTGATGGTGATGGGCGGTAATGCCGCTGAAGCCCATCCGGTGGGTTTCCGCTGGGCGATGGAAGCGAAAAACAATAACGATGCGACGCTGATCGTTGTCGATCCGCGCTTTACGCGTACGGCATCGGTGGCGGATATCTATGCGCCTATTCGCTCCGGTACGGACATTACGTTCCTCTCGGGCGTTCTGCTGTACCTGATTGAAAACAATAAAATTAACGCTGAATACGTTAAGCATTACACCAATGCCAGCCTCCTGGTACGGGATGATTTTGCCTTTGAAGAGGGGTTGTTCAGCGGTTATGACGCGGAAAAACGGCAGTACGATAAATCGTCCTGGAACTACCAGTTCGATGAAAACGGCTACGCCAGACGCGATGAGACCCTGAACCATCCGCGCTGCGTATGGAATTTGCTGAAACAGCATGTTTCCCGCTATACGCCGGACGTCGTGGAGAATATCTGCGGTACGCCAAAAGCAGATTTCCTCAAGGTGTGTGATGTACTGGCCTCTACCAGCGCCGCCGACAGAACCACGACGTTCCTGTATGCACTCGGCTGGACGCAGCATACCGTCGGTGCGCAAAACATCCGCACCATGGCAATGATCCAGCTGTTGCTCGGAAACATGGGCATGGCCGGCGGCGGCGTGAACGCCCTGCGCGGACACTCCAACATTCAGGGCTTGACCGATCTGGGCCTGCTGTCGACCAGCCTATCAGGCTATCTGACGCTGCCGTCTGAAAAGCAGACTGATTTGCACAGCTATCTGGCGGTCAACACGCCAAAAGCGACGCGTGCCGATCAGGTGAACTACTGGAGTAACTATCCGAAGTTCTTCGTCAGCCTGATGAAGTCGTTCTATGGCGATGCCGCGCAGAAGGAAAACGACTGGGGCTTCGAGTGGTTGCCGAAATGGGACCAGGCCTACGACGTCATTAAGTATTTCAACATGATGGATAAGGGCAACGTCACGGGCTACATCTGCCAGGGCTTTAACCCGGTGGCGTCTTTCCCGGACAAAAACAAGGTCGTTCGCAGCCTGAGCAAACTGAAATACATGGTGGTTATCGATCCGCTGGTGACCGAGACCTCCAACTTCTGGCAGAACCACGGCGAGATGAACGACGTCGATCCTGCATCGATTCAGACCGAAGTGTTCCGCCTGCCGTCCACCTGTTTTGCAGAAGAAGACGGGTCGATTGCCAACTCCGGCCGCTGGCTGCAGTGGCACTGGAAAGGCCAGGATGCACCGGGTGAGGCGCGTAACGACGGCGAAATCCTGGCCGGGATTTACCATCGTCTGCGTGAAATGTATCGCACCGAAGGCGGAAAAGGCGCTGAACCGCTGCTGAGGATGAGCTGGAATTACAAACAGCCGGACCATCCTGAATCCGAAGAGGTCGCCAAAGAGAATAACGGCGTTGCGCTGGCGGATCTGTATGACGCGAACGGCACGCTGCTGGCGAAGAAAGGTCAGTTGCTCAACAGCTTCGCGCTGCTGCGGGATGACGGCACGACCGCGTCGTCATGCTGGATCTACACCGGCTGCTGGACGGAACAGGGTAACCAGATGGCGAACCGCGATAACGCCGACCCGTCAGGGCTGGGCAATACGCTGGGCTGGGCGTGGGCATGGCCACTGAACCGTCGCGTGCTGTACAACCGTGCTTCTGCGGATATCAACGGCAAACCGTGGGATCCGAAACGGATGCTGATCGAATGGAACGGTAGCAAATGGACGGGTAACGATATTCCGGACTTCAGCACCGCCGCACCGGGTAGTGAGACCGGGCCGTTTATCATGCAGCCGGAAGGGCTGGGACGCCTGTTTGCCCTCGATAAGCTGGCGGAGGGGCCATTCCCGGAACACTACGAGCCAATGGAAACGCCGCTCGGTACCAACCCGCTGCACCCGAACGTCATATCCAGTCCGGTGGTGCGTATCTATGAAGAGGACGTCCTGCGTTTAGGCAAGAAGGACAGGTTCCCGTATGTCGGGACAACCTACCGCCTGACCGAGCATTTCCATACCTGGACCAAGCATGCACGGCTTAACGCCATTGCCCAGCCGGAACAGTTTGTGGAGATCAGCGAAACGCTGGCGAAAGCGAAGGGTATTGCCAACGGTGACCGCGTGAAGGTGAGCAGCAAGCGCGGCTTTATTCGCGCGGTTGCGGTGGTTACGCGTCGTCTGCAGGCGCTGAGCGTACATGGTCAGCAGGTGGAAACCATCGGTATTCCGCTGCACTGGGGCTTTGAAGGGGTGGCGCAAAAAGGCTACCTCGCCAATACCCTGACGCCAAACGTCGGCGATTCCAACTCGCAAACGCCGGAGTACAAAGCGTTTCTGGTCAACATCGAGAAAGCGTAAGGAGCGAATACATGGCAATGGAAACACAGGACATTATTAAACGCTCCGCGACCAACTCCATCACCCCCGCGCCTCGTGCGCGGGATGATAAGGCAGAAGTCGCCAAGCTTATCGATGTCACTTCCTGCGTGGGTTGTAAAGCCTGCCAGGTGGCCTGCTCGGAGTGGAACGATATCCGCGATGAAGTGGGACACTGCGTCGGCGTTTACGATAATCCGGCGGATCTGAGTGCCAAATCCTGGACGGTAATGCGTTTTAGCGAAACCGATCAGAACGGCAAGCTGGAGTGGCTGATCCGTAAAGACGGCTGTATGCACTGCGAAGATCCGGGGTGCCTGAAGGCCTGTCCGTCAGCCGGGGCCATCGTCCAGTACGCCAACGGGATTGTCGATTTCCAGCAGGATAACTGCATCGGCTGCGGCTACTGCATTGCGGGCTGTCCGTTTAATATTCCGCGCCTCAGTAAAGAGGATAACCGGGTCTACAAATGCACCCTGTGTGTCGATCGCGTGAGCGTCGGGCAGGAGCCTGCCTGCGTGAAAACCTGCCCGACCGGGGCTATCCACTTCGGGACAAAAAGAGAGATGCTGGAGGTAGCCCAGCAGCGCGTGGACAAACTGAAAGCGCGCGGTTACGCCAGTGCGGGCATTTATAACCCGCAGGGTGTGGGGGGAACGCACGTGATGTATGTTCTGCACCATAACGACCAGCCGGAGCTGTACCACAATCTGCCGAAAGATCCTGCGATCGATACCTCGATCAATCTGTGGAAAGGGGCGCTCAAACCGCTCTCTGCGGCGGGCTTTATCGCTACTTTCGCCGGGTTGATTTATCACTACATCGGTATCGGACCCAACAAAGAGGTGGATGACGACGAGGAGGAACCTCATGAGTAAGTCATGGATTGTGCGCACGAAGTTTGTCGACCGTGCCTGTCACTGGACGGTAGTGATCTGCTTCTTCCTGGTGGCGGTCTCGGGGATCTCCTTCTTCTTCCCGACGCTGCAGTGGCTGACGGAAACCTTCGGGACGCCACAGATGGGGCGTATTTTGCATCCGTTCTTCGGCGTGCTGATTTTCGTGGTGCTGATGTTTATGTTTGCGCGCTTCGTACATCACAATATTCCGGACAAGCATGACATTCCATGGCTGAAGGGGATTATTGAGGTTCTGAAGGGCAATGAGCATAAGGTTGCGAAGGTCGGGAAATACAACGCCGGGCAGAAGATGATGTTCTGGACCATCATGAGCATGATTTTTGTTCTGCTGGTCACCGGCGTCATTATCTGGCGGCCGTACTTTGCGCACTACTTCCCCATTCAGGTGATTCGCTACGCGCTGCTCATTCACGCGACGTCAGCCATCATTCTGATCCACGCCATCCTGATCCACATGTATATGGCCTTCTGGGTCAAAGGGTCGATTAAAGGCATGATTGAAGGGAAGGTGAGCCGCCGCTGGGCGCAGAAACACCACCCGCGCTGGTACCGTGACGTTGAGCGGCTGGAAGCGAAACAGGACAGTACGAAAGGGATGCCGTAAGTCCCGCGCTCGCGGGTCAGCGAATGACCCGCGAACACTTCAGTCAAAAACGCTCTTCAACATACCGGAACGGGTATTGGGTCGGCTTCACTTTACCAATCTTACGCTTCGGCAAACTCACCGCTTCGATGTGAATGGCTTTGTACGGGATTTGCGCCAGCAGGTGCGAAATAATGTTCAGGCGCACGCGTTTTTTATCTTCCGAACGGGCGACAAACCACGGCGCCCAGGCGGTGTCGGTGGCAGCAAACATCGCATCTCGCGCCACGGTATATTCATCCCATAGATTGAAAGACTTAATGTCCATTGGCGATAATTTCCAGGTCTTTCGCCCGTCGTTAATACGATCGCGCAGACGACGCTCCTGTTCTTTCGGCGTGACCTCCAGCCAGTATTTGAGCAGGATGATCCCGGCATCCACCATTGCTTTTTCCATCACCGGCGTGCCATCAAGAAACTTCTCGACCTGCTCCGGTGTGCAGAATCCCATCACCCGTTCAACGCCCGCACGGTTGTACCAGCTGCGGTCAAAAATGACAATTTCGCCGGCGGCTGGCAGGTGGGGAACATAGCGCTGAAAATAGAGCTGGGTCTTCTCTTTTTCCGTCGGGGCGGGGAGCGCAACAACCCGGAAGACGCGTGGGCTAACGCGTTCAGTGATGGCTTTAATGGTTCCGCCTTTACCGGCACCGTCGCGCCCTTCAAAGACAATGCAGACCTTTAATCCCTTTGCGACGACCCACTGCTGGAGTTTAACCAGTTCAACGTGGAGGCGACGAAGTTCTTTTTCATACTCTTTCGTTTTTAACGGCTCATGCTTTATGACATCAACTGCGACACTGGTTTTCTTCTTGCTTCCCATGATTGTCATCCTCAGGTTGTCCGGCGCGGGAAAAAGCGGGGCCGCACTATGAAGTGTAATCCACCTGAATTAATGGATTAACGTGTCAGCCAGCTGATTTGAACTGGCTCACCATACAAGATTGTTCAATAATGCCCGTCGCGCGTTATTAACCAGTGGTTGTGGTATGAAAAAGACAATTTTTTCGTTGGCACTTGGCACGTTTGGCCTGGGAATGGCTGAATTTGGCATTATGGGCGTATTAACTGAACTGGCCCATGACACCGGAATTTCAATTCCCGCCGCCGGGAATATGATTTCGTTTTACGCCTTTGGTGTGGTGATTGGTGCCCCGATTGTGGCGCTGTTCTCAGGCAAGTTCTCGTTAAAATCCACGCTGTTGTTTCTGGTGGTGCTGTGTGCCGTCGGTAATGCAATTTTTACCTTTTCTACGTCGTATGCCTGGCTGGCGATAGGGCGGCTAATTTCCGGTTTTCCGCACGGCGCCATTTTTGGCGTCGGGGCGATTATTCTCTCGAGAATTGCGCCTCCGGGGAAGGTGACGGTCGCCGTGGCGGGCATGATAGCCGGCATGACGGTTGCCAATCTGGTGGGCGTACCGCTGGGCACCTGGCTGGGTCATGAATTCAGCTGGCGCTATACCTTTTTCCTGATTGCCCTGTTTGATGCTCTGGTGATCATCTCGGTACTGGTCTGGGTGCCGCACATCCATGATCGCTCCGAAATCAAATTGACCGCGCAATTTTCCTTTCTGAAAAAACCGGAGCCGTGGCTGATTTTTGCCGCCACCATGTTTGGCAATGCTGGTGTGTTTGCGTGGTTCAGCTTCGTCAAACCGTTTATGGTCAACGTCTCTGGCTTCTCCGAAGGCGTCATGACGGTCATCATGATGCTGATGGGGCTGGGTATGGTGTTAGGTAATCTCATGAGCGGGAAATTATCGGGCCGCTTCAGTCCGCTGCGTATTGCCGCCACCACCGACATGGTCATTGTCGCGTCACTGCTGTTGCTATTCGCCTTTGGGGAACATAAAACGGCGTCGCTGGTGATGGGCTTTATCTGCTGTGCCGGGCTGTTTGCACTCTCTGCGCCGCTGCAAATTCTTCTCCTGCAAAATGCGAAGGGCGGTGAGATGTTGGGTGCCGCAGGCGGGCAGATGGCATTTAACCTCGGCAGTGCGATAGGGGCGTATTTTGGCGGGATGATGATCACGCTAGGCTTTAGCTGGAGCTATGTCACGCTGCCAGCGGCTGTGCTCTCTTTCTCAGCCATGAGTTCACTGCTGATCTACGCGCACCTTCGGGCCAGAAAGGCAGACGCCGGTTCGCTCGCTTCCGCACGTTGAACCGCGCCGGTAAGGCGCGGTAGAAGGGCGCTAGACAAATTTCGCCAACGGATCGGCAGCGGCAAACGCCACGGCTTTGTCCGCTGCTGGCGGGTAGATAAGTTCATTGGTGATGGCGATTTTGATTTTCTTTGCGTCATCACGCACCGATTTGACGGCCTGGTCCCACCCTTCAGTGTAAACGGCACCCCAGGCACCCAGGTCCAGACAGGTCACGTAGTTAACCTGGCGGTAAGGATAAGGCGTGCGATTCAACAGGCTGGCTGCCGCGTTGTGGCCGGCAAATTTACCCAACTGGATCGCGTGCTGGCAGGTCATTAGCGCCGTGTTCCCCATCTCGTCCGTTCTGGCGTAGGCCATATCTCCCGTCGCGTACACGTCCGGATGAGCCGGAACCTGCAGCGTTTCTGTCACTTTCAGACGCCCCTGGTTATCGCGTTCGCCGTTAATCTGTTGTCCAAGCGGGTTTGCTTCAACGCCTGCCGTCCAGACTACGGTTGCAGCGGGGATACGTTCGCCGTTTTTCAGCGTTACGCCGTTCGCATCGATGGCCTCAATTTCACTGTTCAGACGCCACTCAATCCCCAGTTCCTGGCTCGCGTCTTCAATGGTGTTACGCAATGCTTCACTGTATCGTCCGCCAATGACATGACCCCTCTCAACTACGATAACTCTTGTCGCCGTATCATCACCGAAGCGAGCGCGCAGTCGGGCAGGAAGCTCGGTTGCCAGTTCAATGCCGGTAAAACCGCCGCCACAGATAACCACGGTATTGCGCGCAGCGGTGGAAGGGCGCGAGACCAGGGAGTCAAGATGCTGCTCAAAGGTCTGTGCGGATTCAAGCTGATCGATATCAAAGGCGTACTCAGCCAGCCCGGCAATCGGTGGACGCTTGCTCTGACTGCCGGTGGCCAGCACTAACCGCTCGTAACTCACTGCGGCAGTTACGCCATTCGCATCACGATAGGAAACACTTTTCCCTTTTATATCAATGAATTCTGCTTTACCGGCGATAAAATCAATACCCAGTTCAGCGAACAGTCCGGTCAGCGGCGAGACCAGCGACGTCACGTTCTCTTCATAGAAGCGCGGGCGAACACGCAACTCGGGGGCGGGTGCCAGTACGGCGATCTTCAGGCTGTTATTGCCCTCCAGCGCATTCAGACGCGCGGCGCTGACGGCAGCCCACATGCCGGAAAAACCGGTGCCCACAATTAAAATCTGCTTCTTCATCTTCGATCCTTTTGATCATCACGCTGTATACCTGACATAACTGCAACTATACTTGTCGTAGTTAACTGCGACAACTTCTTTCTGAGTTAAATTTTAATGCTGCATAAAATCAGCATGTTAATGAAAAAGGGGAGGGTAGTTGTGATTGTGGGCAATAACGCCGTTATAATGACCCAGATAAATAACTTCGGAGTTAACCATGGCGTTTTACAGTTCCGGTGTGGAATACGGCATTCACAGCCTGATGTGCATGGTGGATGCAAAAGGCAATGAGCGTGAGATGAGCGTCCGGGAAATGGCCGCCCTGCAGGGTGTGCCGTATGATTACCTGGGAAAAATCTTCACCCGTTTGTCACGTGCCGGGCTGGTGAGCAGCACGGAAGGTAAGGGCGGCGGGTTTAAACTGGCGCGCCCGGCTGAGTTGATCACCGTACTGGATGTGGCGCACGCCATTGACGGTGAGAAGAACATGTTTGAGTGTCGCGAGGTGCGTCAGCGGCTGGCGGTGTTTAATGAAACGCCTCCTGCCTGGGTGTGCAATGGCCCGTGTGGCGTACGTTCGGTCATGGACAGCGCACAGCAACGGATGGAAGAGGAGTTAGCGCGACATACCATTCTCGATCTGGCGCGCAAGATGTACCGCAAAGCGCCGGATACCTTTCAGATTGAGGTTCAGGAGTGGATTTCTGACCGGCGATCGTCGTAGTGAAATGCCGGGTAAGGCAAAACCGCCCCCCGGCAACCGGCGATTAAGAGCGTAAATCAATCACCATACGACCGCGGATTTGACCCTGCTCCATCTCTTTAAAGATGGCATTGATATCTTCCAGCGGACGCATTGTCACTTTTGGCACCACTTTGCCCTCTGCCGCAAACTGGAATGCCTCCATCAGGTCCTGACGGGTTCCCACCAGCGATCCGACGACCTGAATGCCGTCCAGGACCAAGCGCGGAATATCCAGGCTCATCGCTTCCGGCGGCAGGCCCACGGCGACCACGCGGCCACCGGCACGCACGGCATCCACCGCTGAGTTGAAGGCTGCTTTTGCCACGGCAGTTACCACCGCGGCATGTGCGCCTCCGGTTTTCTCCTGAACAATTTTCGCTGCATCTTCGCTGCGAGAGTTAATGGTTAAATCTGCCCCCATGCTCGCGGCCAGTTTCAGCTGTTCATCGTTCACATCAATGGCGATGACCTTGGCGTTGAATACGTTTTTAGCGTACTGCAGCGCAAGGTTACCCAGACCACCAAGACCGTAAATCGCAATCCACTGGCCCGGCTTAATGTGGGACACTTTTACCGCTTTGTAGGTGGTGACCCCCGCGCAGGTGATGCTGCTCGCCGCTGCGGAATCCAGACCGTCCGGCACTTTTACCGCATAATCGGCGGTCACGATGCACTCTTCAGCCATCCCACCGTCAACGGAATAACCCGCGTTTTTCACATCCCGGCACAGGGTTTCGTTGCCGGTATTACAGTATTCGCAGTGTCCACAGCCTTCAAAAAACCATGCCACGCTCGCACGGTCGCCAATTTTCAGCGAGTTGACGCCTGGGCCAATCTCTTTAACGATCCCTATTCCTTCGTGACCCAGTATCACCCCGGTCTTATCGCCGAAATCACCGTTCTTCACGTGAAGATCGGTATGACATACGCCGCAGCATTCCATCTTCAGCAGGGCTTCTCCATGCTTAAGCGGGCGTAATGATTTTTCGGTGACATTGACCTGATGATCCTGAGTGACAACAGCAGCCTTCATATGTTTCTCCTTGTTCATGATGAGATTCTGCATAGCAGGTGTACTACTTCTTAAGGATTAATACTTAGGCGCGTTAATGCAAGGTGGCAGCAACATAATGTCATCATTTGATTCGATTTCGGATTAAGAATACAGCGATCCTCTAATAATCAGGGGGGCATTCAGGGGCAGAGCGGCCCGGCGAGACGCTCGCCGGGCGCGGACTTACAGTTTTGCTTCTATCGCCTCAATCTCCTGGCGCCATTGCGCCTGCAACTGCGGCTTCTGGTGCTTCGGTTTGCGGGCCAGGTCTTCCTCCAGCAATGTCTCCAGCGCGATCAGCCGTTCGAGCAGGTCGTCAAACTGCGAAGGGCGATCGTGCTGTTGTTTCGGTGAACACGGCGATGTTATCAGGCCCGCACTTTCACGCAGCCGTTCAAAGACCGCTTCGACGTCATGCCATTCACTCAACCTGCCGTCCTCAATCAGCCAGAAACGGTTGCAGCTTTGGCTGATTAATTGGCGATCATGGCTGACCAGCAGCACGCCACCTTCAAATTGCTGCAGGGTTTCCGTCAGCGCCTCTTTGCCTTCCATGTCCAGATGGTTGGTCGGTTCATCCAGCATCAGCAGGCTATAGCGCGCTAACGTCAGGCCAACAAACAGCAGGCGAGATCGTTCTCCACCGCTGAGCGTACTGACTTTCTGACCATGACGTGGCCACGCAAAGCCGGCACCGATCAGGGCCATCTTGCGATTCTGCGGATCGGGTGCAAACGGCTCCAGTGCGTCAAACAGCGATGCATCGTCCGGGAGCTGGTTCAGCGTCTGGTCATAATAGCCAGGCGATACGCGTGGATGGAGTTTCAGCCCATCGTCAGCCTGCTCGCCGCGAAAATGCCGCCAGATCAGCTTCATCAGGGATGATTTACCGCAGCCGTTACGTCCAACGATGGCCACGCGATCGCCGCTTTTGAGACGCGCGATGTCAATATTAAACAGCGCAGGCAGCCCGGGCGCCGGCGGCACCGCGAGGTTTTCCAGCTCCAGCAGACGGTCGGCCCGTAGCGCGTCGCCGCGCAGGGTTAATGTCCACTGACTTCCCGCCGTGACCTCCGTCTGGCTCTCTTTCAGCCGTTCAACCTGCTTTTCCATCTGTTTCGCTTTGCGGGCCAGGTCTTCGTTGTCGTAGACTTTGCCCCAGGTCGCCAGTCTTTTTGCGCTGGCCGCGACGCGGTCGATCTCCTTTTGTTCTGCCTTGTGGCGCTGCGCATCACTTTCGTCTTTCGCATCCAGCGCTTTGCGTGCGGCGGTGCAGGGAAGGGCAAAGTAATGCAGCATCTTATCGCGCAGGATCCAGCTGCCGTTGGTTACGGCATCCAGCAGCTGCCTGTCATGTGAAACCAGCACAAAGCTGCCTGACCAGGCCTGTAAAAATTGCTCCAGCCAGAGCATGGTAGGTAAATCGAGGTGGTTACTCGGTTCATCCAGCAGCAGCAGGTCCGGCGCATTAATCAAAGCCCGCGCCAGCAGCAGACGCGTATGTTGCCCGCCGCTCAACGTTGCCGAGGTTAATGTCCAGTCCTGCGGCGTAAAGCCCATACTCGCCAGCAGCGTTTCCGCTTTCCAGCGCAGGCTCTCGCGTTCAGCCGCAGGCAGTTGTGCCAGCACGGCATCCAGCATGCTCAGGGGATAAATCCCGTCCGGGAGATGTTGTTCTACGCGCGCCATGATGCAGTGCCCGGCCAGCGCGACCGTTCCGGCGGCAGGCGTGTCCGTACCGTCCAGCACCTTCAGCAGCGTACTTTTACCGCAGCCGTTGTCGCCCAGCAGACCGATGCGATCGCCTTTTTTCAGCGTAAAGGAGAGCGAGTCGAAGAGCGTACCAAACGCCGTATCAACACGTAGAGATTGTGCAGTGAGTAAAGTGCTCATTGTTGCTTACCCAAGAGTTACAGGCATGTTTATGCCTCGTCAAACATCGCTGACGATAACTCAGTAAGCCCGAGAGAAGGGATTTAGGGGTTGGTGTCTTCGCTCAAGCAGAAGTTATCGCAGCACGATACCGATAACGCTTGAGCTGGTGCGATCACCATATGTATGTGAAACATTGAAAATTTCACAGTACAGCATAATTGGCCTCCTTATATATTCAGTAGGTTAATGGATGAAGGCAGTGTAGCGGGGATTTTACGGCCCGGCAAGCGCGGGCAGAATGGCAGGCCGGGAGGCATGATTGCCTGACCCGGCCTGTTCTTTAGATAGACGTTCTGCGATAGCTGCGGTATTCCGGCATCCAGAAGTTGTCGTCAATGGCCTGCTGCAGCGCATCGGCGGAGGTTTTCACCGCCACGCCTTGCTGCTGTGCCATTTTTCCTACTGCGAAAGCGATCGCACGGGACACTTTATGAATGTCTTTCAGCTCTGGCAACACCAGGCCTTCACCGTTATTCACCAGCGGTGAGTGTTTCGCCAGGGTTTCGCTGGCGGACATCAGCATTTCGTCGGTAATGCGTGACGCACCGGACGCGATAACCCCCAGACCAATCCCCGGGAAGATGTAGGAGTTGTTGCACTGCGCGATCGGATAGGTTTTATCCTTCCACACCACCGGGTCGAACGGACTGCCGGTTGCCACCAGTGCGTTACCTTCGGTCCAGGCGATGATGTCCTGCGGCGTTGCTTCTACACGGGAAGTCGGGTTAGAGAGTGGCATCACGATAGGGCGCTCGCAGTGCTTGTGCATTTCGCGAATAATCTCTTCGGTGAAGAGGCCGGTTTGCCCGGAAACGCCGATAAGAATGTCCGGCTTCACGTTGCGCACCACGTCCAGCAGGGAGAGCACCTCGTTGTCGGTATCCCAGTTTTTCAGGTTCTCGCGTTTCTGAACCAGTCGGGTCTGGAACGGCAGCAGGTTAGGCATACCGTCGGTCAGCAGGCCGAAACGGTCAACCATATAGACGCGGGAACGGGCCAGTTCTTCACTCAAGCCCTCGCGCTGCGTCTGAGCAATAATCTGCTCGGCAATACCGCAGCCCGCAGAGCCTGCCCCCAGGAAGACGATTTTCTGGTAGCTCAACTGGCTGCCTGCCGCACGGCTGGCGGCGATCAGCGTCCCAACGGTCACGGCGGCGGTGCCCTGAATGTCGTCGTTGAATGAACAGATGTCATCGCGGTAGCGGTTCAGCAGCGGCATGGCGTTCTTCTGCGCAAAGTCTTCAAACTGCAGCAGCACGTTCGGCCAGCGTGCTTTAACGGCCTGGATAAAATCATCAACAAACTGATAATACTCATCGTCGGTAATGCGCGGATGACGCCAGCCCATGTACAGCGGATCGTTGAGCAGCTGCTGGTTGTTGGTACCCACATCCAGCACTACCGGCAGGGTGTACGCCGGGCTGATACCCCCACAGGCGGTGTACAGGGAGAGCTTACCGATAGGGATCCCCATTCCGCCAATGCCCTGATCCCCGAGGCCGAGAATACGTTCCCCGTCAGTCACAACAATGACCTTGATATTGTGGTTCGGCACGTTCTGCAGAATATCGTCCATATTGTGACGGTTCTGATAGGAGATGAATACGCCGCGGGAGCGACGGTAGATCTCAGAGAAACGTTCACACGCCGCACCCACCGTTGGGGTGTAGATCACCGGCATCATCTCTTCGAGGTGGTTCTGAACCAGGCGATAGAAGAGGGTTTCATTGGTGTCCTGAATGTTACGCAGGTAGATGTGCTTGTCGATTTCAGTCTTGAAACCCTGATACTGGATCCACGCACGTTCAGCCTGTTCTTCAATGGTTTCCACCACTTCGGGCAGCAGACCAAGCAGGTTGAAGCTGCTGCGCTCTTCCATGCTGAAGGCGCTGCCTTTGTTGAGCAGGGGGAATTCCAGTAAAACCGGACCGGCATAAGGGATATATAAGGAACGATGTTTTTTCAGTTTGTTGTCCATGTCACTCACTCTTTTTTTGAAGATCCGTCCCTGACACTGCTGTTTGTCATCTTTCTGGCCTGTGCGGTGGGGTGCGGTCAGGCGGTATTATAAAGGAGCTAAATGTTAATTACCGCAACACATAAACAAAAACACCATCGGTTTTGCCGATGGTGTTCAGGATCTCTTACTGGAACTTACTTGCCAGCGTGGCGTTTTCTGCCGGTGGCATGGGTGACTTGCGTTTCACTGTCGCCCTCAATCACCACTTTACGTTGGTTAGAAAGCTTGTAGTTCAGTCCCAGAATATGGCGTGCCTGACGGTTCGATTTCATCTTTACTCCTCAATCCTGTTGATAGTTTTAAGGACAAGTTTGCTTACGCAAACGAAATGTAACCCCTTAGGTTGCAGATCCAGCTTAGCAGGTTTTTACAAAGAGGCATTCTGTCCACTGACCACGTAGTTAATGGTCTGTTGGTAGATGTCACTGAGGATGTCATTGTCTGTGGATTCCACCCATTTGGTCAGTTCCATCAAAATGTCATCTTCAGTCACAGCACCGTGTTCGGCGTGAAGACCCTGTGCGATCGCGTTAACGAGTTCAGGTTGTGCTGCTGCGGTATTTGCCGGGTAATAAGTAAACATGCTGCCTCCGTGTCGTTGTCTGTGTAATGGTACGGCTCGCAAAAAATGTAATTCACAAACAGAATGGCAAATATTTTCCTTGCTGTGTCTAAGATTCATCTTAGAAATAAAAATGACATAAGTGCATGCTTTTAGACACTTTTAGAAATGGAGGAATAATGACAGGGGACGAGGGGGAATATTTTGATGCTGCTCCTGCTATCCGAGAAAATAGCAGGAGCAGAGATTAATTTACCATTTCATTTCGCCGGTATTCACTTTCGCACTTAATTCCAGCGAGCTCTCTTCGGCCAGGCCCGGATACGCTTTTTTCATGGCGCTAATGACGCCAGCAGAATCTTTGTGATTAGCCAGCGTCTGCTCGAACCGCTGCAGATATTCACGGGTAAAATCGATAGCGCCGGTACCTGACGGTGGCGTCCCCAGATAGTGACCCGGGATCACGCGCTCAGGTTTGTGCGCCGCCATGTTTTCCAGCGTATCCTGCCACTGCTGGCGACGCGCCCAGGTCTGGGTATCGGCCGTCCACAGATGGATGCCCCATGAAACGCCCGTGCCGCCAAGAATCGTCTTCGCCGACGGGATCCAGACATAGGCCGCGTAGCTGTCTGGCTGTTCAATATCGATTTTCTCACCATCAACCATAAACGTGGTGGAGGTCAGCACCTGGGGAACGATCAGCGTTGTTGGCGCGCCGTCTTTCATCTGTGGGCCCCAGAAGGCCAGCTTGGCATCTTTGGTGGCCTTGATATGGTCAACCACCTGCTGAGTCGCCACGACTTTCGCATTCGGGAATGCTTTAACCAGCGGCTGCAGACCAAAGTAGAAGTCCGGATCGCCGGAGGTGATCACAATCTTGTTCAGGGTTTTACCGCTGCGGCGAATTTTCTCCACCAGTGCTTCACCGTCTTTCACGCTGAACTGCGCGTCAAACAGGACGGCCTCTTTCGGGCCGGACACCAGCGTCGACGAGACCGCAAAAATGCCTTTCTCCTGCGGGTTCCAGGTATCAATGGTCAACGGTGCGGCAAAGACCGCCGGCGTGAAGAGGGTGCATAGCAGTGCAAGGCGAGTGAGCTTCATCATCATGTCTCTTTTTATCAGGAAAGACCCTATTGTACCGAACTCTACATTTGCCAGAATTCCTGAAACAAGACATGCTTAGTTTCATAAATCGAGCAAATGGAGCGTTATATGGATCGCGTTATTGCCGCACAGGTCTATAACCGGATTTGCGAGCTGGGAAGTTTGAGTGCCGCAGCCCGTGCGCTGGGCATTTCCCGGCCCATGGTAAGCCGTTATCTTGAGCAGATGGAGAAGTGGGCGGGGACCCGCCTGGTGAACCGCTCAACGCGTAAGCTGACGCTGACCGCAGCAGGGGAAAAGGTACTGCAGAAAACGCGTACCCTTTCGCAACTGTCGCAGGAGATTGAAGGCCAGTCGGAGAAAGATTTACCTTCCGGCACCTTACGGGTAGCCTGCGCGCACTTTACCGCCATGCACATGATTGCGCCGGTACTGCCCGGGCTGCTGGCGCGTTATCCGCAGCTCAGAATTGAACTGGATGTGAATAACCATCCTGTGAGTCTGGTGGGCGAGCGAATTGACGTAGCCGTGCGTATTACCGATAACCCGGAGCCGGGGATGATTGCCCGCAGGCTGGGTGAGTGCCGTTCGGTGCTTTGCGCCTCGCCGGACTATCTTGCGCAGCACGGCACGCCCGTGACGCCTGAGGATTTGGCGCAGCACAATTGTCTGCATTACAGCTTCTTTGCGGGTCAGTCGTGGCATTTTGTGACGCTGGAAGGCGAAAGCGTGAGCGTCGCGGTGAGCGGCAATCTTAGCGCCAGCATCTCGTCGTTGTTGATGGACGCGGCGGTTAAACATTGCGGTATTGCAATGCTGCCCGAGCACGAAGCGCAAGGGGCGCTCGAGCAAGGGCTGCTGGTCCCGCTGCTAACAGACTTAGTCCCTAAGCCGCTCGCCATTCACGGGATTTACCAGTCGCGGGAATATCAGCCTGCGGCCCTGCGCGTCTTTCTTGATGAAATTGCAGGGCATCTGAACTGATGCCCGCGCAGTGAGCCTGTGGCTTATTTCGTCGTCAGCCAGGGCGACGTCGTGCTCCAGAAAATAATATCTGCGCCGAGATACGCTTCTGCGAACTGAACAAATTCATCTTTGGTGAAGGGCTTGCCGGTAGCCGGGTTTCTATAGGTAAGTGTGGGCTCCTGAACGGCCATGGCGACCAGCGGCAGTTTGTTTTTATACTGGTTAAAGAACGGATAGGCGTTTTTCATTTGCGCCTTGCGGTTGGGAACAATATCCGGTCCGCCAAGCCCGATATTATGGGCACTGGCGTATTCAAACAGCCGCCCCATGTAATTATGATCATTGTTCCATTCACACGGCCAGAAGTTCACATATTGTACGACATGGGATTGCGTGAAAACCTTTCGCGCAAAGGCGAGGTTTTCCATTTCTCCGGCAAAATAGTTGTCGCACGAAAATCCTGTCGGCGGCTTTTTCTCATCAAGGTCAATGGCGGTTTCAGGTAAGTTCACACCGTAAACCTGGCCATCAAAACGCTTCGCCAGGGCTGCCAGTAAGGCCTGATACCGTTCACGCACGGCAGGATCCCACTGACGGGCTACCCAGCCTGAACCTGTAGGTTTCCCTTCACCAGGGTTGTCAAACTGCGGAGAAATACCGCCGCTGTACTTTGTGTCTGCCATCAGATAATCAGGGACATACCGGGCATCTTTTTCGAAGAAGCGATCCTGAATTTGAATAAACAGCTTTTTATTGCTGGCCTTCAGGCGCGCCAGGTCTCTCTCTATGGATGAGAAGTCATATCTGTTTTTCTCAGGCTCCAGTGCACGCCAGTTATAAACGATCTGCGCGCCACCGATATCACGACGGGCGATAAGCGCGGCGGCGGCATCAAGGTCGCCCGAGCTGGTATAGATAAAATTCTCCGGCGTGCTGGCAAAGAGGGGGAACGTCACGGCGAGCGTGGTCAGCGCCACGACAATCCTGGTGTTTAGCATCATAGGCCTTTCCCTTTTGATGGTTCGAAGTGATGTATCGCATCAACGCCAACCAGAATACTCTGTGTTCCAGGACGCGTCAGATCTCTGGTCTATACTTAACCCTTTGTAAGCCAAAAGGAGAGCAAGAATGACAATTCATAAGCACGGTTCAGCACACTGGTCTGGCGATATTAAACGCGGAAAAGGAACTGTTTCTACCGAGAGCGGCGTTCTCAATCAACAGCCTTACGGCTTCAACACCCGTTTTGAAGGCGAAAAAGGGACCAACCCGGAAGAACTGATTGGTGCCGCACACGCAGCCTGTTTTTCGATGGCACTGTCGCTGATGCTGGGTGAAGCAGGCTACACCGCCGATTCCATTGATACCACCGCCGACGTGTCACTGGATAAAAAAGAGGGCGGTTTCGCCATTACGAAGGTCGCACTGCAGAGCAAGGTTACTGTACCCGGCATTGACCCTCAGCAGTTCGATGGCGTTATTCAGAAAGCGAAAGCCGGCTGCCCGGTTTCCCAGCTGTTGAATGCGGAAATCACGCTGGATTACACGCTCAATTAAACCTCAGCCGGGTTAACACCCGGCTATCCCTTCAGCGCGGCAGGAAACACCTCTGCCAGCCAGGCGATAAACACTCTCAGTCGATGTGTCAGATGCCGGTTCTGCGGATAAACCACATGAAACGGATAAGCGTCAGGTCGCCAGTCGCTAAGAATTTCAGTTAACGTCCCCGCCTGTAAATGCCTTTTTGCCGAATATTGAAATGTCTGAATAATACCTAAACCTGCCACCGCCGCCGCCAGATGAGCGTTGCTTTCATTGACCCCAAGGAAGTGCGGAATGCTTATCTCCAGCTTTTCTCCCTTTTCCCTGAAGCGAAACGGAAAGGCCCGACCGGTGACGGGAGAAAGGTAGCTAATCAGCTTATGGCCATTGCACAGCTCCCGCGGATAGGCCGGTACGCCATGATGTTTTAAATAATCGGACGTCGCGCAGGTGACCATTTCAGCGTCGCCCAGATGACGGGCAATAAGGGAGGAGTCGTCCAGAGGGCCGCCGCGGATCACGCAGTCAACGTTACCGCTGATCAAATCCACGGGCCGGTCGGCCACGCCAAGATCGATGCGTATTTCCGGATAACGCTGCATAAAATCCGGGAGCAGGGGGATCAGCACGTCGCGCGCGGTTGAACCGCCCACATCCACGCGCAGATGGCCTTTCGGCGTCGCGCGAGAAACGCGAAACGACGTATCGATATCTTCAATATCAATCAGCACCCTGAGCGCTTTTTCATAGTACCCGGCACCTTCCGGTGTGGTGACTACCCGTCGTGTCGTGCGGTGTAAAAGCCGGATCTCCAGGTGCGCTTCGAGCGATTTCACCAGCTTGCTCAGGGTGGCGATAGGCATATTCAGAGAATCAGCCGCACGCGTAAAACTTCCGGTTTCCACCACCCGCGTAAATGCGCGCATTGCCATGAGCTGGTCCATTCGTACTCCGGATTATTTCCACCTGTGAATAGTGATTTTCATTTTTGCCCGTTTTTCATTAATCCTGCAACCGATAGAGTTTATTCAACGCAAGCGAAAACCTCTTCAACCGTTTTTGCGGGCATCCTGAAAACATGATTAAAGGTGAATAACATGAATACGTCTCTCGCAGGTAAAATTGCCCTGGTTACGGGCGGTAGCACAGGTATCGGTCTCGCCACCGCGCAGGAACTGGCGGCCCAGGGCGCGAAGGTTTATATCACCGGACGTCGTCAGGCGGAGCTGGACGCTGCCGTTGCACAAATTGCCACCGCGGCGGTCGGCATCCGTGCGGACGTCTCTCAACTTTCCGACCTCGATAAAGTCTATGCGCAGATTGCAAAAGACGAAGGGCGTCTGGATATTCTGTTCGCCAATGCGGGTGGTGGCGACATGCTGCCGTTAGGCGCTATCACTGAAGAGCAGTTTGACCGCATCTTTGCAACCAACGTTCGCGGTGTACTGTTCACCGTGCAAAAAGCGTTACCGCTGTTATCAGCCGGATCGTCGATCATTCTGACCGGATCCACGGTGTCCATTAAAGGAACCGCAAACTTTAGCGTATACAGCGCCAGTAAAGCCGCCGTGCGCAACTTTGCCCGTTCGTGGGCGCTGGATTTGCAGGGGCGCGGTATTCGCGTCAACGTGGTGAGCCCGGGGCCCATCAAAACCCCAGGGCTGGGTGACCTGGTGCCGGAAGAACATCGTCAGGGGCTGTATGACGCGCTGGCCGCCCAGGTGCCGCTGGGACGCTTAGGCGCGCCGGGGGAAGTGGGGAAAGCGGTGGCGTTTCTGGCCTCAGATGCAGCAAGCTTTATCAACGCCACCGAACTGTTTGTCGACGGTGGAATGGCGCAAATTTAAACGTGAAACAGCGCAACCCTGCGTGGCTACTCGCTCAGATTGCGCCAGCAACGCACGCTACAGCCCTCAACTGAAGGCTGTAGCGACTGCGGATGTTCGCATCCTTGCGCTGCCTGCGGACAGCGGTCCCGGAAATAACAGCCGGTGGGAAGGTGGCGATTGCCAGGAAGCTCTGTTTTACGCAGCGCCAGGTTTTCATCCAGCGGTTCACCGGTTCTGGGAACGGAATCAAGCAGCAGCCGGGTGTAGGGATGGCGCGGCCTGACAAGCACCTGATCGGTAGTTCCCAGTTCCACGATCTGGCCCAGATACATCACCGCCACACGATCGCTCATGTGTCTGACTACCGAGACGTTATGTGAGATCAACACATAGGTTAGGTTCCGTTCCTGCTGCAGTTTTACCAGCAGGTTGAGGATTTGCGCCTGCACGGAAATATCCAGCGCGCTGGTGGGTTCGTCGAGCACGATGATGTCTGGATTGGACGACAGCGCCCGGGCGATAGCAATGCGCTGGCGCTGCCCGCCTGAAAAGGCATGCGGTAACCGGTCAAGATATTCCGCACGAATACCCACCTGCATCGCCAGCGTCTCTGCCAGCTGGCGCCGTTCGCGTTCACTGCTGCGTTTTTGCACCCACACCGGCTCGGTGATGATGCGCCACACCGGCAGACGCGGGTCGAGGGAGGAGAGCGGGTCCTGAAAAACCATCTGCATGCCGCCCGCGTGATGCGTCCGCTGATAGTCGCCGGTGCTGGGCCTGAGCATGCCCATCAATAGCTGTGCCAGCGTGCTTTTCCCGCAGCCGGATTCCCCAACAATGCCCAGCGTTTCGCCGCGACGGATCTGCAGGTCCAGCCCATTGAGGGCATGCACCTGTTCCGTAACGCGGCCCAGCCAGTTTTTGCGCGCGGGAAAGTTGACATGCACGCTATCCAGTTCAAGCAAAATGTCAGACATGGTGTTTCTCCCGTTGCGGGTACCAGCAGGCAGCCATCTGGCCCTCTGCACCATTGGGAAGCAAGCGCGGTGCCTCACCGCATTTCGTCCCGGCGGCAAAGCAGCGCTCGCGGAACGCGCAGCCTTGTGGAAGCTGGCTGAGATTAGGCACCGTGCCGGGAATGGCCGGAAGCAACTCGCGCGGCGCACCGTTTTCAGGTGCACATTGCAGCAGACCGATGGAGTAGGGATGAACGGGATGGTGGATCAGCGTTTGCGTGGCACCGCTCTCAATTACGCTTCCTGCGTACATCACATACATCCGGTCACAGAGCTGGGAAACCACGGCCATATCGTGGCTGATAAACAGCACCGAGGTTCCGCTGGCCCGCGCCTTGTGCTTCAGCAGACGCAGTACCTGCAGCTGCACGGTCACATCCAGCGCCGTGGTCGGCTCGTCGGCGATGATAAGTTCAGGCTCGCAGGAGAAGGCAAGGGCGATCATCACTCGCTGACGCATGCCGCCGGACAGTTCAAACGGATAACGCGCCATCACCGCTTTCGCGTCCGGGATTTGCATCTCCTCCAGCAGGGCAATCGCTTTTTGCTGCGCCGCGCGACGGTCGAGCGGCTGATGCTGGCGGATCACCTCCACCATTTGCTTACCAATCCGTCGCGTTGGGTTAAGGGCGGTCATGGGCTCCTGAAAAATCATTGCCACTTTTGCCCCGCGCCACTGGCGAAGCTGTTTTTCCGATGCGGTCAGAACATCTTCTCCCAGCAATGTTACCTGACCGTGATGAATTCGGTAGCTGCCTTCCGGCAACAGGCGCATGGCGAGCATGGCGGTAACTGACTTCCCGGACCCCGACTCGCCCACTACGCCGACAATTTCCCCCCGTTTAATCTCCAGCGAGACGTGGTTCAGCGCATGAACCTCACCGCGGTATATCGGGAAACTCAGATGTAAATCCTCGATGGTTAAAACAGAGTCGGTCATGACTGTTTCCCTCCTGATTTCGGATCCAGCAGGTCGCGGAGGCCGTCACCAAAAAGATTAAAGCCCACGGCGGTAATCAAAATAGCCGCACCAGGAAAAGCGCAATACCACCACTGGTCAAGTACATAGTTGCGCCCTACGGCAACCATCGCGCCCCATTCGGCGGTGGGTTGCTGTGCGCCCAGACCGATAAAGCCCAGCGTGGCGGCCATCAGAATGGCGCTGCCAATATCCAGCGAAGCCTGCACAATCAGCGGTGGCAGGGCGTTGCGCAGAATATGCCAGCTGATTAAATGCCAGCGTGATGCGCCGAAGGTGCGGGCCGCCTGAACATAGGTAAACTGGCGCACGACAAGGGTTTGCCCGCGTGCCAGACGCACGTAAAACGGGATACGTACAATCGCGATGGCGAGCATTGCGTTAAACAGGCTCGGCCCCAGCGCCGCTGCCAGTGCCATGGTCAGCACTAGCGAGGGAATGGAGAGCATCACGTCCATAATGCGCATAATAATGGCGTCGCCGCGCCCGCCCAGTACGCCAGACAAACAGCCCAGCAGCGAGCCAATACCGCCCGCAATCACCACGACGGCCAGCCCCGCGCTGATCGACTGCTGGCTGCCGGCGAGCACCCGGCTGAACAGATCGCGGCCAACCTCATCGGTGCCAAACCAGTGTTCGGCAGACGGAGCCTGCAGACGCGCGGTCAAATCCAGCGCATTGGGGTCATGCGGCACAATCCACGGTGATGTCACCATCAGCAGGAGCATCAGGATCATGATCGCGGCGCCAATCAGCGTGAGGGGGCTTTTACGCAGCATCCAGAACAGTTTTGCCCAGTTGATGCCTGCTTTCGCTGTTTTAACCGGGACGGGCGTTTCCTGAGTCAACATCATTCGGCACCTCCGCGCCCGATTCGCGGGTCAACCCACAGATAGAGCAGATCGACCACCAGATTAACCAGCACATAGGCCAGTGAGACTACTACCGCGAAGCCCATGACGGCAGGGAAATCGAGCGCCTGAATAGAGGTGACGACCCAGGCGCCCATTCCCGGCCAGGCAAAGACGGTTTCGGTGAGGACTGCGCCATACAGCAGATCGCCCAGCGCCAGTCCAAGCACGGTAATCGACGGGATCATCGCATTGGGCAGGGCATAGCGCAGCACGATGTACCAGCCGGGCAATCCGCTGGCGCGTGCGGTTCGTATGTAATCTTCACTGAGTTGCTCCAGCATGGCCGAGCGAACCTGACGCGCCACAATGCCGAGATGAACAAATGCCAGCGTCATTGAAGGTAAAATCAGATGCTGCAGGGCATTGAAAAAGACCTCCCCGTTGCCTTCCAGCAGCGCATCCACCAGATAAAAGCCAGTAACGCGCGTCGGTGGATCGAGCCAGTCGTCAAGCCTTCCGCCGCCTGGCAGAAGTTGCAGATGCCCGTAGAAGAGGACTATCACCCCCAACCCAAGCCAGAATGCGGGCGTTGAAATGCCCGTCATCGCCATTAACCGCACCAGATGATCCAGCCAGCGGTCACGGTAGACCGCCGATAAAATCCCCAGCGGCACGCCGATAACCAGCGCCAGCAGCAGGGAACAAAAAGCCAGCTCCAGGGTGGCCGGGAAAAAGGCCTTCAAATCTTCCGCAACCGGTCGCCCGGTGCGGATAGAGGTGCCTAAATCGCCATGGGCCAGCGCATCCACATAGCGACCAAACTGGATATACAGCGGTTGATCCAGCCCCAGCTGCTGGCGGATGCCTTGCACAATGTCGTCGCTGGCGCGGTCTCCGGCCAGCAGGCGGGCCGGATCGCCGGGGATCAGGTGTGAAATAATAAAGGTGATGATACAGACACCGGCCACCACCAGGATTAACCCCCAGCAGCGCTGGCGCACAATGCTCCAGAACGTCATACACTTTCCCCCGGCGAGAACCGTTATTTACTCATGGTGGCGATGTTAAAGACCTGCTCCAGCATTGGATTAAAGGTGAAGCCTTTCACCTCTTTGTTCATCGCCAGCTGGTAGTTCTTCTGGAACAGATACACGTAGGCCGCCTCGTCGATCACCACCTTCTGCGCCTGCTGGTAATCGTGGGTACGCTCCGCCTGATCGGTGGTTTTCAGGGCCGCCTTCAGCAGGGCGTCGACCTCTTTGTTCTCGTAAAACGAGCGGTTACCCGGCAACCCTTTTTTGTCGGACTCAAACCAGTAGTTCATGAACATGTACGGGTCGGCAAAGTCCGGGCTCCAGTTGCCAATGGCGATGTCATAGTCACCTTTCCCGACACGATCGCGCATGGTGGCGTTAGCCAGTTTTTCCAGCTTCACGTTGATGCCGATCTTGCCGAGGCTCGCCTGCGTGGACAGGGCGATCGGCTCCCAGTTGGGGTCGTTGTCTGAATAGAGGAATGTCAGGCTTGTCGGCTTGTCTTTGACTTTCTCCAGCGCGGCTTTGGCTTTGGCCTCGTCAAAGCTGTACTGCATTGCCGTGGCGTCAAACCCCCACATGCCGTCCGGTATCGGGCCGCGCATCTGTTTACCATTGCCGCTCAGGATGCCTTTCACTATCCCCTGATAATCCGTTGCCCAGGAGACGGCCCGACGTAAATCCACCTGATTGAGCGGGGCTTTGCTGTTATTCAGATAAAGATAGGTCACGCGCAGGGACGGATATTCCGCCACCGCCACTTTGCCTTCTTGCTTAAGGGCTGAAAGCTGATCGACGGGCAGTGAATCGGCGATATCCAGATCGCCACGGGAAAGCTGCAGGCGGCGTGAAGCGCTTTCACCAATAATTTTCACCGAAACGCGCTTGAAGTGCGGCTTCTCACCCGCCCAGTGTGGATTCGGAACGAGCACCAGCTGCTGACCTTTCTGCCAGCTTTTCAGCATGAATGGCCCGGACCCGGCGGTGTTTTGCGCTAAATAACCGCGTGCATCATCGGCAGCGTTCGCCTTTAACACCGCCGGGTTAACGATCGACGCACCGTCGTTGGCCAGGGTGTAGAGGAACGGGGCAAACGGCTGGCTGAGGGTGAATTTCACCGTGTGCGGATCGACCGCATCAATTTTGAGATCTTTCGGGAACGCTTCAGACGGCCCCTGGCTAAGCTTCAGCAGACGTTCAAAGGAGAGTTTTACCGCCTCGGCAGTAACCGGCGTGCCATCGGCGAATTTCGCGTTATCGGTAAGGGTAAAGGTCCACTCTTTCTGATCCGCTGACGCCTTCCAGCCCGTTGACAGGTCGCCCTCCACCTCGGTGGAGCCTGGCTTGTACTTCACCAGACGCTGATAGGCGGGGTAGGTCACCGTCCAGTCGTTGTTATCAATGGTCACCGCCGGGTCGAGCGTTTGCGGGTCGGCCGCTTTCCCGATCACCAGCATATCTTTCGGGACGGCAGCCAGCGCAACCGGGGCGCTGAGTGCCAGCGAGGCGGCGATCAGGGTAGTAAGAAGCGTTGTTTTCATGGCAGTGCTCCAGTTTTAAAGAGGGGTGTGCGTCAACGGGAAACAGGCAAAACGATCGTCAAGCAGGGGATAGCTGGCCGCGTTCGGCAGCTCGAAGTGCCACCATTCGCTGCTGATCCCCACAAAGCCGCCACCGGACATGATGGCGTTAAGCAGCAGGCGATTGCGCTGCGCGTGCGGCGGCACGGACGGGTGCCAGGCATGCGAGCGATCGTGCATTTCGTCAAAACCGGCCCCCATATCCAGCACGGTGTTCTGTTCGTCCATCAGCGTAACGTCGATGGCCGTCCCGCGGCTGTGGTTGGAACCAATCGCCACATCAACCACGTATTCCGGGTTCGGGCAGGCATCCCACAACTGAGCCTGCGCTTCCTGCGGACGATAAGCGTCGTAGACCACCAGCTTCAGCCCGGCCAGTGCGGCGATGCTGATGGCTTTCGCCAGCGCGGTGGCCGCATCGGTATGCAGCAGGCACAGCGCCTCCTGATAAATCGGACGGCCCGTGATGTTGTCGGCTGTGGCATATTTCAGATCGATATGCAGCGCAGGGAAGGTCTTCGCCACATCAATCAGTTCACTCTCTGGGGGCATAGCTCCGCTCCTTTAGCGTTCGAATTGACCAAACTCTTGTTGTAATTGCCGGTTTACCGCCAGCCGCTGTGGAAGGGCATCACCCAGCGCTTCCACGACACCTGACAGCAGCAGGTTGAACAGACAGCTCACAGGTGCCAGCGAATCCCAGAAATGGCCGGTTTCGGTTTTCACCTGCAGTAAATCAAGCGGGTAATCCCGCGCCCACGGGCACCAGATATCGGTGATCAGGGCCAGCGAAATACCTTTTTCGCTCGCGACCCGACAGTACTGCCGCGCAATGGTGGAATAGGTGCGGGTATCGGTCAGCACCACGTAGGGGTGGGCGAAACCGGAGTTCAGGGATTCAACCCAGCTGCCGGACGCGCCTTCGGCGTAACTGACGCGCGGGCGAAGGTACTCAAGATGGCTGAAGAAGGCGTTGGCTATCCCACGTGTCGACTGGATCCCCAGCACAAAAACCGCATCCGCGTGGGCAAGCTGATGAACCACCCGGCGGAATGCGTCGGTGTGCGCCAACTGATAAACCTGAGTGATGGCATCCACCTCCAGCGACAGAGAGTGCTGAAGGCGGTTGGGCAGAGGGGACTGCTGCTGCCAGGAGTCCAGCCGCTCGTTCATACCCCAGGGCTGATGCGGGTCGCGCAGGCTCTTTTTGGCATCTTCCAGATTGCGATAGCCGAGTTTTCGCAGAAAGCGTCCCACGGTAATGCCGCTGGTGCCGGTCGCCAGACCCACGCTTTCAGCTGTTTCAAACGGGATCTGTGCGGCATGCGCCAGCAACCAGCTCGCCACCCGCTTCTCGCTGGGGGTCAGCTGGCTGAAAGTGGCTTCAATACGGCTCAACACCTCGGGTTTCGTCGTCATACCGCCTCGCTGTTAACAGGCTGTCAGTCATCAGGTTTGTGTTATTTGATTAACAATGCATGACGCGTGCCATGTCCACAGAGCGACGGGACGCCGCTGTGCTGCAAACTTCATGCAATATTTAGTTAACCAATGATCAACATTTGTGCAGCGTAGTTCACTTTTGGTGCACTGGCTGAGCGGGGAGGTATGAATTTCGTGAATACGTCAGCGTCTTCACATTTTTGATAAGATAGAGACAACGTAAATATGAAAGGGATCCCGGCATGGCGAACTTGCCCTGGCGTATCAGCGTGCGCCTGATGGCGCTCGCAAAGAAAATGGCGATGATCGCAGGAATGGTACTGATCGTCCTGCTCGCGGTTCGGGTTTATCTCTCGCAGCAGGGGCCGGAACTGCATCTCTGGCATACCTGGCGGGCAAATGAGATGTCCGTACGCGAGATCGATAAGGCGAGTTTTGCCCAGTATGTCGCCCGGGAAAACGCCATTTTCACCGATCTGGATAATGCGGTAACGCGCAAAACCCAGGGTGAGGAGCGCACGCCGTTAAACCGCTACTACCGTCAGAGCCTGGTTTGGCCCGGTAAATTTTCACCCGATGCCAACCGCTCCTTTGTGCTGATGCCTGCCGGAACGCCACGCGGCGCGGTGGTGTTGCTGCACGGGCTAACAGATTCGCCTTACAGTGTCCGGCATCTTGCCCGTGATTATCAGCAGCACGGTTTTGTGGCGGTGGTCCCACGCCTGCCCGGGCACGGCACCGCGCCCGGCGCGCTGACGGACGTTGACTGGGAGAGGTGGCTGGCGGCGACGCGCCTCGCAGTGCGCGAAGCCACGCGGCTGGCGGGAGACAATGTTCCCCTGCATCTGGTGGGTTACTCCAACGGTGGGGCGCTGGCGATGAAATATGCCCTTGATGCGCTGGACACGCCTGCGCTTCGCAAACCGCAACAGCTCATCCTGCTCTCGCCAATGATTGGCGTCACGGCGTTCGCCCGGTTTGCAGGATTGGCCGGATTGCCGGCGATGTTACCGCCGTTTGCCAAAGCGGCATGGTTAAACATCTCGCCGGAATATAACCCGTATAAATACAACTCCTTCCCGGTCAATGCGGCGCGCCAGTCATGGCTCTTGACCCAGGCCCTGCAGGAGCAAATGGGGCGGGATGCCCGGGAGCACAGACTGGACCAGCTGCCACCGGTACTCGCATTCCAGTCGGTGATGGATTCAACGGTCAGCACCCGCGCCGTGGTCACCGGCTTATTTGACCTGCTTCCGGCGAACGGCAGCGAGCTGGTTGTATTTGATATCAATCAGGCCGCCAGCTTCCGTCCTCTCTTTAAACCGTCGTCGTGGGCGGCAACCTCTGAGTTACTGCCTGTGGCGAAAAGGCGTTACGGTGTCACGATCATTACCAATGCCAGCGCGGACAGTTTTGCCGCGGTGGCGAAAATAACCCCGGCGGGACGCACCGATGAGACCGCGGTACCGCTGGCGATGTCCTGGCCGCAGGAGGTCTATTCACTGTCGCATGTCGCCGTGCCGTTCCCGCCTGATGACGATCTCTATGGCCGACATCCTGCGGAGAAAAACCGGTATGGCATTAGCCTCGGCACGATTGCGCTGTGGGGGGAAACCTCCGTGCTGAGCGTAGGCAAAGACGCGTTAATGCGGGTGACGTCGAACCCGTTTTATGCCTACATGCAGGAGAGGATTGACAGACGCATCGGGGATGAGAAAAAGTAGCCTCTCCCGCAAGGGGTTAATCTGTTAGGTCGCGCAGATGAAGTATGTTAAACAGTAATGTCCAACGCATACCTCTTATCGGAACACGTTTTTGTGCTGACTACTCTTATTTACCGCAGCCAGTTGAATTTATCCTGCCGATCCGCCGAACTCCAGGCGCTGGTTGAACAGGCCAGGACGCGCAATGCCGGGTTGAATATTACCGGCGTTCTTCTTTCAAAAGGGGATGATGTCCTGCAACTCCTCGAAGGCTCGGAAGAGAGTGTGGTAAGGCTGTTTCAGAAGATCCGTGAGGATAAGCGGCACAGCGGCGTGGTTGAGCTTATGCGGGATTACGGCCCCCGCAGACGTTTTGAGAATGTCGGTATGCTGCTGTTTGACCTGCAGAACCAGTCGCCGAAAGACGTTCTGCAGTCGGTACTGCACTACAGCAAACTGGACAGTTATCTGACATCTGATGATCGGGTGTTCAAATTTATTCAGACGTTTATTACCGGCAAACGACCGGCCCCGTCGGGGGCGCGTTTTGCCCCGGAGAAATGGACGCTCTCGCGTGAGAAATCGCCGTTTGGCGAGAGTCTGGGTCTGCTGGACAAACAAACCTGCCAGTTCGCCCTCCAGCCCATCGTCGAACCGCTGGAAGGGAAAATCAGTTCGCTTGAGGCCCTTATCCGCGGTAATGACGGGGGAAGCCCGGAGCATTTTTTCAGCCGCCTCGATCAGGACAAAATCTATGAAGTCGATCTCCAGACCAAGGCCTGGGCTTTTGCGCTGGCCGACAAACTGGGGATCGGGAGCCATAAAATCGCGGTGAATCTTCTCCCGATGTCGCTGGTGAAAGTGCCTGGCGCCGTGGAGTTTCTGGTTGAACAGATTAAACAACATGGGCTTCAGCCGGAGCAGGTGGTTATTGAAGTGACCGAAAACGAGATGATTTCCGGGTTCAACAAGTTCAATAGCGCCATTAAACACCTGCGTGCTGAAGGTATTGGCCTGGCGATCGATGATTTCGGTTCCGGTTACGCCGGGCTTTCACTGCTGACCCGATTCCAGCCGGATAAAATTAAAATTGACCGCGAAATTGTCAGCAATATTCATCTCAGTGGGCCAAAACAGGCGATTGTGCGCTCGATAGTCAGCTGCTGCACCGACCTTGAAATCACCCTGGTGGCGGAAGGCATCGAGAAGCTGGAAGAGTGGTGCTGGCTTGAATCTGCCGGGATCCGACGTTTTCAGGGCTTTCTGTTTGCCCGTCCAGCGCTGAATGGCGTAGGCGATATTAGCTGGCCACACCTGGTGCGTTAAGCCAATTTTCCTTCCGTATTATTTCCCCTTCGTCCTGCCTGTGCTTAAATAGCTAAAACGGTTTAACATTGTTTAGCTGAGAGGATCACATGCAAAAAATCTGGGTACTTGGCGATGCGGTAGTGGATTTATTACCGGAGGGAGAAGGCCGGTTGCTGCAATGCCCCGGCGGCGCGCCGGCTAACGTGGCGGTCGGTATTGCCCGTCTGGGCGGGAAAAGCGCCTTTATCGGCAGGGTCGGCGACGATCCTTTCGGTCGCTTTATGCATAAAACGCTGGCTGACGAGGAGGTTGACGTAAACTGGATGCGCCTCGACCCGGCACACCGCACGTCAACCGTGGTCGTGGACCTGGACGAACAGGGCGAACGCTCTTTCACCTTTATGGTTCGCCCGAGCGCCGATCTGTTTCTGGCGTCAGCCGACCTGCCGCCCTTTAGCGCAGGAGAGTGGCTGCATGTTTGTTCCATTGCCCTGAGCGCTGAACCGAGCCGTTCTGCAACGTTTCAGGCCATGAACGCGGTCAGGGAAGCGGGGGGTTATGTCAGTTTCGACCCCAATATCCGCCCGGATCTCTGGCCGGATGAGGACGACCTGCGCCGCTGCCTCGAACAGGCGCTGCAATGCGCTGACGTCGTCAAACTCTCCGTCGAAGAACTGGCTTTTTTAACCGCCGACCTTGGGGTCACGGAAGGGCTGGCCGCGCTGATGCGCCGCTGTCCAGCCCGGCTGGTGCTGGTCACTCAGGGCAAAGACGGGGTCATCGCCTGGCATGACGGAACGATGAAGCATTATCCGGCAACCCCCGTTGAATGCGTGGACACCACCGGCGCAGGTGATGCCTTCGTGGCGGGACTGCTTTATGGACTGGCTTCCGCTGGGAGTATCGACAGCCACGATCTTCCACGCGTGATCGCATTAGCCCAGCGCTGCGGCGCGTTAGCCACCACGGCTAAAGGGGCGATGACCGCGCTGCCTTATCACCCGCAACTGTAATTCCTCCCGCAACGGGCCGTCTGTCGACGGCCTGAATTGTCGCCTCGATCACACTTACTAAATCGGTTTAGCAAAAAAGATTGCCGATCCAAAATTGGCAGGTTTAGTATCATCAACCTAAACCGGTTTAGCAATTTAGCACTTTCAATGACTTCTTTTAGGGATGCGACAAAATGTATAAAAAACGCAGACTTGCCGTGATGATAGGCATGCTGGCCGGGAGTACCTCTGTTTTTGCCCAAACGGATATGACGAGTATCGAAGCGCGTCTTGCTGCTCTGGAGCAGCGTCTTCAGGCTGCGGAAACCCGCGCGCAGGTTGCAGAGAAACGCGCCACCGACGCAGAACAAAAAACGCAGCAGTTGGTGACTGCCCAGCAGCAGGCGCAAACAACAACCCAGCAAGTGGCGCAGCGTACCGCTGCACTGGAGAAGAAAGCCGATCAGAGCAGTGGGTTTGAGTTTCATGGCTATGCCCGTTCTGGCCTGCTGATGAACGACGCGGCGTCGAGCAGCAAAAGCGGCCCTTATCTGACGCCAGCCGGGGAAACCGGTGGTGCGGTCGGGCGTCTGGGGAATGAAGCCGATACCTACGTTGAGCTGAATGTGGAACACAAACAGACCCTGGATAACGGGGCGACCACGCGCTTCAAGGCCATGCTGGCGGATGGTCAGAAAACCTATAACGACTGGTCCGCTGACACCAGCGATCTCAATATTCGTCAGGCGTTTGCTGAACTGGGCAATCTGCCTGATTTTAGCGGCGCGCTGAAGGGCAGTACCTTCTGGGCCGGTAAACGCTTTGACCGGGATAACTTTGATATTCACTGGCTGGACTCCGATGTGGTGTTCCTGGCCGGTACCGGTGGTGGCGTGTATGACGTGAAATGGAATGAATCGCTGCGCAGCAACTTCTCTCTTTACGGGCGTAACTTCGGCAGCGAAGAGCAAATCGACAATAACGTTCAAAACTACATCCTGAGCATGAACCACTTCGCCGGGCCGTTCCAGCTAATGGTGAGCGGCCTGCGGGCAAAAGACAACGACGACCGCAAAGACAGCAATGGCGATCTGATAAAAACCGACGCCGCCAACAATGGCGTTCATGCCCTGGTCGGATTGCACAATGAAAGTTTCTACGGCCTGCGCGAAGGTTCAGCCAAAACGGCGCTGCTGTACGGCCACGGGCTGGGGGCAGAGGTGAAGAGCATCGGTTCCGATGGCGCATTGCTCTCTGAAGCCGATACCTGGCGCTTTGCAAGTTACGGTGTCACGCCTCTTGGTGGCGGCTGGCACATCGCGCCTGCCGTTCTGGCCCAGAGCAGTAAAGACCGCTATTTCAAAGGCGACAGCTATGAGTGGGTCACGCTCAATACCCGCCTGATTAAAGAAGTCACGCAGAATTTCGCCCTGGCGTTTGAGGGCAGCTATCAGTACATGGATTTAAATCCGGAAGGGTATAAAGACCGAAACGCCGTCAACGGAAGTTTCTACAAGCTGACCTTTGCCCCAACGTTAAAAGCGGGCAAGATCGGCGATTTCTTCAGCCGTCCTGAGTTGCGTCTGTTCGCCACCTGGATGGACTGGAGCAGCAAACTGGATAATTACGCCAGCGATGATGCCTTTGGCAGCAGCGGTTTCAACGCCGGCGGGGAATGGAACTTTGGGGTACAGATGGAAACCTGGTTTTAACCTTTTACGCTCCCGCAGTGCGGGAGCGTTTCTCACATCATAAAAATACAGTCAGGCAGAGGTATCTATGGATTTTGATAATATCGCCCGCGCGCTCATTCCGCTGCTCGGTGGCAAAGAGAACATCGCCAGTGCGGCGCACTGCGCAACGCGTCTTCGACTGGTGCTGGTCGACGACACGCTTGCCGATCAGCAGGCCATCGGCAAGGTTGACGGCGTAAAAGGCTGTTTTCGCAACGCCGGGCAGATGCAGGTGATTTTTGGTACGGGGGTGGTTAACAAGGTCTACGCCGCGTTTATCCAGGCGGCAGGGATTAGCGAATCCAGCAAGTCCGAAGCGGCCGACATGGCGGCACGTAAGCTGAACCCGTTCCAGCGCATTGCCCGACTGCTCTCAAACATCTTTGTGCCGATCATTCCTGCGATTGTGGCCTCCGGTTTACTGATGGGCCTGCTCGGGATGGTCAAAACCTACGGCTGGGTCAATGCCGATAACGCGCTCTATATCATGCTGGATATGTGCAGCTCAGCGGCATTTATCATTCTGCCGATCCTGATTGGCTTCACGGCCGCGCGTGAATTTGGCGGTAACCCTTATCTGGGGGCGACCCTCGGCGGCATTCTGACGCACCCGGCGCTGACAAACGCCTGGGGCGTGGCGTCTGGCTTCCACACCATGAACTTCTTCGGCCTTGAGATTGCCATGATTGGCTATCAGGGAACGGTGTTCCCGGTGCTGCTGGCCGTCTGGTTTATGAGTATCGTGGAGAAAAACCTGCGCCGTATTATTCCGGATGCGTTAGATCTGATCCTGACGCCGTTCCTCACCGTTATTCTCTCCGGCTTTATTGCCTTGCTGATCATTGGCCCGGCCGGGCGTGCGTTAGGGGATGGCATCTCCTTTGTTCTGAGCACCCTGATCGCCCATGCGGGCTGGCTGGCCGGGCTGTTATTTGGCGGGCTTTACTCGGTTATCGTTATCACCGGTATTCACCACAGTTTCCATGCCATTGAAGCCGGCTTACTGGGGAATCCGTCGATTGGCGTTAACTTCCTGCTGCCTATCTGGGCGATGGCCAACGTGGCGCAGGGGGGAGCCTGTCTGGCGGTCTGGTTTAAAACCAAAGACGCGAAAATTAAAGCCATTACGTTACCGTCCGCGTTTTCGGCCATGCTGGGCATTACCGAAGCGGCAATATTTGGTATCAACCTGCGTTTCGTGAAACCGTTTATCGCCGCGCTGATTGGCGGTGCGGCAGGCGGGGCGTGGGTGGTCTCGGTGCATGTTTATATGACCGCCGTCGGGCTGACTGCCATCCCGGGCATGGCGATCGTGCAGGCAAGCTCGCTGCTCAACTATATTATCGGCATGGTGATTGCCTTCGGCGTGGCGTTTACCGTCTCGCTGCTGCTGAAATATAAAACGGATTCTGAATAATGACGTTACCTTCCCGCTGGCCTGCAATCCTGCAGGCCGTCATGAAAGGCCAGCCGCGTGCGTACGCCGACAGCCATTATCCGCAATGGCATCCGGCACCGGTGACGGGGCTGATGAACGATCCTAACGGGTTTATCTGGTTTGCCGGGCGCTACCACCTGTTCTATCAGTGGAATCCGCTGGATTGCGACCATCGCTATAAGTGCTGGGGACACTGGAGCTCCGCAGACCTGGTCCACTGGCAGCATGAACCGATGGCGCTGATGCCCGATGAGGAGTATGACCGCAACGGCTGCTATTCCGGCAGCGCCGTCGATAACAACGGTGTCCTGACGCTGTGTTATACCGGCAACGTGAAATTTGATGATGGCAGCCGCACCGCCTGGCAGTGCCTTGCCACGCAACAGCCCGACGGTACATTCAAAAAACTCGGTCCGGTTCTTGCGCTGCCGGAAGGCTACACCGGGCACGTGCGTGACCCGAAAGTGTGGCAGCACGACGGGGTGTGGTACATGGTACTGGGGGCGCAGGATCTGCAAAAACGCGGCAAGGTGCTGCTGTTCACATCTGCCGATTTGCACCACTGGGCGTCTTGCGGAGAGATTGCCGGTCATGGCGTGAACGGCCTGACCGAGGCGGGATACATGTGGGAGTGCCCGGACCTGTTTGACCTCGACGGGACACACGTACTGATCTGCTGCCCGCAGGGGCTGGCGCGCGAACCGCATCGCTATCTCAATACTTATCCGGCCACGTGGACGAGCGGGGCGTTCGACCATACCCGCGCTACGTTTGAACATGGCGAGTTGCACGAGCTGGACGCCGGTTTCGAGTTCTACGCTCCCCAAACCACGGTGGCGGAAGACGGACGGCGGATACTGATCGGCTGGATGGGCGTGCCGGACGGAGAAGAGATGCTTCAGCCCACACGGGCGCAAGGATGGATCCATCAGATGACCTGTCCGCGAGAATTACACTTCCGTGACGGCAAACTGTGGCAGACGCCGGTGCGCGAACTGCACGCACTGCGCGAAGAGGAATGTCGCTGGCAGGGTAACGCCAGCGATGCCCCGGCTCTTGATGCGACGCGCCTTGAGTTCGAACTCACCTCATCTTCAGTAACCGTGGATTTCGCCGGTGCGTTGCGCCTTATCGTCGAGGACAGCGGATTGCGTCTGGAACGCACCAGCCTGAAAACCGGGGAGACATTGACCCGTTACTGGCGGGGCGACGTTCATCATTTACGCATTCTGTGTGACAGCTCCAGCGTTGAAATTTTCATCAATCATGGCGAAGGGGTGATGAGCAGCCGCTATTTTCCTGACCATCCGGCACGGGTGCGATTCGAAGGTGGGTCCGACATCACATTACGCTACTGGTCGCTGCGCGGCTGCATGGTAGAATAAGGGTTTTGGCAGCCGGATCTAAGTCGTTGTGAGAAAAACAAAACGCGTCACAATTAAAGACATCGCGGAACTGGCGGGGGTTTCAAAAGCCACCGCCAGCCTGGTACTGAACGGGCGCAGCAAAGAGCTTCGCGTGGCGGAAGAGACGCGTGAGCGCGTGCTGGCGATTGCGAAAGAGCATCACTACCAGCCCAGCATTCACGCGCGCTCGCTGCGTGATAACCGTAGCCACACCCTCGGTCTGGTGGTGCCGGAGATCACTAACTACGGCTTTGCGGTGTTTTCTCACGAACTGGAGACACTGTGCCGTGAGGCAGGCGTTCAACTGCTCATCTCCTGCAGTGATGAAAACCCGGGCCAGGAGACGGTGGTGGTTAATAACATGGTGGCGCGTCAGGTGGACGGGCTGATTGTGGCCTCCAGTATGCTCAATGATGCCGACTACCAGAAGCTGAGCGAACAGCTGCCGGTCGTCCTTTTTGACCGCCATATGAACGACAGCACATTGCCGCTGGTGATCACCGATTCTATTACCCCGACGGCGGAACTGGTGGCCGACATTGCGCGCCAGCATCCTGATGAAATTTACTTCCTTGGCGGGCAGCCGCGGCTTTCCCCGACGCGCGATCGTCTGGAAGGGTTTAAGCAAGGGCTGCAAGAGGCCAATGTGGCGCTGCGTCCGGAGTGGATCATTCACGGCAACTATCACCCGAGCTCCGGCTACGAGATGTTCGCCGAGCTGTGCGCCCGCCTGGGACGCCCGCCAAAAGCCTTGTTCACTGCCGCCTGTGGTTTGCTGGAAGGGGTATTGCGCTATATGGGGCAGCACAACCTGATGCAAAGTGATATCCGGTTAGCCAGCTTTGACGATCACTACCTCTACGACTCGCTCACCATTCCGGTTGATACCATTCGCCAGGATAACCGCCAGCTGGCGTGGCACTGCTTTGATCTGATTGGCAAACTGATCGACGGCGAAACGCCACAACCGTTACAGCGAAAATTGGATGCCACCCTGCAGCGGCGCTATAAAGCGAAAGCATAGCTCTGGCTGCTGAAGGGAAACGTTAATAACTTTAATTAATTTAAGTTTTGGATCGGCCGATAACGATAGGGAATGTTTATTCTTGAGGTATCGGTCCATGTCGTTAAAAAAATCATCCCTGATTGTCCTTTTTGCTCTGCTTTTCTTCTTTGTCGTCAGCACCATTACCAGCGTTGGCCTCATCATTAAAAGTAATAATTCCCTGGATAATGTGAACAAAGAAATCCAGGTTGTGCTGTCGATCATTGACCCCATCAACCACAGCCGTACCTTGCGCGTCAGGGTGATGGAGTACGTAAAGATGGTGGAAGCGGGGAACTCGGCTGATGAGTCAGCGAAACTTTCCGCGGTTAAAGAGGCCCTCACAAAAGCGGATCATGCCTTTGCGGCGTTTATGGCGTCTCCGCGCCTGTCGGATGAAGCGCCGCTGGTGAGCGCGTATCAGGATGCCTGGCAAAACTACCGTAACCAGGGGCTGGCACCGTTGATTGACGCCGCCGCTGCGCACGATGTCGCGAAGTTTAATGCGCTTATCCCGGAGGTGTCCCGCCTCGACCGTCAGTATGAAATCGTTCTCGATCAGGTGCTTGCGGTTCACCAGAAATATGCCAAAACCCTGAACGAGGATGCGAGCAGTAATTTCATCTCCGGTCTGGCGATCATTGCGGCGATTGCTTTCCTGTTTGTAATCGTGATTGTTGCCGTCAGCCTGCTGATGAAGCGCTTTGTTTTCGCGCCGGTCAACCTGGTACGCGAGCACTGCAGCCAAATTGCCGCCGGTAAACTGGACATTCCAGTGCCGGTAAAAGGCACCTCCGGCAATGAAATCGATCACCTGATGGGCTCAATGGAGCAGATGCGCCAGGCGCTACTGTCGACTATCGCCCAGGTGCGTGACGCGAGCCATACCGTCACCCACGCCGCGCAGGAAATTGCTTCCGGGAATATCGATCTGGCTTCACGCACCGAGCAGCAGGCCTCCGCGTTAACCCAGACGGCGGCCAGCATGGAAGAGCTGAGCGCGACCGTGGCGAATAACACCGATAACGTTCACCAGGCAGGAAAACTGGTGCAGGACGCGGTGAACAATGCGCACACCGGTGAGGCCGTGACCCGCGAAGTGATCGAAACGATGAATACCATCGCGGCGAACTCTAAGCGCATCGAGGACATCACCAGCGTCATCAACAGCATTGCTTTCCAGACCAACATTCTGGCACTCAACGCCGCGGTTGAAGCAGCACGCGCCGGCACACAGGGACGCGGCTTCGCCGTGGTGGCCAGTGAAGTGCGCACCCTTGCGCAGAAAAGCGCGGTTGCCGCGAAAGACATTGAAAGCCTGATTGCCCAGTCGGTTTCCAGCGTCAAAAACGGTGCTGAACTGGTGAACCGCTCAGGCGAGGTCATTGATTCAATTATCAGTTCCGTGAATAAAGTGAATACGTTGATGGAGCAGATCTCCGTGGCCTCTGAAGAGCAGAGCCGTGGGATCAGTCAGGTCGGACAGGCGGTAACAGAGATGGATGGCGTGACCCAGCAGAACGCCGCGCTGGTTCAGCAATCCGCCGCAGCCGCCGCTTCCCTGGAAGAGCAGGCGCAGCAGCTCTCAAGGAGTATTTCGAGCTTTAGTTTGCCGGCGCAGGCTTGATTGATAATGAGAGGCTCCTGAGGGAGCCTTTTTAATGTCTGGCGTAACTTGAAAGCCGCGCCAGACAAGGCTTCACGTTTTACTACTAGCAGTCAAAAGCTATAAAAAGCGGCTAGGGTGTGGACACATTGTGGACACTCTGACCACCATTAGCACCCTTCAGCGGGTTAAGCGAAATCGCATCCTGCAGGTACTGAGGAGCGAAGTGCGCATAGACCATTGTCTGCGCAATTTTCGTATGACCTAAGATCCTCTGCAGTGTAATGATGTTGCCCCCGTTAATCATAAAGTGCGTGGCGAAAGAGTGTCGTAGCGCATGTGTTGCTTGTCCGGCCGGTAAATCGGGCTTAACCCCTTTGAGGGTTCGCCTGAAGTCAGGATAACTGGCTTCAGGAAAAAGAAAGCCTCGTGTTTTGCCGACTACGTAAGCCGCAACGTCATCAGAGATCGGGACCGTGCGCGGTGTGTTGGTTTTCGTCTTAACGAAAGACACCCGGTTATGAATCACGTTCTCCGCTTTCAGCCTTGCAGCCTCACCCCATCTTGCCCCAGTACTCAGACACAAGACGGCAATTTTACGATTATCTCCTGATAGCGCTGCCAGTAAGGCGTCAATTTCCTCAAGAGTGAGATAGCCCGTTTCGGCAGTCTGCTCTTTCAGTTTTTTGAACCCCCTAAACGGATGCTCGCCGTTATACATTTCTGACTCAATCAGGGTAGTAAACATCCCACCTAATGTAATCAGGTCGCGGTTGATGGTAGTTGGCTTAATACCTTCAGCCCGGCGTTGAGCACAATATTGCGTTATCAGGCTCTTGGTGATCTGGAAAGCGCATGGGTTACCGGTCATCGTTTCGAAACGCTCAATTTTCCTGCGATACGATTGACCGTGCTCCTCATGTTTACCTTTCAGCTTCCACCACAACTCTTTCAGTTCTGACAATTGGCGTTTGTCCGTTGGTTTTGAGAGCCATTCCTTTGAGTGATGGTTATATTGAGTGTGCTTTTCAAAAGCCATCGCCTCGCTTTTCTTGTCGAACTTCCGACGGATGCGTTTTCCGTTACGCCCGCTCGGTCTAATGTCCACTTCATATCGACCATCATCGAGCTTTTTAACAGACATAAAGCCTCCCGATGATGTTACTGCGTACTTCAATTTCCTGATTTAAATAGCAAAAACTCACTGTGCATTTGCTGCACAAAAAAGCGCCGTAAATGGTTAGCCAGTTTTCTGGTCTGAGTGGGGTAACGTTGTTGTCTGCTGCCCAAAGTGCGCGAGAGCCGGTGCAATCTGCCCAGCTTCGGGTGTTATTTGATCAGTCATAAACCACATGGTGTATTTCGTGAAGCGCGGATGCTGGAGGATTTTCATGATTTGTTCGACTCCCGGCTTTTTGTCACCGGCTTCATAACTACAAAAAGAACCGTAAACGATTCCAGTTAACTCACTGAATTGTCGCCTATTTAACCTTTCTGACTCTCTTATCAGCTTGATTTTTTCATGGATCTGTATTGACATAAAATCACCTATAGTTGAACATTATCACCTATCGTAGATTTAACTAGCCGATAGATGAATCACCTTTTAGAGCAACTAAACCCTATTTAGAGCAATTAATCACACTAAAGGAGAATCGTAGCAGATGACTAACCAGCTTGTAAGCAGAACAGATGCGGTTCCATATCAGGAATTTGCCCGTCTTATTGGTAAAACACCCGCAGCAGTTAAAGGCATGATTGAGAAGGGCAAGCTGCCTGTAGTCGAGATGACTGATCCCCAGTCAACGAGTGGGCGCGCAGGGGAATACTGGGTTTACCTGCCAGCGTGGAACAAGGGCATGAAGATGGCCTATGACAGCCGCCCGAAGGAAATTAGAGACGGTTGGCTGATGTGGCTCGGGTTAGGGGAGCCAGTATGAATAATGAACCTCGCTGTATTGCTCAGTTGCTTCGAAGAGAAAGCCCTAAACCTACCAACTTCACTATCACTCATGGTCGCGGACGCAAGGGCATCATCATCCGAACCCGTAAGACGGGTGTTATCGAGAAGCTTCGCCGCCTGGTCAAAAAGAGAGGACTGTGGTTATGACGGTCATGACACTTGATGTGATCCAGAAGCAACCAACAGCACTTCGCGGTCTGGTCTGCAAGTATCTGGCTCAGCCTCGCTGGCAAGACACTTGCGATTTTTACAATCATATGATGGAGCGGGAGCGTCTTACGGTTTGTTTCCACGCTCAATTAAAACAGCGTCACTCTGTCATGCGCTTAGAGGAAATGACCGAAGCTGATCGTGAGCGTCTTGTTTGCGCGCTTGATGAATTGAGAAATGCATTCGCCCGGCACCGCCAACTTGGAGTGTCGAAAGCAACTTTCATCAGCCGCCTGACCGTTAGCCAAAGGCGATCACTGTTTCTTCATGCGGGACTAACAGAGCAGGAATTTATGATGCCGCACTGGCGTTTGAATGAAGATGACTGTTATTGGCGTGACAAACTTTTCCGCGCTCTGCGAGAGCTGTTCAGCCTTTTTGAGTACGCACCAACCATTTTAACCTCGGTAAAACCTGAGCAGTATTTACATTAATTAATCTCGATTCGTTTTATTACGCGCCTTACAGCGTGGGGACTCCTTTTGTCCGGAGATAGGCAAATGCAAAAACAAAATACAGCGCAACGGGGGATGTATTCGGCACTTCTAGCGCAGGCAGTAAGCGAGGCACAGCGCGACACGGCGACCCGTTTCTCTTCTCAGTTTGACGGGCTTATCGCGCACATCAGTAAGTCAGAACTTAATCGTACCGAGATTATCGAGTTATTAGGTCAGGAGTCGGAAAAGTTACACAACTCAATTTTTGGTAGGGCTGGCTAACCACTTTTAACAGGAAGCAAAAATGAGCATACGCATCGAGATTAATAACCAGTACGTCATCACCAGTGACCGCTATCAATTCATATTGCAGGAAAAAAAGACCGCTACATCCGGGAAGAATGAAGGTAAGGAATGGTTGGACGTTGTGGGTTACTACCCGACCATTTCTAAGCTCGTTTCGGGTCTGTTACTGCATAAAATTTTAACAGGTGAGTCCCGTCAGTTTTCGGATTTAGAAAAGCAGGTTGAGCGGCTGGCAGAAAAATGTCAGCAAGCTTTCAGCTCAAAGGCTAAGAGCTAGGCTGTGCTGATGATGACGGATTCGATTATCCATTATCACGGCACGCCAGTATGGGGAGACGCCGGTAACGTTCATCGTGTTGCAGTGAATGGTGCTGGCGCTTTTGTTTCTTTTGCCAGACCTGACCAGCTCGCCGCCTCGATTAAATATGCTTGCGCCGTTGCTATTGATAATGGGGCTTTTTCCGCGTGGAAACGTGGTCTTGTTATCAATTGGCAGGAGTTTTATCGGTGGTTATTGCCCCACTATCATCACCCAAAGGTGTCTTTCTTTGTTATACCTGATGTGGTTGAGGGTGGAGAAGCTGACAATGATGCCCTTATCGATTCAATGCCTCGCTGTTTCCGGGATAAAGCCGCGCCTGTCTGGCATCTTCATGAGTCATTAGACCGACTGGTTGAGCTTTGTAATGAATGGCCTCGGGTGTGCTTTGGCTCATCTGGTGAATATGCCAGCATCAGGACTGAGCGCTGGCATCGCAGGATGCGTGAAGCATTCGATGCAATTTATCTGAAACATAGCTTTAAAACTAAAATTCATGGCCTTCGTATGCTGGATGGCCGTGTCCTTGGAAACTATCCGCTTGCTACTGCAGATAGCACAAATCTCGCCTCTAATATTCCAAAATTTACAAGCAAATACCCTGAGATAACTCGATTCATTCAGGAGGCGGATTACAACCAGAAACTGAGTGAGCGTGAACTTAAAGCCGCCATTCTTATTGGTCGCTGCGCTATTCTGAAAAACGCGATCGAGAGTGTCACGCCTCCTGCAATTCAATGCTGGTCTGAAATGCCAAAGCATCCGCAACAGTTGGAGCTTTTGGTGGCATGACTGATTTCACATACCCTTGGAATAAATCCCGCGAGGCCATTGGCCGCGACAGACCCCTTACACGTGCCGAACTCCGTCAGGTGCAAGGTGTTTTAAACCGTATTGACCGTCTGCCATTTTTCCTGCAAACCCTGTTTACAGCGCGTTATAACTTCATCCGCCGTAAAAAGAGCCCTTTGGGTGGGCTGTATTTCCTTAAAAACACGTTTGAGCGCAAGCTGCTGCCGCGTCTTGAGCGTGTTAATGAGCTGTGCGGGATGAATGAATCCGCCTCGATTGGTTTTCTGTCCGAGCGCGACCAGTATGCGCGCTTACCAGATATGAATGACAAAGAACTCAGGAAATTTGCGGCCAGAATTGCCTCTCAGCTCTGGAGCAAATACGAGGAGTTAAGCGACGCCTGGGCGGAGGCGCACGGCGGGAAAGAGACACTTTTCACCGATGAAGCTCAGTCGCACCTATACGGGCAAGTGGCCGGTGTTGCTCGCGCATTTAACATCACCCCGATGTACTGGAAAAAATACCATAAGGGTCAGATGACGATCCGCATGGCATTTTCCGCTATTTCACGACTGATTAAAGACGAGTGGTGGGTCAACCAGCTCAAGGCGCAGCGGATGCGCTGGCGCGAGGCGCTGCTCATCGCAGCAGGTGAGGTCAACAAAGACCGTTCACCTTACGCAAGCAAAATAGCGATCCGCGATGTTCACGCGCGCCGCTTGGCTAATCTCGAATACCTGAAATCCTGCGAACTGGAAAACAAAATCACTGGCGAACGTATTGACCTCATAAGCAAGGTCATGGGGAGTATTTCGAACCCTGAAATACGTCGTATGGAGCTGATGAATACTATCGCCGGGATTGAACGCTACGCGACCAGCGTTGGTGACGTGGGGATGTTTATCACGCTGACCACGCCATCGAAGTATCACCCGACCCGTCAGGTTGGCAAAGGTGAAAGCAAAACGGTACAGCTTAATCACGGCTGGAACGAAACAGCATTCACACCCAAAGACGGCCAGCGCTATCTATGCCGAATCTGGAGCCTGATGCGTACAGCTTTCAAAGATAACGATTTAGATGTTTACGGGATGCGCGTTGTCGAACCGCACCACGACGGCACGCCACACTGGCACATGATGCTTTTTTGCAAACCCGGTCAGCGTAAAGCCATTAACGAAATTATGCGTCGTTATGCCCTCAAAGAGGACGGACACGAAAAGGGCGCGTCAAAACAGCGCTTTGAGTCACGCCATCTTAATCAGGGCGGAGCGGCGGGTTATATCGCTAAATACATTGCAAAAAATATCGACGGTTACGCACTCGACGGCCAGCTCGATCACGACACCGGCAAGCCTCTGAAAGATACGGCCGAAGCCGTCACCGCATGGGCGTCAACATGGCGCATCCCTCAGTTTAAACCGATTGGTCTCCCGACGATGGGCGCTTACCGCGAACTGCGCAAACTGCCACGTGGGGTGAGTATTGCCTGCGAGTTTGACGACAGGGTCGAGGCCGCGCGAGCTGCTGCAGATGAGGGTGACTTTGAGCGGTACATCATCGCGCAGGGTGGGGCAAACATGCCGCGTGATGCTCAGGCCGTCAGGGTCGCCCGTAAGGTGACGGATGAGGTTAACGAGTACGAGGAAGATATCGAGAGGGTGGTCGGTATTTATGCCCCTCATCTCGGGACTGACCGTGTCCATGTAACCCGTACAGCCGAATGGCGTATCGTTCCAAAGGTTTTGGCCGTTGAGCCTTTGACCTTAAAAAGCGGCTCTGCCGCGCCTCGGAGTCCTGTCAATAACTGTGGAAAGCTCACCGGCGGTGGCGATCCAGTTATGACCCCCACACCGTCTGAGCAAGCCGCAGCGGTGTTAAATCTGATTGAACGCGGGATTATCGGCTGGAATGAGCCAGAGGTCGTGAAGGTGCTTAACGGTGCGTTAAAAGCTGGTGCACCGAGCAAACATCGGCAGCAAAGAAGCGATGCGCCGCTCAAAACAAGCGAGCAAGCGCCATCAGCCAGGATGACAAAGCACGAAAGGGATCGCGTCGCAAAAATTCGTTTCGATTTAGCTCAGGAGGGCATTACCCCGGAACGGTGGGAGCTTGAAGCGCTGGCGCGTGGGGCGACGATGATTTATGGCGATAAAAAATTCAAATATTCGGTGATGGATGAGTGGTAAGGTAATTAGATTACAAAGGAGTCGTGGTTCACATTGGCGGCTTAGAAAATAGTAAACTTAAATAAAGCAATTGAAGTGTCAAGTATGCGATTAAGTGTTAGTAAGGATTATTGTTTGCTTAGCATTCAAAGTGTACCCCATTCTCAGGGGGACACTTTGAATTGTGGGGTAATTTATTCTGGCCAGTCCCAATTATCATATTGCTGGATTTTTTCTGATAATTCCTGAGGTGCACCACCGCGAGCAACATTTTCAGCATAGCCGATCGTGCCTACATAGTTAATATCATCAGCGTCAAGCGTGTTCGCTTCCCATGGTCTTACCCTACAAGTCGGCTCGCAGATAGCAACGTCACGATTGATGAATTTTAACCACGATATATTAATAACATTGGCTCCTGCAGCTTTGAGATACATCCTTGCTGTTTCATGAGCATTACCTTCAGTACAGAAATCATCAATAACCAATATTTTCTTACCCCTTAATGTAGGTTTATTGACATATCTTTCGCCAGTGGTGAGGTTTTTAATTGGTGAAGGGTTTAAATTTACCGTATTTATCTGCGATGTGATTTTGACCCCTTGCCTATCTATCCTTGCTTGCTGTGATTTGATAGCTGTTGTATGCCGTAAGAATAAATCTTTCAGATATTTCCCTTTGAATGAGACAGCTAAGCCCTTTAGATCATGCTCCATTATATCTGCTAGTTTATAAGGGTCGTCAGCATTATGCCCAACGTAGGTGGTTATAAAGCTTGCTCCTTCGCTTAAGCCAGAGAAGTATATGCTGGCACCTAGGTATCTTATCCAAAAGTCAGGGCTTCCAATCGATAGCTTTGCAAGGGCTCTTGCATTTGCGGAATACATGGTAAATTCGGCTACATAAGTACTAAATGGGGCTAATGCATAATAGTGAACATCTTCATTAAAATGCCCTTGCCATCCCCACAACTGTTCTCTTAAGCAAAAAACATCAATAAATCTAGCGATCTCTTTTGGTTCTGAAAATTGAAAGCCATAATCTGTAACCGGTTCGTACCAAGTCGCATTGATAAATAAGGTGTTCCCGTTGGTAGCTGCTTGCAAGTCTTCCTCAGAGCGTCCTACATAAATCATTTCGTTTCGTTTTAATTCTAAGGAAGCCATTATGAAATCTATGGCTTTCCCTGTTTGCTTTGCTGGTATGTCGCGGTTAAGTTCGCGACAAAAATGAACTGACTCTGGGAATTTATTTCTTAAATATTCGTCTAATGTGACAACACCTTCATGTGTTCTGACATTTCTATTGGTGTTTGTCAAAAAGATAACTTTAATTTCCTTTGATGACAAAAATGCAAACAACCTGTGTAACTCAGAGTCTATTCGTGATTTTAATTCCCGAGGTTGAGTGTTAGAAGTCAATGGTAATACAACATCTGCTATTGAAAATATAACTGCTTTTAAGTGCATATTATTCATCTCCAAGAAGAGAGAGTTGCTGTGTTTTTACACTTGATGCTAATTTAATCAGATTTTGCACGTCTTTAAAATCGGATAATGGAGTGTTCATTATCATGGCTGAATATTCGGATAGGGCGTATTTTATTTCTTCCTGAGCAGTAGTTCCCCTAAGTAAAGGGCAAAGTATTGCTCTTTTTAATTGGGCAGCATATCTCACGGTGTGAGAAGTACCACTTTTCAGACTCCATTCAACAGGAATTAACACATCACTTAAAGCTGCTTGAATTCTATTCCTACGGACAAAATTTTCCTGAGATGGCTTTTGGTCTGGCAGATACTCTGTAAGAATTAGTCCTCCGTTACTCACAATGTGACCTCTCATCTCACCACTATTTTTGGGGTAATTTGAGTTTACCCCAGTACCTAATACAGCAATGGTAGGTATTTTAAATAAAAGGGATGCTTCATGTGCGGATTGATCTATACCATATGCCAAACCGCTGACGGTCGCATAGTTTGAATCTATAAATTGCGAGATTACGGCTTGAGTTAAATAAACTCCCAGTGCGGTTGGGTTCCTGGTGCCGACAACGCCCACACACTTTTTATCTAGCAAGGATACATCGCCTTGAGCAAACAACCAGAAAGGCGGTTCTGCTAGGTCATTCAATTTTTTTGGATAGTTCGGAGAACCATGGTGGATAATTTTATAACCACTATTGTGATAATGTGTGAGCAAGCTTTTTGCCGCTGAAATCATACCATCCCGAAAGACAGACCAATTGTTTTCATTTAAAGAATAGGGTTGGCGATGAAGTTTTACTCCGAGTAGCGACTCAAAGTTGGCTAAGGTTTGGCAGGTGACTAAGTCTCTGAAACGAATCCCCTTTTGAGCAACTTTATATAAAGACCAATAGCTAACGCCACGTATTTCTGATAACGCCAACAAAGCGGCGCTTTCTGTGTTCCATCGAGCTGTTTCAGTATCCGTCATAATGTTCGCCAAAATGGAAGTGTTTTTATCGCTTTTATCATAGGTTTGCATAAAAGTGTAGCACGTTGAAGCAAGACTTTAGAGTGCATGCTCTTGCATCAGATTGCATGCAAAAAAAACAATAAAATAATGAACCTCATGTCTTGTACAATCAACGTTTAACGGTCACATGCAGCTGCATCAAAACCGACAGGTTAAGCGGGCAGGCGAGGCGGGGATAGCACTGCGCGCCAGACGTGATGACAGGATTTATTTTGCGCGTCTGTGCGCGTCGTGGCGGCGTGCTGTGCTGTGGGGGCGGTCAATGTGATGCGGTGGTGATTGCGTCGCGTGTGCACCGTCTGACACGCTTTGAAGATGTGCCGCCCGGAGACGGCATTTGGGGCGGGGTTTAGTCGGTCTCGATGTTGTAATCCTTAAAGCGGATCACCTCCATCCCGAGCCAGTCATTGATCTCTTTGAAACGCTCCTGCAGCGGCGTCAGTTCGTTGCGCACAAAAACCCGCGCCACCTTCTCGATATCGCCCATCGAGCCAATATTTTCAGGTTTGCCACCCATGAGCTGGAACGGTACGCGGTGCGCATCGAGCAGGTCGGCGGCGCTCACCTTCTTGATGTTAAAAAAATCATCCTTTGTGGCGACTTCACTCAGCGGCACGATCTTGATGCCATCCGGTTTCCCGTTGGGGGCGTAGAAAAACAGGTTTTTGAAATTACCTAGCCCTTTCGAATCCCGCATCGCGGAGCGCAGCGACTCAACGTCAGTGCTGCTCTGCGCCGCGTCGGTCACGTACATGATGTAACCCGCGTGCGCGCCGTTCTGGTAATACTTGCGACGAAACAGCGTGGCGGATTCATTCAGCCATGCGGAATTAAGTGCACTCAGGTATTCCGGCATCCCGTAAAGCTCCTGATTAATATCGGGCTCAAGCAGATGAAACACCGAACCGGGGGCGAACTGGTGCGGGTGGGTGAAGTCCGACACGTACCAGTAAACCCCATCCTCAACGCCACGGCGGGTGTATTTGGCCGGGGAGGTTTCCAGTTTAAAGAGCTGGCCGGTCACGCTCATGCGCTTCTCGAGATAGCCGTTGGCAAACACCAGATAATCAAGCACAAGGCGGCTGAAGTCCTGACGAGACAGCAACGGGTGCGGGATAAAGGTGCTGGTCAGAATGTTGCGCTTTACGTAAATCGGGGAGCTGTGGTGTACGGCTGCGCGCAGGCTTTTTGCCAGTCCAGAGAAGTTGACCGGCGGCTCGTACCATTTGCCGTTATTGATGCACTCGACATAGTCGAGGATGTCGCGGCGATCCAGAACGGGTGACGGCTCACCAAAGGTGAACGCCTCCATTTTCTGCGGCGCGCTGGCGGTCATGCTGGTCTGTTTTGGCTGTTTGTTTTGGCGTTTTTTCATCTTAGTTAATATCCAGAATTGAACTTGATTGCATACCGCTACCGGCGGAAAGCGGCTCGTTTAACAGGGCGTGCATGGTCGCCCACGCGATATCCGCGTGGCTGGCTTCCTCGCTGCGGCTGGCTTCGTAGGTGGCGCTGCGGCCACTGCTGGTCATGGTTTTGCGGATAGCCATAAATGACTGCGTGATGTCGGTTGCACCGGCGTCGTATTCCAGACACCCGCGGCGAATGGTGTCTTTTGCTTTCAGCACCATTGCGGTTTTCATTTCCGGCGTGTAGCGGATGGCGCGCGCCGCCGGGAAGAATGAGCGCACGAGCTGGTAAACCCCCTGGCCGATGCCGGTCGCATCGATGCCGATGTAGTCGACGGTATATTTCTCGGTCAGCGCACGGATGGCCTCAGCCTGCGCGGCAAAGTCCATTCCTTTCCACTGGTGACGCTCAAGGATGCGGAACTTGCCACCGGCAACCACCGGCGGAGCCAGTACCGCACAGCCTGCGCTGTCGCCGGTGTGTGAAGGGTCGTAGCCAATCCAGACCGGGCGCCAGTTAAACGGACGGTCAGCGAACAGCTCAAAGTCCTCCCATTCTTCCATCGCATCGACCATGCAGCGCTGCAGCTCCTCGAACGGGAATACCGATGCCTTATCGTCGACGAACTCGCACATAAACAGGTTACGGAAGTCATCCGCGCTGTTTTCTTGCCTGAGCTGGTTGAGGTTAAACAGGGTGCAGCCACCGGCCAGCGCGTCCTCAATGGTGACAATCTGCCGCCACTGGCCGTCACCGCACAGCACGCCACCGGCAAGCGCCTGATGACTGATATCGATGTCGACACGTTCGTCGCGGTTGCTGCGGCCACGGTTAAACAGCTCACCTGACCAGAACGGGTAAGCGCCATGAGCCAGCGTCGACGGGGTCGAAAAATAGGTTGTGCGCAGGTGTGATTGTGAGGCCATACCGGAGGCGACTTTGCGCAGCTTCTGGAAATTTGGTATCCAGAAAATTTCATCGACATACAGGTCGCCGTTATGGCTCTGCGCGGTGTTGGAATTGGTACCGAGAAATATCAGCTCAGCGCCATTGTTGCCGATGACGATCGGGTCGCCTGACAGGTCGACGTCAACCAGACGGGCAAAGGCGATGATGTACTTTCGGAACACATACGCCTGCGTTTTACTCGCCGATAAAAATATCTGATTTTGCCCGGTCTTAAGCGCGCGCAGGAGTGACTCGCGCGCAAAGTAGAACGTCGCGCCAATCTGGCGGGATTTCAGGATGTGGCGGATGCGGTGCTCTAACCCCGCTTTATGCCAGCGGAGCTGATAGTCAAACGACTGGTCGAAGAAAATCTCTTCCAGCTTTTCAATCGCTTCATCACTGAAGAAATTGCGTTTCGGCTTTTTGCGATCCCCTTTGTTACGGCTGGCGATATTGAGGTTTAAATCCACCTCGTTTCCGGTCTGGCCGTAGCGGTTAATGCGCGCGAGCCGCTCCATCTGGCGCGACAAAAAATCCGCGACTTTGAAGTCATGCGCGGTCAGGTCTGGCTTAGCGTAGAGCTGGATAAGCCGCGCCTCTAGTGTCGATTCCACGCGGTTAATCGGCGCGGTTTCTTCCCATCCATCCCGCTGTTTCCAGCTCTGCACGGTCGGGCGCTTGAGCTGCAGCATGTCGCAGATTTGCGGCACGGCGAACCCCTGCCAGTACAACAGCCGCGCCTGTCGTCGCGGGTCATTTAACACAGAAAGGTCAGTTGAAATGGTCATGCTTGCCTCGTTTTTGGTGTGACGTGGCAAGGCTAAGGAAATAGGGGGTTATTCGCGCTAAGTGACTGTTGTATCAGATCTAACAGGAGCGCAAACGGTGGCTGATGCGGAAAGGAGTCGGGAAACTAATCCCGACCCGAAAACCTAACATCAGGACACCTGAACAATGGCAAAGAAAGTTTCTAAATGGTTTCGCATCGGCGTCGAGGGTGACACCTGCGATGGCCGTGTCATCAGCGGCGATGATATTCAGGATATGGCTGACACGTTCGACCCGCGCGTCTACGGCTGCCGCATCAACCTCGAACATATCCGGGGGCTGATGCCTGACAGCCAGTTTAAACGTTATGGCGATGTGACCGAGCTTAAGGCGGAGATTATCAGCGATAGTTCTGCGCTCGATGGCAAAAAAGCGCTGTTTGGCAAAATCGCCCCGCTCGACGAGCTGGTCAGCATGGTGAAGGCCGGACAGAAGGTTTACACCTCCATGGAGATCCGCCCGAACTTTGCCAACAGCGGTAAATGTTACCTCGTTGGCCTTGCCGTCACCGATGACCCGGCAAGTCTCGGCACCGAATACCTCGAATTCTGCAGCCGCGCCGCGCAGAACCCGCTCGCCGGTAAAAAAGACCAGCCGGACGACGTTTTTTCTGTCGCCTCACTGGCTGAGCTGGAATTCGAGGACGTTCCCGACACCATGTTCAACAGCCTTACCGATATGGTTAAGGCCATTTTCAGCCGGAAGCAGGTCAGCGATGACGCGCGTTTCGCGGATGTGCATGAGGCTGTGACCACCATCACCGAGCAGGTGCAAACCAATTTCAGCGCCACCGACCAGCGCATCACCGAGCTGGAGACCGCTTTTGCGCAGCTTAAGCAGAACGTGACCAGCAAGGCGGAAGAAAGCGCGCAGGCGTTTAACGCCCTCAAAAGCTCCCTCGATAATACCGAAAGCCAGAGCCAGCCGCGCCGCGAACTTTCTAAAGGCGGTACGGGCGACGAGCTGCTGACCAACTGCTGATAACGAGCCGGGCGCGTTGCTCGGCCTGAACCCTTTTACCCGAACAGGAATAACCATGCGTAAAGATACCCGTTTCAAATTTAATGCCTACCTGTCCCGCGTCGCGGAGCTGAACGGTATTTCCACCGATGACGTGGCGAAGAAATTCACCGTCGAGCCGTCGGTCACGCAAACCCTGATGACTACCCTGCAGATGTCATCCGCGTTTCTGACCAAAATCAACATCGTGCCGGTCGACGAGCTTAAAGGCGAAAAAGTCGGGGTTGGCGTTAACGGTACGATTGCCAGCACTGCCGACACCACCGGTGACGACGAGCGTAAAACCGCTGATTTCACCGCGCTGGAGTCTAACAAATACGAGTGCGCGCAGATTAACTTTGACTTCCATATCCGCTACAAACAGCTCGACCTGTGGGCGCGATTCCAGGACTTCCAGACCCGTATCCGCGACGCGATTATCAAGCGTCAGTCGCTCGATTTCATCATGGCCGGTTTCAACGGCATCGAGCGCGCGGCGACGTCTGACCGTGCGAAAAACCCTATGCTGCAGGACGTGGCGACCGGCTGGCTGCAGAAGTACCGCAATGAAGCGCCAGCGCGCGTGATGTCAAAAATTACCGACGAGGAAGGGGAGGTAATTTCTGAAGTGATCCGCGTGGGTAAAAACGGCGACTATGCGAACCTCGACGCGCTGGTCATGGATGCCACCGGCAATCTGATTGACGAGATTTATCAGGATGACCCGGAGCTGGTTGTCATCACCGGGCGTAAGCTGATGGCGGATAAATATTTCCCTATCGTTAACAAAGAGCAGGCAAACACCGAGTCGCTGGCCGCTGACATCATCATCAGCCAGAAGCGAATCGGCAACCTGCCAGCCGTGCGCGTGCCGTACTTCCCGGCTAATGCCCTGATGGTGACGCGCCTCGACAACCTGTCGATTTACTTTATGGATGACGCACACCGCCGCGCCATCATCGAAGAGCCGAAAAAAGACCGCGTCGAAAACTACGAGTCAATGAATATCGACTACGTGGTCGAGGCTTACGCCGCCGGGTGCCTGATTGAAAACATCACGCTCGGTGACTTCACCGCACCTGCTGCACCGGAAGGCGGGGAGTAACCATGACGAGTCCCGCAGCGCGTCACATGATGCGGGTCTCGGCCTCTGAAACAGCGCGGCGGGCTGCTGTCCCACTGCGCAATGCAACTGCATATGAGCAGATGCTCGTTAAGCTGGCCGCAGACAACCGCACGCTAAAACAAATCAGTTCAAAAGAGCGTAAAGCCGCGAAAAAACGCGAGCTGCTGCCGTTCTATCTGCCGTGGGTGGCTGGCGTCCTCGACAGTGGTAAAGGGGCGCAGGATGACATCGTCATGACGGTCATGCTGTGGCGTCTCGATGCTGACGATATCGCCGGGGCGCTGGAGATAGCCCGTTACGCCATGACCTACGGCCTCACCATGCCGGTCGGTCGCCGTCCGACGCCGTGCCTGCTGGCCGAAGAGGTCACGCTCGCCGCGCAGCGCCTGCTCGTTGCAAAACAGCCGGTCGAACTGGCAAACCTGCTCGACACCATTGCGCTGACGGAGCGCGCGGATATGCCCGATATCGTGCGTGCGAAGCTGCACAAAATCACTGGCTACGTGCTGCGTGAGGCGAAGCAACTGCCGGAGGCGCTGGCGCACCTACAGCGTGCGATCCAGTTAGAAAGCACTATCGGGGTGAAAAAGGATATCGAGCAGTTAGAGCGTCAGCTCAGGCCAAAACCTGAACCCGCCCCGAAAACCAAAACGACTAAACCGCGCACGCGCAAACCTGCCGCTAAACCGGCGGCACGGCGCGGGCGTCCACCAAAGGCGGCAAAAGCCGCAGGTTAACCGAGCGCTCCCCGAGCCGGGCGGCACGCCGTTCAATGCGGGTATTCCTTACCCTGACTGCGAACGGCGTCCACCGCCCACCTATTACCCGAGGTTGTCATGACGACGCTGATTATTGAGCCAAAACAAGAGCCGCAGGATGTGCCGGGCGTGGTGATACCGCCACCGGGCGTGAGCGAGCCGGTAATCAAAAACACCCTGTTTTTTCCTGACGTGGATCCGAAGCGCGTGCGGGAGGAAATGCGTTTAGAGCAAACCGTTTCCCCCGTGCGCCTGCGCCGGGCGATTAAGACCGCCATCGCGGAGACAAATGCGGAGCTGAGCGAATGGCGCGAGCGCCAGCTCGAAGCCGGTCACTCCACGCTGGCGGATGTCCCGACCGACCAGCTCGACGGTGAGAGCGTGCGCGTTTTCCACTATTTCAACGCCGTGTGTGCCATGACGACAGCCACGCTCTATGAACGCTTTCGCGGCGCGGATGCGACCGCCAAAGGTGACAAAAAGGCCGACAGCATCGACAGCACTATCGATGAGATGTGGCGGGATATGCGCTGGTCAGTGGCGCGCATCCAGGACAAAGCGCGCTGTATTGTGGGGCAAATCTGATGAAAGCGTATGCGCTGCAGGGCGACACCCTCGACGCGATTTGTGCTCGATATTACGGGCGCACTGAGGGCGTGGTCGAAACCGTGCTGGAGGCTAATCCCGGCCTGTCTGAGCTCGGCGTCATTATGCCGCACGGCACGGCAATTGAGCTGCCCGAGACCGACAGCGCGGCCAGAACCGAAACGGTGAATCTATGGGACTGAGCATGGAAAAAATCACCACGTTTATAGCCTACTGGCTGGCCGTTGCGCTGGCGTATCTCGGGGCAATTTCACCCGAAAAGATGGCGCTTTACGTGGGTGGCGGATGCGCCATTTTTACCGCGCTGACGAACTACTGGTTTAAGCGCAAGACGTACCTCTATCTGACATCGCTCGGACTCGATAAAGGGGCTATTCGTGAAATCAATCGTTAAGAAATGCAGTGTGGCCGCAGTGCTGGCGCTGGCTGCGCTGATGCCTGACTTTCGTCTGCTTAACACCTCGCCCGAAGGGCTGGCCCTGATTGCCGACCTTGAAGGTTGTCGCCTGACGCCTTACCAGTGCAGCGCGGGAGTGTGGACGTCAGGCATCGGCCACACTGCAGGCGTCGTCCCGAAAGGGGAAATCACCGAGCGTCAGGCGGCGGCGAACCTTGTCGCGGATGTGCTGAGCGTCGAGAAACGTTTGGGTGTATGCGCGCCGGTGAAAATGCCGCAGCACGTTTACGACGCGCTGGTCAGCTTCTCTTTCAACGTGGGAACCGGCGCGGCCTGCCGGTCGACGCTGGTCTCGTTTATCAAGCGCCAGCAATGGCCGCAGGCGTGCGAACAGCTCACTCGCTGGGTTTACGTGAACGGCGAAATTAACAAGGGGCTAGAGAACCGCCGCGCGCGCGAGCGTGCTTACTGCCTCAGGGGGATTCAATGAAAGTGATGTTGTTTTTACTGGTCGCGCTGATTGCTGTTGTGCTCTGGCAGCGTCATGAAAACGGCAACCTGACGCGCTCGTTTGAACGGGCGAACAGGGTCGCCACTGAACAAAAAACCGCGATCGGAATGCTGAAAAATCAGCTTTCCGTTTCGCAGGGAATTGCCAGGCGAAATGAAACCGCGCAGGTCAGTCTACGCGGCGAACTGCTGGCCGCCGGTGCAATGGCCGTGCGGCGTGAAGAAACCATTACGAGGCTGATAAATGAGAATGAAACCCTACGCCGCTGGTATAGCGCTGAGCTGCCTGATGTTGTGCGTCGGCTGCACACCCGCGCCGCCTGCGCCTCCGCCGGTCATTGTTTACAGCGCCTGTCCGAAGGTGAGCTATTGCCCAATGCCGGGAAGCGACCCGGCCACTAATGGCGACCTGAGCGCCGATATTCGCAGGCTTGAGCACGCGCTCGCCGCCTGCGCGCTGCAGGTTGAAACCGTCAAAGACTGTCAGGATAAACTCGATGAAGAAAGCACGCAGCCTGCGCGAGGCGCTGATTAAAGCCGTTCCGCAGCTTGAAACAAACCCCGAAATGATGCGCATCTTTGCCGATGAGGGCAATATCGACGCGCGGCTCGCGGCCTCGCTGTCGCATGAGAAAATTTACACCCTGAATGTGATCGTGTGTGACTTTGTGGGCGACCCTGACCTGATTTTCGTGCCGGTGGCCGCATGGCTCAGGGAAAACCAGCCGGATATCTGCATGCTCGATGACGGCCGCAAAAAGGGCTACCGTTTCCAGATGGATTTGAACGACGGGGACAGCGTCGATATCAGTATCAGCCTGCAGCTCACCGAGCGCACCCTCATCAAAGAGGAAAACGGCGCGCTGCACGTAAGCTATGCCCCTGAGCCGCCGCTGCCGGAGCCCGTCACCCGGCCAAAAGAGCTCTATATCAACGGCGAACTGGTGAGCAAATGGGATGAGTGAATTTAAGCCCTTTGAAGACCGGCTCAATGGTCTGATTGCTGCCCTGTCACCGGCTGCGCGCCGTAAGCTGGCCGGAGAGATAGCAAAGGAGCTTCGCAAGTCGCAACAGCAACGTATCAAGCTGCAGAAAGCACCGAATGGCTCACCGTATCAGGCGCGAAAGCGTCAGCCGCTCAGGGCTAAAACCGGTCGGATTAAACGGGCGATGTTCCAGAAGCTCCGCACAAGCCGCTACATGAAAGCCACTGGCCGTAATGATGCAGCAGTGGTGGAGTTTACTGGCAGGGTGCAACGCATTGCACAGGTGCATCAGTTTGGACTTAGAGATCGACCAAATCCATATAGCTGTGCCATGCAATACCCGGAACGCCAGCTACTTGGATTAAACAAGGATAGTAAACACGCCATTGAAAACTTGATTCTTGTACACTTGAATAGTGATTGTAATAAGTAGTCATTTTATCTTTGTTGCATAACTTGCTCAGTGAGGGTGCATATTTTTATTGTCAAAATCGGTATGACGTAAGATGATATGTGCATGGAACTTTACTTAGGTGAAATTTACTGTGGATCAATATATTTTTGAGTTTACAAGGTCATTTATTAATGCCGCGCCATTTATATTATTAATTGTTGTTGGTTTTGTTGCTCTGCGCAAACCGTTTTATAAGTTTATATCCCGTAATCTTCTAGATGCAGGGAGTGATCGTTACGATTCTGTAGATAAGGATATTACTTCGGAAGAGAAGGTGACTGCTGAGGAGCAATTAAAAAAACATGTTCGCGAAATATTATTGAGCGAAGTTGGTAGTGATGGTTTTACTGAATATAAGGATGCTCTAAATAAACTGATTGAATCTAAACAGAGTGAGATTACAAAGGATGTACTGTCAAAAGCCAACTCTGAAAAGGAAATTGAAGATGTTATTGCCGCATCTATAAAGATATCGGTAGAGAAAGTTACAGATAAGCTAATACGAAATGATGGTCGTTTTCAAGATTTGGAAGAGAAGACCTTGGAGCGGCTTAATTTAATAAAGATTTCCTCATTTTTGGAACATTTAGAAAAAGAGTACAATGCCACGCGAAGTACCAAGGCATTAATGAGTAACATGTTTATTTTCGTTAATTTTATTTATTTTTTCGGTTTATTGGGGTTTTTAGTGTTGGGGCAGGTTAGGGAGAGTGTTGTTACGCCTCCAGCTATTTATATGGCGGTATCATTTTCATATATTGGGTTGGGTGCCTTTGTAGTTTATATGATTAAATTTTGCAATGCTCGCAGTTTAACTTTGCTTTCTTTGAGAGAGGACTTTTTAAAAAGAGAACAGGTTAATTGCATGGCAGCTAAGATGGTGGAACTAGGAACAAATGAGCATCATGTTGCTTTGCTTCAATTGATTAATTCTAGCATTGCTACGAAAGAACAAAAAATCAATCATCCTTACGAGATGCTACTATATGGTATCAAAGATTCGAATATTATGTTCAAGGGTGGAAAGTTCGAGGTAAGGAAAGAAGCCTCTTCTAAGGGAAGTTGAAAGGGTTGAATTAACTGGGCGCATTAAATATGCGCCTTGTTTCTAAATGCGCTAGATGTCAGGTAATAATGCGGTATTTATTCGGTTAGGTGCCTATTCGAAAAGATTCTAAAATAAACAATTTCAATCTAGCTACATTGATGCCTGTTGTGTCATTACACACAAAACCCCACTCAATTGCCGCTGGCCTCGACCGGCGGCATCCTTTCCCCATGAATAATCTAAATTCTCTTCAGGAAATCGCACGCGCGATCCGCAACCTTATCCGCACCGGCATCGTGACCGACGTCGACCACGACGAGGGGCTTTGTCGTGTCCAGACCGGCGGCATGGAAACCACCTGGCTGAACTGGCTAACCTGCCGCGCCGGTCGCTCGCGCGTATGGTGGGCTCCATCCGTTGGCGAGCAGGTGCTTTTGCTGGCGATCGGCGGCGAGCTCGATACGGCATTTGTGCTGCCCGGCATTTTCTCGGATGACCATCCCGCGCCGTCTGCCTCCCCTGATGCGCTTCACGTGTCCTTTCCTGACGGGGCGGTTATTGAGTACGAGCCCGAAAACGGCGCGCTCACTGTGTCAGGCATCAAAACCGCAGACGTCACCGCGTTGGATTCCATTACGGCCACCGTGCCGGTGGTGCTGGTGAAAGCATCGAGCCGCATCACGCTCGATACGCCGGAGGTGGTATGCACTAACAAGCTGACAACCGGCACGCTCGAAGTGCAGAAAGGTGGGAAGATGACCGGGAACATCGAGCACACCGGCGGGAAATTTATCAGCAACGGCGTGCAGGTGGATGACCACGCGCACGGCAACGTACAGAGCGGCGGGAGCTGGACTAAGGGGACACAATGACGGTGCGTTATCTCGGTATGAACAGCCAGACCGGCCTCAGTATCTCTGAGGTCGAGCACATCAGGCAAAGCGTGCGCGACATTCTGGTTACGCCGGTTGGCTCGCGCATCATGCGCCGTGAATACGGCTCGCTCCTGTCAGCACTGATTGACCAGCCGCAGACCCCGGCGCTGCGCCTGCAGATTATGGCCGCGTGTTATTCCGCGATCCAGAAATGGGAGCCCCGCGTCAGCCTGACAAGCATCACCTTTGAGCGGTCGGATAATGACGGCGGGCTGTATGTCGACATCACCGGCACGCACTCGGCCAGCGGCCAGCCCTTTTCCCTCACCATTCCACTGAGTTAAACGCTATGGCAATTGTTGACCTGAACCAGCTCGCCGCGCCCGATGTCGTGGAAGTGCTGGACTATGAGAGCATCCTGAGCGAGCGCAAGGCAACGCTCGTCTCGTTATACCCAGAAGAACAACAGGAGGCCGTCGCGCGCACCCTGACGCTCGAATCAGAGCCGATTGTTAAGCTGCTGCAGGAAAACGCCTACCGGGAAGTTATCTGGCGACAGCGCGTCAACGAGGCTGCGCGTGCGGTCATGCTGGCGTATGCGGAAGATGCCGACCTTGACCAGATAGGCGGAAATTATAACGTCGAGCGCCTCGTCATCACGCCTGCAGACGACACGACGTTTCCGCCCACGCCAGCAGTGATGGAGTCGGACACCGACTATCGCCTGCGCATTCAGCAGGCTTTTGAGGGACTGAGTACCGCAGGCTCAACCGGCGCATATCAGTTTCATGGCCGCAGCGCTGACGGGCGTGTCGCGGATATTTCCGTCATAAGTCCCGAGCCTGCGTGTGTGACCGTGTCGGTGCTGTCGCGTGAAAATAACGGCGTGGCCTCTGACGAACTGCTCGCCAACGTGCGCACTGCGCTTAACGACGAGGACGTCCGGCCGGTGGCCGACCGCGTGACCGTGCAGTCAGCGAAAATTGTCGACTATAAAATCACCGCGTCGCTTTACCTTTACCCCGGTCCCGAAAGTGAGCCGGTACTCAGTGCGGCAAAAGCAAAACTGCAGGCGTATATCACCGCACAGCACCGGCTCGGGCGTGACATCCGTAAATCTGCGATTTATGCCGCGCTCCACGTTGAGGGTGTGCAGCGCGTCGAGCTGGCCGCGCCGGTGGCTGACATCGTGCTCGATGAGACTCAGGCGTCATGGTGCACCGAGTACAGCGTGACCATCGGGGGCAACGATGAATGATACCCGACTGTTGCCGGTGGGCTCGTCGCCTCTTGAGGTGGCGGCGGCGCGCGCCTGCGCTGAAATCGAAAATACCCCCGTTCCCCTGCGCCGTCTCTGGAGCCCTGACGACTGCCCGGCAAACCTGCTGCCGTGGCTGGCGTGGGCGTTTTCCGTTGACCGCTGGGATGAGAAATGGACGGAGGCCACAAAAAGGGAAGTGATCCGTGCGGCGTGGTACATCCACGCGCACAAGGGAACGATAGGGGCGGTGCGTCGTGTGGTGGAGCCCCTCGGCTATCTGATTAACGTTACTGAGTGGTGGGAAACCAGTGACCCGCCCGGCACGTTTCGCCTCGATATCGGCGTGTTAGAGACGGGCATCACCGAGGAAATGTATTACGAAATGGAGCGGCTTATTGCTGATGCAAAGCCAGCAAGTCGCCATCTTATCGGCCTTAACATCATTCAGGATGTGCCGGGCTATCTCTACACCGGTGCGCTGACATATGACGGCGACATCATCACGGTTTACCCCGGATAAGTGAGAGCACAATGACAGTGAAATACAAAACGGTCATCACCAAAGCCGGTGCAATCAAGCTGGCCGCAGCGACCGTCCCGAACGGGAAAAAAGTTAATTTTACAGCGATGGCCGTGGGTGACGGTGGCGGCACGCTGCCGGTGCCTGACCCTAACCAGACAAAGCTTGTCAAAGAGGTCTGGCGTCACGCACTGAATAAAATCAGCCAGGAAAAAAAGAATAAAAATTATGTCGTGGCGGAGCTGCTTATCCCGCCTGAAACCGGCGGTTTCTGGATGCGTGAAATTGGGCTCTATGATGACACCGGCACGCTGATTGCGGTGGGTAACATGGCCGAAAGCTACAAACCCGCGCTCGCTGAGGGCTCAGGGCGTGCGCAGACCGTGCGTATGGTTATCATGGTGAGCGACATCGAGTCAGTCGAGCTGACGATCGATACCTCAACGGTGATGGCCACGCAGGACTACGTCGACGATAAGCTCGCGGAGCATGAGCAGTCCCGTCGCCATCCTGACGCCACGCTCACCGCAAAGGGTTTCACTCAGCTAAGCAGTGCGACCGACAGCGCGTCTGAGAGCGTCGCAGCGACGCCGAAAGCGGTCAAGGCGGCGTATGACCTTGCGAAAGGGAAATATACGGCTCAGGACGCCACCACGGCGCAAAAGGGTATTGTCCAGCTCAGCAGCGCGACCGACAGCGCGTCTGAGACGCTCGCAGCGACGCCGAAAGCGGTTAAGGCTGCATATGACCTTGCGAAAGGGAAATACACGGCTCAGGACGCCACCACGGCGCAAAAGGGCATCGTCCAGCTCAGCAGCGCGACCGACAGCACGTCTGAGACACTGGCGGCGACGCCGAAAGCGGTTAAAACCGCAAACGACAACGCCGCTGCAGCTAATAAAAATGCCAGTGAGCGAGTCAGTAAATCCGGCGACAGTATGACCGGAACGTTAAATCAGGACTCAGTAGCGCAGTCGACCTATAACATGACGGCACTTTCCAATGCTGCGACGGGCAATAAAAATTATCTGCGTAAAATGCGCGGAGGCGGGACGGATACTATCTGGCATGAAACCGTTCAGGGTGGCGAGTATCGTCTGGCGACAGGCACCACCGATGCACAGGAGGAGCTGGCAATCAATACCAGCACCGGTGTCAGAGCGCGAGGGCATTTCACCTCGCAAAATGGCGGGTTTTATTCAGGGAACGCTAAAAAGTTTTCCTTCGTTTCTTCAAATACGTCTGACAAAAACGCCACCTTGCGCCTTTGGGGGAATGCAGACCGACCAACTGTCGTTGAATTGTCTGATGACTCGGGCTATCACTTTTATTCTCAGCGAAGTAAAGATGGCTCGTTACTATTTCAGATGAACGGCGCGGGGCAATTTAGCAGATACTTACGCGCAGGCGGGGAAGTGCAATCCAGCTCGGCTAACAGTTACCGTATTGCATATGGTGACTACGGTACATTCTGGCGTAATGACGGGTATAACCTTTACCTCATGCTGACCAATAAGGGCGACGCTTACGGAGCTTATAATGCAATCCGTCCATTACGCGTGAGCCTTGAAACCGGCGCGCTGCAGTCAGAAACGCCACTGACTGTAGGCAACACAATTTATGCATCAAAGGAAATTACAGCGGGTTATAGCGGGAATTATGGCTGGGCTAATCAATATGGCACGAAAGCCCCGTTTTTTAATTCATATTCAACCACTGGTGCAAGTGAATACCATCCGATAATTAAACAACAGGCATCCATCACCGGTAAAAACTCCTGGGCTTTTTCCTTAGGTACGTTGGTAAGTGGTGACGCTCTTTCGTGGCACCTGCATATGAAAGGAAGTGGCGTCCAGGATGTTAATTTCAAATGGGATACTAACGGTAACTTTTCTGCGCCGGGTCAGATCATTCCGGGTAGCTTTGCGAACTTTGACGGGCGTTACTACACCAAAACGCAATCAGACGCAGGGTATATGCCGAAAACGGGGGCGTATACCAAGGCTGAGAGCGATGCCCGGTACTACACCAAAGCGCAAAGTGATGCGGGATACAATGCCAAAAACACCGCTTCTCTTTCTGCTACCGGAGGGTGGCAGCAGGACAATTCGACCGGTCTGATTATACAGATGGGAACAGTAACCCGAACGGGCTACAACACAGCCGTCAATTTTCCTAAGGCGTTCCCTAATTTCTGCATGGGCGTCCTGCTTACGCTCAGCGATGCAGGCACAGGTAACCTTTCCGACTCATCAAGCAACATCAGATCGTTAAGCCACAGTAAAACTGGTTTTAATTATGGTGCGAACGGCAATCCTGAAAAAACAGCATTCTGGGTCGCATTTGGTAAATAGGATAAAAAAATGAAAGAAAGATATTTCTGGAGTGCAAAAGAAAACGGCTTTTATCCTGAGTCAATGAAAGCACTTTATGAGAACAGCCCGGATGGCTGGCCGGAGGATGCCGTAGAAATTAGTGAAGAACTTTATAATTCCCTTCTGGAGGGGCAATGCAGGGGCAAAGTGATCACCTCTGGCAGCGATGGCACCCCGCTACTTTCGGATCCGGTTATTGACCACACTGCGTTAGCGGAGGCAGAAAAAAGCCGTCTCGGTAGCAAAGCGGAAGAAATGATTTTGCCTCTGCAGAGGGCGGTAAAGTACGAAATTGCGTCAGAGGAAGAAATGGAGCAGCTTAAAGAATGGGAAATTTTCAGTGTAAAACTCAGTCGTATTGATACTTCTCTAGCACCTGAAATCGAATGGCCTGAGCCCCCGTCGGACGAATAACGAATAACAACAAGCCCGCATTGTGCGGGCTTAATTTTAAGAGACTTTCCCTGATTAATCGCTGAAAACGTTGAATCACACTGGCAGGTTATCGTGACGGCTGACTGCCCGTTGTGCTGTATTCCCCCCAACGGCATTACGTTTCGCAGACCATCAGCACAACCGAAAATAGTCGCACCCCTTAACCACGGAGTTAAACAGATGGGCGACTATCACCACGGCGTCGAGGTCATAGAGATTAACGATGGCACGCGCACCATTTCCACCGTCTCGACGGCCATCATCGGCATGGTCTGCACGGCCAGCGATGCTGATGACGTAACATTCCCGCTTAATGAGCCGGTGCTGATTACCAGCGTGCAAAACGCTATCGGTAAAGCCGGTACAAAAGGCACATTATCAAAATCCCTGCAGGCCATTGCCGACCAGTGCAAGCCGGTCGTTGTGGTTGTGCGCGTTGCCGAAGGTACCGACGACCCTGAAGACCCGGAAGCGGCGCAGAAAGAGACCATTTCCAACATCATCGGCACCACCGACGAAAACGGCAAATACACCGGGCTTAAGGCGCTGCTGGCTGCAAAAACCGTCACCGGCGTTAAGCCGCGCATTCTCGGCGTGCCGGGTCTGGACTCTCAGGAAGTGGCGACCGCGCTCGCGGCGACCTGTCAAAGCCTGCGCGCGTTTGGCTATATCAGCGCGTGGGGCTGCAAGACCATTTCTGAAGCCATTGCCTACCGCGAGAATTTCAGCCAGCGCGAACTGATGGTCATTCACCCTGATTTTCTGGCATGGGACACCACGGCGAACGATACCGATATTGCATGGGCGACCGCCCGCGCGCTCGGCCTGCGCGCCAAAATCGACCAGGAGACCGGCTGGCACAAAACGCTGTCTAACGTCGGCGTGAATGGCGTCACCGGCGTCAGCGCCTCGGTCTCGTGGGATTTGCAGGAGAAAGCCACCGACGCAAACCTGCTTAATCAGGCCGGTGTCACCACGCTTATTCGTAACGACGGCTTTAAATTCTGGGGCAACCGTACCTGCTCAGATGACCCGCTTTTCCTGTTTGAAAACTACACCCGCACGGCGCAGGTGCTTGCCGACACGATGGCGGAGGCGCATGCGTGGGCGATTGATAAACCCGTCACCGCGACGCTTATTCGCGACATCGTCGCCGGTATGAATGCGAAATTCCGCGAGCTGAAAAACAACGGTTATATCGTTGACGGCTCCTGCTGGTACGACCCGGAGTCAAACAGCGTGGAAACGCTCAAGGCGGGGAAACTGTATATCGATTACGACTACACCCCCGTCCCGCCGCTGGAAAACCTGACCCTGCGCCAGCGCATCACCGATACCTATCTGGCGAACCTGTCAGACTCGGTCAACAGCTAAGGAGCTCAGAGCATGGCGTTACCACGCAAACTGAAATACCTGAACATGTTTAACGACGGTCTCAGCTACATGGGCGTCGTTGAATCCGTCACCCTGCCAAAGCTGACCCGTAAGCTTGAGAAATATCGCGGCGGCGGGATGCCGGGCTCGGTGTCGATTGACCTCGGCCTCGATGATGATGCGCTGTCGCTTGAGTGGACGCTGGGCGGTCTGCCTGACGTCGAACTGTGGGCGCAGTACGCGTCACCGGGCGCGGATAGCGTGCCGCTGCGTTTTACCGGCTCATACCAGCGCGATGACACCGGCGCAATTTCTGCCGTTGAGGTGGTCATGCGTGGCCGTCACAAAGAGTATGACGGCGGCGAAAACAAACAGGGCGAAAGCGGTACGACCAAAATCTCGACCGAGTGTACTTACTACCAGCTCACGATTGACGGCAAAGAGGTCATCGAGATTGACGTCATCAACATGGTGATGAAAGTCGACGGCGTCGACCGTCTGGCGGAACACCGTAAGGCCATCGGCCTGTAACCCCTTAACCGGTCAGTCAGGCTGGCCGGTCAGTTAACTTTGACGAGACCAACATCATGGAAAACATCAACGAAACCGAAAAATCAAACATTGTGATCCTCGATAACCCCATCATGCGCGGTGAGAAGAAAATCGAGCAGGTGACCGTCACAAAACCCAACGCGGGAACCCTGCGCGGTGTGAGTCTGGCCTCGCTGGCAAACTCTGACGTCGATGCGCTGATTAAGGTGCTGCCGCGCATGACTTACCCGGCACTCACCGAGCATGAGGTCACGCGTCTGGAAGCATCAGACCTAATTTTATTCGCCGGTAAGGTGGTTGGTTTTTTGTCGCCATCTTCGGCTCGCTGACGTTTCCCGATAACCTGTCGGTCGATGACCTGATGGCGGATATCGCGGTGATTTTTCACTGGCCGCCATCAGAGCTGAATTCCCTGAGCGTGACCGAGCTCATCACATGGCGCGATAAGGCGCTGCAGCGAAGCGGAAACCACCATGAGCAATAACGTCAGACTTGAGGTGCTGCTTAACGCAGTAGACCGGGCAAGCCGACCGCTCAAAGCTATCCAGACTGCCAGCAAGACCCTTGCTGGCGATATCCGCACTTCTCAAAACACCCTGCGCGATCTGAATGCGCAGGCGTCCCGAATTGACGGATTCAGGAAAGCGAGCGCACAGCTTGCCGTGACCGGTCAGTCGCTTGATAAAGCGAAACAGGAGGCCGCAGCATTGGCCGTCCAGTTTAAAAACACAGAAAACCCGACTAACGCGCAGGCGCGCGCGATGGAGGCGGCAAAGAAATCCGCCGCTGACCTGCAGCTCAAATATAACGGGCTCAGGCAGTCGGTGCAGCGCCAGCGCACCGAGCTCGCGCAGGCCGGGATAAATACCCGCACGCTGTCGGCAGACGAGCGACGCCTTAAAACCAGTATCAGCGAGGCAACCGCGCAGCTTAACCGGCAACGTGATGCACTGGCGCGCGTCAGTCAGCAACAGGCCAGACTCAGCGCGGTAAAAAGCCGCTATGAATCCGGGCAACAGCTCGCCGCCGGTGCGCGTAATGCCGGGATGGTGGGCGTCGGGGTGGCGACCGCCGGGCTTTATGGTGCGTCACGCTTTATTGCGCCGGGTATCGGTTTTGATAAGCAGATGTCAGGCACGCAGGCGATTCTCGGGCTCGATAAGGGCGACGATAAGCTCGCGGCCATTCGTCAACAGGCGCGTGATATTGGTGCGACAACCGCCTTTTCGCCGGGTGATGTAGCGCGCACGCAGACCACGCTCGCACGCTCGGGCTATAACGCCGATGACGTGCTGGCTGCGACCGGTTCGACCGTAAACCTGAGCCTCGCGGCCGACGTGGATATCGCAGAAGCCGCCGACATTATCACTAACATGCAGTCGGCATTTAACCTGCCGACCACCGAGATTGAGCGTGTCGCGGATGTGATGACTAAAGGTTTTACGTCATCAAACACCGGCCTCGTCGAGCTGGGCGAGGCGATGAAATATGTCGCGCCAATTGCTGAGGCTGCAGGTGCGAGCATCGAAGACACGACCGCCATGCTCGGCATTCTGGCGGATAACGGGATTAAAGGCTCGATGGCCGGGACGGGGGCGAGCGCCATTTTCAACCGCCTGCAAGCCCCCATGGGTAAGGCCGTTGAGGCTATTTCAGAATTAGGCGTGAAAACCCGCGACGGCAAAGGGAACATGCTGCCGGTCGAGAAAATCCTCAAAGATATTCACAAGTCCTTTGCGAAAAACAAGCTCGGTACGGCGGAGCAGGGCGAATATCTGAAAGTGATTTTCGGTGAAGAGGCCATGAAGGGCGCGATTAAACTCGTCGCTGCTGCCGGTGATGGTTCGCTCGATAATAAGCGCCAGCAAATCCGGGATTCTAAAGGCACGACCGAACGCATTGCGAAAATTCAGACGGACAACCTCGACGGCGATCTGAAAAACCTGCAGTCAGCATGGGAAGACCTGCAGATTGAGGTTTTCGAAAAAGAAGACTCAGCACTGCGTCGCCTGACGGTTTCCGCAACAGACTGGCTCGGCAAGGTGGCCGCGTGGGCGAAAGCTAACCCTGAACTGACGCAAACCCTGTTTAACCTTGTCGCCGGTGGGCTGGCGCTGGTTGGGGTGCTCGGCGGGATTGGTCTGATTGCATGGCCTGTCATCGCAGGGATAAACGCGATTATTGCTGCTGCTGGCATGCTGAGCGTCGTTTTCACTACTGCCGGAAGTGCCATTGTCGCGGCATTAGGGGCAATCAGTCTGCCGGTGGTCGCGGTGGTCGCTGCCGTGGTGGCCGGTGCGCTGCTCATCCGTAAATACTGGGAGCCCATCAGCGTATTCTTCTCGGGTGTGGTAGAGGGATTAAAATCGGCCTTTGCGCCGGTGGCGGAAATCTTCTCGCCGCTCGCGCCGGTGTTTGATTCCATCATCGAAAAACTGCGCGGGGTCTGGCAGTGGTTCACTAACCTGATAGCGCCGGTTAAGGCAACGCAGGAGACGCTCGACAGCTGTAAAAATGCGGGGGTGTTGTTCGGTAAGGCACTGGCCGACGCGCTGATGTTACCGCTCAATAGTTTTAACAAACTGCGCGGCGGCGTTAACTGGTTACTGGAGAAACTCGGGGTTATCAATAAAGAGTCGAGCGACCTTGACCAGAAAGCCGCAAAAGCCAATGCGGCAACGGGTTCAGGTAAAGAGTTAAGTATCAGACCAACCCCGTTGTTTGGCGATTCTCAGTGGTATCACCCGGTGCCGGTTCCTGCCGGGAAGACCTACGTAGACCAGAGCAAGCCAGAATATAACATCACCCTACATGGTGGCATCGCACCGGGTACAGACCTTGACCGGCAGCTCCGCGAAGCCGTCGAAAGACTCGACCAGCAAAACCGTGCGCGTCAGCGCTCAAGTATGCGTCACGATGGATGAGGGCTAAAGCATGTTAATGGTTTTAGGTTTATTTGTGTTTGAGCGCCGCACGCTGCCACATCAGTCAATGCAGTATTCGAAAGAGTACCGCTGGGCGTCAAATGACCGCATCGGCAAACCACCGGCCTATCAGTTTCTCGGGGAGGGGGAAACCTCGCGCACGCTTTCGGGCGTGCTGTACCCCGAAATCACCGGCGGTCGCCTCTCACTGACCGCCATCGAGCTGATGGCCGACGAAGGCAGGGCGTGGCCGTTGATTGACGGAACGGGCATGATCCACGGCATGTATGTCATCGATAAAGTGACCCACACGCACAGCGAATTATTCAGCGACGGCGCGGCCAGAAAAATCGAGTTTAGCCTCTCGCTGAAACGGGTCGATGAGTCGCTCGCGGCAATTTACGGCGACCTGAAAACGCAGGCCGACAATCTGGTGACGTCTGCCGGTAAGTGGCTGGGAGGGCTTGCGGGATGACTATGGGTATGAATATTCAGGCCGGTGCAAAGATTGCCCCGGCGTTTATGCTCAAGCAGGATAACGAAGATATTACGCAGGATTTCAGCGACAGGCTAATCAGCCTGACCATGACGGACAATCGCGGATTCGAGGCCGACCAGCTCGATATCGAGCTCGATGATACCGACGGGCAAATCGCTATGCCTCCGCGCGGCGCAACGTTAACGCTGTGGCTGGGCTGGCAGGATAGCGCCCTGATAAAAAAAGGCACCTTTACGGTAGATGAAATCGAGCATCGTGGCGCGCCAGATACGCTGACCATCCGGGGGCGCAGCGCTGATTTTCGCGGGTCGCTGAACTCACGCCGGGAACAGTCATGGCACGACACCACAATCGGGGTAATTGTTGAGACTATCGCAGCGCGCAATAAGCTTGAGGCCAGCGTGGTCGATACGCTGAAAGCGATCCCCGTCCCTCACATTGACCAGACTCAGGAATCCGACGCGGTGTTTCTGTCCCGTCTGGCTGACCGGAACGGTGCAGCGGTCTCTGTAAAAGCGGGGAATCTGTTATTTCTGAAAGCCGGAAGCGGTAAGACGGCCAGCGGGAAGCCCATTCCTCAGATGACACTTGAACGCGGCGACGGCGACCGGCACCAGTTTGCGATTGCTGACCGCGAAGCCTACACCGGCGTTACGGCCAAATGGCTGCACACCAGAGACCCGAAGCCGCAAAAGCAAAAGGTGAAGCTTAAGCGCAAGCTCAAAGAGCAGCACCTGCGCGCGCTGCAGCACCCAAAGGCCACCAAAGCCACGTCAAAGCCCAAAGCTAAAAAGGAGCAGGAAGCGCGCGAGGGCGAGTACATGGTCGGTGAGTCTGACAACGTGCTGGAGCTGACGACCATCTACGCGACAAAGGCGCAGGCCATGCGCGCCGCTCAGGCAAAGTGGGACAAGCTGCAGCGCGGCGTCGCGGAGTTTTCAATCTCGCTGGCTATTGGCCGGGCAGATTTATTTCCTGAAACGCCGATAGCAGTCAAAGGCTTTAAGCACGTTATAGACGAGCAGGCTTGGATAATCAGCCGGGTGGTGCATAACCTTAACGGGAACGGCTACACGACGGGCTTAGAGCTTGAGGTTAAGGTTTCGGATGTGGAGTATGAAAGCGAAGATATAACACAATGAAAGTTGTTTATATATTTGATATGTAAGGTTTTAATGGTTAAAATCGATGCATCAATAACGCTCTGAGGTGCTCGCCATGTTTCACTGTCCTAAATGCCATTACGCCGCCCACGCTCGCACAAGTCGCTATTTTTCCGACACGACAAAAGAGCGTTATCATCAATGCACAAATATCAACTGCAGCGCGACGTTTGTGACCACTGAAACGATAGAGCGCTTTATCGTTTCGCCGGGGGTAGTAGTGCCAGCGGCACCGCACCCGACATCATCGGGTCAGCAACAAATCCACTGGCAATAAGCAAAATGATACCCTGCATGTGCGGGGTTATCAGTTGTGTGATAACCGTTTGAAAAATAAATGTTTCACAAAGCTGGTAAGTTTCAAATGATGGTAGTGAATAACATGCCAAAAGCTGTATTGATGATCAAAGTCATATTATCAAAAGAAAAAAAATTTGTTCCTCGAAAGTGCATATTTCTCTATCTACATTAATTAGGTACAAGAAAAGCGGGTATGCACAATAAGGAAAAATTATGGCACTTTATAAATACAGCAATGACTTAGCGCAAAATAACCATCAAGCATTTGATGATGAACTCTCGCCCGGTAGTCAGGCAGTGAACGCGGGAATCTATCGTTGTGTTAACTGCGGAGATGAAATTGGAATAGCGAAGGGTCATACTCTACCTCCCCAAAACCATCATCAACATACGAATGGGCAACCCATCAAATGGAAATTGCTCGTTTGCGCCATCCAGAAATAGCAGCGATATGTTGTGATCTGACAACATAGCAGTTCTGCTGAAAATCTTTTATTTAAATATTTTATTATCAAATACCCGCTTTCAAACAACAAAAGCATCAGACTCATTTCATTCCAACAACTCGACTCTATGAAACTTCAATTAGATTAAAAGCCCCTGTCGTACGGGGCTTTTTTTACCGATGTGGTCAATGTGTGGACATGTTCAAAAATAAATCCTTTTATTTCATTGGGTTGAAGCGTTTTTAAAGGCTCCTGAGGGAGCCTTTTTAATGTCTGGTGTAGCTGAAAAGTTGCGCTAGCAATCTTACGTGGGAAAGCGTTGTGAGCATCAGCGGCCAGCACTTGGGCTCTGAGCTGGTACAAATTATCCGAGTAGCCGAATGGTGTATCGTTCCAAAGCTTTTGGTCTTTGAGCCTTTGACTTTAAAAAGCGGCATGGCCGCGCCTCGTAGTAAAAAAACGTGATCGGAATGCTGAAAAATCAGCTTTCCGTGTCGCAGCGAATCGCCAGGCGAAATGAAACCGCGCAGGTCAGTTTACGCGGGGAACTGCTGGCCGCCGGTGCGATGGCCGTGCGGCGTGAAGAAACCATTACGAGGCTGATAAATGAGAATGAAACGTTACGCCGCTGGTATAGCGACAAGCTGCCTGATGTTGTGCGCAGGCTGCACACCCGCGCCGGTTGCGCCTCCGCCGGTCATTGTTTACAGCGCCTGCCCGAAAGTGAGCTATTGCCCGATGCCGGAAAGCGAACCGCTCACTAATGGCGACCTCAGCGCCGATATTCGCAGGCTTGAGCTCGCGCTCGCCGCCTGCGCGCTGCAGGTTGAAACCGTCAAAGACTGTCAGGATAAACTCGATGAAGAAAGCACGCAGCCTGCGCGAAGCGCTGATTAAAGCCGTTCCGCAACTGGAAACGAACCCCGAAATGATGCGTATCTTTGCCGATGAGTGGAATATCGATGCGCGGCTCGCGGCCACGCTGTCACACGAAAAGATTTACACACTGAATGTGATCGTGTGTGACTTTGTGGGCGACCCCGATTTGATATTCGTGCCGGTGGCCGCATGGCTGCGTGAGAATCAGCCGGATATCTGCACGCTCGATGACGGACGCAAAAAGGGCTACCGTTTCCAGATGGATTTAAACGACGGGGACAGTGTTGATATCAGCATCAGCCTGCAGCTCACCGAGCGCACCATCATCAAAGAGGAAAACGGCGCGCTGCACGTGAGCTATGCTCCTGAGCCGCCACCGCCTGAGCCCGTCACCCGGCCAAAAGAGCTCTACATCAACGGCGAACTGGTGAGTAAGTGGGATGAGTGACTTTAAGCCTTTTGACGACAAGCTCGCCGGGCTGCTTTCTTCCCTGTCACCGGCAGGACGTCGGAAGCTTGCCGGTGACATCGCAAAGGAGCTGCGCAAGTCGCAACAGCAACGCATCAAACAGCAAAAAGCCCCGGACGGCTCACCGTATCAGGCGAGAAAGCGCCAGCCGCTCAGGGCAAAGACCGGCCGAATCAAAAGGGCGATGTTTCAGAAGCTGCGCGCGAGCCGTTACATGAAAGCCACTGGCAGTGAAAACAGTGCAGTGGTGGAATTTACCGGCAAAGTGCAGCGCATCGCTCGCGTTCACCAGTACGGGCTAAAAGGCCGGCCAAACCCGCACAGCCGTGACGTGCAGTATGCAGAGCGCCGGTTACTGGGGTTTAGCCAGAATGATAAAGATTTGATGGAGGCAATGATAATAAATCATTTTAAAAATGGTTAAGATAAAAGCCCCTTGATATGAGGGGCTGCAGAACGTGCAAATATTAACTTGCATTGATCGCTTCTAATATTCTCTTTAATTCTTCTGAACGGATTTGGTCATTCCATTCAACTTCGTTTATAAAAGGAAGCCATCTTCCATGAATGTCACAAACTCTTCCTATGGGTGTAACTATAATTTTATATTGACCAGGCATGCTTTTTGCTTGAAAAATATATATGTCACTTTCGGGTGGTTGCGCTTTTTTTAAATGATAACAAGCGGCGAGGATTTTTTCCTTATCATCCTCATTTGTTTTTGAACCAAAGATAATGCCTTTTATGTGATGTTTTGATATTTTTATGCTTCGAAGCGCTGAAGGTAGCTCGTCAAAAACAGGTAAGTGTAGCCTTAACTCTTTTTCATATTTCCAGTCAGTGTATTTTACACGTCCGATGTGATTTTCGTTGTATTTCGGTAAATCTGACAGGAGAGTTTCGCCGCAATCGTAAAAATCCTCTTGGTCACTGAAAGCGAAGGTAGGGACAAGCTTTCTAAAACCATTTGCTCTAACTGGTTTGTTCTTGTAATCCACCTCAAGGAGTTGTGCTTTGCCTAGCTTAGACGTTCCGAATAATGAGGATGAATCGGAAAGCTTAGTAAAAGAAGGAAACATTTCTATATTGCTTTCGAGGTTGATAGTTCCATCGGTTGACTCGTAAATGATGGCGAAACCTTTTTCAGCATTACTATAAAGACCCCACATCGTTAAAATGGTGGCGTTCTTCGAAAAGGATGTAATATATAACGTGTCATTTAATTTTGTGTCTAATTCATTTTGCATATATAAGTTAAGCGCGTGCATAGCATTAGTTGCATCATTGTAACTTAATTCTGCGAAAGCCTTTTTGCCAAAGGCATCTGTGATTTTGCTGATTGTCTCTTCATATTTTAGTGATAATGCCTTTTTTTTGTTTAGAAGGTCGGCTAAAACATCTTTTTTAAATGAGAGTATTTCATAAGCTAGCTGGGATTCTGGTTTTAAATTTAGTTGGATGCAGATTCTAAAAAGAACCTCCTCGATGAACCTTGACCATACTTCACGGTTTGCATTAAACGTGAATTGCGGTTTGCATTCATGTATGTCGTTTAATTCTTTTGGTGATGCAAAGAAAACCTCACCATGACGGAGCATTGAAAAGTTTAAATTGTCGGCCTTGAAGTATTTATAAAAGTACATCTCAATTCCTTATGTTTGAATCAATATCTTCAGATTAAATAGGAAAAGTTAAAGGTTTTCAAATTTTCAACATTTCTCAATCAAAGATATTCAAAGCATCATGGAACATGAACTTTTGAGGGTGTTGTTGTATCCACCACAAAACACCGTTCCATTGCCGCTGGCCTCGCCCGGCGGCATCCTTTCCCCATGAATAATCTAAATTCTCTGCAGGGAATCGCACGCGCGATCCGCAACCTTATCCGCACCGGCATCGTGACCGACGTCGACCTCGACGAGGGACTTTGTCGCGTCCAGACCGGAGGCATCGAAACCACTTGGATTAACTGGCTCACCAGTCGCGCCGGTCGCTCTCGTGTGTGGTGGGCTCCCTCCGTCGGTGAGCAGGTGTTATTGCTGGCCATCGGCGGCGAGCTCGATACCGCTTTTGTGCTGCCTGGCATTTTCTCTGACGACCATCCCGCGCCCTCGGCCTCACCCGATGCGTTTCATGTGTCATTTCCTGATGGCGCTGTCATCGAGTACGAACCTCAAAACAGTGCGCTCACCGTGTCAGGCATCAAAACCGCCGACGTCACCGCGTCAGATTCCATTACGGCGACCGTGCCGGTGGTACTGGTGAAAGCCTCGACCCGCATCACGCTCGATACACCCGAGGTGTTGTGCACCAACAAGCTGACCACCGGCACGCTGGAAGTGCAGAAAGGCGGGAAGATGACCGGGAACATCGAGCACACCGGCAGGAAATTTATCAGCAACGGCGTGCAGGTGGATGACCACGCGCACGGCAACGTACAGAGCGGCGGGAGCTGGACTAAGGGGACACAATGACGGTGCGCTATCTCGGAATAAACAGCCAGACCGGCCTCAGTATCTCTGAGGTTAAGCATATCAGGAGCGTGCGCGACATTCTGGTCACAGCGATTGGCTCGCGCGTCATGCGTCGTGAATACGGCTCGCTTCTGTCGGCGCTGATTGACCAGCCACCGACACCGGCGTTGCGCCTGCAGATTATGGCCGCGTGTTATTCCGCGAGTGACTTTACCCGTTTAGGTGGCATGCTAAACCCGCTATTATCCTCACTCATCTTCCTTACGTTGTTGGCAATCATACTGGCCGTTATCGCCACCGAATTAGTTAAACGAATGTTTCGTACGAGATGATGTGCCATGAGGCGACGCATAGCGCCCACCCGTCGTGAGCGATATGCGTTAAAATCCGTAAGCACAAAAAATTTCTATTCTCCCCAGCAATATTTCCCCGCCTCATCCGTCTACCTCATCACAAGCCATAATCAATCACTGTAAATGAGGTAAACACCATGAGAGATTTCGATATGCACGGAAGAGGGCACGGACGCGGGTTTGGCCGCCACCGTATGGGTAAAGGGCTGGTGATAGGTGCGGTAATCGTCCTTGTACTGGGACTGGTGGTCATGACCCTGTGGAATGCCTTACTCCCGGCCATTATTGGCGTGAAAGCCATCGGTTTCTGGCAGGCGCTGGGGATTCTGGTATTAAGCCGGATCCTGTTCGGTGGGCTAGGCTTCCGTCCGGGGATGTTCGGCGCGCACCGTCGTATGCACGAACGCTGGATGAATATGACCCCCGAACAGCGTGAGGCGTTTATTCAGCAGCGTCGCGAAGGCTTTGGTCGCCATGGTCGCGGGCACTGCGGCTGGCACGGTCATCGCGAAGATAAACGCGACGACAGCACGCCGAAAACGCCGGAAGCAGAGTGAGCGAGATGAAAACCGGGCTGGCGGGAGAGTCATTGCTGATGTCGGCGCTTAATGCCTGCCGCGCCCGGCTGAAAGCCTTTATCCGCGGACGAACGTCCGTGCGCGATGATGCCGACGATATTTTGCAGGAAGTTACCTATCAGCTGATGAAAGTGGAGCAGCCGGTCGAAAACGTCGCCGCCTGGCTGTTTCGCGCGGCACGTAATGAGATGACCGACCGGGCGCGGAAAAAGCGTGAGGTCTCTCTTTCAGGATATTTTACCGGGGATGATGATGAGGACTTCCCCGAAGATGAACTGGCGGAAACCCTGTTCGGTGTCCCGCATACGCCGGAGGAGGAGTACCTTAAAACGCTGCTGTGGGAAGAACTGGGTCAGGCGCTGTCTGAACTTCCGCCGCCTCAGCGCGAGGTTTTTGAAAAAACGGAGCTCCAGGGCTACAGCATTAAAATGCTGGCAGAGGAAACCGGGGCAAGCGAGCAGGCGCTGTTATCGCGTAAGCACAAGGCGGTGCTTTTCCTGCGCACGCGACTGCGGGACGTCTATGATGCGCTGACCGGTGGCTAACGCCGACAGACAAAACCTTACATTATCAGGACTTGTAGATTCATCACTATCGTTTATGATCGGGGCGTCTGGTAAATTTGGAACGTTATGCGCAACCGTCAGCTTCTGGGAAAATGGCTTTTGATAATCACGTGTCTGGCGATGGCTATTTGCCTGGTGCAGCGTGCGGTTTTTCTCAACCATTTTTTGCAGGGACTGGATCCGCAAACGACCCTGATTGCTGATGCCCCGGTTCAAACCAACGACGCTGAGCCGTCCGGGCCATCGCCGTGTCAGTTAGGCGCACACTCGCTGCTTTGTGCTCAGCCTCTGTTCTTTGATGGTGCGCTACCGGCGATTATCATCTTCTTCGCGCTACTTCAGTTGTTTACGCAAGGGCGGGCATGCGTTCCGAGAGAACAGCCCGTTCAGGCACCGCCTCCCCGAATACACCTCAAAAACTGCGTTTTCCGTGAATGAAAAGCATCGTCACCACACGATAATTTTCACTATTCACGGAGTAAAACATGTTTAACCTCTTCAGGGGATTCGTCTTCCTGTGGCTGTCCTGCATCGGCATTGTCCATGCGGCGGATACAGGCTGGCTGGTTTCCCCGCAAAACGATCATGCCCGGATCCGCGTTCAGGCGGAAAGGGAGCAAAACCGCATCCTCGCGCTGCTCACCGTTGAGCTGCAGCCCGGCTGGAAAACCTACTGGCGTTCACCCGGCGAGGGCGGCGTAGCCCCGAAAATCACCTGGCCTGCTGGCGTAACGGATGACTGGCACTGGCCGGTGCCTTCGCGCTTTGATATCTCCGGGATGACCACCCAGGGCTATCACGATAAGGTCATCATCCCCATCACCCTCGACGGTGCGGCGGGGGATGCGCTCGACGGGACGCTTACCCTTTCCACGTGCAGCAATGTCTGTCTGCTGACGGACTATAAGCTGCATCTTGATTTTAACCAGCCGGTGGATGAGGGGTTCAGCCACGCGTTTGAACGCGCGATGCAGGCCATTCCCGCGACATCTGGCGTGTCCGCAGACCTGTCAGCCTGGTTATCAGACGACAAGCTGATCATTACGGGAACCACACAAGGGCAATGGGACAAGCCGGGGATCTATTTTGACCCGCTGGAAGGCGACATTCTTCCCGGTGAACCGACCCTCAAAGCCGACGGCAATCAGCTTAGGGTAACGGTGCCCGTGACCGATGAGTGGGGAGATAAACCCACTTCGCTGCAGGGAAAAGCGCTGTCGTTTGTGCTCACCAATGGCGATAAAGCGCAGCAAACCGTGATGACCGTCGGGGCAACGCCCGCGGAACCGTCAGCGGCGGGCGTGTCTGAGGGAACCGGCAAAATGGTGCTCTTTGCGCTACTGGGCGGCTTGATCCTGAACCTGATGCCTTGCGTGCTGCCGGTGATGGGCATGAAGCTCAACAGCGTGCTCCATGCGGGCTCAGACAGGCGGATGATCAGGCTCCGTTTTCTGGCAACCAGTGCCGGGATCCTGGTCTCCTTTATGCTGCTGGCCGCAATGGTGACCGCGCTTAAGCTGACCGGTGCCTCGCTGGGCTGGGGTATTCAGTTCCAGAATCCGTGGTTTATTGGCCTGATGGTCGCGGTGACCTTCCTCTTCGCACTCAATCTGTTCGGGGCGTTTGAGATGCTGCTGCCATCTGCCGCCGCAGGACGGCTGGCAACGGCAGGGGGAACGGGGCTTGCCGGCAGTTTCTGCGAAGGGATGTTTGCCACGCTGCTGGCCACACCATGTTCTGCGCCGTTCCTCGGCACGGCGGTGGCATTTGCCCTTGGCGCACCGCTGCATTCCCTGTGGCTTATCTTCCTGATGCTCGGCGTGGGGATGAGTTTGCCGTGGTTGTTCGTTGCGCTGGTTCCAAAAACCGCCATGCTGCTGCCAAAACCCGGTCGCTGGATGAACGGCCTGAAAATTATTCTTGGCCTGATGATGCTGGCTTCCAGCCTGTGGCTGGTGACGTTGCTTAGCCCGCATCTGGGTGAGGCGGTGAGCCAGAGCGTGATGTTAGTGCTTATCGTCGTCGCTATCGCACTGCTTGCGATGACCGGGCAGAAAACCTCGCCGCTGTTCTGGTGCGTGGTGATCGCGCTGTCAGCCTTTGGCGGATACCAGCTGCGCGGGTTGCTTACCTCACCGCCTGTAACAAACACCGCAAGCGTCGCTCAGGCAATCCCGTGGCAACCGCTAAGTGAAGACGCTATTCAGGGTGCCCTTGCGCAGGGCAAACGGGTCTTCGTGGATATCTCCGCGGACTGGTGTGTCACCTGCAAGGTAAATGAGCATCGGGTGTTGAATCAGCCTGACGTTATTGCCGCGCTTAGCCAGCCGGACGTGGTGGCGCTGCGTGGCGACTGGAGCAAGCCGTCAGCGTTTATCGCCGAATTCCTTGAAAAGCGAAACCGTTACGCCATCCCGTTTAATGAGGTGTACGGCCCGGGCTTCCCTGAGGGGGAGATGCTTTCGCCGCTGCTGGATAAAGACACGCTTATTGCCACCCTGAACAACGCTAAAGGCTAAATGTATTATGAAAAGAATCCTTATTACGCTTCTGCTACTGTTGACCTCAGCGCAGGTGATGGCGGCGCAGACCATGACGCCGGAACAGGAGCAACGTGCACAGAAGATGGTTTATGACTTTCTGTTTAACGACCCGGACTCGCCGCGCATTGGCGCTAAGGATCCGAAGCTCACCCTGGTGGTCTTTACGGATTACAACTGCCCGTACTGCAAGAAATTCGATCCTTACCTGGAAAAGATCGTCGAAAAACACCCGGATGTGGCGGTGGTATTTAAGTTTTTGCCTTTCCGGTCGGAAAGTTCACTGACCTCAGCACGCGATGCCTTAACCGTCTGGCGCGCGCATCCTGAGCAATTTATGAAATTTAACCATACCCTGATGGCCAAAAAGGGATATCACGATGACGCCAGCATTCAGGAGGCGCAAAAACGGGCCGGGGTGAACGTCACAACGCCTGATGATGAGAGCCTGGTGACGATCAAACGCAGCCTGATCATCGCCGAAAAGATGGGTATCCAGGGAACACCGGCCACGCTGATTGGCGAAGGGTTACTCCCGGGCTGGGTTCCTTTTGAACAGTTCGATGAAATGGTCAGTGACGCACTGAAAAATCGTTAACGTGAAGGGGGCGATTCGCCCCCAATAATCCCGGAGCGGAAAATGAAAAAATTACTGTTACTGTCGGTGCTGGCAACGTCAGGGCTGGCGCAGGCCGCTGAAGCGATACCGGATGTGGTGAAGCTCTTCAGCGAGCAGCAGAATATCAAAATCATTAAGAAAATTGATGCGCCAGGGGGCGCGCCGGCCTGGCTGGGGCAGTATCAGGATATGGGCGTTACGCTGTTTTTAACCCCTGACGGCAAGCACGTAATTTCTGGCTATCTGTACGATGAAAAAGGAAAAAACCTGAGCGAAGGCTATTTCCAGAAAGAGATCTACGCCCCGATGGGACGCGAAATGTGGAAGCAACTGAACGCGGCGCATCCCCTGAAAGAGGGAGCGGATAACGCTCCGCGCAAAGTCTTCGTCTTCGCCGATCCGTTCTGCCCGTACTGTAAGCAATTCTGGTCCGAGGCGCAGCCGTGGGTGAAAGCGGGCAAGGTGCAGCTTAATACGCTGCTGGTGGCGTTTCTCAACCCCAACAGTGGGCGTAATGCCTCCGCTATCCTGAATGCGAAAGATCCCGTTTCGGCCTGGCGTGATTACGAGCTTTCTGGCGGGAAAAAATTGCCAAAACCGCAGGGCACTGCATCCCGTGAAACCGTCGACATACTGCAAAAACACCAGACGTTAATGGACAACCTGGGCGCGAACGCTACGCCCGCCATTTATTATCTGAATGCCGATAATGAGCTTCAGCAGGTGGTCGGCATGCCGGATGAGAAACAGCTTGAGGCGATGTTTGGGCCGAAGCCGTAGTAAAAAAAACAGGCAGAAACAGGGTGTTTCTGCCTGATGTTGACCGGTCAGCTACCCCAGCGTCCGCGCAGGTAGCTGACGGCTTCCTGCGTCTGCGGCTGGTTAAGATAATCTTCGCGGAACAGGATCGTGCCATTCACGTTGGGCAGTGAATCGTTGAGATCGAGCTGTTTTTTCAGCTCCGGCACGCCGCCCTGAACCGTCCAGTCCGGCTCATTTTTCGACGGTTCACCTACCTTGTAGAACGCAATGCCGATATACAGGCGGGTATGCGTCGGTTTCACCACCTCTGCCCACCATTTCGTCAGCACGTCATAGCGCGCCGCATCCCGGGAGAAAGGCCAGTAAATTTGTGGTGCGATATAGTCCAGCAGGCCCTGCTGCACCCACTGACGCGTGTCGGCGTAGGATTCATCGTAGGCTGCGGCACCGCGCGTGTCTGAGCCTGCCGGGTCGAATGAGCGGTTACGCCATACGCCAGCCGGGCTGACACCAAACTCCACGCCAGGCTTCGTCTGCTTAATGGCCCGGGAGACCTGCACAATCAGCTGCTGCGTATTGTGGCGGCGCCAGTCTGCTTTAGAGGCAAATCCCTGACCGTATTGTCTGAAAGTCTGCGCGTCATTGAGCGCGGATCCCGGTGATTCAGTATAGAAATAGTCGTCAAACTGCACGCCATCAATGGGATAGTGCGCAACCACTTCGGTGACCACCTGCGTTATCCAGTCGCGCACTTGCGGAATGCCGGGGTCGAGTACAAAACGATCGCCGGCAATACGAATCCATTCCGGATGCTGGACATAAACGCTGGAAGGGTGCAATGACGACGTGCGGTTCAGCGCGGCAATGGTCGACGGTTTGGTATTGGTTGAAACGCGGTAAGGGTTGAACCAGGCATGGACTTTCATGCCGCGTTTGTGCGCTTCATCGAGCATAAACTGCAGCGGATCGTAGCCCGGGTACTCGCCGATATTGCCGGTGAGCATATCTGACCACGGCAGAATTTTAGACGACCAGAGCGCCGTGCTGTCCGGTTTGACCTGGAAAAACACGGTATTAATACCGAGGTGCTTAAGCTTGTCGAGCTTGTTCGTCAGGGCCTGTTTTTGCATCGCGATGCGGTCTTGCGCATCGCGGCCATTCACTGAGGCCACCGGGGGCCAGTCCAGGCGTGAGACGGTTGCCAGCCAGATCCCACGCATCGGCTCGTTAGCCTGCTGGGTCGGTTTGCTCGCGGTCGGGAGAGGCGTTACCAGTGATTTTGGTGGTTTTGAGGAGCAACTAACAAGTAAAAGTGCGCAGGCAGTCAGCGCACCAATCCGTTTTACATGTCGCGTCATTTGCGTTTTAGCTCTTGGTTATCCGACTGTTAGCCCAGGGGTTAAAGGCGGGTTCGTCCGGTTCTGCGATCCCCTCATCATTCAGGGAATCAAGATACAGGGCTTCAACTTCTGCGCGAGCCCAGGGTGTGCGGCGCAGAAATTTCAGGCTCGATTTAACGCTTGGGTCTTTTCTGAAACAGTTAATTTTGATTCGATCGCCCAACTCACTCCAGCCATATCGTGCAACCAGGGCATTGACCTGCATCTCCAGCGTTACGCCATGTAAAGGGTCTTTAGAAAGGTGTGCAGTCATAAGCGTCCGGATGTCTCAGTTCTTGTGGGGTTGGGGTTAACGACGAAAGGGTACAAGAAAGCAGGGGAAGCGGCAATTTCCCTTTTTACCTGCGATGAAAAACAGAAGAGCGTATGACCCGAAAGCCATACGCTCTTCTGTATCGCGAACGCGCTAGTCGTGTTTTGTGCCAAACAAATCTGGTGCCCACGGACGTGGGTCAACCTCCATAAACGGCGCGCGTTCGAAGCGGTCCTTCAGCGCCCACGGTACCGTGCAGTCGAAGATGGTCTTACAGGAAATGCCGTTTCCGCGAATCGACGTGCTGTAATCCGGCGACTGCGACGGATCGAGCTGGTGGCCGCGGATCCCTGGAATAGTGGTGATGCTGACATCTCCCTGCATGCGGGTGGTCATCGCCCACAGGATGTCGTCGCTGTCGAAAATATCCACGTCTTCGTCGACAAGAATGATGTTTTTCAGCTCGGAATAGGTCGCGAGTGCGATAAGCGCCGCCTGTCCCTGACGTCCTTCATCGGATGGCTGGCGTTTTTTCACCTGCAGAATGCCGAGGAACTTACCGCCGCCCGCGGTATGCGCATAGACATTTTGCAGGAAGCCCGGAATGGCCTCTTCAACGGCATTGCGGATGCTGGCCTCCGTTGGCAGGCCTGCGAGCGTGGTGTGCTCTTCACCTGGCCCCACCAGCGTTTGCAGGATTGCCTGGTGACGCAGGGTGACGGCTTTCACTTTGATGACGGGCAAAGAAGGGTTTGCCTCGCCGCAGTAGCCCGGAAATTCCGGCATTGCATGGCCACTGTTGGTGTGCTGGTCTTCTCTAACGCGCACGCCTGGCAGCAGTTCGCCTTCGATAATGATTTCAGCCCGCGCGATCGCTTTCTCTTTTACCGCCACGCCCTGCACCAGTTCGACCGGTTTCTGACGCAGCGCCCCGGCAACGCCCAGTTCGTTATAACCAAATGGCGTCGTGGGCGCTTCAAAGCAGGCGCCGATATAAATCGCCGGGTCGAGCCCCATGTTGATCGTCACCGGCAGCGGTTTTCCGGCTGCTTCAGCCTTTTTACGAAAGACCTCAATGTGGCGCCCCGCGGCCAGGAACATGGAAAGCTCATCGCGCTCCTGAACGCAGAGACGGTGAATCGTGACGTCAGTCAGCGAACTGTCTTCCGGATCGCTTGCCAGTACCAGCCCCAGACAGAAGAACGGGCCAGCATCAATCGGCGTGTTGGTCGGGGCCGGAAGCAGTTTACGCAGATCAAAATCAGGATCGTCAGCGTAGAATACCTGCTCCTGGCAAGGGGCCTGCGATGCCGGGACAACAACCGGCGCGATCGGGTTTTTCACGGCCTGACCGACGTGCTGCGCGAGCGTCGAGGGTTCACATCCCAGAAGGAGTGCCGCTCTTTCCCGGCTGGCGTGCATGCCCACCAGGATACGCGAATCCGGATAACCTTTAACGTTATTGAACATCATGGCCGGGCCCGTTCGGGTAGGGCGTTTCACCGTGCCGCCCGCACCAATGTGTCGATAAACACCCGCCAGCTCCGCGTTGGGATCCACCGGATGATCCGTTTCAATATATTGTCCTTCGTGGCGTTGCAGTAACGCGATGGCACTTCTGAGATCGTTGACTGGGCTTTCCATTTTTTCCTCCCGTGTTTGCATGCCTCCATTTTTATGGCAATAGCCCATAGCATCAATTGCATCATTACTGCTATTTTGATAATAAATTTGTTATCAAAAAATCCAGGGAAGCGTTATGCAATTTCGTCAGATGCGTAATTTCATTGTCGTTGCGGAAGAGCTTCACATGCACCGGGCTGCGGAGCGCCTGAACATGGCACAACCCGCGCTGAGTCAGCAGATTAAAACGTTAGAGGAACGGTTAGGCGTTACGCTCTTTAGCCGGGCGAACCGCCGTTTAACCCTGACGCCGGCCGGTGAAGCTTTCCTGGAGAAAGCCAGGCTGGCCATCGCCCTGACGGAACAGGCGGTACTGGACGCCAGGCAAACGGCGAGGGGGGAGCAGGGGGTGTTGAATCTCGGGTGCGTATCGAGCGCCATGTTTGACACCAGGCTGCCTGCCGCGCTGCGCCAGATGCACAGTCGGTGGCCTGCCATCACCATGTCGCTAATGACGGGGAATGTGCAGACGCTCTATACCGCCGTGCAAAGCAACCAGCTGGATGTGGCCATCATCCGGGCGCCGCTGCCGTCTCTGCCTGACGACCTGCAAAGCCGCCCGTTTACGTCCGAGAAAACGGTGCTGGCGCTCTCTTCACAGCACCCTCTGGCGAAATCGTCCGCGCTTACGCTCGCCTCGGTGAAAGATGAAAAATGGATCTCCCTGCGCGACCCGGAGGGAATGGGCCTCGAACAGTACTTCTATGACGTTTGTTACGGCGCAGGTTTCCAGCCTGAGGTGGTACAAAACGCCACCGACGTACCTACTGTCATCAGCCTGGTCTCTGCGGGGTTTGGCATGGCGCTACTGCCGGCCTCCGCCAGGGCAGTCAGCGTGGAGAATGTCGTGTACGTCGACATCATTGACAGGCTAAGGGAAAGCGAGCTGAAGCTGGTGTGCCACCGGATCATTCGCTCAGAGGTGTTAAAGAAATTCCTGCAAACCCTCGATCACATCTGACGTCCCGCGGCCAGCAGCAGTTGCTCGCGCAGCCAGAGGCTTGCCGGATCCTGACTGTTTTTCGGGTGCCAGTACATGCTGATGGTAATCGGCTGCAGCGGCAGCGGCGGGGGAAAGATATCCAGCGTCGAGGCAAAGCGTTGCAGCATACGTTCCGGTAAGGTGCAGAGCAGATCCGTGCTGGCGACAAGCGGAGGTGCCATGGCGTAGCTCTGCGTGGACATCACCACGTTGCGCTGATACCCCAGTCCGCCCAGGGTTTGATCCACAAAGCCGGTAAACGGGTCACCCTCTGAAGAGACCACCAGATGAGAGAGCGCGCAATAGTGCTCCAGATCCAGTGGCCCGACACCGCGGGGGTGGCCTTTTCGCTGGGCTGTTGCAAACTGGTCATCGAAAAGTTTACGTCTGACCCAGCCGTCGTGCGCGCCGGTGCTCACACCGATATAGACATCCACATCACCCTTTTCCAGCTGCTGTGGCAGGGTTGCCATTTCTGGCAGCGCGAATCGCAAGCGGATCCCCGGGGCATGGGCCCGGAACTGATTAAGCAGTTCGGCACCCAGCATCAGGGCCGGATTTTCATGCAGGGCAATCACAAATGTCCGCTGGCTGGTTTGCGCATCAAAGGTGGTGGGGGCAAACATCGCGTTAATGCCCTGCAATACGGTCATGACCTGCGGCCTTAGCGCCTCCGCTCTGGGCGTGGGCAACACCCCACGTCCATGTGGGGAAGGGATAAACAACGGTTCGCCAAAGAGCGAACGCAGGCGCGCCAGACGGGCGGACATCGCGGGCTGGCTGATGCCGAGCCGCGCGGCCGCATGGGTGATGTTCTGATCCTGGAGCAATGCATCCAGCGTCAGGATCAGGTCGATATCCATCTCAGCAACGGGCGTCATCGTGTTATCCGTTTTACTTTGCGCTGTGGCTGTCGCGATTGGTGTAGGTGACGGGCACCCAGGCGTAACCGCCGTGCTCGCCTTTCGTGACGTAACCGATACCCGGGAACGGCAGGTGGGGGGCTGCGACAAGGTCTCTGTTTTTCACAAAATCAGCAAAAGCATCCTGGCGGACACGTGCCGCACCGTCCTGATCCTGGTCGTAGGCGATGGTCACGGCGGGCTGCGGGAACTGTACCGCCGCGACGTGGATAATATCGCCGACAAAGGTGATTTTCTCGCCTTTACTTTCCAGCGTATAGAAGGCCGAACCAGGCGTATGGCCCGGGTGAACCGTACCGGTTATCCCGGGCAGAAGCTGCGAGGTTCCGGAAAAAGGAACCACCTTGCCGGCATCACGATACGGTTTTAAGGTTTTCTGCGCGACATCGAAGTAGTTCTGGTCGTAGCCGGTTTTTTTCTGATTATCGTTGTTAAAGAAAAAGTCGATGTCAGGTTTGCCGACAAAAACGCGCGCATTGGTAAACACCGCCTTGCCATCTTTGACCAGGCCACCGGCATGGTCGGAGTGTGCATGGGTCAGTAAAATCTCGGTGATGTCCTGCGGCGCGATCCCCTGCGTTGCCAGACTCTCAATCAGTCGCCCGCCGTTACCGGGGCCAAAAAGCTGGCCTGAGCCGGTATCCACCAGAATCTTGTGGCCGGGCAGAGCAATCAGAAACGCATTAATGGACGCCTCTACCGGGTTGGTCTGGAAATTTTGTGTAAGCAACGCATCGGTCTTCTGCGGGGTCGTCCGACGAAGTAATTTGTGCAGGTCTTGCGCCACGGTACCGTCGGTAAACGAGGTCACCATAATATCGCCAACCTGCACACTGTAGCCCCCGGCAGGCTGTTTAACAACGTGCTGGGGCGTTTCTGCAGAAGCCTGAAGCGCAGGGTAGAACAATAACGAACTGGAAATCAGCGTTGTCAGGGCAAGTTTTTTTACGGTCAGCATAAGGGTCTCCTTCAGAAAGAGCTCATCTTACTTCTCCGTAAAATTATATGAACCCGCCTGATAATGATAGGACCTATAAACGGGATGAATAGGTCGGGTCAAATGTCGGGTGGCAGCAATGTGCCACCCGGCAAGCCAGACGTTATTGCTTCAGCGGGGCTTTCCAGCCTTCAAGCGTGGCTTTTGACCACGAGCCATACGCGGCATTGGGCAGCACAATCCAGTCACTGCCAAAGCGATCGGCGCTGGCCTCAACGAGTTCACGCTGCGCTTCGCTCGGCTTTTTGTTTTTAAATTGCGCGGCGAAATCAGGCAGGCTGTCACCGAAGAGCATGATTATCTGCTGTTTCTTCAGGATGCTCTGGCGGCGGGCTTCTTTACTGACCGTATCGAGCAGAACGCTATCCTCTGAAACCTGCGGTAAGCCAAGGGATTTTAACGTATTGAGCGTATCTGCTTTGTTTTCCTGCATGCGGTCAGATACATAATAAATACGGACCTTGCTGTGATTCACGCGATCAAGAAACGCCTTCGCGCCAGGAATTAATCCCGGTTTTCCCTGCTTTTCCCAGTCACTCCAGGTGTCCCATTTCGTGTAGTCGTGGCACTGTTCGGCATCACGCGCCAGTAACGGAGTGTTATCCAGCACCGTTTCATCAAGATCCATCACAACGGCATAGTGCTCAGGCGCAGTCAGCCCTTTTATTTTTTCGTTAAAACGCTCGGTGGCGAAACGGTAGGTCTGCAGCTGAAGTGCCATGATTTCTGCCGATTTCTGTTGGTAGCGCAGCGCCATCTCATACGCTTTCGGCTCACAGATTTCGTGGTCGGCTGCCGTGGCGGTCGCGCTCAAAACAGGTAATGCCAGCAGTAATGCCTTAGCCATTGAATTCACTCTTCTTTCCTTAACGTCATTGTCAAAATCATGTAAGCGTATTGAAATTAAGTGACAGAAAAATGAAGGGAGGCAGGCGAGTCATATTCTGACGCACATTCCCTTGCGCGCCGGGTGGATAATTTTCAGACAAATCGCTTTCGTCCGCCAATATCCGTTAGAGCCAGGGTCAGATCAGCATGTAATACCAGAACAGGGCGATTTCGTCTTTTTCCGGTAATGCGTTGTAGAGGAAACGATCGTATCCGCCTAACGTAAAGCCATAATGACGGTAGAACAGGCAGGCCGAAACATTCACATTCTGGGTTTCGAGCCTTAATCCAGCCGCGTTGACGCTTCTCGCCCACACGTGTGCGGCCGCCATCAATTTTTGCGCCGCGCCAGCTCTGCGTTTCGTGCGCTCAACGGCAATATAGTCAACGGCGATAAATTTATTCCAGCTCATTGACGCGGTGATAAAACCGGCAATTTCTCCCTCATCTGTTTCGGCCACAAGAAATATGGCATCCGGATTAACGCAATGATTTTCAAGGGTCTGCATATCGAGCTCATACGTTTTACGATAAGGCACGGCGACAGCGTCGATATGCAAATCACAATGTATAAAAGGCTCCCGCGCAACGTGACTGACGGTGAATGAAAAGTCACAGCATTCAAGACGTGCGAGGTCGGTATTTAATCCTTTTCGAATCTGCATGGTATTCCTTGTGGCGAATATTTTTATAAATAATAGATGAAGCCATTAAAACCGCTGGCGTAACACTCTTTTGATCCTGAACTAAGCTTGTACTTCATTCCGCGTAAAATGTGGGTCATTCGAGGACAATGAATGGAATTCAGGACATTTCAAAAACACTGGGGTGCTGAGTTTATTTCCAATGACGTTGTACGTTTTCGCGTCTGGGCAGAAGGACAGAAAGAACTTACGCTACGTCTGGCAGAAAACGACTTGCCAATGACGGCGGTCGGCAGCGGCTGGTTCCAGATTGACGTCCCCGGCGTCACGCACGGCACAGAATATCAGTATGTTTTGCCGGACGGCATGGCCGTACCCGATCCGGCGTCGCGCGCCCAGGCTGGGGATGTTAACGGTCCCTCGGTTGTTATCGATGCCAGACGGTATCCGCCCGGCAACCGGGAGTGGGCAGGGCGTCCGTGGGAAGACACGGTGATTTACGAGCTGCACATCGGCACCTTTACCCCGGAGGGCACCTTCCGGGCCGCCATTGAAAAACTGCCTTACCTGGCTGAACTTGGCATTACCCAGATTGAAGTCATGCCCGTCTCACAGTTTGGCGGATCGCGCGGCTGGGGATATGACGGGGTATTGCTGTATGCACCGCACTCTGCCTATGGCACGCCAGAAGACTTCCACGCCTTTATCGATGCTGCGCATGGGCTTGGGCTTTCTGTCGTGCTGGATATTGTGCTTAACCACTTCGGCCCGGAAGGCAATTATCTGCCTGTGCTGTCACCCGCGTTTTTCGACGCGGAACGGATGACGCCCTGGGGCAACGGGATTGCTTACGAGGCTGAACCGGTCAGACAATACATTACCGAAGCCCCGCTGTTCTGGCTGACGGAATACCATCTTGATGGGTTACGGTTTGATGCCATCGACCAGATTGAAGACGCATCGGATAAACATATCCTGCAGGAGATTGCCGAACGCATTCGCGAGGCTATCCCCGGGCGGCAGATCCATCTCACCACCGAAGACAGCCGTAACGTTATCTTCCTGCATCCGCGCGACGCACACGGTGCGACACCGCTTTTTACCGCGGAGTGGAACGATGACTTTCACAATGCCGCGCATGTCTTTGCCACCGGCGAAACGCATGCGTACTACCAGGATTTTGCCTTTGAACCGGAGAAAAAACTCGCCCGTGCGCTGACAGAAGGTTTTGTCTATCAGGGCGAGGTTTCTCTCCAGACCGGCAAATCGCGCGGCGTGGAATGTCACACGCAGCCGCCACAGTTTTTTGTCGATTTTATTCAAAACCACGATCAAACCGGCAACCGCGCTCAGGGAGAGAGACTGATCGCCCTTGCGGGGGCCGATAAAACACGGGTGTTGCTTGCTGCACTGCTGCTTTCGCCCCATATTCCGCTGCTGTTTATGGGGGAAGAGTTTGGTGAAACCAATCCGTTTTTGTTCTTTACCGATTTTCACGGTGAGCTTGCCAAAGCAGTGAGAGAAGGGCGCGCAAAAGAGTTTACCGGCCATGCCGGGCACGGTGCGTCCGTCCCCGACCCGAATGACGTGCAGACCTTTGTTCGCTCTAAAATTGACTGGAATAAGGTCGCCACCGATGACGGTAAAACGTGGCTTCGCTTCACGCGAACGCTGCTGACGTTGCGCCATCGTCATATCGTTCCGTTACTGCGAAAGGGCGTCACGGTGGAGGGCAAGGTCATCAGGACGGCACCCGGCATGATTGCAGTGAGCTGGCGATTCCCGACCGGAACGTTGTCTCTGGCGTTCAATACCGGCAATAAGGCTGTTGATGTGCCTGCACTGGCAGGAGAAACGCTCTTTAGCTGGCCGGAGGTGAACGAGGTGTTACCGCCGAACAGTATTGTTGTTCGCTTTGCTGATGGAGAAGCATCGTTATGATCCCTTCCGCGACCTACCGTATTCAGTTCCGTAACGGCATGACGTTTGACCGTGTCGTGGAACTGGTGCCGTATATGAAAGATCTCGGCATCAGCCATCTTTACGCCTCACCTGTGTTTACCGCCACAACCGGCTCTACGCACGGCTATGACGTGACCGACCCGAATGAAATCGACCCCGCCATTGGCGGACGAGAAGGATTCGACCGTATGGCGGCCGCGCTCAGGCAGGCGGGAATGGGCTTGATACTGGATATTGTGCCTAACCACATGTCGACCTCGCTGGAGAATCACTGGTGGCGAGACGTGATTGAGCATGGCAAACAGAGCCGCTACGCACGCTATTTCGATATTGACTGGTCACGGCCGCTTACGCTGCCGTTTCTGGGCGACACCTTTGAGGCGGAGCTTGAGAAGGGTGCGATTGCTTTAAAACGTGACCCTGTCACGGACAAAGCCGCGCTGGTCTACTACGACACCGCCTATCCTCTTAACCCCGGGACCTTTGTGGAGGGTAAAAGCCTTGCGGCGCTGCACGAGGCCCAGAGCTGGAGGCTGATGTCCTGGCGTGAAGCCCCGAAACAGCTCTCGTGGCGGCGTTTCTTTGAAATCACCGGCCTGGTGGGCGTGCGGGTTGAAGACGCGTCGGTATTTAGTGATACACACCGACTGATCCTTGAACTGGTTCATTCTGGCGTCGTTGACGGTCTGCGAATTGACCATATCGACGGTCTGGCCGATCCGCTGGGCTATCTGCAGCGTCTGCGCCAGGCAACCGGACCGGCGTGTTACATCACGGTTGAAAAAATTCTCGCCAAGGGGGAACAGTTGCCCGTCGAATGGCCAGTCTCCGGCACCACGGGGTACGAGTTTATTGCCTCGCTGGCGGAAGTTCTGGTGGACGACAGCCGCCTTGACCGCCTGGAGAAAATCCATGACGACACGCTCGGGGAAACCGTTGATCGGTTTGCAGCGTTACGGGATGCCAAAGGGCTGATGACCGATCGCAATTTTGAGGGCGAATTCACTACCCTGTTAACTATCGCCACCGATCTTGCCCGACGCAATGCGGTTGAACTGCAACCCGATGAGATCCACCATGCGTTGCGCGAGTTGCTGATCGCGTTTCCGGTGTATCGGACCTACGGCACCCGTGAAGGATTAACCGCCTCTGACGTGGCGCTGCTCAATCGCGTTGTCGCAAGCGTTAACACCTCTGAAGCGGCTCTGAGCCTGATCGTATGTATTCTTACCGGCGATCTTCCTGAAAATTGCCACGACGACGCGGCACGTTTCAGAACCCGCTTCCAGCAACTCACCGGGCCACTGATGGCGAAATCCGTGGAAGATACGCTGTTCTTTCGCCATAACCTGGAGCTGGCGCTTAACGAAGTGGGGGCAGACCCGACGCCGCGCGCCTTTTCGCTATCGCGATTTCATCAGGAAATGCGCATCCGTCTTGCCCGCCAGCCTGACGCCTTACTCGGGACATCCACCCATGACACGAAGCGCGGTGAAGATGCCCGGGCACGCCTCTATACCCTGACGGAAGCGCCGGAACAGTGGGGCGAAAATCTGGCCCGCTGGCGGCAGATGAATCAAACCCACGTACGTTTTCTGAGCGACGGTACCGCGCCGAACGCTGCCGATACCTGGATGATTTATCAGGCTCTGGCCGGCGTCTGGCCCGCCACGCTGTCACCTGACGATGTCGACGGGCTGAAATCACTCGAAGAGCGCTTCCTCGGCTTCCTGGAGAAAGCGCTGCGCGAAGCCAAACAACGCACAGACTGGATAGACAGCAACGAAAGCTATGAGAGCGTGGTGCTGAGCTATGCCCGGCATCTGCTTTCACCGGACAACACGCTGTTCCTGAAAGATTTCAGTGAGGCGATGCAGCCCTTTATCCGTGCCGGGCTGATGAACAGCCTCAGCCAGACGGTGATCAAACTTACCGCACCCGGGGTACCGGACATCTATCAGGGCTGCGAAGCGCTTAACTTTAGCCTTGTCGACCCGGATAACCGACGGGAACCGGATTTCCCCGCGCTGGTGCACCACCTCAGCACGGCGGATGCCGGGGTATTTGCCCGCCCGGAATGCTGGCGAGACGGAAGCGTTAAGCAATATGTCACCGCCACGCTGTTACGGCTTCGTCCACATTATGCCGCGCTATTCCATTACGGTGACTGGCTGCCGCTGAAGGTGAGCGGCGAGCGGGCGGAGAACCTGATTGTTTACGCACGCGTAAAAGACGAGGAGGCGCTGATTGTTGCCGTGCCGCGGCTGGTCTTCGACGTGACAACCCATGAAGCACTGTGGGCCAATACCACTATTGCTATACCCGATGCGCTGGCAGGAAAACGCTACCGGGATCTGTTCACCGGTGAAAGCCGGGTTCTGCAAGAGACGCTGGATGTAACGTCTGAAACGGGATGCTTAATGGTTCTGCTTACCTGCGAATGATCGTGGAGAACAAAAAATGCCAAAGGATAATACGTTTGAAATTCGGGCCGGTCATGGCCAGCAGCAAGGCGCAAATTATGACGGGAAGGGGGTCAACTTTGCGCTGTTTTCAGCACATGCGGAGCGGGTTGAGCTCTGTCTGTTTGACCCTTCAGGAAAAACCGAAATCGCCCGGCTGGAGCTGCCGGAATATACCCATGAAGTGTGGCACGGCTATGTGCCGGATCTGAAGCCTGGCGCGCTGTACGGCTATCGTGTTTACGGCCCCTATGACCCGGAAAACGGGCATCGCTTCAACCCCAATAAACTGCTTATCGATCCGTATGCCCGTGAACTGGTGGGCGATATCGACTGGAACGACGCCCATTTCGGCTATGAGCTGGGTCATGACGATCTCGACCTCAGTTTTGATACCCGCGACAGCGCGCCGTTCACGCCAAAATGCAAGGTCATCGACCCCAATGCTTTTGACTGGCAGGATGATAACCGGCCAACCATTCCGTGGCCGAATACCGTTGTGTATGAGAGCCACGTGAAGGGCTTTACCCAGCTTAACCCGGCGATCCCGCCTGAACTGCGCGGTACGTTTGAAGGGATGGGACACAAAGCCTCGGTCGATTACATCAAAAGCCTTGGCATCACCTCGGTTGAACTGCTGCCGGTTCACTGGTTCCCGGACGATCAACACCTGCTCGACAGGGGGCTGAAAAACTTCTGGGGCTACAACACGCTCGGCTTCTTTGCACCGGCGTCACGCTATTACGGTCCGGTGGGGATCCAGGGTTTTCGCGATATGGTGCGCGCCTATCATGACGCAGGCATCGAGGTGATCCTTGATGTTGTCTATAACCACACGGCAGAAGGCAATGAGCTCGGCCCAACGCTGTCGTTTAAGGGCATCGATAACTTCAGCTATTACCGCACCTTACCCGATCAACACCGGTATTACATTAACGACACCGGCACGGGGAATACGGTGAATACCTCCCACCCGAGAGTGCTGCAGATGGTGATGGATTCACTGCGCTACTGGGCCGAATCGATGCATATTGACGGTTTCCGTTTCGACCTCGGGACAATTCTGGGCCGCGAGCCCGAAGGCTTTGATCCACGCGGTGGCTTTTTCGATGCCGTCACGCAGGATCCGGTGTTATCCCGTCTGAAGCTGATTGGTGAGCCCTGGGATATCGGCCCCGGCGGTTATCAGGTCGGCGGCTTCCCGCCAGGCTGGGGGGAGTGGAACGACAAATACCGCGATACCGTACGTGAGTACTGGAAGGGCGATAACGTGTCTAACGACTTCGCCGCGCGCCTGCTCGGTTCCGGTGACTTGTACGACCTGCGCGGACGCCGTCCGTGGGCCAGCATCAACTTTATTACCGCCCACGACGGCTTTACGTTGAACGACCTGGTGTCTTACAACGAAAAACATAATGCCGACAATGGTGAAGACAATAACGACGGACATAACGATAACCGGTCGTATAACTACGGAGAGGAAGGGCCGACAGAGAATCCGGATATTATCGCTACCCGGGAGCGGCAGAAGCGTAATTTCCTCACCACGCTGTTGTTCTCTCACGGCACGCCAATGCTGCTGGCCGGGGACGAGTTTGGCCGTACGCAAAAGGGCAACAATAACGGGTATTGCCAGGACAGCGAGATCTCCTGGATCGACTGGAAGGGGTTATCGGAAAACGACACTGCCCTGCGCGACTTTACCCGCCATCTCATTGCCCTTCGCGCGAAACAGCCATTGCTGCGGCGAGAAAGCTGGCGCGACGGGCTTGAGATCCGCTGGTTTAACGCCGGCGGCGGCCCGCAGCAGGATGAGCAGTGGGATGAAGGTTCAACCCTCGGCGTATCCATCAGCAGACCGGACCTCAGACAGGAGCCGGGCCTCTGGCACGATGTGCTGATGCTGTTTAACCCGTTTGAAGGTACCGTGCCGTTCCAGATCCCCCAGTTTGGCGAAGGAGGCTGGGTACTGGAACTCTCCACGGCGGATGACGTTGTCCCCGGGACGGTCATCACCAAAGCCGTGGAATACAATCTGGCCGGACGAAGTATTTCGCTTTTCAGACGCCCTTAACTACAGTGATGCCGCCGCCCGCGCGGCGGTGTCATACAGGGAAGATATGGTCCGGAGCAGCTGCGCGGTGTCACCAATAGACGCTCCGGAAATCCCGCTCTCCGCATGGATATTGATCAGGCACGCTTCCCGCACGTCGCGGTATTTCATGCATAACGCTTTCCCTTCCTCCGTCGTTGAGAAATAGAGCTCTTTTCCGGCTTTTTCACTCGTCACGTAGCCCGCCTTGACCAGCTTCTTCAGTGCATACGTCACCACATGGGTATCTTCCACGTTCAGAACAAAGCAGATGTCGGCCAGCTTTTTCTTGCGATCGCGGTGGTTCACGTGATGCAGAAGCGAGACATCAAAAGCGCCCATATCTGGCTCACCGGCGGCGGTCATGCAGCGCACCATCCATTTGTTAAACGCGTTGCTGGTCATGATCAACGCGTACTCCAGCTCTGATAATTCCGCGCAACGTTCCGATACCAGATGGCGAGAGGACACGATACGGCCATCGGTTATATCGTCGTGATTTGATGATCCAGCACTCTTCTTTGCAGTCATAACGTTCCTTACGGGGGGTGACGTTGGCCCGGAAATGTAAACTCATCGATAAAATAAGAACATTTTATTGATAAATTGTTTACATGTTTTTGTGGTTCAGATATAGCTTTTTAGTGCAGGTTCTGCGGAGCCTGACGCAAAACACAACATCGCGCGCCGCACTGCATCCCGCTTCGCCATGATGCGAAGTATTAAAAAAATAGCCGCCGGCGCGCAACGCTCACTTTGGATAGGGTAAACGTTTATGGACGGTTCGACACTGTTGCCGCTCATCGGTATACCGGTGGTGGTTATTGGTTTTGCTCTGCGTTTCAACCCGCTACTGGTGGTTGTGGTGGCGGGGCTGGCTACCGGACTGCTGGTTGGCATGGATTTTGGGATGTTGCTGGAGACCTTTGGCGAGAAGTTCGTCAACAGTCGTTCCCTGGCAACCTTTATTCTGATCCTGCCGGTTATTGGCCTGCTGGAATATTACGGGTTGAAAGAGCGGGCGCAGGCGTGGGTGGCAAAGATTGCCAGCGCCACCTCGGCACGTATTCTGATGCTCTATTTTGTGGCGCGTGAAGGGACGGCCGCGCTGGGATTGATGTCGCTGGGTGGGCATGCTCAGACCGTTCGTCCGCTGCTGGCACCGATGGCCGAAGGCGCAGCGCTCAATGAGTATGGCGAACTGCCGCAACATATCCGGGACAAGATCAAAGCGCATGCCGCGGCGTGCGACAACATCGCGGTTTTCTTTGGCGAAGATATTTTTATCGCGTTTGGCGCGGTGCTGCTGATCGACGCTTTCCTGAAAGAGAATGGGATACAGGGCATTGAACCGTTGCATATCGGTCTGTGGGCCATTCCGACCGCCATCGCGGCATTGATTATTCATATGACGCGCCTGTTGCGTCTGGATGCCAGCATCCGTCGTGACGTTATGTCCTGGCGCGCTGAGCAGGGTACACAGGAGATCGCGCCATGATGACCCTGATCACCATTAACCGCGTGTATTACCTGATCGGCTTTGTCGTGATGCTGCTGGTCGTGATGACCCTGCGCGATCGCGCGAATCCTAAACGTTTTACTACCGCGCTGTTCTGGTTCCTGTTCGGCGGGATCTTCCTGTTTGGCGACCTGATGGTGCAGGAGCTGGGCAAATCCCTTGCTTATCGAATTATCGGCGGCTGCGTCATTGTGATTGCTCTGCTGGCGGGCTTTGGTCTGGTCGGCAAAGGGCACTATAAAATGGCTACCGATGCCGAGCGCGAAGCCTCGTCAACGCGGCTGAAAAACTGGCTGTTCCTGCCTGCGCTGATGATCCCGGTGGTTACGGTGATCGGGACATTATTCCTGAAAGGGGTGTCGATAGGGGGCGTATTCCTTCTTGACCAGAAACAGCTCACGCTGGCGGCACTGTGCGTCGCCTGTGTGGCGGCGATCCTGACCGGCTGGTGGCTGACAAAAGGCACGCCCTTGCAGGCTATTCGCCAGTCCCGACGCCTGGTCGACACCATTGGCTGGGCGGTGATTTTGCCACAGATGCTGGCCATGCTGGGCGGGGTATTTGTGGTGGCGAACACCGGCGAGTCAGTCCAGAAGGTCGTAAGCCTGTTTGTGAACCCCGATAGCCGGTTCATGCTGGTGGTGATTTACTGCGTGGGCATGGCGCTTTTCACCATGATCATGGGCAACGCCTTCGCGGCATTCCCGGTGCTCAGCGCCGGTATCGCCTTGCCGTTCCTGATTAACGTTCATCATGGTAACCCGGCACCGCTGCTGGCGATTGGCATGTACGCGGGCTACTGCGGCACGTTGATGACGCCGATGGCGGCCAACTTTAATATCGTTCCGGCCGCGCTGCTGGAGCTTAAAGATAAGTACCAGGTGATCAAGATCCAGATCCCAACGGCGTTAACCCTGCTGGTGGTCAACGTGTTCTTAATGTATTTCCTCGTTTTTCGCTAAGCGCGGCAACGATCTAAGGAGCTGATATGGAATTAACGCAACACCAGGCCGACGCGTTTGCCCGCATGCCTTTGACCTATTTACGCCAGGAATATCCGAACCACATTATGCACCTGCTTAATGATGACGGTGATGTCCTGCCACCCCGCAAACTGCACCCCATTTTTTATGGCTGCTTCGACTGGCACTCGGCGGTGCACGGCTACTGGCTGCTGCTGCGCTGCGTGCGGCTTTACCCTGAACTGTCGTGCCGGGATGAAATTGTCGCCCTGTTTGATGAACACATCACGCAGGAGAAGGTGGCGAAAGAGCTGGCCTATTTCAAGGCACCGTTTCGCGCCTCGTTCGAGCGCCCTTATGGCTACGGCTGGCTTCTGGCGCTGACGCAGGAGCTGAAGCAATCCGCGTTACCTCAGGCCGCCAGCTGGTATCAGACACTGCAGCCGTTAACGCAGGACATTCGCGACAGACTGGTGGATTACCTCAGCAAGCTCACCTATCCGGTCCGTGTCGGTACGCATTACAACACCGCTTTTGCCCTGGCGCTGGGGATTGATTACGCCCGTGAAGTGCAGGATAACGCCCTTGAACAGGCTATTCTGACGGCGGCGACGCGCTTTTATCTGGCTGACACGCATTACCCGGCCCACTATGAACCGGGTGGTGATGAGTACATTTCCGGCGCGCTGACGGAAGCGCTGTTGATGAGTAAGGTGGCGGAGCATTTCCCGGCGTGGTTTGACGCCTTTCTTCCTGATGTGGGGTCTGTTTCGGCCCTGATGCACCCGGCAGAAGTGAGCGATCGTACCGACCCGAAAATTGCCCATCTGGATGGGTTAAACCTCAGCCGCGCCTGGTGCATGAAGCATATTGCCCGCGCGCTGCCGGATAACCATCCGGGACAACAGGCGCTGCGCGAGGCAGTCAACCGACATCTGGCGGCAAGCGTCGAGCATGTGGTGGGAAGCCACTACAGCGGTGGACACTGGCTGGCGAGTTTTGCGCTGCTGGCGCTGGAGTAAATCACAGGTGCAGCGCGTAGTGCGCTGCACCGTGTTTATGCCGTAGCCTGACGCGTGGCGCGCAGCCGGCTCACGCTAAACATGACAGAAACCGCCGAAGCAATGACCGCAATCCACAGTGAATAATGAACGGCCCGATCGTCAAAGGCCGGTTGATTCTGCGTTGTGGCCAGCAGAACGCCGACCACGGCAGCCCCCAGGCATTGTCCAAACGTCCGCACGATAGCCAGTACGCCGGATGCGTAGCTGGCATACTCCCGCACCACGTTAGAGAGCATTTCCCGGTTATTGGGACTCTGGAAACAGCCAAAACCGATCCCGCACACCAGGCTTCGCAGGCAGATATTCCATGCGGAAGGGCTGGCGGGCAGTGTCGCGAGCAGGATCAACCCCACCACAAACACGATAAGCCCAAGGGTAGATATCAGCGGGGCTGAAATTGTGTCTGCCCAGCGGCCTGCATGCGGCGCAATCAGTACGATGCCTATCGGCCAGGGCGTGAACAGTAGCGCGGAGACCACCGGACTGTAGCCATATACGCTCTGAAACAGGAACGGCAGGGCGATAAAGGTGATGCCCTGGCTCACAAACGAGGCCAGCGACGTGAGCGCGGCGAGCGTAAAGCGTCCGTTGTGAAAAATAACGGGAGGCAGTATGGGGCTTCGGGCGCGGCGAATATGCCAGACAAAGGTGATGGCGCTAATCGTGGCGAGCAGCGCCCAGCTGATGGCCTCGTGGCTGATGTGGTGCGAAGCATGCTGGAAACTGTTGGCCGTCATGATCATCGCCCCCAACAGGACCGTGGAGAGCAGTGCCCCCGGGGCATCGAACGGAGAGGGATCTGAAGCCGGTTGTCGTGGTAATGCCTTCCAGGCCAACAGCAGGGCAATCGTTCCGGGAACAAGGTTAATGGCGAATAACCACTGCCAGCGCAGTACGTCCAGGATCGTCCCGCCCAGTACGGGTGCAATGGCCGTGCTGGAGGCGATCAGCAGGGCGTGCAGTCCCAGAATGCGGCCAAGCAGTCGACCGGGGAAGACGGCGCGCAGTATCGCTGGGGCAATACTCAGTGTGGCCGCCCCGCCAATCCCCTGCAAAATCCGCATCCCGATCAGCATGTCCGGGGTGCGGGCCAGCGCGCAGCCGAGCGAGGTGAGTGTAAAGACGGCAAGTCCGGTCAGAAACACCGGGCGGTAGCCAACGCGGGCCGCCAGGGCAGCGAAGATGGCCAGAGTCATGGCCGCGGACAACAGATACCCATTGGCGAACCAGACGGCCACATTCGCGGGCACCTGCATCGCGCTGGCCATCGAAGGCAAGGCGATGTTGATCATGGTGCCATCAAAAACGCCCATCAGCGTGGTGGTCATTACCGCGGCCATCACCCGGGCGCGTTCATGGCCGGGCAATCCTTCGTCGCCGGGCTGGTTTGAAAATAGCGTCATCGTCGTAACTCCGGAAAGAATGTTGATGACGAAACTATAATCATGGGATATACAAGGCGGAAGACGCAGCAGTTGCACTGTTCAGTTGCATATAACGCCTTATCTGAGGATGCATCATGTCCGATCCGGATTTTAATTTGCTTGTCGCCCTCGACGTCCTGCTGGCCGAAGCCAGCGTGGCGGGCGCGGCGCGGCGTTTAAACCTGAGTACGTCAGCCATGAGCCGTACCCTGAGCCGGCTGCGAGAGGTGACCGGCGACCCGATCCTGGTGCGGGCAGGGCGTAATATGGTGCTGACGCCCTGGGCCGAGGCCACCCGGGAGCGAGCCCGAGGCGCCGTGTATGAGGCAAGAGCCGTACTGCAGCCCTCCACTGAAACGCTGAAGGTGGAAAACCTCGAGCGGCTGTTTACCATCAGAGCCAATGATGGTTTTGTGGTTGCATTTGGCCCATTGCTGATTGCCGCCGTGGCCGAAGCTGCGCCCGATGTGTGTATTCGGTTCTCGCCGAAGCCTGAGAAAACGTCACACTATCTGCGGGAAGGGCTGGTTGACCTGGAAATTGGCGTGCAGAGCAACATGGGACCTGAAATACGCCTGCAGCGATTATTTCAGGATCGGTTCATTGCCGCGGTGCGTAAGGGACATCCGCTGGCGGCACAACCCACGGTCAGCCTTCACGATTATGTTTCCTGGGGCCACGTGGTTGCCGCGCCCGACGGGTCGCTACACGGCTTTGTCGACGATGCACTGGCAGAAGTGGGGATGAAGCGCAAAATTGCCAGCGTCGTGCCCGGTTTCCCGACGGCGTTATCCGTGGCGCTGGCGTCCGATCTGATCGCCATGGTTCCGGCATTGTATCTGCTGAACCAGCCGATGGCGCAGAGTGTGCATGTCTTTGAACTGCCGTTTAAAACCCGAACCATAACGGTTTCGCAGATGTGGCACCCGCGAATGGAAAGGGATCCGGGGCACCGCTGGCTGAGAGAGAAAGTGCTGGACGTGTGTCGGGCTGTGCAGCAACCACTCAGTGCTGAGTAACCCGCTTAGGCACGGACAAGATAAAGCGCGTCGACTGAGCATCCGATTCGACGCGGACTTTGCCATGATGCGCGGTGACAATTGACTTCACAATGGCAAGACCAATCCCGCTGCCTTCGCCTTTTCGCTGCCTTGAAGGATCCACCCGGTAAAAACGGTCAAACAGCCTGGGTAGATGTTCTTGCGGGACAGGTTTCCCGGGGTTGGCAATCATCAGCTCAAAATCGTTTTCCCGTTCGTCGATTGAGACGGTCACCGTCTTGCCTTCCGGCGTATAGCGCAGGGCATTGGATAACAGGTTGTTGATTGCGCGTCTGAACATCTGCGGATCGCCTTCGATCAGGCAGGGCATCCCGTGAAACGTCAGCGTGATATGACGTTCTTCCGCCCAGGCCTCGAAGAAATCAAAGACTTTAACGACCTCCGTGCTTAAATCAAACATCACCCTGTCCGGGATCAGCTGATTATTATCCGCCTGCGCCAGGAACAGCATATCGCTGACCATCCGGGTCATCCGGTTATACTCTTCAAGGCTGGAGTAGAGGATATCTTCCAGCTCTTTCGGCGTCCGGTTCTGGCTGAGTGCGATTTCAGTCTGGGTCACCAGATTGGTGATGGGGGTTCTGATTTCGTGGGCGATATCGGCAGAAAAATTCGCCTGGCGGGTGAACACATCTTCAATCTTTTCAATCATATGGTTGAACGAAATCACCAGTTGCTCCAGTTCAACCGGAACGCGTGACGGTTCCAGCCTCGCATCGAGATTTTCAGAGGTGATATTTTTAATGGCATTGCTGACGTTACGCAGCGGCAGGTGTCCCTGACGGACCGCGATTCGAATGATAAGAATAATCAGCAGGCTGATCACCACGGCAATCGCAATCAGGTTCTTTTTCAGCGCATCGAGGTAATGGAGGTGGAAATTAATTGAAAGCCCGATCAGCATAACGTAATTCTGCGCTTTTCCCTGCAGCGTTGCCGTGCCTGACGAGGCGATAATCCGGTACGTGTCACTTTTCATCTCAGCGCCGGAATGACTCTGCAGGGTGGGGGCATCTACCGTCCAGAGAAACACATCCCGTGCCCGGCTGTGCGTGCTGAACGCCGCCGTGTTCACGGCAGGGCGTAACGCTGCCCCCTGCGCCGTACTGAACAACACCTCTCCACGCGCGTCGAGAAGCAGAACCGCAACGTTGCGATAGCTGGCAATTGACTCTTTGATTTTACTGATTTTCTTCTCGTCCGGATCTGCCGGGGACTGCAGGATACGGTGCATCGCGGTACTGATTTGCTGCAGATCGTTGATATCCTGCTCGGCAAAATGCTTTTCAACGGAGTGCAGCATAAACCAGGTGAAGGCGAAAAATGCCAGTATCGTGGAGAGGCTGATAAAAAACGTCAGCCTCAGGGCTAATGAAAAAGGGCGTCTGGGTAATTTAACGCGCATCCGGTGCCTCCAGCATGTACCCCACGCCGCGGACCGTCTGGATCAACTTCGGCTCATAATCATTGTCTATTTTCGCGCGAAGCCGTTTGACGGCGACATCAATCGCGTTGGTGTCGCTGTCAAAATTCATGTCCCAGACCTGGGATGCAATCAGGGAGCGGGGCAGCACTTCCCCCTGGTGTCGCATAAAAAACTCCAGCAGGCTGAACTCTTTACTGGTCAGCAGGATGCGGTTTCCCGCGCGGCTCACCTTTCTGGACACGAGATCAATCATCAGATCAGCCACCTGAAACTGGCTTTCCGTGATCACCGTATTGCCCCGTCGCAGAAGCGTCCTGACGCGGGCGAGAAGCTCCGCAAAGGCAAAGGGTTTGATCAGGTAATCATCCGCGCCCAGTTCAAGACCCTTCACCCGGTGTTCAATAGTGCCAAGGGCTGAGAGTAACAGAACCGGCATTCCCTTACCGGCAGAACGTAGCATGCGGATGATATCCCAGCCGTTCACGTCGGGAAGCATGATATCCAGAATCAGGAGGTCATACTCGGCGGTCATGGCGAGATGATATCCGGTCAGGCCATTGTCAGCGTGGTCCACCACAAACCCCGCCTCAGTCAGCCCCTTGCTGAGGTACTCCCCGGTTTTTATCTCGTCTTCAACGATCAGTATTTTCATCTTGCTCCCCTGACTGGCTGCTCTGGACATTCTAGAGAGCCTCAAACCGTTATCAATGACTTACGTTAAGAATGACAACATTGTCATTATCCTGTCACCAGGCAAACAGGAAGCACGCTGTAGAGTAACCCTGGTAATACTCTGGACTTCATTTGAAACATTTACCAGGCCTGACTGGACGAGAAGCGTGATGTGCACATTAAAACGACTTAGCATTAGCACAATATTTTTCCTGGCAGGCTGCGTCTCGCTGGCACCAGAATATGCGCGTCCGCCAGCACCGGTTCCGCAGCAGTTCTCGTTATCCCGAAATAGCCTCACACCGGTGGTGGCGGGGTATCACGACAGCGGATGGCGTAGCTTTTTTACCGATCCTCAGGTCGCAGCACTGATCGCCGAAGCCCTGAATAATAACCGTGATTTAAAAATGGCCGCCCTTAAGGTTGAAGAGGCGCGCGCGCAGTTCAACGTGACGGATGCCGACCGGTATCCGCAGGTGAATGCCTCGTCAGGTGTGACCTACAGCGGTGGGCTGAAAACGGACAAGCCGACCACACAGCAGTACGACGCAGGGTTGAACCTCAGTTACGAACTCGATTTCTTCGGCAAACTCAGGAATATGAGTGATGCTGACAGACAGAACTATTTTGCCAGCGAGGAGGCTCGCCGTGCCGTGCATATCCTGCTTGTCTCCAGCGTGTCGCAGAGCTATTTCAGCCAGCAGCTGGCCTACAAACAACGTCGTATTGCCCGCGATACGCTAAAAAACTATCAACAATCCTGGGCTTTTGTTGAACAACAGCTGGTAACGGGCAGCACCAACGTTCTGGCACTTGAACAGGCCCGGGGGCAGATTGAAAGTACCCGTGCAGAAATAGCGAAAAGAGAAGGCGAGCTGGCTCAGGCCAATAATGCCCTGCAGCAGGTTCTGGGAACCTATCGCGCGCTGCCGGCAGAGAAAGGAGGCGGCGTCGATGAGATTACACCCGTCAAACTGCCGCCTCGTCTGCCGTCAGAAATATTGCTTCAGCGCCCGGACATTATGGAAGCGGAGTATCAACTGAAAGCGGCTGATGCCAATATTGGCGCGGCGCGTGCCGCTTTTTTCCCGTCTATTACGCTAACCAGCGGGCTTTCAGCAAGCAGTACGGAATTATCCAGCCTCTTCACCGCAGGAAGCGGGATGTGGAATTTTATTCCGAAAATTGACATTCCTGTTTTTAATGCTGGAAGGAATAAAGCCAATCTCAAACTGGCTGAAATTCGCCAGCAGCAGTCAATCGTCAATTACGAACAAAAAATTCAGGCGGCTTTTAAACAGGTCGCCGACGCGCTCGCATTGCGGGACAGCATCAGTCAGCAACTCGACGCCCAGCAACGTTATCTTGATTCGCTACACATCACCCTGCAGCGAGCCAGAGGTTTATATTCCAGTGGCGCGGTCAGTTACATTGAAGTGCTTGATGCCGAACGTTCTCTTTTTGCAACACAACAAACCATTCTCGACCTTATCTATTCCCGACAGGTGAATGAAATTAACTTATTCACCGCGCTGGGCGGTGGTTGGGTTGAGTAATTTCTTTTAATTACTCCATCAGGAAATCAAAAAATGAACAGTTTATTTAACGCGGTCGTACTGGGCGCACTCTCCGTTATATTTTCTGCAGGCCTGCATGCTGAAACACATCAGCACGGGGAGATGAGCACAGCAGCACAAGCCACGCCAGAGCAGGTTATCGCGGGAACCGGCGTGGTGAAAGCGGTTGATCTGAGCACTAAAAAAATCACTATCGCGCACGATGCTATTCCAGCGATTGGCTGGCCCGCCATGACCATGCGTTTCACCTTTGTCCAGGCAGACGAAACTATTCTCGCCTTAAAAGCCGGCAGCCACGTTAATTTTACGTTTGTTCAGCAGGGCAATATCTCTTTACTCAAGAGCATTAAATAGCGAGAAAAAGCATGGCCTCTTTAAGAATAAAATTTGCTGCCGTCACCCTCGGCAGCCTTATTGCAGGAGGGCTGATTTCAGTTATCGCCTGGCAGTCTGTGCATTCCGCAGAAAAAACAGAACAGACCCCGACGGAGAGAAAGGTACTTTTCTGGTATGACCCGATGAAGCCGGATACCCGGTTTGATAAACCCGGCAAGTCTCCGTTTATGGATATGGATCTGGTGCCGAAATATGCCGATGAAAATGACGAAAAAAGCAGTGAGGGTATTCGTATTGACCCGACGCAGGTTCAGAACCTGGGACTCAAAACGCAGAAAGTGACGCGGGGATCGCTGAATTACGCCCAGACCATACCGGCCAACGTCAGTTATAACGAATATCAGTTTGTCATTGTGCAGGCGCGTTCTGAGGGTTTCGTCGAGAAAGTATACCCACTGACCGTGGGCGATCATGTCAAAAAAGGGACGCCGCTTATCGATATCACCATTCCGGAATGGGTGGAAGCGCAAAGCGAGTTCCTGTTGTTATCGGGTACAGGCGGAACCCCTACCCAGATAAAAGGTGTTCTGGAGCGACTACATCTTGCCGGCATGCCGGAAGAGGATGTTCAACGACTGCGTGCGACCCGGAGTATCCAGACCCGTTTTACTATCAAGGCTCCCATAGATGGCGTGATTACGGCGTTTAACCTGCGCACGGGCATGAACATTACCAAAGATAACGTGGTGGCACAGATACAGGGGATGGATCCGGTCTGGATCAGTGCGGCCGTGCCGGAATCCATTGCGTATCTTCTCAAAGACAGCTCGCAGTTTGAAATTTCAGTGCCCGCGTATCCGGATAAATCGTTTGCCGTTGAAAAATGGAACATTCTCCCCAGCGTGGATCAAACTACCCGCACGCTGCAGGTCCGTTTGCAGGTCTCCAACCAAGACGAAAGCCTGAAACCCGGCATGAACGCCTACCTGAAATTGAACGCCATGAGCCAGGAGATGCTGCTGATCCCATCCCAGGCCGTGATTGATACGGGCAAAGAACAGCGGGTGATTGTGGTCGATGCGGAAGGGCGTTTTGTGCCGAAAAGCATTCATGTTCTGCATGAATCTCAGCAGCAGTCCGCGATTGGCAGCGGACTGAGCGAAGGCGATGCTGTCGTGGTCAGCGGTCTGTTCCTGATTGACTCCGAAGCCAATATTAGCGGTGCATTAGAGCGCATGCGTCATCCTGAAAAAACTGACGACGCGCATTCGGGCCATTAAGGAGACGATGATGATTGAATGGATTATCCGGCGCTCCGTCGCCAACCGTTTCCTGGTGATGATGGGCGCTTTGTTTCTCAGCGTCTGGGGAACATGGACTATCATCAATACCCCTGTGGATGCATTGCCCGATCTGTCTGATGTGCAGGTGATCATAAAAACCAGCTATCCCGGTCAGGCCCCGCAGATTGTTGAAAATCAGGTCACGTATCCGCTCACGACAACCATGCTGTCGGTACCCGGCGCAAAGACCGTGCGTGGTTTTTCCCAGTTTGGCGACTCCTATGTGTACGTCATTTTTGAAGACGGTACCGACCTGTACTGGGCCCGCTCGCGCGTTCTGGAATACCTGAACCAGGTTCAGGGCAAATTGCCTGCCGGTGTAAGCTCAGAAATAGGACCAGATGCCACCGGTGTCGGCTGGATATTTGAATATGCCCTGGTGGATCACAGCGGAAAACACGATCTTGCAGAACTGCGTTCCCTTCAGGACTGGTTCCTGAAATTCGAGCTGAAAACCATCCCTAACGTCGCGGAGGTTGCGTCAGTAGGCGGCGTGGTTAAGCAGTATCAGATTCAGGTTAACCCGTTGAAGCTGGCTCAGTACGGTGTCACGCTGCCCGACGTTAAACAGGCTCTCGAATCATCTAACCAGGAAGCAGGGGGATCATCCATTGAAATGGCGGAAGCGGAGTACATGGTCCGCGCCAGCGGTTACCTTCAGTCCATTGATGATTTCAATAATATCGTCCTGAAAACTGGCGAGAACGGCGTGCCGGTTTATCTGCGCGATGTGGCACGCGTGCAAACGGGCCCGGAAATGCGGCGCGGCATTGCAGAGCTTAACGGCCAGGGCGAAGTTGCTGGTGGCGTCGTGATCCTGCGCTCGGGGAAAAACGCACGTGAAGTCATTACCGCAGTGAAAGACAAACTGGAGACGCTGAAAGCCAGCCTGCCAGAAGGTGTCGAGGTGGTGACCACCTACGATCGCAGCCAGTTAATTGACCGCGCCATTGATAACCTGAGTAATAAACTCCTTGAAGAGTTTATCGTGGTAGCCATCGTCTGTGCGCTGTTCCTCTGGCATATCCGCTCTGCGCTGGTGGCGATCGTTTCTCTGCCGCTTGGCCTGTGCATTGCCTTTATCGTCATGCATTTCCAGGGGCTAAACGCCAATATTATGTCTCTGGGCGGGATTGCCATTGCCGTGGGGGCGATGGTGGATGCCGCCATTGTGATGATTGAAAATGCGCATAAACGGCTGGAAGAGTGGGGTCATCAACACCCAGGGGAGCAGATAGACAACGCAACCCGCTGGAAGGTCATTACCGATGCGTCCGTTGAAGTGGGCCCGGCGCTGTTTATCAGCCTGCTGATCATCACCTTGTCGTTCATCCCCATTTTCACGCTTGAGGGACAGGAAGGGCGCCTGTTTGGGCCGCTGGCCTTCACGAAGACGTATGCCATGGCGGGCGCGGCCGCGCTGGCAATCATCGTCATTCCTATACTGATGGGGTTCTGGATCAGAGGGAAAATCCCCGCGGAGACCAGCAACCCGCTGAACCGACTGCTGATTAATGCCTATCACCCGTTACTGCTTCGCGTGCTCCACTGGCCGAAAACGACCTTGCTGGTTGCGGCGTTAACTATTTTTACGGTCATATGGCCGCTGAGTCAGGTCGGGGGGGAATTTCTGCCAAAGATCAATGAGGGCGATCTGCTGTACATGCCTTCAACGTTACCTGGCGTATCGCCGGCAGAGGCTGCCGCGCTCTTGCAGACGACAGACAAATTAATCAAAACCGTCCCTGAAGTGGCCTCCGTATTTGGTAAGACCGGTAAGGCCGAAACGGCGACCGACTCCGCGCCACTGGAAATGGTCGAAACCACCCTTCAGCTCAAACCTGAAGATCAGTGGCGACCAGGAATGACGATTGACAAGATCGTTGATGAACTGGATAAGACCGTGCGTTTGCCCGGCCTGGCTAACCTCTGGGTACCGCCGATCCGTAACCGTATAGATATGCTCTCCACCGGCATTAAAAGCCCAATCGGTATCAAGGTGTCTGGCACCGTTTTGTCTGATATTGATGTCACGGCACAACGTATCGAAGCGGTGGCCAAAACCGTGCCGGGCGTGGTTTCAGCACTGGCAGAACGTCTGGAAGGCGGACGCTACATCGACGTGGATATCAACCGGGAGAAAGCATCCCGATACGGAATGACGGTGGGTGATGTGCAGCTGTTTGTCTCATCAGCCATCGGTGGCGCAACAACCGGCGAGACGGTTGAGGGCGTAGCCCGTTACCCGATCAATATCCGCTACCCTCAGGATTACCGAAACAGCCCACAGGCACTGAAACAGATGCCCATTCTGACGCCTATGAAACAGCAAATTACCCTGGGCGATGTCGCTGATATTCGTGTCGTTTCCGGACCTACCATGCTGAAAACGGAAAATGCCCGTCCTGCCAGCTGGATTTATATTGATGCCCGTGGCAGGGATATGGTATCGGTTGTAAACGACATTAAAACCGCTATCAGCCAGCACGTAAAATTAAGACCGGGCACCAGTGTCTCTTTCTCCGGACAGTTTGAATTGCTGGAGCACGCCAATAAAAAACTGAAACTGATGGTGCCAATGACGGTAATGATCATATTCATTTTGTTATATCTGGCATTCCGTCGTGTTGATGAGGCACTGCTTATTCTGATGAGTCTGCCATTCGCCCTGGTCGGCGGAATTTGGTTCCTGTACTGGCAGGGCTTCCATATGTCCGTGGCGACCGGAACCGGCTTTATTGCCCTGGCCGGGGTGGCAGCAGAGTTTGGCGTGGTGATGCTGATGTATTTGCGTCATGCCATTGAAGCCCATCCGGCGCTAGCCCAGCGGGAAACCTTTACCGCGGAAGGTCTCGATGAAGCCCTTTATCAGGGGGCGGTACTCCGCGTGAGACCGAAAGCAATGACCGTAGCGGTTATCATTGCAGGTCTGTTGCCCATCCTCTGGGGAACCGGTGCGGGCTCAGAAGTCATGAGCCGGATAGCCGCGCCGATGATTGGAGGAATGATTACGGCTCCGCTGTTATCCCTGTTCATTATTCCGGCCGCCTACAAATTAATCTGGCTGCGAAGACATAAATAAACGCGCGACGATATTAAAAGGACACGCTGGAGTGTCCTTTTTTATGCGTATGGGGCAGGGGGTTATTCCCCGTATGGCCCAGTGACAGAAATGTCATCAGCCCGTCACGGGATAAACAGAGGTCGGTTTTTATAATCAATGATAATTCAGACGCCGATGCATTTATCTCTGACTTTTCATTCAGCGATATTGCAGAGCATGTAAACTTAGGAGATTCGACCATGAAAAAGATCCTGTTATCCATTGTCACCATTATGGCTGTCACATCATCTGGCTGGGCAGCAGAAACGATCAACATGCACGACCAGGTTAATAACGCTCAGGCAACTGCGCATCAAACCATGGCTGAGATGCACAAGAAAATGCTCAAAGCTGGCCCCTGTAATACTACTCCCGAATCGGCAAAGTCTTTCTCTGCGATGAATGAGCATGAGAAGGCCGCCGTTGTGCATGAAACGGCGAACAATGGGCAGTCTTCTGTTATTCACCAGCAACAGGCAGAGAAACATCGCCGTATGAATCAGGCGAATTAACTGGCGCGTGGTGGATGTCACGGGTATACGCTCCTCGAGTGAGGGGCGTTTTCAGCATCTTTTAGAAGGTCGCAGTAAGAATGCAGCCACCGCTGAGCAGTATCATGCCGATACGGAGAAGCGCTGCAGTTGGTTTGCAGACATGACCTGCCGAGGTTACAGCGCGCGAGAATGTTCTTCTCTCTGGCTATCGTTTTTCGCCATATCCATTAATAGCGCGATACCAATATAGTTACTCCAGTTAAACGCATTTTGAAGCACGACTACCGCATTGCCTTTTTGTTTATCGAAACCGATAAAGCTTGAGTAGCCGCCAATATAGCCGACCTGATAAGTAATTTTTTCCAGACCGATAAAGTCGGTGGTCCAGGCAATGCCCTGTACACCGTCGGGGCGTTGAATATCGGTATTACTGACTTCAGCAAAGACGCTATCCAATAAGCGATTGTCGGTTGTCGCCACGTGATAGCGAGCATACGCGGCCAGATCTTCGGCGTTACTGTATAAACTCGCTGCCGCTACCATGTTGTTGGAAAAATGCCAGTCGGGCGTCAGCTGACCGCGCGGGATGAATTTGGGCTGATCGCCAGCGTGGCCAAGCGCACGCTGCGGGTATCCCTTTAACGTCTGGGGAGTAAAACTACTGTTAGCCATTTGCAGCGGTTGAAAAATATAGCGCGAGGCTAAACTCTGAATATCTTCGCCGGTTTTGTGTTTCAGGATATAGCCAATCAGGGCATAGCCGGTATTAGAGTATTGCGGCATTTTATGCTGCGGTGCATGCCAGTTGGCTAAATAGCGCAATACGTTATCGCTATCCAGTTCGCCATAAAAGTTATCACCACTGCTTAAATAGCTGATGAATTTTCCCAGCATCGGAACATCCATATTCTGACGGGGCAGGCCAGAGGTGTGGGTCACCAGTTCCAGTAGAGTAATTTTTTGTGCATCTGCGCTTAAGGGCGTACCCGGTGGCAGCAATGTCGACAGGTTATCGTCCCAACTCAGCCTTCCTTCGTTCACCAGACAAGCCACCACTTCCGCCGTAATCCCTTTGCTGAGCGAACCGAGGGCAAACAAGGTATTGGACCCGATCGGGTAGCGATTGGCCGCATCAGTTACGCCCCAACTGTAAAACTGCGGAGAACCGTAATTATGGATCACCGCAACCGTCATCCCGGGAACGGATTTTTGCGCCATATAGTGACGGACCACGCTATCAACGTCGCCGTCCAGCGATTTATGGGTGAGGAGTTCCTGTGTTCCTGCCGGGGAGGACATTTGCGAGAGGGTGCCACAACCGCTCAGTGACGGGATAACAAGCAGAAGCCAGCGAAAATGTTGAGTTATGTTCTGCATACCTGTCATGTGTGGTGGTCATTAGAGCGCCCGGAATGTATCACACCTGGCCTGCGTAAACGCCATTTTTCTACGCTTTAGCCGCCAGGGGCGATTTCTGCGGTTATCCCGCCTTTATTACGCAGAAATAGTGGTTTGACAGGAATAGACGTTTTACGGGTACTCATGTGCGCCGTTTGCTTTAGATAATCCCTAAAGTGCGGCGTCTGTCTGTGGAGTTGATAATCTTCCTCACTGGCGTAAATCTCATAGAAATACCAGCGGTGGGGATCATCTACGTCTGTCGCGGCATACATGGCAAGCACGCCTTTTTCTATGTTGAGCGACTGAGCCATTTCAGGAAGGACAATGTTTTTGAATTCAGTCTGATATTCCGACTTCACCTCAACTACCACCAGATTATTGATGGTCCGCTCATCGGGTATGATGTGTTTGTCCCCTGTAAATTGCGGCACGAGTGTGATTTTCAGCTTCCGATCAATCATATCAGGTGCTTGAGTAACAAACGCTTTGTATGGAGAGGCATCCAGATGTTTGCGGTAGGCCAACTCGCTTGCATAAAGCTCAACCATATATGCCTGACGCGCATTGTCACTGCGTTTCAGCGCGTACATCGCCAGCGTGCCCACTTCATGATCAACCGAAGCGGTGATTGTTTGCCTGGCAACCTCATCAAAATGCCTGTCCCGATCGGGTGTGATGCTTATCTCAACGATATTCATCACAGGCGTATCCTGTATGCCCTGACTTTTTGCAAAGGCAGGGCTGCTTATTAGCAGGTAAGCTAAAAACATGAGACTCTTTTTCATGATGATCCTTTTTCTAAACCAGAAACAGGCTACCGCGTCCAGACCTGCTTAACGTCTTTGGTATGCGGCGTATTTTGCGCCATAACCCCCGTCAGAAAGTGGGGCTGATAGCATTCTTCCAGATAGCGGATCGCCTCCGGGCTCAGCTGCAGACTCACGGCATTTACCGCACCTTCGACATGACGTTTTTGCGTGGCACCAACAATGGGTGAGGTGACCCTGGTCAGTAGCCAGGCGAGTGATATTTCCGTCATGGATACCTGATACTGTTCGGCAAGCTCGGCAATGCGCTCGATAATGATCCGATCTTGTTCTGCCGTACGGTCATACTTCCCGCGGGCGTAGTCATCCTCGACGGCTCGCCGCGTGTGGCCTTCTTTACGGGAGAGGCGGCCGCTTGCCAGCGCGCTATAAAGCGTCAACGCAATCCCATCCTCAGCGCATAAACCGAAGAGCTCACGTTCATCTTCACGCATAATCAGGTTGTAGTGACTCTGCATGGAAACAAAGGGCGTCAGCCCTTCGCGTTCTGCAAGCGCGTTCATCTCGGCAGCCGCGAGGAAGCTTGAAATTACGCCGCCATCCGTCAGCAATGCGCTTAAGTTGCTGGAAGAGCATATTGGTCATCCGCTTTTTGTGCGCACGACCCGGCGTATTGAGCTGACCGAAACCGGGCAACAGTTGCTGGAACAAACGGCCGCCGCGGTGGATTCGCTGGAAAAATCGCTGGAAAGCATTCGCGATCGGAATCATGAACCCTCTGGTGTGGTAAGAATTACGCTCTCGCGTTTTGCCTATCTGTTAATTCTCAAGCCTGCAATGGCTGCGTTCTGTCAGCAATACCCAAGGATCCAACTGGAAATTTCGGTCTTCGACGGTACCGTGAATATTATCGAGGAGCGTTTTGACCTGGGGATTCGTTTTGGCGATATTCTGGAGGGTGGGGTGGTAGCACGGCCATTAATGAAACCGTTTCGTGAAGGGTTTTACGCATCCTCTGCCTATCTCGCTGAACAGGGTATGCCTGAGGTGCCGGCAGATCTCAGTCATCACCGATTGATTGGTTACCGTTTTATCACTAACAACCGCATCCTTCCGTTGATCCTGAACGATCGCGGAGAACAGTTAACCGTTGAGATGCCCGGACAGTTAATCAGCAACGATATTGACGTTATGGCAGACGGAATTCGTAACGGACTGGGAATTGGGCGCTTGTTCGAACCCATCTGGCGGTTACAGCCAGATCGGGAACAATTTGTACCTGTGATGGAGAGATTCTGGAAAACCTATCCGCCAGTGTATCTCTATTACCCGAAAAACGCGGGGAAAACGAAAAGGGTGAAAGCCCTGATTGATTTTCTGATCTCCGCGACCGAGCGATAAGGTTGCGCAGGCACAGGGCGAAGTCCCGCCAGTAGTGGCGGGAATGTGTTTAACGCTGCATGTTATTGCGTGTCTGGCGAATTTGCTGGCGCCATGCGCGATTATGAAGGGTAAATAGCAGCATCTTATAGAAGGAAGGAGATCGTATACAGAAACCGCTGAGCAGCAACATGACAACACTCACCAGTGCGGCTGTTAAATTGACGCCTGGCCAGATGGTGCCGCTCAGAGCCGCAAGCAGATAAATGACCGTCAGCAGAAGGCTTATGAATGCCAGAGAAAGATGTACCCGCACGGCGCGAATGCTGCCTTTACCCATCATAAACATCGTCAGACCGTTGATGCCGGCGAACAGAAGGGCAATCAGCACTACCCACACAAATACCTTTTCTGCCGGCTGATTGAGTGCGGCGAGTACGCCGTAGCCCAACCATAGCTGCGGAATAGCAAAACTGACAATCACCCCGAGGGTGCTGATTACCGCAGGGATGCCCATAGTATGTAGTCCCACGGGCTTACCCATCTGCTGGGCCAACTGCGTTTTCAGTTCTTGCAACTGTGAAGCGTTGGCATTATTTATACGTACCGCTATGTCATTACAGTGTTGTAGACGACGGGATAGCTCTTTAAGCATTTGAATACTCTACGCTTAATTTGGGGAAAATGACTGTAATAGTCCTACCACATAGCGCCCAGACTTGACTGTGTTCTGTGGATTTCGAATGGTGCCCGTAAGTGAACTACCAACAAATGCCGAGGCATTGGTTACCGCATTAACCAACTCACGCTGCAGTGATTTTTGCAATGATTCGCTGGGGAATCGTTTCGGATAAACACCTGCACGAATTGCAGCCTTAACTCCGGAACTGGAGATGCCAGGATTCTGAGCTTTGATGATTTCTTCTGTAATTCGTTTTCTCTCAGCACGACTAAGGCTCTGGAACCAAGTTATAACTTTACTTGAGGAAGCCGCTTTCATCAGCTTGTAAGTTTCTAATGTACCTTTCAGTGCCGTTCCAGCAGCAGCCAGCGAAATAACATCCAAGACTGTAGAAGTGGCAATATACCAGTCCTGGCTGTCCAGCCAGGCAACATCGGATCCGTGATCGTTATTAATAGCCAGCAGTCTGCCAGCTCCAATCATGCACTGCGCACCGGTCGCGAGTGCACCTGATAGACTAATTGCAGCTATTACCCCGGATCCTCCCGCAGTCATTGGTACTGCCGCACCGGCACCAAACGCCATGACCAACGTTACGATCATCGCACCACAGGCAAAACCAGTTGAGGTAATTTCAGTGGCCAGTGACGGCGCTGTGAGAGCAGCAACAACGGCTTTTTCTGCACTGTGTTGCTTGATATCCGGCACTTTACTTATCACCACATGGCTCACGGTGCTCTGATTAGCATCCGCGATACGGCGGGAAGGGCGTACAAGCCAGCGTTGTCTACCATCGTCAAAAATAATACCGACGTTGTAAAAATTTCGCATGCAGTCCAGCTGTTCAGCCAGTTTTTTAAAATCGATATCTGCACCTGTCTGATTACCGAGACTGCGAGAAAGGTCGTAACCAGGTAAAGTGTTGTCAGGTGAAGGTTGACCAGGGAGGTTCATCAGAGAACTCCTTCGTTCCATGAGGGCAAATGACGCTTTTGTGGACTGCCTGAATATTCAAACGGCAAGCAGAGTAATTTTATGATTTCGATGATAGCAGTGTTAAAACTTTGATCCAATATCTTGGGGCCAGCCAGAATAGGTAGGAATTAGAAAAGGGTAGGATTGCGTAATTAGCATTGCTCAGGAATGGATCATAATAATCAATTTAACATAATATACATTATGCGCACTTACATAGATTAAGGCAGAATCTGGCTTTTTATGGTCATCCTTGTTCTGGTGTTTGACAGCCTCTAATGCACCTTATCTGCTCCGAATCCTCTAAATTGCTGTGCAGTTCATTGCGGGCCTCCGCCAGTGACTGCCCGGCACGCAGCTTCACCTGAAGTTCATAAGCAATATACCAGTCCATCAAACTCAATTGTCTTACCAGCGGCTGTTGTGACTGATCGATACATTTCGCCCGTCTGGCGGCAATCTCCAGCATGGCATGAACTTGCCGCCATGGCGTGTCGTATCCGATAGTGACACCTGTCGTCAGGTTCACGCCACCATCTGGATTTTGCGCGCTGAGATTAGTGATTTTGCCGCTAACTACGACAGCATTCGGTACGGTTACAACGTAATTCTCCCGCGTAATGATTTTCGTCGCGAGCATACCTATCTCGGTGACCAACCCTTCGTTATCCGCGACCCGAATGATGTCGCCTTTTCTCAATGCTCGCGAGTAAATCAGTACCAGGCCACTCATGGCATGGTTCATCACCCCGGCAGATCCCAGGGTCAACATCAGCCCAAAGAATACACTGATACCTTTAAAGGCCAGTGAATTGGCCCCGGGTAAAAACGGGTATGCTGCAGACAGAGCAAATAACCACACCACCACAGAAATTAACTTCCGCGTCGCGCCGACGGTTTCAGGATGGATCCCGGGAAGGTGTAAACGCCCTGCTTCTACCTGATTTAACAAGACTTTAAGGAGTTTTAGAATGAAGGCTGTGATAAGAAAAATAATCAGGACGATTAAAATGCCCGGCATAGCCGAGACAATGGACAGTGCGATATCCCGCAGAACACGCATGGTCCAGTCACCCAGCGATGCCCCCCAAACGCGCGTCCAGGGAAACAGACTGAATGCCCAACTTAGCCAGATATAAAGCCCGAGAATACCCAGAATAATCATCAGCAAAGCATACAAACGAGTCTCAATCGCGCCGACAAACCTGCGCCAGCTTTGTGGAATGATACTGCGGTTCTCAAGAATGCGGCCTCGATAAAAACGCCTTACTCCACGCCATGACCGCCAGGCACCGTACCAGAAAACAAACAGTGCCAGCAGCCCTGCGGCCGTTTTGCCTGCCGATAATGCCAACCACCCGGCGTCATATTGATCGCGAAGCGCCGTACGTTGTGCCTCCATTCGAGTCAGCACACGTTGAGCAGCTTCATCAAGCGTCAGGTCGTCACCCTCATCGAGATCGGCTTGTGCCAGTAACATCACCGGCTTGCCGTTCATCACAATCAGTCTTCCCGGTTGGTTGTAACGGGTAACCGGAATCATTTTCAGGGGCTCCCGAACATCCTGTTGAGAGAAATTGCGCAGCGTATTACGAATGCGCAAAACTCGCTCTTCAGGCGTGGTCAGACCGAATTTTGCCTGCAGCATAACAATCGGCTGATGGAAAATATAAACCGTTCTGGCGCGCTCCCGATCTGTCGGCTCCTGGCGCGGCTCTGCGGCTACGCTGAGAAAGGAGATTACCGAGAGCAAGCATGACAATGTAACGAGCAGGATCCTCTTCATTCCCCCCCCTGAAACGCAAGATTATTGTTATTTTTCAATACGCCCAGAGAATGACTGATCTCTGCTTTTTTGAGCATAGACCAGCTCTACTCTTCTGCAACTGTCTTAAAAAAACCATAATGCACAATATTGCTTGAAATTGCACGAAACTGGCGATTAATATGAATCCAGAAACAAAAAATGCATAAACGTGCAAATTCATGCACTTTAACTTACTGAGGTTGATATGACACAACAGTTGATTTTAATCGCCGGCCCCTATCGTAGCGGCACCGATGGCGTGCAGGCGCGCATTGATGAAAACCTTGCTCGTCTTGAAAATGCGGCGTTAGCCGTCTATCAACGTGGCCACGTTCCGGTTATTGGCGAATGGCTGGCCTTACCGTTGGCAAAAGCGGCTGGCTCGAAATCGATGGGTGATGAAATCAGTGAAGCAATGCTGTATCCCGTCGCGCACCGACTCATTGCGAAATGTGATGCTCTCTACCGGATTGCCGGCGCGTCCAAAGGGGCCGATATGGACATTGAGGTGGCGCAAACGCTGGGGCTTAAGATTTACACTACGCTTGAGGATATCCCTCAGGTTTGATGTGGCCTGCCAGCCTGTCGGCTTACCGACAGGCCGGATCATAAAGGCTTTTCGCGTGGGTTATGCCTTTTCCGGTTCAAAGGTCATCACCACGGAAACCCCCTTTTCTTTTACCGCGTTAATCCAGGCGCTATCGGTATCGTCTTCAACGACAATCGTGTTCACCAGCGACAGATCGCCAATCACAAAAGATGACGCGGTATTGATTTTTTCGGGGGAAGCCAGCACAACCGTTTCGGCGGCTCTGCCGGAAAATGCACGTTTGATACTCGCCTCTTCAAAATCACCGGTCGTCAGGCCCGCATCAGGATGGATGCCGGTCACTCCCATAAAGAACAGGTCCGCATGGATTTTTTCGATGCCTTCGATAGCAGCCGCGCCGACCGCAACAATAGAGTGTTTATACAGACGGCCACCGATCAGGATAACCTCAATGGAGGGATGTTCGACAAGTCCCAGCGCAATGCCAGGGCTGTGCGTGACCACGGTTATCTTCAAATCAGGAGGCAGAAACGTAATCAGCTCTGACGTGGTCGTGCCGCCGTCAATGATCACCACCTGGCCGTCAGAAATCAGCTGCGCACCTTTACGGGCGACATTTTTCTTGGCATCCATCTTTACCGATTTACGCTCAGCAAACGGGGCAATGGCCGAGGATGACGGCAGCGCCCCGCCGTGAACACGCTGTAAACGCCCTTCTGCCGCCAGCTCGCGTAAATCACGCCGAATGGTGTCTTCAGACACCGCGAAAAGCGTGCTGAGCGCTTTCGACTGGACCTGACCTTCAGCCTCGAGCTTTTCAAGGATCAATTGTTTTCGCTGCGTTGTGAGCATAAGGAATTCCTGATATTGCACGTTTAATCTTGAAACTGCACGACCATGCTGTTTATGATAATTACTCTACGTAAGGAGGAACAACCGTGCAATCAAAACGTGCAGATGTACGCATCATAGAAAGTGAAACACTGTCTGATAACTGGTACATCCTGAAAAAATATACCTTTGATCTACAGCGACGCGATGGCGAATGGCAGCGGCAAAATCGCGAAGTTTACGACCGGGGAAACGGAGCCACCATCCTGCTTTATAACCGGGATAAAAAGACGGTGATCCTGACCCGCCAGTTCCGCTTCCCTGTCTTTATTAACGGGCACGAAGATGACCTTATTGAAGCTGCTGCGGGCTTGCTCGATAACATGGATCCGGAAAGCCGGATTAAAGCAGAAGCGGAAGAAGAGACCGGCTATAGCGTTTCCCGCGTTGAGAAAATTTTTGAAGCTTACATGAGCCCGGGCTCCGTCACTGAAAAACTCTATTTTTATCTCGCCGAATACCAGCCGAAAGACAGAACCAGTGAAGGCGGTGGACTCAAAGCGGAGGGTGAGGATATCGACGTACTGGAAATGACGCTGGAAGAGGCACTGCGCGGCATTGAAACGGGCAGGATTGTCGACGGGAAAACCATCATGCTGCTTTATCATATTGCCCTGAAAGGCATTCTGTAATTGCTGCAGGACAGACACCTGCCGCAGTGCAGGTGTCTGTGTGTGCTATTCTTGCTGAAGCATGCACAACGGAGATGCAAAGATGGCTGACTGGAACCCTTCCCTGTACCTGCGATACGGAGCCGAACGTACGCGCCCCGCCGCTGAATTGCTCGCCAGAATTCCCCTGGATGACGTGTCATCCATCGTCGATCTGGGCTGCGGGCCTGGAAACAGTACGGCGCTGTTAAAACATCGCTGGCCTTCAGCGCACGTCACAGGGGTCGATAACTCACCTGCGATGCTCGACGAAGCCCGCAGCGCCTTACCGGATTGCCACTTTGTTGAGGCCGATATCCGCCAGTTTAAGCCTGGCCAGCCGCTGAGCCTGATTTACGCCAATGCCTCGTTGCAGTGGGTGCCCGACCACTACGATCTCCTGCCGCACCTGGTCTCTCTGCTCACGTTAAATGGCGTATTGGCCATTCAGATGCCTGACAACTGGCTTGAGCCCACTCATGTGGCGATGCGTGAAGTTGCCTGGGAGCAAGGTTATCCTGACCGGGGTCGTGAAGCCTTGCCCGGCGTGCATGCCTATTACGACATTCTGACAGACGCCGGTTGTGATGTGGATATCTGGCGGACAACCTATTTCCATAAAATGAGCTCACACCAGGCCATCATTGACTGGGTAAGCGCGACCGGTTTACGTCCGTGGCTGCAGGAGCTTAATGAGAGCGAGCAGAAACGTTTTCTCAAGCGCTACCATGAAATGCTGGAAGAGCAGTATCCGCTCCAGGAAAACGGGCAGATACTGCTGGCTTTTCCACGGTTGTTTATCATTGCTCAACGTCAGCCCTGAGCAACGTTATGAGCGGGCCTCTTTAAGCAGTTGCTGGATAACTTTTTCCTGTTCTTCATAGTTACCTTCGCCAAAAGAGGTATAACGTAACTGCCCTTTGGCATCGAAATAGTAATGTGCCGGCCAGTACTGGTTCCCGAAGGCGTTCCAGATCTGGTAGTTATTATCCGTCACGACCCGATACGGCAGTTGCCATTTGTTCACCGCGTTTTTCACCGACGAGAGCGGTTTTTCCCACGGGTATTCAGGCGTATGCACGCCGATGACCACCAGACCCTGGGACTGATATCGCGTGGCCCAGTCGCGGACATGCGGGAGCGTATGCTGGCAGTTGATACAGTCCCAGGTCCAGAAATCAATCAGGACGACTTTACCTCGCAATGATTCAGACGTGACAGGGTCACCATTAATCCACCCGGTTCCGCCACTTAACGAAGGCAACTGACTGCTGGGTTCGGTCATGACGACCGGCTGCAGTTTTACTGGCGCAGTGGCGGGCTTCGCCAGGGTCAATAGCGTGGTTTCAAGACGGTCTGCCACCCCATTTGCACCTTTCAGCACCGAGTTCATCCCCGTGGCGTTGAACGCCACAGCCGCTAACATCACCACGCCCGCCCCCTTGCGCAACCTTTCCATCAGCGCTGATTTGGCCCGCAGCGGTGTCATCAGTTTCCGACCGCCGGCCATAAGCAGGCCCAACATAAGCGCACATCCGCTGCCATACGCCGCCAGCAGCGCGCCGGTGGTGATGGCCGAATGACCCGCAATATTGATACTGAAAATAGCCCCGAGGATCGGTCCGGCACAGGGAGACCAGAGCAGACCGACGGCCAGTCCGGCCAGGAAAGCGGAAAACATTCCGCGCGTTTGTCCGCTGCGGGTGTTGAGGATATTGCCCGCGCTGACCGCAGGCCCGGCTATGCGCTGGGCGAAGGACGGGAAAATTAAGGCCAGCGCGGCTGTAGCCAGAATAATGAGTGCCAGCCAGCGCCCTATTATCGTGGCATCCGTGATCCATTCGCTGGCAACCGTGACAACCATCGCCACCACGGTAAACATCACGATCATCCCTGCCAGCAGAGCCAGGATATGTCTTCGCTGCCCCTGAAAACCGGCAAACAGAAGAGGTATCACCGGGAGCGTACATGGACTGAGCAGGCTTATCATCCCGCCCAGAAACGCGATTATCAAAAACATAAAAACCTCTCATTACAGATGGCCTGCGACGCTGCAGTGAGGGTATTTCATCGTACGGATGTGTTTGGGATGTGTGCAAAACGGGACGATTTGTCTGCTCTCGTATCGGTCACGCAACCGGATACAAAACCATACAATTAGCGACGCGGCAGCGTTACCGTGACCTTCAGCCCGCCTTCAGGAAGATTTGCCAGCCGCAGTTTCCCGTCAAGCTGCGCGGTCAGCTGCGCGGCAATCGCCAGCCCCAGGCCGGTTCCGCCGGTATCACGGTTACGCGATGTTTCTACCCGATAAAAAGGCTGTAATACCGCGTCGAGTTCAGCCTCGGGTATCCCCGGCCCGCCGTCCAGAATATGGATAGCAATGTGTCCGGCAGAAGAATCATCAATCTCAATAACGGCATAGCCACCAAACTTAAGCGCGTTATCCAGGAGGTTGGTCATCACCCGGCGAAGCGCCTGCGGCCGAGTCACTATCGGCAGGCGGGCGTCGTTTGCCTGAAACTGCACGTTTTTACCAATGTCCTGATAATCACAGGCAATACTGTTTACCCAGGCATTGAGCTCCAGCTTTAGCGAGGTCTCTTCCAGGGATTCTGATGACCGGGCATAGGCAATCCCCTCCCGCACCAGACGGGTCATGTTATCGAGGTCGTTCAATAACTTGTCGCGTAACTCGGGTTGATCGGCCATCTCGACGCGCAATTTCATGCGCGTGATGGGCGTCTGCAGGTCGTGAGAAATGGATGCCAGGATCTGCGCGCGTTCGCGAAGATAGGATTGAATGCGCGCCTGCATCGCGTTAAAGGCATGCGCGGCTCTTTGCACTTCTACCGGCCCCTTCTCCGTCATTGGTGTGTTTGCCGCCGGGTCCAGCGCGTCAACTGCACGGGTAAACTGAGAAAAAGGCCGAATCACCTGACGCACGGCGATCCAGGCACAGGCCGCAAGCAGCAGCAGCTGCAATACCAGCACGACAGGTAACCAGCTGGCGACCGGCGGCATGCGTGGTGTCAGATCGATGGTCAACGGTGCGCCATCCCGTAAGGTGAGATGCGCCTGAATATGGGAAATGGGACCGGGAACGGCGGTAAACGTGAGCGGGTAGTCAGCCGTAAGGGTCTCTTTTAGCGTTCGAATGGCATCGCGTGAACGCTTATCCTCAGGCGGTGCGCCCGGTTCTCCAGGCCCGAGAATATAGCGATAGTTACCGCGCTCCAGCCGAGGCAGCCAGGCCGCCCGCTCCTGAGCGGGAAGCCGGTCAAGAATGGCCACGCTAGTGGCTACATCGTTTTCCAGATTACCCAGCATTACGGTGCGGGCGCTGTGCATGCGTTCAACCATCACCAGCGTCAGGCTGAGGGTATTGGCCAGTAAGAGTCCAGCCAGCACGATGACCAACAGCCGGGACAGCAACGAGCGTGGCCAAAGCGTCATTCATTGGCCTCTTTTATGATCACCGGCATTGTAAAGACATAACCTTCACTGCGCACGGTCTTGATATAGGCCGGCGTGCGGGCGTCTTCATTCAGACGCTGACGCACCCGGCTCACCAGCAGATCAATCGATCGTTCAAAAAGCTCGGCATCGCGCCCCTGGGTCAGATTTAGCAGTTGATCCCGGGTCAGGACGCGCTGAGGGTGATCGAGGAACACGCGCAGCAGACGATATTCCGCCCCGCTGAGCGCCACCACCATCCCTTCACTGTCGATTAAATGACGGGCCACGGTGTCCAGTTGCCATTCTCCGAACGTGACCAGTCGTCCGGCCTCCGTCACCTGTAAATTGGGGGGCATTGTGCGAAAACGACGTAAAATGGCTTTGATCCGCGCGAGTAACTCGCGTGCAACAAAAGGCTTCACGACATAATCGTCTGCCCCCATCTCCAGCCCCAGGATCCGGTCTGTTTCCTCGTTACGCGCCGTGAGCATCAGAATAGGCAAGTCTTTATGTTTACCGCTTCGGAGCTGACGACACAGCGTTAATCCGTCATCGCCGGGCATCATGACATCCAGCACCACAAGATCGATATGCTGTTTATCAAGCACAACTCGCATCTCTTTGCCATTTGCCGCGCCAGAGGCGCGATATCCGGACTTAACGAGGTAATCGACAATCAGCTCACGAATATCCCTGTCGTCATCGACGACAAGGATATGATCAATATGCTCCACAGAAATCTCCAGACTGAAGGGTAACGTATTGAAAATAGCACATTTCAGAGTTTATCTGCGTCCACAACTGCGTTGACGAAATCCTGCGGATCTTCCTGCGGAGGATTGTGACCTACGGTTTTGCCAAAGGTACGGTGTTCATACTTACCGGTGAATTTCCCGGCGTAGGCCTGTGGAGCAGGATGTGGCGCCCCGTTGTTTCCGCCTTCAATGGTGATCGTCGGGACGGTAATATTCGGAAGCGTTGCCAGTTTTTGCTCATAACTGTCGTATTTGCGCTCCCCTTTTTCCAGTCCTAAACGCCAGCGATAGTTACTGAGCGTCACCGCGACATGGTCCGGGTTATCAAGGGATTTGGCACTGGCGTTAAACGTTGCATCGCTAAATTTCCAGTCAGGTGATGCCTGTGACCAGATCAGACGGGCGAAGTCATGGGTGTTTTTGGCGTAGCCTTCAGCACCACGTTCGGTGGCGAAATAGAACTGATACCACCACTGAACTTCTGCTTTCGGCGGTAAGGGTTGTTTGCCAATCTGCTGGCTGCTGATCAGGTATCCACTGACGGAGACCAGCGATTTAACGCGTTCTGGCCACAGCGCCGCGACGATGTCCGCCGTACGGGCACCCCAGTCGTATCCTGCAAAAACGGCCTGCTTGATGTTCAGGGCATCCATCAGGTTCACAATGTCTTTCGCCATGGCCGAAGGCTGGCCGTTACGCGGCGTTTTGTCTGAGAGGAAACGGGTAGTTCCGTAGCCACGCAGAGAAGGCACAATCACCCGATATCCTTTGGCAGCCAGCGCGGGAGCAACTTGCGCATAACTATGAATATCGTAGGGCCAGCCGTGTAATAAAATGATCGGTTGACCATTTTTCGGGCCGATGTCGACATAACCGACGTTAAGATCGCCGGCGTTAATCTGCTGAGGATGATCAAACGCCGTCGCGAAATCAGTACCGGTTGCTTCGGCCTGACAGGACATGACGGTACCAAGAGAAACGGTTAATGCGAGAGTTGAGTATGCGAGTTTGCTGAACATGTTGTTATCTCCGATTGAGTACGATTCACGGGGATATAACAACATCGGTTTGTATAGCGGATATGTGCGAATGGGCCTTTATTGCAAGCCTGTGTATGTATCAGAGGCGTTGATACAATGTGATACAAACACAGGTCATTGCGTCTTAAAGCGAGACGCGATAACGAACGTAATCGTCGGCTTCGCCATATTGGTCGTAGAGTTTACGTGCCGGGTTGTTCTGCCGCGTGACCCAGTAAAGTTTTGACCACCCTTCGCGCTTGCCTTCGTCCATCAGGGCGTCAATGAGCGCTTTTCCAGTCCCTGCTCCCCGTTGGCTGGCAGCAACAAACAGGTCTTCCAGATAACAAACGGGCGCTGTCGACCAGGTTCCTTCGTGCAAAATACACATGGCGAAGCCGATGACGTTGCCGTCGCTTTCCGCAACCCGGCAAAACATCGATGATCGCTCGTCGAGCGCCCTTTGCCATGTCGCGGCGGTCACGGACTCATCGAGGACACAGTCATAAAAATGAGTGTAGCCGTCCCACAGCGGACGCCACTGGGAATAATCTTCTGCGCGTAAAGCTCTTACCGTAACAGCCATATATTCCTCATATTACAAATCGAAAGCCTTTTAAAAGCAGTTATTGGTAGTAAAGAATTCCAGCACACCGAAAAAGAATGTGATAGAGATGAAAATACCAGAAGGTGAACAAAAACATAACGCTTAAACAGGGAGAACCACGGATGACAATACCGACGCTAACGACAGAACGCCTGTTACTCATTCCCCTGGTCGCGGAAGATGCCGTCCAGATACAGCGGCTTTATCCGCGCTGGGAAATCGTTCGCTATATGGTCTCCTCAGTGCCCTGGCCCTACCCGGATAACGGCGCGGAGTATTATGTTAATAACGTTGCGCTGCCGGATATGGAAAAAGGCATTGCCTGGTTCTGGAGTATTCGACGTCGCGAGGCACCGGATGAGCTGATGGGGATTATCTGTCTGTACGATGTTGAAGATAATAACCGTGGGTTCTGGCTGGCGCCGGAGTTTCAGGGTAAGGGATACATGCGTGAGGCCAGTATTGCGGCGACGGATTATTGGTTTAACACCCTGAACAAGCCGGTGTTGCGTGCGCCAAAAGCGGCTGCTAACAGCCGCTCCCGTCGTATTTCAGACAGTAGCGGCATGCGGCTTATCAGGACAGAAAAGAAAGCGTACGTCAGCGGCATGCTGGATTCCGAACTGTGGGAGATCACCCGTGACGAATGGAATGCCCGTCAGGTTAGTTGATAATACTTATCCGGTAACAGTCTTTCGGGGATCTCTTCTTCATCGTTCATCTGCAACAGGTCACGTTCCATCATGTTGCAGATGGCGTCCAGCGGCAGGTCGTTATCTTCGGTACCAAACGGGTCTTCCAGCTCTTCCGCCAGCGTATCCAGCGAGATAAAGGTGTAAGAAATCAGCGCCGACACAAAAGGCGTCATGTAGTGCAGATCGACGACCAGCGCGAACGGCAGCATGATGCAGAACAGATACACCGTACGATGAAGGATCAGCGTGTAAGCAAACGGTACGGGTGTCGTCAAAATACGCTCGCAACCCGACAGGACGATGGACATGTCGTTCAGTCGGTTGTTGAGACTGTGGAACAGGATATCTGAGAGCTCGCCATTGCGGCGCCTGACGGCAAGCCACTCCCCCATGATCAGTAAAATACGGTTCGCCGGCGAGTTGGCGTTCATCACCTTGCGTAAATCATCTTCCGGAAGATAACGGGAAAGTTGTTCGGCATTCGTTTCCCGGCGCAGGGTCATGCGCAAACAGTTGGCAAAGGCAATCTGCAGTCGAACAAACTCGCCGAGATGTTTATCGTCCGGCAAGGTGTTTTTTACCTCGCGAAACAGAGAGCGTGCCGCTATCATCAGTTGCCCCCAAAGCTGGCGCGCCTCAACGTAGCGGGAATAGCAGGCGTTGTTTCGGAAACCGAGAAAGATAGCGATCGCCACACCGAGAATGCTAAATGGCGCAACGGTAAATTTGATGCCAAGGGACGTGTACCACGGCAGCATCAGGATCACGGCGATAGAAAGCAGGAAGTTGAGTAGCAAGCGGGTATAGATTTTTGGCAGTACCGAGCCATGCCAGACAAAGATGAGTTGTAACCAGTGCTGTTTAGGACGAACAATCATAGTGAGTTTCAGGAAAGAAAAAGAGCGTGGCTATTAAACGTGATCCCCCTCACGGTTGCAAGCATGTTAATAAAACATTGAATTTTCTGACCTGGTTAGCCTAAACCGCACGGTGTCAGAGGTGTTTTTTAAAAACAGAGCAAATAGTATGTTGTAACTAATAAGATCCCCATTAAAACCCGGCCGAAGCCGGGCAACGGTGTTAGCAGAGCGGTTTAACCGCCGCACGCATTCCTTGAAGCAGAATAGCATCCAGATCCCGCGTAACCTGCTCGACCAGGCCGTTAACCTGCGTAAGATCTTGCTCCCAGTGTTCGCTCACGCTCAGTACCGATTTTACCAGTTGGCGGGTAGTGATCTGGCGATCGTGATGCTGTGTCCACAGCTGCTGGAAACGCGCCAGCCAGTGCGCGTCGTCCTGTACCGGGTAACTTTCCCCGTTACGCTCCCCGCGATAAAACGCAATCAGTGCCGCTAAAGCAAACGTCAGTCGCGCAGGCAATGACCCGGCTGCTTTCTGCCCTGCCAGCAGCTGCGGCAGAATGCGGGTGCGGTACTTGGTCATCCCGTTGAGGGCAATCGACAGCAGCTGATGCCGGATGTAAGGGTTACGGAAACGGCCCGTTACCGCACTGGCGAACGATTCCAGCTCATCACGCGGCAAATCCAGTACCGGAATAATTTCCTCATAGATAGCTTTTTCGACAAAAGCACACACGTCAGCATCGTTCATCGCCTCGCCTACCGTGTCCAGCCCGGCCTGGAAGGCTACCGGTACCAGCGCCGTGTGCGCACCGTTCAGAATGGCGACTTTACGCTCTTTGTAAGGCCGGATGTCATCCACGATCAATACGTTGAGCGGGAACTTATCAAGACGCAGTTCGCTGGCAAGGGAGTCAGGGCCCTGAATCACAAACAGATAGAAGTGTTCGGCGGTATCCAGGAACCCGTCCTGATAACCCAGTTCAGCCTGCAGGGCGGCCACTTCGTCACGCGGGTAACCCGTTACAATGCGGTCAACCAGGGTCGAGCAGAAGCAGTTGGCATCGTTCAACCATTCAGTAAAGGCCGTCGGCAGCGCCCACTCCTGCGCGTAGCGCAGCACCAGTTCCCGCAGCGCATCCCCGTTGTAGTCAATCAGTTCACACGGAATGATGACCCAGCCTTTGTCTGGCGCACCGTTAAAATGACTGAAACGCTCGAAGAGCAATCGCGTCAGTTTCGCCGGGTAGCTGACGGCAGGCGCATCTTCAAAGGTGTCGCCCGCGTGATAACCGATCCCGGCTTCCGTGGTATTCGAGAACACAAAGCGCATCTCCGGGTTATGAGCCAGCCTGAGGAACGCATCGTATTCATTATAAACGTTGATTTCGCGGTTAACGGAACGGATAAGACGTGCATCGCTCACCGCGTCGCCCTTCTCGTTCAGGCCGCGAATGATCGTGGTATACAGTCCATCCTGCGTATTCAGCGACGGCGGAAAATCACTTTGAATGGGACGAACGACCACCACACCGGCGTTGAGATCGGTATGTTCGTTTAACAGGTCGATTTGCCAGTCGATAAACGCCCGCAGGAAATTGCCTTCACCAAACTGAATGATACGTTCCGGATAGTGTGGACCGGGAAAATCATGACGGTTAAGTGTGTTCACAATGGGTTCCTTTTATAATTAGTCATACAGCCTGATAAGATTGGTACGATAACTTATCAAAACTTTACGACCGGGAACCCTGTTTTGATCAATTCATGATGGAGTTGTGAAAAATAATTATAAGAACTTATAGAACACGGAGGTGGCGGTCATCGCGCCATCCGGCATCAATGCATAGCGCGGGATCTCCCCCACTTTTTGCCAGCCAGCACGCTGGTAGAACGTCTCGGCACCGCTGCCGGTGGACGTATCCAGTACCAGGACCGAAATGCCTCTGGCTCTGGCCTGAACTTCAAGTTCTTCCATCAGGGCCATTGCCGCCCCTTTACGGCGCGCTTTTTCATGGACCAGCAGTTTTGCCACATCCGCGCGATGCGGCTGATTCTCCGGCTGATCGGTGATCAACTGTACCGTGCCGATAACGCCGTCCTGCGGATCGATACTGGCCAGCACAAGACGTTCATTGCGTCCCACGCTCTCAGCAATACCGCGCCAGAAAGCACGCGCTTTCTCCAGGCTAAAGGGCAACATAAAACTGACGGATGCGCCGCCGTTAACGCAGTTTTCGAGGATCGCGGACAACGCATCGAGGTGGGTGAGGATCTCTTCCCGGGTGAGGTTTTTGATGTGCAGTGAGGTATTCATTGTTTTTCCTTACGTTGAATACCGTCACTGTGCAATTAACATCTTATTAACGCAAACGGATCGATCATAGGCTTTTGTTATGTCATCTTTCACGGTGGCGTTGCTGCTTCATGGCATACATCTTTTCATCGGCCTCTTTTAGCCACTGTTGCAGGTCATGGCCATTGTGGTCAAATTCACTGAGGCCCCACGAGAACAGAAGCGACCACGGATGCAGTTTGCGGGCATTATAATTTTCGACCTGCTCGGCCAGATACTGCATCGCAATCCAGGCCCCCTGCTCATCCGTATCGGCGAACAGCACGGCAAACTCATCCCCGCCAAAGCGAACCAGCAGATCCGCCTCACGGAAGGAGGACCGCATCAGTTGCGCCATCACCTTCAGCGCCTTATCGCCTTCCTCGTGACCGTAGCGATCGTTTATCTCCTTAAAACGATCCAGATCCAGCCAGCCGAGGGTTAACGGCTCTGCACGGCGTCGGGCGACGGACAGGGTAAACCGGACGAGCTGATTAAAGCCCCGACGGTTGAATAAGCCCGTCAGTTCATCGGTAGTCGCCGCACTGACGGCGGCAAATTCATCTTCTGCCAGCGCGCCCAGATCTCCCAGTACGGCAAGATCGGCCGCCGTAAACTCGCGCGGAGAATAATCAATCAGGCAAAGCGATCCGACGCTCGCGCCGTCGCGCAGACGCAGCGGGAAACCAGCGTAGAAACGAACGCCGGGCTCACCGGCCACCAGCGGATTATCGGCAAAGCGGTCATCCTGACGCATGTCCCCCACCACCAGCGGCGCTTCGCTGAGGATCGTATGGCCACAAAATGAGATATTGCGCGGGACAGAGTCCGGTGCCTGGCCATCCGCTGACTTCACGATCAGCGAATGCTCATCGATAAGATTGACCATCGCCAGCGGCACCTGGAAAAAGCGTTTTGCCAGACGCGTCAGGCGGTCAAAGGCCGGCGAACTGTCGATTTCAAGCAGGCCTGATTCGCGCAGCGAGTTCAGACGTTCCGTTTCGTTTTCAGGGGTTGCAGGTGTTTTCATAACGTCTCCTGACGCAAGCTTTACTAAAAGCGTAGCTTAAACAGAGACATTGTCAGTGTACGAATATCCTGTTCAGACGCTATTTGTTAACGTCACTGGCTCATGACGACTAATGCAGTGATGTTTCGCTGCCGGACGTTGCAGTAACCTGCTCATCCGACAGCCGGGCGCTGGTCCGATTTCGCCCCGCTTTCTTTGAACGATAGAGATGATCGTCCGCTTCAGCCATCAGCTTATTAAAGACCTCCGTCAACTGCCATGACTCAGATTTACCGCTGCCCAGGCCAATGCTGACGGTCAGATACAGCGTCTGCTGGCGCCAGGTAAACGGATGATGTGCGACGGTGGTTCGGATGCGTTCAGCCAGTTCAAAACCGTGCTGCGCATCCCCGGAGTTCACGACCACCGCGAACTCTTCTCCGCCCATTCGCGCCACCATACCGTCCTCACCGACAACCTGCTGAACCTGCCGGGCAAAGGCCGCCAGTACGCGGTCACCGCACTCGTGACCGTAGTTATCATTGATGCTTTTGAAGTAATCGATATCCAGCAGCATGACGGTTAAAAAACGCGAATGCCGGTGCGCCTCTTCTTGCTTTAACGCTTCATAAAGCCCGGAGCGGGAATAGACATGCGTCAGAAAATCATAATCTGCCCGCAGTGACACCTGACGAATCAGTGAATTAATGGCCGCCACGCTGACAGAGACCATCACCGGACAAATAGCCATAGTGGCAATGCCCAGCCGGGCTGAGAACATCATCGGGGTCGAAAGCGGTGTCGCGACGGCAATATTGATAATGGAGTTGGCAACCAGAATGATCTCAACGGCGCCCGTGAGAAACGTCAGTAAACAGGTGACGGGCAGCGGGTAGCGTACCGCACACCAGATAAGCGCCGGCAGCGGGAAACAGAGGCTCCCCGCGCCGCCAATCACCACCGACGCGACCACCGAGACAATCAACGCCATAACCGGGAACAGCTGCTCCAGACGTAACTGAATATCACGCCCGGGCAGACTAATCGTCAGCATACACGGCACAATCAGCACCCCCGTTGAAAACTGCTCGCTAAACCAGTCGGCAAACAGCGGCCAGAAGGTGTGACTGTCGATACCGACCGACCCCACCGCGCCAAGCAAGGCACACAGCAGCGCAGCAATCAGGCAGTAGTTAAACAGACGCAGCGCATTAAGCGGATCGGGGGTTTTCATCAGCCGTTTATCACGCAGAACCAGTATGGCGACCACGACGATAAAAATCATATTCGACAGGTTAATCACCAGCGAGGCCATTCCCCAGCTGGTGGTGACCGCGTCGTACATCAGCATGGCAACATACGCGACCGCGTAGTTATGCAGACGATTAAGATAAGCATAACGGGCGAATACTCCCGCCATAACGCCATTCAGTGGCCAGAACAGCGACAACGCTTCAACCAGACGCAATTCAGCACCCACAAAATAGAATAAGGTGGTGAGAATAAAGATCCACGACGCATTACGCAGCGGAGTATCGGGTTGAAAAAACCTGAAGGCAGAGAGAGCAGAACGCATTAAATATCATTCCGTATAATAACTTATGGCGATTATGTCGATCGTCAGCAGGATCTGAACTAACTTAACCTGCATCTATAACACAAATACAACAGGATCATAACTCGTCAAATTTAGGCGTTCATCTGCAGCACCAGCCAGTGGTGGATCACGCTGACGATATAATGCTGTTGCTGCGCGCTGAGCTGAACACCCTGCGGAATGTTATGCCACTTTGCCAGACAGCCACGACAACAGGTGGCGGTGGCATGCTGAGCGATAAACACCGGATGACCGCGCATGGGCGTCTGTTTCCCGTCATTGGTGGGATGGGCCGGTGCAAGACGCCGGGCAATAAAATCGGCGGCGTGCTGGTCAATGGTTTCGGCACCTTTGTCCCAGCAGTACTGCCGTTCCTTCGTGCCTAAGCGAAAGCGCGAACGAAAAGGCGATCGCGACAGGCGGACAAAAAGCGGATCCAGGGTCGACATCAGTATACGGAACGTCCCAGACGTTGGGTCAGTTTCTCCAGAACTGCCACACCGGCAAGTGAATTTCCCGTTTCATCCAGCTCCGGGCTCCAGACGGCAATCGCCATTTCGTGAGGCACGATTGCCACCACCCCGCCGCCGACACCCGATTTGGCCGGAAGACCGACGCGCCAGGCAAACTCTCCGGCGTTCTGATACATCCCGCTGGTCGCCATCAGGGCATTCACCTGACGCGCCTGCATGGGCGAGACAACATCTTGCGCGAGATGCGGCGCATGCCCCTGATGGGCGAGGAACAAGAATGTCTGTGCCAGTTCAACACAGCTCATTTCGAGCGCGCAGTAATGAAAATAGTTTTGCAGCACGGTGGCGACATCGTTATGGAAGTTACCAAACGATTTCATGAGCCAGGCGATAGCCGCGTTACGGGCGGAGTGTTCAAACTCCGAGCGCGCCACCACCGCATTGTAGGCAATATCCGCGACGCCCGAGAGCTGGCGGACAATTTCAAGCATGCGCTGGCGAGGGGCGCTGAGACGGCTTTGCAGCATATCGCAAACCACCAGCGCACCGGCATTGATAAACGGGTTACGCGGCTTACCCTGTTCAATTTCTAGCTGAAGCAGTGAGTTGAAAGGCTGCCCGGACGGATCTTTCCCCACGCGATGCCAGATTTCGTCTTCCTCATACTGGCGCATGGCCGCAACCAGACTGAGTACTTTTGAAATGGACTGAATTGAAAAACGCTCGGTTGCGTCACCGGCCTGGTAACGCTGCCCGTCTACCGTACAAATGGCAATACCCAGCTTGTTCCCGCTGACCGAGGCAAGGGCCGGAATATAGTCGGCAACCTTCCCTTTTCCAATTAACGGACGAACCTGCGACAGAATCTCGTCCAACATCTCATTATGGATGACCGCAGCCACACTTTGCTCCTTGCCCTCAGGCTAAAACGGGCTGCGAGTATAACAGAGGCTTATATGTTGCGTCAGGCGCTAAGACGAAAACGCGAAACCGCCTGCAATAAAAGATCGGATTGCTTATGCAGCCGTTCAGAGGCATCCGACGCGTCAGACACCAGCATGTCGGTCTGACGGGAAACCTGATTTAACGCCTGAAGCTGCCGCGTCATTTGATGAATGCTCTCCCCCTGGCTCAGGGTCGCTACCGAGATCTCATTCAGCAGACTGCTTAAATTAGCCACCAGCCCGATCACCTGCTGCAGATTATCTTCCAGCAGGTTAACGGCCCGGGAACCGTCTTCGATGCCCTGCAAAGAGTGATTGATCAGTGCCTGAATAGTCTGCGTCGAGTGGCTGCTCTTTCTGGCCAGCAGCCCCACTTCCCGGGCGACAACGGCGAACCCGCGCCCGTGGTTCCCCGCATGGGCGGCCTCGATGGCCGCATTCAGTGCCAGAATGTTGGTCTGAAACGCCACGCTGTCGATCATCGCCACGATCCCGCGCATCTCTGACGATCGGTCAACGATCGCCTGCATGGAGGCATTGACGGTCGTCATCATCCGATCGCCACCCGCGGCTACCTGGCGCGCCTCGTCCGCCCTGGAGCTGGCGAGTTTTGCATATCCTGTATTCCCTTCCACGTGGTTTTCCAGCGAGGCAATGTGTGTCGTCACATCCTCAAGCTCTTTCGCCTGACGAGCCGACTGCAGATACAGCTTCTGGTTGCCCTGCGCCAGCGAGCTTATATTTTCGACCATTGCGTGGGTGGCATTGCTGACCTGGGTCACCAGTTCCTGCAGTCCGTGCTGCAGGGTGGAAACACTGTCGCTCAACTGTCCGATCTCCTTGTTAAAGCGCAGTACGCCCGGCGGAGTACCGGACAGATCTCCTGCCGCCAGCTGGTTAATGTGAGCAATCAACCGACGCAGCGGCGTAATGACCCAGCGGGACATGCCGAACCACACCAGAACGGCGATGGCAAGTAGCAGAACCGGTGCAATCAGGAAGAGCGTTTGCAGGCCAGAGAGTTGCGCCATCAGACTCTGGCGGCCCTGCATCGCCTGCTTCTCGCTGGCCTGCTGATAGCGGGCATAGTTTTCGTTGAAGTCAGTCTGAAAAGCCTGGGCAGGTACGGCAAAAAAGGCGTCGATCGTGTTGGTCTTGATGAGCCCTTCCGCCTGCTCCTTGATGGCACCGTAGAAAAGCTGGTAGCTGGTGATCAGGGCATCATCTTTTGGCGGATTGAGCGCCAGCCAGGCGTTCCAGGCCTGCTGAGAAACCGTCAGCGACGCCTGAGCTTCGTCCATCAGGCTGTGCCAGCTTCCTTCAGAGCCGGTCTCTTTATCCTGCATAAACCAGACGCCGGAGCGGTTAAGCAGATCGCTTGCTGCCAGCAGAGACACGCGGGCCAGATCCAGTTTGCTCTGTTGCTGGTACGCCAGCAAATTTTGCTGCTCGTTGCGCTGAGCGTCTTTCAGGGAAGCATTGAGCAAAAATGAAGAGGAGAGTTGCAGTGCGGAGAAAAGACCAATAATACAGAAAATACCGGTCAGCAGGCCAAACTGACGAGGGATGAGGCGCTGCGCAATACGGCGAAAAATTTGCGTTAGGTTCATAATTTTCTTCAGTAACAAGACGTTAGACGCGTGCGAGTCTACGAAACGAAAATGACAGAACCATTGCAGGAAAATGACAACGGCCTTCGTGCTGAAGGCCGTTATCGGAGAGCGAACTAGACTCTGTTCTTCCATACCGTCTGCACGTTACAGAACTCGTGCAGACCGAAGTGGGAAAGCTCACGACCAAAACCGCTCTTCTTCACGCCGCCAAAGGCCACGCGCGCATCGCTGGCGCTGAAACCATTGATGAACACCCCACCGCACTCCAGCTCACGGGAAAATTTCTCCGCCAGCGTATCGTTCGCGGTAAAGACGGTTGCGGACAGACCAAAGTCGCTGTCGTTAGCCAGCTGCAGCGCGTGCTCCGCGTCTTTCGCAACGCTAACCGCCGCAACCGGACCAAACAACTCCTGACGAAATGCCGTCATGCTGGCAGTGACATTCCCCAGCACGGTCGGTGCATAGTAGTTACCTTCACCGGCGACTTTCTCCCCGCCAAGCAGCAGCGTGGCGCCTTCGGCCAGCGTGGCCTGCACCTGCTGATGCAGTTCATCACGCAGGTCAAATCGCGCCATCGGGCCAATAAAGTTTTCTTCGCTATCCGGCGTCCCCATCTTCAGGGCTGCCGTCGCCTCGACAAAACGCTGGGTGAAAGCATCAGCGATGCCCTCTTCCACAATAAAGCGCTTAGCGGCGGCGCAAACCTGTCCGGTATTCTGATAGCGTCCGGCCACGGCTGCTTTCACCGCCAGATCCAAATCAGCATCATTGAGCACAATAAACGGATCTGAACCGCCCAGCTCCAGGACGCATTTCTTGAGTGCTGCCCCCGCCTGCGCACCGATCGCCGCCCCCGCGCGCACGCTGCCGGTTACGGTTACGGCAGCAATACGACGGTCGTTGATCGCCTGGCTCACGCCCTCATTCGTGGCATTCACCCAGCCAAAGACACCCTGCGGAAAACCGGCGTCAGCAAATACCTGCGCAATAAGGTCGGCCGAGCCGAGTACGTTTGGCGCATGCTTGAGTAGATAGCTGTTCCCGGCCAGCAGGATGGGTACCGCGCCACGCAGTACCTGCCAGAGCGGGAAGTTCCACGGCATGACGGCAAGAACAGGTCCCAGCGGCCGGTATTCAATCACCGCGTTCTGGTTTTCTACCAGGGTCGGTTCAGGCTGCAGCATTGCCGGGCCGTGTTCCGCATACCAGTCGCAGAGGCTGGCGGATTTTGCCACTTCAGCACGCGCCTGCAAAATGGGTTTGCCCATCTCACGGGAGATCATTCGGGCCATCTCGTCTGCACGGTTTCGCAGCGCGCTGGCGAGATCGCGCAGCTTTTGCGCCCGGTCTGAAACGCTTACGCGTCTCCACTGACGAAAACCGGCATCAGCCTGCGCAATTGCGCGTTCAACGTCGTCGGTGCTCGCCCACGGATACGCCGCGAGCGTCTCACCGGTGGCTGGGTTAACAGAGAGGGCATGTGTAGCAGAGGAATAAGTCATGATGGTCTCCACGTAATAACGGTTGATTCATTGTGGCGCACTCTGCTATTTCTTAAAAATGAATAATACTAACCACCTTGTTCACGAATCGAGAATGGTATGGACTTAACTCAGCTTGAAATGTTTAACGCCGTGGCGCTCACCGGCAGCATCACCCAGGCGGCGCAAAAGGTGCATCGCGTTCCGTCGAACCTGACCACCCGCATCCGCCAGCTGGAGGCCGATCTTGGCGTGGAGCTGTTTATTCGTGAGAACCAGCGTTTACGTTTATCCCCCTCCGGGCATAACTTCCTGCGCTACAGCAAGCAGATCCTGGCGCTGGTCGATGAGGCACGAATGGTCGTCGCCGGTGATGAACCGCAGGGATTGTTTGCGCTTGGTGCGCTGGAGAGTACCGCCGCCGTGCGTATTCCGGAAAGCCTGGCGCAGTTTAATCAGCGCTATCCACGTATCCAGTTTGCCCTTTCTACCGGGCCGTCCGGCACAATGATTGACGGCGTACTGGAGGGAACCTTAAGCGCCGCGTTTGTCGACGGCCCCCTTTCGCATCCGGAACTGGAAGGCATGCCGGTTTACCGGGAAGAGATGATGCTGGTCACGCCCGCCGGGCATGCAGAAGTGGCACGCGCCACGCAGGTGAGCGGCAGTGACGTCTACGCCTTTCGCGCAAACTGTTCGTATCGCCGACATCTGGAAAGCTGGTTTCACGCCGACAGAGCCACGCCCGGGCGTATTCATGAAATGGAGTCTTATCACGGCATGCTCGCCTGCGTCATTGCGGGCGCCGGTATCGCGCTGATGCCTCGTTCGATGCTGGAAAGTATGCCAGGCCACCATCAGGTGGAAGCCTGGCCGCTGGCAGAAAACTGGCGCTGGCTCACCACCTGGCTGGTCTGGCGCCGCGGGGCTATGACCCGCCCGCTGGAGGCTTTTATAGCGCTGCTAAACGAACGTCAACCACCAGTGCCTTCTCCATAAACAGGCTCAGCGGGTCATCAACATACGGCGGAAACGCCGGACGTTGCTCATAGCCGCACTGCTCATACAGACGGACGGCGGCATGTTGCCGGATGCCCGTCTCCAGGCGAAGCGTGTGGCAGTGACGGCTCAGGGCTTCATCTTCCAGCGCCGCCAGCAGCATCTCGCCGAGATGTTGCCCGCGATGAGCCGGATCGATATACACCCGTTTCATTTCACCGGTCCCGTCGCCGTTGAGCACCACGGCACCACACCCGACGGCATGAAGCTGCCGGTCCCGAATAATCATCAGGATCAGCGAGGCTGTCGGCAGTTCGGTCAGATCGAGCAGGTGGTTACTTTCAGCGGGATAGAGTTCGTTCTGATAGCGGTCAAGCGCGGCAATCAGATGCAAAATATCAGGGTGATGTGCAGATTCAGCGGTAATGGAATACATGGCGGGCTCCTTGTTGTTTTTATTTCAACATAGCGCAGCCCTGCACACGTGCTTCATACCGTTAACTTATATCAGCATTGCGGTTCAGGCTGACGAGGGTATCCCTTAACCAGCGGTGTCCGGCGTGGTTATGGCTGCGTTCATGCCAGATAAGACTGACGTCAAACGTCTCTTTCAGCCAGGGGAGTTCCACCACGGTGAGCGGGTTAACGGTTCCCATAATCAATCGTCGGGGCACAAGTGCTACCAGATGGCTCATCTGCACCATGCCGGGAACAAACAGAAATGATGCCGCAGACACCGCAACCTTACGTTGCAACCCTGACTCCGCCAGCATGACATCGAGCGGCGTGGTAAAACCGCCTCCCGAGGGGGACACGATAATATGCTCAAGTTTTGCGAACGCTTCCATTGTCAGTTGGTCGTTCAGTTCGGGATGCTGAGGGCGCCCGATAAGCACGTACGATTCGTCATAAAGATGTTGCGTTCTGAGCTGCGCCTGCGCAGGGTCTGGCGTAGCAATGGCAGCATCAACATCGCCTGAGCTCAGTTGATGGGCTAGCTGATGCGGATCGTAATTCCTGATAGCAATACGCACGCCGGGGGCAATCTCTTGCAGGGTCACAATCAGCGGCATAATGACCGCGGCCTGCACGTAATCAGTACAGGCCAGAGAGACCGTTAGCGAATCGTGCAGCGGATCAAAGTCCTCATGTGATTGCAGCGTATCCCGTATTTTTGCCAGCGCCCCGCCAAGCGTCGCCATCAGCTCAAGAGCTTTGGGGGTTGGCGTCATCCCCCTGCGCCCCGGGATCAATAACGGATCGTTAAACATCCCCCTCAACCGGTTAAGCTGCGCGCTGACGGCAGGCTGGCTAAGACAAAGCCGGCTGGCGGCCCTGGTGACATTTTGCTCCGCGACCAGCGCTTCCAGAGTCAGCAGCAGGTTTACGTCAGGCTTTTTGGTATTCATAGGATGGATATCATGTAAGAAATAAATCGATTTCACGCTCGCCGCCCGCATTCCGATAATGCACTACCGCAACAACACAGAGCGAGAATGAAATGTCGTATGATAAAAAACCACTCATAACAGTTTTTGGTGCCACCAGTAAACAAGGACGTAGCGTAACCAGAACCCTGCTGCAAAGTGGGCGCTATCGGGTGCGCGCCTTAACGCAAAACACGGACTCTCCTGCGGCGAAACAGCTGGCGGAACGGGGTGCTGAACTGAGACAAATCACCCTTAAGACGGGCAATGATGCGCATCTGATCGGGGCGTTTGCCGAGTCAGACGGGGCGTTTCTGATGACACCAGGTTTCATCCCCGTATCGACGCAGATGCCAACGGGTGAAACGGCGCTGGGTTACAGGCTTGCAGATGCCGCCGTCAACGCCGGCGTAAAACACCTTGTCTTCAGCAGTCTGGAAAACGTCGAGAGAATAACGGCCGGAACTCTATGGGCTCCTCATTTCAGCGATAAGGGCCGAATTGAGGAGTACATCCGCACACTCCCCGTCAGCGCGTCGTTTATTCAACTGGCGTTCTTTTACACCAATCTGGCCGAATATTATCCGCCGCGTAAAGAAGGCGACGAGCTGATCTTTCCCCTCTATCTCCCGGAAGACGTTCGGGCGCCCTTTGTCGACCCGCTCACGGCGACCGGCCCTGCGGTGCTTGAGATGTTCGATAACCCTGAACACTACAACGGCATGACGTTACCCGTTGTCGGTGAGTGTCTTTCGCCGCGTGAGATGGTGGAAACCTTCACGGAGGTCACCGGCATAAAAGCCCGGTATCGCTCAGCCTACACGCGAGAAGCACTCCTTCACCACTTCCCCGATTTCGCAGACAACGCGGCACTGGTCAGTGAAATTACCGGCATGACGGAATATGCCGTGAACTACGGCTATTACGGAAAAGACCGGGATCTCACCTGGAGCAGAACCATAAACCCTGCCACCTTAACGTGGCGTGAATTTCTGATTACGTCTGGCTGGCAAGGGGAAAAACGAACGTTTGATTAACGCAAGCCACCGTCATTCCCGATGATGAAATGACGGTGGCCCATTCCTGGCTTACATCGCCTGGCGTAAATAGATATGCCCTTTCAGATACAGGGTGGCCTGACCGCCGATTAACACCCGGTCCCCCGCCAGCTCACAGCGTAAATCCCCGCCCCGTCGCGAGACCTGGCGCGCGTTCAGCACGGTTTTGCCCAACTTTTCGCTCCAGTAGGGAATCAACATGCTGTGAGTGGACCCCGTAACCGGATCTTCCGGCACCCCTTCTCCCGGACAGAAGAAGCGGCTGACGAAGTCATATTCATCGCCCGGTGCCGTGACGCAGACCATCTTATCCAGTGGAATCATTGCCGAGATATCCGGCGTAAGGGCCTCTACCTGCTGCTGGTTCTCCAGCACCACCATGTAGTCGCGCCCGACACGCACCTCTTTTGCCCGCTCAATGCCCAGCGCGCTCAACAGCAGCGCTGGCGGATTGTCGACGACCGCCGTCGGCCAGGCCGGGAAGTTGAGCGTCAGCCAGTCACCGCTGCGTTTTACCGTCAGCTCGCCGACGAAACGGGTGGTGAAGGTGATTTCCGTGTGTGGATAATCAAGGTATTCGAAAATGACATGCGATGCCGCCAGTGTGGCATGTCCACACAGGTTAATTTCGTCAAGGGTAGTGAACCAGCGCAGCTCGAATCCGCCGTCAGTGCGTACGAAAAAGGCCGTCTCAGACTGATTGTGCTGCTGTGCCATGTTGAGCAGCGTCTCGTCCGGCAGCCACTCTTCCAGGGGGCAAACCGCCGCTGCGTTGCCGCCAAACGCCCTGTCGCTGAAGGCATCGACCAGATAGAAATCAATTTCCTGCATTCTCTCTTCCTCTTTTGTTATGGTTATTTAGCGCAGAAAGACGGTGCCTTTCAGATAAAGCGAGGCCTGCCCGCTCATCAGCACGCGTGAACCTTTCAGTTCGCAGCGCATATCACCGCCACGAGCCGACACCTGGCGGGCAAACATCGCTGTTTTACCCAGTTTTTCACTCCAGTAGGGAATAAGCATTGTATGCGCGGATCCGGTGACCGGATCTTCCCAGACGGCAACTCCCGGTGAGAAAAAGCGGCTCACAAAATCATAATCCCCCTCTCCCCGCGCCGTCACGCTGACCTTATGTTCGCCAGGTGTCATTGCCGAGATATTCGGCGCAAGCGCCTCAACCTGCTGGCGGTTTTCCAGAACCACCATCCAGGCTCGCCCCTTACGGGCCTCAACGTAATGGCCGATCCCCAGCGCCGCAAGCATCGCCGGCGGGGGCGTCTCTTCCTGCGTCGGGCATGCCGGGAAGTCCAGCGTCATCCAGTCCCCTTCCCGGCTAACCGTCAGCTGGCCAGAGGCGGTATCAAAGTGGATACGCGAGTCAGGATAGTTGAGTTCATTAAACAGGACGTACGCGGCTGCCAGTGTGGCATGTCCGCAAAGGTTGACTTCGGTAAGGGTGGTAAACCAGCGTAACTCAATTCCCGCTTTACTGCAGACGAAAAACGCCGTTTCCGACTGATTATGCTGCTGTGCCATTCTGAGCAGTGTCTCATCAGGCAACCATGCGTCTAACGGGCACACGGCCGCCGGGTTTCCACCAAAAGAAGCATTGCTGAACGCATCTACCAGATAAAAATCAATCTCCTGCATTGTCTTACCGCCTGTTTTTGTTGTGATGTTCTTTTATATTCAATGAAAACCATGCCCCCGGCTACCGCTTTTACCAGGTGAATTTTGAGATCTGCATCACATAATGGTTGAGTTTTCGCCGGTTGACGTTTTAAGATCGTCTCCTCTTCTTTTCAGCAACGAATCTCCGACATCGCTATGACAACGAACACAGTTACCCGCAGAGTCGCGTGGCTACGCGTGGTCACGCTGGCAATTGCCGCGTTTATTTTTAATACCACAGAATTTGTTCCGGTTGGGCTGTTGTCTGACATCGCTGAAAGTTTCCAGATGGAAACCGCGCAGGTGGGCATTATGTTGACCATCTATGCCTGGGTGGTGGCACTGATGTCACTGCCGTTTATGCTGCTGACCAGCCAGATGGAACGGCGAAAGCTGCTGATCGGGCTGTTTGCCCTGTTTATCGTCAGCCACGTCCTGTCGTTTCTGGCGTGGAACTTTACGGTGCTGGTCATCAGCCGCGTCGGTATCGCCTTTGCCCATGCCGTATTCTGGTCGATCACCGCGTCACTGGCCATCCGCCTGGCACCTGCGGGTAAACGCGCGCAGGCGCTGAGCCTGATAGCCACCGGCACGGCACTGGCTATGGTCCTGGGCCTGCCGATTGGCCGTATCGTTGGGCAATACTTTGGCTGGCGAACCACGTTCTTCGCTATCGGCATGGGGGCAATGATCACCCTGGTCTGCCTGATTAAACTGCTGCCGAAGCTGCCAAGCGAACACTCCGGCTCGCTGAAAAGCCTGCCGCTGTTAATGCGTCGTCCGGCATTGCTGAGTATCTATCTGCTTACGGTCATTGTGGTCACGGCACATTACACCGCCTACAGCTATATTGAGCCGTTCGTTCAGGTCGTGGCCGGCTTTAGCGCCAACTTTGCCACCGTTCTGCTGTTGATCCTGGGGGGCGCGGGCATTATTGGCAGTATTCTGTTTGGTAAGCTCGGCAATCAGCACGCGTCGGCGCTGGTCAGCAGCGCCATTGGTTTACTGCTGGCGTGCCTGGTGTTACTCATGCCAGCGGCGGGCAGCGAGGGTCATCTGGCCGTCCTGAGCCTGTTCTGGGGAGTGGCGATCATGATTATCGGTCTGGGTATGCAGGTGAAGGTGCTGGCCCTCGCGCCGGACGCAACGGATGTGGCGATGTCACTGTTCTCGGGGATTTTCAATCTTGGTATTGGCGCGGGCGCGCTGCTGGGAAATCAGATTAGCCTTCACGTGTCGATGTCGGCGATTGGCTATCTGGGTGCCATTCCGGCACTGGTGGCGCTCATCTGGTCCCTGCTCATCTTCCGTAAATGGCCGGTCGCACTGGAAGAACAGGCCCATCACGGGTAGACCGCAGTCAACGTAAAACGGCAACCGAGGTTGCCGTTTTGCACTACCGCGCGGGTGATTAATGGTACGTCTTAATAATCTCCAGCACGCCGTTGATAATAAACTGCACGCCCATACACACCAGTAAGAAGCCCATCAGGCGGGAAATCGCCTCAATGCCGCCCTTGCCGACCCAGCGCATGATCGCGCCTGAACTGCGCAAGGATGCCCATACGATGATACCAATCAGTGCAAAAATCAGCGGGGGCGCAACCGTGATGACCCAGTCCGGGAAGGTCGAACCATCCCGCACCGTTGACGCGGAGCTGATGATCATCGCAATCGTTCCTGGCCCCGCCGTACTGGGCATCGCCAGCGGGACAAAAGCAATATTCGCGCTGGGCTCGGTTTCCAGCTCTTCGGATTTGCTTTTGGCCTCAGGTGACTCATGCGCTTTCTGCGCAGGGAACAGCATACGGAACCCGATGAAGGCGACAATCAGTCCGCCGGCAATACGCAGACCCGGGATAGAGATTCCGAAGGTGTTCATCACCAGCTGTCCGGCGTAGTAAGCCACCATCATGATGGCAAACACATAGACCGAGGCCATCATCGACTGGTGGTTACGCTCGGCGCTGTTCATGTTCCCTGCCAGCCCCAGGAAGAGCGCAACCGTCGTTAGCGGGTTAGCCAACGGCAGCAATACCACCAGCCCCAGACCAATTGCTTTAATCAAATCCAACATAGTGCGTCGTTGTCCTTATCCATGTTTATCACCGCCATTATAGGGTGAAAGTGTGACGTTCAGCCATTCGCTCAACGTAACGATTATTTACGGTCATTAACGATAACCCTTCGTTATCTATTTGAATTGAAAGCATGCAAAAAAAGTTCATGAAACGTTTTAGCAATTCGTGGCATCCGTTGATCCATTCAGTTGACTTATACTTGCCTGAGCAATAATATCTGCCGTGACTAAACTACTTGCCAGGGCAACCATTGTGAAAAGCACCAGTGATCTCTTTAACGACATTATTCCGCTGGGTCGTCTTATTCATATGGTTAACCAGAAAAAAGATCGCCTGCTCAATGACTATCTGTCACCGCTGGATATCACCGCCACGCAGTTCAAAGTGCTGTGCTCCATTCGCTGCGAAGTGTGTATCACGCCGGTTGAGCTGAAAAAGGTGCTCTCTGTCGATCTGGGTGCGCTAACCCGCATGCTCGATCGTCTCGTTTGCAAAGGATGGATAGAACGAAGCCCTAACCCGAATGACAAACGCGGCGTCCTGGTGAAACTCACCAGCGATGGCGCGGCTATGTGCGAGCAATGTCATCAACTAGTAGGACAAACACTGCATCAGGAACTAACAAAAAACTTAACGGCAGATGAAGTGGCAACGCTTGAGCTTTTGCTTAAGAAAATACTGCCGTAAACAGAAAAAGAGGTATGACGATGTCCAGACGCAATACTGACGCTATTACTATTCATAGCATTTTGGACTGGATCGAAGATAACCTGGAATCGCCGCTCTCCCTTGAAAAAGTGTCAGAGCGTTCAGGTTACTCCAAATGGCACCTGCAACGGATGTTCAAAAAAGAGACCGGCCATTCATTAGGTCAATATATTCGCAGCCGCAAGCTGACGGAAATTGCCCAGAAGCTGAAAGAAAGCAATGAGCCGATCCTTTATCTGGCGGAACGTTACGGTTTTGAATCACAGCAAACCCTGACGCGTACGTTTAAGAACTACTTCGACGTGCCGCCTCACAAATACCGTATTACCAGCGTGCCGGGTGAATCCCGATACCTGTATCCACTAAAACATTGTAGTTAATCATCGCCTGTAAAGACGTAACCGAGGAAATCATGAAAGTTACAGCCTCCGCCGCCCTCGCCTTGCTGGTGCTGTTTTCCAGCCAGACCTTCGCGGAGCAAACCCCTCGTGCAACGCAGCAAAATAATCGTGATACGATGATTTTGCCGTCAGCACATGACCAGTCACCTTATGACTTCAACCACATGGGTGCTGGTAGTGACAAATCCGACGAGTTAGGCGTGCCTTATTATAATCAGCACAGCTTCTGATTCGTTTTTGCCCCGCGGATGCGGGGCTTTTTTTATGCCTATCCTCTTGCCCGCGTTACCCGACGCACGCGCAAACCAAACACGTTGATGTACAGCCCGGCCATGATCAGCACGGCCCCCAGCAGCTGCAGCGCACTCAGCTTTTCATCGAGCAACAGCGCGGCGCTGGCCAACCCTACCACCGGAACCAGCAGGGATAACGGCGCCACGCGCCAGGTTTCGTAGCGACCCAGCAGCGATCCCCAGATCCCGTAACCAATAATGGTGGCCACAAACGCCAGGTAGATCAGCGATAAAATGGTGGTGAGATCGATTTCCACCAGGCTTTTCAGCATCACGTCCGGCCCATCAAAAATGAGCGCCGCAACCATAAACGGAACAATGGGGATCAAGGCGCTCCAGACCACCAGCGACATCACGTTAGGGCGCGCCTCATGCTGCATAATTAGCTTGTTGAAGATATTTCCGCAGGCCCAACTCAACCCCGCCGCCAGCGTTAACATAAAGCCCAGTAACGCCACGTGCTGCCCGTTCAGGCTGGCTTCTATCAGCACCAGCACGCCGAACACCGCAAGGGTGATCCCCGCCAGCTGTTTACCCTGCAGACGCTCGCCAAACACAAACGCCCCGAGAATGATGGTAAAGAACGCCTGAGCCTGTAACACCAGAGAAGCCAGACCGGCGGGCATCCCGAACTTAATGGCGCAGAACAGAAACGCGAACTGGCCAAAGCTGATGGTCAGGCCGTATCCCAGTAAGAGTCTGAACGGAATTTTCGGGCGCGCGACAAAGAAGAGCGCCGGGAAAGCCACCAGCAGAAAACGCAAACCGGCCAGCATGAGTGGGGGCATGTTATGCAACCCAAGCTTGATGACCACAAAATTCAGACCCCATACGATGACCACCAGCAACGCCAGCAGCCCGTCTTTTCGCGTCATACTCTGCCCCTGAATGATTAAATTTTTGTAAACACTTCAAGGTAACGAAAAAAACATGCCACGAGAAGATCATTATTTCTGGCAGTCAACTGAAGCACTTACGGATAAATTAGGCGCTATACAAGCCCCTTATGTCGTGATACTCCTGATATATACCTAAAATAATACACGTTGCAGGATGGCGGCGAGCAAGCGCGGCCAGAATCTCTGCGGCTCAAAAAAAACAAACGCAATTGTCAGGCAGGAATATGAAACCATCACTCAGGCGCTCAACCGCAGCGCTGCTGGCGTCGTCGTTATTATTAACCATTGGTCGTGGGGCAACGCTGCCGTTTATGACCATCTATCTCACGCGCGTATTTAATATGAGCGTTGAGAATATTGGTTATGCCCTGACCATTGCGCTTACCGTCGGTGTGGTATTCAGTATGGGGTTTGGCATCCTCGCCGATAAGTTTGATAAAAAGCGCTACATGCTGATGTCTATCGTCGCCTTTATTGCCGGGTTTGTTGCTATCCCGCTGGTGGATAACGTCACGCTGGTGGTGCTCTTCTTTTCCCTGATTAACTGCGCCTATTCGGTATTTTCAACGGTGCTGAAGGCCTGGTTTGCCGATGTGCTAACCTCGAGCCAAAAAGCGCGCGTTTTCTCGCTAAACTATAGCTTCCTGAACATTGGCTGGACGATCGGGCCGCCGGTGGGCACCTTACTGGTGATGTACAGCCTGCAGCTGCCGTTCTGGCTGGCCGCTTTTTGTGCCGCACTGCCGCTCGGTTTTATCCATTTCTTCGTGCAAAAAAGCGTTGCGCTCGATGCCACCGAAGAGAAAATGCCGTGGCAACCGTCAGTACTGCTTAAAGACCGCGCGCTCTTCTGGTACACCCTTTCCGGCCTGCTGGCGTCGTATGTGGGCGGGTCATTCGCCAGCTGTATTTCGCAGTACGTGTTGGCTGCGAATGCCGACAGCAACTTTGCGCAAAACGTGGTTGCCGTGGTGCTGCCGGTGAATGCTGCGGTGGTCGTCACCCTGCAATACGTTATCGGTCGCAAGATCTCCGCCACCAATATACGTCCGCTGATGACGGTGGGAACACTCTTCTTCGTCCTGGGTCTGGGCGGTTTTATGCTCTCCGGGGAAAACCTGGTCTACTGGGGCATTGCGGCAGCGGTGTTTACGCTGGGTGAGATTATCTATGCACCGGGCGAATATATGCTGATCGACAATATTGCCCCGCCGGGTATGAAAGCGAGTTATTTCTCTGCACAGGCGCTGGGCTGGCTTGGGGCGGCGGCAAACCCGATGATCACCGGTATTATCCTTACCAACCTGCCGCACTGGTCATTGTTTGCGATCATGATGGTTGCCATCGTGATTGCCTGGCTGATGATTTTGCGTGGAATGAGCGTGAAGGCGTGGTGCGAAATGCCGAAAGTGGCTTAAGTCCTCAACGCCGGGCGGCATGGCGCCCACCCGGCATCGGGCAGGCCATTAATGGTGCAGCATCTCGTCGACCACCTGCTGTTTGTACATTTCGTTCGGGTAGTACGTCGGCCAGTTATCCATCTCTTTTAGCAGCGCCTCGTGGGAGGTGTTGCCCATAAAGATATGGAAATGGGAAGAGGCTTTTGGGGCGATGGTATGGTCGCTGAACTGGACAAACTTCGGCGCCTTGCTGTCCGGATCTTTACACTCGAACAGATAGCGAACCCCTTTCTTACCTGATGCATAAGTCAGGATCTTATAGCCGCTGTAATCATACTGGCAGCGACTGATAGCCTTACCTTTGTGGAATTCCATCACGTTGTTTTCGATGCCGATAGCCTCAACGTCCGTCGCATACCCTGTGCGATAGTAGGCTTTCACCTCGTCGAAGGATTTTTTGTCCTTCTGCGCTTTCTGTTTAAAAACCGGATCCAGCGCGCCATCGAGCAAAAACGGATAGACGGATTGCCATGTCCCATCCCAGTCAGACAGCTTTCTGTCTTTGACGTCTTTATCCTCAAAGACGCCGTTCGCCGCCTTCTGTTCCGCTTCCGTCATCTGATGTCCATGCGAATGGGCAAACAGCTGACCACTTACCAGCAGCGCCCCCAGAGTCATTGCAAATTTGCCAATATGTGCAGCCAAAACAAACTCCTCACTCCGTTTTATAAGAATGAGTATGTTATAATATAACATTTCAAATCGCAACCAGTCCGCGAACGCCCTCTTGTTCCATTGTATCGCCCCGTCCACGCTGGATGATGGTCCCGCGCGACATCAGCAGATAGCTGTCGGCAAGTTCAGCGGCGAAATCGTAAAACTGCTCTACGAGCAGGATTGCCATATCCCCTCTGTCCGCCAGCTTGCGGATAACCAGGCCTATCTCTTTGATTACCGACGGCTGAATACCTTCCGTGGGTTCATCGAGGATTAACAGCTGTGGCCGGCTCGCCAGGGCGCGACCAATCGCCAGCTGTTGCTGCTGACCGCCGGAGAGATCGCCTCCACGACGATGCTTCATCTCTTTAAGCACCGGGAACAACTGCCAGATATCCTCCGGGACGCGCTTTGCGTCGCGGGCGGGGAAGCGTGACAGCCCGAGCAACAGATTCTCCTCGACCGTTAAGCGTGGAAAAATCTCACGCCCCTGCGGAACATAGGCCACACCCGACTGCACGCGCTGGTGCGGCTTGCTGTGGGTGATTTTTTTTCCCTGCCAGATAATGTCTCCTGTTTTTACCGGGATCAGGCCCATCAGACACTTGAGCAGCGTGGTTTTCCCCACCCCGTTGCGCCCCAGCAGGCAGGTCACTTCGCCGGTCGCCGCCTCAAAACTGACCCCGCGCAGAATATGACTGCCGCCGTAATACTGATTCAGTTCGTTCACCTGTAACATGACGACTCCTTAGCGTCCCAGATAGACTTCTATGACCTGCTCATTCGCCTGTACCTGGCGAAGTGACCCCTCCGCCAGCACGCGTCCCTGGTGCAGTACCGTCACGTGATCGGCAATGGTTTCGACAAAGCCCATATCATGCTCGACCACCATCAGGGAGTGTTTGCCCGCAAGGGTTCTGAACAGCTCAGCCGTATAGTCGGTCTCCGCGTCGGTCATTCCGGCCGCCGGTTCATCCAGCAACAGCAGATGCGGGTCCTGCACCAGCAGCATGCCAATCTCCAGAAACTGCTTTTGCCCGTGCGAAAGCAGCCCGGCGCGGCGATTGCGCTCACCGCCAAGCCGCAGCAAGAGCAGCATCTCGTCAATACGGTCCCGTTGCTCGCCGTTGAGTCTGGCCCGCAGGCTCGCCCAGACGGATTTGTCGGTTTTCATCGCAATCTCAAGGTTTTCCCACACCGTGAGCGCTTCAAAGACCGTGGGCTTCTGGAACTTACGTCCGATGCCCTGGCGGGCGATCTCGGCGGGTTCAAGCGCCGTCAGGTCGATGGACTGATCGTACAGCGCTCTGCCGCTTTTAGGCCGCGTTTTGCCGGTAATCACGTCCATTAATGTCGTTTTTCCCGCACCGTTTGGGCCAATCACGCAGCGCAATTCACCCACGCCAATGTTCAGTGAGAGGTCCGTCAGCGCCTGAAAACCATCAAAATTCACGTTGATGGCTTCAAGCTGCAGTACCGGATCGGTCTGGTCGCGATAGCGATCCCCGGGTAACTGGCGGGTAAATAATCCTTCGGCTGGCTGCATTAGTGTTCTCCCTTACGAAACAGACCGTAGACACCGCGCGGTAAAAACAGCGTCACGGCGATGAAAATCAGCCCCAGAAACAGCTGCCAGTATTCCGGCAGGGCAACGGTAAAGACGCTCTTCGCACCGTTCACCAGCGCCGCGCCTATCACCGGGCCGACCAGCGTGCCGCGCCCCCCCAGCGCAACCCAGATGGCCGCTTCAATTGAGTTGGTTGGCGACATTTCACCCGGGTTGATAATGCCCACCTGCGGCACATACAGTGCACCGGCCAGACCGCAGAGTACGGCTGAAAGTGTCCACACCAGCAGCTTGAAACCGCGGGGATCGTACCCGCAAAACGTCAGGCGGTTTTCGGCGTCACGCACCGCGGTCAGAATGCGACCGAACTTACTTTTCGCCAGCGCGAAGCCTGTGCCCAGCGCTATCAGCAACAGCATCACGGTAGCCAGAAACAGCGCAATACGGGTGGTGGTCGCGGTAACGGAAAACCCGAGCAGCGTGGTAAAACCGGTAAATCCGTTATTCCCGCCAAAGCCGGTTTCATTGCGAAAGAACAGCAACATCCCCGCGTACGTCAGCGCCTGGGTCATGATCGAAAAATAGACCCCTTTGATTTTTGAGCGAAAGGCAAACCAGCCAAACACCAGCGCCAGCATCCCCGGCACCATCACAATTAATACCAGTGCCCAGACAAAGTGCTGCGTCCCCCACCAGAACCATGGCAGTTCGCTCCAGGAGAGAAACGACATAAACGCGGGCAGCCCGTCACCCGCCGCCTGGCGCATCAGGTACATGCCCATCGCATAGCCGCCCAGCGCGAAGAAGATACCGTGGCCCAGGGAGAGCATTCCGGCATAGCCCCACACCAGATCGAGCGCCACGGCGACAATGGCATAGCAGAGGATCTTACCCGTGAGCGTGAGCATCCAGGTCGAGATCGCCAGCGGATGCGTCGAGGGCAGTAAGGCGAAAAACGGTAAAATCAGCAGGCAGGCCACGATCAGGCTACCGGCTATCTGTGTCGTGCGTGGCGCTTTGCGCGCCAGCGTTAAGGTAAGCGGCTGGCTCATCAGTCAGTAACCCTCCCTTTCAGTGCGAATAACCCCTGCGGACGTTTCTGAATAAACAGAATAATCGCCACCAGGATCAGGATTTTGCCCAATACTGCCCCCATTTGCGGTTCGAGAATTTTATTAAAGATCCCCAGCCCAAACGCCGCGGCCACGCTACCTGCCAGTTGACCCACCCCGCCAAGCACCACCACGAGGAACGAGTCGATGATGTAACCCTGGCCCAGTTCTGGCCCAACGTTGCCTAACTGCGATAACGCCACGCCCCCCAGACCCGCAATCCCCGAGCCAAGCCCAAAGGCCAGCATATCGACGCGACCTGTCGGTACCCCGCAGCAGGCTGCCATGCTGCGATTTTGCGTCACTGCGCGCACGTTCAGTCCAAGACGGGTTTTGTTCAGAATGAGCCACGTGAAGAACAGCACCAGCAGCACAAAACCCAGTACCACAATGCGGTTCCACGGCAGCGTCAGATTGGCAAACACCTGCACGCCACCGGACAGCCATGCCGGGTTTGCCACCTCCAGGTTCTGGGCGCCAAACGTCATGCGTACCAGCTGAATAATCATCAGGCTGATACCCCATGTCGCCAGCAGCGTTTCCAGCGGTCGGCCATACAAATGACGAATAACGGTACGCTCGAGCACCATCCCGATGCTGGCGGTCACAATAAACGCCACCGGCAGCGCAACGATCGGGTAGAGCGCCAGCCACTGTGGGGCGAAGCCGGCCATCAGCTGCTGAACCATCCAGGTGGCGTACGCGCCCAGCATCAGCATCTCCCCGTGAGCCATGTTAATCACCCCCAGCAGGCCGTAGGTAATTGCCAGCCCCAGCGCGGCGAGCAACAGTACCGACCCCAGCGAGAGCCCCATAAACGCCTGACCAAGCAGATCGCCCCACATCAGGCGATGCTCAATCTGTTTCAGACTTTCGGCAGCGGCAGCACGCACGCCGGCATCCGGCTCCGATCCTGCCTGCGTATACGGCATCAGCCGGGACTGAACGTCCGGATCGTCTGATTGCCCTAACAGCGCCACAGCGTTCAGGCGCACCGCAGCCTTCGGACTTGCCAGCTGGAGGTTCGCCAGCGCCAGCTTCAGCGACTGACGGGCCACATCATCCGTTTCGCTGCTCACCTGTTTTTGCAGGAAATCGAGCATTTCAGGCTGCGCATCCCGCTGGAGTTGACGGGCTGCCGCACGCCTTTCCGTGACACTGTCACTCACGAGCTGATGGGTTGCCATTGCCGTCGCCACCAGATTGCGCAGCCGGTTGGTCAGACGCACGGCTTTGGTTTGGCCTGCTGCGGCTTTTGTTTCACCCAGGGGAACCATTGCCCCCTGGCGTTGTGCAAACGCATGTTTCTGGCTGTCGGTGTAGAGACTTTCACTCTGCAGCGCCTGGAGCAGCGGCAACCGTGCCGCCTCCGGCGCGGTTGCCCACTGCGTCAACAGTTCTGCCTGCTGGCTGCGACTGGCGGCCACGAATTGGTCGGCATCCGATGCCTGCACCATCCCTGGCAGCAGTCCGGTAAGCCACACAATAGCGATGATCGTGCGTATGGCGTTCATGACTTTTCTCCCTGCGGTGATAACTTAGTTGCTGGCGGTTTTCATCGGCTGATCGGGCTTTTTGTCATTACCGGCAATGAAGGGACTCCACGGCTGGGCGCGCACCGGCTGTTCCGTCTGCCAGACCACATTAAACTGGCCGTTACCTTCAATTTCGCCAATCATGACCGGCTTATGCAGATGGTGGTTGGTGGCATCCATGGTGAGCGTAAAGCCTGAAGGTGCCTTGAAGGACTGACCGGCCATTGCCGCCCGAACTTTATCGACGTCGGTGGTACCTGCTTTTTCAACCGCCTGCGCCCACATGTGGATCCCGACGTAGGTGGCTTCCATCGGGTCGTTGGTGACCACGGTGTCGGCGTTCGGCAATTTGTGTGCCCTGGCATACGCTTTGTAATCCGCCACAAACGCCTGGTTGGTCGGGTTATCAACGGACTCAAAGTAGTTCCACGCCGCCAGGTTGCCCACCAGCGGTTTGGTGTCGATCCCGCGCAGCTCCTCTTCTCCCACGGAGAAGGCCACAACAGGAACATCGGTAGCTTTCAGGCCCTGGTTAGCCAGCTCTTTATAGAACGGAACGTTGGAGTCGCCGTTGATGGTGGAAACCACCGCGGTTTTCCCTCCGGCAGAGAATTTTTTGATACTGGAAACGATTGTCTGGTAATCGCTGTGACCAAACGGGGTGTATACCTCTTCAATGTCTTTGTCTTCCACCCCTTTCGAATGCAGGAAAGCACGCAAGATTTTGTTCGTGGTGCGGGGATAAACGTAGTCGGTGCCTAACAGGAAGAAGCGTTTCGCGCTGCCTCCGTCTTCACTCATCAGGTACTCCACCGCCGGGATAGCCTGCTGGTTTGGCGCGGCACCGGTATAGAAGACGTTAGGTGACATCTCTTCACCCTCATACTGCACCGGGTAGAACAGCAGTCCGTTCAGCTCCTCAAACACCGGCAGCACCGATTTACGCGACACCGACGTCCAGCAACCAAACACCACCGCTACTTTGTCCTGGCTCAACAGCTGGCGCGCTTTTTCGGCAAACAGCGGCCAGTTCGAGGCCGGGTCAACCACTACCGGTTCCAGCTTCTTACCCAGCACGCCCCCTTTGGCGTTGATCTCATCGATGGTCATCAGCGCAACATCTTTAAGCGGCGTTTCGGAAATCGCCATCGTGCCGGAAAGGGAATGCATGATCCCCACCTTGATGGTATCGGCCGCCTGAGCGCCAAAACTCATCCCCATAGCTACGACAGACGCGGACAATGCGAAGGCTTTTAATAAGGTACGACGGTGCATATTTTCACTCCTGAAAAAGAAAGCTGTGCAAAGGCGTCCGTTACGGCGTGGACGCAGAAAATAAAAACGTCAGCTTAGAGAGAGCAAAAAGGATGCCAGGATGGATAAAGCGCTATGACAGGAGAAGTAACGAAGGATGTAAAAAGAACGACTCAGAATGGTACAGCGCTGCACTTTTATAATGCAGCGCTGTGGCGGAGGGTTTACCAGACTTCGCTGGCGATCTGCGTCACCAGGCGGACTTTGTCCCACTGCTGGGTTTCGCTCAGGCTGTTGCCCTCTTCGGTAGAGGCAAATCCGCACTGCGGGCTCAGGCAAATCTGCTCTTTAGCCACGTATTTCGCCGCCTCCTCCAGACGCGCCTTCACCCCTTCCGGGTTCTCCAGCTCGCCATTTTTGGTGGTGATAAGGCCGAGCACCACCTGCTGCTTGCCCGGGCGAACAAAACGCAGTGGCGCAAAATCACCGCTCCGGTCATTGTCGTACTCAAGGAAAAAGGCATCCACGTTGACCGTCCCGAACAGCACTTCAGCCACCGGCTCATAGCCCCCTTCGGAAATCCAGGTTGAACGGAAGTTTCCGCGACAGACATGCAGCCCGATGGTGAGATCGTCCGGCTTGCCCTCCAGTGCCTTATTCAGAACGCGGGCATAAATACGCGCCAGCTCGTCGGCATCTTCACCACGCTCGCGGATCTGACGACGTTGATCGTCCGAACAGAGATAGGCCCAGACGGTGTCATCCAGCTGCAGATAACGGCAGCCCGCGTCGTAAAACGCCCGGATCGCGTCCCGCCAGGTGGTCGCCAGATCGTCAAAATAGTCCTTCAGATCCGGGTAGACCGTCGCATCAATGTCTTTGCGTCCACCGCGGAAATGCAGCACGCTCGGGCTGGGAATGGTCATCTTCGGCTGAGCATTGCCGCTAATGCTTTTCAGGTAGCGGAAATCCTCCAGCATCGGGTGATCGCCAAAGCCCAGCTTGCCGGTCACGCGCACGCCGTGGGCTTTGGTCTGTACACCGTTGAACTGAATACCCTGCTGAGAATCGTAACGCTCAACACCCTGCAGACCGTCGAAGAAATCAAAGTGCCACCAGGCACGACGAAATTCACCGTCGGTCACCACATGCAAGCCACAGGCGCACTGCTGCTCGACAACATGGCGGATCGCCTCATCCTCAACCGCACGAAGCTGCCCGGCATCAATTTCGCCGCTGGCGAATTTCAGGCGAGCCTGTTTGATGGCATCCGGACGTAAAAAGCTGCCGACTACATCGGCGCGGTATGGGGCATGGTGACGTTGCATGGAAATCTCCTTTATCTGCCGACAATAATTGCCTGCAGTGATAATTCATTATTTGAATCTTTAGACTTCTGGATGTCTAAATGTCCAAAAAAGATGTCATACCTGCCGCCAGCCGGCAAACGAGAAAATTTCACGGGTGTTGAAAAAAATTCATCTTCACAGTGCGGAGAGCGATTCCTGGCTCGCAAACTCAAACTTTTCATCTTCCCAGCCGGTGATCCCACCGAGCATAATTTTCACCGGCAGCCCCAGACGCGCCAGCTTCAGCGCGGCTCTGTCCGCACCGTTGCAGTGAGGCCCGGCGCAATAGACCACAAACAGCGTGCCGTCAGGCCACTGGGCCATGCGTTCGGCGGTGATCTGACTCCACGGCATATGTAGCGCACCGGGAACGTGACGGCGGGCGAACTGCTGCGGGCTCCCGACGACGTGCAGCAGGACGAAATCCTGCTCGTGATTCGTGATGGCATGATGCACATCGGCGCAATCGGTCTCGACGCTCAGGCGTCGCAGAAAATGGGTAACGGCTTCCTGGGGTTCAGCAGCCGGAAATTCAGTAACATAACTCATGATCCTTCCTCATCTTTGGCGTTTGTGTTAACACTACTCTATCCACAAATTCAGCCCGTGAATGCGCTCGCTTATGCCAGAAAACAGCAAAAAGATGACAAACTTAAGACAGATTTCCCGCCCTCAGGTCATTGTGCTGGCGTATGACGGTTTGTGTACCTTTGAGTTTGGCGTGGCAGTGGAAATCTTTGGTCTGCCGCGTCCGGAGCTGGGAGACGAATGGTATCGTTTTGCCGTGGCGGGCGTAGACAGCGGTGAACTTCGGGCGACCGGGGGGATTCGCCTCATCACCGACGGCGATTTAACCCTGCTTGAGACGGCCGACCTGATCGTTGTGCCCGGCTGGCGAGGACTGGATTCACCGGTTCCGCCCGCGCTCTGCGCGGCATTACGTAAGGCCAATGCGCGGGGATGCCAGCTTTTGTCGATCTGTTCCGGCGTGTTTGTTCTTGCCGCTGCCGGGCTGCTGGATGGGCGTAAAGCCACAACGCACTGGCGCTATATTGAGGCGCTTAAGGCCCGGTACCCGGCCATCGAGGTGGTTGAAGATGTACTTTATCAGGACGACGGCGACATTCTCACCTCGGCGGGCAGCGCGGCAGGCATTGATTTATGCCTGCACGTGGTCCGGCGGGATTATGGGATGGAAATCGCCAACACCGTAGCGCGTCGTCTGGTCATTCCCCCGCACCGGGATGGCTCACAGCCGCAGCAGCTAAGCCGCCCGGTGGCGCAACTGCGCGAAAGTCAACGTCTCGGTCAGCTGTTTGATTTTCTGCACACCCATCTTGCCGTATCGCACAGCGTTGATTCACTGGCGCGTCGGGTCGGCATGAGTCAACGCACCTTTCTGCGCCGCTTTCAGGATGCGACCGGCACCACGCCCGCGCGCTGGCTGCTCAATGAGCGCCTGCTGAGGGCAAAAGATTATCTGGAAAGCAGTCGTTTAAGTATCGACAGCATCGCGGAGCAGACCGGATTCGGTCAGGCATCGACCCTGCGTCACCATTTTCGGCAGCAGTTCGCCCTTTCACCGGCCCAGTATCGCAAACACTATTCGCGTCCTGCCCGCTAGTGGCCGGATTGCAGACAAAAAAAACCGCCATAATATGGCGGTAAATGCTTGCATGGATAGATTTGTATTTTGGTCTCTACGTCCCGACACTCCATGGCCGGGCAGCGGATCTCTTACAAACTAACATCCATAGTCTCAATGAAAGGTAAACAGCCTGATTAACCCGCTTTGGTATTGATTTGCAAATAACGCATCAGACCCTGCTCCGCGCTCTGTTTTGCATCATCATTGATGGCTTCCAGATAAAACGAACGCGACACACCATACGGTGCTTTTTCAGACGGATAAACCGCGAACTCGAATGTTTTACCTCTTGCCTGATTGGTGCAGCCTAATTGCCAGCGCTGGTCATCAATTTTGGTGCTATTACAGGCCACGCGTCCGTAATCGCTGGTTAAATATGACCCAACACGCGCTTTCGCGGACTGAATATATTCTGGTTCGTCATTACTAATAGAGTAAATACCTGCACCCGCCCCAACAGCAACCACCAGCAGCGCAAGCGCTATCATTTTTTTCATTTAACAAGACCCATTCCTTAGCCAGAGTTTAACCATTATATAGGATTTATCCTTAAAGCTAGTGGCTAATTACGTACCAGAATTGGCGGTTAACAAACTTGATGCTAATTTTAGGAAAAGTCTCATCACAGCTGTCGCCGCACAGAATTTGACACTCTCTTTGCGCTAATTTGAATTTTTGAATAATTTCCCGAAGAAATTATTGGCATGATAGTCCCGCGATGGCATTCAACGGTGAAATAATGATGAGAAAAGGGTTAACGCTGATATTGCTGGTGTGTGGATTATTTTCAGGTCAGCTCATGGCAGGACATAAAGGCCATGAATATGTGTGGGTAAAGAATGTGGAACATCAGCTCCGCCATGAAGCGGATAGCGATGAATTACGCAGCGTTGCAGAAGAGTCAGCGGAAGGTTTGCGCGAACACCACCTGTGGCAGAAATCGCGCAAACCAGACACGCACTTTCGGTAATTAATTACCCTTACGCTTCGGCAGGGTTTTCATTAAATCGTCCGGGCTCACGGAGGCCACAACGCTACCCGGCGACGGCATTTTGAAAATATGATTTTTCATCTTGCCAATCACATGCATTTCGCACGGACGGCAGTCAAATTTCAGGGTCAGCACTTCGTCGCCATTTACCAGCTGCATCGGTGTGGCCTTCCAGCTTTTAATATTCCCTTTCGCCTGTTTCGGGCAGAGGTTGAAAGCGAAGCGGAGACAGTGCTTGGTGATCATCACCGGCACGTCGCCCTTCTCTTCATGCGCTTCATAGGCTGCGTCAATCAGCTGTACGCCGTGACGGTGATAGAATTCACGCGCTTTGTGGTTATAGACGTTCGCCAGGAAGGACAAGTGCGTGTCAGGGTAAACCGGCGCAGGAACGGTTTCGGCCTTGCGGCTGCCGCGTGGATAGTTAGCCAGGCGGGCGGCATCCAGCATTTCTGCCGTCTCGCGGCGGAACTGGTTCAGCAGGCTGTTCGGAACAAACAGGGCATCCGGCAGGTTAACGTCGATATGACGCGCGTAGTAAAGGGTCTGCCCCAGCTTCGCCACGCCATCCTTCAGGTTGTTAAGGGCTTTTTCCGCGTTGTTTGCCACCTCGAACAGACCATCAAGCGTATGCGTCACGCTGATACCGTCTTCACAGGTCATGGTCAGGATCAGCTGCTCTTCCCAGCCGCCCAGTTCAATGTCCACCGCGATACGACGTTCGCTCGAGGTTTTCAGCAGCGCCTGCTGCCAGTTGTGGTCAAGGTTACGGTTCAGTGCCGCGTTAGGGCGCGCTTTGTAGAGATCCGCAGGCATCTCGTTTGGCCATACGCGATAGCGATTTTCACCGGTTTTTTCCACCGTATTCGCACGGAAGCCCACCACTTCACGCTTGATCATCACGTTCAGTCCATCGCCGTTGGCCAGCGGCTCGGTCACTTCCACGTCGAGGTGATCTTTTGCCACTTTCAGCACTTCACCCACCGGTAACCCGATAAACTTCGGTGAATCAAACGCACCGATATCCCCTTTACGGGCATTCACAAAGTAGTCAGTGCTGCCGCGGTGGAAAGTTTTGTCCGTTGACGGAATAAAGAAATGCTCGGTACGACCGGCCGACGCACGCGCCAGGTCACCGCGATCTTCAATGATGGCATCCAGCATCTGACGATAGTGAGCGGTGATATTCTTCACGTAGCTCATGTCTTTATAACGCCCTTCAATTTTGAAGGAGCGCACACCGGCGTCAATCAGCGCACCCAGGTTGGCGGTCTGATCGTTATCTTTCATCGAGAGCAGGTGTTTTTCGAACGCCACAACGCGGCCCTGATCGTCTTTCAGGGTATACGGCAGACGACATGCCTGAGAGCAGTCGCCGCGGTTGGCGCTGCGCCCCGTCTGGGCGTGGGAAATATTGCACTGACCAGAATAGGCGACGCACAGCGCGCCGTGGATAAAGAATTCAATGGTTGCGTCGGTCGCCTGGTGAATATCGCGGATCTGGTTCAGGTTCAGCTCACGCGCCAGCACGATCTGGGAAAAACCCACATCAGAAAGAAACTTCGCCTTCTCTACCGTGCGGATATCGCACTGGGTACTGGCGTGCAGTTCAATGGGGGGAATATCCAGCTCCAGCACGCCCATATCCTGCACAATCAGGGCATCGACGCCGGTCTGGTAGAGATCGGTAATTAAACGTTGCGCAGGCTCCAGCTCATCATCATGCAGAATCGTGTTCAGGGTCACGAACACTTTCGCCCCAAAGCGATGGGCGAACGGCACCAGTTCAGCAATATCGCTCAGGCTGTTGCTGGCGTTATGGCGGGCACCAAAGCCAGGCCCACCAATGTAGACGGCATCAGCACCATGAAGGATCGCTTCACGGGCGATAGAGGCGTCGCGGGCCGGGCTTAAGAGTTCGAGATGATGGGATTGCAGGCGCATACTTCGTCGTTATCCGTTATGGTCAAAATGGCGGCTATTGTAGTCAGAAGTATGCGGCAGCGAAACAGTTTTGCGTCGCTTCAGCGGGGATAATGGATCAGGGAGTGAAAATGCACCGGCCGGTCGCTGCTGTTGCGATAGGCGTGCGGTTTATCCCCGGCAAAACGCACCCCCGAATCGGCACTAATGGTCTGCCACTCGCCATCGATGTTCATCTCCAGTTCGCCGCTGATCACCACCACGTGTTCAATCACGCCAGCCTCGTGGGGCGTGGATTCGCTCAGGGCGCCGGCAGCGAGGGTTATCGAAAAGTGGTCAAACTTTAGCGTCTCATCCCACGGGAATAACGGTTTCACCACCATCGCCTGCTGTTCCGGGTCGAATACCGCCTGCCTGTCAGCTGCCGGCGTGATGAAGGCAGAAAAAGGGATGTTCAGCCCCGTGGCGATTTTCCACAACGTGGATACCGTCGGGCTGGATTCATTGCGCTCGATTTGCCCGAGCATGGCCTTTGAAACGCCGGTCTCTTCCGCCAGTCTGGCGAGGCTCCAGCCACGCGCCTGACGCTCGGTTTTCAGTGTGTAAGCAAGATGTTGTGTGATGTCCATGTTCCCTCCTGATGCGACCGATCATACCACTTGTACGCTATAACGCACAGTGTTACCTTAAAGTGGACGTTATAACGCACAACGGAGTTTTTATGCGCCCTTCATCCTCACTCTTTCCTGCCGTTCTCGCCGGTTTTGTCGCCGTTCTGGTGGGATATGCCAGTTCCGCCGCCATTATCTGGCAAGCCGCCGCTGCCGCAGGCGCAAACGCGCAGCAGATCGCCGGCTGGATGACGGCCCTGGGGATAGGTATGGGGGTCAGCACGCTGGCGCTTTCCTGGTGGTATAAAGCCCCGGTGCTCACCGCCTGGTCTACACCAGGCGCGGCACTGTTAGCCACCAGCCTGCACGGGGTAACGCTTGCCGAGACCATCGGGATTTTTATCTTTGCCAACGCGCTCATTCTGCTGTGCGGCGTAACCGGGTTGTTTGCTCGCCTGATGAAGCTTATCCCGCATTCCCTTGCCGCCGCTATGCTCGCCGGGGTGCTGCTCAGGTTTGGACTGCAGGCGTTCAGCAATCTTGAGGGACATTTTTTACTGTGCGGCAGCATGCTGGCGGCATGGCTGTTCGCCAAAGCGCTGGCCCCTCGCTACGCCATTGTCGCCACGTTGCTGGTGGGCAGTATGGTGGCCTGGGCGGGAGGTGACGTTGTCACAAAAGAGTTAACCCTTTCCGTGGTGATGCCCACGTTTATCGCACCGACCTTTACGTTAACCAGTCTGATAAGCATTGGCGTGCCCTTCTTCCTGGTCACCATGGCGTCCCAGAATGCGCCGGGCTTCGCCACGATGCAGGCTTCCGGCTATCCGCTGGCCGTATCACCGCTGATGATCGTCACCGGAGGGCTGGCATTGGTGTTATCCCCGTTCGGCGTCTTTTCCATCTGTATCGCCGCGATCACCGCTGCGATTTGCCAGAGTCCGGATGCGCACCCGGATGCCAGCAAACGCTGGCTTGCCGCCATGGCCGCAGGCGGGTTTTATCTGCTGGCGGGCATTTTTGGCGGATCCATTTCCGGGCTGATGGCCTCCCTTCCCCTGAGCTGGATCCAGATGCTCGCCGGCCTGGCGCTGCTGGGCACCATCAGCGGGAGCTTGTATCAGGCACTGAACAACGAAACGGAGCGCGACGCGGCAATAGTCACCTTTCTGATGACCGCCAGCGGCGTCACGATCCTGGGTATTGGCTCTGCGTTCTGGGGGCTGGTGCTGGGCGGCGTATGTTATACGGTCTTTTCACACCTTCGCCGCGCGTAGCTGCGAGGGCGTTATGCCCATCATGCTGCGAAAGCGGTTACTGAAATGGCTGGCGGAGTTAAACCCGCAGGCCAGCGCGATATCGGTGAGCGGTGTGCTTGTGTGCTGCACCAGCGCTTTGGCTTTCTCCATCCGACGCTGCATCACGTACTGATGTGGCGCCAGCCCCATGGACTGACGGAACATTCTGGCGAAATGATACTCGCTCAGCGCGGCCTGTTCGGCCAGTTCCGCCAGCGTCAGCGGCTGGGAAAGGTTCTCTTCGATAAACGCCAGCACGTTACGCAGCACAAACGGCGACAACCCGCCGGTCACCACCGGCAGTTTCCACTGCACGCTGGAGTAATTCTGTAACAGGTGGGTCATCAACAGCGTAGACGCGGTACTCAGGGTGAGCTGGTTAGCTTTTTGCTGCCAGTCGCAGCCGAGCAAAAACTGACGGTAAAGCGCGGTAATTTTCGGGTCGCTGCCGAAGATCTTTTCATCCAGCGTCAGGGACAGCGGGCGCTTGTCCCAGATTTTTTCCCCGACATCACGCAGATGCTCATCGGTGCAGTAGAGATGGACAAACGTCAGGTCATCGCGAATATCCCACGTCGATTCACTCTCTTTTGGCATCAGACAGAAACGGTCCGGGCCGCCGCCGTTTTTCCAGCCGCCCGGCGTTTTTTGATAGCTCTCATAACCGTCCGCCACGTACAGGCTGAGGGTATGGTGATTACTTTTCACGGTTATCGTGTCGTGCTTGTTGTACCAGGCTGCCAGTTGAATACCGGAATTCAGCGCAACGGTTTCCCGCAGCACGGCGTTCTGCTGGCGTAGCGTTTCAAAGGTATCGTAAGCGCGAGACATAGCTATTAACGGGTGAGTAATCAGACTCTCAGTCTATGAAGTGTTGCGCTACGATGCCAGATCTGCAGCCACAAAAAAGCGCAAGAATATGCAAGTCCACCGCAAATCGGTGAAAGCAATGTCATGCCACTCGCGCCAGACTGCACTTTTCGCTGTGTGAGAAGAGAGCAACAATGAACGCATTACTCTATGGACTGGTGGTGGTGATATGGGGAACAACCTGGATTGCCATTTTCCTGCAACAGGGGCCAGTCGCAGCCCCGGTGTCAATTTTCTGGCGCTTTGCCGTGGCTTGCGCCACGATCATGATCGTCTTAATTGCCCTGCGCCGGCTTCGTAAGCTGGCCTTGCGGGACCATCTCTTTTGCATGCTGCAGGGATGCTGCGTTTTTTGCTTCAACTTCTGGTGTTTTTATACCGCCGCCGCGCACATCAATACCGGGCTGGAGTCGGTCATTTTCTCAATGGCCGTACTGTATAACGCTATCAACAGTTTTATTTTCTTCGGTCAGCGCCCACCCGCACGCTTCTGGACGGCGGCGGCCCTGGGACTTATCGGGATCATCACCCTCTTCTGGGACGACCTGCTGGCGAGTGGCTGGAGTGCCTCCCTGCTGACGGGGATTGGCCTTTCAGCACTGGGGACCTACGGGTTCTCGCTGGGCAATATGATCAGCATGCGCCACCAGCGAAAAGGGCTGGAGACCATGACCACCAACGCCTGGGCGATGTTTTACGGTACGGTCATTATGGGCTGCATTGCCCTGTTCCGGGGTGACAGTTTTATCCCCGAATGGACGGTGAGTTACATTGGTGCGCTGCTTTATCTCGCCATTTTTGGTTCGGTCATCGCTTTTGGCGCCTACTTCACGCTGGTGGGACGCATTGGCCCGGGCAAAGCGGCATACAGTACGCTGCTCTTCCCGCTGGTGGCGCTGTCCATCTCCACGGTCTATGAAGGTTACGTGTGGCATCTCAACGGCATCATTGGATTACTGCTGATTCTGGGCGGGAATATGGTGATGTTTACGAAACCGGAAACCTGGTTCAGACGTTTGCGTATGGCATAAAAAAAAGGCCTGCATTGCTGCAGGCCGTTTTGATTATTTCGCGGTTTTCTTAACATCAAACATGGTGGCATCCGTCGCCATGTCATCCACAACCTGTTTTAACGTTGCGAAGCCCATTGGCGTGTTTTCGTTCGCCAGCTCTTTACCTTCGCCTTTACGCACGACCTTCATGACCGGCTTATTCGTCGCCGAATCAATCAGCTCGCCTTCGAAGAAGAGATGGGTATCCATGGTGCGGTGCCCCGTTGCCATCTGCGTACCTGCAACCACTAACGCGACGGGCACTACTTCATAGAACTGCAGACCTTCTTTCTGCGAACTCACACCGGTAATCGCACCGCGGAAGATCAGGCTGTGTTTACCTGGCGTCGTAACAACAGGTTTACGCTGGCTGATTGCCGCTTTCATTTTGGTGTTGGTATAAGCCAGAAGCTCATCAAGCGTTTTTTGACCAATTTGGGTCGTTGGTTTTGGCGCTGGATAATAGGTGATTGGCGTCCATAAAATACTGTCGTAATTTGCCTCGTTATACGACGGGTCGACCCAACGCAGCGTCGGTTTACCCGTTGCGGACGTTGTTTGCTGCAATCCAGAATAATCTTTTAAAAAGCCTGAATATTGTTCGGGGGCGGCGACTTTAGACGAACAGCCCGCTAACGCCAACAGACCAGAAAGCACTGCAACTTTAAAAAAAGTGTGAGTACGCATGATGGTATTCCATGTTATCTGCAAGTATGCATTTGAAGTTATAGCAAAAGTCTGGCGGGTTTGTTGTGACAAAAAATGATGTAAGCAGCACAAATTGCGAAAAGATTGCCCGACTGAACGCCGGGCAGAGAAAAACTACTGATTAATATCAACCTGCCAGAACAAATGCTTGCCAAACGGATCGATTTCATAGCCCGTGACTTCCTTGGGCACCGGTTCAAAAATCGTCGAATGGGCAATCATTACTGCCGGCATCTGGTCATGCATCATCTGCTGGGCCTCTTTATACAGCGCCACGCGTTTATCATGATCGGTTATCGATTTCGCTTCAGCGATAATTTTATCAAATGGTTTGTAGCACCATTTGGCGGAATTAGATCCACCGTTAGCCGAAGTACAGGTAAATAACGGACCAAAGAAGTTATCCGGGTCGCCGGTTGCGGTGGTCCAGCCCATCAGCGCGGCCTGATGTTCACCGCCCTTCACCCGCTTAAGATACTCGCCCCATTCATAGGTGACGATTTTGGTCTGGACGCCAACCTTCGCCCAGTCGGCCTGAATCATCTCCGCCATCCGTTTTGCGTTCGGATTGTAGGGGCGCTGAACCGGCATCGCCCATAAATCGATGCTGATGCCGTTTGCAAAACCAGCCTCCTTCAACAACGCTTTCGCTTTCTCCGGATCGTAGTCGTAATCCTTCAGTTCGCTGTCGGCGCTCCAGACGCCCGGTGGCAGCAGGTTTTTCGCCGCCGTACCGGTGCCATGGAATACCGCGTCAATGATGGCCGGCTTATTGATGGCCATTGCCAGCGCCTGGCGAACCTTCACGTTATCCAGCGGAGGTTTTTGCGTATTGAAGGCCAGAAAACCGGTATTCAGCCCGGCTTTACTCATCAGATTAATGTCTTTGTTAGCCTTCATGCGCGGCAGGTCCGCCGGGTTTGGAAACGGCATCACCTGACATTCGTTCTTCTCGATTTTGGCAAAACGCACCGAGGCATCGGGCGTGATGCTAAACACCAGTCGATCCAGCTTCGATTTGCCCTGCCAGTACTCCGGAAACGCAGTGAACAGGATGCGCGAATCTTTCTGGTACTGCGCCAGCTTAAACGGCCCGGTGCCAATCGGGTCCATATCCACCTTTTCCGGCGTGCCGGCTTTCAGCATCGCGTCGGCATACTCCGCCGACAGGATCGAGGCGAAATACCACGCCAGATCGGCGACAAACGGCGCTTCCGGATGAGCGAGCGTAAAGCGCACGGTGTGGTCATCGACTTTATCAATGGCCGTGATCAGGCTACCGAACTCAAGGCTCTCGAAGTTGGAATAGCTGCCGTTAGAGACGTTGTGATAGGGATGGTTTACATCCTTCTGGCGCATAAATGAGAAAATCACGTCGTCGGCGTTAAAGTCGCGCGTCGGCCTGAACGATTTATTACTCTGGAATTTCACCCCTTTACGCAGATGGAAGGTATAAACCTTGCCGTCCTCGCTCACCTCCCAACGTTCCGCGAGGCTCGGGACCAGTTCCGTTGTACCCGCCCTGAAATCGACCAGCCGGTTATAGACCGGCACGGCACTGGCATCCACGCTGGTTCCCGACGTGTATAACTGAGGATTAAAGTTTTCCGGCGATCCTTCAGAGCAATACACCAGCGTTTTTGCCGCGACGGTGGAACTGACCGTGAGCGCAGCAAGTGCCAGCGTTAACATTGTGAGTTTGCTTTTCATCATTTATTCCTGTCTTTTTAATTCGACGGCTAATTAATTCTTTTGCCATTTCATAAATATCATTAAAGTGATGTAGCAAACACCTGAAAAATAAATACAGAAGGAATCACTATGGGCTCGGCACTCTCCAGACAATTAACGCACCGCTTCTTCCGCTATCTCGCCATCACCAGCCAGAGCGATCCCAGAGTGAACACCCTTCCCTCTACGCCGGGCCAGCACGACATGGCGCGTGAGCTAGCCCAGGAGCTGGCGCAGCTGGGTTTAGACGATATTGTCATTGATGAATACGCGACGGTTACTGCGGTTAAAAAAGGTAATGTAGCCGGGGCGCCACGCATCGGTTTTATTACCCATATTGATACCGTCGATGTCGGTTTATCACCGGATATTCATCCACAAATATTAAAATTTACGGGTGAAGACCTCTGTTTGAATAAAGAGAAATCAATCTGGTTACGCGTAAAAGAGCATCCGGAAATTCTGGCTTACCCGGGTGAAGAGATTATTTTCAGCGACGGGACCAGCGTATTAGGCGCAGATAATAAAGCCGCCGTCACCGTGGTCATGACGCTGCTGGAAAATCTGACGCCAGAACATCAGCATGGCGACATTGTGGTCGCGTTTGTGCCGGATGAGGAGATCGGCCTGTGTGGCGCGAAGGCGCTGGATCTAAACCGTTTTGACGTTGATTTTGCCTGGACCATCGACTGCTGTGAGCTGGGTGAGATTGTTTACGAGAACTTCAACGCCGCGGCGGCAGAAATTCGCTTTACCGGCGTAACGGCTCACCCCATGTCCGCCAAAGGCGTGCTGGTTAACCCACTGCTGATGGCGACAGACTTCATCAGCCATTTTGACCGCCAGCAAACCCCGGAATGCACCGAGGGGCGTGAAGGCTATATCTGGTTTAACGGCATTCAGGCGGGGCAAAACGAGGCCGTCTTAAAAGCGAATATCCGTGATTTCGATAAAGCAAATTTTGCCGCCCGCAAGCAGCAGATTGCCGATGCCGCGGCGTTGATTGCCGGACAGCATCCTACGGCAAAGGTGGAGTATCGCATTGAAGATACCTACAGCAATATCAGCAATGCGATTGGTGAGGATCGTCGCGCTATCGACCTGATGTTTGAGGCCATAGAATCCCTTGGGATCACGCCCAAACCGACGCCAATGCGCGGCGGTACTGACGGCGCAGCGCTCTCGGCAAAAGGCCTGCTCACGCCAAACTTCTTCACCGGCGCGCATAACTTCCACTCGAAGTTTGAGTTTTTGCCGCTGTCGTCGTTCGAGGCCTCATACAACACGGCCCTGCAGCTCTGCCTGCTGGCCGCCCGTTAAGCGGGCTTGCGCGCCAGCAGCGTGGCAAAACGCAGTTTGATGCGGTTACCGTTCTCGTCGGTGCGGTGCAGTTCGCCCACCTCTTCGTTGTACTTGAGCAACGCCCAGCCCTCGTAGTAGTTGCTCAGTTCACCGCTTTTGAACGCAAACGGGAAGCCGACGGTGCACGGGTAATCCGCCGTGTCCATCGCGGCAACAATCAGGTTATAACCGCCGGGTCTGGTGCAGCGCTGCATATTGCCGATCAGGCCCGGAATGGTTTTCGCTTCCAGGAACATCAGCACCACGGTAGAGAGAATAAAATTGTATTCGCCCTCAAAGCTCAGGTTGTTCAGATCTTTGATTGCCGTCTGCAGGTTTACGATGCCTTCTTCCGCTTTGATACGCTCAATATTATCGATACTCAGGGGATTTTTATCCCACGCGGTCACGTCGTAACCGTTGGCTGCCAGATAGAGGCTGTTACGCCCGTTACCACAGCCCAGATCCAGCGTTTTACCCGGTTTCACAATGCCCGCGCTGTACAGCACTTCTGAGTGCGTACGGGTTAAGCCATATTTCTCTGTGAAGTAATTTTCATCAACAGCCATTATTTTTCCTCAGATTGCATAAGCAGCGCTTTATCAGTGCGCACCAGAAGTTTGCCCTGTATCAGCAAGATAAACGTTCGTACCAGCAGCATCCCGATGATGACATTGGTAAAGATAAACAGTGGGACGGCAATGGCGTGGAAAAAGCCCGACGGACTGCTCTGCCCAAGATGAAGCCCCGTGGTGGCCAGGGCCGACACGCCAAATGAGAAGCTCCAGAACGAGGCGTTAAACGGCTGGGATAAATACCATGGCATCAGCCGTAACATAAACAGCAGTTGCAACAGGCCGTAGCCGAACAGCATTTTGGCGAATGTATCCGCCTCACCGCCATTGACGCTAAACCAGGCGCTGCAGGCCACCAGCGCGGGGGCCAGCTGAATACCCAGCGAGGTTCGCAGCGCGGAAGGCAACTCCCCGGCGCTACGAAGTCGTTGCAAAATTACCGGCTCAAGGCTGAGCCAGGAAAAAACGCCCGCCCCGAGAAACACCAGCCCGGCATCGTTAAACCCCAGCGCGCCGCACGCCATGGCGCTGATAAAGTTGTTTGCTACCGTGGGCAGATATAACCCCGGCGTGGTGGCCTCTTGCGGATGGTTACCGCGCCATAATCCGGCGCTTTGCCAGGCAGCATAAGCCAGCTGTATCACCACCCCGACGCCAAATAACACCAGTGACACCGGGCGCAGCCAGGGCACAAAACCGATGGCGACCAGCATCGTTGTGGCGGGAAAAAGGCTGACAAAACTGCTCATCACCGGGTGGCGCATCTCGGCCAGCACACTTCGCGGGAAACGGATCGCCCGGGCGATAAACGCCACCGTCAGCAAAAACCAAATCACAATCGCAAGGGCCACCAGGCTCTCACCAGGCCAGCGCGTTACGGGCCAGAGCGTGCTGGCGTATCGCCAGGCGAACCCCATCCCAATGATGCCAAGCACCATACCGAAGTAACCCGCGGGCAGGTTAAGCACTTGTTGAGCGTTGTTATTTTTATTCATTAATTTGAATTTTTAAAATGTATTTTAAATGCCATTTTAAGGGGTTTCCGCGACGGATGCCAGCACTACGAAACGCCGAAAGTTTGCTACGTTTAGTGGAGACGCTTACCCGAGACTCCATGATGAAAAAGTACAGGCTCAGCGAGGACACCCGCCTCTGGCAATGGAAAAACGGCGAGACAACGCACACGACGTCGTTACGACAGATTATTGCCACGGCGAATTTTAACGACATCGTGAGCGGCACGAAAGGCGGCTGGGTTGAAGATGAGAGCGCCCTCGCGCACGAAGGCGACTGCTGGATCTACGATGAAAACAGCGTCGTCTTTGCCGGTGCGACGGTGTCCGGCAACGCGCGCCTTACCCTGCCTTGCATCGTCAGTCATGACGCGCAGATTGGCGACAACTGCTGGCTGGACGGCGCGGAGGTCAGTCACGGTGCGCGCATAAGTGACAACGTCACGATACAGCAATCCTGTGTGCGCGGCGAATGCCATATTTTCGGCGAGGCGCGGGTGCTTCATAACAGCGTGGTGATTGCTGCCAAAGGGCTTACGCCGGACCATGAGCAGATCCTGAAAATTTATGACAAGGCGACGGTGAGCCAGTCACGCATTGTGCATCAGGCGCAAATCTACGGCGAAGCAATGGTTAATTATGCCTTCGTTGAACACCGGGCGGAAGTTTTCGACAGCGCCATCCTCGAAGGCAACGATCTCAATAACGTCTGGGTATGTGACTGCGCAAAAGTGTACGGTAACGCCCGCGTCATTGCCGGTTTTGACGACGATGCCATCCCTACCGTCCGCTACAGCTCTCAGGTGGCAGAGAACGCGGTGGTGGAAGGAAATTGTGTCATTAAACACCACGTCCTGATTGGCGGTCAGGCCTGGCTGCGCGGCGGCCCTATCCTGCTTGACGATAAGGTCGTGATCCAGGGGCGGGCGCGTATCAGCGGCGATGTGCTTATTGAGCATCGGGTTGAAATCACCGACGATGCGGTGATTGAGGCTTTTGCCGGTGAGAACATCCACCTGCGCGGAGAAAAAGTTATTAACGGCGACCAGCGCATCACCCGTACGCCTCTGTTGGGGGCGTTATAGCGGGTAAATTTTGCCGTAGAGATTCACATCGTCAAAACGGCCATTCAGGAACTCTGCTTCCCGCAGGCACCCCTCCAGCGTAAAACCGTTGCGCAGGGCAACGTTGTTGCTGGGTTTATTCGCCACCCGACACTTAATGACAAAACGGCGGATCTCGCCTCGCTCGACGTAATAGCGCATAAATGCCTGCAGCGCCTGCGACAGAATGCCCTGTCCCTGATGCGCCTCATCCAGCCAGTAACCGATGTATCCGGCTTTGTTGGCGGGTTCAATCGCATTAAACGACAGCACGCCGACCAGGTCCTCATCCTTGAAAATCAGAAACATTTTGGCGTAGCCGCGCTGGTGCAGCATCTGATTACTCAGCACATTACGACGGGTGTCATCTTCGGTGCCCACATGCTGCGCCCAGTCAAAGGCGGTTTGCAGCCAGGCTTTGTTTCTGATGACCATGTTGTGCAGATCGGCGGTATAGCGCTCTTCGACGGCGCGAAGCTCGAGATGGTCAGTCACCGGGATAATTTCAGATTCAGTGGCGGTCATGGTCCCTTCCCGTCACCCTCTCCCCGCCGGGGAGAGGGAATAAATGGTCAACGCATGATGCGATCGTCAACGTAGTTACGTTTGTCCGGCGCAGGCGGGAAATACTGATACAGCCAGGTCTCACTGATCGCATCCCCCTGGCAGCGCAGGAACAGGCGCATGTCCACCGGTTCGGTCGAATCCGAGGTAGGATACCAGTCGAACAGAATGCGATAGCCGTCAAACGGCTCAACGTAGAGGATCTCAACCTGCTTCGCTTCGCCGCTGGAGAGGGTAATGACCGGCTCAATGCCTTTTGGCGCGGCAGCTTTCAGATCGCCCCCGACGAAGTCGATAGCAAAGCGACGGGCCCACACTTTCGGGTAGTTTTCGCCCGGCGCCCAGCCTTCCGGGAACCCACCCATACCGGTGCGGGTCGCAAAGACATTCGCCAGTGGGGAACGGACCGGCGGCATGGCGCTCCAGTAAAGACGGTATTTAAAGTCCAGCTCATCGCCCGCTTTCACCGGTTTTTCTGGCTGCCAGAAGCAGACCACGTTATCCAGTGTTTCACCCGTTGTCGGGATCTCCATCAGGCCAACCGCACCTTTACCCCAGTCGTTACGCGGCTCCACCCAGAGGCCTGGGCGTTTGTTATACCAGCCCATGACGTCCTGATAATGCGAGAAATCGCGATCGAGCTGGAGCAAGCCGAACCCTTTCGGGTTTTTGTCCACAAACGCATTGAACTGCAGCTTCTGCGGGTTGTTCAGCGGACGGCAAATCCACTCCCCGTTACCGCGCCACATGGCGAGACGGTCGGAGTCATGAATTTGCGGGTGGATGGTATCGCACATGCGGCGTTCGTTTGTACCGCAGCTGAACATACTGGTCATCGGCGCAATGCCGAGCTGTTTAATGTCTTTACGCGCATAGAGATGGTTTTCCACCTCCATGATCACCTGGCTCTTCTCGCAGTGGATCACGAACTTATACGCACCGGTGATGCTTGGGCTGTCCAGCAGCGTATAGACGGTGAAGGTGGTGTCGCCCGGTTTGACGGTTTCAAACCAGAACGCGGTGAAGTCAGGGAACTCTTCCGGCGTGTCGGTAAAGGTATCCACCGCCAGACCCCGCGCGGAAAGACCATACTGATAGGTATCATCAACCGCACGGAAATAGCTCGCCCCCAGGAATGAGACGATATCGCGACGCGCCAGTTCCGGTGCCTTGAAGGCACGGAAACCGGCAAACCCAAGATCGCTTTGCCCTTCCAGCTGCTTCGTATCAACACCGGTTTCACCGTAGCTGAACAGCTCAGGACGGAAGTGGATTTCGCGCGCCTGTGACGTTGACTGATCCAGCGAGAACATGCGCACGCGGCGACGGAAACCCATGCCCATATGGAAGAACTGCACGTCCAGCTGACGGCCTTCAATGTTATTCCACAGTGACTGTTTTTCATCGTAACGGATGGCGTTATAGGCCTGCGGCGTCATGGTCGCCAGCGTGTCCGGTAACGGTCGCGGTGCTCCGCCCCACGAGGTTTTCGCCAGGTCATGGGCCATGGATTGCAGTACGGAGAAGTCAAAACGACGGCTCTGACCGTCAGCAATGTCAGAGTCAGCAGCGTAAGCCGCTTTGGAAAACAGGGAAGCAAGGCCAGTTGTGCCGCTCAGGGCTGCCATTGCCAGCGAGCCTTTTAGAAAACGTCTGCGATTCATGCCTGGAAAAACGTCCTTATGGTCGTGTGAATGTGTTTCGCACTCGGCGAAATGACGGCAAGAAAGAACGCACAGCCTAAACAAAAATGGTTAAGAATCCAATTGTTGGGCGGCGATTATCTGTACAAAGTGCGAAATATTTTCTGTCGACCAGAACGACCCGAAAAAGGTGTAAAGAAAGGTATAAAGACGTGTATAAAAATGCCCCGGCTGGACATCGTCAGTCGGGGCAAATGAGGCGGTTATTTTACGCTGACATCGATACCTGGGAAGTACTTATCAGCGAGTTTAGCGATCGTGCCATCGGCACGCACTTTATCAATTGCGGCATCAAGTTGCTTTTTGGTGGCCTCGTCCCCTTTACGCAACCCAAAGCCGATCCCACTGCCGAGGATAGTGTCGTCCGACACCGGTTTGCCGATAAAGCCAAACCCTTTCCCCTGCGGCTTGCTGAGGAAACCTGCCTGCCCGGCCGCGGACATAACCAGCGAGGCGTCGATACGGCCATTCAGCAGATCGCCCCAGGCCATATTCTGATCTTTATAAGACACCACGGTGACACCCTGCTTTTCCCAGTGCTCTTTCGCGTAGGTTTCCTGAATTGAGCCCTGCAGGACACCGATGGTTTTGCCCTTAAGCCCCGCGGGCGTTGCCTCTACCGCGGTACCGGCCTTGCCAACGAGCTGCGACGGGATGCGGTAAATCGGCTGGGTAAAATCAATACTTTTACGTCGCTGTTCGGTGATGTTCATCGCCGAGTTAATGGCATCAAATTTCTTCGCCACCAGGCCCGGTATTAACGCATCAAAAGAGGTTTCAACCCAGGTGCATTTCAGCGCTGCGGCTTTGCAGATGGCATTGCCCAGCTCAACGTCAAACCCTTCCAGTTCGCCAGCAGCATTTCGGCTTTCAAACGGCGGATATTCCGCCTCCAGCCCGTACCGCAGTTCGGTAGCCGCGAATGACGAAAACGTACACAGCAATCCCATGCCGACAACTAACGCGCGTAATTTCATCTCCAACTCCTTAGCGTGGTTTAACCCGACACAGGGCCTGGGCACCTGCCCGTAACGTCGCCTCATCTTTCGCAAAAGAGAGACGAATCAATTTATTATCCGTACCATCCGCATAAAACGCCGACAGCGGAATGGTGGCCACTCCATATTCAACGATCAGCCGTTTCACCAGTTCACTGTCGCGCTCATCGCTAAACTGGCTGTAGTCGGCCAGCAGGAAAAACGAACCGGCGCTCGGCAAGAGTCTGAACGGTGATGCTTCCAGCAAACTTTGCAGCAGATCGCGTTTGCGCTGATAAAACGCCGCCAGCGACAGCCAGGTTTGCGGGTCAATCATGTGCTCTGCAAACGCATGCTGCATTGGCGTATCGGCAGAAAACATCAGAAATTGATGGACTTTACAAATCTCATCCATCAGTACCGCCGGAGCAACACAGTAACCCACGCGCCAGCCGGTCACGTGATAGGTTTTTCCGAAGGAAGAGATAATGACGCTCCGCTCCGCCAGCTGCGGATGTGTCGCCATACCGTGGTGCGGTTCACCATCAAAGACGACGTGTTCGTACACTTCGTCAGACAAAATAATGATATCGGTATTGCGGGTCACCGCCACCAGCTGCTGCAGGTCCTCTGCTGAAAAGACCTGCCCGCTCGGGTTATGCGGGGTATTGATGATAATCATGCGCGTACGTGGGGTGATCGCCGCACGGACTTCATCCCAGTTGACGGCAAAATCCGGCACCGTCAGTTTAATGGCAACCGGCGTGGCCCCCTGCAGGCGAACAATCGGGGCGTAACTGTCAAACGACGGTTCAAAGTAGATCACTTCGTCGCCCGGGTGCACCAGCCCGCTGATCGCCGAATAGAGTCCTTCACTGGCACTGGCGGTGACCAGCACTTCGCTGGCCGGGTCATAGTGCGTGCCGTAGAGGGTGGCAATTTTATCCGCAATACGCTCTTTAAGCGGCTGCAGGCCGGTCATTGCCGCGTACTGGTTGTGCCCTGCCTCCATCGCCCGGGTCACCCCGGCGACCAGTTTGGGATCGCAGGAAAAATTGGGTGCACCCTGAGAAAGATTGATGGCGTTATGCCGGGCGGAGAGCTGGCCGATAACGGTAAAAATCGTGGTCCCCACATCGGGTAATTTGGAACGGGTGTGCACCGGAGTGTGTAACGTCATCCTCTTTCCTTTCTCATGATAAATGCATAACTATTCAAACAACAAGTCAGTTGTCGGGACAATCGAATTGTTGTCATAATAGCCATGAGAAAAACGCATACCTGAGGTGTTTAATGTCGCGCCGTTCGCTCCCGCTTAATGCCATCGACGCCTTTTTAGTCACCGCGCGTCATCTGAATCTGACCCATGCCGCAACAGAACTCTGTCTGACGCAGGGAGCCGTAAGTCGCAAAATCGCCACCCTTGAAGCGTGGTTCGGCTTTCCGCTGTTCGAGCGCCATGCGCGCGGCCTGCGCCTCTCCCCACAGGGCAGCGCCCTGCTTCCGGAATTGCAATCCACTTTTGAAACGCTGCTGACCCTGGCCGATCGGGCCCGTACCCAGCAAACCGTGATCCGACTCAAAGCACCCACCTGCGCCATGCGCTGGCTGGTGCCTCGTCTGCTGGAGGTGGAACGCGAGCAGCCGGATCTGCAGATAGCATTGACCACCACTACGGACCATAACGTCAATTTCAAAACGGAATCTTACGACGCGGCCATTGTATTTGGCACCCATATGAGCGCGGGCGATCTGCTGTTTGAAGAGGCGTTAACCCCGGTAATGAGCCCCCTGCGAGCAGGTTGCGAACTGGGTGCGTTAACCTTCCTTCACCCGACACGGGATAAGACAGACTGGTCATTGTGGCTGGCGAAGCAGGAAGGCCCGGGGGTTGTTATGCACAAAAATCAACACTTCGACACGATGGACCTTGCCATCACGGCCGCCATTCAGGGGCTGGGGGTGGCCATTGCTGACGAAACGCTGGTGGAAGAAGATGTCCGCGCCGGAAGGCTGGCGCGACCTTTTGAGAGCAGCATTAAAACGGGTGCGAGCTACAGACTGGTTCTGCGCGAATCGCCTGGCCAGGAAAATGGGCTGGCGGCGTTTCGCGCCTGCCTGCTCAGTCGAGGCTCACATGGTGTTTCATGACGCGCTTAAAGAGGCTCATGCGCGCGCGCATAAAGCGGTTTTCAAGCCTGAAACCTGCATGTTTATTCACGCCGATACGTAGCAGCACGTCCCTTCCTTTTCGACAGGCCGGCCAGTGCGTCGGGCCAGGAAGACTTTCCCGGTGACCGGCGTCACGCGCAAAACTCACCCAATAATCTGCAACCTGCGCTGCGAATTGCCGGTCTCGCGCATTAACGTAGTGGCAGGAAGGCTCAATCTCACCAAGGGTGTCAAACACGTACGGCACCTCATTACCGTGCCAGGCACCGTTGATATAGGTTGCGTGCTCTGCTTCCGCCACATAGTCGAACCAGTAACGCCAGCACAAGCCGCCCACGCGCTGCTGGGCCTGCATCACCACATATCCCATGGTGGTAAAAGCCATATCCCGGCACACCTGCCTGCCAAGCTCCACATCCCCTTTCACCCCCGGATAGAGCAGTTTGATCAGCCCCAGTCCAAAGCGACGTTCACGGCGAAGCTTCTGGATCTGACCGGCGAGATCGATACCAAATACCGCCATCACGCTGGCTTCGTCACTGTTCGACCCGATCATCACCGGAACAGGATGCTGACGCGCGGCAAAGAACACATCGAGCATTGATTCCGGCAGAACACAGTCTCCGACGATGGGGGCCGGGGCGATGTTCAGCGGCGCGGCCAGCGGCCAGAACGCTTCGGGTGGAATGGCACGTAACTGTTCTGCTGACGCCTCCTCAAGGCCGAAATGCGCCGCCAGCGCTTCCCCTTTTTGCAGGGCCTGTTCCCGCGGCGTATCCGGCAGGGTGTATCCGCTTTGCACAATCGCCTTGTGGAAGAGTCCCTTCGCCAGCGGAGACGCCAGCAGCGACAGCACGCTGCGCGCGCCGGCGGATTCGCCAAACAGGGTGACGTTGTCAGGATCGCCACCGAAAGCGGCAATATTCTCCCGAACCCATTCAAGGGCAGCGATCTGATCCAGCAGCGCAAAGTTATGCACCACCCGGTCTTCTTCTCCCTCCAGCGCAGGATGGGCAAAGAAGCCAAGGTGACCAAGACGGTAATTGATCGTCACAACCACCACGCCGCGCGTTGCCAGCGCCTTACCGTTATAGGGCGGCAGGCCACCCGCGCCAATGGTAAACCCCCCGCCGTGTAGCCAGACCATGACGGGAAGCGGCGTCGGGCGCTCGACGGGTGACCAGACGTTAAGATACAGACAATCTTCTGAAAACCTGCCGGGGTCGCCACCGCCTAACGCCTGGCAATACTCACTGTTCTGCCAGCTTGAGGGCGAAAAAGCGGTGGCCAGACGCAGCCCCTCCCAGCGTTCAGGCGGCCGTGGCGAACGCCAGCGCCAGTTGCCAACGGGAGGCGCCGCATAGGGAATACCACACCAGAGATGAACGTTTTCATCCGTTAAACCAGACAGTGCGCCCTGGCGCGTTTCAATCACAGGGGCGGAGGGATTTTGCATAACAACCTTCTGTTTCCATCACACCCCAGAAGAGTAACGATTTCAGAGCAAACCGCAACGCTGTTTGCTGCGGATTTCAGCCTCCTGATAGAGCATGAACTCATCGTACACCGGGCAACCCAGCGCCGCTTCGAACGCGTCGCGACTGGCGTTACCGTGGCTACGCGCCTGGGTTTCATTGCCCAGATTCGACTGGAAAATCCCTGCGGCACTGACCGGGAGGAAATCTTCATAGGTAATCGGCTGAGCGACAACCCACCCGCGCTCAATTAACGGTTGTGGATCGTCTCCCGGACGAAACGCATGTCGATGCGCTTCCCCGGATGGCGTCAGGCGATAGCGGAAATAGGCCAGCTCCTGACGGCGCATCAACAATTCGCTGTCCGGGAAGGCGCTGAAGATCTCGCGCAAATGGAGCTGGTGCGTCATGTTGTCTTTACCGGTACCGGCCTCTGCAAGCAGGCTGTCATAAAGCGCACGACCTTTTGGCGTCAGCGCCACGCCGCGCTGTTCAATTTCGCCAAAGCGCGCGGTATGCGTTCCTGTATGCTCCCCGGCAAACAGCACCGGCTCTTCCAGCGCTTTAAAGCTGGTCTGGCGCAGTAATACGGGAACCTCGCGGCGCGGTGGTCCTTCAATCAGAATTTTGGGTTCAATCCCGTACTTCGGCATCAGCTCCTGCACCCGGTCAATATCCAGCGTACGTGGCGTGAGGTGGTTGATATGGCACCCCGGGAAACAGACCACATCCGCAATCAGTCGGTGCTCGTTATGCAATGCCAGATAGGTCTCCTGGTCGACCGTCGCATGACGATGCCAGCGGAAGGTTTCTAACGCCTCCTGTACAAACGCCTGCGCCTGCGCATCCGTAAAGTGCCCTTCTGCCTCATGCAGCGCGATAAGCTCCAGACAACGCGGGGTAAAGATATTGCGGTGAGACAGGATCTCCGCGGCGCGCTCACGCAGGACGACGTTGTCAATCAATTCGAGGCGCAGCAGCGAGGTAAAGATACGAAACGGATTTCGGCACAGCGCCGCATCATCGACCGGGCGAAACGCCGTGGAGTGGACGGGCACGCCCGCCTGAGAGAGGTCATAATAGCTGACCGGGTACATGCCCATAATGGCAAACATACGACGCAAGGTCGAAAGCTCTTGCGCGGTACCCACGCGGATCGCCCCGTGACGCTCCACATTCAGGCGCGCCAGTTCATCCGCGTTCGCCAGTTGTTCATGTAATAGTGGGTTATTTTCCAGAACCGCCAGGTTTACGTCCGCAACCAGGTCGAGCAAGGTGCCGTACTGCGGAACTTCCTGCTGGTACATCGCCGACATAGCCTGCGAAAAGTGTTCCCGAATATCATCAGCCGTGATGGTGTTCGCCATGATGTCATGCCTCCAGTGAATATTACCTGGAGTGTAGAGAAACCCGTTCCCTCTGGGGGGAAGAATTTCCGATTTGTGATCTTAAGACAGGAGTGGTTAAAGCGTGTGCTGGCCTGCCCTGACACCCATATGACCTGGCAGATTCACCTTCTCTAAATAAAGCGTTTTCTGATCAAACTGTATTATTAATAACCTCATCGCTTAACCATTAAGAGGTAATAAATAGCATTATCTTAAGAGGTAATATCTCATTAAAAACAAATATTAGTGGCATATATCTTATTTCGTTAACGCAACAAGCGGATTTTCAATATTTCTCCTTAAGATTAATCTGTAATTTTTAGACTGCCGCACGCGCTTCAGGCATAAACAATGCAAGAAAAACAGTTATCCCCTGCAGCTCGCGGATTAACCCCATGAAGACAGACAGTTAACCGCAAGCCATCCAGGATATATTCATATTAAACGAAGCGTTAACCATCAGAAATATCTCAGCAACGAAGCGATGGTTTACAAAACATATTTGACGAATATGAAACACCGACTAAAGTTATTATTCGAACGACGAGTGATACGGAATATTTTCGTATCTTAACTGACATAACCAATATATGAGGTTTAATATGGCAGAGCATCGTGGTGGTTCCGGTAATTTCGCACAAGACCGTGAAAAAGCATCAGAAGCTGGACGTAAAGGTGGCCAGCACAGCGGCGGTAATTTTAAAAACGATCCGCAACGCGCATCTGAAGCAGGTAAGAAAGGAGGAGAAAACAGCCACGGTGGTGGCCGTAAAAACTCCTGATCTGATGTAAATCTCTTTTATTTAAAACAGAGAGCATGCTGCGGGCCTCCAGGCTCGCAGTACCCCTTCTTTATTTATTTTACCGGAGCGTAATGATGAATATGAAAAGTGTCGAAGATGTGTTTATTCACCTCCTGTCCGATACCTACAGCGCTGAGAAGCAGCTGACCCGCGCGCTCGGCAAACTGGCTCGTGCTGCCTCCAGTGAAAAACTGAGCGCAGCCTTTAGTGCACACCTTGAAGAGACGCAGGGACAGATTGAGCGTATCGACCAGATTATCGAGCAAGAATCTGGCCTTAAGCTCAAGCGTATGAAGTGCGTAGCAATGGAAGGCCTGATTGAAGAGGCCAATGAGGTCATCGAGAGCACCGAGAAAAATGAGGTGCGTGACGCCGCATTAATTGCCGCAGCACAAAAAGTGGAGCATTACGAAATTGCCAGTTACGGTACCCTCGCCACATTAGCAGAACAACTGGGCTATAAAAAAGCCGTTAAACTTCTGGCCGAAACGCTGGAAGAAGAGAAAGAAACCGATCTTAAACTTACCGACCTGGCCGTAGGCAATATTAACCAAAAAGCGCAAAAATGACGCTATAGCAAAGGTTAAATAAAATGAGCATCAGTCCCAGGACTATTAAACGGTGCCATTTAACGGCAGTAATAATATGGTTCATACTCGCTATCCCTTCCGTTTTATGGTGGAAGAGCAGCGTGCTATGGGTCATTATCATCAGTATCTACGCCAATATTGTCGGCCATTTATCTGGCTACAGTGCTGCGCGTGCCGATCAGGCTGCTGAGAGTGAGACCAAATAAGCGACACCATAATGAGGACATTATAATGAATCACGTAGAACACTACCATGACTGGCTACGCGATGCCCATGCGATGGAAAAGCAAGCCGAATCTATGCTGGAATCCATGGCCAGCCGTATCGATAATTATCCCGATGTTCGCGCCAGAATTGAGCAGCATATTAGTGAAACAAAGCGACAAATTACCTTACTGGAAGAGATCCTCGACCGTAATGATATTTCTCGTTCGGTTTTAAAAGATTCGATGAGTAAAATGGCGGCGCTCGGACAATCCATTGGCGGGATGTTCCCCTCTGATGAGATCGTCAAAGGGTCTATCAGCGGCTATGTTTTCGAACAGTTTGAAATAGCCTGCTACACCTCCCTGCTGGCCGCGGCCAAAAAAGCGGGCGACATGGCTTCCGTGCCCGCCATCGAAAGTATCCTGGCGGAAGAGCGCGAGATGGCCGACTGGCTGATTCGCCACATTCCACAGACCACCGAACAGTTCCTGCTGCGTTCAGACGCATCCGGTGTCGAAGCAAAAAAATAACCTCAGGAGAGAAGACATGTTTCGACACGTCAAACAATTACAATATACGGTTCGGGTTGCCGAACCGAATCCCGGCCTTGCCAATTTATTACTGGAACAATTCGGCGGTCCTCAGGGCGAGCTGGCCGCCGCCTGCCGTTACTTTACTCAGGGGTTGAGTGATGACGACCCGGGTCGTAAAGATATGCTGATGGATATCGCGACCGAAGAGTTAAGCCACCTTGAAATTATCGGTACCCTGGTGGGTATGCTTAATAAAGGGGCTAAAGGCGCACTGGCGGAGGGCGTGGAAAATGAAGCCGAGCTGTATCGGTCCATGACCGAAAACGGTAACGACAGCCATATTACCTCCCTGCTTTACGGTGGCGGTACTCCGTTGACCAACTCCGCCGGGGTGCCGTGGACGGCGGCTTATGTCGACACCATTGGCGAGCCGACCGCCGATCTGCGCTCAAATGTGGCTGCCGAGGCCCGAGCGAAGATCATCTATGAACGGCTGATTAACGTCACGGACGATCCGGGCGTGAAGGATGCGCTGGCGTTTCTGATGACGCGTGAGGCGGCGCATCAGCTCTCCTTTGAGAAGGCGCTTCAGTCCATTCGTAATAATTTCCCTCCGGGAAAACTGCCCCCAATCGAGGAATACACCAACAAGTACTACAATATGTCTGAAGGTGGAGAGGTTCGCGGAAGCTGGAACAGCGATAAACATTTCGACTACGTTGAATCCCCCCAACCTGCCGTTGACGGCGGAGACGGGAGTGCAAGCGTGACGCTGACGACCGAACAGGCCACGCTGGTCAAAGCGATGTCGGCCCGCACGAAGTCCGCTCCACATTCCGACCCGCTGACCGGCGCCGAACTGGGTGCCGGGAAGAAAAAACCGTAACCGATTTTGCCAGGCAGCCCCGGACTGCCTGGCAATCCTCGTGCGCAACAGTTCCAGAGGTACGGACCATGTTCGAACTCGACGCATTTCACCTCGCCAGAATCCAGTTCGCTTTTACCGTCTCGTTCCATATTCTCTTCCCGGCGATCACCATCGGTCTTGCCAGCTATCTGGTGGTGCTCGAAGGGATGTGGCTTCGCACCAAAAATGAGGTGTGGCGCTCACTGTACCATTTCTGGCTAAAGATATTTGCCGTTAACTTCGGTATGGGGGTCGTTTCCGGTCTGGTCATGGCCTATCAGTTCGGCACAAACTGGAGCGGATTCTCACAGTTTGCCGGCAGTATCACCGGCCCCCTCCTGACCTATGAAGTCTTAACCGCCTTCTTCCTCGAAGCCGGTTTTCTTGGCGTGATGCTGTTCGGCTGGAACAAGGTCGGCCCGGGCCTGCACTTCTTCTCGACCTGTATGGTCGCGCTGGGTACGCTGATGTCCACCTTCTGGATCCTCGCCTCCAACAGCTGGATGCACACGCCCCAGGGGTTCAGTATTCAGAACGGTCAGGTCATTCCGGAGGACTGGGTGGCCATCATTTTTAACCCCTCCTTCCCTTACCGTCTCATTCACATGGCTATCGCCGCGTTCCTGAGCAGCGCACTGTTTGTGGGGGCGTCGGGCGCATGGCATCTGCTGCGCGGCAACGACACGCCCGCGATACGCACTATGTTTTCCATGGCGATGTGGATGGCCCTGCTGGTCGCGCCCATTCAGGCCGTCGTCGGTGATATGCATGGCCTGAATACCCTCGAACATCAGCCGGCCAAAATTGCCGCCATCGAAGGTCACTGGGAGAACCCGCCAGGCGAAGCGACACCGCTGCTGCTGTTTGGCCTGCCGGATATGGAGCTGGAGCGCACCCGCTACGCGCTGGAAATTCCTGCCCTTGGCAGTCTGATTCTGACCCACAGCCTGGATAAACAGGTCCCGGCACTGAAAGACTTCCCGAAAGAAGATCGCCCGAACTCACCGATTGTTTTCTGGTCATTCCGCATTATGGTCGGCATGGGTCTGCTGATGATCACGCTGGGTCTGGTCAGCGTCTGGCTACGCTATCGCCATCGACTCTACCAGTCGCGGCCCTTCCACTGGTTCGCGCTGTGCATGGGACCGGCGGGCCTACTGGCGCTGCTGGCCGGCTGGGTCACCACCGAAGTGGGTCGTCAGCCGTGGGTGGTGTATGGCTATCTGCGCACGATCGACGCGGTCTCGCTGCACAGCACGCTGCAGATGAGCATCAGCCTGCTGGCCTTCTTTGTGGTCTATTCGTCGGTGTTTGGCGTGGGCTACGTCTACCTGATTCGGCTTATCAAGAAAGGTCCGCAGCCCGTTGATACCTTGACGTCAAATACCTCGGGCACCCCTGCCCGTCCGCTGTCTGCCGCTGAGTCTGTTCCGGAACAGGAGAGAAACTGATGGGCGTCGATATCTCAGTTATCTGGTTTGCCATCATCGTATTCGCCACGCTGATGTATATCATCATGGATGGCTTTGATTTGGGCATCGGGCTGCTTTTTAACTTCGTGGGCGATGCCAGAGAGCGTGACGTAATGGTCAACAGCGTGGCGCCGGTGTGGGACGGCAACGAGACCTGGCTGGTGCTCGGCGGTGCGGGGTTATTCGGCGCGTTTCCGCTGGCCTATACGGTGATTATCGATGCGCTGACCATCCCTCTTACCGCCATGTTAATTGGCCTTATCTTTCGCGGCGTGGCCTTTGAGTTCCGCTTTAAGGCAACGCCTTCGCACCGCAAATTCTGGGACTACGCCTTCGCCGGCGGCTCTTTGCTTGCCACCTTCAGCCAGGGGGTGGTGGTGGGAGCAGTGATTAACGGCTTTGACGTTGAGGGCCGGCGCTTTGTCGGCTCCGCCCTTGACTGGTTAACGCCCTTCAATCTTTTCTGCGGCATCGGGCTGGTAGTGGCCTACACCCTGCTCGGTACTACGTGGCTTATCATGAAAAGTGAAGGCGCGTTGCAAAACCGCATGCGTGAGCTGACCCGGCACGTGCTGCTGGCGCTGGTGGTGGTGATCGCGGTGGTGAGTATCTGGACGCCGCTCGGCTGGCAGTACGTTGCCGACCGCTGGTTTACCTTCCCCAACTTCATCTGGTTCCTGCCGGTTCCCCTGCTGGTAGGCGTGTTTAGCCTGTGGATCTGGCGACTAACGCGCAACCCGGCCAGCCACTCGCGTCCCTTCCTGCTGACCCTTGGGCTGATCTTCCTCGGATTTAGCGGTCTGGGCATTAGCCTGTGGCCTAACATTATTCCGCCGCACATTACCCTGTGGGAGGCTGCGGCACCACCGGCCAGCCAGCTGTTTATGCTGGTCGGAACGTTACTGATTATTCCGGTGATTCTGGTGTACACCGCCTGGAGCTACTACGTTTTCCGGGGCAAAGTTTCCGACACGGAAGGTTATCACTGAGGTGAACTATGGCAGACTGGCATACCCGAGCCATTATTTATCAGATTGATACTGCACTCTTTTATGATTTAAACGGCGATGGCTGCGGGGACATCGCCGGGATTGGCGCAAAGTTGCGCTACATTCGCCGCATGGGGGCGACGGTTATCTGGATCACCCCTTTCTACCTCACCCCGTTTCTGGATGAAGGCTACGACGTCAGCGACCATCTGCAGGTTGATCCTCGCTTCGGAAAGCTGGCCGACATTATCGCCTTTATTGAACAGGCCCGGGAGCTGGGTATGCAGGTCATTATTGAGCTGTTGATTCAGCACACCTCGGACGCCCATCCCTGGTTTCAGCAGGCTCGCCGCAACCCAACTTCACCTTTTCGTGACTATTACATCTGGTCGGATAATAACGAGGATGATACCTCTCCGATGTTTCCCGGCGTGGAAGAGAGCGTCTGGACATGGGATGACGAGGCCGGGCAATACTACCGACATATGTTCTATCACCACGAGCCCGACCTGAATCTGACCTGCCCCGCGCTGCTCAACGAGATCGAAAATATTATCCTCTTCTGGCTCAAGCTCGGGGTGTCGGGATTTCGCCTCGATGCCGCAACGCACCTGACCGCGCAGGCAGGCGGCGGTGACGAGAAAAAGGGGTTATGGATCCTGGAGCATATGCGCCGCCTTATTGAAGCACGTAATCCGGAAGCGATCCTGCTCGGTGAGGTGGACGTCGACGTGGAGGCGTATAAAGACTATTTCGGCGAAAATAACCGTCTGAATCTGGTGCTGAATTTCTGGCTCAATAAGTATTTCTACGTCAGCCTTGCCAGGAAAAGCGCCCGACCGCTGCGCAATGCCATAAAGAAGATGATTGTCCCGCCTGACTCGTGCTGCTTTGCCAACTGGCTGCGCAACCACGATGAGTTGGATCTGGAAGGGATCGGTAAAAAAGAGAAACAGATTGTGGTCGACACCTTCGCCCCTGACGAAGAGATGAACGTCTACCAGCGCGGGATACGACGCCGTCTGGCACCGATGTTAAAGGGCGATCAAAAACGGCTGGCGTTCTGCCACGCGGTGCTCTTCTCACTCCCGGGCGTGCCGGTCATGCGCTACGGCGATGAGATTGGCATGGGTGATGATCTGACGCTGGAAGAGCGCTATGCCGTGCGTACGCCAATGCAGTGGGCGGGGTCAGAAGGCGGTGGCTTTTCAGCAGCGGATCCTGAGCGGTTTATCGCCCCGATCATCGATCGCGGTCCCTGGCGTTATCAGAAAATCAACGTGGCCGATTCCCTGCTGCACCGCAATTCCCTGCTGCACCGGATCATCGACATGGCCAATACGCGCTCTGAATTTCCGGAGATTGCTGTCGCACCGTTTCGTCTCATCAATATTGATGATGACGCGGTACTGGGCATTTATTACGAGGCCGAAGCGCGCAGTATCCTGACCTTCGTTAACTTTAGCGACAAGCCGGTCCAGTTTACCGCCCGCGGGATCCGTCACGCCACCTGGACCGCCTGCCTGGCGGATAAACGCTATGACGACGCGCTGATCTGTGGCAAAACCGTCCAGCTTACCCTCAGCGGCTACGGCTATCGCTGGTTCTGGACTAACCGTAGCGCGCTGCGCTGATTACCTTTTACGCCGGGTCATCAGCCGCGTCAGCACAACGCCCGCCACCGCGAGGGAGCCTAACAAGACTTTCCCGGGCACACCTGAGGTGATCGCCGTGGCGCGGTTTTTCGCTTCCGGGGTAAAACGCCCATGGATTTTGTGCAGGTCGTTGACCGGCTGGTCGAGATAATCCTGGCGATCCCGGTCATTCAGATCGTCAGTCATCTGACCTTCCCAGGCCTTCTTCACCATTAGCCGGTCCAGGAAACCCGGGAAGAGGAATTGTCCGACGATCGACTGAATGGTACTGCTGCCCACCCACAGTTCGCGCACCGGTTTTTGCGCGACCTTAAAAATCGCGCTCGCGGCAACTTCAGGCTCAAACACTGGCGGAACCGGACGCATAGCCCAGGCGAATTTGTTTCTTGCCCAGTCAAACTGCGGTGTATTCAGCCCCGGCATCTGCACCATTGAAAGCTGCACCCGGCTGTTCTCATGCATCAGTTCCGTGCGCACCGCATCGGTGAATCCCCGAATCGCCGCTTTGGCGCCGCAGTAGGCCGATTGTAACGGGATCGAGCGGTAGGCCAGCGCGGACCCGACCTGAATAATCACGCCGCGATCGCGTGGCACCATCAATTCCAGCGCGGCGCGGGTTCCGTTTACGAAGCCAAGATAGGTCACGTCAGTGACGCGGCGAAATTCATCCGGCGTCAGGGTACGAAACGGTGCCAGCACAGCACCCATCGCATTGTTAACCCACACATCAATTGCGCCGAGGCGATATTCAATCTCGTTTGCCGCGTCCACCACCGCCTGGCTGTCGGCGACATCCGCCTGTACCGCACAGGCTTTGACGCCAAATCGCGTTAACTCCTCCTGGGTCGAGTGCAGGCTTGTCTCATCGCGGGCAATAATGCCCACATCGTAGCCTGCCTTTGCGAAGTGCAGCGCCGTTGCCTTCCCCACACCCGCCGTACCGCCGGTAATGACAATCACAGCCATAGAACCTCCGCGTTAATTTACTCGTTATCCCAGCCGGATAATCTGGTCACTAATTCAGACAATGAATACTGCACCGCCTTCTCTACCACATCCTGGCAGTCGCCGGAAAACAGGACGGTACGGGTTTCCGTGTGTCCGCGAAGGTTCCAGGCGAAGCAAACGGTCCCTGCCGCCGTGCCATCGTCACCCCCTTCTGGCCCGGCATAACCGCTGATGGCAATACTGACATCTGCCTGGGCAATCTCCAGGATCCGGGCGGCCATTTCGGTTACCGTCTGTTCACTCACGGCCGTATACCGTTCAAGGGTCTCAGGACGCACGCCCAGAATGCGCTCTTTTGCGCCGTCACTGAACACGACCAGGCCGACATCATAAAATTCGGCCGTGTTCTCTTCAGCACAAAGGGCGACGGAGAGTTTTCCGCCGGTGCAGGATTCTGCCGTGGTTAAGCGAAGCCCTAAGTCTGTCAATTTGCTCGCCACTTTTTTGGTCAGTTCGGCGACGGTATAATTGTTATCATGGTGAAGGTTGCTCATTTCGTGGCCTCTTACTTCTCAAAAGGAATGATTGAAATATGACCATTGCGCTCAAGAATGGCATATTTAATTTCACTCAGCTGCGTAACACCATTATTCTGGCGTGCCGATACCAGAATATCATCACAGGAAACGTCGACTTTTTTGAGTTTATCTGCTAGCGGCACACCGTTCTCAACCAATATCACCGGAGTGCCATCAAGAATATTTTCTACCGGTGAGAAATATTTTTTCAGTATCCCAAAGATAATATCCACTGCCACCAGCGTGGTAATGGTAATCATTGCGCCGGTGACCGAAAAATCTTCCCCGAGCAGCGCCTGTTGCGTCGCCTCACTGATAATTAACAGGAGAATCAGATCAAAGCTGGTCATCTGCAGCAAAGCGCGCCGTCCGGCAACTTTAAATACCACGACGAGGAACAGGTAAATAGCCAGCGCACGAAAGACCATATCCATATCAGCCTCCTACGGGTAAATAAATTGCCAGAAAGGGATTTCCGGCTCGTTGTTTATGCGAACGACATTGTCCCATTTACCTGCGCGTGCAGGGGTCGTGAAAAGTAAGACAGAGAAGTTGTCGGACATTTTCAGGTTGTTATAAACAAAAAAGAGCGTATTCCCGCGACTGAACATGCTGTCCGGTTGCGGCCAAACGCTTCCTGGCTCGTAAACATCGTTGCTCTCGCTGGTCACACTCAGGGTGTATTTCCCTTCTGTTCTGACCGGGAATGAAAGGTGGATCTTCGACTCCGTCTGGCGTCGGCCAAAGCGCTCGTAGTTGATGGTCAGCGACTTTGCCGAGTTTGTTCTTTGCGTATCACTCACCACTCCGCTTGAAAAGAAGCCCGCTATCGCCGCAACGATAATGGCCAGCAGGACAATAAAACCCACCTGACGAAATCCATATTCAAACGTCAGCAATCGGTAATTCTCATCTATCCCAGGTAACTTATCACTTTGATGCTTCATGGCGGCTATCACCGTTTCGCTTATTAACCGATATTTTTGATTTCAAAAGCGAATGTTTTTAAGACTTATCACATTTGCCACATAAAGGAATAGCAACAATACTTAATAAGTCAAGACACACAAAATGAAGGATATCAGATGAAATTATCGCTTATTTCCGCTTTTTTGATATTTCTGGTACCGGCCGCATGGGCAGATAATAACGGCGGGTTACAAAAAGGTGAAGCACCGCCACCGCCGCACGCACTGGATAGCGGTTATCGTGGAACCGATGACGCACGAATTATGACCATCGATCATGCAAAAGAAATGCATGATGGTGCGACTATTTCATTACGCGGAAACCTTATTGACGGTAGCGGCGATAAGTTTGTATTCCAGGATAAAACCGGAAAAATAGACGTTATTATTCCCCAGGCAGTATTCGACGGCAGAACAGTAAAACCCGATCAGATGATCAGTATCAACGGATCGCTTGATAAGAAATCATCGCCGCCTGTCGTGCGCGTCGATCATTTGCAGAAATAATTCAGCGAAGCGTTAACGCTGCAACTATCCATCAAATCTCACCCCTTGGCTTAAGGAGTCAGCTATGAGTGATACTACACAACGTCAGAACGCTTACCCGCAACCCCCTTTCCCGGAGCAACCTCAAACGCCGCCGGGACTGGCATCAGAAATGCAACCCGTACCCGACCACGGGGAAACGAGCTATAAAGGTCATGCCCGCCTTGCCGGCAAGAAAGCATTGATCACCGGAGGCGACTCCGGTATTGGTCGCGCAGTCGCGATCGCTTACGCCCGTGAAGGGGCTGACGTCGCAATCAACTATCTGCCTGAAGAAGAGAAAGACGCGGTTGACGTCATTAAGCTTATCAAAGCGGAAGGACGCATTGCCGTCGCGCTGCCGGGTGACATACGTGATGAGACGTTCTGCCAGAATCTGGTAGAAGAGGCGGTGGCCAAACTGGGGGGACTGGACATTCTGGTGAATAACGCCGGTCGTCAGCAATACCGGGAATCCCTTGAAGAGCTCACCACGGAAGATTTTGACGCGACCTTCAAAACCAATGTCTATGCGCCTTTCTGGATAACCAAAGCGGCGCTGCGCCATCTGAAACCGTCGGCCTCTATCATTAATACCTCCTCGGTCCAGGCGGTTAAGCCCAGCCCTGTGCTGCTGGATTATGCCCAGACAAAAGCCTGTCTGGCGGTGTTCACCAAATCCTTAGCGAAACAGCTTGGTCCAAAAGGAATACGCGTCAACGCGGTTGCCCCGGGCCCTTACTGGACGGTGCTGCAATCCAGCGGCGGCCAGCCGATGGAAAAAGTGAAAGAGTTTGGGGGTGATACCCCGCTGGGGCGTCCGGGTCAACCTGTTGAAATCGCACCGCTCTATGTCACGCTGGCCTCGGATGAATGCTCATTTACCTCCGGTCAGGTATGGTGCTCTGACGGCGGTGATGGCGTGATTTAACCCGGCTATACACTGACGTAACGCTCTCAATGTGCTCGAAAAGAACAAGGACGTTCTTCCTCTCCCCCCTGCCAAAAAACATGTTGTAACTCAAACAGATCAAATGTTAAAAATATTTTGCTATCAAGTTATCAAAATTAAACAACTTAGCTTGTCACCCGCATCGCTCTGTTTTTAACATCGCCTATGGAAAAAAATGGTCTGTTCAGTCAGCGCATACGCTTGCGCCATTTGCATACATTTGTGGCCGTCGCTCAACAGGGAACGCTGGGGCGAGCGGCTGAAACTCTCAACCTAAGCCAGCCTGCGCTCTCCAAAACGCTGAACGAGCTGGAACAACTCACCGGAACCCGTCTCTTCGACCGCGGTCGGCTGGGTGCACAACTCACCCTCGTGGGTGAACAATTCCTTACGCACGCCGTCAAGGTTCTCGATGCGCTGAATACTGCCGGACAGTCGCTCAACCGCAAAGAGGAGCACGCCACGGAGATTGTGCGCGTGGGTGCCCTGCCAACGGCGGCGCTCGGCATTCTGCCTCCGGTCATTGGGCAGTTCCACAAACATCAGCGGCATACCACTATTCAGGTTGCCACCATGAATAACACCATGCTGCTCGCCGGGCTAAAATCCGGCGAACTGGATCTCGGTATCGGGCGCATGTCCGACCCCGAGCTTATGGGCGGGCTTAACTACGAGCTGTTGTTCCTGGAATCCCTGAAGCTGGTCGTGCGTCCCGGTCACCCCCTGCTGCAGGATACGGTGACGTTAAGCCGCGTAATGGAGTGGCCGGTGGTAGTATCCCCAAAAGGCACCGTTCCGCGTCAGAACGCCGAGACACTGCTGCAGATGCAGGGCTGCTCACTGCCTTCAGGTTGCATCGAAACGCTGTCGGCCTCGCTTTCGCGCCAGCTTACGGTGGATTATGACTACGTCTGGTTCGTTCCCTCCGGCGCGGTGAAAGATGATCTCCGCCAGGGCACGCTTACCGCACTGCCGGTGACGTCGCCAGGTGCGGGCGAACCTATCGGCATATTAACCCGCGTGGATACCCCGCTCTCCCCGGGTGCGCAGACGCTGCTCAGCGCCATCCGCAAATCCATGCCTGCCTGAGACGCCTTTACAACCTCAACCACTAACCCGTCCTGTCGACGGGTTTTTTGTTTCTGTGGTCAAAAAATGCGAAATCATCCATTAACAATTGCGTAAAACAATTTAACAGTTTTATCATAGCCGCGAATTCACCAAATGGTTCGCATGCTATTTGTTAAACAGGAATTCAACCGCACATGATGCGGATAAACCGTATAAAACCTCATCCCCCTCCGCGATTATTACCCAATTGGTACATATTCGGCACCGTTCCGCAACGCGGGGGATTTAAAGGAGACAGAAATGGCATTTGGCAGCGCGCCACGTGGGATACCCCGTATCCTGCAGTGGCTCCTTGCCGGACTGATGACGCTCATCGGTCTGGCTGTTGGCGGCTTAGGTTTAAAGCTTGTTACCGTAGGCGGAAGTGGGTACTTCCTGATCATGGGCGTGGCGATGGTGATTGCCGCCGTTCTGATTTTCATCAACCGCGCCAGCGGGATCGTCCTCTATGGCATCGCATTTATCGCCTCGCTGTTCTGGGCCGTCAGCGATGCCGGATGGGATTTCTGGCCGCTCTTCTCGCGCCTCTTTACGTTTGCCGTGCTGGCCTTCCTCTGTGCCATCGTCTGGCCGTTTATGCGCGCAGCAAACCACAACGCCCCGAACAAAGCACCGGCGTTTGGCGTCGCGGCCGTTCTGGCGGTCGTGATGCTGGTGAACCTCGGCTGGATGTTCAAGCCGCAAACGCTGGTGGCGGCGAATGAGCCGGTACCGGTAAAACCGGTCGCACCAGGTCAGGAGCAGAAAAACTGGGCGCACTGGGGCAATACCACCCACGGTGACCGCTTCGCCGCCCTCGATCAAATTAACAAACAAAACGTGAACGATCTGAAGGTGGCCTGGGTTGCCCACACGGGGGATATTCCTCAGAGCAACGGCTCCGGTGCGGAAGATCAGAACACCCCATTGCAAATTGGCGACACGCTGTATGTCTGTACGCCGTACAGTAAAGTCCTGGCGCTGGACGTCGACTCCGGTAAAGAGAAATGGCGTTACGACGCGAAAGCCTCGGCACCGAACTGGCAGCGTTGCCGCGGTCTGGGTTATTTTGAAGACCACAACAGCGTGACAACGTCACAGGCAGATGCACAGCCTGCGGCATGCCCTCGTCGTCTGTTCCTGCCGACCACCGATGCGCGACTGATTGCTATCAATGCGGATAACGGCAAGGTCTGTGAAGACTTTGGCGATCGTGGCACCGTTGACCTGAGCATCGGGATGGGGGAAATCAAGCCGGGTTACTATCAGCAGACCTCCACACCGCTGGTCGCGAGGAATGTGGTGGTGGTCGGCGGTCGTATCGCGGATAACTTCTCCACCGGCGAACCGCCGGGCGTCGTGCGTGCATATGACGTTCATACCGGTAAGCTGGCATGGGCATGGGATCCGGGTAATCCGCAACTGACCGGCCTCCCACCGGAAGGACAGACCTATACACGCGGCACGCCGAACGTCTGGTCTGCCATGTCTTACGATGCAAAACTGAACCTGATCTATCTGCCAACCGGCAACGCCACGCCAGATTTCTGGGCGGGTGAGCGTACGGCGCTGGATGACAAGTACAGCTCCTCCATCGTGGCGGTGGACGCCGCCACCGGTCAGGTGCGCTGGCATTTCCAGACCACCCACCACGACCTGTGGGACTTTGATCTCCCTTCCCAGCCGCTGCTGTACGATTTACCCGACGGTAAAGGTGGCACCACGCCGGTGCTGGTGCAGACCAGCAAGCAGGGCATGATCTTTATGCTCAACCGCGAAACCGGCAAGCCCGTGGCGAAAGTGGAAGAGCGCCCGGTACCGGCCGGTAACGTTGAAGGTGAACGTTACTCCCCGACCCAACCGTACTCTGTTGGCATGCCGATGATTGGCAACCAGACGCTGACCGAATCGGATATGTGGGGGGCGACGCCAGTAGACCTGCTGCTGTGCCGCATTCAGTTTAAAGAGATGCGTCACCAGGGCGTCTTCACCCCACCGGGTCTCGACCGTTCCCTGCAGTTCCCGGGCTCCCTTGGCGGGATGAACTGGGGCAGCGTCTCAATCGACCCGAACAACAGCCTGATGTTCGTGAACGATATGCGCCTGGGCCTGGCTAACTACATGGTACCGCGTGCCAACGTGGCGAAAAACGCCAGCGGCATTGAGATGGGTATTGTGCCTATGGACGGTACGCCGTTCGGGGCTATGCGTGAACGCTTCCTGTCGCCGTTGGGCATTCCGTGTCAGAAGCCACCGTTTGGCACCATGTCAGCCGTTGACCTGAAATCAGGCAAGCTGGTGTGGCAGGTTCCGGTCGGTACGGTGGAAGATACTGGCCCGCTTGGCATTCGCATGCATATGCCGATCCCAATCGGTATGCCGACCCTGGGCGCGTCCCTCGCTACCCAGTCCGGTCTGCTGTTCTTTGCCGGCACCCAGGATTTCTACCTGCGCGCGTTTGATACCGCCACCGGGAAAGAGATCTGGAAAGACCGTCTGCCGGTCGGTAGCCAGTCCGGACCGATGACTTATGTTTCACCGAAAACCGGTAAACAGTACATCATCATCAACGCGGGGGGTGCCCGTCAGTCGCCGGATCGCGGTGATTACGTGATTGCCTACGCGCTGCCGGATAAGCAGTAACGCAATAAAAAAGGGACCTGACGGTCCCTTTTTTTTCACCCGTTTACCCCGGACGACTCAGAACGTTTCCCAGTTATCACCCGACACCGCAGGCGCAGGACGTAAAGGTGCGTTTTTCGCCGCTGGCGCAGACGAGACTGAACGGCCAGGCTTTGCGCCACTCAGACGAAATGCCCCGACAGCCTCGGTCAGACGCGCGCCCTGTTCTTCCAGGGAGGCCGCCGCCGCAGAGGCTTCTTCCACCAGCGAGGCGTTCTGCTGCGTCACTTTGTCCATCTCCGAAATCGCCTGGCTGACCTGCTCGATACCGCGGCTCTGTTCGTCGGAGGCGGCGGCAATTTCCAGCATAATATCGGTGACGCGTTTCACCGCATCGACGATGTCGTTCATGGTGTTGCCCGCGGCGACCACTTCACCCGAACCCTGATCGATCAGGGAAACCGACTCGTTGATCAAGCTTTCAATCTCTTTCGCGGCATTTGCACTTCGGCTCGCCAGGGTACGCACTTCGCTTGCCACCACCGCAAAGCCGCGTCCTTGTTCACCCGCACGCGCTGCTTCTACTGCCGCATTGAGCGCCAGGATATTGGTCTGGAATGCAATGCTGTTAATTACCGCAGTAATTTCAGAGATCTTCTTCGAACTGGTGGAGATATTGCTCATCGTTTTCACCACGCCGGAGACCATCTGGCCGCCACGGCTGGCTTTACCGGAGGCATCTTCCGCCAGCTTGCTGGCATGGTGCGCGTTATCGGCATTCTGTTTCACCGTCGCGGTCAGCTGTTCCATACTTGCGGCAGTCTGCTCAATGGCGGCCGCCTGCTGTTCGGTACGGGATGAGAGATCGGTGTTGCCAGCCGAGATTTCACTGGTTCCACGATAGATCTCTTCCGCCCCCTGGCGTACGGTGCCAACCGTGGTCTCCAGCGAGTGCTGCATGGTTTGCAGGTCACGCGTCAGTCGGCCAATTTCGCTGCGCCCGGCGACATCATCCGGCATCGTCAGGTCGCCTTTCGCAATGTTCTCGATTCGCGTGGCAGCACGCTGAAGCGGATTGATGACCGTGCGGCGCAGCACGATAAAGGTCAGCGCGGTCAACACCAGCGCCAGGGCAAACGCCCCGACCATAAACATCAGGCCCAGCTGCGTGCGGCTGTGCGCCTGCGCCGTCAGGGCATTGGCCCGGTCGGTACGGATCTTAATCGCCTTCAGCAGGACGGCGTTATAGGCGTCATCCAGCGGGCGCGCGGATTCGTTTTCATGGTTAATGATCGCTTCAAACATGCCGTTTTTGGCAAATTTAACCATCGGCTGAAGGCCCGCGATATAGGCGTCAAAGCGTGTTTTCAGTTCGGCATCCAGCGCTTCATCCTCCGCCGTACGAACGGGGCGGTTCATGTACGCATTAAAGCCATCCTGAGACTGCTTAATACGTTTTTCCGCCTCGCTGATGTTCTGCTTCATTGCATCCATCTCGGCGATACGGCTGGCCGCGCCAGCGTGGATCATATTGATACGCGCGGTGCGAAGATGGTTAGAACTGTTCGACAGCCCCATACGCACCTGAATTTCTGATGTGACATCCTGCTGATCGGCGTCTGCCTGCAGCAGGAAATAGCCCGCCAGACCTGAGCTCAAGGCGAACAGCAAAATAATGCCACCGAGAATGGAGGAAAACAGCGGAACCAGCCTGATATGATGCAAAAAGCTCAGCGTGCGCTGCGCCTGCATCGTTGTTGTGTTGTCCATGACCGTCGACTCTCTTGTAGGTAAGATGCGTAAAAACACGCCTGTAAAATAGTCATCGGCACGGCTGGAGATTAGCTTACGGCTAAAAGCGCAAGGCAGGTCACACTTTAGAGAAGATTATGCAGGAAACGCCAGCGGCAAAAAAACCGCTGGCAGAAGAGTTACTTGTCGCCGAAGTGAATCACGGTACGGATGGACTTACCTTCGTGCATCAAATCGAACGCGTCGTTGATTTGCTCCAGCGGCAGGCGATGGGTAATGAACGGGTCGAGCTGAATTTTCCCGACCATTGCATCTTCCACCATGCCCGGAAGCTGGGTGCGCCCTTTCACGCCGCCAAACGCTGAACCACGCCACACTCGGCCGGTCACCAGCTGGAATGGACGGGTTTTGATCTCCTGGCCCGCACCGGCAACGCCAATGATGATGCTCTCACCCCAGCCTTTGTGGCAGCATTCAAGCGCGGAACGCATCACGTTAACGTTACCGATACATTCGAAGCTGAAGTCAACGCCGCCATCGGTCATCTCAACGATCACATCCTGAACCGGCTTATCGTAGTCTTTCGGGTTCACGAAATCAGTGGCACCCATTTCGCCTGCCAGGGTGAATTTCTCCGGGTTAGTATCGACAGCGATAATACGACCCGCCTTCGCCTGCACCGCCCCCTGGATAACCGCCAGACCGATACCGCCCAGACCGAACACCGCAACGGTGTCGCCCTCTTTCACTTTTGCGGTGTTATGCACCGCGCCAATCCCGGTGGTCACGCCGCAGCCCAGCAGGCAAACTTTATCCAGCGGCGCCTGTGGGTTCACTTTCGCCAGCGAAATTTCCGCACACACGGTGTATTCGCTGAAGGTACTGGTGCCCATGTAGTGATAGATCGGCTCACCGTTATAGGAGAAGCGAGTGGTACCGTCTGGCATCAGACCTTTACCCTGAGTAGCGCGAACCGCCTGGCAGAGGTTAGTTTTGCCGGATTTACAGAACTTACACTCACCACATTCTGCCGTGTACAGCGGAATCACATGGTCACCCGGTTTCAGGCTGGTCACGCCCTCGCCGACTTCCACCACAATCCCGCCGCCTTCGTGGCCGAGTACCGCCGGGAAAACGCCTTCAGGATCGTCACCCGAAAGGGTAAACGCATCGGTATGGCACACGCCGGTATGGGTAATTTTGATCAGGACTTCGCCTTTCTTCGGCGGAGCCACGTCGATTTCAACGATTTTGAGCGGCTGGCCGGGGCCAAATGCGACAGCAGCGCGAGATTTCATAATGTCTCTTCCCTTATTGTGAGGTCTGTGGGTTTATTTTAGATAAGAGCGCAGCAAATGGCCGACTTCTGCCATGCGAACGGCCCGCTGGTCCGGCGTTGTCTCCCCGGTCACCAGCTCATCTTTGAGGTGAATTTCAACCATTTCGCCCATCAGCCCATTCGCAGCACCGCGCACGGCGGCAATTTGCTGCAGGATGGCCAGACAGGGGTCGCCCGATTCCAGTGCACGCTCAAGAGCATCAACCTGCCCTCGAATGCGGCGGACGCGCGTCAGAATACGTTTTTTATCTGCGGGTGAATGCGGCATACGCCCTCCTGATACTATAGGGGGGTATTGTATCTTTTAAAACAGCTTTATGTAAACATTAGGTTTGACGTGGTTATCGTGTAGTTAGCTGAGAGGGTCATCAGCCAGAATTGCTGCTCAGGGTTAGTTCATCTCCTGCGATTTGCTCATAACCATGACCAAAGAATGCAGAACGAATCGTGTGGCTAAACCTTTCTGCCCGTATCTGGGTTCACCAGGTTAATATATCTGTCGCCACGTTTCCTCCGGACGTAAAAAAACCCGCCTAAGCGGGTCAATTTTTTAGCTAAAAATCACGGGTATTTTTTCTTCAGTTCATCAAGCTTGTTACCGTCTTCCTCTGTAAACATTGTTGCATCAAACAACGCCCGCTTATCAGTACCGTCTACTCTCATGACTGTCACAGTGAAAACAGCGTCGCTTGGGGCATAAAGTTGACCCCATTCAGAATTTTTAGGCGGAGCCAGAGCCCATGTAGCTTCTTCATTCGGTTTAAGCCCGTCAGGAATATCGTAAAAGAACTTACTTTCCAACCAGGGATCTGAGTGTCCGCTGCTTGCTATCACTCCATGCAGGTAGGCTCTGGAAATAACGTTTTCACTCTTGTTTTTTACAACCAGTCTAATTACGGGTTGTGGCTCACCGTCTGCCTCAGGCTCCCTGGTAAATCTGGCTGATAAAACCTGGATTTTCTTCAGCTCCTCTTTAGCCATATCTGAGTCAGCTTTTTTCTTTTCTAGCGTTTTAATTTCCTGAATTGCCTGTTCTTTCTGCTTAAGCTCTCGCTCTGCTGTTACTTTCTGAGCATAAGAAATGACTTCCTCAGCAGTCTTTCCCGACAGGGGTTCGCGCATCTTTTTGCTGAGGTCTTCTTTGTCATTGTCTGATGAAGCATGCATGAGATCAGCCATGTTGATGTTACTGAATGCCACAACTTGCAGAGCGCTATCAAACTCCTCCCGCTTATTCTCCGGAAGTGACTCTCTGACTTTAGCTATAGACGATTTCATTGCATCATCAGTTGATGAGTCAATTTTAGGTTTATCGCAACCGGCAAGTAAGCAGGAAAGTAATATCACGCCAACAATTTTTTTCATGTCCCTATTCCATCAGTAAAAATTAGGAACAATCTTATCAGGAATTGGTGCATTGATAAAATAAGCATATAGAACATTAACTTGATTCAGTTGCATTCCACACGTCTGGTGATTATCAACGCCAGGCGCAGGGTCGTTTTCACCATGCCTTCTGCGTTTTGGCTGCGGCCATCACATCCCGCTCATTCATCACAATAAAAAAGGCCACCGAATGGCAGCCCTGGTCGTTAGGTATTTATCAATATCGTTTAATGGCGCCGACTGGCGTCCTTTCTGACCAATCAGGCCTCTCACCAGCCATGATCGCACGCTGTTGGGATGGTGTCACAGACTGGGTTATCTCTGGCATAGCCTTGTATTCAGGTTTTTGAGGTGGGCTGAGAACCAGATCGGAACTACAACCTGTCAGCAAAAAAATCGCAAGAAGAGAGGAATTAAACTTGTGCACTCTATACCCTTCCAATGGGATAAAAAATTAAAGAAGAATCGTGGTGTCGGGTGCATCCCAGTGACTCTCCCCAGGTAATCAAAAACGCGTGTATACCTGCGGACAGCAGTAGTCTGGAACGCCCTCTCGTCAGAGAGGATTCACCACAGAAATAAATTATGTCGAATTTATTCCTTCGGTCAATGCATGATTGCTGTGAGTTGTCGCAGGATCAGGGGAATACGAGGTGACGTGATCGGAGCCATAGAAAAGAAACGTGGATGTTTATGTTCGCCGGGGTTTGCCCTGAACGTTCACTTTCTTCGATTACGGGACTACAATTCAATAAATTTCATTCACATAGAGTTGATACGATGAGTACAACCCCCTTTATCCGCCCTCAACTTACCCTGCCAGACGGTGCCGACAAACTGCTGCTGCACTCCTGCTGCGCACCCTGCTCGGGAGAAGTGATGGAAGCCATCCAGGCCTCGGGAATTGATTACACCATATTTTTCTATAACCCCAATATTCATCCACAAAAGGAATACCTCATCCGTAAGGAGGAGAATATTCGCTTTGCGGAAAAACACGGCGTGCCGTTTGTCGATGCCGATTACGACACCGATAACTGGTTTGAACGCGCTAAGGGCATGGAATGGGAACCCGAGCGCGGCATCCGCTGCACCATGTGCTTCGATATGCGTTTCGAACGCACAGCGTTGTATGCGGCAGAAAATGGTTTTCGCGTCATCAGTAGTTCATTAGGGATCTCCCGCTGGAAGAATATGCAGCAGATAAATGACTGCGGCCAGCGTGCGGCAGCGCGCTATCCGGGGATGGTCTACTGGGACTACAACTGGCGCAAACAGGGCGGTTCCTCACGCATGATTGAGATAAGCAAGCGAGAACAGTTTTACCAGCAGGAATATTGCGGGTGCGTGTATTCGCTCAGGGACAGTAACCTGCACCGCAAATCTCAGGGCCGCCCGCTTATCCGGATTGGGAAACTGTATTACGGTCAGGATGAGAATGAGAAATAAAGGGTTTATGGCATAGAGATATATCCGAAAACAGGAGGATTTTGTGCCAAATTCCGCCCTGCGTCCCTTAAAACGCAAAAGAGAGGCTATCCTTATACTATCAACACAAGGAGGCAAAAATGACTGATTTCAATACTGATAAAAATACACAGTTTGCAGAAGACAAAGCGAAAAATAAACTCGATGAACTGGCAGGCTCAGCCCAACAGCAGTTTGGCGATTTCGTTGATTCCCCTAAGCATCAGGTTAAAGGTGCTGCCAAAAAATATGCCGCGCAGGCCAGCGACGCCGTTTCCGATGTCACTGAAGCGGTGAGGAACAATCCCCTGACGGGTTTAATTGCTGCGGGGGCGGTAGGTATTGTTCTCGGCCTGTTACTGGGTCGAAAATAAATAAAGGCCCTTCGGGGCTTTATTTTTGCGCTTTAGCTAAACAATCTGACCATGCGATCTAATTCGTCTTCTTTCACGGCCCGCGACAGATAATAGCCCTGAAAACTTTTAACCCCAAGGGCGACTAACTTTTCAAACTTCTCTTCGCTATCCACCCCTTCAGCAATACAATCCGTGCCGGTCATATCGCTGTATATCTGTATTGCTTTAATAAGATTATAATCGTTGTCATTCGCCACAAAATGCTCGACGATATCCCGGTCAAGCTTTAATCCATCAAAATGCACCTGCCTTACCGGGAACATGGTTTGATGGTTGGAAAAGCAGTCATCGAGAAACAGCCGGCACCCGGTATTGCGTAAACGCCGCATGGTTTCTGGGATCGTCCTATCCTTGGTTACATCAATATCTTCGGCAAATTCAAAGACCAGTTTGTCGGCCCACTGCGGATTGAGCAGCATCGCCACAGCCTTTTTGGCCATGTCGGGAAGTGCATTACCCGAGGCAAGTCGCGGGGGGATATTGACGGAAAAATAATATTTACCGTTATATTTATTAATGCCTGACACCGCAGCATGTATCACTAGCGCAGTAATTTTTAGCCATATTTCCTGGCTTGAAATATCAGTAAGAAAATTAACTGGCTTGATAATTTTACCATTATTATTCCAGCGAATGAGTATCTCAAACCCCACGCCCTTCTTATAACGATCGGTTATGATCTGATACGCAGGGAATATCTCTCTTTTTAGCAATGCATTATACACCGCCGTCTCTTTGGCAGAGAGACTTTCTTTTTGCGTTAACCGTTCCGTGCTTCCTTCCATTCTTAAGGCATGCGGATCTTTCAGCCAGCGTCGGATCTGGTGTAATTTTTTCACCCCTTCCTTACGATGAGTATAAACCGTTTTATTAGACAGCCCCATTTTTTCACACTGCTCTTTCACTGACATTCCGCGATAAAAATTTAATAAAACGCTTACCTCTCTTTCGGTTAAACCTTTTACGTTTTCCTGATAAGACAACCCCCAATATTGGTCACGCAATGAACGTGAGTTATCCTTAAATACGTCATTATGCATACGAAAACAGGTCATAACATCAGACACGCTGGCTATACGAATCAATGAAAGCTGGAAAGTATTATTTAAAAGATTCCCCAGCGTTCGATACAGCCAGCCATCCGGCATTTCCCCGTACAGGGTTACCTTTCGAATAACAGGAAGTTTATTTAGCACGCAAGCGAGTCGCTTCAGGCTCTCCAGCAGAGAGACCACACCTTTGCCGAGGAACACCGAGATTTGAGCATTTTGACTGATAAGGATATTTTCCAGATCCTGCCGGGAAGGTTCATCCCCCTCAAAACGAACGTGCGAAGCATCTATACCGTACTGTTTAAGCAACAGACTGTACCCCTGAAATGTGAAATGGCAGGTTGAGATGACAAATTTTTGCTCATAAAAAGCAGCATTTCTGAAAGAAATATTTTGGGTCATAACCTGCTCCTGGGCACAAAAACACATATCCCATTTGTGAATGTAACAAAATATAAAAACCCTGTTGTTGATAATAATTTTACAGTACACCATCAGGTTAAGAAACCGTTATCAACGTGACTAACGAGAACATCTTTGTGTTAATCACCGTCTGTATCCATATGCAGTTTAAATATAAAATTCGCATCAAATAATAACGGTAAATATGTCAATCTCAAGGTATAATGAAAAATCCGAAAGAAGACTGGATACTTCATCTATCGGCTCATTCATATAAGAGACAAACGCTATGGATAATCATATCTCATCCAGGGCCTTGCTACATCGAAGGGATGTCATTAAAAACAATCCGCGATTCAGTGAGGCAATAACAGAGCACTACACCATTAATGACGCCATCTACAAAAAACAACCTTTGTTCTACAAAACGATGCTTCAGGAATCACGGTTCAACATTATTCTTTCCATGTGTTGTTTTATCTTTGGAAATCAGGCTGAGTCAGTATCAGAAATTAAAGAATTATGTTCCCGTTATAAAATAGCCAGCCCCAACAGTGTGATTGCGATCATCACCTTGCTCAGAACCACCGGGCGCATCAAGACCTGGCGCTGCAGTGAAGACAGACGCAAAACGAGAATTGCACCGACTGAAAAGGGACTTAATGAACTTAAACGCTACATGTCCGGCGCATTTTTGCCGGTAAGTATTCTTTTCCCAAAGTTTAATATCAACGTTAATCTGCTGGATAACGACATCCTGCGAAATAACTTTTTCCGTCGCGCAGCGGAATACCTTTTCAGGGGATTAACGTTCAGGAAGGTTTTGCCTGAAGTGGGATTGTTTATTGATAAAGACGGAGGGCGGATGATAATGTTATATCTTTACCTGCAGGCCATAAAAAATAAAACCGCACATGGCGCAGTAATACCTTATTCAGCCAACTTACTGGCTAAAGAATTTTTTGTTTCACGGATTCACGTCAACCGCATTATTAAATCGGCGCAAGAGGCGGGTTATCTTAAAGATCAGGGTGATGGCCAGATGTCGATTTACCCGGCGTTTATAGAACTGGTCGAAAACTATGCCGGATTATACTTCGCCTATGTGACTCACTATATCAACGTTGTTCCTAAAGAACGACGCCACGTTGTTAACGTAACGTCGACGGTATAATGTTTCTGGCGTTCGGTTTCCCGAACGCCCTTTGTTTACCGTTCCCGCAGTGCCTCTTTCGCCTTATTAAGCGGTTTTAACAGATAATCCAGAATCGTTTTACTGCCTGTTTTAATATCAACGGTCGCAATCATCCCCGGAAACACCGGGAAGGCTTTGCCTTGTCTATTGGTCAGATGGTTACTGTCAGTGCGGATATAGACCCGATAGTAATACACATCCCTTTTCACCTCATCCTGAAGCGTATCCGGCGAAATCATGGTCACCTCGCCCTCCAGCCCACCGTAAATGGAGTAGTCATAGGCGGTCACTTTCACCAGTGCTTTTTGTCCCGGATGAATAAAGGCGACATCGCGCGGCGAGATTTTCGCTTCAATTACCATCTGGTCATCAAGCGGAACCAGGCTCATCAGCTTGCCGTTTGGCGGAATCACCCCTCCCACGGTTGTCACGTCGATATCCTTAACGATCCCGCGCACCGGCGCATTGAAGGTCAGTCTGGTCAACGAATCTTCACGCCCTTTCATCACCGAACGTTGCGCTTCAATCTCCGCGTTCGCTTTCGCCAGCTCTTCACGGGCGCGAACGTAATACTGGTTTTTCATCTCGGTGATTTTGTTCTCAAGCTCATTTTTTTGACGCTCAAGACGTAACACCTCCACCTTACTGGCTGCCCCCTGCGTCACCAGCGGACGGGTCAGCGACAGCTCACGCTGCACCAGCTCGGCCCCCTGCCGTAAACCCGCCAGCCCTTTCTCAAGACTTTCGCGACGAGACTGATACAGCGCCGTTTCCTGTTTGACCAGTTCAACGTCATCATCCAGCTCTGCCGGAAAAGCCAGTGCCGTGTCGTTCACTTCGGCCTTCAGACGCGAGGCGGTTGCCAGCGCGGCATTCAGGCGCGATTCACTTTCCAGCACGCTTGATTCGGTTTTCGTCCGGTCAAGCTGTGCCAGCTGCTGACCACGCTCAACGATGTCGCCTTCACGCACCAGCAAACTGTGAATAATGCCCCCTTCGAGGGACTGGATCACCTGCTCGTGCGAAGAGGGGATCACCTTGCCGCTACCGGTGGTGACCTCATCAAGGCTGAACAGGCTTGCCCAGGTGATAAATACCGCCAGCAGGGCGAACAGCGACCAGGCGACCCAGGTTGACCGCGGCAAGCGTGGCTCCTTCAGGCGGCTGTTGACGCGAGAGAAATCAGTCATGCTACGCCCTCCTCTGCTACTGGTGTCGGTTTCATGGTCACGGTACGCTGTGAGGCTTTTTGCGGCGCCATACCGTGCTGGCGAAGGATGGCGTCGCGCGGGCCATCCATGATCACCTTGCCGTTTTCCAGCACGATGATACGGTCAACCAGTTCCAGAATAGGCAGACGATGGGTCGCGACCACCAGCGTCCGGCGCTTGCCCAACCACGGTTTAAGGTGCTGGATAAACTGCTTCTCACTCATCTCGTCAAGCCAGGCGGTAGGTTCATCCAGCAACAAAATGTTCGGAGAGGTGATCAGGGCGCGAGCCAGTAATAACGCCTGACGCTGCCCGCCGGACAGGCCCGCACCGCCTTCGTTGATAATGTAGTTGAGCCCCATTTTCTGTTTGCGGACAAACTCCAGCGCACCACTGTTCACCAGCGCCTGATGGATTTCATCGTCGGTGGCCAGCGGGTTGCCCATCAGAATGTTGTCCCGCACAGAGCCAAAGAACAGCCGCGCCTGCTGGCTCAGCAGCTGCATGTCGCGGCGCACGTCAGCCGGGTCCAGATGGTTCAACGCGATATTATCCAGCAGAATGCTGCCCTGCTGAGGCTCCTGCATCCCTGCCAGCAGTTGCAGCAGCGTGCTTTTGCCGGAGCCATTGCGTCCGAGCACCGCCACCCGCTCACCGGCGCGAATCTGCAGTTTGATGATGTTCAGAACGGTGAGTTTTTCTTCATCGTCGTACCAGAACCCCACCTCTTCCAGCGCATAATCCCCCCGCAGATGGGCTTTATGCACCTTCTTGCCCTGCTGAGGATCGTCAATCGGGCGCTGCATCAGATCGTCGAGTCCTTTACGCGCCACTTTCGCGGACTGCCAGCGGGAGAGCACGCCTGAAATTTGCGACAGCGGCGCGATGGTCCGCGACGCGAGAATAGAGGTCCCCACCAGCGCACCGGTGGTCATGTCCCCGCTGATAACCAGGTAGCACCCCACCAGCAGCACCACGGCATACACAATCGACTGCACCTCCTGCGTCCAGGTCAGCAACAGCCCGGTCAGCCAGCGCTGCTTCATGCCGACGTTAGCGGCAACATCATTGGTGTTATTCCACTGATTCTGGAAGCGCTGTTCAGCGCGCATCAGCTTGATGTCTTCAATGCCCTGAACCGCTTCCACCAGCGTGGCGTTACGAATGGCAGACTCGCGCATCCCTTCGCTGGACAGTTTGCCCAGCGGGCGCTGGACCAGCAGGCCCGGGATAAGCAGCAGCGGCACGGCAAGCAGGACAACCAGTACCAGCGGTCCGCCAATCATCCACAAAATGAACACAAACAGCAGGAAGAATGGCAGATCGGAGATGGCCGCAATGGTGGTGGACGTGATCAGTTCACGAACCGACTCCAGCTCGCGGATCTGGGCAATAAACGACCCGGTTGACTTAGAGCGGGCTCCGTTTTTAATCCGCAGCGCGTGTGCAAAAACGCGTTCAGAAATACGCAGGTCGGCGCGTTTACCCACCACATCCGAAATGTGCACGCGCAGCATGCGCATGATGAATTCGAAAACAATGGCGATCATTACGCCGCCAAACAGTACCCACAGCGTGGCTTCCGATTGCGAGGGCACCACCCTGTCATACACCTGCATGGAAAAGACCATGCCGGAAAGGGCCAGGACGTTAGCGACCAGCGCCACCAGCATAATATCGCTGTAGCGTCGCCAGTCCTTCAGGGCCAGCTGCCAGAACCAGTTTTTCTCATACGGTTTGATGTAATCATCCACCCGGGCATCCGGCGTGGACTCGAGCGGGCGCAGCACCAGCAGTCCTGTTAACCGTGAGCACAGCGCCTCACGCGTCAGCGTCGTCTCCAGGCCGCCGTCACCGCTGAACTGCAGGCTCACGTTGCCCTCGCTGTCCATGCGGTTAATGACCGCGATTTGTCCGCCGGTAAATTCCGCAAGCAGAGGTAAACGCCACGGGTCGAGGGAGACCGCGTCGGCCGCCACCATACGCATCCCTAACCCAAGCTGGCGTGCCATCTCTTCCAGCACCAGCTGGCGTGGAGACTGGCTTTCATGGTTAATCGTGACCCGAACATGCTCTGCCGAGAAGTCCAGCCGATAGTGCTTCGCGATGATGAGCATGCCCTGCAACCAGGGTTCGTACTGTGGATGTGTCTTCATAATGTTGTGAAATCTTTTATCGCTCTTCGTTGTAGCCACGCAAAAGGCCGCGAGGATCGCTCCTCGCGGCATAGTTTTACGCAATTAACAGTTGATGATTTGCCAGCAGCGTAGCCAGATCGGTCTGCACGCCGTTCAGCGTGACCAGCGTTGTGGGTGAGAACTGACCGCCGCTACCGTCCAGGTCAACCTGGATTTCGGTATTGCTGCCGTTCTGCACCACGCGGATGTAATCGGTGATATTCCCCGCACTGCCGTCCAGCGTGGCGACCCCGTTCACATAGCTCGCTGAGCCCGTACCGGTGTAGCCGCTGCCTGAAAGCAGGTCGCGCAGGTCAATACGGTCCGTATCCGCCGTGCCTTCCCAGGTGCCTACCGTAAAGCCGTTCACCACATCACTGCCGTTACCGCCTGTGGCATTGGAGGCGTTGATCAACGTGTAGAGCAGCGTATCGTGACCGCCGCTGCCAATATTGAACGTGTCGTTACCGCCACGGCCTTCGAACTGGTTGTTACCGCTGTTGCCGGTAATGACATCGTCAAAGTCCGAGCCGTTAATGCCCTCAATGTTCAGCAGGCGTGAGGTACCAAACCCGGTGTCCTGCGCGGTAGAAAGACGCAGGTCGACGGTCACGCCGGACGTCGCATTGCGGTAGTCCACCACGTCCATCCCCCCGGTGTTACTCCAGGTGTCGTGATCCGAGTGGGTCGTCCAGCCGCCGGAACCGTTATAGGTATACGTGCCGTCCTCGGCGATAAAGGTGTCGTTATACCCGGTACCGGTAAGCGTCCCGCTGTGCCCCCCGGTTGCTGCTTCGGCAGTGAGGACGTAGCCCTCTTTACCGTTGCCGGCTTCCAGACCGCTCCAGGTGACGTTATCCGACACGCCATTGGTGATTTTCAGGATCTCGGCCGAGTAAGTTTCATTCGGATCCAGACCGTAGAAACTCACCAGTGCAGAGGTATCGTTCGAACCGATACCGGACTGGGCGTTGATGATCTGCGAGGCCACCAGTACGCCCGCCGCGTTATACAGATTGACCGTATTACCGTAGTAGGCGTTGATACCCTCACTGTCGACAATGTGCAGATGCATCGCCGTGCCGTCGGCAACGGTTTTGCTGTTTTGCACCAGCACCACCTTGCCGTTCTGCTGCGACACCAGCAGATCCTGCGCGCCGTCCCAGTTGTAATCCACGGCGGCCACACCGGTGACGTTCGCCAGTCCGGAAGCCAGCTGACTTGATGTCCAGCTTGAACCGTAACCGTTGTTGGTAAACAGGGTTGCGGTCTGCGATCCGCTGTAGGTACTGAGCTTGATGACGTCCATCTGGCCGTCTGCGTTCCAGTCCACCGCCACCGACAGATACCCTGCAGACGCGTTAGAGGCCTCAACCGCGCTCTTGGTGGTGGAGAGTTTCCCGGTACCGTCGTTGTAGTAGATCACCCCGCCGTTGTTGTTGTAGCTGCTGCCCAGGTACAGATCCATGTAGCCATCGCCGTTGAAATCCGCCCACGTCATCGACGCCGCTGTGGTGGTATTCGCCACGTTTGCCACAAACACGTTAGTCAGGTTCTGACCGAGGGATAACGTCCCGTTACCGTTGTTGTTAATCACGGTAAGCGAGTACGCTCCGCTGCGGTTGGTGTGCTGAACCACATCCACGGTGCCGTCGTTATTCAGGTCGACGCCGGAGATTTCACGCATGGTGGTGAATTGTCCCCAGAACCCGGCGCCGCCATAGTTCCCATCCGGCGTGAGCACCCCTTTGTTGTTAATAAGGTAGGTAATGGAGTCCGCACCGGCATCGCCATACGCAAGGTCCAGATACCCGTCACCGGTTTTATCGTAGGCAATGACACCGCCGTACCAGATAGTGGTTCCCATACCCAGTTGGCTGGCGTTGTAAGTGCTGCCATCGTAGGTCCACATCACCTGTGTAGACCCGCCGTAGGTGGTTTCAGTCGCAAAGATGTCCTGCGTGCCGTTACGGTCAAAATCGGCGGCGGTCTGGCTTACGGCAGGGAAGCCACGCGTATTGGTCAGCGCGTTCGCCGCGTAGGTTGAATCATCACTGCTGGAATAGGACTGTCCGTTAGCAATGATATTCCACAGGCCGCTGCTGTTCATGCCGACGGTCATGGTCGAGTTTTCGCTGTTACCCGCCGTGGTGGCCCAGCTGGTATTCACCGTGGTGGTGTCAATCACCAGGCTGCCGCTCGCCGTCCCGGTGGTATTGCCGTTACCCGCACTGCTCTTCACCTGTGCCGTTACGTTATAGCTGGCAACGCTCAGTGCATCGCTGTCCGGGATCTGCAGATACCAGGTGTTGTGATCCGGGTCGACCACCACCGCGCCGCCCGTCTGCGAGGTGTAGGTTTTACCGTTCACATTCACCACCAGGTACTCGCCGTTCACCAGATCCGCGGAGACCGTTCCGCTGACAATCGGCGTGGTATCCGATGTTGTCTGCGCGGTAATTGCCGCCGTGGTGGTCGGGATACTGGTATCGACGTTCAGTACAAACCCGTCCGATTCCGTATAGTTACCGGCTTTATCGGTTACCCGCAGGATATACGTATGATTGCCATCGCTCAGGCCGTTATCCTGGAAGGACCAGCTTGCGCTACCGTTCATCGTGACCTGGCCCAGCAGGATCCCGTCACGATAAAGCTGCACAATCTCACCGTCATCCGGCGCGCGGTTCAGCGTTCCGTTGATCAGCGGCGAGCTGTCATCCGTCGCCATCGCGCTGCCAAAGGAGCCCAGACGCTCACCTTCGTCATCGGTATAGCTCACCACGGTTCCCACGGTGGTTGGCGGCGTGGTATCCACCGTCACCACCTGCGATGAGGTTGAGCCCACGTTGCCCGCCTGGTCGATAATCCGCACCTGGTAGGTGTAATCACCGTCAGCCAGATCGCGGGTATCGGTGTAGCTCCAGCGCTGGTTGGTTACCGTTGCATCTGTCCAGGTATTCCCGCCGTCCAGGCTAATCTGCACGCGTTCATCATTGGCCAGCGCGCTGCCAAGCGAGCCGTTGAGCGTAAGCGTGGTGTCCATGGTGATGAAATCAGTGCCGGACTGCCCGGTATCTTCACTGATGCTGTCAATGGTGATGCCGTACTGAGGCGCGTGGGTATCAACCGTGACCGCCTGCGACGTGGTTGCCCCGACGTTTCCGGCCAGATCGACCACCCGCACCTGATAGTTATAGCTACCGTCGGCCAGGGTACGCGTGTCGTTATAGCTCCACTGTGTGCCATTCACCGTCGCGTTAACCCAGGTGGTGCCGCCATCCATACTGACCTGAACATACTCGCCCGCACCAGGTTGCGCCCCCAGCGTCCCGTTCAGGGTGTATGACGTTGAACTGGTCAGGAAGTCGTTGTTGTCAAAGCCGGTATCCACGGTGATGTTGTCCACGGTCACCGTAATCACCGCATCCGGGGCGACCGTATCGACAGTCACCTGCTGATGGGCACTGGATCCCACGTTACCTGCGGCATCCACCACGCGCACATAATAGTCATAAGTGGCATTACCCAACGTACGGCCGTCCACGTAGTACCAGCTATTGCCGGTGACAATCACGTTCTGCCAGGTCACGCCACCGTCGATGCTGATTTGCGCATATTCGCCGTCAGCCAGCGTCGCACCGAGCGAGCCATGCAGCGTCAGCGAGGTATCATGGGTGATAAAGTCGCTGCTGCTCAGGCCAGTGTCATCGCTGATGCTGTCAATGGCGATGGTTTTACTGGCATCGGGTGCCACGGTATCAATGGTGACCACCTGGCTGGTGGTGGCGCTGATATTGCCTGCATCGTCAATCACGCGAAGCTGATAGTTATAATCGCCGTCCGCCAGCGTGCGGGTATCAACCCAGGTCCAGCTCAGTCCGCTGACGCTGACATCCGTCCAGGTTACGCCGCCGTCGAGGCTGATCTGCGCGTGATCGCCACTCCCCAGCGCCGCACCGAGCGTCCCTTTCAGGCTGATCTGGTTATCGCTGGTGATAAAGTCGCTGCCAGACAAACCGGTATCCTGACTGACGGAATCGACCGTAATGGTCGTCGCCGCAGGCGCGGTGAGATCCACCACCACGTTCTGGCTGTCCGTTGCCCCTACGTTACCCGCGTTATCAATCACGCGGACCTGGTACTGATACGTACCGTCCGTCAGGGTGCGGCCATCGGTGTAGCGCCAGGTGGTGCCCGTGACGGCCAGGTCAATCCAGCTCGCCCCGCCGTCCACGCTGATCTGCGCTTTCTCGTTATTGCCGAGCTGCGCGGTCAATGAACCGTTAACAATAATCTGGCTGTCGTTGGTGATGAAATCACTCGCGCTCAGCCCGGTATCGTTTTGCAGGGCGTCGATACTGATCCCCATTGACGGCGCGGTCAGATCCACGGTCACGGTGTGATCGTCGCTGGCAGTGTTACCGATGGTGTTACTCACCTGGGCATGGATCACATACGATCCTCCGTCTGCCAGCGCGGTCACGTCTGCACTGCCTACGGTATAGTTCCAGCTACCGTCAGCCTGCACGGTTGTGGTGTAGGTTTTGCCGTTCAGGGTGATGGTCACCGTCTGGCCCGCAGGCGCGTCGGTGGTACCACTGACCACCAGAGGGATACCATGTTCAGCGGCGCTGACGATATCGTCCTGCGCAAAGGTGTGGATAGTTATGGTCGGGACATCACCGTTCAGCGTCACGTCGTGCGTCGCGCTGCCCGGGTTACCGGCCTTATCGTTCACCGTCGCCGTTAGGGTGTAATTCCCGTCGCTCAGGCCGAGGAAATCATGCCCCGGCACAAAGACCGACCACGAGCCGTCCGCCCCCACGGTCGCCTGATAGCGGTGATCGTTGAAGGAAACCGTCACCGTCTGGCCCTGTTCCGCCGTGGTGGTGCCGCTGATGGTCTGGCCTGCCAGCTGCTCAGCGTTATTGACAATATCGTCATCCGCCACAGTGCCGATGGTTACGGTTGGCGCCACGGTATCCACCGTCAGGGTGTGAGTGGCCTGTCCGCTGTTACCCGCTTTATCGTTGACTGAAGCGGTCAGCGTCAGCGCCCCTTCATTCAGGGCCGCCAGGTCGGCGGCCGGCACATCCAGCGTCCACGTACCATCGTTCGCCACCGTTGCGCTGTAGGTTTTACCCCCCAGCGTTACGGTAACGGTCTGCCCGGCTTCCGCGCTGGTAGAACCGTGCACGGTCAGCGGCTGCTGTGCTTCTGCTGCATTTAACACGTCGTCGCCAGAGAGCGTATTCACACCGATCACCGGCGCGGTGGTATCCACGCTGATGCTGTGCGTTGCCGACGCGCTGTTGCCCGCGCTGTCCTGGGCAGCAACGGAGACAGGATAATGTCCGCCATCGGTCAGTGCGCCCACATCAGCAGCCGGCACGGTAGTCGTCCAGGAGCCGTCGCTCTGAATGGTGGCGGTGTAGCTTTTACCGTTCAGGGTTACCGTGACCTGCGTCCCGCTGGCAAACTGTGCGCTCGAGCCGTTAATCACCAGCGAGGTGCCAGCTTCTGCCGCGTTGATCACGTCGTCGCCGGCAATGGTATTCACGGTCAGCGCCACCGAGGCCGTGTTGACCACCACATCATGGGTCTTCGTGCTGCTGTTGCCCGCACTGTCGGTAATGGTTGCGCTGAGGGTCGCAGTGCCGTCAGCCAGCGAGGAAATTACGCTGGCCGGTACGCCCACACTCCAGTTGCCGCTCGCATCCACCGTTGTCGTGTACTGATGAGACCCGACGGTAATCACCAGCCTGTCGCCGACGTTTGCACCGGTTGCACTACCGCTGACGATCTGCGCCTGCGCATGCTCCACGCTGTTGATCACATCATCAACGGCGACCGCGTTAAAGCTGATCACCGGTGGTGTGGTGTCAAGGGTAATGGCTTTATCCGCACTGCCTGGGTTACCGGCCGCATCGCTCACGCTAACCTGTACGGTGTAGCCGTTGTCGGCCATCGCAGTCAGGTCGGCCCCGGGCACATTCACACTCCACGTGCCGCCTGCCTGAACCTGCGCGGTGTACTGCTTATTGCCGAGCGTTACGGTGACCGTCTGACCCGCTTCTGCCGTGGTGGTGCCGGTGATGGCCACACCTGCAGACGCTTCGCTGGCGTTGATCACGTTGTCGCCGGCAACCGTATCAATCGTCACGGCAGGCGCGGTCGCATCGACGCTGTATTCGCGCCCTGCTGAGGCGCTGTTGCCGTTCACGTTGGTGACGCTCACCTGTACGCTGGCATCGCCCTCTTTCAGACCGGCCAGGTCAGCAGACGGTACCGTCGCCGTCCAGTTACCGCTGGCATCAACGGTGGCCGTGTAGTGCTTGCCGCCAAAGGTGATGCTGACGGTCTGGTTGGCTTCCACGTTGCTGGTGGTGCCGGAAAGCAGCAGATCTGCCCCTTTCTCCGCCGCGTTAATCACATCGTCAACGGCAATGGTATCAATGCTGATGGCGACGGTCGCCAGATCAACAGTGATGTCATGGCTGATGGTCACCGGATTGCCCGTGGTGCTTTGGCCTGCAACGGTAACGCTTACCGTTCCTGCCGGCAGCGCACTTACATCCGTCGCCGGAATAGCCGCGTTCCAGGTCCCGTCAGCCAGTACGGACGCTGCATAGGTTTTGCCGTTCACCGTTACCGTAAGCATGGTCCCCGCTGCCAGCCCATCGCTGGAGCCGCTGACAATCAGGTTCTGACCATGCTCAATGCTGTTGATCACATCGTCGCCTGCCACGGTATCAACACGCAGGCCCGGCAGGCTGGCATCGATGGAGATATCACGCTCGCCGGAACCGGTATTGCCGTGTCCGTTGGTAACCGTTGCGGTGACGGTCAGGTCGCCATTACCCAGCGCGGTCAGCACGGACTGCGGGACATCAACCGACCAGCTCAGATCGCTCTGTACCGTTGTGGTGTAGGTATTGCCACCGACAGAGACCGTCACGGTGTTACCCGCTTCGGCGTTCACCACTTTCCCGCCGATCGTCTGGCCTGCCGCCACTTCCGCCGCATTGATCACGTTGTCACCGGCCACGGTGTTGATGATGACGGTTGGCAGCGCGGTGTCGACCTGCAGGTTCGCCGTATTGCTGACGCTGTTCCCCACGGTGTTCGTCGCGGTTGCGCTCAGGGTGTAGTTCGCCTCACCCAGCGTGGCCAGATCCGCTGCCGGTACCGTCAGGCTCCAGACGCCGTCCGCCGCGGTTGTTGCGGTGTATTGTTTGCCGTTCAGGGTCACGGTGACCAGGGTACCTTCCGCAAGGTTGGCGCTGGTACCGCTGACGCTCAGATCCTGACCTTTCTCCACCGCGTTCAGCACATTGTCGCCGCTGAGGGTATCGAAGCCCACGGAAGGCAGCCCGGTATCAACGGTCACGTTATGGGTGCCTGATCCGGTATTGCCCGCAGCATCGGTGACGCTGACGCTGACCGTCACGGTGCCGTCGCTGAGGCCAGAAATCACATTCGCCGGAACGCCCACGCTCCAGTTACCCGCGGCGTCCAGCACGGTGGTGTAGGTCTGGCTGCCAAGGGTCACGGTGACTTTATCGCCCGCCGCCGCGCCGGTGGCGGAGCCGCTGACGATCTGCGCCTGCGCATGCTCAGCCACGTTAATCACGTCGTCGCCTGCCACGGTGTTGATGGTCACGACCGGCACCGTCACGTCGACCGTCAGGTTATGATCCACCGAGGCCGGGTTACCCGCCTTGTCACTGACGGCGGCCGTCACGGTCACGCTGCCGTCCGTAAGCGCCGCCAGGTCGGCTGCCGGAACGTCCAGCGTCCAGTTGCCGTCTGCCCCCACGGTGGTGGTGTAGTTCTTCCCGTTCAGGCTCACGGTGACCGTCTGGCCCGCTTCGGCGGTGCTGGTACCGGACACCGTCAGGTCAGCTTTCGCTTCGGTCGCATTCAGGATGTCGTCAGCCGCCAGGGTGTTAATCGTTACGGACGGCGCGGTGGTGTCCACGCTGTACTCGCGGCCCGCAGACGCGCTGTTGCCGTTGACGTTGGTGACGCTCACCTGCACGCTGGCATCGCCCTCTTTCAGACCGGCCAGGTCAGCAGACGATACGGTATAAGTCCAGTTACCGCTGGCATCGACAGTGGTGGTATAGATTTTACCGCCCATGGCGAGGGAGACGGTCTGTCCGGCTTCCACGTTGGTGGTCGCACCTGACAGCACCAGATCGGTCCCTTTTTCTGCCGCGTTAATCACGTCGTCGGTAGCGATGGCGTTAATGCTGATCGCCACGGTCGCCAGATCCACCGTCACGTCGTGGCTGATGGTCATCGGGTTGCCCGTCGGGCTATCGCCGGTAACGGTAATTTTCACGGTGCCTTCCGGCCACGCGCTGACGTCTGCGGCCGGCACGGCTGCGTTCCAGGTCCCGTCCGCCAGTACGGACGCCGCATAGGTTTTGCCGTTCACGGTGACGGTCAGTGCCGTGCCCGCTGCCAGCCCATCGCTGGAGCCGCTGACAATCAGGTTCTGACCATGCTCGATGCTGTTAATCACATCGTCGCCTGCCACGGTATCGACACGCAGGCCCGGCAGGCTGGCGTCAATAGTGATATCGCGTTCGCCGGAACCGGTATTGCCGTGCCCGTTGGTGACGGTGGCCGTCACGCTCAGCCCGCCGTTACCCAGCGCTGTCAGCACCTCTGAAGGCACGTTGACGGACCAGGTCAGGTCATCCTGCACCGTCGCCGTCCAGCTGTTACCGCCCATCGTAACGGTGACGGTATTGCCCGCTTCCGCGTGGGCCACGGTACCGCTCAGGGTTTGACCGGCAGCCACTTCCGCCGCATTGATGACGTTGTCACCGGCCACGGTGTTGATGGTGACGGTCGGCAGCGCGGTATCGACCTGCAGGTTCGCCGTATTGCTGACGCTGTTCCCCACGGTGTTCGTCGCGGTTGCGCTCAGGGTGTAGTTCGCCTCACCCAGCGCGGCCAGATCCGCTGCCGGTACCGTCAGGCTCCAGACGCCGTCCGCCGCGGTTGTTGCGGTGTACTGTTTGCCGTTCAGGGTCACGGTGACCAGGGTACCTTCCGCAAGGTTGGCACTGGTACCGCTGACGCTCAGATCCTGACCTTTCTCAACCGCGTTCAGTACGTTGTCGCCACTCAGGGTACTGAAGCCCACAGAAGGCAGCCCGGTATCGACGGTCACGTTATGGGTGCCGGATCCGGTATTGCCCGCGGCATCGGTGACGCTGACGCTGACCGTCACGGTGCCGTCGCTGAGGCCAGAAATCACGTTCGCCGGAACGCCCACGCTCCAGTTACCCGCGGCGTCCAGCACGGTGGTGTAGGTTTGGCTGCCAACGGTCACGGTGACTTTATCGCCCGCCGCCGCGCCGGTGGCAGAGCCGCTGACGATCTGCGCCTGCGCATGCTCAGCCACGTTAATCACGTCGTCGCCCGCCACGGTGTTGATGGTCACGACCGGCACCGTCACGTCGACCGTCAGGTTATGATCCACCGAGGCCGGGTTACCCGCCTTGTCACTGACGGCGGCCGTCACGGTCACGCTGCCGTCCGTGAGCGCCGCCAGGTCGGCTGCCGGAACGTCCAGCGTCCAGTTGCCGTCTGCCCCCACGGTAGCGGTGTAGTTCTTCCCGTTCAGGCTTACGGTGACCGTCTGGCCCGCTTCAGCGGTGCTGGTACCGGACACCGTCAGGTCAGCTTTCGCTTCGGTCGCATTCAGGATGTCGTCAGCCGCCAGGGTGTTAATCGTTACGGACGGCGCGGTGGTGTCCACGCTGTACTCGCGACCCGCAGACGCGCTGTTGCCGTTGACGTTGGTGACGCTCACCTGCACGCTGGCATCGCCCTCTTTCAGGCCGGCCAGGTCTGCAGACGGCACCGTCGCCGTCCATTTGCCGTCAGCATCCACCGACGCCGTATAGGTTTTACCGCCGAAGAGGATGCTAACGGTCTGATTCTCCTCCACGTTGGAGGTGGTGCCAGAGAGCACCAGGTCCGCGCCCTTCTCAGCCGCGTTAATCACATCATCCGTGGCAATGGCGTCAATCCCGATGGCGACCGCCGCAAGGTCCACCGTCACATTGTGGGTAATGGACACCGGCGTACCGGCGCTGTTCTGCCCCTCAACGGTGACCGCTACCGTGCCTTCCGCCAGCGCGCCAACATCGGCCGCCGGAATAGCCGCACTCCAGGTGCCGTCAGCCAGCACGGTGGCCGGATAGGTTTTATTATTTACCGTTACGGTCAGTGCGGTTCCTGTCGCCAGTCCTTCGCTGGTGCCGGTCACGATCAGGTTCTGACCATGCTCGATGCTGTTGATCACATCGTCACCCGCCACGGTATCCACACGCAGGCCCGGCAGGCTGGCGTCGATGGTGATATCGCGCTCGCCGGAGCCGCTGTTGCCCACGCCGTTAGTCACGCTGGCGGTGACGGTCAGTTCGCCGTTACCCAGTGCGGTTAATACGGACTCCGGTACGTTGACGGACCAGGTCAGGTCATCCTGCACCGTTGCGGTCAGGGTGTTACCGCCGAGGGTCACGGTGACGGTGTTGCCCGCTTCGGCGTTCACCACGGTACCGCTGAGAGTCTGGCCGGTCGCCAGCTCCGCGGTATTGATAATATCGTCGCCAGCCACGGTGTTGATGGTGACACCCGGCAGGACAGACTCCACGTTCACGGTGTGAGTCACGCTGGTACTGTTGCCAACAGCATCGGTTGCAGACGCGGTGAGGGTGTAGATCGCTTCACCCAGTGCGCCGACCTGATCCGCCGGAACGGTAGCCGTCCACAGCCCGTTATCATCCACCGTCGCGCTGTAGGCTTTGCCGTTCAGCATCACGGTGACGATCGCGCCCGCCGCCAGACCTGACGCGGTGCCGGTGAGGGTGAGATCCTGCGTTTTCTCGGTGCTATTGATGACATCGTCGTCTGAAACGGTGTCAATGGTCAGCACCGGAGCGGTAAGGTTGACGGCCACGTCGTGCGTCGCACTGTTGCTGTTGCCCGCTTTATCGGTCAGGGTCGCGGTGATGGTGTGATCCCCGGCGGCCAGAGCATTGACGTCGGCCGCAGGCACTCCCACGCTCCAGTTGCCCGCAGCATCCAGCGTGGCGGTGTAAGATTTATTATTGATGCTGACGGTGACCACATCACCCGCTGCCGCGCCGGTGACAGACCCGGTGACAATCAACGCCTGCGCGTGCTCAACGCTGTTGATGACGTCGTCATCCGAAACGGTGTGAATGGTCAACTGCGGCACCGTGGTATCCACCAGCACGTCACGATCCACCGAGGCCGGGTTACCCGCTTTGTCGGATACCGCCGCGGTGATGGTGTAGTTTCCGTCGATAATGCCGCTCAGGTCGGTTGACGGTACGCTCAGGCTCCAGCTGCCATCCGCCTGCACGGTGGTGGTGTAATCCTTGCCGTTCAGCGTAACAGTCACGGTCTGTCCCGCTTCCGCGTTCGTGATGCCGTTAACCACCAAATCCTGCTGCGCTTCAGACGCATTAATGATGTTGTTGTCGCTGACAATGTCGATAGAGACCGTCGGCGCGGTCGTATCCACGCTGTATTCACGGCCCGCTGACGCGCTGTTACCGTTCACGTTGGTAACGCTAACCTGCACGCTGGCATCGCCCTCCTTCAGGCTGCCTAAATCAGCAGAAGGCACGGTAGCGGTCCAGTTACCGCTGGCATCCACGGTCGCGGTGTAAGACTTGCCGCCGAAGGTGATATACACGGTCTGGTTGGCTTCGACGTGGGTGGTGGTACCCGACAGGACCAGGTCCGTGCCTTTTTCCGCCGCGTTGATCACGTCGTCGGTGGCAATCGCGTTGACGCTGATCGCCACCGCGGCCAGATCGACCGTGACGTCATGCGCGATCGTCACCGGGTTTCCTGCGGTGCTCTGACCCTCAACGGTTACCGTCACCTTGCCTGCGTTCAGCGCGCTGACGTCGGCGGCAGGGATCGCTGCCGTCCAGGTCCCGTCTGCCAGAACCGTCGCCGCATAGGTTTTACCATTGACGGTCACCGTCAACGCGGAGCCGGTTTTCAGCCCATCACTGGAGCCGCTAATAATCAGGTTTTGACCATGCTCGATGCTGTTAATCACATCGTCGCCCGCCACGGTATCGACCCGCAGACCCGGCAGGTTGGCATCAATGGTGATGTCGCGGCTGCCGGAGCCGGTATTGCCGTGACCGTTAGTGACGCTTGCCGTCACGGTCAAATCGCCGTTGCCAATGGCCTTTAAGACTTCAGGCGGCACATTGACCGACCAGCTCAGATCATCCTGAACGGTGGCGGTCCAGGTGTTGCCCCCCATTGAAATCATGACAGTGTCACCACTTGCGGCACCGCTGACTTTTCCGCTCAGGGTCTGTCCCGCAGTCACTTCCGCCGCATTGATGACATCATCAATGGCGACAGCGTTAATGGTCACCACCGGTAGCGCACTGTCGACAAGTGCCTGATGGCTGGTGCTCGCGCTGTTGCCTGCGGTATCGGTCACGCTCGCGGTGACGGTGTAGTTCGCTTCGCCCAGCGCCGAGACGTTTGCTGCCGGTACCGTCACGCTCCAGTTGCCGCTGGCGTCAGTCGTGGCAGTGTAGTTAATGCCATTCAGGGTCACGACGATCGTGGTGCCGTCCGGCTGGTTGCTGGTGCCGGAGAGTTGCAGATCTTCGCCTTTCTCGATGGCATTGATCACATCATCGCCCGCAACGGTATTGATAGCGATAACCGGAGCTGTCAGGGAAACCGCAATCTCATGCGTCTGCGTGGTGCTGTTGCCCGCTTTGTCGGTGAGGGTCGCAGACATCGTATGGTCGCCATTGCCCAGCGCGCCCGCGTCAGCCGCCGGAATACCCATACTCCAGTTGCCGGACGCGTCCAGCATTGCGCTGTAATTTTTACCGTTCAGCGTCACGGTGATCACGTCGCCTGCCTGTGCCCCGGTGACTGTGCCAGAAACGATCAGCGCCTGACCGTGTTCAGCAATATTCAGAATGTCATCACCGGCAACGGTGTTGAAGGTGATCTGCGGCACGGTAGTGTCCACCAGCACAGACGCATCCGTGCTGGCCGGGTTACCGGCTTTATCCGACACGGTCGCCGTAACGACGGCTGTGCCGTCGGTGATATCGGCCAGATCGGCTGCCGGCACGTCAAGCGTCCAGCTGCCGTCAGCCTGTACCTGTGCGGTGTATTGATTGCCATTAAAGGTCACCGTGACCGTCTGCCCCGCTTCGGCAGTCGAGGTGCCGCTCAGGGTGAGATCCTGTGCCGCCTCTGCCGCATTGAGCATGTTGTCGTGACTGACCGTATTGATGGTGACCGCCGGCGCAGTGGTATCGACGCTGAATTCGTGTGACGAAGAGGCCGGGTTGCCATTCACGTTACTCACGCTCACCTGAACGCGGGCATCGCCCTCTTTCAGGCCGCTTACATCCGCAGCCGGAACGGTGTAAGCCCAGTTGCCATTCGCATCCACGGTGGTGGTGTAGCTTTTGCCGCCAAAGGTGACCGTCACCGTCTGACCGGCTTCGACCCCAGACGTGGTGCCGGAGAGCGCCAGATCGTGTCCCTTCTCTGCCGCATTGAGCACGTTATCAGGGGTCACGCTGTTAACGCTTATCGCGACCGGGGCGAGATCGACATCCACCACGGTCCCGATATTCACCGGGTTGGCGGAAGCATCCTGTGCGCGGGCTGTAATGTTGAGAGGACCGTCCGGCCACTGGCTGACATCTGCCGCAGGCACCGCCGCTTTCCAGGTTCCGTCGGCCAGGACCGTGGCGACGTACTCAATGTTGTTAATGGTCACGGTAACGGTGCTGCCCGCTGCAAGATCGGTGCTGGTACCGGAAACAATCAGATTCTGACCGTGCTCGATGATATTGATAACATCATCGCCCGCCACGGTATCAATACGCAGACCAGGCAACTGGGCGTCGATGGTGAAGTCCAGCGCGGCAGAACCGGTGTTTCCGTGCGCATTCGTCACGCTGGCCGTAACCGTCAGCTCACCGTTACCGAGCGCGGTTAACTGGCTCTGGGTTAACGGCAGGCTCCAGGTAAGATCGTCCTGCACCGCAACGGTATACGTCTTGCCGCCCAGGGTAAGGGTGACAATGTCGCCTGCCGCCGCGTTGGCGACTTTCCCCGTCAGGGTCTGGCCTGCCGCCAGTTCCGCCGCGTTGATGATGTTATCGCCCGCCAGCGTGTTGAGCGTGACCACCGGCAGCGAGCTGTCTACCAGCACATCGTGCGTGGCCGACGCGCTGTTACCCACACTGTCCGTGACGCTCGCCGTCACCGTATAGTGCGCCTCGCCCAGCGCGCTTACTGCGGAGGCCGGTACGGTAACACGCCAGTTACCGCTGGCATCCGTAATGGCGGTGTAGTGAATGCCATTCAGGGCCACGGTGATCGAGGTGCCTTCTGGCTGGTTGCTGGTCCCGGAAAGCAGCAGGTTTTCGCCTTTTTCGGTGGCGTTAATCACGTCGTCCGCCGCCAGAGTGTGAATACCTATCTGCGGCGTCACGGTATTAACCACCACCTCCAGCGTGCTGCTGCCGGTGTTGCCAGATTGATCGGTCACAGAGACCGTTATCGTCCAGGTTCCGTCCGCCAGGCCCTGTACCACAGACGCAGGCAGGCCGAGGCTCCAGTTGCCCGCCGCATCCACCACGGTGGTGTAATCCACGTTATTGATGGTCACCGTGACCCAATCACCCGCTGCCGCTCCGGTCACGGAGCCGCTGAGGACCTGCGCCTGGGTATGGGCAAGCTGGTTTATGGTATTGGTATCGGTGACAAAATCGTTAATGGTCACCTGCGGTACGGTGGCATCCACCAGCCCGACGCGATCCGTGCTGCTGCTGTTACCTGCCACATCGCTCACGGTTGCCGTTACCGTGACGGTGCCATCGGCCAGTGCGCCGACGTCCGCAGCTGGTACTGTCAGTTGCCAGCTACCGTCATGTTGAACGGTGGTCTGGTAGGTTTTACCGTTCAGCGCGACGGTGACCGTCTGGCCCGCTTCCGCCGTGCTGCTACCGCTTAACACGATATCCTGCTGCGCTTCGGCAGCACTGATGATGTTGTCATCGGTCAGATTATTGATCGTGATGTCCGGAGGCAGCGTATCGACCGTCACCACGCGCGACGCATCGGCGCTGTTGCCGTTAACGTTCGTCACGCTGACGCTCACCTGCGCGCGGCCGTCAATCAACGTTTCCATGGCGCTGGCCGGTACGGTCAGGCTCCAGGAGCCGTCCTGCTGCACCTGCGCGGTATAGGTCCGATCGGCGAATTTCACCACCACAGTCTGCCCGGCTTCCACGCCCTGCGTCTGGCCAGAGAGCGTGAGATCGCTGCCTTTTTCCGCCGCGTTCAGTCGGTCATCACCGGAGATGACATCAACAGTAACCGCCACGGCGTTCAGGTCGAGTTCGATCGGATGTTCAGCGGCAACGGCATTGCCCCACGCATCTTCTGCACTGACGTGCACTGCGATATGGCCCGGCGTCCAGGACTGGAGGTCGCTCGCCGGGACACCAATCTGCCAGCCACCGGTGGCGTTGACCACGGTGACATAGTCGACGTTATTGATGGTGACGGTGATCTGCGTGCCTGCGGCCAGATGGCTGCTGGAGCCGGTCACGGTAAGATCCTGATGCTGCTCAATGGCATTGATCACGTCATCACCGGAAAGGGTGTTGACGCGCAGACCCGGCAGCGCCGCGTTGATATTGATATCGCGCTCGCCGCTGCCCGTATTGCCGTGGCTGTTGGTGACTGACGCGGTAATGGTCAGGTCGCCGTCGCCGAATGCCCTGAGATCCGCAGACGGGATAGTGAGGTTCCAGGTCAGATCGCTACCCACGGTGGCGCTGTAATGCTTGCCGCCAACGGAAACAGACACCGTATCCCCTGCCGCTGCACCCGTGACACGACCGCTGATCGTTTGATCGGCGGCCACTTCGGCGTTATTCACCCGGTTGTCGCCGGCAAAGGTATTAATGACCACCTGTGGCAACACGGTATCAACCAGCAGTGTGGCCTCCGCTGAGCCGCTGTTGCCCACGCTGTCGGTACCGCTGACGCTGACGGTGTACAGCGTGTTCGCCAGTTGCAGGACGTCGGAAACCGGTACCTGAACTGACCAGCTCCCGTTCTCGACAACGGTTTGATAATTGACGTTGTTCAGCGTCACGGTGATGGCGCTGCCGTCTGGCAGCGTGCTGGTGCCGGTCAGGCTCAGCGGCTGCATAGCCTCCTGAGCATTGAGAACGTTATCCTGGCTGATGGCATGAACGGTAAATTCCGGTGGGTTACCGCTCAGCGTAATGCCGTGTGTGGCGCTGCCGGTATTGCCCGCGGCATCGGTAACGGAAACCGTAATGTTGTGGTTGCCTTCTCCCAGCAAGCCCACCACGGACGCAGGCACCCCCACGCTCCAGCTGCCGTCCGCCTGCACCACACCGGTGAAGGTCTGACCGCCAACGGTTACGCTCACGACATCCCCTGCTGCGGCGCCGCTCGCCGTACCGGAAATAATCTGCGCCTGGCCCTGCTCGCTGGTATTGAGGATATTGTCGTCAGCAACGGTGTTAATCGTCACGACCGGGGCGGCGGTATCCACGGTGAAATCGACGGTCGTGGAAGATCCGTTCCCCGCTTTATCGCTGACGTTCACCGTTAGCGTATGGTCGCCATTCGCCAGCGATTGCACCTCGCTGGCGGGAAGCGTAACGGACCACGTGCCGTTGCTCCCCACCGTGGCGGTATGATTTTTCCCGTTGAGCGTTACCGTCACAATCTGGCCGGCTTCCGCATCGGTTTTACCGGTGAGCGTCAGCGCCTGGTTGTGCTCAGCCGCGTTGATGACGTTGTCCTGCGCAATCGTATCAACAGAAAGCGCTGGCGCGTTGGTATCCACACCTATCGTCTGGCTGCCGCTCACGGTATTGCCCGCGGCGTCTTTACCGCTGACGTTCACCGTCCAGGTGCCGTCACCCAGCGCCTGTGCATCCGCGGCAGGCACGTTCACGCTCCATGCGCCGCCGGCCCCCACTTCCGCCGTGTAGGTTTTGCCGTTCAGCGTGACGGTAAGCCCGGTTCCCTGCGCCAGATTTTTGCTGGTGCCGGACAGCGTAAAGCCAGCGGAGTGTTCGCTGGCATTGATCACGTTGTCACCGGCCGTTGTCCCCAGCGTGATGCTGGCGTCAGCGGTAGAAATTGTGACGGTAATGCTGCCCGCCTGCGTCGTTTTGCTCCCGTCGATTTGCACGACAGACCAGGTATGTTCGCCGTCAGCCTGAGTCGGGAGTTTTACGGTCCAGGTACCCTCTTTCCCGACCATGGTGCTGGCAATGGTGCTTCCGCTGCTGTCTTTGATCTGAATGGTCGCGCCCGGCTGCCCGGTACCGCTAAAGGTTGGGGTGTTGTCGTCCGTGATCGCTTTTCCACTCAGCACACCCTGCTTATCACCCGCGTTGTCCGTCAGCAAAAAGGTCGGCGTCGCGCTTTCAACATCTTTGGTGTTGTCGATGACTTTGGTTTTGGTTTCGCCGTCACCCCCGTGCGCCAGCAGTGCGCCAATGGCACCGCCGCCCAACGCAGCGCCTGCAATCCATCCCCATGGCGCGTCATTGAGAACGCTTCCCTGCTCAAGGAAAGGCTCAATGCTGGCAACCGGCGTAGCCTGCGCGGTTAACTCGGTGACAGCAACGCCAGACGCTTCCCCGGCATCGGCAAAAGAAATATGCGTCAGTTCCTGCTGATCGTTGAAGACCAGTTCTGATTGATTATGGGTCTGTGGATCTTCAACAAAATAGTTATTGCAGCGAATAACGCTGCCGTCTTTCATATAAATAAGCAGGTCTTTACCCTGGCGAACATAACGCACAACATCCTGAGCAGAACCCTGAATTTCAATCACACTCGGCGAAGAAATAGAAACCGACAAATTACCCTCACCGGTTAATTTCGTTTTCTCGGCCGTTTTGCGAATGATGACATCAACAATTTTTACGTTACTCATTTTCCTCTCCTTGCAGGTGTCCGGATTCCTGTGGATATGTCCACCAAATGGATGTAGCTATCCCTGGGAAAAAGCACCCATTATTTTCTTACTTATTTCGCACAAAAAGACGCGTGTTTTTTAACTCAAATCAGGTAATTTTGCGGCAGCGTTTTTCTCTATGCCGATCATTGGCATCAAATTATCAACGGCAGATGCGTAATTAATCGCCGAACTCCAGCCATCATATTCAGCCATTATTTTGGCTGAGGTGGCTTGCCAGACATCCTGTTCAACGCTGAGCAAATCGTTAATGCTCCGCTTGCTCAGGGTATATTCATTTCTGTAAACATCCCGGGCGCGTAACGCGCTTTCCAGCTGCAGCTTCCCCGCCTGCATTCTCCCCTGCGCGCCGGTCCAGTCAGCCTGCGCGACAGAGGCTTTTTGCAGGACATCGAACCGCGCCTGGTCAACCTGAGACGATGCCATGGCTCTTGCCCCTTCGGCCTGGCGAACGCGGGCTGAAACGGCGCCCCCCTGGTATAGCGGTGCGTCAATATTGAGCTGAATCTGGTCATCCCAGTAAGAACGGTTGTCGGACTCGTAGCGGGTGCGGCCTCCTTTCAGGCTTAACGTCGGCCAGTGCTGAGACTTTGCCGTTGCCACGCCATACTGAGCTGAACGCTCCATATTCTGCGCGGCCATGACCGCGGGAATGGCCGAGTAATCAATGCGATTAAGCGAATCTTGCTCAACGGCAAGCTTCGCCGGTACAGGTGAATAGCGCTCGGCCTCCATGCCAGTCAACACCGCAAGCCGTGCGCGGGCGCTGTTTAACGCTGCGTTATACTGCTCGACCGTGGCCTGCATACCGGCAATGCGCGTGCGCGTCTGAAGCTCGTCAGAGGTTGAGCTGACGCCTGCGTCGGCGCGGAGCTTGGCCAGTTGTTCAACGTTTTTGAGCGCCTGAACGTTCTCTTTGGCGGCCTGTAACAGGTCGGAATAGCGTTTAACTTCTACGTAGCTGAGCGCCGTTTTTTCCGCCACCGCAGACAAGGTGCTCATCAACTGGTAACGATAGCTATCGCGCTGCGCCGTGGACTGGTCGATGCTGTTGTTGGTCTTGCCAAAATCGTATACCAGCTGCGTCAGACTCAATCCCCAGGCCGCAGAATTGCGCAGCGAGCCGCTGGAATCGGTGGTCTGGCTATGGCCGGTGCTACCGTTTAACGATATTTGTGGCATCCAGCCGCTGCGTGCTTCATCTATTTGTGCCTGACCTATTCCCAGTTGCGCGGCCTGCTGGCTAATCGACGGATCGCGATCGATGGCAAAAAGAATACTCTCTTTTAATGTTGTCGCAGCAATCGGAGCAATCCCCACCTGGCGGCTATTCGCAGAGGCCGTATTAAAGGCCAACGAAATTAATGCCAGGGCGACTGGAAATCTCAGCAACATATTATTTCGCATGATAGTCATTTTTATCTCCCTGACTCTGAATGACGTTTAAATATTTACCCCTAAAGGGGTATAAATAATTCGACAAATATCTTACCTGGGTCCGAATAAATATTGGACAAACGCTCCCCAACCCCATTTCCATTGGAGATGAGAGCCGACCATATTCTTATGACAATAAGAATTTACTTATTTCTTTAACTGGTTTGCAGCATAACAAAATGCGCTATAGGCAACTACACCCACAATGTTAATGTGGTGTTACAGATAAGAAAAAAGATGGGGTTTCTGGACAAAACCTTAAAAAGGGGCTTTCAAATGAAACAAATAAAGTCTTTGTTATTTAAGTAAAATTTTAGAATCGCCGGATGCACATTTTTGCGTTAATTTCAGCATGCGTCAGACACAAAGATTTTCAAAGAAATGTCAGTTTAAGTAACCATAACACCATATACAACATTAATATCTATTAATATAAAAATATACAGAATTTATTGCTATTTATTAATTTCATTAAAGCATTAATGGTTGCATATTGGTATCACAATGGTTATATCCGCCAGTGTGTTTAATAAAACACAACAGTAACATTGCTGTTAACATTTGGAATGAATCACTCACACCGTATTAATAACATTTTAATAATAACCAATGTGAACAATACCGGACATTGATACTTACTGGCGATCAACACCCTTCCCTCTGCGGTAAAATGCTGTAATATGCAACTTATTGCGATATTTTGCGGGATTTACCCATGCACAAAACGGCCAGACAAAAATATGTGCTTGATATCATTAGTGAGCACGGGCAGGCCAGCATTACGGAACTGGCGGACAAACTGCAGGTCTCAGCGGACACCATCCGCCGGGATCTGACCGATCTCGAGAAACAGGGGCTGGCGCAAAAGAACCACGGCGGGGCAATTGCCCTGAATCTGTCGGCCATGAATCGTCAGGGGCGCAATACCCTGCTGCCGGAAACCAAACAACGTCTTGGTCAACAGGTGGCGCAGGCTGTTCCGCCAGGTTCGACGCTGTTTCTGGATGCGGGGAGCACGGTAATGGCTGTCGCCTCGTTCCTGAAGGGACCGCTGACAATCATCACCACCTCGCTGGATATCGCGTGGCACTTCAGCGACCGTGACGATATCGAACTGATCCTGCTCGGCGGAAAATGGGATCACAAGCAGCGACTGTTTGCCGGCAGCGCCACCCTCTCCCTGCTGTCACGCTACCGCGCGGATATCGCCATTCTGGGGGCCTGTGCTATCCATGCTGAACTCGGTCTGAGCGCCGGAAAAGAGGCCGATGCCGAGGTCAAACGGGCGATGCTCGCAGCCAGCCATGAGCGCTGGATTGTCGCCGACCATCTGAAACTAAACCGCTGTGAACCGTATCTGGTCAGCGGATTATCCAACATCCAGCACCTCTTTTTAGATCGTCCCTGGCCTGAGCTTGGGGACCCTGGCGCAATGCACATTACGGTTTGCGCGAAATAACGTGGAGAAGGTCATGAGTAAAGAGAAGACAATCAACATTGCGCTGATCGGGTATGGATTTGTAGGCAAGACCTTCCATGCCCCGCTGATCCAGTCCGTGGACGGCCTCAAGCTGGCGGTGGTTTCGTCTCGTGATGAAGAGAAGGTTAAACGCGATCTTCCTGATGTTCAGGTGGTGGCAACCCCGGAAGAGGCAATTCAGCATCCCGATGTCGATCTGGTGGTGATTGCCTCCCCTAACGCCACCCACGCGCCGCTGGCAACGCTTGCCCTGAATTCAGGCAAACATGTGGTCGTGGATAAACCGTTCACGCTCGACATGCAGGAAGCCCGCGACCTGATTGCCCTGGCGCAAGAGAAGCAACTGCTGCTCTCCGTCTTCCATAACCGCCGCTGGGACAGCGACTTCCTCGGCATTAAGCAGGTTATTGAGCAAGGAACCCTTGGCAAGGTCAAACACCTTGAGTCGCACATTGACCGTTTCCGCCCGGAAGTGCGCGTGCGCTGGAGAGAGCAAAACGTGCCCGGTAGCGGTCTGTGGTTTGATCTGGGGCCGCACCTGATTGACCAGACGCTGCAGCTCTTTGGACTGCCACAGTCGGTACAGGGCAATATCGCCACGCTGCGTGACGGCGCGGAAATTAACGACTGGGCACACGTGGTCTTAGATTATCCGCAACATAAAGTGATTTTGCACTGCAGCATGCTGGTGGCTGGCGGAACGGCACGTTTTACCGTTCACGGCGATAAAGGCAGCGTGGTGAAAGCCCGAATCGACCAACAGGAAGCGCAACTGCTGGCGGGCGTGATCCCCGGCAGTGAGGCCTGGGGCGAGGACAGTGACAGCATGGTGTTCTTTGGTGCAAACGGTGAGCCGCAGACCGTTACCACGCCGAAAGGCGATCAGCGTCAGTACTACATCAACGTGCGTGATGCGCTACTCGGAAAAATCACCAATCCGGTTCATCCGGTCGAGGCGCTGGCGGTGATGGCGGTACTGGAAGCGGCCGTGAAATCCTCAGAGACGGGCACCACTCAGGCGCTGGAGTTAACCCCGGAAGAGCGCGCTCAACTGCAATAAAACGCTAAAAAAAAGCCCTGCAGACTGCTGCAGGGCTCGCTGTTATGGGTTACTGGCGTTTTTTTGGCATCATGCGCAGGAGGGTGTTGTCTTTCCAGAAATAGTGATGCATCAGCGCCGCCATCGCGTGCAGACCAATCACAACGTACCCCACGTTGGCCAGCGTCTCGTGCCACTCTTTCAGAACGTCGACCAGATCAAAATTCGATTCTGCCGCGTGCGGCATCACCAGACCAAAGGCTAACCAGTCAGTACCGCGGTTATACATCATGACAATACCAATCAGCGGCAACGCGATGAACAGCAGATACACCACCAGATGACCAAGATGGGACAGCCCGGTCACCATCGGTTTTGGCTTTGGTTCAATCGGCGGTGCGCGGAATTTAAGGCGAACCACTAAACGCGTCACCATCAACACCAGCACAGAGATGCCGCACGAAACGTGGATCATGTTGATTACCGGCCGGGCGGTGCGTGGGAAGAAGCCTTTGAATTCCATCGCGCAGTAGGCGACGATGATTAACAAAAACACCAGCCAGTGGATAGCAATTTGCAGGCTTGTATATTTAGTACGCATGAGATTTCCTGATAAATAACCGATATCGCGCCAACATAATCCCCTTTCCTTAAAAATTCATTAATTTTTCTGTATGGTTTTTCAAATACTTCCCCTCGCATGAAGCTTCTTCAATTGCCGCCCTGTCCGTGATGGTCTAAGCCTGGATGAGTTCAAACTGTCGCAAAGACGCGTTCACAGGAGTACACCATGAGTAAAATTGGCATTAACGGATTTGGACGCATAGGACGCCTTGTCCTGCGTCGCCTTCTTGAAACCCAGGACAGCAACACCGTCGTCGCCATCAACGATCTCACCTCTCCCAAAGTACTGGCTTATCTGCTCAGGCATGATTCCAACTACGGTGGCTTCCCGTGGAGCGTAGATTTCACCGAAGACGCCCTGATTGTTGACGGAAAAACTATCGCCGTGTACGCCGAAAAAGAGGCAAAACATATCCCGTGGAAAGCCGCGGGCGTCGATATCGTCGTGGAATGCACCGGCTTCTACACGTCGGCAGAAAAATCACAGGCCCACCTTGAGGCCGGTGCCAAAAAAGTGCTGATCTCTGCCCCTGCCGGTGAGATGAAAACCATCGTGTATAACGTGAATGACGATACTATTGACGCCAGTGATACGATTATCTCCGTTGCTTCCTGTACCACCAACTGCCTCGCCCCACTGGCAAAAGCCCTGCACGATGCGTTTGAAATAAAAGTGGGCACCATGACAACCATTCACGCCTATACCGGCACGCAGGCGCTGGTGGATGGCCCGCGCGGGAAAGATCTTCGCGCCTCACGCGCCGCGGCGGAGAATATCATTCCGCACACCACCGGGGCGGCCAAAGCCATCGGTCTGGTGATTCCGGCCCTCAGCGGCAAGCTGAAAGGCCACGCCCAGCGCGTACCGGTGAAAACCGGTTCAGTAACCGAGTTGGTCTCGATTCTGGGTAAAAAGGTCACCGTTGAGGAGATCAACGCCGCGCTGAAAAAAGCGACACAGGGGAATAAATCTTTTGGTTATACCGATGAAGAGATTGTTTCGTCTGATGTGATTGGCTCTCACTTTGGTTCTGTCTTTGACGCCACACAGACCGAGGTATCAGAGGCTGGCGATCTGCAACTGGTGAAAACCGTCGCCTGGTATGACAACGAATACGGTTTCGTCACCCAGCTGGTGCGCACGCTGGACAAATTCGCCTCGCTGTAATGCCTGTCCCCTCTCCGCGGAGAGGGGAATACCGCAAACGGCCTCTGCTCAGAGAAGCGACCGGTGGTTCAGGGCATCCGTAAGCACAGGATCCTGCTTTAACCGTGCCCACGCTGCAGTCACCTCGTCGGGGAATTCAACGTGTGCAATAAAATCACGCCCGGCCGGGCCATAGCCGTTCATGTCATCACAGAGTCGCGGAAGCTCGCCTAAAATGAGCGAGAGATAACGCTCTACCGGCCAGAGACCAGCACTCTCCCCGCTGAACACCAGCCCGTTTTCGCCATTTTTCAGCACCGGTGTATAGCCCGGGTGGCTGACCCACTGCGGCGAAGCAGACTCGTCACGGCACACGCGGGCAAAGGTTGCCATCGTGCGGCGCTGCATGGTCGGATCCTGCACGACCAGCACGCGCCCGGACGTCTGTTGATGCTGTTTGAGCATGTTCCAGCTAAAACGCGCGTTTTCTCCGCAGTTGGTTGATTGATCGTCAACCCACACGTGCGCATCAGGGATCTGCCAGAACTGGCGGGCAATATCGGCCAGAATGCTTGCTTCCGCTCGCCCCGTTACCGGGACAGTGTGATAACGCGGATGCTGAGCGATGGCCGCATACAAAAACGCGGTCGAATGGCCAATCCCTCCGCTAATCAGTAACGGAACGTCGTGTTCAGCGGCAATACGGCAGGCAGCGTCGATGGTCGGCATCACCGCGTTTCCGGCCAGAATAACCCTGTCAACAGCCGCCACGTCGCGGGTATCGCCCAAATCATCCTGTGCCAGCCACTGGCCGACCGTGTTGATCGCCGCCAGGGTTGACTCCGGCAGAAGGGGAAAATGCGTCTGAACCATGGTGATGTCCTCAGTTGCTCAGGTTCAGATTAACGACTTCAGATCGACAAAACAACGGCCTCCCGGGCCGCTCTTTTTCCTTAACCTGTTCTTCAACATTTGATTAACCTGCGAAAATCATATTCACTTGAATTATCATTTGCGGCAAACGTAGAATCGTTAGCCCACTCATTATTCAATTTTTTCTAAGGTAAAAGACGTTATGCGCCTGCCCGAACGCGACCCTTATGCTCCTCGCGAGTGGCAGCCTCATGAGAAACCCGCCCTGTTGGGTTCGCCCTCCACGCCAGAACACAGCACGCCAAAACGGATTGCCTACGGGGTTGTCGGTCTGCTGGTGTGCCTGACGGGGGCGCTGGGTAATGCGGTGGTCACCGCCAATCTGCAAAATCTGCAGGGAACCTTCGGGGCCTGGTCGACAGAAATCGCCTGGCTCCCGGCGGTGTATGTGATGACCAACATCTCCATCAACCTGCTGCTGGTGAAATTCCGCCAGCAGTATGGTTTGCGCGCCTTCACGGAAGGTTTTCTGGTGCTGTATGTGCTGGTCACCTTTTTCCACCTGTTTGTAAACGATCTCAGCTCCGCGCTGATGGTGCGTGCCGCACACGGGATGGTGGCCGCCGCGCTCAGCTCCCTCGGTATTTACTACCAGATACAGGCCTGGCCCGCGAAACACCGTCTGAAGGCACTGACCATCGGGATTACCGGGTCATCGCTCGCCATCCCCCTCGCCCGCCTCTTTTCGACCGAGCTGCTGCAGCTTGACGAGTGGCGCGGGCTTTACTTCTTTGAGCTCGGGCTGGCGCTCATTTCACTGGCCTGCGTGATAGCGTTGAAATTGCCTCCTGGCGACCGGCGCAAGGTCTTCGAGAAAAAAGACTTCATCACCTTCTTTTTACTGGCCCCGGGGATGGCGCTGCTCTGCGCGGTGCTCTCCTTAGGCCGTCTTTACTGGTGGTTTGAAGCGCCGTGGATCGGCTGGTCGCTGGCATTAGCGCTGGTATTAATCGTGTCTGCGATCGTGTTTGAACATAACCGTTCTAACCCGTTGCTGAATACCCGCTGGTTGTCGAGCGGCAGCATCGTGCGTCTCGGGCTCATTATGCTGCTGATCCGCATCGTGCTGGCGGAGCAAAACACCGGCGTTATCGGCTGGCTGCAGTATGTCGGCCTGCAGAATGAGCAGATGACCCACCTGGCGTGGTCTATTTTTGCCGGTATTGTCTGCGGGATTGTGACCAGCTGTTTGACCATCAAGCCCACAAAACTGGCGTGGCCGATCATTACCTCGCTGGCGCTTATGATTGTTGCCTCCCTGCTGGACAGCCAGTCGAACAACCTGACCCGCCCGGACCAGCTGATGCTAAGCCAGTTCCTGCTGGGCTTCGGCAGCGCCTTCTTCCTCGCGCCCGCCATGCTGGCCGCGATTGGCGGGGTTATCGCCGATCCGCGCAACCTGGTGAGCTTCTCGGTGATGTTTGGCATGAGCCAGAACCTCGGCGGCCTGCTCGGCTCTGCCATCCTGGGGACCTTCCAGACCTGGCGCGAGAAATACCACTCCAGCATGCTGGCCGATCAGCTCACAACCCTGAACCCGCTGGTGAATGACCGTATTCAGGCTTACACCGGGCTGTACCGGAACCTGATTGGCGACAGCTCGCTGCTGGGTACCCAGGCCATCACCCAGCTGCAAACGGTTTCAACGCTTGAGGCAAATATTCTGGCTTATAACGATACTTATTTACTGACGGCGAGCATCGCCGCCGCCACCCTGGTCTGGATTTTATGGCGCTTGCTGCGCCTGCGCCTGACTGCCCGTATGGCCCTGAAGAAGGCAACAGGCAACAAGTAATGAATATGAAGATGATTTCTCTGGAGATGTTATGAGTCAGCAGGATGCCGCTAAAGAGCAGGCCAACACCCGTAAAAATGTCCGTATCGTTTCGGTTTTCACCGCGGCGGCAATCGGTATTGTCGGCGTACTGGTGATCCTCTACGCCTGGCAGCTACCCCCGTTCACCCGCCACTCGCAGTTTACTGATAATGCCTACGTGCGCGGACAGACGACCTTTATCAGCCCGCAGGTTAACGGCTATATCACTGAGGTGAAGGTGCAGGATTTCGACCGGGTCAAAAAGGGCGAGCTGCTGCTGCAGATTGATGACCGTATCTACCGCCAGCGGGTGCATCAGGCCGAAGCGCAGCTGGCGATGAAGATTGCCGCCCTGAACAACAACCTGCAACAGCGCAAAAGCGCCGAAGCGGTGATCGCCAAAAACGAAGCGGCTCTGAAAAATGCCCGCGCCCAGAGTCTGAAATCCCAGGCGGATTTGAAACGCGTAAAGGACCTGACGGCGGATGGTTCACTGTCTATCCGTGAGCGCGACGCCGCGCTGGCAAGCGCAGCCCAGGGCAGCGCCGACATTGACCAGGCGAAAGCCACGCTGGAAATGTCGCGCCAGGATCTGCAAACGGTGATCGTCAATCGCGGCGCGCTGGAGGCGGATGTGGAAAACGCCAAAGCGGCGCTGGAGCTGGCGCAAATTGACCTGCAAAACACGCGCATTGTGGCGCCTCGCGACGGCCAGCTTGGTCAGATCGCCGTTCGTCTGGGCGCTTACGTTACCGCCGGAACCCACCTCACCACCCTCGTGCCGCCTCAGCACTGGGTGATCGCCAATATTAAAGAGACGCAGCTGGCGGAGCTTCGGGTGGGTCAGCCGGTGAAATTCACCGTCGATGCATTAAATGATAAGGCCTATCAGGGCCGCGTGGAGAGCATCTCTCCGGCAACCGGCGTTGAGTTCAGCGCCATCACGCCGGATAACGCCACGGGTAACTTTGTCAAAATTGCCCAGCGTATTCCGGTGCGAATTGAAGTATTGGGTGACCAGGAAGCCTATCAGCTTCTGCGTCCGGGCATGTCGGTGCAGGTGACCATTGATACGCGGGAGGCGAAGCAATGACCCTTCGCCCGATAGCCGTTCTGATGATCATGACCGTGCTGGCCGGTTGCCAGTCGGTCGACGTGAAACCGGCGCAGCCGTCGCTGCACATCCCCACGCAATGGCGAGCAACAGCAGGCCCGGCAAGCCCTGCAGAACAGCTCTGGTGGCGTAATTTCCACGACAATAATCTGAACCGCTATGTGGACCTGGCGCTTAAGAACAACAGCGACGTGCTGATTGCCCGCGAACGGATTAACGAGTATCAGGCACGGGTCTACGCGGCCGACGGCAGCCTGTTTCCGTCGCTGGATGCTGGCGTCACGGGCACCCGCGCGCGGACACAATCTGCTGCCACCGGTCTGCCGATCTACAGCAGCCTGTATAAAGGCAGCCTCACCGCCAGCTATGATGTCGATATCTGGGGCGTAAACCGCAGCACCGCGAATGCGGCTGAAGCCTCGCTGGACGCGCAGAAAGCCGCGGCGGCGGCGGCAGATCTTACCGTGGCATCCTCGGTCGCCTCCGGCTATATCACCCTGCTGTCCCTCGATGAACAGCTTCGCGTCACCCGCTCCACGCTGAAGTCTCGGGAAGAGGCATTCACTCTCGCTAAACGCCAGTTTGAAACGGGCTACAGTTCACGCCTGGAGCTGATGCAGTCCGACTCCGAACTGCGCTCCACGCGGGCGCAGGTTCCCCTGCTGCAGCATCAGATTGCACAGCAGGAGAACGCCCTGAGCCTGCTGCTGGGGAGCAACCCGGGCGAGGTCGCGCGCAGTGAAAACTTCGCGGCCCTGACGCCCCTGACATTGCCCTCGCAACTGCCCTCCTCGCTGCTTAATCGCCGTCCGGATATTGTGCAGGCTGAAAAGCAACTGGTTGCGGCTGATGCCTCGCTGGCTGCCTCAAGCGCCAGCCTGCTGCCGTCGATCAACCTGACCGCAACCGGATCGATACAGGATCGCACGCTCTCCGGCTTACTCGACAACCCGCTGCAGCTCTGGAGCGTCGGCGGCAGCATTCTTGCTCCGCTGCTCAACCGCCAGGCGCTGAACGCACAGGTGGATATTTCGCAGTCCCAGCGCAACCAGGCGCTTTACAGTTATGAAAAAACCGTCCGTAACGCCTTTGCCGAGGTCAATAACAGTCTTGATGCTATCACGCGCTATCAGGAACAACTGACGGAGCTGCTTGCCCAACAAGATGTGGCGCAAGAGACGCTGCGCATAGCGCAAAACCGCTATCGCAACGGCTATTCGTCGTACCTGGATGTGCTGGATGCCCAGCGCACGCTGTTCTCGGTACAAACCAGCGTCGTGCAGGTCAAAAATAACCTGCTGCTGGCGCAGGTTGATTTGTACAGAGCACTGGGCGGAGGCTGGAGCAACGCGTGACCTGATACCCCACAAGCCCTCTCCGGCATGGAGAGGGCGAAAACCGGATCGCAGCGCAACCCGGTGTTTGCCACTCAGGAGTCAATCTATGCAACAACAGTGGTCTGCAGTCGATAATTACATGATCTCTTCACTCATTCCCGAGGATGATATCCTCCAGCGGGTGCTGGAAAACAACCAGCGAGCTGGTTTACCCGAACATGATGTCGCAGCCAATCAGGGGCAGCTGCTGGCGCTTTTTGTCCGCATGACGCAGGCACGGCGGATCCTTGAAATCGGCACGCTGGGCGCCTACAGCACTATCTGGATGGCGCGTGCGCTGCCACCTGACGGGAAGTTGATCACCCTCGAAGCGGACCCCATCCATGCCCGCGTTGCACGTCAGAATATCCAGCTGGCGGGGCTCAGCGATCGGATTGAGCTCATTGAAGGCCCTGCGCTGCACTCTCTTGAACACGTCGGTGATGTTCCACCGTTCGACCTGATCTTTATCGATGCCGATAAGCCAAACAATCCGGGGTATCTGGAGTGGGCACTGTACTACTCACGCCCGGGAACGCTGATCGTCGGGGATAATGTGGTTCGTGACGGCGAAGTGATTAACGCGCAAAGTGACGATGCCCGCGTACAGGGCGTCAGACGATTTATTGAGATGATCGGGGATAACCCGCGCCTGACGGCGACCGCGCTACAAACGGTGGGCAGTAAAGGATGGGATGGCTTTACCCTGGCCGTGGTGAATCGCTAAACGCAGATGCCCTCTCTCACAGAGAGAGGGCGAACACCCGACGTTACGCCGAAATCTGCTCCATTGCCTGCAAAATACGTTTATCCGAAATGGGATACGGCGTTCCGAGCTGCTGGGCAAAGAAGCTGACGCGCAGCTCTTCGATCATCCAGCGGATCGCCTGCACGTCTTCATCGTCACGGCGCGCCGGCGGCAATTTGTTGAGCCACTGCTGCCATGCCTTCTGCACGCTTTCCACTTTCAGCATCTGCGCGCGGTCACGATGCGGATCGATAGCCATTTTCTCCAGACGTTTTTCGATCGCCTGCAGATAACGCAACGTATCGCCAAGGCGTTTGAAGCCGTTGCCGGTAACGAATCCACGGTACACTAACCCGGCCATCTGCGCTTTCACGTCCGACAGCCCCAGCGCCATGGTCATATCCACGCGCCCTTTCAGGCGTTTGTTGATATTGAACACGGTGGTGAGGATCTGCTCGACCTGTTTCGCAATGTCGACCACGGTGTCGTTCAGTTCTGCCCTGACTTTCTCATGCAGTACCGCAAACTCCGCTTCTGACCAGACCGGACCGCCCGCCTCGTGGATAAGCTTGTCCACGCCACAGGAGATGCAGTCGTCAATCAGATCCAGCACTTTACCGTACGGGTTAAAGTAGAGGCCAAGCTTGGCTTTGTTCGGTAACTTCTCGTGCAGATATTTAATCGGTGACGGAATATTAAGCAGCAGCAAACGACGCAGACCACGCCACATCATCTGCTGTTGTTCCTGTGGATTATCAAAGAGTTTGATGGCCACGCTGTCACGCTCATCTACCAGTGCAGGCCAGGCCTTCACCCTGTAGTTGCCGCGTTTTTGCTCATAGCTTTCCGGAAGCTCTCCAAAGCTCCAGATGTGCAATCCGCTCTGCTCGATACCGTCATCAGCTACCGCAGAAAGCGTCTCCTGGACTTTACCTTTCAGCGCCTCTTTCAGTTCGGTCAGCGATCGGCCTTCCTGCAGCTTTTTGTTTTTGTCGTCCACCACGCGGAAGCTGATTTTCAGGTGATCGGGCACCTGATCCCAGTGCCAGTCGTCGCGGTCGACGGTTACGCCCGTCATGCGCCTGAGCTCACGCTCCAGCGAATCCAGCAGCGGCAACTCCAGCGGCGTTACGCGGCATAAAAACGCTTCGGCATAGTTTGGCGCAGGCACAAAGTTACGACGCACCGGTTTTGGCAGCGATTTGATCAGCGCAATCACCAGCTCGCGACGCAGCCCCGGAATTTGCCACTCGAATCCGCTCTCTTCGACCTGGTTTAACAGCGGCAGCGGAATGTGTACGGTGACGCCATCCGCATCCGCGCCCGGCTCAAACTGATAGGTCAGACGCAGCTTGAGAGAGCCCTGATGCCAGAAGTTCGGGTAATCGAGTTTGCTGACCGACTCCGCTCCCTCTTTGATCAACATGCTCTTTTCAAAGTTGAGCAGGTCCGGGGTCTCTTTGCTGGCCTTCTTCCACCAGCTGTCGAAGTGGCGGGCAGAAATCACATCGTGGCTGATACGCTGGTCGTAAAACTCAAACAGCGCCTCGTCGTCGACCAGAATGTCGCGGCGACGGGATTTATGCTCAAGCTCTTCCACTTCGGCACGCAGTTTGAGGTTTTCACGGAAGAATGCATGACGCGTCTGCCAGTCGCCCTCCACCAGCGCGTGACGAATAAACAACTCGCGGCACAACGCGGGATCTATCTGGCTGTAGTTAACCTTGCGCGCGCCAACCACCGGCAGACCGTAAACGGTCACTTTTTCGGTCGCCATCACCGCGCCCTGCGCGCGCTCCCAGTGCGGTTCACTGTATGAGCGCTTCAGCAGGTGCTGGGCAACAGGTTCAACCCATTCGGGATCAATGCGCGCCGCAATGCGGCCCCACAGGCGGCTGGTTTCCACCAGTTCGGCCACCATGGTCCATTTAGGCGGTTTCTTGAATAAACCGGACCCCGGGAAGATGGAGAAACGGGCGTTACGCGCCCCGGTATACTCCTGCTTGTCGGCATCCTTCATCCCGATATGGGAGAGCAGCCCGGTCAGCAACGCAATGTGAATTTCGCGGTACTCCGCCGGTTCACTGTTAACCGGAATGCCCAGCTCTTTCACCACCTGACGCAGCTGCGTGTAGATATCCTGCCACTCGCGCACGCGCAGATAATTGAGGAAATCGACGCGGCACTGGCGGCGGAACTGGTTCGACGACAGCGCTTTCTGCTGCTCGCCGAGGTAGTTCCACAGGTTCACAAAGGCGAGGAAGTCGGACTCTTTATCGTGGAACCGACGGTGTTTTTCATCAGACGCCTGCTGCTTGTCCATCGGACGCTCGCGCGGATCCTGAATCGAGAGCGCGGAGGTAATGATCATTGCTTCACGCACACAGCCGTGTTTCTGTGCTTCCAGCACCATGCGCGCCAGCCGCGGGTCAACCGGCAGCTGGCTGAGCTGACGGCCCAGCGGCGTCAGTTTATAGGCGCTAGCCTGCTCGTCGGTGGTGATGGCACCCAGCTCTTCCAGCAGGCGCACGCCGTCCTGAATATTGCGCTTGTCCGGCGCTTCGACAAACGGGAACGCGGCGATGTCGCCAAGCCCTAGCGCAGTCATCTGCAGGATGACCGACGCCAGGTTGGTGCGCAGAATTTCCGGGTCAGTAAACTCCGGTCGCGACAGGAAATCGTCCTCGGAATAGAGGCGAATACAGATCCCTTCCGACACACGGCCGCAGCGCCCTTTACGCTGATTAGCGGAAGCCTGAGAAACCGGCTCAATTGGCAGGCGCTGCACTTTGGTGCGGTAGCTGTAGCGGCTGATACGTGCCGTACCCGGGTCAATCACATATTTGATGCCCGGCACGGTAAGCGAGGTTTCCGCCACGTTGGTGGCGAGCACAATACGACGTCCGCTGTGCGGCTGAAACACGCGGTTTTGTTCGCTGTTTGACAGGCGCGCATACAGCGGCAGAATTTCGGTATGGCGAAGATCGCGCTTGCTGAGGGCGTCAGCGGTATCGCGAATTTCCCGTTCGCCGCTCAGGAAAATCAGAATGTCGCCCGCGCTTTCATTTCCCAGCTCGTCGACGGCATCAAAGATGGCCTGCAGCTGGTCGCGCTCGGTATCGTCCGCGTCTTCCACTATCGGGCGATAGCGCACCTCCACCGGATACGTTCGGCCAGAGACCTCGATAATCGGCGCATTGTTGAAATGCTTTGAGAAACGCTCCGGATCGATGGTGGCGGAGGTGATGATAATTTTCAGGTCCGGGCGACGCGGTAACAGTTCTTTCAGATACCCGAGCAGGAAGTCGATATTCAGGCTGCGTTCGTGCGCTTCATCGATAATGATCGTGTCGTACTGCATCAGCAGACGATCCTGCTGGATTTCCGCCAGCAGAATACCGTCAGTCATCAGCTTGACCATGGTGTTATCGCTAACGTGGTCGCTGAATCGCACCTTATACCCAATGCAGCCACCGGGCTGCGTTTGCAGCTCTTCGGCAATACGGTTCGCCACGGTACGCGCCGCCAGACGACGCGGCTGGGTGTGACCAATCAGCCCTTTCACCCCACGCCCCAGCTCCATACAAATTTTCGGCAGCTGAGTGGTTTTCCCTGAACCGGTTTCCCCTGCGACAATCACCACCTGGTGATCGCGCACGGCTTCAAGAATGTCCTGTTTTTTCTGACTGACCGGCAGGTTTTCCGGGTAGGTAATCTCCGGACGTGCGGCTTCGCGCAGCACGACTTTCCCTGCCGCCTGTTCAATCTCTTTCGCCATCTCCTGATAAATGGCCTGTTGTGCATCAGGATTTTTAACCTTCTTCACCCCGTGCAGACGGCGGGCAAACCGCTGTTTATCACGCAGCATCAGTGAATCAAGCTGTTGCAGGAGCATCGGGAAGGTTAATTTTTGTTGTTCTGTCATAGCGTTAACGGGCAGTGCACTGCCGGGTAAAATCTCTTTTTAATGATTGCTATAGAGTATCACATTGGCGCTTTGAGTGCCTTATTCAAAAAATTCGAACATAGACTTCGATATATTGCGCTATCCCTGCGACAGGATTGTGAATAGAGTGTCAACAAGCAACGGGGCAACCCCCTTCAATCAAATGCAAAAACAGGAATCACCCATGAGCAAAGTATTAGTATTGAAATCCAGTATTCTGGCAGGGTACTCACAGTCTGGTCAGCTCTCTGACTACTTCGTTGAACAGTGGCGTGAACAGCATTCTGCTGATGAAATCACCGTGCGTGACCTGGCTGCAAACCCGATTCCTGTGCTGGATGGCGAACTGGTTGGCGCGCTGCGTCCAAGCGACGCTCCCCTGACGCCACGTCAGCAGGAAGCCCTGGCCCTCTCTGACGAGCTGATTGCTGAACTGCAGGCGCACGACGTTATCGTGATCAACGCGCCAATGTACAACTTCAACATCCCTACTCAGCTGAAGAACTACTTCGACCTGGTGGCCCGTGCCGGCGTAACCTTCCGTTACACTGAAAACGGCCCTGAAGGTCTGGTGAAAGGTAAGCGTGCGATTGTACTGACCAGCCGTGGCGGTATTCACAAAGACACCCCAACTGACCTGGTTGCACCGTACCTGACTCTGTTCCTGGGCTTCATCGGTATTACCGACGTGAATTTCGTGTTTGCTGAAGGTATTGCCTACGGCCCGGAAGTTGCGACCAAAGCGCAGACCGACGCGAAAGCCGCTATCGACAGCCTCGTAGCCGCTTAATCATCCCCCTCTCACCGCCTGGTGGGAGGGTTTCTTTCTGTCCCCGCCGCTAAAAATTCGCTATCATCCGCACCCACTCTTCTGTCGGGCCGTCTGATGTCTGCGATTATAGATTCTTTTATTGCCCCACCGTGTCACGACGAGATCGAGATCCTCTGGCAGGACGAACATCTGGTCCTGATTAATAAGCCTTCCGGTCTGCTCAGCCTTTCAGGCAAAAATCCGCAAAATCGCGATTCAGTGCATTATCGACTGGTACAGACGTTTCCCGGCTGCACGCTGGTGCATCGTCTGGATTTCGGTACATCCGGGCTGATGGTAATTGCGCGCAATAAAGCGATTAACGCCGCCCTCTGTCACCAGTTCAGCCAGCGCGCCGTGCGAAAGGTATACAGCGCCCTGCTTTGCGGGCATGTGGAACACGACGAGGGAGTGATTGATGCCCCGATTGCTAAAGATCCGGCGCTGTTTCCGCTGATGTCGATTTGTGCAATTACCGGCAAACCCGCACGCTCACGCTATCAGGTGATGGACCGGTTTTATGATGCGGCACTGCCGTTGACGCGGGTCAGACTGACCCCGGAGACCGGGCGAACCCACCAGCTGCGTATTCACTGCCAGCAGTTGGGCTACCCTATTTTAGGCTGCGATCTGTATGGTGGTCTTGCACTGCCGGGCACCGAACAGATACCGCGGCTGATGCTGCACGCCAGCGAGCTGGATTTTGTGCATCCGGTGAGCGCAGAGGCAATTAACGCCCGTCACGCCGCACCGTTTTAAGCGCGACTTACCACATCAAATCGTCAGGAATTTTGAAATCTGCGTACGGATCGTCTTCATCCTGCTCTTCCTGACTCAGGGCGCTGTTTAACACGATACTCTCGGCATCGCGCTGGGCGATTTTATCGGCCACCACTGCCGGGATAATCGCATAGTCGCAGTCGCCATTGGCATTAATCACCAGACGCGCAATCGCCAGGCGGCCATTGATCAGCTGGGCCTGCGTCTGCTTGTCGACCTCGATTTTTTTGATGAGATTGCCGTCGGTAAAGTTAAAGGCGATGGTGCCTCTGGTCACGGTGATGCGGTTCATTTCGATCAGCTGCTTGACCTGCGCTTTAAACTCTTTCGCCAGCGTCGCCTGCTTCTGCTGCTCGCTCAGCTGCTTGTCACGCTCGAGCTGCGCTTTTTTATTCTCTTCTACTGCTTCCCTTGCTTCACGGGCCTGAACGCGCGATTTCTTGGCCGTGCGCTGAACTTTAGCCATCTTCTTACTGCTGACTAAGCCTGCTTTCAGCATCTGCTCTTGTAGGGTGAGTTTTGTCATGATCGTTTCTAAACCGTATTGAAATTTTGGGGATTATACCTGGAAAGGCGCTGTTCATGAAGATAGCTCATGTTGCAGTGAAATTAAGTCACTTCCCCTCCGTCACGGGCTCAGGCATAAATTATGCATTGGTAACTTCTTAGCAACAAGAACTTAGGATGTATAACGACGATGAGTAATGCTTTTACATTTAGCCTTAAGCGTAGTTGCTTTGATGAAAATTATAACCCTTCAGAAAATACGCGTACCACCACCAACTTCGCCAACCTGGCCCGTGGCGAAAAACGCCAGCAAAACCTGCGAAATACGCTGGTGATGATGAATAACCGTTTTAACGCGTTAGCGCGCTGGGATAACCCAAAAGCCGATCGCTATGCGCTCGAACTGGACATTATTTCTGTGGATTTGCATATCGGCGCTGAGAAGCCCTTCCCGGCTATCGAAATATTGCAGACAACGATCGTTGATAAAAAGACCCATGAGCGCATCGACGGTATCGTTGGAAATAATTTCTCGTCCTATGTCCGCGATTATGATTTCAGCGTCTTGCTGCCGGAGCACAATAAAAATCAGTCCCGCTTCGCGATCCCGGATAATTTTGGTGAGCTGCACGGCACTATTTTCCGGCATTTCGTTAACTCACCTGAATACAAAGAGAACTTCAAAAAGGCACCGGTGATCTGCCTGAGCGTCTCCAGCAAAGACACCTACCGCCGCACGGGCAACCAGCACCCGGTGCTGGGCATCGAGTATCGTCCGGACGGTACATCCTTAACCGAGCAGTATTTCGGGAAAATGGGTCTGCAGGTTCGTTACTTTATGCCTGAGAATAGCGCAGCGCCGTTTGCGTTTTATTTCACCGGCGATTTATTACGGGATTACACCAACCTGGAGTTGATTAGCACCATCAGCACCATGGAGACTTTCCAGAAAATTTATCGCCCTGAAATTTACAATGCGAACTCGACCGCCGGAGAATGCTACCAGCCCGATCTGAATCATGAGGATCATTCATTAACAAAAATTGTTTATGACCGTGAAGAACGCAGCCGGCTGGCAATTGAACAGGGCAAATTTACGGAAGCGTATTTTATCAAGCCCTATAAACCTCTTCTTGAGCAGTGGTCAGGTCACAACACGCTTTAATTAATCGATAATAAAGGTCTTCTACTATGAAAACATTGCTCCCGACTTCAACGGCTGGCAGTTTGCCTAAGCCAACCTGGCTTGCGCAACCCGAAACGCTCTGGTCGCCATGGAAATTGCAGGATCAGGAATTACTTGCCGGTAAACAGGATGCGCTGCGTTTATCTCTGGATGAGCAGATCCGTGCGGGCATTGATATTGTCAGCGACGGGGAACAGACTCGTCAGCACTTCGTCACCACCTTTATTGAACACCTCAGCGGCGTTGATTTTGAGAACCGCCAGACCGTGCGAATTCGTAACCGCTATGACGCGAGCGTGCCGACCGTGGTGGATGCCGTCGCGCGTCAAAAACCGGTGTTCGTTGATGATGCAAAGTATTTACGCCAGCTCACGGATAAACCGATCAAGTGGGCTCTGCCCGGCCCGATGACCATGATCGACACCCTCTATGACGCTCACTATAAAAGCCGCGAAAAGCTGGCCTGGGAATTTGCCAAAATTCTCAATCAGGAAGCGAGAGAGTTAGAAGCGGCAGGCGTTGATATCATCCAGTTTGATGAACCGGCCTTTAACGTGTTTTTTGATGAGGTGAACGACTGGGGTATTGCCGCGCTGGAACGCGCCATCGAAGGTCTGCGCTGCCAGACCGCGGTCCATATCTGCTACGGGTATGGCATCAAAGCCAATACCGACTGGAAAAAAACGCTCGGTTCAGAATGGCGGCAGTATGAAGAAGCCTTCCCTAAACTGCAGACGTCCAATATCGACATCATCTCTCTGGAGTGCCACAACTCCCGCGTACCGATGGACCTGCTGGAACTGATCCGCGGCAAAAAGGTGATGGTGGGTGCCATTGACGTGGCGACCAATACCATTGAGACGCCAGAGGAAGTGGCCGATACGCTGCGTAAAGCGCTACAGTTTGTCGATGCCGACAAGCTGTGGCCATCAACAAACTGCGGGATGGCCCCGCTCTCACGTCAGGTTGCCAACGGAAAGCTCAACGCCCTGAGCGCCGGCGCCGACATTATCCGTAAAGAACTCGGCGCATAATCGCTACGTCTGCCAGTAAGGCGGGGTGCCGAAAAGCGCCACGTAATGATCAATCACCGCCCTGACGTTCAGGGGCGGGTGACGGGCGTGAGGATAGATCGCCGCAATGTTCAGCGGCTCGGTATTTATGGCGCACTCCCATTCCACGAGGAGTGCGACCAGTTCCCCCTTCTGCAGTCTGTCGCCAATCAGCCAGTCCGGAAACAGCACGATCCCCATCCCGCCCAGCGCGGCAATGAGCAGCGACTCCGCATTATTGGAGGTCATCAGCGGCACCACGGGGTAATGCACCCAGGCGTCCCCCTGACCTCGCACCAGCCAGCGATTGGGACCTGACGACCCGCGGTAGACCAGGCACCGGTGACGACTGAGGTCATCCGGCCCGTCTGGCACACCGTGTTTTCGCAAATAGTCCGGCGACGCGGCCAGATGGTAACGCTGCTGGCCAAAAACCCGCGCGTGAAAGGTTGAATCCGTCAGCGTGCCGATGCGAAAGATAACGTCGGCGGCATCTTTGTGCGGGTCGATAAAGTCATCGGTCAGCGTCAGCTCTATATTCAGCCGGGGATACCGCGCCGCCAGTGCAGGCAGGCCAGGGGCAACGTGTCGCTGCCCAAAGTACACCGGGCCATTAATGCGCAGCGTGCCGGAAGGCTCCGTCGAACGCTCATCCAGTTCCCGACGCGCCTCCTCCAGGCTTTCCACCATCGCTCTGGCGTAGCGGATAAAAAGGTGGCCGCTTTCCGTTGGGATCACCGCCCGGGTATTACGATAGAAAAGTTGCTGGCCGAGCGCGTCCTCAAGCTGATAGATAACGCGTGAAACCTGCGAAGCAGACATCCCCTCCCGCCGGGCAACCACAGAAAAGTTTTGCGCTTCGTAAACCGCAATAAAAACCCGCAGCGAGCGGATATTCATATTTCCGGCATCAACCATTAGTGCATTTCCTGCAAAGGTGTTTCCTGCATTATGGCATTTTTCTCATCGATGTTCAGGGCTAGTCTGTTTCGCCTTCAGAACGTAGAGATAATGAATATGCAATGGATGTTAATTTTACTGGTTATTCTCGGCGGCATGGGCCTCTCCGTAGAGGCTGGCTTGCTGGGGCCACTGGGTGGGGAAGTCGGCGATTTATGGGCCACGTTCAGTATTTTCGGTACAGGTGCCGCGCTGACGTTTCTGCTGATGCTGTTTTTCAGCCCGCGTAACAGCCCGTCGTTTTTCACACAGCCCGCATGGCAACTGCTCGGCGGCGTACTCGGGCCCGTTTACGTCGTCATTTTGACCCTCGCCACGCCGGCCATCGGCATTGCCCTGACGATGATTGGCATTCTGGCAGGTCAGGTCTTTAAGAGTCTTATCATTGACCACTATGGGTTGCTGGGCACCACGCCCAGAAAGATTAACGGTAAACGCATCATCGCGCTGCTTTTCATCATTGCCGCGCTGGTTCTGGTTGCACAGGGGTAACAAAATGACACTGATTATGATTATGTTGGCAGTGTGTGGCGGCGCGACGCTGAGCATCCAGGCCGCCATCAACGGACAGCTGGGAAGCAGCGTGGGCGTCTTTAAAAGCGCGTTTCTGACGTTTTCCGTTGGTGCGCTGGTCACCGCCCTGCTGATCTTCTTCTTTGAACCCAAACAGGCCATTACCCTGATGGACGTGCCCAAATGGCAGCTGCTCGGTGCCCTGTTCGGCGTGCCCTACATTGTGATAATGGTACTGGCGGTACAACGTATCGGTACCGCCGTTGCCACGGTCGCGGTGATCTTCGGCCAGCTCACCATGAGCATGTTGATTGACAGCTTTGGCTGGCTGGGTAACGCGGTCATTCCGTTTTCGCTGAGCCGTCTCGGGGCCATCGTCTGCCTGGCCATTGCGCTGATCTTCATCTACCTCAGCAGCAAAACCCCCGCCGAACCGGCGCCCGGGAGCGAGTAACGTCACGCCTTGCGGGTAAAGAACAGCGTCACCGTGGCGACGGTGACGCCCAGTTTCTTCAGCTCTGTTTTATTGAACAGATGGGTTTCATCCTGCAGGTACATCCAGTCGTCAAAGTGCAGCAGCCAGGTGCTACCATTGGCTTTCACCTGCATGCTGTAATGCCAGTTGAAGGCGTTTCCCGCCGCCTGCCCGGTCGCCACCCCTTCGATATCCCCTGCCGTGCCTTCGTAGCGATCGCCCCCCATCCGTCGGATATGCCATACCCGCTGCTGCTTTTCGCCGTCGTCATAGACGAAATGTTCATTGAGCGTCAGCGTATCGCCGATAACGTCCCCGGCAATCTCAACGTGAAACCGGCGCAACTGTTTACCGCTGCGATCCTGCACCATGCCCCACGCTTCGGTTTTCCCCTGAAAATAGCGGAAGATATCCAGCTTCGGCTGCTGCTGACGGTATTCCGTCACCTCTGTACTGCAGCCGGCCAGCAGCATCGTTACCGCCAGCGCGATGACCAGTATACGTTTCATTGTTGCCCTCCTGTCAGCTGCTGACGCAGCGCGGGATATTGCGTGCGGGGACTGAGCCAGATTGCCAGAAAGCGCGTGCTGAACGCGGCGGACTGACGTGGTCCCAGCGGAATAAAGTTTTTCTGCACCGCCGAAGCGCGGTACCAGAACTGCCCCTGCCTGTCGGTGACCACAAACGCCAGCTGGCTGCCCGGCCCAACATCGGGCCAGAGCGACTGGAGCATACGCAGCCAGGCTTCGCTTTGGGGTTCCTGCTCGAGGATCCCCTGAGCCTGCCACTGATCGCGCGTTGCCTCAACCAGGTCGTCACGGTCGATTTCACGCGCGTAAGTGATGATCAGCGCCCGATCTCCGTTCTCCCCGCTGTAACGCCCCTCCGGCGTGCGAAGCTGTGAGGTATAGACGGTGAACGGCCCCCAGGTCAGCGTGGCGTCACCGACCTTGCGCCAGGTCAGCCAGTCGGCAGCCTGAGCCACGGGGGACAGGATTATCAGTAAGAGAAGCAGTGCCGCAGCTCTCATTTTTGTCTACCCACCAGCAGATGGAAAAACAGCATCAATACCAGCCAGCCCGGTGCCATCCAACTGATGACAATAAAGGTCGGCTCCAGAAAAGTAATGGCGCCAAGCCGTTCGCCAATCAGATAGGCGACAGGCCCACCCACGGTTGCCAGCAGGGTCAGCAGCCAGCCGGGTAATGTTGTTGTGCGCGTCAGTTGAGTCCAGACGGTGGCGAACATCAGCCACAGTGCCACCATCCACAGCGGCATCAGTGACTCACCCGTAAACGCAATCAGGCCCGTCAACGCCCAGAGCGCATCCAGCAGGCTCCCTGCCGCGGCCAGCGCAATGGCGTAAAGTCGGTACGCGGACGGCAACAGCAGGCAGGCCACGACCGCCAGCACGATCCAGATAATCAGGCCCTGCTCGCGAAAGAGCACCACCAGCGCCCAGTAAAAATCGAACGCGATAGCCAGCAGAAAGACCTGCAAATAATGTTTCATACGCGCTCGGCGGTCAGTTGCACCACGCTGATGGTGCGGGCGTTAAACCCGGCTTCGCAGTAGCCGAGGTAGTACAGCCACATCCGACGAAACCGCTCATCGAACCCGAGCTTTTCAATCTCCTGCCATGCATGCACGAAGCGCTGGCGCCAGAGAGCCAGCGTGCGGGCATAGTCGGGCCCCATATCAAAGAGATTGCGCATCACGAAATCGGTGTGGCGCGTCATAAGCTCATTCATGGCGGTGATGCTTGGTAAAAAACCGCCGGGGAAAATGTAGCGCTGGATAAAGTCGACGCTTTTGCTGTAGTCGCGATAGCGCTGGTCCTGAATGGTGATGGCCTGTATTGCCATACGACCTCCCGGTCGCAGCCTGGCCTGACAGGTGCGGAAGAAGGTTGGCAGATAGCGCTGCCCCACGGCCTCAATCATCTCTATCGAGACCAGCTTGTCGTACTCTCCGGTGAGATCGCGGTAATCGCACAGCAGTACCTCAACGCGATCCTGCAACCCGGCGCGGACAATCCGTTCTTTCGCCCAGAGATACTGCTCCTGCGACAGCGTCGTGGTGGTCACCCGACAGCCATAATGACGGGCGGCATATTCCGCCATCGCGCCCCAGCCGGTGCCAATTTCCAGCAGGTGATCATTGGCGTTCAGCGCCAACTGATCGCACAGGCGAGCCATTTTGGCCTGTTGAGCCGCCGTGAGATCCTGCTCATCTGCGGTGAACAGCGCACTGGAGTAGAGCAACTCGTTGTCCAGAAAATGGGCATAGAAGGTGTTACCCAGATCGTAATGCGCGGCAATATTTTCGCGGGCCTGGGCGCGTGAGTTTCGCCGCGTCCAGTGGCGAAGCCGTTCAAGTGGCCTGCTGAACAGACGAAATCCCTTTTCCAGCCGGCCAAGCACCTGCCCGTTAAGCGCCAGGATCTCAAGCAATGGTGTGAGCTGTGTGGTTTCCCATTCGCCATCCATCCAGGCCTCAGCGGCGGCGAGGCTGCCCCCCGTTAAGACACGCCAATACACGCCCGGGCTCAGGATCTGAACGTTGGCATGCAGCGCAGCGGATGTCTCGCCGAAATGGAACGTCTGCGCACCCTCACGCAGGGTTAGCGAGCCGCCGCGGATACCGCTTAAGAGACGAAACAGCAGCCAGCGCGCGATGCGGACGTTGCGCGGGATATCGGGTTCAAGCGTAAAGACGGGATCGGTCATGAGCGTTCACTCCTGCTGACGGGATGGTTATACAGCGGCACGCGCTTGAGCCACAGCCGCAGCGCCTGCCAGTAAATAGCGAAAACGGTTTTGAGGGTCATCAGTGGAATGCGCAGCAGCAGCGACCGCAGTGCCGCCCGGGTAAGCGGCTCCCGGCGTAGCGCCAGCGTGGCGTCAAACACCTTCGCTTCCTGATGGTTTTCAATGTGCATATGCAACGAGTCGTCAGGCGGGTTAAAGCGCCAGTGGTAAACCATGTCCATCGGGTTAAAAGGGGAAACATGAAACGCTTTTTCTGTGGGACGCGCATCCTGCCCATTCACCGCGTAGTAATGACGCTCATTCCACGGGGTATTGCGAACTTCCGCCAGCACCCAGCGCAGCGTCTCCGCCCGGTCATAGCAGTAGTAAAAGTTGACCGGATTAAAATGGAATCCGAAGTAGCGCAGCTGCGTCAGGAGCATAACCCGCCCCTGCGGCCGTTCTCCGGTCAGGCTTTCAAGCCTGGTGAGGACATTCTCTTTAAGCGGCGTGCCCAGCGGATAATCCGCATCATGGAACGAGGCGGCGGCAACACGATTGCGACGGACCCCGACCGCAGGCAACGTCTCCAGCTCATCGAGATCGAGCCAGGCCATAAAGACGCTGTAGCGGAACTGGTGCGCTTTCGGCCGGAAGCGACGATGGCGTAATACACCGTGATAGAGGCAGCTGTTCATTTCAGTTCCCCTCCCCGGCGGCTATCGCATTCACCACGTCCAGCGCACTGCGCACGCCATCTTCATGAAAGCCGTTGTACCAGTAAGCGCCGCAGAACCAGCTACGCTGGTGGCCGTTAATCTCACCGCGACGCGCCTGTGCACGCCAGCTTTTGGGGTTAAACAGCGGGTGTTCATAGACAAAGCGTTTCAGAACAAAGCGTTCATCCACGGGGATGTCCGGATTAAGGGTGACGCAGAACAGCGGGCTACCCGCAGGCAACCCCTGCAAAATATTCATGTTGTAGGTGACGCAGGCGCTGGCCTGATCCTGCTGGCTCAGACGGTAGTTCCAGCTCGCCCAGGCACGCTGACGTACCGGTAGCCAGCGCGGATCGCTGTGAAGCACCACCTCATTACGCTGCCAGCCGATATCGCCCAGTACGTCCTGCTCTGCCGCGCTCGGCGCGTCAAGCATCGCCAACGCCTGCCCGGAGTGACAGGCAAAAATCACCTGATCAACGCTGTGGCTCGCGTTGTCGAGCTGGATCGTTACCCCATTCTGCTGACGAATCACCCGCAGCACCGGGGCGTTGAGGTGCAGCGTCAGGCGGTCACCGAGTTTATCCAGCATGGCGCGGATGTATTCCCGCGAACCTCCGGGCACGACGTACCACTGCGGACGATGCGTCACATCCAGCAGGCCGTGATTGTCAAAGAAACGCAAAAAGAGCGGCAACGGAAAACGTTTCATCTCCTGCAACGACGATGACCAGATGGCCGCCCCCATTGGCAGAATGTAGTGACGCGCGAAAAACGGCGTAAAGCGGTGCCTGTCCAGAAACGTCTGCAGCGTCGCGTGCGGATCTGGCTCGCTCTCCAGCGCCTGTTTCGCCAGGCGATTAAAGCGGACAATCTCCCCGAGCAGCCGCCAGAACGACGGGTTCACCAGGTTTCGACGCTGGGCAAATAACGAGGTCAGGGTGTGTCCGTTGTACTCCAGCCCGGTTTGCGGGTTATGCACCGAAAAGCTCATCTGCGTCTTTTGCCCACTGATACCCAGCTCGCTCAGCAGGCCCATAAATCGTGGGTAGGTACGGTCGTTGTAGACGATAAAACCGGTATCGATGGCGAAAGTGCCCTGTGGCGTCGGCACGTCAACCGTCGCGGTATGACCGCCGGGAGTGGCCCCCGCTTCGAAGAGCGTCACCTCGTGATGACCAGCAAGACGCCAGGCACAGGTCAACCCGGCGATGCCGCTGCCGATAATGGCAATCTTCATGAACGCACCATCCTGCGCAGCAGTGCGCGCTGAAGAAATGCGGGAAGCCCTGAGAGCAACCGCAAGATAAGGCCAAACCCCACCGGAAACGCAATATGCATTTTCCCTTTCGCCAGGCCGGCCCGAATGGCCTGCACGGCCTCCTCAACGCTCACCCTGCCCGGCATGGCAAAGTCATTTTTTCGCGTCAGCGGCGTATCAACGAAGCCCGGGAATACCACCGTCACGGCGACCCCTTTCGGCTCCCAGTCGAGCCGCAGACTGTCGGCAAACCAGCTCAGCGCCGCTTTGGACGCGCCGTAAGCCTCTGCGCGCGGGAACGTCAGCCAGTGCGCCATGGAGCTGACCAGCACCACGCGGTTGCCTGAAACCAGCTGCGGCTGTAACGCGGCCAGACAGTTCACTGGCCCGAGGAAATTGGTTGTCATCACCCGCTCTACCAGCGCTGCATCCACCACGCCCTGCTCAAGGTATTCGCAGGTACCGGCGCAGAGAATAACCAGGTCGGCATAGCAGCCCGTCAGCGCCTGGCGACAGGCGTCCCTGTCTGTCATATCGAACAGGCGAACCGTGATAGTGGGGCTGTGCTGATGCAGGGCGTCCAGACGCGCCGGATCGCGCCCGCAGGCGATAACCGTGTGGCCGTCAGCAGCGAAGGATTTCGCCAGCCCGGCGCCGATGCCCGAGCTTGCTCCGGTAATCAGAACCGTGCTCATGCGTTCACCCTCCGCTTCACGCCGCGCACTGCCCAACCGAGCAGCGGAAGGTGTTCGTAGATCATCTCTCCGGCGTCGTAATAGTCACGCTGGCGAGTAATCAACCCATGTTCGGTCTCCACCACCGAACATCCCGGCAGGTCGAGCGGCTCGCCTCCGGCAATGCGCGGATGCGACCAGTGCATAATCCACGTGACAACGAAACGGCGGTCACCAAACAGCGGAGGATCAATGGTAAAACGGCAATTTTCAACATTGGCCAGCAGATGGGTGAAATAGCGCTGGAGCGCGAAAATCCCGTCATGCTCGCCGAACGGATCGATAAGCGTGGCATCCGAATGATAAAGCCCGACCAGCGCTGAGGGCGGCTGGCTATCCAGTGCGGTGTAGTACTCAACAAACCGACTCACGACAGAGGGCAAAGTGCTCATGGGTCACATCCTGGCGGTAAACAACGTGGCGTAATCGCATAATTAAAACTTACACAATTAACGTTATTTGTCCAAGTTTGTGTAAAACTATTTTTTATTTATATTATTTTTCAAAAAGTTACACCTGTGTTGCCGATATTTTTTTCAGAACCTTTTCTGACGCACCTGTTTCCCGTTTTGCTTTTCAGTTTTACCTTAAGGCGAATTTCCCCTTCTTCTTCCAGACTTATCCTTTTTAATCATAAGGATGAGGAAACCCCGAGATGAAACGTTTCTTTCTGTCACTTTTCTCCAGCCCGGAATCATTGCTCCAGGTGATGAGCCAGCAGGAAATTATCGAAGCCGTGGAGGATGGCGATCGCATCATCATCGACCAGGACGGGAACGCCTCGGTAAACTACAAGAGCAACGAGGTGCGACAGGATTTCCTGCGTCATGTTAACGCGCTGAAGAGGGCCTGATATGGGAACGGCTATCTTTATGGTGCTGATGGTCTGTGGGTACTGGTACACCAGCCGTGACCTGTCGACCCGTTTTAAAATCAAGCGATCTTTCGGCTGGGATGTCTATTTTCTCGTTGCCCTGTATGGCTGTATCTTCGTTCTGCAAGGGGTGATCGCCACGGGGCTGCTCTGGCTGTTGCTCTATGCACTTTCTGCCGCCGACAACACCTTCCACTTCACGGCGCAAACCTATGCCGACTGGCAAATAGATTTTATGAACTGGAGCTTTTTAGGTATTCAGGCACCGGTTGTCGTCATGCTGGCCTTCGCCATCCTGTTTTGTCTTTATCGTTCTAACTGGGCAGGCAGCGCCAGGCTGGACGGAGAAGGCAGGAAGAAGCTCTACAAACGTCTCGCGCAGTCGAGCGGTATCGAACAACTGCTGTATCAGTGTATGGAGCAAGGGGAGCTGGCGCAGGTGACGCTGCGCTCGAGACGGATTTATGTCGGCATGATCCACACCGCAACGCTCGAGTATGAAAAAACCGCCAATATCGTGCTGATCCCTATGCTAAGCGGCTATCGCGATGAAAAGACAATGCGAATTTGCATCGAAAATAATTACAGCAAATGGTATGCCCGCCACGACATTACTCTGGATTCAGAACCCGGAAGTGCGATGGACTTCAGAAAGGTGATCATGCTGAACCAGATCGAGAGTATTTCCCTGTTTGATCCGGCCAGTGCCAGCTCGCTGGCGATGGCGGAACGGGCAGAAGATGATGACTAAAGGCAGGAGCCTGGCATTTACTGCCAGGCTCAGCGCCAGCCCTTCCATGCTAAGCGTATTTCGTCGACGGCCAATCGTGCCCCGGGTCAGGCGGCGTTTTCTGTCAGCCGTTCTACTCCCTTTTTCAATGAGCTTATGACCTCATCCGCTGCGATCCCCATTTGCGCATGAATAATCGCGCCGTCGATCAGCATCATGATTTCATTAACGGTTTTCTCATCGGTTATGCCGGTCAGGGACGCTATTTTTGCCTTTGTTTCGGTTTTATGATTACGGCAAATATCTTTTATTTCGCGTTCATTTTCTTCAGATTTTGCTTCTGCGCTGGCATTAATAAAGGCGCACCCATGGAATAACGGCGAAATAAACCATTCATACAGCGTGTCAGATAATGCACTGGCCGGGGTTTTACCCGCAGCAAGATGTCGACGCAGCGTGCTTTCAAACCAGTCAATCCATATTTCGTGTCGATAGTGGAGATAGGCAACAATCAGTAAACTTTTTCCCGGAAAATGGCGATAAAACGTCACTTTCGTGACTTTAGCCTGCTTGATAATGGTATCCACGCCCGTTGCTTTAAATCCGCTGGAATAAAACAGATCGTGCGCGGTAAGCAATATTTTTTCCCTCACACTGATTGTTTTATCGTTATTCAAGTTGACTCTGTTCACAGATCGACGGCCTCAATTGACAGGTTGACAGCGTTATTTTTCAGGCCTAGATTAACACCAGTAGACAGACCTGTCTACCCAATACCAACCAGAGGTAGCCGAAATGAACACACGCCCCCCTTTACCGCCTTTTACGCGTGAAAGTGCCATCGAAAAAGTCAGACTGGCAGAAGATGGCTGGAACAGTCGCGACCCGGCCAAAATCGCACTTGCCTATTCGCTGGATACCCAGTGGCGAAACCGCGCGGAGTTTGCCACCAACCGTCAGGAAGCGCAGGCATTCCTGGAGCGCAAATGGAAAAAAGAGCTGGATTATCGTCTGATCAAAGAGCTGTGGGCATTTACGGAAAACCGTATCGCCGTGCGCTATGCCTATGAATGGCATGATGATTCTGGCAACTGGTATCGCTCTTACGGTAATGAAAACTGGGAATTCGAGCCGGATGGTCTGATGAAGCGCCGCTTCGCCTGCATCAACGATATGCCGATAAAAGCGTCTGAGCGCCTGTTTCACTGGCCGCTGGGCAGACGTCCTGATGACCACCCTTCACTGAGCGACCTGGGGCTGTAGGTTTCGTCAGGATCATGCTTCGCCATTACGGGGGGTCATACGCTCCGGGTAACCTTTCGGTTACCCGGGCGGGCTTATCTTTTACACCACGAAAAAGAGGCAGACTATTATTTAAATCACACCCAACTGTTTCATCAGCGTCAGGTTATCTTCAATATGCCAGTTGGACACTATTTTACCGTTGCCGATCTCATAGATATCCGTCGCGATAAAATCCACGTTCTGACCCTGCCCTTTTATTTTGCCAAATGTCCCGCTGAAATGACCGTGGAAATGCAAATGGGACACGACACGATTACCCGTAACGATCATTTGTTCCACCTCGCAGCGTAAATCCGGCACCGCGGTGCGAAATGCCCTCGAGGCCATAATGGCACCCTCTGGCCCCTGTTTACGGCCTTCCGGTGGGGTTTTATCCACAAAATTAACCGCCAGCGCTTCCCGCGCCAGAGACTCTTTACCGGTATCCCAGAACGTGGCATACGTAACGGCCGCATGTTCGCTCGCCGTTAATTGCGTTTGCGACAGCGTGTTATCCACGATTAGAAGATTCGGTTTCACCCGGTCGCTCTGGGCCGAATAAGCCACGCCGGATACGCCAGCCAGAATTAATGCCAGCACAGCTGGACGTGCATATGTTGAATATTGCATAAACGCTTACAACCTGTGATTACGTTTTCCGCCAGCATGTTCACTGCCGGAATAAATTCGGATCAACGCAGGGTCAGTTAATTAATGCCCCGCCCTCAATATCAATCACCGAGCCCGTAACAAAGGCATTATCGATGGCAAAGAGATAGCCCTGAGCAACGTCTTCCGCTCGTCCCCACGCTTTAGCGGGCAACGTTTGTGCTGCAACAGTCAGCATTTTTTCCCGTGCAGCCGCATCCATCCCGGCGTGGGCTTCGGTATCGGTCAGACCCGGGCTGATGACGTTTACGCGACGCGGTGAAAGTTCTTTTGCCAGCACTTTTGTTGCCGCCTCGATGGCGGCGTTCATGGTGGTTTTGACTATGGCACCGGCTACCACGCGGCGTGCAACAAATCCGCTGGTCAGCGTCAGCGTACCGCGGGGCGAAATATTCCCGCTCAGATACCTGGCGACATGCATGCTGCCCCAAAATTTGGTATCAAAAGCCAGTCTCGCCGCGCCAGGGTCGAGGGTCGAAAGCGGCCCTCCCGGTGCCTGAGAGCCGGCCGTGACAATAATATTGTCGACCTCACCCAGCGTTTCGCTTAACGCGATCACCTCTGCTTCATTGCTAATATCGAGGACGAGGGTCTCAACAGAGGCGGGAGATGGACAGAGCCGCGCGCGGGCAGCGCTCAGTTTCTCTTTATTGCGTCCCGCGAGAATAATGTCGTCGCCGCGTGCTGCCAGGGCACGGGCTACAGCAAAACCAATACCGGACGCGCCGCCAATAATTAACGTCTTACGGGTCATCATTTTTCCTCACACAGGTTGTAAGTGGGGTAATCGGTATACCCCACCGCTGTACCACCAAAGAGCGTGGCGGGATCGCTGACGTCATTCAGCGGCCAGTGATGCGCCAGCCGCTGTGGTAAATCGGGATTGGCAATAAACGGGCGTCCAAACGCAATCAAATCGGCATACCCTGCTGCGAGGATTTTTTCCGCCTTTTCGGGAGTATAATTTCCTGCCACGATCAGGGTGCCACGGAATGTTTCGCGCAGTTTTTTGCGGAAACTTTCCGGAACCTGTGGCGCATCATCCCAGTCGGCTTCCGCCAGGTGAATAAACGCAATGCCTCGTTGCTGGCACCAGGCCCCGAGGGCGAGAATGGCTTCGATGACCTGCGGATCGTTCATTCCCCGCTGTGTAATAAACGGCGAAAGCCGGATACCGGTGCGCTCAGCGCCTATGGCCTGCGCAATGGCATCGAGCACTTCCTGCGCGAAGCGGATCCGGTTCACGAGACTGCCGCCATACTCATCCGTGCGGATGTTTGACGTGGATCTCAGGAACTGATCAATCAGATAGCCGTTTCCGCCGTGCACCTCCACGCCATCAAATCCGGCCTGAATGGCATTGAGCGCCGCCTGTCGGTACTGTTCGACGACGAGCGCGATCTCTTTTCGCGACAGCACGCGTGGCGTCGGGCAGTCAACCATTTGACCTTCGCCATGTTCATTCACCACCCATACTTTCGCATCGGGTGCCAGCGCGGAGGGCGCGACGGGCAGTCCGTCTTCGTGAAAACGGGCATGAGACATCCGCCCCACGTGCCAGAGTTGGGAAAAAATCACCCCTCCCGCCTGATGGACCGCGCCGGTAGTGAGTTGCCACCCCGCAACCTGCTCTGGCGTATGGATCCCCGGAGTCCATGAATAGCCCTGGCCCTGAGGCGAAATCTGCGTGGCTTCGGTGATGATTAAGCCCGCGCTGGCCCGCTGTCGGTAATATTCAGCCATCAGCGTCGAGGGAATATTTCCCGGCTGAAGAGCGCGGGCACGGGTCATGGGTGCCATGACGATGCGATTTTTCAGGTTGAGATCCCCTAACCTGTAGCGTTCAAAAAGTGAGGTCTGGTTCATCTGGACGTCCCTTGTGGTTACGATGAAATCACTTTACAGGCGGCATCTGATTTTGATAATTACACTAAAATCAGATGCACTTTTCGGAAAATATGAATAATGGGTAAACTCGAAGATATGGCGCTGCTGGTTGAAGTGGCCGAGGCTGGCGGGCTTTCCGCCGCTGGCCGCCGCCTGTCACTTTCCCCGGCCACCATGACCGCCCGCCTCAAAGCGATTGAAGAACGCTACCAGACGCGCCTGTTTCACCGTTCCACGCGGGCTATCTCCCTCACCCGGGCGGGTGAAGAGTTTTACCATGCGGCACTGCGCGTGCTGGAAGAGATGCATCATGCCGAGTCGTTACTGGCACAAAAAGAGGGCGTGCTCAGCGGCAACATTCGTCTTTCCGCCCCCTCTGACTTTGGCAGGCAGTATCTCAGCCCCGCCATCATGGCATTTTCCCGCCTGCATCCGGAAATCAAATTTTTCATTTACTTAAGAGAACACGTAGAGGATCTGGTCGCTAACCGGCTGGATATGAGCATTCGCTTCGGCAACCTGCCGGACAGCAGCCTGGTGGTCAGAAATATCCGTCCCAATCACCGGGTGCTGGTCGCATCAGCAGCGTATCTTAACGACCAGGGTATCCCTGCCTCCTGTGACGCGCTGACGGACCACCGCTGTCTGGCGCTGGAGTCGCAAGGGGTGGTGATGAATGAATGGCGGTTTGAGGTTGAGGGGAAAGCGCGCGTCGTTCGCGTAGAGCCTGCCATGGTCTGTGATGACGGGGCACTGCTTCGTCAGTGGGCCCTCGACGGGGCTGGCATTGCGGGCAAATCGTGGTGGGACGTGAAGGACGATGTCGAGAAAGGAAGGCTGAAAGTGTTGCTTGCCGGAAGCTTCACCGGCTTTAGCCGGTTTGATCGCAAAGATGTCGGGCTACAGTTTGTCTATCCGCAACGGAAACTCCAGCCGCTTCAGGTCACCGCATTTAGCCAGTTTTTTATCGACTGGCTTAAAAAGACTGAACGCGGTGAGCTGATGACGTCGTAAAGCCGCCTGTTGCGTTAAACGGCCCGCGTCAGCCGTTTAAAATACATCAACACACGGCTGACCGACTTTATGAAGGGCATCGGTCAAGCGGGTCCGAAGTTCATTCAGCGCCGCTTCTTTCTCCGCCAGTTGCGCCAGTTTGCGCCGCAAAGCGGCCTGTTTTTCCTCCGCGGTAAAGCGGTCATCAACCCAGACCGCCAGAACTTCGGCGATTTCAGCCAGGGTAAACCCCAGCATTTTGGCATGCCCGATCAGCTTCAGCCGTTGTAAATCCACAGCCGAGTAGACTTTGTAGTTATTACTGCCGTTTGGCTGCGGAATTTTTTCCAGCAAGCCCGCCCTTTCATAATACCGCACCGTCTCTTTCGATAACCCCGTTCTGGCACACAGCTCGCCGATCCTCATCGCGTCGTTCTCACTTTGTAAAAATCACGCTTGACCGTGTACCTGAGTACACGGTTTATCCTGTGCCGCACAGACAGGGAAAACGGGATTTATGTTATGAATTCTTTTGATTATACAGGAAAAACAGCACTGGTTACCGGTGCATCCTCGGGCATCGGACGGGAGTTCGCCCGCCAGCTCGCGGCCCGTGGCGTGGGGTTGATCCTGGTTGCCCGCTCCGAGGCAACGCTGCAGGCGCTTGCGGCTGAGCTTCACAAAACGCACGGCGTATCACTCACCGTTATCGTGCAGGACTTAACGCTGCCTGAGGCCATTACCTACATTGTGGAACGGCTGGAAGCGTTACGGCTTTATCCCGATATTTTGATTAATAGCGCGGGATTTGCCACCTACGGGCGATTTGAAAAGCTATCTCTGGCGCGCCAGCGTGAAGAGATCAACGTCAACTGCGTCGCCCCCGTGGCACTCGCGCACGCCCTGCTGCCCGCCATGCTGCGTAAAGGTTCAGGCGTGATGATTAACGTGGCCTCAACCGCTGCCATGCAACCGGATCCGTATATGGCAATTTATGGGGCAACAAAGGCATTTTTACTCTCCTTTTCGAACGCGCTGTGGGGAGAATACCGCGCTCACGGCATCCGCGTGCTGGCGCTTTGCCCCGGCGCAACGGATACCGCCTTTTTTGAGGTGGTGAACGCCGAGGAAGCGTCAGTGGGCAAAAGAATGCCAGCGCAGAACGTGGTCGCGCTGGCGTTACGAGCTGTGGATACACAACGCAACACGCTGATCCCCGGCTGCGGTAACTGGCTGCTGGGCCAGTTACACCGGTTTGTCACCCGCCGACGTCTGGCGATCATTGCTGAAAAAGTATTACGACCTAAGCCCGCCGGTCAGGGTGCGCGTTCAGACGCATAATCCCGTTCAGGTCAAAGCGTGACGTTTCAGTGCCGCGCAATTGCACTGAAACGCGCGCAACCTCTCGCAAAGACTGACAATATCCCGCGAAAAACAGTGATACACTTAGCCGACCTGGTTGATGATGCAGTCTTAACGGCTCAGGGCTAACGAGTATTATCCCTCGGGTTCCACAGACGACTGTGCATGTGCCATCTGCCCACTCAACCATGTGACCTAATCACCAAATGGTCACACGTTGTCAATCGGAGCCTGTCACGCTAAGCTGAAATAATGACTAAAGACATGAACACCCCATCCACACGTGGTCCACTCGATCACACGGTCCGAGAGCAAATCGTCGAAGCTGCGTATGAGCATTTCGGCCATTACGGCTATGAAAAAACCACCGTCGCCGAACTTGCCAAAGCCATCGGTTTTTCAAAAGCCTATATCTATAAATTTTTTGATTCCAAGCAGGCAATCGGCGAGGTCATCTGCGCGAACCGTCTTGATATGATCATGGCGGCGGTCAATGCAGCCATCGCTGATGCGCCATCCGCCAGCGAAAAGCTGCGTCGTCTGTTCAGGGCGCTCACCGAGGCGGGAAGTGAACTGTTTTTCCATGAGCGTAAACTCTACGACATCGCCGCCGTTGCCGCGCGGGACAAGTGGCCTTCAACCGAAAGGTATTCAGAACGTCTGCTGAAGCTGATTGAGAGCATTGTTGTCGAGGGCAGAAAAGCCGGTGAGTTCGAGAGAAAAACCCCTCTGGACGAAGCTACACTGGCGATCTATATGGTGATGTGCCCTTTCATTAACCCTGTTCAGCTGCAGTACAACCTTGAAGCCGCCCCGACCGCGGCGGTTGTCCTCTCCTCTCTGATTTTGCGAAGCCTGGCCCCCTGATTAGTGACCATTGACTTTATTGGTCACTAGAATGAGAATGCGGATACTGTCCTGTTAATGTAATAAGGGTTCCCATGCTCAGGCTTCATTCAGCCCGCCTTGCCGTATGCCTCCTGCCGTTTGCCCTGGTGGCATGCGGCGATAACCACGCCAGTGACGATCCGCGCACGCAGCCACCGCTTGTCAGGTCTGCGTCCGTGATCCCTGCGAACGAGACGTCACGCGCCTTTACCGGCGTGGTGGTGGCAAGAACGCAAAGTGATTTAGGCTTCAGGGTGCAGGGCAAAATTCTCGAACGTCTTGTCGATACGGGTCAAACCGTTAAGCAGGGCCAGCCTTTAATGCGTCTGGATCCTGTTGATCTGAAATTACAGGCGCAGGCCCAGCAGCGAGCGGTGGATGCTGCCCAGGCGCGCGCACGTAAAGCGTCCAGCGATGAGGCGCGTTATCGCGGCCTTGTGGCATCCGGTGCAGTGTCGGCGTCGGAATACGACCAGATTAAAGCCGCAGCCGACAGCGCCAGAGCGGAGCTCAGCGCTGCCCGGGCACAGGCAGGCGTGGCGCAAAACGCCACCGGTTATGCCGTGCTACTTGCCGATTCAGACGGCGTGGTGATGGAGACGCTTGCCGAGCCTGGACAGGTGGTCAGCGCCGGGCAGGCGGTGATCCGTCTGGCCCGCGCGGGGCAGCGCGAGGCGCTGGTCCAGTTGCCGGAAACCCTGCGCCCTGCCGTAGGAAGTACAGCCCTGGCAACGCTCTACGGTAACGAAAAACAGCCCGTTAGCGCGAAGCTGCGCCTGCTGTCTGATTCAGCCGATGCGACCACCCGTACCTTTGAGGCCCGATACGTGCTGAACGGCGCGCTGGCGAACGCGCCGCTGGGGGCGACCGTGACGCTGAGCATCGAACACGGCAAAGGCGACAGCCGGGTTATGCAGGTTCCTCTGGCGTCTCTCTACGATGCGGGGAAAGGGCCTGGCGTCTGGCGTATTTCCGCTCAGCCGACAAAAGTCGTCTGGCAGCCTGTCAGGGTGCTTAGCGTAGGGGATGATATCGCCAGAGTAACCGGCGGCGTGCAGCCCGGAGAAAAGATTGTTGCGTTAGGTGTCCATCTTCTGCACGAAGGCGAAGCGGTCCGGCTGGCGGAACAGCGCGATGCCACTCAGGCGGGGATGACACCATGAGTGGAGGTCGTTTCAACCTGTCAGCGCTTGCGGTACGCGAGCGCTCGGTCACGCTGTTCTTGATTATTCTGGTTACCCTTGCCGGTATTTTCTCGTTTTTTGGCCTTGGCCGCGCGGAAGATCCGCCCTTCACGGTTAAGCAAATGACAGTTATCACCGTCTGGCCCGGCGCAACCGCGCAGGAAATCCAGGATCAGGTCGCCGAGCCGCTGGAAAAACGTCTGCAGGAACTCAAATGGTATGACCGTACGGAAACGTATACCCGCCCCGGTATGGCGTTTATCACGTTGTCATTGCAGGACAAAACCCCGCCTTCTCAGGTTCAGGAAGAGTTTTACCAGGCGCGAAAGAAACTGGGGGATGAAACCAAAAACCTTCCGGCGGGCGTCATGGGGCCGATGATCAATGACGAGTTTTCCGATGTCACCTTTGCCCTTTTTGCACTGAAAGCGAAAGGCGAACCACAGCGTCTGTTAGTGCGTGACGCCGAAGCCCTGCGCCAGCAGCTTTTGCACGTTCCGGGCGTAAAGAAAGTGAACATCATCGGGGAACAGGCCGAGCGGATTTACATCTCCTTTTCGCATGACCGTCTGGCGACCCTCGGACTCTCGCCGCAGGATATTTTCACCACGCTCAACAGCCAGAACGCATTAACCGCGGCGGGCTCGATTGAAACGCGCGGGGCGCAAATCTTTATCCGCCTCGACGGCGCTTTCGATAAATTGCAGAAGATCCGCGATACGCCCCTGATCGCGCAGGGCAAAACGCTCCGGCTGTCCGACGTGGCAACGGTTGAACGGGGCTATGAGGACCCTCCGACCCTGCAGATCCGTAACCAGCAAGAACCCACCCTCCTGCTCGGTATTGTGATGCGTGAAGGCTGGAACGGCCTGGCGCTGGGTAAAGCGCTGGATGCTGAAACGGCAAACATCAATGCCAATATGCCTCTGGGGATGACCCTGACGAAAGTCACCGATCAGTCGGTGAATATCCGCTCGTCGGTCGATGAGTTCATGATCAAGTTCTTCGTCGCCCTGCTGGTGGTGATGGTGGTGTGTTTTGTCAGTATGGGGTGGCGCGTGGGCATCGTTGTCGCGGCGGCAGTGCCGCTGACGCTGGCGGTCGTTTTTGTCGTGATGGAAGCCTCCGGTATAAACTTCGACCGCGTTACCCTGGGCTCCCTTATTCTTGCCCTCGGCTTACTGGTTGATGATGCCATTATCGCCATCGAAATGATGGTGGTAAAAATGGAGGAAGGCTACGACAGAATCAAAGCCTCCGCCTACGCCTGGAGCCATACCGCCGCGCCAATGCTGGCCGGAACCCTGGTGACAGCCATCGGGTTTATGCCGAATGGTTTTGCGCAGTCAACCGCCGGGGAGTACACCAGCAATATGTTCTGGGTAGTCGGCCTCGCCCTGATAGCTTCGTGGTTTGTGGCGGTGGTGTTCACCCCTTATCTGGGCGTCAAAATTCTGCCGGACATCGCAAAAGTCGAAGGCGGTCATGCCGCCATCTATGACACCCCGCGCTATAACCGTTTTCGTTATACCCTGAGCCGCGTGATCGCCCGAAAATGGATCGTCGCCGCGTCCGTCGTGGCCATCTTCACCCTCGCAGTACTGGGGATGGGGCTGGTTAAAAAACAGTTTTTCCCGACGTCCGACCGCCCCGAGGTGCTGGTGGAAGTGCAGATGCCGTATGGCACATCGATTGAGCAAACCAGCGCCGCCACCGCGAAAATCGAAGCGTGGCTGCGCAAACAGCCTGAAGCCAGCATCGTCACCGCCTACATTGGCCAGGGTTCGCCGCGTTTTTATCTGGCGATGGCCCCTGAGTTGCCCGATCCCTCTTTCGCGAAGGTTGTCGTCATGACGGACAGCGAGAAGTCACGCGAAGCGCTTAAGTTCCGCCTTCGCGAAGCGGTCGCCCGCGGGCTGGCTCCGGAGGCTCGCGTGCGGGTCACGCAGCTGGTGTTCGGGCCTTATTCTCCCTTCCCGGTCGCCTGGCGTGTAATGGGTCCGGATGTCGATAAACTGCGTGACATTGCAGAGAACGTTAAAGGTGTGCTGCAGGCCAGTCCGATGATGAGAACCGTCAATACCGACTGGGGTTCACGCGTACCGACCCTGCATTTCACCCTCGATCAGAACCGCCTGCAGGCTACCGGCTTAACGTCGAACGCCGTTGCCCAGCAGCTTCAGTTCCTGCTGTCGGGCGTTCCCATCACGTCCGTGCGGGAAGATATTCGCTCGGTACAGGTTACGGGCCGCGCCGCGGGTGATATCCGTCTTGATCCGGCGAAGATAGAGGGCTTTACCCTGGTGGGTAACGCCGGACAACGCGTTCCGCTGTCACAAATCGGGGAGATTGAGATCCGAATGGAAGATCCGCTGTTGCGCCGCCGCGATCGTACGCCCACGATTACCGTGCGGGGAGACATTGCCGAAAACCTTCAGCCCCCGGATGTGTCAACCGCCATCATGAAACAGCTGCAACCCATTGTTGATTCGCTTCCACCTGGCTATCGCATCGAAATGGCGGGATCGATTGAGGAATCCGGCAAAGCCACCCAGGCCATGGCCCCGCTGTTCCCCATCATGATTGCCCTGACGCTGCTGATAATCATTCTGCAGGTGCGTTCACTCTCGGCCATGGTCATGGTATTCCTGACCGCACCGCTGGGGCTTATTGGTGTGGTTCCTACGCTGCTGCTTTTCAATCAGCCGTTTGGCATCAATGCCCTCGTCGGCCTGATCGCGCTTTCGGGGATCCTGATGCGAAATACACTGATACTCATTGGTCAAATCGATCACAACCAGAAGGACGGTCTCGATCCGTTCCACGCCGTGGTTGAGGCGACCGTACAGCGCGCGAGGCCGGTCTTACTGACGGCCATGGCCGCCGTGCTGGCGTTCATTCCCCTGACGCACTCCGTGTTCTGGGGAACGCTGGCCTACACGCTGATTGGCGGAACGCTAGGGGGAACCATTATTACCCTCGTCTTCCTGCCTGCGATGTATGCGATCTGGTTTCGGATCAAGCCCGCCGCCTGACGGTGCCAGGCTGGCGTCCGGGATAAGCCCGGCAATCCAGTCTGCAAAGGCACGCACTGCGGGAGAGAGAAAACGCTGATGGGGATAAAGCAACGTGACGGGCACCGAAGGCGGTTGCCAGTCAGCCAGAACCTCAACCAGCCTTCCCTCCCGCAAATGCGCTGAGACAATACGCTCAGCCAGCTGCGCCAGCCCGAAACCTTCAAGGCACATGTTGATATAAAGCCCGGTGGCATTTACGGCCGCTTCGCCGCGGACAGGGATGGAGACGGTCTCAGTCCCGCGGACAAAGCGTAGCTCATCCGCCCGTCGGGTCTGATCGGAAAAATAGTGTATCGCCCGATGCTGTGATAAGTCGTCTGGCGAGCGGGGAGTACCGAACTTCCTGAGATAGTCCGGTGAGGCACAGGTCACCCAGCGAAACCGGCCCAGAGGACGGGCAACAAGAGTCGAGCTATTCAGATCCCCCGTTCGGATCACACAGTCCACCCCCTCCTGCACCAGATCAACCTGCCGATCGTTGACGCCCAACATCAGGTAGATATCCGGATAAAGCCGGTAAAAATCTTTCAGGTGAGGCATCACGATGAAATCCGCGATCCCGCCCGGCATGTCCACCAGCAAGCGTCCCTGCGGGCGCCGGACTGACGCCGTCAGGCTCGTTTCCGCATGCTCGATTAACGCCAGTATTTCCTGGCATTGCGCCAGATACTGCACACCTTCAGCGGTGAGGCTCACCCGCCTTGTCGTTCTGTTAAGCAGGCGCACCTGGAGGTAACTCTCCAGATTTTTTATGCTGCTGGTGACCGTTGACGAAGGCAGAGAAAGCGTTTCGGCTGCGCGGACAAAGCTTCCGGCCTGCGCTACCCGCATGAAGATCTGCATTGCCTGAATACGATCCATTTTTTCTCCCCCGACCGTCGCTCACATTATTCTTCGTAGATTATGAATAATGAAAACACGTTAAGCATCTTTTTCGCCGTAATCGGGTGGCGTAATTTCTCACCCATGAAGAGACAAAGGACAAGAAGATGAGCGATTACCTGAGAAATATGATTAACAATCAAAGCATAACTCCACCCGCCACGTTGATTAAGGGCGCAACCCTGCTCAGCATGGATGACAGGGTGGGTAATTTTGAACGCGGCGATATCCTTATCGAAGGCGCAAAGATCGTCGCCATTGGTGAAAATCTGGCAGCAGAAGGCGCCAGCATAATAGATGCCACACATATGATTGCCATGCCGGGCCTGGTAGATACCCATCGCCATGCCTGGGAGGGACAACTGCGCCGCATTAACCCCGACGCCAAAACGCTTGAAGATTACTGCAACGCCACGCACTTCTCATTCGCCAGGTATTATCGCCCTGCCGATATTTATATCGGCAACCTGCTCACCGCCCTGGGGTGTATTGATGCCGGTATCACCACGGTGATTGATAATTCCCATAACAGCCGCACCGCTGCGCATTCGGACGCGGCCGTTGAGGCCCTGCTGGATGCGGGGATCCGCGCCGTACACGCTTCCGGTGCACCGGTGTCCGGAGAATGGGACCGCCCGCACTGGCCCGGTAACTGGCAGCGCCTGCAAGAAAAGTATTTCCAGAATAACCCTGAAAGTCTTGTTTCGCTGGCGGTCATGGCCCAGCTGGAACCGGAGAAATGGCTGGAGGCCCGCAGGCTGGGGTTGCCAATCGTGACCGAATTCTTTGGGGGTGAAATGGCGTCGCAGCTTGAGGCGCTGCATCAGCAGGGGCTTCTGGGACCGGACAATATTTTTAATCACTGCACCGCACTGCCGGACGACGGATGGAAAATCCTGCGGGACGCGGGCGTACGCGTGAACGTCTGCCCCCGTTCCGATGCGCACTATGGGATTGAAGACGGCATGTTTGCCCTTCAGTCCGCGCTGCGCCACGGCATCAGCCCCGGCCTCAGCGTTGACAATGAAACGTCGTACAGCGGCGACATGTTTATGGAAATGCGCGTGGCTTTTTACCTCCAGCGCGTCATGGGCATGCATCAGCAGCACTGCTGTGGTTCAGCGCACACCGTAAATACGCTTCATACCCAACAGCTCCTGAAAGCAGCCACCGTCGATGGTGCGGCCTGTGCAGGGTTACAGGAGAGCATCGGCAGCCTGACGCCGGGCAAACAGGCCGACCTGGTGCTTATTAACGCCGGCGATCTCAACCTCTATCCGTCCGGCAATGCATTTGGCACGGTGGTCCATGCGGCAGAGCGCAGCAACATCCATACCGTCATGATTGCCGGACGAATCGTGAAGCAAGACGGCAACGTGCTGGGGGTCGACATCACCCGCCTTCGCGAGGCCATTGATGAATCACGTCATCATCTCTTTACCTCAGCCGGGTATGAGCCGGACATATTTGCTGACACCTTCCTGCCGCTGGCGCAGGATTAAGCCCCTTCAACCACAACAAATGTCCCGGTTGCCGCCCCCGCGCGCAGCTTTCTGGCGGCCACGTACCCGGGACTGTTATAAAAACGTTTGGCCTCAGCATACGAATCAAACTCTAAAACGACATGGCGTTCATGCGCCTCCCCTTCGAGATTTTCATATTCCCCTGACCAGACGATGACCCGGGGGTTGAACCCCTGCAGCGCTTCCCCGGCAGCGTTCGCATATTCTGCATAGGCAGCAGGATCTGTGACGGTCACGTGGGCGATTAAATAACCTTTATTCATCTTCTTTATCCTTCCTGAGGACTGTTGCCGGTGGTGTAAAGCGCATCAACCTGTTTGACAGCGTTACGCGGTATGAAGACACTCTATTAGTCATCAATAAGGGAATAAATCACCCAAAAAATAACGCACTGTTACCCGGAAGGTGAACAATGAAAAACCTGCATGCACTGACTATTTTTGCGCGCGTCGCAGAAATGCAGAGCTTTACTCAGGCGGCGGAGAGCCTGGGCATTAAGAAAGGCCGCGTTTCAACGGTCGTACGTGAGCTTGAGCATGACCTCGGGACGACGCTGTTGCACCGGACTACCCGCGCGGTACAGCTGACCGAAGACGGTCGGGCTTTTTATTCCCGCGCCCGGGATTTGTTGTCAGATGCTGAAGATCTGCAGTCCATGTTCGCGCCTGGCGGCATGTCACTGCGGGGACGTTTACGCGTCGATATGCCAGCAGTGTTGGCCCAAAGCGTAGTGATTCCCGCCCTGCCACAACTGCTGGACGCGCATCCTGAACTTGAAATAGAACTTTCAAGCACAGACCGGCGAGTCGATCTGGTTCAGGAAGGCTTTGACTGCGTCATTCGTTTTGGGCCCATTGTTGATGAGACCCTCATTGCCCGACCGCTGGGTCAGTTACGGATGATTAACGCCGCCAGCCCACGCTATCTGGAGCGCGTCGGGGTGCCCGAGACGATTGACGACCTGCTTCGTCAGGGACACCGAATGGTGCATTACATGCGAAATTTTGGTGCCCGGCCTGATGGCTGGCAATACCCGGACGGTGATGGCTACCGGTCCGTCATGTTACCCGGCGCCGCGCGGGTCAACAGCGTACCGGCCTATCATGAAGCCGGGCTGGCGGGTCTGGGCTTAATTCAGGGCGGGTATTCCGCGCTGGCGCCCCATATCCAGCGCGGCGCGCTGGTTGAAGTGCTTCCCCATTTGCCTCCTGAACCGCTTAATGCCGCTTTCGTGGTCGCCCATCGGCGTAATTTATCGCAGCGTGTCAGAGCTTTTATGCACTGGACGGAAGTCATTTTAAAACCGTACTTTGATTAATATCCTGCTAAAGATATTCACGCTAATTGTCGGAGGCCGGACGGCAATATTATCTCTTTCAGGGACGTTTCTTGTGAAAGGAATATACAGCACAAATGCGAATAATGACTAAAACTGGCAGTTGATTGTTATTTGCGTGGCTTTTAAAATTTAATTGCAAGGTATTTATTAAATTTTAATTAGGGACATAAAAATGACAAGAAATACGCTTTTACTGACAATGATGGCCGCCTTTTCAGGCGCAGTATACGCAGGGGAAACGCAATTTACGCCGAATTTCTCACCTGACAGCGTCACCGTTTCAGCCTCGGGCGGGATGCTCAGCGGGAAATCCCATGAAATGGTGTATGACGACGTCACAGGCAGAAAAATCAGCCAGCTGGACTGGAAAATTAAAAACGTCGCTATCCTGAAAGGCGATATTTCCTGGGATGCGTACCCTTTCCTGACCCTGAACGCACGCGGCTGGACCTCGCTGGCATCCGGGTCGGGTCATATGGATGACTATGACTGGATGAACGAAAGACAATCCAGCTGGACAGATCATTCGACGCATCCGGCAACTAACGTCAATTATGCCAATGAATACGATCTCAATGTAAAAGGCTGGATATTGCAGGGCGAAAGCTATAAAGCGGGCGTGACTGCCGGTTATCAGGAAACCCGTTTTAGCTGGACGGCCACCGGTGGCTCTTATAATTATGATAACGGTACCAACACGGGGAATTTCCCGGCGGGCGAACGCGGCATTGGTTATAGCCAGCGCTTCTCAATGCCTTATATTGGGCTTGTGGGGCAGTATCGTATTAATAATTTCGAATTTAATGGCCTGTTTAAATTCAGTGACTGGGTGCGCGCTCATGATAACGACGAGCACTATATGCGCGACCTGACCTTCCGCGAGAAAACTTCAGACTCTCGCTATTATGGTGCGTCAGTGGATGCAGGATATTACGTCACGCCACACGCCAAAGTCTTTGCCGAGTTCGCGTATAGCCGTTACAAAGAGGGCAAAGGCGGCACGCAGATTATTGATACTAACACGGGCGAATCCGGGTCAATTGGCGGTGATGCGGCGGGCATTTCCAACAAAAACTATACCGTTACCGCCGGTCTGCAATACCGGTTCTGATTTCGCGCAACGCATCAGGCCAGCGTAAACATGCACAGGCCCCTGACGGGGCCTTTTTCGATGCGCTGCTTTACTTCCGCAGGTGCGCGCCCCTTCATGACGCCGATTTTGGTCGCAGATCCTCGTCAAACTCCAGACGTTTTCGACCGGGCTCCACTTCGCGCAGGGGTTCGACCTGATGCAGGGTCAGCTTGCAGCGATCCACCAGCACCTGATACTCACGCGTGCCCTGCTTCTTCCAGGCAATTTCCTGCTCGCTCAGCACACGTATCGCTTTTGCCGGACTGCCAATGATCAAATGGTTGGCGGGCATCTCCGCTTTCGCTTTCACAAAGGCCGCCGCGCCGACAATGCTGTTTTCGCCAATCACCGCGCCGTCCATGACCACTGCGTTCATCCCTACCAGAGCGTTACGGCGGATAATACAGCCGTGCAGAATCGCGCTGTGGCCGATATGTCCGTCCTCTTCCACCACCGTGTCCTGCTCCGGGAAACCGTGCATGACGCAGTTATCCTGAATGTTCGCGCCGTCTTTCACCACAATCCGGCCAAAATCGCCGCGCAGGCTGGCATTCGGGCCAACATACACGCCTTTGCCCAGGATCACGTCGCCGATGAGCACTGCCGTCGGGTGAACGTAGCTCTCATCAGGCACCACCGGCGTCAGACCGTCAATTTGATAAACGGGCATCTCCACTCCTTATACGATAGTAAGACCACCAAAGCGTTGATAGTAGAGCGTGCCGGGCACAGGCAGTTCGCCGACGGAGGTTTCACCTTTCTCGCTGACAAACGCCAGCGCCCCCGGTGCCACACGCTGATAAATATTAATGCACAGCTGTCGCGCACTTTGTCCGGCCCAGTGTGCAGGCAATAACTCCTCCGGCAACAGCGGGTCTTTCAGCACCACGCGACGGTAAAAATGGATCAGCAACAGCTGGATCTGGAAGCAGCGTTCCGGCGTTAATTCGTCCGGCGCGGCCTCTTTCAGCAGCGGCAGAAGAGGACGGAACGAGTGGATAAACGTCTCGTACATCGCGTTCTGTTCGGTCAACTGCCAGCACTCCTCGACCCGGGCACGCAGCGCCGCGCGGGACAGCGCCAGCGGCGAATGGGCCTCGAAGAAGATGACGTTTTCCGCCACGCCTGCGTCGTGTAAAAGCGACTGCACATCCGCCAGATGCTGCGACGGGGAGGCCATCAGGCTGGGAGCCAGGGTGCCAAAACCCTGCCAGATCAGCTGCTTTTTGACGTCAGCAAGGGTGGTTTTATCCAGGCCTTCCGAGAGCAGCAACAGCCACTTGCCATCCCACGCGGGGAGTTCAGCACGGTAGATTTTACTCTCCGCGCGGCGGGTCAAACGCAGCCCTTTGTCGCTCAGCCGGTAAAAGCTGCGTCGTCCGATGCGCGACACATCCAGCCAGCCCTCTTTGTTAAGACGAAACAGCGCAGTGCGCACAAAGCGCTCGCCAAACCCCATGCCTTCCAGTAAGGCGGCGAGGCTGCCAAGCCAAATCTCGCCACCGCGATGTGAAAGCGCGTCACCGTATAATGAGGAGATAAGCGACGTTCCGCTAACGGGAACCGAGCTAACCGCGTGCTGGATAAAGGCATCGAGTTTATTCATGTGATTCATTCTGTTGTTATTTTTGGTCTGGATGAATCATAGCATATTCCCCTCACCCCGGCCCTCTCCCAAAGTGAGAGGGGGACAACGTCGGTTAGGATGAGGGGGTGAGGGAAACTCAACCGTTAGCCGCAACTTTACGCAAATCAAACACCCGACAGGCTTTGCCCTCTGAGCGCGGGATACTGCCGCAGTTGACAATCATCACGTCGGTGGAGATCCCGACCATCGATTTAATCCGATGGCGCAGCTGATGGCACACCTGGCAGCGCTGCTCGTGGGTCAGGGTCAGACTGCTCTCTTTGAGCTCCACCTTCACGGAAAGTGAATCAAGATGGCCGCGGCGGTTGACCTCCAGCTGATAGTGCGGGGAGAGGTGTTCGAACTTCACGATCTCCTCTTCCAGCTGGGACGGGAAGACGTTGACGCCGCGGATGATGAGCATATCGTCACTGCGACCGCTGATCCTGTCCATACGACGCATGGTGCGGGCGGTCCCAGGAAGCAGGCGCGTCAGGTCGCGGGTGCGATAACGAATCACCGGCAGCGCCTCCTTGGTCAGCGTGGTGAACAGCAGTTCGCCCTGCTCGCCATCATTAAGCGGCGTGCCGTCGTTCGGGTTGACGATCTCCGGATAGAAATGGTCTTCCCAGATGGTCGGACCGTCGGCGGTTTCGATACACTCCATCGCCACGCCTGGCCCCATGACCTCGGAAAGCCCATAGATATCCAGCGCGGTGATCCCCAGACGTTTCTCGATTTCGCGGCGCATGGCCTGCGTCCACGGCTCTGCGCCAAATACCCCCACACGCAGGGAGCAGGCGCTGGCATCGCCTCCCATCTGACGTTCCAGCTCTTCGATCAGATTGAGGCAGTAGGATGGTGTTACCATGATCATGTCCGGCTGGAAATCGCGGATCAGTTGCGCCTGTTTCTCCGTCTGGCCGCCGGACATCGGGATAACGGTCGCCCCTAAACGCTCTGCGCCATAGTGCGCGCCCAGCCCACCGGTAAACAGGCCATACCCATAGGCCACATGAATTTTGTCTTTCGCACTGCCGCCCGCGGCGCGCAGAGAACGGGCCACCAGGTTAGCCCAGTTGTCGATGTCATGTTGGGTATAACCGACGACGGTTGGCTTTCCGGTGGTGCCGGAAGAAGCATGAATACGCACCACCTGCTCCATCGGCACGGCAAAGGTATCGAACGGATAGTTATCACGCAGGTCCTGCTTGGTGGTGCACGGGAACTTACGGATGTCTTCCAGCGTTTTAAAATCGTCAGGGCGAACGCCCGCGGCGTCAAACTTGCGTTTGTACATCGGAACGTTGTTATAGGCGTGATGCAGCGTCCATTTCAAACGCTCGGTTTGCAGCGCCTGTAATTCGTCAATGGAGGCCGTTTCGATCGGATCAAGCTTTGTTGTATTTGTCATTGTAGGGTACTCACACTGTTATTCGCTCAAACACGCTCAAGGATCATGGCAATGCCCTGACCCACACCGATGCACATCGTACACAGCGCATAGCGCCCGTTGCGTCGATGCAATTCATTGCTCGCGGCCAGCGCCAGTCTGGCACCGCTCATGCCCAGCGGGTGGCCCAACGCAATGGCCCCTCCGTTCGGGTTAACGTGTTCAGCGTCATCCGGCAATCCCAGCTGACGTAACACGCCCAGCGCCTGAGAAGCGAAAGCTTCGTTAAGCTCAATCACGTCCATATCGTTGATGCTGAGCCCGGCACGTTCCAGCACTTTGCGGGTGGCTGGCACCGGCCCTAAGCCCATCAGGCGTGGCTCCACACCAGCGGTAGCCATCGCCACGATCCGCGTGCGCGGGACAAGCCCTTGCGCGTGCGCCATCGACTCGCTGGCGATAATCAGCGCCGCAGCGCCATCGTTTACACCGGAGGCGTTACCCGCCGTCACGACACCGTTCTTGCGAAACGGTGTTTTCAGCGCGGCAAGTTGTTCAAGCGTGGTGTCAGCACGGGGATGCTCATCTACCGAAACTTCCGTAACCGTTCCTTTTTTGCCGGGCACCTGCACCGGCACAATCTCCTGCGCCAGAATGCCGTTCTGCTGCGCCTGAGCAGTACGCTGCTGGCTGCGCAGCGCGAAAGCATCCTGATCGGCCCGGCTGATATTTAACAATTCAGCTACATTCTCTGCCGTTTCCGGCATGCTGTCAGTTCCGAATTGCTGATGCATGAGCGGATTCACAAATCGCCAGCCGAGTGTGGTGTCGAAAATCTCCGCCTGACGCTGGAACGCCGCCGTGGCTTTACCCATTACAAACGGCGCCCGGGACATTGACTCGACGCCGCCTGCAAGCAGCATGTCGCCATCACCCGCCCTGATCGCCCGCGCGGCAAAGCCAATCGCGTCCAGACCCGAACCGCACAGGCGGTTCAGCGTGGTGCCGGAGACCGTCTGAGGCAGTCCGGCCAGCAGCAGCGACATACGCGCCACGTTGCGGTTATCTTCCCCCGCCTGGTTGGCGCAGCCGAAGATCACATCATCAATCCGCTCGAGGTCGAGCTGCGGATAACGGGCCAGCAGCGCACGCAGCGGCACCGCGCCGAGATCGTCGGCGCGAACGCTGGCCAGTGCCCCGCCATAGCGCCCCACCGGGGTTCGAACGCCATCACAAATAAAAGCGTCACGCATCAGGCTTCTCCTGTCACACTGCCGCCGATGCGGTGAGATTTTCCGCGAAACAGGGCAACGGTTTTCTGTTGTTGGTTCTGAATTTCAATGTCATACACGCCGGTCAGTTTGCCCTGATGCTTAACCCGCGCGGTGGCGGTCAGCGTGTCGCCGGCAAACCCCGGGCGCAGAAAATCAATTGAACAGCCTGACGCCACTGCCGCCAGCCCCTGGCTGTTGCAGGCGTAGGCAAAGGCGGTATCGGCCAGTGAAAACAGCTGTCCTCCGTGGCAGGTTTTGTGGCCGTTGAGCATGTGCGGGGTGATGGTCATCGTCACTACCGCGTAGCCATCGTCCATGTCGATGATGTCGATCCCCAGCGCCTGGGCGCAGGCGTCCTGTTCATACATGGTGCGGGCGTTATGCCAGGCGTTATGACTCATAGCTACTCTCCAGAAGCGCACGCTGGCGCAGCAGTGAACAAGGGCGATAGCGTTCTTCGCCGTAATGGCGTTGCAAATTTTCCAGCAGCGTTAACAGCCGTTGCCAGCCCAGACGCTCACCCCAGGCAATGGGCCCGTTCGGGTAATTCACGCCGAGGCGCATGGCGGTGTCGATATCCTTCTCGCTGGCCACCCCTTTTTGCAACGCATCCAGCGCTTCGTTGGCGATCATCGCCACCGTCCGCCAGACCAGCAGACCGGGGTAATCGGCAATGCGCAGTACCCGGTGTCCCTGCTGCTGCAGGTACCAGACGGCTTTTTGCGTGGCGGTATGTGGGTTATCCGATGCGGCTGCGATCACCGCCACGTCGCGTTCAATGCGGTCAATCACCACGACCGGACAGTGAAAACGCCGGGCCAGCGCCTGAGCGGTCTCCCCCTGGGTTTCAATCAACAGGAGCTCATCAATTTCCGTGACACCGTCACCTCTTCGCTGCACGCGCATGGGGGTAAAGCTGTCGTTTACTGCGTCAAGCCACGGCACAGCCGGTTTCTCACCGTGCCAGTCGTAAACGCCCTTCCCGCTTTTTTGCCCAGTCGCCCCGCCAGCACCAGTTCCTGCTGCACCAGCGACGGCAGGAAACGACGTTCCTGCCAGAAGGCATTGAACACGGAACAGGTCACCGCAAAGTTGACGTCCTGACCAATCATGTCGGTCAGCTCCAGCGGTCCCATCGGGAAACCGCCGCCGTCGCGCAGGGCGGCATCAATCACTTCTGGTGCGGCGACCTGCTCTTCCAGGGCGCGCCAGGCTTCAGAATAGAACGGACGCGCAACGCGGTTGACGATGAACCCTGGCGTTGACTGGCAGCGGACGGGCTGTTTCCCCCAGTTCAGCGCCAGCTCGCACAGCGCATCGGCCACTTCGGGCGATGTCGCCAGACCGCTCACCACCTCGACCAGCTTCATGACCGGTGCAGGATTAAAGAAATGCAGCCCCGCGACGCGCTCCGGATGGTGAACATCCGCCGCAATCGCCGTAACAGAAATGGAGGAGGTATTGCTGGTCAGCAAGGTCTGCGGCGGGCAAATCTGAGCCAGTTGCGCAAACAGCGCTTTTTTGACGTCGATACGCTCAGACGCGGCTTCAATCACCAGATCTGCCGCGGCGAGCGCTTCGATATCCGTTACCGGCAGCAGCCTGGCAAGAATCTGGCTGCCAGCATCGGCGGAAAGTTTTCCGCGAGTCACCCGGGAGGCGAGACGCTGGCGGATCCCGTCAATCGCGCGTGAAATCGCGTCTGAAGCAATGTCATACATCAGAACCTGATGCCCATGACTCGCCGCGACTTCCGCAATTCCCGCGCCCATCGTGCCGCTTCCAATGACGGCGACAGTACGAACCGTGATCGCCATATTATTTCCCCGTGAATATCGGTGCGCGTTTGGCAAGGAAGGCACTGACCCCTTCCCGGTAGTCGTCGCTGCGACCAGCCAGACGTTGATAATCGCGCTCCAGGTCAAGCTGGGCGTCGAGGGTGTTGGTCTCTGCCGCGTTAATCGCCTGCTTAATCAGCCCCAGACCAAAGGTGGGCTGAGAAGCAAAGTGCAGCGCCATCTGCTGGGCCGTGGCGGAGAGGTGTTCGTCATCCACCACCTGCCAGATCATCCCCCAGGCGTGAGCCTGTTCGGCGCTGAGTTTGTCTCCGAGCAACGCCAGTCCCATTGCGCGGGCGCGCCCGGCGACGCGCGGCAGGAACCATGTTCCCCCGCAGTCCGGCACTAATCCGAGCTTGCTGAAAGCCATCACAAAGGTGGCAGAACGGGCGGCAATGACCATGTCACACCCCAGTGCCAGCGTGGCCCCGGCCCCGGCGGCCACGCCGTTGACCGCGCAAATCACCGGTTTCGGCAACGTCGCAAGACGGCGAACCAGCGGGTTGTAGAACGTCTCCACGGACATTCCCAGATCCGGCGCCGGACCGTTAGGGTCGACGTTGCGGTCATTAAGATCCTGACCCGCGCAGAAGCCGCGCCCCGCCCCGGTAATAAGCAGACAGCGGATGGTGTCATCGCGCTCGGCCTGCTTCAGGCACTCAGCGAGTTGCTGATGCATCACGTCGTTAAAGCTGTTCAGACGCTCCGGACGGTTCAGCGTCAGGGTCATCACGCCTTGTTCTACATGACTGAGAATAAATTCCACGATTAGCGTCCTTTAAAGTCGGGGGTACGTTTCTGTAAGAATGCGTCGATGCCTTCTCGCCGGTCTTCGGTCGCTGAAAGCAGCGTAAACAGCTGTCGCTCCTGGACCAGTCCGGCCTGCAGGGAAACCTCCTGAGACTGGCGCAGCGCCTGCTTTGCCGCCTGGAGCGCCAGCGGTGAGTGTCGTGCCATCAGCGCCGCCTGTTTCAGGGCATATTCCAGCGTCAATGAAGCCGGGAACACATCGCTGACCAGCCCGGCGCGCTGCGCCTGCTGCGCGGTAATGCTCTCCCCGGTCAGCACCATTTTGCTGGCCAGCGATTTGCCCACGCTACGAATCAGGCGCTGCGTACCGCCCGCCCCGGGCATGATCCCGAGCGTAATTTCCGGCAGACCGAAACGGGCGTTATCCCCGGCAATCACCACGTCGCACAGCAGCGCAAGCTCGCAGCCCGCACCCAGCGCGAAGCCGTTGACGGCGGCAATCAGGGGTTTATTGAAGGCGTTGATCCGGGCCCACAGCTGGGGACGGATATCGTTCAGGGTGGCAGGCAGGTCTTTCTCCGCCATTTCGTTGAGATCTGCGCCGGCAGCAAAGCAGCGTGCGTTGCCGTAAATCACGCAAACGGAGAGATCGCGATCGGCCGCAGCGGCGTCGAGCGCGTCAGCAATCTGCTCTAACAGGGCGTTATTCAGCGCGTTGCGTGCCGCCGGACGGTTAAGCGTCAGCAGCAGGACACGACCATGACGGGTGACCATCAGTTCGCTCATGCCATCCCCCTGGAGTCGAAATCGACGATCACGTCAGCGGTTAACGGCAGCGACTGACAGCTCAGCACATACCCGGCCGCCAGTTCGTCCGGCTCAAGGCTGTAGTTCGTCGCCATATCAACTTTGCCACGCAGCACTTTGCATTTGCAGGTCGCGCATACGCCGCCCTTGCAGGCATACGGCAGGTCGGCGCCCTGACGCAGGGCGGCATCAAGAATGCTTTCATCGTTTGCCGTGAGGGTAATTTCCCGGTCGCGACCGTCCTGACGCACGGTGACTTTCTGCCCTTCAGCCTGCACGCTGACCGTGCGTTTGACGGTCGAGCCTGGCGTATTAAAACGCTCAAGGTGGATCGATTTCTCTGGCATCCCCAGCGCTTTCAGCGCCGCTTCCGCGTCGTCCATCATGGCGGACGGGCCACAAATAAAGGCTTCGTCGTACTGGCGGAAGTTGATCAGGGTTTTCGCCAGCGCCTGCAGCTTCTCACCGTCGATACGTCCATGCAGCAGATCGCTGTCGAGCACCTCCTGGCTGAAGATGGCGACCAGCTGCAGACGCTGCGGGTATTTGTCTTTCAGATCGGCAAGCGCCTCGCGAAACATCATGCTCTGGCTGCTGCGGTTGCCGTAGATCAGGGTGAAATGACTGTTCGGCTCGGTGGCGAGCGTGGCGGATAAGATGGCCAGCATTGGGGTAATGCCTGAACCCGCGGCAATGGCCAGATAGTGCCCTTCCCGGTCGGCGCGCGGCTGGTAACCAAACTGGCCCTGCGGCACCATGACCTCCAGCGCCATGCCCTGTTTGATCTCATCCCGGGCATAGCGGGAAAAACGTCCGCCCTCGATGGCTTTCACCGCTACGCTGATCTCACCCGGCGCGGTACTGCGGCAGATGGAGTAGCAGCGACGCAGCTCATCCTCACCCAGCTTCGCTTTCAGGGTCAGGTGTTGTCCGGGACGAAAGCGATAGGCGTCCTGCAACGCCTGCGGTACCGCGAAAGTGATGGTCACCGCGTCGCGGGTTTCGGGTTCCACTTTTGCCACTGTTAATGAATGAAACGTTGTCATGGCAACCTCAAATACATTTGAAATAGTCGAAAGGCTCACGGCAGTCGTTGCAGCGATAAAGCGCTTTGCAGGCCGTCGAACCAAATTCACTGATAAGCGAGGTATGTGTGCTGGCACAGCGTGGGCAACTCACCTCGACCGGGGCATGCGCGTGGCAGCTGTGGCCCACCGGTGGGCTGATGCCATATGCGCGCAGGCGTTCACGCGCATCCGCCGTCATCCAGTCGGTGGTCCAGGCCGGTTCGAGCTGAAGCACAATATGCACTGGCGTAAAGCCGTGTGCGGTCATCGCCTCGCGAATCGCGCCAAGCAAATGTTCCGTCGCCGGGCAGCCTGAATAGGTTGGCGTAAAGCCAATAACCCAGCCTTCGCCCTGTGCCGATACGCTACGCACCATGCCTAAATCGGTGATGGTTAACACCGGCACTTCCGGGTCCGGGATCTGGCTTAACAGCGACCAGATTTGAGGGATCTCCGCGGGTGCAATCCCGGCAAAACGCTGCATCTTAACCTCCGTACTTACCACTGCTGACCCGGATGGGCACGCTGGAGATACTGCATTTCTGCCAGCATTGGGCCGAGATGTTCGGTATGCAGCCCGCGCTTGCCCCCCGTGCGATACGCCACTTCCGACGGCACGCTCAGGGTGGCCTCCTGCAAACCGGAAAACACTTCCTGCTCCCACGGCTGACGAAGCTCGCGCGGATCAACCGCGACGCCGGAGGCAATCAACGCCAGCTCGACGTCATCGGCTTCAAACAGCTCGGCCGTAAACCGCCACAGGGTGTCGACCGCCTGCTGCATACGCTGTGAAGATGCTTCCGTTCCGTCACCCAGACGCACCAGCCAGCCACGACTGAAGCGCAGGTGGTAGCGCGCCTCTTTAATGGCTTTCGCGGCGATGGCGGCAAGCTGGCTGTCGCTGCTGTGGGTCAGGCGTTCATACAGCGCTACGTTCCAGGCATCCATAAAGTACTGGCGCGCGAGCGTGTCGGCGAAACTGCCGTTAGGCTGTTCCACCAGCAACACGTTGTGAAACTGGCGTTCATCACGCCCAAACGCCAGGGTGTCTTCATCGCCCTGACCTTCCAGCTCTGCAGCATAGGTCAGGAAATTGCGCGCCTGCCCTAGCAAGTCGAGGCCGATGTTGGCGAGCGCGAGATCGATTTCCAGCTCCGGCGCGTGACCACACCAGGCGCCCAGACGCTGGGAGAGCACCAGACCGTTGTCGCCCAGACGCAGGGCATATGCGGATAATGTTTTCATCCCTGACCTCACATGTGCTCGATGCCATCAGGGATGGTGTAAAACGTAGGATGGCGGTAAACCTTACTTTCCGCCGGGTCGAAGAATTCGCCGCTCTCTTCCGGCTGAGAGGCGACAATCTCGCTCGCCTTCACCACCCAGATAGAGCAGCCTTCACTGCGACGGGTATAGGCATCACGCGCATTTTCCAGCGCCATGCGATCGTCGGCGGCATGAAGACTTCCCACATGACGGTGGGACAACCCTTGTTTGCTGCGTACGAACACTTCGTACAGCGGCCAGTAGACATTGCTCATCGTGTTTCCTCTTAAGCCACTTTGCGGGCGTGTTGTTTTTCCGCGTGCGCCAGTGCGGCTTCACGCACCCACGCCCCGTCTTCCCAGGCTTTACGTTTGGCAGCCAGACGTTCGTGGTTACAGATACCGCGCCCGTTAATGACCTCATCAAACTCGTGCCAGTCGATCTCGCCAAAGCGGTAGTGACCGCTCTCTTCGTCAAAACGCAGGTCAGGATCCGGGACCGTCATGCCCAGCATTTCTACCTGCGGAACCGTGTTGTCGACAAAGCGCTGGCGAAGTTCATCATTGCCGAAGCGTTTGATTTTCCAGGCGAGGCTGCGGGCGCTGTTCGGCGAGTTGTCATCGTTTGGGCCGAACATCATCAGAGCGGGCCACCAGAAGCGGTTAATGGCGTCCTGCAGCATCTGGCGTTGGGCGTCACTCCCCTGCGCAAGCGCCATACAGGCTTCAAAGCCCTGACGCTGGTGGAAACTCTCTTCTTTACAGATTTTCACCATCGCGCGGGCATAGGGGCCATATGAGGTACGGCACAGCGCCACCTGGTTGACGATCGCCGCACCGTCCACCAGCCAGCCGATCACCCCGATATCCGCCCAGCTCAGGGTCGGGTAGTTGAAGATGGAGGAGTATTTCATCTTGCCGTCGAGCATCTTCTGGTAGATGTCTTCCCGCGCGCAGCCCAGCGTCTCGGCCGCACTGTAGAGGTACAAACCGTGCCCGGCTTCGTCCTGCACTTTCGCCAGCAGGATCGCTTTGCGGCGCAGCGTCGGCGCGCGGGTGATCCAGTTTCCTTCCGGCAACATGCCGACAATTTCGGAGTGCGCGTGCTGACCAATCTGGCGGATCAACGTCTTACGATAGGCATCAGGCATCCAGTCCTGAGGCTCAATCGCCGTCTCCTGCGCTATGCGCTGCTCAAAGCGTTGTTCTTGCGTCACGTCATCACCTTTATGATTCGATTATTTACCACTTAAAGTGAAATACTGAATCACTTCATTTCTTAAAAGTTACACAAAGGTTAAATATAACCCCAAGAAATGTTTCCCCATTTTGTGATGGTGCTCGCAAGGCTTTTTGCACAAGGCCTGCACAACGGGGCTTCCGGCCTTCCACTTCATTACGCTGGATCACAATGTTAACAATTCATTAAAACTCAGCTTGCTTTTTATGATTCATGATTAAACTATTGATAGTGAAATTACGTAACACTTGGAGATAAGCGATGCAGCAGTTAGCCAGCTTCTTGTCCGGCACCTGGCAGTCTGGCCGGGGCCGCGAACGTACTATCCATCACGCCATCAGTGGCGAAGCGCTGTGGTCTGTGACCAGCGAAGGGCTGGACATGGCGGATGCACGTCGCTATGCGATCGCGCGTGGCGGCGAAGCCCTGCGCGCCATGACCTTTATCGACCGTGCCGCCATGCTGAAGGCGGTGGCGAAACATCTGCTTAGTGAGAAAGAGACGTTCTATGCCCTGTCTGCCCAGACCGGGGCGACCCGAGCGGACAGCTGGGTGGATATTGAGGGTGGGATCGGGACGCTGTTCACCTATGCCAGCCTGGGGAGTCGCGAGCTGCCTGATGACACACTCTGGCCGGAAGATGAGCTGATCCCGTTGTCGAAGGAAGGCGGCTTTGCTGCGCGTCACGTACTGACGTCAAAATCGGGCGTGGCGGTCCATATCAACGCCTTTAATTTCCCGTGCTGGGGAATGCTGGAAAAACTGGCGCCCACCTGGCTTGCGGGGATGCCTGCCATTATCAAACCCGCCACCGCCACCGCGCAGGTCGCGCAGGCGATGGTGAAAGCGATTGTCGAGAGCGGTCTGGTGCCGGACGGTGCTATCAGCCTTGTCTGCGGCGGCGCGGGCGATCTGCTGAATCATCTCGACAGCCAGGATGTGGTGACCTTTACCGGCTCCGCCAGCACCGGCCAGAGCCTGCGCATTCACCCGAATATCGTGGCGAATTCCATTCCCTTTACCATGGAAGCCGACTCCCTCAACTGCTGCGTTCTGGGTGAGGATGTGACGCCGGAACAGCCAGAATTCGCGCTGTTTATTCGCGAAGTGGTACGCGAAATGACCGCCAAGGCAGGGCAAAAATGTACCGCCATCCGCCGCATAATTGTGCCTCAGGATCGGATGGATGCCGTCAGTCAGGCGCTGATCGCACGGCTGCAAAACGTGGTCGTCGGCGACCCGGCAGAGGACGGGGTGAAGATGGGCGCGCTGGTGAACGGCGAGCAACGCGCAGACGTGCAGGAGAAAGTCGATCTGTTGATTGCGGCAGGTTGCCAGATCAGACTCGGCGGAAAAGCCGATCTGCAGGTTGCGGGGGCATTCTTCCCGCCGACGCTGCTTTTCTGCCCACAGCCAGATGAAACCCCCGCCGTGCATTGCACCGAAGCCTTCGGGCCGGTCGCCACGCTGATGCCCTCCCGCAATTCAGACCACGCGATGCAGCTGGCACGGGCGGGTGGCGGGAGTCTGGCCGGTACGCTGGTCACCGCCGACCCGGCTATCGCCCGCCAGTTTATTGCCGGCGCGGCGCGGGCGCACGGACGAATTCAGATCCTTAACGCCGAATCCGCCAGGGAGTCCACCGGACACGGCTCACCGCTGCCGCAGCTGGTGCACGGCGGTCCTGGCCGCGCAGGTGGCGGTGAAGAGCTGGGAGGACTGCGTGCGGTGAAGCACTATCTGCAGCGCACCGCCATTCAGGGCAGCCCGACCATGCTTGCCACCATCGGCAAACAGTGGGTACGGGGTGCTGCGGTTCATGAAGATCGCGTTCATCCGTTCCGGAAATACTTTGAAGAACTGCAGCCGGGCGACAGCCTGCTGACCCCGCGCCGCACCCTGACGGAAGCCGATATCGTTAACTTTGCCTGCCTGAGCGGCGATCACTTCTACGCCCATATGGACAAAATCGGCGCGGCAGAATCCATCTTTGGCGAACGGGTGGTACACGGTTACTTCCTGATCTCTGCCGCGGCGGGTCTGTTTGTTGATGCCGGCGTTGGGCCGGTGATTGCTAACTACGGCATGGAAAACCTGCGCTTTATCGAACCGGTTAAGCCGGGCGATACCATTCAGGTGCGCCTCACCTGTAAACGTAAAACGCTGAAGAAACAACGGACCGCCGATGAGAAGCCGACCGGCGTGGTCGAATGGGCCGTTGAGATCTTTAACCAGCACCAGCAGGCGGTCGCGCTCTACTCCATCCTGACGCTGGTGGCGCGCCAGCACGGCGACTTCTGACACGTTCCTCTCTCGCACATTGACCGGGGTGTGATATTGCCCCGGTCTTTTTTTAACCTGGCAAGACTAACAAATAACCTGGCAGATGCAGGCAAACGCTTTTCTCGGGCGCCTGTCAGGATAAGGCTGTCACAACACAATAAACACAACAAGATGAGGTCTACGATGGGAAGCAATTCTTCTTTTTCTGCCCGTAGAACGGCACTGGCTATGGCCGTTGCGCTGTGTTGCGCCTGGCAATCACCTGTTTTCGCACACGGCAGTGAGGCGCATATGGTTCCGATGGACAAAACGCTGCAGGCGTTTGGCGCCGATGTGCAGTGGGATGATTACGCACAGATGTTTACCCTTGCGAAGGACGGGGCATATGTGAAGGTCAAGCCCGGCGCGAAAACCGCTATTGTGAACGGCAAAACCCTCACGCTGCAGGTGCCGGTGGTCATGAAAGGCAAAAAAGCGTTCATCTCCGAGACCTTCATCAACGACGTTTTCCAGTCGGGTCTCGACCAGACCTTCCAGGTTGAAAAACGCCCTCACCCGTTAAACGCGCTAACGGCTGACGAAATTAAGCAAGCCGTGGAGATTGTGAAAGGCTCTGCGGATTATAAACCGAACACCCGCTTTACCCAGATAGCCCTGGCCGAACCCGAGAAAGCCAAAGTGTGGGACTTTGTGCTCAACGGCACGGCGGTGGACTCTCCCCGCCAGGCGAACATCACCATGCTGGACGGGAAACACGTTATTGAAAGTCTGGTGGACCTGAAGGATAAAAAGATCCTGCGCTGGGACGCCGTTAAAGATGCCCACGGCATGGTGCTGCTGGATGATTTTGCGACCGTTCAGCAGATCATCAACGAGAGTGCAGAGTTTGCCGAGGTTTTGAAAAAGCGCGGTATTACCGATACGAAGAAAGTGATCACCACGCCACTGACCGTCGGCTATTTCGACGGCAAAGATGGCCTGAAACAGGAAGACCGGCTGCTGAAAGTGGTGAGCTATCTGGACGTGGGCGACGGCAACTACTGGGCGCACCCGATTGAGAACCTGGTGGCAGTGGTCGACCTTGAGCAGAAGAAGATCCAGAAGATTGAAGAAGGTGCCGTTGTGCCGGTGCCGATGACGCCGCGTCCGTATGATGGACGTGATCGCATTAATACGCCGAAAAAGCCGCTCGACATCATTGAGCCGGAAGGCAAAAACTACACCATCACCGGCGATATGATTCACTGGCAGAACTGGGATTTCCATCTGAGTCTGGATTCCCGCGTGGGCCCAATGATTTCTACCGTCACCTACAATGACAACGGCAAAAAACGCCAGATTATGTATCAGGGCTCCCTGGGCGGGATGATCGTTCCTTACGGTGACCCTGACGTGGGCTGGTACTTCAAAGCCTATCTGGATTCCGGCGATTACGGCATGGGCACCCTGACCTCTCCGCTGGTGCGCGGCAAAGACGTGCCGTCCAACGCCGTGATGCTCAATGAAACCATTGCCGATTATACCGGTGCGCCGATGGAGATCCCCCGCGCCATCGCCATTTTTGAACGCTACGCAGGACCGGAATATAAACACCAGGAGATGGGTCAGCCTAACGTCAGTACCGAACGGCGCGAGCTGGTGGTTCGCTGGGTGAGCACCGTTGGCAACTACGACTACATTTTCGACTGGGTATTCCACGAAAATGGCACCATCGGGATTGATGCCGGTGCAACGGGGATTGAGGCGGTGAAAGGCGTACAGGCGAAAACGATGCATGACCCTACTGCCAAAGACGATACCCGATACGGCACATTAATTGATCACAACATCGTCGGGACCACCCACCAGCACATCTATAACTTCCGTCTCGATATGGATGTGGATGGCATCAACAACACGCTGGTGGCAATGGATCCACAGGTGAAACCGAACACCGCCGGCGGCCCGCGAACCAGCACCATGCAGATCAATCAGTACGCTATTGATACCGAGCAGCAGGCGGCGCAGAAATTTGACCCGGGCACCATTCGTCTGCTGAGCAACACCAGCAAAGAGAACCGCATGGGGAACCCAATTTCGTATCAGATAATCCCTTACGCCGGGGGGACGCACCCGGTGGCGACCGGCGCGAAATTTGCCCCGGACGAGTGGATCTATCACCGCCTGAGCTTTATGGATAAACAGCTGTGGGTGACGCGTTACCATCCGGATGAGATGTACCCGGAGGGCAAATTCCCAAACCGCTCAACCCACGATACGGGGCTTGGCAAATACAGCAAAGATAACGAGTCGCTAAACGATCAGGATGACGTCGTCTGGATGACCACCGGCACAACCCACGTCGCCCGCGCCGAAGAGTGGCCAATCATGCCAACGGAATGGGTGCATACCCTGCTCAAACCGTGGAACTTCTTCGACGAAACGCCGACACTCGGCAGGAAAAAAGACGAACAAAAATAAAAACAGACCGGGCGTAATGCCCGGTTTTTTATTCGTTTATTTGCTGAATATCTCATCCTGATTATAGTTATTTTACTCCACTCATTCCGATTGCATCTTTTGAAACATTTTCAGCCAGGACGCGAAGTTTTCACAAACGACGTAGTACTTTCTCTGAGAGGTTTTAAATGAAATTGAATCTGATTGTCAGAAGTTTCGTGCTGGCTGGAATGATCATGTCCAACAGTCCCTCTTATGCGGCGGAAGCACCAAAGGACGCGTCTGCCGCAACACAACAAGCCAACAATGCCCTTTTTAACCAGCTTCCTTTCTCCGATAACACTGATTTTACCAATGCCCATAAAGGATTTATCGCTCCACTTCCTCAGGACGTTATCAAAGGCGAACAAGGCAATGTCATCTGGGATCCCCAACAGTATTCATTTATTAAAGAAGGTGATAAATCGCCGGATTCGGTAAACCCCAGTTTATGGCGTCAATCCCAGCTGATTAATATCAGCGGTCTGTTTGAAGTTACCGAAGGGGTATATCAGATCCGCAATCTCGATCTGTCAAATATGACCATCATCGAAGGCAAAGAAGGGATTACCGTCGTTGACCCGCTGGTCTCGGCAGAAACCGCCAAAGTCGGCATGGATCTTTATTACAAAAATCGCGGCCAAAAACCGGTCGTGGCGGTGATTTATACCCACAGTCATGTTGACCACTATGGCGGTGTGCGGGGTGTGGTTGATGAAGCAGACGTGAAGGCTGGCAAGGTAAAAGTTTATGCCCCTTCCGGATTTATGGAGGCGGCGGTTGCGGAAAATATCATGGCGGGCAACGTTATGAGTCGTCGCGCCAGTTATATGTATGGCAACCTGCTGAAGCCTGATGCAAAAGGACAAGTGGGTGCGGGTCTGGGGACGACCACGTCCGCCGGTACCGTCACCCTTATCGCGCCGACCAACATCATTGAAAAAGACGGACAAAAAGAGGTCATTGACGGGCTGACCTACGATTTTATGCTGGCCCCCGGCTCTGAAGCGCCTTCAGAGATGCTCTGGTTTATCGAAGAGAAAAAAATCATTGAATCCGCAGAGGATGTGACCCATACGCTGCATAACACCTACTCGCTGCGCGGCGCAAAAATTCGTGAACCGCTGCCCTGGTCAAAATATATTAACCAGGCGATTGTGCGCTGGGGCGATAAAGCCGACATCATCATGGCACAGCATCACTGGCCAACCTGGGGCAATGATAATGTCGTCACACTGCTGAAGAGCCAGCGCGACCTCTACCGTTACATCAACGACCAGACGTTACGCATGGCGAATGAAGGCCTGACGCGTGATGAAATCGCCGCTAATTTTAAACTCCCGGATTCCCTCGCCCATACCTGGGCTAACCGCGGTTACTACGGTTCTGTCAGTCATGACGTTAAAGCCACCTATGTGCTCTATCTGGGCTGGTTCGACGGTAATCCCGCCACGCTGGATGAACTGCCTCCTGAAGAGGCTGCGAAGAAATTCGTTGAGTATATGGGCGGCGCGGAGGCCATTCTGAACAAAGCGAAAACTGACTTTGATCAGGGCAACTATCGCTGGGTGGCGCAGGTCGTGAGTAAAGTGGTGTTTGCCGACCCGAACAATCAGGCCGCGCGTAATCTGGAAGCAGATGCGCTGGAACAGCTGGGTTATCAGGCGGAATCCGGCCCGTGGCGTAACTTCTACCTGACCGGCGCGCAAGAGCTGCGTAACGGCGTGGTGAAAGGCCCGACCCCGAACACCGCCAGCCCGGATACCGTGCGGGCGATGACGCCAGAGATGTTCTTCGACTACCTTGCCGTTCATATCAATGGCCAAAAAGCCGGCGATGCCAAATCGGTGTTTAACATCGATCTGGGCAGCGATGGCGGCAAATACAAACTTGAACTGGAAAACGGCGTGCTGAACCACACGGCAAATGCCGAAGCGAAAGACGCTGACGCTACGCTTACCCTGAACCGTGATACCCTGAATAAAATTATCCTGAAAGAAGTCACGCTCAAACAGGCGCAGGACAGTGGCGATATCAAGATCAGCGGCGACAGTGCCAAACTGGACGCTATGCTTGGCTATATGGATAAGTTCGATTTCTGGTTTAATATTGTGACACCGTAACGGTGCAAAACAGACGGGCGGTCCGGTCCTTCCGCCCGTTCCTGCTTCACTTGCTCCCAGGAAAGGGTAAAGAGCATTTATGGAAAAAAGAAAAAAAACGACGCCAGAGCGGGCTGCCTGGCCGACGCGTCAGGCGATGGTCATGCACGGGCTGGCGATGAACCTGCCGTGGCTGGCATTCGTCAACATCAGCTTCGCCGTGATGATCCTGCTGCGCCACGTCTCGCTTAAGCCCGACGACCCCCTCTACCTCCGGTCGCTGCCTCTGCTGAAGTTTATCGATGCCTCGATGTTCGGCATTATTATTCTGTCAGCTGCGTTAATCATCATGGCCTGGCGACGTATTGCCGGCATCAGCGTGGTGCTCTTTTTCTGTAGCGTCATCTGGTCGATATCCTGTTTCTGGTTTATCACCGATCTGTTGCTGCCTCACGTCTGGCCCCTGTGCGCGATTCTGTTACTCGCCGGGTTGACGGCGCTCTACTTTTACCCCCGTGGGTTACTCGCCTTCGTGATCCCGCTCTGGGTCACGCTACCGATCGCAAGCTGGGTACTCAATGATGGTGTCAACCTTCACTTTGCCGCCGTCTGGACCGTCTTTACGCTGATTTTGCTCTGCGGGCGTTTCATCCTGATAAGCTGGTTTGATGAGGCCTGGCGACGTAACCAGCAAAACCAGCTGTTGATTTCGCGGCTGGAAGCGCTGGCGCATCAGGATCCGTTAACCCAGACCGCCAACCGTCGCAAGATGGAAGTGGTGCTGGAGAATGCCGTTGAGCAGAAAAAAGCCTTCTCGCTGATTATGCTGGATATAGATTATTTCAAACTTTACAACGACACCTATGGTCATCAGGCCGGTGACGAATGTTTGACCCGCGTGGCGCAGGTGCTCCGGCAGTCGGTGCGAACACCTGACGATGTCGTGTCTCGCTACGGCGGTGAAGAGTTTGTGGTGATCCTCTTTGATTGCCCGGAAAACACAGCCGAAAAAGTTGCCATGCGTATTCAGGACGGCCTGCGCGCGGAGGCGATAGCGCACGACGCCTCAAAAGTCAGCGATCACGTCACCGTAAGCATGGGCATTGCAGGAATGGCAGAGGGTCTGGCGGGGACGGAGATTATCGCCCGCGCCGATGAGGCGCTGTACCGGGCGAAAGCGGCCGGACGGGACCGCTGGTCACGATAGCCGTGTCGGGTGGCCGTTGCGCCAGCCCGACAGGCTTTGTTTTAATACCGTACACATACCGATTTGGTTTCACACCAGCCATCCAGCCAGTCCGGGCCGAAATCGCGCCCGGTGCCGGACTGCTTCATGCCACCAAACGGCAGGTTGGCGTCGATCAGCGTATGGCTGTTCACCCAGACGGTTCCCGCCTGCAGCCGGTCGGTGTATTCCAGCGCCTTGCTGATATTTTGCGTCCAGACGCTGGCCGTCAGCCCATATTCGGTGTCGTTGGCCAGCGCCAGCGCTTCTTCGCCATCCGCGACGCGCACCAGGTTGACCACCGGGCCGAACACTTCTTCGCGGGTGAGTCGCAGCGCGGCATCCGGGTTCACCACCAGCGTCGGCGACACGTAATAACCTTTGCCATCCGGCCCCCGGTTACCGGTGATCAACTCCGCATTGCGCGATTTTGCCTCGTCGAGGAAGGTCTGCACTTTATCGCAGTGCGCGCGGGAGACCAGCGGGTTGATGAACGCCTCCGGCGACATGCCCGGCCCGACGCTCAGGGATTTCACCGCCTGCTCAAACCCGCTAACCAGCGTGTCAAACAGCGGCGCTTCAATATAGATACGGGAGCTCGCCGCACAAACCTGCCCCTGGTTCAGGAAGCTGCCGGTCATCAGACCTTCAATTACCCAGGCCGGGTCAGCGTCTTTCAGCACGATAGCCGGGTTTTTACCCCCCAGCTCCAGCGTCACCCCCGTGAGCGTATCCGCCGCCGCGCGGGCAATTTGCTTGCCTGTCGCCGTTGAGCCAGTAAAGCTTACTTTGGCAATATGCGGATGTGAGGTCAGCGCGGCACCGCACACCGCACCGCTTCCCGTGACCACATTAAACACCCCGTCGGGGATGCCCGCTTCACTTGCCAGTTCCGCCACGCGCAGCATGGTGAGCGGCGTGGTTTCTGAAGGCTTAATGACAATGGAACACCCCGCCGCCAGCGCAGGCATGACTTTCCACATCCCGATCATCAGCGGGAAGTTCCACGGCACAATCCCGGCCACCACGCCAACCGGCTCTTTGCGCGTCCACGCCTGATAGCGGGCCCCCTGCGGTAAGGGGATGGAGAGGTCGAGGGTTTTACCGGCAATTTTCGTGGTAAGCCCTGCGGTATAGCGCATCCAGTTCAGGGTGCAGCCCACTTCAAAGGCGCGGGAGATATGAATGGATTTCCCCTGCTCCAGCGTCTCAAGCTGGGCCAGCTCTTCGCTGTGCTGCTCAACCAGATCGGCGAAATGCAGCAGGATACGCTCACGCTCTGCCGGTAATTTTCCGGCCCAGCTACGGGCAACAAACGCACGCCAGCCGGACATCACGGCGCGGTCGACATCATCAACGCTGGCATCGGCGGTGGAGGCGATGACGTCGCCCGTAGCCGGATTATAGACATTGAGCCGCTTTTCACTGTCCGACGCGGCCTGACGCCCTTCAATCCACAGGCCATGATGTCGGTCTAAAAACTGCTGTACGGCAGGCTGAACGGCTACCTGTGATTCAGACATAGGGTACTCCTTCGTTTTTATTCGCAGGGTGTTAATGCAGTCTAAGAGGGGTTTTGGATTCTCGCTTTTGTCTCTGTGACATTCGCTTTGCCACCTGTGACAGGCTCCGCAAATCGTGATAATTCCGTCTTATAACGCTGTTACCGGTGAGTGTTCTTTCCTATAGTCAGCCTCATAGCTCTGACAAAATGCAACACAAATGCAACAATGCAAAAACATTGACGGTGCAGCGAGATAAGCGATGGCGTGTGCAAGCGAAGAGGAACAGTATCAACAGTGGCTGGCACAAATTAACCAGGTCTGCGGGCGTTTTAATGCGCGTCCGCTGGAGGGGGAATTCGTCGGCGAGCTGGAAACCAGCTATGCCCGTAGCCTGAAGTTAAGCACCGTAACCGCAGGTGGCGTTAACCTGTTCCGCTCCCGCCATGAGATCAACGACAGTAACGATGCCTGGTTCTACACCGTATTTCAGCTGGAAGGCAGCGCGGAGATTGAACAGGACGACCGCCGCGCGGTACTGAAGACCGGCGATATCATGCTGCTTGATGCTTCCCGCCCGTGCTCCATTGCCTGGCATGAAAAATCCCGCCAGATTTCGCTGCTGGTTCCGCGCCAGATTATTGAGCAACAGTGTCGTTTTCAGGAGGTAAGCTGCGCGCTCACCCTTTCGCGCACGCTGCCCACCGTTCAGTTAAGCCACCACCTGCTGATGGAAAGTATGGGGAATGCCGATCTGAGTGACCGGGAGAGTGAAGCGGCGCTGGAGGCGATGATCTGTCTGCTTCGCCCCGCGTTCCAGCAGCGCGACGTGGCTCAGCCGCGTAAAGAACGCCTGTTCCGCAATGTGCTGTCATTGATTGACGATCATATTCAGTCTGAATCACTGCGACCGGAATGGATTGCCGCACAGAGCGGGATGTCGGTGCGAAGCCTCTACCGCATGTTTGCTGATAAGGGGCTGGTGGTCGCCCAGTACATTAAAAACCGCCGTCTCGACCTGTGCGCACAAGTGTTGCGCTCCGCCAGCGATGATGAAAAGCTGGCGGGCATTGGCTACAGCTGGGGCTTTTCCGACCACAGCCATTTTTCAACCGCCTTTAAGCAGCGTTTTGGCGTCTCGCCTGGCGAATATCGTAAGCGCTTTCGCTAACTACTTCTTCAGCCATTTCCCGTTGATGCCTTTCACGTACTCGCCCGGCTGGGCGCGGGCAACCAGCTTTTGCCCTGCCATTTTCGCCACTTCATCCACCGGCAGATTGTTGCTGTCAGCCAGCTTCTGATAGCTTTCCGTGCGCGCGGCGTTAATGCGATTGACCAGCGCCAGCGTTTCCGCATCCTGTTTGATTGGCGCAAGATAACCGCTCAGGGTTTCCCCCACGCGCCCCTGCGTCCGGGCGTCATTTAAGGTCAGCGTTGCCGCCTGCACGTTCATGCCGAGCACCAGTAACATCAGAGCTAATCGTTTCATGGCATCCTCAGAACAGATCGCTGCGTGATTTCAGCAGGGTTTCAACGTCTTTATCGACCTTAATGTGGATCTCATGTTCGATTTTGACATTCATATTGATGGTAATCGGCTCCTTCGGCGCGGCGACTTCAATGCGCGGCGTACAGCCGGTCAGTAGCGCGGCAACGGCAACGGTGAGCACACCAGCCATCTTTTTCATTGTTGTTCCTCACTTTCCTTGCCAGTCGAACTGCGGATACCAGGTATTGCCGCGTGTTGCTCAAACCAGGTTTGCAGGTTGTCTCCAAAACGCAGGCTACGCCAGAGGGTAAAGACATTCTCTTCATGGGTATAGTTCAGATTAACGTAGCTGCTTTTACCCTCTACCCGGCTGGTTCCCTTAAGGGTCGCCTGCATGGTTAATTCACCCAGATTATCTAAATTGATTCTTGTCCACGAGCGAGAAATTTCCATATAGCGCAGCCAGTTAATTGCGGCGCCCGCCACCATATTATCTTTTACGATGGCGTCCGCCGTGTCTTTATCGATACGCAGCGTCATCGGGCCGGGGTTGGTCAGCCAGCCATCTTTGATGATCCATTTTTCATTGTCCAGCCAGAACGGCAGCGCCCCGCTCACCGGGCCAGACATCGCAAACTGCTTCGGATTAACAGCGCTGATCAGCTCGCTGGAGGAGATATTGTCTACCCGCAACAGCGCCGGATCGTGTTGCGGCATCCTCAACTGCTGCATGGTGATTTTTCCGCCGAGGGTTTCCACCTTCACATTGGTGAGCAAAAGCGGGTTCGCCTCACTCCAGGGGTAGTCACCCTGCAGGTCCGCCGTGATATTCCGCGCGGTCACCAGGTTTACCACCTCGCCAATCCGCAAAGTTACCGGGCCGCGCGTTCCCAGCGACCAGGTGCCCTCACTAAACCGGAACGGCAGGACAAAGTCGACGCCGTTGATCTGGTTGTCTGGCATCCAGGCGCTACCGGCTTTCAGCACGCCGTGACCGCCCGCCTCAAAGCCCTGACCCGAGGCGGCCGAGAAGGCCACCTGCACATACAGTTCGCCGTCACGCAGCGTCATTTTCCAGTCTGGCGGGATCAACGGCTGGAACACGGTGAGCGATTGTTTCGGCCACCAGGCCTGCCCGCGAAGGCGTTCCCCGTCCCAGCGTCCGTTCACCTGTACCGGTCCGATAGCATCGGCATGCAGATCGCCCTTGAACTGGAACAGTGTCGGGTCTGTTCCGTCTACGCTGAAGGTCAGCACCGACGGCGGCAATACGCTGCCGCCGCTGAAACGGGTTTGCCCGGCATTCAGCGACAGCGCTCCGCTGAACGTCGGCTTGTCAGGATCGCGATACCAGCGCACCGGGTTATCCAGCACCAGTCGGGGTTTACTGACCTCCATGGCACCGTACTTGAGCTGGTCGAAACCGGTTGAAAGCGCGGTCAGCTCAATAAGTTTGTCGCGCCATTCGCCTTTTCCGGCAACATCCCAGCGCGCATTCATTGGGGTGAAGCCCCCTTTGCCCCAGTAGCGCCACTGCCACAGGCCGTTGTCGGGTAAAAAGTCACTGGCCTGGCCATCCAGATGCAGTTCAAAATCACCCATCTCGTTCTCGTGCGCCCGCAAAATGGCCTGCAGGCGTCCATCGACCCCCTTTTGGGTCAGCTTAACGCCCGCCAGCGGCCAGCGAATTTCATCAATATCCAGTGAATCGATAATGCGACCACGTGAGCGCAGCAGCGCGCCCGGCTCAAAGGAGAGCTGCGGTTCATACAGGCTTCCGGTCAGTTTTGCCGGCAGTCTGGCATAGAGCACCAGGTCGTTATGTTTCGCCTCGCCGCTCAGATGAAGCGGCATGTCGCTTTGTTCCATACTGAGCCTGCCCGGTCCGATATTCAGCACCGCGTTGCCCTTCCCCGCATCCCCTTGAGTGAGCACATTCAGACGCCCGGTCAGGGTCGCTTTCTCAAGCCCCGCCTGCCAGTTATCGACACGAAGGCCAACGCGCCCGCTCAGCGGCATGCCGGAAAGGTTCCAGTTCCAGCGTCCGTCACTGATATTCAGCTGTTCCGCGGTTATTTGCCACGGCAGATCGAGCAGCGGATCGGGGTTATCCCGCGCCATGACCACCAGTTGCCCCTGATTGGCTTCCCAGTCGAGATCGGCATCGACCAGCGAGGTTAACTGTGGCACGTTAAAGGTCGCAACAGCATGGCCTTTAACCGGCACGCCGTCCGGCACCAGCGGCAGGGTGAATTGTCCCACCAGTTTTATCGGCTGTGGCTGGTCGGGAAGTTGTACATCGAACTGGGTGACAGAGAGGGTCTGACCGCGGAGCATCCCTTTAATGCTAACCTGCTCACCGTTGTAGGCAATCTCCTGACGGGCGGGCGTCAGCGACGCCTGAAGTTCTCCCTGCCACTGCTGCCAGGGCGAGAGCGTCAGACGATGGACAGTAAGCCAGGTATTCGGTAACACCGCCTGCCACTGCGCCAGCGTTTTGGGCGCGACCGTGGACGGTGCGGACTGGGGAATTTTATTGAGGCAAACGGAGTTCAGTTCGAGCGCGCCGACATCCAGTTTCCAGCGGCTGGGGTGCGACAGGGTCGCGTTATCGACTCGGGCAATTTCGCAGTCATCCACAAGATAGCGAAGATCGGGGATAATCAGGGCATGACGCGTGAGTCTGGGACTTTGTTCAAAGGCGATGCGCGTCCCGACAGGAAGCCAGATCCCGGCAAGGGTTGGTACCCACTGGGCAAGGGTCATCAGCAGCGTCAGCGGCACCAGAATGAACAGCAGTAAGAGCGCGATTGCGGCTTTGTATGTACCCCTCATGGGCAGTTAATATCCTGATTTAGCGAAAGAATTAAGCCGACAGTGCCGATCATTGTCGCATGTTTAGCCAGTCAGTTGAAGAGAATGCCAAATTTAAGGATAGATGCTCTAAAATAATTGATAGAACTTATTGAATTCAATAATATTTCAGAAATTGTAAGATAATTTTAATCATGCTAACGTGAATGCAAAATCACTGGAGAAAGTCTTATGAAACTCGCGGTATATAGCACAAAGCAGTACGACAAAAAGTATCTGCAACATGTTAACGAGGCTTACGGGTTTGAGCTTGAATTTTTCGACTTTCTGCTGTCCGAAAAAACCGCCAAAACGGCGCACGGCTGTGAAGGCGTTTGCATTTTTGTGAATGATGATGGCAGCCGTCCGGTGCTGGAAGAGTTGAAAAAACAGGGCGTGAAATATATCGCCCTGCGCTGCGCTGGCTTCAACAACGTGGATCTTGATGCCGCAAAAGAGCTGGGGCTGAAGGTGGTCCGCGTCCCGGCATATTCTCCGGAAGCGGTCGCGGAACATGCCATCGGTATGATGATGTCGCTGAACCGTCGTATTCACCGTGCTTATCAGCGTACCCGTGACGCCAACTTCTCTCTGGAAGGACTGACCGGCTTTACCATGTATGGTAAAACCGCGGGCGTTATCGGTACCGGTAAGATTGGCGTCGCCGCCCTGCGCATTCTGAAAGGGTTTGGTATGCGTCTGCTGGCGTTTGATCCGTACCCAAGCGCTGCCGCGCTGGATCTGGGCGTGGAATATGTCGACCTGCCGACGCTGTTTTCACAGTCTGACGTTATCTCCCTGCACTGCCCGCTGACGCCGGAAAACTACCACCTGCTCAACCAGGCGGCGTTTGACCAGATGAAAGATGGCGTGATGATCATCAACACCAGCCGCGGCGGGTTGATTGATTCCCAGGCCGCTATTGAAGCGCTGAAGACCCAGAAGATTGGCGCGCTGGGGATGGACGTGTATGAGAATGAGCGCGATCTGTTCTTCGAAGACAAATCTAATGACGTGATCCAGGACGACGTATTCCGCCGTCTGTCTGCCTGCCATAACGTCCTGTTCACCGGACACCAGGCGTTTCTGACTGCCGAAGCGCTGATCAGCATTTCAGAAACCACGCTGGGGAACTTGCAGCAGCTTGAAAAGGGTGAAGAGTGCCCTAACGCTATCGTGTAAACCTATGTGCCGGGTGCGGCTCTGCCCTGCCCGGCCAGCTACGCCCGGTCTGGTGTCCAGCTCCGGTGAGCAAAGCACCACCAGAGCACGACAGCCAGCAGCGCAATGGCGCTGAGCACACTAAAGGCCGTCGCAAAAGAGTAATGACCGGCAATTGTGCCGGTTAACGCCGGGCTCATTGCTGCCCCGACACCCTGCATCAGCATTACCACGCTCTGCCCGGCATTCACGTGCCCACTCCCGCGCAACAGCACCACGATAAACGACGGCACGACAACGCCCAGGATCCCCGCGGCCAGACCATCAAGAATTTGTACCGGGATCATCATCAACGGGGCGTCTGTGGAGGCTGCCAGTGCCGCCCGAACGGGCATGATCAGCAGGGCCAGCATGATGAAACGCCAGTAACCGTAGCGCTCAATTCGGCCTGCCACCCCAATGGCGACGGGGATCATCACCGCCTGAGAAATGATGACGGTGGCCGCCGCAAATAATCCGGGATTGATTGTTGCCGGTGCCGCAGCAACCCTCATGCTCAGCATCGGCAGCAGTGCGGCATTGGCCAGATGGAACAGCAGCAGCGTCAGCCCGGTTATCAACAGCGCCCGGTTTTTAATCAGCACCGCGACGCCGGGGACCGGTTGACGGTCTGAAGAGGTCAGCCCCCGCGCCGCATCGTTGTCGATATCTGTATGACGAATGGCAAGCAGCGCGCACAACGTCAGAAGCGTCGTACAGGTCATCAGCAGGAAAATGCCCCCGACGCCCCAGAACCAGGCAATGCCGCCCGCAATCACCGCCGTCAGGAAATTGCCGGCGTGGTTGAACGCCTCGTTCTTCCCCATCTGCGCGCTAAACCCGCTCGGGCCCGTCAGACCCAGCGTAATACCCGCAATCAGTGGCCCCACAAACGCCGCGCAGATACCGGTGATAATTTGCGAGACGGCGACGACGCCGCTCTGCTGACTAAACCAGAGCAGCAGCGTACTCAGCGTAATGGCGATACAAAGCAGTGCCAGAACCGAACGCTTATTGCGGGAGGTATCCGTAATAAATCCCGCCGGCAGCGTTGCCAATAATCCCGCCAGCCCCCCGGCGGTCATCAGGATGCCGATATCATCCGGGGTCCAGTGACGTTCCGTCAGGAAGATGCCGAAAAAGGGCCCGAGGCCATCGCGAACATCAGCAATGAAAAAACTTGTCAGGCACAACGCCCGCAGTGAACGAAGAGACATACTTCCTGCCTTTTGCATATTGGCTGGCTCTGTTAGCGACGGCCTTTACGTTCGACGCCCTGTTAAAATCACGATGCAGTATACCGGAGCGTGTTGAAGCTAAAATGACCTCTCCACTCTTCTGCCGCGGCAAACTCTTTTTTAGAACTTCACGCTTTCCAGATACGCCCATTTATGGGAGTATTTAGGAAGCGATTGTTTCCTAAATGATGAGCACAATGTCTGAGAAGCTACAGAACGCACGCGAGCGCGGACGTCCGCGGCAGTTTGATCTCGATGCGGCCCTGGATCTGGCGATGCCGGTATTCAGAGAAAAGGGTTACCACAGCGCGTCGATTAGTGACCTGAGCGACGCGATGCAGCTCACTGCGGGCAGTATTTATAAAGCCTTTCACGATAAACGTGGCCTTTTCCTGCAGGTATTCGCACGTTATACCTCCCTGCGTAATCAATCGTTGCGCGAGCGTCTGGCGCGACAACCTGATGGCCGGGCCAAAATAGCCGAGCTGCTGAACTTTTATCTTGAATCGGCCAGCGCTGTCGAAGGGCGCCGCGGCTGCCTGGTGGTCGGCAGCACCCTTGAACTCAGCCAGTTTGACGGCGAAATTGCCGGGCTGGTGCAGAGCGCGCTTGCGCGAAATCAGCACGCGATCCTCCAGCTGATCGAACAGGGTATGCAGGACGGTTCAGTTAATTCACGTCACGACGCACAAGCGTTGAGCGGCGTTCTGCTGTGCCTGGTCCTGGGCATGCGTGTGGCGGGCAAAGCCGGAGAATTACCGGCACGCGAACGGCTGGTAGAGACGGTGATGGCGCTACTCGCCTAAAAAATTTATCCATAAAGGAAATGATCATTTCCTAAATAGCTGGAGGTAGTCATGTCTGAGAATTCAATCCCCCTTCCGTGGTCGCAGCCTGTCGCGGGCTTGCCCGGTTTTGCGCACTATTACTCAACGGTCGATGGGGTTCGTCTGCACTATGTCAGAGGCGGACAGACGCAAGGTGAAACAATCGTGCTGCTTGCAGGCTTCCCGCAAAGCGGGTTTGCCTGGCATAAGGTGATGGCTCTTTTAGCCGATCGTTACGATATCATCGCACTCGACCTCCCGGGCCAGGGCGACTCCGATAAGCCACAGTCTGGCTACGATACCCTTACGCTTGCCAGTTCGGTTTTTGGGCTGGTGCAGGCACTCGGGATCACAAGACATTACCTGGCCGCCCACGATGTAGGTGCATGGGTTGCCTGGCCGTATGCCCTTCGTTATGAACAGCAGGTAATCAAGCTGGCTCTGCTTGATGCCGGTATCCCGGGTATTACTTTGCCGGACGCCCTGCCCGCGACGCCAGAAAAAGCCTGGAAAACCTGGCACTTCGCGTTTCATCTTCTCCCCGACCTGCCGGAAGCCTTAATTAGCGGGCGTGAAGAGATTTACCTCGAATGGTTCCTGCGGCGAAAAACCGCCAGTCCGATGGCCTTTAGCGATGCGGATATCGCCCGGTATGTCCGCCTGATGCAGCAAAACGGCGCGCTGCGTGCCGGGCTGGCACCTTACAGAGAAGCGGCGGTCTCCGCTGTTCAGAACCGGACGCTGGCTGAAACGCAAGAACTTCGGGTGCCGCTGCTGGCTGTCAGTGCCGATCAGGGTTCGATTGCCGATATGGCTGCCCCGCTTCGCCAGTTTGCAGAGACGGTGAGTGGCATTACGCTTGCTCATTGCGGTCATTTCATTCCCGATGAACAACCTCAGGCACTGAGTGAGGCCCTGGCAGACTTCTTCCGTTAACAGGAAGCGCACGGTGTTGATCACTGCTGGCACCGTGCCCTGCTTCATCAACAAAGACAATTGCTGTCACCATAAAATAAACCTCGCTCAAAATTTATTAAGGAGTTAATCTCGCAAAGAAAATAAGGGGGCATTATGAAAAACTTGATACTCAGTGTTATCGCAAAAATTTCCAAAATGGACGCTGAAGCTAAAGAGCTGGCGGCCAAAGTAGAAGCACAGTCTTTGTTGATAGGCGCGTTGTTACTGACCATTGGTAAAAATGGCGGTATGAACGAAATGCTCGAGAATGTCAGAAAAGCGATCAACGCGGCACTTGAAGCAGCGGATACGCCGCTCAAATCCGACGCTGAAATGTTACTGAACGAATTCAATAACCTGATTTTATTAACCCAGCTACTCGAAACTAATGACTCAGAGATAAGTATCGAATCGTTAAAGGAAGCCCCAGGCGAAACGGCCTCAGATTGAAACCCATTCCTTAAGGCTGGAGTTAAGTCTCCAGCTTCTCGTTAAACCCACGCCTTACGCGCAGCGCGCCACGGCCGTGTGAGCGTGATTAGACTTTGCCAGACAGAATATTCAACATCCTTCGCAAGGGTTCCGCAGCGCCCCACAACAGCTGATCGCCGACCGTCAGAACCGAGTAAATAGGGTCATTGTTAAGCGACATTTTCTTGTAACGGCCAATACCCACCTGCAGCGAACCGCTAATGTTAGCGGGAGTCAATTTACTGACACTGTCATCCTTATTATTGGGCACATAGTTAACCCATGGATGGGAATGCGTCACAAGCTCTGCAAATTCTTCTTCGCTGACTTCACGCTTGAGCTTCAGGGTTATTGCAGCACTATGGCAACGGATCACACCGACCCGAATACACAAGCCATTTACTGCAATCGTACCCGGAGAGAGACCAAGAATTTTGTTCGTTTCTGCCTCACCCTTCCATTCTTCTCTGCTATTACCATCCCCTAAATCGCTGTCAATCCATGGAATAATACTGCCCATTAAAGGCGCGCCGAAATTCTGGATGGGCATGTTAGCACTGTTAATTAATTCACTCACTTTATTGACTAAAGGAAGCACTGAACCTGAGGATTCCAGTTCATCAGCAGATAAATGTTTACTGATATAAGCGCTTTGAGCAATTAACTCCCGGACATATTTAGCACCCGCTCCGGATGCAGACTGATAGGTCATCACACTCATCCATTCTATCAGGTCAGCTTTAATTAACCCTGACAGTCCCATAAGACTCAGCGTAATGGAACAGTTGCCCCCAACAAAAAGTTTAATTCCCTCTTTGATGGCACGATCGATATTTGTGCGGTTGACCGGGTCGAGAATAATGCAGGCTTTTTCATCCATCCGTAGCGCTGAGGCCGCATCAATCCAGTAGCCTTGCCAGCCATGGCTAATCAACGCCGGATAAATTGCTTTGGTATAATCCCCGCCCTGACAGGTTATGATGATATCCATTTCGGCCAGGGCGCTAATAGAATTAGCATCTTTGAGTGTGTGGTTGACGCCACCAATGACGGGACCAGCGGCACCTGCACTGGAAGTACTGTAAAAATGCGCGGAAATATTGTCGAAGTCGTTCTCTTCGACCATTCTTTGTAACAAAACAGAGCCCACCATTCCTCGCCAACCAACAATACCAACCTGCTTCATTTGCTTAACCTTAATGACGTTATGAGAATGTTAATTTTCAAACCATGTTATATCTCATCCCACATTAATGGTCATTACGAATTGCATCACATTCGGCCATTATTAAAATGTTTCATACGGCATCAGAAATTTTTATACCTTTTACACGGCATAAATAATTAAAGTTATGGGTAAGACATAATCAAACAAAAACCGGGCATCACGCCCGGTTTGGTTTCTGACCTGAATAAGCGCTACGCACTCAATCCACGATTCTCCAGCATCGGTTCAATCCTCGGATCGTGCCCACGCCACTGGCGGTAAAGTTCAGCTCAATCACTACTGCTCCCGCGCGACAAAATCGCCTCGCGGAATGTCTGCCCGTTCTCGCGGGTTAAGCCGCCCTGCTCAACAAACCACTGATAGCCATCGTCTGCGAGCATTTGCGTCTATAGGTAATCCAGATTCAGTGTTTGATAATACAGATCAACCTTTTTTATCTGTGGTAAACCTTGCTATTACTTCTTTTTCATCTGCAATTTTACCAAGATTTTCTGGCGCTATTATTCTGCCAACGGGTGTGTATCCGTAGTTTGTCTGAAAGGTCTCATAAAAAAGTACCAGGGTACGATGGCCATATAACATGAGATCGCCCTGATTAATGGTTCCAGGTTTGACCTGGCGGGTCGGTAAGGGACGGGGCAGATCAGCAAATTTCTCGTTCCCGTTAAGTTCCTCCATCGCTAGAGTCAGGGGAAGCTGTTCAATAAATGCCTGTGCGGCTGGATTATTCTTAAGTTCAATGTAAAAAGTTTGCTGATTGATAGTCATTTTAATGGTCACGGCTTCTTCCTTGCCTGGCTGCAAAGAATTACTGGCACGAACCGGGAATAAAAAGCTCGCGATGATAATAAATAACAGGAATAATATTTTTTTCATCCAGATTCTCTCCCGTAAATGTGCTGCACCTTTCAGGTGCAGCATCAATGATTATTTTAGATAACCTTTTAAAAAGAAGTCAATTTATCAAATGGGTTCAGATCCGTATGCTTATCTCCTGACTCCTCTTTTACTGGAAATTCTACACGAAAGAAGTATGCTGACTAGCTAATGAATGCTTAATGGGCTTATAAGCTATAGTTATGTTTTGCGAGTATTTCACTGATGAAACGTAATCTGAATGACCTCCTTTATTTCATTACCGTCACCCGCGAAGGGAGTTTAACCCGTGCGGAGGCTAAACCAGGGGGCGCAACCGGCTCTCAGCCAGGCAATATCGGCGTGGGAATAACGGCTGCAGCTCCTCCTGCTCATACGAACTACCCGTAAGGTATCTCCAATTAATGAGCTGTACTCATAATCAATATAAATTTATACGCATTATCGAATTAATGCTCTACTGCTAAGATTATCCCTGTTCAGGAATGTGTCACTGAAGTCTGAAGAGATTGAACCTGATCTCAGTCTGATAGTGGTGACAACAGCCCATCTCCTATTCAAGAAGAGTAAAAATGACAGATAACATCATAGCCAAAGTAATTGTAATCACGGGCGCATCAAGCGGTATGGGTGAAGCGGCTGCACGTTATCTTGCTGAAAAAGGAGCAAAGGTTGTGATGGCTGCGCGGAGAATAGATCGCATAGAGGCCATTGCGAGTGAGATCCAAAAGCAGAATAAAGAAGCCATCGCCGTAGCAACCGATGTGACGAAACTTGATGACGTAAACAACCTCATTGAGACTGCGGTCAACAAATTCGATCGTGTAGATGTTCTTATCGATAATGCCGGCCTGATGCCACTTTCCCGCCTTGAACAGGGAAATGTCGATGAATGGAATCAAATGATTGATGTCAATCTGCGCGGGGTTCTACACGGGATTGCTGCGGTGTTGCCTTATATGAAATCACAAAAAACAGGTCATATCATTAACACCGCATCTGTTGCTGCACACCTTGTCTTCCAGAGTTCTGCTGTCTATTCGGCGACAAAATTTGCTGTTCGTGCATTAACCGATGGTTTGCGCCAGGAAATGGCGGCACATAACATTCGCGTCACGTTAGTCTCCCCCGGTGCTGTTAAAACAGAACTGCTGGAGCATATAACGGATAAAGATGTTAAGGCTGCAAACCAGGATTACGTTGAAAATATTGGCGTGCCAGCAGAAACCTTTGCACGCATGGTAGCCTTCGCAATTAATGAACCAGAAGATGTTGGTGTAAGTGAAATTATTTTCAGACCAACGGCTCAGGAATTGTAATTAGTTTAGTGGCGGCAACTGGAGAAAAACTATCAGGATTTAGGCTTTCAGAAAAGGCATACCCCTATGCCTTTTCCTAAGCCTAAAAAAACGATTTTTCCTGCTCCTAACAGCGAGAAATGTCCGCTTCTGGCACAGGCCTGCTGTTGCAGCCCTGACAACCTTAGACTTCAATCGATTCAGAGATCTCTAACGCATCATCTACTTCAATGCCCAGATTGCGGACTATGCTTTCCAGTTTCTTATGGCCCAACAGAAGTTGGATCACCCGAAGATTCTTGGTTTTCTTGTAGATCAGGTAAGGTTTTGTTCTTCTCATGGAATGTGTGCTGTAAAGCGAATCTTCGAGACCACGCTTTTCTACCCACCCATGAAAGATTCGGTTGTATTGTCGGGTTGATATGTGCTGATTAGTTCCGACCCGAGACCGGAACAAGAAGTCTTTACTGTGCAACTTGCCAAGCTTTATCAATGCAGCAACAGCTTCTCTTATTCCTTTGGTTATCTCAAATTGCACAGGACTACCGGTTTTCTGTTGCAACACCGTTGCTATGCTTGAAACCAAGCTACCATATGCCACATCAGATACTTTGAGTTTGACCAGATCACAGCCTCGAAGCTTACTGTCCAAGGCCATATTGAACAGAGCTAAATCGCGCGTTTTACCTTCCGGCTCAAGCCGGATTCGGATCCCCCAGATATGAGATATCTGAAGTGGTCTTTTTTGGCCGATGATACGGTCTTTGTTCCACGGTGACGTGTTCATACTCAAATCTCCTGCAATGTGGGAGATTTGAGTATGGTTGTCCCTTATGAGCGAGGAGTGGACATTTCCTTAAAAGAAAATTTAAATCTAAGGTAAAATAAAATTTAACATTAAATTGACTGGTTAACCTGGATAACTACAAGTAATTTAATTCCTCAAATAGTCTGAATAAATATTTTTTTCAAAGCTTCCCTGATAATATACACCTTGGTTGCATCAGAATATCTACCACCATGTGTTCCTGCTTTTTTGAACAACTCACTGAAAGTTTCTTTGATAAGAATTTCATTAACTGTCATTTGAGTTTCTTTATGATATTTATCCATTTCCTGTTGGATTAGTCTTAACATCTTTTCCATTTCAGTAGGTTGCTCATTCATCCATTCAATAAGCGCAGATTCATTAGCAATATCTGGGCTTTCTCTATGGCATTTACTGCATAGCAGAATATAATTTGAAACATCATTACTTCCGCCTAGTGAGTGAGGGATAATATGCGCCCTCTCCAATTTTGAGGATTCGCGGCCACAACATACACATATATTAAAATCACACGCATTATCATAGCGCGTATCATCCAAACCTCTTTGAATTCCATTGTCAATCCAGTACTGCCAGATCATTTTTTTACTTGGTGCATTTTGTCTAGGAACTACTGCCATATTACTGCTCCTCAAGAATTCAAACAGTTGATGAGAGATAAGCTGATCTGCGCCGTATAGATTAACACACTACGCTGTTAGTAACGTCCACTTCTGACACAGAGCGGAGGCTAACTGAATCGTAGGTCTGCTTTGAGCGAGGAGCGGATCCGAAAATACATTATTAATATTGCCAAGCATTAATTAACGGGGGCAGGTTAATCAACCTCGCCAAACGGTGTTGATTAAAAATGGTCAGACAATCGCCTGACCTATTGAATGTATGTGCGTGTTATTTTGCTGAAGTCTTTAATTAAATCTTGGTAATAATCGATTTCATCAAGATTCAACTGACGCCCTTCAATGGATGTATACCAGAGGCGGTTTAATTTGTAAATATCAGAAATATAATTTGATTTATGATGCCATTCCTGAATTCTTTCAGGGGAACAAATTGGCATTAAATAAGAGAATAATTTTAGCGGCATAATGTTTGGCATTACACGATATGCCATTCTTCCCAGCTTATAAGCTTTGGCAATATCAGTAATTGTGAGTAGATCTGTTTTTTCAAAACACATTGAAACCAAATCTTCATGTACCTTGAATGGGGCGTCTTCCTTAAGCTCCGGGAAAATATGACCTATAGGATGAATATTTTTTTGATGCATGATAAAAAGAGTACTTATTGCAGACCTGACTTCCACCTTTTCTAAACTTCTAAATTCAGGGCGATGGGCAACAAATTGGTCCCAGCACATGGATACATTTTCTGAAATCTTGAGTTTATTATGTACTATACGCTCCCCATTTTTAACTGAAGTAAAAGCAGACAGAATGAGATGACGACTTTTTTGAAAGGATGTTAATTTGTTGAAATCTGAGCCAGCGAATTTTTCTGACCAGTTACTTTCATTTTGGCTAATCCCTTGTTCTATGCTTGTGCTTAATGATTCAGAGATGCGTTCAAGATTCGACCAGTAGAGTCTGGGCCAGTCTGACCAGTTTATGATACCACTGGTATCTGGCAACGGCTTAATATCAATACCTACTGTACCCGCATGATGAGCAGGTGGAGCTGTTGCCAATCCTGAAAGTGCAATGTAGAGCATCATGTTTTCATTAACCCATTCAAATCGCTGCCAGTGCGTTGAATTGAGTTTGCGGGTGTCAGTGGGGAATCCACGACTATGAATCCAGTCTATTTCATCTTGTTTCAGACCACCGGATTGTTTCGCCCAACTGGCATGTACTATCGCATTACGTATGTATTTTATCGCCAAATAATCATCAAATACATCTTTATTAACATTGATGCCTTTCGAGATAAAAGACGAACATAAGCCGTTAATGCGAACGGTATTGGTTACTTTCGGCTTAAAATAAACGCTTAGTATTTCAAGGTTATCACGGTCAAGCCATCTTTCCAGCATTGACTCAATGCTGCCAATCATTACAATTGCATATAGCCTGCTCAGGGACGCATTGCAATAATTAGGCATTTCTGAACGAAGAGGGTGTGTCAGAAGCGCCTCTCTTGCTTCTCTTAAATAAATAATATCGTCTGAATATGTGTCAGTAAATTCTTCGATTTCCATAAAATCCGCTTTTTCCTTTAAAAATGTAAGTTAGTATTATCAACTTTAGGATTGATTGTCCATCGATAAAATATGTGGTATGAGCAATATTTACTCATGATCCTGAATCCAAATATATACTAGTCATAATCAGGAACAACCGGCCCCATGTTGGCTGCGTATCCTGGCAACCGGCAGGCTTTTCAGCAAACTCGGATGAGGTCATCCATTCCTGTTCAGGATGGGGACGTCTCTGGGTATAGTGTATGCGCTAGGCCTCGATTTTGTACCGCGCATACTCTAGGGACTTGAACCAGTTAATTTCCAACCCAAATATGTTTAATTGCGTTTTTCCGCTACGCAACATTATTTCTAGCAATGTCCGCTTTTGGCACATAACGGCCCTAGAAATTGGGAAAATCACCGGACCCTTAGCAAATTTGAATATCTAGTCGTATATCTCGGCGACAGCATTTCACGTTTCATCTGCCAATACTGCTGTATGCCCTGTCCTGCAAAATAAAGCGTGCCTTTCCCTCTTTAGCATTCAGGTGTTCGAGCACCTCAATCAACTTTTCGCTGCCAGCATACGGTGTGTTCTCATCGAAAAGGTTGAGCTGGGCCACCCCCTGGCTGAAGAAGTCACCCAACATTATTCCGGCTTTCTGGTAACGATGGCCATCCTTCCAGATTTTATCCAGGCACTTTATGTGGCGTTAATGATTTGGGGAAGACAAAATCGGTCAAAAAAAACCGAGCATCGCGCCCGGTTCAGTTCCCACACTAAAAAAAACCTTAAGCACTCAATCCACGATTCTCCAGCATCGGTTCAATCTTCGGATCGTGGCCACGCCAGTTCCGGTAAAGTTCAGCTAAATCAGTGCTGTTCCCGCGCGACAAAATCGCTTCACGGAATTTCTGTCCGTTTTCACGCGTCAACCCGCCCTGCTCAACAAACCACTGGTAGCCATCGTCTGCCAGCATTTGCGTCCACAGGTAGGCATAGTATCCCGCCGCGTAGCCGCCGCCGAAGATATGGGCGAAGTAGCTGCTGCGATAGCGCGGTGGAACGGCGGGCAGATCCAGCCCCTCTTTGTGCAGTGCTGCCGCTTCAAAGGTGTCAACATCGTCCACGGGTTCGCTGATGCCGTGCCAGTTCATATCCAGCAGCGCAGCGCTAAGCAGCTCGGTCATGTCATAACCTTTATTAAACTGCGTCGCGTTAAGCATTTTATCGCGCAGCGCCTCCGGCATCGGCTCTCCGGTCTGATAGTGGCGGGCATAGTGGGCAAACACCTGCGGATGGCTCGCCCAGTGCTCGTTGATTTGCGATGGGAACTCGACAAAATCACGCGGCGTATTGGTGCCGGAGAGGGAGGCGTAGCGCTGGCTGGCAAACAGACCGTGCAGCGTATGACCAAACTCGTGGAACAGGGTGACCACATCGTCCCAGGAGATCAGCGCCGTCTGACCGTTAGCCGGTTTTTGATAGTTGCAGACATTGTAGATAACCGGGCGCGAGGCAAACTCATACGATTGCTCGACGAAATTCCCCATCCACGCCCCACCGGCTTTCGATTCGCGGGCAAAGAAATCACCGTAGAACAGCGCCATCCCTTCGCCGGTGTGGTCGAAAATCTCCCACACGCGGACATCAGGATGGTAAACCGGAATATCGAAACGCTCGACAAAGCGGAGGCCAAACAGCTGGCTTGCAGCCCAGAATACGCCGTCCTGCAACACGGTGTTGAGCGCAAAGTACGGCTTAATTTGCGACTCGTCGAGGGCATATTTCGCCTGGCGCACACGCTCGGCATAAAAGGCCCAGTCCCACGCCTGCACGGTGAACCCGCCCTGCTCGTCATCAATCACTTTTTGGATATCGGCTTGCTCAAGCGTTGCTCGGGTGCGTGCGGCGGGCACAATTCCGCGCATAAAAGCCAACGCGGCGGCAGGGGTTTTCGCCATTTGATCGGCGATACTCCAGCTTGCGTAGTTCTCAAATCCCAACAATTTTGCCTGACGCGCACGCAACGCGGTGAGACGCAGGATCAGTGCCCGGGTATCGTTTTCATCCCCTTTCTGGGTACGCGTCCAGCCCGCGTTAAACAAATTTTCGCGCGTCTGACGGTCACGCAGCGCGGAAAGTGCGGGTTGTTGAGTGGTATTCAGCAGCGGAATCAACCAGCGATCGTTCAGCCCTTTCTCCGCGGCGGCATGGGCAGCCGTCGCAATCTCGTCAGGATTGAGTCCATCAAGCTGATGAGCATAATCCACGACCAGCCCACCGGCTTTGGTGGCGGCCAGCAGACGCTGATTAAACTGGCTGGTGAGGGTAGCCGCCTCGGTATTCAGCGCTTTCAGCTCCGCTTTTTCTGCATCATTCAGCCGCGCACCGGCCAGCACAAAGTGCTGGTACGTCTCTTCTGCCAGCCGACGGGATTCGGCGTCCAGCGCAGCACAATCCTGCCAGACGCTCTCCACGCGAGAGAACAGCGTGTCGTTAAGCCAGATATCGTTCGCCAGGGCAGCAAGCTCGGTAGAGATCTGCTCCTCAAGCGCCTGTAAGTCATCATTGGTGTGCGCAGAGGTCATGGCGACGAAAACGCTGCTGACACGCGAGAGCATGGCACCACTTTTTTCGAGCGCCAGCACGGTATTGTTGAAATCGGGGGCGGCCGTTTGCGCGACAATCGCGTCAATTTCGGCTCGCTTCTGGCGTATCGCTTCATCGAATGCCGGGCGGTAGTGGCCGTCGTTGATTTCGTCGAATCGGGGTGCCTGATAAGGCAACAGGCTGCTTTCAAAAAAGGGATTAGTGGCCGACATCTTTCACTCCTGAGTACGGTTATCTTCCCAGAGTAGGCCAGGCCGCCACTGCCTGCAATGCCGTCATACAAATGTTGCCTTAACGCATCCTTCGCGGCCGTGCTATGTTAGTACAACACAAAAAGCGTTGAGGAACAGTGAGATGATTATTTTAGTTACCGGGGCAACGGCAGGTTTTGGTGAAAGCATCACGCGTCGCTTCGTCGCCAACGGGCATAAGGTGATTGCGACGGGTCGTCGTCAGGAGCGTCTGCAGGAGCTGAAAGATGAGCTGGGTGACAGCATCCTGACCGCGCAGCTTGATGTCCGTAACCGTGCCGCCATCGAAGAGATGATTGCTAACCTGCCGGCCGAATGGCGTGCCATTGACCTGCTGGTCAACAATGCCGGTCTGGCGCTCGGTATGGAGCCTGCCCACAAAGCCAGCGTCGAAGACTGGGAAAACATGATCGACACGAACAACAAAGGGCTGGTGTACATGACCCGCGCCGTGCTGCCAGGCATGGTTGAGCGCAATCGCGGCCACATTATTAACATCGGTTCGACCGCCGGAAGCTGGCCTTATGCGGGCGGTAATGTTTATGGCGCGACCAAAGCCTTCGTGCGTCAGTTCAGCCTTAACCTGCGTACCGACCTGCACGGCACCGCCATTCGCGTGACCGATATTGAGCCGGGCCTGGTAGGCGGAACCGAATTTTCCAACGTTCGGTTTAAAGGTGATGACGCGAAAGCAGACAAAACCTACGAGAATGCGAACGCCCTGACGCCGGAAGATGTCACCGAAGCGGTCTGGTGGGTGGCAACACTGCCAAAACACGTCAACATTAACACCGTAGAAATGATGCCAGTCAGCCAGAGTTTTGGCGGACTTAGCGTCCATCGTGGCTAACATTGCCCTTCCCGGCCTGCGGGCCGGGTCTGTTTCAGGCCATAAAAGAATGGTAGTATGTTCAGGCTAACTCTCTGAGAAATGACAACTCATGGCCGCTGAATCGCAACTCAATCCTACCCAGCCCGTAAACCAGCAAATCTATCGCATTTTGCGACGTGATATTGTCCATTGCCTGATCCCACCCGGAACGCCGCTCTCTGAAAAAGAGGTGTCCGTGCGGTTTGACGTGTCCCGCCAGCCCGTGCGTGAGGCGTTTATCAAGCTTGCAGAAAACGGTCTGATTCAGATCCGCCCGCAGCGTGGCAGCTATGTGAACAAAATCTCGCTCTCCCAGGTGCGTAACGGGTGTTTTGTCCGTCAGGCCATTGAGTGCGCGGTGGCGCGCCGTGCCGCATCCTTGATTGATGACAACCAGTGCTACCTGCTGGAGCAAAACCTGCATCAGCAGCGTATTGCGATTGACCGCAAACAGCTCAACGACTTCTTCCAGCTTGATGACGAGTTTCACCAGAAGCTGGCGCAAATTGCAGACTGTCAGCTGGCCTGGGACACGATTGAAAACATCAAAGCCACCATCGACCGCGTGCGCTATATGAGCCTCGACCACGTCTCACCACCGGAAATGTTGCTCCGACAGCATCATGATATTTTCAGTGCGCTGGAAAAACGCGATCAGGACGGTGTAGAAAAAGCGATGACGCTGCACCTGCAGGAAATCAGCGAATCCGTACAGTTAATTCGTCAGGAAAACAGCGACTGGTTTAGCGAAGAGTAAAATACGCCGCCCCCGTTTCGGTTGCGGCGAAGAGATTAGCGAACCACCAGCACCGGAATACTCGCATAGCGCAGGATAGATTCCGCATTTGAACCGAGCAGATGGGTGCTGATGCTCGGGTTTTTCGACCCGATGACGATCACGTCATATTCCCCTTCTTTGCTCAGTTTGATAATTTCGTCACGCACGTTGCCAAAGCAGACCAGGCTGTGGATATTCTCCCCGGGGAGTTCAAACAGCCTTTTTAGCTCGTTCATTTTCTTCCCGGATTCAGCGGTCATAAACGCTTCAAACTTTTTGATATCGGCGTTGAATCCGCGCAGCAACGAGCGGCTGCTGTTGGGGAGAATGTTCACCAGCGTAATCGACGCGCCTTCCGCCTTTGCAAGGTTGGCCGCGTGGCGAACCGCTTTGTCGCTCAATTCCATTTCAAATACATCAACAGGCATTAAAATCTTCTTATACATAAGCCTGACTCCTTATTCCTGTGAAAGGGGTATTCCCTGCTTCAAGAATGACAGCCGGAATATAAACAAACCCTAAACGCTTGCCTGCAGAAACTATCAATAAAGGAAAATAAATGTGGGCTTTGTAAATTGCTGTCGTGAACCGTCAGCACCCAACAATATTGAGAAAAAAGTGTGAGTTTGATCAAAAACAAAAAAATGAGATGCAGACAGGCGTATTTATAGTGCCCCGTGAACGGTGAAACCTGAAATAGCGCCGTAACGGATAAGTGAGAGAGGAGAAAATACCATGATGACATACGACCGTAACCGTAACGCAATTACCACCGGCAGCCGTGTAATGATCAATGGCACAGGACACACCGGCGTGATTAAAGCGATCCACAGCGAAGGGCTGGATGCCGCGCAGGTGCGTCGCAGCAAAACGGTAGAAGTGGAAGGTTGCGAAGGTAAGTTCGAACCGATTGAACTGATTCGCCTGGGTATGCACTGATTCATGCGACATCATGCCGCCGCACGCGGCGGCATGTGATGACTTAGCCGTTCGCCGCGTACTCTGCGACCGTGGCTTTTGCACCTTTTTGCACTAACGTCTGGTAAGCACGCATTACCGCATCCACAAAGACGGTTTCATGCGGGAGTTCTTTGCCAAAAATGGCCTCAATGCCCAGCAGCGCCTTCACCCGGTCTTCGCCCTCAGCACTTCCCTTCACCGCCGCCTGAATGACCGCCAGCTGCGGGTCGCTCACGTCGATAGCGTTGCCCTGCTCATCGACACCACCGACATACCGCATCCAGCCTGCAATGCCTAATGCCAGCAGCGGGAAGCTTTTTTGATGCACCAGATGCCAGCGCACGGAATCGAGCATACGCTGCGGGAGCTTCTGGCTGCCGTCCATCGCGATTTGCCAGGTACGGTGACGTAACGCCGGGTTGCTGTAGCGGGCAATCAACAGGTCAGCATAGTGGCCTAAATCAACGCCTTTCACTTTTAAGGTTGGCGCCTGCTCGTTCAGCATCAGCGCATGGGCGGCAGTACGGTAGTGTTCGTCTTCCATGCAGTCGTTGATATGCGGGTACCCCGCCAGATAGCCAAGATACGCGAGGAAAGAGTGACTGCCGTTAAGCATGCGCAGCTTCATCTCTTCAAACGGAATGACGTCTGAAACCAGCTCCGCCCCGGCCTTTTCCCACTGCGGACGGCCTGCAACAAAGTTGTCCTCAATCACCCACTGACGGAACGGTTCGCACGCCACGCCTGCCGGGTCACGAACGCCAGTCAGCTGTTCAATTTTATCCAGCGTCTCCGGTGTAACCGCGGGAACAATACGATCCACCATGGTGGACGGGAAAGTGACGCTGGATTCAATCCAGTCTGCCAGCTCGCCATCGACCGCGCGGGCATAAGCGCAGGTCACATTACGCATGACGTGACCGTTCTCCGGCATATTGTCACAGGACATGACGCTAAACGCGGGCAGCCCGGCAGCTTTGCGTCGCGCGAGTGCTTCCACGACCACACCCGGCGCAGATTTCGGCTGATGCGGGTTTTGCAGGTCGGCGGCAATTAACGGGTGATCGAGCATCAGTTTCCCGGTCGCCGGCCAGTGGCAATATCCCTTTTCAGTAATGGTGAGTGAGACAATCGCCACCTGCGGCTCACACAGTGCGGCCAGCACGCGTTCCAGCCCGTCAACCTGTGCATGCAGTGCGTTCCTGACCACGCCCACCACCCGCGATGTCCACGCATCGGCAGACATTTCCGCCACGGTGTAGAGATGATCCTGTGCGTTCAGATCGGCAATCTGCTGTTCACCGCCAATCAGGTTTACCTCACAGTAACCCCAGTCGCTGTTGTGTTCCGCGGCGAGAATGTCGGCGTACACCGCCTGGTGCGCACGGTGAAATGCGCCAAACCCTAAATGAACAATGCGTGCCTTGAGGCGTTCGCGATCGTACTGAGGAAGCGTCGCTTTCGCCTGTAATAACCGGTTTTCCATGATTAAGACTCGTTAAGTTATGTACGCTGGGATTCGCTGCCGCTCTAAACGAGCAGCAGCGCCTGCTGACTACACCAACTAGAATGGCAGTCGGGGTAAAAAAGAACTGCCATTAACCATACTGATCCTGCAGTTTGAGATTTTGATTTATATTAACTTTTACGCATGTGGTGTGACATGAACATAAAGTTGTGTGACAGGTCACTAAAGGTATAAACCATTACCGTCGCGATGAAACCGCCCCATAGCCAACGGAATCACGTGCCGGCTCCTCCGCCGCATCTTCCGCCACGCTCAAATCACGATCGCAGACCTCTGGCATGCAGATGGCGGCGAGCAGCCCAATCACGGAGTAGGCGATCATCATGGCGACAATTGGCCACCAGGAACCGGTCATATTGCAGAAGATCCCGGCGAGCACTGGCCCAAAGCCTACCGCCACCAGCCCGCCCGCCTCTTTTGAGATAGCCATCCGGGTAAAGCGGTTACGCGAGCCAAACATCTCCGCCATCGTGATGTTTTCCAGGGCGAACAGTCCCAGTACGGCGAAATTATGGATAACGATGATGGAAAGCATGATCACACCCGGCGCATAGCTCTTATCAACGATAATCGACAGCATCGGGTACGCCAGAATAATGGCGGAGATATTGAGCAGAATGTACGGCAGACGACGCCCTACTTTATCGGAGAGCCAGCCCAACAGCGGGATAGATATAAACCCGAGAATTGAGCTTATCATCAGCGCATCGGTGGGGATCGCTTTATCGAACAGCAGCGTCTGAACCAGATACCCGGCAAGAAACGTCTGGATCAGACCCGAATTCCCCGCCTGACCAAAACGCAGCCCGGTTGCCAGCCAGAAGGACTTACTCTTCACCATCGCTGCAAATGATAAATCATGTTTTGTCACCGGTGCGGTTGTCTCAGCCTCGTTCACTTTTTCAAATACCGGGCTCTCCTTGAGGTTCATTCGCAGCCAGATTGCGAAGATCATTACCACCACGCTTGCAAGAAACGGTACACGCCAGCCCCAGGCAACCAACTGTTCGCGGTCGAGGGCGAAGAACATAATTGCCCAGATAGCCGTTGCACTTAGCGTCCCGCAGTTGGTGCCCATCGCCACCAGCGAAGAGATAATGCCGCGCTTCCCTTTAGGGGCGTACTCCGCCAGCATGGTCCCGGCACCGGAGATTTCAGCCCCTGCCCCCAGCCCCTGGATAATACGCAGCGTCACTAACAGGACGGGCGCGAAAATCCCAATCTGCGCGTAGGTCGGCAAGACCCCGATCAGGGTCGTGCAGATCCCCATCATAGTAATGGTGATAAACAGCACCTTTTTACGGCCAATGCTGTCGCCCATTCGCCCGAAGATAAAGGCGCCGACAATGCGCGCGATATAGCCTGCGCCGTACGTCCCCATCGCCAGAATCAGCGCCATTGCGGCCGATTGTTCCGGGAAGAAGATCTCATGGAATACCAGGGCGGCCCCCAGCGAATAGAGCTGGAAATCCATAAACTCCAGTGCGGTACCCAGCCAGCCGGAAACGGCGGCTTTCACCAGATCTGAAGTCGTTCTTTGTGGTTGTGTTTGCGTCATAATGGCTATCTCTGCAAGGTAAGATGCGTACCACTCAGAGCCTGTCTGCGCAGGCTCTTAACCGCGTGAATTATTATTGCCCGAACGTGAGTAAGACTTTGCAGCACTGCCGCTGATCTTTTTCAAACCGTTCGATGGCGTCTGTTACGTGGTGATAGTCAAAAGTGTGGGTAATCAGTTTGTCCGGGTCGATCAGCCCCTTTTCCAGCCAGTCGATGACGACGGGGAATTTGTTGGCATTCAGCCGTGATGAGAATATCGCCAGCTCTTTTCCGGTGATCCCCTGCTGAACAATCTGGCTTGGGTCGCTGGAAAACCCCATCAGCACGATGCGTGCCGCCGGAGAGGCAATGGTGATGGCTTCCTGTAAAATTGTCGGATGACAGGCTGCGTCAATAATAAGCGTCGGTTTGATCCCTTTTTCTTCCAGCGCCGCCTGTAACGACAGCTCTGCGTTGTTGAACACCCAGTCCGCGCCGCTGCGTTGCGCCATTGCCAGCCGTTCATTGATCCGATCCACAACGATAACCTGCTTCACCTTATAGACACCTTTCAGCGCCTGGACGGTGACAAGCCCCATGGGACCTGCGCCGTAGATCAGGGCGATATCCTGCCCGGTGGGTTGTGCATGCCCCGTCACATTAGCGGCAATCGTGAACGGCTCGATCATTACCGCGTGTTTATCTGGAATAGCATCCGGAACAACCCAGGCATTTTTTGCCGGTACGACGGCATATTCACTAAAGCCTCCGTCGCGATGAACGCCCAGCACCACCAGAGAGGTACAGACATTGGGTTTGCCCACGGAGCACGGATAGCAGTGTCCGCAGCTGATCACCGGGTCAACCGAGACGCGTTCGCCCACGCGGGCCGGGTCAACACCCTCACCAACGGCATCAATCTCACCAAAAAATTCATGGCCAATCACGCGCGGGTATCGGGCAAACGGATTATGCCCGCGGTAAATATGGCTGTCTGAACCGCAAATACCGGCCAGTTTGACGTTGACGCGCACTTCACCTGCCGTGGGTTCCGGAAGTGGACGATCTTCAATCACCAGTGCATTGGGTTGTTGAATCACTACGCTTTTCATCGTTCGCTCCTCGTTTACCAGTTCCACAACGTGCCATCTTCGAGACGGGCAACCGGCAGATAGGCAGGATCGTACGGGTATTTCGCCGCCAGTTTTTCGTCAAATTCAATACCCAGCCCGGGTTTGTCGCCCGGATGCATATAGCCATTATCAAAGCGCCAGCTGTGCGGGAAGACCTCCAGCATTTGTTCGGAGTAACCCATATATTCCTGTACACCAAAGTTTGGCACCCACAGGTCAAAATGCAGCGCGGCGGCGTGGCAAACAGGCGACAGATCCGACGGTCCATGTGAGCCGGTACGCACCTGATAAAGCGAGGCGAAGTCCGCTATGCGCCGCATGCCGGTGATGCCGCCCGCGTGGGTAATGGTGGTGCGGATATAGTCGATAAGCTGCTCTTCAATAAGCTGCTTGCAGTCCCAGATGCTGTTAAACACTTCTCCAACCGCAATCGGCGTGACCGTGTGCTGACGGATTAGACGGAAGCAGGCCTGGTTTTCCGCTGGTGTAGGATCTTCCATCCAGAACATACGGAATGCTTCAATGCTCTTACCGAATCGCGCCGCCTCAATCGGGGTCAAACGGTGGTGCATGTCGTGCAAAAGATGCTCATTAAAGCCAAACTTATTGCGCACCGCATCGAACAGCTTCGGTGTGAAATCGAGGTATTTTTCGGTGGACCAGAGCTGCTCTTCCGGCCAGTCACCTTTAGTGGCGGGCTCGTAGGCCAGCCCTTTTCCTTTCGACATGCCATAGGTGGTTTTCATACCCGGCACGCCGCACTGAACGCGGATCGCCTTAAAGCCCATCTCTTTATGCCGGGCGTAATCTTCCAGCACGTCATCAATGGAGTGTCCGGTGGTATGACAATAGACCATCACCCCTTCCCGGGATGCGCCGCCCAACAGCTGGTAGAGCGGCATATTGGCCGCTTTGGCTTTGATATCCCACAGTGCCATATCCACGGCGGAAATGGCCGACATGGTGACCGGACCACGACGCCAGTAGGCGCCTTTATAGAAGAACTGCCAGATATCCTCAATGCGGTGCGCATCACGGCCGATCAACTGCGGGCAAAGGTGATCTTTCAGATAAGAGGCCACTGAAAGTTCACGTCCGTTGAGGGTGGCATCACCCAGGCCGACGATGCCCTCGTCGGTGGTAATTTTAAGGGTGACAAAGTTACGCCCCGGGCAGGTAACAAAGACTTCAGCCCCGACAATCTTCATAATCCATTTCCTTACATCGCTCATTGTGATGCTGGAAACTTACTCTTCTGCACTACTACCATACAAGTATAATGATCATAAAATCAGCGAACGGTCACAAAAAATCGGGCGCTCAGGCGCGCCCCCATCCGGCAACAATAATCAACATGCCGCACAGCGCAACCAGCGCCCCGGCCCAGTCATAGGCGCTGAGCTTCACACCATCCACCATGCGTAACCACAGCAGCGCGGTACAGACATAAACGCCACCATAAGCGGCGTAGACGCGCCCGCTGGCCGCCGGGTGCAGCGTCAACAGCCAGACAAACAGGGCCAGCGCAATGCCCGCCGGGATCAGCAGGAATACGGTTGCCCCCTTCTTCAGCCAGAGCCACGGAAGGAAGCAGCCGATGATTTCACACAGCGCAGTGGCAAAAAAAAGCAGAGTGGTTTTGAGCATATTTACGGTCATGTGATGATTTATTTAGACATCATACCTGATGATATCGTTTACTTTTCCATACCCGTGTCGCGGGTATGCCGTTATTTCTCTTTGGTGTAGAATCTGAACGGGATAACTTAATTATCTGCGCCCATTTAAAAGGAAACGCTATGACTACATTAAGCAAACGCCTTTGTCTGACAGCCCTGCTGGCGCTGTCATCGTTCGCCTTTGCCGCCTCTGCCACCGCCGAAACCAGCAAACTCATTATTGAGTCTGGCGACAGCGCGCAAAGCCGTCAGAACGCCGCGATGGACAAAGAACAATGGAATGACACCCGTAGCCTTCGCCAGAAGGTGAACAAACGTGTTGAAAAAGAGTGGGACAAAGAAGATGTCGCTTTCGACGCGCGCGATAAGTGTCAGCAAAGTGCCAACGTTAACGCCTACTGGGAGCCAAATACCCTGCGCTGCCTGGATCGTCGAACTGGCCGCACGGTCACGCCATAATGTCAGTGCATTGTGACGTTAAGCTCCGCCCGCTGGAGCGTGAAGACCTGCGCTTCGTCCACCAGCTCGACAATAACGCCAGCGTGATGCGCTACTGGTTCGAAGAGCCTTACGAGGCGTTTGTGGAGCTGTCGGATCTCTACGATAAGCACATTCACGATCAGAGCGAACGCCGTTTTGTCGTGGAGTGTGAAGGTGAAAAAGCCGGTCTGGTGGAACTGGTTGAGATCAACCACGTTCATCGTCGGGCAGAATTCCAGATTATCATTTCACCTGAGCATCAGGGGAAAGGTCTTGCCACGAGGGCGGCGAAGCTGGCGATGGATTACGGATTCAACGTCCTGAATCTCTACAAGCTTTATCTCATCGTGGATAAAGAGAACGAGAAAGCTATCCATATCTACCGCAAGCTGGGCTTTATGGTGGAAGGCGAGCTGGTTCACGAGTTCTTTATCAACGGTGAATACCGCAACACCATTCGCATGTGCATCTTCCAGCATCAGCACCTGGCCGGACACAAACCGTCAGGCGCCAGCCTGCTGAAACCCACCGCGCAGTAACCTGCGCGGCTTTTTCTCAGTAGTATTCAATACTGTTCTTAATGGTGTACTTGCGCTCAACGGCGGGCTTCACGCTGTTGTCGGTGATCGTCAGATCGCAACTCACCGGATTATTGTGTCGATCGTAATCACAGCTCTGATTGACGTTGCCCAGCGGCTTGTCATTCAGCATGCTCACGGCGGAGTAATCCATTCTTTTGCGAAGATCTTTAGACGGCGTCGACTGGACGGATAAATGCTGGTCCCCGGAGACGGTGGTTTTCCCCAGCGGATAGCCATCCGCATCATAGCGGTACTTCACTTCCATCTCTTTGCCGTGCGCCGCCACCACAAACCCGTTATCGTCGGTATCCCACGTTACGCCCGCCGACGGCAATTCGGCCAGCTGGCATTTCCCCTGCAGTTTCACTTTTCGCTGCTGGGTTTCCGCATCAAGGTAGTAATTAGCATCCAGTACCAGCGCCACGCCGGTATTGGCCTCGAGGTCGTGCAGTTCGAGGGTATCGAAACACCCTTCCGTCGACATCGTACCGGTTACCCGTTTGGAGACTTCACCTTTGTCATTGAACAGTGTCTGGGTGAAGTCTTTTACCGGGCCGCGCAGAGGGTCAAAATCAAATTCATTGGAGAAGCTCGCCATCTCGGGCGTAAACGACAGCGGCGCGGAAGGATTGTCGCACCCCACCAGTGTTGCTGCCAGTAGCGTTATCGCTGCGTAGTTCTTCACATCATTTACCGAATCAGGGAGAGTATTCCCGATCATATTAGCAAATACCGTTGTTCACACGATAGCAAAATGTCAGGCGAAAAGAGACGTACAATCAATGCATTAATCTCTCTTGCCCTCTGCAAAACCTCGCAAGAATGAGAAGGCGCTGTGCCCGCTGTTGAACAGGAAACACACCTGCTTTGAGCACATGACGGATATTCTGTGACATATTAACAACATGAAAACGCCGGCAGATTGCGCCATCTAACTTTTTTCTTTGATATATTAAATGTTTACCATCCCCTTTCTTCCTCTATAAGGATGCGCTACCCTCACAAATGCGTTCGCGTCCAAAACCGCCTGGAATCTCTATGCTTTCTTTATTCATGAAAAAACGTAGGCAAAACGCTGATTTTTGATTGCTCATCAAAGGTTAAAAAATGAAAAAAACAATCCCAGAATATACGCCTGTTGACTTATCACGTTGGGCCAGAAAAGAACATTTCGAGGTATTTCAGTCATTTGCTCAATCTACATTTAATCAAACTGTTCAAATAGACATCACCGCATTGCTCAAGGATATAAAAGAACTGGGCTGGAAATTTTATCCGACGATGATTTCCCTCCTTTCTAAAATCGTCAACAACCATTCGGAATTCCGTATGGCCATGAAGAACAATGAACTTGTCATATGGAATGAAATTCATCCAAGCTATACCATTTTCCATAATGAAACGGAGACCTTTTCTTCATTATGGAGTCACTTCGATGGCAATATTGATCATTTCCAGAACGTTTATTCGGAAGATGTTGCTCGCTATGGTAATAGCCTTTCTTATTGGCCGAAGGAAGAGTCGCGGGAAAATGTATTTTTTGTGTCGGCGATCCCCTGGTCAAGTTTTACCAGTTTTAATATCAACGTAGCCAATATGCAGAGCTTTTTTGCCCCCATGTTCACTATGGGAAAATACGTCAACCAGGGTGGAAAAGTATTGTTGCCCCTCGCCGTGCAGGTCCATCATTCCGTGTGCGATGGTTTCCATGTGGCAAGATTGTTCAATGAGTTACAGGCGATGTGTGATGACTTACGGCATCACTCCGGCGAACGCCAGGTGCAGAGCAAAACGCACCGCGCTTAGCATCGTGATGCCGGGCGGGTATAACCGCCCGCAGGACATGTTGATGGAAATTGAAATTGGGGAAAATGAGCGCAGGAAGCCTGTATAAGATTGTTCAGAAAGGTATTCCCAATAACAAAAGCTTACACGAACCCTGCTAAGCTTAACCGACACACAGAGAAAAGGAGCTACAGATGAAACGGTTACCCTGGATTACCGCCCTGCTGTTAATGAGCGCTTCTACAGCGGCTCTGGCTGCCCCGGATTCCTGCGAGCGCGTAAAAAGCGATATTCAGCAGAAAATCATCAATAACGGCGTGCCCGAGTCCGGCTTTACGTTAAATATTGTGCCAAACGATCAGGCTGACCAGCCGGATGCACAGGTAGTCGGTCATTGTGCGAACGATACTTTTAAAATTCTCTATACCCGCACCGGTAGCGGTGCCGCATCAGGGGTGCAGGATAATGGTCAGGGCGAACCTCAGTGATTTTAATCACTTTCTCGCGGCCAATTCCCTTTGACTTGATGAGGATTAATATTTAATACCTCCAAATAAGTAACATTCACCCCATCATTAGCCCGGTTGTAATCACGGGCGAAAATTATACGCAATTAAAATGATGGGGTGAGTTATGTCCGATGTCGAAAATCACGGCGGGATCAGCCGTCGAACGTTGGTTAAATCCACTGCAATAGGCTCTCTGGCACTTGCCGCCGGGGGGATTTCACTGCCTTTTGGCCTCAAACGCGCCGCTGCCGCGGTACAAAACGCCGTAAAGCCCGCTGAAGACAAAGTGGTCTGGGGTGCCTGCTCGGTCAACTGCGGGAGCCGTTGTGCGCTGCGTCTTCACGTCCGTGATGAAGAAGTTTACTGGGTCGAAACGGATAACACCGGTGAGGATATTTATGGCAATCATCAGGTTCGTGCCTGCCTGCGCGGGCGTTCTATTCGCCGTCGGATCAATCACCCCGATCGTCTGAACTACCCCATGAAGCGCGTAGGGAAACGCGGTGAAGGCAAATTTGAGCGTATCTCATGGGATGAAGCCCTGGACACCCTTACCCGCAGCCTGAAAGATGTCGTCGAAAAATACGGCAACGAAGCGGTCTACATTAACTACTCCTCCGGCATTGTGGGCGGCAATATCACCCGCTCCTCCCCTTATGCTTCGCTGGTCGCGCGTCTGATGAATTGCTACGGCGGCTTTTTAAGCCACTATGGCACCTACAGCACCGCGCAAATAGCCTGTGCAATGCCCTACACCTACGGCAGCAACGATGGCAACAGCACCTCAGATATTGAAAACACGAAGCTGGTGGTGATGTTCGGCAATAACCCGGCAGAGACGCGAATGAGCGGCGGCGGGATAACCTATTATCTCGAGCAGGCCCGCGAGCGCTCTCACGCGCGCATGATCGTCATCGATCCGCGGTATACCGACACCGCCGCCGGGCGCGAAGACGAGTGGATCCCGATTCGCCCGGGGACGGACGCCGCGCTGGTCGCGGGTATCGCCTGGGTACTGATCGACGAAAACCTTGTCGATCAGCCGTTCCTCGACACGTACTGCGTCGGCTATGACGAAAAAACGCTGCCGGAAGGTGCGCCTGCTAACGGACATTACAAAGCGTATATTCTCGGTCAGGGTGACGATGGCATCGCCAAAACGCCGGAATGGGCCTCGCGCATCACAGGCATACCGGCCGATCGCATCATCAAGCTTGCACGAGAAATTGGCAGTACCAAACCGGCTTACATCTGTCAGGGCTGGGGCCCCCAACGCCAGGCCAACGGCGAGCTGACTTCCCGCGCCATTGCCATGTTGCCGATTTTGACCGGAAACGTCGGTATCAACGGCGGTAACAGCGGCGCGCGTGAATCGACCTACACGATCACCATTGAGCGTATGCCACTGCCGGATAACCCGGTGAAAACGCAAATCTCATGCTTTAGCTGGACCGACGCCATCGCGCGCGGACCCGAAATGACCGCCCTGCGCGACGGCGTGCGGGGAAAAGAGAAGCTGGATGTGCCGATCAAATTCATCTGGAACTACGCCGGCAACACCATAATCAACCAGCATTCCGACATCAACAAAACCCACGATATTCTGCAGGACGAGAGTAAATGCGAAACCATCGTGGTGATCGACAACTTTATGACCTCGTCGGCGAAATATGCTGACATCCTGCTACCCGATTTAATGACCGTTGAGCAGGAAGACATTATTCCTAACGATTATGCAGGCAACATGGGCTATCTGATTTTCCTTCAGCCCGTGACCGCACCGAAGTTTGAGCGCAAACCGATCTACTGGATCATGAGTGAAGTGGCGAAACGCCTCGGCCCGGATATTCATCAGCGATTTACCGAAGGACGTACCCAGGCGCAGTGGCTGCAGTATCTGTATGCCAAAATGCTCGAAAAAGATCCGCAGTTGCCGTCCTATGAGGAACTGAAAGAGAGGGGTATTTATAAGCGTAAAGATCCGGCCGGGCACTTCGTGGCCTATAAAAAATTCCGCGATGATCCGCAGGCTCATCCGCTCAACACCCCCTCGGGCAAGATTGAAATTTACTCCAGCAAGCTGGCAGAGATTGCGGCTACCTGGGAGCTCGCCGACGACGAAACCATCAGCCCGCTGCCGGTCTACGCCTCGACCTTCGACGGCTGGGACGCCCCGGAACGCCATAAATTCCCGCTGCAGCTCTTCGGCTTCCACTTCAAAGCCCGCACCCACTCCAGCTACGGCAATGTCGACGTGCTGAAAGCCGCCTGCCGTCAGGAGGTCTGGCTTAACCCCGTGGACGCGGCGCAACGCGGCATCAAAAATGGCGATACGGTGCGCGTGTTTAACGATCGCGGCGAGGTACGCATCGAAGCGAAAGTCACACCACGCATCATGCCCGGCGTAAGCGCGATGGGCCAGGGAGCCTGGCATGACGCCAATATGAACGGCGATCGTATCGACCACGGTTCATGCATCAACACCCTGACCACGCACCGCCCGTCACCGCTGGCCAAAGGTAACCCGCAGCACACCAATCTGGTGCAGATCGAGAAGGCGTAAGGAGTAAGTGATGACCACTCAGTATGGATTTTTTATTGATTCCAGCCGCTGCACCGGGTGCAAAACCTGCGAGCTCGCCTGCAAGGATTACAAAGATTTAACCCCGGACGTCAGCTTCCGCCGTATTTACGAATACGCGGGCGGTGACTGGCAGGAAGACAACGGTGTCTGGCACCAGAACGTGTTTGCCTACTACCTGTCGATTGCCTGCAACCACTGCGAAGACCCGGCCTGCACCAAGGTCTGCCCGAGCGGGGCGATGCACAAGCGTGACGACGGGTTCGTGGTGGTGGATGAAGATGTCTGCATCGGCTGTCGCTACTGCCACATGGCCTGTCCGTACGGTGCCCCGCAATACAATGCCGCCAAAGGCCATATGACCAAGTGTGACGGCTGCCACACCCGCGTGGCAGACGGCAAAAAGCCGATCTGCGTGGAGTCCTGCCCGCTGCGCGCGCTGGATTTCGGTCCTATCGACGAGTTGCGTGAAAAACATGGTCAGCTGGCGGCCGTCGCGCCGCTGCCGTCCGCGCACTTCACGAAGCCAAGCATCGTGATTAAACCTAACGCCAACAGTCGCCCGACAGGGGATACCACCGGCTACCTGGCAAACCCGAAAGAGGTGTGAGATGGGAAGTGGATGGCATGAATGGCCGCTGGTGATCTTCACGGTCTTCGGACAGTGCGTCGCCGGGGCATTGATCGTTATGGGGCTCGTCTGGCTTACTGAAAAAGACGACGCGGTGAAAACACGCCTTGTCCGCAGTATGTTCTTTCTGTGGCTGGTGATGGGCATCGGATTTTTGGCGTCCGTGCTGCACCTTGGCTCCCCGCTCCGGGCCTTTAACTCGCTCAACCGCGTGGGTGCTTCGGCGCTCAGTAACGAAATTGCCGCGGGATCCATTTTCTTTGCCGTTGGCGGTTTCTGGTGGCTGGTATCCGTTATCGGTAAAATGCCCCCGGCACTGGGTAAAATCTGGCTGGTCGTTAGCCAGATCCTGGGCGTTGTCTTTGTCTGGGCGATGACCCGGGTTTATCAAATTGATACCGTACCGACCTGGTACACGGGTTACACCACGGTGGGCTTTTTCCTGACGCTGGTATTGGGGGGGCCGCTGTTTGCAGCCCTGTTGCTGCGCGTGGCAAACACGACATATAAAAGCACATTCGCGGCCTCTGTCAGCGTGCTGGCACTCCTGGCCTGCGTGGCGGTCATCGTGCTGCAGAGTAATGACCTGGCGACAATCCACAGTTCCGTTCAACAGGCGAGTGCCCTGCTGCCTGACTATGGCGCGCTGCAAATCTGGCGTATCGTACTGCTTGCCGCCGGACTCGGCTGCTGGTTGTGCCCGCTGATGCGTCGGCAGGAGCCTAAAGCCCTCGCTCTTTTTGCAGGCGTGTTACTGGTCGTCGTGGGTGAACTGATTGGCCGTGGTCTTTTCTATGGTCTGCACATGACCGCAGGTATGGCGATTGCGGGTTAACACAGTCGCGCGGGCTACTCCGCGCGAGCAAGGAAGGTAGTCATGAAAGAAGTCTCACAGCGTGATTCGTTCGCGTTCAGCGCCCGGGTACTGGGCGCGCTGTTTTATTTTGCTCCGGATAGCGAGCAGACTGCGCCGCTGGTGCAGGCGCTCACCGCAGGCGACTGGATTCAGGACTGGCCGCTGGCGCCGGAAACGCTGCAGCCCGTTGCAGATGCGTTCAAAACGCCATCCGATGAAGCGTTAAAAGATGCCTGGCAACGTCTGTTTATTGGCCCTTACGCCCTGCCGTCACCGCCGTGGGGTTCCGTCTGGCTGGATCGGGAATCCGTGCTCTTCGGCGACTCCACCCTCGCGCTGCGCCAGTGGATGCGTGAAAACAACATTGCCTTCGAGATGAAGCAGAACGAACCGGAAGATCACATCGGTACCCTGCTGTTACTGGCCGCGTGGCTGGCAGAAAATGGCCGCGACGCTGAACGCGACCAGCTTCTGGCATGGCACCTGCTGCCGTGGAGTACCCGCTTCCTGTCCGTGTTTGTTGAAAACGCCGGGCATCCGTTCTACACCGCACTGGGCAAACTCGCACAGCTGACGCTCGCGGACTGGCAGGACACGTTAATTATTCCGGTCGCGGAAAAAACGCTCTACCGCTAACGCCAGCACCTGGCTTGCTCACCGTTTCCGGGCAAGCCAGGCTCTCCAGCCACCAAATTCGGTGATATCCCGTGCCCCCTCCAGGCCATACGCCTCGCAGATAAACCCGGTCAACCACCGTCCATCCTGCAGCTCGATTTTTCCCAGCCCCAGAGGTGCGGGGATCCCGGCGAGAAACGACCCCACTTCGCTGTGCGGTAGCTCCCAGACCTCGACCGCAATCCCGGCCCCCTGGTCTGCCACCCGAACCATTCCGGGACGTTTACCGTCCGCCAGCGCATACAGACGGTAATAAGGTGCGCTGGTGGTCGCGTCGACAAGGCGTGCTCCGCGCTCTCGTAACTGAACATTGAGCGCCAGACCGTCCATATGCGCACCGCAGACCACTATCCGCAGGCGGTCATGGGTTGCGGTGCAGGTCGGCGCGTCGTCCAGCATGGCGCGGTTGCCCGGTAACGTTAATTTTGTGTGACGTTGTAACGCATCGGCCAGGCTAAGCAGATACTGATCGGTAAACGCGCGGCCAAACAGCGTGACGCCGGATGGCAGCCCATTGTTCATTTCACCGACCGGGACCGCTACGGCGGCATAGTCGAGCAGGTTCATAAAATTGGTATAGATGCCCAGCGCCGAGTTGCTTTTAACCGGTTCATCGGCCAGCTCAGCCAGACTCACCGGGCGGGGATACGTCGGGATTAATACGCAATCCAGGTCGGCCATCATGGCATCGCACTCGGCTTTATACCGCTGGAGTTTGTACTGCGCGTCAAACGCCGCCACCGCAGTGGCTGTAGGCGCGTTTTGCAGGACATCACGGATAACCGGCAACACCGCGTCCGGCTGGCGTTCAATCAGCGCACCCGCGAGGTGATAACGCTCGGCGACCCACGGGCCGTCATAGAGCAGTTTCGCGGCCGCCAGAAACGGTGCAAAGTCGAGAGTCACGGGCACGCCACCCAGCGCGATAAGCCCCGTCTTCGCGCGGTGATACAGCGCCTCGCTTTCTGCACAGCCGAGAAACTCCAGCGTCTCCGGCACGCCAAAGCGAAAGCCCGCAGCAGGGACACCAAAAGCCTGCGGGCCGTTCCACGTCGGGTTGGACCGGCTGTATTCGTCACGCGGATCCTGTCGCGCCGTGAGTGCCAGCAGCTGGCTGGCCTCTGCTGCCGTCGCGGTGAAAAACGTGACGCAGTCCAGCGTGCGGCAGGCAGGCACAACCCCTGCCGTGGAGATGAGACCTTTGGTTGCTTTGAGGCCGACCAGATTATTCAGCGAGGCCGGTACGCGCCCGCTGCCGGCCGTGTCCGTTCCCAGCGCGAAGCTCGCCAGACCCAGGGCGACCGCCAGCGACGACCCCGCGCTGGATCCACCGGACGGGTAATCCGGATGAACGCTGTTACGACATGGGCCATACGGCGAACGCGTACCGTTTAAGCCGGTAGCGAACTGATCGAGGTTAGTTTTCCCCAGAGGAATCGCCCCCAGCGCAATCAGCTGCGAAACTATCGTTGCATCCTGTTCTGCCCGATACGCAAATGCCGGACAGGCGGCGGTGGTGTCGATACCCGCCAGATCGATATTGTCTTTGATGGCAAAGGGCACGCCGAACAGCGGCAGCGTGTCCGGCGCTACGCCCTCCAGCGCGGCGAGGTACGGCTCCAGCTCTTCAGGGGTGAGCAGATAAATAAAAGCGTTAAATGACGGGTTCAGCGCCAGCGCGCGCTCGCGTAAGGCCGTTATCACCTCACGCGGGGCGATCTGGCCTTCACGGTATGCCTCTGCCAGCGCAGAGAGACGTAAATCATAAAGAGGCTTCATGCTGTTTTCTCCAGAACGACCACGCACTGGCCCGCCCGCACCGACGACCCCGGCTGGACACGGACCTGACTGACCACGCCGTCCTGAGTGGCAACTAACGGGATTTCCATTTTCATCGACTCCAGCACCACCAGCACATCGCCTTCGCGCACTGTGTTGCCGACCACAACGTTCACCTGCCACAGGTTGCCGGCAACCGGGCTTTCAACACCGGATTCTCCCGACCGTAACGGCGCGTCGTCACCGTCATCCGTCGTTTCGTCGCTGCTGTCAAAATGCGCCTGCCCGCCCGCTATCCAGCGCTCACGCTCGGCGTTAAACGCCGCCTGCTGATGCGCACGGAATGCCTCAATCTCAGGTGCTTCGTCAGCCAGAAACTGCTGATACTCCGCCAGTTTCAGCGTGGTGTGTTCAATACGCAGCGGATAACGCCCCAGCGGGAAATCCCGGCGGATGGTTTGCAACTCCTCGGCTGAAACCGGATAAAAGCGAATTTGATCGAAGAAACGCAGCAGCCAGGGCTTGCCGCCGAAATCCTCTACCGTGCGATAGCGATTCCACATCTGCAGGGTTCGCCCCACAAACTGATACCCGCCCGGCCCTTCCATACCGTAGATGCAGAGGTATGCCCCGCCAATGCCCACCGAGTTCTCCGCCGTCCAGGTGCGCGCCGGATTGTATTTGGTGGTCACCAGACGGTGTCGCGGGTCGAGCGGCGTGGCCACCGGCGCGCCGAGGTAGACATCCCCCAGCCCCATCACCAGATAACGGGCGTCGAACACCGTTTTATACACTTCATCAATGTTAGCCAGATCGTTTATGCGACGGATAAACTCCAGGTTGCTCGGGCACCACGGCGCATCGCGGCGCACGGTGGTCATGTATTTGTCGATGGCTTTCTGACACGCCGGATCGTCCCAGGAGAGCGGCAGCCAGACGATGCGCGACGGCACGTCCAGCGAGTCCTGGTCACAAACGCCCTGCCACAGCCCGGCGATCACCTCCAGCAGGCTATCCAGGCGCAGCGTTTCCGGCTGATAATGAATTTGCAGGGAGCGGATCCCCGGCGTGAGATCGATAACGCCTTTCAGCGCCCGGCCCTCCAGCGCCTGCATCAGCGCGTGGCCGCGAAAACGCAGCACCAGATCCAGCTCAGGCTCGCCAATCTCCAGCAGCAGATGGGTATCACCCGACACTCTCGCCACCAGACGTTTATCGTCCGTCCCCTGCGTCAGCACAATCGGTGAGTCCAGACCGGCAGGTTGCCATGTGACTGATTGCGGGGTCAGGCTGGCGATTTGGCGCTCCTGCGCCTGCGCCAGCCGTCGCGCGGTGGCAATATCCACCGGCACAAAGCGAACGTAATCTCCCGCCTTCAGTTGCCCTACCGCGTGCAGATCGGCCTCGATGATGGTGACCGGACAGACAAACCCGCCCAGGCTTGGGCCATCCGGGCCGAGGATCACCGGCATATCGCCGGTAAAATCCACCGCGCCGATGGCATACGGATTGTCATGAATGTTCGACGGATGCAGACCCGCCTCGCCGCCGCTGTCGCGAACCCACTCCGGTTTCGGGCCAATCAGGCGTACCCCCGTCCGGCTGGAGTTGAAATGCACTTCCCATTCGGTGGCGAAAAACGTCGCGATGTAATCCGGCGTGAAATACTCCGGCGCACCGTGCGGGCCGTAAATCACCCGCAGTTCGCGCACCGCGTCCAGCCTCGTGTGCAGCGCCTGCGGCAGCGGCGCATCCGCAACCGGCTCGGTTAACGGCGCCAGGTGCAAAATGTCACCTGTGCGGAGCGCCCGTCCGGCGTGCCCCCCGAACTGCCCCAGCGTGAAGGTACTTTTACTGCCCAGATATTCCGGCACGTTAAACCCGCCGCGCAGGCAAAGATAGCTGCGCACGCCCGCACCGCGGATCTCGCCCATACGCAGCGTCATGCCCGCACGTACGCGAAAAACGTGATGATTGGCCAGCGGTTCACCGTCCAGCGTGAGCGCAATTTCAGCGCCCGTCACCACCAGCTGCGCATCGCAGTTGAATTTCAGCGTCGGGCCGCTGAGGGTGATCTCAAGCGCGGCGGCATCGTCTTTATTGCCCAGCAGACGGTTACCCAGACGCAGCGCCACGCTGTCCATTGGCCCGGATGGCGGAACGCCAACCGCCCAGTAGCCTGTGCGTCCCGGGTAATCCTGCACCGTGGTCTGCGTACCGGCGCTGAGCACCTCCAGCGTGGACGCCTGGTACATCAGATGCTCAAGACAGCGGGTCCAGGGCTCACCTGCGGCAAACGGCGCGAAGGTCAGGATCTGCTGCAGATAACTGCGGTTGGTTTCAACGCCATAAAGACGGGTCTCCCCCAGCGCGGAATGCAGCACGCGGATGGCGGCTTCGCGTGTCGGCTGCCAGGCGATCATTTTGGCTAACATGGGGTCAAAAAACGGCGGGACTTCGCATCCGGCCTCAACCCAGCTGTCGATGCGCAGCGTAACGCGGTCATCGGGCGGGAAAGCCACGTCGGTGAGCAGTCCCGGTGAAGGCTGGAACTGGCGGCCCGGGTTCTCGGCATAGATCCTGGCCTGAATGGCATGCCCCTTCGGTTTCAGGGTGTCACGCAGTGTCGCCAGTGGCGGCAACGTTCCGGCGGCAAGTTCGATCATCCAGCGCACCAGATCCACGCCCCACACCTGTTCGGTCACGCCGTGCTCCACCTGCAAACGGGTATTCACCTCAAGGAAGTAAAAGCGGGCGGCGTCGCTGTCATAAACGAATTCAACGGTGCCCGCGCTGCGGTAGTTGACCGCTTTACCCAGCGTTATCGCCGCCTCGCACAGTGCCTGCGCCATGCCCGCCGGCAGGTTTGGCGCGGGCGTCTCCTCCAGCACTTTCTGGTTACGCCGCTGCACAGAGCAGTCGCGCACGCCGAGGGCAATCACCTCGCCCTTGCCGTCGCCAAACAGCTGAACTTCCAGATGACGCGCCCGCTCGATGTACTTTTCGATAAATACACCCGCGTCGCTGAAGTTATTTTTCCCCAGACGCACTACCGCATCGAACGCGTCACGCAGCGCTTCTGCGTCATAGCAGACGCGCATACCGATGCCGCCGCCTCCCGCCGTGCTTTTCAGCATCACCGGATATCCCACTTCGGCGGCAGCGTTGACGGCCTGGTTAACATCGGCCAGCAGGTCGGTGCCCTCCAGCATCGGAACCCCGTGCGTTTTCGCCAGCGCGCGAGCGGTATGTTTTAGCCCAAACAGACGCAGCTGTTCCGGCGTGGGGCCCACAAAGGCAATCCCCGCGGCGTCACACGCTTCGGCGAACGCGGCGTTTTCCGAGAGAAAGCCGTAGCCCGGATGAATAGCCTGTGCGCCGCTGGCTTTCGCGGCGGCGATGATCTTCGTGCTATCCAGATAGGTATTCGCCGCCGGGCCATCGCCCAGACTCAGCGCTTCATCGGCCTCGCGAATATGCAGGCTGCTGATATCCGCCTCGGAATAGACTGCCACACCACGAATTTTCATGGTGCGCAGGGTGCGTAAAATGCGGCAGGCTATCGCCCCGCGGTTCGCAATCAGGAGTGTCGTCAACATAGGTCAGACTCAATCGTGGCGGGTCGTCCCGCCGAAAATCGGCTCACCCATGGTCGTCCATGGGGAAAAAGCGGTTACGGCAGAATGCGTCCGGCACGAACTTCAAACAGGCGGTACAGCGCCTGGCGCAGTCGCTGCCAGCGGGTGGGCGTCAGTTCCATACCAGCACCTCAGCAGGCGTTGGGTTCCAGCCGTTGCAGGGGTTATTCAGCTGTGGACAGTTGGAGATCAAGACAATGACGTTGCACTCGGCGCGCAGGTCGACGTATTTCCCCGGCGCGGAGATACCATCTTCAAACGTCAGCCCGCCCTCTGGCGTCACCGGCACGTTCATAAAGAAATTGATGTTGGCCGTGATGTCGCGTTTTTGCAGACGCCCATCGTGCAGACAGGCGCAGAGGAAGTTATCGCGGCAGCTGTGCATATGGCGTTTATCGAGGGCGTATCGCACGGTGTTGCTCTCCTGGGCGCAGGCCCCGCCGAGTGTATCGTGACGCCCGCAGGTATCGTCGATAATGGTCAGCAGGGGGTTACCGAGGCTGGAGTACAGGACGCTGCCACGCGTGAGATAGGCGTTGTTCTGACGGCGCAATGTGCGCTGCGCATCGTAACGTTCACGCGGGTTATCGGCATTGTAGAACAGCGTGTCGACCGCCTGGTTACCTTCCAGGTCGAGCAGGCGCAACGTCTGCCCTTGTTTCACCTCGAACAGGTACGGTTCACCTGCCGGGATCACGTGGCGAAATACCGCGTCTTGCACATGCTTTTCAGAGATCATGGTCATTTTACTGCTCCTTACAGGGCGAAAAGCCGGGTATTGGTCATGGCGCGTTCGTTTTCCGGGCGCGTCAGAAGCGCGTTAACGGCCCCCTCTTCATCCTCAGCCTGTCGCCAGCTCAGCGCGACCGGTCGTGGGGCATATTCCCGGGACGGATCCATCGGATGCTGCAGCGCAGTCATCACCACAAGCGTGTCCATGGGCGCGTACAGCTCCACGTAACTGCCCGGCTGCGAATAGCCGCCGTGGAAGGTGAACTGACCGCGGTCATCGACGGTGACTTTGCTGAATAAGTTGACCACCATCAGCAGATCTTCGAGATTGAGATCCCACTTCCCCATCTCCACCAGCAGGTTGTCCGTTCCGTTTCGGTAAAACCCGTTGCGCAGTTCCTGATAGCGTCCCTGGCCATACTTTTCAGTCACCTCGGCGGCGTTCAGTACGCCGCCAAACGGGTCATGCCAGCCGCAGGTATCTGCGGTGATGCCTGCCAGCACGCGTCCCATGTCGGAGTAAAAGCAGTGTCCGGCGGTCAGACGCGCGGTGTGCTGGCCTTTCAGGGTGTCGGGCAGGTTCAGACGTTCACTTTTCTCGTGCGGATTCAGCATCAGCAGGCTGACGTTTGCTCCACCTTCAATGTCGGTCATACGCAGGATCTGCCCGCGCTTAAGCACAAACGAGAGGTGACCGCCGCCGGGCAGGATCTCTTCGCGTAACATGGTCATCGTATTCACGGTGTTAACCCCTTAATGCATAAACGTTATCGGGAGCCGTTCCACTCAGCGCGGAGAGCCGCGTCTCGTTGAGCGGAATGTCGTAGGTAATACGGGCGCCAAAGGCGTTGGGCGCCTGCGGGTCGAGGCGCACTTTGTCGAACACCAGTAAGCGGGTGCCGAGGTTAAAGCCTTCCGAAAGATCGTGGGTGACCATAAAGACGGTCATGCGGGTCTCCCCCCACAGCTGAAGCAACAAGGCGTGCATATCTTTACGGATACCCGGGTCCAGGGCGCCAAACGGCTCATCCAGCAGCAACACGCGCGGCTGCATGATGAAGGCCTGCGCAATGGCTAAACGTTGCTGCATACCGCCGGAAAGCTGGGCCGGGTATTTGTGCATCGCATGCCCGAGACCGACTTTTTCCAGCATCCCGGTGGCTCGCTCACGCGCCGCGCGTTTCTTTGCCCCAAACAGTCGCCCGAACAGCGGCGCTTGCGGCAGTTCGAGCCCTATGGTGACGTTATCCAGCACGCTGAGATGCGGGAAAACGGAGTAGCGCTGAAACACCACGCCCCGGCTGCTGTCCGGCTCGGCGTGCAGCGGTTTACCGTCGAGCGTAATGGACCCTCGGCTGGGCGCTTCCTGACCGAGCAGCAGGCGCAAAAACGTGGATTTTCCGCAGCCAGAGGCCCCCACCATTGAGCAGAACTCGCCCTCTTTCACCTGCAGATTGAGGCGCTCCAGCACCACGTGGTCGCCGTACTCCTGCCAGATATTGTTGATGGTGATAAAGCTCATGCCTTCCCTCCTTCCGCCCAGGGAAACCAGGTTTTATGTAACTGGCGCAGGGCCAGATCCATCAGCCAGGCCAGCAGCGTGATCCACAGGACGTACGGAATGATCACATCCATCGCCATATAGCGGCGCACGAGGAAAATGCGATAGCCCAGCCCGGCGGTTGAGGAGATGGCCTCTGCCGAAATGAGAAACAACCATGCCGATCCCAGCAGCAGACGCAGCGAGGTCAGCAGCCGCGATAGCAGCTGCGGAAGTACCACGCGCAACACCAGCGTCCAGCTGTTGGCACCCAGCGTCTGGGCTTTGATCAGAATCTCCGGTGGGATTTCGCACGCGCGATGCTCCAGATCGCGCGCCAGCATCGGAGTGATGCCGATGACAATCAGCATCACTTTCGACAGTTCATCCAGCCCGAAAACGATAAATAGCACCGGCAGGATCGCCAGCGGTGGGATCATCGACAGCACCGTCATCAGCGGCGAGAGCGACGCGCGCCACAGCGGGAAAACACCGGCGGTGACGCCAACACAGAGGCCGATGATCGAGGCGATGACCAGCCCCGTCAGCAGACGGGCAAGGCTCACCAGCGTGTCCACCCAGAACAGATAGTCACCGCTGCGTTTATCCGGGGTAAACGCCATGCGTGATAGCGCGTCCAGCATCTGCTGCAGGCCAGGCAGCAGCTTGTCCTGCGGGTTAGCCTCCAGCCTGACCGCGGAACCGAAAAAGTATGCGGCCAGCAGCAGGACGAAAGGCAGCATCACGAGCATCAGCCGCATGCCGGGCGTGGGATGGCGATTAATTTGTCGCATGGATGTTCCGTCCGTTATCACAGCGTGCCGGCAGCGGCCATTTTCACGAAGCTGTCGTCAAAGCGCAGCTTCACGTTGCTGGCATCGCCCTGGGTGACATTGCCCGGGAAGCGCATGCCGATGAAATCCGCGCTTTGCGCCCCATCGCCCAGCAGCCCTTTATCGAACGAAAACGTGGCCACGCGCTGCATGGTTTTCGCCAGTTCCGGCGACGTTAAAAAGGCAATATTGTCCTGCGGGGTATAGAACAGGTGGGTTGTTTTCAGCTGCGCCTGATAACCGGCCAGATCGGTACCGGAGGCGGTGGCCATTGCGTTGAGCACGGTGGCATCCTGCGCTTTCATCAGCCCCATCATCTCGTACCATGCGCCGGTTAATGCTTTGCCAAGCGCCGGGTTGTCTTTCAGGGTTTCGCTGTTGACCACCATCATGTCGATAAGCTCACCCGGTACCTGAGAGGAGCTGAACACTTCTGTCGTTTTTGGCGTGCCTTTGATGACCGACAGCTGCGGGTTCCAGGCTACCGCTGCCTGCACATTTGCCGTGCCAAAGGCGGAGACGATGTCCGCGTCAGACGTGTTTACCACAGTGACGTCTTTTTCGGCCAGGCCGGCTTTTTCCAGGCCGCGCACCAGCAGATAGTGGGAAACAGAGAGCTCAGGCAGGTAGACTTTCATCCCTTTCAGGTCGTTGAGCGTTTTGCCCTCGCCCTTCATCACGACGCCGTCGTTGCCTTCTGAATAGCTGCCGAGGATCAGCGCCGTGGTATCAACGCCGCCCGCGGCCGGTATGGTCAGCGCATCCATATTGGTCATGGTGCAGCCGTCAAACTGGCCCGCAGTGTACTGGTTGATGGATTCGATATAGTCGTTGAGCTGAACAACGTTGATTTTGATGCCGTATTTATCGGCCCATTTATCGATGATTTTGCTACTGCTGAGGGTGCCCCAGGGCATCCAGCCGGCGTAGATGGTCCAGCAGACGTTGAACTCTTTCTTCACCGCAGCAAAGGTGGGGAGACTGACCAGCATCGCCAGGGAGAGTACCAGGGTGCGGAATAATGGCGTTTTCTTCATGCTTGACCTCTGAGTGGCACAAAATTAGGGGGCAGCGCGACACCTTCAGGTGCTGCTGTCTCCCGGGCTTTTGTCCCGCCGTGTAACCTCTCAGAGGTCGCCAGCTCTTGGACCAGCCATTCACCGCAGTGAACCGGAACCCTAGCCAGCTATTTTTCAAATTGTGGTGTGCTGCCCTTCAGTGTTTAGCGTTGCAAGGGATATGCCAGAATTTTTTATGTTAATTATTAAACTGTTAAGTCTGCCTGTGCAGGCTGTTTCACCGTTTTGGTGAGACAAGGCGAGTTGAGTGCACCGTGCTGGTGCTCTTTGGGATGACGCGTGGTGCTGACGGCGTTGCCCACAGTACGTGTCTGCGACAGCAGGAAAGGCTCAAAACGATGTGCTGGTTTTTGCCAGGTCTTTCATCATCGTCGTCGTCAGGCTGAGCTGCTCGCTTCCCATTTTACGTGACAATTCCTCTCTCGCGGACTGCCATACGGGGATCACGGATGTCAGAAGCGCCCACCCCTGCGCGGTCAGGCTAAGTTGTTTTCCACGGCGCCCGCGCCCCCCCGTTGATTCAATAACCCCACGGGACTCCATAATCCGTATGTTTCGGCTCAGTGTGGTTGCATCCACCCCGGCCTTTGATGCAAGCCCTGCCACCGTTTCATTTACGCCACCGCCGATCCCCACCAGCAGGCTGAACTGTTCTGCCGTCAATTCATAAGGTCTGAAGCAGGCGTTGTAATAACGCGTAATAGCCCGTGCTGTTGCACGTGCCTGATACGCCGGACAGGTTTCGGGGATGGTTTTTAGTAACGCCAGATCAACAGTGTTCATACTTTACGCTCGACAGATACGGTGAGATAAAATAGTGTATATACACTATTAACGCTATTCAAGGTATCATGATGCCCGCATTTATCCATATCAATTTACGTGTTATCGACCCTGCACGGCAGGCCAATCTTGCCCCTCGCTTCAGACTGGCACTTGAAGAGGCCGGCGGCAAAATTCTGCATTTTGGTCCTGTTGTCGAAGTCCTTGAAGGCGATGAAGAACCGCTACCCTTTGCTGGCATTTTTGAGTTCCCTTCACTGCAGCAGGCGCTGGCGTTTTATCATTCGGAAAAATATGCCCCGATCAAAGCTGAACGCCAGCTGGCACAGCAGGCAAAAATGTTCGTTGTCACCACAGACTAAGCGTTTCGTTTCCTTCCCTGCGATATCGTTTCCAGATTTCTCCACCCGTTCGCCAGAACCGGTGTAGAGTTTTTAAACACTGCATCTCTAAAAGGACACCGGCATCATGTTAAGCATCCTGGGCAAGACAACCTCGATCAACGTACGTAAAGTGCTCTGGACCTGCGAAGAAGCGGGTATCGAGTATCACCAGGAAGACTACGGCAGCGGTTTTGCCTCCACGCAAACCGCTGCCTTCCGCGCCCTGAATCCCAACGCCATGGTTCCCGTGCTGCTCGATGACGAGTTCGTCCTCTGGGAATCTAACGCAATCTGCCGTTATCTGGCCCGTAAAGCCGGCCGTGAGGATCTCCTGCCAACGGAACCGCAGGCCTGCGCCAACATCGAACGCTGGATGGACTGGCAGGCAAGCGAATTTAACAATGCCTGGCGGTATGTCTTTCCGGCACTGGGACGCAATAACCCGGACTATAACGACCCGGAGCGTATTGCCGCCGGAATTAAAGCGTGGAACCACTGCATCGCTATTCTGGAGGAGCAGTTGCAACGCACCGCAGCCTATACGGCGGGCGAGGTGTTTACCCTTGCAGACGTGGTACTTGGTCTCTCGGTGAACCGCTGGAAAATGACGCCATTTGATAAGCCTGATGTGCCGGCAATTAACGCCTGGTTCGAACGACTTAATCAGCGACCGGCATTTTTACGTCACGGGAATAACGGTATGGTGTAAGTTTTTCAGCCCTCACACATTCAGCAAGGATATTTTATTTAATTACAAAACCCTGAATGCCGTTATCAGGAATAATAATTAAGCAATATCCTGGACAGCCCCTTGCACCGCTTTGCTAGCCTGAATAGTCAGGCAAAGCTCAACCCGGAGGTATTCTTGCTGATTAAACTCAAAAAAGAACGAACGCATCAGGAGGATCGCCTGCTCGCACTCTGGCTGGCGACCTCTGCAGGCTTGCTCAACGCCATCGCCCTCGGGGCATTTGGCTTTTTTCCCTCCCATATGACCGGCAATACCTCCCAATTATCCAGCGAAGTTTCCTCTACCGATCTGAATGATATTTTGTTCTTTGGCACCCTTATTCTGTCTTTTGTTGCCGGCGCAATCATGGCCCGTATCATCGTGTTATGGGGGATTATCCATAATATCAGGCTGGTTTTTTGCCAGATACTGTTGGTCGAGGGATTATTACTGACCGGCGTTTCCTGTTACGAGATGTATTTCCATGCCCTCACGACTAACCGTGAAATTATTATCTTTCTTTGTGGTCTGATGGGGATTCATAATTCAACGTCGACCCAGCTTTCCGGCGGCCGGGTAAGATCAACCCATATTACCGGCACGCTGACGGACGCGGGAATATCCCTGGCCTCGGTCCTGGTGGCGATGCTCCGCCGGGATTATTCCAAAGATACGGCAGCGCAAAAAAGTCAGCTCAAAACCCACTTAACCACCATTTTCTCGTTTATTACCGGCGGTATCGCCGGGCTGATCCTGTTCAGGTGGATTGGGTTTAACGCCATGCTGGCGCTTGGGGTGATGCTCGTCGTTGTCGCCGCCTTTTCCATCATCAGCACCTCAGTGCGCGTTCGCCGGGTGCGCGCCGCCTTCAGCCGATAATGAGGGTCGCAGGCGTGAGGAGACGCTCACGCCATGTGACACTGTCACATTTTAAATTACGCTTTAGGACAATTCTGTCTGCACCACAGCCAGCCCTTGCTCCATAAGGCTTAACCTAAGGTTGTCACTAATTTCATAGGGTTACTGATTTTCCCCCTTCGCTGGAACCCATCCCAAACGCTTGCTATAGGTCATCTACCCCTGCCGAAACATGGCATAACAACAGGCAACCCGTGGTTGCTATAACGCATGCGCACAGGGAGACACATCGCAATGCACCCATTACTCAAACGTTCGCTGCTTTTTGTCGGCGCCATTATTGTGGTCGTTGCCCTCCTCACCTGGGGAATTGGGCTGGATACAATTAAGGCGCGTCAGGTTGACCTGATTTACCTCGGGCAACAGCATTTAATCCTGGTATTCTCATCCATGTTCTTTGCCCTGCTGATGGGTATTCCCAGCGGCATTTTGTTGAGCCGCCCGTCAGCACGCGGTATCGCTGAATACGTGATGCAAATCTTTAATGTCGGTAATACCCTGCCGCCGCTGGCCGTTCTGGCGCTGGCAATGGTGGTGATTGGTATCGGTGATACGCCTGCGATTATCGCCCTGTTCCTCGCCTCGCTGCTGCCGATAGTGCGAAACACCTATGCCGGACTGTGCTCGGTTCCGTCGTCGTTACTGGAAGCGGCTAATGGCATTGGGATGACGAAATGGCAGCGTCTGCGCCAGGTCGAACTTCCCAACGCCTGGCCGGTAATGCTCTCCGGGATCCGCATTGCCACCGCCATCAACGTGGGTACCGCCCCGCTGGCCTTCCTGATTGGTGCCAGCAGCTACGGCGAACTGATTTTTCCCGGTATCTACCTCAACGACTTCCCGACGCTGATCCTCGGCGCGGCGGCCACCGCCCTGTTTGCTCTGATCCTCGACACCCTGCTGGCTGCGCTGGGTCGCGTGATGAGTCCACATCTCGCTCGATAACAATAACAAGGAGCTTTTATGAGACTGATATCCAGCCTGACGGCGCTGTGTGCCGCGGCACTGTTCACCAGCCAGGCGATAGCGGCCCCGCTGATCCTGGCGACCAAGAGCTTTACCGAGCAGCACATTCTCTCGGCCATGACCGTCCAGTATCTGCAAAAAAAGGGATTTCAGGTCCAGCCACAGACCAATATTGCCACGGTCATTTCCCGCAACGCGATGATCAACAAACAAATTGATATGACCTGGGAGTACACCGGCACGTCGTTAATCATTTTTAACCACATCAACAAGCGCATGTCGCCACAGGAGTCTTACGAGACGGTGAAACGCCTGGACGCGAAGCACGGTCTGGTATGGCTCAACCCCGCCGATATGAACAATACCTACGCCTTCGCCATGCAGCGTAAACGCGCCGAAGCGGAACACATCAACACCATGTCTGAAATGGTCGCAAAGATTGAGCAGACCCGTAAAACCGATCCGGATAAAAACTGGCTGCTGGGTCTGGACCTCGAATTTGCCGGACGCAGCGACGGGATGAAACCGCTGCAGGCGGCATACAACATGGAACTGGATCGCCCGCAGATCCGCCAGATGGACCCGGGCCTGGTCTATAACGCGGTGCGGGACGGTTTCGTCGATGCCGGGCTTATCTATACCACCGACGGGCGGGTAAAAGGCTTCGACCTGAAGGTGCTGGAAGATGATAAAGGCTTCTTCCCGAGCTATGCGGTCACTCCCGTGGTGCGTAAAGACACCCTTGACGCCAATCCGGGTCTGAAAGAGGCGCTGAATACTCTCTCCGCCCAGCTCAATAACGACGTTATCACCGAACTGAATAAGAAGGTGGATATCGACCATCAGTCACCGCAGCAGGTCGCCCGTGATTTCCTGCGTAGCAAACAGTTGCTGTAGGAGGCGCTATGGAGACGATTCACTACATTCTGGATAACTGGGACTATCTGTTAACCCTGACGCTGCAACACCTGTGGCTGGTGGCGCTGGCGGTTGGGCTAGCCATACTCATCGGCGTCCCTCTGGGGATTTTGATTGTCCGCCACAAATGGCTGGCGACGCCGGTGCTGGGGATTGCCACCATCGTGCTAACGATACCGTCCATTGCGCTGTTTGGCCTGATGATCCCGCTCTTTTCGCTGATCGGTCAGGGTATTGGTGCCCTGCCCGCTATCACGGCGGTGTTTCTCTACTCGTTGCTGCCAATTGTGCGTAACACCCATACCGCGCTGGACAGCCTGCCGCCGGGCCTGCGTGAAGCCGGACGCGGTATCGGGATGACCTTCTGGCAGCGTTTGCGCTGGGTTGAAATCCCGATGGCACTGCCGGTGATTTTTGGCGGTATCCGCACCGCCGTCGTGATGAACATCGGCGTGATGGCCATTGCCGCAGTGATTGGCGCTGGCGGCCTTGGCCTGCTGCTGCTTAACGGCATCGGCGGTAGTGATATTCGTATGTTAATTGCGGGTGCGCTGATGATCTGTCTTTTAGCGATTGTGCTCGACTGGCTGCTGCATCGTCTGCAGGTCGTTCTGACTCCAAAGGGGATACGATAATGATAAAACTGGAAAACCTCACCAAACAATTTTCGCAGAAACACGGCCAGAGCGTTAAGGCCGTCGACAACGTCAACCTCAACGTGCCTGAAGGGGAAATGTGCGTCCTGCTCGGCCCGTCAGGCTGTGGGAAAACCACCACCCTGAAGATGATTAACCGTCTGATCGCACCAAGCAGCGGCACGATCCTGATTAACGGCGAAGACACCAGCGGGATGGATACCGTGACCCTGCGCCGCAATATCGGCTACGTTATTCAGCAGATTGGTCTGTTCCCAAACATGACCATTGAGGAGAACATCACCGTGGTGCCGCGCATGCTGGGCTGGGATAAAGCCCGGTGTAAAACCCGCGCTGAAGAGCTGATGGATATGGTGGCCATGGACCCGCATAAATTTCTCAACCGCTATCCGCGTGAAATGTCCGGCGGTCAGCAGCAGCGTATCGGCGTGATCCGTGCCCTGGCGGCGGATCCTCCGGTACTGCTGATGGATGAACCGTTCGGTGCGGTGGACCCGATAAACCGCGAGGTGATCCAGAACCAGTTCCTGGAGATGCAGCGCAAACTGAAAAAGACCGTGATGCTGGTCAGCCATGACATCGACGAGGCCCTGAAGCTTGGGGATCGTATCGCCGTCTTCCGCCAGGGGCGTATTGTCCAGTGCGCCAGCCCGGACGAACTGCTGGCAAAACCGGCGAACGAGTTCGTCGGCTCGTTTGTCGGCCAGGACCGTACGCTCAAGCGTCTGCTGCTGGTATCGGCAGGCGATGTCACCGACCAGCAACCGACCCTCACCGTGCGCGGCTCTACCCTGCTTTCTGAGGCCTTTGCAACCATGGATGACAACGATATTCGCGCCATTACCGTCGTGGACGATCGGGGTAAACCGCTGGGCTTTGTGAAGCGTCGGGAAGCGCGTAATGCCAGCGGCACCTGTGCCGATATCCTGCATCCGTTCCGTATGACCGGCAAAGCGGAGGATAACCTGCGCGTGGTGCTTTCACGGTTGTATGAGAGCAACACCAGCTGGATGCCGATTGTCGACGAAGAGGGCCGCTATAACGGCGAGATCTCACAGGATTATATTGCCGAGTATCTCAGCTCCGGCCGTACGCGCCGGGCGCTGAATATTCACAGCGAGAGTTAAGCGAAAACACTCCGCCGGGCGGGCCAGACGTATGGCGCTGACCTGCCCGGCGGCACGCTCCCCCACAGCGCATTTGCTCAGGCCAACACGGTTCATCGCACGCATACCTTTTGCTAACCCCGCGATTTCCCCTCACAATATTGTATCTCCCACGTTTAATTGCGGCCCATGCAACGTCTTCACGCTTATCCCGACATCCGCGCGATGTTTCTCAGACTTCTGATTGCCACCCTTACCGGCATACTGGCCGCGCTGGCCGTCGCGGTGTTCCGCCACAGCATGTATCTGCTGGAGTGGCTGTTTCTCAGTAACAACAGCGGCAGTCTGGTGAATGCCGCGGCTGCGTTATCCCCGTGGCGTCGCGCGCTCACGCCCGCGCTGGGAGGGCTGGCGGCGGGGTTATTGTTGTGGGGATGGCAGCGGCTTACGGCGCAACGTCCTCATGCGCCGACAGATTATATGGAAGCACTGGAGACGGGCGACGGCCAGTTTGATTATGGCTCGAGCCTCGTAAAATCCCTTGCGTCACTGCTGGTTGTCTCCAGCGGGAGCGCCATCGGCCGCGAAGGTGCCATGATCCTGCTTGCGGCACTGGCCGCCTCCTTTTTCGCCCAACGCTTTACGCCGAAATCCGAATGGAAATTATGGATTGCCTGCGGAGCCGCGGCCGGGATGGCCAGCGCCTATCACGCGCCCCTGGCCGGCAGCCTGTTTATTGCCGAAATTCTGTTTGGCACGCTGATGCTGGCCTCGCTCGGGCCGGTGGTGATTGCGGCGGTGGTAGCCCTGCTTACCACGCGACTCTTAGCGCCCGGTGCCGGTACGCTCTATGACGTCCATCTGAGTGGCCTACTCAGTGCGACAGATTATGGCCTGCTTGTCGTGACAGGCCTGCTGGCGGGACTGTGCGGACCGCTGCTGATGTGGCTTATGGCGTTCAGCCATTCGTTATTTCTGCGTCTCAGGCTCTCGCCGCCCTGGCAACTGGCGCTCGGCGGAGCGATCGTCGGGTTGCTGTCGCTCCTGACGCCTGACGTGTGGGGGAATGGCTACAGCGTGGTTCAGGCTTTTCTGCTCGCCCCACCGCTGCTGTCCGTGATAGCAGGTGTATTTATCTGTAAATTGCTGGCGGTACTGGCAAGCAGCGGTTCTGGCGCGCCGGGCGGGGTTTTCACACCGACGTTGTTTGTCGGCTTGGCCACAGGAATGCTGTTTGCACAACTCTTCGGGCTGTGGTTTCCGGGGTCTGAAACGGTGATTTTGCTGGGGCTGGCAGGCATGGCGACGTTACTCGCCGCGACGACCCATGCGCCCATTATGTCTGCGTTGATGGTCTGTGAAATGACCGGGCAGTATTTTTTGCTGCCCGGTTTGCTGATTGCCTGCGTGATCGCGTCCGTCTTGTCGCGGACGTTACGCCACGACTCGATCTACGGACAACATGCGACCGAGGGAAGAGAGATCGATGTACTGCGCTAATTCACGCTGTTCGGCACGTGGCAGATAAGGCAGCTCGCCCACCAACGGTCCCGGCAGTTTTTTGCTCAGCACGTCGATGATTTCCGCGTAGTGCGCCAGGCCCGGGTTGATACGGTTTGCGACCCAGCCAATCAACGGCAATCCGTCATTGGCAATCGCCTGCGCCGTCAGAAGCGCATGGTTGATGCACCCTTCCTGAATACCGACCACCATGATCACCGGCAGTTGCTCCTGCACCACCCACTCAGAAAGCGGGCGCAGATCGTTCATCAGGCTGCGCCATCCGCCGGTACCTTCCACCACGACATGATCGGCCATCTCGCTCAGGTTCGCCAGACCGTCGGACAACAGGGTGTAATTAATCAGACCGCTGTGCGCCACGCTGCTTTCATCTTCGCTTAAGGCAATGGGATTGATCGCGTGATATGGCAGTTCCAGTGACGAGACGCTTTGTAACACCAGGGCGTCTTTATTCCGCAATCCTTCGGGCGTCTCTTTACTGCCTTTTGCGACCGGTTTGTACCCTGCAACGCGTTTACCGCTTGCTGCCAGAGCCTGTAGCAACGCGCGGGATACAACGGTCTTGCCGACAGAGGTATCTGTACCCGTAACAAAGAAACGCTTAAGCATGACTCATTCCACCTCTTGGGTATGCTTCGAAAATATAAACCAGAGAAATAATTCAGTGGGGGAAGTCTACGGGATGCGTGCGCTACCCAGCTTGAGATAGCGCAATTTTTCGTACATCTGCGGAAAAGAGTTAACCCTGTAACAGGCGGATCAGCAGCGAGCCGTTATACATGGCGTCCTTGACCAGGGCTGCACCAGCCATGGTGCCCTGATTGGAAAACTGGGTGCTTTCCACGGCAATATTTTTGCTGTAGGCCGGGAGCGCCTGTTGATGAATACAGGCCGAGATAGCCGGGAAGAGGATTTCCGCCGCCTGACTCAGCGGTGAGCCAATCAGGATTTTTTGCGGGTTGAAGAGATTCACCATAATGGCCAGAATGCGGCCAACGTTATTCCCCACTCCGGTAATAATATCCTTTGCCAGCAGATCCCCCTGACGCGCTGCGGCGCAGAGTGAATCGACGGTCAACGGTTGTCCGTGCAGCGAAGAGCTCATGGACTGGCTGAGCCTGACCTGCGCCAGCTCCAGCACGCTTTCCACGCTGGCGATGGTTTCCAGACAGCCATGGTTGCCGCAGTAACAGCGCTTGCCGTAGGGATCGACCTGCGTGTGACCGATTTCGACCAGGCTACTGCTTCCGGCATGCAGAAGGCGTCCGTCGGTGATGACGCCCGCCCCGACGTTATGGTCAATCACCACCTGAATCACGTCCCTTGCGCCGCGGGATGCGCCAAACAGCGCCTCCGCCATCGTCCAGGCGCTGATGTCATGCTGAATATAGACCGGCACGCCGGTGTGATTTTTCAGCACCTCGCCCAGCGGCATCTCTTTAACATCGTCGTAGAACGGCATGCGGTGCACGATTCCATTTTCGGTATCAATAATACCCGGCATGGTGATCGCAATAGCCGTTAAGCGTTCAAGGCGTTGCTGATGGCGAATAAAGAAGTGATCGATATGGGTGACAATGGCATCGAGGAGCGATTGTTCAGCCTTGAGCGGCAGTTCCAGCCGGTCTTCAACCACCAGCTTGCTGCTTAAATCGCGCAGGGCAAGGAAGATCTCTCCCCGGCTAATGCGCAGTGACAGGTAGTGCCACGCTTCGGTCTCCACCACCAGGCCGACCGCCGGACGGCCGCGGCTGCCCGGCTCCTGAATTTCCGTCTCCTGGACCAGGTGGGCTTCCAGCATTTCACGAACAATCTTGGTAATACTGGCAGGTGCCAGTTGTGCCAGGCGCGAAAGATCGATACGCGAAACCGGGCCAAGCTGATCAATCAGGCGATAAACCGCGCCAGCGTTGGTCTGCTTAATCTGATCAATGTGCCCTGGCTGACTATCAGCAACCACCTCGTACTCCCTTATTTTCGAGCATCGAAATAAACTGTGGGCTATGGTGAAGCACTTCAATGGCCGTCGTCAAATATTTACTTAGCCATGTGATTTACTGCACATTTTTACCCACTTTTCCCTCTAAATATTGTCCTGCAGAGGCGCTTAACAGCTGTGCTTTAAACCGCTGCGCTGCATGGCTCTGCTCATGATGTTTCGACCATACCAGCCACATTTCCGAAACAGCATCGTCTTCGGCGATAGCAACCCAGCGCATTTCACGCAATTGTACCCGTTTAAACGAGGCCGGAAGAATAGAGACACCCAGCCCCGCCGCGACCAGCCCAATGATGGTCATCGCTTCCCCGACTTCCTGCGTAATGATCGGGGCAAGATCGTAGCGTCGTAACAGGCCCAGAATATCGTCGTACAGACCGGTACCTACCTGCGGGTCGAAAAAAACAAACGGCTCTTTTGCCAGCTCTGCCAGCGTGACCGCCGAACGCGAGGCGAGCGGATGATCGTGCGGGATCATTGCCATTAACGGTTCGCGCAGAATAACCTGCCACGCCAGCGTATCCGGGAGTTGGGTGTTACGCATCAGACCTAAATCAAGAGAACCTTCATTCAGCGGAGCGATTTGCTCGCGGGTATTAATTTCGCGCGTCTGAATATGCACATCCGGAAAATGCCGGCGAAACGACGACAGGGTCTGCGAAACAGCGCTGATAAACGGTGCAGACGAGGTAAACCCAATCCGCAACTCTCCGGTTTCCCCGAGATAAAGCCGCTCTGCCCGGGCTGCCGCCTCATCCACCATACTGAGAATTTGTCGGCTGTCGGCCAGAAATTGCTTCCCGGCCGCCGTCAGGCTCACGCTGCGGTTGGTCCGTGCCAGAAGGCGCGCCCCGACCTGTTGCTCAAGGATCTGGATCTGCTGGCTTAGCGGGGGTTGTGAGATATTCAGTCTTGCCGCCGCGCGGCCAAAATGAAGCTCTTCAGCGACGGCGACAAAGTAGCGCAGATGACGCAGTTCGATATTCATATTTTTAAAGTATCATTTGAGATTATTAATATATTAGACAGAATATTTACATTTTCCTACTCTGATCGTGTGGTCATACCCGTCACCCGAAACCACGGGGATGTTTAAGCAAGGACATTGTGTGAGTCGTACATCTACCATTGATATCGATCCGGCCAGAGATATTGATGATTTACCCGCAGCATCGCAGCCGGTTCAGTTCATTAAACGTGGTACCCCCCAGTTCATGCGCGTCACGCTGGCGCTTTTCTCAGCGGGTCTGGCAACCTTCGCCCTGCTCTATTGCGTTCAGCCGATCCTGCCCGTTCTTTCCCATGAATTTGGCGTATCGCCTGCCAGCAGCAGTATTTCGCTCTCCATCTCTACCGGCATGCTGGCGATTGGTCTGCTTTTCACCGGGCCACTATCCGACGCCATTGGCCGTAAACAGGTGATGGTTACCGCCCTGATGCTGGCTTCGATTTGTACGTTACTCTCCACGATGATGACCAGCTGGCACGGTATCCTGGTGATGCGCGCGCTGATTGGGTTATCCCTGAGCGGCGTGGCGGCGGTCGGGATGACCTATCTCAGCGAAGAGATCCACCCGAGCTTTGTCGCCTTCTCTATGGGGCTGTACATCAGCGGGAACTCGATTGGCGGAATGAGTGGACGTCTGCTGAGCGGGGTGTTTACGGACTTCTTTAACTGGCGTATTGCGCTGGCGGTGATCGGCTGCTTTGCCCTTGCGTCTGCGCTGATGTTCTGGAGAATCCTTCCGGAATCACGTCATTTTCGTTCCACCTCCCTGCGCCCGAAAACGCTGTTCATCAACTTCCGTCTGCACTGGCGTGACAAAGGGTTGCCGCTGCTGTTCCTGACCGGCTTTCTGCTGATGGGCTCATTCGTTACGTTGTTTAACTATATCGGCTATCGCCTGATGCTATCTCCGTGGCACCTGAGCCAGGCGGTGGTGGGTCTGCTCTCTGTAGCGTATCTCACCGGTACGTGGAGTTCACCTAAAGCCGGAGCGATGACGGCCCGCTTTGGACGCGGTCCGGTTATGCTGGTCTCTACGGCCGTCATGCTGCTCGGCCTGTTGATGACCCTTTTCGCCTCCCTGTGGCTTATCTTCGCCGGGATGCTGCTTTTCTCTGCCGGTTTCTTCGCCGCTCACTCGGTGGCCAGCAGCTGGATTGGGCCACGCGCTCGCCGGGCCAAAGGCCAGGCGTCGTCTTTGTATCTGTTCAGCTATTACCTCGGTTCCAGCTTTGCGGGGACGCTGGGTGGGGTGTTCTGGCATAACTATGGCTGGAACGGCGTGGGCGGTTTTATTGCGCTCATGCTCTGCGGGGCGCTGTTGGTAGGGACCCGTTTACACCAGCGGCTGCACTGATTCAGGGTTTGAAATCGAGCGTGTAGTTTTCCCCGATACGCTCATCAGGTACCACTGGGAGCACATGATCGTCACTGGCAGACTGTAAGGCCGCAATGGCGGCCTTACACAGCTCAGGATCGCTGCCTTTTACCACCTGAATGTGGGTCACATAGGTCGCGCCTTTGGGCTGGTGAATCTTTAATGAGCAGAGCTTCCCTTCATACTGCTCTGTGGTCGTCATCCTTTGTTTCACTGTTTCCACATACGCAAACGCCCATGCGTGCGCGGAGTCTTCTTCGGTGTTGAACGGGATCACGTCATGATGATGTGTCTGGCACCCCGTCAGCAACACTGCAATCCCTACACTCACAACCTTGTTCATTTTCCATCCGGCAGTCGTTTTTTTAGGGTTATAACACAGCGTTACTGAACGAAATAGCACCAAACTCTAAGGGGTAATGGCTTGGATTCAGGCGGGAATTTTGATACTACTCACTCTTCATGCCTGAAACATCGCCTTGCAAAGAGAAAACGAAATGAGCGAAAACAGCCACTACCAACAACTCACCCGCACCTTCCAGCGCCTCTCCCGTTTCTCCCACCTCTCCTCCATCGCCAGCTGGGATATGTTTACCATGATGCCGCCGGGCGGCAGTGCCGCGCGCGGTGAAGCGCTGGCCGAAATGAGCGTTCTGCAACACCAGATCCTGACCGATAAAAAGGTGGGTGAATGGCTCACCGCCGCGGCCGGTGAGGACCTGAATGATATTGAACAAGCCAACCTGCGTGAAATGACGCGTCATTACCAGCAGGCGTCGCTGTTGCCGGAAGCGCTGGTGGAAGCCAAATCGCTGGCAGGCAGCAAATGTGAGCACGCCTGGCGTACCCAGCGCCCGGCCAATGACTGGCAGGGGTTTGCCGCCAACCTGAAAGAGGTCGTCAAACTGAGCCGCGAGGAGGCTCGCCTGCGTGCTGAAGCCAAAGGCTGCAGCCCTTACGACGCGCTGCTGGATATTTTCGAGCCGGACATGACCAGCGCGCGTCTGGACGTACTGTTCGCGGATATGAAATCCTGGCTGCCGGACCTGCTGGCAAACGTTGTGGAAAAACAGGCTCAGCAGTCGTTCGTTCCGCCGCAGGGCCCCTTCCCGACGGCAACGCAGCGTGAACTTGGGCTTGAAGCCATGAAGATGCTCGGCTTTGATTTTAACGGCGGTCGCCTGGACGTCAGTGCACACCCGTTCTGCGGTGGCGTGCCGGAAGATGTGCGCATCACCACGCGTTATGATGAGGACGAGCTGCTCAGCGCGCTGTTTGGCGTGATCCACGAAACCGGACACGCGCGCTACGAGCAAAACCTGCCGCGAACGTGGGCCGGTCAACCTGTCGCGCTGGCCCGTTCAACGGCGATCCACGAATCCCAGAGCCTGTTCTTTGAGATGCAGCTGGGGCGCAGCGACGCTTTCCTTAAACATCTCCTCCCTGCGGTTCACGCCCGTTTTGGCAGTCAGGCGGCGTTCAGTGAAGAGAACTTTATTGCCTGGAACCAGCGCGTGAAACCGGGCTATATCCGCGTCGATGCCGACGAAGTCAGCTACCCGGCACATGTGGTGCTGCGCTATGAAATTGAACGTGCGCTGATCAATGGCGATATCGAGGTGGATGACATTCCGGCGCTGTGGGATGAGAAAATGCAGGCCTGGCTCGGGTTATCAACCAAAGATAACTACCGCAACGGCTGTATGCAGGACATTCACTGGACCGACGGCGGTTTTGGCTACTTCCCATCCTACACGCTCGGCGCGATGTACGCCGCGCAATTGTTCCATGCGGCCAAAACGGCGCTGCCGGGTCTGCAGTCCTCCATCGCTGAGGGCGATTTCTCCGCCCTGTTTGACTGGCTGCGTCAGAACATCTGGCAGCACGGTAGCCGCTTCACCACTTCGCAACTGATTACCCAGGCGACGGGTGAAGACCTGAATATCCGTTACTTCCGCGAGCATTTGACGTCCCGTTATCTGTAATCCAGCGGCCGGAGTACGCTCCGGCCGTTTTCCTTTTGCGCACCCTTTACCGCCCTTTGTACATTCCGTTACACGCCGATACCAATCACTCACGGAAACCCCGAATTTACAGGGATATAGTTCTTTCAACGGCCCCGCAGTGGGGTTAAATGAAAAACCAAATTCGAGGGTATGAACATGAAAAAAGTATTAGCTCTGGTTGTTGCCGCTGCTATGGGTCTGTCTTCTGCTGCGTTTGCTGCTGAAACCACTGCTGCACCGGCTGCTGCTGCGCCAGCTGCAACAACGACTGCTGCTCCGGCAAAAACCGTACACCACAAGAAACACCATAAAGCCGCTAAACCTGCTGCAGAGCAAAAAGCCCAGGCTGCTAAAAAACACCACAAAAAAGCCGTTAAACAAGATGCCGCTAAACCGGCTGTAGAGCAGAAAGCGCAGGCCGCTAAAAAGCACCATAAAAAAGCGACCAAACCTGCTGTAGAACAGAAAGCCCAGGCGGCTAAAAAGCATCACAAAAAAGCAGTAAAACACGAAGCTGCTAAACCAGCTGCACAGCCAGCTGCGTAAGAGTACAAGCTTAACCGTGCCTTTCGGGGCACGTTGGTAAACCGGCGCTGAACCGGAAAGGTCCAGCGCCGTTTTTTTTATCCGGAGGGCGTATGCTGCGGCGCTATCGGTTTGAGCTGATTCTTATCCTGCTTATTTTATGCGCGCTCATCGCAAGCCATTTTTATCTTTCCTGATCGTAGCACGCTGATTTTACTCCCACTTTAGCGCTGTCCCGTCTATAGTATTTTCATAGGGTTCACTTTTAATAATCATAATTGCCCCCACCAGAGTGTGATATGCGTAAATCTGTTGTGTTGTTACTGGGAACGTTTGGTCTTTTTTCTGGATTCTCACATGCGGATGATGGCGGTGATGAAACCATTAGCGCGAAAGAGCTTAAAACGCTGTTTTTCGGTCATGACGATCGTACGCGCGTCGCCGATCCTACCCAGGCACCCTGGGACGCTATCGGGCAACTGGAAACCGCCAGCGGTAATTTATGTACCGCTACGCTGATTACGCCGCAACTTGCCCTGACGGCAGGCCACTGCCTGCTGACACCGCCAGACGGCAAGCCAGACAAAGCCGTTGCCCTGCGATTTGTGTCGCAAAAAGGGATGTGGCGTTATGAAATTCACGGTATTGAGGGACGCGTTGATGCTTCTCTCGGCAAACGTCTGAAGCCTGACGGTGACGGCTGGATAGTGCCTCCGTCAGCGGCATCCTGGGATTTTGGCCTGATCATTTTGCGCTACCCGCCTTCTGGCATTACCCCGCTTCCGTTATTTGACGGAGACAAAGCCGCGCTCACTGCCGCACTGAAAGCCGCCGACCGTAAGGTGACGCAATCAGGCTACCCTGTCGATCATCTGGACGCGCTTTACACCCACACGGACTGTATTGTCACAGGATGGGCGCAAAACAGCGTGCTCTCACATCAGTGCGATACGTTACCCGGTGACAGCGGCTCGCCGCTGATGTTAAAAACGGATAACGGCTGGCAGCTGATTGGGGTTCAAAGCTCTGCGCCAGCGGCAAAAGACAGATGGCGTGCAGATAACCGGGCCTTAGCCGTGACCGGTTTTCGTGACAAGCTGGAAGCACTGGCGCAGCAGTAGCTCAGCACTGTCTGACCTGACGTAACGCCCTGATTGATTCAATCGGCATCGGCTGGCTGAACCAGAACCCCTGCAGCTGATCGCAGCCAGCCAGCCGTAACAATTTCATCTGCTTTTCGTTTTCCACCCCTTCTGCGACCACCGCCATGCCCAGGGCATTGGCGATCCTCACCGTACCGCTCACCAGCGCCGCCGCCTGCTCATCGTTGTCCACCAGCCCGGCCAGTGATTTATCGATCTTAATGGTGTCGAAATTAAAACGCCGCAAATAGCCGATACTCGAATAGCCCGTGCCAAAATCATCCAGCGCCACCGCGGTGCCCAGCGCTTTAAGGTTGGCAATCGCCGTGCGGGCACGCTCGGGGTTTTCCAGTACATAGGTCTCCGTGACTTCGAGCTGGAGTCGCCTGGCCGGGAAACGGGTGCTTTCCAGAACCCAGGCCACTTTTTCTTCGAATTCAGGGTCGCGAAACTGCGCCGGGGAGATATTAACGGAGAGCTTCAATTCGCTGTACGGCTCCAGATCCTGGCAGGCACGCTGCAAAACAAACTGGCCCAGTTTGTAAATCAGCCCACTCGTTTCCGCAATGGAAATGAAGGTATCCGGACCGAGTTCACCTTCCGGACGACGCGGCCAGCGAACCAGCGCTTCCACACTGCTCATTTTCTGACTGCGGGCGTCAATAATCGGCTGGTACCAGACCTCAAACTCGTCTCGCTCCAGTCCGTTACGGATCTGGTTTTCAATCGCAAGCTTGCGTTCCCGGGCGTTATTCAGCGCCGCGTCATAGTGGGTGACACGCCCTTTCCCGCTAATTTTGGAATGGTACATGGCGATATCGGCGCGGCGAAACAGCTCGGAACTGGTGCATTCAATCAGGGTTCCGCTGGCAATCCCGATGCTGGCGCCGATATGAATGGTGCGCTCCCCCAGACGAATAGGGGTATTGAGAAAATCCAGTACGGATTCAGCAAAGGTGGTCGCCAGCGCTTCTGCCCCTTCACCGCCGATGGTCATGGCAAACTCATCGCCTCCCATGCGCGCCAGCATCCCGCCCGGTGGAACGCATTCATTCAGCGTTTTGGCAATGGTCACAATGAGATCGTCACCGAGGCTGTGGCCGTAGATATCGTTGACGTCCTTGAAGCCATCCAGATCGATAAACACCACGCTTTTGACGTCAATATCGCCACGCAAACTCACGCGGTCCAGCGCTTCAATGAGTGCGCGGCGGTTCGGCAGATGGCTTAGCCAGTCCGTTCTGGCGACCAGACGCGCCTGGCTTTCTCCGCGGGCCAGTTTGTACAGGCCCACGCAGCTCACCATAATAAACAGCAGGATCAGCACCGATGCCAGCACCACTATCTGCGTAATATCGGATGATGCGGCCCGGGCCGCCTGCGCGCCAGGAAGGCGTGCCTGCCAGTTGAGGTAACCCAGTAACTCCCCAGCAGAACTGCGCAGCGGCATACTCAGACTGTTGATTTTATCCGGGGTAAAGTTGAGGTTATCAATCTGAAAGGTCTGCCCCAGATCGGATAATATGCCGCTATTCAAATGGCGGGTAATCACCAGATAGCGGCGTGTACCGTCGTTAACCTGCAATCGCCCGATCATCGGTCGGATCAGCCCTATTCCGACAAACGCGACGCCGTGACGCGTTCGGGTGATCCCGGCATAAATATTCTTCTGGCTGGGTAATTCACGTCCGTGCTGCTGAATAAGCGCTTGCAGGCCTTTGCCAAAAAAGTCGAGATTCGTCTCCGCAAAAGGCTGGCTTTGAAACGATCCCCAGATAACGTTGAAATGCTCATCCAGCACGAAAGTGCCGTCATAGAGGTTATTGACTTTAAAGCCCGCTCCCCAGGTGTTGTATAACCATTCGGTATCGAGCTTTGGGCGGTAGACCTCGCGTACCGCATCGTCCCAGACGGCATTATCAATCACCAGGGTCGAGACACGGTTAACCGACGTTTGTATCGCACCCTGCACGGAAAGCGTGGTGCGGTGCTCGTCAATTTCATTGGTTTTGGTGCTGATCAGGTGCAGAGATAAATAGAGCAGCGCGACAATGGAGATGATTAAGCCGATCCCCGCCATGAAGATCATGGCAAACAATGTTCTCGCGGTGGGAATATTGCGCCAGCTTAATGTGCGATACATTAGCCATCCTCTTCAATGTTTTGCTTTTTTTAAGAGTAATACAGGCAGCGAATTTCGCTGCCTGTAAATAATGGCTTAACGTGTATCAGGCGAGTTTTATCATGATCATGCCGGCAAGCAGCAATATCAGTCCAATCCAACCTTTGTTATTTAAACGCTGACCGAACAGCACCCAGCCGGCTGCCAGGGTGGCGGCAATACCAAACCCGCCCCACAGCGCATAGGCCACGGACAGATCGATACCCTTCACCGCCTGTGACAGGGCGCTGAACGCCCCCAGTACGGCGGCAATCGACAACAGTCCGTAAATTTTACGACGAAAACCGTCAGAGAATTTTAGCAGGACGTTCGCTAAAATCTCCAGCACGATGGCAAACCCCAACCAGGCCGCGTGGATCCATTCAAACTGCTGCATGGGTCTGCTCCTTCGGCTGCTTAGTCGGTTTGCGTGTACCCGATTTAATCAGCACGATACCTGCTACCAGCGTCGTCAACCCGGCAATCTTCATTGTTGATAATGTTTCGTCAAATAATAAGACGCTGAACAGGGTGATCAACAAAATACCGATCCCTTCCCACAGCGCATAGGCCACACCCAGCGCAATTTTCTTCACTGCAAACGACAGGAAAATATAGGAAAGTGAAATCATCACCAGCATTAAAATAAAGCCGGTATTACCATCGCTGACGCTTGCCCATTTCATCGACAGCGTGCCGGTAATTTCAGCGATAATAGCAAGGGCTAATAAAATCCAGTAAAACATGTTTTTCTCCTGCTTGAGAATATAATCCATCGTGGCCTGCTGCGTGCAGCAAACCCAAAAATATGAAATTAAATCAGACAGCTAAGCGCGTAGCGCCAGCTCAGGCAGAAGATGTGACTATAGCGCGTTGCGCCAGTGTTGCTCACCAGAAAGAAGGCAGAAGGAAGTGAAAAATACAGCGGTGTTGTTTGAAGAATACGTCCTGAACAAATTGTCCATAAAATTACAATTATCCGCGTTGTTGCTTCTCGTCTTTGCGGATGAAAATTGTCCTCGGTAGTTGAACACGCCAAATTTGTACCATAAGTAAGGCTTTTACTCAAAGTCTTTTCAATTCTTTACCCATCCCGTTTGATTTTGGTTAGTTTATTGAAACGGCTTTCGCCTTTATTATAAATAAAAATATTATTCAGGAACCCCCATGGCTAAACCCATCATTACCCTGAACGGGCTAAAAATTGTCATCATGCTGGGCATGCTGGTGATCATACTGACGGGCGTTCGTTTTGCCGCCGACATCATCGTGCCGTTTATTCTGGCCCTGTTTATTGCGGTGATCCTTAACCCGCTCATACAGCGCATGACGCGGTTCCGCATCCCGCGCGTGCTGGCAATCACGATGCTTATCAGCATCATTATTATTGCCATGGTGCTGCTGGTCGCTTATCTCGGCACCTCCCTGAATGAACTGACGCGAACGTTACCGAAATACCGCTCGTCGCTGGCGATACCGCTGTTGCAGCTTGAACCCTGGCTGCAGCGTGCGGGAATCGAAGTGTCCGTTGAGGAGTTGCTGAAGTACATTGATCCAAATGCCGCCATGACCCTCGTCACCGGCCTGCTGGCGCAGCTCTCTAACGCCATGACCTCGATTTTCCTGCTGTTTTTAACGGTGGTGTTCATGCTGCTGGAAGTGCCGCAACTGCCCGCAAAACTGCAGCAAATAATGGTCCGTCCGGTTGAAGGCATGGGGGCGATTCAACGCGCGCTGGATAGCGTCTCCCGCTATCTGGTCCTGAAAACTGCCATTAGCCTGGTCACCGGGGCCGTGGTCTGGGGAATGCTGATGGCGCTGGATGTCCGGTTTGCGTTCGTCTGGGGATTACTGGCCTTTGCGCTCAACTATATCCCCAACATCGGTTCGGTACTGGCCGCTATTCCCCCTATTCTGCAGGTGCTGGTGTTCAGTGGGTTCTATGATGCGCTGATTCTGCTGGCCGGGTATCTGGTGATTAACCTGGTGTTCGGGAATATTCTTGAGCCACGCATGATGGGGCGCGGTCTGGGATTGTCCACGCTGGTGGTATTTCTGTCCCTTATATTTTGGGGATGGCTGCTCGGCCCGGTCGGCATGTTGCTCTCCGTTCCGCTGACCATCATTGTGAAGATTGGCCTCGAACAGACGGCGGGCGGGCAAAGTATCGCCGTGCTGCTGAGCGATATGAGCCATAAGCCAGTCGAATAACCTCCGCAGATGCCTGCCTCGTCCCCCTTACCGGGGGTGACGAGACAGGCAGGCGTTACGGCCTTCGCGCTCGGCGCACAACAAAATGGCTACTCGCGCCATCCCATTGCCGGTGCAACATGCTTCAGAATGGATTCGATAACATGCGCGTTGTAATCCACTCCGAGCTGGTTCGGCACGGTGAGCAATAAGGTGTCCGCTTCGGCAATCGCTTCGTCCTGTTTCAACTGCTCAATCAGCTTTTCAGGCTCAGCGGCATAGCTGCGTCCGAAAATTGCGCGCGTTTTCTCATCAAGGTAACCCACGCTATCGCTGTCATTCCGGCTTGCGCCGAAGTACATACGGTCACGATCGTCCATCAGCGCGAAAATACTGCGGCTGACCGAGACGCGCGGCTGACGAGTATGCCCGGCTTCCGCCCAGGCCTGTCGGTAAGCGCGGATCTGTTTTGCCTGCTGAATATGGAATGGCTCACCGGTTTCATCATCTTTCAGAGTTGAGCTTTGCAGGTTCATCCCCAGTTTTGCAGCCCATACCGCTGTCGCGTTCGACCCTGCGCCCCACCAGATGCGCTCACGTAAACCTTCGGAATGTGGCTCCAGGCGCAGCAGTCCCGGTGGATTTGGGAACATGGGTTGTGGGTTCGGTTTTGCAAACCCTTCTCCGCGCAGCACCTCAAGCAGTACCTCGGTGTGTCGGCGTGCCATATCTGATTCATTTTCCCCTTCCTGCGGGACATAACCAAAATGACGCCAGCCATCAATGACCTGCTCCGGAGAGCCCCGGCTGATCCCCAGCTGCAAACGTCCGCCGGAGATTAAATCCGCCGCGCCCGCATCTTCCGCCATGTACATCGGATTTTCATAGCGCATATCGATCACACCAGTACCGATTTCGATGCTTTTCGTTTTGGCACCGATCGCCGCCAGTAAGGGGAACGGAGAGCTGAGTTGACGGGCAAAATGATGCACACGGAAATAGGCACCGTCTGCGCCCAGCTCTTCAGCGGCGACGGCCAGGTCGATGGATTGCAACAGGGTGTCCGCCGCGGAACGCGTGCCGGACTGGGGTGACGGTGTCCAGTGACCAAATGACAAAAAGCCGATCTTTTTCATAACGAGATATCCTGATGATGCTTTGCGTTATCTCTACTTTACGCATTACCCGTGGAGAATAAATGCCCTTTATTTAACGGAATAATTCAAATAAATTGACAGAATTGAGCGGATCGCAATGACGCCCCATAATGAGATATAGTGCGTCTTTCTTTTTCCCTGGCAGGTAAAACCGGCAATGGCTCTGATCCCTAAAAACTACGCGCGACTGGAAAGTGGCTACCGTGAAAAGGCATTAAAAATCTATCCCTGGGTCTGTGGACGCTGCTCACGCGAGTTCGTCTATTCAAACCTGCGCGAGCTCACGGTTCACCATATCGATCACGATCATACTAATAACCCGGAAGATGGCAGCAACTGGGAGCTGTTGTGCCTGTTTTGCCACGACCATGAACACTCGAAATACACCGAAGCAGATCAGTACGGTACTACCGTTGTGGCGGGTGAAGACGCGCAAAAAGACATGGGCGTGGCCACTTTCAACCCGTTTGCCGATCTAAAAGCGATGATGAATAAGAAAAAATAATTCCCTAATATTGCCCCTCTTCGTCATATGGGCCTCACAGTTACAGGTAAAAGGATATGGATACACTCCGTTGCTACTGGGACGTTTTTTTCAATGCTTATGGCTCACTGCTCACGAAAACCGTGCTGGTATTACTGCTGGTGTGGTGGTGTCATCAAACCCTGCAGCGCTTCAGAAAAGAAGCCCCTGACGCTACCGGCCCCATTGCCGAGGCCAATGCCAGAGAACGCTACCAGTGGCGCTATTTGCGGTGGGCTTTAAGTAGCATTCAGGGCATCCTTTCCCTGTATATTATAGGGGTGATTATTACGACGCTTTTTACGTAGCGGATACGGTTTCTGCCCTGAAGACGTCTCAGGTAGCCTCTGTATTTAACAGTCCGCATTGTCGATGATAAGCCGGGGACGCATGCGCAGACTCGATACAGTCCAGCGTCCCCCTGCGGATCACTCAACCGTCAGCGCGAAACAATTTTTCAGTACAGAGGCAATGTCATCTTCTGCCAGCTTCTGCGTTTCCACGCCCTGCGCGGTGATCGTTTTCAGCACATTACCCAGCAAAATCTGACGCCCTTCCGGGTGATGCTGTACGACGAGCAGCTTCTGCACAAAAATGGCGTCCGGGTGCGTGGAGTTAAGGTAGTTGGCAGGCACAAAATCAATCCACTCCTGAGGAGAGAGGTCAAAGCCGTACTGACTGGCCCATTTACCCTCCACCCATGCCTGAAGCAGATACTCACCCTCAGCGTTACGGGTCAGCCGGAACGTGTCGAAATCCTGCCGGATATCCGTATCAAGCATGTCTAACGCCATCGGCGCACGGATGCCGTAGCTACCGAACCCGAGGTCACAAAGCCACTGACGACCGTCAATCTCAGCAATGAGTGCCATATGGGTTTTAGGCCGACGCACCGGGTAGAACATCGGGCGCGCCGCGACAAAACGCCAGTGAATGCCCAATGCCTCCAGCGCCATCGCAAATAGCCCATTCACCTCATAGCAGTAACCGCCGCGCTTCTGCCTCAACAGCTTATCGGCAATGTCTTCGGGGACCAGCGAGACGACTTTACCCGCCTGTACATCCCCATTTTCAAAGGGTATCGAAAAGAGCTGATGGCGCATAAGCGCATGCAGGGTTGCAGTATCGGCAGCCGCCGGACCGGTATAGTTTATGCGCCTGAAATAGGCAGAAATATCGAAATTGTCGCTGTGCATAGTGCCTCCTTGTGTGGAACATGCCGGACACTATAGATGGGGCACTTCATTGGCTGTATAGTCAGTTTTATCGAAAATTTGACTGCACAGATCCCCATGGCCGCCCCGTCCCCCCATTACCGTCGGATTGCTGAGATGCTGCGTCTTACGCTGGCTTCAGGCGCGTTGCAAATCGGCGACCGGATGATCTCTGCACGTAAACTGGCCGAGCGCGAACAGGTCAGTCTCCCGACAGCACTGGAAGCACTCCGCTGCCTTGAGGCCGAAGGCCTGATCGTTGCGCGTCCGCGTTCGGGCTACTACGTCCGTCAGACCCGCCTGTCCCGATGCGTGCAGCCCACCCGTTCCCTGTCCGGCCCCGTGCCTGTGACAATGTCAGCCGTCGCGCGATCGTTATTCAGTAGTGCAGAAGCCCGACTGGTACCGCTGGGGGCTGCCTTGCCCGACCCCGCGTGGCTACCAGGCGATACCCTGCAACGTGCGCTGCAGTCTGCAGGTCGACGTCTGGAAGCGCGTGGGCAAAGCTATAGTCTGCCTCCGGGACGGGTTGATTTGCGCAGTAAGATTGCCGCCCGGGCAGCGCAATGGGGTGGCCGTTTTGGTGCAGAGGATCTCATCATCACCGCTGGCGCGACACAGGCGCTTCGTCTGGCGTTGCGGGCTGTGTGCCAGCCTGGCGACGTAGTAGCGATAGAACAACCCGCCTATTTCGGTACGCTGTTGCTGCTGGAAGATTTGGGCCTGAAGGCGCTGGAGATCCCAACCGATCCTGAGGAAGGGTTGTTGCTGGCGCCGCTCGCCGATGCTATTCGGTGCCATCATCCAGCGGCCGTTCTGGCCTCGCCCACCGTGCAAAATCCGCTGGGCGCCAGTATGTCCGTCACCCGCAAGCAGGAACTTGTTGCCCTGCTGGAAGATGCAGACATCCCGTTAATTGAGGACGATGTTTATGGCGATCTGGTCGGCGAAGGGCAACGTCCTCCCGCCTGTAAAGCGTTCGACCAGAGCGGGAATGTCATTTACTGCAGTTCATTGTCTAAAACGCTTGCGCCCGGATGGCGCATCGGCTGGATTGCGCCCGGACGTTACCACGCCCAGGTCCTGCAGGCGCGTATGGCCGGAGACTGGGCAGGCGCGCCGCTGTTTGAGGCCGCAACGAGCGAAATCCTGGCCAGTGGCGACTACGATCGTCATCTGCGGCGGCTAAAGCGGCGCATCGCAGAAGGGATTGGTGCCGTCATTGCGCGCGTCAAGGCAAGCTTCCCTCCCGGCACACGCGTTAACGTGCCGGCTGCCGGTTTCCTGTTGTGGGTTGAACTTCCACACCAGGTGAATGCACTGGAGGTGCACCGCCGCGCGCTGACACTGAACATCGGCGTTAGCCCCGGGCCGCTGTTCTCCCCCCGCGCACACTTAACGAATTACCTGCGATTAAATTGTGCCAACGAACCCACGCCCCTCCTGCTGAATGCGGTGGATCGGATTGGCGCACTTTGTCATGAACTGGCCGGCTCCTCTGGCCCTATTCCAGAAAGGGAACATTGAGCGCTCTTTACTCCCTGCATCCGGGTTCGCGTTTTTTACTGCCGTCAGAAACGCACTCCCTTTTTTTACGGAATAATACGTGCCGCTCTTAGCTGCGAGAACAGGCTGAAAAACATCTCATCGGTTGCCTGCATTCGCGTGAACCCTGACCGGCGGAGCTTACTGCCGTCGCCAAACATGTCGTAATTCCAGCTAAAGACAAAATCGGCAAAATGCCCGTCGTTCAGCTGCAAAATATCCGCCTCCACCAACCGATCCCCGGCAATGTCGCGCCATAACGCACGATAGTCCTTAAACAGCTGATGGAATGACAATCTGACCGGCGGCGCAGAGTCCAGTTCAAACCAGCGAGCGATGCGCGGCCACAGCTCGCTCCAGCGCCAGATGTCCCCATTATTCACGTTGAAAGCCTGGTTGTTAGCCCTACGTGATGTGGCTGCCCACAGCGTTGCCTCCGCCAGCAATCCGGCGTCAGTATGATCAACAATGCTGTGCCAGGTCTGTTCCGAACCGGGAAAACGCAGAGGTAAACCCAGAGCCTTACACAGGGACGCATACAGTGCGATGCTCAGCGCAAGGTTCATGGTATTGCCTGGCACCGAACTGCCCACCACGCCTGGCCTGATGGCATTCCAGTGCCAGCGTTTTTCCCGCTGAAAATCACGGAGCCACGCGAGCTGAGCGGCGTTAAATTCTGCCCCGGGTACGCCCGGATCGCTTTCGCGTGCCGGGGTTTTGAACGGTCCCAGGTGCGCGCCATACACTTTGTATCCCTGCATCAGGCTTACCGTCTGCAAAGGCGCCGTTTTTTCAATATTGCTGACCAGGTTGCGCAACATCGTGACGTTCGGTTCAACCATTTCCGTCCAGCTCCCGGCATTCATCCAGGCACTGTAAAAAATATGGGTGATCTCGCCAGCGGCTTGCAAAGCCCTGGCGCTATCCTCCGCATCCAGTAAATCCACGTTGATCAGCGAAATAGCATCAGGATGGGATAAGGCATGGCGGCTCAGGCCAATCACCTGCCATTTGTTGTCCAGGAGCGTTTTGACGAGCTGTCTGCCTACGATCCCGCTGGCGCCAGCGACCAGCGCGACGTTTTGTGGCTGCATCTTATTCACGGTGTTTCTCCAGTTAGGGTGACAGACACAGTGTGATATATTATTTTTTCCCTACATATCCCCTGAATTCGATGGCACTTATAAGAAAAAACATTAAATGAACAATAAGCTCAACGCCATTTCCACCTTTCTGCGCGTCGCAGAAGCGGGTTCCTTTTCGGCAGCCGCTCGCCAGAGCGGAATGAAGCAGTCTGCCGTCAGCCAGCAGATTGCCGCCCTGGAACAGGAGCTCGGGGTGGTATTACTGCATCGGACAACGCGAATGATGAAGCTCACCGAGCAGGGTGAACGTTATCGCCGTGATATGCAGCTTTTGCTGGATGCCATGCAGGAAGCGGAGAGACGGTTGAATCCTGCCGATCATCAGTTTCAGGGCAGCGTCCATGTTCAGTTGCCAAGCGGTCTGGGGCAGATCGTTTTGCCCCCTCTGCTGGCGCTTCAGCGCCTGCATCCGGCATTGCACCTGACGTTGTCCCTGGATGACCGCATCGCCGACCTGGTGAGCGAAGGGGTGGATGTCGCGCTACGCCTTAGCGCTGAGCCTCCGCAATCGCATGCGGCACGTCTTCTGATGCGGATTGAAACCGCGCTGTTCGCTGCTCCCGGCTTTCAGGCGGTACACTCCGTCAGCGAACTGGCGGCACATCCCCATGTGCGATTTAGCGGCATCCCGCGGGATGCGCCTCTACGGTTGATCGCCGGTGAGGAAACAATTGACGTGAAAGTGCATACCGTTTTTCGTGCCAACACCAGTGACGCCCTGTTACAGGCGCTGGAGTCAGGCATCGGGATTGGCGGCGTGCAGCTGCCGCTTGCGGCAAAGGCGTTGCAAGCCGGCACGCTGGTGCCGGTATTACCGGCCTGGCGGTTACCTGACCGGTATCTCTATGCCGTCTACCCCGACGCCCGCTTTATCCCACAACGCGTCAGAAGCGTGATACAGGTGATCGAACAAATCCTGCCGACCCTTGCCAAATAACCGGCGTCTACTTCGCTACCGGCAAATCCGCGTACCGCGTCGTATAAGCCGGTGACAACATCTCGCGCTTCATCGCCCAGGATTTCTCAATCCCCTGCCCGGCAAACCATATCTTCCCTTTCCCGGAATGATTCACGCTGTCGATCAGCGCCATCAGCGCCGCGCTGTTGGCGCGCAAACGGTTATCGTCAAATAAATTCAGCTGGGCGACGCCGCTACTGAAAAAGTCCGCCAGCATCACCCCCGCTTTCATGTAGCGATAGCCGTCAAGCCATATGCGCCCCAGCGCATCGGTGGCGGCACGGATGATATCGCGCGAGTCATTGGTGGGCGTCATCAGGGTGACAGACGCCTGATTGCCGTAATAAACCTCGTTGTCCGCATGCGGGCTGGTACGCAAAAACACGCTGATAAAGCGACAATATTGATGCTCGCTGCGCAGCTTTTCCGCAGCCCGTTCAGCGTAGGCGCAAATGGCCTGGTGCATCTCCTCGTATTGCGTAATACGGTGTCCAAACGAGCGGCTACAGATAATCTGCTGCTTCGTGGGCGTAAACTCTTCCAGATCAAGACAGGGCTCGCCGCGCAGCTCGCGCGCCGTGCGCTCCAGGACAACGTTAAAATGTTTGCGAATGACCCACGAGGAAGCTTGTGCCAGCTCCAGCGCCGTGGTGACGCCCATCGCATTAAGTTTTTTGGTAATGCGCCGCCCGACGCCCCACACCTCCTCTACCGGTACGCGCGCCAGCAATTTACGCTGCCGCTCGCGATCCGATAAATCCACTACGCCTCCCGTGCTCCTCCACCGCTTTGCCGCATAGTTGGCCAGCTTCGCCAGCGTTTTCGTGGGGGCAATGCCTACGCCAACGGTTAATCCCGTATTTTTAAACACCTGTGTGCGCATATGATGACCAAACGCCTCCAGCGCCATGCAGTTGCTGACGCCAGCAACGTTCACAAACGCCTCATCAATGGAGTAAATCTCTATGGCCGGGGCGAAATCGGTCAGCGTCTGCATCACCCGGCTGCTGAGATCGGCGTAAAGCGCATAGTTCGAGCTAAAGACGTAAACCCGCGCGGGAAAGCGCTTCTCTTTGAATTTGAAATACGGCTCGCCCATTTTTATATCGAACTGCTTTGCCTCCCGCGACAGCGAAATAATGCAGCCGTCGTTATTGGAGACCACCACCACGGGTTTGCCCCGCAGATCGGGCCGAAACACCGTCTCGCAGGAGGCATAAAAGCTGTTCACATCAACCAGCGCGAACATGTTTATGCGTTTTGAGTGTGTGGGTGACAACACCGAAGATCTGCAGTTCCTCTTCGGACTGAAACGTGATCGGCTGATAGCGAACGTTATGCGGCACTAACCTCAGGATCGGACGGGTCTGCAGCTCTTTGACCGTAAACTCACCCGCGACGGATGCCACCACAATATCCCCGTGCACGGCGTTTAACGAACGATCGACGACCAGCAGATCGCCATCGCCGATCCCAACGCCGATCATCGAGTCTCCGCTCACCTTCACAAAGTAGGTCGCGCTGGGATGCCTGACGGCCAGGCGGTTAAGATCGAGACGATCCTCCACATAATCCTGCGCCGGGCTTGGAAAACCACACGCTACGCGTTCTACAAATAACGGTAATTCAAGGGGTTGCTTTGGATAATAAGAAAAGAGAGTGTCCATAAATGCCTTTCTCGCCAGATACTGTATATAAATACAGTATTACGGATTATGGACAAGGATCAAGGTCCTTTACGGGGGTTACCCCAAACGCATTGAAGTGTGAGCGGATTTAATTCAGCCGTATCCTGCGCATCGGCGAAAGAATAGCCAGATAACGCCTGCGGCAGCGACATTCAGGTTTCAAGAGGGACAAAAAAGCCCAAAGCACTGCTTTGGGCTTATGCCTGTCTGGCTTAATCCGCCAGCGAATCGAGCGTTTCCAGCGCGTCAGCCGGGAGCACCAGCTCCGCCGCCGCAAGATTTTGTCGCAGATGCGCCACGGAGGAGGTGCCGGGGATCAGCAGGATGTTCGGCGAACGTTGCAGCAACCACGCCAGCGCGACCTGCATTGCCGTTACGCCCAGCGAATCAGCGACCGCCTGCAGCCCGGATGATTGCAGGGGTGTAAAACCGCCCAGCGGGAAGAACGGTACATACGCAATCCCCTGCTGCGCCAGCGAATCCACCAGCGCATCATCGCCACGGTTCACGATGTTGTACATGTTCTGCACACACACCACCTGCACCATCTTCTGCGCTTCCGCAACCTGGGTGGCCGTGACGTTGCTCAGGCCAATATGGCGCACCAAACCTTGCTGTTGTAACTCGGCCAGCGTGGCGAGAGGTTCAGCAATTGAGCCTTCTGCTGGACCGTGTGCGCTGAACATGATGCGCAGATTAACCACATCCAGCACATCCAGCTGCAGATTACGCAGATTGTCATGTACCGCCTGCGTCAGTTCCTGCGCGGAGAAGGCCGGCAGCCAGGAGGCATCACTGCCGCGACGGGCACCGATCTTGGTGACGAGCGTCAGATCGTCGCGGTACGGATGAAGCGCCTCGCGGATCAGCTGGTTGGTGATATGCGGCCCGTAAAAATCGCTGGTATCAATGTGATTCACCCCAGCAGCCACCGCTTCGCGGAGCACATTCAGCGCAGCATTTTTGTCCTTTGGAGGACCAAACACGCCCGGCCCGGCAAGCTGCATCGCGCCATAGCCAAGCCGTTTAACCGTCCGCGACCCCAGTGCGTACGTCCCGCTTTTATCAATGCTGCTCATGTCGACCTTCCTCATAAAAATGATCCGGATTTACAACGAGTTCCTTAACAGACCCCGTAGTTAAGCGCGAGTTAAATTAAAGTTTAATTTCTCTACGACGATAGTATTTGTGTAACCCTGCATCTTCTCTAACGGACGACCGCTATGCTGAAAAATCTGCACGTGATTACCGGTATTATCTTTGCTCTCACCATATTCTGTCTGTTGCAAGTTGTCACGGGAGGGTTGTTCTACTCTGCCGTCAGCAACGACCGCCATAACTTCCAGAACTCCGGGGTGCTCAATGCCCAGCAGGAGAGTCTGAGCGACAGCGTGAACACGCTGATCAAAACGCGCGTCACCGTCACCCGCGTGGCGATCCGCTACCTGAAAAACCAGCGCGACCCGGCGTCCCTTGCGGCGATCAACAAACTGCTTGGCACCGCGGCTGATTCTCTGGCTAAAGCTGAAGCCTATAACAAAGAGTGGCAGAAAATGCCGCAGGTTAACGGCCAGAACGCGGCATTAACCGATGAAATGCAGAAATCATGGAGCCAGATGCATGAAGTGATGCGTCTCTCCATTGCGTATCTGCGTGCCGACAACTACCAGGCCTATGGCGATCTGGATGCCCAACAGGCCCAGGACGATATGGAAGGGGTTTATAACCGCTGGCGCGCCGAAAACAACACCCTGCTGAAAGCCGCAACCGAAGAGAACCAGAGCAGCTTTACCCAGATGCAATGGACGCTGGCAGCGATCTTCCTGGCCGTGATCGCGGTGCTGGTGGTGATCTGGCAGGGTTTACAACACCTGCTGTTAAAACCGCTCCACATGATTATGAACCATATTCGCGCCATTGCGGGCGGCGATCTGACGCAGGATATCGCCCTGTCTGGCCGCAATGAGATGGGTCAGCTGGCAGCGGGTCTGCATGAGATGCAACAGTCGCTGGTGACCACCGTCAGCGCCGTGCGTGGTAGCACCGACTCCATTTACACAGGCGCAGGTGAAATTGCCGCCGGAAGCAACGATCTGTCTGCCCGCACCGAGCAACAGGCGGCTTCGCTGGAGGAGACGGCTGCCAGCATGGAAGAGCTGACCGCAACGGTTAAACAGAACTCCGACAACGCCCGTCAGGCTACGCTACTGGCGAAGAACGCTTCAGAAACGGCGGCCCGTGGCGGTCACGTGGTGGATAACGTTGTCCGTACCATGACCGAAATCGCCGACAGCTCGCAGCAAATTGCGCACATTACCGGCGTGATTGACAGCATTGCCTTCCAGACAAACATTCTGGCGCTTAACGCGGCGGTGGAAGCCGCGCGTGCCGGGGAGCAAGGTCGTGGCTTTGCGGTCGTTGCAGGTGAAGTCCGCACGCTGGCCAGCCGCAGTGCGCAGGCGGCGAAAGAGATCAAAGGGCTGATTGAGAACTCCGTCAGCCGGGTGAATACCGGTTCAGAGCAGGTCAGCGAAGCGGGCGCAACCATGAAGGAGATTGTCGCGGCCGTCACCCGCGTGACCGATATCATGGGCGAGATTTCGTCGGCGTCCGATGAACAGAGCCGCGGCATTGAACAGGTGAGCCTGGCCGTTTCGCAGATGGACAGCGTCACACAGCAAAACGCCGCGCTGGTACAGCAATCCGCCACGGCGGCGGCGGCCCTGGAAGATCAGTCGGAACAACTGCGCCAGGCTGTGGCAGCGTTTCGCCTGAACGGAAAGGAAAAAGCCACCGCGCCCCGCCCGGCCACGGTGAAAACCCCACAGCTGTTACGCCCGGCAACGGCCAACACCGCCACCGACAGCAACTGGGAAACCTTCTGAGTGACAGGCGGGCGAACGTCTCGCCCGCCAGAAACGCTTAACGGCTGCGCTTAGCGTGCCGTTCCCAGTTCTCCTGTTTCGCTTCGTCAGACTTTCGTAGCGAAACATAGCATGCTCCGCTGCCGCCGTGATGCGGCAGCGCCACGCAAAAGGCCTGCACTTCCTCGAACTCGGTTAACCAGCGCGCCAGATAGCTGCGTACCACGTTGGGATGGGCGTTCTGCTCCCGCCCTTTTCCATGAATGATCACCAGGTTACGTAATCCATCGCGTCCAGCCTGGCGGATAAAGGAAAACAGCATCTGCCGGCAACGCTCGGCGGGCTGGCGTAACAGATTTAAACTGGCCTGGCGGGAATATTTACCCGAGCGGAGCTTATCAATAACGCCCTGTTGCACCCCTTCCCGTCTGAACGCCAGCGGCTCCTCCAGGGGCAGCAGTTCCAGGAAGCCCAGGGTCAGGAAGTTATCCAGTTGCTCGGTATCAATCTCCTGACGCGTTCGCGTGTTGCGGCTCGGCTGCCAGTGAATATCCGTGCAGCGCTTCAGGGGCTGGATACCCTCCATGGCGTCAAGAAAAAGTGATTTGTCGTCAGGGTTCATGGACATCCTCCCGCTACATCTGAGCCTGTACTATACCTGCGCCAGGCATGGGCCTCAATAACCGCCCCCCAGGATGAGGGCATAAATATTAATCTGATGAATATAAAAATTATTTCTCCGCAAAAGTTAAACGCGACTTATCTTAAATTTCAGCACGCATAAAACAGAAAGTTTAGGTTAAAAAAATGTGGAATCAATCATGCTAAAACATATCTTTTTGAGGGTGGGCTGTTATAATTAAATAAACCTGCTTCACGGATATAACATTCAGGATCTGCGAAGGGAAGCACTGCTGTGTGTTGTAGGGTCTGTCTGATGTCGGACAGGCTCTGTTTTTTTATTTTACTCCCCGCTTCACTCCGATACTATTTTCCGCGCCTCTCTTCTGAATTGCGTAATTAACGATTCGGTCAGGGGTGTCTGACGAGAATCACGGCGCTGAATTAAATAATAGGCCGCTTTAGGTAGCGATTCGACAACGGGCAGCATAACCAGACGGTGCGCCAGCAGCGGGTCACAGCCCAGTTCCTTTGGCAGGATACTTAAAAAATCACTTTGTGCAACAAGGCTAATGCAGGAAGAAAACGTTTCGCAGACAACGTCAATGCGCGGTATTTGCGAGCGATGAGTAAACACATCTTCTAATTGCTTATAATAACTCCCGCGTGGCGTCGGCATTGTCCAGTTATAATTAAGCAATTCGGTAATGGATGTCGCGCCCGTCGCCGGATGCCCTTCCCGACAAAATACGGCGAAAGGCTTTTCAAACAATTTTTCAAACGTAAACTCATGATCGTACGGCCCCTGATAATAGGTGTTGATGGTGAAATCCAGCTCGCCCTGGCGTAATTCATTGATCATCGACACCAGTTGCCCTTCCATAATCCGGACTTTTACCTGCGGATGTTGTGCATGAAAGCGGGTGATCACCGCGGGCATAAGGCTTCGCGAAATACTGGCTCCCATTCCAATATTAATCTGCCCGGCCAGTTCCCCCTGGCGCTGGCGGATATCATCCTGCGCCGCGCGTAACTCTTCCAGAATCAGCCTGGCGCGCGAGTAAAACCCTTCCCCACACTCGGTCAATGCGACGCCTTTACTCCTGCGCACAAAAAGCTGCGCCGCCATGCCCTCTTCCAGCTCTTTGATCGATTTAGTCAGCGCCGGTTGCGAAAGATTAAGCGTCCTGCTGGCACCGCGGATACTGCCCTGACGCGCGACTTCAACAAACGCCCGGATTTGATGAAATTTAATCTGAAATGACATAGCCCGACCGATAACCGTTGTTTATCAGAGTAAAGAAACTGTCATCTACTTTAATGGAAATGGATGTGCGAGGGTAATTCCTGAACGGTTAAAACTGTGAAAAAACGGTTAGTGATAAGTAAAAACTATCACAGCGTGAAGCAGTTCACATATTTTAATGATGACAGGAACAGATATGGAATCACTGGCGCAGTACATCCAGACATTAGCCCCACAACTGAGCGCATGGCGTCGCGATTTTCACCATTTCGCGGAGTCCGGATGGCTCGAATTTCGCACGGCGGCGAAAGTCGCGGAAATCTTAGACCAGCTGGGTTATTCGCTGGCGATGGGCCGCGACGTGGTGGACGCCGAAAGCCGTATGGGATTACCCGATGACGCCACGCTGGCGCGAGAGTTTGCCCGCGCCCGGGCGCAAGGCGCACCAGAGAAATGGCTGGCCCCGTTTGAAGGGGGATTTACCGGCATTGTGGCGACCCTGAATACCGGCCGCCCAGGACCGACGCTGGCGTTTCGCGTGGATATGGACGCGCTGGATTTAAGCGAAGCACTCGATGACAGCCATCGCCCGTTCCGCGACGGGTTTGCCTCCTGCAACCCGGGGATGATGCACGCCTGCGCCCACGATGGTCACACCACCATTGGTCTGGGGCTGGCGCACGTGCTTAAGCAGAATGAATCGCAACTCAATGGCACCATCAAACTGATCTTCCAGCCTGCCGAGGAAGGCACCCGAGGCGCTCGCGCCATGGTGGCTGCCGGGGCGCTCGACGATGTGGACTACTTCACCGCGATTCACATTGGCACCGGTGTGCCCGCCGGTGTGGTGATCTGCGGCAGCGATAATTTTATGGCCACCACCAAGTTCGATGTGCATTTTACCGGGGTTGCCGCACACGCCGGCGGTAAACCGGAGGACGGCCGGAATGCCCTGCTCGCCGCAGCTCAGGCCGCTATCGCGCTTCACAGCATTGCCCCACACAGCGAAGGTGCATCGCGGGTGAATGTCGGCGTGATGCAGGCCGGCAGCGGACGCAACGTCGTGCCGGCTAACGCCCTGCTCAAGGTTGAAACCCGCGGTGTAAGCGAAGCCATTAACCAGTACGTCTTTGAACGCGCGCAGGCCGTGATTACCGGTGCGGCGGCACTCTACGGCGTGAGCGTCGAGATGCGTCTGATGGGCGCCGCCACCGCCAGTGCCCCTACACCGGCCTGGGTAGATTATCTGCGCCAGCAGGCAAGCCAGGTGACCGGCGTGGTGCAGGCCATTGACAGAGTCAACGCCCCCGCAGGTTCCGAAGACGCGACGCTGATGATGGCCCGCGTGCAACAGAACGGCGGAATGGCGTCGTATATGGTGTTCGGTACCGAGTTAAGCGCAGGTCATCACAATGAAAATTTGATTTTGATGAGCAGGTCATGAACCTCGCTATCGAAACGCTGGCGCGCACTGCGCTTAATTTCCCGTGGACGCGAGGTGTGTAATGCAGGAGAACTACGCTTTTATTGCCGATGCCATCGACACGCGATGTCAGCTGTTAACCGACATTGCCGACGACATCTGGGATCACCCTGAAACGCGTTTTGAAGAGTTCTGGTCCGCGGAACGGATTGCCGGCGCGCTGGAAGCGGAAGGTTTCAATCTGACCCGTGAAGCCGGCGGGATTCCGAATGCCTTTATCGCCAGCTTCGGCAGCGGTAAACCCGTTATCGCCCTGCTGGGGGAATATGATGCTCTGGCCGGATTGAGCCAGCAGGCACACTGCGCGACGGCACAGTCCGCCACGCCGGGTGCCAACGGCCACGGCTGTGGCCACAATTTGCTGGGAACGGCAGCGCTGGCGGGTGCCATTGCGGTGAAAAGCTGGCTGGAGCAGCACGGGGGGAGCGGCACCGTGCGTTTCTACGGCTGTCCTGGTGAAGAAGGTGGTTCAGGGAAAACCTTTATGGTGCGCGAAGGTTTGTTTGATGACGTTGATGCCGCCGTCACCTGGCACCCTGAAGCATTTGCCGGCATGTTTAACGTCAGCACGCTGGCCAATATTCAGGCCGCCTGGCGGTTTCACGGCGTGGCGGCGCATGCTGCTAACTCGCCACATCTGGGGCGTAGCGCGCTGGATGCCGTAACGCTGATGACCACTGGCACCAATTTCCTCAACGAACACATCATTGAGAAAGCGCGCGTTCATTACGCTATCACCGATACCGGTGGAATCTCACCCAACGTGGTGCAGGCGCAGGCTGAAGTGCTGTACCTGATCCGCGCGCCGGAAATGGCCGATGCGCAGCAGATCTACGAACGTATCGAGAAAATCGCTCAGGGCGCGGCAATGATGACCGAAACCACCGTTGCGTGTCGCTTTGATAAAGCCTGCTCCAGCTACCTGCCCAACCGCACGCTCGAAGCGGCGATGTATCGCGCCCTGCAGCATTACGGCACGCCGGAATGGACGGAAGAAGAGCGCCAGTTTGCGCAGGATATTCGTGCCACGCTAACGCCAAATGACCTGCAAAACAGCCTGAAGAACATTGCCGCGACGGGGGGAGAAGCCGGTAACGCTTTTGCGCGCCGTCAGCAGGAGAAGTTACTGACAGATGAGGTCGCACCTTATGCCATTACCGATAACGTACTGGCCGGGTCAACCGATGTGGGCGATGTCAGCTGGAAAATGCCGGTGGCACAGTGTTTCAGCCCCTGCTTTACCATCGGAACGCCTTTGCATACCTGGCAACTCGTGGCTCAGGGGCGAACCTCAATTGCTCATAAAGGCATGCTGCTGGCCGGAAAAGTGATGGGCGCAACCGCGTTAAATCTGCTCCAGGATGCAACGCTGCTGCAACAATGCCGGGAAGAGTTCGAACAACAAATCACCGAAAAACCGTACGTGTGTCCGATTCCGACAGGCGTGACACCGTCACCTTTAAAATAATAAAACACAACACAACAACACAACAACAGTCCCGAGGAACGCCCATGAGTATGTCTTCCATACCTTCGCATTCCCCATCCGGTAAGCTCTATGGCTGGGTTGAAAGGATCGGCAATAAAGTGCCGCACCCTTTCCTGCTTTTTATCTGGTTGATCGTGGTTTTGATGGTGGCGACAGCGGTGCTGTCCGCCTTTGATGTCAGCGTGCGCAGTCCGGCCGATGGCAGTATGGTGGCGGTCAAGAACCTGTTGAGCGTCGAAGGGTTGCACTGGTTCTTACCGAATGTGGTTAAAAACTTCAGCGGCTTCGCCCCGCTGGGGGCCATTCTGGCGCTGGTACTGGGTGCCGGGCTTGCCGAGCGTGTCGGTCTGTTACCGGCGCTGATGGTGAAAATGGCCTCCCACGTCAGCGCACGTTACGCCAGCTACATGGTGCTGTTTATCGCCTTCTTTAGCCACATCTCCTCTGATGCCGCGCTGGTGATCATGCCGCCCATGGGCGCTCTGATTTTCCTCGCCGTCGGACGCCATCCCGTGGCGGGTCTGCTGTCGGCGATTGCGGGCGTAGGCTGCGGCTTTACCGCCAACCTGCTGATCGTGACCACCGATGTCCTGCTCTCAGGCATCAGCACGGAGGCGGCCAAAACCATCGACACCGCGATGCACGTCAGCGTCATCGACAACTGGTACTTTATGGCCAGCTCGGTGGTCCTGCTGACCCTGGTGGGCGGACTGATTACCGATAAACTCATTGAGCCGCGTTTAGGGAAATGGGAAGGCCGAAGCGATGAGAAGCTGGAGACGCTAAGTAAAGAGCAACGCGTTGGCCTGCGCGTGGCAGGCGTGGTCTCGCTGGCGTTTATTGCCGCGGTCGCGCTGATGGTGGTACCGGAAAACGGCATCCTGCGCGATCCGGTTAAACATACCGTTCTCCCCTCGCCGTTTATTCAGGGCATTGTGCCGCTGATTATTCTGTTTTTCTTTGTCGTTTCGCTCGCCTATGGGATCGCCACCGGCAAAATTCGCCGTCAGGGCGATCTGCCGCAGCTGATGATCGAACCCATGAAAGAGATGGCGGGCTTTATTGTGATGGTGTTCCCGCTGGCGCAGTTCGTGGCGATGTTTAACTGGAGCAACATGGGCAAATTTATGGCCGTGGGTCTGACCGATGCGCTGGAAGCGGCGGGGTTAAGCGGCGTCCCGGCATTTGTCGGCCTTGCGCTGCTGTCGTCACTGCTGTGCATGTTTATCGCCAGCGGCTCGGCAATCTGGTCGATTCTGGCTCCCATCTTTGTGCCGATGTTTATGATGCTGGGGTTCCACCCGGCGTTTGCCCAGATCCTGTTCCGTATCGCAGACTCCTCCGTCATCCCGCTGGCACCGGTCTCACCGTTTGTTCCGCTGTTTTTAGGCTTCCTGCAGCGCTATAAACCAGAGGCAAAACTGGGTACCTACTATTCGCTGGTTTTACCCTATCCGCTTATCTTTTTAGGGGTATGGCTGGTGATGCTGGTGGCATGGTATCTTGTCGGTCTGCCGATTGGGCCGGGGATTTACCCAAGGCTGCACTAAAGGATTATCGATGCTGAGATTACTCGAAGATAAAATTGCCACGCCGCTTGGTCCACTGTGGGTGATTGCAGACGAGCAGTTCTGTCTGCGCGCCGTTGAGTGGGAAGAACACAGCGACAGGATGGACACGTTGCTCAACGTGCACTATCGCGCGCAGGGTTATGAACGTATCAGCGCCACCAACCCCGGCGGCCTGAGCGACAAACTGACGGCGTACTTCGAGGGCGATCTCAGCATCATTGACACCCTGCCGACCGCCACGGCAGGCACACCTTTCCAGCGCGAAGTCTGGCAGGCGCTGCGCAGTATTCCGTGCGGACAGGTCATGCATTACGGCCAGCTCGCCGGGCAACTCGGCCGTGCCGGTGCGGCCCGCGCGGTCGGCGCGGCAAATGGCGCTAACCCCGTCAGTATTGTGGTCCCCTGCCACCGCGTGATTGGCCGTAACGGCACCCTGACCGGCTATGCCGGTGGCGTGCAGCGCAAGGAGTGGTTACTGCGTCACGAGGGGTATCTCCTGCTCTAGTTTCCAGGCTTTTAGTGCTTAATTTTCTTCCGGTTAGGCTAAAAATCCATAATCAAGCTGTGGAATTTCAAGAAGATGGCAACAGGTTGCCGTCTCTTGTCCTTATTGATGGTTTGGCAGGCTTACGTACTTACCAAAAAGATGTTAAAATTGACCAATATCAATTAAGGCTTGAGCAAACCTATGATCCCGGAAAAGCGAATTATACGACGCATTCAGTCTGGCGGTTGTGCTATCCATTGCCAGGATTGCAGCATCAGCCAGCTCTGTATCCCGTTTACTCTGAATGAGCATGAACTCGATCAGCTTGATAATATCATCGAGCGCAAAAAGCCTATTCAGAAAGGGCAGACGCTGTTTAAAGCGGGAGACGAACTGAAATCGCTCTATGCTATCCGTTCTGGCACCATCAAAAGCTACACCATCACTGAACAGGGTGATGAGCAGATCACCGGCTTCCATCTGGCGGGTGACCTGGTTGGCTTTGATGCCATCGGTACTGGCCATCACCCGAGCTTTGCTCAGGCGCTGGAAACCTCAATGGTTTGCGAAATCCCGTTTGAAACGCTGGACGATCTCTCAGGTAAAATGCCCAATCTGCGTCAGCAGATGATGCGTCTGATGAGCGGTGAGATCAAAGGCGATCAGGACATGATTCTGCTGCTTTCTAAAAAGAATGCAGAAGAACGCCTGGCCGCGTTTATCTATAACCTCTCACGCCGCTTCGCGGAGCGCGGTTTTTCCCCGCGTGAATTCCGTCTGACCATGACGCGTGGCGATATCGGTAACTACCTGGGCCTGACCGTGGAAACCATCAGCCGCCTGCTGGGTCGTTTCCAGAAAAGCGGAATGCTGGCCGTTAAGGGTAAATACATTACCATCGAAAACGGTGAAGCTCTGGCCGTTCTTGCCGGTCACTCCCGCAACGTGGCATAACGCCCCCGCATGATTGATGCCAGACCGATAAATTTTTATGATTTATTGGTCTGGTACGTCACCACTTCCGTTTCACCACGTTTCCCTGGCACCGCCCCACTCAGTCCCTGAAAGGTTCTTGTTGAGGTTATGAATTGAGAGAAAGTTTATTTTTCGTTTCAGTCGTTATCGCCTCAGTGACCTTCATATTCATCTGGATCATGCTTGTCGGGCCAATGAAGGGTGAAGAAAAAACCTACGTACAGGATTCAACGACGTTTGCGATTGCGGTGATGGTACTGCTGCTGATTGCCTTTATCGCGGTAACGACAACGGTTCTTTTTCTGTGACAGATTTTCATGATTTATTGATCTGACAAAAACTTCCCCCCTGTTTCATTCAAGATATATAGGTTACTCTTTTAATTACAGACTGTGGTGACAGTAGTAAGGAGACCTGTATGGCAAAGTATCAAAACATGCTGGTGGCTATCGATCCTAACCAGGACGATCAGCCGGCATTACGACGTGCTGTGTATCTACATCAACGGATTGGTGGCAAAATCAAAGCGTTTTTGCCGATCTATGACTTCTCATATGAGATGACCACCCTTCTGTCGCCTGACGAACGCACCGCAATGCGTCAGGGAGTGATCAGCCAGCGTACGGCGTGGATCCGTGAACAGGCCAAATATTACCTGGAAGCGGGTGTTCCTATCGATATTAAAGTGGTCTGGCATAACCGACCTTTCGAAGCCATTATCCAGGAAGTGGTCGCCGGTGGGCACGACCTGTTGCTGAAAATGACGCACCAGCACGACAAGCTGGAATCCGTGATCTTTACCCCTACCGACTGGCACTTGCTGCGTAAATGCCCTTGCCCGGTGTGGATGGTAAAAGACCAGCCGTGGCCAGAAGGCGGCAAGGCCGTCGTGGCAGTCAACCTGGCGAGCGAGGAGGATTATCACAATTCGCTCAATGAAAAGCTGGTCAAGGAGACGATCCAGCTTGCCGAGCAGGTTAACCACACTGAAGTCCATCTGGTGGGCGCTTACCCGGTAACACCGATTAATATTGCCATCGAGCTGCCTGAATTTGACCCGAGCGTGTATAACGATGCGATCCGGGGGCAGCACCTGCTGGCCATGAAGGCGTTACGTCAGAAATTCAGCATCGATGAGAAAATGACACATGTGGAAAAAGGGTTGCCTGAAGAGGTGATCCCGGATTTAGCAGAACATCTGCAGGCGGGGATTGTGGTACTGGGTACCATTGGCCGGACCGGTATTTCTGCCGCGTTCCTGGGCAATACCGCCGAACAGGTGATCGACCATCTGCGCTGTGACCTGCTGGTCATCAAGCCGGATGAGTATCAGACACCGGTTGAACTGGACGACCCGGAAGACGACTAAGTTCAGACATAAAAAAACCGCCGTTTCCGGCGGTTTTTTTTGTCGCTGATTTACAGCGATTTCAGAATCGCATCGACACTGGCTTTTGCATCGCCAAACAGCATGTGCGTGTTCTCTTTGAAGAACAGCGGGTTCTGAACCCCTGCATAACCGGTGTTCATGGAACGTTTGAAGACAATCACGTTCTGCGCCTTCCACACTTCCAGAACCGGCATACCGGCGATTGGGCTACGCGGATCGTCCTGCGCCGCCGGGTTAACGGTGTCGTTGGCACCAATAACCAGGACGGTGTCGGTATCGGTGAAATCATCGTTGATCTCATCCATCTCCAGCACGATGTCGTAAGGCACTTTCGCTTCCGCCAGCAGCACGTTCATGTGGCCTGGCAGACGCCCCGCTACCGGGTGAATGCCAAAGCGAACCTTGATACCACGCGCACGCAGCTTCTCGGTGATCTCCGCAACCGGATACTGAGCCTGCGCCACCGCCATGCCGTAGCCTGGGGTAATGATGACCGAGTGTGAGTTTTTCAGCATCTCTGCGGTATCTTCCGCGGTGATCTCACGGTGCTCACCCACTTCTTCGTCAGAACCGGTTGAGGAGCCGTCAGAACCAAAGCCACCCGCGATAACGCTGATAAACGAACGGTTCATCGCCTTACACATGATGTAAGACAGGATCGCACCAGAAGAACCGACCAGCGCACCGGTGACGATCAACAGGTCGTTGCTCAGCATGAAGCCTGCTGCTGCCGCGGCCCAACCGGAGTAGGAGTTCAGCATGGAGACAACCACTGGCATATCGGCACCACCAATGGAGGCCACCAGGTGCCAGCCAAAGGCCAGAGCAATCAGGGTCATCACCAGTAACGCCAGCACCTGCAGGCCCACGCTTTCAGTGCGCACGAAGACCACCAGCAGCACAAAGGACACGACCAGCGCCGCCAGGTTCAGCTTGTGACGGTTTGGCAGCATCAGCGGTTTAGAAGAGATCTTACCGCGCAGTTTGCCGAACGCGACAATTGAGCCGGTGAAGGTCACCGCACCAATGAAGATGCCGAGGAACACTTCCGTCAGATGGATATTGACCAGAATCGGTTCCAGACCGGGTGTGTGGTACAGGTAGCTGTTGAAGCCCACCAGCACCGCCGCCAGCCCCACAAAGCTGTGCAGAATGGCCACCAGCTCCGGCATCTCGGTCATTTCAACGCGTTTCGCCAGGCGAATACCAATCGCGCCACCGATGATCATCGCCACCAGGATCCATGCAACGTTGCCGGTGTCCGGCCCGAAGATGGTGGCAATCAGCGCAATCGCCATCCCGGCGATACCAAAGTTATTTCCCTGCTGAGACGTTTCGTGTTTGGAAAGTCCCGCCAGACTGAAAATAAACAGGATTGCAGCAACAATGTATGCGGCTGTGACTAATCCTCCAGACATATGCTACCCCTTAGCCTTTACGAAACATTTTCAGCATGCGCTGAGTCACGGTGAACCCACCGAAAATATTGATACTGGCGATCAGCACCGCGATAAAGCTCAGGAAGCTTACCCAGCCGCCGTGGCCAATCTGCAGCAGCGCCCCGACCACGATAATCCCGGAGATGGCGTTAGTGACCGACATCAGTGGCGTATGCAGCGCATGGGAGACATTCCACACGACGTAGTACCCCACCACACACGAGAGCGCGAAGACGGTAAAGTGGCCGAGGAATTCTTTCGGCGCGACATCTGCCAGCCAGCCAAACAGAATAATGACCAGCGCCATGATCGCGTACTTGCGCCACGGAGAAGCCGGTTTAGCTGGCTCTTTAGGCTCAGGCGCCGCTTTCGGTGCCGCCTGAGGCTGCGCGGACACCTGAATCGGTGGCGCAGGCCAGGTGATTTCGCCTTCACGCACCACCGTTACGCCACGCACAACAACATCGTCAAAATCAACGGTGATGTTGCCGTCTTTCTCTTTGCAGAGCAATTTCAGCAGGTTAACAAGGTTGGTACCGTACAGCTGAGAAGACTGGGTTGGCAGACGGCCCGGCAAATCGGTATACCCGATCACCTTCACGCCGTTAGTAGTTGTGATCACCTGATTTGGCACGGTGTATTCACAGTTGCCACCGTTCTGCGACGCCAGGTCCACAATCACGCTGCCCGACTTCATGGCGTCAACCATCTCACGGGTAATCAGCTTCGGCGCGGGTTTACCGGGGATAAGCGCGGTAGTGACAATGATGTCGACATCTTTGGCCTGCGCGGCGAAGAGTTCCATTTCCGCTTTGATAAAGGCTTCGGACATGACCTTCGCGTAACCGTCACCGCTGCCCGCTTCTTCCTTGAAGTCCAGCTCAAGGAATTCGGCACCCATACTTTGTACTTGTTCTTTTACTTCAGGACGGGTGTCAAAAGCGCGTACGATAGCGCCCAGGCTGTTTGCCGCGCCGATAGCCGCAAGACCCGCCACGCCCGCGCCAATCACCATCACTTTCGCCGGAGGCACTTTCCCTGCCGCGGTGATCTGACCGGTAAAGAAGCGACCAAACTCATGCGCCGCCTCAACAATCGCGCGGTAACCGGCGATATTCGCCATGGAACTTAAGGCATCCAGCGACTGCGCGCGCGAAATACGCGGCACGGAGTCCATGGCCATCACGGTCACGCCACGTGCTGCCAGCTTCTCCATCAACTCAGGATTCTGTGCAGGCCAGATGAAGCTCACCAGCGTCGTGCCAGGATTAAGCAGTTCAATCTCGCTCTCTTCCGGCGCATTAACCTTGAGAATAACGGGCGACTGCCAGACTTCAGCACCGTCCACCACTTCCGCGCCAGCCTGAATAAAGGCCTCGTCATCGAAACTCGCCAGTTTGCCCGCGCCGCGTTCAACTGCGACGGTAAAACCCAGTTTAAGCAGTTGCTCCACCGTTTTCGGTGTTGCCGCTACGCGGGTTTCATTGGCTAACCGTTCTTTTGGTACCCCAATACGCATAGTTTTCCCTTCCATCGGTTTTTGATGATGGTTTGTCGATAAATGCCCGCGGTTTGTATCAACTTTCGCCAGCAGGACAGCGACGACATATGATTAACCCCAGAAAATAAAACAGTAACAAACTTTCTATAACCTACTGAAAATAACGCCCGTGATCTACCGCCAGAAAACACTATTTCTTACTTTATCTGTGAAAAATAAGTGATCTGCGTCGCTGACAGTGATATTTACCTTAAATTCATCGCTGAGACCGATAAATAGCGCAAGCGAAGCGGTAAAAACATGATATAGCGCCATTAGAGAACAACTTATTAACATTAAATTAACTTGTAAAAGTCATAAGCTTTATCAGTTTTGCTTGTCAGACGCCTGTTTTTTCAACATATCACTAAATGTTATCAAATCAGATGATTCAGTGAGCACAGGCTGTGAAAAATGGCGCAGACAGCGACGGGTTTTAAATGCCATAATCGGGACCGTCTCAAATTAACAACAATACCAGTACATGGTTTGCGCAAGGCGAAGGATTATTTTTATGAAGCTTAAGAACACACTCCTGGCGTCCGCACTTCTCTCCGCGACCGCCCTGTCTGCGAATGCCGCGACAGAGTTAACGCCGGAGCAAGCGGCAGCGTTAAAACCTTTTGACCATACGGTCATTGTGGGTCGTTATAATTCTATTGGCGATGCCGTCGCCGCCGCATCAAAAGCCGCCGATAAAAACGGTGCGGCCTCGTTTTACGTTGTTGATCAGTCTGACTCCGGCAACAGCGGTAACCAGCGCGTGACCATTGCGCTGTATAAAGACAATGCGCCGAAAGCTGACGCACCGAAAAACCGCGTGATTAACGGCGTCGTTGAATTACCGAAAGATCAGGCGATTGAGCTGGAACCTTATGACACCGTCACCGTGCAGGGCTTCTATCGCAGCCAGCCTGAAGTGAATGATGCCATCACCAAAGCCGCAAAAGAAAAAGGCGCGTACTCTTTCTTTATCGTGCGTCAGGTCGATGCTAACCAGGGTGGCAACCAGCGCATTACCGCGTTCATCTATAAAGAAGATGCGAAAAAACGCGTTCTGCAAAGCCCGGACGCCATCCCTGCTGATTCCGAAGCGGGTCGTGCGGCGATAGCGAAAGGCGGCGAAGAAGCGAAGAAAGTGGAAATTCCAGGCGTAGCCACCTCTGCCGCACCAAGCGCTGAAGTGGGCCGTTTCTTCGAAACGCAATCCACCAAAGGTGGCCGTTACTCCGTTACCCTGCCAGACGGAACCAAAATTGAAGAGCTGAACAAAGCCACTGCAGCGCAGATGGTGCCGTTCGACAGCATTAAATTTACCGGCAACTACGGCAACATGACGGAAGTCTCTTATCAGGTCGCGAAACGTGCGGCGAAGAAAGGGGCGAAGTATTACCACATCACCCGCCAGTGGCAGGAACGTGGTAACAACGTGACCATCAGCGCCGACCTGTACAAGTAACAGAACGGTTGACCCGAGGCGGCGCAATGCCGCCTTTTTTGTTACTTTTTTTTGAAATTCGGCCCCACGTCATTGCATGCTTTCGTGACACTCCGTAAAATCCCGCGCCTTAGTGTGATCCACCATTTTTATGCGCCTGTGCGAAATAATTATTCTGGATTTGGACCTTTCATAACAGGAAGCCAATGGAAAAGAAACTAGGCCTGAGTGCTTTGACTGCACTCGTTTTGAGCTCAATGCTGGGTGCGGGCGTGTTCAGCTTACCGCAGAATATGGCGGCGGTCGCCAGCCCTGCCGCACTGCTTATAGGGTGGGGCATCACGGGGGCCGGGATTTTGCTGCTGGCGTTCGCAATGCTGCTGCTGACCCGCATCCGCCCGGATCTGGATGGGGGGATTTTCACTTACGCCCGTGAAGGTTTCGGCGAACTGATTGGCTTCTGTTCCGCATGGGGCTACTGGCTATGTGCGGTCATCGCAAACGTCTCCTACCTGGTGATCGTCTTTTCGGCGCTCAGTTTCTTTACCGATACCCCTGAACTGCGGTTCTTTGGCGACGGCAATACCTGGCAGTCCATTGTGGGCGCCTCGGTACTGCTGTGGGTTGTTCACTGGCTGATTCTACGTGGCGTACAGACGGCGGCCAGCATTAACCTGGTGGCAACCCTGGCCAAACTGGTTCCGCTCGGCCTGTTTATCGTGCTGGCCTTTATGGCGTTCCGTCTCGATGTGTTCAGTCTCGATTTCAGCGGTGTCGCGCTGGGCGTACCGGTCTGGGAGCAGGTCAAAAACACCATGCTGATCACCCTGTGGGTCTTCATCGGTGTTGAAGGGGCCGTCGTGGTCTCTGCCCGGGCGCGGAATAAGCGCGATGTGGGTCGCGCCACGCTGCTGGCGGTACTGGCGGCGCTGGGCGTGTATCTGATGGTGACGCTGCTGTCGCTGGGTGTGGTCGCGCGTCCTGAACTGGCCGAAATGCGTAACCCGTCGATGGCGGGCCTGATGGTGAAAATGTTCGGACCGTGGGGTGACGTGGTGATTGCCGCGGGGCTGATTATCTCCGTGTGCGGCGCGTACCTGAGCTGGACCATTATGGCGGCAGAAGTGCCGTTTCTGGCCGCAACGCACAAAGCATTTCCACGCCTGTTTGCTCGTCAAAATAAAAACAGCGCGCCGTCGGCCTCACTCTGGCTGACCAACATCAGCGTTCAGGTCTGTCTGGTGCTGATCTGGCTCACAGGTTCAGACTATAACACTCTGCTGACCATCGCCTCGGAGATGATTCTGGTACCCTATTTCTTAGTAGGTGCGTATCTGTTAAAAATCGCCACACGTCCGGCGCACTATGTGGTGGGTGTCGGAGCCTGTATTTACGGCCTGTGGTTGTTGTATGCTTCCGGGCCTATGCATCTGCTGCTGTCGGTGGTGTTGTATGCACCGGGTCTGCTGGTGTTTATCTACGCCCGCCGCACGCATCAGTTAGAGAACGCGCTTAGACGCCGTGAGATGGCCTTAATCGGGCTGTTACTGGTTGCTGCCGTACCGGCAACCTGGATGTTAATGGGATAGAATCGCCTTTCCCATTGTTGAACTGAAAAGGAGAACACGATGGGAAACGCGCAGCAACGCCCAATACTGATTACTGGTGGAGGCCGTCGTATCGGCCTCGCCCTTGCCCATCACTTTCTCAATCTTCGCCATCCGGTCATCATCAGTTACCGCAGCGAATATCCCTCGATTGAGGGGCTACGCAAAGCCGGTGCGATCTGCATTCAGGCCGATTTCTCAACCGATGACGGTATTCTGGCCTTCGCTGAAAAAGTAAAATCTACCACCCCCGGGCTGCGCGCCATTATCCATAATGCCAGCGCCTGGCTTCCCGAAAAATCCGGTACGCCACTCAGCGATACGCTCTCCTGCATGCTGCAGATCCACGTCAATGCGCCCTATCTGCTGAACCATGCCCTGCTCGACCTGTTGCGCGGTCACGGACATGCGGCGGGTGATATTATTCATTTCACCGATTACGTCGTGGAGCGCGGCAGCGACAAGCACATCGCCTATGCGGCCAGTAAAGCCGCACTCGATAACATGACGCGCTCGTTCGCCCGTAAACTTGCCCCTGAAGTTAAGGTGAACGCCATCGCCCCGGCGATGATTTTATTCAACGAAGACGATGATGCGGAGTATCGCCAGCAGGCGCTAAATAAATCGCTGATGAAAATTGCGCCAGGTGAAAAAGAGGTTATCGATCTTATCGATTATCTGCTCACCAGTTGCTACGTCACTGGCAGAACCTTTGCCGTGGACGGCGGTCGACCGCTGCGCTAGTGAAAGCGGCTCCAGAAGAAGATCAGCACCCAGGCGCTGAGCCCCCAGCAGACAACGGCCCCGCTCAGCGCCAGGGGAAGTCGCATAAAACCGGTGAAGTACCAGAGCGAAAGCAGATAGAGAAAATAAGGGATGATCGACCACATCCCGAACACGATAGTCGTACGCAATGCTTCCGTGCCTCGTTCTGAGGCGACAATATAGTGCGCTATTAACGCAAAGGTCGGGAAGAGTGGGATCAGCCCGGCAATATAATAATTCCTGGTTTTAGCCAGAACACCAATCAGTAACACCACCAGCGCACCCAACGCGGCTTTTATCACCAGCCCCATCTTTTTCCCTATAACAATCAAATAACATTATGAGCCAGAATAACGGAACTGGCGTTAATTATGAAAGATTAATGGAACGTTAAGGTTGTGCGGTGTATGTTGGCTTTTTTCGCGATAACAGACGTTGTATGAATAAGATTGTTTATGTTGAAGACGAGCCCGAAGTGGGGCAATTGATCGCCGCCTATCTGGGTAAGCATGATATGGACGTCATTGTTGAGCCTCGTGGCGATCGTGCCGAAGAGGTGGTCTTACGTGAAAACCCGGACCTGGTGCTGCTGGACATTATGCTGCCCGGCAAAGATGGCATGACGGTCTGCCGCGATCTGCGCGCCCGGTGGGAGGGCCCTATCGTGCTGCTGACCTCGCTGGACAGCGACATGAACCATATTTTGTCACTCGAAATGGGTGCCAATGACTACATTCTGAAAACCACGCCCCCTGCCGTCCTCCTTGCTCGTCTGCGCCTTCATTTACGCCAGCGTGCCAGCGTTGAACGTGAAGCGCCTGCTCAGTCGCTGACCCCGCACAAAGCGATGCGTTTTGGTACCTTGTCTATTGATCCGATTAACCGTCAGGTTCTGCTTTCTGGCGAGCTTATCGCCCTTTCCACCGCAGATTTTGACCTGCTCTGGGAACTGGCAACCCACGCCGGGCAGATCATGGACCGCGATGCATTACTGAAAAACCTGCGCGGCGTCAGCTACGACGGAATGGATCGCAGCGTTGACGTGGCTATTTCGCGCCTGCGTAAAAAACTGCAGGATAATGCCACTGAGCCGTACCGCATTAAAACCGTGCGTAACAAGGGCTATCTGTTCGCGCCTCACGCCTGGGAAACCTGATGCCGGTTCCCCGAACGACACCGTTTAAAACATTACGCAGACGAGGTCTGACAGTTGCATAAAATAAGAACACTCAGCCTGATCTGCTGTTTTGGGTTAACCGGGTGCGTTGTCGCAGATATGGATTCAAGTCATTATGACTATGTTCCGTATATTCAGACTATCCAGAATCCCAGGACCCCGGGCCATACCAATGTGCAACAACGCCGTGAGGATTTGTACGCCTGCGGCGTTGATCGAAAGTATTCGCTCAATTCATGGGACGAAAACTTCAGTCGTAACCGCCTGCTGCCGGGCGAAACGATAGAACAGCAGGATTCCAGGATCCAAAAAATAGAAGACTGTATGAAATCAAAAGGGTACGTTCTGTGGGATTACTCACAATGCGGGCCCCGTAAAAAACCGAGCGGTATGTGTAACTAGTTTGGGTTTGCGTGTTTGTCTTCGACGCAGGTTGTTAACGTATTGATTTTCGGTGAGATTGAATGAAAAAGCTGTTCGTACAGTTTTATCTCCTGCTGTTTGTCTGCTTCCTGGTGATGACCATGCTGGTTGGGCTGGTCTATAAATTCACCGCCGAACGTGCGGGCAGGCAGTCACTGGATGATTTAATGAAAAGCTCGCTCTACCTGATGCGCAGCGAGCTGCGAGAGATCCCGCCACACGACTGGGCCAAGACCTTAAAAGAGCTGGATCTGAACCTGTCGTTTGATCTGCGCATCGAGCCGATGAAGGATTTCGATTTAGAGCCACCCGCCATGCAGCGACTGCGTGACGGGGACATTGTGGCGCTGGATGAGAAATATACCTTTATCCAGCGCATTCCACGGAGCCATTACGTTCTGGCCGTGGGGCCGGTACCTTATCTCTATTATCTGCACCAGATGCGCCTGCTGGACCTTGCCCTGCTGGCTTTCATTGCCATTTCGCTCGCGTTCCCGGTCTTTATCTGGATGAGGCCACACTGGCAGGACATGCTGAAACTGGAATCTGCTGCGCAACGTTTTGGTGACGGACATTTTACCGAGCGCATTCACTTCGACAGCGGTTCCAGCTTCGAGCGTCTTGGCGTGGCGTTTAACCAGATGGCCGATAACATCAATGCGCTGATTATCAGTAAAAAACAACTCATTGACGGAATTGCTCACGAGCTGCGTACGCCGCTGGTACGCCTGCGCTATCGGCTGGAGATGAGCGAAAACCTGACGGAGGCCGAGTCTCAGGCGCTGAACCGCGACATTGGTCAGCTTGAGGGCCTCATTGAGGAGCTCCTGACCTACGCGCGCCTCGATCGCCCGCAAAACGAACTGAACCTCAGTACACCGGACCTGCCCGGCTGGTTACAAACCCATATCGATGATGTCCAGAGCGTAAACCCGCAACGCACGCTACTGACACGCGTCACGCCCGGCGATTATGGCGCACTGGATATGCGTCTGATGGAACGCGTGCTGGATAATCTGATGAACAACGCCATGCGTTATAGCGAGAGCACGCTGCAGATTGGCTTAGATTTACAGGGTAGTCAGGCCTGTCTGACGGTTGAGGACGACGGACCGGGCATCGCCCCGGAAGCGCGTGAAACGGTGTTTGAGCCGTTTGTACGCCTCGACCCCAGCCGCGATCGTGCCACGGGGGGGTGTGGGCTCGGGCTGGCAATTGTCTACTCCATCGCGCAGGCGATGGGCGGCACGGTGCATTGTGAAGAGAGCGCACTCGGCGGCGCGCGCTTCTGCTTTAGCTGGCCGGTATATCACAACATTACCCTTCCCGTCCCTGCCTGACCTTTATCGCACGCTGGCCTGACCCGGCGTGCTGTGCTATATGATAAGTATGTTGTAACTAATGAAGAGTTATCATGGCGACGTACGATCTCATCGAAAGGCTGAACAGCACGTTCCGCGACATTGAACACGAGTTACTGACCCTGACCGAACGTTTGCAGACCTGCCGTCTGTTAGCCGCGCGCGTCTTTACCCTGCCGGATGTGGTGAAAGGCGCTGAACACGACCCGCTGGAAACCATAGAGGTACAGCAGCATATCGGCAAAGCGGCGCTGGAACTGACGCTGCGGCACTACCGTCGCTTGTTTATCCAGCAGCAGTCAGAAAACCGCAGCAGTAAGGCGGCCGTTCGTCTGCCGGGCGTAATCTGCCTGCAAACTGATGCAACAACGCGAGAAGCGCTGGAAAACCAGATTGCGCATATCAACACGCTTAAGGCGACGTTTGAAAAGATCATCACTGAAGAGTCAGGTCTGGCCCCTGCCGCACGCTTTGAATGGGTGCACCGACAGCTACCGGGATTAATCACCCTGAATGCCTACCGTACGCTGACGGTACTGCGTCATCCCGCTACGCTTCGCTTCGGCTGGGCCAACAAGCACATCATTAAAAACTTCACCCGGGATGACATTCTGGCGCAGCTGGAAAAGAGTCTGAAGGCACCGCGGACTGTCGCACCGTGGTCACGCGAGCAGTGGATTGAACGGCTTGAGCAGGAGTACCACAGCATCGCCTCACTGCCGGCGGATACCCGGCTTAAGATTAAGCGTCCGGTGAAGGTGCAGCCTATCGCACGCGTCTGGTATTCCGGCCAGCAAAAGCAGGTACAGTATGCCTGCCCGACGCCGCTGATCGCTCTTTATGATGCCGATCAGGGGGCCATTGTGCCGGATATTGGCGAACTGCTGAATTACGATGCTGAAAATGTCCAGCATCGTTACAGACCTCAGGCGCAACCGCTGCAGCTGATTATTCCGCGGCTGCACCTGTATGTGGCGCAGTGATTATTTCAGGCTGCCGACCATCGATTCCGGGCGTACCCATGCATCAAACTCAGCCTCCGTCAGGTAACCCAATGCCAGAGCGGAGGCTTTCAGCGTCAGCCCCTCTTTATGCGCTTTTTTCGCAATCTCGGCGGCTTTGTCGTAGCCGATATGGGTATTCAGCGCGGTCACCAGCATCAACGACTCATTGAGCAACTGACTGATGCGCTCGCGGTTTGGCTCAATGCCTGACGCACAGTGCTCGTTGAAACTCTCCATACCGTCCGCCAGCAGGCGTATGGACTGAAGCACGTTGTGAATCACCATCGGGCGATAGACGTTCAGCTCAAAGTTACCGGATGCGCCGCCCATGTTAACGGCAACGTCGTTACCCATTACCTGGCAGCAGAGCATGGTCATGGCTTCACACTGGGTCGGGTTTACTTTGCCCGGCATGATAGAGCTACCCGGCTCGTTTTCCGGAATGCTAATTTCACCGATACCACAACGGGGACCCGAGGCCAGCCAGCGCACATCATTGGCGATTTTCATCAACGACGCTGCCAGCCCCTTGAGGGCACCGTGGGTATGAACCAGCGCATCACAGGTGGCCAGCGCTTCAAACTTATTCGGCGCCGTGATAAACGGCTGCCCGGTGATGGCCGCCAGCTCGTCGGCAACGCGCACCGCATATTCCGGATGGGTATTTAACCCCGTACCGACCGCCGTTCCGCCCAGCGCCAGCTCTGCAAGATGCGGCAGGCTGTACTCGATGTGCTTGAGGTTATGTTCTAGCATTGCCACCCAGCCGGAAATCTCCTGGCCGAGCGTCAGCGGCGTGGCATCCTGCAGGTGAGTACGCCCTATTTTGACGATATCGCTGAAAGCCTGCGCCTTCTCGCCAAGGGTGGTTTTAAGCACGTTGAGCTGCGGGATCAGCTGTTCACGAAGCGCAATCACCGCCGCCACGTGCATCGCCGTCGGGAAGACGTCGTTCGAACTTTGGCTTTTGTTTACGTCATCGTTCGGGTGAACCTTACGCTCCGTACCGCGCACGCCGCCCAGCAGTTCGCTTGCCCGGTTCGCCAGCACTTCGTTCATATTCATGTTGCTCTGGGTGCCAGAACCGGTCTGCCAGATGGCGAGGGGGAATTCATCGGGATGCTTGCCGGCCAGCACTTCATCGGCAGCAGTGATAATCGCGGTGGCCTTATCTGCCGCCAGCAGGCCTAAATCCTGATTCACTTTGGCGGCCGCACGTTTAGTGAGCGCCAGCGCCTGAATCAGCGAGACGGGCATTTTCTCGGTCGAAATACGGAAATGTTCCAGCGAACGCTGGGTTTGCGCGCCCCATAGCTTGTCAGCCGGGACATCGATCGCGCCCATAGAGTCTTTCTCACGGCGTACCGTAGTCATTACTTTCTCCTTGATAACACTGTCGGGATTGCTCACATGCTTCAGAGATAAGTATTGATTGCTTTACAGAAAAGATATGGCGCTTTGTGCGCTCTTTGATGTGCCGGGTGACGTGAACGCCACCCGGCTATAGTAGATTACTTCACACACGCCGAACATTGAGAGGACTGGATCTGCCTGAAGAAGTCGTTACCTTTGTCATCCACAAGGATAAACGCCGGGAAATCTTCCACTTCAATTTTCCAGATAGCTTCCATACCCAATTCCGGGTATTCAATGCACTCCAGGCTCTTGATGCTGCCCTGCGCGAGTACGGCAGCCGGACCGCCGATGCTGCCCAGGTAGAAGCCACCGTGTTTATGGCAGGCATCTGTCACCTGCTGGCTACGGTTTCCTTTTGCCAGCATGATCATGCTGCCGCCGTTGGCCTGCAGCTGGTCAACATACGAGTCCATACGGCCTGCGGTGGTCGGGCCTAACGAGCCAGAGGCGTAGCCTTCTGGCGTTTTGGCCGGGCCTGCGTAGTAAATCGGGTGATCTTTGATGTACTGCGGCAGCCCTTCACCATTGTCCAGACGCTCTTTCAGTTTCGCGTGAGCGATGTCACGACCAACGATGATGGTTCCGTTAAGAGAGAGACGGGTCGACACCGGATACTGAGACAGCTGCGCCAGAATCTCTTTCATCGGACGGTTCAGGTCAACGTGAACGGCTTCACCTTCGCCCGCTTTGCGCAACGCTTCAGGAATGTACTTCCCTGGGTTGTTCTCCAGTTTTTCGATCCAGACGCCTTCGCGGTTGATCTTCGCCTTGATGTTACGATCCGCAGAACAGGAGACCCCCATCCCGACCGGGCAGGAGGCGCCGTGGCGCGGCAGACGGATCACACGCACATCATGGGCAAAATATTTGCCGCCGAACTGCGCGCCCAGGCCGAGGTTACGCGCTTCTTCCAGCAGTTCCTGTTCAAGCTGAACATCGCGGAACGCCTGGCCGTGCTCGTTCCCTTCGGTAGGCAGGCCGTCATAATATTTGGTCGACGCCAGCTTCACCGTTTTCAGGGTGCTCTCTGCTGACGTACCGCCAATCACAAAGGCAATATGGTACGGCGGGCAGGCAGCGGTGCCGAGCGTGCGCATTTTCTCAACCAGATAATTCTTCAGCTTGCCCGGTGTGAGCAGCGCTTTGGTTTCCTGGTAGAGATAGGTTTTGTTCGCTGAACCGCCACCTTTGGCGATGCAGAGGAATTTGTATTCATCACCGTCCACGCTATACAGGTCAATCTGCGCAGGCAGGTTTGTGCCCGTGTTGACCTCTTTGTACATATCCAGCGCCGCGTTTTGCGAGTAGCGCAGGTTGTCTTCGGTGTAGGTATTGTACACGCCGTGCGCCAGCGCCGCTTCGTCGCCGCCGCCGGTCCAGACGCGCTGGCCTTTTTTACCCACAATGATGGCCGTGCCGGTGTCCTGGCAGGTAGGTAAAATACCTTTCGCCGCGATATCCGAGTTACGCAGGAACTGCAGGGCGACGTATTTGTCGTTTTCGCTGGCCTGCGGGTCGCTCAGGATATCGGCAACCTGCTGCTGGTGCGCAGGGCGGAGCATAAACGAGGCATCGTGGAAAGACTGCTGCGCCAGTAACGTCAGCGCCTGCGGATCGACCTTGAGGATCTCCTGCCCTTCGAATTCAGAGACGGAGACGTGATCGCGGGTTAACAGGTAATATTCGGTTTGATCCTTACTGAGGGGGAAAGGATCCTGGTAATGAAAGGGTTTGTTCGACATTGTTCTCTCACTTACTGCTTCAGTCTGATTATTTGGGCAGATGTTCCGCTGCCCGCTTAAAAGCGAGTCAGCTTATCCTACACAATTTTTTAACAAAAACTGAGACTAGTACGACTTTTTACATCCACAGGTTACTTCCATGTGGTTTATTGCTTTAATACCCGGAGTTAATTCCACCATTGAATCAGGGCTTGATAATGCAAAAACTCATTAACTCAGTGCAAAACTACGCCTGGGGAAGTAAAACTGCGTTAACGGATCTCTACGGTATCGCGAACCCAAACAACCTGCCAATGGCAGAACTGTGGATGGGTGCGCACCCGAAGAGCAGCTCAAAAATTGAAGACGCAAGCGGCCAGGTTCGCTCTCTGCGCGACGTGATTGATGCCGACAAAGCCACCCTGCTGGGTGACAAGGTTGCCAGCCGTTTTGGTGAGCTGCCGTTCCTGTTTAAAGTGCTGTGCGCCGACCAGCCGCTCTCCATCCAGGTTCACCCGAATAAAAAAGCCTCTGAGATGGGCTTTGCGAAAGAGAACGCGGCCGGTATTCCGTTAGATGCCGCCGAGCGTAACTACAAAGATCCTAACCACAAGCCGGAGCTGGTCTTTGCGCTGACCCCCTTCCTGGCGATGAATGCATTTCGCGAGTTCTCAGAAATTATCTCTCTGCTGCAGCCGGTGGCGGGTGCTAACAACGCGATCGCTCACTTCCTGGAAAACCCGAATGCAGAAGGCCTGAGCCAGCTTTTCGCCAGCCTGCTGAACATGCAGGGAGAAGAGAAATCTCACGCCCTGGCGGTGCTGAAAGCGGCGCTGGACAGCCAGCACGGTGAGCCGTGGGATACTATCCGCCTGATTTCTGAATTCTACCCGGACGACAGCGGCCTTTTCTCCCCTCTGCTGCTGAACGTGGTGAAGCTGAACCCGGGCGAGGCGATGTTCCTGTTTGCTGAAACCCCGCACGCCTACCTGCAGGGCGTGGCGCTGGAGGTGATGGCCAACTCAGACAACGTACTGCGTGCAGGCCTGACGCCGAAATACATTGATATCCCTGAGCTGGTTGCCAACGTGAAGTTTGAGGCGAAGCCTGCGGATCACCTGCTGACTCAGCCTGTTAAACAGGGTGCGGAGCTGGACTTCCCGATCCCGGTGGATGATTTTGCCTTCTCACTGCATGACCTGAGCCCGGCAGAAACCGCCATCGCGCAGGAGAGCGCAGCAATCCTGTTCTGCGTTGAGGGTGAAGCAACGCTGCATAAAGGTGGCGAGCGTCTGGTGCTCAAGCCAGGCGAATCGGCATTTGTAGCGGCAAACGAGTCGCCGGTGAGCGTGAGCGGTACCGGTCGTCTGGCGCGTGTTTTTAATAAGCTATAAGCACTTACTGAATTTTTTAACAACTCTTGCTAAGCTAGTTGAAGACTTTACATCACCGGGCGGTTTCTACCGCCTGGTTTCATTTTAGGGATAGTCGCAATGAAAAAATCGGTCGTAGCGGTAGGAGTGATTGTAGCGTTAGGCGTGGTCTGGACAGGTGCCTCCTGGTTTACCGGGAAACAGCTGGAAAGCCGTCTGGCTGAGATGGTGGCACAGGCTAACGGAGAGCTTAAGCGTGGTGCGCCGGAAGCAGGCGTGGAGCTTGCCTACCAGAATTATCAGCGTGGTATCTTTACCAGCCATATGCAGGTGGTTGTCAAGCCTGTTGCCGGTAATGAAAATGGCTGGCTGAAACCGGGCCAAAGCGTGGTGCTGGATGAAGTGGTCAGCCACGGTCCGTTCCCGCTGGCACAGTTAACGTCTTTTAACCTGATCCCGTCGATGGCGTCCGTTCATACTGTACTGGTGAATAACGACTTAACCAAACCTCTGTTTGATCTGGCAAAGAATGAGTCACCTTTCGAGGTTAACACCCGCATCAGCTACGCCGGTGACACACGTTCCAGTATCGATCTGAAAGCACTGAACTACGAGAAAGATAACGAGAAAGTGACCTTTAGCGGGGGGAATTTCAAGGTTGATGCTGACCGCGATGGAAATGTCTTCTCCCTGACCGGTGAAGCAGAGAGCGGCCTGATCAATGCCGTCAATGAATACGGTCAAAAGGTTCAGCTGACGTTCAATAACCTGAAAGCCGACGGCGACAGCAAGATGACCGATTTTAAAGAGCGTATCGGTAATCAGAAACTCTCTTTTGACAAGATTGCTATCGCGGTTGAAGGGAAAGAGATGGCCGTGCTGGAAGGCATGGAGGTGGACGGCAAATCCGACGTGTCTAAAGACGGTAAGAGCATCAATACCCAACTGGATTACGCCCTGAAGAGCCTGAAAGTGCAGAACCAGGATCTCGGGACCGGTAAACTGTCGCTGAAGATTGGCAATATCGACGGTCAGGCATGGCATGAATTTAGCCAGAAATACAGCAAAGAGAGCCAGGCACTGCTGAGCAATGCCGCGCTGCAGCAGAATCCGGAAGTTTACCAGCAGCAGGCCATGGCGGTGCTGATGAACAACCTGCCCATCCTGCTGAAAGGCGAGCCGGTTATCACCGTGGCCCCGCTGAGCTGGAAAAACAGCAAAGGCGAAACCAACTTTAATCTGTCCCTGTTCCTGAAAGACCCGGCAACCGCAACGGGTGAACCTCAGACGCTGGCGCAGGAAGTGGATCGCAGCGTGAAGTCACTCGACAGCAAGCTGGCCATCCCTGTGGATATGGCGACCGAGTTTATGACCCAGATTGCGAAGCTTGAAGGGTATGGCGATGAAGATGCCGGCAAGCTAGCGAGCCAGCAGGTGAAAGGCCTGGCGGCAATGGGCCAGATGTTCCGCATCACGAAGATGGAAGACAACACCATTTCCACCAGCCTGCAGTACGCCAACGGTCAGGTCACGCTGAACGGCGATAAAATGCCGCTGGAAGATTTTGTCGGGATGTTTGGTATGCCTGCCCTGGGGATGCCGGAACCGGCTGAACCTGCAGCGCCGGCCGTGCCTGAAGCACCCGCTGCACCCGCTGCACCCGCTGCACCCGCTGCACCCGCTGCACCACAGCAGTAATCATCAAAACCCCTCTCTGAGGGGTTTTTTATTACCGGTTGCAGGTACTCAGCCTGGTGCCACGAAATACTATTTCACCGTCACTAACCGTGCCGACACAATCTGGTGCCCGGCCTGCACGTCTGCTTTCTCGATGCGCTGCATAATCCTGTCCGCCAGCGTGTAACCCATCTCCCGGGCTGGTGTGGTGGCCCAGACAATGGGCAGATCGTCCAGCGCGTTTTCACCGACGTCGGCAAATGCCCCTAACGCCACCTGGTGGCCGAAGAAGGTTTCAACCCCACCCTCTCCGCTCTGACGCCCGGCGCGGATCAGGCCAAACCAGGCTCCCATCGCAATCACCTCGTTATAGCAAATCACGGCGCTTATCGTCGGGCTACTCCGTAATAACGCGTTTATCGCTTCCGCGGCTTTCTTCTGGCTGGATTCGCATTCCACCACCCATTCGCTGTGGAACGGAAGGCCGTATTTAATCAGCGTCGCGCAGTAACCGCCTACCCGCTCGGCTCGCGTCAGGGACGAGCTTTTTCCGCCAAGCCAGGCAATGCGCTGATGCCCACGATGAATGAGATGCTCCGTCAACATTTGTGCGGCCTGCATGTTGTCCGGTCGCAGGGTATCGGCTTCGTCCAGATAACTGGCGCGCGAGGCAAACACCAGCGGCACGCCTTTTTCGGCGGCGCGCTCGCACAAGTCATTACTCACACCCGACGCGCCGGCGACGATCACCCCGTCGACGCCCTGCGTAAGCAGCATATCCAGACGGGAAAGGAGCTGATCGGCCTCGCGACCGCCGTGAAGCAAAAAGACCATCCGTCCCTGCGCTTCAAGCGCTTCGGTCAGGCCAGCGGTCAGTTCGGCATAAAAGGGAGAGGTCAGGTCACGCACAATCAAACCGATCACACCGCTTTGGCCGCCGCGCAGCGCTGATGCCTGACGATTACGTACAAAGCCCAGTTGCTCAACCGCCTCGTTAACCCGTTGCCCGGTCGCGGGAGAAATGCGTCCTTTCCCGCTGAGCACCAGTGAAACGGTGCTGACGGAAACCCCCGCCGCCAGCGCGACATCGTTGATGGTGATTTTTTTCGCTACAGCCATGTGTCGGCGTGACTCCCTGAAATGAGATCGGTAAAACGTTTTATCAAAATGTAATCTTTATACTACCAGTCAAAGCCTGAGAATGTGATTCAGAGCGCACTAAACTTTGATAAAACGTTTTATCTTCTCGCAGCATTGAAGCAGATAAACTGATTTTAACAATAAAGGAGTCGTTTTATGACGGCGAAAGCAGCACAAAAAATATCGCTGTGGGAATTTTTCCAGCAACTGGGTAAAACCTTTATGCTGCCCGTGGCACTCCTCTCGTTCTGCGGGATCATGCTCGGGATCGGCAGTTCGTTGAGCAGTAAGGACGTCATCACGCTGATCCCGTTCCTCGGGACACCTGTGCTGCAGGCGATCTTTATCTGGATGAGTAAAGTCGGCTCCTTCGCCTTTAGCTTCCTGCCGGTGATGTTCTGTATTGCTATCCCGCTGGGTCTGGCACGCGAGAACAAAGGCGTGGCCGCCTTTGCCGGGTTTGTCGGTTATGCGGTAATGAACCTTGCGGTGAACTTCTGGCTGACGGCTAAAGGCATTCTGCCCACCACCGATGCCGCCGTGCTTAAAGCGAACAACATTCAGAGCGTTATCGGGATTCAGTCCATTGATACCGGGATCCTCGGCGCGGTGATCGCCGGGGTGATTATCTGGATGCTGCATGAGCGCTTCCACAATATCCGCCTGCCTGATGCGCTGGCGTTCTTCGGGGGCACCCGCTTTGTACCCATTGTAACCCTTGTGGTCATGGGTCTGTTTGGCCTTATTATTCCGCTGATCTGGCCAGTCTTTGCGCTGGGGATTAACGGGATTGGTCGCATCATCAACGGTGCGGGCGATTTTGGTCCGATGATCTTCGGAACCGGCGAACGTCTGCTGCTGCCGTTTGGTCTGCAACATATTCTGGTGGCGCTGATCCGCTTTACCGAAGCGGGCGGCACAATGGAGGTGTGCGGACACGATGTGAGCGGTGCGCTGACCATCTTCCAGGCACAGCTGAGCTGCCCGACCACGCACGGCTTCTCTGAAAGTGCGACCCGCTTCCTGTCACAGGGTAAAATGCCGGCCTTCCTCGGCGGCTTGCCGGGTGCGGCGCTGGCCATGTATCACTGTGCTCGTCCGGAAAACCGCCATAAAATTAAAGGGCTGCTGATTTCCGGGGTCATCGCCTGTGTCGTGGGCGGTACAACGGAGCCAATCGAATTCCTGTTCCTGTTTGTCGCGCCAGTGCTGTATCTCATCCACGCGGTACTGACCGGTCTGGGCTTCACTGTGATGGCGGTGCTGGGCGTCACCATCGGGAATACCGACGGCAACGTCATCGACTTTGTAGTGTTCGGGATCCTGCACGGGTTGTCGACCAAGTGGTACCTGGTACCGGTGGTCGCCGCTATCTGGTTCGCGGTGTACTACGGCATTTTCCGCTTCGCCATCACCCGCTTTAACCTCAAAACGCCTGGACGGGATACCGATACCACCAGCAGCGTTGAGCAGGCTGTTGCAGGTACCGTGGGTAAGTCCGGCTATAACACCCCTGCTATTCTGGCGGCGCTGGGCGGTGCGGATAACATTACCTCTCTGGATAACTGCATCACCCGACTGCGCCTGTCGGTGGCGGATATGTCGAAAGTGGACACGAATGCCCTGAAAGCCAACCGGGCGATCGGCGTGGTACAGTTAAATCAACATAATTTGCAGGTGGTTATCGGCCCGCAGGTCCAGTCAGTGAAAGATGAGCTGGCAACCCTGATGCGTACAGTGGAAGCCTGATGCCTCACCTCCTCGCGCTGAGGGGGTTTTTCTTTAAGGACTTGAGTCATGTTCGATTTTTCAACCGTCGTGGATCGACACGGCACCTGGTGCACGCAGTGGGACTATGTCGCCGACCGCTTCGGCGCGGCCGATCTGCTGCCCTTCACCATCTCTGATATGGATTTCGCGACCGCGCCCTGCATCACCGAAGCGCTGCACCAGCGTATTCATCACGGGGTGTTTGGCTACAGCCGCTGGAAAAATGAAGAGTTTCTCGCCGCTGTGGCGCACTGGTTCCGGCAGCGCTTTAACAGCCACATTGATACCGACTCGCTCGTGTACGGGCCTTCCGTTATTTATATGGTGTCCGAACTGATTCGCCTCTGGTCAACTCCCGGCGACGGCGTGGTGGTCCATACCCCCGCTTACGATGCGTTTTATAAGGCCATCGAGGGGAATGCCCGCCAGGTGGTCGGCGTGGCGATGGAAAAACATGCCACGGGCTGGCAGGGAAATAGGGCCGCACTTGAGGCGGCACTGGCAAAACCGGAAAACAAAATTTTGCTGCTGTGCAGCCCGCAAAACCCCACGGGTAAAGTCTGGACCCGTGAAGAGCTGAGTCACATGGCAGAACTGTGCGCCCGTTATGACGTGGCGGTGATCAGCGATGAAATTCATATGGACATGGTGTGGGGAGGCCGTCGCCATACGCCGTGGAATGAAGTGGCACGCGGCAAATGGGCACTTCTGAGCTCTGGTTCAAAAAGTTTTAACATACCGGCGCTCACCGGTGCCTGGGGGCTGATTGGCGATGAAGAGAGTCGTAACGGTTACCTCAGCGCATTAAAAGGTCGTGACGGGCTCTCTTCCCCTTCCGTACTGGCGCTGACGGCCCACATTGCTGCCTATCAGCAGGGAGAGCCATGGCTGGATGCATTGCGGGCGTATCTGGAGGAAAATCTGTTGTACATTGCACGCGAATTACACCGCGCGTTTCCGACGCTTAACTGGCAGCCACCCGAAGCCACGTATCTGGCCTGGATCGATTTACGCTCACTCAGCCTTGACGATAAAATGCTACAAAAAGTCCTGATTGAGCAGCAAAAGGTCGCCATCATGCCGGGATACACCTACGGCGAAGAGGGAAACGGTTTTGTCCGTCTGAACGCGGGATGCCCGCGTAGCAAGCTTGAGCAAGGGGTTCAACGGCTGATCGATGGCATAACGACGCTCCTGTAATCAGATTGCGCAACGGAATATTCCCTTGCGCAAATAGCTTTTTACCTCGTTTTGTTTTTATAATATGACGCACTTTAACCAGAAAAGAGTGCGACCATGATTGATACACGCCTGCCACTAACTGATATTCACCGCCATCTTGACGGTAACATTCGTGCCCAAACCATCCTCGATCTTGGCCGCCAGTACAATCTCACGCTTCCTGCACAAACGATTGAGACCCTAATCCCCCACGTTCAGGTCACCTCAAATGAACCGGATCTGGTCAGTTTCCTGAGCAAACTCGACTGGGGCGTGAAGATGCTGGCCTCGCTGGATGCCTGCCGCCGTGTTGCTTTCGAAAATATTGAAGATGCTGCCCGTAATGGCCTGCACTATGTTGAACTGCGCTTTTCGCCAGGCTATATGGCGATGACCCACAACCTGCCCGTTGCAGGCGTGGTTGAAGCGGTAATTGACGGCGTGCGCGAAGGGTGTAAAACCTTCGACGTTCAGGCTCGCCTGATTGGCATTATGAGCCGCACCTTCGGTGAAGCGGCCTGTCTGCAGGAGTTGGAAGGGTTACTGGCGCATCGTGATGCGATCGCTGCCGTTGACCTGGCGGGTGATGAACTCGGCTTCCCGGGCAGTCTGTTCCTTTCTCATTTCAACCGCGCGCGTGACGCCGGCTGGCACATTACCGTGCATGCCGGTGAAGCGGCAGGCCCTGAAAGCATCTGGCAGGCCATCCGTGAGCTGGGTGCAGAGCGTATCGGTCATGGTGTCAAAGCCGTTGAAGATCGCGCCCTGATGGATTTCCTTGCCGAGCAGCGTATTGGTATTGAATCGTGTCTGACGTCCAATATTCAGACCAGCACAGTGGCATCACTGGCGCATCATCCGCTGAAAACCTTCCTGGAGCACGGTGTTCTGGCCTCACTGAACACGGACGATCCGGCAGTACAGGGCGTGGATATTATTCATGAGTACACCGTCGCCGCACCGCAGGCTGGCCTGAGTCAGGATCAGATCCGCCAGGCGCAGATTAACGGCCTGGACATCGCCTTCCTGACGCCAGCAGAGAAACAGGCGCTGCGGGATAAGGTCGCCCGCGGCTAAGCCCGTTGCCGGGTGGGGTCGTCCCCTTACCCGGCTTTGCCAGAATCACGCCAGACAGAGCGTTGCGCGGTGTTTGGCTGATTCAATCCCCAGTTCAATCAATTCCATAATCTGAATCGCCTGGCTGGCCGGAACCGGGTTATCCCCCGTCCCGTTTAGCGCATCACGGACAGCGGCATAATACGCCGGATAGTTACCCGGGATCGTCAGTAACGTTTCTTCAACCCTTTCCTCGCCTTCCACCCGCGTCACAACCCCGTCCCGCATGTCATAGCCCCAGTCTTCCTGCGGCAAACGCTCGCCGTTTTTCAGGCGTTCTTCCTGAGGATCGAGACCAAACTTCACAAAGCTCCCGCGGGTACCGTGGAGGATATAACGCGCTGATTCGGCGGCTGCCACCATTGTCCCGTGCAGTACAATACGCCGCTGCGGGTAACTCAAGACGGCATGAAAGTAATCGGTGGTTTGCGCTCCGGGTCTGAGCTGGGCCAGATCGACCGTCATACTGACCGGCAGGCCAAACAAATTTACGGCCTGATCGAGAAGATGCGGCGCTAAATCGTACCAGATGCCGCTGCCCGGCCCGGCTTGCTCACGCCAGCGGTTTCGGACCTGAGGGCGGAACCGGTCAAAGTGCGATTCAAAAAAGAGGATTTCGCCCAGCGTACCTTCATTAAGGAGCGCTTTTACCGTCAGGAAATCACTGTCCCAGCGGCGGTTATGAAATACCGAAAGCACTCTGCCAAAACTTTTTGCCAGCGCATCCAGTTCGCGTGCCTGTGACAACGTCACCGTGAAGGGTTTATCGACAATAACGTGCTTACCGGCTTCCAGTGCGGCTTTTGCCAGCGGAAAATGCGTGTCATTGGGGGTGGGAATGACGATCAGATCAATATTAGGGTCGTTAAAAAGATGCTTAGGTTCAGAAACAACCGGCACGGAGGGCCAGTCGGCATGCACTTTCGTGGCATCGCTACTGGAAACTGCCGCAAGCGCCATGCCCGGCGTCCCGGCAATCAGAGGCGCATGAAAAGTCTTGCTCGCGTACCCGTAACCAATAAGCCCGACGCGGATGCTATCACTCATAATGTTGCCCTCTTTTATGACTATCTTATTTCACACTGGCTACTCTGACGTTCTTACAGATTAATCATGTGCCATATGACGTAAAATAGCAGGCTATGCCGGTTGTTTTTGTTACATAGATTTAACGTTCTGATTTTGTTTAGGGGAACCGTTCCCAAAGCACTTGCGGCGGGGGAAACGGCGCTGTAACATTTGCAACCTGTATTTATGGATAAATTACACGTACCAGTCATGACGTCAATTATTAATCGAATCATTGAATTAGCGGGATGGATTGTCCTTGGGGTATCGGTCATTTTGCTTGGCGTTGCCAGCCATATCGATAACTACCAGCCGCCGGAGCCTGTCACCGTCGCCCAACCTAAGTAACCGGTTACCGCAATAAAGAGTGACATAATATGTCAGTTACTTATTGCCAGCCCTGGTGAACACGGTTAACCTTCTCTTACAGGCATCGTCTGATGCCTGTACTTTCAGCAAAGAAAACTCCTAATTTAGTCGCGTTATCTGAGTGGGCTGTTTACGTCTTTATTAATCCGTTTATTATTCGGACGAATTACCTTAACTGGTATTACTCACTTTTATATGGAAACTTATTAATATGACAGTTCAGGACTATTTATTAAAATTTCGCAAGATCAATTCGCTTGAGAGCCTGGAAAAACTGTTTGACCATCTGAACTACACGCTGTCGGATAATCAGGAAATCATCAATATGTATCGCGCCGCTGACCACCGCCGTGCGGAGCTGGTCTCCGGTGGCCGTTTGTTCAACGTCGGTGAAGTGCCTAAGTCTGTATGGCGCTACGTTTTATAAGAAAGTAGCCATCCGCGCGAAATGTTATATACTCTCCGCCCTGCAAACTGGCTGTACAACATTTCGCGCAGATTATGGGAGAGTTCATGACCGCAACGCCTGGAGAACGAATTGGAGGCTGGTTAATCGCCCCACTGGCATGGCTGCTGGTTGCCTTATTAAGCGCATCACTTGCGCTGCTGCTTTATACCACCGCACTGATTACACCTCATGCAATCCAGACCCTGATGTCGCAAAGTGTGCTTAATATTACGATGTGGTTTGTGTCGTTCGTTTTTGCGATCGGGATGTGGTACTACACGCTATGGCTGACCATTGCCTTCTTTAAGCGTCGTAAGGGTGTCCCTAAACACTACATTATCTGGCTGCTGATTTCGGTCCTGCTGGCGGTGAAAGCCTTTGCTTTTTCGCCAGTTTCTGATGCCCTGGCCGTTCGCCAGCTGCTTTTCCCGTTACTGGCCGCGGCGCTGCTGGTGCCCTATTTCAAGCGTTCGGCGCGGGTGAAGAACACCTTTGTGAACCCGTAATAACCTTACAGATAACCTGTTGTCGCCTGCGGTGGTTTGTCCGATAATAGGCGGCTTTTTTATTTCAGGCTAAATAATGACCGATTACTTACTGCTCTTTGTCGGCACTGTGCTGGTTAACAACTTCGTCCTGGTGAAGTTCCTTGGCCTGTGTCCATTTATGGGAGTTTCCAAAAAGCTGGAAACTGCGATGGGCATGGGGCTGGCCACCACCTTCGTGATGACGATGGCGTCTATCTGCGCGTGGTTGATTGATAACTGGATCCTCATCCCGCTGGATTTAATCTATCTGCGTACGCTGTCCTTTATTCTGGTCATCGCGGTGGTAGTGCAATTCACAGAAATGGTGGTGCGTAAAACCAGCCCGGCTCTCTATCGCCTGCTGGGTATCTTCCTGCCGCTGATTACCACCAACTGTGCAGTACTTGGCGTGGCGCTGCTGAACATCAACCTTGGGCATAACTTCATGCAATCGGCGCTGTACGGTTTTTCTGCCGCCGTCGGTTTCTCTCTGGTGATGGTGCTGTTCGCCTCGATTCGCGAGCGCCTGGCAGCAGCGGATATCCCTGCGCCATTCCGCGGTAACGCGATCGCCCTGGTGACAGCAGGTTTAATGTCTCTGGCCTTTATGGGCTTTAGTGGTCTGGTGAAGTTGTAATGAGTACTGTCTGGATAGCCATCGCCTCTATCAGCGTGCTGGGGTTGGTGTTTGGCCTTATTCTGGGTTACGCCTCCCGCCGTTTCGCGGTAGAGGACGATCCTGTTGTAGAAAAAATCGATGAGCTTCTGCCGCAAAGCCAGTGCGGGCAGTGTGGCTATCCTGGCTGCCGCCCCTATGCCGAAGCGGTAGGCGTGCAGGGTGAAAAAATTAACCGCTGCGCACCCGGCGGTGAAGCGGTAATGCTGAAAATAGCCGCCCTGCTTAACGTTGACCCGCAACCTGTTGACGGCGATGAAGATGTGCAGGAGCCGGTTCGCGCCCTCGCCGTGATTGACGAAGCGAACTGCATCGGCTGCACAAAATGCATTCAGGCATGCCCTGTCGACGCCATCGTTGGCGCAACCCGTGCCATGCACACCGTCGTGGCGGATCTGTGCACCGGCTGTAACCTCTGCGTGGCACCCTGCCCGACGCAATGTATAACGTTGCGCCCGGTTGAACCGACTACCGAAAGCTGGAAGTGGGATCTTCAAACCATTCCGGTTCGCATCATTCCTGTGGAACAACATGCTTAAGTTATTTTCTGCTTTCAGAAAAGAGAAGATTTGGGACTTTGACGGTGGTATCCATCCACCTGAAATGAAAACCCAGTCCAACGGCACGCCGCTGCGCCAAATTCCGCTGGCGTCCCGTTACGTCATGCCGCTGAAACAGCATATCGGTGCTGAGGGTGAACTGTGCGTGAAAGAAGGCGATACCGTCCTTCGCGGCCAGCCGTTAACGTTCGGTCGCGGACGTATGCTGCCGGTCCACGCTCCGACCTCCGGTACAGTGGTGGCGATCGCCCCCCATACCGTTGCACACCCCTCTGCGCTCTCCGAACTGAGCGTCATTATTGAAGCCGACGGAGAAGACCGCTGGATAGACCGTGACGGCTGGAGCGACTACCGCAACCGGAGCCGCGAAGCGCTTATCGAGCGTATTCATCAATTCGGCGTTGCCGGCCTGGGCGGCGCAGGGTTCCCTACCGGCGTCAAACTGCACGGCGGCGGCGATAAAATTCAGACCCTGATCATCAATGCAGCAGAATGTGAACCCTACATCACCGCTGACGATCGTCTGATGCAAGACTGCGCCGCGCAGGTCGTGGAAGGGATCCGCATTCTTGCCCATATTCTGCAGCCGCGCGAAGTGCTGATTGGCATTGAAGATAACAAGCCACAGGCTATTTCGATGCTGCGTGCCGTCCTCAACGGCAGCCACGATATCGGCCTGCGCGTTATCCCAACCAAGTACCCCTCTGGCGGTGCCAAACAGCTGACGCAAATTCTGACCGGCAAGCAGGTTCCGCATGGCGGACGCTCTTCGGACATCGGGGTGCTGATGCAAAACGTCGGGACAGCCTACGCCGTGAAACGTGCGGTGGTGGACGGTGAACCGCTGACCGAGCGCGTGGTTACGCTGACCGGTGAATCTGTCGCACGTCCGGGCAACGTCTGGGCGCGTCTGGGTACGCCGGTTCGTCATCTGCTGGAACAGGCTGATTTTTGCCCGGGCAGCGACCAGATGGTGATCATGGGTGGCCCGCTGATGGGCTTTACCCTGCCGTGGCTCGATGTCCCGGTAGTAAAAATCACAAACTGCCTGCTTGCCCCCTCCCCGACCGAAATGGGTGAAGAGCAGGAGGAGAAAGGCTGTATCCGCTGCAGCGCCTGTGCCGATGCCTGTCCGGCGGATTTACTTCCGCAACAATTGTACTGGTACAGCAAAGGTCAGCTGCACGATAAAGCGCAGGCCCATAACCTGGCCGACTGCATCGAATGCGGTGCCTGCGCCTGGGTCTGCCCAAGTAACATTCCTCTGGTGCAGTACTTCCGCCAGGAGAAGGCCGAGATTTATGCCATCTCCATGGAAGAGAAACGCGCAGCCGAAGCGAAAGCGCGTTTTGAAGCGCGTCAGGCTCGTCTGGAACGTGAAAAACTGGCCCGTCAGGCGCGTCACAAACAGGCAGCAGTTCAGCCCGGCGAAAAAGACCAGGATGCGATTAATGCCGCACTGGCACGCGTGCGGGAGAAAAAAGCGACGGCAGCCCAGACCGTGGTGATCCCGGCCGGTGAAAAACCGGATAACAGCGAAGCGATTGCCGCCCGCGAAGCGCGTAAAGCGGCTGCGCGCGCCCGTCAGGCAGAAAAAGCACAGTCAGCCTCCTCTGACGCTGAGATCGATCCGCGTAAAGCCGCCGTTGAAGCCGCCATTGCCCGCGCCAAAGCCCGTAAGGCCGGCGAGCAAAACGTGGTAGTTGAACAAGAAGCGGAGGCCGTAGATCCCCGTAAAGCGGCTGTTGAAGCGGCGATCGCGCGCGCCAAAGCGCGCAAAGTCGGCGAGCAAAACGTGGTGGTTGAGCAAGAAGTGGAGGCCGTAGATCCCCGTAAAGCGGCTGTTGAAGCGGCGATCGCGCGCGCTAAAGCGCGCAAAGCAGCGGCGCAGACTGAAACCGCTACGCCTGAAGCCCCCGTCGACCCGCGTAAAGCGGCTGTCGAAGCCGCCATTGCCCGTGCCAAAGCGCGTAAAGCGGCGGCGCAGCCTGAAGCCGCTGCACCTGAAGCACCTGTCGACCCGCGTAAAGCGGCTGTCGAAGCCGCTATTGCCCGCGCCAAGGCCCGCAAAGCAGCGCAGCAGGAAGAACAGCAACCGGCCGCAAACGACGACCCACGCAAAGCCGCAATCGCCGCCGCCATTGCGCGCGTTCAGGCGAAGAAAGCCGCACAGCAAGCAGTTAACGAGGATTAAATGGTTTTCAGAATCGCAAGTTCCCCTTACACCCATAATCAGCGCCAGACATCACGCATCATGATGCTGGTGTGCCTGGCGGCGCTGCCGGGCATTGCCGTACAGTGCTGGTTTTTCGGCTGGGGAACGCTGTTCCAGATAGTGCTGGGCTGTGCCAGCGCCTTAGGGGCAGAAGCCCTGGTGCTTAAACTGCGTAAGCTGGCGGTTTCCCGCATCCTTGCCGATAACTCAGCACTGCTGACTGGCCTGTTGCTGGCAATCAGTATTCCGCCGTTTGCCCCGTGGTGGATGGTGGTGCTCGGTACGGTGTTTGCAGTCATTATTGCCAAACAGCTTTATGGTGGGCTGGGCCATAACCCGTTCAACCCGGCGATGATTGGCTACGTCGTACTGCTCATCTCCTTCCCGGTTCAGATGACCAGCTGGTTGCCGCCGCATGACATTGCCGCGACGGTACCCGGCTTTATGGATGCCCTGCACGTTATCTTTACCGGCCATACCGCGCTCGGTGCGGATATGAACGCGCTGCGTATGGGCGTGGATGGCATCAGCCAGGCCACACCACTCGATACGTTTAAAACCTCCCTGCATGCCGGGCACTCCGTCGATCAGATTATGAAATCTGCCATCTTCAGCGGCATGCTGGCGGGCGCGGGCTGGCAGTGGGTGAACCTTGCTTATTTGCTGGGCGGGCTGTTCCTGCTGCAGCAGAAAGCGATCCGCTGGCATATTCCGGTCAGCTTCCTCGTGACGCTGGCGGTCTGCGCCACACTGGGATGGGTGTTCTCGCCAGAATCGCTCGCCAGCCCACAGATGCATCTGCTCTCGGGGGCAACCATGCTGGGTGCGTTCTTTATCCTGACCGATCCGGTAACGGCATCTACCACGAACCGTGGCCGCCTGATCTTCGGTGCACTGGCCGGCTTGCTGGTGTGGCTCATCCGCAGCTTTGGCGGTTACCCGGACGGTGTGGCATTCGCGGTTCTGCTTGCAAACATCACCGTTCCGCTCATCGACTACTACACGCGTCCGCGCGTGTACGGCCACCGTTAAGGGTTTCGCGATGCTGAAAACAATGCAAAAACACGGCGTCACGCTGGCCATTTTCGCCGCGGTCCTCACCGGACTGACGGCCCTGGTGAACAACCTGACCAAATCGACCATCGACGAACAGGCGGTGAAGCAGCAAAAAGCCCTGTTCGATCAGGTGATCCCCCCTGATTTCTACGATAATGACCTGCAGAAAAGTTGCTTCGTGGTCCAGGCACCTCAGTTAGGCAAAGGCCCGCACCGCGTCTTTATTGCCCGTAAGGGGGATAACGCGGTAGGCGCGGTAATGGAAGCGACGGCGCCCGATGGCTACTCCGGGGCGATTCAACTGCTGGTCGGCAGCGATTTCTCCGGTACCGTGTTGGGTACGCGCGTGACGGAACATCATGAGACGCCAGGCCTGGGGGATAAAATTGAAACCCGTCTGAGCGACTGGATTTTGCATTTTGCCGGAAAAGTGATCCACGGCGAAGCGGATCCTGCATTTGCTGTGAAAAAGGATGGCGGCGAGTTTGACCAGTTCACGGGGGCAACCATTACCCCACGGGCCGTGGTCAATGCCGTAAAACGAGCCGGGCTGTATGCGGAAACGCTGCCCGCGCAGATGAACAATCTTCCGGCCTGTGAGGAGTAATCATGAGCCAGGTTAAAGAGGTTATCGTCCAGGGATTGTGGAAAAACAACTCCGCGCTGGTACAGCTGCTGGGGATGTGTCCGCTGCTGGCAGTGACATCCACCGCCACCAACGCACTGGGTCTGGGGCTGGCAACCACGCTGGTTCTCACCCTGACCAACCTGTCCATCTCTGCCCTGCGCCGCTGGACGCCATCGGAAATCCGTATTCCGATTTACGTCATGATCATCGCGTCGGTGGTGAGTATCGTCCAGATGTTGATAAACGCTTATGCGTTCGGTCTGTATCAGTCGCTCGGGATCTTTATTCCCCTCATCGTAACCAACTGTATTGTGGTCGGACGCGCGGAAGCTTTTGCCGTAAAAAACAGCCCGGCGATGTCGGCTCTGGATGGTTTCTCTATTGGTATGGGGGCAACCGGTGCCATGTTCGTGCTCGGCTCAATGCGTGAGATCCTGGGTAACGGAACGCTGTTTGATGGCGCAGATGCGCTGCTCGGCGGCTGGGCTAAAGCGCTGCGCATCGAAGTCTTCCACACCGATACGCCGTTCCTGCTGGCCATGCTGCCGCCAGGCGCGTTTATTGGCCTCGGCATGATGCTGGCGATAAAATACCTGATTGATGAAAAACGTAAGCGTCGCGCGGCTGAGCGCAGCGTACAGGAAGGGATACCCGAGAAGGCCTCATGAATAAAGAAAAGCGCATTGCGATCCTGACCCGTCTGCGGGATGAGAACCCACATCCGACGACGGAGCTGAATTTTAACTCCCCGTTCGAGCTGTTGATCGCCGTGCTGCTCTCTGCGCAGGCTACCGACGTGAGCGTTAATAAGGCGACCGCCCTGCTTTATCCGGTCGCCAACACGCCAAAGGCGATGCTGGAACTGGGCGTGGACGGGGTGAAGTCCTATATCAAAACCATCGGTCTGTTTAACAGCAAGGCTGAGAACGTGATCAAAACCTGCCGGATCCTGCTGGAACAGCACGGGGGTGAAGTGCCGGAAGATCGCGCCGCGCTGGAAGCATTACCCGGCGTGGGACGCAAGACTGCGAATGTGGTACTTAACACCGCGTTTGGCTGGCCGACTATCGCCGTTGATACCCATATTTTCCGCGTCTCTAACCGCACGAACTTCGCACCGGGCAAGAATGTCGAGCAGGTTGAAGAGAAACTGCTAAAAGTGGTTCCCGCCGAATTTAAGGTGGATTGCCATCACTGGCTCATTCTCCATGGCCGTTATACCTGTATTGCCCGTAAGCCTCGCTGTGGCTCCTGTATCATCGAAGATCTCTGCGAGTACAAAGAGAAAGTGTATCCCTGATATCTTGCGCTTTTCGTTTTCTGACGCAACGGCAATTCCTTACCAAAAGAGGGTCTACCAGAAGACCTTCTTTTGACCATAATTTATCCGCCTTCATTACCGCTTCCCTTATCACTTGTTCGAGCCTTTAACGCTCAAACAGGTTAATACTTTTTTCATAGCCGAAAATTTCTATACATATGTGATCAAGATCACCCTGATAACTTCGTGTTGAATTTTTGTTGTTAAAAGCGGCGTAAACCCTTTGCCAGACAAGATCAAACTCATCACGAGCAACACATAAGACCAGCTATTTTCCAGAATATGGGCTATATCACTGCAATAAACCTCAAATAGCAGAACATATCGCCACTGAGGGCAAAATACGGGTGAATGCCAGTCAAAAAAACTCCCTTTACAGATCGTATGAAATTTAACGCTGAATAACATTTGTATGAACCGCCGATTATAGCGGCCCAGTTATATGTAACAGATTATTACAAACGTATTGCCAGACGGTGCAGGATAGTGAACATTACCCGCCGTTTCTCCTCCCAATATAACTATAAGGCGGATGGACTACGGCCATCACGCGATGAACACCCCCGTTAATATGGGATGTAAAAAAAGAGGTATATGTGTCGACTGCAAACAATAAACCAACAGATGAAAGCGTAAGTCTTAACGCTTTTAAACAACCTAAAGCGTTCTATCTCATCTTCTCTATCGAGTTATGGGAGCGTTTTGGTTATTACGGCCTGCAAGGGATCATGGCGGTTTACCTGGTAAAACAGCTGGGTATGTCCGAAGCAGATTCCATTACGCTGTTCTCCTCTTTCAGTGCCCTGGTGTACGGTCTGGTCGCTATCGGCGGCTGGCTGGGTGATAAAGTCCTCGGGACTAAACGTGTCATTATGCTGGGTGCGATTGTCCTGGCCGTTGGCTATGCACTGGTTGCATGGTCTGGTCACGATGCCGCTGTGGTGTATATGGGTATGGCGACTATCGCCGTCGGTAACGGTCTGTTCAAAGCGAACCCGTCTTCCCTGCTTTCTACCTGTTACAACAAAGATGACCCGCGTCTGGACGGTGCATTCACCATGTACTACATGTCCGTGAACATCGGTTCCTTCTTCTCCATGCTGGCAACCCCGTGGCTGGCCGCTAAATTCGGCTGGAGCGTTGCGTTCTCCCTGTCCGTTGTCGGTATGCTGATCACCGTGGTTAACTTTGCCTTCTGCAAACGCTGGGTAAAAGACTACGGCTCCAAACCAGACTTCGAACCGGTTCACATTGGCAAACTGCTGGCGACCATTGTCGGCGTGGTGATCCTCGCGGCAATCGCAACCTGGCTGCTGCATAACCAGGGCATCGCGCGTGCCGTTCTGGGTGTGGTTGCGCTGGGTATCGTGATCATCTTCGCGAAAGAAGCCTTCGCCATGCAGGGTGCCGCTCGTCGTAAGATGATTGTGGCCTTCATTCTGATGCTGGAAGCGATTATCTTCTTCGTTCTGTACAGCCAGATGCCAACGTCTCTGAACTTCTTCGCTATCCGTAACGTTGAACACTCAATCCTGGGTATCGCGTTCGAGCCGGAGCAGTATCAGGCCCTGAACCCGTTCTGGATCATGATTGGTAGCCCGATTCTGGCTGCTATCTATAACAAGATGGGCGACCGTCTGCCGATGCCGCACAAATTTGCTATCGGTATGCTGCTGTGTTCTGGCGCATTCCTGGTACTGCCGCTGGGTACGAAATTTGCGACTGACGCCGGTATCGTCTCCGTTAACTGGCTGATCCTGAGCTATGCGCTGCAGTCTATCGGTGAACTGATGATCTCCGGTCTGGGCCTGGCGATGGTTGCACAACTGGTTCCTCAGCGTCTGATGGGCTTCATCATGGGTAGCTGGTTCCTGACCACTGCGGGTGCCGCCATCATCGCAGGTAAAATTGCAAACCTGATGGCCGTGCCGGATAACGTGACTGACCCACTGGTCTCTCTGAACGTCTACGGTACCGTGTTCATGCAGATTGGTATTGCTACTGCGGTTATCGCGGTTCTGATGATGCTGACTGCGCCGAAGCTGAATCGCATGACTCAGGACGACGACAAGACGGCGAAAGCGACCGAAACCGCTACCGCATAATGTCACTGAGAAACGACTGAACAGAAGCCGCTAATGTATTAGCGGCTTTTTTTTTACCCGTTCGCGCACTAACATAGCTGAAACCTCAGCAAAAAGGAGTTACCGATGAAACTGTTCTACAAACCGGGCGCGTGCTCTCTTGCTTCCCATATTACCCTGCGCGAGAGCGGCAAAGATTTCACGCTGGATGGCGTTGACCTGATGGAAAAACGCCTGGAAAACGGCGATGATTTTTTTGCTATTAACCCGAAGGGACAAGTTCCGGCTCTGCTGCTGGATGACGGTACCCTGCTGACCGAAGGCGTGGCGATTATGCAGTTCCTCGCCGATAGCGTGCCCGACAGGCAATTGCTGGCACCGGTAAGCACGGTTTCTCGCTACAAAACGCTGGAGTGGATGAACTACATTGCGACCGAGCTGCACAAAGGCTTTACGCCGCTGTTCCGTCCGGAGACGCCGGAAGAGTACAAACCGACCGTACGTGCTCAACTGGAGAAAAAACTGCAGTACGTTAACGCATCGCTGAAAGACGATCAGTGGATTGGGGGCGCGCGTTTTACGATTGCCGATGCCTATCTGTTCACCGTGCTGCGCTGGGCGCGGGCCATTAAGCTCAACATGGACGGGCTGGACCACATTGCATCGTACATGGATCGCGTAGCCGCGCGTCCTGCGGTGGCTGCAGCGCTTAAAGCAGAAGGGTTGAACTGACCGGCGCACTGTATTGCCGGGTGGCGCTGTCGCTACCCGGCTGACAGGAACGTGAACCGTTATAACCGGGTCGCGCTGAAGTAATGCTCCGGTTTCGCGATACGATCCTGTGCCGCGACCACCTGCAGTTCATACTCCTGCATCTCTTTTGTCGCCTTCATGATTTCGTACACCGCAGCAGTCACATGCTCAAGCGCATCCCGCAGCGTGGCTCCCTGAAGTAATTTCACCAGCAGCAAACCGCTTGTCACATCACCGACACCCACCGGCTGACGCATGCCGAAGTCCACCAGCGGACGGCTGATATGCCAGGCTTCGTCTTTCGTCACCAGCAGCATCTCAAAACGGTCCCTGCTCAGCCCTGCGCGCGCGAGATGTTTCACCAGGACAATCTCCGGCCCCTGGGCTATTAACTCGCGAGAAGCGCTTACCGCCTCTTCTACGCTATTCACCGGATGCTCGCAGAGAATTTCCAGCTCAATCAGGTTCGGCGCAATAATATCGCTGGCCGGCAGCGCGTGACGCACATGGAATTCAGCCACGCCGGGGGCCACGATACAGCCTTTCTCCGGATGCCCCATAACAGGATCACAAAAGTATTTCGCCGCCGGGTTTGCCGCTTTCACCTGGCGGACAATGCCCAGGATATGCTCTCCCTGCTCTGCCGAACCGAGATATCCGCTCAGTATCGCATCACAGCGTTTTAGCTGATCGATATTGGCAATGCCCTGCACAATGTCGGTGAGGTGCGAAGGCGGCATCACGCAGCCGGTCCATTGACCGTATTGTGTATGGTTTGAGAACTGCACGGTATTGAGGGGCCAGACGTTGGCACCGAGGCGGCGCATCGGAAATTCCGCGGCGCTGTTACCAGCATGCCCAAAGACCACGTGGGACTGAATGGCGAGGATGTTCTTCATTTTTACTTACCAAACCCTGAAAAAACAAAAGGGGCGTGGTTTCCCACGCCCCTGGATACTTTTAATTATTTCCAGCAGACCAGACAGTAGTTTTTCTTACCGCGACGCAGAAGCGTGTAGCGGCCATACAGACGATCGCTGTCAGCGAAGGTGTATTCCGGGTCGGCCTGTTTTTCACCGTTAATGGTGATAGCGTTCGAGGCGATGGTTTTACGCGCCTGACCGCGGGATGGCTGCAGCTCGGAGTCCACCAGCGCCTGCATCAGGTCGGCACCTTTTTCCATCTCAACCATCGGCACGCCATCCTGCGCCAGCTGTTCGAAGTCCGCTTCGCTCAGATCGCTCAGCGTCCCGTTGAACAGGCTTGCAGTAATACGTTTTGCCGCGGCCAGACCTTCTTCACCGTGAACCAGTTTGGTCACTTCATCAGCCAGTACGTACTGAGCACGTGGTGCCTTACCGCTGGTTTTGTCTTCTTCTTCCAGAGCATTGATCGTCTCAATGTCCATAAAGGTGAAGAACTTCAGGAAGCGATAAACATCGGCATCCGCCGTATTAATCCAGAACTGGTAGAATTTGTACGGGCTGGTTTTCTTCGGATCAAGCCATACCGCGCCGCCTTCGGTTTTGCCAAATTTGGTGCCGTCGGCTTTGGTGATCAGTGGAACGGTCAGACCGAAGACCTGGTTCTGGTGCAGACGACGCGTCAGATCGATACCCGACGTGATGTTGCCCCACTGGTCAGAGCCGCCAATCTGCAGGCAGACGCCGTGCAGTTTATTCAGGCAGGCAAAGTCATAACCCTGCAGCAGGTTGTAGGAGAACTCGGTAAAGGAGATGCCCTGGTCGTCACGGTTCAGACGCTGCTTCACCGCTTCTTTGTTAATCATCTGGTTAACGGAGAAGTGTTTGCCAATGTCGCGCAGGAAGGTCAGCACGTTCATGCCGCCAAACCAGTCATAGTTGTTGGCCGCAATCGCAGAGTTGTCACCGCAGTTAAAGTCGAGGAAAGGCGCAACCTGTTTGCGGATCTTATCCACCCACTCCTGCACGGTGTCTTCGGTGTTCAGTTTACGCTCGGCAGCTTTGAAGCTTGGGTCGCCAATCAGACCGGTCGCGCCGCCAACCAGTGCGACAGGCTTGTGGCCCGCCATCTGGAAGCGTTTCAGGCATAACAATGGAACAAGATGCCCCAAATGCAAGCTGTCAGCGGTAGGATCGAAGCCGCAATAGAGCGCGATCGGGCCTTGCGCCAGTCGCTCTGCTAACGCTTCCTCGTCCGTCACCTGAGCCACAAGGCCCCGCTCTTGCAATTGTTTAATCAAGTTACTGCTTGCCATCAAATTCTCCATGTATAAACGACTGCACCTTTGCCGGTACACGACTTTTCGCCTGATGCGAAAGGTACATAGAATAAAGCGCAAGCGCGGCCTGCGCTAGCGCTTAAATCAACAAATTTCGGCGATTACGGTGCCAGCCTGTCGATTTTCCAGCCGCCATTTTCACGCTGGTATAAAAAGCGGTCATGCAGACGGTGTTCACCGCCCTGCCAGAATTCCATCTGCTCGATCGGAATGCGGAAGCCCCCCCAGAAACTGGGCAACGGGACTTCGCCCTGCTGGAATTTCTGCTTCAGTTCGAGGAATTTGCTTTCAAGCACGCCACGCGCCGAAATACGGCTGGACTGTTTTGAGACCCAGGCGCCAATCTGGCTGTCACGCGGACGGCTGTGGAAATACTTCACCACTTCCAGCGTGGAGAGACGCTCTGCTTTGCCGGTGACCATCACCTGACGCTCCAGCATATGCCACGGGAACAGCAGGCTGATACGAGGATTGTTTTCTAAATGGTGTGCCTTACGACTGCCCAGGTTGGTGTAAAACACCAGGCCTTTCTCGTCATAATGTTTGAGCAGGACGATACGCTGATACGGTTGACCGTTTTCATCTACCGTTGCGACAACCATTGCCGTTGGGTCGGCGAGTTTCGCTTCGCAGGCCTGTTTCAGCCAGCGTTCAAAAAGCACGAGAGGTTCGGCGGGAAGATCCTGGCGACGCAGGCCGCCTTTGGTGTATTCACGGCGCAGATGCGCAATTTGCTGCAGTTCGTCGTTATCTGACATGGCGTTAGCTGACATTGACATTGGGTGGCGCTATTGTGCGCCGCCCCTGTAAAAATCTCAACGCTTCGGATTTTCGAGCTGGCAATTGTTCAGCACAATACGGTCTCGTTTGTAGACGGTGGCACTGTCGCCTTTCGACCAGAAGACATAAATTCCGTCCGTGTAGCGTGCGCCGGAGGCAGAAATGCCCTGCTTGAGGGTGAGCAATTTGTTGTCGTAGACAAAACTGGCTTCCTGACGCGGATTGTTCAGCTTAACGGTCAGCGGTTTTTCATCACAGCGATACTCCAGGGTATCGGTCTGCATGCGATCAAGGAACTGGTTGTAGACGCTGCATCCTGACAGCAATAAAGGCGCGGCAATAAGAAGAAGTTTTTTCATGGGCGTATTCCGAAGACTTTCCTGGTCCTGGAGGGCATGGCTGCCCTCCTGTTTCATTCCATTCTAACGACCACACGCAGCGCTGAATTTCAGTTAACTCTGATTATGACGTGGATTCGCCGGGAAAATGGCCCCGAGGACGCTGGCCTCACGTGCGCCAGTCACCGACGGCAAATTGCCCGGAAGCCCAGCAATGGTGCGCCAGGCAAGCCAGGCAAAGGCCAGCGCTTCCATATCATCGCCGCTGATGCCGGCTTCATCGGTGGTCGTCACCTCGGTACCTGGCAATAACCCGGCAAGACGTGCCATCACCAACGGGTTACGGCTGCCACCGCCGCACACCAGCAGACGTTCGCATCCACCGCTGAGAAGAACCTGTTCCGATATCGAAACCGCCGTTAACTCGGCGAGCGTCGCCTGGACATCCTGCGGTGCAAGTGCCGGGAACTGCGCCAGCTGACGTTCGAGCCAGCCATAATTGAAATATTCGCGCCCCGTGCTTTTGGGTGCCGGTAAAGCGAAGTACGGATCGCTTAGCATGGACTGCAACAGCGGGATGATCACTTTGCCTTCGCTGGCCCATTGCGCGTCTTTATCATACGCCTGACCACGCTGACGCCAGATCCAGGCATCCATCAGCATGTTACCCGGGCCGGTGTCATAGCCGCGTACGGGTTGATCCGGGATAAGCAGAGACAGATTGGCGATACCGCCAATGTTCAGCACCATTCGGCGCTCTGTCGGATGGGTCAACAATGCCTGATGAAAAGCGGGCACCAGCGGCGCGCCCTGCCCGCCAAGCGCAATATCGCGACGCCGAAAATCACCGACTACGGTCACGCCCGTCTTCGCCACAATCTGGTTGTTGTCGCCAATTTGCAGGGTATGCGGTGCATCGCCGACCGGCTCATGCCAGACCGTTTGTCCGTGACAGCCGATAGCGACGACATCCTGCGGGCGAAGCTTTTCTTTATGCATCAGGGCCAGTACCGCATCGGCAAACAGCGCCCCCAGCCGCACATCAAGCTGACCAAGCTGAGAAAGCGTCAGTTGCTGCCCCTGACAGACACTGAGAATGTCCTCTTTCAGCGCCAGGGGGATAGGCCAGGTCAGGCTCGCCTGCTGTGCCACCATGTTTTCATCAATAGCGGCCAGAACGACGTCTACGCCATCCAGACTGGTACCCGACATCACACCAATGTAGCGACCCGATTTCATGCGCTTTCCTTACGTTGCGTGGGCTAATGCTCTCCACTCAACCATAAACAGCGCCGCTTTGCTATCCGGCGATAATATTTTTTAACAATCTCAGACAGGTAACCTGCCGGGTGCCCGTTTATGTCTCGTTAAGTTAAATTCAAGTACAATTTTCTTATTGTTAGTGCAAAGATATGAACTATGGCCCCTTATGCCATATAATTTAGCCATAACGGATGCCCGCCATCGGGCGTTTTTGGTGAACAGGAGATTCAAATGATTTTACGTGTACTGGGCGTTTCGCTGATCGGTTTAACCCTTGCAGGCTGTGTGAATGACAGTTCACTTTCTGGCGACGTGTACAGCGCTTCTGAAGCCAAACAGGTTCAGAGCGTCACTTACGGTACCGTTGTTAACGCACGCCCTGTACAAATTCAGGGTGGCGATGACAGCAACGTGATGGGTGCCATCGGCGGTGCTGTGCTGGGTGGCTTCCTCGGTAATACCGTAGGCGGTGGCACGGGCCGTTCGCTGGCCACGGCAGCAGGTGCCGTTGCGGGTGGTGTTGCAGGCCAGGGCGTTCAGGGTGCAATGAACAAAAGCCAGGGCGTAGAACTGGAAATCCGTAAAGATGACGGCAGCACCATCATGGTAGTACAGAAACAAGGTAATACCCGTTTCTCTGCCGGCCAGCGCGTTGTTCTGGCGAGCAACGGAAGCCAGGTCACCGTTTCTCCACGCTAATTCAAACTGGATGTGGTCATCAGACCACATCCATTTAACAAATCCATTTAACAAATCTGTTTAGCGAAGCCCGTAAACAAATCTATTTACATATAATATAATTACCAGCAATATATTTACAAAAAACATTCCCGCCATGAATCATTAAGCGCGGTATATCTTGTTCCTGCGCAAAGTATTTACTCTCCACGCCTGTTACTCTCTTTCTTACTTTACATTTTTTAATTTTATTATTCCGTCAAATCCCTATGCTTGCACTACAACGATATTTTAAGAACCCTTATATTACATTCTGTTTTGGATGCATCGTCGTCGTTGGAATATTACAAGGTCTCTTTGTAAAACTGGTCGAATTAGTCCCTTCATTCTCACCGCTGCTATTCCCGACACTTACCATATTTTTGCTGGTATTCCACCTGTTTATTGCCTGCTTCATGGTCATGAAATACTGGTGCGACAGACGGCGGTTGTACCTTATCGCCCTCGCCTCGGCCTTCGCCGGGTCGACGATGCTGATGGCCGGTACCCTCTCCAGCTTCCCGTCATGGCTGGATCTCTATCAGTTCAATGTTGTCGACTATAACGACGCCATGATCTTCTTTATGTTCCGTCATATTCTTATGGCGGTGCTGATAATAGTCTCAGCTTTGCTCTATTCTATTCGGGATTATCCCCTTTCACGCCCCGCGCATATTGCCGTGGTTATCGGTACAATGCTGTTTACGGTTTCTATGGTCGCCCTGGCCTGGTTCTGCTCCAGCCACTCGGCACTGATAACGCTGGATCTGGTAGATAATGAAACCCGGCAATTTATGGTTCTCTGGAGCCAGGTCATAAATATCTTTTTGATTCTTCTCTGGGTTGTGGCATTAGCAACGTTAATGACGATTACCCGGGTGCGGAATCTTTTTTGGGTTGGCGGTAATTTCTTATGTGTCTGTTATGTCCTGACGCTCTCATTACTGTTAGCCGGCGGGCATGCTGAGGACACGTCCTGGTATCACGCTCGCTTATTCGAAACCGTGGCGACGCTGATGATTATTTTTGTCCTGCTGTACGACGTCTTTAACCTGTATCGCGACTCGCACATAAAGTATCAGCAGTCTTATCAGAACTCGATCCGCGACCCGCTGACGCGCCTCTACAACCGCAGTTATTTTTACGACGCCTTAAATCAGGCACTCAACATCAGCAAAGCCAACCACCCTGTGTCGGTTATCGTCAGCGATCTCGACCGTTTTAAGCGCATCAACGACTGCTACGGCCATCTGCAGGGAGACAAAGTATTGCAGTTTGTCGCCAACCTGCTGATGGATTCCGTCCGCCCGCAGGACATTGCGGCACGTATTGGTGGGGAAGAATTTGTCCTGATGCTGACCAATACTTCGTCGGAGGCAGCGTACCAGGTGGCTGAACGCATACGGCTAAAGCTGAGCAGTTTTGATAAGGTCAGCAGCGGGGGTCAGTTACCTGAATCCATCACGATTAGCATGGGGGTATTTACCGCCACCTCTCCGACGACGACCGCTGAAGCGTGCGTGGAGAATGCTGACAAGGCGATGTATGAAGCGAAAGAGACCGGGCGTAACCGTGTCGTTGTGTCGAGGTAAAAAAGGCCTTGCTGCTGCAAGGCCTTATGATGGTGTCAGTCGCGTGACTGCAGCTCATGGATGTTCTGCTCGAGGCGTCCAATGAGGCTGATGAGCAGTTCAAGCTCTGCGGGTGAAACCCCGGAAAGGATTTCGCCGCGCGTTTTGGTGATAACGGCTTCCATTTCAGTAATGATAGGTGCCGCTTTCTCAGTGAGCTTAATCCGCTTAGCGCGACGATCGCTGGCGCAGGTTTGCCGGGAGATGAGTCCTTTCTCTTCCAGTTGGTCAAGCGTACGTACCAGTGATGGTTGCTCAATGCCGATCGCTTTTGCCAGTTGAATTTGTGACTGGTCGGGTGGCAGCTGATGAATGTTATGCAGCGTGACCCAGTGCGTCTGTGTCAATTCCAGAGGTTTCAGGCGATGGTCAATCAGAGCACGCCAGACGCGTACCAACCTTGCCAGATCAGAACCTAATGGCGATTCCAATTTCATCTCCTTATAATTAGCTTGCTAAGTTATTATACTGATTTTAGAATAGTGTGCAGCATTTGTATTGGCAAAACAAATGCAATACTGCATTCATCGAACTTAAAAGGATGACTTACACTGAATTGTGATGTTCCATCAGATTAAGACTCGCCCTCGCGGCATTTTGTTCACTGCAAAGGATCTCTGCCCGTGACGTTTTTTCAAAGCTCCGTGGGACTCCCCCTTCAGGACCTGATTTTCGGTGCGTCAGTCTACTTTCCGCCCTTGTTTAAGGCCGTCCTGGTCGGCTTTATGATTTGGCTCATAGCCCATCGCCTGCTTCGCGACTGGATGTACTCCGGCGAGATTTGGCACCCCATGTTAATGGATCTCTCCCTGTTTGCCCTTTCCGTATGCCTGGGCCTAGCTGTCTTGATTGTGTGGTGAATATGCCCCTGAAAACGCTGAAGTACTTTTCCACGCTGATTGTTCTTGCTCTGGCCCTGGTTGCCGGGTGGTGGCTCTGGAATTTTTATATGCAGTCACCCTGGACACGTGACGGCAAAGTGCGGGCTGAGCAGGTCAGCATTACCCCACAGGTTTCGGGCAGCATTACGACGCTTGTTGTGAAAGATAACCAGTACGTTAAAAAGGGTGACGTGTTATTCCGTATCGACGACACCCCCTATCATATTGCGATCCTTAACGCCCAGGCACAGCTGGCGAAGGCCCAGTCTGATTTAGCAAAAGCCAATAACGAAGCCAATCGCCGCCGGCATTTGTCGCGCAACTATATTTCCGCAGAAGATTTAGATACTGCCAATATCAACGTTAAGGCCATGCAGGCGAGCGTGAACGTCGCGGAGGCTACGCTCAAACAGGCGCAGTGGGAGCTGACACAAACCGTTATTACCGCGCCAGTCGATGGATGGATCACCAACCTGTCAGCCCGCGTGGGGAATTATGCCACCGCCGGGCAACCCGTTTTCGCCCTTGTCGACAGCCACTCGTTCTATGTGGTGGGTTATTTTGAAGAGACCAAGCTTCGCCATATTCGCGAAGGGTCTCCCGCTACCATTACGCTTTACAGCGGCTCGCAGCGGTTACAGGGTCACGTCTCCAGCATTGGCCGCGCCATTTACGATCAGAGTGTTGAAATGGATTCAGGCCTGGTACCGGACATCAAACCGAACGTGCCGTGGGTGCGTCTGGCCCAGCGCGTACCGGTTCGTGTGGAGTTTGATCGTTTACCGCAGGGCATGACGCTGGTCTCCGGCACAACCTGCACCGTCGCCATCGGGACCCGTTGATGAACCTGCAGGCCTTCTCCTGGCGAAATACGCCGTGGATGAAAGCGACACGTCCGCAGTGGCGCTATGCGCTGCGTAATGGCATTGCGATGTGTCTGGCGCTGACTGTCGCCTATTACCTCAACCTTGATCAGCCCTACTGGGCAATGACCTCTGCCGCGGTGGTGAGTTTCCCCACCGTCGGCGGGGTGATCAGCAAAAGTCTTGGACGTATTGCCGGCAGCCTGTTGGGTGCCACCGCAGCGTTAATCATTGCAGGTCATACGCTGAACGATCCGTGGCTTTTTTTGTTGAGCATGGCGATATGGCTGGGCTTTTGTACCTGGGCCTGCGCGCACTTTACGAATAATGTTGCCTATGCCTTCCAGCTGGCCGGCTATACCGCCGCCATTATCGCCTTTCCGGTGGTGAATGTGCTCGATACCACCGAGCTGTGGGACATCGCACAGGCGCGCGTCTGCGAAGTGATTGTCGGTATTCTGAGCGGCGGTTTCATGATGATGATCCTGCCGAGCACTTCCGATGGCACCGCGCTTATTACCGCCCTGAAGACCATGCATACCCGTTTACTGGAGCACGCAAGCCTGCTCTGGCAACCGGATACCAACGACGACATCCGTCTTGCGCACGAAAAGGTGATCGGCCAGATCCTGACCATGAATCTGTTACGCATTCAGGCCTTCTGGAGCCACTATCGCTTTCGTCGTCAGAACACCCTGCTGAACTATCTGTTGCATCAGCAGCTGCGTATGACCAGCTCAATCTCCAGCCTGCGCCGGATGCTGCTCAACTGGCCCACGCCCCCTGCACATACGCGCGCCGTGATTGAAACGCTGCTTGCGGCGCTTGCACGCCCGGATGCCGACATCTACACCGTCGCGAAGATTATCGCCCCGCTCGCGCCAGTAGATGAGTACGATTACCGTCACCGCGCCTTCTGGCAGCGTCTCAACTATTTTTGCCGGTTGTATCTGCGCAGCAGCCGCTGGATTAACGCCGTGGAAAATGCCACCCCGGTCACCGAGTTCGCTGTCCCCGGTAGCCCGGCGCTGGCACGACACACAGACTCGATGGAGGCACTGTGGAGCGGTTTTCGTACCTTTTGCGCGCTCACGCTGGTCGGCGCGTGGAGTATCACCACCCAGTGGGAGTCAGGCCCTGCGGCCCTGACGCTTGCTGCTATCAGCTGCGTGCTGTACTCCGTCGCCGCGTCACCGTTCAACTCCCTCACGCTGCTGCTGCGCACCCTGGTGCTGCTTTCGCTGTTTAGTTTTGCCGTGAAGTTTGGGTTGATGGTGCAGATAAGCGACCTGTGGCAGTTCCTTCTGTTCCTGTTCCCGCTGTTAACCACCATGCAGCTGCTAAAGCTGCAAATGCCCAAACTCGCGGGGCTGTGGGGACAGCTGATTGTATTTATGGGCTCGTTTATCTCCGTCACTAACCCGCCGGTTTATGACTACGCCGATTTTCTCAATGATAATCTGGCGAAGATCCTTGGCGTTGGGCTGGCGTGGCTGGCATTTGCGGTGTTACGTCCGGGTTCAGATGCGCGCAAGAGTCGCCGGCATATCCGCGAGTTACGCAGAGGTTTTGTCGATCAGTTGAGTCGAAAACCGCATTTACGTGAAAGTGAGTATGAATCGCTGGTCTATCACTATGTCAGCCAGCTCAATAACAGCCAGGACTCCCTTTCGCGCCGCTGGCTGTTGCGCTGGGGCGTGGTGCTGTTGAACTGCTCTCACGTGGTCTGGCAACTTAGGGCATGGGAAACACGGTCCGACCCGCTGTCGCAGGTTCGTGATGTCTGCATCACCCTGCTACGCGATGTCATGAGCGAACGCGGTGTCCAGCAGCGTCCACTGGAAACCACGCTTGCTGAACTTCAGCGAATTTGCGATACCCTTGCGCACCACCACTCGCCTGCAGCACGAGATTTAGCCTCGATAATCTGGCGCCTGCACTGCTCACTGTCGCAGCTGGAACAGGCACCGGCTCCGGGTACAATTGGGGATCACATCACCCCGCAGGCATAGCGAGCCCCGCCACCGCCAAGCGGTTTTGGCTGATCGGACATATTGTCGCCGCCGACATGGATCATCAGCGCCTTGCCTTTCACTTCATCCAGCTTTTTCAGCCGCGGCGCGACGACGGGATCCGTGGCTTTGCCGTCGTTATTCACCACCAGCACCGGCAAATCGCCCAGATGTCCCATACCGTCAGGACCTTCATGCTTACCGGTATGTTGTGGGTCGAGGTGGCCGCCTGCCGCCTCCGCAGCCGAGGCTTTACCCTCTTTTAATGCGGGCTGACAGCTACCGTTAGCATGGACATGGAAACCATGTTCGCCAGGAGGAAGGGCTTTGAGATTGGGCGCGAATTCCAGTCCCTTGTCGGTTTCAGTGATTTTCACCGTGCCGATGGACTGACCTACACCCTGAGAGGTGACGAGATTCATTTCCACTTCATCACTGGCCGCCTGCGCACCTGCACAGACCACCAGCGTGACGAGAGCCAGAGTAAAACGCTTCATATGACCTCCACGGGTTGTTTTTTGCCCCTTAAGTTTATACCAGGGGCAAAGATTTCACCGGAAAGTCACGTTTTACCGGTTACGGGACGTCGTAACCCAGCGCCGCTTTGCGGATGCGGAACCACTGCTGACGGGTCATCTGCAACTCTTCCGCGGCAATGGCGGCGCGTACGCGTTCAATTTTGCCCGAGCCAATGATCGGCAGTGGTTTTGACGGCAGACGCAGGATCCACGCGTACACCACCTGTTCGATGCTCCCGGCATTCAGTTCGCGGGCAATGGTCTCAAGCTCAGTGCGCAGCGGCTGGAATTCATCATCATTAAACAGACGTCCGCCGCCCAGACACGACCACGCCATCGGACGGATACGCAACTGCTGAAGCTGATCGAGCGTGCCATCCAGCAACAGCGGCTGATGAACCGGAGAAATTTCAACCTGGTTGGTGGCCAGGGTAAACGGCAGACGAGACTGCAGCAGCGCAAACTGTGCAGGGGTAAAGTTTGATACGCCGAAATGACGCACTTTGCCGCTTTGATGCAGATTCAGAAACGCTTCGGCCACCTCATCGGCATCCATCAACGGATCGGGGCGGTGGATCAGTAGCAGATCGATATGATCGGTCGCCAGGTTAACCAGCGACTGTTCGGCGCTCTTAATGATGTGCGCGCTGTCGGTAATGTAATGGCCGAGAGCATGCTCCGGTTTTGCCGTCGTGGCAATCCCGCATTTGGTGACGATCTCCATGCGTTCGCGTAACGCAGGAACCAACTTGAGTGCCTCGCCGAACGCGGCTTCACACTGATAGCCGCCGTAAATATCAGCGTGATCGACCGTGGTGATCCCTAAGTCGAGATGCTCTTCAATAAAGCTTGCCAGCTGGAGGGGGGACATATTCCAGTCCATCAGGCGCCAGTAGCCCATCACAAAGCGGGAGAATTCTGGCCCCTGGGGGGCAAGGGTAATTCGCTGAACCATAACATTTTCCTCAAGGACGTGATGTCATGAGTATACGCAATTACCGTGTTAAAACAGTGAAGGTTGCTGGGGTTCTTCGGTGTCACCGGCTTTGTTTGCGCGTATTTTGCGCAGAAGTCGCTGTCGACAGAGACGGAGCACCTCCTGTTTCTGCGTGTCGCTGAAGTGTTGCCAGTTAAAACGCTCATCGCGCGTGCGCATGCAGCCACGGCAATATCCGCGTTCATCCACCTGACAAATACCCCGGCACGGGCTCTGGATGGGGAAAAACTCCAGTTGCTCTGCCACACTCACCTCCCGATAACGACTATCACCTACAGTGAAGACGGTAAACGTCCCGCGTGCAAGGGCTTTACCACAGTTTTGTGGCATTAAGGTTTCACTAATCTTCGTTCTCTATACTCGCCCCATCATTAAAATTGCAGGTTTTCTGATCGATGTGGCTAATCAAAAAGTTACAATGTAACGATATAAAATTTACTCTGGGCTGTGCACTTTTCTTTACCGTATTAAACGCGCTGTTTATTCAGCGTAGCTGGGCAATTATCGCGCCCGCGCATATCCATGACGTCCTCTTTGCCGCGTCCGTTCCACTGGTGCTGTTTTGCGGCTGGGTCATTGTTTTTAGTCTGCTTAATATCCCGTTTATCCGTAAGCCGCTGCTGATTGTCTTGACCGTCGGATGCGCCGCCGCGACTTACTTTATGTATACCTACGGCGCGGTTATCGATCAGAACATGATTGTTAACGTGTTCGAAACCAACTCTCAGGAAGCCACCGCCCTGGTGACGCCGCAGATGATCCTGTGGATTGTCGTTGCCGGTCTTGTTCCGTCCGTGGTGCTGGCCATGATCCGCATTCGCACCGGGAAATGGTGGTACGCCCTGCTGACCCGTTTTGCCGCAATGCTCGGCGCCCTGCTGGTTATCATCCTCATCGCCGCCCTGTTTTATAAAGATTACGCATCGCTGTTTCGCAATAACAAAAGCATCGTCAAAATGGTGACCCCCGCGAACTATGTCAGCGCGATGGTCAAATACAGCAAAATGCGCTGGTTTGCAGGCGATCAAACGCTGGTCCGGATCGGTGAAGATGCCCATAAAGGGCCGCTGATTACAGGCCAACAAAAGAAAACCGTTCTGGTGCTGGTCATCGGTGAAGCGTCACGCGCCGCGAACTACTCGTTGAATGGCTACGGGCGTGAAACAAACCCCGAGCTGAAAAAGCAGGATGTTATTAACTTCCCGCAGGCCTCCTCCTGCGGCACCGAAACGGCCGTCTCCGTGCCCTGCATGTTCTCCGGTATGACGCGCAGTAAATACGATGCCGACCTGGCCCATCACCAGGAAGGGTTGCTGGACGTGCTCGCCCATGCGGGGATCAATATGCTGTGGCGTGACAATGATGGCGGTTGTAAAGGCGCCTGCGATCGCGTTCCCCATACCGACATGACCCAGTGGAAACTCGATCAGTTCTGCAAAGACAACTCCTGCATTGACGATGTGAACTTCACCCGTCTGGACAATGTTCTGGATGGCCTGAAGCAGGACTCCGTACTGGTCATCCACCTGATGGGCAGCCACGGCCCGGCATACTATCGCCGTTATCCGGATAATTTCCGCAAATTTACGCCAACCTGCGATACCAATGAAATTCAGGATTGCGATCACCAGGCGCTGATGAATACCTATGACAACACCATCCTGTATACCGACAGCATGGTCAGTAAAACCATCGATGCCCTAAAAGCGCGTCAGGCGAGCATGAATACCGCCCTGATTTACCTTTCGGATCACGGGGAGTCGCTGGGCGAAAGCGGGATTTATCTGCACGGCACGCCGTATCTGCTGGCCCCAGAGCAACAAACGCACATTCCGTTTATGTTCTGGTTATCACCAGACTATGCGAAAAATTTCGGCGTCAACGCGCAGTGTTTACGTGACCATGCAGCAAAAAATGCGGTTTCGCAGGACAATTTGTTCTCTACCGTATTGGGTATGATGGACATTAAATCAAAGGTTTATCAACAGCAGCTGGATATTCTGAACGCATGTCGCCACTGAACACGCTTGCAATAGACCGAACGGTCTATTAGAGTGCGGCCATGAGCAGAAATACAGAACACGATACCCGAGAACATTTACTGGCGACCGGCGAGCGACTTTGCATGCATCGCGGGTTCACCGGTATGGGGTTGAGCGAGTTATTAAAAACCGCTGAGGTACCGAAGGGGTCGTTTTATCACTACTTCCGGTCCAAAGAGGCGTTTGGCGTGGCAATGCTGGAGCGGCACTATGCCAGCTACCATCAGCGCCTGGCAGCGCACTTTGCCACGGGCGAAGGTAATTATCGCGATCGTGTTCTGCACTTCTATCAGGAAACGCTGAACCAGTTCTGTCAGCAGGGCATCATCAGCGGTTGCCTGACGGTAAAACTTTCTGCCGAAGTGTGCGATCTTTCAGAAGATATGCGCACAGCAATGGATAAAGGGGCCCGCGGGGTTATCGCCCTCATGGCACAGGCGCTGGAGAAAGGCCGCGATGAAAAAACGCTGACTTTTCCCGGCGAACCTTTAACCCAGGCGCAGGTTTTATACGCCCTCTGGTTAGGCGCGAACCTGCAGGCCAAGATTTCTCGCAGTGCGGTGCCGCTTGAAAGCGCACTGGCACATGTAAAAAGCAGCATTACTACGCCTCGCGTATAGCAGGCGTTTTTATTTACGTAATTACTAGACGACTGGTCTACTCAGGAGCCTTTATGTCCGCTGAAAAATTATTTACCCCCTTGAAAGTGGGTGCCGTTACCGCGCCAAACCGTGTGTTCATGGCCCCGCTTACCCGTCTGCGCAGCATTGAGCCGGGTGATATCCCTACCCCGTTGATGGGTGAATATTACCGTCAGCGCGCAAGCTCTGGCCTGATCATCACCGAGGCCACTCAGATTTCTGCTCAGGCTAAGGGTTACGCTGGCGCACCAGGTCTGCACAGCCCGGAACAGATTGCCGCGTGGAAAAAAATCACGGCTGGCGTTCACGCTGAAGAGGGTCGTATTGCCGTCCAGCTGTGGCATACCGGTCGTATCTCTCACAGCAGCATCCAGCCTGGCGGTCAGGCACCGGTTTCCGCCTCTGCCCTGAGCGCGAACACCCGCACCTCTCTGCGTGATGAAAACGGCAATGCGATCCGCGTTGATACGTCTATGCCGCGCGCTCTTGAACTGGACGAGATCCCGGGGATTGTTAACGATTTCCGCCAGGCCGTGGCGAATGCGCGTGAAGCCGGTTTCGACCTGGTTGAACTGCACTCCGCGCATGGCTATCTGCTGCACCAGTTCCTGTCACCGTCCTCTAACCATCGTACCGACCAGTACGGCGGCAGCGTTGAAAACCGTGCGCGCCTGGTGCTGGAAGTGGTGGATGCCGTATGTCAGGAGTGGAGCCCGGACCGCATTGGTATCCGCGTGTCCCCGATTGGTTCTTTCCAGAACGTTGATAACGGCCCGGACGAAGAAGCGGATGCCCTTTATCTGATTGAAGAGCTGGCAAAACGGGGTATCGCGTATCTGCATATGTCCGAGCCAGACTGGGCCGGTGGTCAGCCTTACACTGAAGCCTTCCGTCAGAAAGTACGCGAACGCTTCCACGGTGTGATCATCGGTGCAGGTGCATATACCCCTGAGAAAGCTGAAGATCTGATTAGCAAAGGTTTGATCGACGCCGTTGCATTTGGTCGCGATTTTATCGCTAACCCTGATCTGGTCGCCCGTCTGCAGCAGAAAGCCGCGCTGAACCCTCAGCGTCCGGAAAGCTTCTACGGCGGCGGCGCTGAAGGTTATACCGACTACCCTACCCTGTAATCTCTTCATTGCTCATTGATAGCGGCGACCTTTCGCCGCTATACTAAAACATCGTTTCTGTTCAAATAGATATTCTATTCCATTGGTTAATGAGGAAATTATGCGCCTACTTCACACCATGCTGCGCGTTGGCGATCTGCAACGTTCTGTCGATTTCTACACTAACGTACTGGGTATGAAACTGCTGCGCACCAGCGAAAACCCGGAATATAAATACTCGCTGGCGTTTGTGGGTTACGGCCCGGAAACGGACGAAGCGGTCATCGAACTGACCTACAACTGGGGCGTGGACAGCTATGAGCTGGGCACCGCTTATGGTCATATCGCGCTGGAAGTGGACAACGCAGCCGAAGCCTGTGAACGTATTCGCAGCAACGGCGGTAACGTGACGCGCGAAGCTGGCCCGGTCAAAGGCGGCACCACCGTGATCGCGTTTGTTGAAGATCCGGACGGCTACAAAATCGAGCTGATTGAAGCCAAAGACGCTGGTCGCGGTCTGGGCAACTGATCCCGCAGGGCGCAACATGCGCCCGTACTTTTACTGCATCCCCATCCAAAATTTGCCATAATGCGCACTGCTTTTTTCCCCATGTAAGAGACCCTGATGTCCGATAACGCTCAATTTAGCGGTCTGTGCGACCGTTTTCGTGGTTTTTATCCTGTTGTGATCGATGTTGAAACAGCCGGATTTAACGCTAAAACCGATGCGCTGCTTGAAATTGCCGCCATCACGCTGAAGATGGATGAACAGGGATGGCTTACACCGGACACCACGCTGCATTTCCACGTTGAACCGTTTGAAGGGGCCAACTTACAGCCCGAGGCGCTGGCCTTTAACGGCATCGATCCGCATAACCCGCTGCGTGGTGCGGTAAGTGAATATGACGCGCTGCACGCCATTTTTAAAATGGTGCGTAAAGGTATGAAAGAGAGCAACTGCAGCCGCGCCATTATGGTGGCGCATAACGCCACGTTCGATCACACCTTTACCATGGCCGCTGCCGAGCGCGCGTCGCTCAAGCGTAACCCTTTCCACCCGTTTGTGACCTTCGATACCGCGGCACTGAGCGGTCTGGCGTTGGGACAAACGGTATTATCAAAGGCATGTATTACGGCAGGCATTGAGTTTGACGGTACGCAGGCACATTCCGCGCTTTATGACACCGAGCGGACGGCGGAACTGTTTTGCGAAATTGTGAACCGCTGGAAGCGTCTGGGCGGCTGGCCGCTGCCTATGGGTGACAGTGAAGAATAAAAAAAAGCGACCTCATGAGGTCGCTTTTTTGTCTTCGCAGATAACTTACTCCGCGTCTGGCTCTTCCGTTTTGTACTTCGCAGCCGTTTCTTTGATCAGCTGCTGCAGTTCACCGCGCTGATACATTTCGATCAGGATATCGCAACCGCCGACCAGCTCACCGTCTACCCACAGCTGTGGGAACGTCGGCCAGTTAGCGTATTTAGGCAGCTCAGCGCGGATGTCCGGGTTCTGCAGGATATCAACGTAAGCAAAACGCTCACCACAGGCAGACAGCGCCTGAACCGCTTGCGCGGAGAAGCCACAGCTTGGCAGCTTCGGAGAACCTTTCATATACAGCAGAATCGGGTTTTCAGCGATCTGGCGCTGGATTTTTTCAATAGTGGTGCTCATGTCTTGCTTCCTTTAACTTCTGTTACGGCATTCGTCTGTCATTGTAGCGGTTCAGACTGCCATCGGAAAATAACATTTTTGTCACGTCTTTCTTATTTTACCGCGAGTGATGAAAAGTTGCATTGCAAATGGTGTTTAACCCTGCGGCACTCAGGGTTTTGTTTAGGGAGTGAACAATAGTGCGACAGATTGATGAATTTTTTTGCACTTGCTAACGAAACAGGATTGTAGATTGAAAAATGCTATTAACTTATCGGGTTTTTATAGATTAGAATCGACGGGCTTTGTAAATCATTCGCGGGTATTATTGATGACCTGCATTTATCAGGGGACTGCCCAGTGGCGCGGATAAATAAAATCTCGATCACGCTCTGTGCTTTACTGTTTACAACACTCACTTTCACGCCAGTGGCGAACGCCTCTCAACAGGCGCGGCACTCTGCTGTACAAAAAACGCATCTGGCCAAAACCACAGACCGTAAGAAAAAAACCACCAGCAAGAACGACAAGAAAAAGACCACCACCCAGACTAAAAAGACCGCCTCCAGCAAGACGAAAACAAAACCTTCCCGCACTGCCCACGCAACCAAAAGCAAAGCCTCGCAAACTGCAGCTAATCTCGTGACGGAAAAATGCATCCCCCGCAAAGGTCATAAAGCGAAATGCACGAAGGTCACGAAAATAGCGGAAGTGCATAAGGTTCGCGTACAGAAAGCGCAAAAAACGGCGTTGAACAAACTGATGGGGCAGATTGGCAAACCCTATCGCTGGGGCGGCAGCTCACCGCGTACCGGTTTCGACTGCAGCGGCCTCGTCTATTACGCCTATAAAGATCTGGTGAAGTTCCGAATTCCACGTACCGCCAATGAGATGTATCACCTGCGCGACGCGTCACCGGTCAACCGCGGTGAACTGGAGAATGGCGATCTCGTCTTCTTCCGCACTCAGGGGCGCGGCACGGCTGACCACGTTGGCGTATATGTAGGCAACGGGAAATTTATCCAGTCCCCACGTAGCGGCCAGGACATCCAGATAACCTCTCTCAGTGAAGACTACTGGGTACGTCACTATGTCGGCGCACGCCGCGTGATGACGCCAAAAACCATTCGCTAACCCCTGCCCTGCCACAGCCGTGGCAGGGTAAGTTCCTCTTTTGCATACCCTTTCAATTTGCTATTCTGTCCCTGTTGTCTGTGTGGTTATTGGCAACATAAAAAACAATAAGGAGAGAAGCAATGTCGTTCGAATTACCTGCACTACCATATGCAAAAGACGCCCTGGCCCCGCACATTTCTGCGGAAACCCTGGAGTATCACTACGGCAAACATCACCAGACGTACGTCACCAATCTGAACAACCTGATCAAGGGCACCGATTTTGAAGGCAAAACGCTGGAAGAGATCGTCCGCAGTTCAGAGGGCGGTGTCTTTAACAATGCCGCTCAGGTGTGGAACCACACCTTCTACTGGCACTGCCTGGCACCGAATGCAGGCGGCGAACCTACGGGTGAACTGGCTGGCGCGATTAACGCGGCATTTGGCAGCTTTGCTGATTTTAAAGCGAAGTTTACGGATGCTGCAGTCAAGAACTTCGGTTCTGGCTGGACGTGGCTGGTGAAAGACGCGGATGGCAAACTGGCTATCGTTTCCACCTCGAACGCGGGTACGCCACTGACCACCAGCGCAACGCCGCTGATGACCGTGGACGTCTGGGAACACGCTTACTACATTGATTACCGTAACGCGCGTCCGAACTACCTGGAGCACTTCTGGGCACTGGTTAACTGGGCGTTTGTGGCGAAGAACTTCGCCGCGTAAGAGACACGCAGAAGGGGTTGCCCTTCTGCGTTTTTTAATTATTCAGCAGCGCACGCTGCTTCCGGCTGTTTACGGCCAGACATCATCACTAACAGCAGGCCGAGCGCGGCAATTATCGCCCCCATCACCGGCACAAAGCTGTATCCCAGGCCACCAGAAATGACGGCTCCACCGGCAGCGGCTCCAAGCGCATTGCCAAGGTTAAACGCGCCAATATTGACCGACGACGAGAGACCCGGTGCCTCATGGGCAACGCGCATCACGCGCATCTGCAGCGGCGGAACCACGGCAAAGGTCGCAGCCCCCCAGACAACCATCGCCATCGCCGCCCCGACCTCATTACGCGCCAGCCATGGAATGGCGATCATGATGACAATCAGCAGCGTTAAAAAGCCTTTCAGCGTCCCGCTCACGGAACGATCGGCGAATTTCCCGCCGAGATAGTTGCCTATAGAGAACCCGACACCAATCAGCACCAGCATCGCGGTCACAAAGAGAGGCGTCGCGTGGGTGATATCGTGCAACACCGGTGAAATATAGGTGTACAGGGTAAACATGGCGCCCGCCCCCAGTACGGTGGTCAACAGCGCGGAGAGCACCTGCGGGCGCATCAGTACCGACAGCTCTTTGCGGACGTCAGGACGTTCACCAGCGCTGCCTTTCGGCAAGGAGAAGTACAACGCCACCATGGCGATAACACCCAGCACGGCCGTCGCCAGGAACGACATGCGCCAGCCGATCGCCTCACCCAGCCAGGTTGCGGCAGGTACACCGCCAATGTTGGCAATCGTCAGACCCATAAACATGGTTGCCACGGCACTCGCCTGCTTGTGTTTTGGCACCACGCTTGCGGCCACAACCGATCCCAGCCCAAAGAACGCGCCGTGGTTAAGACTGGTCAGAATGCGGGACAACATCAGGGTGGTGTAATCCGGAGCAATCGCGGAGAGCACGTTGCCCAGCGTAAATATCGCCATCAGGAAAATCAGCGCATTGCGGCGCGCGCGGTGTGAAAGCAGAAGCGTCATGAGCGGTGCCCCCACCATCACGCCAATGGCGTAGGCGCTGATGAGCATCCCGGCCGCCGGGATAGAAACATCCACGCCCCGGGCGATAACAGGCAGTAACCCCATCGGGGAGAATTCAGTGGTGCCAATCCCAAAAGCGCCAATCGCCAGGGCAAGCAGGGGAAAATTGATTTTCATGCGTCAACTCCGGATGCCGTGTCATGTCGTGACACAGAACAAAGAAGCCGAAAGCATGACATCAATCACAAAAAATGAGAAGTTAACAAATTGGCAAAAGATTTTTGCCGCAGGCGTAACAATCAGGAAAACTGAGAGGGAGAGAGCTCTCCCTCCGTGTAAATCAATGCAATGCAGCCGTCAGACCCGCCGCAACAATCAGAGCCAGTACAATAACGGTGGTCACCAGCGAAAACTTCAGATCGTAGCTCATCAATTTTTCTCCTTTTAATCTCCCCACGAAAAGTGAGCCTGCTCATTTTTACACAGTTTAGTTCAAAAATCTTCCTGGATTTAAACTGATAACCACTTTAGCTCTTCCCCTTTTCATCAAGATAGGACAAAATTCCACGCTAAATTTATTAGCGTACCGGCCATTGACCCCCTCCTGACGTCCTGTGTCGTTTTCCCGGCGTGCCGCAATTCAAGATTGCGTGATAAGGGTGAGAGAAGGCAAACGTTTACCTTCAAGTTTTTCAGGAGTTTAGGATATGGTCTGGAGTGACATTTAATGGCAACAATTAAAGACGTAGCAAAACGCGCAAACGTTTCCACTACAACCGTATCACATGTAATTAACAAAACCCGCTTTGTGGCGGAAGAGACGCGCAACGCCGTCTGGGCGGCAATCAAAGAATTACACTATTCACCGAGTGCGGTGGCGCGCAGCCTCAAAGTTAATCACACCAAATCCATTGGTTTGCTGGCTACCAGCAGTGAAGCGGCCTATTTTGCCGAGATCATTGAAGCGGTCGAGAAAAACTGCTTCCAGAAAGGCTATACCCTGATTCTGGGCAACGCGTGGAACAGCATTGAAAAACAGCGCGCTTATCTCTCCATGATGGCACAAAAGCGTGTGGATGGCCTGCTGGTGATGTGTTCAGAGTATCCGGAGTCCGTGCTTTCCATGCTGGAAGAGTACCGCCATATTCCTATGGTGGTCATGGACTGGGGCGAAGCACGTGCAGACTTCACCGACTCCGTCATCGATAACGCGTTTGAAGGCGGCTATATGGCAGGCCGTTATCTGATTGAACGCGGTCACCGTGAGATTGGTGTGATCCCGGGTCCACTGGAGCGCAACACCGGAGCCGGGCGTCTGGCCGGGTTTATGAAAGCGATGGAAGAGGCGCTGATTACCGTGCCGGAAAACTGGATCGTGCAGGGTGACTTTGAACCGGAATCCGGTTACCGCGCAATGCAGCAGATTGTCTCCCAGCCGCATCGCCCGACAGCCGTTTTCTGTGGCGGTGACATTATGGCGATGGGTGCTCTCTGTGCCGCCGATGAACTGGGTTTGCGCGTGCCGCAGGACATTTCCGTGATCGGGTATGACAACGTGCGCAACGCGCGCTTCTTTACCCCGGCGCTGACCACCATCCACCAGCCAAAAGACTCGCTGGGTGAAACGGCCTTCAATATGCTGATGGACAGGATCGTCAACAAGCGTGAAGAGTCTCAGTCTATTGAAGTTCACCCGCGTCTTATCGAACGCCGTTCCGTTGCGGATGGCCCGTTCCGCGACTATCGTCGTTAATCTTTTACGGGGCCAGTTATACTGGCTCCCGTAGCCATTCCCGGTTAAGCGTCTCACTGTCTCCCAGGTAATCCAGCAGCCAGGCCATTGCGGGCGACACATCATTTTGTTGCCAGGTGAGGCAACAGGCCGCATCCGGAAAAGGATTTTCCAGCGTCAGTTCAACCCATTCACCGGTGTCGATTCGGGGCCGTGCAAAATGGCCAGGGACCATGGCAACGCACAGCCCTGCGCTGAGGCATGTTGCTGAGGATTCCCAGTCCGGCGCAACCACCCGTCGCTGGTTATCCAGCAGCCAGGTAATGCGTTTGGGCAACGAACGCGAGGTATCTTCCAGCACCAGCGAGGGCCAGTTACGGAGCGTTTCGTCGCTGAGCGGCCCGTCCATGGCCGCCAGCGGATGATCGCTTGCCACCACACATTTCCAGCTGAGCATGCCCATGTCGCGAAAGGCAAAGCGTCCCCCAACCGGGATCGCCTGCGTGGCACCGATCGCCATCTCTGCCCTGCCATCCGCCAGCGCATCCCAGACGCCGTTAAACACTTCCTGGGATACCCGCAATTCGACATCCGAGAAATGGCGATAGAAATCGACAATCATCTGCCGGGTACGTTCCGGTTTTACGATGTTATCCACGGCAATGGAAAGATGTCCTCGCCAGCCGTTAGCGATCTGCTGACACTGTTCGCGGGTGATCTGCATTTTTTTGATAACAGAACGCCCTTCTTTCAAAAACCATGCCCCGGCGGGCGTTAATTCCACATCACGGTGACGCCGTTCAAACAGCGGAACGGCCAGCCATTCTTCAAGCTGACGCACCGTATAGCTGATTGCCGAGGGGACGCGGTGCAACTCCTGCGCTGCACCGCTAAAGCTGCCGTTGCGTGCAACAGCATCGACCACTTCAAGAGAATAATCTGACCACATTTTCTGCCTGCAAAAATTTTGAATGCACTCGCCAAATATTAGCGTTTCACAAGCTGCTTTGCACTCCCTACACTCTGCGCAAACATAGACCTGCCTCCCTCAGGAGAAAAAAACAATGCAACCCAGGAAAGGATTTTTAGTCTGGCTCGGTGGTTTAAGCGTGCTGGGCTTTTTAGCCACTGATATGTACCTGCCCGCCTTCGCCGCAATGCAGGAAGATTTACAGACCCCGGCGGCAGCCATCAGCGCCAGCCTGAGCTTATTCCTCGCGGGCTTTGCCTTCGCGCAGCTGCTCTGGGGGCCTCTCTCTGACCGCTTTGGCCGTAAACCGGTGCTGTTGCTGGGGCTGGCTATCTTTGCCGTCGGCTGTCTGGGAATGTTATGGGTACGCGATGCAACCTGGCTGCTGGTACTGCGCTTCGTGCAGGCCGTTGGCGTCTGTGCTGCCGCGGTGACCTGGCAGGCGCTGGTCACCGACTACTATCCGGCCAACCGTACAAACCGCATTTTCGCCACCATTATGCCGCTGGTAGGGCTTTCGCCTGCCCTCGCCCCGCTGCTCGGGAGCTGGATCCTGGCGCATTTCGACTGGCAGGCCATTTTCGCTACGCTGTTTGCCATCACGCTGGTCCTGATGATCCCGGCATTCACACTCAAAGCGGCACATAAGAAAGAGACGCCTGCTGACACAACACCGGTGACCTTCACCTCTCTGCTGAGCACCAAAGCGTACCGCGGTAATGTCCTGATTTATGCCGCCTGCTCGGCGAGTTTCTTCGCGTGGCTGACCGGTTCGCCGTTCATTCTTCACGATATGGGTTACAGCCCGGCCGCCATCGGTCTGAGCTATGTCCCGCAGACCATCGCGTTTCTGGTCGGGGGCTATGGCTGTCGCGCGGCGCTGCAAAAATGGGAAGGTCAGCAGATGCTGCCCTGGCTGCTGGTACTCTACGCGCTGAGCGTGATCGCCACCTGGGCTGTGGGCTTTATCCCGGGCGCCGGTCTGGCAGAAATTCTGATTCCATTCTGCGTGATGGCCGTGGCGAACGGTGCGATTTACCCTATCGTCGTAGCCCAGGCGTTACGTCCGTTCCCACAGGCAACAGGTCGTGCGGCCGCGCTTCAGAATACCCTGCAGCTGGGTCTGTGCTTCCTGGCAAGCCTGGTGGTCTCTGCGCTGATTGCCACGCCGCTCCTGACCACCACCAGCGTCATGCTGGTTACGGTTGCGCTGGCCCTTCTGGGATACCGTATGCAGTCTGCGGCACAACGTGAGCAGGATGACCGCGCAGAGGTGAAAACCTCGCATGCATAATCGCGCCAGAAATTATGTTAAATATCAGTGATTAGGTTGCTAAGAATTTTCTATTGAATCACCAAATTTTGAGGCCTATACTAAATTTGGTTCGATTAAATACGATAAATATTATGTGTTAACGGGAGCCGGAGCGCTCCCGTTTTACCATGGAAGGCATTTCGGCAAGGGTTATCTCCCTTCCTCTGTTCTACGTCGGATACTAGCCTCACGGGGAAATACCGTGAGATTTCTCACAAACCATAAAAAGCGTCTACGCTGTTTGAAGGTTCTGATCACAGTAAGGTGATGGAGAAGCTATGAGTTCATCGTGTATAGAAGAAGTCAGCGTTCCGGACGATAACTGGTCCCGGATCGTCAGTGAACTGTTAGGTCGTGCAGGCATCACTATTAATGGATCTTCGCCATCCGATCCACAGGTTAAGCATCCCGACTTTTTTAAACGCGTATTGCGGGAGGGATCGTTAGGCCTGGGGGAAAGTTATATGGACGGCTGGTGGGAGTGTGAACGGCTGGATATGTTTTTCTCCAGCGTTTTACGCGCCGGTCTGGAAAACCAGCTCCCCCGCAATCTGAAAGATACATTACGTGTCGCCTCCGCCCGGCTGTTTAATCTGCAAAGCAAAAAACGGGCGTGGATCGTCGGCAAGGAGCATTACGACCTCGGTAATGACCTGTTCAGCCGCATGCTCGATCCTTTCATGCAATATTCCTGCGCCTACTGGAAAGAGGCCTCAACCCTTGAAGAAGCACAACAGGCTAAGCTACGTCTGATTTGTGAAAAACTGCAGCTACAGCCGGGCATGCGTGTGCTGGATATCGGCTGTGGATGGGGTGGTCTGGCCTATTTTATGGCGAAGCATTATGGTGCCAGCGTGGTCGGTGTGACCATTTCAGCTGAACAGCAAAAAATGGCACGGGAGCGCTGCCAGGGCCTTGATGTGGATATTCGCCTTCAGGATTATCGCGACCTGAACGAGCAGTTTGATCGCATAGTCTCCGTCGGCATGTTCGAACACGTGGGGCCGAAAAACTATGACACCTACTTCAGCGTGGTGGACCGTAACTTGAAACCTGACGGCATCTTCCTGCTGCACACCATTGGTTCTAAGCGCACCGACAATAACGTCGATCCGTGGATCAACAAATACATCTTTCCGAATGGCTGTTTGCCGTCCGTTCGCCAGATTGCTAACGCCAGTGAACCTCATTTCATTATGGAAGACTGGCATAACTTTGGCGCGGATTATGACACCACGTTGATGGCATGGCATTCACGTTTCCAGGAAGCCTGGCCAGAAATTGCGGACAACTATTCTGAACGGTTTAAACGGATGTTCAGCTATTATCTCAATGCCTGCGCAGGCGCCTTTCGCGCGCGTGATATTCAACTTTGGCAGGTTGTTTTCAGCCGAGGGATAGAACACGGTTTGCGGGTCGCACGCTAAAAAAAACCCCGGAAATCCGGGGTTCATTTTATTCTTCTTCTGCGGTCTTTATTATTGCGGCTTCTTTTGCCGCCAACAGCCGCTCAACGGTATCCACAACCGCCTGAGTCTGCGGATCGATTTCGATATTAACCCGATGCCCCAGTTTTTTCGCCCCCAGGGTTGTACGCTGGAGAGTTTCAGGAATTAAATGCACGCAGAAACGGGTCGGCGTCACTTCCCCAACCGTCAGGCTAATCCCATCAATACCAATAAATCCTTTATACAGGATGTATTTCATTAATGAAGGATCCTGCACTTTAAACCAGATTTGACGGTTATTTTCCGAGGTGACAATCTTCGCCACTTCCGCGGTGGTCATAATATGGCCTGACATCAGATGGCCGCCAATCTCATCGCTGAACCTGGCCGCACGCTCTACGTTTACGGTATCCCCCACCACCAGCTCGCCCAGGTTGGTGATGCGCAGCGTCTCTTTCATTAAATCAAAGCTAATCTGGTTCCCGTTAATTTCGGTTACCGTCAGGCAACAGCCGTTATGTGCAATCGAGGCGCCAGTTTCAATGCCATCAAGCATATATTCCGGAAGCTCAACCACATGAGTTCGGAAATTAGGTTTTTCATCAATGGACACCACTTTGGCGGTGCCCTGCACAATACCAGTAAACATGCTTACAACTCCTGTATTTTCCGGACGGTGGTGACACCGTTTAATCCCACCACAATAACAGTTGGAAAAACAGGTTGCCAGCGGAGCGCATTTTGTGGCGATTTTTTCACTAGATAAATAGCTAAACCCCGCTACAATAGCTGGCACCCCCCTGCATTTTCTTCTTGCTGCCAGTTACGGCGGCCTTTTTAGTCTCTCAAATAACTAGAATATAAAGGTGTTCACGTGCAGAAGTACATGAATGAAGCGCGCCAGTTATTGGCACTGGCTATACCAGTGATCATCGCGCAAGTGGCCCAGACCGCAATGGGATTTGTGGATACGGTAATGGCGGGTGGCTACAGCGCCACCGATATGGCCGCCGTGGCAATAGGCACCTCGATCTGGCTTCCGGCCATCCTGTTTGGCCACGGCCTGCTGCTCGCCCTCACCCCGGTTATCGCTCAGCTAAATGGCTCAGGGCGACGTGAACGTATTGCCCATCAGGTTCGACAGGGGTTCTGGCTGGCAGGGTTTGTCTCCGTGCTGATAATGGTTGTGCTGTGGAATGCCGGTCATATCATCCGCGCCATGCATAATATTGACCCGGCTCTGGCTGACAAAGCCGTCGGCTACCTGCGGGCCCTGCTGTGGGGTGCGCCTGGCTATCTGTTCTTCCAGGTCGCGCGTAACCAGTGTGAAGGTCTGGCGAAAACCAAGCCCGGAATGGTGATGGGCTTTATCGGCTTGCTGGTGAATATTCCGGTGAACTACATCTTCATCTATGGTCACTTCGGTATGCCGGAGCTCGGCGGCGTCGGCTGCGGCGTGGCGACGGCTGCCGTCTATTGGGTGATGTTCTTCAGTATGATCTCTTATGTGAAACGTGCCCGTTCAATGCGCGATATCCGCAATGAACGTTCGTTCAGCACGCCGGACTGGAACATCATGACGCGTCTGGTGCAGTTAGGCCTGCCGATTGCGCTGGCGCTGTTCTTTGAAGTGACGCTGTTTGCCGTGGTCGCCCTGCTGGTTTCTCCGCTCGGCATTGTGAATGTAGCCGGTCACCAGATTGCGCTGAACTTCAGTTCCCTGATGTTCGTATTGCCGATGTCGCTGGCCGCAGCGGTGACCATTCGCGTGGGCTTTCGTCTGGGGCAAGGTTCGACGCTGGATGCGCAAACGGCGGCCCGCACGGGGCTTGGCGTCGGTGTCTGTATGGCCATCTGTACGGCACTGTTTACCATCACGCTGCGTGAGCAAATTGCCCTGCTTTACAACGACAACCCGGAAGTGGTGGCCCTGGCCTCCCATCTGATGCTGCTTGCCGCGGTGTACCAGATCTCCGACTCCATACAGGTGATTGGCAGCGGCGTACTGCGTGGGTATAAAGATACGCGTTCGATCTTCTTTATCACCTTCATCGCTTACTGGGTGCTGGGTCTGCCGTGTGGTTATATCCTGGCGCTTACCGATCTGGTGGTTGACCGCATGGGGCCGGCAGGATTCTGGATGGGCTTTATCATCGGCTTAACCTCTGCGGCAATTATGATGATGCTGCGCATGCGCTTCCTGCAACGCCAGTCATCCTCGGTAATATTGCAACGCGCTGCACGTTAAATACGCAGTAGCCGCCAGCTGGCGGCTACTTTCTCTTCACTTTGCGCGGTAATAAAGCAATCGCGTGAAATCAGAGAGAAAAATGCATTTTCCCTCTTGCCTCAACGATGCTGTGCCGCTAATATTCGTCCCCGTTGTCACCGACAACACGTTGCGTTCATAGCTCAGTTGGTTAGAGCACCACCTTGACATGGTGGGGGTCGTTGGTTCGAGTCCAATTGAACGCACCATTCTGCGTCCGTAGCTCAGTTGGTTAGAGCACCACCTTGACATGGTGGGGGTCGGTGGTTCGAGTCCACTCGGACGCACCATTTCAGTCCTGAAATGGTGCAAATCCTCTTCTTAAGTCCTGATTTTTCTTAATACCCCAATTTCATCATTATTCTCCTGCTACGCTTTTCTTATGGAAAAAAAACAGGAAGACTGTCGATGAAGAAAATCGCCATTATCGGCTCCGGCCCTACAGGGATTTACACCTTTTATTCTCTTCTTAAGAACGCGTCGCCGCTCTCTGTCTCCGTTTTTGAACAGGCAGACGAAGCTGGCGTGGGAATGCCCTACAACGACGACGATAACTCTCGCCTGATGCTGGCCAACATTGCCAGCATTGAAATCCCGCCCCTTTTTATGACCTACCTCGACTGGCTTAAGCGCCAGAGTGAAGCCCATCTGGCGCGCTTTAAGGTTGATAAAGCCACCTTGCATGACAGACAGTTTTTGCCCCGTATTCTGCTGGGCGAGTATTTTCGCGACAGTTTCCAGACAATAGTCCAGGAAGCTAAGAGGCGGGGATTTCAGGTTGAGATCCACACGTCTGCCACCGTCACCGATGTTGCCCCGTCCTCCTCCGGCGTGACGCTTTCGGTCAATGACTCGCCGTTTCCGGAACGATTCGATCTCGCCGTGATCGCCACCGGGCATGTCTGGCCAGAAGAAGAGGAAGCCACGCGCGCGTATTTCCCAAGCCCGTGGTCAGGGTTGATGGATGCCCGCATCCGCCCCTGCCGCGTCGGTATTATGGGAACATCCTTAAGCGGGCTGGACGCGGCGATGGCCGTGGTCATGCAGCACGGTGAGTTTCGCGACGGCACATTCCTCCTCGATAAAGGAAGTGAAGCGTTAAAAATTGTACTCATGTCCAGGACCGGGATTCTGCCAGAGGCCGATTTTTACTGCCCTATTCCGTACGAACCGCTGTCGGTATTAACCGAATCGGTACTCGAAGCCGAAATCGCCAAAGGATCAGACGGTCTGCTTGACCGCATTTTCGCCCTGATGGTGAAAGAGCTTGAACTCGCCGACCCGGCCTGGTGTGAGAAAATATCGCTGCGCATGCAGACGGCGGACAGCCTTCGCGAAGCGTGGTTTGAGGATCGAAAACAGCACGGTCCGTTTACCTGGGCTGAAGAGAACCTGAATGAGGTCGAGCGGAACAAACGTGACCGGCGCACGGTGGCCTGGCGCTACACCGTGCTTCGGCTGCATGAAGTGGTCCAGGAGATGGTTCCTCATCTTACCGGAAAGGACGCTGAACGCTTTAAAAACGGGCTGGCACGCGTCTTTATCGACAACTATGCCGCCATTCCCCCGCAGTCGATTCGCAGGCTTCTCGCGCTTCGTGAGGCCGGCATCATTAGCGTTGTGGCGCTGGGTGATGATTACACGCTGGATATTGGCAGCGCGCAGACGGTCATCGCCACAAAAGAAACGACCTACCGTTTCGACGTCTTTATTGATGCCCGCGGGCAAAAGCCGCTTAAAACAAAAGATCTGCCCTTCCCGACGCTGCGCAAGCAGCTACAGGCGACGGGCGATGAGATCCCGGATATTGGCGAGGATTACACGTTAAAAGCGCCGGAAACGCTTCGCGGACGCATTGCATTTGGCGCAATCCCGTGGCTGATGCACGATCACCCTTTTGTTCAGGGACTGGCGGAATGTGCAGAGATAGCAGAGGAGATGGCAAAAGCCGCAGAGAAAACCGCATCGGGTTCAAGAAGGAAATTACCGTACAGTGATGACTGACAGGGCATCCGTGCCCTGCAACGCGGGATTACTCGAAGTAAACCTGCGGGTTATCGGATAAAGAGACGAAGGTTTTCGTCTCTTTATCCAGTGCAAGGATTTTGCCGCTTTCAATGTCATACACCCAGCCGTGAAGACGGATGGCGTTGTTGCGCAGGCCCACCGCCACTGACGGGTGAGTCTTAATGTTGCTCAGCTGCGCAAACACGTTTTCCTGTACCATCGCATTCACTTTATCGATTGGCTTATCCCAGGTTTTCTTCTCAACCACCGCTTTTGCCGCATCGGAATAGCGTAACCAGTGAGAAACCGCCGGCATAGGTTCGAGGTCCGCATTGTCGGCAATGGCTTTCATCGCCCCACAGTTGGAGTGGCCGCAGATAACAATATCGGTCACGCCCAGCGCGACAACCGCGTATTCAATCGTTGCGGAGACACCGCCTGGCTCAGGGCCGAACGGTGGCACGATGTTGCCAGCATTACGAATGACAAAGAGTTGTCCTGGCTCTTGCTGAGTGACCAGTTCTGGGACCAGACGGCTGTCAGAGCATGAGATGAACAGCGCTTTGGGATTCTGGCTGGACGCTAAACTGCGGAAGAGCTCTTTACGTTGCGGGAAAATCTCTTTTTGAAAGCTGAGAAAACCTTCAATGATATGTTGCATAGCAATTTCTCTTTTATCTGTTTTAGTTTAGGTATGATCGGGATCACACAAGTAAAGTTTACCCACCGGACTTTACTTCAGACAAGCAATATATTTCTGGCCCGACCGCAGCACAATCTCATCCGCATTCGCCAGGATATTTTGCCCTTCAAAAGCGCCGTACAGGCGAGCGAATTTTTTCCCCACCAGCCGTCCGGTCACGTCTTCGACGCTGCGGGCGGGCAACGGCAGCATATTCGGATAGCTCCACATAAACGAGACAGCATCTTTGCCCGGCGTGACCTGTAAAATATCGCCTGCCAGCAAGACACCACCACCCTCCTGCCAGTGCAGCACCGTTCCGCCAGCGAAATGTCCTCCGAGGCGTAATAACGTTACCGCGGGGAAAATGTCCAGCGTATCGCCCTGCCAGAAGTGGAGCATCGGGCTGTCGCGCATAACCCACTCGCGATCGTTCGCGTGCAGGTAAACCGGCGCATCGAAAGCCCCGGCCCACTCCTGCATTGTGGTGTAGTAGTGAGGATGTGAAATCGCGATCGCGCTGATGCCACCGAGCGCCGTGATGATGGTTCTGGTTGCCGGGTCGAGATTCGCAATGCAATCCCAAAGGATATTGCCGTGGGGGGTACGCAGAAGCAGCGCGCGCTGGTTGATGGCAAAAGCGGGCACCGTTTTGATACTGAGCAGCTGCGGCTCAAGCTGCTGCCATTTATTGCTGTGTGTGCCCGTCACCGTCGCAAAATCACTCCACGCCTGGCCGCTGGCCGGAACATACTGGCGTTCATCCTCGCACACAGGGCATCGCGCCGGCGTTGCGTCATAAGAGGTACCGCAGGTTTTACACAGTGTAATCATGAGCTCTCCTCAGCGATAAAGCACTGAGTATGGCAGGGATTATCGTTATGTGCTGCGCGGTACATTGCCGGCTCTTTTTGCCCTATACTGTGCCAGTATCAAAAACCGAACAAAGCAGGTGCCATATGGAAATTGATCTCGAAAACTTGGTCTTTAACGGGCTGGATGAAGCTGAAGAGCGTAACGCGGAACGTCTCGACGACGCTGATAAAAAAGCGCAGTCGATTATCGCCGATGACGACTGCGGTGATGCCTGCAAGATCTGATGATAAAGCACCGGAAAACCCGGTGCTTTTTTATATTATTTCTTCAGCCCGTCAATCGCCGCCTGCGCGCACGCTTCATCCAGATGACCACCCGGCGCACCGCCGATCCCTATTGCGCCAATCACCTCATCCCCCTCTTTCACCGGCAGACCACCGGCCAGCAGCAGGAAGCCCGGAATATCACGCATATTTTGTGCGCCGACATTGCTCTGCGCGGCTTCCATAACCTTGCCTGACGCATTTTTTGCACTCAGCGCGGTATAGGCTTTCATTTCGCTGGCTTTTACCGTGTGTGGCCCGGCATTGTCTGTACGCTGCACCGCTTTGACCACACCGGCGCGGTCCACCACGGTGACCGTCACCTGGTAGTTTTTCGCTACGCAGGCCTGAATGGCGGAGGTCGCCAGCGCGTTGGCCTGCGCCAGGGAGAGGTTTTTCTGGTTCAACGCGTCGGCCTGTGCCGTCAGGCTTACGCTACCGGCGACAAGCGCGGCTGCCATCATTACTTTTTTCATCGCACGTCCTCGAATGATTGAATACCGTTCAATCGTACTCAGATGTGCGATGAGGCGTAATTCGGTTGATTACGCAATTATCCTGGTAGTTATACGGATTGTAATTTGTCGTAATCGCGGATTGCCTGCACCAGGCTGGTCACGCCAAGCTTGGCGAACGCCGCGGCCCGGTGCGCTTCAACCGTCCTGGGCGAGAGGTTCAACTGCAGGGCCACCTCTTTATTGCTGCGTCCTTCCATCAGCACCGCCAGCACCTCATGCTCACGCGCCGTCAGTTGTTCGAAACGCGCTTTAATCCGCGACGTTTCCTGCCAACGGGTCAGTCGTCTCTGGCTCTCTTCGAAGGCGAGCCCCACCGTTTCAATGAGCTTATCGGCATCCAGCGGCTTGGTGAAAAACTCAAAGACGCCATTGCGAAAGGCGCGGCGGCAGGCATCAACGGTACCGTGTCCGGTCATGACGATAACCGGCAACAGCGGCCAGGGCCAGTTGCCCTCCTCCAGCCAGGTCAGCCCGCCTTTTCCCGGCATGCGCATATCCAGCAGCAGACAGCCGACGAGCGCCGCGCGCCCACCGTGCGCTGACGTAAACGCGTCCACGCTTTCAAACCCATTGACCTGCCAGCCCATTCCCGAGAGTAAGAAGGCCAGCGACTCACGGATGGATTCATCGTCATCAATCAGCCAGACTGTGTTATCCACGCGTATTTACCTCTCCACTCGCCAGTTGTAACCGGACCTGCGCCCCGCCCTGGGGCGCATTGCCCAGCGTGATTGATCCATTCATGCGCGTCATCAACGACTCCGTTAACGTCATTCCCAGCCCTATTCCTTGCGTCCGTCCGCTGTAAAACGGCATAAAGGCGTTCTGCAAGGCCTCCAGGCTAAAGCCAGGTCCGCCATCAGTTATGGTGATATAAATCCAGTTTTCCCGTTTCTCGCTGGTTATTTTCACCCACCCTTGCGCGCACTCTTGCTGGGCCTGAATGGCATTACTGAGCAGATTATGCAGCACCTGTTCAAGCCAGAGTCGGTCTGCCAGAACCCGCGTGGCACCTGCCGCGAACGCATGGCTCACCGCGATATGCTCAGAGCGGCGTTCATGTTCCAGGAGATCGACCACCTGCTGCCAGCACGGTTTCAGGTCGATGTCGCGCAAGGTGACTTTTTCCTGAACCACATGTTCGCGAAAGCGGGTTAAGAGCGCGCTGATACGCTGGGTTTGTACCAGCGCGGCAGCCAGCGCCTGCGATACGGCCTGCGGATTCGCCTGCTGTTGCTGGCGCTGAGCCCCCTGGATCCAGGTCTGAACGGCAGTCAGCGGCTGGTTAATCTCATGCACGATCCCAGCGGTGATCTCTCCCAGGGTGTTGAGCCTTGCATGCTGGTAATAGTGTGCGCGCTGTTCGGCGTGCTGGCGCTGCCGCCGTTGCCAGAGCAGCAGGCTGGCCGCGGCGATAAGCACCGCCCAGCCGAAGAACAGGCACGGATATACCCACCAGGAGACGGCCAGCCAGTGCGGCTTTGCCGTGGCCATAAGGGTAAAAGGTTGTGTGGGTTGCGTGAAGGTCCGCTGCCAGTGCCAGAAAGCCCCGGCAGGGGGCGCGTTATCTGCGTCATTGAAGCGAATGGCAAGTGCATCAAAGGTATGTTGGGTGCTGAGCAGCGGCGCAAGATCGATAAGTACGCGGATCTGACGCCAGGGATTATACAGCCAGTACTGACAATCGCGGGTCGATTCCACACGGGCAGCGTTCAGCGCACGGCCTGAGGTTTTCTCAAGGGCGAGGATGTGCGGGAATTTTTTGCGCAGGGCCGCGAGGTCTTCCTCGCCGTTGAGTAACGGCAAAACAGATTCATTTTGCGTCAGCACGGCGCTAAGGGTGGAATAGCGTGTCGAAAACTCACGATCGCGTTCCCAGAACTGGCGGCGGATCTGTTCGGCATAGAGCAAAACGCCGCTGGTGAGGCACGCCAGGAGCCAGACAATAACCGTGCGCCTGAAAAGAGTGTTATTCATTCCGTTAACGGGTCAGGAGATTCATCCTGCCGACATTAGCAGTTAACCGTTGTCAGAACAAAATTTCGCACAGCTCATTCCAGTACATTTCGCGCGTGCGGCGCAGTTCAGCGTGACGTTTTATCATGGAACCACTCCGGATCAATGTTGGCAACGTCTACGCCATACAGGCTGGCGACAGGCAGTACGGACTCAAGAACACGTTGCGCGCTGTTCTCCGCATTCGCTGGTCGGGTCGCAAAAAACCGCCGTAACGTGTTTATCCACTTTTTCATCGTCTTTCCCCCTTTCGCTTCACTTGCCCTAAGTTAAACACCCAACACCCGCACAGGGGAAATACCAAAATCCACTGTCGATGTGCAGGATTTGCAAATAGCCCTCCATTCTTTTACTCGCCATTAACACCTTGTTCACTAATGCTTTTTTGCTAATAGCAAAGAACGATTTCTTATTTGGCGAGAGCTTTCGCTTATGGGAGCGTAACGGGGTAAAACAAAAACAACGGGATGAACAATCACTATGGCAGCAAACACGAAAGGGTTTAAAAAAAGGACACTGGTGCTGGGCTTACTGGCGGCAGGCGGTCTGTTCTCGATGCAGGTGCAGGCCGATCAACTGGCGGATATTAAAGCCGCAGGCGTGGTCAAAGTTGCCACCTTTGATGCCAATCCGCCGTTTGGCTCCATCGATGCAAAGACCCATGAGATTGTCGGCTACGACGTCGATTTCGCCAGAGCGCTTGCCAGTGCACTTGGCGTGAAGCTTGAACTGGTCGCCACCAACCCGGCTAACCGCATTCCCCTCCTGCAGTCCGGTAAGGCAGATTTGATTGTGGCAGATATCACCATTACCCCGGAACGGGCGCAGGTGGTTGATTTCTCCCTTCCCTATTTCGTGACCGGCCAGCAGTTCCTGGTACCGGTAAAAGCTGCCGATACGCTTGATGCCTATAGCCGGGCGCGCATTGGCGCGGTAAAAGGCACAACGGGTGAACAGGCGCTGCACCAGCGTTTCCCGCACGCCCGCGTGCTCTCTTATGACGATATTCCGCTGGCGCTGACGGCCCTGCGCAACGGTAACGTGCAGGCTATCACTCAGGACAGTACGATTCTGGCCGGTCTGCTGGCGCAGGCGCCGGACAAGGCGAACTTTAAAATCCTGCCCGATCTGCTCAGCAAAGAAGAGATTGGCGTGGGGGTAAAAAAAGGCGAAACCGCTCTGCTGAAAGCCGTCAACGACGAGCTTGTTAACCTTGAGAAGAACGGTCAGGCGGCAAAAATCTATGACGTCTGGTTCGGTCCGGATACCCCCTCCCCACAGCCTCGTGCCTTTAAAATAGAAGCTCAGTAATATGCTCTCAGCGCTTTTTTCACACTCCGCGGCCGGTGCCGCGGATTTTTCACATCTGGAACACGCCAGCGTCGAGTTTCGCGATGTGCAGAAACATTACGGTAACCATCAGGTCTTAAAGGGCATTAACCTCACCATCACGCCAGGTGAAGTGGTGGCCATTCTCGGGCCTTCGGGTTCCGGAAAATCCACCCTGATCCGGCTTATCAATCAGCTTGAAACCCTGAGCGGTGGCGAGATCCTGATCGATAACAAGCCCACCGGACGGCTCTCCGGTACCGCGCTGCGTCAGTTGCGCAGCCGCGTCGGGTTTGTGTTTCAGCAGTTCAATCTTTACGCCCACCTCACCGCCAGTCAAAACATCACGCTGGCGCTGGAGCATGTTCACGGCTGGAAGGCCCAGCCAGCTCAGGCGCGGGCGCTGGCACTGCTGGAAAAGGTGGGGATGCTGGAAAAAGCACACCATTTCCCTGCCGAACTTTCCGGCGGTCAGCAACAGCGCGTGGCGATTGCCCGCGCGCTGGCCTCTTCACCGCAAATCATTCTGTTCGATGAGCCAACCTCCGCGCTTGACCCGGAGATGATTGGCGAAGTGCTGTTCGTGATGAAGGCGCTTGCGCACAGCGGGATTACCATGATTGTGGTGACGCATGAGATGCAATTTGCCCGGGAAATTGCCGACCGGATTGTGTTTATCGACGCCGGGCACGTTCTTGAAACCGCGCCACCGGAGCAATTTTTCAGGCAACCGTCGCACCCACGCGCTCAGCGATTCCTGCAAAAAGTCCTGAACCCGCTGCATCAGGAGCATCTCTAATGCCCACACTTGACTGGCAGGGCGTGCTGACCGGACAGCCCCTGCAGTGGATCGTATCCGGATTTCTCACCACCCTGTGGGTGACGCTCGCGGGGATGCTGCTGGCAACCCTGCTCGCGCTGCTTTTTCTGCTTCTGCGCCTGACGGGTGGACGCGTCGGGAACGCGGTCGTCAGTAGCTGGGTGTCGCTGTTTCGCAATACGCCGCTGCTGGTGCAACTGCTGTTCTGGTATTTCGCCGCCTGGAACGGGTTACCGCAGGCGTTCCGGGATGCCGTGAATGCGGATCACCGCTGGTCCGTTTTACCCGGTGACGTCTGGTGGTTTACCCCCGAGTTTTTATGCTCTGCATGGGGGTTAGGCGTATTCACCTCGGCTTTCTTGATTGAGGAAGTGGCATCGGGACTACGTTCAGTTCCTGCCGGGCAACGGGAAGCGGCGCTCGCACAGGGGTTTTCCGCATGGCGCTTATTTCGTTACATCCTTCTGCCGCAAGGGCTGGCCAACGCCTGGCAACCCGTTGTCGGGCAGTATCTCAATCTGATGAAACTCTCATCGCTCGCCAGCGGCATTGGCTTTGCCGAACTGACCTATCAGGTGAGACAGATTGAAAGCTACAACGCCCATGCGCTGGAGGCGTTTACCGTCGGCACCGTCCTGTACCTGCTTACCGGTATGCTGATGGGGGCGGTGCTGGTGCGCCTCGGCCCAATCTCAGGAAGGGGAAACCATGCTTGCCGGACTTAATGTCATTACCGATAACCTGGATTACCTGCTCTGGGGACGTGCGGCAGTCGGTGAGCCTGGCGGGGTCTTGCTCTCGTTGCTGATGGCGCTGGGCGCGGCGGCTCTCGCCCTGCCCGGTGGAATTGCTCTCGCGTGTCTGGCCTGGCGTTTTACGGGGCTTGTGCGCAAGGCGCTCTTTGTATGGGCGGAATTAATTCGCGGGATCCCGCTAATCTTTGTGATTTTCTGGATGTGGTATCTGCTGCCGCTCATCACCGGCGGCGATCTCCCGGGGGCGCTCACCGTCACGCTGGCCCTGGCCTGGTTTACCGCGGCCTCGGTTATGCATTCAGTACTGGCCGGACTCAGCGCCTTACCGTCAGGGCAGTACGAGGCCGCCCTGTCTCAGGGTTTCAGTACCCGGCAAACGCTGTCGCGCGTGCTGCTGCCGCAGGCGCTGCGCAATATTCTGCCGTCACTGGTGGGGATTTTTATCAGCCTGCTGAAGGATACGTCGCTGGCGTTTATTGTGAATGTCCCTGAACTCACCACGGTGGCCGGCCAGGTGAACAACCGGGTGCAAATTTACCCGGCAGCCATTTTTATCTTTACGGGTGTGGTCTATTACCTGCTCTGCTGCTCCCTTGAGCAGCTTGCGAAACGCTGGCGCTTCAACCGGCCAGCGCTTTGACCACGGTTTCCATCGCCTGGGTGGTTAACTCGCTACGTTTTACGCGCTGGTTCGCCAGCGCCGTACGCAGCACCCCCGCAATGACAATATGCTTCGGCTCCTGCCCCAAATCACGCATCTCCAGAACGACCTTCCCGACCACACGACACATCTCCTGATACAGCGCTTCGTCTTTGGTCACATTACCCATCGTCATCACTCCATTGCCCTAAACTCTCAGCTTAAATGATTCATCGCCCGGATACAAAAAAGAAGCCCGGCGAGAGTCCCGCCGGGCTTCATTCGTAAAATCAATAAATTAGTGGTTTACCGGGATCACTGCGCCTTTGTATTTGGTGCGGATCCAGTCCTGGATCGCTTTGGAGTGCAGAACGTTCACCAGCGCGACGATATCTTTCTTCTTCTCGTCACCACGATGAACGGTAATGATGTTGGCATATGGGTTATTTTCACCACTCTCTACCGCAATCGGGTCATGTACAGGATCAAGGCCCGCATCAATCGCGTAGTTGGCGTTAATCACGACCGCGTCACCTTCGTCGTTGTTGTACATCTGTGGCAGCAGAGAGGCTTCCACGTTAGGCGTAAACTGCAGTTTTTTCGGGTTTTCCACGATATCGCTGATACGCGCGGTCACTTTGTCGATGCCCGGCTTCAGTTTGATCACCCCCTCTTTTTCGAAGATAGAGAGAATACGGCCCTCTTCAGATACAGCATCACGCATGATGATTTTGCCGCCCTGCGGCAGATCTTTCAGGGATTTGTATTTTTTGGAATAGATCCCGATTGGCTCGATGTGGATCGCGCCCGCGCTGACAAAATCATAATCCTTATCACCGGCGTGATCTTTCAGCACGCTGTTCAGGTAAGGAATATGCTGGAAATAGTTAGCGTCAATATCATGACCCGCCAGCGCGGTGTTGGGCAGAATGTAGTCCTGGAAAGGTTTGATCTCCAGATCGATACCCTGCTTCGCCAGGATAGGCTTCGCCTGCTCCAGAATTTCGGCGTGCGGCGTGTTGGATGCCCCCACGGTCAGGGTATCAGCCCAGGTGGCAAAGCTCAGGGCGCTCAGGGTTGCTGCGGCGATCAGTGTCAGTGTTTTTTTCATGATGATGGTTCCTGTGTGTTATTAGAGATTATCGTTTATCTAACAATGAGGTCAGGACGTCGCCGCAGAACTGGATAATGAAAACGATGATCAGAATGGTCACCGTCGCCACCAGCGTGACGTCGCCATGGTTGCGCTGGAATCCTTCCAGATAAGCCAGATTTCCCAAACCGCCTGCGCCAATCACCCCCGCCATGGCGCTGTAACTCACCAGCGCAATCAGCGTTACCGTAATACCTGATACCAGTGCAGGTGATGACTCCGGCAGTAAAACCCGAAACACCAGGGTGCTCAGTCGTGCGCCCATTGAGCGCGTGGCCTCAATAACCCCCTTGTCCACTTCACGCAGGGCAATTTCGACCAGGCGTGCGTAGAACGGTGCCGCACCGACAATCAGAGCCGGCAGCGCCGCGTTTGCGCCAAGAATGGTGCCGACAAGGGTTTTCGTGAACGGGATCAACAGCACAATCAGAATGATGAACGGGATAGAACGAAACACGTTCACCACAATTGAAATCACGCTGTAGACCGCGCGGTTGTGGAACAACCCGCCGCGCGCGGTTAAAAACAGCGCCAGGCCAAGGACGATCCCAAGAACAAAGGTTGCCACGCCGGAAAGCGCAGTCATGTACAGCGTTTCCAGCGTCGCCGCCCAGAGTTGCTCCCACTTCAGATGAGGAAAAAGCGTCTCAGCCATGTTTAATTACCTCGCCTTCAATATCGCTGTGCTTCAGGTCGGCGAGGATATTGCTCAGTTGTTCATCCGATGCCACGACGTGTACCCAGAGTTGCCCAAATACGCCGTGGGCCGTTTGGGTCATTTTTCCGTGCAGAATGTTAAACGGCAGGCCGTAGCGCAGAGTCAGCTCGCCCACGATCGGCTTATGGGTGCTGTGGCCCGTAAAGGTCAACCTGATGACGCTACCTTCAAGGTCCGCTGCCAGCTCCGTATTAAACGTCTCTTCCTCGGCATACTGGCTCACCTGGCGGACAAACTGCTGAGTGATAGGCTGCTGCGGACGGGTAAAGACGCTCAGCACCTCCCCCTCCTCCACCACTTTGCCGTTCTCCATCACCGCCACGCGGTCGCAAATTTTGCGCACCACGTGCATCTCGTGCGTGATCAGCACAATGGTCAGCCTGAAGCGGCGGTTAATGTCCAGCAGCAGATCGAGGATTTGATCGGTGGTCTGCGGATCGAGGGCTGACGTGGCTTCATCGCAAAGCAATACGTCGGGGTTATTGGCCAATGCACGTGCAATCCCCACACGCTGTTTTTGCCCGCCACTCAGCTGCGAGGGATAGGCGTTCTCGCGTCCCTTCAGCCCAACGAGATCGACCAGTTCGGCCACGCGGGCCTTAATGTTGGCTTTTGGCACACCGGCGATTTGCATTGAGAACGCGATATTCTCACTCACCGTGCGCGACCAAAGCAGATTGAAGTGCTGGAAGACCATGCTGATCTTCAGACGTGCCTGGCGCAGTGCTTCGCCCTTTGCGGCAGAAATGTCCTGTCCGTTGATGGTCACACTTCCGCGAGTGGGTTTTTCCAGTCCATTCAGCAAACGAATAAGAGTACTTTTACCCGCGCCGCTGTAACCGATAATGCCGTATATCTGCCCCTGCTCTATCGTCAAATTGACGTTATCAACGGCTGTGAGTGCAACCTTCCCGTTGTCAAAAACCTTCGAAATATTGCTGAGTACAATCATTCTTATGTGTAATCCGTCCCGCACATGGCGGTTTAGCAGTATGGATGTCCAAATGATAGTAAACAGGCGTTATCACCTTTTAAATGAACAAAAAGGAATTTGTTATAACTTGCAGGAATAAATAGCGATTTTCGTACCGGCAAGCATTTAGACCAATTTCAGAAATGATTATCTGCCATGTGCATATCAGCGGTTCATCACCTGATGAAAACGGTTAATTTTGCAGCATTTTTGACTGATATAGCCATCCTCACATCCAGAGCACTTTACGTCTTGCTATCCCTCCATCCAAAAACGACATTTATATTCTTTTCTGTTCTAAAACGGAGTGAAGGATTCTTTAAGGGGTTAATTCCCCCGCCCTATCATCCTGTCATGACCTCCTGAAAGGAAAACACCATGACGATTTACCACTCCGTCACCGAACTGATTGGCCACACCCCGCTTATCCAGATGCATAAGCTTGATACCGGTCTCTGCTCGTTGTTTCTGAAGCTGGAAAACCAGAACCCGGGCGGTTCGATTAAAGACCGCGTTGCACTGTCGATGATTAACGAAGCGGAGCGTAACGGCCAGCTCCAGCCAGGCGGTACCATTATTGAGGCGACGGCGGGAAATACCGGTCTTGGCCTGGCCTTGATCGCCGCGCAGAAGGGCTATTCGCTGATCCTGGTGGTGCCAGACAAAATGAGCCGCGAGAAGATTTTCCACCTGCGGGCACTGGGGGCTCAGGTGGTACTGACCCGCTCCGATGTCAATAAGGGCCACCCTGCCTACTATCAGGATTACGCGCAACGTCTGGCGAATGAACTGCCGGGGGCGTATTACATCGATCAGTTTAATAACGAAGCCAACCCGCTGGCGCACCGCACCACCACCGCGCCTGAACTGTATGAACAGCTTGACGGTAAGATTGACGCCATCGTCGTCGGCGTGGGGTCTGGGGGGACGCTGGGTGGGCTACAGGCGTGGTTCGCTGAGCACTCACCGCAGACTGAATTTGTGCTGGCCGACCCGGCCGGTTCGGTCCTGGCCGATCAGGTAGAAACGGGACGCTATCAGGATGCGGGCTCGTGGCTGGTGGAGGGGATTGGTGAAGACTTTATTCCTCCGCTGGCACACATCGAAGGGGTGAATCGTGCCTGGCGCATCACCGATCGCGAAGCTTTCACCACCGCCCGCGAGCTGCTGAAAACGGAAGGCATCCTGGCAGGCTCCTCCAGCGGCACCCTGCTGGCGGCTGCGCTGAAATATTGCCAGGCACAGACCACCCCGAAACGGGTTGTGACCTTCGCCTGCGACAGTGGCAACAAATATCTCTCAAAGATGTTCAACGATGACTGGATGCGCCAGCAGGGTTTGATCTCCCGGCCGCAGGCTGGCGATCTCTCCGACTACATTGCCCTGCGCCATGATGAAGGCGCAACCGTCACCGCCGCGCCGGATGACACCCTCTCCACCGTACTGGCGCGGATGCGTTTGTATGACATCTCCCAGCTGCCGGTCCTGAAGAACGGTCAGGTCGTGGGCATCATCGACGAGTGGGATCTTCTGCGCCATATCGGTGGCGATGGCGACCGCTTCTCGCTTCCCGTGACCGCGGCAATGACCCGTCAGGTGGAGTTCCTCGATAAAAACGCCCCGGAAAGCGCCCTGAACGCCATTTTCGATCGCGGTCTGGTGGCGGTCATTAATGACAATGACCGCTTCCTGGGCCTGATTACGCGCAGCGATGTTCTTACCGCCTGGCGCAACCGTCTTCAGCAATAAAGGAATACATGATGAAAAATCTGGCAACCCTGAGCGTACACAGCGGTGAGTTTAACGATCGGCATGGCGCGGTCATGCCCCCGATTTACGCCACCTCCACGTTTGCGCAACCGTCACCTGGCGAGCACACCGGCTATGAATATTCGCGCAGCGGCAACCCGACCCGCCATGCGCTGGAAACCGCCATCGCCGAACTGGAAGGCGGGACCCGCGGCTATGCCTTCGCTTCCGGCCTCGCCGCCATCTCTACCGTGCTTGAACTGCTGGACAAAGACAGCCATATCGTCGCCATTGACGATGTCTACGGCGGGACCTGGCGCCTGATTGAAAACGTGCGCAAACGTAGCACCGGCCTGCAGGTGAGCTGGGTCAAGCCGGACGATTTGGCCGGTCTTGAAGCCGCCATTCGGCCGGATACGCGGATGGTATGGGTTGAAACGCCAACCAATCCGTTGCTTAAACTGGCGGATCTGGCGGCTATCGCCGACATCGCCCGTCGTCATCACGTCATCAGCGTGGCCGATAATACCTTCGCATCGCCCGTCATCCATCGCCCGCTGGAAACGGGTTTCGACATCGTCGTGCACTCTGCCACCAAATACCTGAATGGTCACTCGGACGTGGTCGCCGGACTGGCGGTTGTGGGAAATAACGCCGCGCTGGCGGACAAGCTTGCCTACCTGCAGAACGCGGTCGGCGGTGTACTGGATCCGTTTAGCAGCTTCCTGACGCTGCGCGGTATTCGTACGCTGTCGCTGCGGGTAGAAAAGCACAGCACCAACGCGCTGGCCATTGCGCAATGGCTGGAGCAACAGCCGCAGGTCGAAAAGGTATTTTATCCGGGGCTGGAATCACACCCGCAATATTCGCTTGCCCGCGCGCAGATGGCGCTGCCGGGCGGCATGATTTCTCTGGTGGTGAAAGGCGATGCGCAACGGGCCACAGAGGTGATCCGCGCACTGAAATTATTCACCCTCGCCGAAAGCCTGGGTGGCGTGGAAAGTCTGGTCAGCCAGCCTTACAGCATGACTCACGCTTCGATTCCGCTTGAACAGCGGCTGGCCAACGGCATAGTACCGCAGCTGATTCGCCTGTCCGTGGGCATTGAAGATGCCAAAGATCTGATTGCCGACCTCAGCCAGGCGCTGAAAAACTAAGCAAAACGCGGCAGGTCACGCACCTGCCGCGATAAGATGTCATCTAACCTTAACGCCTTGATAACAATCTCATGTGGATCTGCACAGATTATTTTTGAAACGCTGTTTTCATTTTCCTTTTATCTTAAAATCAGCGTATAATGCGCGCCTAATCCCTGGTGAATGGTTTCAGCGCTTGGAATACAAAAAACAACGTACAACTACTCCTCTCCTTCGTTGGGCTGTCACTCAGGCACACTTTCTTCTGCACGCTCATTTGATGTCTCCTATCCTTAGTGCGTGTCATATACTCTTTTGCAACACAGGTTTGACTCCGCGGCGGTGCGCCCCCGGAGCGAGATTTCCATATCCTTCCCAACTTAAAGACTAAGACTGTCATGAAAAAGACGAAAATTGTTTGTACTATCGGCCCGAAAACCGAATCTGAAGAGATGCTGAGCAAAATGCTGGACGCCGGCATGAACGTTATGCGTCTGAACTTCTCCCACGGTGACTATGCTGAACACGGTCAGCGTATTCAGAACTTGCGCAACGTGATGAGCAAGACCGGTAAAAAAGCAGCCATCCTGCTGGATACCAAAGGTCCAGAAATCCGCACCATCAAACTGGAAGGCGGTAACGACGTCTCTCTGAAAGCGGGCCAGACCTTCACCTTCACCACTGACAAGACTGTTGTCGGTAACAACGAAATCGTTGCGGTCACCTATGAAGGTTTCACCAGCGACCTGTCCGTTGGCAACACCGTGCTGGTAGACGATGGTCTGATCGGCATGGAAGTGACCGCCATCGAAGGTAACAAGGTTATCTGTAAAGTGCTGAACAACGGCGACCTGGGTGAAAACAAAGGCGTTAACCTGCCAGGCGTTTCCATCGCGCTGCCAGCCCTGGCTGAAAAAGACAAACAAGACCTGATCTTCGGTTGCGAGCAAGGCGTCGACTTCGTTGCGGCATCCTTCATCCGTAAACGTTCCGACGTGGTTGAAATCCGTGAGCACCTGAAAGCGCACGGCGGCGAGAAGATCCAGATCATCTCCAAAATCGAAAACCAGGAAGGCCTGAACAACTTCGACGAAATCCTCGAAGCGTCAGACGGCATCATGGTTGCACGTGGTGACCTGGGTGTTGAAATCCCGGTTGAAGAAGTTATCTTCGCGCAGAAGATGATGATCGAGAAGTGTGTTCGCGCGCGTAAAGTGGTTATCACCGCAACGCAGATGCTGGACTCCATGATCAAAAACCCACGCCCAACCCGCGCAGAAGCTGGCGACGTGGCTAACGCCATCCTCGACGGTACCGATGCAGTCATGCTGTCCGGCGAATCCGCGAAAGGTAAATACCCGCTGGAAGCCGTTGGCATCATGGCGACCATTTGCGAACGTACTGACCGCGTGATGACCAGCCGTCTGGACTTCAACAACGACAGCCGCAAACTGCGTATTACCGAAGCAGTCTGCCGCGGTGCGGTAGAAACCGCTGAGAAACTGGAAGCGCCTCTGATTGTGGTTGCCACCCAGGGCGGTAAATCTGCTCGCGCAGTCCGTAAATACTTCCCGGACGCGACGATCCTGGCGCTGACCACCAACGAAACCACTGCCCGTCAGCTGGTGCTGAGCAAAGGCGTGGTTGCGCATCTGGTGAAAGAAATCGCGTCTACCGACGATTTCTACATTCAGGGTAAAGCGCTGGCGCTGGAAAGCGGCCTGGCACAGAAAGGCGACGTTGTGGTCATGGTTTCTGGTGCGCTGGTACCAAGCGGAACCACCAACACAGCATCTGTTCACGTGCTGTAATAATTCCCGAACGAATTAATTTTCATAAAAAGCGTCCTCCGGGACGCTTTTTTTATTTCATGCATTAGCCAAAGTCATTCAAAAAGCAAATCGGGTTTCTCTATTTAATTGCGAATTATCTAAGATGAATCCGATGAAAAATGCCTTTTTTTACAGAGCTTTTTGCCAAAAAAGGGCCGATTCGATGCTTCTTTGAGCGAACGATCAAAAATAGGCGTATTCCCATCAAAAAAATATTCTCAACCTAAAAAACTTTGTGTAATACTTGTAACGCTACATGGAGATTAACTCAATCTAGAGGGTATTAATAATGAATCGTACTAAACTGGTACTGGGCGCGGTAATCCTGGGTTCTACTCTGCTGGCTGGTTGCTCCAGCAACGCTAAAATCGATCAGCTGTCTTCTGACGTTCAGACTCTGAACGCTAAAGTTGACCAGCTGAGCAACGACGTGAACGCAATGCGTTCCGACGTTCAGGCTGCTAAAGACGACGCAGCTCGCGCTAACCAGCGTCTGGACAACCAGGCTACTAAATACCGTAAGTAATAGTACCTGTTAATAAAATGGCGCACATTGTGCGCCATTTTTTTTGTCTGCGTCAAACCCCTACTGCGTCACCTTCTCACCGTCATTTTCCGCGACCACAGCGGATGTCCGACTGTTCTGTACTGACAACACGTTCTGACGCGCTGACGCGCCGTTATCGGCCGACACGGCTACCGGGATCCCCGCGCGGCGTGACAAGGCTTTATCGATAAGCGCTTTATCACTTCCTGACTGCGAGACAAACGTCGCAAAGTCTGCGGAATGCGAAATGGGTGTCATCTGGGGGTTTTCACCCTCAACCTGCGCCAGCGGACGATGCACTTCAATATAGCGTTTACCGTCAGGCTCGACGGAGAACTTCACCGGCTCATTAATGATTTGCACCCGCGTGCCGACCCGCACCTGCTCAAACAGCGCTTTGATATCCGGCGCGTTCATGCGCATACAGCCGGAGCTGACCCGCAGGCCGACGCTGTCCGGTGCGCTGGTGCCGTGGATCAGGTATTCCCCGTGACCCACGCCTAAACGCAATGCAAAGCGTCCTAGCGGGTTATTTGGCCCAGCCGGGACCACGGGCGGTAATTTGATGCCCTGCTCCAGAGAGCGCGCTCTGATGCCCGGTGTTGGGGTCCAGGTAGGATTAGGGATCTTTTGGCTGACCCGGGTGGTGGTGACCGGCGTTTCCAGTCCCAGTTGCCCAATGCCGAGCGGGAAAACCTGAACAATGTTTTCGCCCGGCGGGAAGTAGTAAAGCCGCAGCTCCGCCAGGTTCACGACAATCCCCTCACGGGGCGTGTCGGGCAACAGCATCTGCGAAGGGATCGTGATCACCGTCCCCGGCGCAGGGTTTACCGGCGCAATAGTATTATTGGCTTCAAGGATAAGCTGTGCGGCAGTATTAAACCGGCGAGCGATGGTCTGAAGTTTATTATCCCCTTCCTGTATCGTGTAGGTTTGATTTTGCCCAATCAGACGGCTGCCTGCGGGCGGCAACGGGTAATCCATCGCGCGGGCCGAATTAAGAGCACCGAACGAACCCAGGAGTAATAGAGTTATTAGAGACGCGCGCTTCATGCTGAGATTCCTTATTCACTGGCCGGATGCCAGAAAGCTGAAAAACCAGCGAGGCGGGAACCACCTCGCGAAACAGAATGAATGCTGTTCTGTAAGTCTAGCTAAGGATTGCAGCTTTGGCGCGGATGGCGCGAATCATCGCTTCCAGCCCCTGGGAACGGGACGGGGTGAGGTGTTGGGTCAGGGCCATTTTTTCAAACCACGGGCGGACATCAAAAGCGACAATATCCTGCGCTGACATCTGGTGATAGAGAATAAATACCACCGCAATAAGCCCTTTCACAATAGCGGCATCGCTGTCGCCCTGTAATTCGATCACGCCGTCGCGCGTCTGCTCCATCACAATCCAGACCTGGCTCTGACAGCCCTGAATAATATTTTCCGGGTGGTGTGCCTCTTCGCTGAGCGGCGGTAAACGCTGGCCCAGTTCAATGATATAGAGGTACTTCTCTTCCCAGTTTGCGCAACGCCCGAAGTTACGCAGTAATTTTTCTTTATCCGGCAAATCTGCCATCTTTCGCCTCTCCGTTAGCCCAGCAACTGGTGAATGCGTTTAAGCCCCGCCACCAGCCTGTCGACCTCTTCCGTTGTGTTGTACATCACCAGCGATGCGCGGCACATCGCCGGCACCTGGTAAAACGCCATCAACGGCATAGCACAGTGGTGTCCGGTACGCACGGCCACGCCGTAATTATCGAGGAAACTGCCCACATCGTATGCATGGTGTTTACCGAGATTGAACGCAATTACCCCCTGGCGGTCCGCCGGGCCATACAGGGTCAGCGCCGGTACGCTGGCAAGCTCCTGCAGCGCGTAGTGCATCAGCAGGTGTTCGTACTCCTGAATCGCGTCAAGGCCAACAGACGTGACATAGGCGATGGCCGCCCCCAGCCCGATAATCCCGCCGGTATTCGGCGTGCCAGCTTCAAAGCGCCACGGTGCGCGTGCGTAGGTGGTCCCCTCTGAGAGACTGACGGTCGCAATCATCGAGCCGCCCCCTTCCCACGGTGGCATCGCCTGCAGAATATCTTCTTTCACGTACAGCACGCCAATCCCGGTCGGCCCATAGAGCTTGTGCCCGGAGAAGACGTAGAAATCGCAGTCCAGCGCCTGGACGTCGACCGCGTGGTGCATGACCGCCTGCGCACCATCAATCAGCACCTTCGCGCCAGCCTGGTGGGCTTTCTCAATAATCGCTGCCACCGGGTTCTCGGTTCCCAGCACGTTAGAAACCTGGGTCACGGCCACCAGCCGCGTACGCGCATCCAGCAACGCGTCAAGTTGCTCAAGCTGCAGGGTGCCATCAACGTTCAATGGGATCACCCTCAGTTGCGCACCAACACGCTCACAGAGCATCTGCCACGGCACGATATTGGCATGGTGCTCCATCTGGGTGATGATGATGTTATCCCCCGCGTGGACCTGCGCGTTGCCCCAGCTGTTGGCGACGAGGTTGATCCCCTCGGTGGTACCGCGCACAAACACCAGTTCCTCTGGCGAGCGTGCATTGAGGAAAGCGGCGATTTGGGTACGCACATTTTCCATACGCTGGGTCGCCTCCGCACTCAGGGTGTGGATCCCCCGGTGCACGGCGGCATAACCGTGGCGGTAGAATTCCGCTTCCGCTTCGATCACCTGATTCGGTTTCTGCGCGCTGGCCGCACTGTCCAGATACGCCAGGGGCAGACCGTTCACTTCACGGGTCAGAACCGGAAAATCTGCCCGTACTTTATCTACGGGAAAACTCATGCTTCGCCTCCAGGCAGACGCTGCCCGATACGGGCCAACACCTGCTGTTTTAACAGGCCATCGTGCAGCGCTTCCGTCAGTTCAGCGGCAAACGCATAGATAATCATTTGCTGCGCCGCCTGCTGGTCGATACCGCGGGAGCGTAAATAGAACATCTGTTCGTCATCAATTCGCCCGACCGTCGCGCCATGGCTGCACTTCACGTCATCAGCATAGATTTCAAGCTGTGGTTTGGTGTCCACTTCCGCCAGGCGTCCCAACAGCAGGTTGTTGTTGGTCATCTGCCCGTCGGTTTTAATCGCGTGCTGCGCCACGTTAATCAGGCCGTTAAACACCGCTCGCCCTTTGTCGCTGACAATGGTTTTGTGCAGCTGGCGACTGTTACAGTAGCCTTTGTTGTGCTCAAGCCAGGTGCGTGTATCGCACACTTGCGTTTTAACCGGCATCGCCAGGCTGTTGATGCGAAGCGTTGTATTCTCGCCGTTAAGCTGCGTGCTGGTGTTGTGGCGCAGTACCGCGCCGCCCAGCAAAAAGCTGTGGCTGTATGCCGCGGCATCTTGTCCAAGCAGCATGTCGTTATGTGCAAAGTGGTGGCTATGCGGGTTTTCAAACGCCAGTTTGATATGGTGAAGCTGGGCATTGGCGGCAACATGCATTGTCAAACGCGCCCCGGTAAAGTGCCGGGCCTCGTTGAGGCTGACGTAATGCTCAATCACCGTGGCCTCCGCCCCTTCCGCCAGCTCAAGATGGTGGCGGTAGTGAGCAGTGTTGATCTCGTCGCCGTCTGCTCCCTGAGTGATGTGCATCAGCAGCAGTGGTTTTACCGGACGCTGGTTACGCTTAACGCGAATATGCGTCACGCTCCGCGCCAGGCTCTCGGTGAGATGCAGGAAGACCTCGGGCTGTACCGGGGCGCTCAGGCTCTGACGGTCATCGTTAATGGCAATCTCAAACCCGCTGTCCTGGGTGCTGTCACTCAGCTCAGGGCGGAACTGACCATCGACGAAGACCAGACGCACGGCATCCACGGTCAATGCCAGGGCATCGCGCTGCGCCGGGCTGATGTCTGCCAGGCGGGTGACAAACTCGCCGTTCAGCAGGCCATCAAGCGGCGTGTATTTCCAGTTCTCCTGCTTGCGTGACGGCAAACCGAGACGCAGCATCTGCTGCAGGTGCTGTTGCGCCTGTTCCGAGCGCGTATTGCCCTGCGCTTCAAACAGACGGTGCCACTGCTGGAGCGCATTACTGCTGTTCGGTAAGCCAGCCATAACCCTGCTCCTCCAGTTGTTTAACCAGCGTGAAATCACCGGATTTCACAATACGCCCCTGGTAAAGCACATGGACGTAATCCGGCTTGATGTAATCCAGAATACGCTGGTAGTGAGTGACGATGATGAACGCGCGTTTGCCGTCGCGCAGGGAGTTCACCCCGTCGGCGACAATCTTCAGGGCATCGATATCCAGACCGGAGTCGGTTTCATCCAGAATGCACAGTTCAGGCTCAAGGACCGCCATCTGCAGAATGTCGTTACGCTTTTTCTCACCGCCTGAAAAACCGACGTTGACCGAGCGGGTCAGCAGGTCTTCCGGCATTTTCAGCAACTTAATCTTCTCTTCCATCAGGTCCTGGAAATCAAAGCGGTCCAGCGCTTCCAGTCCGCGATATTTACGTACCGCGTTCAGCGCCGTTTGCAGAAAGAACTGGTTACTCACCCCCGGGATCTCCACCGGATACTGGAAGGCCATAAAGATACCTTCACCGGCCCGCTCTTCCACCGACATCTCCAGCAAATCTTTGCCGTTAAACTCGACCGACCCGTGGGTCACTTCGTAATCTTCGCGTCCTGCCAGCGTCGCGGAGAGCGTACTTTTCCCGGAGCCATTGGGCCCCATAATGGCGTGGACTTCACCCGGTTTGACGTCAAAATTGAGACCACGCAGGATCTCTTTGTCTTCCACGCTAACCTGTAAATCTTTAATACTTAACATGTGCTTTCCTTAACCGACGCTGTGTTCAAGACTAATGGCGAGGAGTTTCTGGGCTTCAACGGCAAATTCCAGCGGCAGTTCAGAGAACACATCCTTACAGAAGCCGTTCACAATCATTGAGATGGCATCTTCCTCACTGATCCCGCGCTGCAGGCAGTAGAAGAGCTGATCTTCCCCAATACGTGACGTCGTCGCCTCGTGCTCAAGCTGGGCGGTATTGTTACGGCATTCAACGTACGGGAAGGTGTGTGCCCCGCAGTCTGCGCCAATTAACATTGAGTCACACTGGGTAAAGTTTCGGGCATTGGTGGCCGTCGGCATGATTTTGACCAGCCCACGATAGCTGTTCTGACTGTGCCCGGCGGAGATGCCTTTGGAAATAATGGTCGACCGGGTGTTTTTACCGATGTGGATCATCTTGGTACCCGTATCTGCCTGCTGATGGCCGCTGGTCAGCGCCACGGAGTAGAACTCACCAATCGAGTTATCCCCACGCAAAATACAGCTCGGGTATTTCCAGGTGATGGCAGAGCCGGTTTCCGACTGGGTCCAGGACATTTTGCTGTTTTCGCCTTCGCACAGCGCACGCTTGGTCACGAAGTTCAGAATACCGCCGGTGTTGCCATCGCCCGGGAACCAGTTCTGCACCGTGGAGTATTTCACCTCTGCATCTTTATGAATGATGACTTCAACCACCGCGGCGTGAAGCTGGTAGCTGTCACGGACCGGTGCGGAGCAACCTTCAATGTAACTGACGTAGCTGCCTTCATCGGCCACCAGAATGGTGCGTTCGAACTGACCGGTTTTTTCCGCGTTGATACGGAAATAGGTCGACAACTCCATCGGGCAGCGAACGCCTTTTGGTACGTAGATAAAGGTGCCATCAGACGCTACCGCCGCGTTGAGCGCGGCAAAAAAGTTATCGTTACTCGGCACCACGGTGCCGATGTACTTTTTCACCAGCTCAGGGTGCTCGTGAATCGCTTCGCCGAAAGAGCAGAAAATAATCCCCTGCTCTGCCAGTTTTTCACGGTAGGTTGTCGCCACTGAGACGGAGTCAAAAATGGCGTCCACCGCCACCTCTTTCCCTTCGCGAACGGGCACACCCAGCTGGTTAAATGCCTCTTCCACTTCTTTGCTCAGGAAGCTGTTGTCCGCACCGGTTTGCTGCACAGCGCCAGGCTGTGAGGCGCAGGTGTCGTCGCAACTCCCGCAGGATGGCGCAGAGTAGTAGCTGTAATCCTGATAGTTCAGCTTGTCATAATGCGCTTTCAGCCAGTGAGGTTCTTCCATTTCCAGCCAGGCCCGGAAGGCGCTCAGACGAAACTCCAGCATCCATTCAGGTTCATTACGTTTGGCCGAGATCGCCCGGACGACATCTTCATTGATGCCTTTCGCCAGTTCATCGGTCTGCAGCTGGGTAAAGAACCCCTCTTTATAATTGAGGTGGCCGCCGCTCCAGGTGTTAACATCACTCGTTGCTTCAGTATTACGTGACATAGTACCGCCTATACCCCAAAGCTTTCGCCGCACCCACATTCGTTCTGGGCTTTCGGGTTATGAAATTTGAATAACTGGTTTAAACCTTCACGTACGTAGTCCACTTCCGTGCCGTCAATAAACGGCATGGCCTGCAGGGCGACATACAATTTTGCGCCGTCAGTTTCGAATACCAGATCATCTTTCTCGGGTTCTGTGACGGTATCGAGCACGTAACCGAATCCTGCGCAGCCGGTCTGTTTCACCCCCAGGCGCACGCCGAGGATCTCTGGCTTTTTCGCCACCAGTTCGTGAATATGTGCCGCCGCCGCTGGCGTGAGCGTTAAGCCACGCCAGGCGAAGTCGGCAGGATTGAAGGTTTCTGAATGCAGTTCCATAGGTCCACCTCATCTAATAAGCCCCAGGGCATAACACCATGTTAGTGATAACGATTATCACTTCAACCCTCTGTCAGCAGGGGCATTGGGCTAAATCGCCCTTTTTGCATACTTTTATTAAGCATAGACCCTGTCAGCGGATGCGGGCGGGATGGATTTAATTGTTCAATACTTTGAAAAATAATGGGTTATCGAATCAGAAAAGCGGAGTAAAGGGGAAAAGTAAAATATGCATCGGAAATGCCTATTTTTAAGATAGATTTTATCCAGGGGAACGACGAGCAAAAAAAAAGGCCTTCAAGGCCTGCGGAAATTAATGATGAAAGGAGACAACAAAACCCTGTTCACGCCAGTGGTCAAGCAGTTCCTGCTGACGCGGCGTCGGCGCTTTACCGGTCCAGACGAAAATTCTTTGCCCAGGGAAAAGCTCCGGACGAGGGGAATCAATCGGGTCGGCCAGCACGTCAATATGCCACCCCTTCTGTGCCAGACGCGCAGCCTCAAGCCACAGGTGGGTGCGGTCATCGCACTCCCAGCCAATAAGCAGAGCATCTTTACCGGCTTTCTTACGTGACTCCGCCAGGCTTGCGACAGCAAATTCTATCAGCACACCGTCAAGCAGGCTCGCCATATGACGCACCGTATTTTGATCCTGATTCATTCGCTGACGAACGGGAGAAATAATATTATCGATAAGCGCATCCATCGCGTGATCGCGGCGGAATTCGCCTATTTTGGCGCGCAGCTTTGCCGGGCTGGCATAACGCAAAACCGTCATCATCTCTTCCTGGATTGATGCCCAGTTACCCTGAGTCATCACTTCTTTGTTTTCCAGCAAGCCTTTGACTTTGCCGACCGAAACGCCGCTTTTCATCAGGCGTTTGATCTCTTCAATACGCAGGATATCTTCATCGTCAAACTGACGATGGCCCCCTTCGCTTCGCTGCGGCTTCAACAATCCATAACGGCGCTGCCAGGCACGCAGCGTAACGGGGTTGATACCGCATCGTTCGGCCACTTCGCCGATACTGTAATAGGCCATTAACTCCCTCACGCTTAGAACTTCCATACCCAACCAGACCAACCTTATCAGATTGTACAAACCATTTGTATAACTAAGGCCTCTTTTTGAGCGGGTGAAGGGTATACAAGTTCCTTCACCCGTTAATGTATTGTTGTACAAATTTTGCCGCGCGTACAGTCAAGCTTGCAGGTTTATGTACAGCTTTCTCAAAATTCAAACTTCTTCTCTGGCCACGCGATCGCCGGAATTCCCCCGTGACGCGGGCTGGCAAACAGGTGCCCCTGGAACTGGGAAATGCCTGCAGACTCCAGCCACATCCACTCTTCAGGCTTCTCAACGCCGACGGCACAGAACTGGATCTCCAGCGAGGAACAGCAGGTGATAATCGCCTGAATGATGGCCTGCCGCGGGCCGCTTTTGTGCACATTCGCGACCAGATCGCGGTTAATCTTAATTCTGTCAGGCTGGAATTGCGCCAGTAACTGCAGACCGGCAAAACCGGCACCAAAGTGATCGATGGTTACGCTGATACCGGCACTTTTTAGCTGCCTGACCGAATGGGTAAACTCTTCAAAACGGGAAATCGCTTCGCTCTCGGTGAATTCCACCACAATCTGCTCCGGCACAAAGCCATTCGCGTCAATGGCCGTCAGCAGGAAATCCACGGCGCCAGGCACGTTGACCAGCGTCATGGGCAGCAGGTTAATGGATAATGTCTGATCCTGTAATCCTAGTGCGCTCGCCATGGAGAGCGCAACCTGCTTGCTTTTCAAATCAGAGGCGTACACCTCTTCACGAGGAATTTGGGCAAAATAGGCCCCGGGCGATTCACCGGTGGGCGTGCGGATCAAGGCCTCCCAGGAGACGACCTGCTGCATAAACGGATCCACGATAGGCTGGAACGCAAAGCTGCAATCCGCACCTTTAGCCACCACCTCCGGTTGCGCCGATAAAGGCGTCTCTTCCGGGATAAAATCCCAGGCATCTGCAGGCGGCAGTTCAAAATAGTTGGCTTTCTCCGTGGCCTCCACGAAGGTGCGGAAAAACTGCAGGGCGCGATCGCTATATGTCAGCTGATACCTGCTGGTGCCTTTGTCAAGAACCTGCTGAAGCACCTCTTCCCTGTCGAACTGACGCAAGTCAAAAAGCTCCATGCCAACCTTGCCGAAGCGTCGGGAGGGGCCGTGATCGCGCATCAGCTCCACCACGTTATGGTGGCGCGTGTCCTGGCAAATCTGCTCGTAAATGGATGAAACGTTTTCCGCTGGGCCTTCGAGCAACTGAAAAAAATGCGTGCCGTTAAACAGCAAGATCCCCGTGACATTGGATTGCCGGTTTTTACTATTTGCAGCAGCTACCATGTTTTCCAGCGCTTTCACTGGAACGTCCTCGCAGATATGACTGCGGTATATGATGGTTGTAAGCATGCTTATCCTGAAGGGGGTTAGGGGTTGGCCACAAAAACACGTCGGTAAACATCTGTTATAGCATATTAATTACGTGACAAATAATTTACATCTCAACCATTTACGGCACCTAACGCATCCGTTTCCTGCGTTGTACAACTTATCCATCACCGTGCGTATTGTACAATATATTCTGTAACGGAAATGCTTCATTTTCATGACCCAACCACCTGATAAACATAGAATTTATAAAATATATCACAATTATTTTAAAAAATTGTACATTTTCTATGTACAGATTTGGAAATTATGTATACCTTAAATGTAACGTTAGTGATTACATTTTTTTACAGGAGCGAAACATGCAGCAGAAGGATTATGTCGCAGATTCAGCAGCAGCGATCGCGCACTACTTCGAGAAGGCCGCGCTTCCTACCCAACAGGAGACGCTCGGTCAGGTCGTGGTTGAGATTCTTAGCGACGGGCGAAATCTGAATCGCAAATCGCTCTGTACCAAACTCTTAAGCCGCCTCGAAAAGGCCGATGGGCCTGAAGAGGAACAGCATTACCACATGCTGCTTGGTCTGCTTTTCGAACGGTAATGTTATGAACAGCAGTGATGCAGACCGACTGATTGACCAGCTTATCGGTGAAGCCGTTCTTTCTCTTTTGAAAGAGCGAGGCCCCGTCACAACCGAAGCTCTGGTTCAGCGTCTGCGGGATATGAAAGCGCATGAAAAGGATCCCCAGCGGCGGGAGACACTTGCGATGGTGATTGCCGACATCGGTTCAAACAACATCGCCCTGAAACGTCGCAGAACCGCGCAAGGACGAACTGATAGAGAGGGATCTCTCAACGTTAAAAGAGACAATGTAGTGCCGTTATTTGGAAATGGAAAACCGTCCGATCCAAGGAAAATACATTGACTGCAATTTTACAGCTACGGTGAGAACAAATGAGACAAAATATTCAGCTTCAACCCGAATACCATTCCGCTTTTTTAGAAAGCGCGCTGTCGGAATATTTCCGTCACGCAGGCGATCGTTTTGCTGAAGAGTCCGCTGTTTTTTCTACTGCAGTACGCTGTGTTCTGGCTTCTGAAGGACACCTGTCCAATAAAGCGATCATTCTGTGGCTGATCCAGACGCTGGAATCCACAAACGACGTTGTGCAGGCAGATGTCATTCGTAAGACCCTGGAAATCGTTGTGGGTCACACCATGGACGATCTCTAAAAACCCTCCCCTCTGTGAAGGCTAACGTGTCATCGTCAAAACTGACGATCGGGCTGACGATGACACGTTCCCTCCTCGTATAACACCCTGTAAAACCTACAAAGTAAATGTGGCATGGTTCCTGCTTACTCCCGTTTACGGGACTGGGCTATCCAGTCAACTTTGCTTCATTTCTTAACAGGTCTGTTATTGATGAAAAAAATCGCCAGCGTCTGCCCCTACTGTGGTGCAGGCTGCAAATTAAACCTTGTCGTCGAAAATAACCGTATCCTCCGTGCCGAAGCGGCCGAAGGCGTAACAAACCAGGGCACCCTGTGCCTGAAAGGCTTTTATGGCTGGGACTTCCTGAACGATACGCGTCTGCTTACCCCCCGTCTGACTCAGCCCATGATCCGCTACCACAAGGGAGAGGCTTTTACCCCCGTCACCTGGGAAGAGGCTATCCGCTATACCGCCCATAAACTCAGGAGCATAAAAGAGCAGTATGGCCCACGGTCCATCATGACCACCGGTTCCTCCCGGGGAACAGGGAATGAAACGAACTATGTGATGCAAAAATTTGCCCGTGCGGTGCTGAATACCAACAACGTGGACTGCTGCGCGCGCGTCTGTCACGGCCCTTCTGTTGCCGGGTTACAGGAAACTCTCGGCAACGGTGCAATGAGCAATTCCATTAACGATATTGAAAACTCAAAATGCCTGCTGGTGTTTGGCTATAACTGCGCCGATTCGCACCCCATCGTCGCCCGTCGGGTCTTAAAAGCCCGCGAAAATGGCGCGAAAATCATCGTCTGCGATCCCCGTCGCATTGAAACCGCACGCATTGCCGACCAGCACCTGCAGCTGAAAAACGGCAGCAACATGGCGCTGGTCAATGCGTTTGGCTATGTCCTTCTGGAAGAGGAGCTGTACGACAAAAACTACGTCGCGCGCTTCACCGAAGGGCTTGACGCTTATCGGGAAACGGTCAAAGACTACGCGCCCGAAAACGTCGAACATCTCACCGGCATTCCAGCCCGGGATGTGCGTCAGGCGATGCGGACGTTCGCGGCTGCGCCTTCCGCCACCGTCATGTGGGGCATGGGCGTAACGCAGTTTGGTCAGGCTGTAGACGTGGTCAAAGGTCTCTCCAGCCTGGCACTGCTGACCGGAAATCTTGGTCGACCTGCTGTCGGCGTTGGGCCAGTACGTGGTCAAAACAACGTTCAGGGCGCGTGTGATATGGGCGTTCTGCCCAATATGTTCCCGGGGTATCAGGACGTTACGAACCCGGCGGTCCGGCAGAAATTCGCCGCTGCCTGGGGAATCGATGTCGGGATTATGGACAAAGAGGTTGGAACGCGTATCACCGAAGTCCCTCACCTTGCGCTGGAAGGCAAGGTAAAAGCCTATTACATCATGGGCGAGGATCCGCTGCAGACTGAAGCCGATCTGGGGCTGGTGCGCCGCGGTTTTGAAGCACTCGATTTCGTGGTGGTTCAGGACATCTTTATGACGAAAACGGCGGAAGTGGCGGATGTTCTGTTACCTGCCACATCGTGGGGAGAACACGGTGGCGTCTTTACCTGTGCCGACCGTGGTTTCCAGCGTTTCGGTAAAGCCATTGAGGCCAGCGGCAACGTGAAACGTGACTGGGAGATCATCAGCCTGCTTGCTACCGAAATGGGCTATCCGATGCATTACGCATCCAACCAGCAGATCTGGGACGAGATGCGCGAGCTCTGTCCGCTGTTCTATGGCGTGACATACGAAAAAATGGGTGAAATGGGCCATGTGCAATGGCCGTGTCCAACGCTCGATCACCCGGGGACGCCGTATCTCTATAAAGATAACCAGTTCGATACGCCGAGCGGCAAAGGCCAGCTTTTTGCGGCAGCCTGGCGCGCGCCTGCCGAGATCCCGGACGAAACGTATCCGCTGGTGCTCTGCACCGTGCGCGAGGTCGGCCACTACTCCTGCCGTTCAATGACCGGCAATTGCGCCGCGCTGCAAAGCCTTGCCGACGAACCAGGCCGTGTACAAATGAACCCCCTTGATGCGGACAACCTGGGCATTAAAGACGGACAGCTGGTGTGGGTGCATTCCCGTCGGGGCAAAGTCATTACCCGTGCCAGCATCAGCGAGCGCATCAACGCCGGTGCGGTTTATATGACCTACCAGTGGTGGATTGGCGCCTGTAACGAACTGACGCAGGATAACCTTGACCCGGTCTCCAAAACGCCAGAAACCAAGTATTGTGCGGTTAAGCTTGAGGCAATTGAAGATCAGCGCTGGGCGGAAGACTTTGCGGCGTCGTCTTATCAGACCATGAAGACGCGGTTAATCACGGCGGTGAACGTCTGAGGAAAAAGAGGCTCGCCACGGCGAGCCTCGTTATACGTTAGCCAATGAGCAGCAGGCACGAGAGGTCGTCCCCACCGTTAATCTTATCGATAGCAAAATCCATACGGGCATCAATGGTCTGATTGTGCAGGGTCTTTTCTGAGAAGCTGGCGATGGTTTTCATGACCATCTGCTGGTCCAGTTGTTCATCCATTGATTTGACGCTCAGGAAAACTTTCAGGTAGAAAAAGTCCAGAACGATGCGATAAAACTGACGCATAATGGTGGCGGTATTCTTACCCGGGAAATAGCCGCTGTAGAGTTTGTACAACAGATAGTTGCGTAATACGTACGGCTCTGACAGACAGGATTCCTGGCAAAGTTTCCCCCACTGCTGGTTAATCGCGTCGAATTTCTGCGCCAGCCTGGCGGGATCGCTGTCATGGCTGAAATTCAAAAAGTCAGCAATTTGCCGATGCCCTTCGTTGATATACCCATCCCGTGCAGAATCTCGCGCCACGTTCGTGCCGAGGATCGACAACGCCAGATATTTCATCGCATTTGATCGCCCGACATTGCTTTCAGAGAGCAGCGATTTACCGCTCTGCAACGCTTCCAGCAAGGCTTCGTAAAAGCGTTCAACCTGCTCATACTGATTGTGCAAATCGAAGTTCACATGCTGTAAGGTCAGGATCAACTGAGCCAGCGCCATCAAATTTTCTTCAACATTCCTCGCTGGCGACTGGATTATTTTCCACGCAAGGAGATGAATGACCTGGCTGCTTTGAGGCATAGACTGGCGCTGACCAATCAGATTGGTTTTATAAACGGCCAGCAGTTCATCCTGCTCCTGCAATAACATCGCATCGGGGTCGAAGAGAACCCGCCTGACCACTTCCGGACATGAAAGGGTCATGCTGTGGCGAGTTTCATCCAGATAGCGGGTGGAGCTTCGGGGATAAGTACTGCAGGTGTGCGATAAGGCACTTTCACCTAAATCACGGTGTACCATACAAAGCTTATTTTCATCGATAAACGGACACTCCCCTTTTTCATCCAGTTTAATACGGGAATAGTTTACTTTGCCTTTACGCTGCAGAATCAGATTGTCTTTGGCGATTGCAGCGATACCAGGATGCGTTGATGAAAGATATTTTTGATGTGTTTTTTTATCAATGGAAATTGTCCAGCCGCGGCAGCAGGAAATTAAACATTCCGGGCCCACACACTTGAACCTGGTCACAAAAATCGGTTTCAGGGTTTTATGAATTTGCATCGCTAATTAATCGTTATATAAAACGTAAAAATAACATGCTGCAGATGCAACTCTAAAGTTTCATAACCGAACACTTGTTTCCGTTATTCCTGTCATCAATAAAAGTGCCTTTACGCCTCCAGACAGGGGCGGTCCTGTAAACCCTGTCTCACAGAATCACGAAAAATATTGGGGGTGCCGTTTTTCTTCACCATCCTGTTGAGCAGCGCGATAAGCTCATAATCACTTCGCAGGTTAAATTTTTGCATGATCATGTATTTGTGCGCAAAAACGGTCTTATAGCCGATCTGTAACGCGTCTGCCGTCTGCATAACGGATAAGCCTTTATACAGGTTCATGACGATGCGTATTTGCTGCGGTGATAATATCTTATGCTCGCAATCGAAACAGGACGTTTTCTGCAGCACATGCCCCTTCAACTGCGCTTTACGCCACGCGCCCCCTACCGTCTCGCCAATCATGTCAAGAGAGGCCCTGCGGGAAATGAAAATAATATCCTGATAACAGGATTGCGACGCCGTAGAGCGTTGCTCATCGTCAACCCAGCCGATCACAATGCCTTTTTGCCGTGACTGTAATTCCGGAAAACAGGTCAGGGTTTCCCCCTGGCATAAAGAGAGGACAATAATATCCGCCGTGCTGACGTTATGCGGCGTCATTTCATAATCAAAGTGAATGCAGTCATTAAAATTACGCCAAAAGAAATCCATAAAAAAATACTGCAGACCAGACTGAAATAACGAATCCGTCTCGCTAATTAAAATATTCAACATAGACCACACCGACGGGAAGCAAAAATGCGCGAGAAATCCCGCGCGACTTAATTGTACTGCAGCGTAATGACCACCACTGCGCTGAGGGTGCCGGGCGTCGCCCTGCCTCCGGTGGATATAACCGCAGCCTGCATGGCCATCTTCGCCGTCCGGTCTGAGGCAACATATTCCGTCATGCTGGAGCCGTTCCCTTTCAGTATGCCACTTCCGGCCTCGCGCATTGCTATCGCCACGTGGGTGGCCGTACCGCGGTTAATGTAATAGTCGGCGCCGGCAACAGGGTCGGGTGTACCCGTAAAGGTAGCGGTGACGCTACGCGTCCCCACCGGACATTGGGTAAATAACAGATCAAACGTAACCGGGTCTGAGGATGATCCAGGCGTCACCATATTACTCGCCTGGATATTGCCCAGATTAATATCGAGATTCGTATTGCCGTTATTAAACAGGCAGGGTGAGGCCACGATATTTCCGGTGACCCCGATATTTACGCTGTCTGCACATAGCGCTTTGCCGCACAGTAAACCTGACACAAGCAACGCCGCGGGAATTATTTTCATCATCTCACCGGTTATTGATAGGTTATCGTGAGCGTGGCTGACGCATTTGCCGAGCCTGACTCCACGGTGGTTAACGTCTGGTAATAGCGCGCGGTTAACGGAAGCGTCTCCTGTCCTCCCGCAGACTGTTTTAATAACAGGCGACCGTTCATCACCAAAGGTGAACCGTTATAAAGCAGTTGAACCCCTACCCCTTTTGCCGTACCGGCATTCCCTTGACCGGTTAATGCCATGACGCTGGTATTGGCGCTGTCCGGATTTTGCATACCGCTGAGTGACACACTGATATTGGTGCCGGCACTGCAGGTTAACCCCAGATTTTGCGTATTTTGGGCGCCGGATGGCGTGGTTCCAATAACGGAGCCAAACGTTGAGGCCGGAATATCGCCTATCGGGAACGTCAACTGCGCCGTCGTTATCGTGCATGCCAGCGCATTAATTGTGCCGTCAGTTAACTGGACCGTCAGACCGTCACGATAAACACCGTCACTTCCCTGAAGCGCCACGGTTCCGATAACGCCCGGCGTTAAAGCGCCCGACGTTACCGGGCCGGTCACCACCAGCTCAACTTTTCCACCAAACCAATCCACATACGACGTCACCGCGTTATACGAAAACGTGTAAGCCGGGTTTTCAAAATAATTCCCCGAGGAAAAGCGAATACCAATACCGCTGACATTGGTGGCATAAACATGGTTACCGTAGCTGCTCAGGTTCCCATTGTTATATCGCATACTGAATCCCAGCATCAGCGGGTTAGAACATCCCGTTAAATAGGTTCCCGTTGATGAGGCGGCGCGAGAAAAAATAATGGTGCCCACAGGGGCATCACGCTGCACGTTAATCGTGCCCACAGATATCGTCGATATTTGCGGCGTGATGGTTGTACAGGTGCCGGCACGGGCGCTATTCCACCCGCTCAGTAAACAGAGCAGGATCAGAGATGAAGCAAATTTCATTTTTAACCTTCCTGGCGGCAAAGCGCGTTAACGTCAGTTATTCCGCCGTAGGTGGGTTGTGCAGGCAGGCTAAACTGTGCGCGGCACTGCTGACCGGGTTGATTTCCCCAGGTTGCCACGATTTCTCCCTGTCCGGGCAGTCCCGTTAAATAGACCTGACCACGGTCGCCCACAATAAAGCTGCTGTTGCTGTCGCCTTTGAGCGTGACGACCGCACCAAACGGAACGGCATATTGCCCATCGGACAGGGTCATTAGCACCCGGCGCCCGATTTTAGACTTATAATCGGCTTCCACTATCGCCCCGCGGGTCGGTGTTACGGTGCGCGTATTAATCTCAAGTTCCACGTCATCCGGCATAGTTTCCGGCTCAAGAGTGATGTCGTTTTTTCGGTATACCGACAGATTGTTAACCACTGTATACCCGCGGAAATCCGTACGAACCCCGGGTTGATTGCGAATATCGACACCGTGTGCACCCGGCGCTTTCACCAGGATATTGGTTTCACCGAGCGGCTGCGAAAGCGTGATGCCGTCACGGTGAGCAATGACGCCCCCCTGCAACCCGTAATTCAGGCGCTCGTTGTGTTTGTCGTAGCTGTAGCCCGCGACAATTTCGCCATAGGTGCCTTTATAGTCGCCGTTCAGGTTGCCGGTATTTCCCGTGCCCTGTGTGCCATAACCTTGCTGCACGTTCCAGTTCAGGGCGCTGTTTTCCAGAGACACGCCGTTCAGCCCGACCACGTGCGTCGTGCCGTTGTGCTTACTGGCGTTCATGCCATAGTTAGCCCAGGTACGCGGCAAGAATTTGTCCAACGGTACGCTGACGTTAAAGGCCAGCAACCGATCGTGGTCCGCGTTTTGCGCGCTCCCGCGTCCATTCTTGCTGTAGGTCCAGGTCAAACCGTAACTGACGTTGTTCCAGTCATTGTTGTAGCCCACGCTCCAGGAGGCCATCGCCTGACCAGAATTCCAGTAATCCTCGCGTGCGGCGCTGAGCGTCAGTGAACCCAGCGCGCCGCCCAGCGCCTGGCTCATGGTCAGTTCAGCACGGTTACGCCGCCGGTCCTGCAGGGCACTGCTGTCGCCGTAGGAATCCAGCACGTCCTGCATCCCGTAATAGCCACGGGTTGAATATCGGTATCCCGCAATTGAAAAGTTTGTCCCGGTCTTCGCCATATTTTTGCTGTAACGCGCGCGCAAGGACTGACCGGATGTTTTGTCGGTGTTATTCGGCGTTGACCAGGCCTGGGTCACGTCGGCAGAGATCGCGCCGATATCCCCCATGTTTTTACCGATGCCAAACGCCACTGAACGGTATTTATCAGACCCCTGCATCCCACCGTAAAGGGTGATGCCGTGCTGAATCCCATAAATACCGGTGATTTGACCAAAAGACGTTTTCTCCACGCGGCTGTTGTAGGCGCGATACTGCCCGGCCGTCACCGCATACTTCAGTCGTCCTTCCCGCTGCAGGACCGGCAGCGAGGCATAAGGCAGCGTGAAATGCTGCTCACTCCCGTCAGCCTCTTTGATGGTCACATCCAGATCGCCTGCGCCGCCGGTGGGATACATGTCCGAGATTTCAAACGCGCCTGGCGCCACGTAGCTCTGATAAATTTGATAACCATTCTGGCGGACCACCACCTGCGCATTGGTTCGCGCGATGCCGCGGACCACGGGCGCATAGCCTTTAAGAGAGTCCGGAAGCATGTCATCATCCGAGGCCAGCTGACCGCCGCGAAATGGCATACTGTCGAAAACATCCGCCGGTGCGGTACTGTCCCCAATAATCAGCTGTGCTTTCAGCGGAATAACGGCGCGCTGCGCATAGGTATACACGTTGTCCCACCGATCCTCACCGGTGGAATCCCGTGACCAGGTGGTGTAATTACGTAAGCGCCACGGCCCGATATTGACCCCGGGGCGCAGGTTGGCGTACTGGCTATCATTCTGGCTGCCACGAGTGTTCTTCGCCCACGCGTTTGCTCCGCTCAGACTGTAATTAAGCATGGCGGCATTAATCCCCTCATCCCACATCTCTGGCGGAACCGCGTCCCTGGCTGGCAGGTCGATGGCGGTCTGAGGAATGCTGATCACCAGCCGCTGTGCGCCAAACTGAAAATCGCTGCTGGCCTGCGGGATCGCCTGAAGGTTTGCGCATTCACCGTTGTTCGCCGCCAGCTGCGGGAAAAGCGTGGTTCTCACGCCCCACTGTTTTAACTGGTCAAGGCTCAGGCACGGCCGGAGGACGTCATTGCCCTTTTCGTCTTTTACTGCAGTAAAGGTGATATCGCGGGTCGCCATTAGCTGGTCATCAAGAACAATATCGACGTGATAGGTGCCGGGTGCCTGCGATCCGGATTCAAATGCCGATAAATCGGTTCTCCCTCTTCCTGGATTATCAAGTTCAACCAGTTCGGCATTAAATGTCTCACCGGCAAAAAGCGCCTGCGATGAACCTGCAAGTATTAATCCGATCACTGTCGCCAGGGGTGCAGGTCGAGCCCGAAAATAGTGTATTGCCATCGCTTTTAACTCATTTATGACAGGCAATGCCCGCGTTTCACCGGTTATAAGGTTGCCTGATGCGGGCCCCCAGGGCTGCCGAAGTCATTAATCACTTTAAACGTCAGTACACTGCCGCTGGCCCCCTGCGGTAACGTGAAACGGACTGAGCCACCGGGTAAGACATACGACACGTCATCGATTTTTTTACCCCCAAGGGTGATTTCATTAAAATTGATGACATACGCGGTCGGGTTATTAACCTGAAGTTCATTCCCGGTTCTGCGCCAGCGTAATTGACTGGCCTGTTCGTCAGGCGTGGACGCGTGCAGCTCAGCGGGCCGATAAATCAGTTTGATGCGCGTTTTAACCGCAATTTGTAATGCGTTCATCTGCGTTGAGGCAGACGGAATCGCTTTAATATTCAGCCAAAATAAACTTTCCCGATCCTGAGGCAGTGCCCCCGTCATCACGATGCGCTCAACGTTTTTTTGCCCGCCATCCAGACGATACAAAGGCGGCGTAATAATAAAAGGCACCTTGCCTGACGCCCCTTCCTGCACGTCGATCCATGACTGAATTAAATACGGCGTACCATCAGGGTTATTCACACTGAGTGACGTTTCCTTTTTAGCGCCATCAAAAATAATGCGCGTACCACCAATAATGACGCCGGCATGAGCCGTTGACAGCATCAGAGATAACAACGCTGTTGCCAGTAAAGGGGTTCTGAAAAAATACATTCTGTTCCTCATAAAATTGGGGGCCGGGGCGGCCCCGACGTTCAGGCAAAAGAGCTAGTTATAAACCACCGAGAAGTTGGCGACAGAATTCGCCGGGCCCGCCGTGACGCTGGCCGTGGTCGAAATATACTGGGCATAGAAATTGAGCGTATTGTCTGCGGAGCTGCTGAGCATGTAGGTGTAACCATTGCTGCCATGCAAAGGCAGGTCGGCTTTATCCGCGGTCATCAGGTTGATCGCCACGCCCGTTGCGGCACCCGCCACGGAGGTGTCAATTGCCAGAAGATTGCTATTAGACGCATCCGGAGTACCGTCAAAGCGCACTTTGGCGTTCGTGACCGAGACCGGACAATTTTTCAAAATAATATCGAATTTCGTTGCCGCGGTTCTCGCCCCCGTCGCGGTAAACTCTGTTTTATAATAATCCCCAAGTACAACCACCTGGTTCTGCGATGCCACATCAACATCACAGGCAGAATCCAGAATATTTCCGTTAAAATTAACGGTACCTGCAGCGGCAAACGCATTGGCCATTGTCAGTACGGAACCTGCTGCGATCGTTGCCAGAAGAAGTGTTTTTTTCATCATGCTATATCCTGCATCACTTTATTTATTATTAACATTCAGACAAAAAGACGCGTCGGTTTTTTCACCCGCTTAATGTTTTGCCTTTTACAGACAGCAGCGAAAAAAATGAAATAACTTTATTTCATTAAACGTCTGAAGACGCATATGACTTGCTGTCGATGAAATAAAATTTATACAACTCCGTTGACGTCGACAATCATTTTCGGAGTCTTTCCGTAGACCCGTAATTAACAAAAATAAAACATTGTAAATAAGGAATGCCTTATGCATATAACAGGCAGTCTATTAATAGACCGGAGTGTTAAGATCATTAAATTCAAAATGTTAGTCAGGATAATATTGAAAGTCTACTTTTAGACCTGTGCTGCATATTCCCGTAGTCGCTGTTTTTTAAGATAATTCTCTACGCCGGTCACCCATGATCGCAATGAAAGCAGTGGAGCACCTTATGAACACGCGAATGACAGCGGTCCTCACCGATGTAAAATCTACCGTACTGGATTTAAAGCCGTATGCCCATATTGATAAGTTAATCAGTACTGTACTGCCTTTTACGGAAAGGCATATTCTCGCGAAAGGCGAAATTATTCAGTATCACAATAATGATGTTCGCCTCTGTTTTTTGCTGTTACACGGCAGCGTTGCGCTGCATCGTCGTGGCGATGGTATTGTTTTAAACTCAGAGTCCTCACCTTTTATTCTGGGTGTCAGCAGCCAGTTCTCCTCTGAACATCTGTACGTCAGAGCGCTTGAAACCTCAGAAATAGCGCATGTCTCTCTGGATAATTTTAATAAGATCGTGGCGGAAAAAAACTTATGGGAACATTTTTCAAAGCTACTCATCTATACCGCCTCCCGGGTATACGAGCACTGCGCGCAAATATCGCAGATGTCAGCCTATGACATTATCCGGTTTCAGCTGGTCGAACTGATGCAGGAGCCAGATGCCGTACGGAAAAACATCACGGCAGCAGCGTATATCAAGAGTCGAACCTACCTTTCACGCAGTGGGATTATGCGTATTCTCGCGGAACTGCGTACCGGAAAGTACATCACGATGGAGCGTGGCGTGCTGCTGGAAATCCGTCATTTACCACGTAAATACTGATTGGCCTCGTGTTTACGATAAGGAGTAACGCTATAATCAGGGGGGTTATCGCTACGGGTTATAGGTTATGTCCTCTACTGAAAAAACGCATCGTGGTTCTCCTTACGCGCGAGAACTGATTTCATTCCTGCAACCCTACTGTACCACGCGCAATGTTGCTCCCGGCGAACAGCTGGATCTCCAGGTGAATGGCCAGAGCGTGTGCTATTTGATCCTCGAAGGCACCGTTGCTATCTACCGCAGAAGCGACAACATGATGCTCACCACCGCACGTAGCCCGGCGCTTTTTGGCCTCGCCAATCTGACAGACATCTACTTCAATGATTATCTTAAAACCGTGACCCCCTGCCTGACGGGTATGCTTACCACCGTTCAGGTGGAAGCCGTTATCAAAGAGAATGGGTTATGGGGGTTGTTGTCTAAGCACCTGATGTTTGTTTATAACCGGCTATACAATAATGTGATGCCTCAGGGCGCGCCCACGGCCTATGAGATGATTCGCCAGCAATTGATAAAGCTGATGGATGAAGATGAGAGTTATCGCAACGCCATCACCGCAGAGCGGTATATTCGCGAAAAAACCCAGCTGTCGCGCAGTGGGGTAATGCGTATTCTGGCGGATTTAAAAACAGGCGGGTTCATTGAGATAGAAGATGGCAGGCTCGTTAAAATCAATAAACTGCCTGCCCGGTACTGAACGTCAGATACAAAAAAGACCGCTGACGCGGCCTTTTTTTTACTGTCACGATCAATGGACGTGAACGCCCAACCGCCAGGCAAAGTAGATCTCTTCTTTAAGCTCATTTGAAGAGAGCGCCAGCAAATCTGTGAACTCCAGTTCAAGCTGTTTCAGCTTTTTCAGGTACTGCGCCGGAGACAGGTTGCTTTTATCACGACGTAAATATTCAATTGCCAGCTGTGTTGGGGTTATTTCAGTATCCATGATGTCCTCGCTTATGTACAAAACCTGACCAGTATATCACAAGAGGCTGGCTAGTTTTTGACCAAAGGCAAAACATCTGAAAACTTTACACGACCGCCGTCGTCAGTCGCGACGAGCAGCAGAGCCGATCCTGCTCGTCAAGAATGTCAATCTGCCACACCTGATGGCGGCTACCGGCGTGTAGCGCGCGACAAACGCCGCGCACCCGTCCACTTCGCACCGAGCGAATATGGTTCGCGTTCACCTCCAGCCCGACGACCTTTTGCTCCCCTTCGGTGCAAAGATAACCCGCCACGGACCCCAGGGTTTCGGCCAGCACGACGGATGCGCCGCCGTGCAATAAACCAAACGGCTGATGCGTGCGATGATCGACAGGCATCGTGGCCTCCAGTTCATCCTCGCCAATATGCGTGAACTGAATGTCCAGCAGCCCTACCATATTCCCCTCGCCCATGGCATTCAGCGCCTGCAGCGTCACGGCTCGTTTCCAGATCATCCAATTATCTCCAGTAAAGCCTGTAATGGGTGACGCACTCCGTTCCCTTCAACCCGTTTCACCTGGCTTCGGCAGGAGTAGCCCGTGGCCAGACAGCGGTTCCTCGGCAAACGCTGCATCGCCTGATGCCACGACAACTCATAGATACCGAGCGAGTTCTCGTGGTTTTTCACTTCGTGCCCGTAGGTACCTGCCATGCCGCAGCAGCCCACGTTGACGCTCTCAAGCTTCGCCCCGAAGCGGGCAAAGATAGAAGCCCACTGCGCCGGGGCGCCCGGCAGTGCCGTCACTTCCGTGCAGTGGCCGAACAGATACCACGATTCACCGCTCACATCCTTCACGGTCGCCTGTTGCAGCGCCGCCGGCAGCCACTCGTGCACCAGCATGACGTGGAAATCACCGCGTTGCTCCCCCAGCGTCTGCTTATACTCATCGCGGTAGCAGAGCACCAGCGCCGGATCGACACCGACCATCGGCATCCCTAGCTGCGCCACCCGGTTGAGGAAGTCAGCGGTTTTCCGCGCCGTTTTCGCAAAACGGGTAAGGAAACCTTTAATGTGCTGCGCTTTGCCGTTTGGTGAGAACGGCAGTACCACCGGCTGATAGCCCAGTTTTTCTACCAGACGGATAAAATCGGCTACCACCTGGGCATCGTAGTAACTGGTAAACGGATCCTGCACCACCAGCACCACATTGGCTTTCTGCTCAGGGGTCAGCGCCTCAAGCTGCTCCAGCGTCATATTCGCCGAGCGGTGCCCCACGAGCTGACGCTGTAGCGAAGGGACTGACAGCAGCGGCAGGTCCACCATCCCGATATGTTTTTCGGAAAGCTTTCGCACCAGCGGCTGATTGATGAAGAAGTTAAAGGTCTTCGGCGCACGCGCCATCAGCGGGGCATAGCTCTCCACCGTCGCCACCAGATGGTCACGCATTGGACGCAGATAGCGGGTATGGTAAAGCTGCAGGAACCGTGAGCGAAACTCCGGCACATCAATCTTGATCGGACACTGGGTTGAGCAGGCTTTACAGGCCAGGCAGCCGGACATGGCCTCCTTCACCTCGTGGGAGAAATCATACTCGCCTTTGTTCGCATGCCAGCTGTTGCGGGTACGTTCAATCAGCGAGCGCAGACTGGCGCGTTTTTCCGGCAATTCCTGTTCCAGCTTCAGCGGATCAACCCCGCGGTCGGCCAGCAGACGCAGCCATTCGCGGACCAGCGTTGCGCGGCCTTTGGGCGAGTGAATACGGTTACTGGTAATTTTCATCGACGGGCACATTGGGCTTTTCACGTCGAAGTTGAAACACAGACCGTTACCGTTACACTCCATTGCACCGCGCCAGGAGGCGCGCACCGCAATCGGGATTTGTCTGTCATAGGTGCCGCGCTTGACGGCGTCCACCTGCAGCATTGGGGCATCGACGCCCTCTGGCGGGCAAATTTTACCCGGGTTGAGACGGTTATCCGGATCGAATGCCGCTTTGACCTTACGCAGCTCAGCGTAGAGCGCTTCACCGAAGAACGCCGGGCTGTACTCCGCGCGGAACCCTTTCCCGTGTTCTCCCCAGAGCAGACCGCCATATTTCGCGGTCAACGCCACCACATCGTCGGAGATCTGCTTCATCAGGATCTCCTGCTGCGGATCGCACATGTCCAGCGCAGGACGCACGTGCAGCACCCCGGCATCCACGTGGCCGAACATGCCGTAGCTCAAACCGTGGCTATCCAGCAGGGCGCGGAACTCAACGATGTAATCCGCCAGATGCTCAGGCGGGACGCAGGTGTCTTCAGCAAAGGGAATCGGTTTGGCCGCCCCCTTCGCGTTGCCCAGCAGCCCCACTGCTTTTTTACGCATCGCGTAAATACGCTCAATGCCGGAGAGTTCGCTGCAAAGCTGCCAGCCAATCACCCCACCTTCGCCTGCTGCAATCAGTTCGTCCAACCGCTGACAGAGCGTGGTGACCTGGCTTTCAATCAGCGCTTCGTCATCGCCGGCAAATTCAACGATGTTAAGACCCAACATCTCTTTATCAGGTACATCGGTGATAAGCTCACTCACCGAGTGCCAGACGATGTCTTCCCGAGCCAGATTAAGCACTTTAGAGTCGACGGTTTCCACCGACAGCGCCCGCGCGTCAACCATAAAGGGCGCATTGCGCAGGGCAGAATCGAAGGAGTTGTATTTGACGTTCACCAGCCGACGCACTTTCGGCAGCGGCGTAATGTCCAGCCGCGCCTCGGTAATAAATGCCAGCGTCCCTTCGGAGCCGGTCAGCACGCGGGTTAAATCAAACTGCGTCAGGTCATCGTTAAAGACATGACGCAGATCGTAGCCGGTTAAGAAGCGGTTCAGTTTAGGGAATTTGTCGAGGATCAGCTGGCGGTTATCGCGACAGCGCTCAAGCACGGTGCGGTAAATCCGCCCGTTGGCCGTGTTGTCTTTACCCAGCGTTTCCGCCAGTTCGACCGGCATCGGCTGGGTATCCAGGATATCGCCGCCCAGCAGCACCGCGCGCACGCCAAGAACGTGATCGGAGGTTTTACCGTAGACCAGCGACCCCTGCCCGGAGGCATCGGTGTTAATCATCCCACCGATTGTCGCACGGTTGCTGGTAGAGAGCTCGGGGGCAAAGAAGTAACCATAAGGCTTGAGGTACTGATTAAGCTGATCTTTGATGACGCCCGCTTCGACACGCACCCATCCTTCTTCGGGATTGATCTCAATGATGCGGTTCATATAGCGCGACATATCAATGATGATGCCCTGGTTCAGCGCCTGACCATTGGTGCCGGTGCCGCCGCCGCGTGGCGTGAACACCAGCGAGGTAAATCGCTCCTGCGTTGCCAGTCGCGCAATAAGCGCCACATCGGCCGTTGAACGGGGAAACACGACTGCATCGGGAAGAAGCTGGTAGATACTGTTGTCGGTCGCCATTGTCAGCCTGTCGGCATAATGTGTGGCGGTATCCCCTGTAAAACCCTGTTGCTCCAGTGCCTGCAAAAAATTAAGCACCAGCTGAACGACGCCAGGTGCCTGAGAAATCTGTGGGATCATTACTGTCGACCCTAATTAGAGGTGTGAAATCGTTTGCGTGTATCGTAAAAGTTTTATCACATTTTTTTCTTATACGCTCTGCAGAATTACAGGCAGAATTCGCCTGTCAAAAATCGCTGAAATCATTAATGATTAGAGAATCGCGGTTTTCCGTTCCCGCCAGCCACGCTGGTGTTCAATTAAGGAAAGTTTCATTTATGGTCAATCTTCGCCAGCCCAGGGATGTTGCGCAAATTTTGCTGTCGGTGCTGTTCCTGGCCCTCATGATTATTGCGTGTTTGTGGATCGTTCAACCCTTCATTCTCGGCTTCGCCTGGGCTGCAACCGTTGTGGTTGCCACCTGGCCTTTACTGTTACGGTTACAGAAACTGCTCTTCGGACGTCGTGGGCTGGCGGTCCTGGTGATGACGTTGCTGTTGTTCCTGCTGTTCATTATTCCCGTTGCGTTGCTGGTCAACAGCCTTGTCGACTCCAGCGGCCCGGTGATTCGCGCCGTGACCAGTGGCGATCTGACGCCGCCGGATCTCGCCTGGCTTAACAGCATTCCGGTTGTTGGCGCAAAACTTTACAGCGGCTGGCATGGCCTGCTGGAGATGGGTGGCAGCGCGCTGATGGCGAAAGTGCGCCCGTATATTGGCACTACCACCACCTGGTTTGTGGGTCAGGCGGCGCACATTGGCCGCTTTATGATGCACTGTACGCTGATGCTGGTCTTTAGCGCCCTGCTGTACTGGCGCGGTGAGCAGGTGGCTTTGGGCGTTCGTCATTTTGCCACTCGCCTGGCGGGCAAACGGGGAGATGCCGCGGTTCTGCTGGCGGCGCAGGCCGTGCGCGCGGTTGCGCTTGGCGTCGTGGTAACGGCGCTGGTTCAGGCGGTGCTGGGCGGTATTGGTCTTGCGATTTCTGGCGTGCCGTACGCCACCGTCTTCACCGTGGTCATGCTGATGACCTGCCTTGCGCAACTGGGTCCGTTGCTGGTGCTGGTACCCAGCATTATCTGGCTGTACTGGACCGGAGATACCACGTGGGGCACCGTTCTGCTGGTCTGGAGCTGCGTGGTCGGCACCATGGATAACGTTATTCGTCCCATCCTTATTCGCATGGGCGCAGACCTGCCGCTGATCCTTATTCTCTCAGGCGTAATTGGTGGATTGATTGCCTTTGGGATGATTGGTCTGTTTATTGGTCCGGTGCTTCTGGCCGTGACCTGGCGTCTGTTCTCCGCCTGGGTGCACGAAATCCCGCCTCCGGGAACGGACCCGGACGTGATTTTGAGCGAACTGGAAGAGCTCGAAGATAAGAACAAGCAGTAATGGACAGGCCGGGTAACGCAGTCGCGTACCCGGCCTACATATTCCCCTTCAATACTTAAACGTTGCTAAAGTATTTATTCGTTGCGCACTGGTCAGACCCGCTATTACGGCTCTAAGTCCCCTATTAACCTCAAGAAATCTTTACGTCTCTTTAACTATTGAGACGAATCTGATCGACGCTAAAAGCTGACATGCCTACTATTAGGACACGGTTATAAATCAACACCTTGATTTATAAGCATGGAAATCCCCTGAGTGAAACAACGAATTGCTGTGTGTAGTCTTTGCCCATCTCCCACGATGGGCTTTTTTTTATCCTGATTACGCGCGGCTGACGTCACAGGTGCTGAGCATCCGCCATTCCGTTGACAATACACGGGTTTCCCCGGTCACATTGACCGTCACCACCTCGCGAATATCCGCCGACGATGCACCAATCTGCAGCTCAAATTCACCCGGCTCGACGATCCGTTTGCCGTCACGACGGGTAAAGTTGAACATCTCAACGGGCAACGTAAAGGTGAGCGTGGCGGTTTCACCCGGTGAGAGCGTGACGCGCTGGAACGCCTTCAACTCCTGCAGTGGCCGCACCTGCGTGGCGACGTTATCCCGGACATAGACCTGTACCACCTCGCTGCCGCTGCGCTCACCGGTATTGGTGATATCCAGGCTTACGACCACCTCGCCGTCGATCGGAACGCGGGGTTCAGCCACGCGCGCCGTTCCCCAGCTAAACTGCGTCCAGCCGAGACCGAAGCCAAAGGGATAGCGGGAGCCAAAATGGAAAGCGAACGGTGTGCCGCCACTTTTGAGCTTGTGGTTGTAGTAATAGGGCATTGCTCCCGCGCTTTTCGGCACGCTGACCACCAGACGCCCCTGCGGTTCAGCGCGGCCCGTTAATACATCCGCAATCGCCCAGCCGCCCTCCTGCCCTGGCGCCCAGGCCATCATCAGCGCGGCGACGCTATCTTCCAGCCCCTGAAGGTTGTAAGGCCTCCCGCCGGTCATGACCACGATAACCGGCTTGCCGGTGGCCACCAGCGCAGCCAGCAATTGTTGCTGTACGCCCGGCAGATTCAGAGAGTCGGTATCAGAGCCCTCCCCGACGGTTCCGCTCTGGAACAGCCCGGCGAGATCGCCAACGCAGGCCACCACCACGTCACTCTCCTGTGCGGCTTTTACGGCTTCAGGGATCAGGTCGGTACGCTGCGAAACCGGAGATTGCTGCATAGGTTTACCGCCGCTGTCACCCGGAAACACCGGCGCACCCGCCATCCGTTTTTCGATAATGTGACAGCCTTTGGCATAACGTACCCGCGAGGCCCCCAGATACTGCTCAAGCGCCGCGCGCGGTGTCGTGACCTGCGAGGTCTCTTCCACCATGTCGCTAATAATTAGGTGCACCGGAAAACTGTAACCGCTGAGGAGCGCCAGCGGATCGTCTGCCGTTGGCCCGACGACCGCCACGCGAGGGTTGCCGCCGAGGGGCAAAATGCCGTTATTCTCAAGCAGCGTCAGCGAACGGGTCGCCACTTCCCTTGCAACCTGACGCGTTGCCTCATTTTGCAAATCGATGCCCTGTTCATCGGCATACGGTTTTTCAAACAAGCCAAGACGGAATTTTTCGGTCAGGACGCGTGCCACTATTTCATCGACTTTCGCCATGGAAATCAGTCCGCGCTCAACGGCTTCTGCCAGATGACGCGCGCAGTCATCTTTTGGTAGTTCGACATCCAGCCCGGCATTGAAGGCCAGCGCTGCAGATTCGGCGGCATCGTGCGAGATGCCATGATGCTGGTGCAGCAGGCTCACGCCGCCGTAGTCCGCAACGATGATCCCATCGAACCCCCACTGTTCACGCAGCACGGTTGTCATCAGGAAGTGGTCGCTGTGTCCGGGCTGGTTATCGATATCGTGATAGGCAGGCATCACCGAACCGGCATTGGCCAGCTTCACCGCCATCTCAAACGGCAGCAGGAAGGTGTCGTTCAGTTCGCTAAAGCCAAGATGCACCGGCGCGTGGTTGCGTGCCCCTTCGCTGAAGGAGTGGCCCACATAATGTTTGAGCGTTGCCAGAAGATCGCGCTTATCGCCCTGCAAACCCTTCACGTATGCCGTGGCCATCACCCCCACCAGCCACGGGTCTTCTCCGAAGGTCTCTTCGGTGCGTCCCCAGCGAACGTCGCGAGAGACATCCAGCACCGGGGCCAGCCCCTGCTGGCAGCCAACGGAACGTGCTTCTTTGCCAATCTGTTCTGCCGCACGCTGCACCAGCTGCGGATCCCAGGTCGAACCGTAGTTCAGCGACGACGGGAACAGCGTGGCATCTTTGCACAACAGCCCCACCAGGCACTCTTCATGGAACAGCGCCGGAATACCGAGGCGCGTCTCTTCCATCATCATGCGCTGCAGGCGGTTAGCGGCACGCACGCCTGTTTTCGCATCAACAATATGGGTGCCCAGTGGACGCGTGATCTGTCCCACCCCCAGTTTCAGCCGTTCGCTAAGCGCAGCCTGTTCGCTCACGCCCGCGAATTCATCGCTCAGATCGCTGCGTTCGCGGTGGTTACCGTTTTCATCGAGGATCAACCAGTAGGCATGCATCTGGGCGAACTTCTCTTCCGGGGTCATGCGTGCCAGTAGGTCGGCGACGCGTTCATGCACGGGACGTCCCGCGTCCTTATAAATCGCAGTCATGTGTTACTCCTGTATTGCGGAATGGGTGGCCGGGGTGAGTTGTCCTGTCTCGTCTCGCACCTCGCGTTTGCTGGCCAGCTCGCGGGCGATGGAATTGACGAGCTTGCTGTTGAGTTTGTAAATGGTCAGCAGCGCGACCATACAGAGGAACAGCACGCAGGGGATGAGGGTGAAGAGCGCATTAATGGTAGAGAGCACGTGCGGTGCCTGGGTTGCCTGACCGGGCGCATAATCCACCACCCCGAGAACCCAACCAACCACCGCCCCGCCCAGCGCCAGACCAAATTTGATGGCAAACAGCGCGGTAGAAAAGACCAGACCATCCAGACGACGGCCGCTGCGATGCTCCTCATAATCGACCACATCAGAGAACATGGTCCACTGCAGCGGCGTGGTCAGGTTCTGAATAAAGCTAAAGATAATGTTGAGGCCAAAAATCAGCCAGATCTGCGAAGGCGGCAGGAAGAAAATCAGCGCGCCGAAAATCACGAAGGAAATAATGGTCCACTGATAGGCGCGGACGCGGTCAAATTTCCCCAACAGACGTTCAGATAATAATGCCCCCGTTAAGGACGCTACCATCCCGGAAACAATAAAGGCAAATACCAGCTCCGGGCGCAGAAGCACATATTTCACGTAATACATGGTGGCAGAACCACGCGTCACCACTGCGGTTAACAGCAAAATATTAAACAAGAAAACAATTCGCCACTGGCTATTTCCGGCCAGCAGTTTTAAATCGCCGATCATCGAACCCGAGGTGTCATTGCGCGGGGAATAACGCTCGCGGGTCATCAGGAAACAGCAGAAGAAGAGAATAATACCCAGCAGGCCCATCATGCTCATGGCATAGAAATAGCCTTTCTGAACGTTGCCCTGGCCTAACAGCGAGACCAGCGGTAAGGCGATCACCGTCACAATCAACCCGCCGATGAACGACAGGCCGAAGCGCCAGGACTGCAGCGAGTGACGCTCACGCGGATCCAGCGTCAGCGCCCCGGGCATGGCGCAATACGGGACGTTAATCGCGGAATAAATAAGGCTTAAGATGGCGTAAGTGACGCAGGCATACACGATTTTTGCCGTCGGCCCGACGTCCGGTACATAGAAGGTGATAAGGCAACTTACGCCAAATGGGATGGCAAACCACAATAGCCAGGGACGAAAGCGACCGTGCCGCGTCTGGGTGCGGTCGACCAGCGCGCCAATGCAGGGGTCGACAAAAGCATCCACCACGCGCACCACTAAAAACATGGTACCCATGATGGCCGCAGGCAAACCGAAAACATCCGTATAGAAATAGGCGAGAAATAAGGTTGCCGTTTGCCAGACCAGCGCACTGGCCATATCACCTAAGCCATAACCTATTTTATCTTTGGTACGCAATACAGAGGAGATTGTCATTGTTATTTGCCTTTTTATCAGGTTAAAACGTATTTCAACCAGTTGCGCATCAGCGAGGGAAATGCGCGGTAAGGCTCAAGTATTAGCAACGCTTTGCGCGCTAACAATTGTCTAAATTAACAGACAAATTATGATATTTGGTTTTTTACTTTATTTGTGATGGGGAGCAAATAAGGCATGAAATAAAAAAAGGCGAGGAATATATCCTCACCTTTTTCTGGTGCTGATGGCGTTACTTGTTGAGTTCGGCCAGGCTCAGCCAGGTTTGCACCACGGTGTCCGGGTTCAGGGACAGGCTGTCAATCCCCTCTTCCATCAGCCATGCGGCAAAGTCTTCATGGTCAGACGGACCCTGACCGCAAATCCCGACATATTTACCCTGTTTCTTCGCCGCGCGGATGGACATCGACAGCAGCGCTTTCACCGCCTCGTTACGCTCATCAAACAGTTCAGAGACCACGCCGGAGTCACGGTCAAGACCGAGCGTCAGCTGCGTCATGTCGTTCGAGCCGATAGAGAAGCCGTCGAAGTACTCCAGGAACTGCTCAGCCAGCAGGGCGTTGGACGGAATTTCACACATCATGATAATCTTCAGCCCGTTTTCGCCGCGCTTCAGACCCTGACGTGCCAGCTCCTCCACCACCGCTTTCGCCTGATCCACGGTACGCACGAACGGGATCATGATCTCAACGTTGGTCAGTCCCATGTCGTTGCGCACGCGCTTCACGGCGTCACATTCCAGCGCGAAGCAGGCACGGAAGCTGTCAGAAACATAACGTCCGGCGCCACGGAAGCCGAGCATTGGGTTCTCTTCTTCTGGCTCGTAACGCTCACCCCCCACCAGATTCGCGTATTCGTTTGACTTAAAGTCGGACAGACGCACGATCACGCGCTTCGGATAAAACGCCGCGCCCAGCGTGGCGATCCCCTCGGTCAGACGACCGACGTAGAACTCTTTTGGCGAGTCGTAACCTTTCATCATCTCGCGGATTTCGTTCTGCAGCTTCGCGTCCTGGTCGTCGAATTCCAGCAGCGCGCGCGGGTGAACGCCAATCATACGGTTGATGATAAATTCCAGACGCGCCAGGCCAACGCCTTCGTTCGGCAGGCAGGCAAAGTCAAACGCACGGTCCGGGTTACCAACGTTCATCATGATCTTCAGCGGCAGATCCGGCATGGTATCGACGCTTGAACTCTTCACGCTGAAGTCGAGAATATCGGCATACACGTAACCGGTATCGCCTTCCGCACAGGAGACGGTCACTTTCTGATCGTCCTTCATGCGTTCGGTCGCATCACCGCAACCGACAACGGCAGGGATCCCCAGCTCACGGGCGATGATTGCCGCGTGGCAGGTACGGCCACCGCGATTGGTGACGATGGCCGCCGCTTTCTTCATGATCGGTTCCCAGTCCGGGTCGGTCATGTCGGTCACCAGCACATCGCCTGGCTGAATACGGTTCATCTCGCTGATGTCATGGATCACTTTGACAGGACCGGCACCGATGCGATGACCAATCGCGCGGCCTTCCGCCACGATTTTGCCCTGTGCGTGCAGGGTATAACGCTCCATCACCTGACCACGGGAGCGGACAGTTTCCGGACGCGCCTGCACGATAAACAGCTTGCCGGTGTTGCCATCTTTGGCCCATTCGATATCCATCGGACGGCCGTAGTGTTTTTCGATCTGTACCGCCTGTTTCGCCAGCTCCTGCACTTCTGCATCGGTCAGGGAGAAACGGTCACGCATTTCCTGCGGTACGTCTTCAATCTTAACCTGCTTACCATGCTCCTGCGTCGGCGCATAGATCATGCGGATTTTTTTCGAGCCCATCGTGCGGCGAACGACCGCCGGACGGTTTGCGGCCAGCGTCGGCTTATGAACGTAGAATTCGTCAGGGTTCACCGCACCCTGTACTACCATCTCACCCAGACCCCACGCCGACGTGATGAACACCACCTGGTCGAAGCCGGATTCGGTGTCGATGGAGAACATCACGCCGGAAGAGCCCACGTCGGAGCGCACCATGCGCTGTACGCCAGCAGAAAGCGCCACGCCGCGATGGTCATAGCCCTGGTGCACGCGGTAAGAGATGGCACGGTCATTGAACAGGGACGCGAAGACGTGCTTCACCGCCACCAGCACGGCGTCATAACCCTGGACGTTAAGGAAGGTTTCCTGCTGTCCGGCGAATGACGCATCGGGCATATCTTCCGCGGTGGCAGAAGAACGCACGGCAAACGACGCCTGGGCATCATCCGCTGAGAGCTGGTTGTAGGCTTCGTGAATGGCTTTTTCCAGTTCCGGCTGGAAAGGTGTGTCGATAATCCACTGGCGGATTTGGGCACCGGCTTTCGCAAGCTCGGTCACATCATCAATATCCGTTTTATCCAGCAGGTCATAAATGCGCTGGTTTACACCGCTCTGGTCTAAAAACAGGTTAAAGGCATCGGCGGTTGTGGCAAACCCGTTCGGTACGGAGACACCCATACCCGACAGGTTTGTAATCATTTCACCCAGGGAGGCATTTTTGCCCCCAACTCTGTCTACATCATTCATGCCGAGTTGGTTATACCAAAGCACCAGCGGTGACGAGCCATTGTTGGACATCGAAACAATCCTTTTGTGATATTTGATCGGAGTAAGAAACACCTGACTACGTATTTATACTGGCATAATTATTTCCGCTAAAAAAACGGTGAATCGTGTAAGCAATTTAAATTTTCAACTTTTCGGATACTTTCCCACCATCCGCTAACCCGATGATTCCTATATATTCAGCCAAAAACCCTAAAAATAAAGTCGCTAATTGAAAAATGAAATCCACTTTTCAGGAAAATCAAAAACACCGTTTCATTTATAATTAGGATAAGTTCTTTGCTGTGTAATTTACTTTTTTAATTTATGCTTTCAGACAATTACGTACGATATTCAGGGTGGGTAAAATGGATAATGCTGTCGATCGCCACGTTTTTTATATTTCTGATGGTACGGCGATTACCGCCGAAGTGCTGGGACATGCGGTGATGTCGCAGTTCCCGGTTTCGATTAACAGCATCACGCTGCCGTTTGTGGAAAATGAGAGCCGTGCAAAGGCGGTGAAGGACCAGATTGACGCCATCTTCCAGCAGACGGGGGTCCGCCCGCTGGTCTTCTACTCCATCGTGATCCCTGAAATTCGCGCGATTATTTTGCAAAGTGAAGGGTTCTGTCAGGATATCGTCCAGGCGCTGGTGGCCCCGCTGCAGAGCGAACTGAAACTCGATCCGACGCCTATCGCCCACCGAACGCACGGGCTGAACCCCGGCAACCTGACCAAATACGATGCGCGTATCGCCGCCATTGATTACACCCTGGCGCACGACGACGGTATTTCGCTGCGTAACCTCGACCAGGCGCAGGTGATACTGCTGGGCGTCTCGCGTTGCGGGAAAACCCCGACCAGCCTTTACCTGGCGATGCAGTTCGGTATCCGCGCCGCCAACTACCCCTTTATTGCTGACGACATGGACAATCTGGTGCTGCCAGCCGCCCTTAAGCCGCTCCAGCACAAGCTGTTTGGCCTGACCATCAACCCGGAACGGCTGGCGGCAATACGTGAAGAACGGCGTGAGAACAGCCGCTACGCCTCAATGCGCCAGTGTCGAATGGAGGTTTCCGAGGTGGAAGCGCTGTACCGCAAAAACCAGATCCCGTGGCTAAACAGCACTAACTATTCGGTAGAAGAGATCGCCACCAAAATCCTCGATATCATGGGACTCAACCGCCGAATGTACTAACATGCTAGTACAATAACTCAGAATCGGGTATCATCACCACATCCTCGGCGCGCAGACGCGCCGAACTTGAATTCAGCAGGGATTGGTTTAAGGTGATGCCCATCACTTCCCGGTAGTCTGCCGATGAAGCAAAAATTTTTCTGAGACATTTCATGAATAAAACCGATGAACTCCGCACTGCGCGCATTGACAGCCTGGTCACACCGGCTGAACTGGCACAGCGGCATCCTGTTTCCGCGGGTGTAGCGGAACATGTCACGGCATCCCGCCGTCGCATTGAAAAAATCCTTAATGGCGAAGACAAACGTCTTCTGGTGGTGATTGGCCCTTGCTCCATCCACGATCTGGATGCCGCAATAGATTACGCAAAACGGCTTCAGGGACTGCGGGACAAATACCAGCATCGCCTTGAAATTGTCATGCGCACCTACTTTGAAAAACCGCGCACCGTCGTGGGCTGGAAAGGGCTGATTTCCGACCCGGACCTGAACGGCAGCTACCGTGTTAATTATGGTATTGAGCTGGCGCGTAAACTGCTTTTGCAGGTCAATGAGCTGGGCGTACCGACGGCCACCGAGTTTCTCGATATGGTGACCGGACAGTTTATCGCCGATCTCATCAGCTGGGGCGCTATCGGTGCGCGCACCACGGAAAGCCAGATCCACCGTGAGATGGCCTCTGCCCTCTCCTGCCCGGTTGGTTTTAAAAACGGTACCGATGGCAACACGCGAATTGCCGTTGATGCGATCCGCGCATCGCGTGCCAGCCATATGTTCCTGTCGCCGGATAAGCGCGGTCAGATGACCATTTATCAGACCAGCGGCAACCCATACGGGCATATCATCATGCGTGGCGGGAAAAAGCCCAATTACTACGCGCAAGATATTGCTGCGGCGTGTGAAACGCTGGCCGAGTTCGACCTGCCGGAACACCTGGTGGTGGATTTCAGCCACGGCAATTGCCAGAAACAGCATCGCCGCCAGTTGGACGTGTGTGATGAGATCTGCCAGCAGATCGTCAGCGGTTCAACCGCCATCGCGGGCATTATGGCCGAAAGTTTTATCCGGGAAGGCACGCAAAAAATCGTAGCCGGACAGCCAATGGTTTACGGCCAGTCGATCACCGACCCGTGCCTGAGCTGGGAAGACAGCGAACTGCTGCTGGAGAAACTGGCGGCAGCGGTCGATTCACGTTTTTAGTCCTTGCCTTTTACCCTCTCCTGCGGGAGAGGGTCTACGTTCGCGCAAGGCCACATCCTCTTCTGTTTTGATCCCATCACAGTTTTTTCACAAAAACGCTTGCCGTGAATTTTCACTTTGTTGATAATGATTATCATTGTTACATTGATTGTTATTTATAAACATTATGTCACGTACGGATAACAACGCGGCAACGCCCGAAAACACACACACAGCACCTGCCCCAGCGCGCACCGATCGTCGGATCGACAGTAAAAGCCTGCTGGGGGACGAGGGACGCGTGATCATCGAGCATGACGGCCAGCTTTATCTGTTGCGCCAGACCCATGCCGGGAAGCTGATCCTCACCAAATAAATACCACAATACCTTCGCCAGCCACCCAGGTGATCCCCAGGCAGCCAGCGCTTTCGATTCTTTATGGAGAGTTGCTATGCCACACCTGCATTCCGCATTTTTGCGCCCGTCCTGCCTTGCGCTATCCGTTGTCAGCGCCCTGCCGGGCGTCGCGTTTGCGGCCACAGATGACATGACCGTTATCGCCACCGGCAACGCCCGCAGCGCCTTCGAAGCCCCGATGATGGTCAGCGTGATTGACACCGCAGCCCCGGAAAACCAGACCGCCAGCTCGGCCGCCGACCTGCTGCGCTACGTCCCAGGCCTGATGCTTGACGGCACCGGGCGCACCAATGGTCAGGACGTCAACCTGCGCGGTTACGACCGCCGCGGCGTGCTGGTGCTGGTGGATGGCGTGCGCCAGGGGACCGACACTGGCCACCTGAACAGCACGTTCCTCGACCCGGCCCTGATTAAACGTATCGAAGTGGTTCGCGGCCCGTCAGCCTTACTGTACGGCAGCGGCGCGCTGGGGGGCGTGATCGCGTATGACACCGCCGATGCAAATGACCTGCTGGAACCGGGCAAAAACAGCGGCTACCGCGTGTTTGGTACGGGCGCGACGGGCGATCACAGTCTGGGCATGGGGGCCAGCGCTTACGGGCGTACCGAAACCCTGGACGGACTGGTTGCCTGGTCGAGCCGCGATCGCGGCGATCTGCGCCAGAGCGACGGTGGAACAGCACCGAATGACGAATCCATCAACAACATGCTGGCAAAAGGCCGCTGGGCAATCGACCCGGCCCAGACGCTGAGCGGATCCCTGCGCTATTACAATAACGCGGCGCAGGAGCCAAAAAACCCGCAAACCCCCGCCGCAGACGCCAGCAGCAATCCCATGACCGATCGCTCCACCATTCAGCGAGACGCTCAGCTGGGCTATCACCTGGCTCCCCAGGGCAACGACTGGCTGAATGCCGATGCGAAACTCTACTGGTCTGAAGCGCGCATTAACGCCCAGAACATTGACGGCACCGGCGAGTTTCGCAAGCAGACCACCAAAGGTGGCAAAGTGGAAAACCGCACCCGTCTGTTCAGCGACACGTTTGCCTCACATCTTCTGACCTATGGCGGCGAATACTACCATCAGGAGCAACATCCGGGGGGCACCACCACCGGCTTCCCGGAGGCTAAAATCGATTTCAGCTCCGGCTGGCTGCAGGACGAGATCACCCTGCGCGACCTGCCGGTCACGCTTCTCGGCGGTACCCGTTACGATAATTACCGCGGGAGCAGCGAAGGATACGACGATGTGAACGCGGACAGATGGTCCTCCCGTGCCGGACTGACCATCAGCCCGACCGACTGGCTGATGCTGTTCGGCTCTTACGCACAGGCCTTCCGTGCGCCGACCATGGGTGAAATGTATAACGACGCCAAACACTTCTCCATCGGCCGCTTTTACACTAACTACTGGGTGCCGAACCCGAACCTGCGTCCGGAAACCAATGAAACGCAGGAGTTTGGCTTCGGACTGCGCTTTGACGACGTCATGCTTGCTAACGATGCGCTGGAATTCAAGGCCAGCTACTTCGACACCAAAGCCAAAGACTACATCTCCACCAGCGTCGATTTTGCGGCTGCGACCACCATGTCCATGAACGTTCCCCACGCCAAAATCTGGGGCTGGGACGTGATGGCGAAATACACGGCCGACCTGTTCAACCTCGACGTCGCCTACAACCGCACCCGGGGAAAAGATACCGATACGGGCGAGTATATCTCCAGCATCAACCCGGATACCGTCACCAGCAAGCTGGATATCCCGGTGGCGCAAAGCGGTTTCTCCGTGGGCTGGATCGGCACCTTCGTCGATCGCTCAACCCATATCAGCAGTAGCTACAGCGAACAGCCGGGCTATGCGGTTAACGATTTCTACGTAAGCTATAAAGGCCAGGAGCAGCTCAAAGGGGTAACCACGACGCTGGTGCTGGGTAACGCGTTCGACAAGGCGTACTGGTCTCCTCAGGGCATTCCTCAGGACGGACGCAACGGTAAGATTTTTGTGAGTTACCAGTGGTAATCCCCACGCCCCGGCCTGCCGGGGCCCTTATTCGAAAGGAAGAGACAATGAATCACTACACACGCTGGCTTGCGCTGAAAGAAGAAAATCCAGGTCAATACGCACGTGACATCGCAGGCTTAATGAACATCAGCGAAGCAGAGCTGACCTTCGCCCGCGTGGGCCACGACGCCTGGCGCCTGCACGGCGACATCCGCGAAATCATCGGTGCGCTGGAAGCCGTGGGCGAGACCAAATGCATCTGTCGTAACGACTATGCAGTTCACGAGCAGGTGGGCGCGTTTACGCATCAACACCTTAGCGGCCACGCCGGGCTGGTACTGAATCCGCGGGCGCTGGATCTGCGCCTGTTTCTCAACCAGTGGGCGAGCGCGTTCCACATCAGTGAAACCACCGCCCGCGGTGAGCGTCAGAGCATTCAGTTCTTCGACCTTCAGGGCGATGCCCTGCTGAAAGTTTACACGACCGATAACACCGATATTTCTGCCTGGGGCGACCTGCTTACGCGCTTTATCTTTGCCGATAATCCGCCACTGGCGCTGAAGCATGCCGATGTCCCTGCCCACAACGAAAAGGCTGATGCCGCCCTCGTTGATCAGGAGTGGCGCGCCATGACCGACGTGCATCAGTTCTTCGGCCTGCTGAAGCGCCACAATCTGAGCCGCCAGCAGGCGTTTCGTCTGGTGGGCGACGATCTGGCCTGCAGGGTAGACAACACCGCTCTGGCACAGCTGCTGGAAACGGTCCGCCTGGAGGGGAATGAAATGATGATCTTCGTCGGCAACCGCGGCTGCGTGCAGATCTTTACCGGCGTGGTGGAAAACGTCGTCCCGATGAAAGGCTGGCTCAACATCTTCAACCCAACCTTTACCCTGCATCTGCGGGATACGTCCATCGCCGAAACATGGGTGACGCGTAAACCCACCGCTGACGGGCACGTCACCAGCCTGGAGCTCTTCGCCGCCGACGGGACGCAAATCGCTCAACTGTACGGTCAACGCAGCGAAGGTGAACCAGAGCAGCGTCAGTGGCGCAGCCAGGTCGACGCCCTGACCCGAAAAGGGCTGGCCGCATGAAAAAATGGCTCGCCCTGCTCGGCGCCCTGCCGCTGGTGACGTTCGCGGCCACACCGCAGAAAATTGTCGCCCTGGGGGGTGACGTGACTGAGATTGTTTATGCCCTTGGCGCGGGATCGTCACTGGTTGCCCGCGACAGCACCAGCCAGTGGCCGCAGGCGGCGAACGCCCTGCCCGACGTCGGCTATTTGCGCCAGCTTAACGCGGAGGGGATCTTATCCATGCGCCCGACGCTGGTGCTGGCCAGTGCCCAGGCGCAGCCCTCGCTGGCGTTAAAACAGGTCGCGCAAAGTCACGTCAGTGTCGTCACCGTTCCCGGCAGTCATGACCTGAGCGTGATTGACGAAAAGGTGCGAGTCATTGCCGAAGCGACGCATCGCGAAGCACAGGGTGACGCATTGCGCGCTACGCTGCGCCAGGCGCTGGCAGCCCTGCCCACCTCGCCACTCGACAAACGGGTGCTGTTTATCCTCAACCACGGCGGGATGACCGCGATGGCTGCCGGACAACAGACCGCCGCGGATGCTGCCATTCGCGCAGCGGGTTTGCAAAACGCGATGCAGGGCTTTACCCGTTATCAGCCGCTGTCCCAGGAAGGCGTGATTGCCAGCCAGCCTGACCTTGTGGTGATTTCGCAGGATGGCGTAAAGGCATTGGGCGGCGAAGCGAATGTGTGGACACTTCCCGGCCTGGCGCAAACGCCGGCGGGACGGAACAGGCAGGTGCTGGCCATCGACGATATGGCGCTGCTGGGCTTTAGCGTGCGCACGCCGCAGGCCATACAGCAATTGCGCACCCGGGCGGAGCAACTGCCCTGATGTCCCGACGGATCGCGTTGTCGCTGTGGATGCTGGCCGCCATCCTGACGATCATGACGCTGGCGGCCTCCGGGGCTGGCGCACTGCATCTGCCGGTCAGTCTGCTATGGCGCGGCAGTGATGAAACCCTGCGTCAGATCTGGCTGACCATTCGTCTCCCCCGGGTCCTGCTGGCGCTGGTCACCGGCGGCTCGCTGGCGCTGGCAGGTTGCGTAATGCAGGGGCTTTTTCGTAATCCGCTGGCGGATCCGGGGCTGCTTGGGATCAGCAGCGGCGCGGCGCTGGCCGTGGCGCTGTGGGTGGTCATTCCCCTCTCGCTCCCCGCGCTGATGATGCTTTACGCTCCCATGATCGCGGCATTTGGGGGGGCGCTGGCGGCCACCTTCGTCATTTTTGTCCTTAGCCAGCAGCGTAACAGCACACTTTCACGTCTGTTACTGGTAGGCATTGCCCTCAATGCCCTGTGCGGTGCGGCAGTCGGCGTACTGTCATGGCTCAGCAATGATGCCCAGCTTCGCCAGCTCTCCCTCTGGGGCATGGGCAGCCTGGGTCAGGCGCAGTGGTCTTCGCTGCTGGCCGTCACCTCGCTGATGGTGCCAGGCGTTCTGATTATCTGGCGTCTTGCCTGCGCGCTCAATTTACTGCAGCTGGGTGAAGAAGAAGCGCACTACCTTGGCGTGGCGGTGGCGACGGTACAGCGGATCCTGTTGCTGTGCAGCGCCTTACTGGTTGCCGCCGCGGTTGCCGTTAGCGGGGTGATTGGTTTTGTCGGTCTGGTGGTGCCGCACCTGATACGGATGTGGCTGGGCGCCGATCACCGGGCCGTGATCCCCGGCTCCGTACTGGCCGGGGCGTCGCTGCTGCTGGTTGCCGATACGGTGGCGCGCACGCTGGTCGCACCGGCTGAAATGCCGGTCGGTTTACTGACCAGTCTCTTCGGCGCGCCGTGGTTCCTGTGGCTCATTTTTCGTCGTGGAGGCGCACATGGCTGAACGCTACTGCGCGGCACGCCTTGTTTATCAGGTCGGGCAACGGACGCTTATCAACGACGTGTCGCTGGCGTTATCTCCGGGGGAAATGGTGGCGTTGATTGGGCCTAACGGTGCCGGAAAATCGACGTTACTGCGCCTGCTCACGGGCTATCTCACGCCTTCAGGTGGGCAATGCAGCCTGGCGGGTACGCCGCTTGAGGCGTGGCACCCGCAAAAGCTCTCACGCCGCCGGGCAGTGATGCGCCAGAATACGCAGCTCGGGTTCGACTGGCCGGTCGACGCGGTGGTGGGTATGGGCCGCGCGCCCTGGACGCGCTACCCGGAAGCCCCGGTTGTCGAAGCCGTAATGGCGATAACGGGCTGCCTGCCCCTCGCAGACCGACACTTTTCGGCCCTCTCCGGTGGCGAGCAACAACGGATCCAGCTCGCCCGCGCCCTGGCGCAGCTCTGGCATGACGGCGGTCCGCGCGGCTGGCTGTTTCTCGATGAACCCACTTCCGCGCTGGATCTTTACCACCAGCAGCATCTGCTGCGGCTGTTGAAATCCCTGACCCGTCAGGGCGATTTTCACGTGTGCGTGGTGCTGCACGACCTTAATCTGGCAGCGCTGTGGGCGGACCGGATCCTGCTGCTGCATAACGGCACGCTGGTTTCTCAGGGCACGCCGGAAACGGTTTTACAGGCCGACGCGCTGGCCCGGTGGTATGGCGCGCAGGTATACGTTGGCCCACATCCGGTTCACGCCTCACCGCAGGTATTTCTCGCCCCCTGACCGGGCTGATAAAAATCTTTCAGCGTCTCAAGCAGGGCATGCGCCGCTTTTGAAAGCTGCGTGTGCCCGGGGTGGATCACGCCGATGCATTTTTCAATCGGCGGGTTATCGAGTGGAATACAGACCGCGCCTAACGAGGTCATCTGCGCCTCGCACAGTGCCGGGACCGCACTGCCGCCCAGGCCGCTGGCGACCATTCTGCCTACCGTCACCAGTTGATGGCTCTCCAGCGCCACATCCAGTTTACGACCGCTGCGGGCCAGCTCCTCTTCCATCATCAGACGAACGGCCGAAGGGCGCTGCAGGGTAATGAAATCCAGCGTCAGTAGCGCCTCCCATGAAAGGCGTTTTTTGGCTGCCAGAGCGGATGATTTCGGCACAATGGCGACAAATCGATCGAGACCCAACGGCGTAAAAAGCAGGTTATGGGTCGGCGCCGGTTCAAACGCGATCCCCATCTCGACCCGCCCTTCCCGCACCATTTCAATTACCTGCTCGTTGATAACATCGTGCACGGTGACGTTGATCCCGGCGTGGCGATCGCGAAATGCCTTGAGCACCTCCGGCAGGACATTCGCCGCAAATGACGGCATCGCCGCGACTGAGATTTTGCCGCGCTGCAGCGTAAAGCACTGATGCATGGCCTCTTCGGCGTTATCCCAGTCTGCCAGCAGCTGCCGCGCCATCGGTAAAAAGGTCTCCCCCTCCTGCGTCAGCGCCACCTTGCGGGTGCTGCGCTGCAACAGCGGTCCCCCCAGCGCCTCCTCCAGACCCTTGATCGTCAGGCTGAGCGCCGGCTGGGAAAGATTCAGCCGTTCACTGGCATGCGCGAAATTCAGAGTGTGAGCTACCGCTAAAAACGCGCGTAACTGTTTGACACTCATTCTCATTTTTCACCTTGTTAACTAATTGAAAAAATTTAGTTAACAGGGAATTAATAAAAAAACCAAATGAGTGGGTCACAAATTCAAAATTAACAAATGAGTCGCCGCCCCTAATGATACCGGCACGGATAACGGGAGGGATGATTATGGCGGGACTGGATAAGCGCGTCGGCAGCTATGCGCAGGCGCTGGACGGGCTGACGGACGGAATGACATTGCTGGCAGGCGGCTTCGGCCTGTGCGGCATTCCTGAGAACCTGATTGCCGAAGTCAGACGCCGTCAGGTGCAGGGGCTGACGGTGGTTTCAAACAACTGCGGCGTCGATGGTTTTGGTCTCGGGATACTCCTTGAGACGCGCCAGGTACGAAAAGTGGTGGCGTCGTACGTGGGCGAAAACGCGCTGTTTGAGCAACAGGTGTTGAGCGGCGAGCTGGAAGTGGAACTCACCCCACAGGGAACCCTGGCAGAAAAGGTTCGCGCTGGCGGAGCGGGTATTCCGGCGTTTTACACGGCCACCGGCTATGGCACCCCCGTGGCTGCTGGCAAGGAAGTTCGCCAGTTTGCCGGCAAGCATTATGTCCTCGAAGAGGCCATCACCGGCGATTTTGCGCTGATCAAGGGCTGGAAAGCGGACTGGTACGGCAACGTTATCTATCGCCATACCGCGCAAAACTTTAACCCGCTGATGGCCACCGCGGGCCGGATAACGGTAGTGGAAGTGGAAGAGATCGTCGCCCCGGGCGAACTGCCCCCGTCGGCCATTCATACCCCGGGGATCTACGTCGACAGGCTGATTGTCGGCCAGTTCGAGAAACGCATTGAACAGCGCACGCTGCGCGCAGAGGGAGTCTGAAGATGTTAACCCGTGAACAGATGGCCATGCGCGTCGCCCGAGAACTGCGCGACGGTTACTACGTCAACCTGGGGATAGGGATCCCGACCCTTGTGGCGAACTATATTCCGGCGGGAATGGACGTGATGCTCCAGTCTGAAAACGGCCTGCTGGGGATGGGAGCCTTTCCGGATGAGCAGAGCCTTGACGCCGACATGATCAACGCCGGTAAGCAGACCGTCACCGCGAGGATCGGTGCCGCCATTTTCGACTCGGCCCAGTCGTTCGCCATGATCCGGGGCGGTCATGTTGACCTGACCGTACTCGGGGCGTTCGAAGTGGATGTCGAAGGCAACATCGCCTCGTGGATGATCCCGGGCAAGATGGTGAAAGGGATGGGAGGCGCGATGGATCTGGTCGCCGGGGCGCAGAACATCATTGTGGTGATGACCCATGCCGCAAAAAACGGAGAGTCAAAACTGCTGCCGCGCTGCACGCTGCCGTTGACCGGCGCTGGCTGCATCCGTCGGGTGTTAACCGACCTTGCGTTGCTGGAGATTGAAGACGGCGCGTTCATTCTGCGGGAATACGCCCCCGGCGTCAGTATTGACGACATCGTCAGTAAAACAGCCGGGAAAATCATCGTGGCGGACGACGTGCGCGAGATGCGCTTCAACTGAGGATTGAACATGAATGAGGTCATGATTGTCGGGGCCACGCGAACCCCTGTAGGCAGTTTTCGCGGATCGCTCTCCTCCCTTTCCGCGGTTGAACTGGGTGCCGTAGCGGTTCGTCGCCTGCTTGAGAACAGCCAGCTGTGCGCAGATCAGGTAGACGAACTGATTTTCGGTCAGGTGCTGACGGCAGGGTGTGGACAAAACCCCGCCCGTCAGACCGCTCTCACGGCCGGATTGCCCGTCAGTACGCCCGCAACAACCGTCAATCTGGTGTGCGGTGCCGGCTTAAAAGCGGTGCAGCTCGCCGCGCAGGCTATCCGCTGCGGCGACGCCGACGTGGTTATCGCTGGCGGCCAGGAGAGCATGAGCAATGCCCCTTACCTGCTGGACGGTGCGCGGTCAGGGTTGCGTTTTGGTCATACAGGGTTGCAGGACAGCATGATAACGGACGGCCTGTGGGACGCATTTAACGATTATCACATGGGCATCACCGCGGAAAACGTTGCCCGCCAGTATGGCATCTCCCGCGAGCAGCAGGACGCTTTTGCCGCCCGGTCGCAGCAAAAAGCGGCGTCGGCCATTGAGCACGGTCTGTTTGACGCGGAGATGGCTCCGGTCACGGTGAGCGAGGGTAAAAAGCCGCCGCGCCTGGTCAGCAGTGATGAACAACCCCGGCCGGGAACCACCGCTGAGCAACTCGCTCAGTTGCGCCCTGCCTTTCGTCGTGAAGATGGAACGGTGACGGCGGGTAATGCCTCAACCCTGAACGATGGTGCCGCCGCGGTACTGTTGATGAGCGGTGAAAAAGCGCGTGAAAGCGGATTACCGATCCTGGGACGGGTCGTGAGTTATGCCGTGACCGGCGTTGATCCCTCGGTGATGGGCATCGGGCCGGTCAGCGCCTGCCAGACGGCTCTGGCCCGGGCAGGCTGGGCGCTGGATGAAGTGGACGTCATTGAAGCAAATGAAGCCTTTGCCGCGCAGGCGCTGGCCGTTGGCAAGCTGCTCGGCTGGGATGAACGTAAGGTGAACGTTAACGGTGGTGCGATTGCGCTTGGCCACCCTATCGGCGCTTCTGGCTGTCGGATCCTCGTCACGCTGCTGCATGAGATGCAACGCCGCGACGCGAAAAAAGGGCTCGTCACCCTGTGCGTGGGAGGTGGGCAAGGCATTGCATTAACCCTTGCGCGCTAACCGCGCCCGGACATCTCGTTGGTACCCGAATATAACAATGATAGTGAGGAGTCATAATGAGTGTGTTGATTGCCCTAGCGGCGCTGGCATTGCTGATGCTTGCGGCCTATCGCGGATACAGCGTTATTCTGTTTGCCCCCATCGCGGCGCTGGGTGCCGTGCTGCTGACCGATCCGGGGGCCGTCGGCCCGACGTTTACCGGTCTGTTTATGGAAAAGATGGTCGGCTTCGTCAAGCTCTACTTCCCGGTGTTCCTGCTGGGTGCCGTGTTTGGCAAGCTGATTGAGCTTTCCGGTTTCTCACGCGCTATCGTCGCTGCAGCGATCCAGATCCTCGGGCGCCGCCATGCGATTCCGGTCATTGTGCTGGTGTGTGCATTGTTAACGTACGGCGGCGTTTCGCTCTTCGTGGTGGCCTTTGCCGTCTATCCTTTTGCGGCCGAACTGTTCCGCCAGAGCGGCATCCCCAAACGTCTTATCCCGGCGACCGTGGCTCTGGGTGCGTTCTCGTTTACCATGGATGCCCTGCCCGGCACGCCGCAGATCCAGAACATTATCCCCACCAGCTTCTTTGGCACTAACGCCTGGGCCGCCCCGTGGCTTGGGCTGATTGGCTCGCTGTTTATCCTCTGTTTTGGCCTGCTCTGGCTGGAGCGTCAGCGGCGAAAGGCGCTCAACAACAATGAGGGTTACGGTTCCGATCTGAAAAATGAACCTGAAACGCCGGACAACATTAATCTGCCCCATCCGCTGATCGCCATTTCCCCTCTGCTGCTGGTCGGGATCCTCAACCTGCTGTTTACCCGCTGGATCCCCGGCTGGTACGGGACGCGCCATGAGCTTACCCTGCCCGGGCTGGCGAAGCCGATTGTCACCGAGGTCAGCAAAATCACCGCCATCTGGGCCGTGGAAGCGGCGCTGATCGCGGGTATTGTCATGGTACTGCTTTTTGGATTTCGCAATATCCGGGGACGGCTGGCAGAAGGCAGCCGGACGGCGGTCAGCGGCGCCATTCTGGCGGCAATGAATACCGCATCTGAATATGGTTTCGGGGCGGTGATCGCTGCGCTGCCCGGTTTTCTGGTCTTATCCAAAGCGCTCGCCGCTATCCCGAACCCGTTGCTCAACGAAGCCATCAGCGTGACCGTGCTTGCCGGGATCACCGGTTCGGCGTCGGGCGGGATGAGCATCGCCCTTGCGGCCATGGCCGATACGTTTGTCGCGGCCGCCCACGCAGCCAATATCCCTCTGGAGGTTCTCCACCGCGTGGCCTCGATGGCCAGCGGCGGCATGGATACGCTTCCCCATAACGGGGCCGTGATTACGTTGCTTGCCATTACGGGTCTGAGCCATCGTCAGGCGTATGGCGGCATTTTCGCTATCACCCTCATCAAAAGTCTGGCGGTGCTTTTTGTCATTGCCGTGTTCTATCTCACCGGCATTGTGTAAGGAGAATAAAATGAATCTGAACGGTAAAACCGCACTGGTGACCGGCTCGACCAGCGGTATTGGACTTGGGATCGCTGGCGTGCTGGCGAAGGCCGGCGCGCAGTTGATTCTTAACGGTTTCGGCGACAGTGAATCGGCAAGAGACGAAATCGCGAAACGGGGTAAAACGCCGGGCTATCACGATGCGGACCTGCGTGACGTCCAGCAGATTGAAGCCATGATGCACTACGCCGAAACCCGGTATGGCGGAGTCGATATTCTGATCAACAACGCCGGTATACAGCACGTCGCACCTGTTGATGCGTTCCCGGTGGAGAAATGGAACGACATAATCGCCATCAATCTCTCTTCCGTCTTTCACACCAGCCGGCTGGCGCTGCCTGCGATGCAGGCGAAAAACTGGGGGCGCATCATTAATATCGCCTCCGTGCATGGGCTGGTCGCGTCGAAAGAGAAATCCGCCTATGTTGCCGCCAAGCATGGCGTGGTGGGCTTTACCAAATCCCTGGCGCTGGAGACCGCCCGCACCGGTATTACCGCCAATGCCATCTGCCCGGGCTGGGTGCTGACCCCGCTGGTGCAGCAGCAAATCGACAGACGTATTGCCGATGGCGTCGCACCGGATGTCGCACGTGAGCAACTGCTGGCAGAGAAACAGCCCGCCGGTGAGTTTGTTACGCCGGAACAGCTAGGCGAGCTGGCGTTGTTTTTGTGCAGTGACAGCGCCGTACAGGTCCGCGGCGCCGCCTGGAATATGGATGGCGGATGGGTCGCACAGTGACCGCGGTATCGGCATAAAAAAACCTGGCACCGCAAGGTGTCAGGTTTTGTCCGCCCGGGCTAGCTCGAACAGCTCACTTCCAGGCGTTTTCCCCAGTCCGGCGGACGGCTGACATAGTCGTCATCACGGTCAGCAAACGGCGTACGCAGAGCCACATGCAGGCGATGTAGTTCGTCATACTCCCCCTGCTCTGCCTGTTCAATGGCCCGCTGCGCCAGCCAGTTGCGCAACACCATCGCCGGGTTCGCCGCATTCATTTGCGCCTGCCGGGTTGCGTCGTCGACCTGCTCTTGCTGCAACCGCGCACGGTAAAGCACAAACCAGTCGTCAAAGCCCTGCCTGTCAATGAACTCGTCGCGCAGCGGTGAGGCACTACTGTGTTGCTCAGTCTGGCTCAGCATCCGGAAGGTGCGGGTGTAATCGCTGCCTTCACGTTCCATGAGGGCAAACAGAGCGTTCAGGATGTCGTTATCGCCCCTCTCCTGCGTCACCAGCCCCAGCTTGTTGCGCATCAACGCGCCGTATTCGCGCAGTAAAATGTCCTGGTAGCTGTCGAGCGCATCATTCAGGGCATCAACGTCGATAAACGGCGACAGAGTTTGCGCAAGGCGCTGCAGGTTCCACAGGCCAACAGCCGGCTGATTGTCGAAACTGTAACGTCCCTGATAGTCAGAATGGTTGCAGATGTACCCCGGCTGATAGTCATCAAGGAAGCCAAACGGACCGTAATCAAAGGTCAACCCGAGAAGCGACATGTTGTCCGTGTTCATCACCCCATGGGCAAACCCGACCGTCTGCCAGCGGGCAATCATGGTTGCGGTACGGGCTACCACATCGCGGAACCAGAGAATGTACTTATCGGCCTCGTCCTGGAAATGAGACCAGTGATGACGAATGGCATAATCCGCAAGCTGGCGGACTTTTTCCGGCTCACGACGATAATAAAAGTGTTCAAAGTGGCCAAAACGCAGATGGCTTTGCGCAACGCGCATGAGCATCGCCCCTTTTTCCATCGTTTCACGCGCCACCGGGGTGTCACTGGTTACAATCGACAGTGCGCGGGTGGTGGGGATCCCCAGCGCATGCATCGCTTCGGATGCCAGACATTCGCGAATAGTCGAACGCAATACCGCGCGCCCGTCGCCCATTCGCGAGTAAGGGGTCAGGCCGGCACCCTTCAGGTGCCAGTCCATCGTCTCTCCGTTGGGCAGCCGTTGTTCGCCCAGCAGGATCCCCCGGCCATCGCCCAGTTGTCCTGCCCAGACGCCAAACTGATGTCCGCTATAGACCTGAGCCAGAGGCTGCATACCGGCAAGCAGCGTTTCGCCTCCCCAGACGCCAGCGCCGTCGGAGGGCTGAAACATCTCAGGTGGAACAGCCAGCTCATCTGCCAGCCGATCGTTATGCCAGATAAGACGGGAATTTTGTAACGGTGTGGGTTTGAGTGCGGTATAAAAACCCGGCAACTCGTCATGCCAGTGAGCAGTAAAAGACAGGGTCATAGGTCCTCCTGCTTTTAGTGTAGAGGGTTTACCCGGACTTAAACACGGGCGAAAGAGAGGGTTATCACTGAACGAGCGTGGTGACGTGCTCTGCAGAGACGGCTGGCCAGAGCGCCCCCTGCATTGCGCCGAAGTTAAAGGACAAGACGCGCTGCAATAAACCGTGGTCATCAATGCCGCCGACGAGCACGGACTGACAGTGAGGCGTTATTTGCCAGAGGATTGCGCGCATAAAAGGCTCAAAAGAGAGTTCAGAAGCACGCTGCTGGATAAATCCCTTGTCGAGAATGACCCGTTTAAACAATCCATCATAAACGGCTTTCAACGACGCTGCGCCTGCGCCAAAGTTTGCCAGCACCAGCGGAAAATGGATTGCCATTCTCGCCAGTTGCAGATCGTCCTTCCCGTTATTTAAACCTGGATAATTCTCATTAACAGTAAACTCAAGAAACGGATAACGCTCAAGTATTGAAACAGCGTTCCCATTACTTAATAAAAATTCAACAATTACAGGTGTAATATTGATCCATGCAATTAACTGATGCTGAATAAAAAACAGTTTACAGGTATCAAGCAATTGCAATTTCTCGTTAAACAACGCTAACTCTTCTTCAGCCGAAAGCCGCGGGATAACGAGTTCGGTGGGGATCCGAACGTGGGTACCGACGCCAGTAAAGTTAACCAGAACTTCTAAACCTTTAAGCTCGCCGGCGCTATTACGGGCAGGCAGAAGCATCAGTTCAGACTGGTAAGCATTATCTAGCGTAATAATCATTGCACTCGCCCCGCATTAAAGATGAGAGAGGACATCCTGGAGCAATTGCCGACACAATTCCACTGTCTTGATTTTAATAAGATTAATTTCATTAGTTCCGTATTATTTTTCAGATTTATCCCTGAATCTAAAATAATCTTATCCTGGTTGCTCAGTAATAGCCAGTTTTAGATAAAACAGACACCTGAGGAGATAAGTCATTTTTCGTAAATTTAACTTTAAAACTCTTATTTGAGAAAAAATGGCATGATTTATTAGTTATCATGCCATCATAAGAGACTGCTCTTTGACAGACTAAATACGTCGTGCCTGCCAGAAGTTTTTACGCCAGTAAACATTATCGAGCGACGAGCGCATCACCCCACGACTGGTCGAGGCGTGAATAAACTGATTATCGGTATCATAAATACCGACGTGAAGCCCACTGTCACCCGAGCCGGTTTTGAAAAAAACCAGGTCGCCGGGCAGCAAATCATCTTTATCGATTTCCGTGCCAATTTCCGCCTGTTTGCGCGTTTCGCGCGGAAGCTGTAAATCAAACTTATCGCGAAACGTCATCAGAACAAAGCCAGAACAATCTACGCCCCCACGGCTCATGCCGCCATAACGATAGGGCGTGCCGCGCCAGTTGCTCAGCTGATCGTTAAGGCTGGCAATGACGGTAATAGAATCTGAAAGCCGCGGGTTAGGCGGCGGCGCACGATGGCTACTGCATCCCGCAAGAAATAACGCGGCCATCAGGAGAAACCAGAATCGCATTTTCAGACGAATCCTCTGCTTTTTTTGTTCTTTTCGTAATTTAGCGTGCAACGGCGTTAACAGGCAAGAAACGGTTACGCCTGCGCGGTAGAAATCAGCATCTTATGCCCTTCTATATCCAGCCTGCGGAAAGACATATTGTACGCGCGGGCAAGATTTGGCGGCGTCAATACCGCATCGCGCGTGCCGCTGGCAATCATCTTTCCTCGCGCCAACAGCCACACCCGGTGGGCATGACGCAGCGTATGGTTCAGGTCATGACTGCTCATGACCACACCGATCCCTTTTCTGCTCAGGGAGCTTAACAGGGTGTCCAGCGCGGCCTGCTGTGCCACATCCAGACCGCTCATCGGTTCATCCAGAAGCAGCAGTCTGCCGTGCGGATTGCCGGCCGGGTGAATCTGCAAAATGACGGCCGCGAGACGCACGCGCTGCCACTCGCCCCCGGAAAGCTGGCTGGCATGCCGGGACAGTTTATCTTCTAGCCCTAATCCCGCCGCCACCTCAGTGAGCAGCGACGTATGTTGTTTATCGTGCAGATGCAGCATCAGGTAATGCCAGACGGGCATCGCAAAGGGCGGGACCTGCTGCTGCACCAGATAACTGCGCCTGTGCGCCAGCGAGACTGGCGACCAGTCAGCAAGGTTATGCTCCAGCAGGGTTATCTCCCCCGCGCCGGCGGTCAGCCCCGCCATGCGCGCCAGTAAGGTGCTTTTTCCTGCGCCGTTCGGCCCGACAAGATGCAGGATTTCGCCTGCATTGATGGCACCGGTTATCGGCTCCAGACGCCCCGTATCGGCGACGTCCGTGAGCTGCATCAGCAACGTCATTATTTCGCCAGCGCCAGCTTGATAGACTCCATCACAATCGGATCTTCAGGCGTCATGTCCGGTGAAAAACGCTGCACCACCTGTCCGTCACGACCAATAAGGAATTTTTCAAAATTCCACAAGATATCGTCCGGATAGAGCGGCGCGCGTCCTTTACTGGCCATGCGCTCATAAAAACCGCTGCCTTCCGGCGCAACGGCGGTCGGCGCGGCCGCCACCAGCTTCGCATACAGGGGATGGCGATGTTCACCGTTAACGTCGATTTTGCTGAACATCGGGAACGTCACACCGTAGGTGGTGCTGCAAAACGTTTTGATTTCGTCTTCGCTGCCCGGCTCCTGGCCCAGGAACTGGTTGCACGGGAAGCCCAGCACGGTGAAACCGTCTTTCTCCCAGGCTTTTTGAATGTTTTCCAGCTGCTCGTACTGTGGCGTCAGGCCACATTTGGAGGCCACATTCACGATGAGCAGCACGTTGCCTTTATAGCTTTCCAGCGTGGTTTTCTCACCCTCAATGGTGGTCACTTCGGTATTCAAAATATCAGACTGCATAGCATTCCCTCAGGTTATCTTACGGGTAGTGATTTAACGTCCGGATTTTAATAGTAGCCAGATAAATACCGGCGCGCCCAGCGTGGCGGTCACCACGCCTATTGGCAGCTCAGCGGCTGTCAGGGCGAGCCGGGCGATGATATCCGCCACCAGCAGCGTTACCGCCCCGGCAACCGCCGAGGCCGGCAGTAAGGTTCGATGGTTGGTGATACCGCACAGACGCAGCATGTGCGGGATAACCAGCCCAATAAAGCCAATCGCCCCGGCCAGTGCCACGCTCACACCAACCAGCCAGCCAATGGCAATGACCAGCACGTTACGCCAGAAGCCTATCGGCATGCCAAGCTGGCGGGCCGAGGTTTCCCCCAGCGCGAGAATATTCAGCGGCTGTGCCTGCAGGCCTGCCCACAGCAAGACCGGTATCAGCAGTGCCATCAGCCAGCCCTGGCGCCAGTCTACGCCCCCGAAGCCGCCCATCATCCAGTACATCAACTGACGCAAGTCAAAGGACGTGGAGAAATACACCGCCCAGGTCATCAGCGCGCTACAGATGATCCCCAGAGCCACCCCGGCAAGCAGCAGCCGACTGGTTGATAAGTGCCGTCTGGCAAAGCGCAAAAGGATTACCGTTATCAGCAACGCGCCAATAATGGCGCTGAGGCTAATCCCCCATGAGGAGAGTTCCCCCCCGCCCAACATCACCGCCGCCACCAGCCCTACGCCCGCGCCATTCGATACGCCGAGCAGCCCGGGCTCCGCCAGCGGGTTATCAAATAATGCCTGCATAATGGTGCCGCACAGTGCCAGCGCGGCACCCACCAGGATCACTGCCAGCGTGCGCGGCAGACGGATTTGCCAGACGAAAAGCTGCCCCTCAGGCTCAAACCAGTGTTCAGGCCCTATCCACTGTTCCCCGGCGCACAGGCTAACGCCTGCGGTAACAATGAGCAGCAGCACGAGCAAAAGCAGGTGTCGTTGATCTAAACGGTGCTGGCGATGGGCATAATCAAGCATGGACATGGTTTTAGTAGCGTGTGATGTAATTGATTTTACGGCGGGTTTGCCAGAGAGCGCAAAGAAAAAAGGCCGCGTGAGCGGCCTTTTTAGTTAGTTCATATTACTCTGCTTTGGGCGTTGCGTTTTCGACACGGCTTTTTAACTTCTGGCCGGGTCTGAAGGTCACCACGCGGCGGGCTGTAATCGGAATATCTTCCCCCGTCTTTGGGTTACGGCCCGGACGTTGGTTTTTGTCACGCAAATCAAAATTGCCAAAACCGGAGAGTTTTACCTGCTCACCATTTTCCAGAGCACGACGGATCTCTTCGAAAAACAGCTCTACCAGCTCTTTGGCATCTCGTTTGCTAAGCCCAAGCTTATCAAACAGATATTCTGACATTTCAGCTTTTGTAAGCGCCATAGGTTCAATCCCTCAATGATGCCTGGAATCGCTCTTTTAATGCCTCTACACATTTGGCGACGGTAGCGGCAATCTCCTCTTCTTCGAGTGTACGGCTGGTATCCTGAAGGATAAGGCTAATAGCGAGGCTCTTGAAACCTTCTGCTACGCCCTTGCCGCGGTACACGTCAAATAAGTTTACGCCAACTACCTGATTTACGCCAACTTTCTTACATTCGGCCAAAATATCTGCTGCGGGCACATTTTCCGCGACCACAACCGCGATATCACGGCGGTTTGCCGGGAAGCGTGAGACGTCGCGGGCCTGAGGAATGACGCGGTCTGCAACCGGGCTCCATTCCAGCTCGAACACGATGGTACGGCCGTTCAGGTCCAGCTTGCGCTCCAGCTCAGGATGAACAACGCCAATGAAACCAATGCGTTTGCCGTCTAAATAGATAGCCGCGCTTTGGCCTGGATGCAGCGCAGGGATCGCTTCTGCACGGAATTCAATTTCAGATAATTTACCGGTCAGATCGAGAATTGCTTCCAGATCTCCCTTCATATCGTAGAAATCAACCGTGCCTTTTGCCAGGTCCCAGTGCTCTTCGTAACGGTTACCGCTGATGGCACCAGCCAGCATGAGATCCTGACGGATGCCTAAATTTGCCTGATTATCCGGTACAAAGCGTAAACCACTTTCGAAAATTCGCACGCGGTTTTGCTGACGATTCTGGTTGTAAACGATAGTCCCCAGCAGACCGGTCCACAGGGACAGGCGCATCGCGGACATTTCGCTGGAGATTGGGCTTGGCAGGATCAGCGCTTCCTGGCCCGGATGGATCATCTGCTGCAGTTTTGGATCAACAAAGCTATAGGTGATCACTTCCTGATAGCCTTTGTCGTTCAGCATGGTTTTCACACGCTTAAGAGACAAATCTGCTTCACGGTGGCTTCCCATCACCAGACCCGCCTGAACAGGCTCATCCGGGATGTTGTTGTAGCCGTATACGCGAGCCACTTCTTCCACCAGATCTTCTTCGATCTCCATGTCGAAACGCCAGGATGGCGCAACGGCTTTCCACTCGTCCTGCCCTTCGGTCACGTCACAACCCAGGCGGCGAAGGATATCGCTGACCTGTGCGTCAGCAACATGGTGACCAATCAGACGATCCAGCTTGCTACGACGCAGGGTAATGGTCGCACGCTTCGGCAACGTCGCTTCGTGGGTGACGTCGATAACCGGGCCCGCTTCACCGCCGCAGATGTCGATCAGCAGACGCGTCGCACGCTCCATCGCTTTGTGCTGCAGTGCCGGATCGACGCCACGCTCGTAACGGTGAGAGGCATCGGTATGCAGGCCGTGACGACGTGCGCGACCGGTGATAGAGAGCGGGCTGAAAAACGCACACTCCAGCAGAACGTTTTGCGTTTCATCATTTACACCGGAGTGTTCGCCACCGAAGATACCGCCCATCGCCAGCGCTTTAACGTGGTCCGCGATCACCAGCGTATCAGCATTCAGTTTTGCTTCGCTACCGTCGAGCAGAACCAGGGTTTCGCCCTCTTTCGCCATACGCACCACAATACCGCCTTCGATACGATCTTTATCGAACGCGTGCATAGGCTGACCCAGCTCCAGCAGAACATAGTTGGTCACGTCAACGACGGCGTCGATAGAACGAATACCACAGCGACGCAGCTTCTCTTTCATCCACAGCGGGGTTGGCGCTTTTACGTTGATGCCTTTCACCACACGACCAAGGTAGCGTGGGCACGCATCAGCGGCTTCAACCTGAATCGGCAGTGTGTCACTGATGGTAGCGTCAACCGGTACGATTTCCGGTACGTTCAGTTCAGTCTGGTTCAGCACGGCCACATCGCGGGCCACACCGATAATGCCTAAGCAGTCCGCACGGTTTGGCGTCACGCTGATTTCAATGGTGTTGTCATCAAGTTTCAGGTATTCGCGGATGTCGGTACCAATAGGCGCATCAAGCGGCAGCTCAATGATGCCATTGTGATCGTCGGAAATACCCAGCTCAGAGAACGAACACAGCATGCCTTCAGACGGCTCACCGCGCAGTTTCGCTGCTTTAATTTTAAAATCGCCCGGCAGTACAGCCCCCACGGTCGCCACGGCCACTTTCAGGCCCTGACGGCAGTTTGGCGCGCCGCAGACGATATCCAGCAGGCGATCGCCGCCTACGTTAACTTTTGTCACACGCAGCTTGTCAGCGTTAGGGTGCTGACCGCACTCAACCACTTCGCCCACAACGACGCCATTGAAAGCGCCAGAAACCGGCTCAACACCGTCAACTTCCAGACCCGCCATGGTGATCTGGTTGGAAAGCGCTTCGCTATCAAGCGTGGTGTTCACCCATTCGCGTAACCACAGTTCACTGAATTTCATTGTTCTGTCCTGCCCTTATTTAAACTGTTTGAGGAAACGCAGATCGTTTTCGAAGAATGCACGCAAATCGGTCACGCCATAGCGCAGCATTGTCAGACGCTCCATGCCCATACCGAACGCAAAGCCGGAGTAGACTTCTGGATCGATACCCACGTTGCGCAGAACGTTTGGATGCACCATGCCGCAGCCCAACACTTCCAGCCATTTGCCGTTTTTACCCATCACGTCAACTTCCGCAGACGGTTCAGTGAACGGGAAGTAGGACGGACGGAAACGAACCTGCAGGTCTTCCTCAAAGAAGTTGTTCAGGAAATCGTGCAGCGTACCTTTCAGGTTGGTAAAGCTGATGTTCTTATCAACAATCAGGCCTTCCATCTGATGGAACATCGGGGTATGGGTCTGATCGTAGTCGTTACGGTACACGCGGCCCGGTGCGATGATGCGGATCGGGGGTTCCTGTTCCTTCATGGTACGGATCTGAACGCCCGAGGTCTGAGTACGCAGCAGACGGGTGGCGTCGAACCAGAAAGTGTCGTGGTCAGCACGTGCCGGATGATGGCCTGGAATGTTGAGGGCGTCGAAGTTGTGGTAATCATCTTCGATTTCCGGGCCAGTCGCCACGGTAAAGCCGAGCTCACCGAAGAAACTTTCAATGCGATCAATGGTGCGGGTAACCGGATGCAGGCCACCATTTTCAATACGGCGACCCGGCAGGGAGACATCGATAGTCTCTGCCGCCAGACGCGCATTCAGCACCGCGCTTTCCAGCTCAGCTTTGCGCGCGTTCAGTGCCTGTTGCACCTGCTCTTTGGCTTCGTTAATGACCGCACCCGCTGCCGGGCGTTCCTCTGGCGGCAGTTCACGCAGGGTTGTCATTTGAAGGGTCAAATGCCCTTTCTTACCGAGATATTCGACGCGGACATTGTCTAACGCGGCAACATCTGAGGCCTGATTAATGGCGGCTGTTGCACTGGCAACCAGCTCTGCGAGATGTGACATGATTTTCCTCATTATGTCGGTGCAGACACCGATTTGGTGGAGTTATTCTCTCGAATTTAGACACAAAAAAAGCCTCCATCAGGAGGCTTATCTGGCGCTGTTTTTCGTTTCATCTTTCACGCGCTAGCCTCCTGAATTCAGGTGCTAAAGTAAAAGAAGAAGCGGAAAATAGCAGCATTCATGCTTGCGTTACCTTGTGTGGTAAAAAACCGTTAAGACCTTATTGAAAAGGTTGCACGGGTAAAAGTCAATGTTCTGATGGTGTTAAATGAAAAGAGGGAGCGAAGCCCCCTCTTTCAACTGGCTTATGCCAGTGCTGCTTTCGCTTTTTCGACCAGAGCGGTGAACGCTACTTTGTCGAATACTGCGATGTCAGCCAGGATCTTACGGTCGATTTCAACAGAGGCTTTTTTCAGGCCGTTGATGAATTTGCTGTAAGAAATACCGTTCTGACGTGCTGCTGCGTTGATACGCGCAATCCACAGTTGACGGAACTGACGCTTACGTTGACGACGGTCACGGTAAGCGTACTGACCTGCTTTGATAACAGCCTGGAAGGCAACGCGGTATACGCGTGAACGCGCACCGTAGTAGCCTTTAGCTTGTTTCAAAATTTTCTTGTGACGTGCACGTGCAATTACACCACGTTTTACGCGAGCCATATGTGCTCTCCTGTATCTATATTCTTAGTAAAAAATTAAACGTTAACGGCTTATGCGTACGGCAGGCACGCGATAACCAGACCCAGATCGCCTTTAGAAACAAGGCCTTTTGGACGCAGGTGACGTTTACGCTTAGTAGATTTTTTGGTCAGAATATGACGCAGGTTTGCGTGCTTACGCTTAAATCCACCACCACCGGTTTTTTTGAAGCGCTTAGCAGCACCGCGTACGGTCTTAATTTTTGGCATCTTAATTACTTCCACTTCGCATTGTTAAATAAACGAAACATAGGCGAACAAAACCTATGAGACCCGAAGGCTCCACAGGTTTTGCTGCTTGAAGGCCTTACTGTTTCTTCTTAGGAGCGAGCACCATGATCATCTGGCGGCCTTCGATCTTCGTAGGGAAGGATTCGACTACTGCCAGTTCACTCAGATCGTCACGGACGCGGTTAAGCACTTCCATACCAATCTGTTGGTGGGCCATCTCACGACCGCGGAAACGCAGTGTGATCTTGGCCTTATCGCCATCTTCCAGAAAGCGAATCAGGCTGCGGAGTTTTACCTGATAATCGCCATCGTCGGTACCAGGACGGAATTTAATTTCCTTAACCTGGATAACTTTTTGCTTTTTCTTCTGTTCCTTAGAAGACTTACTCTTTTCATAAAGGAACTTGCCGTAGTCCATGATACGACAAACTGGCGGTTCGGCGTTAGGGCTGATTTCAACTAAATCTACTCCAGCTTCTTCAGCCTTTTCGATCGCTTCTCTCAGACTCACAATCCCCAGCTGCTCGCCTTCCAGACCTGTTAAGCGAACTTCCTGGGCGCGAATCTCGCCATTGATACGATTCGGACGTGCCGTTTGAACTCGTTTTCCGCCTTTAATACCTTATTCCTCCAGTTGTTGAAGACTGCGGCTGCGAATCTCTTGTTGCAGCTTCTCAATCACTTCACTTACGTCCAGGCTCCCCAGGTCTTTACCACGGCGGGTGCGAACGGCAACTTTGCCTGCTTCCACCTCTTTATCACCACAGACCAACATATACGGGACACGACGTAAAGTGTGCTCGCGGATTTTAAAGCCAATCTTCTCATTTCTCAAGTCTGCTTTTACGCGAATGCCCGCATTTTGTAGTTTCTGCGTCAATTCTTTAACGTATTCAGCCTGAGAATCGGTAATGTTCATCACCACGACCTGCACTGGCGCAAGCCAGGTTGGGAAGAAGCCGGCAAACTCTTCAGTCAGGATGCCGATGAAGCGCTCCAGAGAACCGAGGATTGCACGGTGAATCATAACCGGTACCTGACGTTCGTTGTCTTCGCCAACATAAGAGGCGCTTAAACGCTGCGGCAGGGAGAAGTCCAGCTGTACAGTACCGCACTGCCATGCGCGATCGAGGCAGTCATACAGGGTAAATTCAATTTTCGGACCGTAGAATGCGCCCTCGCCCAGCTGGTATTCGAACGGAATGCCGTTCTCTTCCAGCGCCACGGCGAGATCCGCTTCTGCGCGATCCCAGGTCTCATCGCTACCGATACGTTTTTCCGGACGCGTTGAGAGTTTGACAACGATCTTCTCGAAGCCAAAGGTGCTGTACATATCGTAGACCATACGAATACAGGCGTTAACTTCATCACGAACCTGATCTTCAGTACAGAAGATATGCGCATCATCCTGAGTAAAGCCACGAACACGCATCAGACCGTGCAGTGCACCTGATGGCTCGTTACGGTGGCAGCTACCGAACTCTGCCATACGCAGCGGCAGATCGCGGTAGGATTTCAGACCCTGGTTGAAGATCTGAACGTGGCCAGGGCAGTTCATTGGCTTAATGCAGTATTCACGGTTCTCAGAAGAGGTGGTGAACATCGCATCTTTGTAGTTGTCCCAGTGGCCGGTTTTTTCCCACAGCACACGGTCCATCATGAACGGGCCTTTCACTTCCTGATACTGGTACTCTTTCAGCTTAGAGCGTACGAACGTTTCCAGCTCACGGAAGATAGTCCAGCCGTCATTGTGCCAGAACACCATACCCGGCGCTTCTTCCTGCATGTGGTACAGGTCAAGCTGCTTACCAATTTTACGGTGGTCACGTTTAGCCGCCTCTTCCAGGCGCTGCAGGTAGGCGTTAAGGGCTTTTTTATCGGCCCACGCGGTACCATAGATACGCTGCAACATCTTGTTGTTGCTATCGCCACGCCAGTAGGCGCCCGCGATTTTCATCAGCTTAAAGTGATGACAGAAGCGCATGTTCGGCACGTGCGGTCCACGGCACATGTCGACGTATTCTTCGTGATGGTACAAGCCAGGCTTGTCATCATGAGAGATGTTTTCATCAAGAATAGAGACTTTATAGCTCTCGCCACGCTTCACGAAGGTTTCACGCGCTTCGTGCCAGCTGACTTTCTTCTTAATGACGTCATAGTTAGTTTCAGCGAGCTCGTGCATACGTTTTTCGAGCGCGTCGATATCTTCCTGAGTCAGGGTATGGTCAAGATCAACGTCATAGTAGAAACCGTTGTCGATAACCGGACCGATCGCCATTTTGGTGTTCGGCCACAGCTGTTTGATCGCATGACCTAACAGGTGCGCGCAGGAGTGACGAATGATCTCCAGACCTTCTTCGTCTTTCGCTGTGATGATAGACAGCTGCGCATCGCTTTCAATCAGGTCAGATGCATCAACCAGCTCACCATTAACACGGCCAGCGATGGTTGCTTTCGCGAGTCCAGGACCAATGTCCAGGGCAACATCCATTGGGCTTACAGCGTGGTCGTAATGGCGTTGGCTGCCATCAGGAAGAGTAATTACAGGCATTTTATATCCTTATTTGCAGTGATGCCCCACACATAAGAGCATATACAAAGAAAATAATCGTGATTTGACAATAGATTACGACACCATCTGACCAACAATCGTCAAATTGGCTCGCGATCATTCACCCGCCGAAAATCAGATAAATGCGGATTTACGGCAAGCCCTGCAATGGTAACACTAACAAAAGAGAGATTGCACCCTTTGCGGGCAGATTGCTGCGCTGGCACTTTCGCATGAATTTGCAGGGCGCATATCTCCGGTGCTCGCATTTCAGAGATGCTGGGCTACTCTTGAACAAGTCTTTAAACCCAAAGGTGCATACCATGAACGTATCAAGTAGAACGGTTGTGATATTGAACATCCTTTCAGCCACCGGTTTATTGTTGATTCTTGCAGAACGATTCCACTGGTTCTAACCGAACCGGAAGCAGGCATAACCTGATTCACCACTGGAGAAGGGGCATTTCCCCGCCCTGTTTGGTAGACTGTTCGCATCAACTTACAAGGATCAGGTTATGCCAACAAAACGCTTTGCCGTAAAACACTGGAAAATGGTACTGGTGCTGATTGCCATCTGCGGCGCGATGCTGCTTCTGCGTTGGGCGGCAATGATTTGGGGCTGAACGGGGATATAAATAACTGCGCAGGGAATAACGTCGTTATCCGTAATACCCTTTTGCGGGTATTCACCGCCAGGACGAAATACGGACGATAGGTTTACGTCAAATAGGTTTACTGCTAAAAAAACCGGTACCACAAAATCCGGTTTTTTTGGCGCGTTGAATTAGCGTTTAAACGTCAATAACAACACGGCAAAACCCATCAGGACCATTCACCTGCAACCAGTTTATGGACGTCAAAAGCATCATTCATAGACTGACCGGTGGACTGAGAGGCTGGCGCGATGTTAGACCCGGCTTCAACGTCAGCGGCTTTCGCAATGCCGATTTGGCTGTGGGTGTCACTGGCTGTCGGGGTGGTTTCATCAGCAGCAAATACGCCAAAAGACAGTGCGGAAAGCACCATCGCTGCTGCGGCAGTTTTGATTTTTTTCATAATGTTTTTTCTCTTTCTACATTTAATACTAATAATGCTAAATACCTTCAGGCCGAATTCTGCCCGTGCTAAGAGTGTAGATCCAGATCACACTTTTGCCTAGCCTGTTACGTTATCAATTCGTGTCAAATAAGCCGCAAATTAATGAAAATGCATTATGAAGAAATGATGGAGATATCAGCAGATCAGATATTTCAAAACAGTGTTTAATATAAAACAGCACAGTTTCAAAAAATAAAAAACGGGCCGATAGCGTAATCGGCCCGAGAATATTACATTTTATAACCCAGTGAAACCGTGGTTCTGCGGTCGGTATGATCCGGAGCAGAATCAGGAGGAGAAGAGTTCCAGGTGACGTTGTAGGCCACTTTCAGGCCAAAGTGTTCGTTGATGGCCACGTTCAGCGCTGTTTCTGAGTTCAGCGTCGTATCGTCGGCACCAAACACAGACACCCCCTGGGTAAATTTGGTGTTGTCAGTCATCTGCCAGGCATAGGTGCCGGAAGCGTAACCGAGCGGTTGAGTTTTGGTTTCGCCGTCGGTGTACTCGTCGTAGCGCACACCTGGACCGAATTCAAAACGTAAACTGTGTACCGGACCGTTCAGGAACTGACGACCGTAACCGGCAGTGAACACATCACGCTGGCGATAGCCGTTGTAACGGTCAGTTAACCAGCTGGCCTGACCAAACAGGTAGTCAAAGTCGGTCATGTTGTAACGGCTACGTCCGCCAACCGCATATTTCTCGGAAGAGCGTTCGTCATTCGCGGAGGTGTTACTGGCATTTCCCCACAGAGACCAGGCGGTGGTATTACCGTACCAGGTCAGCGTACTGTCCGCCGTGAGAGAGGAGCTTTTCGTGTTACCGGATTGTGCAAGATAGCCAGCGTTCAGGTTACCTTCAAACGGTTTTTGCGCGGTGGCTGGATCGTCCATGACAGTAAAAACGGAATCATCTGCGGTCGCGTTCATTGCAGCAAACACGCCACCCGCCAGCATCAGTGCAGCGGGTACTGTCTTCAAAAGCTTCATTTTATTAAGGAGTCCGTACAACAAAAAAAGAGACCACACGGTCCCGGAAACTTTCTTGAGGATCAATGACAAGGCGTCCAGAGAAAGGTAACAAATTATAAAAAGCCGCAAATAACATAGCAATGATTTCTTATTTCATTTTTTGAATAAGAACGATCTCAAAAAGCGTTTTATTTTATATAAGCCGCCGCAGACTTTATGTCAGTATTCATATTTAAAATCATACTGTTATTTACATTGCCTTCCTGACAAATGGTGCCAGACTAAAAGGAACCCACACTAAAAGGAGGTAATGATGGTTTCTATCTACACCCTGACGCTCTCCCCTTCCCTCGACTCCGCCACCCTGACGCCCCAGATTTACCCGGAAGGTAAATTGCGCTGCAGCGCCCCGGTGTTTGAGCCCGGCGGCGGCGGCATTAATGTGGCGCGAGCCATAACGCACCTCGGTGGAAAGGCGACAGCAATTTTCCCCGCAGGCGGCGCGACCGGTGAGCACCTGGTCTCTCTGCTGGCCGATGAACAGGTGGCCTCGCAGACCGTCGAGTCCAAAGACTGGACGCGGCAAAACCTGCATGTGCACGTGGAGTCCAGTGGCGAGCAATACCGTTTCGTCATGCCGGGTGCAAAACTCAGTGAAGATGAGTTTCGTCAGCTTGAAGAGAAGGTGCTGGCCATTGAGAGCGGTGCTCTGCTGGTGATAAGTGGCAGCCTGCCGCCCGGTGTCAGCACGGAAAAACTGACGGCGCTGATTCGGGCCGCGCAGCAACGCGGTATCCGCTGCATTGTCGACAGTAGCGGCGAGGCGCTGCAGGCAGCCCTGACGCCGGGCAATCTTGAGCTGGTTAAACCCAACCAGAAAGAGTTAAGCGCGCTGGTGAACCGCGAACTGAACCAGCCGGACGATGTCCTCACCGCCGCGCAGGAATTGGTTCACAGCGGCAAAGCGCGACGGGTCGTGGTCTCCCTTGGCCCGCAGGGTGCCCTGGCCGTGGACGAAACGGGGTCCGTTCAGGTTGTCCCGCCGCCGATGAAAAGCCAGAGTACCGTGGGCGCAGGTGATAGCATGGTTGGAGCGATGACCCTGAAACTGGCCCAGGGTGCTTCATTACTGGAGATGACACGCTACGGCGTCGCAGCGGGTAGCGCTGCCACCATCAACCAGGGCACACGTCTCTGTTCGCTTAGCGACACGCAAAAAATCGTCGATTACCTGTCCCGAAATTAATCCCCCTATTCCCCTTCTCTGTGAAGGGGAAATACGCGGCATAGTCGCCAAACGCAGCCTATCGACTATGCTAAGAAAACTTCCAAGATAACAATGAGGTGAATTATGAGCAGTGGTGACATCACCCGCTACGTCGTTACCATCAACATTCATCAAGCGTCGCTGACCGAGCTTAATGAGCTCAACAACGCCTTTACCCGGGCCAATTTCCTGCTCACACTCACGGATGACGAGGGCAATATCCATGATTTAGGCACCCTGACGTTTGGCCTGATCAGCGCCCTGAGTAAAGAAGAGGTTCACGCTCTGGCGGCCAGTCTGGTCGAAAGCGTGACCGACAAAACAGCAGAAATTGATCTTGATACCTGGGAAAACTGGCAGAAAAAAGAACAATAAGTGCCCTGCATGAATTTAAACCGCTCAGGTGTGCGTTAGTTCGTATTTTTTTACCGCAATTATGCGCTAACTTTATGATCTGGCAGACAACATGGGAGAGACAACATGTGGCAGGCTATCAGTCATCTTTTAAGTGAGCAACTGGGTGAAGGTGAAATTGAACTGCGGAACGAGCTGCCAGGCGGAGAAATCCACGCCGCATGGCACTTACGCTACGCCGGGCGCGATCTCTTTGTTAAATGCGATGAGCGAGAGCTGCTTCCGATTTTCACCGCCGAAGCCGACCAGCTGGAACTGTTGTCGCGCAGTAAAACGGTGACGGTCCCGCAGGTCTGGGCCGTGGGCAGCGACCGCGACTACAGTTTTCTGGTCATGGAATTTCTTCCTGCCCGCCCGTTAGACGCCCATAACGCCTTCATTCTCGGCCAACAGTTAGCGCGACTGCATCAATGGAGCGACCAGCCGCAGTTTGGTCTCGATTTTGACAACGACCTCTCCACCACCCCACAACCCAATGCCTGGCAACGACGCTGGTCGACATTCTTTGCTGAGCAACGCATTGGCTGGCAGCTGGAACTGGCTGCGGAGAAAGGTCTGGAGTTTGGCAATATCGATGCCATCGTCGAACATATTCAGCAGCGTCTGGCATCCCACCAGCCTCAGGCGTCTCTGCTGCACGGTGATTTGTGGTCAGATAACTGCGCGCTGGGTCCTGACGGCCCCTATATCTTCGACCCGGCCTGTTACTGGGGCGACAGGGAGTGTGACCTGGCGATGCTGCCACTGCACCCTGAGCAACCGCCGCAAATTTACGACGGGTATCAGTCCGTTCTGCCTCTGCCGCAGGGTTTTCTTGAGCGCCAGCCGGTGTATCAGCTCTACACACTGATGAACCGCGCCATTCTGTTTGGCGGAGAGCATCTGGTCAATGCCCAGAGGGCACTTGAACGTGTGCTTGCCGCGTAATGGCGGGACGGGTGGCTATGTCGCCACCCTCATCGGTTACAGAAATCCCAACAGCGAAAAGAAGAAGTAACCCGCCACGATGATAATGACTGGCAGGATATACAGCGGGAAAATTTGCAGGAAAATGGTGTGACGCGGCACAACAATGCGGGACTCAATCTGCTCGCGGCTCATTCCTTCCGGGCCTTTCGCCTGTTCCAGAATCATCTGGTCTTCCACACCTTCGCGTAAAAAGCGCGTCTGACGGCTCATGCGTGCGCCAGAGGCCTGCAACGCCATACCAATAAAGATCAGCGCGTAGATCACCCAAAACCCGAGATTCAACTGCTGATGAAAATTCGGCGTCGGCGAATTGAACCAAAAGACATTCAGAAACGGCGTGTTAAAACGCATCATTTCAATCATGACATGAGCAAAATCAAGCATTACCGCATTAATACCTGGCTGCTTTTCACTGTGATCGTACATAAATTTGAGCACAGAGATCAGCGTCGAAATGACGGCTGGAATAAAAATTACCCAGCCAGCAATACGTTTTAAGACAGCAATGCGTCCAGCTTGTTGATACGTCATCAGTTCCCCTTCATAAAGACGCGTTATTTCTGCCTAAGTCTACCTGCTGACCATCATTTTCGCCCGCTCTTTAAAGGCAATATGCTAAATTGCAGAGTGCACTTAGCATTTATCGTCTGTCGTACACCCTGGATAAGGAGACGTTGTGATGTCGACACCGCGCCAGATTCTTGCCGCAATTTTTGACATGGATGGATTACTGATCGATTCCGAACCGTTGTGGGATCGCGCCGAACTGGACGTTATCGCCAGCCTGGGCGTTGATATCAGCCGCCGTAATGAACTTCCGGATACGCTTGGTCTGCGCATCGATATGGTGGTGGACCTGTGGTATGCCCAGCAGCCGTGGGTGGGACCCGATCGCGACGAAGTGACCGCGCGCATTATCAGCCGCGCCATCTCACTGGTGGAAGAGAGCAAGCCCCTGCTGCCCGGCGTGCGTGAAGCCGTCGCGCTGTGTAAAGCGCAGGGGTTGAAAGTTGGCCTGGCGTCAGCTTCACCGCTGCATATGCTGGAAAAAGTACTGACCATGTTTGAGCTGCGCGACAGCTTCGACGCGCTGGCCTCAGCGGAAACGTTGCCATACAGCAAGCCGCACCCGCAGGTCTATCTCGACTGTGCCGCTAAGCTCGGTCTTGATCCCCTCTGCTGTGTCGCGCTGGAAGATTCCGTTAACGGAATGGTGGCCTCGAAGGCCGCGCGCATGCGCTCGATTGTTGTTCCCGCGGAGGAAGGCCGACACGATCCCCGTTTTGCCCTTGCCGACGTGAAGCTGAACTCACTGGTTGAGCTGACGGCGCAGCACCTGCGCGGCGAGTAACCCGCCCCTTTCAGGCAGCGTCAGGCTGCCTGCTTTAAAAACAAAACATCGTTTCATTTTGTTTGCTTTTCTTATCCCCCGCTTCTATCCTTAGCGTCAGAATGACAATAACCTTACTTCTGAGGCGCGTATGATACTGGATAACTTCACTCTGTCAGGAAAAGTGGCCATCGTCACCGGATGCGATACCGGTCTGGGACAAGCCATGGCCATTGCGCTGGCGCAGGCGGGATGCGACATCGTGGGTGTTAACCGCAAAGCGCCGGAGGAAACGGCTGCCTGCATTACCGCACTCGGAAGGCGGTTCAGGGCGATTCGGGCCGATCTCAGTCAGCAGGAGAGTCTTCAGAACGTTGTTGACAGCGCGGTTGCTGAGATGGGGCGAGTCGATATTCTGGTGAACAATGCCGGGACCATACGCCGTGAAGATGCTCTCGCGTTCAGCGAAAAGGACTGGGATGACGTCATCAACCTGAATCTGAAATCGCTTTTTTTCCTCTCCCAGGCCGTGGCTAAACAGTTTATTGCGCAGGGCCAGGGCGGGAAAATCATTAATATCGCCTCGATGCTCTCATTCCAGGGCGGCATCCGCGTGCCCTCTTACACCGCGTCCAAAAGCGGCGTGTTGGGGATCACGCGTCTGCTGGCGAATGAATGGGCGACGCACGGCATCAATGTTAACGCCATCGCGCCAGGCTACATGGCGACCAACAACACTCAGCAACTGCGGGATGATCAGCAGCGCAGCCAGGAGATCCTCGACCGGATACCTGCCGGGCGCTGGGGAGTTCCGGAAGACCTGCAGGGACCGGTGGTCTTTTTAGCCTCCGCCGCCTCGGATTACGTGAACGGTCATACGTTAGCCGTCGACGGGGGCTGGCTGGCGCGCTAGGCGCGTTTGTGACATACAGTTACACCGTCACCTCTTTCGTCTACTGTATAAAAACCCTATACTGTATGAATTGACAGTTTTGTGGGTTTTATCATGACGGCGGAAGGCCATCTGCTTTTTTCCATTGCGTGCGCAGTTTTTGCGAAAAACGCTGAACTTACCCCTGTGCTCGCACAGGGGGACTGGTGGCATATTGTCCCGTCCGCCGTGTTGACCTGTCTGCTGCCCGATATCGACCATCCAAAGTCATTCCTGGGACAGCGGCTAAAGTGGATATCAAAACCCATCGCCCGCGCGTTTGGTCACCGTGGGTTTACCCACAGCCTGCTGGCCGTATTCGGCCTGCTCACCCTGTTCTATTTAAAAGTCCCTGATACCTGGATAGTGCCCGCCGATGCTATCCAGGGAATGGTGCTGGGTTATTTAAGCCATATCCTTGCCGATATGCTGACGCCTGCGGGCGTGCCGCTGCTCTGGCCATGCCGCTGGCGTTTCCGTTTGCCCATTCTTGCGCCGCAGAAAGGTAATCAGCTTGAGCGTGTGTTGTGTATGGCGCTCTTTGCCTACGCCGTCTGGATGCCGCAAACCTTGCCCGAAAACAGTGCAGTGCGCTGGTCATCCCAGATGATCAATTCGCTGCAATTTCAGTTCAATCGTTTCATTAATCACCAGATTGAACATTAAGCACACAAATTATTTCCATTTGTCATAACCCATTCCATTTGGATATAAGCGCCACATCACACTTCTGATAACCTTGCGCCAACAGGATCGGTAAAAACCGACCGTATAATAAATCAGGAGAACGGGGATGAATTTTCCACTCATCGCGAACATTGTAGTGTTCGTTGTATTGCTATTGCTTCTCGCGCAAGCGCGCCACAAACAGTGGAGCCTCGCGAAGAAAGTGCTGGTTGGTCTGGCCATGGGTGTCGTGTTTGGTCTGGCGTTGCAGGCTATTTACGGCTCCGATAATCCAGTTCTGAAAGATTCTATTCAGTGGTTCAACATCGTCGGTAACGGCTATGTCCAGCTGCTGCAGATGATCGTTATGCCGCTGGTGTTTGCCTCTATTCTGAGCGCCGTTGCCCGTCTGCATAACGCCACCCAGTTGGGTAAAATCAGCTTCCTGACCATCGGTACGCTGCTATTTACCACGCTGATTGCAGCTCTGGTCGGTGTGCTGGTCACCAACCTGTTCGGGCTGACCGCTGAAGGTCTGGTCCAGGGTACGGCTGAAACGGCGCGTCTTACCGCGATTCAGACCAACTACGTGGGTAAAGTCGCTGACCTGACGGTGCCACAGATGATGCTTTCTTTCGTGCCGAAGAACCCGTTTGCTGACCTGACCGGTGCCAGCCCAACCTCCATTATCAGCGTGGTGATCTTTGCGGCCTTCCTCGGTGTGGCGGCGCTGAAGCTGCTGAAAGACGACGCGCCGAAAGGCGAGCGCGTGCTGGTGGCTATCGATACCCTGCAAAGCTGGGTAATGAAGCTGGTCCGTCTGGTGATGCAGTTGACCCCTTACGGTGTTCTGGCGCTGATGACCAAAGTGGTTGCCGGCTCTAACCTGCAGGACATCATTAAGCTGGGTAGCTTCGTCGTCGCCTCTTATCTGGGTCTGGGCATTATGTTCGTGGTGCACGGTATCCTGCTGGGCGTCAATGGCGTTAGCCCGCTGAAATACTTCCGTAAAGTGTGGCCGGTACTGACCTTTGCGTTCACCAGCCGTTCCAGCGCCGCGTCTATTCCGCTGAACGTTGAAGCGCAGACCCGTCGTCTGGGCGTACCGGAATCTATTGCCAGCTTCTCTGCCTCCTTTGGTGCCACCATTGGTCAGAACGGTTGCGCAGGTCTCTACCCTGCAATGCTGGCGGTAATGGTTGCTCCGACCGTGGGTATCAACCCACTGGATCCCGTTTGGATTGCCACGCTGGTCGGGATTGTTACCATCAGCTCCGCAGGCGTTGCGGGTGTTGGCGGTGGCGCAACCTTCGCCGCGCTGATTGTCCTGCCGGCCCTGGGTCTGCCGGTGACGCTGGTTGCCCTGCTGATCTCCGTTGAGCCGCTGATCGACATGGGTCGTACTGCGCTGAACGTGAGCGGTTCCATGACCGCCGGTACGTTGACCAGCCAGTGGCTGAAGCAGACCGATAAAACCATTCTGGAAAGTGAAGACGACGCTGAACTGGCGCACCGTTAATCACGGATGAATAAAAAAAACCGCCTGATGGCGGTTTTTTTTTGGCTGTTATTCTTCAATCTCTTCATCCTGGCGGACCTGGTTCGCCCATCGCTGGGCCGACTCCGGCCCCGAAAACGCGGGCGAACGGCGGAAGTGTTCTCCCATCAGAACAAACGCTACGTATTTACCGCGCAGTTGCCAGACATCACGAAAACCATCCACCTTCAGGGCGTGTTCGGGCGGCGCGGGTTCGACGCGGGGCACGTAGCTAATGACAGGGCGGTTTTGTTGACGAAAAGGTTTCATAAGCGACGGGTTCACTAAAGCACATTCTGGAAGCAGGAAAATTCTATGATAGCCGATCCTCCCCCCACGCGTCGCGCCCTGCATCGCTCTGATAGCGCATTCCTTAACCAGGTCATCTGAAAACTCTTAGTTCGCCCGCCCTTTCGCCACATTGTTCTATAGTTAACAAGGTTTTTAGCAATGGATAAAGGAGAAGCGTGCAATGTCGAACAAAGATAAAACACATCAATCACCCATTCATGGCACTGAAGAATCTCAACCAGGCATGGACTCTCTGGCCCCAGCGGATGGCTCTCACCGCCCATCCCCCGGCCCTTCCGCACCTGGCGAACAGCCTACCGCGCCGGGAAGTATGAAATCCCCGGATACCGGAAACGAGAAGCTGAAATCCCTTGAGTCCCACCGTAAAGGCGGCGAAGGTTTTGCACTTACCACCAACCAGGGCGTGCGCATTGCTGACGATCAGAACTCGCTGCGTGCGGGAACGCGCGGACCGACCCTGCTGGAAGACTTTATTCTGCGGGAAAAAATCACCCATTTTGACCATGAACGTATACCTGAGCGCATCGTTCACGCGCGTGGCTCCGCGGCACACGGCTACTTCCAGCCCTACAAAAGCCTCAAAGAGATAACCAAAGCGGATTTCCTTTCCGATTCGGACAAAATCACACCGGTCTTTGTCCGCTTTTCAACCGTACAGGGCGGCGCGGGTTCGGCAGATACCGTGCGTGATATCCGCGGCTTCGCCACCAAATTTTATACCGAAGAGGGTATTTTCGATCTCGTCGGCAATAACACCCCGGTGTTCTTCATTCAGGATGCGCATAAATTTCCTGACTTTGTCCATGCGGTAAAACCGGAGCCCCACTGGGCCATACCGCAGGGACAAAGTGCGCATGACACCTTCTGGGATTATGTCTCACTGCAACCAGAAACGTTACACAACGTGATGTGGGCGATGTCAGACCGGGGCATTCCGCGCAGCTACCGCACGATGGAAGGGTTTGGTATTCATACCTTCAGGATGATCAACGCGGACGGGAAAGCCACATTCGTACGCTTCCACTGGAAGCCTGTGGCGGGCAAAGCCTCGCTGGTGTGGGATGAAGCCCAGAAGCTGACCGGGCGCGATCCGGACTTCCACCGTCGCGAACTGTGGGAGTCGATTGAAGCCGGTGACTTCCCGGAATATGAACTGGGGTTACAGCTGATCCCGGAAGAGGATGAGTTTAACTTCGATTTCGACCTTCTCGACCCGACAAAGCTGATCCCAGAGGAGCTGGTGCCGGTTCAGCTGGTGGGTAAAATGGTGCTCAACCGTAACCCGGACAATTTCTTTGCCGAAAATGAGCAGGTCGCGTTCCACCCGGGGCATATCGTTCCGGGGCTGGATTTCACGAACGATCCCCTCCTGCAGGGGCGATTGTTCTCCTATACCGATACGCAGATCAGTCGCCTTGGCGGGCCAAACTTCCACGAAATTCCGATTAACCGTCCAACCTGCCCGTACCACAATTTCCAGCGCGACGGGATGCATCGCCAGGATATCGATACCAATCCGGCTAACTATGAGCCGAACTCCATCAACGATAACTGGCCGCGCGAAACGCCGCCGGGACCGAAACGCGGTGGTTTTGAGTCGTACCAGGAGCGCATCGATGGCAATAAAATCCGCGAGCGCAGCCCGTCATTCGGCGAGTATTATGCCCAACCTCGCCTGTTCTGGAACAGCCAGACGCCGATCGAGCAACAGCACATTATCGGCGGCTTTAGCTTTGAACTGAGCAAAGTGGTGCGGACTTACATCCGCGAGCGCGTGGTCGATCAGCTCGCCCATATCGATATTCAGCTTGCCCAGAGCGTGGCGGATAACCTTGGCATTACGCTGACGGACGAGCAACGCAATGCGGCCCCACCGAAAGACGTTAACGGACTGAAGAAAGATCCGTCCCTGAGTCTGTATGCGGTGCCGGGTGGCTCGATAAAAGGCCGGGTAGTGGCCATTCTGCTGAATGACAAAACCCGTGCCATCGACGTGCTGGGGATTATGCAGGCGCTGAAAACCAAAGGCGTTCACGCCAAACTGCTCTATTCCCGCATGGGGGAAGTGACCGCCGACGACGGTTCAGTGCTGCCGGTTGCGGCCACCTTTGCCGGAGCACCATCGCTCACCGTTGATGCGGTGATTGTGCCGTGCGGCGACATCGACAGTCTGCTGAACAATGGCGATGCGATTTATTATCTGCTGGAAGCCTATAAACACCTGAAGCCGATCGCCCTTTCCGGCGATGCGCGACAGTTTAAAGCGCACCTGAAGGTGGCTGAGCAAGGCGAAGATGGCATTGTCGAAGGCGATAATGTCGATGATGCGTTTATGACCAAGCTGTTCGATCTGCTCGCAGCGCACCGTGTGTGGTCACGCAGCAGTAAGATTGATCGGATACCGGCATAAGAAAAGCCGGGTCTGGCTTTGCCCGACCCGGTGCTGATTGACATCGTTTACTCAGCCCGGCAGGCACCGCGCCTCCGGGCTATTTTCATACATCCTCAAAGGTGCCCAGACGGTACCCACGCTCGGCAATGGCGTATTTCAGCGATGCCGACGTCAGCACATCCAGTTCCGCCAGTCGCGGCCAGCAGTAGGCACTTTTACGCACAATGTTATCGACAAACGCCGGGTGTGCCATCACTTCCAGCGACCGTTCCCCGCGCGTGGCGGACTCATCCAGCACCTGCAGGAACAGCGCTTCGCTAATCTCGTCGCCGTAGAACGCGCTACTGAACCCGTCCGTTGTGGACACAGAAGACAATGACAGCCCGTGCAGCGCCTGCACCTCACGATCCACGCGCATTGCCACGCCTTTGCGCTGTGCAAATTCCGCCACTGACGGGAAAAGTGCCGGGATCATATGCACGTGATGATGGCTGTCAATATGCGTGGGTTCACGGCCAAAGAGATCGACGAAACGGTTGAACTGACAGTCCAGCTCGCGGGTAATCTCCTCGAGCGGCAGCGTGCCCTGCTCTGCCTGCTCCCAAATCCATTTGCCCAGCTGTCCGTCCCGCGTCAGTCCTGGCATCGGTGAAAGCGGCATCCCGAGCGTCAATACAAAGTGCATGCCGACGCCCAGCGCTGGCACCTCGCGGCTGAGCTGCGCCGCGTGTTCAACCGCGTCACCATTAACCAGTGCCGTTGTTGAGGTCACCACACCCCGGCGGCAGGCTTCAATAATGCCGTAGTTTTGACCTTTTGAGAGTCCAAAATCATCAGCATTGACGATCAGCAGGTTTTCCATCACACATCCTCTCAGTGCTGTTTGAATTTCAGCTTCTCAATCGTGGTGGCAAAATTAGGCAACCATTTTTCATGCGCCAGAATCATTTCGCTGGCCAGTTGCTCGGCATCACGATCGGAATGGACCAGCGGGCTGAGATTGAGCGCCAGAAGAACGTCATTGAGTTCACCGCTCAGCGCCGCGTTGCTGGCTGCCACTTCAAACCCTTTGATGGTGTGGATCAACCCCATCACTTTGTCGTCAAAGTGGGTAATTCGTGGATGCGGCCTGGCGCCATCACGTCCCAGAATGCAGGTCATCTCAACGGCCCAGTCAGCCGGGATATTGTCGATATGGCCGTGATGCGGCACATTGACGTAGTGCTCGGCCTGCTTGTCGTTGTAAATGGCGTTGATCACTTCACACGCCGCATCGGAATAATACGCTCCGCCGCGCAGCTCAAGCTCTTTCGGTTTCACGTTCAGGTTCGGATCTTTATACAAATCAAACAGCTGCTTTTCAACTTTCTGCACCACCTGAGCGCGTGCGCCACCCTTATAGTACTCACCCATCTCGATGGCCAGCATCTCTTTCTGTTTGAAGTAGTAAAGCAGGTATGAGCAAGGCAGCAGATTAAGCGAGCGGATCAGCCCTTCGCTGAACGGCAGGTCAAAGATGTTTTTCACTGACGCAGCGGTCAGGCGTCCGGAGGCTACGCCGTCAAGCAGTTCGCTAAAGCGAGACTGACCATTCACGATGACATCTTTGATAAACACCATGTGGTTCAGGCCAAAGAGATCGATAGAAAGATCGTCGTTATCGGTCAACTCCAGCACATCGCTGATGAACATCTTCATGCCAATCGGAATATTACAGACGCCGATAAAGCGTTTGAAACCGGTGTGGCGATAGACCGCCTCGGTCACCATCCCGGCCGGGTTGGTGAAGTTAATCACCCACGCGTTGGGGCAGATCGCTTCCACATCGTTGATGATGTCAAAAATGACCGGAATGGTACGCAGCCCCTTGAACAGGCCGCCCGCGCCGTTGGTCTCCTGCCCCAGATAGCCGTGGCTCAGTGGAATACGTTCATCCATTTCACGCGCTTTGAGTTGACCGACGCGCAGCTGAGTCGTCACGAAGTCGGCATCCTGCAGCGCCAGGCGACGGTCGAGGGTTTTATGCACGGTCAATGGCACACCGGCTTTCGCGACCATCCGCTTGCAGAGCTCAAAAATGATATTCAGTTTCTCCTGACCTTCCTCAACGTCCACCAGCCATAATTCGCTGACCGGTAATTCATGATAACGTTTCAGGAAACCTTCGAGTAATTCCGGGGTATAACTGCTGCCGCCGCCAATGGTTACGACTTTTAATTTCTTCTGCATAATATCTCCCTTAGCATATCAGGTTAATCGCCTGCAAGGTGTAGCGTACTCTTCCCGCTCTGTGGGCAAGCAATCAAGGCAATATTTGTGGCGGGTAAATCCGCCGAAATTTAATTAATTACCGTCAGGTTCTTCCGGTAACTGTTCGGTGTGAACGAAGTCAATTTCTTAAAGGTCTTAATAAACAAGCTGGGGCTACTGTAGCCTGACTCATAAGCAATATCGGTAACCGAGTAGTTGGTTATTTCCAGCTGTTTTTTAGCAAAATTAATGCGGATTTCATTAATAATTTGCACTGGGGTTTTACGATAATAACGCTGAGTTGCTCGGGTCAGATATTCCTGTGATTTACCGGATAAAGCGACCATATTTTCCAGCGCATTTTCGCTGAATTGCCCTTTATCGTGCATCAGTTCAACCGTACTGCGCAGCCACTGCGGAATATCATCGCTTACCTGCTGCTCTTCACGATGATGGCGCAGACGGTTCATCACATAAAACGTCACCGTTTCAATAAACTCATCAAATTCATTCTCGCGAAAGTTAAGCGAGGCGATAACCGTTTCAATCCAGGTCATGAATTCGTTTTTGATGCGATAAACCTGCGAGGCCACAAAGCAGAACGGCACCAGCGGCAGATAGTGTTTCTCAAAGAAGCGTCTGCTGACACCTACGTTAAGAATGCGGGTTGCACCAAATTCATAAAAGCTCTGGTGATGGGACCCCATCGGCAGGAAGACGAAATCTCCCCGCTCAAGCAGGACGCGCTTGCCGTTGATTTCCTGGTAGTAGCGACCGGTCAGAACAATCGTGAACTCATAGTAGTCATGCTGATGCAGACCGCTCGCGCTCTCCGTCTTGTTGTAAATAATCACGTGAAAATTTTTGCCATTAAACAGTTGCTGTTCAAGTGCGGTTTTTATTTCCATCGCGCTGACCTCCTGCTGCAAACTCTGCCTTACTGCATCTTCTCGTGAAGCTCAATTAACTCGGCCACCAGTTCACGTGCCAGCATCGACGTCATCAGATGATCCTGCGCATGCACCAGCACCAGACTGACCTTCATCTTGCCTTCACCCTGGTCGCTTTCGATAAGCTTTGTCTGCACCAGGTGCGCTTCATTCAGCGCCGTACGGGACTGTTCCATCATGGTTTTCGCGGCTGCGAAATCACCCTGCTTGGCCTGCTTGAGCGCGGCATACGCCAGGCTACGCGCCTGCCCGGAATTGATGATAAGCCCCATCACCACCTCTTCCAGATCGTTCTCTGCGGTTTCTTCTGCGACAATACTGTCCAAATCTAACATTTTTAAGCTCCTTTTGGCTGGCGCGGGTTGCCCCGCGCCGTGCAATTTTAGAATTTCAGTGCGAGGGCGATATCCTCTTCGCTCTCTTCTTCATCGATAACGGTTGCAGCTTTGTTTGCTATCGCCACGAATGGCATATAGAGCAGTGTTGCAATCCCGAGGTTGAATATCGCCAGCAGGAAGGCAGCCACGCTACCGTTGGTGTTGAAGAACGCCCCCAGACCCGCCGGCATGGTCCACGGCGCAATGTTGGTGACGGGCGGGATAATGCCCAGGTAATAGGCCGTCAGGGTAATGGCCGCCAGCAGTGGCTGAACCAGAATGAACGGAATGAACATTACCGGGTTCATGATGATTGGCAGACCAAACAGAATCGGCTCGTTTATCTGGAAGATGCCTGACGGCAGTGCCAGCTTCGCAACCTGACGATGGTCAGCGCGACGAGAAACAATAAAGACCGCGATGATCAGACCCAGCGTCGCCCCGGTACCCCCCAGGAAGATATAAGAGTCGAGCATCGGCTTCGCCCACACATGGAAGGTTTTACCGGCTGCCAGCGCCGCGTCAACAGAGCCGTACTGCTGGTAAAGTGCAACGTTTTCCAGTGCCCATGGGGTCATGATACCGCTGTCCAGCGCCGCCAGTGCCAGTGAACCATGCACGCCAAAGAACCACAGCAGGGAGGTGAAAATCACATACGCCCAACCGACCACGCTACCCATTGACGCCAGCGGCGTTGAGATAGAGTCCATGATGATCTGGTGGAAGTTAGTGCCCCAATGAGAGAGCGCCCAGGCGATAATCCCCATGATGGAAAGAATAATGAAGCCTGGAATCAACGCGGAAAATGAACGAGAAACGGACGCCGGCACGCTATCCGGTAAACGGATAACCCAGTTGCGACGAATAATAAAGGTGAACATCTCCGCAACCACCAGACCGATAACGATACCGGAGATGATATTAGCGCCCCCCAGCCAGTTGGCCCCTACGGCATAGGCCTCACCGACGCTGTATGGCGTCACGGTCATAAAGGCGGCAATGGATAATAAACCTGCGGCCAGCGGATCCACTTTCCGTTCTTCCGCCAGTGCCATGCCAATAAAGAAAGGTGCCATCAGCGACATAATACCTAACGTACCGTTATATACGTTGCCGCCAATGGCTTTTAAACCATTAAGGGTTTCAATTGTGGAAGCGTCTAATCGAATTCCTAATGAATAAAAAAAGGAACCTTCACCAAAGCTCAGAAAAACGTTGTTAATTAAAACGAACATTGCCCCAGCCAGCGTCAACGGCATTAATCTAATAAAACCATTTTTGATGGCATTAACGTGAGGCTGCTTTCCTATTTTAACAGCAAAAGGAAGGAGTACCTTTTCAAGTGAAGCGATGACTTTACTCATAGGAAAATACCCTTAAATGCCGCAACGCAGGTTACGGCGTATTGTGTGTGAAATAACTCTTTGACGGGAAAAATAAAAATTAATTAGCAGCTTTTTTAATTGCTGCAACAGCAGCTTTCAATACACCTAAACCATCAATCTTGCCGTACAATCCCGAATCGATCACTTCGACCGGTTTATTGGGTAACAGACGTTGAATTTCGGGCAACATATAGGCAATTTGCGGCCCCAGTAAAACGACATCGGCTGTCTGGCCCTTTTCGCCCGCCAGCGTCTCCGGAAACGCTTCGATCACCACCGGGACTTCATACTTCTCAGCCTGAGCACGCATCTTTGACACCAGAAGCGAGGTTGACATGCCTGCTGAGCAGAACAGATAGATATGTTTCTTTTCCATAGTAACTTCCCTCTCGTATGACTACCTGCCATCGCGCTATCACTCGACTCGCTATCCTGGCAGACAGGTAGTTTGCTTACTGTTGTTTGTCGTTGGAGTGAGTATACGCAATGGTACAGACAGGAGATAATTCTGCACAGGGGCAAATTGTCTCTCATTGACCTGGCGTGTTGACTACCTTCACATTTCAGGCAAATAATTCGCGAGAAGAAATAAGATTTACGTATGTATAAAAAAACCGGCCCAACGGCCGGTTTGTTAACATACTCAGGCAAGAAGGGTTACTGCGCCTTAGGTGCCTGCGGATCGGTATCGTATTCAGTACAGGTCTGGTAACCGGAGTTGATCACATGACCGGTCTCATCCAACGCAACGAAGTAGGTCTCTGCCTTACCATCACGTTGACCCAGGATATAGGTCTGGCAGGTACCGCGTGCATGAATCATTGTCACTTCAGAAGAAGGCTTGCCGGCAATCGCAGCCACCTGCGAACGGGTCATGCCTTTTTTGACATCTTTCACTACGGGCTGTGTAAACTGATCTTTGGTGCGGTCGTAGGCCGTACACCCTGCCAGCATAGTCAGTACCGCCGCTGCGCTAAGAATTCCTGCTACGTTCTTGTTCATATTCCGTCCTCTTGTTTATCAGCGTGTTATCTAAGCATGGAATAAAAAGTACTATTGTTCAACTTTGTGAATTCCGCCAGACGAATTTCGGAAAATTCTAATAAAACAACGATAACCTGCTAAATCGCCGCAATTTAGCGCACTCGAAACTGTGATCCTTGTCGTTTCTCGTTCAAAGGGTTAGTTTTAACAGTTAACACAATCTGTTTATGTTCTGCATATGGAGGGCGTGATGGCTCTGCAACAAGAGATTATTCAGGCGCTGGGCGCGAAGCCCGCGGTAGACGCACAAGAAGAGATCCGCCGCAGCGTGGATTTTTTAAAGTCTTATTTAAAAACTCACTCGTTCCTGAAATCCCTGGTGCTGGGCATCAGCGGCGGTCAGGACTCTACCCTGGCCGGTAAACTCTGCCAGATGGCAATTTCAGAGCTCCGCGAAGAGACGGGTGATGACGCGCTGCAGTTTATTGCCGTGCGTCTTCCCTATGGCGTGCAGGCTGATGAACAGGATTGCCAGGATGCCATCGCCTTCATCCAGCCCGATCGCGTGCTCACCGTCAATATCAAAGGATCGGTGCTGGCCAGCGAGCAGGCGCTTCGCGAAGCAGGCATTGAGTTGAGTGATTTTGTCCGCGGCAATGAAAAAGCCCGTGAACGTATGAAAGCGCAATACAGCATTGCCGGGATGACCAAAGGCGTTGTGGTCGGTACCGATCATGCGGCAGAAGCCATCACGGGTTTCTTCACCAAGTATGGCGACGGCGGTACCGATATTAACCCGCTCTTCCGTCTGAACAAACGTCAGGGTAAGCAGCTGCTTGCCGCGCTGGGTTGCCCGGAGCACCTTTACAAGAAAGCGCCAACGGCAGATCTGGAAGACGATCGCCCCTCCCTGCCGGATGAAGCGGCCCTGGGTGTCACCTATGACAATATTGATGATTATCTGGAAGGCAAAAAACTGGATGAAGGTACCGCGAAGATCATTGAAAGCTGGTATCTGAAAACCGAGCACAAGCGTCGCCCGCCGATCACCGTGTTCGATGATTTCTGGAAAAAGTAACACTCTGGCACCCTCTCTCTGGGGAGAGGGTGTTCGCCCGCACCGTCCGTTGCGCCACCCGGCTCTTTTTTAACCAAACCGGCTCTGCTACACTGTATGCCTGAACAGTATATGGAGTAGTATGTGAGCAGGCGTCAATCCGCCCCGCGTCTTGAGTTTGAAGCGGCGGCTATCTACGAATATCCCGAACATCTTCGCCCCTGGCTTGAGGAACTGCCTAAACAGCCGGGCGTGTATATCTTTCACGGTGAGAGTGACACCCTTCCGCTCTACATTGGCAAAAGCGTAAATATTCGCAGCCGGGTCATGTCTCATCTGCGCACGCCAGACGAGGCGGCAATGCTGCGCCAGTCGCGACGCATCACCTGGTTTCGTACCGCCGGAGAAATGGGCGCGCTCTTACTGGAAGCCCGGCTGATCAAAGAGCAACAGCCGCTGTTCAATAAGCGCCTGCGCCGCAACCGGCAGCTCTGCTCCCTGCAGATAAACGCCGGTAAGCCGCAGGTTGTCTACGCACGCGAAGTCGATTTTTCTCACGCCCCCAATCTCTACGGGCTGTTCGCTAACAAACGGGCGGCTCTGCAGGCTCTGCAAACGCTGGCCGATGAGTTACAGCTGTGCTACAGCCTGCTAGGCCTCGAAGCAACCACCCGCGGGCGTGCCTGTTTCCGCTCAGCGTTAAAGCGCTGCGCAGGGGCCTGCTGCGGGAAAGAAAGCATTGAGGAACACCACGCCCGGCTCCTCGCAGGGCTGGCGGCGCTTAGCGTTAACTGCTGGCCGTGGGAGGGTGCCGTTGCGCTAAAAGAAGTCGGTGACGCGATGACCCAGTATCACATCATCAACAACTGGCTCTGGCTGGGTGCTGTTGACGATGTAAACGATGCGGCAACCTTGCTGCGCACACCCGCCGGTTTCGACCACGATGGCTACAAAATTCTCTGCAAGCCCGTGTTAACCGGCAAGTATGAGGTCATTGAGCTTAGTGCCCCGGCAGCCAGTTAATTTCGCTGAATAATAAGGTGCCCTGAGCCTCCAGCAGGCGGAGAGTATGGACGCCCTCCTCCCAGCTGGCGCCCTGATCGGCCGTCAGCAACTTATCGCCAAGCTGCCACGCCCCGCTTAACACGAACGCGACGCCCCCGCGGGAGCCGAACGTGGTAAAGGTGCGGTCAGCGACACGCACTTTCGCCTGACAACGGTCACGCCGGGTCATGATGTTGAAATCCATCGACATCCGTCCTTCGGAAAGCAGCGCTTTCACCGGCTGATCGCCGGAAAAATGGTATGGCTGATGATGTTTCAGGGTATGGCAGAACGCCTGACCGGCATCCAGCGTTACCTCACCCCCTTCAAGCAAGGTAATCACCCGATCGACACCGGGAAAAGAGGAGAATTCGCCATTGCTGGCGATGGTCGCGATACTGGCACGCCAGTAAAAATCACGCGTTGCGGGCGGAAAACAACAAATTTCCCGCGTCTCGCCTGCGCCATTGCGCCAGAGGCTGACCGGCATCTTACGGATATCAAAGAACTCCATCACCACTCCTGAAAGGCACAACCTGTGCCAGGGCAAGGATATCGCTATCGTTGCTGTCTTGTTTGTTATCGTTGGGTTTTCACAGACACAGTATCGGCAGCAGAGCGGGCAGGCCTTAGCGGAACGTTAATAAAAATTATAACGCCATGACTCTGCAAACATTCTCTGAAGCGACTACAGGAGAATACCGCTCTGGCGGCGGCAGACAAGAGGGCAGGAAAGAAAAACCGCCGGTCCTGTCCACAGCGTTAGCGCTTTTGTGGACAGGATCCCGGCGGTCTTAAGATGTTGAACCGATTATTCGGTTGGTGCTGGCATTTTACCTTCCATTGCTGGACGTTCTGTCAGACGCTTCTCAAAATTGGCATTAAATTGTTTTTTCTGTTCCGGCGTCAGAATGTTGTAGATCTTGTTCTGGGTTTCCATATGCGCCAGCATGCGGGCTTTATGCTGCTCAGCCATTTTGTCGATCTGCGCTTCGGCTTTTGCTTTATCGAAGCTGTCGCTGGCGATGATGTCATGCATCGCGCGGCGTTCGTCCAGTGACGGACGTTTCATCTGGTCGCGCTGGCTTTTCATGATGTCGCGGACCTGCTGTTTCTGTGCATCCGTCAGGTTCAGATCTTTAAACATCATCATCTCGTGGTGCATACCCGGCTTGCCTTTATGATGCATCATCATTTTGCCTTCGACAGGCGCGGCAGTGGTGGTGGTCGCGGTATCTGCAGCGAACGCCATGCTGGTAGCGCCCAGAGCCAGGGTAGAAGCAACAAACAGTGCAGTAAACTTACGCATAATTTATTTCCTTACTTTCAGTTATTCTTCGGCGCTATGCCGTGTTGACGAGATTAACTTTACGGGGTTTATCGTCAATTAATCAGAGCAACAGTAAAACAATGAAAGTGTAAAAAACAAATTATCGCCAAATGTGGAGGAATTAAGGATAAAGGATGGAGAGTTGCAACGAAAATATTCAAGATGATGATTTTCAAAGCAATTTAAAAAAGTATAGCGAAGTGAAGACCAATAATAAAGCAATTCACCAGGAATATTCTGCAATAGTTGTCATTGCGCTTTAATCGCTAAGAAAAATATTTTGACGTTCCCCTCTCAGGCAATGAGAGGGGAAATGTTCAGGACACTTTTTCCAGCATCAGCCCGGCGCGCAGGCCAAACGCTACCGATGGATTAGGGAACAGAACATATTCAGTGGTTTTCTGCACCTCGTAGCGCTCGTCGCCATCTTCCGCCAGCAGAACGCCTTTGCGAAAAGGGGTGAAGTTCAGCGTGTGGGCGGCCATATGCAGCCGGAAGGCCTCGCTGCGGCGAGTGATCTGCTGTACGACCCGATAGCGCACGACAGTCTGTTGCGTTGGCTCGGGTGCCAATCCCCCGAGCAGCGCGCGAAGCGCAAGGTGCGTTGGCGCGAAGCGCGTGAGATCGTTCTGGCCAAACGGTAGCGCTTTTCCCAGCTCCAGCGTGCAGGCCAGCGCGCCGAAATGCTCACAGGTGAAATGGGTAAATGTGCCCCCCGGCGACTGATGAAACACCAGAGCCTCCAGCCCGGCGTCGCCCAGCCAGCTCAGAAACGCCTCATCCCACGGCTGGTTACGCTGGGGCAGAACACCAAAGCGCACATGATAAGAGGCGCGAATTGCCGTATGCAGGTCGAGATGCCAGCGCACGGGACCGGCCGCGGCGAAAAATGTGGCAACCACGTGCTCAAGCCACTGCGCCCGCGACGTTTCATCGCCCGGCACAAACTGTGACCAGCGGCCGCCAAACATGCGGTTAAGGTCGCTCTCAAGATAACGTTTGTTTTGCGCCAGCGCAGGCGGGTTGCCAAACACCACCAGCAGACGGCACTGCAGGGTGATATCTCCCCGATACAACGCGCGAAGCAGCTGGTCGACAATTTCAACCGGCGCGGTTTCATTGCCATGGATGCCGGTTGAAAGCAGCAGCGATAACTCACTCTTCGCGGCCGGTGTCAGTTCAAGGACGCCGCGACCCAGCCACCGCCAGTGAAATGAGGGGCCCTCCCCCTCACGCTGTTCGGGGGTTTCATCGGCCAGTGTCAACGCCAGTAAGTTTTCCATAGCTACTCCTTTAGCGCTGGAACGGATAAACCGATCCCAACTGCAGGATTGTTGTTAACGCGTCCAGTGCCTCACGCCCTTCACGCAGTAGCTGAGGGTCGACCAGATCGGCCTGCGTTAATCTGTCGCGATAGTAACGATCCACCCAGTCATTCAGGGAGTTAAACAGCGTCTCATTCATCATCACGGCCGGATTAACAGCCTGCATTTCGTTCTGCGTCAGCACTACGCGCAGGCGTAAACAGGCCGGACCGCCGCCGTTGGCCATGCTTTCGCGCAGGTCAAAGACGCGCAATTCATCGATCGGGTTATCGGCTTTCACCAGTTCAGACAGATAACGCCACACCCCTTTATGGTCCTGCGACTCTTGCGGCAGCACCAGCATCATGCTGCCGTCCTCACGGCTCAACAGCTGGCTATTAAAGAGGTAAGTTTCAACCGCATCCTGCACGCTGACCGCCTGGGTCGGCACCTGAATCGGCATAAATCCCGGCACCCGCTCATGCAGCGTAGCGAGCAGCTTCTCCTGATGGGCAAACGCCTGCTCATGGCAGAACAGCACCTGGCGGTTAGAGACGGCAATGACGTCATTGTGGAAAACCCCCTGGTCAATCACCTGCGGGTTCTGCTGAGCAAAAATCACCTGTGAGGGATTCACCTGGTTCAGCCGCGCGACGGCCTGGCTTGCCGCCAGCGTCTGGCGGGCGGGATAACGGACAGGCGCCGAATGGCCGCCCTCTTCTCGCCCGTAAATAAACAGCTGCACGCCGGGATCGCCATAATCCCCCCCAAGACGGTTATGGTTTGCCGCTCCTTCATCCCCGAACATGGCCACCTGTGGCAACGCCTGATGGACCTCAAAGTGAGCCTCATGACGGAAAATCGCACGCAGAACGCGCTCGGTCGTCTCCGCTTCGGTGGCACGGTGGAATTTGTTATTCAGGTTCGCCACCGTTAAATGCACTTTGCCATCCAGCGTATCGGCCGACGGTGCAACGGTAGCAGCGTTTGCCACCCACATCGACGAGGCAGAGCTCGCCGCTGAAAGCAGGTGCGGCGTCTGCGTACCCGCTTTTTCGATAACCTGCTCATCGCTGCCGCTAAAGCCGAGCTGACGTAACACCGCCACGTTCGGACGCTCCTGCGGCGGGATCACCGCCTGCGGGAAACCGGCATCCGACAGGGCTTTCATTTTCAGCAGCCCCTGCTTCGCCGCCAGTTTCGGGTTGGAGACCTGAAAACGGTGCTTCGTCGAGGCTTCATTACCAAACGAGAGGCCAGCATAGTGGTGCGTCAGCCCCACCAGCCCGTCAAAGTTGACTTCACGCGCTTTCATGACGATCCCCCTGAGTAAAATCCAGCCCCGGACTCAGCGTTTCCGGCAGCGTTAGCGCAGGCGTTTCCAGACTCGCCATCGGCCACGCGCAGTAATCTGCGGCATACCATGCGCTGGCGCGGTGGTTACCCGAAGCGCCTACCCCGCCAAACGGTGCCGTACTCGCCGCACCGGTAAGCGGTTTATTCCAGTTCACAATCCCGGCGCGTGCTTCGAGCAGCAGCTGATCAAATTTCTCACGATGCGGGGAAATCAGACCGCTCGACAGTCCATAGCGGGTGTGATTGGCCATCTCAATGGCGCTGTCAAAATCGTCATAACGCCAGACACAGAGCAGCGGGCCAAAGACCTCTTCATCCGGCACGTTGCGTGCGCCACTCATCTCAACAATGCCCGGCGTCAGCAGCGATGTTCCGGGCTTGATTTGCTTTGGCTCAAGCAGGGTTTTCGCCCCGCGCGCCACGTGATCCTGCCAGGCTTTCAGCACGTTCAGCGCGGCCTGCTCGGAAATCAGCCCCCCAATAAACGGCTGTGGGTCGGCATCCCACTGCGCAGGCACCAGACGCGCGCTGATTTCCACCAGCCGCGCGAGGAAGGCGTCGCCCTGTGCACCCCGTTTCACCAACAGACGACGCGCGCAGGTGCAGCGCTGTCCGGCGGTAATAAACGCTGACTGGAGGGTCAAATGCACCGCCGCGTCGATATCATCGGGATCTTCAACGATCAGCGGGTTGTTACCGCCCATCTCCAGCGCGAGAATTTTTTCCGGCTGCCCCGCCAGCTGGCGATGCAGTTGGTAGCCCGTTCCGGCGCTGCCGGTAAACAGCAGGCCGTCGATATCACTCAACGCACTCAGCGCCTGGCCGGTTTCACGTCCCCCCTGCACCAGATTGAGCACCCCGTGCGGCAGACCAGCCTGTTCCCAGAGCTTCACCACCACCTCACCGGTCAGTGGCGTTAACTCACTCGGCTTGAAAATCACGCTATTGCCCGCCAGCAGCGCGGGCACGATATGCCCGTTCGGCAGATGCCCCGGGAAGTTATAGGGGCCAAATACCGCCAGCACGCCGTGCGGACGGTGGCGCAGCGTGGCCGCGCCGTCAGGCATATCGGTATGTTGCTCACCGGTACGGGTATGGTACGCCTTCACCGAAATGGCGATTTTATTGATCATCGCCGTCACTTCCGTGGCCGCCTCCCAGCGCGGCTTGCTGGTTTCCTGAGCGATAACGCGCGTCAATTCGGCTTTATTGGCCTCCAGCAGTGATGCAAATTTCTCGACTATTCCCTGACGTACGGAGAACGATTGTTTCGCCCATCCCGGGAAAGCGCGACGGGCGGCATGACAGGCCTGTTCGACCTGCCCGGCGCTGGCGTCATTTCCCTTCCAGAGCACTTCTTGTCCGACCGGATTGGTCTTTATGCGCGGCTCGCCTTCGCCCGTGACCCAGTCACCGTTGATCCATAAAGTCATGCTGTTTTCTCCTCAGGGCAGAGACGCACCAGGCGAACCGTGTCGCCGGCGTTACATTTCAGGGCATCCAGTTGCGCGGCCGTCAGCACCAGACGTTCACTTTTCGGGTTGGTTCGCACCAGCATGGCGCGGAAATTGTTGTACTGCTCGTTAGCCACCAGACATGCTGGCCACTCACCCGGTGCAGGCTGGCCTTCGGAAACCTCAACCAGCCGGCTTTTACGGATCGCGCGCACGCGGTCGATATCGCACTCCAGGGTGGGTCCGCCGTCAAAGATGTCCACATAGTTACGGTAGCGGAAACCCTCTTTTTCCAGCACCGCCCGGGCCGGCGCGGTTTGCGGGTGCACTTCGCCAATCACCGCCTGCGCCTGGGGGCTTAAGAAATGGGTATAGATGGGGTGTTTCGGCATCAGTTCGGCGATAAACGCTTTCTGCCCGGTGCCGCACAGATAGTCCGCGCGGCTGAACTCCATCGAGAAGAAGCGCTCGCCGAGGCTCTCCCAGAAAGGTGAATAGCCGGTGTCGTCGATTACGCCGCGCATCTCGGCGACGACCTTTTCGTTAAAACGATCGCGGAACGCGGCCATAAACATGAAGCGCGACTTGGAGAGCAGATAACCGTTGCCCTCTTTTCGCCACGCAGGATCGAGGAACAGCGTGCAAAGCTCGCTGGCTCCCGTGTGGTCATTACAGAGAAAAAGCGTGGGCAGCGCGTTATAGACGTTCAGCTCTTTTGAGGCGTGAACCATCGTACCGACACGGTAGTTGTACCACGGGTCGTTAAGCCCGACGGCCACTTCGATTGCGCAAATGCCGGCCACGGTACCGGTGTCGGTATCTTCGAGAACGAACACATAACCCTGTTCGCTTTTTGGCAACGTCCCCTGCCAGGTTTGCAGGGCGCGCTCAATGCGCGCCGACAGCGTTTTTTCATCGGCAGGAAGCGAGGTCAGCCCGCCTCCCGTCTTACCGGCAAGCTGCATGAGCCCGGCGATATCGCCGCGCTCAACGGGACGGATGACCATCATGATGACACCCCGGACTTCACATGTTCACAGGCCAGTGCAAAACGGTCTAAACCGGTTCTCACCTCTTCCTCGCTGACAATCAGCGCAGGGGCAAAACGCACCACGTTGGCACCGGCAATCAGTACCATCACGCCCATTTTTGCCGCTTCCTGTGAAATAAGTTTAGCTTTTCCGGCAAACTCAGGTGTGAGTTCGCAGCCAATTAACAGACCCAGACCGCGGATCTCTTTAAACAGTCCCGTCTTGCTATTGATGGCGTTCAGGCGCTCAACAAACCAGTCATGACGTTGTTTAACGCCCTTGAGCACTTCCGGCGTGTTAATGATGTCGAGAACCTGTCCGGCCACGGCGGTAGCCAGCGGGTTACCACCGTATGTTGTACCATGCGTACCCACGGTCATTACGCTGGCGAATTTATCAGTGGTCAGCATGGCGCCAATCGGGAAGCCACCGCCCAGCGCTTTCGCCGTAGAGAGCACGTCCGGCGTTACGCCGTAGTGCATATAGGCATACAGCTCACCGGTACGCCCCACCCCCGTCTGGACTTCATCGAAAATCAGCACCGCGTGATGACGATCGCACAGCTCACGCAGCCCCTGCAGGAACGCTTTTTGCGCCGGAAGGACCCCGCCCTCACCCTGCATAGGTTCGACGATCACCGCACAGGTGGTGTCGTTGATAAGCTCACTGGCGGACTGCAGATCGTTATACACGCCGTGACGAATATCCGGCGGCAGTGGCGCAAAATCCTGCGAGTATGACGGCTGACCGCCAGCGCTGACGGTAAAGAGCGTACGGCCGTGGAACGCGTTTTTAAACGCCACAATGCCGCTCTTATGAACGCCGAATTTATCGTGTGCATATTTGCGTGCCAGCTTCAGGGCAGCTTCGTTTGCTTCCGCACCTGAGTTACAGAAAAAGACTTTTTCGGCAAACGTTGCGTCGATCAGCTTTTTCGCCAGTCGCAGAGCGGGCTCGTTGGTAAAACCGTTACCGGTATGCCAGAACTTCGCCGCCTGGTCGTTTAACGCCTGACGCAGTGCAGGGTGCGCGTGGCCCAGCGCGTTTACCGCAATCCCGCCAGCAAAGTCGATATACTCTTTGCCCTGTTGATCCCACAGGCGTGAGCCTTCCCCCCGTACCGGAATAAAAGCCGCCGGAGCGTAAACCGGCATCATCCATTCATCGAAATTTTCACGCGTAATTGACAGAGACATAGCGACCTCATCCGGTAAATAAAAGGTTATTTAGATGTTAAATAATTGAGTGTTTGCACTGTGAATGTAGATTGCAGCCTTCGTGCCAGCCAGCGATAAAAATGCATAAACGGGTTAGGGTTACAGAATATCAATAAGTTACGATATGGAGTTATTCACTGTTATTGCATAAAAAGTGAATATTTTAACGACAAGCGGCGCTTTGCCGCACGAAAATAAGAAAGAGTATGCAGAAGCCAAATATAATTCTGGAATTGTGATCGCTCGCGAAATTTATCGGTTCTTTACGCCCTGTTGGGGGGCAATGCGCGTCAGAATGGTGCAAATATTGCACCGTTGGCATGATCTGTCGCAGTTATTGGTCGAACCCCGTAACAGTTGACGCAAATTCTGCTACCATCCATGCACTATTCACCTTGCATTGGCAGCGACTATGAAATTTGTCTCTTTTAATATCAACGGCCTGCGTGCCCGCCCTCACCAGCTTGAAGCAATTGTTGAGCAACATCAGCCAGATGTGATCGGCCTGCAGGAGACAAAAGTTCACGACGATATGTTCCCCCTCGAAGAGGTGGCGAAGCTCGGTTACAACGTCTTCTATCACGGACAGAAAGGTCACTATGGCGTGGCGCTGCTGACCAAAGAGACGCCGGTTTCCGTACGTCGTGGCTTCCCGGGCGATGATGGCGAAGCGCAGCGTCGCATCATCATGGCGGAAATTCCTTCACCACTTGGCAATATCACGGTGATTAACGGGTATTTCCCGCAGGGTGAGAGCCGCGACCATGAGACAAAATTCCCGGCCAAAGCAAAGTTTTATCAGGATCTGCAGGATTACCTGACCACCGAACTGAAAAAAGAGAATCCGGTGCTGATCATGGGCGACATGAATATCAGCCCGACCGATCTCGATATCGGCATTGGAGAAGAGAACCGCAAACGCTGGTTGCGTACCGGTAAATGTTCTTTCCTGCCGGAAGAACGCGAGTGGATGGAACGCCTGCTCGGCTGGGGTCTGGTTGATACTTTCCGCACCGCCAACCCGGAAACGCAGGATCGATTCTCGTGGTTTGACTACCGCTCAAAAGGCTTTGATGACAACCGCGGTCTGCGTATAGACCTGCTGCTGGCCAGCCCGCCGCTGGCGGAACGCTGCATCGAAACCGGCATCGACTACGATATCCGCAGCATGGAAAAACCGTCTGACCATGCGCCGGTCTGGGCGAAATTCAAACTGTAACCTCGTGTGAACACGCAAAAAAGACTCCTGATGTGCGCCCTTCTGGGCGCATTTGTTCTGACCTTCGTCTTTCTTCCGCCGGGGACGCTCTCCCTGGAAACCATCAAAACGCACCAGCAGTCGCTCCTCTCGCACGTGGAACAGGCACCGTGGCAAAGCGCGTTTTTCTTTTTCGCCCTCTACGTGTTGGTCTCCGCCCTGTCGATACCCGGTGCGGCGATACTGACGCTGCTGGCGGGAGCGCTGTTTACGCTGTGGGAAGGCACCCTGCTGGTCTCGTTTGCTTCTACCCTCGGCGCCACGCTGGCGATGCTTGCCAGCCGTTATCTGCTGCGCGACTGGGTACAGCGGCGATTCACATCGCAGATGAATACGGTGAATGCCGGTATGGCGCGAGACGGTGCAGGGTATCTTTTTGCCCTGCGACTTATGCCCTTGTTCCCGTTTTTTCTGGTGAATCTGCTCATGGGGCTGACCCGTATTGCGGTCAGTCGCTACTGGTGGGTGAGCCAGGTCGCCATGCTGCCTGCAACCATTATCTTTCTGAACGCCGGACGCGCGCTGGGGAAAGTGAATTCGCTTCGCGATATTTTATCGCCGGGACTGATATTCGCCTTTACACTACTGGGGTTATTGCCGCTGGCGACGCGCTGGCTGTTTTCCCGTTTTACCCCTTCATCAAAAAAGTGAGGCATTATGCGCCGTGTGCGTTTTTGCACGTTTCTGAGCGGTCTGCTGCTGGCAGCCCCGCTGTTTGCAGCGGACAACTGGCAGGCTATCCAACAACAAGCCAAAGGCCAGACCGTCTGGTTTAACGCCTGGGGCGGCGATCGGGCGGTAAACCGCTACCTCGAGTGGGTAAGCGGTGAGATGAAAACGCATTACGACATAACCCTTAAAATCGTCCCACTGGCAGATGCCGCCGATGCAGTCAAACGTATTCAAACAGAGGCCGCCGCAGGCCGGAAAACGAACGGTTCAGTCGACCTCTTATGGGTCAATGGTGAGAACTTCCGTACCCTGAAAGCCGCTAACCTGCTGCAAACCGGATGGGCGCAGACCTTGCCCAACTGGCGCTATGTCGATACCCGTAAACCGGTTATGGAGGATTTTGCTGTCCCCACCGATGGCGCGGAATCCCCGTGGGGCGGTGCACAGCTCACCTTTATTGCCCGCCACGCAAGCCTGCCTGCGCCCCCAAACGATCCTCAGGCGTTGCTGGCGTATGCGCAGCAGCATCCGGGCAAAGTCAGCTACCCACGCCCGCCCGATTTTACCGGTACGGCATTTCTGGAACAGTTGCTCCTGACCCTCACCGCTCACCCGGAGGCGTTGCAAAAAGCCCCTGATAACACCTTTGCCCAGGTGACGGCTCCGCTGTGGCACTACCTGGACAAATTACACCCGCTGCTGTGGCGAAAGGGAGAGGACTTTCCTCCCTCGCCCGCCAGAATGGATACCTTGCTTGCCAGCGGTAGCCTCAATCTCTCCCTGACCTTTAACCCGGCACATGCGCAGCAAAAAGTGGCCAGCGGTGAACTGCCTGCCGACAGCTACAGCGTTGGTTTTGACAACGGAATGATAGGCAACGTCCATTTTGTGGCCATTCCGTCGAATGCCAGCGCAAGCGCAGGCGCGAAGGTGGTCGCCAATTTCCTCCTTTCACCGCAGGCGCAAATCCGCAAGGCCGACCCGGCCATCTGGGGAGACCCGAGCGTACTGGATGCGAAAACACTGCCCGAAAAAGAAGCGAAGCAGCTCGCTGCCCATACGCCGGCAGGGCTGCCAAAAATGCTTCCCGAGCCGCACGCTGCCTGGGTTAACGCGCTGGAGCAGGAATGGCTGCGTCGTTACGGCACCCGCTGAGCTGGCTCGTCTGGCTGGCGATGGCGGTCATCTATCTGCCGTTGCTTCCCGCCGCCGCCATACTGTTTGCCCCGGCATTCTCGCTGAACAACTGGCAGTTGCTGCTTAACGACCCGCAGCTGCCACAGGCAACGGTCGCCACGCTGGTCTCAACGCTTATCGCGACGCTGGGGTCGATGTTTATCGCTCTGGTGATCGTGGCCCTCCTGTGGCCGGGCGAGCGCTGGCGACGGCTCAGCAGCCGGCTGCCGTGGCTGCTCGCCGTTCCTCATGTGGCCTTTGCCACCAGCGCTTTACTGCTTTTTGCCGAAGGGGGCCTGTTGTATCAGGTGTGTAGCGTCTGTACGCCACCACTTGACCGATACGGTGCAGGGCTGGGGCTGACGCTTGCGGTAAAAGAGAGCGCGTTTGTGCTGTGGGCCCTTTACGCCGTCCTGCCGGAAAAACGCCTTGCGCAGCAAAAGGTCGTGCTGCATACCTTCGGCTACGGGCGTTTTCAGGCGCTGAACTGGCTCATCCTTCCGACGATCGCGCCGGCTCTTGGCGCGGTGATGCTGGCGGTGCTGGCCTGGTCCCTGTCGGTAGTGGACGTGGCGATGGTGCTCGGGCCCGGCAATCCCCCGACGCTTGCCGTACTGGCGTGGCAGTGGCTCAGTCAGGGCGATGCGCAGCAGCAGACAAAGGGAACGCTGCTGTGCCTGCTTCTCCTTCTGCTGCTGGCCGCGCTTTCTGCACTGGGTTACGGCGCATGGAGACTCTGGCGTCGCACGCTGCCGGATCTGAGCGGACGCCGTCGAATGTCGCTTATCGTCCCACCAGCGCGTCTGCTCAGCGGATTTCTGCCCGCCTGCGGGGTGCTTTGCGCGGTCGTGCTGCTCATGCTGGCGCAGCGGGAAGACATCGGTGCGGTTGGCGCCAGCCTCTCCTTTGGCCTGCTCGCCAGCCTGATTTCGCTGGGGGTAATTGTTCTCTGGCTTGAGTGGGGACCGCAGCGAGGCACACTGTGGGTGTGGTTGCCGCTGGCGCTGCCGGCGCTGCCCCTCGTTACTGGACAATACGTTATCGCGTTGCGACTGGGTATCGACGGGCACTATGCCGCCGTGCTGTGGAGCCATCTGCTGTGGGTTTTACCGTGGATGTTGCTGGTCCTCCAGCCAGCCTGGCAGAGGATCGATCCCCGTCTGATCCTTACCGCCAGAACGCTCGGCTGGCGGCGGGGAAAAATCTTCTGCTGGCTGAAATGCCCCTTGCTGGTACGCCCGGCGCTGCTGGCTTTCGCGACCGGGTTTTCCGTCAGCATGGCGCAATACATGCCAACCCTCTGGCTGGGCGCAGGCCGTTTTGCGACGCTGACCACTGAAACCGTGGCGCTCAGCAGTGGAGGCAGCATTCCGCTTCTGGCTAACCGGGCGCTGGGGTTGCTGTTGGTCACGGGGAGCGTGTTTGGCCTTGCCGCCCTGCTATCCCGGCTCGCAAGCCGTTACCGACGAGGATTACGTTAATGCTGCAGGTCAGCAATCTCACCATTGAACCGCTTTTCCACGAGGTCAATTTTTGTGTGCCACGCGGCGAAATAGTCACGCTGATGGGCCCTTCCGGCAGCGGAAAATCAACCCTTTTTGCCTGGATGGTGGGCGCACTGTCAGACGACTTTCAGGCTCAGGGCGAACTGTGGCTTGATGAACGTCGCTGCGACGGACTGCCCGTGGAGGCCCGCGGGTTGGGGATCCTCTTTCAGGATGCCCTGCTGTTTGACCATTTCAGCGTCGGACAAAATTTGCTGCTGGCATTACCTGAACGGATTGTCGGACGAGCACGGCGGGAAGCGGTCGAGCAGGCGCTCGGTTCTGCCGGGCTTGCCGGGCATTACGCCAGCGATCCGGCGACCCTTTCCGGCGGCGAACGTGCCCGGGTCAGTCTGCTGCGTGCCCTGCTTGCAGAGCCGCAGGCGTTACTGCTGGATGAACCGTTCAGCCGTCTCGATAATGCGTTACGCGCCTCGTTTCGGGCATGGGTATTTGACACTACCCGCGCACGCAATATTCCGGTGGTTCTGGTCACGCATGACGACGAAGACGTGCCCCCGGGCGGCGAAGTGATTGAGATTTCTCGCTGGCAATAATGTGCTAACGCAATGTTTTACCTTTCAGGAGAGACGACAATGCCCCCCTCTTTTACTGACGTCAGGTTATTCGATGAAACGTGTTTCTCAACTGACCGCGCTGGCCATGCTGTGCGGCCTCGCTTCATTTTCCTCTCTGGCTGCTGATATGCCGCACGCCATGACGCTGTCTCAACTTCAGGCACAACACGGCGCGGTGATCGACACCCGCGCCAGCGCGTTTTACAACGGCTGGCCGCAAACGCTGAGCGCGCCCTCCGGGCATGAGCCCGCCGCACTTAACCTTTCCGCCTCCTGGCTTGGCGCGATGAGCGATGACCAGATTGCCGTCTGGGCCAGACAGCACCAGCTTACGCCGGCCATGACGATCGCGCTCTACGGTCGCGACGCCGATAATCAGGCGGTCAAAGCGCGGCTGGAAAAAGCCGGCTACCACCAGATTTCCGTGCTCAACGATGCCCTGCAGGTACCTGAGCGTCTGCAGCGTTTGCCGCACTTTGAACAACTCGTCTACCCGGAGTGGATCCACCAGCTTCAGCAGGGTAAACCCGTCACTGCCGCGCCGACGGGCGACTGGAAAGTCATTGAAGCCGCATGGGGCGCGCCGAAGTTTTATCTGCTGAACCATATTCCCGGTGCCGGCTACATTGATACCAACGAAGTGGAAAGCGAACCGCTGTGGAATAAAGTTTCTGATGACACGCTAAAAGCGATGCTGGCGAAGCACGGGATCCGTCACGATACGACCGTCATTCTGTATGGCCGTGACGTATATGCCGCCGCCCGCGTGGCGCAGATCATGCTGTATGCGGGCGTGAAGGACGTCCGCATTCTTGATGGCGGCTGGAAAGCCTGGTCTGACGCGGGTCTGCCGGTTGAACGGGGAATGCCCAAAGACGTGAAGCCCGCCCCCGATTTTGGTGCACCAATCCCCGGCCAGCCGCAGTTGATGGTGGATATGGCGCAAGCACGCGGGATGCTGCATCGCCAGGACGCGTCGCTGGTCAGCATTCGTTCCTGGCCGGAGTTCATCGGCGAAACCAGCGGCTACAGCTACATCAAGCCAAAAGGTGAAATTGCCGGTGCCCGCTGGGGTCATGCCGGTAGCGACGCCACCCATATGGAAGATTTCCATAATCCGGATGGCACCATGCGCAGCGCTGAGGACATCGCCGCCATGTGGAAAACCTGGAACATCCTGCCGGAACAGCACGTCGCGTTTTACTGCGGCACCGGCTGGCGTGCGTCCGAGACGTTTATGTACGCACGGGCGATGGGCTGGAAAAATGTCGCCGTCTATGACGGCGGCTGGTACGAGTGGAGCAGTCATCCACAGAACCCCGTCTCCAGCGGAAAACGCGGGCCAGAAAGTTCACGCTAACGGATAAGTGACTTCAGCGTCACATACCCACTCCAGATGCGCGTTGTGGTGGTCAGCCAGCACAACGCGCCAAATATCCACGCCAGCACGCTGAAGTGCGCCGGAAAGAGGCAGCACAGCACAAACAGCGCGATCGTCTCCGTCCCCTCCGTTAACCCACCAATATAGTAAAACGACTTATGCGCGTAGCCGGGGTTGTCGATGTTGTGTTTCGCTGCCAGCGCGGCAAATGCCAGAAAACTGCTCCCGGTACCGATAAAGGCAAACAACAGCCAGCCAGCGGCAAGCGCATTCTCTACGGGGGCCGCCAGCGCGAATCCGAAGGGAACCAGCGCGTAAAACAGAAAATCGAGGGCGATATCAAGAAATCCTCCCGCATCCGTCAGCCCGCGCCGGCGCGCCAGCGCACCGTCCAGACCATCCAGCAGGCGATTCAGCACGATGGCGACGAGCGCCGCCGGATACCAGCCGAGGGCCAGAAACGGTAAGGCCAGAACGCCTATGGCAAACCCGGTCAGGGTTAATCCGTCAGGCGTGATCCCCGGCTTATCCAGTACTGACACCAGTCGGTTGAGCGTGGGTTTAATCCGCGGGTGCAGATGACGATCAAGCATGGGGATCCTCTTTAAACGTGGCACATAACCCCTGCGCCGGGATGTCCAGTGCGGCATTAAAGCGTGCAGAGAGATTCTGAAACGCAATCAGCGCCGTCATTTCGGCGATCGCGTCCTCGCTGAAATGGCGTTTGATCTCACTTTTGATTTCGTCATCCACGCGGGGCGGCGTCGCGGTGACAGCCTCGGCATAGGCCAGCGCCGCACGCTCCTCTTCGCTAAAAAGAGCGGAATCACGCCACGCGTTGACGGCCTGAACCTTATCCAATGTGCTTGAGCGCTCCGCCAGGCGCAAACTGTTGGCATCGATACAAAAATCACAGTGACAAAGCTGCGATACCCGGGTCATTAACAGCGAACGAAGCACCGGCGACAGGCGCGCGTGACGACGTTCGAGAAAACCGACGAACAATGCCACCAGCCAGAAAAGACGTGGCATCCTTCCCCACCAGCGCGTGGGGTTAAGCACAGCACCAAAGTGTTTTTTCTGCATGGCGGCAATCGGTTTTATGCTGACCGGAAGGGTGGCGATGGGATCTACCCAGGTGGACGTCTCTTTCACCTGATTCTCCTGATGGCTGGACTCTTAGAAAGGGCACGATAATATGGTGTTTTTCGCTAACAAGTATTGACGACCATGCTAAAAACAGTCGATGTCGTTGCGGCAATCATCGAAAAAGACAACAAAATTTTACTGGCCCAGCGCCCGGCTCATGCCGACCAGCCGGGCATGTGGGAATTCGCAGGCGGAAAAGTAGAAGCCGGTGAGACGCAGCCCGAGGCGCTTGTCCGCGAGCTGCACGAAGAGCTCGGCATCCACGCGCAGCCAGGAAAGTATGTGGCAAGCCATCAGCGTGAGGTGTCACAGCGGTTAATCAACCTTCACGCCTGGCACGTTCCGGCGTTCAGCGGCGCGCTGACGGCGCATTACCACAGTGCGCTGGTGTGGTGTACGCCCGAAGATGCATTTGGTTTCAACTTAGCGCCTGCGGACATCCCGCTGCTGGAGGCGTTTATTGTTTTATGCGACGCCAGACCAGCGGATTCGTGCTAATGGTGCGTTCATCACGCTGGCACTGCAACAGAATGCCGTCCGCTTTTACCACCGCCCCTTCCGAATAGTTCTGATCCTGATAGATGCAGCACTGGTTACACGGCTGCGCTCGCTGGCCGCTGGAGCTGAACACCTCCGGCGGCACATTCACGTCCACATCCGGGCGAATGCGGTCTGCCTGCGCGCCTGCGGTAAACATCAAACATAACGCGGCTATCACGTAACGGTTCATAGACTTATCTTCCTGTTGTGCCCTGATAAAGACTATAACGGTAAACCGGCGCAGAACCTTTAATTTATCTCGTCATCGCTTTTGGTTATGACGCAGCCCCGCTGATTAATTTCCTTTTCGGCATGCATTTCTGCTTGCTTCACAAAGCGGTACGGATGGTATAGTCAAAAAAACAACACAATTCGTATAAGCAATATACATAAAATAATATAAGGGGTTCTTATATCTATGGATCAGACACGCTCTCTGGAAGCTTTCCTCTCTTATGTTCAACAGCGCGACCCGCATCAAAGTGAGTTTGCGCAGGCCGTACGTGAAGTCATGACCACGTTATGGCCGTTCCTTGAAGAAAACCCGCGTTATCGCCAGATGTCACTGCTTGAGCGCCTCGTGGAGCCGGAGCGCGTGATCCAGTTTCGCGTGACCTGGGTAGATGACCGTAATCAGGTCCAGGTTAACCGCGCGTGGCGCGTGCAGTTTAATTCCGCCATCGGCCCGTTTAAGGGCGGGATGCGTTTCCACCCTTCCGTGAATCTGTCGATTTTAAAATTCCTCGGCTTTGAGCAGACGTTTAAAAACGCCCTTACGACCCTGCCCATGGGCGGCGGGAAAGGCGGCAGCGATTTCGATCCGAAAGGCAAAAGCGAAGGCGAAGTGATGCGTTTCTGTCAGGCGCTAATGACCGAACTCTATCGTCATCTTGGTCCCGATACTGACGTTCCGGCGGGCGATATCGGCGTCGGTGCGCGTGAAGTGGGCTTTATGGCCGGCATGATGAAAAAGCTTTCGAATAACAGCGCCTGTGTCTTTACGGGCAAAGGGCTCTCCTTTGGCGGCAGCCTGATCCGTCCGGAAGCCACCGGCTACGGGCTGGTCTATTTTACCGAGGCGATGCTGAAGCGCCACGGCTTAGGGTTTGAAGGTATGCGCGTGGCGGTGTCCGGCTCCGGTAACGTGGCTCAGTACGCTATTGAGAAGGCGATGCAGTTTGGTGCCCGCGTGGTTACCGCGTCAGATTCACGCGGTACCGTGGTGGATGAAGCCGGTTTTACGGCCGAGAAGCTGGCACGCCTGTGCGACATTAAAGCCAGCCGCGACGGCCGTCTGGCGGATTATGCCCGTGAATTTGGTCTGACCTGGCTCGAAGGCAAACAGCCGTGGGGCGTGCCGGTCGATATCGCCCTGCCATGTGCGACCCAGAACGAACTGGATACCGAGGCCGCACGTACCCTGATTACCAACGGCGTGAAGGCCGTGGCCGAAGGGGCGAATATGCCAACCACCATCGAAGCGACCGATCTGTTCCTTGAGGCTGGCGTGCTGTTTGCGCCGGGCAAAGCCGCGAACGCCGGCGGCGTGGCGACCTCTGGCCTGGAGATGGCGCAAAACGCCGCGCGCCTCGGCTGGAAGGCAGAGAAAGTGGATGCGCGTCTGCACCACATTATGCTGGATATTCACCACGCCTGCGTCGAGTACGGCGGTGAGGCATCGCAAACCAACTACGTGCGCGGAGCAAATATCGCCGGGTTCGTGAAGGTCGCGGATGCGATGATGGGGCAAGGGGTTATCTAAGCACGCTGTCGCCCTTTCCCGTCGGGAGAGGGCGACAACCGAAAGCACATCAGGCTGCGCTTTTTTTCTTTTTGAACGGTTTCTTCGGCGCACCACCCGGTGCAACCATCCCCCGGAACTGCTTCACCGGCGTATTACGCGCCTGGTTAATCAGCTCGTACAAGGTCCCCACCAGCGGCTGCATAAAGTCCTGATAGCGACACTGCTTTTCACTGATTTGCGTCAGCACAGATTCCCAGTGTGCCGTCATGTCCGGCCTTGCGGCCAGCTCAGGCAGTGAGTGGATCAATGCGCGCCCCGGTTCAGTCGAGTGGATATAGCGCCCTTTTTTCTCCAGAAAACCGCGCTTAAACAGCAGCTCGATAATGCCCGCACGGGTCGCTTCCGTGCCCAGTCCGTCGGTGGCACGCAAGATCTTCTTCAGATCCTTATCCTGAACAAAACGGGCGATCCCGGTCATTGCCGAGAGCAGTGTCGCATCGGTGAAGTGGCGCGGCGGTTGGGTCTGGCGTTCAACCACTTCGCCTTTCTCACACAGCAGCTCGTCATCTTTGGCAACCACCGGCAGCGGCGTGCCGTCATTCTCTTCGTCACGCTCTTTGTTGCCAAGCAGCGTGCGCCAGCCAGCCTCCGCCAGGAAACGCGCCTTGGCGATAAATTTCCCTTTGGCAATTTCCAGCTCAATCACGCATTTGCGGAACACTGCGTCCGGGCAGAACTGCATCAGATACTGACGAGCCACCAGGTTATACACCTTCGCTTCGTTTTCCGTGAGGTTAACATTGCTGGCGCGCGCCGTCGGGATAATCGCATGGTGGGCATCCACCTTTTTATCATCCCAGCAGCGGTTATGAATGTCCGGATTCACAACCGGTTGTGGCAGCAGATCCGGCGCGTGAACGGCAATGGCGTTCATCACCGAGTGACGGCCGGCAAAGTGCTCTTCCGGCAGATACCGGCTGTCCGAACGCGGATAGGTAATGAGCTTGTGGGTTTCGTAGAGCTTCTGGCAGATATCAAGGACGTTCTGCGCGCTCAGACCGAAGCGTTTCGCCGCTTCAATCTGCAGCGCGGAAAGCGAGAACGGCAGCGGCGCGGGTTCTGATTCCCGTTTATCGTTATAGCTGGTGACAATAGCAGGCTGACCGGTAATCCGGTTGACCACGTGCTCCGCCAGCGGACGGTGCAGCAACCGCCCCTCTTCATCCTGATACGATTCGCAGGCATCGCTTGGCTGCCAGACGGCGGTAAAGCGCTCGTCTTTCGGCGTGACGATATGCGCTTTAACCTCAAAGAAATCTTTGGCGACGAAATTCTCAATCTCTTCGTCACGACGCACCACCAGCCCCAGCACCGGCGTTTGCACACGCCCGACGGAGAGGACGCCCTGATAACCGGCATTACGCCCCAGAATGGTGTAGGCGCGGGTCATATTGATCCCGTAAAGCCAGTCAGCACGAGCGCGGGCCAGCGCGGAAACGCACAGCGGAATAAACTCGCTGTTCGCGCGCAGACGTGAAATGGCCCGCTCCACGGCCTGCGGATTGAGGTCGTTAATCAGGCAGCGCTGGACCTGCTGGCGTTTTTCCGGCGCCAGCTCCAGATAGTCCAGCACCTCATCCACCAGCAGTTGCCCTTCCCTGTCCGGGTCACCCGCGTGGATGACTTCCGTCGCGTCATGCAAAAAACGTTTAATCACGTTGAGCTGTTTGGTGACGGAAGGCCGTGGCTGCAGGCGCCATTTTTCAGGGACGATGGGCAGGTCATTGAGGTTCCAGCGGGCATAGCGGCTGTCGTAGACATCCGGCTGCGCCTGCTCAAGCAGGTGACCGATACACCAGGTGACCACCTGCCCGTTACCGCATTCGATAAAGCCGTCGCCCTTGCGATGCGGCTTCGGCAGCACATCGGCAATGGCACGGGCCAGGCTCGGCTTTTCGGCAATAAACAACCGCATTGAATTAACGGATCTCAATCATCGGTCGGCCACCGCGCGCGGTCACCAGTTCACCGATCGCCGTCAGGGTAATACCAAACTCTGCGGCCGTCGCCTGGACGTCGGCTTCAGCGTCTGGCGTGACCGCCAGCAGCAAACCACCGGACGTTTGTGGATCGCACAGCAGATTGCGCCACGCTTCAGGCATTTCGCCCATCAGATGACCATAGCTGGCAAAGTTACGCTGGGTACCGCCCGGAACGGCGCCCGCTGCAATGTACTCCTCCACACCCGGCAGCTTCGGCACGTCCTGATACCAGACCTGCGCCTGTACGCCCGCGCCCTGACACACTTCGGAGAGGTGCCCGAGAAGGCCAAAACCGGTCACGTCGGTCATGGCTTTCACGCCGTCGATATTCGCGAAAGCCGCACCCGCGAGGTTCATCTGGCACATGACCTCGGTTGCCAGCCCCTGGTGTTCCGGCTTCAGCAGCGATTTTTTCTCCGCAGTAGTGAGGACACCAATGCCCAGCGGTTTGGTGAGGAACAGCTTGCAGCCCGCCTGCGCGGTGCTGTTGCGTTTCACGCGCTCGGTGGGCACCACACCCGTGACCGCGAGACCGAAGATCGGCTCCGGCGCATCGATAGAATGACCACCGGCCAGCGCGATCCCCGCCTGCTGGCAGGCAAAACGTCCCCCTTCAATCACCTCACGGGCAATTTCAGGGGCAAGGGTGTTAATCGGCCAGCCCAGAATGGCAATCGCCATAATCGGTTTGCCCCCCATGGCGAAAATATCGCTGATGGCGTTGGTGGCCGCAATACGCCCGAAATCGAACGGGTTGTCGACAATCGGCATAAAGAAGTCGGTGGTACTGATAATGCTGGTGCCGTTACCCAGGTCATAAACTGCCGCATCGTCACGCGTTTCGTTACCGACAAGCAGGTTCGGGTCGACAAACTTCGCCTGTTCACTGTGGAGAATGGTCTCCAGCACTTTCGGGGAAATTTTACAACCGCAACCGGCTCCGTGGCTGTATTGCGTTAAACGAATGGTTTGCTCGCTCATGGACGTCTCCTGTCATCTCAATCGCGCTATGGTAACGCTCATTCCATAAAGAGGTAAGTATGACTGTCTGAATTCTGCGGCAGATGCTCAGAATCCAGACAGTTTAGCGCGCGTTATCAGAAACGGCTGACGAAAGGCGTGGTGTCCGGCACATTAATGGTGGCGGAGGCTTTAAGCTGAGGCGTGCCGAGATAGAGGAAGCCGACAATTTTATCATGTTCGCCACAGGCGAATCCGTCGCGAACCGGCTGGCTGTTGGTCAGCGGCCCTGTGCGCCAGATACCGTTAAACCCTTGCGCCACGGCGGCCATTTGCATTGCCATGACGGCACAGCCTGCAGACATTTCCTGCTCCCAGACCGGCACTTTGTGGTCGGCCTGACATTTCGCCACGACAGCGATGATCATCGGCGCACGGAATGGTGCACTGCGGGCTTTCTCAATACCCTTCTCATCCTGACCTGCGGCAACCGCCCCCTGCTCCAGTATCTGACTGAAACGATCGCGGCCTTCACCTTCAATCACAAAGAAGTGCCATGGCTGCAGCGTACCATGATCCGGTGCACGCAGGCCGGCACGCAGAATATTCTCCAGTTGCTCCCCTGCCGGCGCCGGCTCGGTGAGACGTGAAGCGCTACGGCGGTTAACAAGCAGTTCAAGTGCGTCCATTGGTTAACTCCTTTCTTGAAATTTACTCACAAAATTAACACGGCGGCAGATTTTGTTACAGCGTAGCAGGCGATTCCTGCTGACAAGTGACGGTTGGGTCATTACGATAACCGCACATTGCCGTCCCGTGGCGACGGAAACAGTCATTTTCTGGTTAGGGAGAATACATGCGAACCCTTTGGCGAATCATTGCCGGTTTCTTTAAATGGACGTGGCGACTGCTCAACTTCGTCCGCAACCTGGTGATGAATATCTTCTTCATCCTCCTGGTTCTGGTTTGCGCAGGCGTCTGGATGCATATCAGCAACGCAAATCAGGCGCAGCATTCGACTCGCGGGGCGCTGTTACTTGATATCACGGGCGTCATCGTCGATAAGCCGTCCACCAGCAATCGTCTGGGCGTTATTGGCCGTCAGCTGTTTGGCGCGACATCAGACCGTCTTCAGGAAAACTCCCTGTTCGATATCGTCGATACCATTCGTCAGGCAAAAGACGACCGCAACATTACCGGTATCGTGCTGGATCTGAAAGATTTTGCCGGCGGCGACCAGCCTTCAATGCAATACATTGGTAAAGCGCTGCGCGAATTCCGCGACAGCGGCAAGCCGGTGATTGCGGTCGGGGACAGCTACAGCCAGGGGCAGTATTATCTGGCCAGCTTCGCCAATAAAATCTGGCTCTCCCCGCAGGGTACGGTCGATCTGCATGGCTTCGCCACTAACGGTCTGTATTACAAATCGCTGCTCGACAAACTGAAAGTCACCACCCACGTCTTCCGCGTCGGAACCTATAAATCCGCCGTGGAGCCGTTTATTCGTGATGATATGTCCCCTGCGGCCCGTGAAGCGGACAGCCGCTGGATTGGTGAGCTGTGGCAGAACTATCTGAGCACCGTAGCCGCTAACCGCCAGATAACCGCTGAACAGGTGTTCCCTGGCGCGCAGGGCGTGCTGGAAGGCCTGCGCAAGGTTGATGGTGATACCGCAAAATATGCGCTGGATAACAAACTGGTCGATGCGCTGGGCACCAGCGCGGATATCGAAAAATCACTGAGCAAACAGTTTGGCTGGAGCAAAGAGGATAAAAACTTCAGCGCTATCAGCATGTACGATTATGCGACCAAAAAGCCGGATGACAGCGGTGACAGCGTCGCGGTGGTCTTTGCTAATGGTGCCATCATGGACGGCGAGGAAACGCCGGGTAACGTGGGCGGCGATACCACCGCATCGCAAATCCGTGATGCTCGCCTTGATCCGAAAGTGAAGGCGATTGTACTGCGCGTAAACAGCCCTGGCGGCAGCGTCAGCGCTTCTGAAGTGATCCGCGCTGAACTTGCCGCGGCACGTGCAGCCGGCAAACCGATAGTGGTGTCGATGGGTGGAATGGCGGCCTCGGGCGGTTACTGGATTTCAACCCCGGCTAACTACATCGTCGCCAACCCGAGCACGCTGACCGGCTCGATTGGCATCTTTGGGGTGATTAACACCGTGGAAAACAGCCTGGATTATCTGGGCGTCCATACCGATGGCGTTGCCACTTCACCGCTGGCGGATGTGTCGGTCACCAAATCGCTGCCGCCTGAAGTCTCTGAGATGATGCAGCTCAGTATCGAGAACGGCTACAAGCGCTTTATTACGCTGGTGGCAGAGTCCCGTAAAAAGACACCGCAACAGATCGACGACATTGCGCAGGGCCACGTCTGGACCGGCCAGGATGCGAAGAATAATGGTCTGGTAGACAGCCTGGGCGACTTTGATGACGCGGTGAAGAAAGCCGCCGAGCTGGCGAAGCTCAAGCAGTGGCACGTTGAGTATTACCAGGACGAGCCGTCGTTCTTTGACCTGGTGATGAACAGCATGTCCGGCTCCGTGCGCGCCATGCTGCCTGAGGCGCTGCAGGCGTATCTGCCTGCGCCAGTCGCGACGGCGGCTAAAGCGATGAAAGCGGAAAGCGACAAACTTGCGGCCTTTAACGATCCACAAAGCCGTTACGCGTTTTGTCTGACCTGCGCAAACGTCCGTTAAACACCGTCCCCTCTTCCCGTGAAGAGGGGATTTTTTTCTTTTGAAGAACAAGAACTCACTACCATGCAGAAGAAATCGATTTATGTAGCCTACACTGGCGGTACCATCGGTATGCAGCGCTCTGAAAACGGCTATATCCCGGTCTCCGGCCACCTTCAGCGCCAGCTCGCGCTGATGCCTGAATTCCACCGTCCTGAAATGCCTGACTTCACCATCCACGAATACGAGCCGCTGATGGACTCCTCCGATATGACGCCGGAAGACTGGCAGCATATCGCGGACGACATTAAAGCCCATTACGACCAGTACGACGGCTTTGTGATCCTGCATGGTACCGACACAATGGCGTTTACCGCCTCGGCACTCTCCTTCATGCTGGAGAATCTGGGTAAGCCCGTCATCGTCACCGGCTCGCAAATTCCGCTGGCGGAGCTGCGTTCTGACGGGCAGATCAACCTGCTCAACTCTCTGTATGTGGCAGCGAATTACCCGATTAACGAAGTGTCGCTGTTCTTCAACAACCGACTGTATCGCGGCAACCGGACCACGAAGGCGCACGCCGATGGCTTTGACGCTTTCGCCTCACCGAACCTGCAGCCGCTGCTGGAGGCGGGCATCCATATTCGTCGTCTTGGCACCCCGCCTGCGCCGAGCACGGCGGGCGAACTGATTGTTCATCCGATCACGCCGCAACCGATTGGCGTGGTAACGATTTACCCGGGTATCTCTGCAGATGTGGTGCGTAACTTCCTGCGCCAGCCGGTGAAAGCGCTGATCCTGCGCTCTTACGGCGTGGGCAATGCCCCGCAGAACGGCGAGTTCCTGAAAGAGCTGCAGGAAGCGAGCGAGCGCGGGATCGTGGTGGTTAACCTGACGCAATGCATGTCCGGTAAAGTCAACATGGGCGGTTACGCCACCGGTAACGCCCTCGCACATGCAGGCGTTATCAGCGGATTCGATATGACCGTTGAAGCCACGCTGACTAAACTTCACTATTTACTGAGTCAGGATCTGGATATTCAGTCCATCCGCAGCGCGATGATGCAAAACCTGCGCGGCGAACTGACGCCGGACGAATAAGGAGGCACCATGACGCAACGCGCCCTGTTACTGGTCGATTTGCAAAATGATTTCTGTGCGGGCGGCGCACTGGCTGTCGCTGAAGGTGACAGCACCGTAGACGTGGCGAATACGCTGATTGAGTGGTGCAAAACGCGGGGTGAGGCAGTTGTCGCAAGCCAGGACTGGCACCCGGCTGATCACGGCAGTTTTGCCAGCCAGCACGGCGTTGAGCCCTTCACTCAGGGTGAACTTGACGGCCTGGCACAAACCTTCTGGCCGGATCACTGCGTGCAACAGACGGAAGGTGCGCAGCTGCATCCGCTGCTGAATCAGAAGGCCATCGACGCGGTGTTTCATAAAGGGGAAAACCCGTCTATTGACAGCTACAGCGCCTTCTTTGATAACGGGCATCGCCAGAAAACGGCGCTGGACGGGTGGTTACGCCATCACGAAATCACCGAACTGATTGTGCTGGGTCTGGCGACGGATTACTGCGTGAAGTTCACCGTGCTGGACGCCCTCCAGCTAGGCTATACCGTCAGCGTCATCACCGATGGCTGTCGCGGGGTGAACATTCAACCGCAGGACAGCGCACAGGCATTTATGGATATGGCCGCGGAAGGCGCCACCCTGTATACCCTGGAAGACTGGCTGGAAACGCACGCCTGACCTTCTCGCCGGGCAAGCCACAGTGCTGCCCGGCACGCCCCGTCTCATTCCCCATAAAGTGAACTCCCTCGCATCACCAGCGAAGCGGCAATGCTATTCTCTTCAGGCTGTTTTTTCGCCACGCCTTTTCCGTGGCGTGGTTATTTTTGTTAAGTCAAAGAGGAACTTGTATGAAACGTTTGCCTTTGCTGGCAGCATTACCCCTGCTTTGCGCGTCAGTTGCTTCCGCCACTCCCCTGATGTCTGTGGGATATTTTAATGGCGGTGGCGATGTCACCGCCGGTCCCGGTGGTGATATCAATACGCTCGACGTTCGTCAGATTACCCACCTGAACTACTCATTTGGTCTGGTCTATAACGATGAGAAAGACGAAACCCATGCTGCGCTGAAAGATCCGGCGAAACTTCATCAGATCTGGCTGTCGCCAAAAGTCGCCGCCGATCTGGCGCTAATCCCGACGCTGCGTAAGCAAAATCCAAACCTGAAAGTGCTGCTCTCCGTGGGCGGATGGGGTGCGCGTGGCTTCTCCGGCGCAGCCGCGACCCAAGAGAGCCGTGCGGTGTTTATCCGCTCGGCTCAGGAGATTGTCGAAAAATATGCGCTCGACGGCATCGATCTTGACTGGGAATACCCGGTAAATGGCGCATGGGGACTGGTGGCCAGCACGCCAGCCGATCGCGATAACTTCACCGCACTGCTGAAAGAATTGCGCGCCGCCTTCGGGCATAAAAAGCTGGTCACCATCGCGGTGGGGGCAAATGCAGAAAGTCCGAAAAGCTGGGTGGATGTGAAGGCCATTGCCCCGCTGCTCGACTACATCAACCTGATGACCTACGACATGGCGTATGGCACACAGTATTTCAACGCCAATCTGTATGACTCCAGCGACTGGCCAACGGTGGCCGCCGCAGACAAATACAGCGTGGATTTTGTGGTGAACAACTATCTGGCGGCCGGGCTGAAGCCGCAACAGATGAACCTCGGGATTGGTTTTTACGGCCGCGTGCCGAAACGCGCCGTGGAGCCCGGTATTGACTGGACAAAACCCGATGCGCAAAACCATCCGGTGACCCAGCCCTACTTTGGGCCTCAGGAAACCGGCTTGTTCGCGTCACTGGGTTACGACCTGACCAAAGATACGTATGTGAAGTACAACGATATTGTGAAAAAGCTCTTAAACGATCCGCAGAAGCGTTTTACCGAACACTGGGACGAACGGGCGCAAGTGCCGTGGCTTTCAGTGAATGCGGCGGACGGCAAGGCGCTGTTTGCCCTTTCCTATGAGAACCCGCGTTCCGTCGCCATCAAAGCGGATTACATCAAGGAGAAAGGTCTCGCCGGGGCGATGTTCTGGGAGTACGGCGCGGATGACAATAACCAGTTAGCGAAACAGCTGGCGGAGTCGCTGGGAATTAAACCCAAAGAGTAAGATAAGCACGCCCTCTCTCCAGAGAGAGGGCGCTGGCAGGACTGCCGCCCCACCGTTACTGCATTTTTATCGTCGCGATCGGCTTTGGCGTGATACCAAAGTCCTCTTTCAGCTCGCGCTTGCTCTTCATCACCATCTGGCCTTGAGTGTCGATAGTCATGTGTTGCGCGTCGGTATTGTTACGCGCCTGCCAGAGCATCACCAGTTGCAGACTGTTCTCTTTTTGCTCCGGCGTGAGCGCGACACCGTCTGGCCATTTTCCCAGTTCAACTGCAGTCACCAGGCGCTGATACACCTCCGGCGTCATACCGCTAATCATGTCATCAATATTCACGATCTCTCCCTTTCAAAGGAATAATTTGCTGAATCGTTTTTTCAACCTTTGATCTGGTCACCGTTTTCATCATCGGTGAAGCTCATCGACGCTGAATTCACACAGAAACGCTCACCCGTCGGTTGAGGGCCATCCGGGAAGACGTGTCCAAGGTGGGCGTCACAGGTTCCGCAACGAATTTCAGTTCGCACCATGCCGTGCGACGTGTCGTTCAGGTAGCGGATCGCATCGTCGCTGACCGGCTCATAAAAGCTTGGCCAGCCACATCCAGAATCGAACTTCGTTTGGGAATTGAACAACGGGGCGTCACATACCAGACAGTGGTAGACACCGTCGCGCTTGTTGTGCAGTAAACGGCCAGTAAAAGGCGGTTCGGTTCCGTGATTTTGCGTCACGTAAAACTGCATTTCGGTGAGGTTTTTTTTCAAATCGTCAGGGTTACGTTGGTTCGACATATGCTTACATCTCGCTGTAGAAACAGACACCTTTTAACCCGGATTCTAACAAAACATTAACACCCTTGCGTGCACTTTTGTTCTAAACTTATGTGTCGCGAAAAGGCGGTCAGGCAATTGTGATCATGTTCACATTTTTATCCTGCGAGGACTTTAAAATGCCGCGCGCAGCCCCCATGTGGTTGCTAGCTCAAAGGGAAAGTGAGGCGAGTCAGTCGCACAAACGTTAGTCACAGGATTGATTTGTCGCAATGATTGACACGATTCCGCTTGACGCTGCGTAAGGTTTTTGTAATTTTACAGGCAACCTTTTATTCACTAACAAATAGCTGGTGGAATATATGACTATCAAAGTAGGTATCAACGGTTTTGGCCGTATCGGCCGTATTGTTTTCCGTGCTGCTCAGAAACGTTCTGACATCGAAATCGTTGGTATCAACGATCTCCTGGACGCTGAATACATGGCGTACATGCTGAAGTACGACTCAACTCACGGTCGTTTCGACGGCACCGTTGAAGTGAAAGACGGCCACCTGGTTGTTAATGGCAAAACCATCCGCGTTACTGCTGAGAAAGACCCAGCTAACCTGAAATGGAACGAAATCGGTGTTGATGTTGTAGCTGAAGCTACCGGTATCTTCCTGACCGACGAAACTGCGCGTAAACACATCACCGCGGGTGCGAAAAAAGTTGTTCTGACCGGTCCTTCTAAAGACAACACCCCAATGTTCGTTCGTGGTGCAAACTTCGAAACTTACGCTGGCCAGGACATCGTTTCTAACGCATCCTGCACCACCAACTGCCTGGCACCGCTGGCTAAAGTAATCAACGACAACTTCGGCATCGTCGAAGGTCTGATGACTACCGTTCACGCGACCACCGCGACTCAGAAAACTGTTGACGGCCCGTCTCACAAAGACTGGCGTGGCGGCCGTGGCGCGGCTCAGAACATCATCCCATCCTCTACCGGTGCAGCTAAAGCTGTAGGTAAAGTACTGCCAGAACTGAATGGCAAACTGACTGGTATGGCGTTCCGCGTTCCAACTCCTAACGTATCCGTTGTTGACCTGACCGTTCGTCTGGAAAAAGCTGCTTCTTATGAAGAAATTAAGAAAGCAATCAAAGCTGCTTCCGAAGGCGCAATGAAAGGCGTTCTGGGCTACACCGAAGACGACGTTGTATCTACCGATTTCAACGGCGAAGTGTGCACTTCCGTGTTCGATGCTAAAGCGGGTATCGCACTGAACGACAACTTCGTGAAACTGGTTTCCTGGTACGACAACGAAACCGGCTACTCTAACAAAGTACTGGACCTGATCGCTCACATCTCCAAATAAGTTGAGATGAGTTCTTGATCCAAAAAGGCGACTTCGGTCGCCTTTTTTATTGTTTTTAGACAGAGGATTGCTTAATGATTAATAAAATTTTTGCACTTCCGGTAGTCGAACAACTTACCCCTGTGCTCTCCCGCCGACAGATTGATGGTGCGGATATCATCGTCGTTGACCACCCGCGCGTAAAAGCCTCCGTGGCGCTGAACGGCGCACACCTGCTCTCCTGGAAACCTGAAGGCGAAACGGAAGCACTGTGGCTGAGCGACGCGACCTCCTTTAAAAAAGGGGATGCGATTCGCGGCGGCGTGCCTATTTGCTGGCCATGGTTTGGTCCTTCCGCTGAGAAAGGCCTACCCTCTCACGGTTTTGCCCGTAACCAGCAGTGGACGCTGAAAGCGCACAATGAAGACGATAACGGTGCGGTACTGACCTTTGAGCTGCAGGCGAATGAGGAAACCCGCGCCCTGTGGCCGCACGATTTCACCCTGTACGCACGCTTCAAGCTGGGCAAAACCTGCGAAATCGAACTGGAAGCGCACGGTGAATTTGAAACCACCTCCGCCCTGCACACCTATTTCAACGTTGGTGACATCAGCGCCGTGAAGGTGAGCGGCCTTGGCGATACCTTTATCGACAAAGTGGATAACGCGAAAGAAGGAAAACTGAGCGACGGCATTCAGACGTTCCCGGACCGTACTGACCGCGTTTACCTGCATCCGGAAGCGTGCAACGTGATCCACGACAGCGCCCTGAACCGTGGTATCGAAGTGGTACACCACCATCACAGCAACGTGGTGGGCTGGAACCCAGGCCCGGCACTTTCTGTCAGTATGGCCGACGTGCCTGATGACGGTTACAAAACGTTCGTCTGTGTGGAAACGGCGTGCGTCACTGCGCCACAAAAAACCAGCGAAGAAAAACCGTCTCGCTTAGGGCAGACAATCAGTATTGTGAAGCGCTAATACGCTTCTGCCCCTCTTCCTGTAAAGGAGAGGGGCATGCGTCAGGATTAAACGACATCCAGCGGGAGTTTATGGGTGGGTGGCGGGAAAGCATTATCCAGTTTGTGACGTTCTTCCGCGGTGAGGGTTATCTCCAGCGCTCCAGCGTTGGCGTTAACATGCTCAATCGAGGCCGCTTTCGGTATGGCAATAACACCCTGATGGCGGATAACCCACGCCAGCAGAATTTGGGCGGCAGTGGCGCGGTGGTTATGCGCGATGGCATTCACGACCGGATGGTTCATCAGCCCCGAACGCAGGCGCCCGGCCTGAGCCAGCGGGCAGTAAGCCATCACCGGCATCGCCTGTTGCTGACACCAGGGAAGCAGATCAAATTCAATTCCCCGTGACGCCAGATGATAAAGCACCTGATTAGTGGCACAGGCGGAACCGCCCTCTTCACGCCACAGCGCCTGCATATCTTCATAATCCAGGTTTGAGACGCCCCAGCGGCCAATTTTTCCCTGCTGCTGGAGTCTTTCCATCAGCGTAATGGTTTCATCCAGGCCATAGTTACCGCGCCAGTGCAGAAGGTAGAGATCAATATGGTCTGTCCCGAGACGTCGCAGACTGGCATCACACGCCGCCTGGCCTTTCTGACCGCCAGCGTTCCACGGGTAGACTTTTGATACCAGAAAAACGTTGTCGCGCTGGCCCTTAATGGCCTCCCCGACCACCTCTTCCGCTCCGCCTTCGGCATACATTTCAGCGGTATCAATTAACGTTAACCCCAGATCAATGCCCGCCCGCAGTGCATTCACTTCGGATTTACGCTGGCTGGCTTTTTCTCCCATATACCAGGTACCCTGTCCAATAGCCGGAAGTGGACGCCCTGCGGAAAAGGTCACGGTTTTTACGCTCATATCATCCCCTCTTTTTCGTTGCACCACACCAATGCAAACGGGGCGCAAGCGCCCCGTTTTGATGCAATGATTGCACTGTTTTAATGCACAATCAGAACTTGTAGGACACACCGACTGAGAATATGCCCGCCCAGGACTTATCAACCATCGGGCTGTCTTTCACTTCATCGCTCAGACGCTCATAGCGCCCGGTACCGTAGACGTTCCAGTCACCGAGGAAGTTATAGCTCGCCGTCAGCTCAAGGTACGGATCCCAGCCGTCGTCCGCACTGTAGCTCTTCAGACCGCTACGACGGGATTCGTTCTTAGAAACACCATAGTAGTAGTCGTTGTAGTTCTCACTGTTATATTGCACACCGATACCCGGGGTTAGCGTTAACGCACCGTTGGTGTAGCGATAGAGCCAGGCCAGATCCCAGATAAAACCGTTGCTGTTATCCAGCGTATCCCCCGCAAGTGCGGTACGCAGGAAGCCATATTCGGTGTTATGCACATAAGAGAGTCCCGCCATCATGGTGCTCTTACGCTTGTCGAGCTGGCGAAGCGCATGGCTGTCGCTGTCACCCGGCTTGAAGTGCGTCGGATCGTAGTAAGCCATGATGGAGAGCTTGTCGGCCGTATCATTCCAGAGATAGTAGCCACCGCCCAGACCGCGGAACCAGAAGTTATCGCCTTCATAGGTGACAACCGGAACTGGATAAACATCACGATCATACTGTTTGTATGGGCTGTTAATCACGCCAACGCCCGCGCCAACAGTCCACTGACTTTCCGCCGCCTGTGCGGTGCTAACAGCGGTTGCGGCAAGTACGCCCAATGCCAGAAGTTTGAGTTTGGTCACAATCCATTCTTTCCTGTAGTCAAATAATCAGCGAGAGAAGTTTAACCGCCATTGTCGTACATCCCAAAATTTTTTGCCTGCTAATCAGTCTGATTAACCCGTTATTTTCAACTTTTCAGGTGACAGCCTGCTTTCATTTATATGACTACTGAATGAAAAACGTGCTTTTACCCTAAAACAGCAGGGGAAATTTTTGGATGAGTTATTGATATGTCATTGAAATTAGATTTTATCGGCATGCAAGTTTTGCAAATGCCATCTACGCTTTAAATTAAGAAGAGTTTTTTCTGAACACCCTGCGGTTCTTAGCGTCTGACCTGGCACACAGGTTGCTGCTCTGGCAGTGAGGTGTGAGAGATTCTCTTCCGGGAGCCTCCACTACTCATACGAACGGCTCTTATCCTGTGCTAAAAAACGAAAGGACGGCATGCCATGAATATATTCGATCACTATCGCCAGCGTTATGAAGCTGCCAAGGACGAAGAGTTCACACTGCAGGAGTTTCTTACCATTTGTCGGCAAGATCGCAGTGCCTATGCCAATGCGGCAGAACGGCTATTAATGGCTATTGGTGAGCCAAACATGGTTGATACTGCCCTGGAACCTCGGCTTTCCCGTCTCTTTTCGAATCGGGTGGTCGCCCGATACCCGGCGTTTGAAGAGTTCTATGGTATGGAAGATGCCATCGAACAGATTGTCTCCTACCTGAAGCATGCCGCCCAGGGTCTGGAAGAGAAGAAACAGATCCTTTATTTACTCGGCCCTGTGGGTGGGGGTAAATCATCACTGGCTGAACGTCTGAAATCACTGATGCAGCGCGTCCCTATCTATGTGCTGAGCGCTAACGGTGAACGCAGCCCGGTGAATGACCATCCGCTGTGCCTGTTTAATCCGCAGGAAGATGCGCAAATTCTGGATAAAGAGTTTGGTATTCCGCGGCGCTATCTTGGCACCATCATGTCGCCTTGGGCGGCAAAACGCCTGCACGAGTTTGGTGGGGATATCACCAAATTCCGCGTCGTCAAGGTGTGGCCATCCATTCTGGAACAGATTGCTATCGCCAAAACTGAACCGGGGGATGAGAACAACCAGGATATCTCCGCCCTGGTGGGTAAAGTCGATATTCGTAAGCTGGAAAACTACGCGCAAAACGACCCGGATGCCTACGGTTACTCGGGTGCGCTGTGCCGCGCCAACCAGGGGATTATGGAGTTCGTTGAGATGTTTAAAGCACCGATTAAAGTGCTGCATCCGCTGCTGACGGCCACCCAGGAAGGCAACTACAACGGTACGGAAGGTATTTCTGCCCTGCCGTTTAACGGCATTATCCTCGCACACTCAAACGAATCTGAGTGGGTCTCCTTCCGTAATAACAAAAACAATGAGGCGTTCCTTGACCGTGTCTACATCGTCAAAGTGCCTTATTGCCTGCGGATCTCCGAAGAGATCAAAATTTACGAGAAACTGCTTAACCACAGTGAGCTGGTACACGCACCTTGCGCACCAGGCACCCTGGAAACGCTGTCGCGCTTCTCCATTCTCTCGCGCCTGAAAGAGCCGGAAAACTCCAGCATCTACTCGAAAATGCGCGTGTATGACGGGGAAAGCCTGAAAGATACCGACCCGAAAGCGAAGTCTTATCAGGAGTACCGCGACTACGCCGGTGTGGACGAAGGGATGAACGGTCTGTCCACGCGTTTCGCCTTTAAGATCCTCTCCCGCGTGTTTAACTTCGATCATGCGGAAGTGGCGGCCAACCCGGTTCATCTGTTCTACGTGCTGGAGCAGCAAATTGAACGCGAGCAGTTCCCGCAGGAACAGGCTGAACGCTACCTTGAGTTCCTGAAAGGCTACCTGATCCCGAAATATGCGGAGTTCATCGGCAAAGAGATCCAGACCGCCTACCTGGAGTCTTATTCAGAGTACGGGCAGAACATTTTTGACCGTTATGTCACCTATGCTGACTTCTGGATCCAGGATCAGGAGTACCGGGACCCGGATACCGGCCAGCTGTTCGACCGGGAATCCCTGAACGCAGAGCTGGAAAAAATCGAGAAGCCGGCCGGGATCAGTAACCCGAAAGACTTCCGTAACGAGATTGTGAACTTCGTCCTGCGCGCCAGAGCGCATAACAACGGACGTAATCCAAACTGGACCAGCTACGAGAAACTGCGCACGGTAATCGAGAAGAAAATGTTCTCCAATACCGAAGAGCTGTTGCCGGTGATTTCGTTTAATACCAAAACGTCAACCGATGAGCAGAAAAAGCACGACGATTTTGTCGACCGTATGATGGAGAAAGGCTACACCCGCAAACAGGTTCGCCTGCTCTGCGAATGGTATCTGCGCGTACGTAAATCGTCTTAATACAAGTACAAGTGCCCGGTAGCGCATACGCCTGCCGGGCTACAAAAATGTCCGGCACGTCCGGACACTGCAAGTTGGCAAATGCAGTACGGGGGATATATGACCTGGTTTATTGACCGTCGTCTTAACGGCAAAAACAAGAGCACGGTAAATCGCCAGCGCTTCTTGCGCCGTTATAAAGCGCAAATTAAACAGTCGATCTCCGAGGCCATCAATAAACGCTCGGTGACCGACGTCGACAGCGGCGAATCTGTCTCCATCCCCACCGATGACATCAGCGAACCGATGTTTCATCAGGGACGTGGCGGCCTGCGCCATCGCGTACACCCAGGTAATGACCACTTCGTGCAGAACGACAGAATCGAGCGCCCGCAAGGCGGCGGGGGCGGTTCAGGAAGCGGTCAGGGACAGGCCAGCCAGGACGGTGAAGGACAGGATGAGTTTGTCTTCCAGATTTCAAAAGATGAGTATCTCGACCTGCTGTTTGAGGATCTGGCGCTGCCGAATCTGAAAAAGAACCAGCATCGTCAGCTTAACGAGTACAAAACCCATCGCGCGGGATATACCGCAAACGGCGTGCCCGCTAACATCAGCGTGGTCCGTTCGCTGCAGAACTCTCTGGCGCGACGCACGGCCATGACGGCAGGTAAACGGCGCGAACTCCGCGAGCTGGAGAGCAGCCTGAAGGTGGTGGAAAATACTGAACCGGCGCAACTGCTGGAAGAGGAACGCCTGCGCAAAGAGATAGCCGAACTCCGGGCTAAAATAGACCGGGTACCGTTTATCGACACCTTCGACCTGCGCTACAAAAATTACGAAAAACGCCCCGAACCGTCGAGCCAGGCGGTCATGTTCTGTCTGATGGATGTCTCCGGTTCGATGGACCAAGCCACCAAGGATATGGCGAAGCGTTTTTATATCCTGCTCTATCTGTTCCTGAGCAGAACCTATAAGAACGTGGAAGTGGTCTATATTCGCCACCACACTCAGGCGAAAGAGGTGGATGAACATGAGTTCTTCTACTCGCAGGAGACCGGTGGCACCATCGTGTCGAGCGCTCTGAAACTGATGGATGAAGTGGTGAAAGAGCGTTACGACCCGGCGCAGTGGAACATCTATGCCGCGCAGGCATCAGATGGCGATAACTGGGCAGATGACTCCCCGCTGTGTCACGACATACTGGCGAAGAAAATTCTGCCGGTGGTGCGTTACTACAGCTATATCGAAATTACCCGCCGTGCTCACCAGACGCTGTGGCGTGAGTATGAACATCTGCAATCGATGTTTGATAACTTTGCCATGCAGCATATCCGCGATCAGGATGATATCTATCCAGTGTTCAGGGAACTGTTCCATAAACAAAGTTCAACAACAAGTTAATCATCATTAATCAGCCAGTTATTTATACTAACTGGCTGATCTTTTGGCTTTCAGGGTAATTTGCCTGTAAAGGGCAAGCGGATTATTTAATACCTCATCAATCCCATGTTTGACTAAAATTCTTTCTTCCGATATTGGCACACCCCTACCAGGGTTATATGTTTGTTGGATAAGCTATACGATAAAGTCAGGATAAGCATATCCGGAGAAGGAAGAACAACAGGCGCATAAAAATTGCCCAAAGCAGGAACGTATTGCTGACCTACCAAAACCGAACATTGAATCCACCTTACCTCCAGTGTTAGAGTCAGCAACTCACGGCCATTTACACATAATTTTAAGCGTTAAGCCCCGTAGGGCTTTTTCACAGATGCGTTATGCAGCCCATTGAAAATATTTCTCCACCGACGGCAGAACAACTTACCCAACTCCAGGGCGCACCAGAGTTTACTGACGCACAGGTGGCCTACCTCGCAGTACTGACTGGAAGCAATCACTACAGGTAATATACGGGTGGAGAGCCTCCTCGTGGATGGGAATGTATATACTATTTTTTATGGATGTCGCGCTGACTTTTAGTCAAAATGAAAAGAAATTGGTACTACGCTAACTAACACCAGATAAGTATTCAAGGAGTCTTTAATGTTTCGATGGATAAAAAAAGCAAACAGATCTAAAAACTATTTTTTGAAAAGGATCAAACTTAAGTTAAAACTTAACTTATTGAGTATGATTGCCGCTCAGGGGCGTACTTCTCGAACGAGACATGGGTCGGGCACAAACCATCTGATTATCCCCTTCATTGGTAAAGGGATTGGTGATGCTATTGTCATTGGTGGTGTGATTGAGACTCTGGTAAGAAACAATTTTCAGGTCTCTGTTATTGCAGATAAAAGGACGCACTTTCTCTTCAAAGAATGGCGCAATTTAGAAGCTCTTTACTTTTATGAACCTAACAACAAAAAGATGCTAATCAAGGTGTTAAGGGAACTTCCACCTTTTGTATTTGTTGACTCGCATGAAATAACTCATTCAAATGTCGAAACATTTAATTTAATCAGACTAATAAAACCACACAAAACAATCGGTTTTACCAGGAAGTATCGTATCTATGACGAAGTAATTAACATTAGCTGCCCTTTGTCACATATAAGCACAAGATACATTGATTTCCTGATGCATCTGGGGATATCGGCACAGAACTATGATTACACAGTGATCATACCTGACGACGATGTACAAAAAGCAAAGGATTTTCTTAAGAAAACCACTGATAAAAAAACGGTTGCGTTCATTCCTTACGGCAGTGTGAGTGAACGTTTCTTCTCAACAGGGCAGATTGAGGCCATTACCAGTCACATGGCTAAATATAAAGATACTTTTCACTTAATCATTCTTGGCGAACAACATAAAATAAAGCCTATTCCCGATTCAGATCATGTCACTAAGAGCTCATTGCCCTCATTCTTTTCGGCTGCACAAATTATAAAAGAGAGTGCACTCGTCATTTCTCCAGATACATCATTCGTGCATGTATCCAGAGCATTTAAGAAAAAACTAATTTGCCTCTATCCATTTAAAATGCTTGTCGCTCAGGCAGATAATGCTGATGTCTGGGGACCAAACTATGAATCAGCTATCCAGGTTAGACTGAAAGAGCGCCGCGTGATGGATACCGATGTTCGGCCTATACTGAATATTATTGACGAGCAATTGAAGAGTATCGCCGATAATAGTTCGAGATAAAGAAATCACATCTGTAATTTTTCTCGCTTCTCAGGACTTTCACTTTATGAAACCTGAGAAGCTTCATGCCTGTTAAGCGTTTTTAAATCTTTCTCCGATTTCACCAGCAAATTGCAGCTGGATATAATCTCTTCTGATGCCGACACTTAATCAGCGGGAAAAACAATCGCCCAACAGCAACGTCTATACCAACGGCGAAATATTCTGTGCTAAGGTTAAACGCTGCGTATTGGTATTTAACAGGTAAATCGCTATGTCTGATGACGTTAAGGGAACAACAACCCACCAGCAACTCATTACGTTGTTAACCCAGCAGGGCGCACGATTTCGCGTCATGGAGCATGACGCCGTGGGGAAATGTGAAGCGGTGAGTGAGATCCGCGGAACCGATCTGGGGCAAGGGGCAAAAGCACTGGTCTGTAAGGTGAAGGGAAACGGCGTTAAAAAACACGTTCTGGCGATCCTCGCCGCCGATCTGCAGGCCGATTTAAGCCAGCTTGCCAGCCATTTTGGGGGGATAAAAGCGTCTCTCGCAAGCCCTGCCGAAGTCGATACCCTGACCGCCTGCGTTTTTGGCGCCATTCCGCCTTTTAGCTTCCATCCCGATCTGGCACTGGTGGCCGACCCGCTCCTGTTTGAGCGTTTTGATGAAATCGCGTTTAACGCCGGTCTGCTGGAAAAATCCGTGATTATGGATACGCAGGATTATTTGCGTATCGCCCGTCCTGAGCTGGTGACGTTCCATAAAGCGTAATCGTGTAGGCTGGCATCCCGTCAGCCTTTTTTTTCCAGAAAAATAACTGACGCGACCAGGATAATGGCAACAGCGAAAAACGATGAAGAGATGATCAGCGTTTCGACAAACATGTGATCGTACATTTTTGCGCCCCTTTTTCGATGCCTGCCCCTGTTTTATCCCCCGTAAATGACAGGGTTATGACAGCAGTAAAATCTTTTTAAAAACTGTCTTCAGCCGTGTTTCCGCGTAAAGTAAGCAGGCTTACTCTTTTGGCAAGGATTCCTTATGTTTGACCCGACTCTGCTCATTCTTCTGGCCCTCGCTGCGCTTGGCTTTGTCAGCCATAACACCACCGTCGCTATCTCAATTCTGGTGCTGATCATTGTGCGCGTGACCCCGTTAAACACCTTTTTCCCGTGGATAGAAAAACAAGGTCTCACCATCGGGATCATCATTCTGACCATTGGGGTGATGGCACCTATCGCCAGCGGTACGCTGCCTGCCTCAACGCTGCTGCACTCGTTTGTAAACTGGAAATCGCTGATAGCGATAGCGGTAGGCGTTTTTGTCTCGTGGCTGGGCGGGCGTGGCGTTACGCTGATGAGCAGCCAGCCCTCGCTGGTAGCCGGTCTGCTGGTGGGAACCGTGCTCGGTGTGGCGCTCTTTCGTGGCGTTCCGGTGGGTCCGCTGATTGCGGCCGGGCTGGTCTCACTGTTTATCGGGAAGTCGTAGTCAGGCTGGCTATATACCGCGCTGGCGTCTGCCCCAGCCCTTTCTTAAACATCGTGATAAACGCGGTGGTGGAGTCGTACCCCAGCGACTGTGCCACCTGCTGTACCGACTTTCCCCCAATCAACAGCTGTAACGCCACAATAAGCTGCAGCTGATGCCGCCAACGGCGAAAGCTCAGGCCCGTCTCTTTCACCACCAGGCGCGCCAGATTGCGCTCACTCATGGCGAAGTGGCTCGCCCATTGCGCCAGCGTCTGCCAGGCGGCAGGCTCTTCCGCCATCTTCTCGCTCATCAGCCGGATTTTTGGATGAGGCGAAACGGGCAGTTGCAAATGTTCCTGACGCTGCAGCGGTAGCTCGTCAAAAAGAACATCCACCAGACGCGATGTGGCAGCAAGCGAGAGCGCTTCACGTGATTTTTCCGCCAGCGATAAGATCAGTTCCCGCACCAGAGGGGAGATCTTCAGGGTGCAGCAGCGATCGGGCAAACTTACCGCTCCGGGTTCAATAAACAAAAAGCAAAGCTGGGCACCCGGCGTGGCCTTATTGCTGTGCGGCATCTGGCCAGGGATCCACACGGCATACTGGGGCGGTACCATCAGCATGGCGTTTTCCACTTCGCAGGTAATGGCTCCCCCCAGCGCCAGAATCAGCTGTCCCTTACGGTGTTGGTGTCGCGGAATGTATTGTTCCTGCGCCACCACGCGGATGCGAAACGCGACAGCCGCATCATGCTGGCTATCGGGATCGTAGCCGTCCAGTCCGAGACCAATCATCAGGTTGTCCGATATTAGCGATAAACTGTCATTTTAGCCTGATTTCAACCATGGAGAAAATCGGTATTGTATGCGCTCGCTTGAACGTATGAGAACACAATGACTACTGCAATTCGGGTTTCAGGAAAACAGGGCGCGCTGCTGATCGCAGGTATCCTGATGATTGCCACTACGCTTCGCGTCACCTTTACCGGAGCAGCACCGCTGCTCGATACCATTCGTCTCGATTATGGCTTGAGTACAGCGCAAACCGGTCTGCTGACCACCCTGCCTCTGCTGGCTTTCGCCCTTATCTCCCCGCTCGCCGCAGGTGTTGCCCGGCGTATCGGCATGGAGCGCAGCCTGTTTATCGCCCTGCTGCTGATTTGCGTCGGCATTGCTGTGCGCTCCCTGCCTTCCGCCCCCCTGCTTTTCATCGGTACGGCGGTGATTGGCTGCGGTATCGCACTGGGCAATGTGCTTTTGCCTGGGTTAATTAAACGTGACTTCCCGGGACAGGTTGCCAGACTCACCGGCGCGTATTCCCTGACGATGGGGATCTCCGCGGCGTTAGGTTCCGCACTGATTGTTCCGCTGGCGCAAGGGGAAGCCGGCTGGCATGGCGCCCTGCTAATGCTGATGGCCTTTCCGCTGGCGGCGTTACTGCTCTGGCTGCCACAGTGGCGTCAGAAACACGTTGCGACGGTGACCGGTGCAGGCGCGTTACATAACCGCGCCATCTGGCGCTCTGCCCTCGCCTGGCAGGTCACCCTTTTTCTGGGGATTAACTCGCTGATTTACTATGTCATCATCGGCTGGCTACCGGCGATCCTGCTCAGCCACGGATATAGCGAAGCCCAGGCGGGTTCTGTGCACGGACTCTTACAGCTGGCCACCGCCGTTCCGGGTCTCGCTGTGCCGCTGATCCTCCATCGTCTGAAGGATCAGCGAGCAATCGCCGGCGTCGTGGCGCTGTTGTGCGCGATAAGCGCAGCAGGATTGTGGTTTGCGCCGGGAATGGCGGTCATGTGGACGCTGGTGTTTGGTTTTGGTACCGGGGCAACGATGATCCTTGGCCTGACCTTCATCGGGCTGCGCGCCAGCTCTGCGCATCAGGCCGCGGCCTTGTCCGGCATGGCACAGTCGGTTGGCTATCTGCTGGCCGCCTGTGGCCCGCCGTTGATGGGCAAAATTCACGATGCTGCCGGTGACTGGCGGTATCCGCTTCTGGCCTGTGCACTGGCCGCCGTGATCATGGCCGTTTGCGGTATGCTTGCCGGGCGTGACCGGGAGGTCACGCCCCGTTAGTAGAATGGCAGACCACCAGGTCTGCCTTTTTTATCCGCGCGCCGCGCGCAGCATTGCCTGTACCAGCACCACCGGTCGACCTTCCAGCGCGGCACGTTCATGCTGGAATAAGGTGATCACGAAGAACGGATGGGTCACTAACTCCGCGGCGCGAATTTCACCCTGCTCGTCCCAGCCGGTGACGCGCATTTCGCCGCTCTCCAGCTCCCGTGCAAATTCCGGCGACACACCGTAATTGCAGTGATATCCCTCCACGATTTCCGGTTTGCCATAGGCTTTGGCGATGAGCGTATTGTTGCGCAGCTCAATTGCATCGGTTTTTTCCACCAGCGAGCAGGTTAATGGCGCAATCACCATTGTGCCTTCGGTATCCGTTTCGGCGTGAGCCGCATCGTGCCAGCCCAGCACATTACGGGCGTACTCAATCAGCGCATGCTGGAACCCGCCGCAGGTGCCGAGGAAGGGAATGCTGTTTTCGCGTGCGTAGCGTGCAGCGATAAAGGCCGCCGCCGTGTTTTTGTACGGGCTTGCGGGAACCAGCCAGATAGCGTCATAACCCACCAGATCTTCCGGGCTGGTCAGTTCCGTGGTCGCGAGCCAGTCATAATCAGCGGTGAGGTCAAGAACGGCAGCGGCGTCGTCAATTGCCAGCGGGATCGCCTGGTGCGCAATAACATCGGGATTGTAATCGCCAACCAGCGCAATGCGCAGTGTGGTTTTAGCCGGGAGGTGTTCCATGAAAGGTTCCTTATGCCTGAGTATTAGCAGATAACATAAGGAACCTCAGACTACCGATCTTCTGCAATTATCACAATACCTTAAATTGGGTGGGTAAAGACAAAGTGCTAGAGTAATACGCAGAACGTTTTGTCGCAGGTGAGGAGAAAAGATGATCCAGTGTAAACGCGTATACGAACAGGCAAGCCCGGACGATGGTTATCGGGTGCTGGTAGACAGACTCTGGCCGCGTGGCGTGAAGAAAACCGATCTCGCGTATGATGAATGGTGTAAAACGCTCACCCCGTCCAATGATTTACGCAAGGCGTTTCATAGCGAAACCCTTGATTTCAACGCCTTCAGCAAGGCGTACCGGGAAGAGCTGGCGCTGCACAAGGACGAGGGGTTGCGTCTTGCGGCGCTGGCCAGCAAGCAGACCTTAACCCTTCTCTATGGCGCGAAAGATAAGGAACACAATCACGCCCTGGTGTTAGCCGACTGGCTGCGTAATATCTAGTCAGTCGATCATCAGTTCATCAAGGATTTGCGGCGCCGTATCCGGGGTAAGCGGCATCAGATGTTCGGCGCGAATAAACGCAAAGCCGTGCTGATTGTCAAACGCGAAGACATCACCGGTCACCAGCCAAAGCGCGCGTTCCGAGGTGGTGGGTAACTGCGTCATGACGCCATTGACCGGATTAACGAAACGCTGGCCGGGCTGACACAGCCCAAACAGTTCAACAGATTTACCAATATTACGACGGCCGGACGCCGTGCGGGCACCGATGATCATCGCCATGCTGCCCGGTTTAAGCTGAAACATACTTCTCTCACGATAACGGTAGCCATCGAAAGGCTAAGAATAATCCTAAAGAGAAGTGTACCGCAGCCACTGTCCCGCTGTCACCTGGCAGGTTGCGGATGATCGCGACGATAAAGCGCCCATTCATCGATCACTTCGCCGCCGGGCAACTTGCACTCCGTGCGAACCCCTTGCGGGCTCTGAACCGGGACCTGTTCCCCGCCTTTATTCAGGCAGTAGACGGAGGCGGGATTAGCCATCCCGATAACATGGGGCGGTTTCGGGGCATCAGGCGGGGATGTTTTGGAGGTACAGGCGGCCAGCGGTAACGCCAGTGCCAGAAGCAGTAATCTCATCTCATTGATCCTTTTAACTTCATCAGACTTTAAGGGTAACGGGTCACCGCCGCTTTCTCCACGATTTCTCCATCTTAACTGCACTTTTCCACACTACAGTGGCACGTGTTCTCAATGACCAGAGAACATCATTCCGTAATCAAGATGTCTTTGCCCCGGTCTCAACATCGGGGCTTTTTTTCTCCCCCGCTCCCCTGTGATGAATATTAAAATTTTTATATTCATGTTTTACTATGCCCGAAGTCGAAAAATTCAGCATAACATGCAGATGCAGACGTCTTCTGCATGGGAGTGAGCCTACGTCATGTCGGATATTATCCTTGCCCGTGTTTCAGAAACGCTCGCCACTGAGCAGTCCCTTGAAAGTCTCGTCCGCCAGCTGCTGGAGATGCTGGAGATTGTGACTGAAATGGAGTCCACCTACCTGACGAAGGTCGATATCAATGCGCGGCTGCAGCATATCCTCTACGCCCGCAACAGCAAGCAGATGCAGATCCCTGAGGGGCTGAGCGTTCCTTGGGGCGACACGTTGTGTAAGCGCGCCATTGAGAGTGGTACGTTGTTCAGTAACGAGGTGGCTGAGCGCTGGCCGGATTGCGATGCCGCGAAAGCCCTTGGCATTACAACCTACATGAGTATCCCTATTCACCTTGCGGATGGTTCACTCTATGGCACGCTCTGCGCCACCAGCACGGAAAAGAAACATCCCAGTGACCGCGGTGAACAAGTTCTGAAATTATTTGCCGGGTTGATTGCCCAGTATATTCAGAAAGAGTCGCTGGTGATCCAGCTTCGGGAAGCCAATGCGGCACTCATTGCGCACTCTTATACCGATGCCCTTACCGGATTACCAAACCGCCGCGCCATCTTCGAAGAGCTGACGACCCTGTTTTCACTGGCAAAGCACCTTAAACGCAACGCCATCATCGCGTTTATCGACCTTGATGATTTCAAGCTGATTAACGACCGTTACGGGCATGAATCAGGCGATCGGTTCCTGATTGAAGTGGGCAAACGTCTGACTGAAGAAAAACAGGCGGACGAAATAATTGGCAGGCTGGGCGGTGATGAGTTTCTGGTGGCCTCGCTTAGCCAGACCAACAGTACGGGTGAGAGCACACAGATTAACCTGCTTAAAACGCGCCTCGACGCCCGTATTGCAGGAGAATACTGGCTGGGGAGCGTGAACATTATTTATCCTGGCGCCAGCTTCGGTGTGATTGAAGTTGACCCCACCGTGACCGATCCGGACAGTGCGTTACGCGCGGCTGATGTCGCGATGTATCAGCATAAGAAAGGAAAAAGCAAAACGCGCTTTCTCGCGATGGATTAACCCCGTACACTCTACGGCGTTATAAAAACCGAAACAGGTGATGGTATGAGAATAGGGATCCTCTTCCCGGTCGTTATTTTTATAACGGCGGTAGTGTTTTTGGCCTGGTTTTTTGTCGGTGGTTACGCTGCTCCGGGGGCATAAATGAGAAAAACAACCCTCATTATGCTGATCGTGGCAATCGTGGCTGTTGCAGGCTCGCAGCTAGGCTGGTGGTAAACCCACCACGTAAAAAGGCCGCCATATGGCAGCCTTTTTCAACATTTATCAGGCTTAGCTTTTGATTTTTCTGTAGATAAACAGAACAACCAACGCACCGATCACCGCGACAGCGAAGCTGCCGAAGTTAAAGCCATCGACCTTACCAAAGCCGAACAGCGTACTGATCCAACCGCCCACCACTGCACCGATAATCCCCAGTATTACGGTGACGATAAACCCACCGCCATCTTTGCCCGGCATAATCCACTTCGCCAGAATACCTGCAATAAGCCCAAAGATAATCCAGGATAAAATTCCCATAAGTTTCCTCTCCGTATGGTTTTTGTCATTAAATCAACGACACAAGAAAGGATAGCACAGGATTTCAGAAAGGAAATTTGTGATAAGCATCACAGTGAGAGAGTGCGCGTTTATTCATCAACAGCACCACAAGAAATGTGGGGTTGCATCTTTTGTTGAGAAAGATTATCTTTCTCAACACTGAATAGTTGAGCGAAATACTCAGGTATTCAGTACGACATTGCTCACATTGCTTCCAGTATTTCTTGCCCACTCTAGAGTGGGCTTTTTTTTGCCTACACCGCAACAAAAGCGTGCCGGTTTCGCCCTGCACGTTTTGCCTGATAGAGCGCCTGGTCGGCGGCTATAATGATGTTCTGCTGGCTGCCCGCGATATCCACGGCACGCGCAGTGGAGATCCCGACGCTAACCGTGACCCGCCCGAAGGGACTGAAAGCATGTTCAATATGCAGCGAAAAGACATTGCGAATGATCGTCTGACCGAGGCGGAGCGCTTCCTGGATATCCGTGTCAGGCAGGATCAGTGCAAACTCTTCCCCGCCATAGCGCGCCACAACCTGGTTGTCCCGGTTGAGGCTCTCCCTGAGGCTATTTCCCAGCAGGGTTAAACAGCGGTCCCCTTCGGGATGACCATAGTTATCGTTGTATTTTTTGAAGTAGTCCACATCGACAATCAACACCGAAATCGGGGCGTCGCTGGCCGCACAGGCCGCAATTTCTGACAGAATTTTTTCATCAAAAATGCGTCGGTTGAAAAGCCCGGTTAGCGCATCTTCAGACGCAATAATCTTCAGCGCTCTGTTATCCCGTGTTTTTCTGGATAAATCGGAATAGAGGAAACAGGACGCCGCAATGAGTATCGCGGTAAAAACCAAAATGAGGACAGAAAGCTGGAGAGCCTGCTTGCGCCAGGGGGCGAGTGCTTCTTGCGTACTGACCGCCACGGTGGTGACGAGCCCGTAGCGCTTGTTCTTCTCGAAAGCATAAATGCGTTCGATTTTATCAAACCGTGAGACAGAGCTGGCGATACCCGCGTTTTGTACCTTGAGGTATGTCCTGAAGAGAGGCGAATCCGAAACAATCGCGCCAATGTAATTATTTTTAAACGGATGACGTACCAGCAACACGCCTGACTGGGTTGTTAAGCCGATCACGCCTGAGTGTCCAATATTGATCTGCCCGTATAACGCCAGAAAATTTTCGATACCCAGCGTAACCACAACGACACCGTTAAACGCGCCGGTAGGGGTTTCCAGCCGACGACTAATGGTTATGACCCATTTACCATTCGTTCTGCTGACCACCGGCTGGCCAATAAAAATCTGCTGGCTCTTATTTTCTTTGTGGTAGATAAAAAACGACCTGTCCACCCCTTTCCGGGGTCCGGAAAAACTTTCATGCAGTGCCGTAAAAATATTCCCTTGCGCATCGTAAACAACCACATTATTTATCTGGATAAGAAGATTATCCTGATTGCTTATCATCCGCTGGATATTTTTGGCCTGTTGTGGGGTCATGCCATAAATTTTGATTATGTCGGAAACCGAAGTAATCAACATTTCACTTTGGCGCATGATCCCTTCGCTGTACACGTCTAAGGTATGGCTCAGGTTGGCAACGCTGGTGTTTATTTGCTGGATTGACTGCTGCCTGGACGTGGTAATTTGGACGGCAAGCGACAGCGAAATGATCAATGAGACAATGATGACGGTAATAGTTGTTGTGTAAAAAGTATTTTTCACATGCACGAGCTCTTCCACCTTATCACGCCTGACATCCCTGGCTGACAACTAGAGTCACTGTAACAAAGCTCAGGATAAGAGGAAAATGAATTGCACTTAAGCATACAACAGAAATCTGATGATATTTCGCTTTTCGCAAACGGGCATCAGATATTATTACTGGGCCCCTTTCACAGAAAAAATCTCTTACAGACTGACCTTCTCCAGGGGCTTAGATAAGATGACTTTAATAAATTCTTTATACGAGACCGGTTTACCAAAATAGTATCCCTGCAACAGGGTAATCTGATTACGGTTGAGATAGTCCAGTTGCTCCTTCGTTTCTACCCCTTCAGCCACGATATGCAGTGAGAGTTTTTTCGCCAGGTCAATCACACATTCCAGCAGGATCGTAGAGTCTTTCGCCTCTGATACCCGGTTCACGAAACTTTTATCGATTTTAATATAATCAATCGCCAGCGCGTGCAGACAGGAGAGTCCGGAATACCCGGTCCCAAAGTCATCAAGCGCAATGACGAAACCGGCGTTATGTAACGCAGTGAGATTTTCCACCAGATGAGGATTATCGATCAGCGGTTCACGCTCGGTCACTTCGAGAACCAGTTTGACCTCTTTACCATAAAAGCCTTTTCCAAAGACCCGGCAGTCAGCGATAAAAGAAGGCGCATTGATGTGTCTGGCGCTGATGTTCACCCCGATGTAAAATCCGTCCGGCAACTTAGGCAAAAGCGGCTTAAGCTCGGTCACCACTTTCGCCATTAAATTTTTGGTCAGCGGAATTATCAGACCGCTGCGCTCGGCAATCGGAATAAAAACATCCGGTGGGATAAAGCCTGATTTTGGGTGCTTCCACCTTGCCAGCACTTCCACGCCATACAAACCGCCGGTATCGCCATTCACGATCGGCTGATAGTACGGAACGATCTCGCCGTGGATGATGGCTTTACGCAGATCGTCTTCAAACGAGCTGCTTTTCCCCCTGTAGCGACGGATAAGAATGCCAACAGCTACAGATAACGCAAGGATAAGCAGTATGAGGCTCCATCCCTGATGCAGTAAACGCGTCAGGCTGAAAAAGGCGGGAGGCTGCCAGGCCATGCTAAACGGAAAATGTGCCGATGCTGTTAAGGAACCCGCCCACTTCACGGGGGGCCAGCCGGTCACATCGCCCGCGCCGGCTATTGCTTTATCGCCAACAACCAGCCTCAGTCCCGTGTTGTTTGCTGCACTCGCAATAACATCCCGCAAATGCGCGTCGCTAACGCTTACGATAACGCGCCCTTTCGCGACGGGCATCTGAAAAAGTAACACCGGAATGCCGTTCACCAGGCGATTACCGGGGAGCAGCATCAATCCTTTGTTGGGCAGCGTCTGCGGGCGAACAATCAATACGCCGTTTCCGGGAAGGGAGGTACAGACGATCCTACCCTGCTGCTCAATCATAATGGCGCGAAGATGCGGTTTCAGCGCAGCTTCCGAACCCAGTTCACGCTGTCCGGTGTCGGTACACCCTGCAGCGGCGACCCGTTTTGCTGTATCTGCAGCACTGACAGCCTCAGCAAGAATGGCCTCAATTTTACGCGTGCTTGCGGCGGCGGTTTCGGCATAATTTGACCGGGCCATATGCCACAACTGCCAGTTAATGATCAGCATGCCACTCAGAAACACAAATAAGGCACACAGAATGGGGAGCATAACGTTGCGCACGATTTTTTCCTTAAGAGAAAAACGCTCATTTATGACCTGTATAAGGCGATCGCCTGGCAAACTCTGCGCTGCTTAAAGCAATGTGAAAAGTTTAGTTAAGATTTATCTTAAAAAACTGGTACTTCCGCATGAGTTACTCTGACTGAATAAGATAAACCTCCGTTATTATCAGGCTTGTGCCTTGCCCTGGCTGTGTTAAGATTTGTCAAATCAGGGAGCGAACGGGACAACTGGAAAATGAAAAAGATCATTGCCGTTGCTATCATTTCAACGTTGCTGGTCGCCCTCTCTCTCTACGCGGTTAATGCGGTTATCGTGGCCCAGCAAAAGAGCAAACAGCTCGAGGTTTCCCATTCCCTTTTGCAATATTCAGAAGGCCTCTCTCAAAGTGTGGCGCAGGCGCTCAAAAGCATTACTACACAGGGTTGTGATAAAACCAGTCTCGATAGTTACAGGCAGATAAAGTTAGATAGCCTCTATTTCGGGGATATCGGTTTTATTGAAAAGGGGAAAATAGCCTGTACTGCTTTTTGGGGTAAACTCGCCACTCCCGTTGCCCTTCCTGCAGAGCTGCATAAAACGCCACGGGGTTTTCTTCTGGCTCAGTTTTCCAGAAAAGATTTTTTTACAGGCAATGCGGCAATTTATAATAACGTGATTATATTCACCTCCCGCTATGCTTACGATAAGTTCACGCCGATTACGGCGAACTATTCACTGAGTACGACGACCAAAGATTTCGGCAGAACATTTTTCTCAGCCTCCCCGGTGATAAAAGAACAGAGCTGGCTGCATTCGAATCTGTTTACCTTAACCCTGACGCAGTGCAGCGCCGTATGGGATTTGTGTGTGATCGTGAAGCATCACAACGCAGGGCTGGCTTCATTGTCTCTGGTGGTGTTTACCCTTCTCACGGCAATTCTGGCTTTCATCTGGATAGCGATCACTCTGTTTTTCTTCCGCATCTATGAAGATCGGTTCTCACTGGAGCGCACGCTGGTTAACGCGGTAAAAGCCAATACCATCAGCGTTAACTACCAGCCCATTATTCGAATCCAGGATAAAAAAATGGTGGGCGTTGAAGTTCTGTCGAGATGGCGCGATAACAATCATGGAGAGGTCTCGCCTGAGCTCTTTATTCCCTTAATTAAGAAAATTGGCCTGTATCAAAAGTATTATATCAATATCATCGAAAAATCCCTGGCAGAAATCGCCTCGCTGGCGATTAAACATCAGCTGGTGATTTCATTAAATATTGGCCGAACCGAGATTGAAGACGGGCAATTCATTAAGATTCTGTGTCGTGAGTGTTTAGTGAATAGCATTCCACTCTCCTTGATAAAAGTCGAACTCTCTGAAAAGGCGGTTTCCACTGCGGATGTTCTCGAAGGGTTCTGTCAGGCGTTAAAATCATTGGGTGTGAGAATATCAATTGACGATTTTGGAGTACAAAACTCTAACCTCGCCCGCATATCGCTTCTGGAATACGATGAGATCAAAATAGACAAATCGCTGGTAGATGGTATTAATGAGCATTATAAACAGAATATATTCGTCATCTTTAGTGACGCCCTCGCCAGACTGAATAAAACGCTCGTCTTTGAAGGTGTGGAAAGCGAAACGCAATATCGCTTTATCGCTGACCGGTATCCTGATGCCCTGATTCAGGGGTGGTATTTCTCTAAATCACTGACCATTGGTGAACTGACGCAGCAACTTAACAACGATAAGCAAAAACCAGCGCGTTAACGTGTCAACATTGACGACGTGACGGCTCTGCATAGCGTCCAGTTATAATTCACGACGTTGAGTTTTAGCTCTCCGCAAACCTCACCGTAACGCTGCATGCGGCGCTCCCGGAAAAACGCCCTCAGTGATTCAGGCAGACAGTCTGCCTGGTAGCGCAACAGCGTAGTGTGCCAGAACGGCGCTGGCAAAGGGGTATTGCCATGGCGTAAGCGCAACGCCGCTTGCCAGTCCGTGGTTAACAGACGTTCACAAAACGCCTGCCGCTGCCTCAAGGCAAGTGTATCGGGTATGCCTGCAAGCAAGAGCTGGTTGGGCAATGCCACCAGCCTGAGTTCCCGAACCGTGATGCCCAGACCGGCAAAAGGGGTCCATGCGTCGATAAGCTGATGCGTCTTCGCCGGTAACGGTGCATTCTCGTCGTAGAGAGGGAGCGTTATGGGTACGAAGGTGAAATGGAAGCCGGATGGCGGCTGGAGGTCTACTAACGAGTCGTGGCGGGTCAACGCCCGCAGTTCCCGAAACAACATGTCGAGAGACGCGGTCATTTCCGGCTGGAAACCTGTCGCCAGTGCGAGCTTTTGCGTAGCATAAAACGGCTCCCTTACCGCTCCGATACCGTCCCGCTTTTCCCAGAGCGCCAGCGTCTTAGCGTTGGTGTCGTGGTAATGTTTTTCCAGATCAGACGTTTCCATTTCTTTCCTAAAAACATATAGTCGTCACATTCAGACCGTAGATTACCCTGAAGCACACTCTCATTTGGTTAAAACGTGAAAAATTCTCTGTTGTTTCCGCTGGTACTCTTTTTCCTGATCGTTATTTTCGCCCTGCTCATCGGTAAACCCTCAACGCACATCCCGGATAAAAAATGCATGTGGTCCGATAGCGTGATGCTGAGCTGTTTAGCAAAGCATCATCACAACGGTTTTTGAGGCGGACTATTCATTTCCCCACTGATTGAGGAAGTTCGCAATATCATCAATGCGCGCGCTACGGATGCCGGCTTTACTCGCCATCTCTTGCTGGGCTTCCTCGCTGATCTCTTCATTGTTCGATAAACGGGTGAGCAGCAACTGGAAATAACAGGCAAGAGGATCGCGCTCTGCCTCACTTACCGGCTCCGCGGCTTCCGACGCGTATTCATCGACGATGTCATAATACTTAAGTGGAATTTCATTGGGCATAAACAGTCTCTTCTCTGACCTTTAAGGGTAATGCGTAAGTATATCGGACGGCACTCTTAGACCAAAGCCTTGTTAATCAACGCAACCACAATGCAATCAATGCAGCCAGCGCCGGTAAAGCCTGAACATAGAGTATTTTTCGGCTGGCGGTCATGGCACCGTAAATGCCCGCAATCAGCACGCAGGTCAAAAAGAAGAAGACCACAGGAACACCGCTTTCACCAAGCCACAGTCCCCAGAGCAGTCCCGCCGCCAGAAAACCGTTATACAACCCCTGATTTGCGGCCAGCACACGGGTATCGCGTGCAAAATCAGGGCTGAGATTAAATGCCTTGTGGCCTGTTTTTGTGTTCCACAGGAACATTTCCAGCACAAGTATGTAGAGATGAATTAATGCAACAATAGCGACAAGGATCGTAGCTAACATCTTGCAGTCTCCCGCAGGCAGAGGAAAAAAACGGGGACCTTCTGGCCCCCGTTCACGTTTAACCCAGAATCTGGATGACATATTCGCGATGATCGCGTCGCCAGACTCTGAACATTTTAGCATCTTCTATAGCGTTAACGATCGGGCCAGCGACTTCAACCATTTTATATGGCGCATCAACGTGACACCGGAACGTACATTAACTCAGAACGCTTCCGTTCCATACCTCTCCGAGATTTATTACCCGGTCATTATTGTATGCACCAGAGGCATTCAGGTTTTTCAGCGGGCTCCAGTCATTGTTCCAGGGGATAAACATGGTTGCTTTAGGGTATTTCTGAAGAATAACACTCACTAAATTTGCATAATCAAACTGGCCGTTAATTGTTGATGGCCCCACCTCAGCAAAGGCAAACGGCTTATTCAATGCCACCATTTCATCGTAACCGTTTACAGTGGCAGGATTGTCTGTATACAAGTCCAGGCCAGTAATATCAACATACTCTGCGCCAGGGTAATAAGATGTCTTATAATCCCGGTTTGCATCAGGAGAGAAGACCCAGAGTAAATTGTTTAACCCTTTCGTTTTAACGAAATAGTTAAAGATATCCTGATACAGGCGTCGATACAGATCCATACGTACAGTATCGTTTGTATTCTCACCGGTTGCCCCCCACCAGAACCACTCGCCATTCATCTCATGCAAGGGTCGATAAAAGACGGTGACACCTTTCTCATTCAGTTGCTGTAGGCCCTGAGCGACCTTATCAAGCATTGCCAACCAGCGTCCACGCGACGGTGTTCCAGACTGTAAGATTGCAGAAAATTCATCATTACTCACAGGATGCTTGAGAGCCCCCTTTCCATCACCAGGATTATTCCCCGCAAAACAAGGGTTTGGTAAATGGTGGCTGATCGCGACCAGTCCGCCTTTTTTCCAGTGGTCGATCAGATCGGCATTACAACCAAAATCGATCAAACTGGCTTCCTCTCCTGGGGTACAGGCATCCCAGCCACGGGCATAGTCAGCGCTATAAATAGCGGGGAATTTCCCGGTCAGGGCCTGCAGGTCTTTTCCTTGTTGCAGGGAAAAAGCATCGACGCCGCCGATATTGCTATAGCCACCAAAAATACCTGAAATGAGCTTTTTACCCTGTCGTTCGGACAGACCACTCAACCACTGATAAATCATTTTCGCATTATTATCTGCAGACTGATTTGCGGGTATTACAGTAAAAGTACTCATTTGTAGAATATCCTTACGTCTCGATTGGAAAATACATGGCAATGAATGACCATGCGTGTTTGCTATGTACACAATAAAACCGACATTACCCGGCTTTATTTTTTCGTACAGTTTGTCTCACTTTTCCCACTACCGCGGAAAGTGCCAGCGCAGCAATACCGTTTGATTAAACAACTTGCTGCGACAGGGATATTTATATCAGCCGTCTGCTTAAAATGATGCTAATTCACGTTGTGCTATCTCCCGTAATACGAGTGATATTCCGCACACCAGAAAGTTATGCTGACAACAGAATTAATGAGGGTTTCACCGTAATCGCGTCGTACCCGATAAGTCAGATCAGGTATTCATGAGCGCGGCACCGGGTGAGGCCGGACACCATAACAATGAATTTAGTGAGACGTGGAATTAAGATATTCAAGAAATTTTGGGGCATACATCGCCGAATCAAACGGCGAAAGCGCATGATGGCCCGGTAAAGCGTGGACGGTAAATGCTATTTAAGTGAGGGTTTTGATAACCTTACGAAATAGGATAATAAAAAACGGGACCCCATCGGCTCCCGTTCTTGTTTAACCCAGACTCTGGATTACATGTTCGCGATAATCGCGTCGCCAAACTCTGAACATTTCAGCAGCTTAGCGCCTTCCATCAGACGTTCGAAATCGTACGTTACGGTTTTGGCGTTAATCGCGCCTTCCATACCTTTAACGATCAGGTCTGCGGCTTCGAACCATTCCATATGACGGAGCATCATTTCTGCAGACAGGATGATAGAACCTGGGTTCACTTTATCCTGGCCGGCATATTTTGGTGCCGTACCGTGGGTCGCTTCGAACAGTGCGCACTCGTCACCGATGTTCGCACCAGGAGCGATACCAATACCGCCAACCTGCGCCGCCAGGGCGTCGGAGATGTAGTCACCGTTCAGGTTCATACAGGCGATAACGTCATATTCAGCAGGACGCAGCAGGATCTGCTGCAGGAACGCATCGGCGATCACATCTTTAATGATGATCTCTTTGCCGGTGTTCGGGTTCTTGATCTTCTGCCATGGACCACCGTCAATCAGCTCACCACCGAACTCTTCCATCGCCAGCTGGTAGCCCCAGTCTTTGAATGCGCCTTCGGTGAACTTCATGATGTTGCCTTTGTGAACCAGCGTCACAGAGTCACGGTCGTTGGTGATCGCGTATTCAATAGCCGCACGCACCAGACGTTTAGTCCCTTCTTCGGAGCAAGGCTTGATACCGATACCGCAATGTTCAGGGAAGCGAATTTTCTTCACGCCCATCTCTTCGCGCAGGAATTTAATCACTTTCTCTGCGTCAGCAGAGTCTGCTTTCCACTCGATGCCCGCGTAGATGTCTTCTGAGTTTTCGCGGAAGATAACCATGTCGGTCAGTTCAGGGTGCTTAACCGGGCTTGGGGTGCCCTGATAGTAACGAACCGGACGCAGACACACGTACAGATCCAGCTCCTGACGCAGCGCAACGTTCAGGGAACGAATACCGCCACCGACTGGAGTTGTCAGAGGGCCTTTAATAGCAACGCGGTAGTCGCGGATCAGGTCCAGCGTTTCAGCTGGCAGCCAAACGTCCTGGCCATAAACTTGAGTAGATTTTTCACCGGTGTAAATTTCCATCCAGGAAATTTTACGCTCGCCTTTGTAGGCTTTCTCAACAGCGGCATCAACCACTTTCAGCATTGCCGGGGTAACGTCTACACCGATACCGTCACCTTCGATGAACGGGATAATCGGATTGTGAGGAACGTTAATCTTGCCGTTTTGCAGGGTGATCTTTTTACCTTCCGCCGGAACAACTACTTTGCTTTCCATTAACCTCTCCTTCGAGCGCTTCTGGTTGTTACTGATCTTATGTTAATAAATTGTAATGAGCCCTTCGATAGTACCTGATTGTCCGACGCCATGAAAGGTCTTCGTTAATAGGCTATAATGCGGCAATTGATAACGTCTGAAAATACCATGAAGAAAACTTCTTTTACAAAACACCGGGTTGAGCGATTCAGCTCACGACAAGCCGCCAGAAGACCACAAGAATCCCAGCCAAAGCGGGTTATTTTGTTCAATAAACCCTACGATGTTTTGCCGCAGTTTACTGACGAAGCCGGACGCAGCACGCTGAAGGATTACATTCCTGTTCAGGGCGTCTACGCCGCCGGCCGTCTGGACCGGGATAGCGAAGGACTTCTGGTCTTAACCAACGATGGTGCCTTACAGGCCAGGCTCACTCAGCCGGGCAAACGCACGGGAAAGATTTACTTCGTCCAGGTTGAAGGTGAACCGGATGAAGAGACGCTGGCGACATTACGCCGCGGCGTGACGTTAAACGATGGTCCTACCTTGCCTGCAGGTATTGAGCTCGTCAGCGAGCCGGAATGGCTGTGGCCACGCACGCCGCCGATCCGCGAGCGCAAATCTATCCCGACGAGCTGGCTCAAGATCACCCTTTATGAAGGCCGTAATCGCCAGGTGCGTCGGATGACCGCACACGTGGGCTTCCCTACCCTGCGACTTATTCGCTACGCCATGGGCAACTACACCCTGGATTCACTGGCAAACGGTGAATGGCGGGACGTTACCCCTTAAGGAGTCACTATGTTTAAACCGCATGTCACGGTCGCCTGCGTGGTTCACGCGCAAGGTAAGTTTTTGGTCGTAGAAGAGAGTATTAACGGCAAGGCGCTGTGGAACCAGCCAGCCGGGCACCTTGAAGCCAATGAAACCTTACTGCAGGCCGCTAAACGAGAACTGTGGGAAGAGACCGGTATCCACGCGGAGCCGCAGCACTTCATCCGTATGCACCAGTGGATTGCCCCTGATCACACCCCGTTCCTGCGCTTTTTATTTGCCGTCGAGCTTAGCGAAACGTGCGCCACAGAGCCGCAGGACGATGATATCGATCGCTGCCTGTGGGTCACTGCCGAAGATATCCTAAATGCGCCAAACCTGCGCTCGCCGCTGGTTGCCGAGAGTATCCGCTGCTGGCAGTCTGCTGGTCGCCTGCCGCTTGAGGTGATTGGAGAATTTAACTGGCCGTTTACAGAGGGTGCCAATGGTGGGGGGGCGTGATAGAATACGCCGCCTTGAAGTTCAATGTCGTGAGTATTCCATGTCAGATAACAGCCAGAAAAAAGTGATCGTCGGCATGTCCGGCGGTGTCGATTCCTCCGTTTCCGCCTACCTGTTGCAACAACAGGGCTATAAGGTGGAGGGCCTGTTCATGAAGAACTGGGAGGAAGATGATGGCGAGGAATATTGCACTGCTGCTGCGGATCTCGCCGATGCGCAGGCGGTGTGCGATAAGCTGGGCATTGAACTGCACACCGTTAACTTTGCCGCAGAATACTGGGACAACGTCTTCGAGCTTTTCCTGGAAGAGTACAAAGCCGGTCGTACCCCGAACCCGGACATTCTGTGCAACAAAGAAATCAAATTTAAAGCCTTCCTGGAATTCGCCGCAGAAGATCTGGGCGCAGACTATATTGCGACCGGGCACTACGTGCGTCGTGCCGATGTGAATGGCAAAAGCCAGCTGCTGCGCGGTCTGGATGGCAACAAAGATCAAAGCTACTTCCTGTATACACTCAGCCACGAACAGATTGCGCAAAGCCTGTTCCCGGTAGGCGAGCTTGAAAAGCCGCAGGTGCGTAAAATCGCCGAAGAGCTGGATCTGATCACCGCGAAGAAAAAAGACTCCACCGGTATCTGTTTTATCGGCGAGCGTAAATTCCGCGATTTCCTTGGTCGTTACCTGCCGGCACAGCCGGGCAAAATCGTTACCGTCGACGGTGATGAAATTGGTCAACATCAGGGGCTGATGTACCACACGCTGGGCCAGCGTAAAGGGCTGGGTATTGGCGGCACCAAAGAAGGCAGCGAAGATCCGTGGTACGTCGTAGATAAAGATGTCGAAAACAATATTCTGGTTGTTGCTCAGGGCCACGACCATCCGCGTCTGATGTCCGTCGGCCTCATCGCACAACAGCTGCACTGGGTCGATCGTGAGCCGCTGAAGGGTACGCTGCGCTGTACGGTAAAAACACGCTATCGCCAGACCGATATCCCTTGTACCGTCACCGCGCTGGATGATGAACGCATTGATGTGCGTTTCGACGAGCCGGTTGCGGCGGTCACCCCAGGCCAGTCCGCCGTATTCTACAGCGGCGAAATCTGTCTGGGCGGCGGGATCATTGAACAGCGCCTGCCGCTGCCGGCCGTTTAACACGATTGCACACATAAAGGAGAACGTGTGGCGAAGAACTATTATGACATCACCCTGGCACTGGCTGGAATTTGCCAGTCTGCCCGTCTGGTGCAACAGCTGGCGCATCAGGGTCATTGCGATGCTGACGCGCTGCACGTTTCACTCAACAGCGTTATCGACCTCAACCCCGGTTCGACTCTGGGTGTCTTCGGTGGGAGTGAAACCAATCTTCGTCTCGGTCTTGAAACTTTGCTTGGCGTGCTTAACGCCAGTAGCCGTCAGGGGTTGAACGCGGAGCTGACCCGCTACACGTTAAGCCTGATGGTGCTGGAGCGTAAGCTCAGCGCGGCTAAAGGCGCGCTTGATACGCTCGGTGACCGCATTGCCGGGCTGCAGCGCCAGCTCGACCATTTTGATCTGCAGTCCGAAACGCTGCTCAGTGCCATGGCCGGCATTTATGTTGACGTCATCAGCCCGCTGGGCCCACGTATTCAGGTCACCGGCTCTCCTGCCGTGCTGCAAAGCCCGCAGGTTCAGGCAAAAGTACGCGCCTCCCTGCTGGCAGGTATTCGTGCCGCCGTGCTGTGGCATCAGGTTGGCGGTGGCCGCCTGCAGTTAATGTTTTCTCGTAATCGCCTGACGACTCAGGCAAAACAAATTCTTGCTCATTGTTAACCTCCCGGAGTTGCGAATTATGGAATTATCCTCACTGACCGCCGTATCCCCTGTAGATGGACGCTACGGCGATAAAGTCAGCGCGCTGCGCGGGATCTTCAGCGAATATGGTTTGCTGAAGTTCCGTGTTCAGGTTGAAGTACGCTGGCTGCAAAAGCTGGCCGCCCAGGCAGCAATCAAGGAAGTTCCTGCTTTTGACGCCCAGGCAAACGATTACCTCGATAAAATCGTTGCTGACTTCAACGAAGACGATGCTGCGCGCATTAAAACTATTGAGCGCACCACCAACCATGACGTAAAAGCGGTTGAGTATTTCCTGAAAGAGAAAGTGGCAAGCGTGCCTGCGCTGCATGCCGTGTCTGAATTCATTCACTTCGCTTGCACCTCAGAAGACATTAACAACCTGTCTCATGCACTGATGCTCTCCACCGCACGTAAAGACGTGGTGCTGCCTTACTGGCGTAAAATCATCGACGCGGTAAAAGCACTGTCTGTCGAATATCGTGATATTCCGCTGCTGTCCCGTACCCACGGTCAGCCGGCCACTCCCTCCACGATGGGTAAAGAGATGGCAAACGTGGCGCACCGTATGGAACGTCAGTATCGTCAGCTGGAGCAGGTCGAGATTCTGGGTAAAATCAACGGTGCGGTAGGTAACTACAACGCCCACATCGCCGCCTACCCGGAAGTGGACTGGCATCAGTTCAGCGAAGCGTTCGTGACCTCTCTGGGCATTCAGTGGAACCCGTACACCACCCAGATTGAGCCGCACGACTATATCGCGGAACTGTTTGACTGCATCGCTCGCTTCAACACCATTCTGATCGATTTCGATCGTGACGTGTGGGGTTACATCGCGCTGAACCACTTCAAACAGAAGACCATCGCCGGTGAAATTGGCTCCTCAACCATGCCGCACAAAGTCAACCCAATCGACTTCGAAAACTCCGAAGGCAACCTGGGTCTGGCGAATGCGGTGCTGCAGCACATGGCGAGCAAACTGCCGGTTTCCCGCTGGCAGCGCGACCTGACTGACTCCACCGTGCTGCGTAACCTGGGCGTGGGTATCGGCTACGCGCTGATCGCGTATCAGTCCACCCTGAAAGGTGTAAGCAAACTGGAAGTGAACCGCGACCGTCTGCTGGACGAGCTGGATCACAACTGGGAAGTGCTGGCAGAGCCCATTCAGACCGTCATGCGTCGTTATGGCATTGAAAAACCATACGAGAAACTGAAAGAGCTGACGCGCGGCAAACGCGTAGACGCCGAAGGCATGAAACAGTTTATCGACAGTCTGGAACTGCCAGAAGACGAGAAAACCCGCCTGAAAGCGATGACCCCGGCAAACTATATCGGCCGTGCCATCACCATGGTTGACGAGCTGAAGTAACATTCCTTCCCCCTTTCCGCCTGGAAAGGGGGCTGCTTTTCCCCGGTTTACTTAATGTTTATCCCCACAACAACATAATCAGCGTTAAACTATTCATACCATTCATATAGGGAGAAAAGATGATGCGCGTACTGGTTGTTGAGGATAACGCATTGCTACGCCATCACCTGAAGGTTCAGCTTCAGGAGATGGGACATCAGGTGGACGATGCCGAAGATGCAAAAGAAGCCGATTATTATCTCAATGAGCACCTGCCGGACATCGCCATCGTCGATCTCGGATTGCCTGATGAAGACGGTTTGTCGTTGATTCGTCGCTGGCGCAGCCATGATGTCTCCCTTCCGGTTCTGGTGTTGACCGCACGTGAAGGCTGGCAGGACAAGGTTGAAGTGCTCAGCGCGGGCGCGGATGATTACGTCACCAAGCCGTTTCACATCGAAGAAGTGGCGGCACGCATGCAGGCACTGCTACGCCGCAACAGCGGCCTGGCCTCCCAGGTGATTTCGATTCCCCCTTTCCAGGTTGATCTCTCCCGTCGTGAATTCTCGATCAATAATGAAGTCATTAAGCTGACCGCGTTTGAATACACCATCATGGAAACGTTAATCCGCAACAGCGGCAAAGTGGTGAGCAAAGACTCCTTAATGCTTCAGCTTTATCCGGATGCCGAGCTGCGTGAGAGCCACACGATTGATGTGTTGATGGGACGTCTGCGCAAGAAAATTCAGGCGGAGTACCCGCAGGACGTGATCACGACCGTCCGTGGTCAGGGTTATCTGTTCGAAATACGCTAAATGAAAGGGATCTTGCGTCATATTCTGCCCCTCTCGCTGCGGGTTCGCTTTTTACTGGCAACGGCCGCCGTCGTGCTGGTGTTATCCCTCTCCTACGGCATGGTGGCTCTGGTGGGCTACAGCGTCAGTTTTGATAAAACAACTTTTCGACTGTTGCGTGGTGAAAGCAACCTGTTTTATACCCTGGCGAAATGGGAAAACAACACGATCACCGTCGAAATGCCGGAAAACCTTAACCAGCAAAGCCCGACGCTGGCCCTGATTTATAACGAAAAGGGAAAACTACTTTGGGCACAACGCGATATCCCATGGCTGGTTAAAAGTATTCGTCCGGAATGGCTTAAGACCAATGGTTTCCACGAACTTGAAGCCGATCTGAACACCACCAGCTCGCTGCTGCGCGAGGACCGGTCCCTGCAGCAAAAGCTGAATGAGATTCGCGCAGACGATGCCGAAACAGAAATGACGCACTCCGTGGCGATTAACCTCTACCCGGCCACGATGAACATGCCGCAGTTAACCATCGTGGTGGTCGATACCATCCCGGTCGAGCTTAAACGTTCTTATATGGTATGGAACTGGTTCGTCTATGTTCTGGCCGCGAATCTGCTGCTGGTGATCCCGCTGCTGTGGCTCGCCGCGTGGTGGAGTTTACGCCCCATCGAATCGCTGGCGAGAGAGGTGCGCGAGCTGGAAGAACATCATCGTGAGAAGCTCAACCCGGAGACTACCCGCGAGCTGACAAGCCTGGTGCGTAACCTCAACCGTCTGCTGAAAAGCGAACGTGAGCGCTATGATAAATACCGCACCACCCTCACCGACCTCACGCATAGCCTGAAAACGCCGCTGGCGGTGATGCAAAGTACCCTGCGTTCGATGCGCAGCTCAAAGCTGAGCGTTGATGACGCCGAGCCGGTGATGCTGGAACAGATCAGCCGTATTTCTCAGCAAATTGGTTACTATCTGCACCGTGCCAGCATGCGTTCCGGCAGCGCGTTATTGAGCCGCGAACTGCATCCTGTGGCACCGCTTCTGGATAACCTCACCTCCGCGCTTAACAAGGTTTACCAGCGCAAAGGAGTCAATATCAGCCTCGATATCTCTCCCGAAATCAGCTTTGTTGGTGAAAAAAATGATTTCATGGAAGTGATGGGCAATCTGCTGGATAACGCCTGTAAATATTGCCTGGAATTCGTGGAAGTTTCCGCGCGTCAGACGGATAACGAATTGCATATTATCGTTGAGGATGATGGCCCGGGGATCCCGCGCAATAAACGTGATGTGGTATTCGACCGCGGTCAGCGTGCGGATACGTTGCGCCCCGGCCAGGGGGTTGGGTTAGCGGTGGCACGCGAAATCGTCGACCAGTACGACGGAAAAATTGAAACCGAAGACAGTTTACTCGGAGGCGCCAGAATGGAGGTCATTTTCGGTCGCCAGCAGCCCACATCGAACGATAGTTAACCCGTTATGTGAAAAATGCGAGGATCTCGCACCCAGGCTCCTGTGCTTCCGTTATAATCCGAGTCAGTAAGAGCCTGCGGAATAAAAAAATATGGATTATCACTTAACACTTAACTGGCCCGAATTTATTGAACGTTACTGGCAGAAACGCCCGGTCGTTCTTAAACGCGGGTTCAGCAATTTTGTCGATCCCCTCTCCCCTGACGAACTGGCCGGCCTGGCCATGGAGAGCGAAGTCGACAGCCGCCTGGTAAGCCACCAGGACGGGAAATGGCAGGTCAGCCACGGTCCTTTCGAAAGCTACGATCACCTCGGTGAAAACAACTGGTCATTACTGGTTCAGGCGGTTAACCACTGGCATGAACCGACTGCGGCGTTAATGCGTCCGTTCCGCGCCCTGCCCGACTGGCGAATGGACGATCTGATGATCTCCTTCTCCGTGCCAGGAGGGGGCGTTGGTCCGCATCTGGACCAGTACGACGTGTTCATCATTCAGGGAACAGGCCGCCGCCGCTGGCGCGTGGGCGACAAAGTGCCGATGAAACAGCACTGCCCGCATCCGGACCTGCTTCAGGTCGATCCGTTTGAAGGGATTATCGATGAAGAGCTGGAGCCGGGTGATATTCTCTATATCCCACCAGGGTTCCCGCACGAAGGGTATTCGCTGGAAAACTCGCTGAACTACTCCGTCGGATTCCGCGCACCAAGCGGTCGCGAAATGATCAGTGGCTTTGCTGACTACGTGCTGCAGCGTGAACTGGGCAGCCATCGTTACAGCGATCCGGATGTGCCTGCACGCGAGCACCCGGCCGATATTGTGCCAGCCGAACTGGACAAGCTTCGCGGCATGATGCTGGATTTGATCAATGAACCGGCGCATTTCAGCCAGTGGTTTGGTGAGTTTATCAGCCAGTCACGCCATGAGCTGGATGTGGCACCGCCAGAGCCGCCATACCAGGCCGACGAGATTTATGACGCACTGCAGCAGGGCGACAAACTGGTTCGTCTGGGCGGGTTGCGCGTACTGCGCATCGGTGAAGATGTTTTCGTTAACGGCGAGAAGCTGGACTCCCCTCACCGTCCGGCGCTGGAGGCTATTGCCAGCCACCTGACCTTAACGGCTGATACCTTTGGCGATGCGCTGGAAGATCCCTCTTTCCTCGCGATGCTCGCCGCGCTGGTGAACAGCGGGTACTGGTTCTTTGAGGACTAAACCGTAAAGAAAAGCGTGCCGGGGGGCGGCTTCGCCTGACCCGGCCTTTTTTTTGTCATTACCGCGCCGCGGTCAGCTCCGCAATTCGCACAATCACCTTCACCGCTTTTTCCATTCCTTCCAGCGTCACGAACTCGTGCTTGCCGTGATAGTTGTAGCCACCGGTAAACAGATTCGGGCAAGGCAGCCCCATGAACGACAGCTGCGAACCGTCTGTGCCGCCACGAATCGGTTTTAACAGCGGTTCAATATCACAGTCACGCATTGCCTGCTGCGCGATATCGAGGATATGCGGATGCGCCATCACTTTCTCGCGCATATTGTAGTAGCTGTCTTCAATAATAAGCTCGATATAGCAATCCGGATGCAGGCCCTTACCGACCTTTTTGGCTATCTCCATCATCTTACGTTTACGCGCTTCAAATGCTTTACGGTCAAAGTCGCGAATGATGTAGTGCATCTGCGCACTGTCTACGGTGCCTTTAATGCTGGTCAGGTGATAAAAACCTTCATAACCGTCGGTCTGTTCCGGGCTCTCTTCTGGCGGAACTTCCGCATGAATACGCGACGCCAGCGACAACGCATTCACCATGACCCCTTTGGCGGAGCCAGGATGAACGTTGTTTCCGACGATTTTGATTGTCACGGACGCGGCGTTGAAATTCTCGAACTCCAGTTCCCCTACGCCGCCACCGTCGACGGTATAGGCCCACTTTGCGTTAAAGGCATCTACGTCGAAGTGTTTTGCCCCCTTGCCGACCTCTTCATCCGGCGTAAAGGCGACACGGATATCCCCGTGCGGGATATTTTTCTCTTTCAGCACCGCCAGCGCCGTAATGATCTCGGCAATCCCCGCTTTGTCATCGGCACCCAGCAGCGTTTTGCCGTCGGTGGTGATGAGCGTCTGACCGAGCAGCTGGTGCAGCACCGGGAACATCACCGGCGACAGTACTTCGTCACCAATCCCCAGCGCAATGTCGCCGCCGCGGTAGTTTTCAACAATCTGCGGGTTGACATGTTTACCGCTAAAATCCGGAGAGGTGTCGACATGAGAGATAAAGCCAATCGCCGGGATATCACCGGAGACATTCGCAGGCAGCGTTCCCATCACAGTGCCTTTCTCGCTTAACGTGACGTTAACCAGCCCCATGGCGTCGAGCTGCTCTTTGAGCAGGTTTAATAACTTCCACTGGCCTTCGGTGCTTGGCACCTGGCGGACACCCGGTTTAGATTGGGTATCCAGCGAAACGTACTGTAAAAAACGCTCAAGTAATTTATCCATGCAGTCACCCTCACTTTTTGTGACAACATTATCAATAAGCATCAAAAGGCAAATATTGCGTCAGGTCACTTTTATCCCGCAAACGAGAATATTTTCCGTTTATATCGTATCCGTTAGTAAATGTAGCTTATGAATCAGTGACAAGGATTGGCGATTACAGTGGTTTGCCGTAGAATGTCCGCCCTCATTACGAGTCACCAAGGTGGTTACACACAAACCCCGCTTCGGTCTGCATCCCGGAGCGTCTATATGGGACAGCGCAAAAATTGAATACACAATCCCGTTCACGTTCACCGCTGGTGCAACTGGAACGAATTCGTAAAAGTTTTGATGGTAAAGATGTTATTTCCGGGCTCAACCTGACCATCAATGACGGTGAGTTCCTCACGCTGCTTGGCCCCTCTGGCTGCGGCAAGACAACCGTACTGCGCCTTATCGCCGGACTGGAAAACGTCGATAGCGGTCACATCCACCTTGAAAACCAGGATATCACCCAGGTCCCCGCCGAAGAGCGGCACGTGAATACCGTCTTTCAGAGCTATGCCCTGTTTCCGCACATGACCGTGTTCGAGAACGTCGCATTTGGCCTGCGGATGCAAAAAACACCGGCCAGCGAGATCCCTGTTCGCGTTACCGACGCGCTGCGCATGGTGCAGCTGGAAGAATTTGCCCAGCGTAAGCCACACCAGCTTTCCGGCGGCCAGCAGCAGCGCGTTGCTATCGCCCGCGCTGTGGTCAATAAACCGCGTCTGCTCCTGCTGGATGAGTCACTTTCCGCGCTGGACTACAAACTGCGCAAGCAGATGCAGAACGAGCTTAAAGCCCTGCAGCGCAAGCTCGGCATTACCTTTGTCTTCGTTACCCACGATCAGGAAGAGGCACTCACCATGTCGGACCGTATCGTGGTGATGCGTGACGGCAAAATCGAGCAGGACGGCACGCCACGTGAAATCTATGAAGAGCCGAAAAACCTGTTCGTGGCCAGCTTCATTGGGGAGATCAACATTTTCAACGCCACGGTGATTGAACGCCTGGACGAACAGCGCGTGCGGGCCAACGTAGAAGGCCGCGAGTGCAATATCACCGTGAATTTCGCCGTCGAAAAAGGGCAAAAGCTCAACGTCCTGCTGCGCCCGGAGGATCTGCGCGTTGAAGAGATCCACGGCAATACTGATGCCGAGGGCCTGATTGGCTATATCCGGGAGCGCAACTATAAAGGGATGACGCTGGAGTCTGTCGTCGAACTGGAAAACGGTAAGATGGTGATGGTCAGCGAGTTCTTTAATGAGGACGACCCTGATTTCGACCACTCCCTCGACCAGAAAATGGTTATCAACTGGGTAGAAAGCTGGGAGGTTGTACTGGCTGATGAAGAACACAAGTAAATTCCAGAATGTGGTGATTGCTACTATCGTCGGTTGGCTTGTGTTGTTTGTCTTCTTACCCAACCTGATGATCATCGCCACCAGCTTCCTGACCCGCGACGATACTGACTTCGTAAAGCTGGTCTTTACGCTGGACAACTACTCGCGTCTGCTCGATCCGCTCTATTTTGACGTGCTGTTGCACTCGCTTAATATGGCGCTGATCGCCACCGTTGCCTGCCTGGTGCTGGGCTATCCCTTTGCATGGTTTCTGGCACGTCTGCCGCAAAAAGTGCGTCCACTGCTGCTCTTTTTGCTGATCGTGCCTTTCTGGACCAACTCCCTGATCCGCATCTACGGGCTGAAAATTTTCCTCAGCACCAAAGGCTATCTGAACGAGTTCCTGTTGTGGCTGGGCGTGATTGATACGCCAGTGCGCATCATGTTTACGCCGGGTGCGGTCATTGTGGGTCTGGTCTATATCCTGCTGCCCTTTATGGTGATGCCGCTCTATTCCAGCATTGAGAAGCTGGATAAACCGCTGCTGGAAGCTGCGAGAGACCTGGGCGCCAGCAAACTGCAGACCTTTATCCGGATTATCATTCCGTTGACCATGCCTGGCATCATTGCAGGTTGTCTGCTGGTAATGCTGCCGGCAATGGGCTTGTTCTACGTGTCCGACCTGATGGGCGGCGCGAAAAACCTGCTTATCGGCAACGTGATTAAGAGTCAGTTCCTGAACATTCGCGACTGGCCGTTCGGTTCCGCTACCAGCATTACGCTCACGGTGGTGATGGGCCTGATGCTGTTGATCTACTGGCGTGCTTCACGATTACTGAATAAAAAGGTGGAACTCGAATGATCGGTCGACTGCTTCGCGGCGGTTTTATGACCGCCATCTATGCCTATCTTTATATTCCGATCATTATTTTGATCGTGAACTCGTTTAACAGCTCGCGTTTCGGCATCAACTGGCAAGGTTTCACTACCAACTGGTACAGCCTGCTGATGAACAACGACAGCCTGCTGCAGGCTGCTCAGCACTCCCTGACGATGGCGATTTTCTCCGCCACCTTCGCCACGCTGATTGGTTCGCTTACCGCCGTGGCGCTCTACCGCTATCGCTTCCGGGGTAAACCGTTCGTCAGCGGGATGCTGTTTGTGGTGATGATGTCGCCGGATATCGTCATGGCGATTTCGCTGCTGGTGCTGTTTATGCTGCTGGGCGTCCAGTTGGGCTTCTGGTCACTGCTGTTCTCCCACATCACTTTCTGCCTGCCGTTTGTGGTGGTCACCGTCTTCGCACGCCTGAAAGGGTTTGACGTGCGCATGCTGGAAGCCGCAAAAGATCTGGGTGCCAGTGAGATGACCATCCTGCGCAAAATCATCCTGCCGCTGGCGATGCCCGCCGTTGCTGCCGGATGGCTGCTGAGTTTTACCCTGTCGATGGACGATGTGGTGGTCTCCTCCTTCGTCACCGGCCCGAGTTATGAAATTCTGCCATTGAAGATCTATTCAATGGTGAAAGTCGGCGTCTCGCCCGAGGTGAACGCGCTGGCGACCATACTGTTAGTGTTCTCGCTGGTGCTGGTGATTGCCAGCCAGGTTATTGCTCGTGATAAAACAAAATCTCAGGGGACAATGAAATGAAAAAAATGCTTGCCGCTGCGGCACTGGTGCTCGGAATGGGTGCCGCGCACGCTGATGACAGCAAAACGCTCTATTTCTATAACTGGACCGAGTATGTGCCACCTGGCCTGCTGGAGCAGTTCACGAAAGAGACGGGCATCAAGGTTATCTATTCTACCTATGAGTCGAATGAAACCATGTACGCCAAGCTCAAAACTTACAAAGAAGGCGCGTACGATCTGGTCGTCCCGTCGACCTATTTCGTCGATAAAATGCGCAAAGAGGGCATGATTCAGAAGATCGATAAAACGAAGCTCACTCACTTCAACAATCTCGATCCGGAGATGCTCAATAAGCCGTTTGACCCGAATAATGACTACTCCATTCCTTACATCTGGGGCGCAACCGCCATTGGTGTCAACAGCGAGGCTATCGATCCGAAAACCGTTACAAGCTGGGCCGATCTGTGGAAACCGGAATACAAAGGCAGCCTGCTGTTAACCGACGACGCGCGCGAAGTGTTCCAGGTAGCGCTGCGTAAGCTCGGCTACTCAGGCAATACGACGGACCCGAAAGAGATTGAAACGGCCTATAACGAGCTGAAAAAGCTGATGCCTAACGTGGCGGCATTTAACTCTGATAACCCGGCAAACCCGTATATGGAAGGCGAAGTGAATCTGGGCATGGTGTGGAACGGCTCCGCGTATGTTGCCCGTCAGGCCGGTACGCCGCTGGAGGTAGTGTGGCCGAAAGAAGGCGGGATCTTCTGGATGGATAGCCTCTCTATTCCTGCAAACGCGAAGAACGTTGACGGTGCCCTGAAGCTGATTAACTTCCTGCTGCGCCCGGACGTCGCGAAACAAGTTGCGGAGACCATTGGTTATCCCACCCCGAACCTCGCTGCGCGCAAGCTGCTCAGCCCGGCCGTCGCGAACGACAAATCGCTCTATCCGGATGCGCAAACCATCAGTAAAGGCGAGTGGCAAAACGATGTCGGTGACGCAAGCCGCATCTATGAAGAGTATTACCAGAAATTAAAAGCGGGCCGGTAAGCGGCCAGGCTTTCTTCCTCACTCCGTCTTAGCGGAGTGAGGAACGATTAACTGACGGCGTTCTCCCCGGCCCAGATCGTGGCCTTCCTCATCGCCTCTACGATCTCTTCCTCTGCCAGCCCCAGCGCGTGACTTATTCTGCTTGCCTCATCCCACTGCTGCTGCTCGTAGTAATGGCAGAGGCGAACCATGTCCGCTAACTGCCCTTCCTGATGGCACAACGCATTACTCACGCTCTGCGGGACAGCAATTTGCGTCATCAGCTCTGCCATCGGCAGCTCAAGCAGGGTATCAAGCAGTGAGAACAGACCGCACATGAACGCATTCTCAGCCAGCATCGGCTCGTTCAGTTTCTCGGCAATCAGTTCACAGAATTTCCCGCGCATCATACTCATCGGGTAAAGCTCGGTGACGGTGTCGTTGGCTGCACTTGCCAGCACTACAACGGCTACAAACCTTCTGAGCTGATTTTCTCCAAGATACCTCAGCACTTCACTCAGGGTTAACTTGCTGAAATTACAGGCCCCCATGTGTTTAAAAGCGGTGTGCTTCATATAGCGCATGATTTTATAGGACAGCGTGAGGTCGCTTTTGATTAACGCCTCGATGATCCGAAAGTCAGGTTTATTGCGTCCTACTTCCATTTGCAGACGGAAAATTGCAAGCTGATTTTGCGATAGCCGTTTATATTTAATCACCTCCGGACGACAGAAAAAATATCCCTGAAAAAGAGAAAATCCGGCATCGCTGTATTGTTTGAATTCCTCTTTAGTCTCAATTTTTTCAGCCAGATATTTAATATGCCCGGTCAGGCTTTTATGCTCACTCAGGTAATTTTGAATTTGCGCTAAGGTGTAATTCTGGACATCGAATTTGATGATGGAAATATAGGGCAAGAAAACATCCCATTCCGGTGCGAGAGTGAAATCATCGAGCGCAAAGCAGTACCCGTGCTCATACATTTCTCTCACGGCCTGCAAAAGCGCCTCACCCGGGTCAGCATCCTCAAGGATCTCAATGACCACGTTGTTTTTGTCCAGCGCCTCAGCGCTGCGGTCAATGATCATCCGGGAAGGAAAATTGATAAACGACGTATGTTCTCCGGCGATGCGCTGGGACGGCACGGATAAGAACTGGTCTGATATCATTCTGGACGTGGCATATTCCGCCGACACATCGGGGAAACGGTTGGTCATTCCGTCTCTGAAAAGCAGCTCATAGGCCACGGTATTCATATCGAGGTTAAAAATGGGTTGTCTCGCGATAAATCCATACATATCCCATCCTCCTGAACGTCTTTATATTTATTAGCATCCCCTATCTGCACAACGATAACGAGCATTATCGAACACTAATTTGATTGAATGCACAAAATAAAAGCATCCACACTAATTAACGGGAATTAGCGATCAAAAATTTAAATTAAATATACCCGGTGCTCTACAGAAACATGGCGAAATATCCGATAAGTGATCTGTGCCTGCCCGACATGCACGTCATTACGGGAGTTGAGAATGAAAGACGCCATGGTCCGAAAACAAAAAATAAGAGTCAAGACGTTGATGCTATTGTCCATTTTCCTCACCGTGACGGTGGGCTTTACGGCAACGATCGGTTTTATGATGTGGCAGTGGATGGATCAGCAAGAAGTGCTGGCTAAAAAACACATCCGTCAGATTGCTGAAGTGCAGTCTTTGCAGGTCAGTAAACAGATGGATTCCGCCCTGACGGCCGCGCGTGACATGGGAAATAGCGCTCAGGCACTGCGCGACGCGGGCATCGCTGATCGACAGGGGCTCAACCAGCTGCTAATCCATTATCTCTCAGCGCACCCTCAGTTTCTTTCAATGTCGATGGCCTTTGAACCTGATGCCTTCGATGGCAACGATGCCACCTTTGCCGGTCAGAGCGGTGAAGATCCCGCCGGACGTTACGCCCGCTACGTTGACCGCGACGCCACAGGCAAACCGGCATTACATCTGCTGACGGACATCGAAACGCCCGGCAGCGGTGATTATTATCTGCTGCCGAAGCAACGGCAAAAAGATGTCATCATCGAACCCTATATTTATCCCTACAATGGGGTGGACGTAATGCTCACCTCGATTGCCGCCCCCATCATGCGTGAGGGTCAGTTCCTGGGGTCCGTCACATCGGATTTCTCACTCGCTACCCTGCAATCGATGATCGGGGCGATTAAACCGTGGAACGGTACAGGCTACGCCCTGCTTCTGTCGGCGGGCAACAACGTGGTTTCCAGCCCGGATAAACGTGCCGTAGGCAAGCCTTACACTGGAACCGTCACAGGGGATGAGGTGATACGCACAAACGATCCTCAACTGAAGGAAGAGGCGTTTATCACCTGGCAGGCGATTACCATCGGCAACAGTCAGACGCCCTGGAAGCTGGCTATTGTCACCCCGGTCAGCGAAGTGATGGCCGAGGCAAGACAATTTTTACTGAAAGCCATCCTCCTGATGGTGTTAAGCATTGTGGTTGTCAGCCTGGTCATGGCGCAAATCTTTACCCGTAAAGTGGACCGCCCGGTGGGGGGCGAACCGTCAGATGCCGCCGGGATCGCGCTGGCCGTGGCCGGAGGCGACCTGAACAACGCTATCCCGGTGCGTCCCGGGGATACCAGCAGTATTTTTTACGCCCTGCACACCATGCAGATGCAGCTCAAGCGCATCGTGGGTAACATCAGCGAAGCCAGCCACTCCGTTCACGGTGGCACCAGTGAAATTTCGGCAGGCAATCTCGATCTGGCCTCACGCACCGAAGAACAGGCAGCGGCGATTGTCGAAACCGCGGCCAGCATGGAAGAGATTTCGGTCACGGTGAAAAATAACGCCGACAATGCGCACAAAGCTACCACCCTTACCGATCGCGCCGCGACCCTTGCCGGACATGGCGAGACGCTGGTCAACGATGTCGTGGTGGTGATCGGGGAAATTGACGAAAGCGCCCGTAAGATTGGAGAGATCAACAGCATTGTGGACGGTATCGCCTTCCAGACCAATATTCTGGCGCTAAATGCCGCCGTAGAAGCGGCGCGCGCGGGCGAACAGGGGCGCGGTTTTGCAGTGGTGGCGGGTGAAGTGCGCAACCTTGCCCAGCGAAGCGCCAACGCGGCAAAAGAGATCTCCCAGCTGATAGCCGAGTCTTCAGGCCGTGTCAGCAAAGGCGTTGAGCTGGTCAATGAAACCGGCGTCATGATGAAGCAGGTCATTGAGGCCGTGTCGCATGTGCATCTGGTGATTAACGATATTGTTCAGGCTCTGGATGAGCAGAATCGGGGAATTAGCCAGGTCAGCATTGCCGTCAATCAGATGGACAGCACGACCCAGCAAAACGCGTCCCTGGTACAACAGATCTCGGCAGCGGCCCTGTCACTGGACGAGCAGGCGAAATCGCTGGAGAAAACGCTGGCGTACTTTACGCCATAAACAAAAAAGGCACCCGCAGGACGGGTGCCTTTTCAGGCTATCGCGATTACAGCCCTTTCAGGAGCTTATCGACAAACTCCGGTACGACGGTACTGGCCAGGCCATAGTGCTTCTCTTCGAACTCGCTGCCCACCTGGCTCGGCTCAAGATTCAGCTCAACCGTATGCGCGCCGTGCAGCCGCGCTTCGTGAACAAAGCCGGCCGCCGGATAGACATGGCCAGACGTGCCAATGGCGATAAAGACATCCGCCATGGCCAGCGCGCTGTAGATGTCATCCATACCAAGCGGCATTTCACCAAACCAGACCACATGCGGGCGCAGGCGCGACGGAAACTGGCAGCAGTGGCACTTATCTTCAGGCAGCACGTCCTCTTTCCAGTCCAGCACCTGACCGCTCCAGGCGCAGCGAACTTTCAGCAGTTCACCGTGCATATGGATGATGTTTTTGTTACCGGCCCGTTCATGCAGATTGTCGATATTCTGCGTAACCAGTAAAAAACGATCGCCAAGCGCCTCTTCCAGCTTCGCCAGCGCCAGATGCGCCGGATTAGGCACAACCTCTGGCTGCTGCAGCTGACGACGGCGGGCGTTATAAAACGCCTGCACAAGATCCGGATCGCGGGCAAAGCCTTCCGGCGTCGCCACATCCTCAACACGGTGCTCTTCCCATAACCCGTCCGCAGCGCGGAAAGTACGAATACCTGACTCTGCGGAGATCCCCGCCCCGGTCAGCACCACCACTCTGGGTTTATCCATCGCTTCTGGCATCATTCTGTCTCTGAAAAAGATCCGCTGGCGCAAGCGCTCACGTAAGCGGCGTTTATTTTTGCGAAAACGGCTGAGTCGACCTAAGCGACGCGACAGCATAAAAACCTCGTAAACTAATCGGTGAGATGAAGGAATGCGGCTCCGCGCATCCCTCCTGCGTCCCCGTGTCGCGCACGTTCAATACGCGGCACGCGGGCAACCGGCAATAAATGTCGGGGCAAACGCCCGGACAGCTGTTCCGTTAACGCGCTAAAGTTTGAAAGCCCTCCCCCAATCACCAGCAGATCCGGGTCGACGATGGTGAGAATATTTCCCAGACACACCGCCAGCAGATCCAGATAGCGCTCAACGTGCTCTCGCGCCTGCGCATCCCCCTGCTCCCACAAGGTAATGATTTGAGGGGCTTCAAGTTTCTGATGATAGAAGTGTTCGTAAAGCCATGCAAACCCACGTCCGGAGAGGTAGTTCTCAATACAGCCATGCTGACCGCAACCGCAGCGGGTCAGCGGGAAGTCGCGCCCGACGACCGCCAGGGCATCAACCGGCAGGCGGATATGGCCGAACTCTCCCGTAATGTAACTGCGCCCGGTAATCGGCTTACCGTTGATGACGATCCCTCCCCCTACGCCCGTGCCGAGGATCAGCCCCATCACCAGCGGATAGCGCTGAAACTCATCGTCCCAGGCTTCGGAGAGTGCAAAACAGTTGGCATCATTATCTAAACGCACGTCGCGTTCAAGCAGAGCGGAGAGATCGGCGCGCAGCGGTTTACCGCTGGCAGCAGGAACGTTGGCCGCATACAGCGTACCATCGTCAGTTTCGGGCATTCCCGGAATACCAATGCCGACGCTGCCTTTCACGCCAAAACGTGAATCAGCTTGCGCCACCAGCGCGGCAATGGCAGTTAAAAATTCATCATAGCTTTCGCGTGGTGTGGGAACGCGGGTTTCCCACTGCAGTTTGAGGTTTTTATCAAACACGCCCAGCGCAATTTTGGTGCCGCCAATATCAAATCCATAATACATCACGCATTCCTCTTTTTGATTTGGCGGCCTGACGACCGCTAAATCATGACGTAATTACTGGCCACTTAGTACCCTCGCCGGATCAATTCGGCTTGCGCGACGCGCCGGATACCAGCTTGCCAGCAGACTCAGTAAAAGTGCCGTTACCAGCACATAAAAAACGTCCAGCCAGTGCAATTCAGACGGCAGGAAGTCAATAAAATAGATATCACCTGACAGGAACTGGTGGCCAATAAGCGCCTCGATGCCATTGATAATTGGCGTCAGCTGCAGAGAAACCACCACGCCAATCACCACGCCACAGAGGCTCCCGAACAGTCCAGCCAGCAGACCGTACCAGACAAAGATGGCGCGAATAAGACCGTCTTTTGCCCCCAGGGTACGCAGGACGGCGATGTCGCCGCTCTTGTCTTTGACCGCCATCACCAGCGTCGAAACGATATTAAAGCACGCGACCCCAATCACCAGCACCATCGCCAGATACATAATGGCGCGGATCATCTGGATATCACGGTACATATAACCGTAAGTGCCAATCCAGCTTTTGATGTAGACATAGTTATTGGTCACGCTGCCGGCATCACGCACCAGCTTATTGGCGTTGAAGACGTCGTTGACCTTAATGGCAATCCCCGTCACGCTGTCGGCCATGTCGAGATACTGGCGCGCATCTTCCATCGGCACCATCGCAAAGCTGTGATCGAGCTGGCCGCTTAACTGAAGAATACCGGTGACGTGCAGACGTACGCGTTTAGGCTGCTGCAGCTTGTGGTCGGCACTGGCGTTCGGGATCATGATAGAGACCCAGTCGCCCTGCTTAACCTTCAGGGCCTCGGCAACGCCTTTGCCCATAATAATTTGCTGTTCACCGGCCTTAAAGTTTGCCCACGCGCCGTTTTGCACATATTTCGGCAACGCGCTGAGGCGCTCTTCCTGCACCGGGTTCACCCCTTTTACCTGAATGGCGCGCAGGTTAACGCCGCTCTCGACCAGCCCGGTAAAGTTAATGTAAGGCGCGGCCGCCACGATGCCTGGCACTTTTTCGATTTTGCTCAGGGCATCGCTCCAGTGCGTCCACGGCTGATTCACCGGTTCGATTTCACCGTGCGGGACCACCGCCAGGATGCGGTTATTCAGTTCACGCTCAAAACCGTTCATGGCGCTAAGGCCCACGATCAGCACCGCCACCCCCAGCGCAATACCGATGGTGGAGATCACCGAGATCAGTGACACCATGCCGCCGCGACGACGTCCGCGGCTAAAACGCAACCCTATGAGTAACGATAACGGTGAAGCCATTACTCCGCCCCCATCAGGGTCAGTTCTGGGTTCAGATGACCGTCGCGCATCTCAAGCTGACGTCCCATCCGTTTTGCCAGCTGGAGATCGTGGGTTACCACCAGAAACGCGGTTCCCTGCGAGGCATTCAACTCACCCAGCAGCTGGAAAATACTGTCCGCGTTGCGGGCGTCCAGGTTACCCGTTGGCTCATCCGCCAGTACCAGGCGCGGATTGTTGACCAGCGCACGCGCAATGGCCACACGCTGGCGTTCACCGCCGGAAAGTTCAGAAGGACGATGATTACCGCGATGCCCAAGCCCAACCGCTTTCAGCATATCGCTGGCGCGGGTGTTAATTTCTGCGGGTTTCTTTTTACCAATCAGCAGCGGCATCGCCACGTTTTCCAGCGCCGTGAAATCCGGCAGCAGGTGGTGAAACTGGTAGATAAAGCCCAGCTCGCGGTTACGCAGCTCCGCTTTTGCCGCAGATGACATTTTGCTCATCGGCTGGCCGGAGAAAATCACGTCACCGCTGGTGGGTGTATCCAGCCCACCGAGCAGGTGTAATAACGTACTTTTCCCGGAGCCGGAACTGCCCACAATCGCCATCATCTCACCTTCGCCTACGCTGAAGCTCACGTTGTGCAACACGTCAGTCTGCACAGTGCCTTCCTGATAGCGTTTGGACAGGTTGTCGCATTGCAACAGGATCTTATTCATAACGTAAAGCCTCAGCGGGTTGAGTGGCGGCAGCGCGCCAGGAAGGATAAAGCGTAGAAAGCAGCGCAATGGCCATCGCAGCCAGCGCAATTCCAATCACCTGTAACGGTTCGATAGCCACGGGCAGCGCCGCACCATCAAGCAGAGCGCCGATGATCGGCATTAAATTGTTAAGCTGGCTGGCGAGCAGCGCCCCCAGCGCCGCACCGAGTAGCGCACCGATAATCCCGGCACTGGCACCCTGCACCATAAATACCGCCATGATCTGGCGCGGCGTTAGCCCCTGAGTCTGCAGAATGGCGACCTCACCCTGCTTTTCCATCACCATCAACCCCAGTGAGGTGATGATGTTGAAGGCCGCGACCGCCACGATCAGGCTCAGCAGCAGCCCCATCATATTTTTTTCCATCCGCACGGCCTGGAACAGCTCGCCCTTGCGTTCACGCCAGTCCTGCCATTTGGTCCCTTCCGGCAACGTTTGCTGGCTGAGGGTATCCACTTTTAGCGGGGCGTCGAGCCACAGGCGCCAGCCGGTGATATTCCCCGCCGGATAGCGCATCAGACGTGACGCGTCCTGAATATTCACCAGCATCTGATAACCATCGACTTCGCTGTTGGCGGCAAACGTGCCAACCACCGTGAACAAGCGCTGGCTTGGCAAACGTCCCATCGGCGTAAACTGACTGGCCGACGGCACCATTACGCGCAGCTGGTCGCCACGGTTGACGCCAAGCTGCCCGGCCAGTTGCTCGCCGAGGATCACGTTATATTTGCCGGCTTCCAGGTCGGTCTGCTTCACGTTCACGAGGAACGGCGTCAGCGGGTCGTTTTGCGCCGGGTCAATGCCCAGCATCACGCCGACCGCCACGCTACGGGCGCTTTGCAGCACCACATCGCCCGTGGTTAACGGCGCAACGCGCGTGACACCCTGTAACTTCGCCGCGCTTTCCGGGAGCTGTTGTGGGTTAACGGAACCGTTGGTTGAGGAGAGGATAGCCTGCGGCATCAGCCCCAGGATGTTGTTTTGCAGCTCGCGCTCAAAGCCGTTCATGACGGAAAGAACCGTCACCAGAGCCATTACGCCAAGCGTAATGCCAATAGTCGAAAGCCAGGAGACAAAGCGACCGAAGCGGTCCGCGGCGCGCCCACGCATATAACGTAAGCCTATGAAGAGTGCGACAGGTTGGTACATGAAATCCGTCTGTTTGCTGATAGCAGACCCACGAGTATATAAGCGAATCCCTTAAGCGTAAATGACTGAAACCGTAAGCTTTGGTAATCATTTTTCTGAAAAATTCAGATAAATCAGGGTACTACTCTCTGAAACCTCCCTGTACAGCCTCCACCTTTTCCGAAAAACCTCCTGATACAGACTGTTACCCGTTACATCACGGTTTTGTTTAACAACAATTGTTCGTTCGTTTATGGCAAAAAGGTAGTCGCGAACAATGAAGCAAAAAGCATTATGGATTAACCAGATAAAAGGGCTGTGTATCTGCCTGGTGGTTATCTACCATTCAGTCATCACCTTTTATCCCCATCTCAATGGGTTACAACATCCGTTATCCGGTCTTCTCGCCAAATGTTGGGTCTATTTTAATCTCTATCTTGCTCCCTTCCGCATGCCGGTGTTTTTCTTCATTTCCGGCTATCTGATTCGACGTTACATCGATGAGGTGGACTGGCGTACCAGTCTCGATAAACGGATCTGGAGTATTGTCTGGGTGCTGGCGCTGTGGGGCGTTCTGCAATGGCAGGCGCTGAGCCACCTCAACGCCTGGCTTGCTCCCGAGCGTGAACTGGCCACTTCCTCCAATGCGGCCTATGCCGATTCCCTTTCCGGGTTTGTGAAGGGAATGCTCACCGCCAGCACCAGTCTCTGGTATCTGTATGCCCTGGTGGTCTATTTCACGCTGTGTAAACTGCTGAGCCGCTGGAAGCTGCCGGTACTGGGGCTGCTGGCACTGGCGAGCGTCGCGATAAACTTCCTGCCGCTGCCGTGGTGGGGAATGAACAGCGTGGTGCGCAACATGATCTACTACAGCCTCGGCGCGTGGTATGGCGCTGAGCTGATGGCGTGGATGAAAGGGTTCAATCTGCGTCGCGCCTGGCTGGCATTAGCCGCGTTCGCTGCCGTTTCTGTGGTGCTGTGGTTTGCTAACGTCCCGCTGCTGCTCTCCCTGCTGTCGATTGTGTTAATCATGAAGCTTTTCTACAGCATTGAGCAACGTTATGCCGTCCATCCTAATAATCTGCTTAACGTGATCGGTTCTAATACCATCGCGATTTATACCACCCATCGCATCCTGATTGAGGCCTTTAGCCTGTTCCTGATTGGTGAGATGAATGCCGCATACTGGCCGGTCTGGGCGGAACTGACGTTGATTCTGGTCTACCCGTTTGCCAGCCTGTTGCTCTGCACCGTTGCCGGGCTTGGGGTCCGTAAGATCTCCACCGCACTGTTTGGTGATGTGTTCTTCTCCCCGCCTTCCACGCTTTCTCCGTCATCGGCCAGCCGCTGATGCGCTTTTCGCCCCCTTTTGGGGGCGAATTTCCTCCCTGTGCGGTTCCGGTTTGATTATGTAAAACGATCGAGGATAATAAAGACATTGCGTATCAGTGATATGCCCCAATACTGTTGGTATATCCCCAAGAGACTCTGACATAGCCATGCCTGAACACTATCGATATTCCTTGCCTGTCAAAGCGGGCGATCAGCGCCAGCTGGGCGAACTTACTGGCGCGGCGTGCGCCACGCTGGTGGCAGAAATCGCTGAGCGACACCCGGGTCCGGTGGTACTGGTTGCCCCGGATATGCAAAATGCCCTGCGTCTGCATGATGAAATCCGCCAGTTCACTGACAATCTGGTGTTCAGTCTGGCCGACTGGGAAACGCTGCCGTATGACAGTTTCTCGCCGCACCAGGAGATCATCTCCTCTCGTCTGTCGACCCTGTATCAGTTACCGACGATGCAGCGCGGCGTGCTGATCGTCCCCGTAAACACCCTGATGCAGCGCGTCTGTCCGCACAGCTATCTTCATGGCCATGCGCTGGTGATGAAAAAAGGCCAGCGCCTGTCCCGGGACGCCCTGCGCGCGCAGCTCGACAGCGCCGGTTATCGCCATGTCGATCAGGTGATGGAGCACGGGGAATATGCCACGCGTGGTGCACTGCTCGATCTTTACCCGATGGGCAGCGACCAGCCGTATCGTCTGGATTTCTTCGATGATGAAATCGACAGCCTGCGCGTGTTCGACGCCGACACGCAGCGCACGCTGGAAGAAGTGGACTCCATCAATTTACTGCCCGCACATGAGTTCCCGACCGACAAAACCGCAATCGAGCTGTTCCGCAGCCAGTGGCGCGACAGATTCGACGTCAAACGCGATGCCGAACATATCTATCAGCAGGTCAGCAAAGGGACGCTGCCGGCGGGTATTGAATACTGGCAGCCGCTGTTTTTTAACGAGCCTCTGCCCGCGCTGTTCAGCTATTTCCCGGCCAATACGCTGATTGTTAACACCGGTGATATCGACGCCAGCGCCAGCCGTTTTGAGAGCGAAACCCGCGCCCGCTTTGAAAACCGGGGCGTGGACCCGATGCGTCCGCTGTTGCCACCGGAAGTGCTGTGGCTGCGCACTGATGAGCTGAACGCCGAGCTCAAACGCTGGCCGCGTATGCAGCTCAAAACCGATTCGCTCGCCGACAAGGCCGCCAATACCAACCTCGCCTTCCGCACGCTACCGGATTTATCCGTTCAGGCGCAGCAGAAGTCGCCGCTGGATAATCTGCGCAAGTTCCTCGAGTCCTTTACCGGGCCGGTCGTGTTTTCCGTTGAAAGTGAAGGCCGTCGGGAAGCGCTGGGTGAACTGCTGGGGCGGATCAAAATTGCGCCGAAACGTATTTTGCGCCTGAGTGAAGCCACCGATAATGGCCGTTATCTGATGATTGGCTCCGCCGAGCACGGGTTTGTGGATACCCTCAACAATCTGGCGCTGATTTGCGAAAGCGACCTGCTGGGGGAACGCGTGGCGCGCCGCCGTCAGGACAGCCGTCGCACCATTAATCCGGACACGTTGATCCGTAACCTCGCCGAACTGCACCCCGGCCAGCCGATTGTTCACCTCGAGCACGGGGTTGGCCGTTATCAGGGCATGACGACGCTGGAAGCCGGTGGCATCAAGGGCGAATACCTGATGCTGACCTACGCCAATGACGCCAAACTCTATGTGCCGGTCTCTTCCCTGCATCTCATCAGCCGCTATGCCGGCGGTGCAGAAGATCATGCGCCATTACATAAACTGGGCGGCGACGCCTGGGCGCGCGCGCGGCAGAAAGCCGCGGAAAAAGTGCGTGATGTGGCGGCAGAACTGCTGGATATCTACGCCCAACGCGCGGCCAAAGAAGGCTTTGCCTTCAGGCATGATAAACAACAGTACCAGATGTTCTGCGATAGCTTCCCGTTTGAAACCACGCCGGATCAGGCTCAGGCCATTAATGCTGTGCTGAGCGACATGTGCCAGCCGCTGGCGATGGACAGGCTGGTTTGCGGCGATGTCGGCTTCGGCAAAACCGAAGTGGCGATGCGCGCCGCCTTCCTCGCGGTAGAAAACAACAAACAGGTCGCGGTGCTGGTGCCTACCACCCTGCTCGCCCAGCAGCATTTTGACAACTTCCGTGACCGTTTCGCCAACTGGCCGGTTCGTATTGAGATGCTGTCACGTTTTCGCAGTACCAAAGAGCAGACGCAGATTCTGGAACAGGCCAGCGAGGGTAAGATCGATATTCTGATCGGCACCCACAAGCTGCTGCAGAGTGATGTGAAGTGGAAAGATCTGGGGCTGTTGATCGTCGATGAAGAACACCGCTTCGGGGTCCGTCATAAAGAGCGTATTAAAGCGATGCGTGCCGACGTCGATATCCTCACCCTCACCGCCACACCGATTCCGCGAACGCTGAATATGGCGATGAGCGGCATGCGCGACCTGTCGATTATCGCCACGCCGCCGGCACGTCGTCTGGCGGTAAAAACCTTTGTTCGTGAGTACGACAACCTGGTCGTCCGCGAGGCTATTCTGCGTGAAGTACTGCGCGGGGGTCAGGTCTATTATCTCTACAACGACGTGGAAAATATCCAGAAAGCGGCGGACAGGCTGGCAGAACTGGTGCCGGAAGCGCGCATCGCTATCGGTCACGGTCAAATGCGCGAGCGCGAGCTGGAGCGGGTGATGAACGATTTCCACCACCAGCGCTTTAACGTCTTGGTGTGTACCACCATCATTGAGACCGGGATCGATATTCCGACGGCCAATACCATCATTATTGAGCGCGCGGATCACTTTGGACTGGCGCAGCTTCACCAGTTGCGTGGCCGCGTTGGCCGCTCGCACCATCAGGCCTACGCCTGGCTGCTGACCCCGCATCCGAAAGCGATGACTACCGATGCGCAAAAACGTCTGGAGGCTATCGCATCGCTGGAAGATCTGGGCGCGGGCTTCGCGCTGGCGACACACGACCTTGAGATCCGCGGTGCAGGTGAACTTCTGGGCGAAGACCAGAGCGGCTCGATGGAAACCATCGGCTTCTCGCTCTATATGGAGCTGCTGGAAAATGCGGTCGATGCCCTGAAGGCCGGACGTGAGCCATCGCTGGAAGATCTGACCAGCCAGCAAACTGAGGTGGAACTGCGCATGCCTTCCCTGCTACCGGATGATTTTATTCCGGATGTGAACACACGTCTGTCGTTCTACAAACGTATCGCCAGTGCGAAAAATGAGAACGAACTGGATGAAATTAAAGTAGAGCTGATCGATCGCTTTGGCCTGTTGCCGGATGCCGCGAGAAACCTGCTGGATATTGCGAGGCTGCGCCAGCAGGCACAAAAGCTGGGCATTCGTAAGCTCGAAGGCAATGAAAAAGGTGGCGTGATTGAATTTGCCGAGAAGAATCACGTTAATCCGATGTGGCTAATCGGTCTGCTCCAGAAACAGCCGCAGCATTTCCGTCTGGATGGTCCAACGCGTCTGAAATTTACGCAGGAGCTGACGGATCGTAAAAACCGGATGGAGTGGGTTCGTCACTTTATGCGTCAGCTGGAAGAGAACGCTGTCGCATAATTCCCCTTCCCCCCGTTGGCGCAATGCTTACGGGGGGACAATTTACAAACTCTTTGCACTTCACCTGGATTTCCCGACATACCCATTCGCCATAATTATCGTTAACGCCTTATAAAACAATAACCTTATTATTTATATGGATTATGGTGATGATGACCTTTTCGCGTTTTACCCGCTTGATAACCGTGTTTGCGCTGGCAGCAACGGTCGCTGTTGCGCTTCCTGCACGCGCAAATACCTGGCCTCTTCCCCCTGCTGGCAGCAAGGTCGTGGGCGAAAACCGTTTTCATGTGGTTGAAAATAATGGGGGATCGCTCGAAGCGATTGCCAAAAAATATAACGTAGGCTTTCTGGCTCTGCTGCAGGCTAACCCTGGCGTCGACCCCTATGTGCCACGTGCTGGCAGCGTCCTGACCATCCCGTTGCAGACCATTCTCCCGGATGTCGCGCGCGAAGGGATCGTGATAAACCTTGCCGAGCTGCGTCTTTACTATTACCCACCGGGTAAAAATGAAGTCACCGTTTATCCAATCGGTATTGGCCAACTGGGCGGCGACACGCTGACCCCAACAATGGTCACCACCGTATCGGATAAACGTGCCAACCCAACCTGGACGCCAACGGCTAATATTCGTGCTCGCTATAAAGCACAGGGGATTGATTTGCCGGCTGTGGTGCCAGCGGGTCCGGAGAATCCGATGGGTCACCACGCGATCCGTCTTGCGGCCTATGGTGGCGTTTACCTTCTGCATGGAACAAATGCGGATTTCGGTATCGGGATGCGCGTCAGTTCCGGCTGTATTCGTCTGCGCGATGATGATATCAAGACGCTCTATAGCGTGATCGCGCCTGGTACCCGAGTGAATATTATTAATACGCCCATTAAGGTTTCTGAGGAGCCGGGTGGCGTAAGACTGGTTGAAATTCACCAGCCGTTATCGAAAAACATTGGCGACGATCCGCAGACACTGCCAATTAATCTGAATGCCGCGATGGTGAGCTTTAAAACGAATGCCCGCACGGATGGCATCGTGATGGAGCGTGCGATGGAGGCGCGTTCCGGGATGCCCACCGATGTCACCCGGCATCAGGATGTCACCCAGCAGTCGATGTGATCCCCAATAAAAAAAGCCCTGCTGAGCAGGGCTTTTTTACAGTGGCATCGCAGTGGCATAAATGAGGGTTTAGCCCGGCTTATTTGTAGATAACAGCGGTGCCGTGCAGGGTGTTAGGACCGGTCACTGAGGTGATGCGGAAAGATTTTGCACCCATCTCGTCAGCTTTCTGCGCCAGCTGATCTTCCAGTGAGCCCAGGTTAGTCCCGGCAGAAGCAGAGATAGTCCCGACTTTATGCTGATCAGCAGGGGTTGATTGCACTTCAACCGCAGCGAAGCTTGCAAAAGAAAGTGAACTCAGAACAGCAGCAGCGATGAGGGTTTTTACGTTTTTCATGATTTTTACCTTTGGGCAGATGATTTGGAGGTCGTTAGCCATTTAGTTAACGATCGATAGGTAAATAATAAATGTGATCCAGCTCACGCGTCAACATCTTTTTATAACGAACATTAATTAAATTTTAAATTCGTTATTTTTCATACCCATATGATTAATTTATTTTTCTCTCATCAGTGCTGGTGGTCACCCGCGATTATTTTTATAATGATTATTCAACAAACCAACAGAGGACCAACGGCAAATGACAACCGACGTGACGAGTTGCGCGAAGAAAAGCCGTGGCCGACCAAAAGTGTTCGACAGGGATGCAGCGCTTGATAAGGCCATGACTCTCTTCTGGCAACATGGGTATGAAGCGACCTCGCTTTCCGATCTGGTGGAAGCTACCGGTGCCAAAGCACCCACGCTGTATGCTGAATTCACCAATAAAGAGGGGCTGTTCAGGGCAGTGCTGGACAGATACATTTCGCGCTTTGCGGCGAAACACGAAGCCCAGCTGTTTTGTGAAGAGAAAAGCGTAGAACAGGCGCTACGGGACTACTTCACCACCGTCGCGACCTGCTTCACCAGTAAAGATACCCCTGCGGGCTGCTTTATGATTAACACCTCTGCCACCCTTGCGGCCTCCTCAAAAGAGATTGCCAACACGGTGAAATCGCGCCATGCCATGCAGGAAGAGACGCTAAGCGCGTTCCTGTCTCAGCGCCAACAACGAGGTGAAATTCCTGCGCATTGCAATCCACAGATGCTGGCGCAATACCTGAACTGTATTTTGCAGGGTATGTCGATAAGCGCCCGTGAAGGGGCTACGCTGGAAAAACTGCAAACAATTACCGCGACCACGCTGAAACTGTGGCCTGAACTGCTCAAAATCTGACGCAAAAAAAAGCTCCTCAGCCTGAGCGCTTGAGGAGCTAAGTTCAGAGAACATCTTTTTTACACTTTGTTATTCAGTACCAGCTGGCCGTTTCCATCCAGCGGAATTTGAGTGCCCGGGTCTTTATCCATGCGGATCTTGCCCTGCTGATCGCCAATTTTGTACGTCACGTCGTAACCCAGCATTTTCTCCGACTTGTCATAGACGGTTTTGCAGCGCTGCTGAGTCGTCGTGTACGTGTCGTTATCCTGCATAGCGCCCTGCACCTGGTTACCGGCATAGCCGCCGCCCAGCGCGCCGACCACGGTCGCCACATCTTTACCACGACCACCACCAAACTGATGGCCAATCACACCACCGGCAACCGCACCCAGTACTGAACCGGCGATACGGTTTTCATCCTGTACCGGACGGCGATGGGTCACGGAGACGTTACGGCACTCCTGACGAGGCGTTTTCACGGTTTCTTTAATCGGGGTAGCAGACACGACCTGAGCGTATTGTGGGCCGCGATCCAGTACGTTGAGACTGGCAACGGCAGCCACACCTAACGCAGCAGCGACGCCAATCCCTATACCCGCCAACATTGATTTATTCACGGGACTTCCTCCTTTGTTGCTATTGGTAACAATTTTGCAATGCAGGTCGCGCTTCGCCAATAAGACAAAGGATCAAAAAGTGGACGTGGAGGAGAGATATATCGTGTTTAGGAGAACTCTTAAGCACTCAATGTACGTTGAGCAGCATGATATGCTAAAAATTCCCTCCGGAGGCCCCGGAGGGAGAGAATATTAGTGCAGCTTCAGGCGTGGTCGAATAACGCGGTTGATTCGTCCCACCAGCATCATCAGCCCGGTTTTGAAGTAACCGTGCAGGGCAATCTGGTGCATACGATAGAGCGAGATATAGACAAAGCGTGCAATACGCCCTTCCACCATCATAGAGCCGCGCATCAGGTTACCCATCAGGCTGCCGACAGTAGAGAAGTTCGAGAGCGATACCAGAGAACCATGGTCTTTATAGACATAGGCTTTCATCGGCTTACCTTTGTACTGCGCCAGAATATTGTGCAGTACCAGGCTTGCCATCTGGTGCGCTGCCTGAGCACGCGGAGGCACAAAACCGCCCTCCGGACGCGCGCAGGAAGCACAGTCGCCGATGGCGAAAATGTCCGGATCGCGTGTGGTTTGCAGGGTCGGCTCGGTCACCAGCTGGTTAATACGGTTCGTTTCCAGCCCGCCAATCTCTTTCATAAAATCAGGTGCTTTGATGCCAGCAGCCCAGACCATCAGGTCTGCTTTGATGTACTCGCCATCTTTGGTATGCAGGCCGCCGCCGTCCGCGCTGGTTACCATGGTTTGGGTCAGAACCCGCACGCCCAGCTTGGTCAGTTCATTATGCGCCGCACCGGAAATGCGCGGAGGCAGCGCCGGCAGAATACGTTCACCCGCTTCAACCAGCGTCACGTTCAGCGCGTCATTGGTTAAGCCTTTATAGCCGTAGCTGTGCAGCTGTTTCACCGCGTTGTGCAGCTCAGCAGAAAGCTCGACGCCCGTCGCCCCCCCACCAACAATCGCGATATTAACCTTCCCGTTCGCACCCATATTGCTGGTGTACTTCAGGAACAGGTTCAGCATTTCCTGGTGGAAACGACGTGCCTGATGTGGGTTATCGAGGAAGATACAGTGCTCTTTTACACCTGGTGTGTTGAAGTCATTGGAGGTACTGCCCAGCGCCATGACCAGCGTGTCATACGGCAGTTTGCGCTCAGGGACCAGCAGTTCCCCTTTTTCATCGCGCAGCTCTGCCAGGGTAATGGTTTTGCTCTCACGATTGATATCCACCACGGAGCCCAGCTGGAACTGGAAATGGTGATTGCGCGCATGTGCCAGATAGCTCAGCGCGTCCACGCCCTCATCCAGTGAACCGGTCGCCACTTCGTGCAACAGCGGTTTCCACAGATGGCTATGGTTACGATCCACCAGCGTAATTTTGGCTTTTTTGCCGCGACCGAGCTTCTTGCCTAACTGTGTAGCCAGCTCCAGCCCGCCAGCACCACCGCCGACAATCACTATCTTTTTCAATGGCGTAGTCAACGTGACCCCCTCAAATTATTAACCAATTGTTAATTAAAAGTTATAAAAATAACCCTTAATTAACAACAGGTTACAGCACTGAAACCATTCAGGTGCATTGAGAATACCACGTCAGGCGCATTGGTCATACCAAAATTGATATGCATCAAGTTTTGATGGCTTAAAAGTAGACAATTCTGGACAAAAAGAAAGCCCGGCGCGCTTTCGCGGCCGGGCCTGGCAGGTCGTACGCAGTGGATTAGCCCAGGGTTTTGAAGGCTTTGATCCGCTGCAAATGCGGGGAGATGTTCTTGAATTTGTGGGTCTGTTCTTCATCCCAGACAATTTCGTAGTAATGATGCAGCAGCTCAGCCGCCCGGTGGCTGTTAAGGGCTTCATCATTACGCGACAAGATCACCAGACAACGGTCGCGGTTTTTCTCCCGAAAATTACTGACGCACTTGGTGGCAATATCGACATACTCTTCAGGGCGGTCAATTTTGCCTTCCATGTTCTCATTCGGGAAAAGATTAGGATTGAACACCACCTGGCGGATATCGCACAGGAATCCAATTCGCTCTGCCCAGTAGCCACCTAATCCCACGCCACAAATCAGCGGACGGTCATCGATGTTGAGCTGCAACATCTTGTCCACCTCTTTGAGCAGGTGCTGCATATCATGCTTTGGATGGCGTGTGCTGTAACTGATCAGCCGGACATCCGGATCGATAAACTGCAGCTGCAGGACCTTCTCATGATTACCAGGACTGTTTGAGTCAAAACCGTGTAAATAGATGATCATTGTCTTCTCACCACGCTACGCCTTCCGGGAGGATTTACAGGCTGGCTTTATGTGCCTGCCAGCGTTCATTCAGGGCTTCAAGCTGCGCGTTGACCGTCTTCCAGCGCGCCGAGTCCATCAGCTCCTGACGGCTAAATGAACCTTTATGATACAATTGTGTAACACGCTGTGCATTGATCGGCGACAGGTTATCCAGCACGCTGACGGCACCTTTACGATTATTGCAGACGAGGATCATATCGCAACCTGCGTCCAGCGACGCCTGACCGCGCTCCGCGTAGCTGCCCATAATCGCCGCCCCTTCCATCGACAAATCGTCAGAGAAAATCACGCCATTAAACCCCAGCTCCTGACGCAAAACGGTTTTCAGCCAGTGCGCGGACCCGCTTGCAGGACGCGGGTCGACGTCGCTGTAAATCACGTGCGCTGGCATGATGGCGTCCAGCTTGTTATCGGTGATCAGGGAGCGGAACACCGACATATCTTTGGCACGAATATCAGCTTCCGGACGCGGATCGCGCGGCGTCTCTTTGTGCGAGTCGGCGGTCACCGCACCGTGTCCCGGGAAATGTTTCCCGGTGGTTTTCATTCCCGCGTCGTGCATACCGTCAATGAAACAGCTCGCTATCGCCAGCGCAATACGCGGATCTTCATGGTATGAGCGTTCGCCAATGGCGGCGCTGATATGCCCCACGTCCAGAACCGGCGCAAAACTGATGTCGATATCCATGGCAATCATCTCGCTGGCCATCAGCCAGCCGGCCTCTTGCGCCAGTTTGCCACCCTCTTCCGTGCCCAGTAATGCCGCAAAAGATTGGGCGGCAGGCAGGCGAGTAAAGCCTTCGCGGAAACGCTGTACGCGTCCGCCTTCCTGATCGACGGCCACCACCAGATGATTGCGCGATGCAGCACGGATCTGGCGCACCAGTTCTCGCAGCTGCGCTGGATCGTGATAGTTGCGGGTGAACAGGATCAAGCCTCCCACCAGCGGGTGCGCCAGTATTTCACGCTCCTCCGCATCCAGTTCAAACCCTTCTACATCCAACATGACTGGACCCACACCAACCTCTCTTATCCTTTAGTTTGTAACTGACGCCAGGCATCATCTGCCAGCGCAATAAATTGTTTGTCTCGGGATTGCTGAAAGCGCATTTCAAACCAGCCAGCCATCAGCATGACGACCCACGGTCGCCAGCGCCTCACCTGACGCCTCAGGGCGTCGGCATTCATGTGCGCTATCCGGGCGTAGTCGGTGATGAGCCGCTGCCGCGCAGTAGCATCTTCCGACCAGACTGCCGCCAGCTCCAGCGCCACGTCTCCGTCACCGGCATACTCCCAGTCGATAAGCCTCGCACCGAGGGACGTATGAACAATATTTCCGGCATGAACATCCATATGCAGCGGCGAGAGCCGAAGCGGCTGCGGTTCGCCCGTTTTACGCAGCCGTTTTAGCTGTGCCAGCCAGAATGGGGTTCGCCTGTCGGCTGAAGCCTGCTGCCAGTATTGTTCAAGCAACGGCAGCAGCGTCACCCGCCACCCCAGACGCGGTTGCTGGTGCAGATGACAGAGCATAGCCGCAAGCACTGCCGTTTCCGGTAGCGTGTTGCCGATCTCCCCTGCCAGATACTCCACGGCCATCCAGCCCTGGCGGTAAAAACGGGGCTTTGGCACCAGATCCGCCGGAAGGCGTTTCAGTGCCCGAAACTGACGGCGGAAATGGGATGCAGACGCTGAGGGATCGTGATTCTGCCGCAATACCAGACGTTGCTCGCCCTGCTCTATAATGCAACTCGCGCCGCCAAGCCCGGAAGGGGCCTGCGGCGCGATAAGGCGATACTGTGGAAAATAACGCGTCAGGATCTCTTCACGCGTACAGTCAGAGTTGCGTAACGGCACCTTTACCTGACCAGATAATCTCGCCTGTCTGAACCAGCATCAGCTGCATCTGCAGGGCTGGCGTATTCACGTTACCGGTGGCACTGGAGTAAAGCACATACTGCGCACCGACGTTACGGGCAATCCCAATCGCCTTGCTGCGTGAACCGAGGCTGTCCTGCGGTGACAGGCCCAACTGCTGCTTGGCTACCGCGAGCTGCTGTGCCGAGACCAGCGTAAACTTACCGTTATTGGCCAGGGCATTGCGCAGGGTTTCTGTCGCCTCGCCCGCGTTCAGCGAACCGTTGGTACGGTTATTCACGCTATCAACCAACAATACGCTGCCCGCGGTCACACCCTGAGCCTGCAGCATTTTGCCGACCATTGGTTGCATCGCACCGTTCCAGTCGTAATGGCGAACGCGCGGCGCAGGCTGCGATGTCTGATCCGGATGTTCAATTGGACCAGGCTGCGACGGAATAGACGGCACAGTCGGTACGGTTGGCGGCGGCTGCGTTGGCTGTGTCGGCTGCTCGGTACCCGGTTTGGCCTCTTCCACAGGCGCAGGTTCTTCAGTTCGGGTCACACACCCTGCGAGGAACAGAGCGAAAGCAGTCACGAGCGCATAACGGCTCAAATTTTTAATCAAGGTTCACCCCTTACAAATAAAGATAAAGTCTCACCTTATGTGCACCCAGATAGTTGGCGCTGCCATAGAGCGTTACCGACGATCTTGCCGGAATAGTGACGCTGCGCGGCGCTTCCAGCGGATGCATTTCAAGACCTCGTACGTCATACCAGAAAAAACGGTAGTGCACCGTCACTGGTTCTTGTCTTTCATTAAAGAGCGTAGAGGAAGCAGAAGAGTTGATTTCACTGATCGACAACGCAGGTTGTTGCGCCGTGATACCCGCAGCAAGTACGGAGGATTCCATCACCAGCGTCTGTTCATCGCTGACGGGGATCGCCGGACGCGTGCTGCACCCTACGATCAACATCGTCATTACCAGCGCTGCAATACGCCCTTTAAGCATGTCAAAGACCTTTATGTGCCAGCATCGGCCCCAGAGGACGTCCACCCAGCAGATGCATGTGAATATGATAAACTTCCTGACCACCGTGGCGATTACAGTTCATGATGAGACGGTAACCGTCATCAGCAATCCCTTCCTGCTCAGCAATTTTTGCGGCCACTGTCAGCATACGACCTAACGCTACTTCATGCTCGGTTTTTACGTCGTTTACGGTCGGAATCAGAATATTAGGAATAATAAGGATATGTGTCGGAGCCTGAGGAGAAATGTCCCGAAAAGCCGTCACCAGCTCATCCTGATAAACGATATCCGAAGGGATTTCGCGGCGGATAATTTTACTAAAAATCGTTTCTTCAGCCATGACCTTTTCCTTTTTTGTTTAATCTGGCGTAGTGCGCCGCCATTAACACATTCTCAGTATTACTGTGTGACACAACACAAGAGTATGAGCGAGATTCTCCTGTCCTTTCAACCTTCTCCACCGATTTCTTTCCTGAATGTCCTCCAGCTGCCTGGAGAGTGAGCGCTGACGCGTCGCGATCGCCTGAAACATTATTTCAGTTCCTTTTGACACATCTGTTTACACCGCTAATCTCAATGCGTATATTTCGCATTTGCATTTTCATGCGCATTTTCAACATAGAAAACGACATCAGCCCGCACACGCGGGACTGATGCAGACCACCTTCACCATTCATTAAGGGTTTGATGATGTCTTTCATTACTCATACCAGGGATGGGCAACGCCAGCCTGTCGCAACACCTTCGTTGCTGGCAGCCTGTATTGCTATGGCATTGATGCCAACCGTCAGTTTTGCCGCCTCCACGACCGAAGATACGGTAGTTGTGGAGGGTGGCTTTGATAACGCACAGGATCCCTCCAGCGGACAGGATCAGGACTACAGCGTAAAAACCACCACCACCGGGACCAAACTGTTACTTGTTCCCCGCGATATCCCCCAGTCCGTCAGCGTGATTAGCCAGCAGCGCATGGCAGATCAGAACCTGCAGTCAGTCGGCCAGGTGTTAACCAACACCACCGGCGTAACGGCCCAGGTGCAGGACAGCGACCGCACCGTATTTTACTCGCGCGGATTCTTCGTCAGTAACTATGCGTTCGATGACCTGCCGACCTCCATCAGCGAAGTATGGAACTTCGGCGACACCGCCGCCGACACCGCCATTTATGACCGTATAGAGGTCGTTCGCGGCGCTACCGGGCTGATGTCCGGCACCGGTAACCCATCCGCCTACGTCAATATGGTGCGCAAGCACGCAGACAGTAACGTATTCAAAGGGAACGTCTCCGCCAGCTACGGCAGCTGGGACAAGCAGCGCTATGTGCTGGATTTACAGGCCCCGCTGGTAGAATCCGGCAAGGTGCGCGGTCGTCTGATCACCGGTTACCAGGACAACGACAGCGCTGTGGATAACTACCACTACCGTAAAAAATTCCTCTATGGCGTGGTGGATGCCGACGTCACCGACAGCACGACCCTCTCCGTAGGCTATGAATACCAGGAAAGTCACACCGCCGATCCCACCTGGGGCGGGCTGCCAACCTGGTATAGCGATGGAAGCAAAACCCATTACAACCGCAGCCAGACCGTTGCGCCTGACTGGGCTTACTCGGATAAAGACAACACCCGTATCTTTGCCAACCTGACCCAACGTTTTGACAACGGCTGGGAAGCCCATATCAACGGCATGCATGCGGAAACCCATTTCGACAGCAAACTGATGTATATGTCCGGCTATCCGGATAAAGAGACCGGGGCGGGCATGGTCGGCTACGGCGGCTGGAACCGCGGTGAACGTAAGCAGGATGCCATCGACGCCTTCCTGCGTGGCAATTTCAGCCTTTTTGGTCGTCAGCATGAGATGATGTTTGGCGGGAGCTTCAGCCGCCAGCGTAACCATTACGATAACAGCATGCCGGATGCGTTATACGGTATGGTGGATGTGGGTAATTTTAAAAACTGGAATGGCAATATCGCCGACCCGCAGTGGACACCGTGGAAGCTCTATAGCCAGGACGACATTCGCCAGTCATCGGCGTATACCTCGGCCCGATTCTCGCTGGCCGACCCGCTGCATCTGATCCTTGGCGCGCGTTACACCAACTATAACATTCGCTACAACCCGGCAGGTTCCCCGGATACCCGTCTGGAAAGTTCCAAAGATGACGTAACGCCTTATGCAGGACTGGTTTATGACATCAATGAAGACTGGTCGACCTATGTCAGCTACACCTCTATTTTCCAGCCACAGGACAAGCGTGACGCGAGCGGTCGTTACCTCGACCCTACGACCGGGAAAAGCTACGAAGCGGGGGTGAAAGCGGACTGGTTCAACACCCGCCTGACCACCTCACTGGCCGTTTTCCGTATTGAACAGGATAACGTGGCAAGCAATACCTACACCTATATGCCGAGCGGTGAATCTATTTATGAATCACTGGATGGCGTGGTCAGCAAAGGGATTGAATTTGAGCTAAACGGTGCACTGACCGACAACTGGCAGTTAACCTTCGGGGCGACACGGTTTATTGCAGAAGATAAGCGCGGGAATGCCATCAGTTCCGATCAGCCACGCACGACCATGAAGCTGTTTACCCGTTATCAATTGCCTATGCTGCCAGAACTGGCGGTGGGCGGCGGGGTGAACTGGCAGAATAAAGTGTGGACGGATGTAGAGGGTGGCCCGGCAGGCCAGTCCCGTGCAGAACAGGGCAGCTATGCGCTGGTGAATCTCTTCAGCCGTTATCAGGTCACCAGGGATCTGGCCTTGCAGGCCAACGTTAACAACCTGTTTGATAAAAAATACTACGACTACGTCGGGTCATACGTTGTCTATGGCGCGCCGCTGAACGTCTCCGTCAGCGCGAATTACTCTTTTTAAGTATTCTACCCATAAAAAAGGCAGCCATTCGGCTGCCTTAGTCTCCCCAGGTCACAGCTTAGCTGTTGCGGATGTACTCATCCATTTCGGTTTTCAGGTTATCGGATTTAGTCCCGAAGATTGCCTGAACGCCCGAACCAGCAACAACAACCCCTGCTGCACCCAGTTTTTTCAGACCCGGCTGGTCTACTTTCGCGACGTCGGCAACGCTAACACGCAGACGAGTGATGCACGCGTCCAGGTTAGTGATGTTCTCTTTCCCGCCGAATGCGGCAACCAGAGCCGGAGCCATTTCGCTTGTCGCGGTGGCTTTGCTGTCTTCTGACGCATCTTCACGACCTGGTGTTTTCAGGTCCAGTGCTTTGATCAGCACGCGGAAGATGGTGTAGTAAACAACGGCATAGCACGCACCAACGATTGGGAACAGCCACAGTTTGCTGCTGTTACCGGACAGAACGATGAAGTCGATCAGGCCGTGAGAGAAGGACGTACCGTCACGCATACCCAGCAGGATACAGATTGGGAACGCCAGACCCGCCAGAACCGCGTGAATGATGTACAGGATCGGCGCAACGAACATGAAGGAGAACTCGATCGGCTCGGTGATACCGGTCAGGAACGAGGTCAACGCTGCGGAGATCATGATACCGCCCACTTTTGCACGGTTCTCTGGTTTAGCAGAGTGCCAGATAGCAATTGCCGCTGCCGGCAGACCGTACATTTTGAACAGGAAGCCACCAGACAGTTTACCTGCAGTTGGGTCACCCGCCATGTAACGTGGGATATCGCCGTGGAATACCTGACCTGCTGCGTTGGTGAATTCACCAATCTGCATCTGGAATGGAACGTTCCAGATGTGGTGCAGACCAAATGGTACCAGGCAACGCTCGATGAAGCCGTAGATACCAAACGCCACAACCGGGTTCTGATAAGCAGCCCACTGAGAGAAGGTCTGGATAGCGGAACCGATTGGTGGCCAGATGAAGGACAGGATCACACCAGTGAAAATCGCTGCCAGACCAGAAATAATCGGAACAAAACGCTTGCCCGCGAAGAAGCCCAGATACTCAGGCAGCTTGATGCGATAGAAGCGGTTGAACATGTACGCTGCAATCGCACCGGAGATGATACCGCCCAGAACACCGGTGTCTGCCAGGTGTTTCGCAGCGATCTCTTCTGCCGGTAAATGCAGAACCAGTGGCGCAACCACTGCCATGGTTTTCACCATGATGCCGTAGGCAACAACTGCAGCCAGCGCAGAAACGCCGTCGTTATTGGTGAAGCCCAGCGCCACACCGATAGCGAAGATCAGAGGCATGTTAGCAAAGACGGAACCGCCTGCTTCGGCCATCACGTGGGAAACTACGGCTGGCAGCCAGCTGAAGTTAGCAGAACCGACACCCAGCAGGATACCTGCGATAGGCAGTACGGATACTGGCAGCATCAGCGATTTACCGACCTTTTGCAGGTTAGCAAATGCATTCTTAAACATAATTGAGAGTGCTCCTGAGTATTTGTGCTTTTTTTACGCTTTCACGCATTGGCCCGGGGGGAGTACCGTGCCGTGGACAGGACATCTAAGCGCCCTTTATTTATTACACAGAGTAAAATAATTCCCTCTGAGTTTGTTTGACGGCTATCACGTTTCAGCTTAAGACGGTCGAAAAACTTTCAGTTATTTACAAAAAGCGTTTCTGGATGTGTCTAAATACACCTTCACCGCCCCAAATGAGGCGGTGAACTTTACTCGTTTTATGTATTAATTACGAGCCTAAAAAAAACAGGCGTATCAAACAGATTGCAGGCGGGCGGGGTCGATATGGAACAGCGTAGAGAAGTTGTCCGTCGTGACGCGGGCCAGCTCTTCAATGCTGACGCCTTTAAGCACGGCCATGTACTCGGCTACGTCTCTCGTCATGGCTGGCTGATTTTCTTTACCGCGATGCGGCACCGGTGCCAGATACGGAGAGTCTGTTTCCACGAGGATGCGATCGAGCGGAACATAGCGCGCAGCCTCGCGGAGTTGCTCAGCGTTACGGAACGTCACGATCCCCGAAAACGAGATATAAAACCCTAAATCAAGCAGTTTACCCGCTGTTTCTCTGTCTTCTGTGAAACAGTGTAGTACGCCACCGCAATCCGTCACCTTTTCTTCCTTCAGGATCGCCAGCGTATCGGTGCGAGCATCACGGGTATGGACAATCACCGGCTTGTTGAGCTCGCGACCAATGCGAATATGATGGCGGAACGACGCTTGCTGGCGCGGTTTCGTTTCCGGCGTGTAGTAGTAATCCAGCCCGGTTTCCCCCATCGCCACGACGCCCTCTTCTGCGGCCAGCCGGCGCAGTTCCTCAACGTCGTACTCTTCATCCTGATTGAGCGGATGCACGCCACAGGAGAAAACAACGTTCTCGCGCTCGCCCACCAGCTCACGCATGCCGCGATACCCCGGTAACGTTGTCGCCACGGCAAGGCAAAACTTCACATCACGGGCAGCGGCTTTGGCCAGCACGTCGTCCACGTTTTTATGCAGGGATTGATAATCCAGGCCATCAAGATGGCAGTGTGAGTCGACTAAAAACATAATGTCTCTCTCAGAGATGGGAAACAGGCGGTGTCACGCCGGGTTGCAGGTAATGTTCGATACGCAGCAACTGGTCGGTCAGTAAAAGCTCGCGATTAAGACCAGTCACTGTTAAAAGTTGTTCACGACTTTGACAGATATCGTGAAGGATAGCGTGTAATGATGCGCCTGACAGGCTGTTCGCCAGCGTGTTAACCAGCGGCCAGACGTCCGGGTTGGTCAGTAGCGTTGCCCCTTGCTGGAGTTTGAGCGCATCCAGAAGTAAGGAAGCCAGCCAGTGCAGACGTTCCGCGGCCTGCTCGCCGTTAAGCACAGGCAATAAACTTAGCCAGTCGCGGCTGGTGATGGAAGACTCAACGGCCCGGCAGAGCGCGTCTCGCTGTGACCAGACCTCTGGCTGCAGTAATGCCAGCGCCGCCGCGGGCGCACCGCTGCTCAGGCGCAACGCAGAGAGCGCCCCTTCCTGTGACGTTGTCACTTCTCGCTCAAGCCAGCTCAGCGCCCATGATTCCTGAGGCACCGCGAGGTGATGAAGACGGCAACGGCTGCGCAGCGTTGCCAGCAAACGCCCCGGGTCACGACAGGAGAGAAGGAACCACGTTTTCTCCGGCGGTTCTTCCAGCGTTTTAAGCAGCGCATTCGCCGCCGCCTCGGTAAGCTGTGCTGCGTCTTTGAGCCAGACGACTTTTGCGCCGCTGAGCCGCGCATGTTCGTACAATTTTTCACTGACTTCTCGCACGGCATCAATACCGAGCGCGCTTTTGCCCTTCTCAGGCTCGAGCGTGTAATAGTCAGGGTGCGTGCCCGCCTGCATTAATTGGCAGCCACGGCATTTACCACAGCTTTTATGGCCTTGCGGCTGCTGACACATCAGGAAGCGGGTGATGGCGTAAATCAATGCATCATCCCCCATTCCCGGCAGTGCCTGAATCAGTAACGCATGATGCCCCCGACCAGCCTGATAGCTTTCGATCAGCTTTTCAAAGTGCGGGCGCAACCATGGGTACCATTTCATGCCTGTTGCTCCTGTAGCCACTGCGTAACCGTCTTCTGAATAGCGCGGGTGACCTCTTCCAGGGATTGCGTCGCATCAATGGTGCGAATACTACCATCCTGATCCGCCAGTTCCAGATAGCGCGCGCGGGTACGGTTAAAGAAATCAAGGGACTCCTGCTCAATGCGGTCCAGCTCACCGCGAGCACGGGCGCGCTTGAGACCCACTTCCGGCGTCACATCCAGATAGAGCGTCAGGTCAGGGCGAAAATCACCCAGCACCGCATCGCGCAGCGTGGCCAGCATCGGCTGGTCAATACCACGTCCACCGCCCTGATAAGCCTGGGTCGACAGATCGTGACGATCGCCAATTACCCACTTGCCATTAGCCAGGGCCGGTTTAATGACCGTCTCCACCAGCTGCACGCGCGCCGCGTAGAACATCAATACTTCGGCTTTATCTGTGATGACCTCGTCACCAACGGATTTGATATCCAGCACCAGGCTTCGCAGCTTTTCGGCCAGTTGCGTACCGCCGGGCTCGCGGGTAAATACCATGTCCGCAACGCCAAGCGATTTGAGCGTATCCACCACCACGTTGCGGGCCGTGGTTTTACCCGCCCCTTCGAGTCCCTCAATGACAATGTATTTACTGCGCATTTTTTTCCTTAAGTGCCTTCAGATAGTCCTGAACAGAGCGATTATGGCTGGCAAGGTTGGTGTTAAAGGTATGCCCCCCTTTTCCATCAGCCACAAAATAGAGATACGGTGTTTTAGCAGGATGCGCAGCCGCACGCAGGGAAGCCTCGCTCGGCGTGGCAATCGGGCCCGGCGGCAGACCGCTAATCACGTAGGTATTATACGCCGTTGGCGTCTCCAGATCTTTTCTTGAAATCTTACCGGTATAACTCTCGCCCATTCCGTAGATGACGGTGGGGTCCGTTTGCAGACGCATGCCGATACGCAGACGGTTAATGAAGACCGATGCCACCTGATCGCGTTCGGCGGCGACGGCCGTCTCTTTCTCAATAATTGAGGCCATCGTGACAAACTGGTTTTGATCTTTGTATGGCAGACCGTCCATGCGCCCTTCCCAGGCGGAATCGACGGCTGCAACCATCTTTTTATGCGCCCGCTTGAGGATAGCCACATCGGTCGTGCCTGCGGTGTACATCCATGTGTCTGGCCAGAACCAGCCTTCCACCCACTCAGGGTGTTCAAATTTCAGTACTTCGGCCACCGTCTGATAGCGGTCATCTTTCAGGGTATGCTTAATGTACGGAGCATCGCGCAGCTGCTCGAGATAATCGCTCAGGCGCATCCCCTCAACAAAACGCAGCGGGAACTGCGCTTCTTTACCGCTTTCCAGCAGCTGCAGCATCTCTTTGACGGTCATCCCCGGCGTAAAGCGATAGGTACCGGCTTTGAAATGAGACAGTTCAGGCTCGATACGTAACAGCCACTGAAACACGCGCGGACGGTTAATGATCTTGTCGCCATAAAGCTGTTCGCCAAGCGCCAGGCGGCCCGTCCCCGCTTTCAGGGTAAAAATCGTCTCGTCTTTAATCAGGATCTTACTGTTCGCCAGCTGACGAACTTTCCACACTCCCGCTCCGCCGGCAACACCCAGCGCAACGATAAGGAGGAGGACAAAGCGCAACATTTTCTTCATGACTATCGGGTTTGCTCACATATCGGGGCTAAAAACTGAAACAGCTCGCGCGAGGACAAGCTGTATTGACCATACGCGCGGACGGGTACAACCGGCATCAGCGCATTACAGATGATAATTTCATCAGCCTGGTGCAGCGCCTCTTCTCGCGCGCTCACTTCGACAACGCGAAAGCCAGAGTGTGCCAGCTGCTGCAAACAAAACTGACGCATAATCCCGTTGACGCCGGCCTGCTCAAGCGACGGCGTATAAACATCGCTCCCCTGTCGCCAGAGTAAATTAGCCGCACAGCATTCCGTAATAAACCCTTCGCTGTCAAGAACCAGCGCCTCATCAGCGTCCGTCTGTTCAAGATGAGTGCGAATCAGTACCTGTTCAAGGCGGTTGAGGTGTTTTATACCGGCAAGCATGGGGTTTCGCCCCAGACGTACCGGGCTGAGCGTCAGCGTAACGCCCTCTTCACGCCAGCGCAGATAATGAGCAGGACAGGCAGACACCGAAAGGATCCGCGTTGGGTGCTGGCAAGCTGTACCGCTGTATCCCCGGCCACCGCTGCCGCGGCTGATAATCACCTTCAGAACACCGCTTTGCTTCCCGGCCGCCAGCTGGCACATCTCCTGACGCAATGTGTCCCAGTGCGTGAAGGGGATCATCAAGGCTTCACAACCCTGCTGAAGACGACGAAGGTGCGCCTCGAGCAGGCAGACATTGCCGTCGAGAATGCGCGCTGTCGTAAAGCAGCCATCACCAAACTGAGTTGCCCTGTCACCAGCAGGCAGCGTGTTTTGCTCAAGGCCATTGATTAAAAACATGGTGGCTCCTTATGCGTGGGCATTTAGTCTGGCAGGATGCCATGCAGCCGACAAGAAGATTAGGCTGAATAAAAAAGGCCCGACAAGCGGACCTTTTTTAATCGCCATGATGCAGTCAGGCTCAGATCTTTTTGAAGATCAGTGAACCGTTAGTACCACCAAAGCCGAAGGAGTTACACAGGGTGTACTCCATACCACTTACCTGACGCGCTTCGTGAGGAACGAAGTCCAGGTCACAACCTTCATCCGGATTATCCAGGTTGATGGTTGGCGGAACAGCCTGATCGCGCAGCGCAAGGATAGAGTAGATAGACTCTACTGCACCCGCCGCCCCCAACAGGTGACCGGTCATGGATTTCGTGGAGCTCACCAGCACGCGGCTGGCGTATTCGCCGAAGATAGACTTAACAGCCTGAGCTTCTGCTTTATCGCCTGCAGGCGTAGAAGTACCGTGCGCGTTAACGTAACCGATGTGCTCCGGGGTAAGACCCGCGTCGCGAATCGCGTTGGCCATTGCCTGCGCGGCGCCCGCACCATTTTCTGGTGGTGACGTCATGTGGTATGCATCGCTGCTCATCCCGAAGCCGACAACTTCAGCATAAATCTTCGCGCCACGTTTTTTAGCATGTTCGTACTCTTCAAGTACGATCATACCCGCACCGTCACCCAGCACGAAACCGTCACGGTCTTTGTCCCACGGACGGCTTGCCGCCTGCGGGTTATCGTTGCGGGTAGACAGCGCACGCGCTGCACCAAAGCCACCCACTCCCAGCGGAGTACTGGCTTTTTCCGCACCGCCCGCAACCATAGCATCTGCATCGCCGTACGCAATCATGCGCGCGGCCTGGCCGATGTTATGCACGCCAGAGGTACATGCGGTAGCGATAGAAATGCTTGGCCCACGCAGGCCGAACATGATGGTCAGATGACCTGCCACCATATTAACAATCGTGGACGGAACGAAGAACGGGCTGATTTTACGCGGGCCACCATTCATCAGAGATGTATGGTTTTCCTCGATCAGACCCAGACCGCCAATCCCGGAACCGATAGCGGCACCGATACGGGTTGCGTTCTCTTCCGTAATCTCAAGGCCAGAATCCTGCATGGCCTGAACGCCAGCGACAATTCCATATTGAATGAAGGCATCCATCTTGCGCTGTTCTTTGCGCGAGATGATCTCTTCACAGTTAAAATCCTTTACTAAGCCAGCAAATTTCGTTGCATAGGCGCTAGTATCGAAATGGTCGATTAGGCTGATGCCGCTCTGACCGGCAAGGAGAGCTTTCCAGGTGGACTCTACGGTATTGCCGACAGGAGACAACATGCCAAGTCCGGTCACAACTACACGACGCTTAGACACGTTTGTCCTCCAGGGAGGGATAAAAAAGGGATTCGTGGGACAAAAAAGATAAAACTCAGGCGGTCGAATGACCGCCTGGAGATGTTCACTTACGCCTGGTGACCGTTGATGTAATCAATGGCAGCCTGAACGGTGGTGATCTTCTCAGCTTCTTCGTCCGGAATCTCAGTATCAAACTCTTCTTCCAGAGCCATTACCAGCTCAACGGTGTCAAGAGAATCTGCGCCCAGGTCTTCAACGAAGGAAGCGGAGTTCACAACTTCTTCCTGCTTAACGCCCAGCTGTTCGCCGATAATTTTCTTAACGCGTTCTTCGATAGTGCTCATACTCTTAAATTTCCTATCAAAACTCGCTTTCGCGATGGTTTTCGTAGTGTATAAAATGTTGAAAAATTTGCAACTAAATCCCGGCAGTTCTTACCACGATTTTACGTTATTTTGAGGCCATTCGCCCTAATAACGCAAATATTTTTCATCGTGATTAAACCATGTACATCCCGCCGTTGACGTGGAGGGTCTCACCAGTGATGTAACCCGCTTCGTCAGAGGCTAAAAATGCAACCGCGCTGGCAATTTCTTTAGGGTCGCCTAAGCGGCCCGCTGGAACAGCTGCCAGCGTACCCGCACGCTGCTCATCAGTTAGCGCACGCGTCATGTCCGTTTCAATAAAGCCCGGAGCAACAACGTTTACAGTAATACCGCGGGACGCAACTTCACGTGCCAGCGACTTACTGAAACCGATCAGACCTGCTTTCGCCGCAGCGTAGTTAGCCTGACCAGCATTTCCCATGGTACCAACCACAGAACCGACAGTGATAATACGACCATGACGCTTTTTCATCATAGCGCGCATTACCGCTTTTGACAGACGGAATACAGATGACAGGTTGGTTTCGATGATATCGTTCCACTCGTCGTCTTTCATTCGCATTAACAGGTTATCACGAGTGATCCCGGCATTATTTACCAGAATATCCACTTCGCCAAATTCTGCGCGAATATTTTCCAGAACAGATTCGATAGATGCAGGTTCGGTCACATTCAGAACCAGACCTTTACCGTTCGCACCCAGATACTCGCTGATGGCCTTAGCGCCATTCTCGCTGGTTGCTGTACCAATCACTTTCGCGCCGCGCGCAACCAGTGTTTCAGCAATTGCACGCCCGATACCGCGGCTTGCGCCAGTGACCAGGGCAATTTTTCCTTCAAAACTCATGGTATTCCTCTTTTATTGCGAGAGTGCCGCTGACATCGCGTCCGGCTCGTTAATTGCCGAAGCAGTCAGGGTGTCAACAATACGTTTTGTCAGACCGGTGAGGACTTTACCTGGGCCGACTTCATACAGATGCTCAACGCCCTGAGAGGCCATAAACTCAACGGTTTTGGTCCACTGTACCGGGCTGTAGAGCTGGCGAACCAGCGCATCACGGATAGCGTCCGGCGAGGTTTCGCATTTCACATCGACGTTGTTCACAACGGAGATTGTCGGTGTGTTAAAAGTAATTTTTTCAAGCTCAACGGCCAGTTTATCGGCAGCAGGTTTCATCAGTGCGCAGTGGGACGGTACGCTGACGGGCAGCGGCAGAGCGCGTTTCGCACCTGCAGCTTTACAGGCTGCACCAGCACGTTCAACCGCGTCTTTATGACCGGCGATAACCACCTGGCCTGGCGAGTTGAAGTTAACGGGAGACACCACCTGACCTTCAGCGGATTCTTCACACGCTTTTGCAATCGCAGCGTCATCGAGGCCGATGATAGCAGACATGCCACCGGTGCCTTCAGGTACTGCTTCCTGCATGAACTTACCGCGCAGTTCAACCAGACGCACCGCGTCAGCAAACGCGATAACACCGGCACACACCAGCGCAGAGTATTCACCCAGGCTATGGCCCGCGAGCAGCGCTGGCGCTTTACCGCCCTGCTGCTGCCAGACACGCCACAGCGCAACGGACGCCGTCAACAGCGCTGGCTGAGTCTGCCAGGTTTTGTTCAGCTCTTCGGCCGGTCCCTGTTGGGTCAGCGCCCACAAATCATAACCCAGCGCAGCGGAAGCTTCACGGAAAGTCTCTTCGATAACCGGATACTTTGCTGCCATTTCAGACAACATCCCAACGGCCTGAGAACCCTGGCCCGGGAACACAAAAGCAAATTGCGTCATTATTTAATCCTTATACTAGAAACGAACCAGCGCGGAACCCCAGGTGAACCCGCCACCAAAGGCTTCAAGCAAGACCAACTGGCCCCGTTTGATTCGTCCGTCACGTACCGCTTCATCAAATGCGCACGGTACTGACGCCGCAGAGGTATTGCCGTGACGATCCAGCGTCACCACAACATTATCCATCGACATGCCCAGCTTTTTAGCGGTCGCGCTGATGATGCGCAGGTTCGCCTGATGCGGCACCAGCCAGTCGAGTGCGGAGCGGTCAAGGTTATTCGCTTCCAGCGTTTCATCGACAATGTGCGCAAGCTCAGTCACCGCCACCTTGAACACCTCATTACCGGCCATCGTCAGGTAAATAGCGTTATCCGGATTAACGCGATCGGCGTTAGGCAGGGTCAGTAATTCGCCGTAGCTGCCATCGGCATGCAGATGCGTAGAGATGATGCCCGGCTCTTCGGACTGACCGAGCAGTACCGCGCCCGCACCATCACCAAAAATAATGATCGTCCCACGATCGGTTGGATCGCAGGTACGTGCCAGCACGTCAGCACCGATGACCAGCGCATATTTCACGGCACCGGATTTAACATACTGATCGGCAACGCTCAGCGCATAGGTGAACCCAGCGCACGCTGCAGCAACGTCAAATGCCGGGCAGCCTTTAATGCCGAGCATGTTTTGCACCTGGCACGCTGCGCTTGGGAAGGCATGCGTGGCAGAGGTCGTGGCAACCACGATCAAGCCAATCTGATCTTTATCAATGCCCGCCATTTCGATAGCACGCTGCGCGGCTTCGTAACCCATGGTCGAAACGGTTTCGTCTGGCGCGGCAATACGACGTTCACGGATACCTGTGCGCGTGACAATCCACTCGTCAGACGTATCTACCATTTTTTCAAGATCGGCGTTGGTACGCACGTGTTTTGGCAGGTAGCTGCCGGTACCTAAAATCTTCGTATACATGTACGCTCAGTCACTTTTAGCTAATACAGATTCCAGGCGAGCGGCAATCCGCTGAGGGACTTGTCGCTGCACCGCCTGCACTGCCTGTTCAATGGCGACAGTAAATGCTCGCTGATTGGCGGCACCATGACTCTTAATCACAATGCCGCGCAATCCTAACAGACAGGCGCCATTATACTGGTCGGGGTTGAGGTGACTGAATCGCCGCGTCAGGCTTTTTTGTAACCAACGCTTTAATAAAATCAACCACCAGGCGCTTTTTTTGCCTTCTCCCTGCGATTTAAGCAGTGAGAGAAACATTCGCACGACCCCTTCCATGGTCTTCAACGTTACGTTCCCGGTGAAGCCATCACACACCAGAACATCCGTTTTCCCCGTCAGCAACTCATTGGCTTCGAGATAACCAATATAGTTGATGGAGGGAACCTGTTTGAGCAATTCGGCAGCTTCGCGAATGCTGTCCAGGCCTTTGGTCTCTTCTTCACCGATGTTCAATAACGCAACACGGGGATTGTTTATCCCGACCACTTCTTCTGCCAGCACCGACCCCATCACGGCAAACTGAGCCAGCATTGTACTATCACAATCGACGTTAGCACCCAAATCGAGCACCACGGTCTTGCCCTTCTGCTGATGCGGTAATACCGTCACCAGCGCCGGACGCTCAATACCTTCAATAGGTTTGAGCAACAATTTCGACAGCCCCATCAGCGCGCCGGTATTTCCCGCACTGACGCAAGCCTCCGCGCGTCCTTCCTTCACCAGCTCCAGCGCCATTCGCATAGAACTGCCCCGGCTATTGCGAATCGCCTGCGATGGACGTGCATCACTGGCAATAACTGACTGCGCAGGAATAATCTGCAGACGCGAACGTTGTTCGAAGTCAGCTTTTGCAAGTAATGGCGTGATTGTGTCGGGATTGCCGACTAAAAGAAGTGTGAGTTGCGAATTAGAATTCAGTGCCTGCAAAGCTGCAGGCACTGTCACGGAAGGGCCAAAATCCCCTCCCATGACATCTAACGCCAGGGTTAGACGTGTCAAGGTATCGTCACAGCCTGGTTCGGTAAATTCCCCGTTTGCACGGGGAAATCCTCACTAAGCCTAATCACGCTGACGCGTGATTACTTAGTGATAACCTTGCGGCCGCGGTAGAAACCGTCAGCGGTGATGTGGTGACGCAGGTGTTTCTCACCAGAAGTCTTGTCTACAGACAGGCTGGTAACTGCAGTCAGCGCGTCATGGGAACGACGCATGCCACGTTTGGAACGGGTTGGTTTATTCTGTTGTACGGCCATGGACCTTACTCCTCAATTACTTACGCTTTAAGCTGGCTAATACGGCAAATGGGTTTGGTTTTTGCGCTTCATCAGGCAGTTCCCCAAAGACCATGTCCGCCTCGGACACTTCACAGTGTTCAGATTCATGCACCGGAACGACTGGCAAGGAGAGGATGATTTCATCTTCAACCAGAGCCAGAAGATCGATTTCACCGAATTCATTAACTTCAATCGGTTCATACGCTTCCGGGAGTGCTTCAGCCTGTTCGTCAGAACGGACCGGACTGAAACAATACGTTGTGTGAACATGCTGTACAAACGGTTTCCCGCAACGCTGACATTCGAGGGTTACCGTCACCTTTGCATCACCGGTTAAAACGGCGAGACGCTGGTTATCGATAGCGAACGACATGGAGCATTCTACATCACTGTCCACACTGACTACGGATTCGGCGACACGCTCAGCCTGATCGGAAGTATAAATACCTTCGTAATCGAGGCGTTTTTGAGCCGTGCGAACCGGATCAAGAGTCAGGGGTAATTTTACCTTTTGCATAGGGCGCGCATATTAACTTTGTAACGTCATATAGTCAAAGAAAAAGGCAACCACAGCTGCCTTTTGCCAATTATTCGCACACATTGCGGCCTGTAGTTTAAAATGGCTGGCATCGATACGCTATATCTGGTGATAAAAATATGCCAAATCTCGTTCTTGCCTCCACCTCACCCTACCGCCGAATGTTGCTGGAAAAGCTCGGGATCCCGTTTGAATGCGCGGCGCCGGAGGTTGACGAGACGCCACAGCCGGGCGAATCACCACGTCACCTGGTCACCCGTCTTGCGAAGGAGAAAGCGCAATCACTTGCCGCACGCTACCCTTCGCATTTGATTATAGGCTCCGATCAGGTTTGTGTGCTGGACGGTGCTATCACCGGAAAGCCGCACACTGAAGCGAATGCCTGCCAGCAGCTTATGCAAGCGCGGGGCAATATCGTCACCTTTTATACGGGTCTGGCACTCTACAACTCCGCCTCGGGTCACCTGCAAACCGAATGCGAACCTTTCGACGTCCATTTTCGCCATCTTAGTGAGCAGGAAATCGCCGACTATGTGCGTCGGGAGCGACCGCTCAATTGCGCCGGAAGCTTCAAAAGTGAAGGTCTGGGGATTGCCCTGTTCGACAAGCTGGACGGACGTGACCCGAACACGCTGGTTGGGTTGCCGCTGATAGCATTGTGCCAGATGCTCAGACGCGAGGAGTGTAATCCGCTGAAGATGTGAGTATTACGGTTGATGCATCACTTACCGGCCTGGGAGACCTCAGGCCGGTAAGTGCCAGCCAAATCAGCCGCGCAGCACCTTCAGGCAGCGTTTTAACTGCTCATCAAGGGGGGCTTCAATGCGGATTGTTTCGCCGGTATTCGGGTGAGTGAACGTAAGTGCCGCCGCATGCAGGAACAGGCGTGATAACCCGGTGCCCGCCAGCTGCTTATCAAACTCCCTGTCGCCATAGCGGTCATCAAATGCGATCGGATGACCGGCATACTGCGTATGTACGCGGATCTGGTGGGTACGGCCGGTTACCGGGCTGCAGCGCACCAGCGTGGCGAACGCATAGCGCTCTTCCACTTTGAAACGCGTCTCAGACGGCTTCCCTTCCTGATTCACACGTACAATGCGCTCACCGCTTTGCAAAATATTCTTCAGCAAAGGTGCCTGCACCGCCTTAACGTGGGACTGCCAGTGGCCGCGAACCAGCGCCAGATAATCCTTCTGCATCCCTTTTTCACGCAGCTGCTCATGCAGGGAACGCAACGCAGAACGTTTTTTTGCGACCAGCAGCACGCCGGAGGTATCGCGATCGAGACGGTGAACCAGTTCAAGGAAACGGGCTTCAGGACGCAGCGCACGCAGGCCTTCAATCACACCAAAGCTGAGACCACTCCCGCCATGGACAGCGGTACCTGACGGTTTATTCAGCACCAGGATATGATCATCCTCATAAAGGATAACGTCACTCAGGGCGGCCACTTTCTGCAACCTGGGTGAAACGACCTCTTCTTCGCGTTCCGCAACACGGACCGGCGGGATACGCACTTCATCACCGGCTTCGAGTTTGTACTCAGGCTTCACGCGTTTTTTGTTAACCCGCACTTCACCCTTGCGCAGGATGCGGTAAATCATGCTCTTTGGCACGCCTTTGAGTTGGGTGCGCAAAAAGTTATCGATACGTTGCCCCGCGTCGTCTTCCGCGATGGCAACCATTTTTACGGCTGGAGTCTCTGTTTTCATGGTTGGCGATTCTAAATATCGTCAGCCATTAGCGCCACTCATTTTTCTATGCTTATATTTACTTTTATCCGGCCTGTCCCCTGTTTCACGCAATCGATTTGGTGGTTATTAAACCAATCACCACCTTGAAGTGAAGAAACTGTGAGTAACCGGGTGATAATTGGTAAAAGTCATCTTGCTATAACCCGGCGAGCAGTGGAATAATGAACTCGTTTTCCGTGTTAAATCCTGGTTAAGTAAGGATCTCGACGGAATGACCAATTTTGTCTGACCGATCATCCACGCAGCAATGGCGTAAGACGTATTGATCTTTCAGGCAGTTAGCGGGCTGCGGGTTGCAGTACTTCCCGGTATAAGGATTGTTCTCTGGAGAGTTCTACCCAGGCAATTCCCCTGATAATTGCGCTGTGTTTCCGTATGAAATACAGGCAACCGACACTCTGCGCCTCTTAAGCGAGCGACAACCGTGAGGTTGGCGACGTGAATAGACACGAGGCCATCGGTTCATACCCCGGAAAGCGTCACCTTGCCCGCAGCTTTGTCGTCAATGTAAGAATAACGAGTAAGTTACGATGAAAAGAATGTTAATCAACGCAACTCAGCAAGAAGAGTTGCGTGTCGCCCTTGTGGATGGGCAGCGCCTGTACGATCTGGATATCGAAAGTCCTGGACACGAACAGAAAAAAGCGAACATTTACAAAGGTAAAATCACCCGCATTGAACCAAGCCTTGAAGCTGCATTTGTCGATTACGGTGCTGAGCGTCACGGTTTCCTCCCTCTGAAAGAAATCGCCCGCGAATATTTCCCTGCAAACTATAACTCCCATGGCCGCCCAAACATCAAAGATGTGCTGCGTGAAGGTCAGGAAGTCATTGTTCAGATTGATAAAGAAGAGCGTGGCAACAAAGGTGCCGCACTAACCACCTTTATCAGTCTTGCGGGAAGTTATCTGGTTCTGATGCCAAACAACCCGCGTGCCGGTGGTATCTCTCGCCGCATCGAAGGTGATGACCGTACCGAGCTGAAAGAGGCGCTGGCAAGTCTTGAGCTGCCTGACGGCATGGGGCTTATCGTCCGTACCGCAGGCGTCGGCAAATCTGCCGAAGCGCTGCAGTGGGACTTAAGCTTCCGTCTGAAGCACTGGGAAGCAATCCAGAAAGCGGCAGAAAGCCGCGCAGCGCCGTTCCTGATTCACCAGGAAAGCAACGTGATTGTGCGTGCCTTCCGTGACTACCTGCGTCAGGACATCGGTGAGATTCTGATCGATAACCCGAAAGTGCTTGAGCTGGCGCGCCAGCACATCGCTGCGCTGGGTCGTCCGGATTTCACCAGCAAAATTAAACTGTACACCGGTGAAATCCCGCTGTTCAGCCATTATCAGATCGAATCGCAGATTGAATCCGCTTTCCAGCGTGAAGTGCGTCTGCCATCCGGTGGGTCTATCGTTATTGATACGACCGAAGCGCTCACCGCCATCGACATCAACTCCGCACGTGCTACGCGCGGTGGTGATATCGAAGAGACCGCCTTCAACACCAACCTTGAAGCCGCTGATGAAATCGCCCGACAGCTCCGCCTGCGTGACCTGGGTGGTCTGATTGTTATCGACTTTATCGACATGACCCCTGTTCGCCACCAGCGTGCGGTTGAAAACCGTCTGCGCGAAGCGGTACGTCAGGATCGTGCTCGTATCCAGATTAGCCATATCTCACGCTTCGGCTTGCTGGAGATGTCCCGTCAGCGTCTGAGCCCTTCACTCGGTGAATCCAGCCATCACGTCTGTCCGCGCTGCTCCGGTACCGGTACCGTTCGTGATAACGAATCTCTGTCCCTCTCTATTCTGCGTCTGATTGAAGAAGAAGCGCTGAAAGAGAACACCAAAGAGGTTCATGCCATTGTTCCCGTGCCAATTGCGTCCTACCTGCTGAACGAAAAACGTGCAGCCGTCAGCGCAATTGAATCACGCCAGGGCGATGTTCGCTGCATCATCGTGCCTAACGATCAGATGGAAACTCCGCACTACCACGTGCTGCGTGTCCGTAAGGGTGAAGAGACCAGCACGCTCAGCTATCTGCTGCCTAAGCTGCATGAAGAAGAGATGGCGCTGCCTTCCGATGAAGAACCTGCCGAGCGCAAACTGCCAGAGCAGCCAGCCTTAGCGACCTTCATCATGCCTGAAGCTCCGCCAGAAACGGCACTGGAAAAACCTGTGACCAAACCGGTTGCGCAAAAACCAGAAGCCGTTGCGGTCAAAGCCCAGCCAGAACAACCGGGTCTGCTGAGCCGCCTCTTCGGTGCGCTGAAGAAGATGTTTGCAGGCGAAGAAGTCCAGCAGCCTGAGCAACCGAAAGAAGCACCGAAAGAAGCGAAACCTGAACGTCAGCAGGACCGTCGTAAACGTCAGAACAACCGCCGTGACCGTAACGATCGTAATGACCGTAACGAACGCCGTGACAACCGTTCGGACAATAATGAGGGTCGCGAGCAACGCGAAGACAACCGTCGCAACCGTCGCGAGAAGCAACCGCAGAATGTTGAAGATCGTGAAATTCGCCAGCAGGCGGGCGATGAGTCTGAGAAGAGCAAACAGCGCGACGAGCAGCAGCCACGCCGTGAGCGTAGCCGTCGTCGTAACGACGAGAAGCGCCAGGCGCAGCAGGAAGTCAAAAACCTGAACCGCGAAGAGCCTGTTGAACAACAGGAAAGCGAGCAGGAAGAACGTACTCAGGTTATGCCGCGTCGTAAGCAGCGCCAGCTGTCACAGAAAGTACGTGTAGGTGCTCTGCAGGTGGAAGAGACCGTCATCGTCCCTGCAGAAGCAAGTGACACTGCACCAGGCACTCAACTGGCGAAAGTGGATCTGCCGGCCGTCGTCGAAAACAACGCTGAGCAAGACGATAACGGTGAAGGCCGTGATAACGCGGGTATGCCACGTCGTTCACGCCGTTCTCCGCGTCACCTGCGCGTCAGCGGTCAACGTCGTCGTCGTTATCGCGATGAGCGTTACCCGACACAGTCGCCAATGCCATTAACCGTAGCGTGCGCGTCTCCTGAAATGGCATCCGGTAAAGTCTGGATCCGCTACCCGGTTGCTCGTCAGGAACAGGTTGTGGAAGAACAGTCTGTCACCGAAGAGGTGATTGCCCCGGTAGCCGCAACTGAAGAAGCGGTAAATGAAGCCGCTATCGTGGTTGAGCCACAGGCCGTTGAGTCAGAAGCGCCTCATGCAGTAGACGTTGAAACCACGCACCCAGAAGTGATTGCCGCGCCGGTTGACGCCGCACCGCAGCTTATTGCTGAAGAAGACACCGTGGTCGCTGAAGACGTTGTTGCTGAGGTTCAGCCAGCAGCAGCGGTAGAAGAGACCCCGGACGTGGTTGTTGAAACCGTGACTGAAGACGTGGTTCAGGACGTTGAAATTGACGTCGAACCGGTGCGTGAAGCCGCGAAAGCAGAAGAGCCAGAAGTGAAAGCCGAGCCGGTAATCACAGCGCCGGCCCCTGCTCACGTTGCGACAGCCCCGATGACTCGCGCACCAGCGCCGGAATATGTGCCGGAAGCGCCGCGTCACAGTGACTGGGTCCGCCCTGCGTTCAACTTTGACGGTAAAGGCTCTGCCGGTGGCCACAGTGCAACGCATCAGGCGACGGCACCGGCTACCCGTCCGCAGTCTGTTGAGTAACGACACTTAGCGTAAAAAGCCGACCTTCGGGTCGGCTTTTTTATTGCTCGCGTGCTGGCTTTCTCATACCCGCAATGTCCGGCATTACCCTCTTCATCATCTCCAGAAAACGGCGTAAACGCGCCGGATAATAACGCGACCACGGATAAACCAGATGAACCGGGAGCGCGGCGGGCTGCCACTGTGGAAGCAAATGCACTAAGCGCCCTTCCTGGATATCCTCCTTGACCGTCCAGCTTGAAACCATCGCCACCCCTAATCCTGTCAGGGCGGTATTGCGCGCAACATGCAGGCTATCCGTGCTTAGTCGTGGCGCAATGGAGATGCGTTTTACCTGCGCAAGATCATCCCACAACTCCACATGTCGCTGATAGAACGTGCTGATGGCAATCCAGGGAAGCGCCTGCAGATCCTCCGGTGTGTGAACCGGCGCAAACTGGTCCAGCAGCGCAGGCGAAGCCACCACACAGCGTGGCACTTCCGCCAGCAGCACGGAGACGGTTGCCGGATCCACCTCTGCGCCAACTCGAATAGCACAATCCAGATTGTCGCTCAGAAAATCCACCGACTTATCGTTGAGCATCCACTCCACCGACAGCTGAGGATAACGCTGCAAAAACTCCGTTAACGGCCTCAGAAGCTGATCCTGCCCAAAGGCGTGCGGTGCGCGTACCCGTAACACGCCGACCGGCTCGTCCTCCGTCTGGCCGATTTCATCTTCCAGTGCCAGCCAGCTATCAATGACCCGCCGGGCATGTTGATAGCAGCGCTCGCCGTCATCGGTAAGTTTTGTTGCATGGGTGGTTCGCAATAAAAGCCGTACCCCCAGCAGCGTTTCCAGAGACTGAAGGCGGCGGCTCACCGTGGCCTGGCTCGTCGCAAGCAGTCTTGCCGCCCCGGATAGCGATCCGCTTTCCACAATACGAACAAATGTGCGCATGAGTTCCACCCTGTCTATACGCTCAACTCGCTTCATCATTTTCCCTGCTATACGCCAAACGTATAAGCGTTTTACCACCAGGCCCTCTACCGTCGCAAGGCATAGTGATAAAAAATAGCGGCACACTATGAGTGAGGAACGTCTTATGAACACAACAACTGCTCCCCATGCCGCCAGTCGCTGGGTGATTTTTATGCTGGCTCTTGGGGCTGGCTTTAGCGTCGCATCCATTTACTACGCGCAACCGCTGCTGCCGCTGATAGGCGCCGACCTTCATCTTAGTATTGAAGGGATGGGGCTGGTCCCGACGCTGACCCAGGCAGGCTACGCGCTCGGTATTCTTTTTCTGTTGCCGCTTGGCGATCGTCACGACCGCAGGACGTTAATCCTGATAAAAAGCGCCGCCCTGGCACTGTTTCTGCTGGGCTGCAGCCTGACCGGGCAGCAGCACTCACTGCTGATGGCAAGCCTGCTGATTGGCATGGCCGCGACCATGGCACAGGATATCGTTCCCGCAGCGGCTATCCTCGCCCCCGAAGGGAAGCAGGGAAAAACCGTGGGAACCGTGATGACAGGGTTGCTGATGGGCATCTTGCTGTCGCGAACCGTCAGCGGTGTGGTGGGTGAAGCTTTTGGCTGGCGCGTCATGTATCAGCTGGCCGCTGTAAGTATCGCATTCATTGGGGCGGTGATGTGGCGGGTACTCCCGCGTTTTGCCATTCACTCCACGCTGAGTTATCCCGCCCTGATGCGCTCAATGGAACATCTGTGGCGTCGTTATCCGGCTCTGCGTCGTGCAGCACTGGCACAGGGTTTTCTGTCGATTGCCTTTAGCGCCTTCTGGTCAACGCTGGCGGTTATGCTGCTGGAGAGCTATCACCTGGGGAGCGCCGTCGCGGGTGGTTATGGTATTGCCGGGGCCGCGGGGGCCTTAGCCGCCCCGCTGGCGGGAGGTCTGGCGGACAAGCTGGGCGCCGGAAAAGTCACGCAGCTTGGCGCGGCACTGGTTACCGTCTCGTTTGCCCTGATGTTCCTGATGCCCGCGCTGGGTCTTCATGGACAACTGATTCTGATTGCTGTCTCAGCCATCGGGTTTGATCTGGGCCTGCAGTCCAGTCTGGTGGCGCACCAAAATCTGGTCTATAGCCTTGAGCCTCAGGCCAGGGGGCGTCTTAATGCCCTGCTCTTTACGGTGGTCTTTATCGGCATGGCGCTGGGTTCGGCTGCGGGGAGTAAAATCTACACACTGGCTGGCTGGACGGGCGTGGTTGCCCTGGCAACGGTATGCGGTGTCATTGCGCTGGCAATACGTCTGATTGAAAGTGCACGCGTCGCCTCCGCACCGGCAGAAATCGCGTAAAAAAAATGCCCAATCCACACGGATTGGGCAGTAAAACATGCCCAGTTTCAAGACATGTTCCAAGAGGTCAAGATGTTATCTGTTCAGCTGGAACAGGGACATGCCCTGCATATCGCTAAACGCTTTATAAGATGCCTGCAGCGCGGCCTGCTGCATGGTGTAAGAGGAGATCGCTGCGTTCCAGTCCACATCAACCAGGTCGCTCATCTGCTTAGTCTGGCCCAGTGCACGATCGTCACCAAGGTTATCCAGCTTTTCAAGCTCGTTCATCTTGGTACCTACATCAGCAGCGACAGTAAGAATGTTGTTCTGGGTATTTGTGATGCCGGTTTGAGCATCAGAAATGATTTTCCCCTGTGCTTCAGCTGCAGCAGAGTCGGTATCGACGGGAACCTTAAGCGCGGTAATCGCCGTATCGAGGATCTTGAACATGTTCGTCTCGCCATATCCGCCACCAGGCAGTTCTTTGGCGTTACTGGTGATGCTTTCGAAGATCTGCTGACCCGTGTGGCTAATGACCATATTACGCGCGGTATCAACCTGCTGCGAAATAGCCTCAGTACCGCCTTTGTAGTCACCGGTAACGGAATCAAACGGTGGCACTTCAGTCTTAAAGCCGGCAAAGATAAACCGACCATTACCATCCGCGGTGTTTGCAAGATTCATCAATTGATCGCGAATACCTTGCAAATCGCTCGCCAGCGACAGGCGATCGTCATCACTTAAGGTTGCGTTTCCGGCATAGACTAATTTCTCTTTAGCACTGGTGATGGCTGCAGTGACCTGGTTAAGCACATTATCTTCGAGAGAAACTTTTTGTGATGCGAACGATCTTGCCAACGCAAACTGGCTATTTTGTGACTGTGATTGTGACAGAACAATAGCCTGCGACGCCGCGATGGGATCGTCCGACGGACGATTGACACGCTTGCCGGTGGACATTTGTTCACCATAACTCAACCACTTGCTTTGGGAATCGGTGATCCCGCGCATGTTTTGGTCGTACATCATCTGGGTGCTAATACGCATGTTTCACCTCAGCCTTAGCGAATATTAATGATTGCATCAAAGAGCGAGCTGGCAGTTTGTAAAACCTGCGCATTAGCGAGGTAATACTGCTGATAGCGCTGCAAATTGCCGTACTCTTCGTCAAGGTTTACCCCTGAGATCGACTGCTGCTGTTTGGTTAACTGCGTCGCCACATTCGCTTTCGTTTCGCTGCTGGTTTTCAGTGCCGCTGTTGAGCTACCAACGGTACTGACGAGGGAAGCATAAGCATCATTGAAAGACTTATTCCCGCCGACAAGCTTGCTATTTTGCAGATCCAGCAATTTTTGACCGTTGCGGTTGTCACTTTCGCCACCGGCGCTTGTCGATGCCATCGCCAGTTTGGACTCATCATTAAACTTGAGTTCCATGTTTACGATGACATCAGAAACGGGCTTCACAACAAAACTGTCTTTGTTATTCGCGGTACCGCTCACGTTGACATTCAGGCCGTCGAAAGACAGATTGCCGCTCGCATCCGGACTCATCGTGAAACTGGTCTTATCCGACGTACGCGTAATGGTCCAGTCGGTTCCGTTGAACTGCAGCTTATAATCGGTTGCCTGGACTTTAGTACTGTCAGCCACGGAGGCTGTCAGCGCGGCGGTACCTGAATTCTTGCTGTTGGACACAACCGCAGGCGAGCCAAAGTCAAAGAGCTTGCCGCCAGCATCGCCGTTAGCATCAAAACCCGCTTCATGCTGCTTGTTCATCGCGTCAGCAAAGGCCAGCGCCATCTGGTTAAGGCTATTACGCGCTTTATCCAGATCTTCAGAGCGGAAGGTGAGTAAACCGCCAAGGGTGCCGGTGGTAATCAGCTTCTCAGGAATTTCGATATTCCCGGAAACGTCATCGGTATAGGCCAGCGTTGTACGGGTTGGGTCTGCGCTGGAATTCACCGCAGCCAGCTGGTTCGCTTTGCTCCCCTGTACCAGGCTGTAACCGGTGCCAAATGAGACGTTATACGTGCCGCCATCCTGCACTGAAACTTCAACACCGACAATTTTATTCAGTTCGCTCACCAGCTGATCGCGTTGATCGAGCAGGTCATTTGGTGATGAGCCAGCACCCACGCCGGTCAGACGGGAAATCTGATCGTTCAGGTTCGCAATCTGTTTGGCGTAGTTATTAATTTGATCGACGCTGGCAGAAATCGCGGTATTCACCTGCGAATCCTGATCGCGAAGATACTGATCGTTGGTTTTAAACTGATTGACCAGGCCATCCGCTTTGCCCAGCACCGTCTGGCGCGCAGCCGGATCTTCTGCGTTGCTCACCAGCGTCTGCAGACTTTTGAAGAAGTCCTGCAGCGTGGTAGAGAGCGAGTTGGTGGTATCCGAGAGCACATCGTCGATTTTTGACATCTGCTGATAGCGCGTAGTCAGGCCGCTGCTCTGGGTCTGCGCGGCGCGCAGCTGGTTGGTAATGAATGCATCATACTCACGCTGGACACCGGAGACATAAACCCCGTTACCTACCCAGCCACCGCCGGTCAGCGTGCTGTTTGACGCGCCCAGCACTGTCGTCTGGCGGGTATAACCTGCCACGTTATAGCTTGAAATATTATTACTGACGGTATTGAGTGCCGACTGCGCAGCACTGAGGCCACTCATGGCACTGTTAATCAAACTGGACATGGGGGTTCCTTTTATACGTTCAGACACGAGTCCTGATGAAGGTTATCGGCAGCCTCCACCGGGACTTGAGAACTTTCAGAACAGATTTTCGATATCTGTGCTATAGGCTTTACTGACCTTCTCGCCCATCGATTTCAGCTGCTGAATCATACTGGTGAGCTTACGCGCATAGTTCGGATCGGTGGCGTAGCCCGCGTTCTGCAGTGCCTGAGCGCCCTGCTCCGCGGTTGCCGCCTGTGTAACGGCGGTGTAACGCGGATTTCGGCTCAACAGGCCCACATAGTCGGATAAGGCTTCCAGATAGGAGCTATAGACGCGGAATTTGGCTTTAACCTTCACCGCCGCACCGTTTTCATATTCAGTTGTGGTGATCTCGGTGGTCGGCCCCTTCCAGCTCGACGTGGCCTTCACGCCGAAGATGTTAAAGCTCGGATCGCCGTTTTCTTTACGGATCTGCCGCTGACCCCAGCCGGACTCCAGCGCCGCCTGCGCGAGGATCAGGTGGTGAGGCACGCCGCTCTGTTCACTGGCAAGACGTGCCGGCAGCGAGAGCTGCGCCAGGAAGTCTTTGCTGTCGCCAGAAAGTGGCTCATCGCTGGTACTCGTGGCCTTCGGTATGGCTTTGCGCACCATCTGCGTCAGGGCCTGATTCTGATAACTGGTCACCGTTTGCAGGTCGAACTTCATCGGCACCTGCTGTGGCTTATCATCCGGCTGGATGCCCTGCGCGGCTTCGGTCTGTTTGACAATCATATCAGCCAGACCGAGGCCTTTCCCGGCGGTCATCTGCTGCGCAATCTGCTGGTCATACATGCTGGTGTAAAGACGGGTTGAATCACTGCTGAACATCCCGTCTTTCGGCAGGGTTTCACGCATGCTTTTCAGCATCATCTGTACAAACATCCCTTCAACCTGGCGGGCGACCGGGCGGATATTCGCCGCCGGGTCCTTACCTGCTTTGGTTTTCAGTTCGTTGAGCGACTGGGCATCCCAGGCAGCACCGGTCAACAGCTTGCTATCGGTCAGCATCAGATGATTTCCAGTTTGGCGCGCAGACAGCCCGCGCTTTGCATGGATTGCAGAATCGACATCAGATCCATCGGCGTCGCCCCCAGGGCATTCAGGGCCCGAACCACGCTATTGAGGTTCGCGCTGGAGCGTACGCTCTGCAGCGATCCACCGCTCTGGCGCAAATCAATCTGCGTTTGTGGCGTCACCACGGTCTGGCCACCCCCGAACGGGGTATCAGGCTGACTGACGTTGGCGGAGCGGTTGACCGTCACGGAGAGGTTACCCTGCGCCACGGCACAGCTGTCGAGCGACACTTCGCGGTTCATTACGACCGAACCGGTGCGCGAGTTGATAATCACTTTGGCATCCTGAACCGGAACATTCACTTCCATATTCTGGATATCAGCCAGCATACGGACCTGGTTGCTGCTGCCGGTAGAAGTACGGATTTGCACGGTACGGGCATCCAGCGCCGTGGCGCTGCCGTAGCCGCGGCTACGGTTGATGGTGTCGGCAATCTGCTGCGCCATCGTGAAGTCTTCATTATTCAGCTGCAGGTTAATGGTGTTGCCTGCGCCAAACTGGGTCGGCAGTTCACGCTCAATGATCGCACCATTGGTGATACGCCCGCCGTTCAGCTGGTTCACCTGCACACTGCTGCCGCCCGCAGACGCGCCGGCACCGCCGACAAGAATGTTCCCCTGCGCCAGCGCATAAACCTGGCTGTCGACCCCTTTCAGCGGAGTCATCAGCAGCGTGCCGCCACGCAGGCTTTTGGCGTTACCCATTGACGAGACCACGACATCAATCGTCTGCCCCTGGCGCGCGAACGCCGGGTAGGAGGCGGTGACCATGACCGCGGCCACGTTTTTCAGCTGCATGTTGGTTCCCGCCGGGACGGTAATACCGAGCTGGGAAAGCATGTTGTTCAAACTTTGAGTCGTGAATGGCGTCTGGGTGGTCTGGTCGCCCGTTCCGTCCAGACCCACCACCAGGCCATAGCCAATCAGCGAGTTTTCGCGCACGCCCTGAACGCTGGTGAGATCGCGAATACGGTCAGCCTGGGCAAACGTTGCCACCAGCGCCAGCGCCACGGCGAAGATCGATTTAAACATGGGTCACCTCGCTTACATCGGCGATAAGTTAAGGAAGAAACGCTGCAGCCAACCCATATTTTGCGCTTCATTGATGTAGCCGTTACCGACGTACTCGATGCGCGCATCCGCCACCTGGGTGGACGGAACGGTGTTGGTGCCGCTGATGGTGCGAGGATTAACCACGCCCGAGAAACGAATGAACTCAGTGCCCTGATTGATGGCGATCTGTTTTTCACCCACAACGTGTAAATTGCCGTTAACCAGGACCTGGTCAACCGTCACCGTCAGCGTGCCGCTAAAGGTATTGCTGGCATTCGCGCCACCTTTACCGTTAAAGGTATTGCCGCCAGAGGCCTCGACATCAGCACGCGCATTGCCGAACAGGCCCTGCAGATAGCGTGGAACGGTATCGAAACCGAAATTGGTTTTGCCATCGCGGCTGGCATTCGCCGACGAGCTCTTGCTCGCGCTGACGTTTTCCTGCAGCACAATGGTCAACGTATCGCCGACATTACGCGGGCGGCGATCTTCAAACAGCGGTTGATAGCCATAATTGATTGGCTGCGCGGTCTGGAAAATGGAGCCGTTCACCACTGGCGCCGGGCCAGGAACGGGTTGGGCGGTAGTCGCACCCTGCACTAAAGGTTTAGACGGGATCAAGGCACACCCACTGAGGGTGACAGCCAGAACAGTCAGTATCGGATAACGAAACGCCGCGTTTTTTTGCATTGCCTTCATCTTCGAAAACAGGGAGCCGGCGCGGCGTTGACCGCACCGGGCTACACCTTAGAGTTGCGTCAGTTTCTGCAGCATCTGGTCGGTCGTCGACACTGCTTTACTGTTAATTTCATACGCGCGCTGGACCTGGATCATATTCACCAGCTCTTCCGCAACGTTCACGTTCGAGGTTTCCACATAACCCTGATATAACAGACCCGCACCGTTGAGGCCCGGGGTGCTTTCATTTGGCGTACCGGAGGATTGCGTTTCGGTGTAGAGGTTCTCACCAATGCTTTCCAGACCGGTGTCGTTCATGAAGGTGGTCAGGTTCAGCTGTCCAACCTGAACAGGTGCGGCCTGCCCCTGCTGCGTCACACTCACCACGCCGTCACGCCCGATAGTAATACTCAGGGCATTCGCCGGGATGGTAATCGCAGGCTGAACCTGGAAACCACCCGCCGTCACCAGCTGGCCATTCTGATCGACCTGGAACGATCCGTCGCGGGTATAGGCAGAAGTACCGTCAGGCAACTGCACCTGGAAGAACCCCTGGCCTTTGATTGCCACGTCTTTGCTATTGTTGGTCTGAGACAGGTTGCCCTGGCTATGCAGACGCTCGGTGGCTACCGGACGAACACCGGTACCAATCTGCAGACCGGATGGCAGTGTCGTTTGTTCAGAAGACTGCGCTCCAGGCTGGCGGATGGTTTGATAAAGCAAATCTTCGAAAACGGCACGCTGACGCTTGAAACCATTGGTGCTGACGTTTGCCAGGTTGTTGGCAATCACATCCATGTTGGTTTGCTGCGCGTCCAGGCCAGTTTTCGCGATCCATAAAGAACTGATCATAAGGAGTCCTGTTAACTCATAGCCAGAAGTTGGTTAGCCTTGCCCGCGTTCTCATCAACGCTGCTGATAATCTTCATCTGCATTTCAAAACGACGGGCACTGGCGATCATGTCGGTCATCGCTTCGACCGGCTTGACGTTACTGCCTTCCAGAACGCCGGACATCACGCGGATGCTCGGATCGGCCTGTAACGTGGCCCCCCGAGTGGCCTGGGTCGCCTGGGTCAGACGGAACATCCCGTCATCGCCACGCTGCACCTCTTTGCCTTCCGCCTTCACCAGCTTCAGACGCCCGACGGGCGCAACGGTATTGGCCGGATCGCCCGGGTTCAATGCCGAAATGGTCCCGTCGGCCGCGATAGTCAGCTCAGACCCTTCCGGCACCGTCAGCGGACCCGCTTCACCCATTACCGGATGACCCTGAATCGTCAGCTGGCCCGTGGCACTCACCTGGATGTTACCGTTACGGGTATATCCTTCACCGCCGTCAGCGGTCTGCACCGCCAGCCAGCCGTCCTGTTGCAGGGCAACGTCCAGCGGGCGTGAGGTGTAATCCATCTGCCCTGGCGTCATATCCGCACCCGGCGTGGAGGCCGTGACCAGCGTACGCGTCGGCAGGGAGAGCCCTTCCACCGGGACCGCACGCAGCGCATTAAGCTGCGCACGAAAGCCCGGTGTAGAGGCGTTTGCCAGGTTGCTGGCAGTAACAGCCTGCTGATTGAGCGTCTGGCTTGCCGCGCCCATCGCGGTATATATTGCGTGATCCATTGCGCTTTCCTGTCAGCCGCTTAACGCAGGTTAACCAGCGTGTTGAGGATCTGATCCTGGGTTTTGATGGTCTGCGCGTTCGACTGATAGTTACGTTGCGCGACGATCATGTTCACCAGCTCTTTACTCAGATCCACGTTAGACGCTTCCAGCGCACCGTTGGTCAGCGTACCGAAGTTACCGGAGCCCGCGGTACCCAGCAGCGCCACGCCAGAAGACTGGGTGGCAGACCAGACGTTATCGCCTTCAGACTTCAGACCTTCGTTGTTGGCGAAGTTAGCCAGCACGATCTGGCCCAGGGCCTGGGTCTGTTCGTTGGAGTAGTTACCCACCACGGTGCCGTCGTCGTTGATCTGGTAGCTCACCAGGTCACCCGGTTTGTAACCGTTCTGGTTGGTTGCCACGATGTTATTGGCGCCGGTGTTCTGCTGCATGGAATTGGCGAAGCTCATCGCAAACGTGGCTGGCGTTGCACCTGGAACGGTGCCGGTAGTGATATTGATGCTGCCGCCGCCGGTCAGTACGCCGCTGGTGTTGAAGGTCAGCGTGGTCGCCAGGGATGGCGTGCTTCCTGCAACGCTGCCGTCCTGGGCATAGACTTTCCAGGAGTTTGCCGGAGTCGCGTCTTTAACGTAAAACAGGTTCATGTTGTGCGCATTACCCTGGCTGTCAAAGACCGTCACCGTCCCTTTTTTGTTGTAGCTGTCAGGGTTGGTCGGATCAAAGGCCGTGGTTGGCGCGGTGTCAGTAGAGTTCAGGTTGATCTGCTGGGACGCGGTGGTGGTGGATTTCGCCGCCATCAAGGTCGTTGGGATATTGATCGCCTGCGGGTTAGCGCCGGTCTGAACCGTTGGTGGGGTACCCGCAACAGGATAACCGGTTAATTGCAGACCCTGCATGTTCACCAGGTTACGGTTTTCGTCCAGTTTGAACTGACCGTTACGGCTGTAGAACACAGAGCCGTTGGAATCGACCATACGGAAGAAACCGTTCTGGCTGATGGCGACGTCCAGACCACGACCGGTATTGGTCGTCGTACCGTCGGTAAAGTCCTGAGTGATGCCCGCAACTTTCACGCCCAGACCTACTTTGGAACCGGCAAACATATCTGCAAATGAGGCAGAACCGGATTTAAAACCATAGGTCGCGGAGTTGGCGATGTTGTTGCCAATGACATCCAGGTTGGTGGCCGCAGCATTCAGGCCGCTGACCGCTTGAGAAAAGGCCATGACTTACTCCTGATAAGTGTTAAGGCTTAGATAATCTGCCGAACTTCGTCGAGCGTGGTGGTACCCGAGGTACCCAAATCCAGTTTGTTACCGCCGGCGCCTTTAATCACGCCCTGAACCAGCGCGAACTGCAGCGGCTGCGCCACCAGTTGGGTGGTTCCGTTGCTGGCGCTGATCGCCACTTTGTAAGAACCGTTTGGTGCTTTCGTGCCGTCGGTCAGGCTGCCGTCCCAGGTAAAGGTGTGTACGCCTGCCTTCAGCTCACCAATCTCAATGGTGCGTACCACTGCCCCGCTCGCATCGCTGATCGTCGCAGTCACTTTGTCAGCCGGCTGCTGCAGCTCAACGCCAAACGGCGTGGTGGTCGTGGTTGACGTCCCCTCGGTAGTGCTGGTGCCGGCAAGGATCGTGGTCCCCGGGATCATCACCCCATGACCAATCAGATTCGCAGCCTGCAGAGACTGGCTGTTGTCAATCTGACCGGAAACGGAGCCAAGGGTGGTGTTGAGTTTTTCAATGCCGCTGACGGTACTGATCTGCGCCAGTTGCGTGGTCAGCTCGTTGTTCTGCATCGGATTGGTGGGATCCTGGTTCTTCAGCTGCGCTACCAGCAGCGTCAGAAAGCTGCTCTGCAGATCGGACGCGTTACTGCCCGTCAGGGCGTTGGAACCCGTCGAACTTTTGGCGCCATTAACACCTGAGTTCGTGGGATCATTCACATTTACGGCGATGGACATGCATGTCTCCTTTACTGGCCGAGAGTGAGTGTTTTGAGCATCATGCTCTTCACGGTATTAAGCACTTCGACGTTTGCCTGGTAACTGCGTGACGCCGACATGGAGTTCACCATCTCACCCACCACATCCACGTTAGGCATTTTTACGTAACCGTTCGCATCCGCCAGCGGGTTGCCAGGCTCATACACCAGCTTGTCCGGTGCCTGGCTCTCAACCACATCAGAGACTTTCACACCGCCGGTGGCCGCGCCTGGCGCCGCATCGACCTGAAAGACGACCTGTTTCGCACGATAAGGCTGACCGTCTGGTCCGGTCACGCTGTCGGCGTTCGCCAGGTTACTGGCGGCTACGTTCAGACGTTTGGACTGCGCGGTAAGCGCCGAGCCGGCGATATCAAAAATATTCAGCAAGGCCATTTATCAGTTGCCCCCCTGCAGGACGTTCATCATGCCTTTGATTTGTCCGCCGAGAACGGTCAGGCCTGTCTGGTACTTCAGGCTGTTATCGGCAAACTGTGTACGCTCCCGGTCCATGTCCACGGTGTTACCGTCGAGTGAAGGCTGGTCGGGAATGCGATAAAGCAAATCGGTCGTTGGTGCGGTCATCGTCTGAGCGGGAATATGACGTGAGGAGGTCAGCGCGAGCGCGACACCGCTCCCTTCTGCGCGTCCACGCTCCATCACTTTTTTAAGCTCACTGGAAAAATCAATATCGCGCGCCTGATACCCTGGCGTATCGGCGTTAGCGATATTGGCGGCTAAAATTTCCTGCCGCTGGGCACGTAAATTGAGCGCTTCCTGCTGAAAACGTAACGCGGCGTCGAGTTTATCGAGCATGTCTCCTCCGCTGATGGCAAAATTTCAGTTCACAGCTTAAATCTCAACCCATCCGCCTTATCGACGGAATAAGCGCAAAATGCGTCGCTATTTATTGCGTTGATGAAAAACCACTGCAGGTAGAATTCACTCAATTCTGGAAACGGTGGAACTTGCGATGCAAACGTTAAAACGTGGCCTGATGGCAACTTTCTTGCTTTTTAGCCCCCTGGTGCAGGCGGATGGTTTACAGGATCAGCTAAACACCTTTTTTGCCCAGAAGCTGGCGGGCTTTAGCGATGAAGTTGTCGTCACGGTACGCACGCCACCAAATCTGTATCCCTCCTGTGAGCAGCCGTCATTTACCGTGACCGGCACCACCAGACTGTGGGGGAACGTGAACGTGCTGGCACGCTGCGCCAACGAAAAACGGTATTTACAGGTTGCAGTCCAGGCGACAGGCAATTATGTTGTCGCCGCTGTCCCCATTGCCCGGGGTACCGCACTGCAGGCCAACAGCGTGACGTTGAAGCGCGGCCGTCTGGATCAGCTGCCGCCACGGACAATGCTTGAAATTAACCAGGCGCAGGACGCCATCAGCCTGCGAGATGTCGCACCGGGTCAGCCGATACAGCTGTCGATGCTGCGCCAGGCGTGGCGCGTCAAGGCGGGTCAGCAGGTGATGGTGGTGGCCAATGGAGATGGCTTCAGTATCAACAGTGAAGGGAAAGCGTTAAACAATGCCGCGGTGGCGCAAAATGCCCGCGTCAGAATGTCCTCAGGGCAGGTGGTTAGCGGAACCGTCGATTCTGATGGGAATATTCTGATTAACCTATAATCTTTTTAAAGATTTCGCTGCAGCTGCCGATAAATATTCAACTATTGATGATGTCAGGCGCCAACGCCGCGAACCCTCGATGAGGACAACACTATGAGCATTGATCGTACATCAGCCCTGAAGCCGGTAAGCGCTGTACAACCTCGCGAAACGAATGACGCTACGCCGCAGAAAACGCGTCTGGAAAAACCGTCAACGTCTAACAGCACCAGCGTAACCCTGAGCGATGCCCAGGCAAAACTGATGCAGCCAGGCGGCAACGATATCAACATGGAACGCGTTGAAGCGCTGAAAACGGCTATTCGTAACGGCGAGCTGAAAATGGACACCAGCAAAATTGCTGACGCCCTGATTCAGGAAGCGCAGAGTTTCTTACAGAGTAACTAACCGTATGAGTCGACTGTCAGAAATACTGGATCAAATGACGGTTGTCCTGAACGACCTGAAAACGGTAATGGACGCTGAGCAACAGCACCTCTCTTCCGGTCACATCAACGGCAGCGCGTTGCAGCGTATTACTGAAGACAAAAGCTCGCTTCTGGCGACGCTGGATTACCTTGAGCAGCAACGTCGCGCTGAGCAGGATCCTAAGCGCAGTGCTAACGACGATATCGTTGAGCGCTGGCAGACTATTACAGAAAAAACCCAGCACCTTCGCGATCTCAACCAGCATAACGGCTGGCTGCTTGAAGGTCAGATAGAGCGTAATCAGCAAGCGCTTGAGGTGTTAAAACCGCATAAAGAAACCGGGCTGTACGGTGCGGATGGGCAGACAGCGACGGCACGTATTACGGGCGGGAAAAAGATTTCGATTTGAAGCATAAGCGACAAATCAAGCAGTGGGGAGCACCATAAGGTGAACTCCCCTTTTGGCGTTTATGCCGTACGGCGGGCAAACTCTTTCACTTTGAAGCCCAACACGGCGAGGGTGGCAAAGTAAGCCACAACCCCAACACCCACCACGGCCATCAGTCGCAGCAGACGATAAGGCATGGTGCCGAGCGACCACTCCGGCATCACGTGCATCATGCCGAGCAACGCCGCTGCCATCACCAGCACCGCGATAACCAGTCGCACAAGGAAACTCGCCCAGCCCGGCTGCGGCGTGAAGATATCCTGCTTACGCAGCTGCCAGTACAACAGCCCGGCATTCAGACAGGCCGCCAGACCAATAGACAGAGCCAGACCCGCGTGCTTCAGCGGGCCAATAAACGCCAGGTTCATCAACTGGGTCATCACCAGCGTCACCAGGGCAATCTTCACCGGCGTTTTAATGTTCTGACGGGAGTAGAACCCTGGTGCCAGCACTTTAACAACAATCAGCCCCATCAATCCCACCGAGTACGCCACCAGCGCCTGCTGAGTCATGGACGCATCATGGGCTGAAAATTTACCGTACTGGAACAGCGAGACGGTCAGCGGTTTCGCGAGGATCCCCAGCGCCACCGCGCTTGGCAGTGCCAGCAGGAAACAGAGGCGTAAGCCCCAGTCCATCAGGCGGCAATACTCATCATGGTTGCCGCTGGCAAAGCTTTTAGAGAGCGACGGCAGCAGAATCGTCCCCAGCGCGACGCCCAGTACGCCAGAAGGAAACTCCATCAGACGGTCAGCGTAGTACATCCAGGAGACCGAACCGGACACCAGGAAAGAGGCAAAGATGGTATTGATGATAAGTGAGATCTGGCTGACAGAAACCCCGAGGATTGCAGGTCCCATCTGCTTCATGACGCGCATTGCGCCGGCATCACGGAAATTAATGCGCGGCAGAACCAGCATGCCAATTTTCTTCAGATGCGGCAGCTGATATGCCAGCTGCAGGACGCCGCCCACGGTCACCGCCCAGGCCAGCGCCAGTACCGGCGGGTTGAAATGCGGTGCGGCAAACAGGGCAAAGCCGATCATGCTGACATTCAAAAACGTCGGCGCAAACGCCGGAACGGAGAAGCGGTTCCAGGTATTGAGGATTGCCCCCACCAGCGAGGCCAGCGAGATCAACAGGATATAAGGAAAGGTAATGCGCAGCAGCTGGGTGGTAAGCGCAAATTTATCGGCGGTGTCGGCAAACCCCGGCGCGGTCACCATAATCACCCAGGGCGCAGCCAGCATCCCCAGGACTGTCACTATAGCCAGCGCCAGCGTCAGTAGCCCGGAGACATAGGCGACAAACACCCGCGTAGCATCTTCGCCCTGCTTGCTTTTATATTCCGCCAGAATTGGAACGAAGGCCTGCGAGAAAGCCCCCTCAGCAAAAATACGGCGCAATAAATTCGGCAGTTTGAACGCGACGAAAAAGGCGTCCGTTGCCATCCCAGCACCAAAAACCCTTGCCACAATGGCATCGCGCGCAAAACCCAGTACGCGAGAAAACATGGTCATCGAGCTGACGGCTGCCAGCGATTTTAATAAGTTCATTAATGTGAATTTCCACAACCATACGGCAAAACGCCTGCAGAGCAGGCGTAATGAATGCCCGACGGCGTTGCGCTTGCGCAGGCCTTCGGATTTGCAGGCCGGGTAGGCGAAACGCCTCCCGGCGAAACCAACAATCGGCGCTTAGTCTACCCGGATTTAAGGGAATTACTATCGGCAGATGTTACAGAGGGTTATTCACTCATGGCCTCTCGCCAGAGCCGTTCCACGATGCGTTGCGCCATGATGGCCTGTTCACCGGCGGTTTCCGGAACCGTCTGATTTTGCACACAGCTAATGAAGTGACGGGCGCATCCCGCGAAGCCGCGTTGCTCCAGAGTGCTCTGCCAGCCCGGCGCCGGAAGCGTGACCACACCGCTGCCCTTCTCTTCACGCCACTCCCGCATGTCGGTGATGTCATACAGCGCACCGTCAGTGACGGCCTGGACAAACTCCCGCTGACTGCCCGCACGACGATGCATGCTGGTGGTCACCTGCAGATGTTCCAGCGCAAAGTGGTGCTCGGCGTAGACCATCTCGCCCAGATCGTTGGTCATCAGGGTCCCGCTTTTCAGCTGAGCCTGGCCGTTTGTCAGCCAGAGCGCCGTGTCCACCACGTGCAGATAATCATCGAGAAGCGTAAAGCGCAGATCGTTTGGCCCGACGCTGTCGGTACGGTGTTTATCCATCCTCAGAGAGGCCAGCGCGCCCGGCTGTGCCTTCAGCTGCTGATAAAGCGGAGCGAAGCGGCGGTTAAAGCCCACCATCAGCGTCAGGTTCTTGCGTGCCGCCAGCTCTATCAGTCGCTCGGCATCCTGAACGTTCTCCGCCAGGGGCTTATCCACACAGACGTGAACACCGGCATTCAGCAGTTCGCTGACCACCTGATAGTGCGTTGCCGTTGAGGTATGCACAAATACCGCATCGCACTCGCGGGCAAGATCAGACAGCGAAGCGGCGTATGGTATCCGCCAGGTTGCGCAGATGCGTTCAGCCTTCTCGCGGGTAGGTGACCACGCGCCCTGAAGCGTCCAGTCCGTTGCCGCGCCTAATACCGGTAACCAGGCTTTCTGCGCAATACCGCCAAGCCCCACCACGCCTACACGTAATTTTTTCACTGTTAATCTCCCAAATGTGCCAGCAGTGCGTCCAGGCGCTGTTTCAGCCCAGCGACCTCCTCTTCCAGCGCGTCCACGCGCGCCGTCAGGCTGCCGCTGACAACAGTGGACTCTTGTTCCGTTGCCAGCGTCGCGGTATCCACCTCGCCACTGAAGAGATGCATATAGCGGCTCTCACGCTTGCCCGGTTCGCGTGCCAGACGCACCACGTAAGGGCCATCCTCGCGGGTTGCAAGCCCTTCCAGGGTTTGTTCCACTTCCTGCATATCCGCAAACTCATGCATACGGGAAGCCCGCGTGCGCAGCTCGCCGGGAGTTTGTGCCCCGCGCAGTAAAAGGGTCGTGATCACCGCCACTTCCGCGGCGCTCAACTTCAGGTCGCCGAATTCGGAATTACAAAAACGTTGTTCGTACTTGGTGACGCGATTTCCGAAGCCGCTGACGGTGCGCAGATAATGGCGTTTCACCAGTTCATCCAGCACATCCTGAACGTCATGCTCACTGAGGTTCATTACCGGCTCGCGGTTGGTCTTTTGATTGCAGGCCATCATGACGGCGTTGACAGAGAGCGGATATTGCTCCGGCGTCGTGACCTGTTTTTCCAGCAGGCATCCGACGACGCGCGCTTCTGCACCGCTTAACTGATATTTCATCTCTTCTCCTTAGCGACCCGCTGTCCAGTCCCGGGTGGTTAATGCCGTGAGGACATGGTCGCGCCATTCTCCATCTATCAGCAGATAGTCTTTGGCGTAACCCTCTTTCTCAAACCCTAAACGCGCCAGCAAATTACCGCTACGCTGATTATGCGGCATATAGTTCGCCATAATACGATGGATATGTTGCGTGCGTTGCATATAACGGATCGCCACCGTTAATGCTTCATACATCAGCCCCTGCCCCTGCCATTTCTGACCGATGGAGTAGCCGAGGTAGCAGGCGTGAAACGATCCGCGCACGACGTTTGAAAAGTTGGCGATGCCGATAATCTCTTTTTCTTCGGGATCCAGCAGCGCAAAATAAAACGCACTTCCCTGCTTATGAAATTCCGCAATCATACTGAGGCGCGCCTGCCAGCCGGATGGGTAACAATGGCTCTCATCCCGAACGGGTTCCCAGGGTTTTAAAAACTGGCGATTCTCGGCGTAATAATCCGCCAGACGCCAGGCATCACGCTCATGCACCAGACGAACGACCAGCCTGTCCGTTGTCAGACGCACTTTTGGCACATTACTGCGATAGCCAAACATCGATACCACTCCTTCCCGTCACTTCTGCTGACCCATTAGCTTTACTATACCTGTGCCTGCGCCGTCTGTGAAAACAGTGACATACCATTTTGACCTCTTTTCACATTTTTCGATGAGAACTCTCTATCAAAGCGCTCTTTTGATAAAAAAATATTGTCACGCCCAGGGGTGGGAAAACGCGCAGTAACCCCGCAGAATGTTAGCGTGCTCACCATCCTGTTTTCCCTGGAGGGAAAATGTCCCGCGTATCACAGGCGAGGAGCCTGGGTAAATATTTCCTGCTAGTCGATAACATGCTGGTCGTGCTCGGCTTTTTTGTCGTGTTTCCTCTTATCTCGATCCGCTTTGTCGATCAAATGGGCTGGGCGGCGCTGATGGTTGGCATCGCGCTGGGTTTACGCCAGTTTGTCCAGCAAGGCCTTGGGGTGTTTGGCGGCGCCATTGCTGACCGCTTCGGCGCGAAACCGATGATTGTGACCGGTATGCTGCTTCGTGCGGCAGGCTTTGCCACGATGGCGGTTGCCCATGAGCCCTGGCTTCTGTGGTTCTCCTGCTTTCTCTCCGGGATCGGCGGAACCCTGTTTGACCCGCCGCGTACCGCGCTGGTGGTGAAGTTAATTCGCCCGCAGCACCGCGGACGTTTCTTCTCGATTTTGATGATGCAGGACAGCGCGGGCGCGGTAATTGGCGCGCTTCTGGGGAGCTGGTTGCTGCAGTACGATTTCCGTCTGGTCTGCGCGGCTGGCGCGGTGCTCTTTATTCTGTGCGCCCTCTTTAATGGCCTGTATCTGCCAGCATGGAAATTGTCGACGGTAAAAGCACCGGTACGCGAAGGGCTGGGCCGCGTCCTGCACGACAAACGTTTTGTCACCTACGTATTGACCCTGACGGGTTACTACATGCTTGCCGTGCAGGTGATGCTGATGCTGCCTATCATGGTGAATGATATTGCGGGAACCCCGGCCGCCGTGAAATGGATGTACGCCATCGAAACCGCGCTTTCGCTGACGCTGCTCTATCCGATTGCCCGCTGGAGCGAACGGCGTTTTCGCCTGGAGCATCGTCTGATGGCCGGGCTGTTTTTAATGACGCTGAGCATGATGCCCATCGGTCTGGTGAATTCTCTCCAGCAGCTGTTTACGCTGATTTGCACCTTCTATATCGGCTCTATCATCGCCGAGCCGGCTCGTGAGACGCTGAGCGCCTCGCTTGCAGATGCGCGTGCCCGCGGCAGCTATATGGGGTTCAGCCGACTCGGTCTGGCCTTTGGTGGGGCTTTGGGTTACGCCGGCGGCGGCTGGCTGTTTGATGCAGGCAAAGCGCTGAATCAACCGGAACTGCCGTGGATGATGCTCGGCGCGGTGGGCTTTATGACGCTGCTGGCCCTCTGGTGGCAGTTCAGCCAGAAGCGCAGCGCAAGCGGCATGCTCGAACCGGGCGCGTAGCCCTTCCCTCTGGCGGGAGGTCCCTCCCGCCTCACTTCTCAGTTTTTTCTGCTGGTTTCTGCCATTTCACACTGACATACTGACGTAACAGGACAGAAGCGCCGATTTTTCGTTGAGGAACACTATGAAGAAAATTGTCATTGCCGCTGCATTCATTGTCAGCGGTCTGCTGGTGGGCTGTAACCAGCTTACGCAATACACCGTCAGTGAACAGGAAATTAATCAGGCGCTGGAAAAACATAACAACTTTTCAAAAGACATCGGCGTGCCCGGGCTTGCCGATGCGCATATCGTCCTCAGCAACCTGACCAGCCAGATAGGACGTGAAGAGCCAAACAAAGTGACGCTGAACGGGGATGCGAACCTCGATATGACCTCCCTCTTCGGCAACCAGAAAGCCAATATCAAGCTGAAGCTAAAAGCGCTGCCGGTCTTTAACAAAGAGAAAGGGGCTATTTACCTGCAGGAGATGGAAGTCGTCGATGCGGAAGTCACGCCGGACAAGATGAAATCTGTGCTGCAAACCCTGATGCCTTATCTGAATCAGTCGCTGCGTAACTATTTTAATCAGCAGCCAGCCTATGTCTTAAGTGAAGACAAGAGCAAGGGTGAAGCGCTTGCGAAAAAGTATGCTAAAGGGATAGAGGTGAAACCGGGAGAAATCATTATTCCCTTCACTGATTAATCCGTAGGGCGCCGAGGCGCCCTTTTTTTTACGGAAAAGTGTGCAAACGAAAACGTTTCCGCTTATGATTTGTGTCCGGCAAAAACAGCCATCCGAATGACTGATTCCTGACAAGCCGGAGCTTCCATGACTGCACAACCCCAGGTTCTTAAAATCCGCCGCCCTGACGACTGGCATATCCATCTGCGCGATGGCGATATGCTCAAAACCGTCGTGCCTTATACCAGCGAAATTTATGGCCGCGCGATTGTCATGCCTAACCTGGTGCCACCAGTCACCACCGTCGATGCCGCAATGGCGTATCGCCAGCGCATTCTGGATGCCGTCCCGGCGGGCCATGATTTCACCCCGCTGATGACCTGCTACCTGACCGATTCCCTGGATCCAAACGAAGTGGAGCGCGGGTTTAACGAAGGCGTATTCACCGCTGCGAAACTTTACCCGGCCAATGCCACCACCAACTCCAGCCACGGCGTTACCAGCATTGATGCCATCATGCCGGTGCTGGAGCGTATGCAGAAACTGGGTATGCCGCTGCTGGTTCACGGTGAAGTCACGCATGCCGAGATCGACATCTTTGACCGTGAAGCCCGTTTTATCGACTCCGTGATGGAGCCCCTGCGTCAGCGCCTTCCCGCGCTCAAAGTGGTCTTCGAGCACATCACCACCAAAGATGCCGCTGAGTATGTCCGCGACGGTAACGAGCTTATCGCCGCCACCATCACGCCACAGCATTTGATGTTTAACCGTAACCACATGCTGGTTGGCGGTGTACGTCCGCATCTGTACTGCCTGCCGATCCTCAAGCGTAACATTCACCAGCAGGCGCTGCGCGAACTGGTTGCCAGCGGTTTCTCCCGCGCGTTTCTGGGCACGGATTCCGCACCTCATGCGCGTCATCGCAAAGAAGCAAGCTGCGGCTGTGCGGGCTGCTTTAATGCCCCAACCGCTCTCGCCAGCTATGCAACCGTGTTTGAAGAGATGAATGCCCTGCCGCATTTCGAGGCGTTCTGCTCACTCAATGGCCCCCGTTTTTATGGGTTGCCGGTCAATGAGACCTTCATTGAGCTGGAACGTAAAGAGAGCCAGGTTGAGGAAGCCATTCCACTGACCGATGACACGCTGATCCCATTCCTGGCAGGTGAAACCGTTCGCTGGACGGTAAAACGCTAAAAAATCAGTGCCCCTTGTTGTCAAACCGATAATATACCTGTATAAATAAACAGTATATTACACAGGGGGCATTTATGCGTATTGAAGTCACCATAGCCAAAACTACTGTTCTGCCTGCCGGCGCGCTTGATGCGCTTGCAGGCGAATTATCCCGTCGTATTAACAACACCTTTCCCGAAAACGACGGTGCCGTAACGGTGCGTTATGCGGCCGCAAACAACCTCTCCGTCATTGGCGGCGCGAAAGAAGATAAAGCGCGTATCACCGAAATCCTGCAGGAAACGTGGGAAAGCGCCGACGACTGGTTCATCACAGATTAACACTGCTCCCTCATTGTGTTTTTTTGCCGGGTCGCCCCGGCTTTTTTTCGCCTGAAAATCCAGAAAGTTCAAATTAATTCGGCAACTTCTTTAAAAATCGTGAACAACATGGTGTTTTATTGTTCGAACAATCCTAAAAAGCAGAAAAATGTGTTGCTAGCTGTTTATTTTTCCCTTAGGAACCCTTATTACTTGTATACTGAAGTTGCTTCAGAAAAACATGCATTGAACCTCGAAGTCGTTGTCTTCTAACACGCATTATGGGGGTTATAATGGAAAAGAATAGCGAAGTCATCCAGACCCACCCACTCGTTGGCTGGGATATCAGTACCGTAGACAGCTACGATGCACTGATGCTGCGTTTGCACTACCAGACCCCAAATCAGCTGAACCGTGAAGAAGCGGAAGTTGGACAGACGCTGTGGCTTACGACAGACGTCGCCCGTCAGTTTATTTCTATTTTGGAAGCAGGCATCGCAAAAATAGAATCTGGCGACTACCAGGAAAATGAGTATAAACGGCATTAGCGTTTAGCCCACTTTTCACTCTACAGGCACCCTCGGGGTGCCTTATTTATTTCTCCCTTGTATAAGCCCCCGATGTTAATTACTCTGCTAACAAAGCGTTAGTTTAAGAGATGCCCATGAAATATGATCTGATTATTATTGGTAGCGGCTCCGTTGGTTCTGCCGCCGGATATTATGCCACCCAGGCTGGCCTCAAGGTTCTGATGATAGATGCCCATCTTCCCCCTCATTCAGAGGGAAGCCATCATGGCGATACTCGCCTCATTCGTCACGCCTATGGTGAAGGCGAGCGCTATGTCCCGCTGGTACTTCGCGCGCAAGCGCTCTGGGACGAACTGGCTAAACAGACTGAGGAGCGCATTTTCGAACGCACGGGCATCATTAACCTTGGTCCTGCCCGCTCTGATTTTCTCGCCAGCGTCGAACGCAGCGCGAAGACATTTAACCTGGACGTTGAGAAGCTCGACGCGGCGGGGATCATGTCACGCTGGCCGGAAATCACCGTCCCGGACGATTATGTTGGTCTCTTTGAAGCCCATTCCGGCGTGCTGCATTGCGAAACAGCAATAAAAACATGGATAGCGCTGGCCGCGAAAGCAGGCTGCGCCCAGCTTTTCAATTGCCCGGTCGAGGCCATTAAACATGACGCTGACGGCGTCACGGTGACAACCCTGGACGGAGAATACACGGCCTCCCGATTGCTCATCAGTGCGGGTACCTGGGTAACCCGTCTGCTGCCAGACCTGCCCGTACAGCCGGTGCGCAAGGTCTTCTCCTGGTTCCAGTCTGATGGCCGTTACAGTACGCAGAATAAATTCCCGGCGTTCACCGGCGAGTTACCCAACGGCGATCAGTTCTACGGCTTCCCTTCGGATAAAGACGCGCTCAAAATCGGGAAACACAATGGGGGACAAATTATCTCCTCTCCTGAAGAACGTAAACCGTTTGGCGCCTACCCACAGGATGGCTCTGAAGCCTTCTCGTTCCTGCGAAATATTCTGCCGGGCGTCGGTGGCTTACTCTATGGCGCGGCATGCACCTACGACAACACGCCGGACGAAGACTTTATTATCGACACGCTGCCCGGGCATGAGAACACATTGCTCATCACCGGTCTGAGCGGTCACGGCTTTAAGTTCGCGTCGGTGCTGGGTGAAATTGCCGCGCAGTTTGCCCAGGGTATTACACCGCAGTTTGATCTGACGCCCTTCTCTCTTTCACGTTTTAACGGATAATCCACCACGGGCTTCGGACGTTCCGGAGCCCGTCTTTTTGTTACGGTTTGCGGGGCGCTATGCGCAAAGTTGTGGGTTTTCTCATCAATAATATTCGTGAGCATTTGATGCTCTATATCTTATTGTGGGCGCTGCTGGCCATCATTGATTTTATTTACATTGTATTTTACTGAAAGCCTGCCTGACATTTATTGACATTACTTTATATTTACTTAAGTTAGAACAATTCCTCAATTAGCCCTTTGTTAAGTCTTGCACGAAGACATTGAATTACCTTTGCGGATCATTTTCAAAACCGCTGAAATAAATAAAATAAAAATCAATATCGACTTATTTCAGTTGCAATATCATTCCTTCCCGTTCATTTTTACTGCTCTGTTTATTTGATAATGGTAATCCTGATGCAATTGCGTAACACCTCCCGGCGCTATGGAATAATATCCATAAGCTTGCACTGGATATTTGCTATTGCGGTCTATGCCATGTTCGGACTTGGCCTCTGGATGGTGACGCTCAGCTATTACGATGGCTGGTATCACCAGGCCCCGGAGCTGCATAAGAGCATCGGCGTGCTGCTGATGATGGGGCTGGTTATTCGCGTGATCTGGCGACACATTTCACCGCCGCCTGCCGCGCCAAAGACCCACAGTAAATTTACCCGTATCAGCGCTGTTGCCGCGCATATTACGCTTTATGCGCTGCTCTTCGCGCTTCTGATCAGCGGCTATCTCATCTCGACAGCAGAGGGTAAGCCAATAAGCGTTTTTGGCATTTTTGATGTCCCGGCAACGCTTGCCGATGCGGGATCACAGGCCGATATTGCCGGGGTGATTCACCTCTGGCTGGCATGGAGCGTGGTTATCCTGTCCGTGCTGCACGGGCTTGCCGCCCTTAAACATCATTTCATCGATAAAGACGATACGCTAAAGCGCATGCTTGGCCGCTCGTCAGTTGACTCTGGAGCTTAAAATGAAAAAACACCTGCTGGGTATCGCACTGGGTTCTCTGTTATTTACCACTGGCTCAGCCGTTGCTGCTGACTATAAAATTGATAAAGAGGGCCAACATGCTTTCGTCAATTTCCGTATTCAGCATCTCGGGTATAGCTGGCTGTATGGCACCTTTAATGATTTTGACGGCACATTCAGCTTTGACGAAAAAAATCCTGCCGCCGATAAAGTCAACGTGACCATTAATACCAACAGCGTCGACACCAATCATGCAGAACGCGATAAACATTTGCGCAGTGCGGAATTCCTGAACGTGTCTAAATTTCCACAGGCCACCTTCACCTCCACGGAAGTGAAAAAAGATGGCGATAAGCTGGATATTACCGGCAATCTGACGCTCAACGGCGTGACAAAACCGGTTACGCTGAATGCAAAATTAATGGGCCAGGGTGACGATCCGTGGGGGGGTAAACGTGCCGGATTTGAAGCCGCAGGTAAAATTCACCTGAAAGACTTTAATATTACTACCGATTTGGGCCCGGCATCTCAGGATGTCGAACTGATTATTTCCGTTGAAGGCGTTCAGCAGAAGTCTTAATAACGACGCCCGGCAGGCTTTCACACTGCCGGGCATCAGCCTTATTCAGGGTCGGGAATACCCAGTTTGGTGTTCAGACGGCCACGGGATTTATTAAAAATCTTGTTACCGTTTTCCCGTCCTGCACGACGACGGCGCTGCTCCTCTTCCGGCAGCATACTCTCTTCACTGCACAGTTCGCTGCAGCATCCGTTAAATTTCTCGGCACAGGTCGGACACTGAATAAACAGCAAATGACATCCGTCATTTTTGCAGTTGGTATGAGTATCACACGGCGTACCGCACTGGTGACAGTGGGCAATCACATCCTCTGAAATACGCTCGCCCATTCGTTCGTCAAAGACAAAGTTCTTACCGATAAAACGCACCGGTAAACCCTGCTCACGGGCACGACGGGCGTACTCAATAATGCCGCCTTCAATGTGCCAGACCTTATTAAACCCGTTGTGCTTCATCCAGGCGCTGGCCTTCTCACAGCGGATCCCACCGGTGCAGTACATCACGATCTTTTTATCTTTATGTTCCTGCATCATCTCAACCGCTTTTGGCAGTTGCTCGCGGAAGGTATCAGCCGGAATTTCCATCGCGTTTTCGAAATGCCCCACTTCATACTCATAGTGGTTACGCATATCGATGAACACCGCATCCGGATCGTCCAGCATCGCATTCACTTCCGCCGCTTTCAGGTATTCCCCGACATCAGCGGCGTTAAACGCCGGATCGTCAATACCGTCCGCGACAATGCGTTCACGCACTTTCATGCGCAGCACCCAGAATGATTTACCGTCATCATCCAGGGCAATGTTCAGGCGTACACCGTTGAGAGCCGGATCGAACCCGTAAAGCAGGTCGCGGAAGGCGTTTACTTTGCTTTCCGGTACGCTGATCTGGGCATTGATGCCTTCACGGGCAAGATAGACGCGCCCGAAAACATTCAGCGTCGTGAAGGCCTGATAAAGCGCATCGCGGGTCGCTTGTGGATCGTTGATGGTGAAGTATTTGTAGAATGAGATTGTCGTGCGCGGTTCGGTTTCAGCCAACATACGCGCCTTTAACATCTCATTCGAAACGCGGTTGTGTAACACTGGCATGGTGTACAAGTCCTGCAATCGTTAGAGAGAATGAAAAATCGGTCGGCATCATATAGCAAACAATGACAATTTACATCCACACAATTTACGCTACATTTCACACACCCTAGTTAGTCAGACTTAACAATTGCTGCATTCGTACACGTTTCGAAGACAGACATTTTGGCTACGCCTCAAAAAATGAGACAATAGCTAAACAGGACGTTAGAACACAGGAAAGACATGACCCAGTTACCGAAATTTACTGTCGCCCTTTTGCATCCCCGCTATTGGTTGACCTGGCTTGGCATTGGTTTTTTATGGCTGATGGTCCAACTCCCTTACCCTGTGATTTTCCGTGTGGGCAAATGTGTGGGTCGTATTGGTCAAAAATTCATGAAACGCCGCGCCAGGATTGCCTACCGCAACCTTGAGCTGTGCTTCCCGCAGATGAGCGAGGCGGAACGTCATGAGATGGTTACCAGGAATTTCGAATCCGTTGGCATGGGGCTGATGGAAACCGGTATGGCATGGTTCTGGCCAGACAAACGCATGGCCCGCTGGAGTGAAGTCACCGGGACAGGTATGGAGCCTGTGCATACGCTTCAGGCCAATAAGACAGGCGTACTGCTGATTGGCGTGCATTTTCTGACGCTGGAGATCGGTGCGCGTATGTTTGGCATGCAGGCACCCGGTATTGGTGTTTATCGCCCTAACGATAACCCGGTGATCGATTTAATCCAGACCAACGGCCGTATGCGCTCCAACAAAAATATGATCGACCGTAAAGACCTGAAGGGGATGATCCGCGCGCTGAAATCAGGTGAAGTGATCTGGTATGCCCCTGACCACGATTATGGCCCACAATCCAGCGTATTTGTCCCGTTCTTCGCCGTTGAAGAGGCGGCCACAACCACCGGTACCTGGATGCTGGCGAAAATGTCCAAAGCCGCGATCGTCCCGTTTGTCCCGCGTCGCAAGCCGGATGGCTCAGGCTACGAGTTAATGATGCTCGAGCCGGAACTCGCACCGCCGCTGGACGATGCGGAAACGACCGCTCGCTGGATGAACAGAGTGGTTGAGAAATGCATCATGCTCGCGCCGGAGCAGTATATGTGGCTCCATCGTCGCTTCAAAACGCGGCCAGAGGGTATGCCGTCGCGCTATTAATTTTCCGTGCGGCCATCAGGGCCGCACGCTCATTTAGCTTTAAAAGCGCCTCCGCATTGCAGCGATCATAACCCAGGCGCATACTTAGCAGGCTTATTACTTCAGGCCTATGGTGCTCTGCACCTCATTATGCGGATTGTTATGTCACCCTCAGATGCCCCCATAAACTGGAAGCGTAACCTCACGGTTGCGTGGCTTGGTTGTTTTCTCACCGGTGCGGCGTTTAGCCTGGTGATGCCCTTCCTGCCGCTTTACGTTGAACAACTTGGCGTCACCGGTCACAGTGCGCTCAATATGTGGTCTGGCCTGGTCTTCAGTATCACCTTTCTCTTTTCCGCGATTGCTTCGCCCTTCTGGGGTGGCCTTGCCGATCGCAAAGGACGAAAGATCATGCTGCTGCGTTCGGCACTGGGGATGGCCATCATCATGGCGCTGATGGGCCTTGCGCAGAACGTCTGGCAATTTCTGATTTTGCGCGCGTTACTGGGCCTGCTGGGGGGCTTTATTCCTAACGCAAATGCGCTCATCGCCACCCAAATTCCGCGACACAAAAGCGGCTGGGCGCTCGGCACGCTCTCCACCGGTGGCGTGAGCGGCGCATTGCTGGGACCGCTGGCAGGCGGACTGCTGGCGGATAACTACGGCCTGCGTCCGGTCTTTTTTATTACTGCCAGCGTCCTTTTTCTCTGCTTTATCGTCACGCTGCTCTGTATCCGTGAACGTTTCACCCCGGTCCCCCGAAAAGAGATGCTCCACGCACGGGATGTGCTGACCTCGCTTAAAAATCCCAGGCTGGTGCTAAGCCTGTTCGTCACGACCCTGATTATTCAGGTAGCAACCGGGTCGATTGCCCCTATTCTGACGCTCTACGTTCGCGATCTGGCCGGTGACGTCAGTAATATTGCGTTTATCAGCGGGCTTATCGCGTCGGTACCCGGCGTGGCAGCGCTGCTCAGCGCCCCGAGGCTGGGAAAACTGGGGGACCGCGTGGGCCCGGAAAAAATCCTGATATGCGCCCTGGTGATTTCCGTTCTGCTCCTTATTCCGATGTCAATGGTACAAGCACCGTGGCAGCTTGGCCTGCTGCGTTTCTTACTGGGAGCGGCAGACGGCGCGTTACTGCCTGCGGTTCAGACCCTGCTGGTTTACAACTCAACGAACCAGATAGCCGGCCGCATTTTTAGCTATAACCAGTCATTTCGCGATATCGGCAACGTCACCGGACCGCTTGTCGGAGCCGGGATTTCCGCCAGTTTTGGTTTCCGCGCCGTGTTTATCGTCACCGCGGGCGTGGTGCTGTTTAATGCGATTTATTCGTGGTTCAGTTTATCGAGGGCTTTACGACCGGTCGTTAATAAGACAAACGCGTGACAGCTTATTTTTGCATTCATACTTGCAGAACCCGATATTCAGCTATTCTTTCCCTGAAACCTTCAGGAAAACAGGGAGACACCAATGACCATGTACGCCACACTGGAAGCAGCGTAAAGCAAAATACATCATAAATTTGTTCCGTCGTAGTCAACAGAAACGCTTTCACAAATCACCTTTGTACCATTCCATTCATCGCGGTAGATAATCGTATCGATGCCAACTCCCGGATGTAACTCATAGCCAGTATCATTAACAAACTTCTGGTACTTAGCTGTTTGTACTGAAGTGTCATAGTACCTATGTCCAGAATACTTAACCCCTGCTGAACCCTGAGGAACTATCCATGCCCCATAGGACGCGAAAGTACTCGCAGGTTCAATCACCTTGTATTCGAATTCTGAGGCTGTATAACGCCCTGCATACGCTTATGATGTGTTGGGGGATTGCCATAAGCAACGTCATAGAAGCGGTCTGGTAAGCACTGTAGAGCGTCACCAGTGATCCATTCCGCTTCTGGCAGTACCCTCCTCCCGATCATTACGTATTCAGGATTAAGTTCTACACATGTGATGTGTGTTGGTTTATTCCTCAAGTACTGGCAGTAACTGAGACGACCGATACCCGCACATAGTTCGATACACTGACCAGTTCAGCCAGCATCAAGTATCAAATCCCATGCGAGCATTTCAGGTGTGAAGAAAGCACCAGTAGCACCTATCCCATCACCTTTGTAGTCGTTGAAGATAAACTCTTTATTGTCTTGTGTGAGTTGCTTATCAGAGTGAATGAGATCCATAACCTGAATGTGTAATGCTGATTCCTTTTTAGTAATTCTTGCCATAAGATACTCTTGTACAGTAGTTGTACGGGTATTTAGGAATAAAAAAATGTCTATATCTAAAAAGCATCATTTTATACCTGCATGTTATTTAAAGGGTTTCACTAATGGCGGCAAACGCACGTCATTGTTTTGGGCGTTCCCGATCAATAAACCTGGTAAAAAACATGGAGCCAGTCCTAATGACTCTTGCGTAAAAAATAATTACTACAAAGTTGAAAATATTAACGACTCTCTTTTAATAGAGAATTGGTACGGCAGTGTAGTCGAACCTAAAATTGGTGATTTTTTAAAACAAGTAGATGAACTCAATGAAATCGATTCTCAGAATGAAGGGCTTGCATGGTTGTTAGCTTCACTATTATTAAGAAACCCACAACATAGGGAAATGATAGAATCACCACTAATTCATGCAGAGCGAGTAGTTAAATCAATGCAAGAAGATCATAAAGAAAAAGGAATAAATTTACATATTGAATGGATAAGCTATAGCAAAGATGACATTATCGAATATGAAATTCAACAAACAAAAGCACTATCTAAATACCTGCCTTTATACAACTACTGTATATTGAAAGCACCCGATGGAATTAATGTAATAACCAGCGATGCCCCAATGATTTTAGCCAATAGCCTTAATAAAAAAATATTCGGCTTTGAATCTAAAGGTACAATGATAATTGCACCCCTCAACAAATCAACTTATATTATTGGGAGTAAAGAAATTAAACTCCCGGCTTTACGCAAAGTAACCATTTGGGAAATTGCAAATTTGAACACAATGATAATGGCTTCCGCTAATGAAAAAATATATTCGAATAATGACCATATCTATATTCTTGATAATGAAGATGATGTCATAAAATATCCGAACCACACCGAGTAAGAAAGTAAATGGTTTACCTTGTACTTACTGAGCTAAAAAGCTATTAACTTCAGTTAATACTGAAGGATTGAAATTAAGTGCGAATTGAATATTGTAGTACTGAATACCTGTAGATCGCATAATACGCTGACCTGTCCAAGTTTGATTTGAATAAATCAGTCCAGTACTTTTAATCTGAAAGTTTGTTACCTTCACATTATTTGAAAAAGATGCCATAATGTCCTCTACGTCCTTGCTTAGAGTATTTATCCATGAAAGATTCTTTTGAACTTTTTATAAAATCATTTCCAGCAATAACCGCTATACTACTTAATGTGATGATTGTTGTGGTCACACTTTATATTGTCTATCGTAGTGGAAGCATGGCTATAGTCGCTAATAAAATATGGGGTATATTCATTGGTGAAAAGCAATATTTCAATGAAAAATTAGCTAAAATAGAGCAAGCTGAACATGACATAGCAAAATTTAACTTCAAAACGAATTTAAAATTCACAACCATCAAACAAATTGAGAATTTTTATTCTCAATTGGAGAAATTCAACTTAGAACTGAAAATGTATAAAGGATTACGAGATGCTTACAATCCAAAGAATGGTAAAATCAAGAAAAGTTCAAAAGGTGATATTCTTAGTGTTGCTGTTGTTAGCTTATTGATTGGATGCTTTTTACTTCCGCTATTTGTTGGGGTTTTCATATTTAAACCTTTTTGGGACTTTGAAAGCGGAAAGTTAATTAATCTTTTCGTGTACACTTTTCTCATAGCGATTAGCACAATATTCAGTTTCAGTGAATTACTTAGAAAGATAAAAGCAAATAGAATGCGTAAAGTTGTATATAAAATCAAAAAAGAATATATGAGAAATAGAAAGCCCTAGTTGGGCTTTCTTATGTATTACGTTTCTGTGAGCTTCTAACAGCCTGAGCAACACTATTAGAGTGTTTATTCAACATTTCATTGAATTTCTTATCATCACCAACTACATCACCTTGAATGATCAACGGTGCGTTAATGATCACATCACCAGAAGTACTACCACCTTCATGTTTATCAAGAAACGCTGTTAGCTTCTTGTTCGCTTCAGGTTGTACTACATGTTCTGACCTGCTCCCCGTTGATTAATACACCGTGATGTTAGTAATTTCTTCATAAGCCACATGAGGACATCCCTATGAAGAAGCGATTTTCCGACGAACAGATCATCAGTATTCTCCGCGAGGCAGAAGCCGGTGTTTCTGCCCGGGAACTCTGCCGTAAGCACGCTATTTCAGACGCCACTTTCTACACCTGGCGCAAGAATGTTTGGTGGAATGGAAGTTCCTGAGGTGAAGCGGCTTAAGTCGCTTGAAGAGGAGAACGCCGACTCAAAAAGTTACTTGCCGAAGCCATGCTGGATAAGGAGGCGCTTCAGGTGGCTCTTGGGCGAAAGTACTGACGACAGGCCAGAAACGGGAAGCCGTGGTGATGATGTGTGATGCGACCGGTCTGTCGAAACGTCGTGCCTGCAGGCTTACAGGTTTGTCTCTGTCGACCTGCCGTTATGATGCTCAGCGTCCATCTTCTGATGCGCATTTATCAGAGCGTATCACTGAGCTGGCGTTTGAACGCCGACGTTTTGGTTATCGGCGCATCTGGCAGCTACTGCGTCGGGAGGATCTTCACGTCAATCACAAGTGGGTATACCGCATTTACCACCTTAATGGACTGAACGTAAAACGCAGGCGACGCCGTAAAGGGCTGGCGACCGAACGGTTTCCGCTTCTGCGCCCATATGCACCGAACCTGACCTGGTCGATGGATTTTGTTATGGGCGCATTGACCAACGGTCGCAGGTTCAAGTGCCTGACCTGTGTGGATGATTTCGCGAAGGAGTGCCTGACGATTACCCCCGCATTCGGGATTTCAGGCGTGCAGGTCACGCGTATTCTGGACAGTATCACGCTGTTTCGTGGTTATCCGGCTACGATAAGAACCGATCAGGGACCGGAGTTCACCTGCCGCGCACTGGATCAATGGGCCTTTGAGCATGGCGTGGAACTGCGTCTTATCCAGCCGGCAAGCCGACTCAGAACGGATTTATTGAGAGTTTTAACGGACGATTCAGAGATGAGTGCCTGAACGAGCACTGGTTCAGCGATATTGTTCATGCCAGGAAAACGATTAATGACTGGCGACAGGATTATAACGAGTGCCGTCCACATTCTTCGCTGAACTACCAGACTCCGGCTGAATTTGCAGCGGACTGGAGAAACGGGAAATATGAAGAAAAAACAACCGACATTACTAGCTGAAGGTTGTATCTAATCTTGGGGGCAGGTCAATTCTTCTTTGCGTCTGTTCCATGATTTTTTACTGATACGGGCTTTTCTTTTCGACTCCTGGTGAGCACGTTCGATAGTAGTGGATAATGCGGATAATTTGTGGTCGAGTTTGTAGCTGTAAATTTGTCCTGTCTCAACCCCTACAATATCAATGTTACGTTTGATCAAAAAAGTAAACTCATCGATAGCTTCGTAGCCTTACTTACGTGAAAAGCGGTCTACAGTCTCGATTAGCAAGCAACCCTCGGTAATCTCCCCAGCCTCTACACGCTGCTTAAACTGACCTAAAGAACCTTTGGTGAAGTTATGCCCTTTGTGCCCTGACAGACCTTTATCACTTTCTAGTACTTCGTAAATGCTTGGATCGAGTTGATACCCTAATTGGGGGGCAGTTTAGCGTTTTCGAGGAAGTCTAATACTGTACTAATCTGGCGATCTAAGCCAAAAGCATCAACCTACTACAAGATCGATACCCTACTATAAATGTAGGCTTTGACAGTTCGCATTCATGCACCTATACATTTGATAAACATAATCATTGAGGAACTCATTATGTCCGATAAAGAATATGTATTCTATAGTACGCTGGAAGAAGCTATTGATGCCGCTCGTGAAGAGTTCCTCGCCGATAATCCCGGCGTTGAGGAAGAAAATGCTGACGTGCAACAACTTAATATCCAGAAATACGTTCTGCAGGACGGGGATATTATGTGGCAGGCCGAATTCTTTGCTGATGATAGCGAGGAAGGAGAATGTTTGCCGGTCCTGAGCGGAGAAGGTGCGCAGGCCGTCTTTGATGGCGACTATGACGAAATCGAACTACGGCAGGAATGGCTTGAAGAAAACACCCTGCACGAGTGGGATGAGGGCGAATTTCAGCTCGAGCCGCCGCTGGATACGGAAGAAGGACAGACCGCAGCCGATGAGTGGGATGAGCGTTAATTTCCCCTATTCATAAGGGCCGTGCTGAGCGTCGATCGGCAGCAATAGCGTATCGAATACCAGTGAAAACGGTAAATCGAGCACGGTGAGATAGCGCCACGCTGAGTCACGTACATCCCATTTTACCCCGGGGTAGTACTGATTACCGTGGCCTTGCCCTGGAATGGTGCGGCTGATGATGCTGCCACAGCCGCTGAGTAAACACGCCATCATCACGGCGAGGATTATTTTCATCAATGACCTCTAAAAAAATACCGGCTTTTCAGCCGGTATTTTTATTTGCCGGGTAGCATAACGCCGCCGGGCACAGAAGGCTTACTTCGCCTTCAGCGCGAGTGGATTAATTTTAATCTCTTTATAGTGGCTGACCCACGAAGAGTATTTTTCCGGCGCAGACCACACACGGTAGTGAAGGCGTGCCATCGTAACCGGATCGCTCAACAGCACCAGACGACGGTCGCGGTTGAGTTTTTCCGGCGTATCGTTCAGCGCCTGCTCAACGTGACGATCGCGGGCAATCTCCAGTACCTGGCTTGCACGGTGACGCGCTGTCGCCATGGCCGTCGCCAGAGCGTTAAATGACGGGTTAAACACCGCGTGCATAAAACCATCTTCCAGCGAACGTTTGCGGTTCTGCTCAAGATACGTGTCGGTATCCACCAGCACCTGTGGCGGCGAATACTCTTCCGGGATCAGGAACAGTTTCCAGCGTTTGGTACGCAGCCCCACCGTTGAGCGGCTCGAAATCACTGACACAAACGGTGACAGGATCAGCGAGAAGACAATCGGTGCCAGCCAGAACAGGAAGCGCAGATCCAGCCAGGCCATACCTGCTGCCCATACCAGACCCAGCAGCAGCTGCGAGCCATGACGCATGAAGGCTTCCCCCCACGGCGTGGAGTCATCATCACGCTGCGGAGAATTCCAGACCACTTCCCAGCCGAGGAACGCGCTGACCACAAACACGGTATGGAACAGCATACGCACCGGCGCCAGCAGCACGGAGAACAGCACTTCCAGCAGAAGCGAGAGCGTCACGCGGCAGAAACCACCGTACTCTTTCGAGCCTTTGCACCAAATCAGAATGATACTGAGCAGCTTAGGCAGGAACAGCAGCACCATGGTGGAGGCAAACAGCGCAATCGCCAGCTCCGGACGCCACTGCGGCCACACCGGGAACAGCTGGCGCGGTTGCAGGAAGTATTGCGGTTCCGTCAGAGCATGCACCACCTGTAGCGCAGTAGAGAGCGCAAGGAACATAAACCACAGCGGTGCGGAGAGATAAGACATTACGCCAGTCAGGAACACAGCACGGTGAACCGGGTGCATCCCTTTAACAAGGAACAGGCGGAAGTTCATCAGGTTACCGTGACACCAGCGGCGGTCACGCTTGAGCTCATCCAGCAGGTTCGGCGGCAGCTCTTCGTAAGATCCCGGCAGGTCGTAAGCAATCCAGACGCCCCAGCCAGCACGACGCATCAACGCCGCTTCCACGAAGTCGTGCGACAGAATAGACCCCGCAAACGAACCTTCACCCGGCAGCGGAGCCAGCGCACAGTGCTCAATGAACGGCTTCACGCGGATAATGGCGTTGTGGCCCCAGTAGTGAGACTCACCCAGTTGCCAGAAGTGCAGACCGGCAGTAAAGAGCGGCCCGTAGACGCGGGTTGCGAACTGCTGGCAGCGCGCATAAAGCGTGTCCATACCGGACGCTTTTGGCGAAGACTGGATGATCCCCGCGTTCGGGTTGGCTTCCATCAGACGCACCAGACCGCTCAGGCAGTCGCCGCTCATTACGGAGTCAGCATCCAGCACGACCATGTAGCTGTACTGATTCCCCCAGCGACGGCAGAAGTCATCGATGTTTCCGCTTTTACGCTTCACGCGACGACGACGACGGCGGTAGAAGATCTGGCCTTCACCCTGCACTTCCGCGATCAGTTCCATCCAGGCTTTTTGCTCGGCAACGCAAATATCCGGGTTGTAGCTGTCACTCAGGATATAGACGTCAAAATGCGCCGCGTTACCGGTTGCCTTTACGGACTCCCAGGTCGCACGCAGACCCGCAAATACGCGGTCAACGTCTTCGTTACAGATAGGCATGATCAGCGCCGTACGGTGCTCAGGATTAAGGGGTTCATCCCCGACCGTTGAGGCTGAAATGCTGTATTTGTCCCGTCCCATCAGCAGCTGCAGGAAGCCCATCAGCGCGGTCCAGAAACCGGCTGACACCCAGCAGAAGAGAACGGCAAACAGCAGAAGAATGCCGCTCTGCAGGATATACGGCAGCAGCTGCATGAAGGAGACCCAGATATCCTGGCCCATCATGTCCGCAGGGTTGATAAGTGCCCAGCCCTGGTAAGGCAGAATGGTTTTCATGTACCAGGTGGCGACCACGGTCTGCGCCAGCGTCAGTAACAGCAGAATGTAGCGACGAATGGTCCCCACGGTCCGCCATTTCTGTTCGGAGGCCTGCTCTTCTTTCGTCAGGCGCGACAGATAGCGCGGCGTAACATCACGCCCACGCAGGCGATCCCAGAAGCGTCCAACCGGGTTGGTGCGCCACGGGTCAGGGAACATTGAGGAACGCGTGGCTTTCGGCATTGCCTGAAGCTGATCGCGTCCTTCGTCGTCTTTAATCAACTGCCCTTCTGCCAGCGAGTCTGGCCATGCCTGCTCCAGACGCGCCTTTACTGACCCCAGCGGCGTATCATCGTCACGGGAAAACGGACGATGTTCGCCATCCAGCGCGGTATGCACCGCGCGGATGTCGCTTTTAGGCAGCGCCGCTTTTTCAATGTCCGTCAGCGGCATGGCATCAATATATTCAGATGTATTATTCATTGGCAGGTAGCTGATAGCTCCAGGTTTCACTCAGCGGCTGATCGTTACTGACCAGCGCAGCACGCATTTCAGTGGTCTGTTTCGGATCTTTCACTTTCACGCGCAGCGTCAGACGCCAGCCTTTCGTTACCGGGTTATAGCGTACGGTGTTCTCAACGATTTCACCGTTATCACCGATGCTGGCCTGAGCCGCAACGGCGGTATCCGGGGACAGTTTTTTCATGTCCTGGCCCGCGAAGTCCACAACAAAGGCCACGGTGCCATCAGGCTGACGGATCAGGTTAGACTGCTTCACATCACCCGTAGAACGGCGAGTCTGCATGACGTACGCGTTATCCGGCGCATGCAGTTTGTCTTCGTCGCGGCTAAAGGTAATGGTGTATTTGAAGTTCATCTCTTTACCGGCTTCCGGCAGCTGATCCGGCGTCCAGTAAGCAACGATGTTATCGTTGGTTTCGTCATTGGTTGGAATTTCAACCAGCTCAACTTTACCTTTACCCCAGTCACCTTTCGGCGTGACCCAGGCACTTGGGCGCAGGTCATAGCGGTCATCCAGATCTTCAAATCGGGAGAACTGACGGCCACGCTGCAGGAGGCCGAAACCTTGCGGGTTTTCCATCGCAAAACTGCTAACAGCCAGATGTTTCGGGTTATTCAGCGGACGCCAGATCCACTCACCATTACCTGCATGAATAGAAAGACCGTTGGAATCGTGCAGTTCCGGGCGGAAGTTCGTCGCCGGTGACGGCTGATTCGGCCCAAACAGGAACATACTGGTCAGCGGTGCAACGCCCAGTTTGCCGACTTTATCGCGCAGGTAAACTTTGGACTGCACGTCAACGACCGTGTCACGGCCAGGCATAATCACAAAGCGATAAGCACCGGTCGCACGCGGGGAATCCAGCAGTGCATAAATAGTCAGGCGTTTGTCGGTTGGTTTTGGACGTTCAATCCAGAACTCGCGGAAACGCGGGAACTCTTCACCTGATGGCAGCGCGGTATCAATGGCGAGGCCACGCGCAGAAAGCCCGTACACCTGCCCTGCCCCGATCACGCGGAAGTAGCTGGCACCGAGCATGCTGACGATTTCGTCGTTTTTATCTTTGCTGTTGATCGGGTAAAGCACCTTGAAGCCAGCGAAGCCCAGGTCTTTAACCGTATCTTTATCGTGCTGAACATTGCCAAAATTGAAGTAATCCGGGCTGTACTTGATTTTACGTACCGCGGTCGCCGTCACTTCATTAATGGCAACAGGCGTGTCGAAGTACATTCCCTGATGATAAAACTCAAGCTTGAACGGGGTTTTAATGTTGTTCCAGTACGCTTTGTCATGGTTGAACTGGATCTGCTGATAGTCCGCATACTTCATGTCGCGGAAAACGGAGGGCAAGTTACTTTTTGGCGCTTCGTAGCTCTTGCCTGCCATCGATTTTGCCTGTTTTGCGACATCGTCGATGTTAAAGGCCAGTGCCGATGAGGTATACAGAGATAACACCACTGCAGCACCCAACCAACGCATTTTCATCATCTGTGGTTTATGTTTCATAATAAGTAAGCACTTCCCCCTTTGTGTGCTTATATCGATCCGATCCATTTTAATGGAAACTCAGGCAATCCGACAACATTATCACTGCTTTGTTCAGCTCGCTGGCTCATGGATTAAGCAAATGAAAGAACCCGCTTTTCACTTTGCGTGCTTATCCTGGAGACAGGGTGTCGGTCTTGGTGTAGGGTTGGCTTCGAATGTAACCATTATGAGTCTTAGGGATAAGGCGAAAAGTCTGAGAATGCACAAAGTTATATGAGCTCAACACCTGTAGAACGTGAATATTTCCTCGACTCGATCCGGGCATGGCTGATGCTGTTGGGGATCCCCTTTCACATTTCATTGATTTACTCCAGCCACACCTGGCATGTGAATAGCCAGATGCCCTCATGGTGGCTCACGCTGTTTAATGACTTTATCCATGCCTTCCGTATGCAGGTGTTTTTTGTCATATCCGGCTATTTCTCCTACATGCTGTTCTTACGCTACCCGGTAAAACGCTGGTGGAAAGTGCGCGTGGAGCGTGTGGGCATTCCGATGTTGACCGCCATTCCCCTGCTGACATTGCCGCAGTTTATTATGTTGCAGTACGTCAAAGGCAAGGCGGAGAACTGGCCAAATCTGACGCTGTATGAAAAGTACAATACCCTGGTCTGGGAACTGGTGTCTCACCTGTGGTTCCTGCTGGTCCTGGTGGTGCTCACCACGGTCAGCCTGGTCATTTTCAGCCGCCTGCGCCATCGCCTGAGTACCCAGGCCGATACCTTCTTCGCCAATATTACGCTGGGTAAACTGTCTCTGCTCTTTTTGCTGCTGGGTATCGCCTATGCGGCCGTGAGACGCACGCTATTTATCGTGTATCCGCCGATACTGAGTGACGGGCTGTTCAATTTCGTCGTGATGCAGTCGCTGTTTTACATCCCCTTCTTTTTAGCCGGTGCGCTGGCATTTATTCATCCCAAACTTAAATCGCTGTTTACCACCCCGTCGCCATGGTGCGCCCTGGGTGCCGCTATCGCGTTTGCGGCCTATCTATTAAATCAGCGCTATGGCAGCGGCGATGGCTGGATGTATGAAACAGAAAGCGTGATCACCATGCTGCTGGGCCTGTGGATGGTGAATGTGGTCTTCGCGCTGGGACACCGCTTGCTGAACTTTAAGTCCAGCCGCGTGACCTACTTCGTCAATGCTTCACTGTTTATTTACCTGGTGCACCACCCGCTGACGCTATTCTTCGGCGCTTATATCACGCCACATATTGCGTCCAACACGCTGGGTTTCTTTACCGGACTGGTCTTTGTGATTGGGATTGCCATCGTGCTCTATGAAATCCATCTGCGGATCCCGCTCCTGCGTTTCCTCTTTTCAGGAAAACCACAGGCTAAAGCCTCATAAACAAACGCGGCGCACTGAGTGCGCCGCGTTTGTTTTAGCTCTCTACGTCCTGTCCACGCTGCGTGAGAAGCCGCTGATAAAGGTGCGTGGTTTCTTCGTCGAAACAGACAAAAATCACCTTTTCAGGCATCGGCTTGAGGGAGAGGTATCGGTAAACGGTCTCTACCGCGATCGTGGCAGCGGCAGGTTTTGGATATCCGTATACCCCAGTGCTGATAGCCGGAAAAGCCATCGTCTTATAGCCGTTATCCGCTGCCAGGCGCAGGCAGTTGCGGTACGCCTCCTCCAGAATACTCGCCTCATGCCGATCGCCGCCATGCCATACAGGCCCCACAGCGTGAATCACCGCTTTGGCAGGAAGATCTCCCGCGAGGGTAATCACCGCATGACCCGGGGGACATTCACCCTGCTGCTGACGCACAGCTTTACAGGCCTCAAGGAGCTGCGGTCCTGCAGCCCGGTGGATTGCGCCGTCAACACCGCCCCCGCCCATCAGTGATGGATTGGCCGCATTAACGATCACGTCGACGTGCATCGTCGTAATATCGCCATGAATGACTTCAATTTGCGGTTTCATACGTACCCTCTGCTACCCGCCTTTTTCTTAAGTGTATCGCAGAGGAGGTATGGATAAAAAACTATCGGGGAAAAACCTCTTCCGCCGGGGAGCGGAAGAGCGAGAATTAACGATACTGAATTTGAACAACCGCGAGCGTTTTTTCGGGATTAAGGTACTTCATGCTGAGAGTTGCGAGGCTGGAATCGTTGACCTGACCGTTAAGTACATCTTCATAGCTGACCCTGCGCGTTTGCATCCGATTATTATCCGGACATGTCATTGCAAACGCGTCATGATGCGGTGTCACCACGCAGGGGTCTGCGACAATAGCGCCGCGAAAATGAATCACACCACCATCGACAATCGTGGCTGAAAAAGCGGGAGTAATAAATGCAGAGAGGATCAAACCTAAACCATAAACCCGTCGGGCTAAATATTTGGTCACTATATGTACTCCTCAATGAAAGTCGTCCTTGAGGGGTAAACGCGCTCCGTTAGGGGAAACAAAGCATCACGTTATGGAACAGCACTGCACAGTTCCTGATAACAGCATAGCTCAACCGCGCACGCCCGCCATATCCACAACGTCTTGATTTCATAATCATTAGAGCGCACTTCCCGCCGGGGACCATTGCTGTGATAAATGAAGCGATTTCCCGTCAGAGACAGTGACAGTAATGTTCACCTTGTCTCCGGAATCTATATTTAAACTCAGCCGCATTAAATCAATCGTCTGATTAGCGGGAATAAAAAGTGTGTTTTGTTGCCGTGAAGAACTTTGCCCCCCCTGCCCCTGTCGCAAAGAGACAATCTGCACCTGACATTCACACGGTTCCGTCAGAATAACCTGCGGAATAATGGTGGTCATATTTCCCTGTTGCGATGTTTTAAACGTGATCTGACTGGAAAGCGCCGCGAGGAGAATTAAGGTATTCATGATGAACTCCCGAAAAAAAACAGGGCAAATGCCCTGTTTTTTGTAGCACAGACTGGAAATTAATACTGATGTGCAGTCGCGTGGTTGCCAAAACCAACCTGCTGAACAGTCACAGTGGATCCGGATGCGGTTTGATCAACAGCAGCACCGTTGCCACCACCGTACTGGCTAACGTTCATCACCGAGTGGTTACCATTCCACTGGTCAAGCGTTGCGCTGTTACCGAAACCATTCTGAGTCAGACTAATTGAGCTGTCATCAGAGCCCTGACCAACGTCAGCACCGTTACCGCCGCCACTCTGATTAATGGTCAGTGTGGAATTTCTCGCACTGGTTTGCAAAGCGAGAGCCGAGTTACCGCCACCGTACTGGTAAATGCTCAGCGTTGAATTTGGACCACTGTCATGACCACCGTGGCCATGCCCGTTACCCCAACCGCCTTGATTAATACTACCGGCCATAGCACTACCAGAAACTACGATTGCTGCAATTGCTGCCACTTTGATAAATTTCATGGTAAACCCCCATCGGATTGATTAAAGTCGCCGCTAAATAACTAACGCTGAATAACGCGAATCGCCATTTGCGACTGTCTCTGCACTACAACTGCGGTTTTCTGCGTACCGTACTGCGTAATATTTGCTCTATTACCCGACCCTTTTTGGATAATTTTCGCACTATTACCATATCCATCTTGCGTAATACCTGCATCATTCGCGCTACCGCTCTGATCGATCCAGGCAATATTATAAGTCCCTGATTGATCAACTCTCGCTCTGTTGCCTGCTCCATCCTGAGAAACAATGGACAATAATTTTGACCCGTCCTGGCGAACCTGAGCATCATTTAACATGCCCTGCTGACCAATAATGGCTGCCTGATTTAATGATGAACGACTTAATTCATTAACCGTGAAGTTATATTCAGCGTTAGCCAAATCTGAATCAGCCGCGATTACAAATCCAGGCGCACCCAGTAATGTAAACATCATAAATAACGATGTATTTTTCATGTTGTCACCCTGGACCTGGCTATTTGATAACGCCATAACCTTGTTACTGTGACTTCGTGTTAGAACGACTCGTAATTTGTTAACGCGTCGTTACGGTGATGAGTATGTCTGCCGAAACATTTTAAATATCTCACCCGCGTGGCTTATTTTTATTTATCACGTCACCTCAAAGTAGTAATTCCATGCAAAAAAACGTTATAGATCGGGGTTCTTATTTTTCTATTAAGCCTTTCTTAATAATCGATTGTGCAGCGGGACGAGAGGGGTAAAGCCCCCATGCAACGGACGCTAAACGAAACGCCAGGAGGACATTTTACACAACACGTGACACGAGACCTGTTTTCTTAAGACGCAGCATCGTTCATTCCAGGACTTAGAAAATCTCTGTGACTCATACCTCTTTACGGGAAGAAATAAATAATTAATATTCATAAAAATCAAACAATTATAAATATTTGTATGATTTTTAAAATCTGTGCAGGGTTATTTACATGTACAACTTTCTTATCATTCCACAACATTTAAAAGAGTCCATTTTCACAAATTAATATTGATTTTTACATCCTGTTACACGTTTAACACTTGCTTTAAAGTTAGTAATAGCTAGATTGAAATCAGATGTACGAAATTTGTTTTATATTTACCTCCTGCTGGAGGTTATGGTTTTTTTCTTCACACAGCAGTGCAACATCTGTCAGTACTTCTGGGGTCCTCTTTTTTATCTGGAGGACCGCTGTCAGGTGTCATAAAAAAGTGGGGTTTCATCATGTATAATGAAGTCCAAAGTTTACATGGTCATACGTTACTGTTGATCACAAAACCTTCGTTGCAAGCGACCGCTTTATTACAACATTTAAAGCAATCGCTGTCTCTGCACGGGAAATTACATAATATTCAACGTTCTTTTGATGATATTGCACCTGGCAGTATCATTCTGATTGATATGATGGAAGCAGATAAAAAGCTTATCCATTACTGGCAAGATAATTTAAGCAGGAAAAACAATAATATCCGCGTGTTATTATTGAATACCCCTGATGAGTATCCCTTCAGAGATATTGAAAGCTGGCCGCATATCAATGGTGTGTTCTATATCACGGAAGAAGAAGATCGGCTGGTCGAAGGTCTGCAGGGTATATTGCGTGGCGAGTGTTATTTTTCGCAAAAACTTGCCAGCTACCTCATCACGCACTCCGGAAATTACCGCTATAACAGTTCAGAGTCAGCGCTGCTAACGCACCGTGAGAAAGAGATCCTGAACAAATTGCGCATTGGTGCTTCAAATATTGAAATCGCCCGTTCGTTATTTATCAGCGAAAATACGGTAAAGACGCACCTTTATAATCTTTTCAAGAAGATAGCTGTTAAGAACCGAACTCAGGCTGTTTCATGGGCAAACGATAACCTCAGGCGTTAATCAAATGAAACGCACGTTGAGTTGGATCGCCGCAGCGAGTTTCATGCTCGCTGCCGGGAACGGACGGGCCGTCGAGGTCGAAGTTCCCGGATTGTTAACAGACCACACTGTCTCCTCGGTCGGGCACAATTTTTATCGTGCATTCAGTGACAAATGGGACAGTACATTTACTGGAAATATTACAATCAACGAGCGGCCCAGTGCACGATGGGGAAGTTGGATAACAATAACGGCTAATCAGGACGTTATTTATCAAACATTTTTATTCCCCACGAAAATAGACTTCGATAAAAACGTAGCCTTAGCATTGGCTCAATCAGAAGATGCTATTAATCGCCTGCAAATTGATAAAGCGCTATTAAGCACCAGCGATTTAGCAAAAGACGAATTCTAGCGAACCTATATCCGGAGGCTGTCATGCGTATTGCATATGCAGTTGTTTCGATAATGCTAATAACCCCTTTAAGCTGGGCCGGAAATATGACGTTCCAGTTCCGTAACCCTAACTTTGGCGGTAATCCCAATAATGGGGCGTTTCTGTTGAACGAAGCCCAGGCGCAAAACTCCTATAAGGATCCCAGCTTTAAGGATTTTAGCGTCGATACCCCATCGGCACTGGACAACTTCACGCAGGCTATCCAGTCGCAGATTTTGGGAGGGTTGCTGACCAACATTAATACCGGCAAACCCGGCCGAATGGTGACCAACGACTTCATTGTCGACATCGCCAACAAGGACGGACAACTCCAGTTGAACGTTACCGATCGAAAAACCGGGAAAACCTCCACCATTCAGGTTTCCGGTCTACAAAGTGATTCAACGAACTTTTAAACAACAACGAAATAAGGACAACGATCATGCAGCGCTTCCTGATATTTGTTGCAGTGTGCTTATTGAGCGGTTGTTTAACTGCTCCACCTAAAGAAGCTGCAAAACCAACATTAATGCCTCGGGCTCAAAGCTATCGAGATTTAACACATTTACCTGCGCCGACCGGTAAAATATTTGTCTCGGTTTACAACATTCAGGATGAAACGGGACAATTTAAACCTTATCCGGCAAGTAACTTCTCTACGGCAGTGCCACAGAGCGCCACCGCCATGCTGGTGACCGCCCTGAAAGATTCGCACTGGTTTATTCCTCTGGAACGTCAGGGTCTGCAGAACCTGTTAAATGAACGGAAAATTATTCGCGCTGCGCAGGAAAATGGCACCGTTGCGAATAATAACCGCATGCCGCTGGAATCACTGGCTGCGGCGAACGTCATGATCGAGGGATCGATTATCGGTTATGAAAGCAACGTTAAATCGGGTGGTGTGGGCGCGCGTTACTTTGGTATCGGTGCTGATACGCAATATCAGCTCGACCAAATCGCCGTAAACCTGCGTGTCGTCAACGTCAGCACGGGCGAAGTGCTCTCTTCGGTAACGACCAGCAAAACCATTCTTTCTTATGAAGTGCAGGCCGGGGTTTTCCGCTTCATCGATTACCAGCGTTTGCTGGAGGGTGAAATCGGGTATACCTCTAACGAACCGGTCATGATGTGTCTGATGTCAGCCATAGAAACCGGGGTAATCTTCCTGATTAATGATGGTATCGATCGTGGATTGTGGGACCTGCAGAACAAAGCAGAGGCGCAAAACCCGATACTGGTTAAATACCGCGATATGTCAGTGCCTCCGGAATCCTGACAGGAAGCGCATAAAAAAGGCGAGATCATCATCTCGCCTTTTTTTATTCACTTACCGCACTGATGTTTTGCGCTTTATCCCGTCTGGCGGCCAGCCAGAGGCCGCTGTTCTTCATGGCATAGCCAAACACCAACCCCAGCATTAGCGAGGGAAGCACCAGCGCCCAGTCCCCCTGCCCTGCAAACGTCGCGCATGCGCCCATAAAGGTACCGGGTACAAACGACAGCAGCATATGCTTTGCCTGGATACACATCAAAAACGCGACTAGGCCGGTCATGATATAGCCCAGGATCTCCAGATGCGGGGCCAGCGCGCTGCCCTTCATAATCACGAGTGCCCAGATAACACCGCTCATCAGGGTACAGCCAGAGATGAAAAGCCCTTTTATGCCGCCCTGCGGGCAGGCAAAGTAGGCCGTACAACCCAGAAACCCGGCCCAGCTGAGCAACCCGAGAGAGACCGCCACCCATCCCCATAGTCCGGAGAGAATGCCTGTCGTGAATGCAATACACAGTAATATGTTCATGGCGCGCATCTTAGCAGAAGCGCGCCATGGAAATGCGATCAGATGCACATTACGTGCAAGGTGAAATGTATGGTTGCAGAATTTATGTGACCTAAATCACTCTTCATCCTCTTCTTCCAGCTCATCCCACATTGCCGCAATGGCGTCGCGGGTCAGCGGAGCCAGCGTTCTCCAGAACGGCGAGGTCGCATGTGCTTCAACTTTGCCGAGGAAAGTACCGCACCACGGCAGCAGATACGCTTCGAAGAGCGTTTCGATAGCCTCGTTCTCATCATCAGCGGCGTGATCTTCAATCCAGGACGCAGCCAGCAGCAGCGTTCCGATATGGTCCGCAGGGGTATCCGTCAGCGGCATTCCGCGTTCAGAGAGAAACGCGCGCACTTCCGCTTCCGTCGCCCCTTCCTGCCAGGCTGAACGGTACGGCGAAACGCGGCATTCGTCGCCAATAAACAGTGCGTTGTAATCCGTTGAAATCTGCTGCATATCGCAACTTTTTTGCAGACGCTCCAGCAACTCATCCTGTTCCAGCGGCCAGTTTTGCGCCAGTTTCCCTTCACGAATCAGGGTAAAGAGTGGAACCAACAGCGGGTCTTGCGGCTGACGATAGAACAGCGTACCCAGCACGCGGCAAAGGATGGAAAACTCATTCATTTTTTTATTCCATTACACAATTAAAGATCGGCAAATTCATCAATCGGATCCATTCCGCGTGACTCGAGGAAATCAAGCATGCGGCGTGGGGTAACGTTAAGGATCCTGTCTTCCGGGAAATCCACGTCATTCAGTATTTTCAGGCATTCACTAAAATCACCCAGCGTAAACGCGGTATGGGAATCAGAACCCAGCGCCACCATGCCGCCTGCATCCCGTACCGCAGCTGCCACGGCGCGACAGTTTGCTTCACTGCCCTTACGCGAGTGAACAAAAGAAGAGTTATTGATCTCCAGCGCCACGCGGTGTTTCGCTGCCGCCTGGGCAACAGCCTCGATATCAATCGGGTATTTAGGATTACCCGGATGAGAAATAATGTGCACGTTGCCGCTGGCTATGGCAGCAATCATCGCTCGGGTGTTCGTCTCTTTATCCTGCGGCGCGAAAACCGGCTCGTGGAAACCGGCAAGGATCAGATCCAGAGAGGTCAGCATCGGTCCGGTACAGTCGATTTCACCGTCTGTATTTTTAATGTTTGCCTCGATGCCGCGCAGTATCCCAATACCGTCCACCAGACGTGGCCAGATCCGCATATTCACAAAATGCCAGTAGTGCGGCGCATCTGCCATGTCCGGGCCGTGATCGGTAATCGCAAAAAGCGTAATGCCCTTGCGTTTCGCTTGCGCGATATAATCATGGAGGTTGCTATACGCGTGGGTACTGGCGACGGTGTGCATATGCAGGTCAACGGGATACATCTTTCTCTCCTCTGCGGTTTTTCCAAAGGATAGCAGTTATCTGCAGCGAATATTAGCAAAAACCCGGCTAACGCCGGGTTTCACTCAGTAGCCGCGCTGTCTGTCGACCTGTCCGGTTACCGGATGGCCCTGCTCCATCTCACTGATGGTGTGGGTAATATAGGCCACAGCTTCCGCCGGACGCGTGACCGCTGCAATGTGCGGCGTCATCGCCACACGCGGATGTGCCCACAGCGGGCTTTCGGCCGGTAACGGCTCGCGGCTGTACACATCCAGCATCGCCCCTTTCAGTTTTCCGCTGTTCAGCGCCTGCAGCAGATCGGACTCAACAAGGTGTACCCCGCGCGCCAGGTTCATTACGTAACTCTGGTCAGCCAGTTGATTTAGCAGTGCACCATTGATAATCCCCACCGTTTCGGCCGTATTTGGCAGCAGGTTGATGAGCACGCGCGTACCGTTCAGGAACGCAGGAAGCTCATCAGCGCCGGCAAAACTTTCTACGCCCGGATAATCCTTGCGGCTACGGCTCCAGCAACGCAGTGGGAAGCCCCACGGGGCAAGTGCTTCAGCGACTTTTGAGCCGAGCACGCCAGCCCCGAGGATACCAATGGTAAAATCTTCGCGCTGATAATCCGGCAGCGGTTCCCAGTGGGATTGCTGTTTTAGTGCCTGATAGTCGTCGAAGCGGCGGAACCAGTGCAGCACCTGGCTGACAGCATACTCCTGCATTTGCTGGCCCATGCCGGTATCTTCCAGACGGAAAAGAGGGATCTCTTCCGGCAGCATTTCAGGGTGTGCTTTCAGTTTGCTCAGAATCGAATCCACGCCGGCGCCCAGCGCAAAAACGGCCTTCAGTTTACGGCCCTGGAGCATTTCTACCGGCGGATGCCAGACCAGCGCGTAGTCAGCATGTTCGTTATCACCACGTTTCCACTCACGCACGCGCGCCCCGGGCAACGCCGACGAAAGTGCCTTAATCCAGTAAGCAGTATCAAAAGTGGGGTGATAGAAGATTATATCCATAGTCATTCCTGCCTTTTATTGCGCTGTTTTGTGTTCATTTTCAACTGGATTGCCAGCATAACAAATTTTTCCCGCCACCGCGTTGTTGATAAAAAAGGCGCTTTCAGCACATTTAAAAGCCATGTTGACTGAAGTTTGTCTAAATGCGCTGATTTACTGAAAAAGTGAGTTGACGCCAGTTCGGCTTTTCCTTACATTAGCGCCCGTCCCGGCAACAACGGGATGACAATATGGTGAGGTGTCCGAGTGGCTGAAGGAGCACGCCTGGAAAGTGTGTATACGGCAACGTATCGGGGGTTCGAATCCCCCCCTCACCGCCATATTCAAGATAAGAGCTCGTACGAAAGTACGGGCTTTTTTCTTTTATATTCCCCGGACAGGGGGGGTGAGAATCCCCGACCGGGGTTCGACAACGGGCGACAGCCAGTTGGACAGACTGAGAGCGCAGCGAACAGGCTGCCCGCAGGGCGAGCGAAGCGAGTCAATCCCCCCCTCACCGCCATATTTAAGATGAGAGCTCGTACGAAAGTACGGGCTTTTTTCTTTTATATTCTCCGCCAGTGCAGCATGCGCCCTGAGCCCCTCTCCCGAAAGATTAATCTTCCACCATCCGCGCATACTCTTCGGTAAGAAAATCCACCAGTGCCCTGACAGACGGGAGTAACCCGCGTCTTGAAGGATACACAGCATGAATCACCTCACGTCGTGGCTCCCAGGCATCAAGTACGCGAATGAGGTCCCCTGACGCAAGCTGCTCTTTCACCATTAATATGGGCAACTGCACCACGCCGATACCCGCTATAGCCGCTTCACGCAATGCCAGCATATCGGTAGTGATCAGGCGAGGATGGTAATGGATTTCCGCCTTCGCCCCTTCGGGACCGCTCAGTTCCCATTTATGGATGTGTTTACCCTCGTTCGTGCTTAATCCAGGCCAGGCACTGAGTTCAGAGGGCACCAACGGTTTACCCATCCTTTGAATCAACGCCGGTCCAGCGACCAGGCAATGTCCCCGGTCAGCCAGTACCCTTAACACCAGATCGCTGTCATCGAACGGACGCGGGCGCACACGGATCGCGACATCAATCCCCTCCCCCACCAGGTCTACCCGCCGGTTGGTTGCCTCAAGCTGCAGCGCGATCCCTGGATAGCGCGCCATAAATCTCGCCAGCATCGGGCCAACATGGACATGCAACAATGTTATCGGGCAGGTGATCCTGACAATACCGCGCGGCTCAGCCTGTAACGCGGCCACCGCCTCCTCAGCAGCTTCTGCTTCCACCATCATCGCTTTACAGTGCTGATAGAAGGTCTGGCCAACTTCTGTCACCGTAAACTGCCGCGTTGTGCGATGTATTAACCGCACGCCAAGCCGCTCTTCCAGCTGAGCTATCCGGCGGCTTAGCCGGGACTTCGGCAAATCGAGCGCACGCCCCGCTGCAGCAAAACCACCGTAGTCGACCACCTTCACAAACCAGACGAAGTCATTGAGATCCTGCATAAATCCTCATCGTTCTATTTTCAGAACAGTGAATGCCATTTTCACTATCTACCGGGATATTAACGCTGAATATAAGCTAATTACATCAACAACGCTTCAGGAGTTCATCATGAAAAACGTAACAGGCGTGTATACCGCTCCCCGTCAACACTGGGTTGGTGATGGTTTCCCGGTACGTTCAATGTTTTCTTACCAGACGCACGGCGAACCGCTCAGCCCGTTTTTACTGCTGGACTATGCCGGGCCATACACCTTCCCGGCGGATGGGGCAAAGCGCGGCGTCGGCGAGCATCCGCACCGGGGTTTCGAAACGGTCACCCTCGTCTATTCCGGCGAAGTTGAACATCGCGATTCCACCGGCAGAGGCGGCGTAATAGGCCCCGGGGACGTGCAATGGATGACGGCGGGCGCTGGCATTTTGCACGAGGAGTTCCACTCCAGCGCGTTCGCGCAGAAAGGCGGTGAACTGAAAATGATGCAGCTGTGGGTCAACCTGCCTGCCAAAGACAAAATGGCGACGCCGGGCTACCAGAGCATCACTAAGGCGGATATCCCCGTGGTCACGCTGCCGGATAACAGCGGCTCGCTGCGGGTTATCGCAGGTCGCTACGAGGATGTTGCTGGCCCCGCGCACACCTTTTCGCCGCTAAACGTCTGGGACATCGCGCTCAATCAGGGTAGCCATCTCACGCTCAGTCAGCCGGAGGGCTGGAGCACGGCGCTGGTTGTGATGGAAGGCACCATTACGGTGAACGGAACAGCCCAGGCAGGCGAGGCACAGCTGGTTGTATTAAGCCAGCAAGGCGACACACTCCATCTGGAAGCGAGCCTCGATGCCAAAGTCCTGCTGATGGCCGGCGAACCGCTGAATGAACCCATCGTGGGCTATGGGCCGTTTGTGATGAACAGTAAAACCGAAATCGCGGAAGCCATTCGTGATTTCAACTCCGGCCGCTTCGGCCAGATCTGATGGTAATAAAGGAGAAGAAGATGTCTGCACCTGCAAATTTTAACGGCTCACGCCCGGTTATTGATGTAAACGATGCGGTGATGTTACTTATCGATCACCAGAGCGGACTTTTCCAGACCGTGGGGGATATGCCAATGCCAGAGTTGCGCGCACGTGCTGCGGCGCTGGCAAAAATCGCTACCCTGGCGAAGATCCCTGTGATCACCACCGCTTCTGTTCCGCAGGGACCGAATGGCCCCCTTATCCCGGAGATCCACGCTAATGCGCCACATGCGCAATACGTTCCACGTAAAGGTGAGATCAACGCCTGGGATAACCCGGAGTTTGTGGCTGCGGTGAAAGCCACGGGGCGCAAAACGTTGATCATCGCCGGCACCATCACCAGCGTCTGCATGGCGTTTCCCTCTATTAGCGCAGTCGCGGAGGGTTATAAAGTGTTTGCGGTTATTGATGCCTCCGGCACCTACAGCAAAATGGCTCAGGAGATCACCCTGGCGCGCGTGGTCCAGGCCGGGGTGGTACCAATGGATACCGCGGCGGTTGCCTCTGAGATCCAGCGGACATGGAACCGGGAAGATGCAGCCGAGTGGGCTGAAGTGTATACCCATATCTTCCCTGCCTATCAGTTGCTGATCGAAAGCTATACCAGAGCACAAGAGGTGATCACAAACAGCGAAGTGCTCGATTCACAGCGTTAATCACCGGCTCCACGGTCAAAAAGACGTGGAGCTGATTATTGCTTAACCGAACAAGCACTAAAGCAGAAAATCTGCTTGACCGTTTTAGCGCAACTCCCTATAGTAGCGCCCCGTTGCCCCCCAAGCGGTCAGGCAGCAAAACAATATGGTGAGGTGTCCGAGTGGCTGAAGGAGCACGCCTGGAAAGTGTGTATACGGCAACGTATCGGGGGTTCGAATCCCCCCCTCACCGCCATATTCAAGATGAGAGCTCGTACGAAAGTACGGGCTTTTTTCTTTTATATTCCCCGGACAGGACGCCCGCACAAAAAACAAAGCCCGGTTTCCCGGGCCTTGAACACAACGGCTAACTCAATAGTACGCTTGCAGCGTGCGCTGGCAGAGCGCTGAACGCACGCAGTCTTCTTTCGTGAAGCGTACCACCCCAATCATCTCATCTTCCTCAAAACGTGACATGGCGTCGCTCAGTCCGGACTTCACGCCCGACGGCAGATCGCACTGGGTAATATCACCATTGACGATGACCGTCACGTTTTCCCCGAGGCGCGTTAAAAACATCTTCATTTGCGCTGCGGTCACGTTCTGAGCCTCGTCAAGAATGACGACCGCATTTTCAAATGTACGTCCGCGCATATAAGCGAACGGCGCGATTTCCACCTTGCCAATCTCTGGTCGCAGACAGTACTGCATAAAGGATGCTCCCAGACGTTTCACCAGCACGTCATAGACGGGCCTGAAGTAAGGGGCAAACTTCTCTGAAATATCTCCGGGCAAGAAGCCAAGATCTTCATCAGCCTGCAGTACCGGACGGGTGACAATAATTCTCTCCACGTCTTTATGGATCAGCGCCTCTGCCGCTTTGGCTGCACTGATCCACGTTTTCCCGCATCCGGCTTCGCCGGTTGCAAAGATGAGCTGTTTACTCTCGATAGCATTCAGGTAGTGCGCCTGAGCCTCATTGCGCGCCACAATTGGAGAATTATCACGGCTGTCTCGGGCCATGCCAATTGCTTCTACGCCACTCATCTGCACAAGCGAGGTGACCGATTCTTCTTCACGCTGTTTATGACTACGTGAATCCCGTCTCAGCACACGTTTTGCTTCGCGACGAGCTTTGATCACTGCTTTTTGTCTTCCCATGGATAGCACCTTGAGTTGTTGGTATTCATCACACGTGCCAGTTTCAGCACGATTATGCGCACGAACATCAGAGGGTTGGCTTCCTTGTAAGCCATTGCTTGCTTTACCGGATGACGCAACAGAACGGCTACGCGCACCATTCTGCACGTCGGTCGAAAGAGATTCTTGAGTCGAGGGGGATAATTTTGTGGTGAGGAAATCGCTGCCGGAGTCTGAGCCTCCGCGCCGGGTGCTGCGGGTGTTGTGTTTACCATGTCCAGTACAGGACGCAACCATTCGCGATCTCCATAGTGATTCAGCATCACTGCCGGGAACTACCGCTGTCTTATCTTAAGTACATCAGGAGTTATCATAAATGCAACATTTATTTTACCTGAGCGTAACTTTAAGACTGTCCCTACAGTGGAAATCAGTCTCATACAGGAATATTACAGAAATATAACAGCAGGACAGGCATATGAAAAAATAATGTCCCCGCGAATTATCGCAGGGACAATTATCAGGCTTCAATCAACCCTTGAGCGAGATAGGCGTTGCGATCGCGTGCGCCAGGCAGGGCAAAGAAATAACCGCCGCCGATGGGTTTAATGTACTCTTCCAGCGCTTCCCCGTTCAAGCGTTTCTGTACGGTCAGGAAGCCCTTCTCCAGGTCGTGCTGATAGCACACAAACAGCAGCCCCATATCGAGCTGGCCGGCGTTGGTTACGCCAAGTGAATAGCTATATCCCCGACGCATCATCAGGCTGGATTGTGTCTCTTTGGTACGCGGATTGGCCAGGCGGATATGGCTGTCCAGCGCGATGACATCGCCATTCGGATCGCTGGCGTAGTCAGGCACATCATGCTCGTTCTTCATCCCGAGCGGAGCGCCACTCTGTTTATCGCGGCCAAAAATCGTCTGCTGCTCTTTGAGCGGCGTACGGTCCCAGAACTCCACGTGGAACTGAATAATCCGCACCGCCTGATAACTTCCACCCACAGCCCATGCCGGCTCGCCCTGATCGGCCGTCACCCAGACCACCTCTTTCATGAGCGGATCATTACGGCTGTCCGGGTTGGCCGTGCCGTCTTTAAAGCCCAGCAGGTTTACGGGCGTCTCTTTCCCTTTGCTGCGGGCGGCATGGTCAGAGATAAACCCTTCCCGCTTCCAGCGAACGCTCAGCAGATCCGGCGTGTGCTTGATGATGTCGCGCAGCGCGTGGATCACCGTATCCTGGGTGTTGGCGCAAATTTGCAGGAGCAGATCGCCATGGCAGAGAGCAGCATCCAGAGAGTCATTCGGGAAACGCGTCATTTTCTGCAGCGCTTTTGGCTTCTGTTTTGCCAGCCCGTAGCGCGCATCAAACAGCGACTCACCGAGCGAAACGGTTATCGTCAGGTTATCCGGAGCGATAAATGCCCCGAGGATACCGGAGTCCATCGGCGGCAGACGCGGGTTAGGCGTGTCCGGCGCCGGACCACCGGCGGTGAGAAACGCGATGCGCGTCGTCAGCAGGCGGAACAAACGCTCAAGATCGGCTTTATCGCTTGCCAGCGAATCAAAAGCCACCAGCATCATGGAGGCCTGCTGTGGCGTCAAAATGCCCGACTGATGCTCACCATAAAAAGGCTGCGTCTCCATGCGTGCATTGGGTGACAGCGTGCCGGGAGCGCTTTGCGGTTTCGCCGCATGCGCCACCGGGCACCCTCCGGCCAGAGCAAGGGCGCCCCCCAGCGCCCCTACCCCTTTTAACAATCGACGACGTGAAGGTTCCACCACGTCGTGTTCATTCTGCTTGTTCATCGTGCTTAATCCAGACCCAGTACGCCACGCAGCAGGGAGAGATCTTCCGCCAGTGTGGTAATCGGGCCTTTCAGCGCGTTACGGTCGGCATCGGTCAGTTTATCGTAGGTTTCAAACCCGTCTTTGGTACGGTACTTCGCCAGAATGGTGTCGACTTTTTTGAAGTTGGCATCCACTTTCGCCAGCAGTTCGCTGTTATCTTTCTGCAGCTGAGGACGTAGCAGATCGACAATTTTCTGCGCGCCATCGACGTTCGCCTGGAAGTCCCACAGGTCGGTGTGGCTGTAACGGTCTTCTTCACCGCTGATTTTACTTGCCGCCACTTCTTCAATCAGACCCGCGGCACCGCCCACCACTTTTGATGGCGGGAAGGCCAGCTCACTGATGCGTTTTTGCAGCTCAAGCACGTCACTGTTCAGCTGATCGGCATATTTATCCATCCCTTTGAGAGTGTTATCGCCAAACAGGGCTTTCTCCAGACGGTGGAAGCCGGTAAATTTCGGGTCGGCGGCTTTCTGCTCAAAATCATCTTCACGGGCATCAATGCTGCCATCCAGGTCAGAGAACAACTCGGCAATCGGCTCAATCCGCTCGTAATGCTGGCGGGTTGGCGCATACAGGGATTTCGCTTTCGCGATATCGCCCGCTTTTACTGCATCGGTGAAGGCTTTGGTACCGGTAGCCAGGTCCGCCGTCTCTTTGATGACATAGGCTTTATAAGCAGTAATCGCATCACCCAGGCTCAACAGGGCCGTGCCTTTTCCGGCGTCCGCCGTGGCGTTGCCCTTCACGATAAGCTTGCCTTTAGGGTTCGTCAGCAGCCCGCAGGTCATCTCATATTCACCCGGCTGCAGGTTGGCGGTCATCTTCTGACTAAAGCCTGGCGCGATATTTTCACGCTCTTCCACCACCATGACGCCTTTCAGGATTTCCCACTCCAGCGCCTTCTGGCTGTGGTTCTGAATAATAAACTGGGTTTTGCCGCTGTTGACCGTGATGGTCATTGGCTCGCACTGCTTATCATTGACCGAAACCTTGACCTGCGGAACATCCGCGCCCCAGGCGGAAAATGCTGAAGCGAACAGCGCGGCAATGCCTGCGCATAACGCACTACGACGGAACTGAATTGCCATGACTCTTCCCTTTAAAAGTATGTTGTAACTAATGCAGTCAGATTACGGCGCAACGCGCGACGTCTGAGTGCCGGTGCGCGGCGGCATGGCAAACAGCACCAGCGCCGGAACCAAATAGATAAAGTACATCGCCACTTCGCTGACGCTCGGCGTTTCCTGGTAACCAAAAATACCTTCGAGCAAGGTACCGGTCAGGGAGTGCGTTGAGAGCACATTACTGAGGTCGAACGCCACTTCCTGGAAGTGATTCCACAGGCCCGCTTCGTGGAAAGCGCGGATCGCTCCCGCCGCCAGCCCAGCGGCCACCAGCAGAATAAACAGGCTGGTCCATTTAAAGAACGCACCCAGGTTAAGACGAATGCCGCCCCAGTAGAGCAGGAAGCCCAGCACCACCGCAGTGGCCAGACCCAGCATCGCACCCAGCGGTGGCCAGATCCCCACATCCTGCTGAAATGCCGCCAGCAGGAAGAAAACCGACTCCAGCCCTTCCCGCGCCACAGCGAAAAAGACCATCATGATCAGCGCCCAGCCGTGGTTATTGCCCTTTTGCAGGGCGTTATCCACCGCCTGCTCCAGCTGCACCTTCACGTTGCGGGACACTTTACGCATCCAGAACACCATCCAGGTGAGGATTACCACGGCAATGACGGCCACGATCCCTTCAAACAACTCTTGCTCTTTCTGGGGAAACTCACCGGTGGTTTCATTGATAAGAATGCCGAGGCCCAGACAGAGTGCTGCGGCGAGGAATACCCCTATCCACATGACACCAATCCAGCGTCCACGCTGGGTTCGCTTCAGATAACTGGCGATGAGGCTGACGATGAGGGCCGCTTCGAGACCTTCACGTAACATAATGAGAAATGGAACAAACATGCCGACACCTTAAATGTTTATCGCGGTCAACTGATGCAAAGAAAGGTAAATTCTTGTGATAGTGATTATCATTACGCCAGCAAGAAAAACAAGCGAAATGTGTGTTGTTTTGATGACGAGTTGTAAACACCCAGCCTGGTAATAATTGCTGGCGTTATCGTTAAGTTTATAAGTTATAGCGAAAATGCCCATTTACGGTTAATCAGGGCTGTGGCTAAATATCTGCCTCAAAAACCAACTGAAAATTAACCATGTTTAACATTATCCATTTCCTGCTGGCGCTGGTGATTATTCTTGCGCTTGCCTGGCTGGTGAGTTTCGACCGCCGAAAAATTCGCATTCGTTTTGTTTTACAGCTGATTGTCATTGAAATAGCCCTGGCGTTCTTTTTCCTGCATGCCGAAAGCGGGCTGTTCATTATTAAATATGTCTCGGGATTCTTTGAGTCACTGCTGAAATTCGCGGCTGAAGGCACCAATTTCGTCTTTGGCGGGATGGGTGAAAAAGGACTGGCGTTCATTTTCCTCGGCGTACTCTGCCCGATTATTTTTATCTCCGCACTGATTGGTATTCTTCAGCACTGGCGAATTCTGCCGATTTTTATTCGGGTAATCGGGACACTGCTGTCAAAACTGAATGGCATGGGTAAGCTGGAATCGTTCAACGCGGTGAGCTCGCTGATCCTCGGACAGTCTGAAAACTTTATTGCCTACAAGGGTGTACTGGGCGACCTCTCCTCTCGTCGTCTCTTCACCATGGCAGCCACGGCCATGTCGACGGTATCCCTGTCGATTGTCGGTGCCTATATGACCATGCTCGACGCCAAATTTGTCGTTGCCGCACTCATCCTGAACATGTTCAGCACCTTTATTATTCTCTCCATTATCAACCCGGCGCGCCCGGAAGCAGAGCCGGACATCAAGCTTGAAAAGCTGCACGAGTCCCAGAGCTTCTTCGAAATGCTTGGCGAGTATATTCTGGCCGGTTTTAAAGTGGCGATGATTATTCTGGCGATGCTGATTGGCTTTATTGCCCTTATTAGCGCCGTTAACGCCCTCTTCTCCAGCGTATTTGGTATGAGCTTCCAGCAGATCCTGGGCTATGTATTTTATCCGCTGGCGTGGCTGGTTGGTATTCCGCTGAGCGACGCGTTGAATGCCGGCAGTATTATGGCAACCAAGCTGGTCGCAAATGAATTTGTGGCAATGATTGAGCTGCAAAAAATTGCGCATCAGATGTCACCACGCGGACTGGGCATTTTGTCCGTTTTCTTGGTGTCGTTCGCTAACTTTGCCTCTATCGGCATTGTGGCCGGGGCGATCAAAGGCCTGAACGAGCAACAGGGGAACGTGGTATCGCGTTTTGGCTTACGTCTGGTGTATGGCGCGACGCTGGTCAGTTTGCTGTCCGCCAGCTTTGCAGGACTGGTGCTGTAAGCGATAACGGCGGGTTCTCCCGCCGTTTTTCATTAAAACTGCACGCACACCGGTTGATCGACCCGCATCACCGACTCCTGCGCGAAGCGTGATTTATAAATACCGCGCAACGCTTCAATATTCTTCTCGCTCTGCGCATCTTTACCGTGGATCAGCATAAGCGCCTTGCTCGGTTCACGCGCCACTTTCCCGTCGTTACCCAGCCACTGCCCGCGCGCATCAAAGACCGTCAGGCCATCGCGAAAACGCGGCGTCACGTCCTGGTCAACGAACTGCTGCCACTCGCCGGTGGTGATTTGCGCCCCTGCGGGACGGTTTAGCCCGAAATAGAGCGTGGTTTGCTGCATCTGGTTATCCGCTTTGCAGGTCTCCATCGCCGCGTGTTGCGACGGCATACTGCAGCCCGCCAGCATCAATAATGCCGCTGCCATTACCCCTGTTTTGATTGTCATGCTTCGCTATCCTCATTGTTATAAGCACAGCGATATCATCGTAAATTGCGGATTTTGGCAAGAAAAAAGCCGGGTAAGCGCACGCGCTTACCCGGCCTGACTATCAGCGAAAAAGATTACTCAGCCTGCAGCTTAGACGGCGGTGCAGTGTGATAGTGTTCGTCTGCTTCAGCAAAACGTTTCTGCATTGAGGCAGAAGGCGCTTTACCCAGCAGGCTGAACACCACAATGCCGATACTGCCGAAGATGAAGCCCGGGATAATTTCGTACAGACCGAGCCAGGCGAACTGCTTCCAGACGATAACGGTAAGCGCACCGATAATCATCCCCGCCAGCGCGCCGTTGCGGGTCATGCGCGACCACAGCACCGAGAAGAGCACCACCGGACCAAACGCCGCACCAAAGCCCGCCCACGCGTAGCTCACCAGGCCCAGCACGCGGTTCTCAGGGTTTGCCGCCAGCGCAATGGCAATTAAGGCCACCACCAGCACCATGAAACGCCCCACCCATACCAGCTCTTTCTGGCTCGCATCTTTACGCAGGAACGCTTTGTAGAGGTCTTCGGTGATTGCACTTGAGCAGACCAGTAGCTGGCAGCTCAGGGTGGACATCACGGCCGCCAGGATCGCGGAGAGCAGAATACCGGCAATCCACGGGTTGAACAGAATGCCCGCCAGTTCGATGAACACACGCTCGGCGTTCTGGTTTACTGCACCTGCCTGCGCCGGGTTATTGTTGAAGTAAGCGATGCCGAAGAAACCAACCGCACAGGCACCCGCCAGACAGAGGATCATCCACGTCATACTGATACGACGGGCATGAACAATCGTGTGGTGAGAGTCAGCGGCCATGAAGCGCGCCAGAATGTGCGGCTGACCGAAGTAGCCCAGACCCCAGCCCATCAGAGAAACGATGGCGACAAAGTTCAGCCCTTTCAGCATGTCGACGTTTTCAATGCTCTTCTGCTTAATCACTTCCAGCGAATCAGCAAAGCCGCCGACGGTGAAGATGACAATGACTGGCGTCAGGATCAGAGCGAAGATCATCAGGCTCGCCTGCACGGTGTCAGTCCAGCTTACGGCCAGGAAACCGCCCACGAAGGTATAGAGAATGGTTGCCGCAGCACCGGCCCACAGCGCCGTTTCATAGCTCATGCCGAAGGTGCTTTCGAACAGGCGCGCACCGGCCACAATACCAGAGGCACAATAGATGGTGAAGAACACGAGGATAACCAGCGCAGAGATAATGCGCAGCACGCGGCTGTTATCTTCAAAGCGTCCGGTGAAGTAATCCGGCAGGGTCAACGCATTGTTGTTGGCTTCGGTATGCACGCGCAGACGGCCTGCAACCAGCTTCCAGTTGATCCATGCCCCGACGGTCAGGCCAATGGCGATCCAGCTTTCAGAAATACCGGAGATGAAAATCGCCCCCGGCAGCCCCATCAGCAGCCAGCCGCTCATGTCGGACGCGCCCGCAGAGAGTGCGGTAACCATCGGCCCTAAGCTACGCCCGCCCAGAATGTAGTCGTCAAAGTTCTTTGTTGAACGCCATGCCAAAAACCCTATCAGGATCATGCCAAATATATAAACGAGAAATGTCACCAGCATCGGTGTGCTAATTGCCATTCAAATTCTCCAAAATGTCGAGCGACAACCGTCCGGGTTGCCTTGTTATGTCATCACCGGAACGTAGTGATGTGTGTATGTGTTTCTGTTGGCCGCGCGTATCCTGCCGTAAGCAGTGCTCGCACACAAACGATTTAACACTGCATTTACATCAAATTCATCCCTGGTTTTATACGTCTTTCGTATAGGTTGCACTCGCTCACGCTTTTACGGGTTGCACCTTTTAAAAGTGTTAAGTCCCGCATAAAAACAGGCCTCTCATCCAGAAGCCAGCACTTTTTTCCAGCTAACCATCTCTTAACAATCCATTCATTTTCTGGGTTGCAAACCAGGTCACATTTAACACGGTTGCACAAAGTTGCAACATGGTGGATATTTCACGCTATCGATAGCACACGACGACAGAACAACAGGAGCTTTGGCATGGGTATGACCACCATGGGGGTTAAGCTGGATGACGCAACCCGCGAACGGATTAAGACCGCAGCAACCCGCATTGACCGCACGCCGCACTGGCTAATCAAGCAGGCGATTTTTAACTACCTCGAAAGACTCGAAAGCGATGAGGGGCTGCCAGAGCTGCCCGCGCTGCTGGCGGGTGCAGCCAATGAAAGTGATGAGGTTTCCGCCGCTGCTGACGAAAACCATCAGCCGTTCCTTGAATTCGCCGAGCAGATCCTGCCTCAGTCGGTCAGTCGCGCCGCCATTACCGGTGCTTACCGTCGTGCCGAAACCGACGCCGTACCGATGCTGCTGGAGCAGGCCCGTCTGCCAGAAGCCATTGCCTCTCAGGCGCACAGCCTGGCGTATCAGCTTGCCGACAAACTGCGTAACCAGAAAAATGCCACCGGCCGCGCCGGAATGGTACAGGGTCTGCTGCAGGAGTTTTCCCTCTCCTCTCAGGAGGGCGTAGCGCTGATGTGTCTGGCGGAAGCGCTGTTGCGTATTCCTGACAAAGCCACCCGTGACGCACTGATCCGCGACAAAATCAGCAACGGTAACTGGCAGTCACACATTGGCCGCAGCCCGTCGCTGTTCGTCAACGCGGCGACCTGGGGCCTGCTGTTTACCGGCCGACTGGTCTCGACTCATAACGAAGCCAACCTCTCTCGCTCCCTGAACCGCATCATCGGCAAGAGCGGTGAACCGCTGATCCGCAAAGGCGTGGATATGGCGATGCGCCTGATGGGCGAGCAGTTTGTTACCGGCGAAACCATCGCGGAAGCGCTGGCCAACGCCCGTAAGCTCGAAGATAAAGGTTTCCGCTACTCTTACGACATGCTGGGTGAAGCGGCGCTGACCGCCGCCGACGCGCAGGCTTATATGGTCTCTTACCAGCAGGCGATTCACGCCATTGGTAAAGCGTCAAACGGTCGCGGTATTTATGAAGGCCCGGGGATCTCCATCAAGCTCTCGGCCCTGCATCCGCGCTACAGCCGTGCGCAGTACGACCGGGTGATGGAAGAGCTCTATCCGCGCCTGAAATCCCTGACCCTGCTGGCGCGCCAGTACGACATCGGTATCAACATCGACGCCGAAGAGGCCGACCGCCTGGAGATCTCCCTCGATCTGCTGGAAAAACTGTGCTTCGAGCCGGAACTGGCAGGCTGGAACGGGATTGGTTTCGTTATCCAGGCGTATCAGAAACGTTGTCCGTTCGTGATTGATTACCTGATTGACCTGGCAAGCCGCAGCCGCCGTCGCCTGATGATCCGCCTGGTGAAAGGCGCCTACTGGGACAGCGAGATTAAACGCGCCCAGATGGAAGGTCTGGAAGGCTATCCGGTCTATACCCGCAAGGTTTACACCGATGTCTCATACCTTGCCTGCGCGAAAAAACTGCTCGGCGTGCCGAACCTGATTTACCCGCAGTTTGCCACCCATAACGCCCACACTCTGGCGGCCATCTACAGCCTGGCCGGTCAGAACTACTATCCGGGTCAGTATGAGTTCCAGTGCCTGCACGGCATGGGTGAACCGCTGTACGAGCAGGTCACCGGTAAAGTGGCGGATGGCAAACTGAACCGTCCGTGCCGTATTTATGCCCCGGTGGGCACCCATGAAACCCTGCTGGCGTACCTGGTGCGTCGTCTGCTGGAGAACGGGGCGAACACCTCCTTCGTTAACCGTATCGCCGATACCACCCTGCCGCTTGACGAGCTGGTTGCCGATCCGGTGCAGGCGGTTGAGAAGATGGCGGCCCAGGAAGGTCAGATTGGCCTGCCGCATCCGAAGATCCCGCTGCCGCGTGAACTGTACGGCAAAGGTCGCGTGAACTCCGCGGGCCTGGACCTGGCGAACGAACACCGTCTGGCCTCCCTCTCCTCCGCCCTGCTCAACAGCGCGCTGCAGAAATGGCAGGCCAAACCGATTCTGGAGCAGCCCGTCGCTGATGGCGAAATGCAGCCCGTGATTAACCCGGCGGAGCCAAAAGATATCGTCGGCTACGTGCGGGAAGCAACCGAAGCAGAAGTGGATCAGGCGCTGGACAGCGCGGTGAATAACGCGCCAATCTGGTTCGCGACGCCGCCGCAAGAGCGTGGCGCCATTCTGGAACGTGCTGCGGTGCTGATGGAAGACCAGATGCAGTCGCTCATCGGGATCCTGGTGCGCGAAGCAGGTAAAACCTTCAGCAACGCCATTGCCGAAGTTCGTGAAGCGGTCGACTTCCTGCACTACTACGCAGGCCAGGTTCGTGATGATTTCGATAACGAAACCCACCGTCCTCTCGGTCCGGTGGTGTGTATCAGTCCGTGGAACTTCCCGCTGGCGATCTTCACCGGCCAGATTGCCGCCGCACTTGCCGCAGGCAACAGCGTGCTGGCAAAACCGGCGGAGCAGACCCCGCTGATTGCCGCTCAGGGTATTAACATTCTGCTGGAAGCGGGCGTGCCTGCGGGTGTCATACAGCTGTTGCCGGGCCGCGGTGAAACGGTCGGGGCGAAACTGACCGCCGATAACCGTGTGCGCGGCGTGATGTTTACCGGCTCGACTGAAGTGGCCTCCCTGCTGCAGCGCAACATCGCCACCCGTCTTGATGCGCAGGGGCGTCCAACGCCGCTCATCGCTGAAACCGGCGGCATGAACGCCATGATCGTCGACTCCTCCGCGCTCACCGAGCAGGTGGTGGTCGATGTTCTCGCCTCCGCCTTCGACAGCGCGGGCCAGCGCTGTTCCGCCCTGCGCGTGCTGTGTCTGCAGGATGACGTGGCAGACCACACGCTGAAGATGCTGCGCGGCGCGATGGCCGAATGCCGCATGGGTAACCCGGGCCGTCTCACGACCGATATCGGGCCGGTTATCGACGCGGAAGCCAAAGCAAATATCGAAAACCACATTCAGACCATGCGCGCCAAAGGCCGTCCGGTCTTCCAGGCCGTGCGTGAAAACAGCGAGGATGCCCGCGAGTGGCAGACCGGCACCTTTGTGCCGCCAACGCTGATTGAACTGGCCAGCTTCGACGAGCTGAAAAAAGAGGTCTTTGGCCCGGTATTGCACGTGGTGCGCTACAACCGTAACAACCTCAACGAGCTGATTGAACAGATTAACGCCTCCGGCTATGGCCTGACCCTCGGCGTGCATACCCGCATCGATGAGACCATCGCTCAGGTGACCGGCAGCGCTAAAGTAGGCAACCTGTACGTCAACCGTAACATGGTCGGCGCGGTGGTGGGCGTACAGCCGTTCGGCGGTGAAGGTCTGTCAGGTACCGGTCCAAAAGCCGGTGGTCCACTCTACCTGTACCGTCTGCTGGCAAACCGTCCGGACAATGCGCTCGGCGTGACGCTGGCACGTCAGGATGCCGAACGTCCGGTGGACGCGCAGCTGAAGGCCGTGCTGACACAGCCGCTTGAAGCGCTCATCACGTGGGCAGAAAAACGCCCGGAACTGCGCGCTGTCGCACAGCAGTATGGCGAACTGGCGCAGGCGGGTACGCAGCGCCTGCTGCCGGGGCCAACCGGTGAGCGCAACACCTGGACGCTGATGCCGCGCGAGCGTGTGCTGTGCGTGGCGGACAACGAGCAGGATGCGCTGGTTCAGCTGGCCGCTGCTGCTGCAACCGGTTGTGAAGTGCTGTGGCCGGAAGATGCACTGCATCGTGACCTCGCGAAACAGCTGCCGAAAGCGGTCTCTGCCCGCATTCATTTTGCGAAGCCCGATGCCCTGCTGACTCAGCCGTTTGATGCCGTTATCTATCACGGTGATTCCGACCAGCTGCGCGAACTGTGCGAGCAGGTGGCGGCCCGCAGCGGTGCGATTGTTTCGGTACAGGGCTTTGCCCGCGGCGAAACCAATCTGCTGCTGGAACGTCTGTACGTTGAGCGCTCGCTCAGCGTGAACACCGCGGCGGCGGGCGGTAACGCGAGCCTGATGACAATCGGTTAATCGTGTAAAATATCCCCGGTGGCACTACGCTTACCGGGGTGACAAAAAAAACCAGGGCCGGATAAGCACAGCGCATCCGGCTTTTTTACATGGAGGGGATGATGAAAAGATATCTGATCGCGGGGGCTGCATTGCTGCTGAGCGCGAACGCGCTGGCAGAAGAATGCGCAAATGCGACCACCCAGCTTGAAATGAACACCTGTACGGCGCAGCAGTACCAGGCAGCCGATAAAAAACTGAATCAGACGTATCAGGCTGCCATCAAACGCGCAGAAGCCCCACAGCGTGAGCTTCTGAAAAAGGCGCAGCAGGCGTGGATTGCCCTGCGCGATGCCGACTGCAACTTTATCGGGTCGGGTACTGAGGGAGGCAGCGTCCAGCCGATGATCATCAGCCAGTGCCTGAACGAAAAAACCGTTGAGCGTGAAGCGTTTCTTGCCTCACTGATGCAGTGTGAAGAGGGCGATTTAAGCTGCCCTCTTCCGCCGGGAAACTAACGCACGCGGATCCCTTCAATGATCATCTGCTGAACGTTTTCCAGCGTGCTGTGGAAAAACGCCTCATCCTGGAGCGTTTTACCGGTCACCGCTTCAACCTGGGCCGCAAAGTCAGCGTAATGCTGAGTGGAGGCCCAAATCATAAAGATCAGATGATGCGGGTCAACTGGAGCCAGCTTCCCGCCCGCCACCCATCCGGCAATAATGGCCGATTTCTCGTCAACCAGCTGTTTTAAATCCCCGGTCAGTTCCGCCTGCAACAGCGGTGCGCCCTGCAGCATCTCCAGGCAGAACAGCCGTGACGCCTGCGGATAATCACGCGACACCTCCAGCTTCAGGCGAATGTACTCCCTGATCGCCACCAGCGGGGCAAGCTCTTCGCGAAACGCCTTGAGCGGCGCCAGCCAGATATCGAGGATCTGTTGCATCACCGCAATATAAAGCGCCTCTTTCGACGGATAGTAGTAGAGCAGATTCGTTTTCGACACCCCGGCCTGTTCCGCCACCTGCTCAAGGCGCGTGCCATGAATACCAAACTGCGAAAAGGTCTCCAGCGCCGCACCGAGGATGGCCTGCTTCTTCGCACTGACCGCCTGCGAACGTTTACCGGGTGTTTTCACTGCACCTTGTGTCATTCCCGCTCTCCATATTTTGCGTTGCCATCAGCATAGCAAAACCCCTCACCGACCACGACACTCTGCACTCCGATCGCGCATGAATGCCTGTTTTCTGTGCAATGTTTTTGACCATTTAGTCCACATTTGCATACCTCAATTAACCAACCATTGATTAACACATTAATAACAAAGCCATTTTCAAAACTGGCATTGCCTTTGCAAACCCCTCTTTACCTGCAACGTCGTAAAGAGAGGTTCGTGATGAAAATTGGCGTATTTGTACCTATCGGCAACAACGGCTGGCTAATCTCGACCACCGCCCCGCAATACATGCCTACTTTTGAGCTGAATAAGGCCATTGTGCAAAAGGCGGAGCACTACCATTTCGATTTTGCGCTTTCGATGATCAAGCTGCGGGGTTTCGGCGGCAAAACCGAATTCTGGGATCACAACCTGGAGTCCTTCACCCTGATGGCCGGGCTGGCAGCCGTCACCTCGCGCATTCAGATCTACGCGACGGCCGCCACCCTCACCCTGCCGCCGGCGATCGTTGCCAGAATGGCCTCCACCATCGACTCCATCTCCGGTGGTCGCTTTGGCGTTAACCTGGTTACGGGCTGGCAAAAACCTGAATATGAGCAGATGGGGATCTGGCCGGGCGACGAGTATTTCTCCCGCCGCTACGACTACCTGACCGAGTATGTGCAGGTGCTGCGCGATCTCTGGGGCACCGGCAAAAGCGACTTCAAAGGTGACTACTTCACCATGAACGACTGCCGCGTCAGCCCGCAGCCTTCCGCCCCGATGAAAGTGATCTGCGCCGGGCAGAGCGACGCAGGAATGGAATTCTCCGCTAAATACGCCGACTTCAACTTCTGCTTTGGCAAAGGCGTGAATACCCCTGCCGCCTTCGCCCCGACTGCGGCACGCATGAAAGAGGCCGCGGACAAAACCGGTCGCGATGTGGGTTCCTATGTCCTGTTTATGGTCATTGCCGACGAAACCGACGACGCCGCCCGCGCGAAATGGGAACGGTATAAGGCGGGCGCGGACGATGAAGCGCTGAGCTGGCTCACCGAACAGAGCCAGAAAGATACCCGTTCCGGCTCGGACACCAACGTCCGTCAGATGGCCGACCCGACCTCAGCGGTCAACATCAACATGGGCACGCTGGTCGGTTCCTATGCCAGCGTCGCCAGAATGCTCGATGAAGTGGCCGCCGTGCCCGGTGCGGAAGGCGTGCTGCTGACCTTCGATGAGTTCCTGACCGGTGTGGAAACATTCGGCGAGCGCATTCAGCCGCTGATGCAGTGCCGCGCCCACATTCCTGCCATCACAAAGGAGGTTGCGTAATGACCACGCTTGCAGCACGTCCGGAAGCCATCACCTTTGCGCCGCACCAAAGCGCCCTGATTGTGGTGGATATGCAAAACGCCTATGCCAGCCAGGGCGGCTATCTGGATCTGGCGGGATTTGACGTCTCCACCACCCGACCGGTGATTGAGAACATTCAAACCGCAGTCAACGCAGCCCGCGCGGCAGGCATGCTGATCGTCTGGTTCCAGAACGGCTGGGACGATCAATATGTGGAGGCCGGTGGCCCGGGCTCTCCCAATTTCCATAAATCGAACGCCCTGAAAACCATGCGCAAACGGCCCGAACTGCAGGGCACACTGCTGGCGAAAGGCAGTTGGGATTACCAGCTGGTGGATGAGCTGGTGCCAGAGGCAGGCGATATCGTGCTGCCCAAACCGCGCTACAGCGGCTTTTTCAACACCCCACTCGACAGCCTGCTGCGCAGCCGGGGGATCCGTCATCTGGTCTTTACCGGCATCGCTACCAACGTCTGCGTGGAATCCACCCTGCGCGACGGCTTCTTCCTGGAATATTTTGGCGTGGTGCTGGAAGACGCCACCCATCAGGCCGGGCCGGCGTTTGCGCAGCAAGCGGCCCTGTTCAACATCGAAACCTTTTTTGGCTGGGTCAGCAACGTCGCGGATTTTTGCGACGCCCTGAATCCACCATTAGCCCGTATTGCCTGAGGAACAAGACCATGCCGAAATCCGTGATTATTCCGCCAGGAACCAGTACCCCGATTGCCCCGTTCGTGCCCGGCACGCTGGCCGATGGTGTGGTGTATGTATCCGGCACGCTGCCGTTTGATCAGCACAATAACGTGGTCTACCCCAACGACCCAAAGGCGCAAACCCGCCACGTGCTGGAGACGATCAAAAAAGTGATCGAAACAGCGGGTGGCACAATGGAGGATGTGACGTTCAACAGTATCTTTATCACCGACTGGAAAAACTACGCCGCGATTAACGACATTTACGCCGAATTCTTTCCCGGTGATAAACCGGCCCGGTTCTGCATTCAGTGTGGGCTGGTGAAGCCAGATGCGCTGGTTGAAATCGCGACCGTTGCACACATCGCAAAGTGAGGCGGCCATGAAGCTCTCTGTCTCACCTCCCCCTTACGACGGCGCGCCCACGGTTGTCCTGATTGCCGGGCTTGGCGGGGGCGGCAGCTACTGGCTACCGCAGCTTGCCGTCCTGGAGCAAGAGTACCAGGTGGTGTGCTACGACCAGCGCGGGACGGGCAATAATCCCGACGTGCTGCCGGAAGCCTACAGCCTGGCGATGATGGCCGACGAGCTGGCCCGGGCGCTGAATGCCGCCGGGATCGTTCGTTACTGCGTCGTGGGTCATGCGCTGGGGGCGCTGATCGGCCTGCAGCTGGCGCTCGACCACCCCGATGCCCTCAGCGCGCTGGTGTGCGTGAACGGCTGGCTCACTCTGAATGCTCATACCCGACGCTGTTTCCAGATCCGCGAACGCCTGCTTCATGCAGGCGGCGCACAGGCGTGGGTAGAGGCACAGCCGCTGTTTCTTTACCCGGCCGACTGGATGGCCGCCCGCGCGCCGCGCCTGGAGGCCGAAGAGGCCCTGGCACTGGCCCACTTCCAGGGCAAAAACAACCTGCTGCACAGGCTGAATGCCCTGAAGAAAGCGGACTTCAGTCGCCATGCGTCACGCATTCACTGCCCGGTACACCTCATCTGCTCCGCCGACGATCTGCTCATCCCTGCGGTCTGTTCCACTGAGCTGCAGGCGGCCATCCCCGGCAGCCACAAGGTGGTGATGCGCCAGGGCGGGCACGCCTGCAACGTCACCGAGCCAGAAACTTTTAATACGCTGCTGCTGAACGGGCTTGCCAGCCTGCTGCACAGCCCTGAACCCGCTTTATAAGGAGCCCTGATGAGCGAAGCGATTACCCCTGGCGCGCTGGCATCACTGTTTACCGGCGCACGCACCCATAACGGCTGGCAGGCGATCCCCGTCAGCGACGAGACGCTGCGCGAGATCTACGACCTGATGAAATGGGGTCCCACGTCCGCCAACTGCTCGCCAGCGCGGATTGTGTTTGTACGAAGCGCTGAGGGAAAAGAAAAACTGCGCCCGGCGCTTTCCAGCGGCAACCTGGAGAAAACCCTCACCGCCCCGGTCACGGCGATTGTCGCCTGGGATAGTGAATTTTATGAACGCCTGCCCGTCCTGTTCCCCCACGGGGATGCGCGGAGCTGGTTTACCTCAAGCCCGGCGCTTGCCGAAGAGACCGCCTTTCGCAACAGCGCGATGCAGGCGGCTTACCTGATTTTCGCCTGTCGGGCACTGGGGCTCGATACGGGCCCGATGTCAGGCTTTGATCGCCAAAAAGTCGACGACGCGTTTTTCACCGGCACGTCGCTGAAAAGTAATCTGCTTATCAATATTGGCTATGGCGATACCAGCAAACTCTACGGCCGTTTGCCGCGTCTGGCCTTTGAAGACGCATGCGCACTGGCATAAGGAGCCACCATGAAGACACCCGATAAACAAACCTTTCGTGATGCCATGGCCTGCGTCGGTGCGGCGGTCAATATCATCACCACCGACGGTCCTGCCGGGATGGCGGGTTTCACCGCCAGCGCGGTGTGCAGCGTAACGGATTCACCGCCCACGCTGCTGGTATGCCTGAACCGTGGCGCATCCGTCTGGCCGACCTTCAGTGAAAACCGCACCCTGTGCGTCAATACCCTGAGCGCCGGACAAGAGCCGCTATCAAACCTGTTTGGGGGGAAAACCCCGATGGACGAGCGCTTCGCCGCCGCGCGCTGGGAGACCGGCGAAACGGGGTGCCCGCGTCTGGAGGAGGCGCTGGCCTCGTTTGACTGCCGTATCAGCCAGGTGGTGAGCGTGGGCACGCACGACATCCTGTTTTGCGACATCGTTTCGATTATTCGCCACCCCGCGCCGCAAGGGCTGGTGTGGTTTGACCGCGGCTATCACGCGCTTATGCGACCCGCCTGTTAACCCTCCTTAAGGAGTCAGCTCATGGCAATGTTCGGTTTTCCCCACTGGCAGTTGAAATCGACCTCTACGGAACCTGGCGTGGTCGCGCCGGATGAAAGGCTCCCGCTCGGGCCAACCTTAGTGATGGGGGTTCAGCACGCGGTCGCGATGTTCGGCGCAACGGTGCTGATGCCCATGCTGATGGGGCTTGATCCCAATCTGTCTATTCTGATGTCGGGTATCGGTACCCTGCTGTTCTTTTTCATCACCGGCGGGCGCGTGCCCAGCTATCTTGGTTCCAGCGCTGCGTTTGTCGGCGTGGTCATCGCCACCACCGGCTTTAACGGTCAGGGTATCAACCCGAATCTGAGCGTCGCGCTCGGCGGCATTATCGCCTGCGGGCTGGTCTACACGCTGATTGGCCTGGTGGTCATGAAGGTCGGGACGCGCTGGATAGAGCGGATGATGCCTCCCGTCGTCACCGGGGCTGTGGTAATGGCAATTGGTCTGAACCTTGCGCCAATAGCCGTCAGAAGTGTCTCCGGTTCGCCCTTTGAAAGCTGGATGGCGGTGATCACGGTACTCTGCATTGGCCTGGTGGCGGTGTTTACGCGGGGGATGATCCAGCGACTGTTGATCCTGGTGGGGTTAATCGTTGCCTGTCTGGTGTACGCCCTGCTGGCAAACGTCTTCGGTCTGGGCAAGCCGGTTGATTTTACGCTGCTGCATAACGCCGCCTGGTTCGGCCTGCCGCAGGTGACGTCTCCGGTCTTTAACACGCAGGCGATGATGTTAATTGCGCCGGTTGCGGTGATCCTGGTGGCAGAAAACTTAGGCCATCTGAAAGCCGTTGCGGGTATGACCGGGCGCAGCATGGACCCTTACATGGGCCGCGCCTTTGTCGGCGACGGTCTGGCTACCATGCTCTCCGGCTCGGTCGGCGGCAGCGGCGTAACGACCTACGCTGAAAATATTGGCGTGATGGCAGTGACCAAAGTTTACTCCACCCTGGTCTTCGTGGCGGCAGCGGTGATGGCGATGCTCCTCGGGTTCTCACCGAAATTCGGCGCGCTGATCCACACCATTCCCGCACCGGTGATTGGTGGGGCATCGATTGTGGTATTTGGTCTGATTGCCGTTGCCGGGGCACGCATCTGGGTGCAACATCGTGTCGATCTGAGCCAGAACAGCAACCTGATTATGGTGGCGGTCACGCTGGTGTTAGGGGCGGGAGATTTTGCCCTGACGCTGGGCGGCTTCACCCTTGGTGGGATTGGCACCGCAACCTTTGGCGCAATCCTGCTTAACGCCCTGCTAAGCCGCCGGGAAGCGGCCGCACCGCAGGGCGACGTGGTACATCAGGACTCTTGATTTATCGCAGCGCTGTCACGCTCTGGCAGCGCTTTTTTCTTCCGTTTCAGCTTCAGCTCACTCACCAGCACGCCGGCGACAATAAACGCCGCACCCACCAGCGCCAGCAGCGGTAAACGCTCTCCGTCGATACGCCCGAAAATGCCCGCCCATACCGGTTCACCGGTATAGATAACCGTCGCACGCGTCGGGGAAACGCTGCGCTGCGCCCAGTTCATGGTGACCTGGATAATGGCGCTAAAGATGCCCAGCCCCAGCGCCACTACAACCAGCCCGGTGGACATCGGCGGAACAGACTCCCCTGCCGGCACCATGGTGGCAAAAGCCACCAGCGACGCGGTCGCCAGCTGAACCACGGTGACGCGCTTGACGTCCACTTTGCCAGCCCAGGCGCTGATCAGAATAATTTCCGCGGCAATCGCGATAGCGCCCACCAGCGTAATGATTTCGCCCGGCCCCAGCGCCAGCAGGTTGTTTTCCGGCCCGGCAAGCAAGATAAGGCCAATAAACGCCAGCACGATCCCCGTGCAGGACATCAGACCCGGTATTCTCCCCAGACAGAGCCATTGCAGTAACGGCACCAGCGGCACATACATGGCGGTGATAAACGCCGATTTGCTGCTGGTGATGGTCTGTAATCCCCACGTCTGCAGACTGTAGCCCATGGCAATCGCAACCCCAATGGCCACCCCGGCCTTCAATTCTTTAAGCGTCAGCCCACGCAAGGTTTTAAGTGAGAGTAATCCCACGGCAATCGCCGCCGTCGCAAAGCGCAGGCCGACAAAAAAGAACGGACCGCTCAGCGTGACCGCGTACTGGACGGCGAGAAAGGTTCCGCCCCAGAACATGGTGATCAGAATGAGAAGGGCTTCCTGAGGTTTGACGGAGAATGTGAAACGGGAGAGAGACATGCGGCACCAGCAAATAAGCATCAATCCTCTAGTGTGCGATGCCTTTGATTACAGTTCAATGTTGCAGAAATAAAAAACCGCCGGGAGATCCCGGCGGCAGGGTATCAGCCCGGCGTATTACTTATTACTGCCATGACTGTTTTTGCCCCCTTTTTTGCCAGCTTCTGATGCGCGCTGAGGGTCATTTTTGAAATTCCCCCCGCTAGACTGGCCACCTTTACGACCTGCTTCTGATGCTCTTTCACGGTCTTCAGCGAAATTACCTGAACCACCACGATGGTTTGCCATCTCTAACCTCCAGAGTGTGAAACATTAGACATCATATTGCATTCAGTAAAAGAGGATTCTTTCACCGCGCGGCTGAAGGACAGTGCCTTTATCTGTGCCGCGTGAAATTAAGCTTAGTGGAATGCGGCTATCCGGCAAGTCAGAGGTAATATTCTGCAACATGATCTCAGCCATTCGGGTGAGATTACGCGACGGCCATTTATAAGCCTTTCTTATCATTTTAAAAATCCGCAGCGGGAAAGTTGTTTCATTTTGCTACAAAGCGCTTTTGTATCCATATTGTTATAAATCAAAGAAATGCCGTTCATTTTTGCAGTCTGGCTGTGATGACATATCTTTAAATGAACGCAGCGATCCGCTGTCAGAAAACACAAACGAGGAGTGATGCAAAATGGCAAAAGTTCTGGTGCTCTATTATTCCATGTATGGACACATTGAAACCATGGCTCACGCGGTAGCAGAAGGTGCAAACAGAGTGGACGGCGTAGAAGTTGTGGTGAAACGCGTACCGGAAACGATGCAGGCTGAGGCGTTCGCCAAAGCCGGGGGGAAAACACAAAATGCCCCGGTTGCCACCCCGCAGGAACTGGCTGATTACGATGCCATTATTTTCGGCACCCCTACCCGATTTGGCAATATGTCAGGCCAGATGCGGACCTTCCTCGATCAAACCGGAGGACTTTGGGCATCCGGAGCGTTATACGGCAAACTCGCCAGCGTCTTCAGCTCCACCGGGACCGGCGGCGGTCAGGAGCAGACGATTACGTCAACCTGGACTACCCTTGCTCATCATGGGATGGTGATTGTGCCGATTGGCTACGGCGCGCAGGAACTGTTTGATATTTCCCAGGTTCGTGGCGGGACACCGTACGGCGCCACCACCATTGCCGGTGGCGATGGCTCCCGACAGCCGAGCAACGAAGAGCTCACTATCGCCCGCTATCAGGGTGAGTATGTCGCAGGCCTCGCCAAAAAACTGAACGGCTAACTCAACAGGAGGACAAGTATGCCAACTCAAGAATCCAAAGCCCACCGCGTGGGTGAATGGGCAAGTTTACGCAACACCTCTCCGGAGATCGCCGAAGCCATTTTTGAAGTCGCGAACTATGACGAGAAGCTGGCAGAGCAGATTTGGGAAGAAGGCAGCGATGAAGTGCTGGAACGTGCCTTCGGGAAAACGGACAAAGACGCGCTCTTCTGGGGTGAGCAAACCATCGAACGTAAAAACGTCTGAACGTTTCCCCCCGCCTGAGCGGGGGGTTTTACCTATTTCGCCGCGTTATTCATCACCACATTGAATTTATCGATTGGGCAAAAACCGTTCGCATCAACCGGACACCCCTTCAGCTCCAGCGTCACACGCTGTGCCGGCGCATCCAGTGACAATACGCTGGCGTTACGCAGCTGGTCGGCGCTCTGATAGACATACTCAATCTTCATAAGCTCCTGGTTGGCGTTTTTATCATGCCAGCGCTGGAAAACAATTTTCCCGCCAATTGGCGTCCGCTCGTGCTGGTCATGCAGCTGGTACGGTTTGAAATCCAGCGCCGTAAGCAGCGACGCGATATTGGAATCATGCCCCACCAGCAGGGTGATTTTCGGCGCTTTCGCCTGCCCGGTGACGAGAGCCTGGTCGATATACTTCACCAGCGGTTTGGCCACGTTTTGCGCCACCTCGGTGGAGGTAAACAGCGAGTCCTGATAGCCATTTTTCAGCTGCGACAACACGCGCCACTGTTGATCGGTTTTAATTTCACCCCAGGCAACCTGGTCTGCCGGGAAGCCTTCGTAATACTGCAGCGTGAAGGCATCCACCAGCGAGTTACCGACTTTTAACGGCCCCGATACGCCAGGTTCTTTTTCATAGTCGGCGCTGAAGGTATCTTTCGCCTCTGCCAGCGAGCACACGTTCTTCTCTTTACAGGACGGTGAATCGGCGTAATTCGTCATCTGCTCCAGCAGCTTGTAGCTCTCGCCAAGCTGCATTTTCTGCCGCTCAGTCTCCATCGCCTTCAGCGCTTTTTCACGGAATGCAGGTGAGTTATCCGTAATCACCGGGTTAAAGGTCGGATCCATGGTGCCCATTTTTTCCTGATGATGCACAGGCACATCGCACCCCGGGAAGGCGCCGGTGATAAAGAACTGCGCGGTGGCGACAGTGCGCTGCAGGCTGTTGGCATAGGCATATACGCTATCCGCGGCCGGGCACTCGCCGGTTTTCACCATCCCCTGCTGTGCCAGCCACTCACGCATATAGTGGCCCATATAGACTTCAAGCACGCCACCTTTGGTGGTGAGCTGACCGCCTGGCACCTCCCATTCTGGCCACTGCTTCGGTGTGGATTGTTCGAGCACGCTGCCATTATTGGCGAGCGGCGCGCGCAAATTATGGCGACTCATGATTAAAACTTGTTCCAGCTGATACCCTTCCGGCGTCTCTTGCGCCTGCACGCCAGATGTCACTGCAATGGAACCGGCGATTGCCAGCGCGAGTAGTGCTTTTCTCATCCCTAATTCCTCACTCGTTTTAAAATGTCGCAGTGAGTGTGACAGATTCGTGACAATTTTCCGGGAAGCGTTTCGCAAACTGAGGATTACTTTTCAAGGCGATCGCCGTATTCGCTCATCCAGTCGGCCAGCGGGGAGAGCGCGCTCTGCAGGGTTAATCCCAGCGCGGTTATCTGGTACTCCACCCGCGGTGGGATCTCCGGGTAGATAGTGCGCGACACCAGCCCGCGCTGCTCAAACAGGCGCAACTGCTTCGTGAGCTCTTTTTGCGTGATGGGGGCGGCGGCGCGCAGCAGATCGCCAAACCGGACCGGTGCATTGAGCATAATCAGGCGATAGAGCACCGGGATGGCCCACTTACCGGAAATCAGGTTTACAAACTGCGTCATCGGGCAAAGATAAACCTCAGATTTTTTTTCACAGGGTATAGTGAGTGATTCCGCCATAGCACACCTCTTGCCTCATTAGTATCCAAATGGTACCTGGTTTCCTTTCGATACTAACGTTTCTATAGTGCTTTCTCCAGAGTCATTTCAGGAGAAGCACATGGGTCGTTTAGCAGGTAAATATACGCTGATTACCGGCGGCACTTCCGGTATTGGTCTCGCTACCGCGCAGGAATTTATTGCCGAAGGGGCGCACGTTGCTGTCACCGGACGTAACCCGGATACCCTTGCCGAAGCACAACGCATTCTGGGCGATAATGCCTGGGTTATTCCGACCGATGCGGGTGACATCGCCGCGCAAAAAGCGCTGGCGGACACACTCTCCTCTCGCTGGCCACGTCTTGATGCCGTGTTTATTAACGCCGGCGATGTGACGCACGGGCTGCTTGAAGAGTGGCAGGAAGACGCCTGGGATCGCCTGATGGGCATCAACCTTAAAGGACCGTTCTTTTTGATTCAGGCCCTGCTGCCGCTGCTCAATAATCCCTCCTCTGTGATCCTGTGCGGGTCCGTGAGCGCCCGCATCGGGCTGCCTGCCAGCAGCGTTTATGCCGCCAGCAAGGCGGGATTACTGTCGCTGGCACGCACGCTGTCAGGGGAGCTGTTGCCGCGCGGTATTCGCGTCAACGGCCTGAGCCCGGGTCCGGTAGAAACACCGGCATTTAATAAAACGGGGTTAAGCGAGGAAGCGCTCAAGGCGATGCTGGGGGATATCACCAAACTTGTGCCGCTGGGCAGAATGGGCACGCCGACGGAGCTGGCGAAAGCCGCGCTCTATCTTGCCTCTGACGAATCGCGCTATATGGTGGGAACGGAACTGCTGGTCGACGGCGGAATGGGAAACCTGTAGGTCAAAAGGCGCTGATGCCGGTGACGATGCCGACATACAGCGCCGCCCATACGACGGCTGAAATCAGGCTTACCGCGTAAACCTTCGCCGCGTTCAGTCTGAGCATGCCCGCTGCCAGCGGGACGATATAGCGCAGCACCGCCAGGAAACGCGCGGTAAAGAGCACCAGCACGCCGTTTTTCTGCAGCTGATGTTGTACCCGCAAAAATTTCTCGGCGTGCCGGGAGGTGAAGCGCGTGACCAGCCGCGTGTGGCCCATCAACTGGCCGATATGATAATTCAATACCGACCCTGTTGCGGCACCCGCCGCGACAGCCAGCCACGTCAGTCCCGGATGCAGGCTGGTCTGGCTGACGGTGATCCCTGCCAGCAGCATCACCGAGGCCGGCGGAAGCACGGAGGAAACCAGTACCGTAGACTTGCTCAGCGCGATGACGAAAAGCAGCGCGAACAGATGCGTCGGATAGAGCGCAAAATGATTCAGCAGATTGTCAAACCACGTCATATTCCACCCCGCAGCGTTCGTGATGCTGACCATTAGAAACGAACAACCTTAAATGGGGTATCAACCGCTCAGACCTCCAGCAGGAAGGCATTAACGGCACGCGAAAATGTCAGCGACATTAGAAACACAGAGGTGTGGAATTATACTCTCTTGAGCAATAACCACCGTCATTGATGAATAATCGATGTCATTAATACGCGGGATTAAATTATTGTTCTAAACGTTTCTTAAACGTCTTTTAAATTCCACAGCGCGATTTTTAAAGTGGCGTATTATCCCTCTCGTTTTACAACGATCTCGTTATGGCGAGGCTCCTGTACAAATACACGTTATCGCTCTGGTGGGTTCGAGAGAACCGGCACAGGGTAAAACAGGCACTGTCGAATCAAGGCTTTGTCAGTATAACTTCCCTTACGGGATACGGTGTACAGTGCTGAACCCAGGACGTGGGGATCTCCTCTTCGACATGCCCTGTCTTGCTCGCCCCTGAGAGATTTTATTATTCAAAGGGAATTCACTATGTCTTACGCTATTCACAATCAAAACCTGGCATTCAATGACAGCGCAATCGCGCAATATATGAATACCGATTTTATCGTCCTCGATATTTCATTATGCGTGGCGCTGGCACGCGAGCAATTTTTCGAAAAATTAAAAGACGATGATATTCCATCGCATATTTTCCTCGAAGATAACGGTCGGCTGGCAGGCATGGTTGCGGTGCGCAAACTGCTGCAGACCGCCGATACGGTACAGCCGGTGAAAACGCTGATGATTTCTCAGTTTCTGCAGGTCAAACCGGAAGACGAGCGTGCCGATGTCGCCGGGCTGCTGGCCCACGGCGAGGCGGATGTCGTGCCGGTGGTCACGCACGGTAAAGTGGTCGGCTGCCTGACCGAACGCGAAATCGCCCATCTGCTGGAAGATGATGTCACCGAAGATGCCCAGCTCCAGGGAGCAACGCTGCCGCTGGAAAAGCCGTATCTGGAAACCAGCCCCTTCAGCCTGTGGAAAAAACGCTCCGTCTGGCTGCTGCTGCTGTTTGTCGCTGAAGCCTATACCAGCTCGGTTATTCAGCACTTCGAAGAGGCGCTGGAATCCGCCATTGCCCTGGCCTTTTTTATTCCGCTGCTGATAGGGACCGGTGGGAACAGCGGGACGCAGATCACCTCCACGCTGGTGCGTGCAATGGCACTGGGTGAAGTGCGTCTGCGCGACGTTGGCCGCGTGTTACGAAAGGAGATGACCACCTCGCTGATGATTGCCGCCACGCTTGGTCTTGCCGGGTGTGTTCGCGCCTGGATGATGGGTATCGGGCTGGAAATTACCCTTATCGTCAGCCTGACGCTGGTCTGTATTACGCTGTGGAGTGCGATTGTCTCGTCAGTTATTCCGATGGTACTGAAGCGCTGCGGCATTGACCCGGCCGTCGTTTCCGCGCCCTTTATCGCGACGCTTATCGACGGAACCGGTCTGATTATCTACTTCAAGATTGCGCAGTACACGCTGGGGCTGGAATAAGAGTGCAGCACCTCACCCACCGGGTTGAGGTGCTCACCGTTTTACATATCGCCAAGATGATGTGCGATATCACGAAGCTGTTGCGCCAGCGCCTGCAGGTTTTTGCCCTTCTCACCTTTCGGCCCGGTCGACTGCCGCACCACCAGCCGGGCAGGCAAAATGGATGACATGCGCACGGCATTGTCTTCGCCACTGTCAAGAATGCGGCGCACCGCCTCTTTCCCCTGCAGATCCAGGTCCAGCGATACCGTGGTCAATGCCGGATAGAAGAATGAGCTTTCGTAGGTGTCATCGTAGCCAATCACCGATTTTTCACCCGGAATGGAAATCTGATGCTGATGGAAAGCACTTAGTACCCCCAGCGCCATCTGGTCGTTGGCCACCAGCACGGCAGAGAATTGCGGCGTCTCGCGCAGCATCTGCAACGCACCCGCGTAACCGCTCTGCGCGTCCCAGTTCCCGCGGATTACCGAGGCCGGCTCCAGACCGTAACCTTTCAGGGTTTCAATCCAGCTTTTCAGCCTGAGCTGCGCCGAGACAGAAGACGCAGGCCCCGCCAGCAACGCGATTTCCCGGTGCCCCAGTTCGTAGAGATATTTGACGCTGGCACGGGTGCCATCTGCCGGGTTAAACGAAACGTTAAACACGGAACTGTAAGGGTCAACGTCGAGGAACAGACAGACGATATCGTCGTTGTCCGTCGCGATTTTCTGCGCCTGCTCTGCTTCCAGCGGGACGTTGATGATCACCTTACTGACGAGCTGAGATTTCAGTTCATTGATCGAATCCTGGATGCTGTGGTTGACGTTCTCATCAATCATGGAGATCAACACCTGATACCCTTCCACATTTGCATAGCGTTTTACCGCCGCGGCGACCTGTGACGGCGCATGCAAAGCCAGCGAAATCGTCACCAGTCCGACGGTCTGGGTCTGCTTTCCGACCAGCTGCTGCGCCAGGCGGTTCGGGACATACCGCAATAACTCTATGGATTTCTCCACCTTGTGACGCGTGGCTTCGGATACATTGGCAGATTTATTCAGTACCCTGGACACGGTCTGATAGGAGACGCCCGCATGGCGTGCGACGTCCTCTAACGTTGCGCTTTTCGACTTCATGGTCCGGTTCCTTATGTTGTTATGCGCTGATTGTATCAGGGGCGATATAAAAAAACGCCCACTGGGCACGTCTGGCTGCCATAACACCATCAAAAAGTATTACGTTCACAATACTACATTTCTGGTCACACCTCATCAATCGTAACAAAATTGGCTATTTTATTTGCACTTAATCACAGATTAACGATCATACAATTGCCAGAAAAAAGGTTTAGGCATTTTATGACAGCGGATTTGTGAACGTATTACAAAACAATAAGAGGGTAACAATGAACACGACGATCCGCTCTGTATCTGTTGCGTTGGCTGCCGCGTTAGCGTCTCCTTCGCTGTTTGCAGCGTCTTCAGTACCAATTGATTTTCATGGATATCTTCGCTCCGGTGTGGGCGTCTCACGGGATGGTGGGATGGAGGAGTGGCAAAAAAATAAAATTGGCCGTCTGGGTAACGAGGCCGATACCTACGGCGAGCTGGAGCTGGGCTCAGAGGTGTACAAAAAGAACGATGTCAGCTTCTACCTCGACAGCATGGTGAGCATGGTCTCTGACGGCTCTAACGACAATGAAACCACCTTCGGCGACGATGCGCAGTTCGGGTTGCGTCAGCTGAATCTGCAGATCAAGGGGCTGATCCCCGGCGATCCGAATGCGGTGATCTGGGGCGGTAAGCGCTACTACCAGCGCCATGACCTGCACATCATTGACACCAAATACTGGAACATCTCAGGCGCGGGTGCCGGTATCGAAAACTACACGCTCGGACCGGGTGCAGTGTCCGTGGCCTGGATCCGTGGCGATGCCAACGACGTGGACTACCGCGTGGACGGCGATAGCGACGTTAATATCAACTACATCGACCTTCGCTATGCGGGCTGGAAGCCGTGGGCGGGTGCATGGACTGAAGTGGGCATTGATTACGCCATGCCAAACCCCACCAATAAGCAGAAAGAGTACGGTGGGCTGTATGAGGCCGACAACGGCGTCATGGTCACCGGTGAGATCAGCCAGGACATGTTAGGCGGCTACAACAAGCTGGTGCTGCAGTATGCGAACAAAGGCCTGGCGCAGAACATGGTGTCCCAGGGCGGCGGCTGGTATGACATGTGGAACTACGTGAACGACGCCAGCGGCTACCGTGTGATTAACACCGGCTTAATTCCGATTACGGACAAGCTCTCCTTCAACCACGTGCTGACCTGGGGCTCGGCGGATGACACCACGCAATTCACCGATAAATCGCGCCTTGTCTCTCTGGTGGGTCGCGCACAGTACCAGTTCACCGAATATGTGCGTCTGATTGGTGAAGTGGGCGGTTTCTACCAGAAAGATACCTACACCGATGGCTCCAGCTACAAGCAGAGCGGAGAGAAGTACACCCTCGCACTCGGACTGGCGGATGGGCCTGATTTTATGTCGCGTCCTGAACTGCGCGTCTTCGCCTCTTACCTGAATGACTCCGAGAAAGGACAATCCTTCGAAGACGGCACCGCAAATAATACCTGGAACGTTGGCGTGCAGGTGGAAGCCTGGTGGTAATGTTTATTTCCTGATATGCGTTAATCGTTATTGTATCTCCAACAACTGGCAGTCTATTCTCCTCGTTTGGGATAGCCATTATTTTGGCTATCCCTTTTTTATTATTAGTGATTAAAATGCGCATCTAATAATTGCCGCAAGGTATCAGACTGGCGGCCAAATATCGCATGCACCTGCTGGCCGATAATAATCACGCCCAGCGCCCCCTCCTGTTGTAACGCCTGCGTATCCACCTTATTTAAATCTTTTACCGTGACGCGCAGACGGGTAATACAGGCTTCAACATGTTCGATATTATCGTCGCCGCCGAATGCAGGAATTAAACGCTGAGTTATTTCACTGTCCATAATACGCCTCTCTGTTATGCAGATAAAAAAATGCCTGCTCATAGAGCAGGCGCCTTCAGATTGATTAGCCAGGGTTGTACAACGCGACGCCCTCAGCGACTACGCTTTACGCCTGAGTACCCGACAATCCCACGGCAGCAGAGCGGTATCACCCGTGGCGGCGGCATCGGTCATGCAGTCGGTATACCCCTGCGGCAGCGTAATGAGCTGCTGCTGGGCGGTGTAGTTCTGCACAAACACCCACGTGGTTTCGCCGTCCGTGCGGGCCGTTGCCACTACACCCGGAGGGAAATCGCATTCCATGGCTCGTGGCAGCGCCAGTTCGTCAATAATCCCGGCGAAGAAATCACGCTGGAACGGCAGATCGTTGCGCGACGCCACATGCCACGCTTTCCCCTTACCGAAACGGTTCACCGTCACGGCAGGCCGACCGGCGTAGAAATCATCCCGGTAGGTCGCCAGCGGCTGAGCGTTTTCGACATGGATCAGTTCGCACAGATGACGAACCTGATACGGGCCCTGCAGGCCAGCCGCATTACCCGCCAGCCCCTGTACCAGATTACGTTCTCCCTCACCGAGACAGTCGATCTCTTCAGCCCAGATGCCGAGCAGTTTACGTAGCGGCCCCGGGAACCCGCCGAGATGACAAAGATCGCTTTCATCCACGATGCCGCTCCAGTAGGTGGTCACCAGATGGCCGCCCCCGGCGACAAACGCTTCTGCGCGTTCGGCGAAGCCTTCCCGCACCATATAAAGCATCGGCACAATCACCAGCGCGTACTGGCTGAGATCGCCGTCGGCATCAATCACATCCACCGCGATGCCTTTTTCCCAGAACGGACGGTAGTGTTCGTTAACGGTTTTTTCGTACTCCATCCCCATGTTGCGCGGCCCTTCGGCATCGTCCAGCGCCCAGCGATTTTGCTGGTCGAAGATAATCGCCACCCGTGCCTGCGTGCGACACCCGACCACCCCCGGCAGGCGCTCAAGCATTTCGCCCAGACGCGTCACTTCGCGCCCGACACGCGTATCAAGATGCCCCACGTGGTCGATAACCGCCCCGTGGAATTTCTCCACCGAACCGCGGCTTTTACGCCACTGGAAGTACTGTACGGCATCGGCCCCGTGTGCCACCGCCTGCATTGACGAGAGAATATGCATCCCCGGCTTTTTCAGCTTGCTGGTCGGCTGCCAGTTGGTGGTGCTCGGCGTGGACTCCATCAGCACAAAAGGTTTGCCGCCTTTCAGGCTGCGCATCATGTCGTGGTACATGGCGGTATAGCAGGCGAGCTGGGTTTCGTCTTTCTCCTTGTGCCACATCGGGTAGCTGTCCCAGGAGATAAAGTCGATCGCTTTCGCAAGCTGCCAGTAGTCGTAATCGTAGAAGTACTCCATGAAGTTGGTTGTCACCGGCAACGCTGCGTTGACGGCTTTTAGCGGCGCAACCTCATGGCGACAGAAATCTGTTACCTGCGCCGTATTAAAGCGGCGCCAGTCGAGGTTCAGACCGTGAATGGACACCTCTCCCTGCGGCGCAGGGGACTCAATCTGCGACCAGTCGCTATAGGTGTGGCTCCAGAAGGTGCTCCACCATGCGTGGTTCAGTGCATCCAGGGTTTTGTAGCGCGCTTTCAGCCAGTCACGAAAGCGCTCCTGGCACAGATCGCAGTGGCACTCACCGCCGTACTCATTGGAGATATGCCAGCCCAGCACCGCCGGGTGCTGTGAATAACGCTCAGCCAGTAAGGTATTCATTTTCAATGTCTTCTCACGGTACACCGGGGAAGACATACAGTGGTTATGACGTCCACCGTGCAGCGCAGGCACGCGGTTACGCCCTACGCGCAGCACCTGCGGGTATTTTTGCGACATCCATGCCGGCCGCGCACCGCTCGGCGTGGCGAGGAAAATATGGATCCCCGCTGAATATAATTTATCAATGACGTTATCCAGCCAGACAAAATCATATTCCCCTTCACGCGGTTCGAGCTTCGCCCAGCTAAATATGCCCACCGACATAACATTACATTTCGCCTGCTGCATCATGGCAATATCTTTTTCAATAATACCGGGGTAATTCTCCCATTGCTCCGGGTTATAGTCGGCGCCATGCAATAACGCAGCGACCTTCGAACTTAAAGGCGCAAATTTATTCATATTAAAAACGTCCTGAAGTGAAACAGAATACTATTTAAATACCGTTATCGACGGCAGCACTTTGCCATGACAATCAAATAACGCCTGGTTTTCGCGGGCATTTCCCTCTTTCCAGTCATCATGGATATATTTCATGCCGGTTTTGGTGGCCCATGTGGTGCCCGGTACGGCAATCCAGGTCGGCTCCCAGTAGAACAGACCTTTACCGCGACGATCGGGAACGTCAATCACGGCCTGCATTAAATCGTGGATATAATCGTACTGACCCTGCACGGTGCCGGGATAGCCACCGTCCTTCTCTTCTTTGGCCTGGAAACTGTTTTCTGCGTTATCGCAGTTCTCCAGCGTATAGCCATAGGCCGCTTCCACCACAATGACGTCTTTGTTATAGCGTTTGCTGATGTCATCCATATTGGCTTTCAGCGCGCCGATCGGGCCATTCCAGTAGGTGTACATCGACAGGCCGATAATATCGAACGGCACTTCGCGCTTCGTGATCTCATCAAACCACCAGCGGAAGGTGTCATTTTTAGTGCCTTCGGCCAGGTGCAGCATAATTTTCACCTGCTCGCCGTCGGTCAGGTTCTCTTTCATCCCGCTGATTGCGGCGTTGAGTAACCCGGCTACGCGGTCAAACTCGCCGCCACCCTGCCCCCAGCTTTTGCCTTCCGGCCAGAGCAGCCCGCCATTGATTTCATTACCAATCTGGACCATGTCCGGCAGCACGCCCTCTTTTTTAAAGCGGGCAAGGGTGTCGCGCGTATAGTCATGGATTGCCGTTTTAAGCTGCGGGTAATCCATCTTCTCCCAGGCTTTTGGTTTGAACTGTTTGCCCGGGTCGGTCCAGAAATCGCTGTAGTGGAAATCGAGCAGGAGTTTTATGCCCTGGGCCTTTACGCGCTTCGCCAGCGCCAGCGTGTTTTCCAGATTGTTACTGCCGCCCCCGTAGGTATTTCCGTTGGCATCCTGCGGATCCACCCACAAACGCAGGCGCACATAGTTCACACCGTTGGCTTTCAGAATGGCAATCGCATCCTGCTGCTGGCCGTTCTGGTTATAAAATGTTGCGCCATGCTGTTCCGCCTCGAGCAGCGTCGAGATGTCCGCCCCCTTAATAAAGTCTGCCGGCATGGCGTTAAAAGGACGCGTTTTTACCCCGTCCGCGGCAAACGCACTCGCGGCAAGACCGCAAGAAAGACAAACAGCAAGCAAAGCGGGTTTGAGTCTTTTCATGGTTATCCCTTAGTACTCCCGGAGGTCAGACCGGAGACGAAGTATTTTTGTAAGGCCAGATAGAGGATCGCGACCGGCACCGCAATCAGCACCGCGCCTGCCGCGTAGGTGGTGTAACTGGCACCCATTTTTTGCGCCACCAGGTTATAAAGCCCGATGGGTAAGGTGTATTTGTCCGGGGTGCGCAAAATGGTGCTGGAGAGAATGAAATCCCCCAGCGGCCCGGTGAAGGAGAACAGCGCCACCACCGCCACAATGGGTTTGGAAAGCGGCATGATGATCTCGATGAAGATGCGGAAGTTACTGGCTCCGTCCATGCGCGCGGACTCATCCAGATCCTTAGGAATGGCGTCCAGGTAGCCCTTCATCAGATAGGTATTCATTGGGATCATGCCGCCAACGTAAATCAGCACCAGCGCCAGATGGCTGTTGATTAAGCCCAACAGCTGCGAGAGCACGAAGATGGCAATCAGCGCCGAGAACTGCGGGATCATCTGCAGCAGCAGGAAGAGCATCAGTCCGTTCTGCCGCCCCTTAAAGCGAAAACGCGAGAAGGCATAGGCGGTAAAGCTAACGCTGATTAAGGTCAACACCATGGTCAGGAAGCTGATTTTCATCGAGTTCCAGTACCACGTCATGTAGTTCACCTGACCATTAAACAGGTCGGCGTAATGCTGGAACGACAGGTTCTGCGGAATAACAGAGGAGCTTAACAGGCTGTTGCCCGCGTTGAGTGAGGCGCCCACCGTCCACACCAGCGGGTAAATGATGATGACCGACACCAGCACAATAACCAGCCAGGAGAGTGAAAGGCGGACCCATTTCTCACGTTTAATACTTTGTGATTTAGCCATTGTTACGTCCCTTACGCCATGTCGTCATTTTTGAAAGATTTAGTGGCGCGGAACTGCCATAACGCCAGGCCGACGACAAAAACAGACAGCAGGATGGTGATGGTCGCCGCAATGGCATATTGCGAAGATGACATCGTCAGTTTGTAGATCCACGACACCAGAATGTCGGTGCCGCCCGCATTCGACCCCACTACCGCCGGCCCGCCGTTATTGAACAGATAGATGATGTTGAAATTATTGAAGTTGAAGGTGTATTGCGTAATCAGGATCGGCGCAATGGCGTAGAGCACCAGCGGCAGCGTAATGGTCCGCAACCGGGTCCAGCTGCTGGCGCCGTCCATGGTGGCCGCTTCATACAGGTCATCAGGAATGGCCTGCAGCACGCCGGTGGTCATGGCGAAAACAAACGGGAAACCAAGCCAGGTTTGCATCATGATCAGCGCCGTTTTGGTCCAGAACGGATCGGTCATCCAGGCTTTAGCCGCAATCCCAAAGAAGGCCAGAATGGCGTTGTTAATCACCCCGAACGAGTCATTAAACATCCCGGCGAAAACCAGGATGGTGACAAAGCCCGGCACGGCCCACGGTAGAATAAAGATGGTGCGGATCAGCGGCTTAAAGCGTAAATCTTTCTGGTTCACCAGAATCGCCAGCAGTACGCCCACCGAACACTGCAGCGTAGTGGCGAGCAGCGTCCAGACTACCGTCCACTGCAGCACGTCGAAGAAGGTGGAACGCCAGATAGAGAGCGTAAAGATATTGATGAAGTTCTTAAACCCGACCCAGTCAACCAGCTTAGCCGGCGGCGTGTGGTAGAGGTTGTAGTTGGTAAAGGCGATGGCAAACCCGAACAAAATGGGAAACACCACCACAAACACCAGCAGGATAAAGCCCGGGGTGATCATCAGATACGGGAAGCCGTCGCTCAATAGCATCTGATACTGTTTACGCACGCTGTTAAGCTGCAACCCTTCGTCACGTTTCAGGCCATTGACCCACGCGTCACGCATCGACAGGTAATACACCATCACGCCGAACGCAGCGATTAACACGCTGATGATCCCCTCCGCCAGCAGGAAGATGGAGTTGTCGCGCGGCACCTCCTCACCCAGCGTCACCAGTCCCCACAGCCCTTCGCGCAGAAAATCAGCAAATACGCCGATAAAACTGGCAAGCAGCACCAGGAAGATGACCCCTTTCAGCCACTGACGGTGGTAAAACTGACCGAAGCCGGGAATGACCGCCAGCAGCAGGCTGGTCCAGGCGTGACGCCCGGCCACGCGCGGTTTGGCAAAATGTTCCGGGATGATACTCACAAACAACTCCTTTCAAAAAACGGGAGAGACGCCCTCCCGTTCTGCGACGTCAGAAAACTACTGGTTGCTGGCCTGCATGGCTTCGATTTGCATCTGAACCTGTTTTTCTGCGCTGTCGAGCGCGGCTTTCGGATCCTGTTTACCGGTCAGGCTCAGCTCGAGGGCCGCGTTCGCCGGAGCCCAGACTTCACCCATTTCCGGAATGCCCGGCATCGCTGTCGCCCGTGCGGCCTGCACGGCAACCGCGCTGGCTTTCTCGTCGTTCTTAATGAGCGGATCGTCAATCATCGCGGTCAGCGGCGGAATTTCACGCGTCGCGATATAGCGCGTTTTGACGTACTGCGGCTGGTTGATAAATTCGATAAATTTCTGCGCCATGGCTTTGTCTTTGCTCCAGGTAGAGACGACATAGCCCTTCACGCCCAGGAATGAACTCATTGGCTTACCGTCCGGCAGCGTCGGCAGCGGCGCAACGCCGTAGTTAATGCCCGCCGCTTCATACGGCTGGAACGCCCACGGACCGTTGATGACGGCTGCCGCTTTTTTCTCGGTAAACAGAGAATCGATCGCGTTCAGACCGTTATCGCCGATGATCCCCGCCGGGAACACGTCATCGGTATAGAATTTTTTCAGGTAGGTGACCGCGTCTACCGCGCCCGGCTTGTTCAGGCCCACGTCGCTGGCGTTATAACCGCCTTTATCGTTTTTACCGAAGATGTATCCGCCCATCGGGGAGATAGCCCCCCAGCTGTAGTAAATCTGGTCGAACTTGGCGAGCAGGCCGTACTGGTTTTTGGCGCGCTGCTGTTTAGAAAAGTCATACCAGTCCTGAAGTGAGTTGAGCGGCTTCGCGATCAGGTCTTTGTTGTAAATCAGCACCAGCGTCTCAACCGCTTTCGGCACACCGTAAAGGGTGTTATCCATTTTGAAGGCATTTATTGACGCTGGCGTGTACTGTTCGGTCTGCTTCGCCTCCAGATTCAGGGGGGTCAGCAGCCCTTGCACAACCGCCCCGCCCAGTTGATCATTGGGAATGACCAGCACGTCCGGGCCAATTCCTGCCGGGCCGTCGAGGCGCAGTTTTTCCAGCTGCTGCGCGTAAGGCATCTCCTGCAGGTTAACCTTAACGTCGTACTGCTTTTCGAAATCGGCGACCGCGTCTTTAATGCCGGACGACTTTTTGATGTCTTCCCAGACGTTAAGCTGCGTGGTGGCGTGAGCCTGCACCGCGAGCGTAGAGAGGATCAGAGCAGCGAGTATGTTCTTTTTCATTATCAACCTCATGTGAAGGTATAACAATTTTATGGTTGTTATTGCATTTCACCGCCATACACCTTCGCCAGAAAACCGACTAACACTGGCGTACAACGTATAACATCAAATGCATTTGGTTTGGTATACGCTACCCTTCACATCATGATAACTCTACAAAAAACTGTAAGTTGTGTGATCGTCATAACATTTATGGAATACCGGTATAGGGTGCGTGAATACTGGAAGTTATAGTCAGAGCAGACAAATTGCACCGTCCAGCCATGTAGCAAATAATTGTTATACGTAATACATACGCGGCGGTTTACTCGGGGAATACAGATGTCGAACATACAATTGAGGAATGTCACCAAACGCTTTGGCGACACCGTAACCTTGCACAACGTGAATCTTGAGATTGAAGACGGTGAGTTTGCCGTCTTTGTCGGTCCTTCCGGCTGCGGTAAATCGACAATGCTGCGCATGATTGCCGGACTGGAGGACATTAGCGAAGGGGAAGTGTTAATTGGTGACGAGGTGATGAACGACGTTGCCCCCTCCCACCGCGGCGTGGCGATGGTGTTTCAGTCCTATGCGCTCTACCCACATATGACGGTGGCCGAAAACATGGGCTACGGCCTGAAGGTCAATAAGGTGCCGAAAGATCAGATCCGCCATCAGGTCGAGATGGTGGCCAAAACGCTGCAGCTTTCCCACCTTCTGGATCGCAAACCTAAGCAGCTTTCCGGCGGCCAGCGCCAGCGTGTGGCTATTGGCCGCGCCATCGTGCGTAATCCGCGGGTCTTTATGTTCGACGAACCGCTCTCCAACCTGGATGCCGAGCTGCGCGTGGAGATGCGTCTGCATCTTGCCCGTCTGCACCAGGAACTGAAAACCACCATGGTGTATGTCACCCACGACCAGATAGAAGCGATGACCCTGGCTGATAAAATTGTGGTGATGAACTACGGAAAGGTTGAGCAGATGGGCGCGCCGATGGAACTCTACTACAAACCGGCGAACAAGTTCGTGGCCGGGTTTATCGGCTCGCCGAAGATGAATTTCCTGCCGGCAACGGTAGAGGCCTGGCAACCGGGTGAGCTGACGGTGAGATTATCCCAGCAGAAGACGCTCACACTGGCCCTGACCACCACACCGTTGAACGCAGGCAGCCCGGTGACGCTGGGCATTCGTCCGGAACATTTAACCACCGATCTCCGCCACGGCACGCGGCTGACGTTTAACTGTGAAGTGGTTGAGCGTCTGGGCAACAACACCTACCTCTTTGGTCAGTGCTACGGCCACGACAATGTGAAGATTTTGCTGCCGGGCGATGTGAAATTCGCGCCGTGGCAGCAAATTGATGTGGCTTTTGACGATCGCCACTGCATGGTGTTTGACGAGCAGGATGTGCGGGTGAGTGCCGACATCGATGAAGCGGTACGCTCGGTCGCTTAACCCGCCAGACGCGTTACCGCACGCGTAAAGGCATCAATCGCCAGCGCGACATCCTCAGCCATCACCGATTCCGCCGGATGGTGGCTGACGCCTCCCCTACACCGCACAAACAACATCCCTACCGGCCAGCGCTCCGCCAGGGCGATGGTGTCATGACCGGCACCGCTCGGCAGCGATAATGTCTTCCCCTGCACCGATTCTACAGCCTCCGCCAGCAGCGCCTGCAGACGTGTATCGCATGGCGTGGCGGCGATTCGGTAAAATTCGTCGGCTGCAAAATGTATTCCGCGACGGGCCGCTATCGCCTGCGCCTGCGTCAGCAGTGCAGTAAGCAGAAGGTCAAGCGGCGCATCCTGCGGGCCGCGAATATCTAACGAGAGCGCGACCTCGCCGGGGATGACGTTTACCGCACAAGGCAGACAGCGCAACTCACCCACCGTGGCCACCAGGTTGCCGCCGTGCTGACGGGTGGTGTTTTCAATCAGCACCATCCATTCGGCGGCGGCGGCCAGCGCGTCCTTACGATGCGCCATCGGCACGGTCCCGGCGTGGCCGGCCTCACCGGTGAAGCGGCAGTTCAGACGACGCGCGCCGTTAATGGCTTCAACCACGCCCAGCGCCAGACCGGCCTGTTCCAGACACGGTCCTTGTTCAATATGCAGCTCCAGACAGGCGCTGAAATCATCCGGGCGTCTTGCGGCCATCGCGACACGGCTGGGATCTAACCCTGCCTGTACCATCGCCTGCGCCACGCTGATACCTCTGGCATCGCACGTGTCGAGCCAGCCCACAGGCCAGGTGCCCGTCAGCGCGCGGCTGCCCAACAGCGTGATACCAAAGCGGGTACCCTCTTCATCGCAAAAGCCGACAATCTCAACGGCCTGCGCCAGCCGTTTTCCCTGCTGATGCAGGCTGTCAACGACTTCAATGGCCGTCAGCACCCCCAGCATCCCGTCGTAGCGCCCGGCATTGCGCACGGTATCCAGATGCGAGCCAAGCAACACCGCCGGTGCGCCCTCCTGCTCGCCTTCATAACGTCCGCAGATATTCCCCACGCTGTCCTGCCAGACGGTCATGCCCGCCTGGTTCATCCACTGCCCGACCAGCTGGTTAGCCTGCAGATGCTGGGCAGAGAGATACACGCGGGTAAGGGAATCCTGGGTTTCGCTGATGGCGGCCAGCGCATCGGCGCGGGCCATCACACGTTCTGCCGCCTGCTGGCGTGTCGCGTGATTCATAGCGCCGTCTCAGTGCGGTAATGATCCCACGCGGCCTGCATCGCAGCACCCTGCGTAGTGGAAAACGTCAGGTAGTTCAGTACCGACTCCAGCGCACTCAGGGTTGTCATCACGCAGTCTTTACGCGCGTTATAGCCCATGGTGCCAATACGCCACACTTTGCCGTGCAGCGGACCAAACGAAGTACCGATTTCAATGCCGAAATCCTCCAGCATCAGTTTACGCACCTGGTCACCGTTTACGCCCTGAGGGATAAGCACGCCCAGCACGTTGTTCATCTTGTGCCTGAGGTCGCCGAAGGTCTCGAGTCCCATCGCCTGAATACCTTTCAGCAGCGCATCCCCGTGCAGCTTGTGGCGGGCGATACCGTTATCCAGCCCTTCCTGCAGAATCAGGCGGGCACATTCGCGGGCGCCAAACAGCGCGGTGGTCGCTTCGGTGTGGTGGTTCAGACGCTCGGGTCCCCAGTAATCCATCACCATGCCGAGGTCGAAATAGTTGGAGTAAATCATCTCTTCGTCGCCGTCGCGATGGGCATCGGTACGGATCCCCTCTTCGATGCATTTGCGGCGACGGATTGCCTCTTCCATCCGCGGGCTCAGGGTAACAGGCGAGGTGCCGGACGGACCGCCAAGACATTTCTGCATCCCCGCCGAGACCGCATCCAGCCCCCAGGCATCGGTCTCCAGGGCGTTGCCGCCGAGCGACGCGGTAGCATCGGTATAAAACAGGACATCGTAACGACGGCAGATTGCCCCGAGTTCTGCAAGCGGCTGCAGCATGGTGGTGGACGTATCCCCCTGCACGGTTAACAGCAGGCGCGGACGCACGCGTTTAATGGCATCTTCCACCCGATCCGGTGTGAACACCTCGCCCCACGGTACCTCGATGGTGTGGACCTCTGCGCGGCAGCGGCGGGCAATTTCGCACAGCAGATGGCCGAAGCGACCAAAAACGGGCACCAGCACTTTGTCCCCCGGACGAATGGCCGATACCAGAATCGCTTCAATCCCCGCGCGGGAGGTGCCGTCCACCAGCATCGTCCAGCGGTTTTCCGTGCGGAACACGCCGCGGTAGAGAGCCATGACGTCGTTCATGTAGTGGGTCATCGCCGGATCGTACTGGCCGATAAGCTGGCTCGACATGGCTCGCAGCACGCGCGGATCGGCGTTGATTGGCCCCGGCCCCATCAGCAGACGTTGTGGCGGATTGATTTGCGGAAATTGAGCGATATCCATTTTTTAGTCCTTAGTTAATTGAGGCCGCGCACGGAGGAGATAAACTGTTTAAGCTCAGTGGTCTGTGGGTTAGCGAACAGCGTTTTGCTGTCGCCCTGCTCCCAGACGCGCCCCTGATGCATAAACACCACGCGGTCGCCCACTTCGCGGGCAAAATTCATTTCATGGGTCACCAGGATCAGCGTCATCCCCTCAGCGGCCAGTTGTTCCAGCACCTTGAGCACTTCGCCTACCAGTTCCGGATCGAGCGCGGAAGTTATCTCGTCACAGAGTAAAACTTTAGGCGACATCGCCAGAGCACGGGCAATCGCCACGCGCTGCTGCTGGCCGCCGGAGAGGCTTGACGGGTAGTAATCCAGACGGTCACCCAGCCCGACTTTCTCCAGCATGCGCTGCGCCAGCACCTGACATTCTGCTGCGCTTTTCTTCAGCACCCGACGTGGCGCGAGCATCACGTTTTCCATCGCCGTCATGTGCGGGAAAAGGTTGAAGTTCTGAAATACCATGCCGACCGAGCGGCTGATTTCACGCGCCTGGGAATCCCGGTCGGTAATGGTCATGCCGCCGAGCTTGATGCTGCCGTCCTGATACCCTTCGAGGCCGTTAATGCAGCGCAACAGCGTGCTTTTACCCGAACCGCTGCGCCCGATAATTGAAATGACCTGGCCCATGTCGATGTCCAGATCCACGCCCTTGAGCACGTGGTTATCGCCGTAGTACTTCTGCACCTGATTAATGGTGATGAGAGGCATTGAATTTAGTCTCCAGATAACGGCTGTAGCGCGACAGCGGATAACACAGAATGAAGTAGCCGAGCGCCACCAGCGCAAAGACTTTAAACGGCTGATAGGTCACGTTGGTCAGCATCGTCCCGGCCTTGGTCAGCTCGATAAAACCGATAATGGATGCCAGCGCGGTCCCCTTAATCACCTGCACGGCGAACCCCACCGTTGGGGCGATGGCGATGCGTAACGCCTGGGGAGCCACCACGCGAAACAGCGTCTGGCCGAAGGTCAGCCCCAGACAGCGCGACGCCTCCCACTGCCCTTTCGGCAGCGCACGAATACTGCCAAACCAGATATCAAGCAAAAAGGCGCTGGTGTAGAACGTCAGGGCCAGCGACGCGGCGGTCCACGGCGAAACATCGATACCCAATAGCGCCACGCCGAAGAAGGCCAGGAACAGTTGCATCAGCAGCGGCGTGCCCTGAAACAGTTCGATATAGCCGCGGATAAGACGTTTTACCGTACGCCCACCCGTGAGGCGCAACAGCAACAGCGGCAGCGTTACCGCCGCCCCGCCGACAAACGCCACCAGCGACAGCAGCACCGTCCAGCGTCCGGCGAGCAGCAGATTGCGAATAATATCCCAGTCGGTAAAGGTGGTCATCATGCCTGTACCCCCAGCCACTTCCGACCTGCTGCCATCATTAGCTGGCGCAGGGTAATTGACAGCACGAGGTAAATTCCGGTGGTCACCAGATAGACCTCAAAGCTCAGGAACGTTCTTGACTGAATCAGGTTGGCGGCAAAAGTCAGCTCTTCATAGGAGACCTGCGACACCACCGACGAACCGAGCATAACGATAATGCACTGGCTGACCAGCGCCGGATAAATACGCTGCAGGGCCGGTGGCAGCACCACACGTATAAACGTTTGCAGGCGGGTAAGCCCCAGCACGCGGCCGGCCTCCCACTGTCCTTTGGGCGTAACCTGAATACCGGCACGGACAATCTCCGTGCTGTACGCGCCCAGGTTGACGACCATTGCCAGCAGCGCCGCTTCGCCCGCCGTCATCTTCAGCCCCAGATTCGGCAGACCGAACACAATGAAAAACAGCTGCACGACAAAGGGCGTGTTGCGGATAATCTCCACGTAGCCGCCCCAGATCCGGCTGAACCACGTCGTCCGGCCGCTGCGAATCGCCGCCCCGAAAATACCGATCGCCAGCCCGCCGAGGGTTGCCATCACCGTCAGTTGAATGGTGACCCACAGCCCAGCCAGCAGCGCCGGCCAGTACGGCCAGAGCGCAGAGAAATGGAGTTGCTCTGTCATCGCCTTACACGCCCAGGCTTGCCGGCAACGGCGCTTTCAGCCACTGCTCAGAGAGGCTATTCAGGGTGCCGTCTTTAATTCCCTGCTCAATCACCGCATCAACTTTCGCTTTCAGCGCCGGTTCGTTTTTCTTCAGCCCGATAAAGCACGGCGAGTCCTTCAGCATAAAGCTCGGAACCGGGGCTTTGGCGGCGTTCTGGCGGGAAATCGCCGCCACGACCAGATTACCTGTCGCCACGTACTGGACCTGACCGGACAGGTAAGCCGACAGCGTGGTGTTATTGTCTTCGTAGCGTTTGACGTCTGCATCTTTCGGCGCAAGGCTGGTCAGCACCATGTCCTCCACCGCGCCGCGCGTCACGCCAATGGTTTTTCCACTCAGTTGAGCAGCATCTTTCAGCTCAGCCCCTTTCGGGCCGAACACGCCGAGGAAGAACGGCGCATAGGCACGGCTAAAATCGATCACCTTTTCACGCTCGGCGTTTTTACCGAGGCTTGAGATCACCAGATCCACCTTATCGGTTTGCAGATACGGCACGCGGTTGGCACTGGTCACCGGCACCAGCTGCAGCTTGAGCTTCATCTGTTTTGCCAGATAGCGCGCCATGTCAATGTCGTAGCCCTGCGGCTGGAGATCGGTCCCGACCGAACCAAACGGAGGAAAATCCTGCGGGACGGCGATACGAAGAGTGCCGCGTTTCTCAATATCCTGAAGCTGGTCAGCTTTTGCTGGCAGGTTTGCAAACAGACAGACGGCCCCGGTCAGTGCAATCAATAACTTTTTCATGGTGCTTCCCCGTAACGTTAACATGAAACAAAAGATTCTTTGAATTGGATTTTGCAACTAATGTGCCAGATGAAGCGAAACGGGAAATTTTCTCTGAAGGCCTGATAAAACGAGAGCGGGGCGGAAAAGGCCTCCCTTTCCCGCCCCGCTCCGCTGCACCATTTTAATGCAAAGCACCAGCCTGATGCCCCATTATCGCTGTTCCAGTTCGTCCAGCTGCTGATAAAGGGAGGCGATATCGTGGATCCGGGGACGGCCTTTATCGAGGATTTCATGCAGGAAGGCGTTAGCCAGCAGGTTGATCAGACTGTTGACCGACGAGTAGCTGTCGTACGCCGAGACGCTGTCCAGCGGGGCGCAGAGCTGCCAGCTGGTCAGCGGAAACAGGCTGTGTGCCTGCGGCTCACACATCAGCAGAACCGGAATACCGCTGTGCTGAAGCTGCTGCAACAGCGGCCGAACGATCCGCGGGCGACGGCGAAACGCCATCATAATCACCAGATCGTCGGGCGTGAGATCGACCAGTTCCTCACTCAGGCTCTGCCCCGGCTGCGGCAGCAGCAGCACCTGTCCGCGCGCCTGCAACAGCTGCTGGCGCAGGTGCAGCGCCGCCGGATAGGCGTTGCGCATCCCGATAATCACAATCCGTCGTGCCTTCACCATTGAGGCCATGGCCTCGGCAAACTGCTGAGCATCCAGAGCGTTGACCCACTGGGTGAGGTTTGCCATCTCCTGCTTATAATGCCGCGCCAGCAGAGTGTTGCCCTGCACCGCATCGCGGTTATCGGTCAGCGGCATGCCGCTCTGGCGCAGCGTGCGCAGTTCGTCGCGCATCTCTTTATACTTCTCATAGCCCAGACGCTTAAACAGACGGCTCACCGTGGCTTTCGACACCCCGCTCAGCTGCGCCAGCTCGGCGCTGTTATAACTAATGAGGTCGTCGAAATGATCAAAAATAAAATCAGCCACCCGTTGCTCCTGCGGTGACAACGACGCGTATTGCGCTTTCAGACGTTCATCAAGCTGTTCCATAAAGCCTCTGTAACTTTTGTTTCACCTCACTATACCTTTCATTAAGCATGCCAGCTTCTTAAAACGTTATGTTACGACTGACGTGAAACTTTTCATTCATAACTGGAACAGCTTTTGCAGCACCTTGTGACTTTTGGGTTATGAGGACTCTCCATGCAAAGTAATGTCTCCGTACACGGAATGGCCGTGGCGCCCCACCATCTTGCCAGCCAGAGCGCCCTGGCCATTCTGCGCGAAGGCGGTAGCGCGATTGAGGCAATGGTCGCCGCCGCCGCAACCATTGCCGTGGTTTACCCGCACATGAACGGTCTCGGTGGGGACGGTTTCTGGCTTATCGTGCCGCCCGATGGCGAACCGGTCGCCATTGACGCCAGCGGCGCAGCAGGCTCACTGGCGACGCTTGCCGCCTATGACGATGTCTCTCAGATCCCCCATCGCGGGCCTCGCGCGGCGCTGACCGTGGCGGGAACGGTGAGCGGCTGGGACGAAGCGCTGAAGGTTTCGCGCACGCTGACGGGCACCGCTCTTCCCCTGAATCGCCTGCTGGCAGACGCCATTGACTATGCCCGAAACGGCACGCCGGTGACCGCGTCTCAGGCCGCCGCCACGGCCAGTAAGCTGGATGAACTGAAGGACCTGCCCGGCTTCGCGGAGACCTGGCTGACGGACGGCAAACCGCCGCAGGTCGGCAGCCGGTTTTATCAACCGGCGCTGGCCTCCACGCTCTCGCACCTCGCAGAAGACGGTCTGGACAGTTTTTATCGCGGCCCGCTGGCGGAGCGTCTGGCCCGGGGCATGGCAACGCTGGGGCTGCCCATCACCCTGGCTGACCTAAACGCGCATGTCGCCCGGCGCACCACGCCGCTGAAATTACAGCATCAGCAAGGCGAAGTGTGGAACCTTGCGCCGCCAACGCAGGGGCTGGTGTCGCTGGCGATCCTCGGGATAACCGACCGCCTGTCCATGGCCGATGCTGACGAAGCGACCACCGTTCACCGCATTGTAGAGGCCACCAAACTGGCGTTTGGTCTGCGCGATGCCCATATCACCGACCCGCGCGAGCTGAAAACCGATATCCAGAGTCTGCTGGATCCTGCCGCACTGGCCGCCCTCGCCGACCAGGTCGATGATAACCAGGCCGCACCGTGGGGCTGCGGCAAAGGCCCTGGTGATACGGTCTGGATGGGGGTAATGGATAACAGCGGTCTTGCCGTGTCGTTTATCCAGAGCATTTATCACGAGTTCGGCAGCGGCGTGGTCCTGCCTGATACCGGCATCGTCTGGCAAAACCGGGGAGCCTCATTCAGCCTCAATCCCCGTCACCTGCTGGCGCTTGCGCCAGGAAAACAACCGTTCCACACCCTGAACCCGGCAGCCGCGCGTCTGCATGACGGACGCGTCATGGTCTACGGCTCGATGGGCGGTGACGGCCAGCCGCAAACTCAGGCCACCCTGTTTACCCGCTATGTGGTGCAGGGGGTACCGTTGCAGGAGAGCATCGCCCGCCCGCGCTGGTTACTGGGGCGCACCTGGGGACAGACGTCCGACACCCTGAAGGTGGAAGGCCGCTTTACGCCGCAGACCGTCACGCGCCTGCAGGCGCTGGGCCACGACGTGGAGTGCTTCCCGGCCTTCAGCGAAGCCATGGGCCACGCGGGTGCGATTGTTCGTCATCCCAACGGGCTGTTTGAAGGGGCATTTGACCCGCGCAGCAACGGCGCCGCCGCCGGATTTTAAGGAGAGACTGATGAATACCACACAACCTGACTGGCATGCCTATCTGGCGCAAATGGAGTCCGTGCTGGGCGTTGAGCTGGATGACGCCCGCCGGGCAGAACTCTATGTGCAGTTCTGCCGTATCGCGGCGATGGCCGCCCCGCTGATGGCGCTGCCGCTTGATGACCGTCTGGAGATCGCAGGAGTATACAAAGCATGACGCTACACGAGATGAGTATCAGTGAGATCCAGCAGGCGCTGAGTGCAGGCGACCTGAGCGCCCATGACATCGCCCGCCAGACCCTGGAAGCCATTACGCGCATCAATCCCCATATCAACGCCTGGACCACCGTCACGGAAGAACGCATGCTGGCCGAAGCCGAGAATATCGACACCCTGCGTCGGGAGAAACGCCCTCTGCCGCCGCTGGCGGGCATTCCCTACGCGGTGAAAAACCTGTTCGACGTCGCCGGGCACACGACCCTTGCCGGTGCAGAGCTGTTCAGTCAGCGCCCCCCCGCCACCGCTGACAGCTTTGCGGTACGCCAGCTGCGCAGTGCCGGTGGCTTATTGTCGGGGATGGTCAACATGGATGCCTACGCCTACGGCTTTACGACGGAAAACAGTTACTACGGCGCAACGCGTAACCCGCACGATGTGACGCGCATTGCCGGAGGATCGTCCGGCGGCTCTGCCGCCGCGGTCGCTGCCGGACTGGTCCATTTTTCGCTCGGTACCGACACCAACGGGTCGATTCGCGTACCGGCCTCCCTGTGCGGAATATACGGTCTTAAGCCCACTTTTGGTCGTCTGTCACGCGCCGGCAGCCATCCGTTTGTCGCCAGTCTGGATCACATCGGGCCGTTTGCCCGTCGCGTGAGCGATCTGGCGTCGGTGTACGATGCACTGCAGGGTCGGGATACCAGCGACGGATTTCAGGCGGAGAGCTCCCGGGAGCAGACCCGGCCCCTGCTCGACCGCGGTCTGGATGGTTTGCGCTGCGCGGTGCTCGGCGGCTATTTCAGTACCTGGTGCGACAGCGACATGCGAGACGCCGTGGCGCGGGTGGCAAAAGCCCTAGACGTGCAGGAAACGTTGCAATTCCCCGATGCCGAACTGGCCCGCTCCGCGGCGTTTATCATCAGCGCCTCGGAAGGCGGAAATCAGTACCTGCCCGCGCTTCGCCGCGAGCCCGGGCGTTTTGAACCCCATTCGCGCGAGCGACTGCTGGCCGGCGCGATGATCCCTTCTGCCTGGTATATTCAGGCCCAGCGTTTTCGCACGCAGGCCCGACAGGCGTTTAAAGCGCTGTTTGCGCAGGCCGACGTGCTGATCGCCCCGGCCACGCCGCGCAGTGCAACGCGGATTGGCGAAGAGATTATGGAGATCAACGGCCAGCCGTTACCGGTTCGCGCCAGCATGGGCATGCTGACGCAGCCGATTTCGTTTTTAGGTTTACCCGTTACCACCGTCCCGCTGCGCACCGCTCAGGGCGCACCTGTTGGCCTGCAGTTGATCGCCGCACCGTTTAACGAGCAAGCCTGCCTGCGCGTGGCGCGGGTGCTGGAAGCAAGCGGAATAACCGATGCCCGACCAGCGGAGATGGCACCATGATAAATCACGATGACATTAACCTTCCGTGGGTCGTTGCAGAAGTGACAGCAGCCTTTTACCGCTATGAAGATGCGCTGGTAAGCAACAACATTCCGGTGCTGGATGAGCTGTTCTGGCACGACAAAAACACGGTGCGTCTCGGTGCGGGCGAAAACCTGTACGGCATTGAGGAAATCCGCGCCTTTCGGGCGGCGCGCCCGTCCGCGGGTCTGCAAAGGACGTTGCGCCATACGGTAATCACCACCTTCGGAGAGGATTACGCCGTGTGTAGCACCGAATTCACCCGCGAAGGAACGGAGCGGATTGGCCGCCAGCAGCAGACATGGGTACGCTTCCCGTACGGCTGGCGAATTGTGGCGGCGCAGGTCAGCGTGATGGCGTAATGTTTATAACCCTGCCCGGTGGCGCTTTTCCCATCAGATAAGCAGCAGGCCGGGACAGGCGTCACCGCCCGCCCGGCGCACTGCTGGATCGTTATTGTTGAAACGGGTGCACTTCACGCCAGTGATCGGCTATCTGCTGGCGGGTACAGACCCATACCCGATCGTGCTGCGCAAGGTAATCGAGGAACCGCTGCAGGGCACGAAAACGCCCAGGACGCCCCAGCAGACGGCAATGCATGCCGATGGACATCATCTTCGGCGCACGTTCCCCTTCTTCGTACAACACGTCAAAGCTGTCTTTCAGGTAGGTATAAAACTGCTCGGCGGTGTTGAACCCCTGCGCGGTCGCGAAGCGCATGTCGTTGGCATCCAGCGTATACGGCACAATCAGGTGGGGTTTGCGCGTGCCGTCGCTGCACGCCACTTGCGTCCAGAACGGTAAATCATCGCCATAGTAGTCGCTGTCATAGTCAAAGCCCCCATGCTCCACTACCAGCTGGCGGGTGTTTGGGCTGTCACGCCCGGTGTACCAGCCGGCAGGCGGTTTGCCAAACAGGTCAGTCAGGACATGCACCGCCTTGTGCAGGTGCTCGCGCTCCTGGTTGATATCCATACTTTGATAGTGGATCCAGCGCCAGCCGTGGCTGACCACGTCATAATCAGCCGCTTTGATGGCGTCGACGATATCGGGATGTCGCGCCAGCGCCATTGCCACGCCAAAGACCGTCAGCGGCAGGCCACGCTTGCAGAATTCGTTATGGATCCGCCAGAACCCAGCGCGGCTGCCGTATTCATAGAGGGAGTCCATCGACATGTGTCTGTCCGGATAACTGGCCGCACCGATGATGTCCGAGAGGAATTGTTCTGAGCCGGCATCACCATGCAGCACGTGGTTTTCCGCCCCTTCTTCGTAATTGAGTACAAACTGCACGGCGATGCGCGCCTGGTTCGGCCACTGCGCGTGCGGCGGCTTGCCTGCATAGCCGCGTAAGTCCCGCGGATAATCTTCGTTAAAAAGCGCCATTATCACCCCCTCAATTAAAATGGATTCAGTGCCTGAAAGTGTCCGCTCAACGCTTTTTTCTCCGGGAAAGCCAGGTCCCCGTGCTTGCTGGTTGACAGCCCCAGCGCCACCAGCGACTCGACCATTTTCACCGCCGCGCTGACGCCGTCGATCACCGGCACGTGCAGCTCGCGCGTCAGCTCCTGCGCCAGCGTCGCCATTCCACCGCAGCCGAGCACAATCGCGCCGCAGCCATCTTCTTTCAGCGCCTGGATGCAGCGCGCGCGCACCTTCTCCTGAGCCAGGCCGCTACCGTCTTCCAGTGCCAGCACCGGCAGATCGATGGCATGCAGGGCTGCACAGTGGTCCTGGAAACCATACTGGTGCAAAAGATGGCGGGCGATAATCCGCGTGCGAGGCAGCGTGGTCACAACGGAAAAGCGTGTTGCCACCAGCGTGGCCATATGCATCGCAGCTTCTGCGATACCGATGACCGGCCCCTGCGCCAGCTCGCGCGCCGCCAGCAGGCCGGGGTCACCAAAGCAGGCAATCACGTGTCCATCCACGCCCTGTTGCCGTCCGCGTTTTATCTGTTCGAGAACGCCCACGGCGGCGATGGCCTCATCAAAATGACCTTCTATCGAGGGCACACCTGCGCTCGGGCAGACGGCGAGGATCTCCGTTCCCGGTGCTGCTACCGCGCGGGCTGCGGCGCCGATGGTTTCCGTCATCGCGAGGCTGGTGTTGGGGTTAATCACTTGTATACAAACAGACGACATTACGACTCCTTGTGGCTGGCGAACAGCCGGGCAAAATCAGGCAGGCACTCACCGGCCCGTTCGAAACAGAGGCTGGCGACAATATGTTCAAAATGGTGCATTAAGGCCTCACTCAGGGGCTGGAGCGCCTTCTGGCGCAAGAGTTCCACCAGTTGCTCGTGGTCATTGCAGCGGCAGCCCTGACGCCACGGCGCGCCCCAGGCTGCGATCACCAGCGACGACCGCTGGCTCAGTCCGGTCACCATCTCTGTCAGCACCTGATTGCCTGAAATGGCCTGAAGCTGAATATGGAAATTGGCGGAGTGGCGGATTGCGGCGGGACCGTCATACGCTTCGTGCGCCTGCTGCTCCTGGCGAATAATCCCTTCCAGTGCAGCCAGATGCGGTGGCTGACAGTGGGCCAGCACGTCCGGCAGGTTAGCCACCTCAAGCAGAGCGCGCGTGCGGAAGATCTGCTGCGCTTCTTCTACCGTCGGGCTGGCCACGTGTGCACCACGTTTGGGCGTTAAGGTGACCATTTGCACAGCGGCGAGTCGTTGCAGCACCTTGCGAATACCGGTGCGGCTCACGCCGAAGACCTCAGCCAGCGCCTCTTCAGGCAATTTACTTCCCGGGAGCAACTGATGTTCGACTATCGCGGTCATCAGCGCCTGAAAGATGGATTCATCTTTGTCATGCAGGTCTGGCGCGGTCTGCAGGCTGTTTATGTTGTTCATTAACCACTCCGATTTTTACTTTTCGTTATCGAATCGTATACATAAAAATAAAATATTGCATACAAGATTTATTATTTTGGCCTGGATCCTGCAACACCGTCTGCACTCCCACTTAACGGGTTTTCATTCACAGGAGCAGGTTTCATGCCAAACAGACAAAACGCGCAGCACGGTACGGCCGCTGATTCCGGTGCGGTTTACAGCCCACGGCTTTGCAATGAGGATCTGGCACCGACGCGTGACCAGAACTGGAGCTGGTACAACATCTTTTCTTTCTGGATGTCGGACGTCCACAGCATGGGGGGTTATGTTGTTGCCGCGAGCTTCTTTACGCTCGGGCTGGCAAGCTGGCAGGTCTTGCTCTGCCTGCTGATAGGGATTTGCATTGTGCAGTTGTGCGCCAACCTGGTGGCGAAACCGAGTCAGATGGCAGGCGTACCCTACGCGGTGATTTGCCGTCAGGCATTTGGCGTTTTCGGGGCCAATATTCCGGCGGTGATCCGCGGGCTGATTGCTTTCGCATGGTACGGCATTCAGACCTACCTGGCCGCCAACGCGCTGATGCTGGTGGCGCTTAAGTTCTGGCCTTCACTCGCGACGCTCACCACCGGTTCGTTCCTGGGCCTGTCGCATCTTGGCTGGATCTGTTTCGCTATCATGTGGGTGCTGCAGGCGATGGTCTTCTGGCACGGCATGAGCGCCATTAAGCGCTTTATTGATATCGCCGGTCCGGCGGTCTACGTAGTGATGCTGGCGCTGGCGGGATGGATTGTATACAAGACCGGTTTTGACGGCATCTCCTTTACCCTCGCCAGCAAATCCCTGAGCGCCGGTGAGCAGACCTGGCAGATGATCACCGCCACGGCGCTGGTGGTCTCTTACTTCTCCGGCCCGCTGCTCAATTTTGGTGACTTCTCCCGCTACGGTAAAAGCATGGGGGAGATCCGCCGCGGTAACCGCTGGGGCCTGCCGTTTAACTTCCTGCTGTTCTCCATCGTTACCGTGGTGATTGTGTCGGGTACGCAATCGCTGTTTGGCCGCATGATCACTGACCCGATTGAAACCGTCAGCCGTGTGGGCAACGATCTGGCGGTGGCCATTGGCTTGCTGACCATGATCACCGCCACCATCGGGATCAACATCGTGGCGAACTTCGTCTCCCCGGCGTTTGATTTCTCTAACTGTTCACCGCAAAAAATCAGCTTCCGCACCGGGGGGATGATCGCCGCCGTCGGCTCTATCCTGTTAACCCCGTGGAACCTGTTTAACTCGCCGGAGCTTATCCACTACACTCTGGACGTGCTCGGGGCATTTATTGGCCCGCTGTTCGGGATTCTGATTGCCGATTTTTACCTGATTAAGCGCGGCAAGGTCTCCGTAGACGATCTGTTTGATGACACGCCAAAAGGCAAATACTGGTATCGCAACGGTTTCAACCCGAAAGCCATCGGCGCGCTGGTACCATCCGTTGCCGTTGGACTGGTGATAAGCTTTATTCCCTCCCTGCATGAAGTGGCAAACTTTAGCTGGTTTATCGGCGTCTTCCTGGGCGGGGTCACCTACCGCTGGCTGGCGCGGGAAGAGCGTGAAGCGGCAGGCGCCTCGTCGTTCAGCCCCCGCGTGGCGACGCAAAAAGAGTAACCCTTCCTCCGGGCCGCAGTTCCTCTGCGGCCTTTTTCATTCTGGCACCGTTTTTGCTCAGTCTCATCACCCCGCTACGCAAACACTAAGGCAGGAATCATGATGGACTACCAGACTGCGATCCGCGGTGCATTTTTTGATATTGCCCGGGTCTGCGACAGTGCAGACGTTATCGCCCAACAGGCGCGCTACCTTGAAGACGGGCTGCTATTCATCCATAACGGCAAAATTCTGGCGCAGATGGCCTGGCAGGAGGGCGAGCAGTATCTTGATCCCTACAAAGGGTACACCGACCTGCGCGGCAAACTGCTGCTCCCGGGTTTTGTCGATACCCACGTCCATTACCCGCAGACGGAGATGATTGGCGCTTTTGGTGAGCAACTGCTGGAGTGGCTGACCACCTACACGTTCCCGGTAGAAAGCCAGTTTGCCGATGAGGCCTATGCGAAAGAGATCGCGGCGTTTTTCATCAACCAACTGGTCAGCCACGGCACCACCACCGCGCTGGTGTTTTGTACGCTGCATCCTGAATCGGTCGAGGCGCTGTTCACCGAGGCCCTGCGCCTTAACATGCGTCTTATCGCCGGCAAGGTGATGATGGACCGCCACACGCCTGACTACCTGAGTGAAACCGCGAAAGAGAGCTACCGGCAGACGCGCGAGTTGATCCAGCGCTGGCACCACCGTGGACGGTTGGGCTACGCCATTACGCCACGCTTTGCCCCGACCTCCTCACCGGAACTGCTGGCCGCGGTCAGCCTGCTCAGAGAGGAGTTTCCCGACACGTGGATGCAGACCCATCTGAGCGAAAACCCAAATGAAGTGGCCTGGGTGAGCGATCTGTGGCCGGAACATGAACGTTATCTGGATGTGTATCATCATTACGGGCTGACCGGCGAACGCAGCGTGTTTGCCCATGGGATCCACCTCCATGAGAGCGAGTGGCGCTGTCTGCACGATACCGGCTCGGCAGTGGCATTTTGCCCCACCTCGAACCTCTTTCTTGGCAGCGGACTGTTCCGCTTACCCGCCTGCTGGCAACACCAGGTGCGTATGGGCATTGGCACCGATGTGGGTGCCGGAACCACCTTCAGCATGCTGCGCACCCTCGGGGAGGCGTACAAGGTGGGTCAGTTGCAGAGCTACCGCCTGCGCGCCAGCGAAGCGTTTTATCACGCCACGCTGGGCGGCGCTCACGCCCTGAGGCTGGACGATAAGATTGGCAATTTCGCCCCCGGCAAAGAGGCCGATTTTATCGTCATCGACCCGGCCGTTACGCCGCTACAGCGCCTGCGTAACCGGCGCTGTCAGGACATTTATGAGCAGCTGTTTGTGCTGATGACCCTGGGCGACGAGCGCAATATTAGCGAGACCTGGGTCAACGGTGTGCAGGTGTGGTCAACTGCCGCGGTAGGTTGACCACCCGCCCGGCGCAATCACAAACGGCAGGTGGAAGTGCTCGTCTGCCGTTTCTCCCGTCACAAAATCGATCTGTGCGCAGGGGTAAAGCGTGTCGCGGCCGGTTTCGGTGAACCAAGCCCCAATCTCAGCCACCAGCCGGTAACGTCCTGCTGGCAGGAAAGGGATAAACGCGGTGATGCGCCCCTGGGCGTTAGTGAAAGCAGTGGCCAATACGACGCCGTCCTGCTCAAGATAAACCCTTACGCCCTGCGCCGGTTTTCCCGTTGAAATATCAAGAATATGCGTGCTTAACGTACTCATTCGTCAATGACTCCTTCCAGCCGAAGCAGCGTAATTTCCCGCAGCTGTTCCAGTGCGGCCTGTACCTCCTGCGCATCGCTGTTTTCCAGCCGGGCGTTGAGGGCGCGTAAAATCTCCTCACCGCTACGGCCTTTCGCGCGGATCAAAAACACGCGTCCAAAACGGGCCTCGTAGCGAGCGTTCCCTTCCTGCAGTGCCTGTGCCAGCTGCCTGTCGCGGTTGTTGACGGCGCCCTGCTCCTGGCGCGAAAGCACCGCCTCCGCCCGGGCTCCTGTCGGTTTCTCACCAATTCGCGGGTGCGCATTCAGGGCCTGCGTAAGCGCCGTTTCATCCCAGGTTTGGGCCAGCGCCCGGGCGGCGTCGAACAGTGCTTTGCGGTGTGAATAGGGCCGCCCCTGCACCAGCGCATCGGCCCAGTCGGGCAACGCCACGCAGGGCTGCAACCGCGCGAGCGCCTCTTCGTGGCTCAGTTGATTAAAAGTTTGCAGTGCAATCATACTCACTCCCGTCATATCGTCGTTTTCTCGCTTTGCACAAACTACGCCACTCTTGCCATCCCCTATGAAACAGTCGATTCCGGATCGCACAACAGGAAATTATTGATTCATAAAAAGGCATTCTCACCGCGTTTGCGCACCTTAGCAGTGCAAAACCACCCCATACAACGCGCTTTTCGCCACTCTGCAGCCTGGTACGCAAATTGCTCTTCCCTTTTTACACCCTGCAAAAGGAGAGAAGCATGAGAGCAATCGTTATTGGCGCGGGCATTGGCGGCCTGAGCGCCGCTGTAGCGCTGAAGAAGGCGGGAATCGACTGTACCGTGTTTGAGGCCGTGAAAGAGATGAAGCCCGTCGGTGCGGCCATCTCCATCTGGCCCAATGGGGTGAAATGCATGCAGCACCTCGGGATGGGCGACATCATCGAGACCTACGGCGGCCCCATGCGCTTTATGGCCTATAAGGATCACCGGCGCGGCGATACCCTCACCCGCTTTAGCCTTGCCCCGCTGGTCGAGCGCACGGGCGGTCGCCCCTGCCCCGTGTCGCGTACGGAACTGCAGCGCGAAATGCTGAACTTCTGGGGGCGCGAGAACGTTCAGTTCGGCAAACGCGTTGAAAGCGTCCGTGAGGACGCGGCTGGCGTCACCGTCACCTTCACCGACGGTACTACCGCGACAGGGGATTTCCTGATTGCCGCCGATGGCAGTCACTCCGCGGTTCGCCCGTACGTGCTGGGCTATACGCCCGAGCGCCGCTACGCCGGTTACGTCAACTGGAACGGGCTGGTGAAGATTGATGAAGAGATTGCCCCTGCGCACCAGTGGACCACCTTCGTCGGCGAGGGCAAGCGCGTTTCGCTGATGCCCGTCGCCGGCGGACGCTTCTATTTCTTTTTTGATGTTCCGCTCCCCCTCGGGCTGGCGGAAGATCGCACTACCCTTCGCGCCGATCTCACGGGCTATTTCCGCGGCTGGGCGCCACCGGTACAGAAGCTCATCGCCGCGCTGGATCCCGAGACCACAAACCGTATCGAAATCCACGACATTGAACCGTTCGACACCCTGGTGCGCGGCAACGTGGCGCTTCTTGGCGATGCCGCGCACAGCACCACGCCGGATATCGGCCAGGGCGGATGCGCGGCGATGGAGGACGCCGTGGTGCTGGGTGACTGCCTGCGCGAGAACCACAACATCGCACTGGCGTTGCGGCAGTACGAAGCGCTGCGCTGTGACCGGGTCCGCGACCTGGTGCTTAAGGCCCGTAAACGCTGTGATATCACGCATGGCAAAGACATGGCATTGACCCGGGCCTGGTACCAGGAGCTCAAAGAGGAGACCGGAGAGCGCATCATTAACGGTCTGTGCGACACCATTCAGGCCGGGCCTTTAGGCTGAACGCGAGAGGGACAACCATGAAAATACAACCGACTCCACCCGCCCATTGTACGTTTGAGCCAGAGGACTGGCTGCGTCTGGCAAAATGCTGGCATCCGGTTGCTCGCGCCTGCGACATCGGCGCGGCACCGGTCAAAGCCACCCTGCTCGACGAACAACTGGTTATCTACCGCGTCAAAGACCAGGTTGTGGTCGCCCGGGACGTTTGCCCGCACCGCGGCGTACCGCTGACGCTGGGCTTTCACGATGAACACGGGATAATCTGCCCTTATCATGGCTTACGCTTTGGTGAAGATGGACGCTGCAACCGCATTCCGTCCAGCCCTGACCAGCCGGTTCCCGCGAAGCTTAACCTGATCAACTATGCCGTGGAGGAGCGCTTTGGGTTGATCTGGACCTGCCTGGCGTTTGATCCCGATAACCCAATGCCGCTGCCCACCATGCCGCACTGGGATAACGACGGATTTCAGCAGATCAACTGCCCGGCGTTTGAAGTGAATGGCTTCGCCGGCCGTCAGGTGGAAGGGTTTCTGGACGTGGCGCATTTTGCCTGGATCCACACTGACACCTTTGCTGACCCCAATAATCCGCTGGTACCCCATTATCAGCCCCAGGAGACGCCGTTTGGCTTTGTTGCCGATTACTGGAGCTCGGTGAGCAACTACCCCGCCAGCTCCGATGTCCAGGCCCCAGAAGGCTTCCAGTGGCTGCGTCATTTTGAAATGCATTTACCGTTTACCGCCACGCTGACGATCCATTTTCCGGGGGAAGCCAGGCTGGTGATCATGAACGCCGCCTCGCCCGTCTCTTCACGGGTAACCCGCATGTTCGCCCCTATCGCGCGCAACTTTGACCTGCATATTCCGGTAGAGGAAGTGCACGCCTTCAATTTGCGTATTTTTGAAGAAGACCGCCTGATGGTTGAGACGCAGCGCCCGGAAAGCCTGCCACTGGATCTGACTCTGGAAGCCCATATCCCTGCGGATAAAAGCTCGATTGCCTACCGCCGGGGGCTGAAAAAGATGGGCTTCGGCGAGTTTTTCCTGGTGTGACGGAGGAACGTGATGAGCGAAATGTTAAGCGTTATTGTCGACGGTCTCTGGCGTGAGGGGGATAAGAGTCTCGCCATCAGGCTGGTGTCAGAATACGGTGAAGCCCTGCCGGGCTGGCAGCCCGGGGCGCACATTGACGTGCATCTGCCCTGCGGGCTGGTTCGCCAGTATTCGCTGACCGGCGCAAGCGACAGCGAGAGCTATCTTATTTGCGTAGGACGTGAAACCGCCTCGCGCGGCGGGTCACGCTATGTTCACGAGACGCTACGTCCGGGGCAGAAACTGCTTATCTCCTCACCGCGCAATCTGTTTGCGCTGCACGAGGCTGAACGCTTCTTGCTGCTGGCGGCAGGGATAGGCATAACGCCCTTGTATGCGATGGCCCGGCAGCTGGAGGCTTCCGGCACCCCGTTTACGCTGCACTATTACGTTAAAGAGCATGGCAACGCGGCGTTTGCACGTGAACTCATGCAATTTAAACACGGCGAGTGTGTCATCCATACCATCAGCCCGCGCACTGCGCTGGCAGAGCACATGCCCACGCCAGCGCCCGGTTTCCACGCCTGGGTCTGCGGGCCGGCAGGTTTTATGGAGAAAGTGTATCAGGTCGCCCTCGCGAAAGGCTGGGCGGAGAGCAATCTTCACAGCGAAGCATTCCAGCCCGTTATGCCCGCCGACTGTAATGAAACGGGCGAGATTTTTACAGTCAAGCTGGCATCAACCGGCGAGCGCTGGCCAGTGCCGGCGGACAAAACTATCGCGCAGGTGCTGCTGGAAAACGGCGTGGCGGTACCGCTCTCCTGTGAAATGGGGATTTGCGGTGCCTGTCTGACGCCGGTTATCGACGGCGTAGTGGATCACCGGGATAGCGTGCAGTCGGAGGCGGAGAAAAGCGCGGCAGACCAGCAGGTGGCGCTGTGCTGCTCGCGAAGCCATACAGGGGAACTGGTGATTGGGTTGTAGAACGAAAAAACCCTGCGATATTGCTATCGCAGGGTTTTCGGATTTGGCGGGATCCACGGATAGTCAAAACAAACGGCATACCGGGTTTCGGAGAAAAAAGCATGTCCATAATCACCGATATCCCCCCCAAAAAAAGCAGACAGGACGATAAAACGATCCCTCATGGCAGCATAACTGGCCTGACACTTCATCATCCTGGCAAGCAGTGGTGCCTGCTCTGCCTGGCAGGTACTGAGCACTTGAAATTACAATACAACCGCACTGACATTTACAGCCATCGACGACAACAGCGCGACCGTTAAAGGTGCGGTGATCCTTCCACGATAGGATTAGTTCCATGCCCTTCTAACGGGCAGCTGGCCATATCGCCAACTAATGCGGCTTTTTTCCCATCGACAGTAATATTGGAGCAGGCGGAGATCACTTTTCCACCATGAGAAGTTTTGTCACCAAGCAAAACCAAGCCTTTTGTCATGTTGAATCCTCGAACAATAAATAAGAATCAATTAACGTTCATTTCATCAAGTTTTTTAAAGTCAGGTTTTATTTCTCGCGATGACACCCTTTCACCATTGGGATATACAAAAGTGAATGCCACTCCTTTTTTCTTTTCATAAGGGAACATCATCTCAACTTTCTTATCCTCATCGATTGTTGGATGGTAATTCACCCAAGCATCATTATCTTTTATAATCATACGAACATCAAAAAAGGAACTTTTCTCCCCAAACAAGTTCAGTTTATCTGATTTTGTAGAGTTCTTTTGAGTACTCCACCTTTCTAATACGGGGTAATATTTAGGGGTGTAATTGAATTTATTTCCACTTATAATTTCAAATTGCCCATTTCTAGAAGCATCAGCATCAAATACAACCGTTACGCCCACAGCGGAGCCTGGGATGAGATCCTTTCCAAGATGAGTCGCATCTATATATTCAATACCTACATTTACTGCACTTAAAGTCCATTTGCATGAACCGCCACCAGTCATAGCAACTTTTGCTTCCCAAACATCTCCACTTCTTTGCATCATAGGGATCCCGATAACGTTATAGCTGGGTTCTGTGACAACTGAGCCATCAAATCCACTGATTCTCTTTTTCATGCATTCATACGAGATATATCTGACTTCCAGCGGGAAGGGTTTTGTATACTGAGACGGGTTTTTTACTTCAATATTGACCCACTTCGTGTCAGAAGGCGGCGAGAGTGTTTTATCCATTGCATGTGCACAGCTATTCAAAATCAATGCAGACAGACAAACAGCGATAATTTTTATCAACTTATGCATTTTCCATATCCTCTTCTCCATACAAAGCAAAACGTTCCAGAGCGTTACCACCATCTTTCATTAAGAGTGTCGTGTTTAATGCCACATCAAGCCTATCTTCCAACAAGAGAAACAATTCATTTCGCTTAAGCTCAGTGCCGGGAATATATTTTTGATCTTCCGAAATTTGTTCTTTAAATTTCACAATATTTTCAGCATGCTCAGTAAAGTGTTTCTTCTTACTCAGACCTTTTTTATCAATCAAACCAAGAATTTTGTTATTAATGTAAGGCATATAAGATGTCATGAAGTGATCCCCAAAAGTTAAATCCTCTAATCTGGATGGGTTTTGCTCTTCAGGAAAATATTTACTTAAATCATGTGCCGTTAATGATTTTTTATATTCATGCTGTTTTTTCCCAGCTTCTTCAGATTCCACCTCTGCAAATGATGGTACCAGATAAAGCTCTGCTGTAATTGGTAGCGGGCCACTCAAAGTTATACATCCAGCTGGTTCAGGAAAACTAATTTTACACTCTTTCCATTCTCTAAATTGCGTTGCCGTGAAAAATGCAACGATTTTCCCATGATGCCAAAAACAATCCCCCCAAGATTTCAATTGATATGCCATCAATTCACCTACGGACCAAGTCATACCTAATAATGCACCAACTGGTCCGCACAAATTGTATAACTCATTGTCAACATTAGCTTCAGGTGGAACAGCAGGAACCGGGTCATTGTCATTAACATGGCGGTAGTGAGTTATGCCGGATAACTGCTGGACAACATTTTTTGTAAATGTCCGAGGCATTACATATGTATAAATCTTTGGATCTAAACTTCTTAGCCTCACTGAGTTGATCAAAGCTAATGCACCGCCTAAACTAGGGCCGCATATAAACAATTTCAAGCCACCAGCTAATTGCTCTAACTCTAGTATTTGGTCATCAAATTTACGTTCAACTCGGCAATAACCACTCCAAAAACCATTATGAACTTTTCCGGCCGAAAGCAATTCGGTGCATGCTGTCTTATCCATATTGCATGTTTTAGTATTTACCGGAGAAAATGAAAGATCAGTTCCAACGTCATATAAACTTGCTCTGCCGCGCCATGAAACTATGACTTTATCTGAGTTATAAACGTAATATAACTGAGTATCGCCATCGGCTTTGCCTGTATTACTATTATTTTTCGGAGTGCTCCCGCCATCAGATGAAGATCCACCGGTATTTTTTGATGTATCCATAAATACCGGTGGATTATAGCGATCGCTATAGGGAACATCACATACAAGGGCATTGTAAGTATTGCTAACTTTATGAAACTTTGGTAATTTCTTTAAGTCCTGACATTGACTTATGAAAAAGCGGGTTATTGATTTTTCATCAAACACATTATCATCTGCATATGCAGGCAAGCCCCTCCGCCTGAATTTATAGCATTAGCCAGCGAATAATCTTTCTGATGATGTAAGACAATTTCCCACGCCCGGAACGGGCATATTTCTATTACATGACGTTTTTCAAGCTGATTTGACCTTATCGTCAACCCTTTCATAACCTTGTCTGCAGGAAAATGAAATGGCGGCCACACTTCTCCTTTTCGTAGTTTAACGGAGGGAAGGGTACGGCAAAGTTCACCGATAACTGCATAGTGCCAGATATACCCTTTCTCTTCAGCTTCAGGACGCACAATAGAATCATTTTCCGCATCGCGACTAACACGTAAGGCACGTTTTTCCATTTCCGTAGCCAGCTGATTGCCATCTAACGTCAACCTCAGTTCTAGCCCATGCGGCATATCGACTCTAATTATCCCGTCAGTATCGCTCTGATCAGAATAAGTGAATCCCTCCACCGGCCCGGTAACTGGATGAGAACTTTCCACAGTCCATGGCATATTCGCCACAGGTTCGCCCTGCTCATCAACCAGTTGGAATTCTATCCAGTAGGGTTTTTGCTTTCCAGCCGTAGCTTTTGCCTCTGTATGTGTCACGGATGTCACTAATGAACTGCCTGCCATAAATATCCCTCTTTATTCAGATGTAACAAAAATTTATGAGCCTTGTTCTCTTGTAAGATAAAATGTCCCGATCTTAATTATCTCTGAAAAGAATACAGCGGCAATAAATATCACTCCAACTTTGATTGACATAGTTTTGAAGAACCATGGCAATATTGATATAGAAGGGATCATGAAGAACAGTCTGAATGGTGTTTGAAAATAAACTATCCAATTCACATACTTCCACTTTTTTAAAAGCATTACAGCAGAAAAAACAATCGACATGTTAAACAGCAATGAAGATAAAAAAAGGACTAGCGAATAAAACTCTTGCTGTGGATAAATATTGCTAAAAGACAATATATCAGAAATTAAAGGAATTCGTCCCTGAGAGATATTCAGCCAGATAAATCTGGCAATATAAAAGAGATCAAACACTCCCCAAAAATATAATATATAGTTCTGATTTAATCTTAACTTCATTTATTTCCCTCATACATATCATCAGCGGTCGTTGGTTGCCAGTGCCAAGACTGACCCGTAACAGCCCAGGAATCGTCACCTTCTAGAAAAGTTTGCGTTATCTTTCGCTGTTCGCCATAACGATGTACTACAGATTGCTGCTCCATCTCGTCTGTAACATCAGATGGCAAAGGCTGCCATTCCTGAATCTTATCTCTTTTCGTATTCATATAGTCCTTCCCTTCAGAACCAAAAACACGCCCCTCATCTCCCATAGAGGTTAAGCGGTTGATTGCCATAATTGCAGTATTCTTCACCCCGTGATAATCATGATCAACAGTAACCCAATGCCCAGGTCCTTCATCCTTTTGCTCATGTGGAAACTCGATTTTTACATTACCCGGTGTCGAGGAGTAAAACGGTGCAGTCTTTCCTGACGAGTCAGATATTCCTTCAAGCACCTCGCCATCTGGAGAGGTTACTTTATAACTCGTGAATGGTTTGATATCCCCTGATTCAGGATCGGTAACAGTAAACGATCCGCCATACCCCTTAAGGAAAGTAAGAGGTGGAGTATCAAGTGTTGCAGGTCCCGTTTGGTTAACATTGGCCGCTTTCAGTAAAATATTTCCCGAACATCCCAGTTCAATATTCCCGCCGCTAAGCTTTATATAAGCGCCACAGCAACTTAAAATCAGCTCCTTGCTGGCGTTCACCTTCACGCTTCCCTGGCCACTGGCAACAAGGATGTCCTGTAATGCTGAGACATTCATGGCATCCGCCTGCGCCTGAATATCAACCTTCCCTGCCCCGGCATACATTTTCATTACTGCAGCCTGTGCAAACAAACTTACAGCCTCGCTTGCCGCTACAGTGAACGATTGCCCGGTACTGATATCCGTGTTTTTACCTGACATGAGGCCAATACTTGCCCCGCCTGAAGCAAGCCGGACAGCCTCAGGACTGAGAATGCCTATTCCAGCGGGAGCACTGGCCAGCATTCCTGGCATTTTCAGATATTTCAGTGAGCTGTTTAGCGTCTTTTGGCTGTTGATGTCAGATACTGTCGCCTGTGCCCCTTTCGCAGCAGCCTGGAGGCTTCTCGCCAGCGTGAGTGCCTGCTCCAGTTGTTCTACAGCCCTGTCCATTTCAAGCATTTTACTGCCGACGTCAGGCTGAGCATCTGCAGTAAGCAGAATGCCCTTACCACCACGAACGCTGACCCAGTCGTTAGTGCGCAACTCTGCCCCTTCGCCACGAAGTTCGCGGGAAGCGTTAACGTTGTGCCCTAAATTCAGTTGGGTCTTACCTCCGTATTCTGTACTGAGCTTGACGTGCTCTTCGCCGCGCTTGTCCTCCATCCGCAGTTTATTCAGGCCAGCTGTGCGGATAACGTTACGCGTGCTGTTGGCTTCAGTGACGTGGTCAACGTGGCGGGAGTCGTGGAGGGCGTGAGCGATGTATGGACGGTCCGGGTCACCTTCATGGAACGCAATGGCGACTTCAGTACCCTGTATCAGCGGAAAGTGAAAACCGTACTTGTCGCCTCCATAAGGTTTGGCAAAGCGTACCGGCATACTTTCCATGCCCTGACGTTTGTCGTCGCGGTCAGCGTCGAATTTCACCCGGTACATACCTGATGCATCCTGCCAGGCGTAGATATCGTTCTCTTTGGCGCTGGTCACTCGTGCCGTCAGGGTGCCGCTGACCACCGGGCGCTTTTTAGCAGCAGGACGCCAGCAGCGGTTCTCGTAGTAAGGCATCGCTACCCATGCCACCTTCAGGGCATTCTTACGGCTGGCAGAGTAGCCAGTGCGGATAATAACAACACCGTTCTCCGTTTCGCGGGGCAGTGTTGGTGGGATAGCCATTTCGGTGATGGTCAGCACCTGCGCCGGCCCCAGGGTGTGGTCGGTGCTGCTGCCGGTTACCGTGGTCTGGGTGGACAGAAAGCGCTCATGCTCCAGGCGCGCCCAGAAGTTACCGGTTTCTGCCGCCGGCGTGATTTTATCGCCACGTTCAAGGTGACGTGGCCGGTAGTGATACACATCACCGTAAGTATTCCCCTCCCCGTCGCCGCGGGTCATGTCAGCCGGTACTGAAGTCAGGATGTTCTGGGCTTCACGGTGGTTATAGTCACTGGCCGTGACAGAACGCTCCACCACGTTCTGCTGAACGTTAACGCCCCACACCGATTCGGCAGCATTATCATTCATCCCTGACGGGCTGCTGAGAGGTAGCGATTTGCCAAACGTCCAGGCGCTCTGCTTGTCAGCAAAGTGCACCACTTCAGTTTGCGTGTCCGGCTGCAGAGTGCAGAAATAGAAAATCCCAACCTCGGCCAGCAGGCGTTCGATAAACTCCAGGTCATTTTCCTTGTACTGGTTTATCTGTTCCCGTTTTGGGTAAGTTTGTTTAAGCTTGAATTCATACTCCCACCCCTTCAAACCATGCTCGCCAAGAATTTGCTCTACCACTTCCGGCACTGATTTGTTGACGAAGAAACGGTGAGTACGAAACTGATTGCCCAACAGCGCCAGAAACGGCTCCAGCACGATGCAGTACTGCGCTTCATCCGCTGAACCGCCCGTACGCTCGAAATGCGTCACTACTCCGTGAACCACCTTGCGCGCCGTCAGGGAAAGCAGATTACCCGCCCCCATGGTCAGCGTCGCTGGCTTGCTCAGCATCTGCCGGGCATCAATGTTCTTGTCGGCACTGGTGAAGTTGATGGTGTACTTGTACAGTGAACTCATCGCTTCTGAGCCGCTGAAACCTTCCACGTCAATATTTGCCGCACACGACGGAATATCCAGTTGGTAACGGCTTAGCGGGGTATAGATTAAACTGCTCAATGTATCTGTCAGACTCACGCTCTTGACTCCGTGTAATATTTCTACATCCTTAATGACCAGTGACGGAAAGAAAGACAACGATATAAGGTTTAAATTATTTTATTTAGCTACTCCACCGTATAGCCACATTATCTCTATGCCTGTTGGTAGGACGTTGTAAATATCTTCCTGATTGATTTTCAGGGGATGACAAAACCGTAAGGTTATTCATCATAAACATATGTATAAGCAAACCGATATATAAGATAGCCTGCAAAAAATTCTGCTATCGAAAACATACCCCAGATGTATCTGGATTCGCTTGAAGATAAGAAAAAAAACCAAATAGTAAATGCAATACCAGAAACACCCAGCCCCATCCCTGCCCCGCGAATTAATCGGGAAAGGATTACCAGAAGAATCACCTTGATTTTCATAAGCCTCCAAAAAAGTATTCGCATACTTTATCAAACTCGGCAGGATTTCTGTCTCCTATTTCACAAGCTGTATCAAAAGGCTTAACGATATCTTCAACAATAAAATAAAGAAGATCCAGGTCACCCAGACGTTGGAGTTTATTGTGCAAAACAGGATTTCTGTCTTCGAGGTCTCTTGATGTATAAATTGCTCTGGATGTTTCAGCACCAACAGATAACAATAAGCCCGCCAAACTTCCAGCAAAAAAGGCTGATACACCTCTGGATACTATTGCTTCGCCCAGCTTTACCCCCGTTAGTTCAGTAAACGCCATTTTCCCCATGAACGAACCGGAAACATTTTTCACGATAGAAGATATCTTTTCGGCGTGAATGCGTGAAATAAAATCTTCGAGAGAGGTCTTAATGATTTGCTCAATAACCTGATGATTAAATACACCCTTTTTAACTAATCGCGCCAGCCTGAACTTATCATCCCGATTATCTCTGCGATGCTCAGTATCAATGAAATCATACCCCAGATAGGCAAGACTGACTGGAAATGAAATAAACCCTTTTCCTATTGCCCCCCAAAAACCGGACCCATCGATATTAATGGCCTCAAGCATATCTCTGGCAATCTCTTTTGCGCTGTCCATATCACTCCCCCTCTATTACAGAGCCAGAGCGCACATCAAACTCCAGCCCGATGCCCTCTTCCTCACTCCATCCCAGAGTCAGGGAAGCGGGTTTCTGCTTCGCAGCCATGTGTCTCAGCAACTGCTGACTCAGCACCGGCAGAATTTGTTGATTGAGCAGGCTGTCGACGTTACGCGCGCCGGTATCCGGCAGCAGGCAGGCAGCAGTCAGAGCGTCATACAGGCTCTCTTCAATATTCGTGGACAAGCCGTCATGACGATGCAGGCGCTTGCTCACCTGAGCGAGCTTCATTTCCACAATGGTGCGCATGGCAGCCTCATGTAGCGGGCGGTAAATCACCGTCTGGAAACGGGCCAGCAGCGCCAGCTGGAAGTGGTCACATAAAATCGCAGCAGCTCCTGCAGATCGCCTTCGGTAGCGTCCGGCTGTTCATCCAGCAGTTGCATCAGGTGGTCGCTGCCGGTTTACATCATTCGATGGAAATTAACCCCCGGAATTAATAGCGGACGCATTCCATTCACCAGCATGTCGACACAATATTTATTTTTGAGTATTTGTCTGAAATGAAAAAATTTCGGATAAGACCCAATGGCCGAAGTGTAGGAACGTTCCCCACCCGATCGGAAATCAAAAAATGTAACAAAATGCTTCCCAAAGAAATCCTGATAGCCAAAGATCATCTTTCTGATTTATAAGAATTTTCTTGCATACCCCTTTAACCCTTATGAAATAAGGGTGTACAGTAAGTGATCAATTTAATTTAGGGACAACTTTGTATAAAATCTCATCAATCACATGAAATATCTGATTTTGTACTTTTATCAAAAAATGAAAGGCAGAACGTGCCTGCCTGTGTGAAAAATTGGCGACATTTACTGGCCTTCACCATTTTTATTATTTATTTAAATGGGTCTTATTATTTTCATCAGAAAAACAAATATCGCAGGGGATTTTTGCATGCCTCGCCCCAGTACTCGTGATATGTACATCTCAGGTATCGTTCGAGGAGTGGGTACGACCTTGAACAACAACCTTTGCTGTGTAGCTTGAAAAAATTCGGAAGGGTGTCGATCGTTCCGTAAGTTATATGCATAAGGGCGTACCTGTGAAGCTGATTCCCTTAGATCGTGTGGCTACATCCGATAACCATGAAAATGTAACCAGACGACTGAATGCTCTCATTGATGAAAACAGGCACTGCAATCGTGATGAAGATGAGATGTTTGCTATTAACTATTTTGAGAAGGGAACGACTCACGTCATTAAACGACCAGAACGGGTGGATAACCCCAATGACATCATCGCTGGCATTATCCTGGAACACCAGGAGCAAGATGTAACAGATGCCGGTTACTAATCCGTCCGATGGATTCTTAGCCCCACCGACACAAGCCAGACGGCAATGGCATACTGAAAACCGACAAAAACAAAAAACCCAGGTCGCATAACGACCTGGGTTTCAAATTTGGCGGAAGCGTAGAGATTCGAACTCTAGAACCCTTTCGGGTCGCCGGTTTTCAAGACCGGTGCCTTCAACCGCTCGGCCACGCTTCCAAAGTGAGGCGCACTATAAACATCTATTAGCGCCTTGTAAAGCAGGAATTTTTCTATTTTTTTCTGCGGGGGCTATCCATGCCCCTTAAAAGCAAAAAGCCCCGCGATATGACTATCGCAGGGCTTTTATGTCTGGCGGAAGCGCAGAGATTCGAACTCTGGAACCCTTTCGGGTCGCCGGTTTTCAAGACCGGTGCCTTCAACCGCTCGGCCACACTTCCTAAGTGAGGCGAACTATAAACACCTCTCCGCATGCTGTAAAGAGTGACCGCATTCGTTCGCTTTAAAAATAGCCAAAACGCGTTTAATCGGTTGAATAGACAACGTATCGGCCATTTTATCAGCACAAAATTCAGCGTTCATGCTCAGTGTTTTTTGATATACATGTCCCTGGTGAAATAGTACCCCAGCTTGTCCGGCGTGAATCCTCCCACCCACGGTTTGACCAGGTGCGTGCGGACATAGTGATAAACCGGAATGGCAGGCACATCGCGCGCCAGCAAATCTTCCGCCTGCTGATAGAACTTACCGCGCTCTGCCGGTGTTTTGGCTTTCGCGGCGTTCACCAGCGCCTGGTCATACTCCGGATTGCTGTACTGGCTGGTGTTTTCGCTGTCACCGGTACGGAAGTTGTTCAGGAAAGTGGCAGCATCGTCGTAATCGGCAATCCAGGCGTAGCGCACTGCGTCAAAGTCGTGGGTATGCATCGTATCGAGCATCGTTTTCCACTCCTGATTTTGCAGCTTCGCCTCCACCCCAAGGTTTTTCTTCCACATCGAGCTGGCGGCAATCGCGATGCGCTGGTGCGATTCAGAGGTGTTATAGAGCAAGTTAAAACGCAGCGGATGGCTGGCGTTAAAGCCGGCTTCGGCCAGCAGCTTTTTCGCTTCTTCGATTCGTTTATCCATCGGCCAGCTGGCATAGTCCGGGTTCTGGAGCGTCACACCGCCAATATCTGGCTGGCTGATAAGCCACGCCGGACGCTGCCCCTGCCCTAATACCTTCCCGGCAATGATCTCTTTATCCAGCGCCATGTTCAGCGCCTTACGTACACGCGCGTCGTTGAACGGCGGCCGGGTGGTGTTGAATTCATAGTAATAGGTGGCAAGCTGCGGGGAGACATCCAGCTGGCTACCCAGGGTTTTCTTGAGCTGCGCAAACTGGTTGATCGGCACCGTATAAACAATATCGATTTCACCTACTTTAAAACGGTTTACATCCGAGGCCTCGGAGGTGATCGGCAGATAGGTCACCTTATTGATAACGGTATGTTCGTTATCCCAGTAGCGCGGGTTACGCTCCGCCACGATGCGCTCGTTAACCACCCACTGCGACAGTTTATACGCTCCGCTGGTGACGATATGCTCCGGTTTGGTCCACTTATCACCAAACCGACCAATCAGCACCTTATCCACCGGCACCAGCGACGGGTGGGCCAGCATGGCAAGGAATGCGGCATTAGGTTGAGTCAGCGTGACCTCAAGCGTGGTATCGTTAATGGCTTTTACACCCAGCGTATCCGGTGTTTTTTTCCCCTGAGCGATATCAGCGGCGTTAACAATATGCATGTTGCCCGGATAGCTGGCATACGGCGAGGCGGTTTTGGGGTCTGTCAGACGTTGCCAGCTCCAGACCACATCCTGCGCGGTAATCGCGGTGCCGTCACTCCATGTGATGCCTGGACGCAGATGAAAAGTCCAGACGGTGTTGTCTTTGTTCTCCCATTTTTCTGCCAGCCGTGGCTGTATTTCACCAGTCGGAGAAACGCTAACCAGCCCTTCGAAGATATCGCTGATAATATTGAATTCGACATCGCTTTCGACTTTATGCGGGTCGAGTGAGGCCGGTTCATTACCGTTGTTTCTGACCAGTTCCTGTTTATCGGCCAGCTGTGTTCCTGCTGGCACGTTAGCCGCCCAGGTCGCCGTGCTGGCGCACAGGATCCCTGCCGTTAACAAAGAGAGTGTAAAGCGCGTGCGTGCTTGTGGTTTCATTTCCTTCGCCTTATTGTCTGTTTTTTGACGATCCGGAAATAACACTTAGCGCTCAACGTGTAATAACGCAATATTTTTCAGTAACCTATAAGAGCTTGATCTGAATAAATGAAGCAAACCGTTGTTCATTCTGCTGAAAAGGTTTTCTGAAGAATAAACAACCAGCAGTAACGCTAACGTCCTGAGTAAAGATGGGTAAAACCACTTTGAGACTGGCGCGCCGTTTCCTATTCTTTCCGCTAATTACATCTGTCATAAGAGAGTGACTCATGGATCGTATAATTACTTCTTCACGCGACCGCACATCGCTACTCAGTACCCACAAGGTGCTGCGCAATACCTATTTCATGCTCAGCCTGACGTTGGCATTCTCGGCGATGACCGCAACTGCCAGCACCGTGCTGATGCTGCCGTCACCGGGTCTGATCCTGACGCTGGTGGGGATGTATGGTCTGATGTTCCTGACCTACAAAACTGCTGATAAACCGGTGGGTATTCTGTCCGCGTTCGCCTTTACGGGTTTCCTGGGCTATATCCTGGGGCCCATCCTTAACGCCTATCTGTCCGCCGGTATGGGCGACGTGATTGGCATGGCGCTGGGCGGTACCGCGCTGGTGTTCTTCTGCTGTTCGGCCTACGTGCTGACCACCCGTAAGGACATGTCCTTCCTCGGCGGTATGCTGATGGCAGGTATTGTGGTGGTGCTGGTAGGTATGGTGGCAAACATCTTCCTGCAGCTGCCTGCCCTGCACCTGGCGATCAGCGCCGTGTTTATTCTGATTTCATCTGGCGCAATCCTGTATGAAACCAGCAACATCATTCACGGCGGTGAGACGAACTACATCCGCGCCACCGTGAGCCTGTATGTATCGCTGTACAACATCTTTGTCAGCCTGTTGAGCATCCTGGGCTTCGCCAGCCGCGATTAATCAACAATGCTGTGAACCAGAGCCCCGCTTATGCGGGGCTTTGTTTTTTGGTACACTGCTGCGGTTTTTGACTGACGCGTGAATGACTATGTTGAGTTTTGAAGGTAAAGAGATTGAAACTGATAACGACGGTTATCTGAAAGAGAGCAGCCAGTGGAGCGAGCCGCTGGCGGAAAAAATCGCCGAAAACGAAGGTATCGCCCTCTCCCCGGAACACTGGGAAGTGGTGCGTTTTGTGCGCGAATTCTATCTCGAATTCAACACCTCCCCGGCGATCCGCATGCTGGTCAAGGCAATGGCCAATAAATTCGGTGAAGAGAAAGGCAACAGCCGTTACCTGTATCGCCTGTTCCCGAAAGGCCCGGCAAAACAGGCCACCAAAATCGCCGGCCTGCCAAAACCGGTGAAATGCATTTAGTAGCGAATACCGAAGTTAACGTATTCCCGGCCGGGTTGATGGGGTTCGGTTAAAACCTTATCAACCCGCGCGCTGCGCGGCCCACCTGCTTTCAGCCACGCCACCAGCTTTTCAACCTGCTCCGCATCACCACAGGCAACCACCTCAACGCTGCCATCATCCCTGTTTCGCGCGTATCCAGTGAGCCCCAGTTGCATAGCTTCGCGCTGCGTGCTGTAACGGAATCCGACGCCCTGAACCATGCCGTGTACCCAGGCAATTGTGCAGATTTTTGACATTTTTCTACTCCTTAACGTAGCGTTTTCGGCAAACAGCCATAATGTTGCCGGAAACGGGCAGTAAAACGAGAGCTGGAAAGATAACCACATTGTAATGCGATTTCGCCAATAGGTAACCGGGTTGACTGTAAGTGTGACAGCGCAACGGCCATCCTCACCTCCTCAACAATCTGGCGAAAACTCTGCGACTCTTCGCGTAACCGTCTGCGTAGTGTCGGCACGCTCAATGCCAAGCGGCTGGCAACATCCTGTGCAGTCCAGGCCCTAGCGGGCGACAGCATGATGAACTGCCGCACCTGCTCGGACAGGTGGCTATTACGCTCTATAAGCAACGGCCCTGCGACGCCGTCATGTAACAATGCCAGCAAAAGGCCGAAAGCCTGATGCTTTTGTAACGCCGCCGGTAAATCCTGACGCACGGCATGCAGCAGGTTACCCCACATAAATGCCAGCCCCTCACTCAGGGGAGCACAGAGGGAATGTAATTCTGTGCGCGGCCAGGATTTCAGGTAATGCGTTTTAAACTCCGCCAGAAGCTCCGGTGACAACATCAATAAGTCAGAGCGAAAGAGACCATTCGCGGGTTGATTTATGATCTCCAGCGGCATATTGGCGGGAATAATGATCAGCGACGCTTTCGTCGCCACCAGGCGGTTATCGTCCTGAACAATCACTTTACTGCCGTGAGTGATATGGCAAATGGCAGGAAGAAAGAGTTTAACCTGGTGCAGGTGATGCATTTTACTGGCACTCACTTCACCAGCCGTCAAATGTTTATGTTGAAACTGGACTCCCTGCACCATGCCATCCTTATCTGCTGTAGGTAACGGTTAAGCTGGCCTTTGCCAGGACGTGACTGTTAAGCATAAAACCCACCAGCGCGCCGCTGGCATTCCTGTCGACAGGCAATTTATCCACATCCAGCGCCCAGACGGTAAACTGATAACGGTGCGGCTTATCCCCTTTGGGCGGACATGCGCCGCCGAAACCAGAATAACCGAAATCATTACGCCCCTGCACAACCCCGGCCGGTAATGTCTCCCCCTTCGGGTTTCCGGCATCGGCGGGAAGCGTCAGCGTCTGGAGGGGAATATTGACCACCGTCCAGTGCCACCATCCACTTCCGGTAGGGGCATCAGGGTCAAATACCGTGACTGCGAAACTTTTCGTCCCGACAGGCGGATTTTTCCACGCCAGTTGTGGAGAGTGATTCCCACCGTGACACCCAAACCCGTCAAACACGTGCTGTTGCGACAACGGGCGTTCACTGGCCAGATCCTGACTGCTGATGGTGAAAGACGATGCCGCTAAAACATGAACACTGACCACCGCCAGGGTAGTTACTGCTATCGCAAGGCGCTTTCTCATTTGTGTTTCCCTTTGCTGTACCGGAAACCCTACTGTAAAGCCCACCGCAGTGCAGTACTGTGCCTAAGCGATTTGATTTTGTGCCGAAACGCTCAAAGGCATCCGCAGATGATTGCGACTTGCTGAATGTGCTACTCTACGCGCCATTTCCCTGGAATCGACAGAATAGCAAATTATGAGTGTACGTTTAGTGTTAGCCAAAGGGCGCGAGAAGTCATTATTGCGCCGCCATCCCTGGGTCTTTTCCGGTGCAGTAGCCCGTATGGAAGGCAAAGCCAGCCTCGGAGAGACCATCGATATCGTTGACCATCAGGGGAAATGGTTAGCGCGAGGCGCATATTCGCCAGCGTCCCAAATCCGCGCTCGCGTCTGGACCTTTGATAAAGATGAAACGATCGATATTGATTTCTTCGTTCGTCGTTTACAGCAGGCGCAGCAGTGGCGTGAGTGGCTGGCAAAGCGTGACGGTCTGGACAGCTACCGTGTGATTGCCGGTGAGTCCGATGGTCTGCCTGGCGTGACGATCGACCGCTTCGGTAACTTCCTGGTACTGCAACTGTTAAGCGCAGGGGCTGAATATCAACGTGCTGCGCTGATCAGCGCGTTGCAATCGGTTTTCCCGGAATGCGCCATTTATGACCGCAGCGATGTGGCAGTGCGTAAAAAAGAGGGCATGGAGCTGACGCAAGGTCCGGTCACCGGTGAACTGCCGCCTGCCCTGTTGCCAATCGAAGAACACGGTATGAAGCTGCTGGTGGATATCCAGGGCGGCCATAAAACGGGTTACTACCTGGACCAGCGTGACAGCCGCCTGGCCACTCGCCAGTATGTTGCCGACAAACGCGTGCTGAACTGCTTCTCCTATACCGGCGGTTTCGCCGTCTCGGCGCTGATGGGCGACTGTGCCCAGGTTGTCAGCGTTGATACCTCTCAGGAAGCACTGGACGTGGCGAAACAAAACGTCGAGCTGAACAAGCTGGATCTGAGCAAAGCCGAGTTTGTTCGTGATGACGTCTTCAAGCTGCTGCGTAAGTATCGCGATCAGGGCGAGAAATTCGACGTCATCGTGATGGATCCACCGAAGTTTGTGGAGAACAAAAGTCAGCTGATGGGTGCCTGCCGCGGCTATAAGGATATCAACATGCTGGCCATCCAGCTGCTGAACCCGGGTGGAGTGCTTCTCACCTTCTCCTGCTCCGGCCTGATGACCACAGATTTATTTCAGAAAATCATCGCTGATGCCGCAATAGATGCTGGTCGTGATGTACAATTTATAGAACAGTTCCGTCAGGCAGCCGATCACCCGGTGATCGCTACCTACCCGGAAGGGCTGTATCTGAAAGGGTTTGCCTGTCGCGTCATGTAACTTGAAAAGAGAAATATTGCCCGCACATAACGTGTAAGTAGTGTTTCCCGGGAGGTGACTATGATTGCCAGCAAATTCGGTATCGGCCAGCAGGTCCGCCACACTTTGCTAGGGTATTTGGGTGTGGTCGTGGATATCGACCCGGAGTATTCCCTTGATGAACCGTCAGCGGATGAGCTGGCGGTTAACGCAGAGCTTCGCGCCGCGCCCTGGTATCATGTGGTGATGGAGGGGGATGATGGACAACCCGTTCACACCTACCTTGCTGAAGCGCAGCTGAGTAGCGAACTGCAGGATGAGCATCCAGAGCAACCCACGATGGATGAACTTGCTCAGACTATCCGCAAACAGTTACAGGCCCCGCGCCTGCGGAACTAAGCGTGTAAAAAAAGCCCGATAAACGGGCTTTTTTTTATGACTTCGCCAGCCCCAGACGGGGAATCTCAATCGCCGGACATCGGTCCATTACCACCGTCAGACCGGCTTCTCGCGCCAGCACCGCCGCCTGCTCGTTAATGACACCCAACTGCATCCACAGCGTTTTCGCGCCGATGGCGATGGCCTCTTGTGCCACTCCCCACGCTGCCTCGGAATTGCGGAAAACATCCACCATGTCCACTTTTTCAGGTACCTCGTTCAGCGTGGCGTATCCCTGCTGACCCAGTAAGGTTTTACCGGCCACTTTCGGCGACACAGGGATGACGTGATAGCCCTGATCGAGAAGGTATTTCATCACCCGGTAGCTTGGGCGATCCGGTTTATCGCTTGCCCCTACCAGTGCAATCGTGCGCGTCGATGTCAGAATCTCGGCAATTTCGTTCTCTTTCATGGTTTTCCTCCAGGCTTTTTTATGAGTGTACGTCAAAGCGCACATCTCAACCATGCATCCCATGCAGATGCATGAGGGCAAAACGGCAGAATATGTCTATATGTTAGTAAACGTGATTATCGAAATATTTGGATACATTACCGCGGCCGAGTCATTTCAACAGGAGCCCTCTATGAAAACCGGCATTGCCACTGCTGTGATTGCATTAGTGATGCCAGTTTGCGTCTTTGCGACCACGCTACGGCTTACAACGGATATTGATCTGCTGGTGCTGGACGGAAAAAAAGTGTCCAGTTCCTTGTTGCGCGGTGCGGACAGCATCGAACTTGATAATGGGCCACACCAGCTGGTATTGCGGGTAGAAAAAACCATCGGCCTCGCTAATCATGAACAACGCATGTATATCTCTGCGCCGCTGATTGTCAGCTTTAATACCCAGCGGGTCAGTCAGGTGAACATTACCCTCCCGCGTCTTGAAACCGAAAAAGAGTCGGCGGCCTTTGACGCCTCTCCGCGCCTTGAACTGCTGGACGGAGATTCAATGCCGATTCCGGTAAAACTCGATATTCTGGCGTTAACCTCGTCCCCGAAAGGCACCGATTACGAGGCCGCGACCGAAATCTATAACAAGGCGGGCAAACGCGCTTCCCTTCCACAGTTTGCCACCAGGATGGCCGACGACAGTACGCTGCTGTCCGGTGTCTCAGAGCTGGATGTTATTCCGCCACAGTCCCAGACGTTAACGGAACAGCGTCTTAAATTCTGGTTCCAGCAGGCCGATCCTGAGACCCGGGCCCGTTTTTTACAGTGGGTGAAGCAACAACCTTCATCATAAGCCACATTTTTTTCGCCTTTCTCTTGCAGCGTCAGGCGGTTCCCGTCATCGTGTAGTCAGTTAACCTGATGGATAAGATTATGGAACTGACAACACGCACGCTACCGGAACGCAAACACATTGCTCTGGTTGCGCACGATCACTGTAAACAAATGCTGCTTAACTGGGTTCGCCGCCATCAGCCATTGCTGGAAAAGCATGCTCTCTCAGCGACCGGGACAACCGGTAACCTGATCCACCGCGAAACGGGTCTGGAGGTCAATGCCATGCTGAGCGGCCCGATGGGCGGCGACCAGCAGGTCGGCGCTCAGATTTCTGAAGGGAAAATTGATGTACTGATTTTCTTCTGGGATCCGCTGAATGCGGTTCCGCACGACCCGGATGTCAAAGCCCTGCTGCGTCTGGCAACGGTATGGAATATTCCGGTGGCGACGAACCTGTCGACGGCAGATTTCATCATTGAATCCCCGCACTTCAACTCACCGGTTGAGATCCTGATCCCGGATTATCAGCGCTATCTTTCCGAAAGACTGAAGTAGTTTTTTGCCCGGTGGCGACACGCTTACCGGGCCTGCAATATTACCGCTCCGCTATCCCGTTAAGGCTTCCTCGCCACTGGCACATCAATACTCTTCAGAATATCGACAAACACCGACGGCTCCTCTTTGTTGAACAGCAGCCACACGCGATGACGCGCGCGGGTCATCGCCACGTACAGCAAACGCCGCTCTTCGGCATCCGGAAAATCCTCCGGGACCGGCAGTAACGCCTGTTCCATTACCGACTCTCGTGCCGGAGCCGGGAAACCATCGCTCCCCTCTTTGAGCCCCATCACTATCACATAGTCGGCCTGCTGCCCTTTGCTGGCGTGGATGGTCATAAAATCGAGCTGCAGCTTCGGCCAGCGGGTCGCGGCTTTTTCCAGCGCCGCAGGCTTAAGATGGTGATAGCGTGCCAGCACCAGAATACGTTCATCCGGCTTCGCATAGCCGCTCAGTTTGTCCAGCAGCGGCTCCAGCTGATCGTCCGCCAGCAGGGTAACGGCTTTTTTGTCCCCGGCCCGGAGGCTATTTAGCGGTTTTGCCAGCTGATGCGGGTTCTGCTGGATAAAGCGGTTGGCAACTTCACCAATCCGGGAATTGAAGCGGTAGGTGGTATCCAGATCGCTGCGATCGCCTTCGCCAAAATAGTGATGGAATGCAGTTGTCAGGGAGAGCTGTGCCCCGCTGAAGCGATAGATAGCCTGCCAGTCATCGCCCACCGCAAACAGCGAGGTATGTTTATTTTGCGCCCTTAACGCCGAGAGCAGCGCGGCACGTTGCGGCGAGATATCCTGGAATTCATCCACCAGGATATGCTTCCACGGGCTGACAAAACGGCCCTTCTCAAGAATGATAATGGCCTGATGGATCAAACCGGAGAAATCGACGGCATTTTCCTCTTTCAGCGCGGATTTCCAGGCTTTCAGCATCGGGGCCATCAGCTTAACCCGCTTCGAAAACAGGGCGCGGATCGTCTCCGGCGCGCTTTCAATCATCTCGGCTTGCGATCCGCCGTGCATCCGCATCAGGCTAACCCAGCGGTCGAGGCGAGAGCCCAGGCGACGAGCCAGTTTTTCATCCTGCCAGAAATTGCCTTCCGGTACGTCCCAGTTGAGTTCTTCTTCCAGCCACTGACGCCACCCTTTAGCCTGCGCCTTTTTCTCACTGCACTGCTGACGCCACGTCTTGATGAACAGCGCCTGACGCGCCTGCGTGTCGTTTTCCAGCTTGCTGATGGCAGGCACTTTTTTACTGCCCTGCTGAATAATATGCAGCGCCAGGGCATGGAAAGTTCTGGCGGTAATATCCCGTGTATGCAGGCGTTCCTGTATGCGTTCGTCCATCTCCTCGGCTGCCTTACGGCCAAACGCCAGCAACAGTATCTGGTCGGCAACAGCCTCACCCGTTGTCAGTAGCCAACCCGCACGGGCCACCAGCACCGACGTTTTGCCGCTTCCGGCACCCGCCAGCACCAGCAGGGACTGCTCGCCGTTAACCACGGCGCGCGCCTGTGCAGGGTTAAGCGGTGAAGATTCAACCGTGCTGAAAAAGTCGGCATAACGGGTCAGCATGGCATCTGTCCACGCCTGGTTGTGCGCCAGCCGGCTCTTGTCTGTATCGCCAAGCCAGGCCTGACACTGACACCAGGCGTCACGGCAATTGTCGAACTCGTCAAGACGCGTCACGGATAACGGCAGTGCCGCCAGCGCCTGCCTGATCTTTTGCTGCAACCCGGCCGTCTGCTGGCGGGTGAGCCACGTTTGTTGCTCGTTACTTTGTGCAATATCATCCAGTACCTGCTGCAGTACCTGAGCGGCAATCACGCTCATATCCTGGCTCCACTGCTGCCAGAGCATATTCAGGTGATGATGGAAGCGCTGGGTCTCAGCCCACTCGGTACCGTGAAGACGCACGACTTTATCGTCAGGCAGGACAAACTCCAGTTCGCCCCAGACCAACCCGCGTTTACAGTGGATAGCCAGCAGTTGATTAAACGGAATGAGGTATTCGTGGCGTTCTCCGGAGACTTTCACTCCGGCATTAAGGAGGACAACCCTGTCGTAGGGGTGTTGCGCCAGGCGTTTGCCTAATGATGTTGCTTTCAGTTCCATGTCCAGCCGAATCCACGAAGAGATAATTTACCTGACAGTTTAACTGCCAGTTTTAAGGTGCTCCAGCCTAAAAAAACGTTACAATCACTGGGCGTTAATCATATCGAAAGGAACTGAGGGTTTATGCGTACTGTTCTGAATGTTTTGAATTTTGTGTTAGGCGGTTTTGCCACCACTCTTGCCTGGCTTTTTGCCACGCTGGTGAGTATCGTCCTTATTTTTACGCTCCCCCTGACCCGCTCCTGCTGGGAAATCACCAAACTCTCTTTCATCCCGTACGGGAATGAAGCCGTCCACGTTGACGAACTGAACCCGGAGAGCAAAAACGCACTGCTGAACACGGGAGGTACGGTTCTCAATATTCTGTGGCTGGTTTTCTTCGGCTGGTGGCTGTGTGTGATGCATATCTTTGCCGGTATTGCCCAGTGCATATCCATTATTGGTATTCCGGTGGGGATCGCGAACTTTAAGATTGCCGCCATCGCGCTTTGGCCAGTCGGGCGCAGGGTCGTTCCGGTAGAAGTGGCACAGGCGGCACGTGAAGCAAACGCGCGTCGTCGTTTTCAGTAAATAAGGACTGGCCGTGCTTATGCTAAGCCCACTGCTTCGCCGTTATACCTGGAACAGCATCTGGCTTTATAACGTCAGAATATTTATCGCACTTTGCGGCACGGTTGCCCTGCCGTGGTGGCTGAATGACGTAAAACTCACCATCCCGCTCACGCTGGGAGTGGTTGCGGGGGCGCTGGCGGATCTGGACGATCGCCTTGCCGGGCGCCTGCGTAATCTTGTGATTACGCTGGTCTGTTTTTTTATCGCGTCAGCCTCCGTGGAGCTGCTCTTCCCCTGGCCCTGGCTGTTTGCCATTGGCCTTACGCTCTCTACCAGCGGGTTTATTTTGCTTGGCGGCCTTGGGCAGCGCTATGCCACTATCGCCTTTGGTGCCCTGCTGATCGCCATTTACACCATGCTGGGTGTTTCCCTTTACGATCAATGGTACCAGCAACCCATACTGCTGTTGCTGGGGGCCATCTGGTATAACCTGCTGACGTTAACCGGGCATCTTATTTTTCCGGTTCGCCCTCTTCAGGACAACCTTGCCCGCAGCTTTGAGCAACTGGCCCACTATCTTGAGCTAAAATCCCGGCTCTTCGATCCGGATATCGAGGAGGAGAGCCAGTCTCCGCTTTACGATTTGGCTCTGGCCAACGGTCAACTGGTCGCCACACTTAACCAGACGAAAGCCTCACTGCTTACCCGTCTGCGGGGCGATCGCGGTCAGCGCGGAACGCGAAGAACCTTGCACTACTATTTCGCGGCGCAGGATATACATGAGCGTGCCAGCTCCTCGCACGTTCAGTATGCTGCCCTGCGCGAGAAGTTCCGCTACAGCGACGTGATGTTCCGCTTCCAGCGCCTGCTGTCGATGCAGTCTCAGGCATGCCAGCAGCTGGCACGCTCCATTTTGCTGCGTACGCCCTATCAACATGACCCGCGCTTCGAACGCGTATTTAGCCATCTTGATGCGGCGCTCGATCGCGTTCAGGCCAGTGGAACATCGCCGGAACATATTAAAGCACTGGGATTTTTGCTGAATAACCTGCGGGCGATAGATGCTCAGCTGGCTACCATTGAATCCGAGCAGGCGATGGCGCTCCCCGATAAAGATGTGGAGAATCAGCTTGCTGATGACAGCGTGCATAGCTTCAGCGATATGTGGCTGCGACTGAGCCGCAACTTTACGCCGGAATCGGCACTGTTTCGCCATGCGGTGAGGATGTCACTGGTGCTGTGCGTGGGTTATGCCATCATTCAGATAACCGGGTTACATCACGGTTACTGGATCCTGCTGACCAGCCTGTTTGTTTGCCAGCCAAACTATAACGCCACCCGCCACCGCCTTGCGCTACGTATTATTGGTACGCTGGTGGGCGTCGCTATTGGGCTGCCGGTGCTCTATTTCGTGCCCTCTGTCGAAGGCCAGCTGATCCTGATCGTTATTACCGGTGTGTTGTTCTTCGCCTTTCGTAATGTGCAGTATGCGCATGCCACAATGTTCATCACGTTGCTGGTGCTACTCTGCTTTAACCTGCTGGGTGAAGGATTTGAAGTGGCCCTGCCCCGCGTGATAGATACGCTGATTGGCTGCGCTATCGCCTGGGCGGCGGTCAGTTTTATCTGGCCGGACTGGCGGTTCCGTAATTTACCGCGTGTGGTAGACAGGGCGATGAACGCGAACTGTCGATACCTTGATGCCATCCTTGAGCAGTATCATCAGGGTCGCGATAACCGTCTGGCTTATCGTATCGCACGCCGCGATGCGCATAACTGTGATGCTGAACTGGCTTCGGTGGTCTCTAACATGTCCACGGAGCCTCGCGCCACGGCAGAAATTCGGGAAACGGCTTTCCGCCTGCTCTGCCTGAACCATACCTTCACCAGCTATATTTCGACGCTGGGTGCCCACCGTGAGAAATTGACTCACCCGGCCATCCTCGCCCTGCTGGATGATGCCGTATGCTATGTCGATGACGCGCTTCATCACCGACCAGCCGATGAGCCTCGCGTTCAACACGCGCTGGATGAACTGGCTCAGCGTATTACGCATATTGACCCGGGAAGCGACAGCAAAGCACCGCTGGTTCTTCAGCAGATTGGCCTCCTTATCGCTCTGCTGCCAGAAATTTGCCGACTGCAATTGCAGATCGCTACCTGGAGGAGTGATTCTCCTGTGGCTCAGGCAGCGCATTAAACCACTCCGTTAACTCCCGGCGAATTCCCGCCGGGAGTGCCGCTTCATGAAGTCCGGCGATGGCCCCTTCCAGTGCGAAGAGCACTTTAATGCTGAGCGCTTTATTCTTCGCCCGCATCTTCAGCCAGCTCGCACGGGCACCCAGCTCCCGCAGCGTCTCTTCATCAGTGATTCCGGCTTCAAAGAGCAGCACTTCAAGCTGAAAGGTGAGATTGGGCAAGTCCTTGAGGCGGTTTCGCCGATCACGCTGCGAACGCTCTTTTCGTGCCGCATTGAGCGCGAACGAGGAGAGCTGAAGCAGCCGTTCTCTGTCCTGCCACAGTCCGTCATCGACACGATAATAATTGAGCAGCACCGGACGACCCCGCTTCATGAGGGTTAAGAATGACGAGGCATTTTTTACACAGTATTTTGCACTTTCCTCACAGGCCCGGAGATACAGTTCCCCGTCGGAGACCATAGCGAAGACGGCATCATCTACGGCCAGGGTATACCCCCCGAACAGCGCACGATGGTGGATTTCACCTAAGGGTGAAAGGTATTCCTGGGATTTATAAATCCGTTCATAAGATATCTTTTTCATGATATTTCCCTTCAAAATCATAAAGTAACAACGAAATTTCTTACTAGCGGATCCGTTAGCAGGAAAATAGGCAACTTATCGTCGTTGAGCAAGATGATTTTTCCAGGCGCATCAATAATGAATGAATTTTGCGAGTCGCTTTCCGAAAATGAGGTTGATCTTTATGCATACAGGGGTTACTGTATATCCATACAGTAACTACAGGGCTGGAATGAATATGTACACTTCAGGCTATGCAAATCGCTCAACCTCTCTCTCTTCTTCCGCTGGCAATGTCACGCAGAATTCCACCGGGCGTGTTTCGACAGGGCTTATCAGTGAAGTGGTTTATCGTGAAGACCAGCCCCTGCTCACTCAACTTCTGCTATTGCCGTTATTACAACAGCTTGGTCAGCAGTCGCGCTGGCAGCTTTGGCTGACGCCTCAACAAAAACTGAGCCGTGAATGGGTGCAGTCCGCGGGCCTGCCGCTGACAAAGGTCATGCAAATTAACCAACTCTCTCCCTGCGATACTGTGGAATCGATGATCCGGGCGTTACGTACGGGGAATTACAGCGTGGTGATTGGATGGTTATCAGACGAATTGACCGATGAGGAACATTTTCGACTGACGGAAGCGGCTGAAGAAGGTAGTGCGATCGGGTTGATCATGCGTCCGGTTCGACCAGATTCTTATCGCAGAGGACAACTTTCTGGCCTAAAAATTCACTCAAATTTGTATCATTGAGGAAAATTAAGATTATTCCTGGAATTTTTTTTGACCACAAGATGCGATTTTAGTTCCAGGCGCCAAAACTGCGGCAAGGCTTGTCTGGTGCGGTTCTCCTTAATTTTATTGCACAAAACTCGTTCGAAAAATGTTAAATAATCGGTATACGGAACTTTTTTTTTCATATGCCTGACGGACTTCACACTTGTAAGTTTTCAGCTACGTTGTAGACTTTACATCGCCAGGGGTGCTCGGCCTAAGCCGAAGATATCGGTAGATTTATATTTGACCACGCCCCCCGGTGAAGGATTTAACCGTGAATCTCTATTGAGACCTTCATGGCGAATTTTGGATGATAACGAGGCGCAAAAAATGAAAAAGACAGCTATCGCGATTGCAGTGGCACTGGCTGGCTTCGCTACCGTAGCGCAGGCCGCTCCGAAAGATAATACCTGGTATGCAGGTGGTAAACTGGGCTGGTCTCAGTTCCATGACACCGGCTGGTACAACAGCAGCCTGAACAACGATGGCCCTACTCACGAGAGCCAGCTTGGTGCAGGTGCGTTCGGTGGCTATCAGGTTAACCCGTATGTTGGTTTTGAAATGGGTTACGACTGGTTAGGTCGTATGCCATACAAAGGCGACAACGTAAACGGCGCTTTTAAAGCTCAGGGCGTACAGCTGACCGCTAAACTGGGTTACCCAGTAACTGACGATCTGGACGTGTACACTCGTCTGGGCGGCATGGTATGGCGCGCTGACTCCAGCAACAGCATCGCTGGCGACGACCATGACACCGGTGTTTCCCCAGTATTCGCTGGTGGCGTTGAGTGGGCTATGACCCGTGATATCGCTACCCGTCTGGAATACCAGTGGGTTAACAACATCGGCGACGGCAACACCGTTGGTGTTCGTCCGGACAACGGCATGCTGAGCGTAGGTGTTTCCTACCGTTTCGGCCAGCAGGAAGATGCAGCGCCAATCGTTGCTCCAGCGCCGGCTCCAGCTCCAGAAGTACAGACCAAGCACTTCACTCTGAAGTCTGACGTTCTGTTCAACTTCAACAAAGCTACCCTGAAACCAGAAGGTCAGCAGGCACTGGATCAGCTGTACACCCAGCTGAGCAACCTGGATCCTAAAGACGGTTCTGTAGTGGTTCTGGGCTTCACCGACCGTATCGGTTCTGACGCTTACAACCAGAAACTGTCTGAGAAACGTGCTCAGTCTGTTGTTGATTACCTGATCTCTAAAGGTATCCCAGCTAACAAGATCTCCCCACGTGGTATGGGCGAAGCTAACCCAGTTACTGGCAACACCTGTGACAACGTTAAAGCTCGCGCTGCACTGATCGACTGCCTGGCTCCAGATCGTCGCGTAGAGATCGAAGTTAAAGGCATCAAAGACGTTGTAACTCAGCCAGCGGCATAAGTTATCGTCTTATAAAAAAACCCCGCATTGCGGGGTTTTTTATTATCTGAATCTGAAGAAAACAAAAATCTATTTCTTACCCAACAGAGCCTGAAGATCATTCTTCAGCGTCGACATCTGGTTGGCGTACTTCTCTTTATGCTCGGCATCTTCAATCAACTGCACTATCGTTTCTGACAGCGTTTTCCCACGCCGTTGCGCAAGCCCTGCCAGACGTTGCCAGACCATAAACTCCAGGTCGATGGATTTTTTGCGAGTGTGCTGATGCTCCGCATTAAAATGCCGCTTGCGACGCGCACGAATAGTTTGCTTCATCCGGTTTAACAACGCAGGATTAATGTGTTTCTCAATCCAGCCGTTAACCTGTACCGGTTCATTTTCGAGGGTCAGCAAAATATCCACGGCTTCTTGCGCTGCGCTGGCTTCGATGTAGCAGGTGATCAGCTCCCCTTCACGGTGCTTTTTGACCAGGTACTTCCATTTCCAGCCGCTTTCGAGATTTTCCAGTTGTTGATATTTCATTGCGATCTCAGTGTTACCACGTAACTCTGTTCAGAATATCAGTTTTTTGGCAATCTGCTGAAAAGAAATCATATCCTGTGAGTGAATGCAGCCAATCACCCTGCCGAAATGCCCAATCCTTCTTGGGTAGAGCCCCCCGCTTACGGTATACTCCACGCTTTTACATCTAACTAAAAAACATCAACTTTGACCATTACGAAACTTGCATGGCGTGACCTCGTTCCGGATACCGAGAGCTATCAGGAACTGTTTGCACGACCCGATCTCGCAAAAGAACACGAATTCATCCTTAGCGATACGCAACCCCGTTTGCATTATGCGCTGGAGCAGGTGTTAAGCCCCTGGGCAACATCACCCTTCATGATGCTCAAGGCCCCGGAAGAAGCGGAATATCTGACGCTTCTGGGTGATGCCATGCGCCAGTTGCGACCGCAAGCGAACGCCGTCTTTGGCGGCCAATATCGTATCGCGGGACATGATGTCACATTCGAACCGGCAGAGCAGCCCGACGATCGCTTTGCTGCCAGGGGTGAAGTGATTACCGCTAACTGGGTCGAGGCTGAACAACTCTTTGGTTGTCTGCGCCAGTTTAACGGTGAGCTCTCGCTGCAACCTGGGCTGGTGCACCGCGCGAATGGCGGCGTATTGATCATCTCGTTGCGCACCCTTCTCTCACAACCTCTGCTGTGGATGCGCCTGAAAACGGTGGTTAATCAGCAGCGTTTTGACTGGGTTGGCTACGACGAGTCTCGTCCCCTGCCTGTCTCAGTTCCTTCAATGCCGCTGTCGCTGACCGTGGTGCTGACGGGTGATCGTGAATCGCTGGCTGACTTCCAGGAGATGGAGCCCGAACTGGCTGAGCAGGCGGTCTACAGCGAATACGAAGATAACATCCAGATTACCGATGCCGATGATATGGCACAGTGGTGCCAGTGGGTGTTGAGCGTTGCGGAACGTTTCGCACTGCCAACGCCGGCCGCCGACGCCTGGCCTGGTTTGATCCGCGAAGCGGTTCGCTACACCGGTGACCAGGAGACGCTGCCGCTCTGCCCGCTCTGGATCGGCAAGCAGTTACGTGAAGTGGGTGTCGTCAGCGGTAACGGCGCATTCACCGGTGAGCAGCTTACCCAGATGCTGGCGCAGCGTGAGTGGCGTGAAGGCTATCTTGCTGACCGTATGCAGGATGAAATTCTGCTGGAACAAATTCTGGTTGAGACCGAAGGCGAACGTATCGGGCAGATCAATGCCTTGTCGGTGATTGAATTCCCCGGCCACCCGCGCGCTTTCGGGGAGCCTTCCCGCATCAGCTGCGTTGTGCATGTCGGTGACGGTGAGTTCACTGATATCGAACGCAAAGCCGAGTTGGGCGGCAACATTCACGCTAAAGGCATGATGATCATGCAGGCGTTCCTGATGTCAGAGCTGCAGCTTGAGCAGCAAATCCCCTTCTCCGCCTCGCTGACGTTTGAGCAATCATACAGTGAAGTCGACGGTGATAGCGCCTCTATGGCTGAGCTGTGCGCCTTAATCAGCGCCCTGGCAGAAGTGCCAGTTAATCAGAACATCGCGATCACCGGCTCGGTCGATCAGTTTGGTCGTGCGCAGCCAGTGGGTGGTCTGAACGAAAAGATTGAAGGCTTCTTCTCGATTTGTCAGCAGCGTGGGTTAAACGGCAAACAGGGGGTGATTATTCCTGCCCCTAACGCGCGCCATTTGAGCCTCAGCCAGGACATTCTGGATGCCGTGGAACAGGAACAATTCACCATCTGGGCCATCGAAGGCATTGATGATGCACTACCCTTACTGACAAACCTGGTATGGGACGGCGAAGGGCAAACAACCCTGATGCAGACTATCCAGGAGCGCATTGCTCAGGCGACGCAGCAGGATGCTCGTCATCGTTATCCCTGGCCGTTACGCTGGTTAGGCTGGTTTAGTTCAAACTGATCGGACTTGTTCAGCGTACACGTGTTAGCTATCCTGCGTCCTTCACTAAAATAAGGCTTACTGAGAACATGGTAGATAAACGCGAATCCTATACAAAAGAAGACCTTCTTGCCTCTGGTCGCGGTGAACTGTTTGGCGCTAACGGCCCACAGTTACCGGCCCCGAACATGCTGATGATGGACCGTGTCGTGAAAATGACCGAAACCGGCGGCAACTTCGATAAGGGTTACGTAGAAGCAGAACTCGATATCAATCCGGACCTGTGGTTCTTCGGTTGCCACTTTATTGGCGATCCGGTAATGCCTGGGTGTCTGGGTCTGGATGCAATGTGGCAGCTGGTTGGCTTCTATCTGGGCTGGCTGGGTGGTGAAGGTAAAGGCCGTGCGCTGGGTGTTGGCGAAGTGAAATTCACCGGACAGGTTCTGCCTACTGCGAAGAAAGTGACCTATCGTATTCACTTCAAACGCATCGTTAACCGCCGCCTGATTATGGGCCTGGCAGATGGCGAAGTGCTGGTAGATGGTCGTCAGATTTATACCGCAAACGACCTGAAAGTGGGTCTGTTCCAGGACACTTCCGCGTTCTGATTTCGCGTTGAGCGACCCCATAAAGGCGAAACCTCCGCAGTGCGGAGGTTTCTTTTTTTGAAAGAGACGTTATCAGGCTATGAGTGCCCTGTCGCCGATGGCTTCTCGCCAGCCTCCAAGCCATTGTGACCTTTGATTTATCGTCTGATAAGGACACATTTCTTTAGATCGTCCAGCGATGCCGGCCTGATAACCACGTTGATGAGCCCGTTCCAGGCGATCTCGTTTCTGTCTCTTCATGCCTCGTTTCCCTCATTCTTTGTCTGGTGGAAAGAAAACAGTGTCTGCACAAACTTGCGCAGGCACAGATAACGAATACCCCGAATTAGTCGCAGCGTCAATGTTCAAAATTCATACGGGTGTCATATTTGTGAGCTACCTGGAAGATCATTTGTACAAAAATTGTGACCCGGCACAAGTAACGGTCTGAAGTGAAACTGAAAAAAAACCGCAATCAGCAACAGGCCGACTGCGGTTTTTACCGATGAATTTTACTTATGGCAGCCGGGAAATCTCCCTGGCGATGCTGGCCGACTCTTGCGCCCACCCCTGGGCCAGCACTTTCACCATTTCATCGTAGCCATCTTTCTGCTGTTTCAGCTCAAGATGGAAAGGACGCTTAATCATCTGGCCCTGATGGTTCAGCAACCACTCTCCGCTAATCACCACCGCACCGTCATAACGGCCATGGAAACCCGTAACCGTGACGTTCAGCGTATCCTGGTCGTTACCCAGCGGCTGCGACGCGACAACCCAACCCGGAAGCTGGCTGCCCAGATTGGCCACCAGCGTGTTGCGCAGCTGCTGATCCAGCGGGCTGGCCCACAGGTTGTTTGTCGCAATCACGTATTTTACGTCGCTGGTCTGGTAGACCACGCCGTTGCCTGCCAGATAATCCGGCACGGCAACCTGCTCAACCCACAGCAGACGGTTTCCCTGACTGGCGGTACTTTGTACCCCGTTTTGCGCTGCAAGAGGCAACTGATAGTAGCTCTTGTTCTCCACGCCTGAACTGCACGCCGTTAACAGCAGAGCGCCAACCATTAATAGCCATTTATTCATTCTTTTGCCCTCTTAGGCTCAGGATCCTTTTTATCTTTCGCTTCGAACACCAGCGCGTTGCTCTTCTCATTGAGCGTTTTCAGAACCGGCTGCAGTTCACGCAAGACCTGATCAAGACGTTGCATATCTGCCACCATCTTGTTGTACGCCGCCGAGCCAGGCTGGAAGCCCTGCATACTGCGGTTAAGCTCACGCAGCGTTTTCTGCATATCCTGCGGCAGCTGCTGCATGCTCTGGCTTGCGGTGATCTTGTTGATGTTATCCAGCGTGGTTTGCAGGCGACGCATTGTTGCCTGACTTTCGCTGAGCGAACTGGTCGCGGCTTCAATCATCGGATTCAGTGGCAGATTGTTAATCTTATCCAGTGTCTCCATCAGACGCTGCTGGATCTGTGCCAGGCCGCTGCTCACCGTCGGGATGATCTTATAACCACCGAACTCCCGGATACCGGTAATCGGCGGGGCTTTTGGATAGAAGTCCATATCCACATACAGCGCACCGGTCACCAGGTTGCCCGTCTTCAGCGACCCACGCAGACCCCGGTTCATCAGTTCGGTAATATGCGTACCAATATCCTGATTCTCACCAATCTGGTTGAGCAGACGTTCCGGCTCAATGCGAATCAGCACCGGAATGCGGTAATCGTCATCCAGTACCTGCTGCAGACCCGGTACAAAGAACGGAACTTGCCCCACCGTACCCAGGCGAATGCCGCGGAATTCGACAGGCGCGCCCGGCTGAAGGCCACGGACGGAATCTTTAAAGAACATCAGGAAGTCGATGTGATCGGTATAGAGTGCGTCCTGAATGCTGCGTTGATCGTCAAAGAGCCTGAACGCCGTTTTCTCTGCAACCGGCTGTCCCAAATCTTGCCCTTCCGGCACATCAAAGCTTACACCGCCACCAAACAGCGTGGTCAGGGAGCCCATCTCAACGCGCATTCCCGCTGACGTTAGATCAACCGCGATCCCGCTGTCCTTCCAGAAACGGACGTTGCTGGTGACCAGCCGATCGTTTGGCGCATTGATGAACAGCTGATAGCTGATGGTGCGCTTTTGCGGATCAAAGGTACTTGTTTCAACCGATCCCACGCGATAACCGCGGAACAGCACGGGATCGCCCGCCGTTAACTGGCCCGCTTTTTTACTGTCCAGGATCACGCGGATGCCTTTCGCATCTGGCGGCGCAAGCGGTGGCGAGTCAAGCAGCTGGTATTGCGCCGGCTGGCTTCCTTTTTTACCCGGCTGCAGTTCAATGTAGGCACCGGAGAGCAGCGTACCTAAGCCGCTGATCCCTTCACGTCCTACCTGCGGCTTGACCACCCAGAAAGCAGAATCACCGTGCAGCAGTTTTTCCATGCCCGCGTTCAGGCGTGCCTTGATTTCCACATGGGTTAAATCGTCGGTCAGGGTTGCGCTTTCAACCACGCCCACATCGACGCTACGGCTTTTGATGGTCGTTTTACCGCCCTCAATCCCCTCGGCATTGGTGGTGATGAGCGTCACTTCCGGTCCCTGATGGCTGTAATGATAAAACAGGATCCATGCACCGATCAGCGCGGTCACGATGGGGAAAATCCACACCGGCGACCAGTTTTTGACCTTCTGCACTTTCGCCTCTCCACTCTTATTTTCCATGCTCTTACTGTTCCTCATGGCTTGATTCAGGCTCACGATCCCACGATAAACGAGGGTCGAAGGTCATGGCCGCGAACATGGTCATAATAACGACCAGCGCAAACATTAATGCCCCCATCGCGGGATAAATACTCATCAATCCGCCCATCCGCACCAGTGCAGAGAGAACGGCAATAACAAACACATCAATCATTGACCAGCGTCCAACAAACTCGACGACTTCATAAATCAGGTGCATGCGTTCGCTGTCGCGTTTGCCATGGCCTTTCGCATCCCAGCAGAGCCAGGCAATGGCGATCATTTTTAACGTGGGTACCATAATACTGGCAATAAAGATCACCCCCGCAACGGGATAGGAGCCTTCACCCCACAGCAGTATTACCCCGGCAAGGATTGTCGAGGGCATTTTGTCACCGAGCAAATCGGTGATCATAATCGGCAGGATATTGGCCGGCAGGTACAACATGATGGAAGTCACCAGCAGCGCCATTGTCCACTGCAGGCTATTTTTACGTCGCACGTATCCTTTTGTTTCGCAGCGCGGGCACACATCCAGATCGGCTGGCAGCACAGCGGTGCAGCATGGGCAAGAACGAAGCCCCTGACGAATGCCTGGCACCCCCACCTTTACCGTCTGCACCAGCGTCGGTGCCGGCGCGATATCGTCCCACGCCCAACGTCTGTCCACACACTGGAAGGCGCGCAGTTGCAGCACGCAATACAGACACCAGGGTACAAAGCTGCTGCCGATACCCACATCGCCATACGCCATCAGTTTGACGAAACTGACCAGGATACCTGCCAGAAAGATTTCGGCCATACCCCAGCTTTTTAACTGGAACAGGATACGCGCGAGCCAGATTTTAAGCGCGAGGGGCATCGCGACGCGGTTCACCAGCAACAGAATGACGACCAGACAAAAAGCCGGGACGATCTGTACGAACAGGAGGAAAAAGGTGCCGAGGCTGGCATAGTCTTCCGAGAACATAACCCCCGGAATTTCAAGCAAATCGACCTGGCTGGTCATCCCTCCCACCTTCATATAAATGAAGGGGAAGAGATTGGAAAGCAGCAGCATGAACAACGCCGCCAGCGCATAAGCAGTGGGACGCTGCCTTGGTGCGTCCCACTCGGTTGTCAACGTCGTACCGCAACGGGGACACAGGGCTTTATGTCCGTGACCAAGCTCTGGCAACGCCACGAGCATATCGCATTGAGAGCATAATATATGCCTGTCGGCATGGTGCTGGTCACACATATTGTATCCCTGTTTATGCGCCGTTCTTCAGAGACTCAAGGTACTCCCAGCGCTCAAATGCTTCTTCCAGGGCTTTTTCAGCCGCGGACAGTTCTGCCAGTACTTTTTGAGTATAGTCATGCGATTGGGTAAAGAATGACGCATCAGCGACCTGCGCCTGCAGATCTTCAAGTGCGGCTTCCAGCTCTTCAAGACGCTGAGGGAGTCCTTCCAGTTCGCGCTGCAGGTTATAGCTTAGTTTAACCGAGGTTTTCTTGACAGTTTCTGCTTTTGTTACAGCAGGTTCGGAACTGGTTCTGGATTTAGCCTGTTTTAGCGCCTGAGACTGCGACTGCTGTCCTTTCGCATCGTGATAGCCGCCCACATACTGTCCGATTCGCCCTTCACCTTCGAAGATCCAGCACTCGGTCACGGTGTTATCGACGAACTGACGGTCGTGGCTTACCAGCATCACGGTTCCCTGATAGCCGTCGATCAGCTCTTCCAGCAGTTCGAGCGTTTCCACGTCCAGGTCGTTTGTTGGTTCATCGAGGATCAGCAGGTTACTTGGCTTCAGGAACAGACGTGCCAGCAGCAGACGATTTCGCTCACCGCCTGACAACGCGCGTACCGGCGTCAGCGCGCGTTTCGGATGGAACAGGAAGTCCTGCAGGTAGCCCAGCACATGACGCGGCTTACCGTTAACCATCACCTCTTGTTTACCTTCCGCCAGGTTATCCATCACCGTTCTGTCCGGATCCAGCTCCGCACGGTGCTGGTCGAAGTAAGCCACTTCGAGCTTAGTACCGCAGTGAATGCGGCCGCTGTCAGGCTTCAGCTGATCCAGCATCAGCTTCAACAGCGTGGTTTTACCACAGCCATTCGGCCCGATCAGCGCGATTTTATCCCCACGCTGAACCTGTGCGGAGAAGTCTTTCACCAGCACTTTGCCATCAACCTGATAGTTGACGTTTTCCATTTCGAAGACAATTTTGCCGGAACGGGAAGCCTCTTCAACCTGCATTCTGGCGCTGCCCATCACTTCGCGGCGCTCGCTGCGTTCACGACGCATCGCTTTCAGCGCGCGAACGCGGCCTTCGTTACGGGTACGACGGGCTTTGATGCCCTGACGGATCCAGACCTCTTCCTGCGCCAGCTTGCGGTCGAATTCAGCGTTCTGCAACTCTTCCACACGCAGGTTTTCTTCTTTCTCCAGCAGATAGGTATCGTAATCGCCAGGGTAGGTCACCAGCTTGCCGCGATCGAGATCGACAATACGCGTGGCCATATTGCGGATAAACGAACGGTCGTGGGAGATAAAGATAATGGTCCCGTTGAAGGTTTTGAGGAACCCTTCCAGCCAGTCTATCGCTTCGATGTCCAGGTGGTTCGTTGGTTCATCCAGCAGCAGTACTTTCGGCCCGCTGACCAGCGCGCGGCCAAGCGCAGCCTTACGCAGCCAGCCGCCAGAAAGCGCCGACAGCTCCATGTCCGGTTCCAGTCCGAGCTGTGCCAGCACTTCATTGATGCGGTTTTCGAGCTGCCACAGGCCGTGGTGATCGAGCATCTCCTGCACTTTCGCCAGTTCGTTAAGATTCTTGTCGCTCGGGTCGGTCATCACCAGGTGAGAAATCTCGTGATAACGCTTCAGGTATTCGGCCTGCTCAGAGATACCTTCGGCAACAAAATCGTAAACGCTGCCGGTCACGTGACGCGGCGGATCCTGCTGCAGGCGAGAGACGATAAGATCCTGCTCGTAAACAATACGCCCGTCGTCCAGGCCCTGTTCGCGGTTGAGGATTTTCATCAGCGTGGATTTACCCGCGCCGTTACGGCCGACCAGACAGACGCGCTCGTTGTCCTCGATGTGCAGTTCTGCATTGTCGAGAAGCGGCGAGTCGCTGAAAGAGAGCCACGCGCCGTGCATACTAATTAAAGACATGTATTATTCCTTTCAGACCGCGGAGATCAACCAGCAGTTATGGATCTGACGATTACGGGCAAAGTCCTGGGACAGCGTTTTTTGGCTAATTTCTTGTGCTTTCAGTCCCAGAGCAGCCAGCCCCTCATGATCCATGCGGAAGCCGCGTTTGTTATTCGAGAACATAATGGTACCGCCCTTACGCAGCAGGCGTTTCAGGTCGGTCATCAGGCGCAGGTGATCGCGTTGAACGTCAAAGCTATCTTCCATACGCTTGGAGTTAGAGAACGTTGGGGGATCGATGAAGATCAGATCAAATTGTTCGTTCGTTTCGCGTAGCCAGCCCAGCACGTCAGCCTGCATCAGACGATGCTGACGCCCGGTGAGACCGTTCAGGCGCAGGTTACGTTCTGCCCATTCCAGGTAAGTACGGGACATATCCACCGTGGTGGTACTGCGCGCGCCGCCAAGGCCAGCATGCACGCTGGCGCTGCCGGTATAGGAGAACAGGTTCAGGAAGTCTTTACCCTTGCTCATCTGGCCCAGCATGCGGCGGGCGATACGGTGGTCAAGGAACAGACCGGTATCCAGATAATCGGTCAGGTTAACCCACAGGCGCGCGTTGTATTCGCCCACCTCGATAAAGTCACCCTTCTCACCCATTTTCTGATACTGATTTTTCCCTTTCTGACGCTCGCGGGTTTTCAGCACCAGTTTGTTAGGCGCAATGCCCAGCACCGAAATTGTTGCCGCAATCACGTCCAGCATACGCTGACGCGCTTTTTGTGCATCAATCGTTTTTGGCGGCGCATATTCCTGCACCACAACCCAGTCAGCGTAACGGTCAACCGCCACGTTGTACTCCGGCAGATCGGCATCATACAGGCGATAACATTCGATACCTTCCTGTTTCGCCCATTTTTCGAATTTCTTCAGATTCTTACGCAGGCGGTTAGCGTAATCTTCCGCCACACCCGATGGTTTACTGTCCGCCGCTTTCTCGGCCAGATGGTAGTTTTTCTGCACGCAGTCCAGCGGACCGTTTTTCGCCTTAAACTGGCGTTCGGCACGCAGTTGCAGACAGCTCAGCAGTTCTGGCGAGGCGCTAAACAGCGACAGGTTCCAGCCGCCAAAGTCATTTTTCATATTACGGCCCAGCAGGCTGTGCAGGGCAATCAGCGCCGGTTCGCTATCAAGACGCTCGCCGTAAGGCGGGTTGCTGATAACGGTACCGTATGGGCCTTTTGGCAGCGGATTGGTCAGGTTCGCCACGTCTTTCACTTCGAAGGTGACCAGCTCGCCGATACCGGCACGGCGGGCGTTGCTGCGCGCACGCTCAATGACGCGTGAGTCGCTGTCAGAGCCGTAGAAATGGGAGGTGTACTCCGCCAGACCTTTACGTGCACGGGTCTGCGCTTCGTCTTTGACCTCTTTCCACAGCGCCTCATCGTGCTGCGCCCAGCCGCTGAAGCCCCAATGGCCGCGGTGCAGGCCCGGTGCGCGGTCGGTGGCCAGCATAGCGGCCTCAATCAGCAGCGTACCGGAGCCACACATCGGGTCGAGCAGCGGTGTGCCTGGCTGCCAGCCGGAACGCATCACTATGGCGGCGGCGAGAGTCTCTTTGATGGGCGCCATACCGGTACGATCGCGATAACCACGCAGGTGCAGACCCGCGCCGCTCAGATCCAGAGAGATACTGGCGGTGTCGCCGTTGAGCCAGACGTTGATCCGCAGATCGGGATTTTCACGATCGACGTTTGGGCGTTCCTTATTTTTACGCGTGAAGCAGTCCACAATGGCGTCTTTAACGCGCAGGGCACCGTACTGGCTGTTGCGGATCTCATCGTTCACGCCATTAAAGTGCACGGCAAAGGTGGCATTTGGGGAGAAGATCTCTGTCCAGTCGATCATCTGTACGCCGGTATAGAGGTCAAGGTCGCTGTAAACCTTGCACTCTTTCATCGGCAGCATGATGCGTGATGCCAGACGGCTCCACATCAGGCTCTGGTAAATAAGCCGTGTGTCGCCCTCAAAATGGACACCACCCTGAACCACCTGGCACTCTTGCGCGCCCAGGGTTTCCAGTTCAGTTTTTAACAGCTCTTCCAGCCCACGGGCCGTACTGGCAAACAGAGAATTCATATCGTCACTTTTACTCTTAGAAAATTGTCGCGCATTATAGCTAATATGGCGTGTATGTCATAAAGTTGAAGGCTTATTTTCATTCGAGGGGCTGTGCAGTGGCGACGTTATCCAGGCTTTTTATTCATCCGGTGAAATCCATGCGCGGGCTCGGCGTTTCACACGCGCTGGCCGACATGAGCGGATTTGCCTTCGATCGTATCTTTATGGTCACCGAACCTGACGGTACGTTCATTACCGCACGCCAGTTCCCACAAATGGTTCGCTTTACCCCTTCCCCGCTTTATGACGGTTTGCATCTCACCGCGCCGGATGGCTCCAGCGTGGTGATCCGCTTTGCTGATTTTGCGCCTGTCGAAGCGCCAACGGAAGTGTGGGGCAATCATTTTACCGCGCGCATCGCCCCGGATGACATTAACCGCTGGCTGAGCGGCTTCTTCTCCCGGGATGTGCAGCTGCGCTGGGTCGGCCCGGCGCTGACGCGGCGCGTTAAGCGCCACGAGGCGGTCCCGCTCTCATTCGCGGACGGCTTCCCCTTCCTGCTGACTAACGACGCCTCCCTGCGCGACCTGCAGCGTCGCTGTAAAGCCAGCGTCCAGATGGAGCAGTTTCGTCCCAACCTGGTTGTTACAGGCGCTGACGCCTGGGAAGAGGATACCTGGAAGGTGATCCGTATCGGCAGCGTGGTATTTGATGTCGTGAAGCCTTGCAGCCGCTGTATCTTTACCACCGTCAGTCCCGAAAAAGGCCAGAAACACCCTTCCGGCGAGCCGTTAAAAACCCTGCAGTCATTCCGCACAGCGCAGGACAATGGCGATGTGGATTTCGGCCAGAACCTCATTCCGCGCTCAAGCGGCGTCATCCGCGTGGGTGACGAAGTCGAAATTCTCGCCCGTGGGCCCGCAAGAGTGTATGGCGCAGGTCAGGAAGAAGAGTTCGTCGACGTTGAGACGCCAGCCAGCTCGCCCGTAGACATTCACTGGCAGGGCACCGTTATCCGCGGCAACAATCAGCAGGTTTTACTTGAACAGCTGGAACAAGCGGGGATCCGCGTACCTTACTCCTGCCGGGCAGGCATCTGTGGGTGCTGTCGAATCAAGCTGGTCGAAGGGGAAGTCAGCGCGCTGAAAAAATCCGCGATTGGCGATGATGGTACAATTCTGTGCTGCAGCTGTATTCCGAAAACGTCGGTACAGCTGGAAGCTTAAACGGCCTGCTCGAGGCTGAAAGCGTCTACGCGTTGCTGCGGTTTCAGCCTGTCATTCATTACCTTAATGGCATCCCCCAGTTGCATCGTCCGCCCGGCAATGGTCACACCGGGCTGGGCCAGCAGACAGAGCGCGGCATTTTCGCCAGGCTCAACCACCAGCAGGCTCACCTCTTCAGCGGTATCGCTCAGGTTTACACTCGCCGCATCGCCGGTGGCGGGGGTCCAGTTCATGCTGTGCGGTAAAAAATGCCAGCTTTTCGGCATTTGCGGTTTCAGGAATCGAATAGCCACTAACGCGTTTAATACCAGTTCGGCGCGCTGCTCTTTAGAAAGCACCAGGTCGCGGCATTTTTCTTCAAAGGAGAAATAAAGCGCAGCGTCGTCAACACAAAAGCCTGACGGGGAGAAGGCGTCCGGGGTTAACATTCGGCGAGCAAAACGGGAACGAAACAACATACCATTGGCTAAATCGAGCATCATGCGATCATGCTCGTCACAAAAATACCAGCGCCAGTTATCGTCAGGTTTAATTCGCATGTTTCTCTCCCGTCCCCAAACTTCCTGTACTAAAAATGTCCTGTTCGCCGCTTCGTTTATAACACCATTAATAAAAGACTATAATGACTAAATAAGCAACAATGACGGAATATAAAACAACCAGGGCTGGAAATAAAGCCCTGGTTGTCTGATAAAGAGAAAAGATTAGATATGAGTAACGATTTCTTTAATCAGCTGCGGTCCTTTAAAAATAAAACCGGAATAGATTTGCACCAGTGAGGCACCCGCCGCCATCTTCTCGCGAGCCGCAATCACGGAGTCGATACCACCGACGCCAATAATCGGCAGTCGTCCTTTTAATTCTGCTGACAGAGCACGAATAATTTCTGTGCTTTTTAATTGTACCGGACGTCCACTTAACCCACCCGCTTCGTCACAGTTTTTCATTCCCTGAACGAGCGAGCGATCGAGTGTGGTATTGGTCGCAATCACCCCGTCAATATTATGGCGAACTAAACTGTCGGCAACCTGGATCAATTCTTCAGCAGAAAGATCCGGTGCGATCTTAACCGCAACCGGAACATATTTATGGTGGATCGCCTGGAGCTCATTTTGTTTATTTTTAATGGCACTCAGAAGATCGTCCAGTGCTTCGCCATATTGTAAAGAGCGCAGACCCGGGGTATTTGGTGAGGAAATATTCACCGCAATATACCCCGCGTAGGCATAGACTTTTTCCATACAAATCAGATAGTCATCTTTACCCTGCTCTACCGGCGTGTCTTTATTTTTGCCAATATTGATGCCTAATACACCATCAAAATGGGCTTTTTTTACGTTCTCAACAAGGTGATCAACGCCGAGGTTATTAAAGCCCATGCGGTTGATCAGCCCTTCGGCTTCGACCAGGCGGAACAGACGCGGCTTATCATTACCTGGCTGCGGACGCGGCGTGACGGTACCGATTTCGATGGAGCCAAAGCCCATCGCGCCCAGGGCATCAATGCACTCACCATTTTTATCCAGACCCGCCGCGAGACCCAGCGGATTTTTAAAGGTCAGGCCCATGCATTGCACAGGTTTTTCCGGCACGTTTTGACGCACCAGTGCGGCCAGCGGCGTTCCGGTAATACGACGTAACTGCTGGAATGTAAATTCATGAGCGCGCTCAGGGTCGAGCTGGAAAAGGGCTTTACGAACGAAGGGGTAGTACATGAACTCTCCTGGATTCCCGGTGTGCAAACCGGGAGGGGATTATGTGCGATCCGGCCCGGAAAGGGAATTGACCTGTGGCAAAAAAAACACCGTTAGACGCAATCGTTTACCTCGCAGCCCCGTTCTTATGCGCTTTTTCGCATTTTAATTGCAGATAAATCATTTAGTGGAATAACCGGGCAGTGTCACACTCCTGAAAATTGTTATGAATGTTAGATAAAAGCAAACAATTAGTTATAAGGAGCATGCATGCGCGTCATAACCCTGGCCGGAAGTCCACGATTCCCCTCTCGCTCCAGCGCACTGCTGGAATATGCCCGTGAAAAGCTCAATGCTCTGGATGTGGAAGTATGCCACTGGAATCTGCATAACTTCGACCCCGAGGATCTGCTCTACGCCCGTTTTGACAGTCCGGCGCTGCAAACGCTGACTGAACAGCTTAAAGGGGCTGATGGCTTAATCGTGGCGACGCCTATCTATAAAGCTTCGTTTTCCGGGGCCCTGAAAACCCTGCTCGATCTGCTGCCTGAACGTGCGCTGGACGGCAAAGTGGTTCTGCCACTGGCAACGGGCGGCACGGTGGCACATTTACTGGCGGTGGATTATGCCCTCAAGCCGGTACTCAATGCGCTAAAAGCGCAGGAGATCCTCCACGGCGTCTTTGCCGACGACTCGCAGGTTATCGATTATCAACACAAACCTCACTTCACGCCGAATCTGCAAACCCGTCTCGACAGCGCCCTGGAAACCTTCTGGCATGCCCTGCACCGCAGAGATATCCACGCCCCGGCGTTTAACCCGTCACAGGGAGTCGCCCATGTTTAAAAGATTAACCCGTCTCGGACTGGCCGGGCTGTTAGCGCTCACCTCGCTGGCCCACGCGGCAGAGACGGCGCCTGAACATTTACGCATCGGCTATCAGAAAGGCAGCGTCAGTATGGTGCTGGCTAAAAGCCATCAGCTTCTGGAAAAACGCTTCCCGAAGACCACATTCTCCTGGATTGAGTTCCCTGCTGGCCCGCAAATGCTGGAAGCCCTGAATGTCGGAAGCATCGACCTCGGCAGCACCGGGGATATTCCGCCAATATTCGCGCAGGCGGCGGGGGCCGACCTGGTTTATGTCGGCGTTGAGCCGGCCAAGCCGAAGGCTGAGGTCATTCTGGTCCCTGAAAAGAGCACCATTAAGACGGTCGCCGATCTCAAAGGCCACAAGGTTGCATTCCAGAAAGGCTCAAGCTCGCATAACCTGCTGCTGCGGGCCCTGCAGGAGGCCGGTCTTAAATTCACCGACATTCAACCCGTTTATTTGACGCCGGCTGATGCTCGCGCCGCTTTCCAGCAGGGCAATGTCGACGCGTGGGCTATCTGGGATCCCTACTACTCCGCAGCTTTACTGCAGGGTGGCGTGCGGGTATTAAAAGATGGCACCACTCTGAAACAAACCGGCTCGTTCTATCTCGCCGCGCGCCCGTATGCGGAAAAGAATGGCGCTTTTATTCAGGATGTTCTCAACACCTTTACTCAGGCGGATGCACTAACGCAAAGCCAACGTCAGGAGAGCATTACCCTGCTGGCGAAAACCATGGGCTTACCTGAGCCGGTGATCGCGAGCTATCTCGATCACCGTCCACAGACCACCATTACCCCGGTGGACGCACACGTCGCTGCGCTGCAGCAGCAAACCGCAGATCTCTTCTATCAAAATCGCCTTGTTCCAAAACAGGTGAATATTCGCGAACGCATCTGGCAACCCGCAGGCAAAGAAGGAACCAAATCATGAGTCTGAATCTTTTCTGGTTTTTACCCACCCACGGTGATGGACACTATCTTGGTACAGAAGAGGGTTCACGCCCGGTTGACCACGGCTATCTGCAGCAGATTGCGCAGGCAGCTGACCGAATCGGTTTTACCGGCGTACTGATCCCCACCGGACGCTCGTGCGAGGATGCGTGGCTGGTAGCCGCATCGATGATCCCCGTGACCCAACGCCTGAAGTTCCTCGTGGCACTGCGTCCGAGCGTGGTCTCCCCGACCGTCGCGGCGCGCCAGGCGGCAACGCTCGACAGGCTCTCTAACGGCCGGGCCCTGTTTAACCTGGTCACCGGAAGCGATCCGCAGGAGCTGGCGGGTGACGGCGTGTTCCTCGATCACACCGAACGCTATGAAGCGTCCGCCGAGTTCACCCGCGTCTGGCGACGTCTGCTGGAGGGGGAAACCGTCACCTTCGAAGGTAAACATATTCACGTTCGCGACGCCAGGCTCTACTTCCCGCCGGTGCAGCAGCCGCGCCCTCCTCTTTACTTCGGCGGCTCATCAGATGTGGCGCAGGATCTGGCGGCAGAACAGGTTGATCTCTACCTCACCTGGGGTGAGCCGCCCGAGCTGGTCAAAGAGAAAATTGCCCAGGTGCGCGCCAAAGCGGCAGCGCATGGTCGCAAGGTACGCTTTGGTATTCGCCTGCATGTGATTGTGCGTGAAACCAATGAAGAAGCCTGGCAGGCGGCCGACCGGCTGATCGCGCATCTGGATGATGAGACTATCGCTAAAGCTCAGGCGGCGTTTGCGAAAACCGACTCCGTCGGCCAGCACAGAATGGCGTCATTGCACAACGGTAAGCGCGAGAATCTGGAGATCAGCCCGAACCTGTGGGCGGGCGTTGGCCTGGTGCGCGGCGGTGCGGGTACCGCGCTGGTCGGCGACGGTCCAACGGTGGCTGCGCGGATCAATGAATACGCGGACCTGGGTATCGACAGTTTTATCCTCTCCGGTTATCCGCACCTGGAAGAGGCCTACAAAGTGGGCGAGCTGTTATTCCCGCATCTGGATGTCGCCATCCCGGACGTACCGCAGCCCCGCCAGCTCCAGCTTCAGGGCGAAGCCGTGGCTAACGAGTTTATCCCGCGAAGAGCCGCACAAAGCTAAGGAGTTGCCATGAATGCCCCCTCACAAAAATGGTTGCTACGTGCCGCCCCATGGTTTTTACCCGTTGGCATTGTGCTTGTCTGGCAACTCGCGTCCTCTGCCGGCTGGCTGTCGAGCCGTATTCTGCCCTCTCCGGAGGGCGTAATAGAGGCATTCTGGTCGCTGAGCGTCAGCGGCGAACTCTGGCAGCATTTGGCCATCAGCTCATGGCGTGCCGTAATTGGTTTTTCGATTGGCGGAAGCATCGGCCTGGTACTGGGTCTGATCAGCGGGCTTTCTCGCTGGGGCGAGCGGCTGCTCGATACCTCCATTCAGATGCTGCGTAACGTGCCGCATCTGGCGCTGATCCCGCTGGTCATTTTGTGGTTTGGTATTGATGAGAGCGCCAAAATTTTTCTCGTCGCGCTGGGCACGCTGTTCCCGATTTACATTAATACCTGGCACGGGATCCGCAACATCGATCGCGGACTGGTCGAAATGGCACGCAGTTACGGCCTGTCCGGTTTTGCCCTCTTTATGCATGTGATCCTGCCGGGCGCCCTGCCCTCCATAATGGTCGGCGTGCGCTTTGCGCTCGGCCTGATGTGGCTGACGCTGATTGTGGCAGAGACCATCTCTGCAAACTCAGGGATTGGCTATCTGGCGATGAACGCCCGCGAATTCCTGCAAACGGACGTGGTGGTGGTGGCCATTATCCTCTATGCCCTGCTCGGCAAACTTGCCGACGTCAGCGCCCAGTGGCTGGAACGCAGCTGGCTGCGCTGGAATCCAGCCTATATTTCACAGGAGGCTAAAGCATGAATACTGCCCGACTGACTCAGGGTACACCGCTGCTCCTTAACGGTGTCACGAAGCGCTATGGCGAAAACACGATTCTCAACGCGCTGGACCTGCATATTCCTGCCGGACAATTTGTCGCCATTGTGGGCCGCAGCGGCGGCGGCAAGAGTACGTTGTTACGCCTTTTAGCCGGGCTGGAATCCCCCAACGGCGGCGAAATTCTGGCAGGCGCGACACCGCTGGCCACTATTCAGGACGATACCCGCATGATGTTTCAGGACGCGCGCCTGCTGCCCTGGAAAACGGTGATTGATAATGTCGGACTGGGCCTCAACGGCAACTGGCGGGATGAAGCCCGCCAGGCGCTAGCCGCCGTAGGGCTGGAAAACCGTGCGGGTGAATGGCCTGCGGCGCTCTCCGGCGGGCAGAAGCAGCGCGTGGCGCTGGCGCGAGCGCTGATACATCGTCCGGGCTTGCTGCTGCTGGATGAGCCACTCGGCGCGCTCGACGCCCTGACGCGAATCGAAATGCAGGACCTGATTGCCGCACTCTGGCAAAAGCATGGCTTTACGGTACTTCTGGTGACGCACGACGTGAGCGAAGCCGTCGCGATGGCAGACCGCGTGCTGCTAATAGAAGAAGGGAAAATCGGTCTTGATGTCACGGTCGATATTGCGCGTCCGCGCCGCGTAGGGTCGGCAAGACTGGCAGAGCTGGAGGCGGAAGTGCTGAATCGGGTGATGAAGCGCGGGGTCAGCGAGCGAGCGTTAATGACGGCTCACGGCTGACATCCTCCCTCTCCCACCGGGAGAGGGAGGGTTGGTCTTTCGATCAGGCCAGTGCCTTAGCGATCTTCTCGTACAGATCGCCAGACAGGTTTTCCAGCCCTTTCAGCTGCTCAAGCGCAGCACGCATTTTCGCCTGGCGCTGTGCATCATAGCGTTTCAGACGGATCAGCGGCTCAATCAGGCGTGACGCCACCTGTGGGTTACGGCTGTTCAGCTCGGTCAACATTTCCACCATAAACTGATAACCGCTGCCATCTTCCGCATGGAACGCCGCCGGGTTGCTGCTGGCAAACGCGCCAATCAGGGAACGCACGCGGTTTGGGTTGCTCATGGTGAAGGAGCGATGCTTCAGCAGACTGCGTACATTGCTGAGGGCATCGGCCGCCGGGCTGGTGGCCTGCAGGATGAACCACTTGTCCATCACCAGACCATCCTGATGCCACTTGTCATCGTACTCCTGCATTAGCGCATCACGGCACGGCAGTTCGGCGGCAACACTTGCAGCCAGGGCTGCCAGCGCGTCGGTCATGTTGTCTGCTTCGTGATACTGCTTGCTCACCAGCGTGTTTGCCAGCTCGCGCTCACCGAAGGCCAGATAACGCAGGCAGGTGTTACGCAGGGAACGTTTACCGATGTCAGCATGTTCCACACGATAAGCGTCAAGCTTATTAGCGTTGTAGATTGCGAGGAATTCGTCTGCAAGCTCGTTCGCCAGCGTACGGGTCAGCGCTTCACGCACCGCCACAATGGCAATCGGATCGATGATGTCGAACAGTTCGGCGATTTCGCCTGCGGATGGCAACGTCAGAATTTCAGCCGCCAGCGCCGGGTCAATCTTCTCATCCAGCAGGACTGCGCGGAATGCGTCCGCAACGTGAACCGGCAGCGACAGCGGCTGGCCCTGCTGATGACGATTAACGTTCAGCTTGATGTAGGTCGCCAGCAGGCTTTGCGCCGCATCCCAGCGTGAGAAGTCATTGCGCGCATGGCGCATCAGGAACGTCAGTTGCTGGTCGCTCCACTTATATTCCAGTTTCACGGGCGCAGAGAATTCACACAGCAGCGCGGGAACCGGCTGGAAATAGACGTTATCAAAGATAAAGGTCTGTTCCGCCTGGGTCACGTTCAGGACGTGGTGGACCGGATGACCGCCCTTCTGCAGCGGGATCACGTTACCCTCGTTGTCATACAGTTCAATACTGAACGGAATGTGCAGCGGGTGTTTTTCTTCCTGCTCTGCCGTTGGCGGCGTGCGCTGGCTGATGGTCAGGGTGTACTGCTCGGTTTCCGGATTGTAGTCGTCTTTGACGGTGACAATCGGCGTCCCGGCCTGGCTGTACCAGCGGCGGAAATGGGAAAGATCGACATTAGACGCATCCTCCATCGCCTGCACAAAATCGTCGCAGGTGGCTGCGCTGCCGTCATGACGCTCGAAGTAGAGCTGCATCCCTTTCTGGAAGTTCTCTTCACCCAGCAGGGTATGGATCATGCGGATAATTTCCGCCCCTTTTTCGTACACCGTCAGGGTGTAGAAGTTATTCATCTCGATGACTTTATCGGGACGGATAGGGTGTGCCATTGGGCTGGCATCTTCCGCAAACTGCAGGCCACGCATGGTGCGCACGTTGTTAATGCGGTTCACCGCACGGGAACCCAGATCGGAACTGAACTCCTGGTCACGGAAGACGGTCAGGCCCTCTTTCAGGCTCAGCTGGAACCAGTCACGGCAGGTGACGCGGTTTCCTGTCCAGTTATGGAAATACTCGTGTCCGATGACGCGTTCAATATCCAGGTAATCTTTATCGGTCGCGGTATCGGTACGTGCCAGCACGTATTTGGAGTTAAAGACGTTAAGACCTTTATTCTCCATCGCGCCCATGTTGAAGAAGTCGACAGCAACGATCATATAGATGTCGAGGTCATACTCGAGGCCAAAGCGCTCTTCATCCCACTTCATGGAGTTGATAAGCGAGTTCATCGCCCATGGCGCGCGGTCCAGGTTGCCGCGGTCGACGAACAACTCCAGCGCGACGTCGCGGCCTGAACGGGTTTTGAACGTATCACGCAGCACGTCGAAATCACCCGCCACCAGCGCAAACAGGTAACACGGTTTCGGGAATGGATCTTGCCACTGTACCCAGTGGCGACCGTTTTCCAGCTCGCCTTCACCTACGCGGTTGCCGTTGGAAAGCAGGAACGGATAGAGGGTTTTATCGGCGATGATTTTCGTTGTAAAGCGTGCCAGCACGTCCGGGCGGTCAAGATACCAGGTAATGTGGCGGAAACCTTCGGCCTCACACTGGGTGCACAGGGCCACGCCAGACTGGTAAAGCCCTTCCAGCGCCGTGTTGGCAGCCGGGCTGATTTCATTCACGATGCGCAGCGTAAAGCGTTCCGGCAGGTTGTCGATAACCAGCTGGTTGCCTTCTATTTTATAGTCAGACCATGCTTGATCATTGATTTGCACGGAGACCAGCGTCAGGTCTTCACCATCCAGACGCAGCGGCACAGCCGTCGCGCTCTGGCGCGTGAGCTGGCTTACCGCCGTGACAACGGTTTTAGTGGCATCCAGGTCAAAAGTCAGATCGATATCGCTAATCAGGTAATCCGGCGCACGGTAGTCGTGGCGGTATTTGGCTTGTGGCTGTTGTGTCATAGAAAACCTTATGCATCGTTTGTCGAATAACGAATCCAGTCTATTCCTGTTGTGTAAAACGCGCTATGCAGAATGTTCATCTTTTCAGGTACAAACACCTTTTTCGCTACATTTGTATAACACGGGGCACAAAATGCCCTCGACCATAAAGAGCGCTTATGTTGTGATCGGGGTTCAATAAATCACTAAACAAGGTATACTCCGGAGTTGTTTATTGTACTAAACGCTCCTGTGAGAGGATGCTACTGCGCACCTATGACTCAATTCGCTTCTCCTGTTCTGCATACATTGCTGGATACCGACGCGTATAAACTGCATATGCAGCAAGCCGTTTTCCACCATTACTATGACGTCCATGTCGCGGCGGAATTCCGCTGCCGTGGTGACGACTTGCTCGGTATCTACGCAGACTCCATTCGTGAACAGGTCGATGCTATGCAGCATCTGACGCTGCAGGACGACGAATATCAGTGGCTCTCTGGCCTGCCCTTCTTTAAAGCTGACTACCTGAACTGGCTGCGCGACTTCCGCTATAAGCCGGAGCAGGTGACCGTGGTCAATGATAACGGCAAGCTGAATATTCGTCTTGAAGGCCCGTGGCGTGAAGTGATCATGTGGGAAGTTCCGCTTCTCGCGGTGATCAGTGAACTGGCCCACCGCTACCGTTCGCCGGAAACCGGCGTTGAGCAGGCGGTCGCGTCGCTGGAAAATAAACTGGCCGCATTCTCAACGCTGACCGAAGGGCTGGATATGTCCCGCTTCCGCCTGATGGATTTTGGCACGCGTCGCCGTTTCTCTCGCGAAGTGCAGCAGGCTATTGTGAAGCGTCTGCAGCAGGAGCCGTGGTTCGTGGGCACCAGCAACTACGATCTGGCACGTCGTCTGGATCTGACCCCGATGGGCACCCAGGCGCATGAGTGGTTCCAGGCGCATCAGCAGATAAGCCCGGACCTGGCAAACAGCCAGCGCGCCGCACTGGCCGCGTGGCTGGAAGAATATCCCAATCAACTGGGCATCGCGCTTACCGACTGTATTACGATGGACGCGTTCCTGCGTGATTTTGGCCCTGAATTTGCCGAACGTTATCAGGGATTACGCCATGATTCCGGGGATCCGGTTGAATGGGGTGAAAAGGCCATTGCCCATTACGAAAAACTGGGCATTGACCCGATGAGCAAGGTGCTGGTCTTCTCCGATAACCTCGATCTGGCGAAAGCGGTCGATCTCTATCGTCATTTCACCTCCAGAATTAACCTGAGCTTTGGGATTGGCACCCGCCTGACCTGCGACATCCCTCAGGTAAAACCTCTGAACATCGTGATAAAACTGGTGGAATGTAACGGTAAGCCGGTAGCGAAGCTCTCCGATAGCCCCGGTAAAACCATCTGCCATGACAAAGCCTTTGTGCGCGCATTACGCAAAGCATTCGATCTGCCGCAGATCAAAAAAGCCAGTTAACCGCTTTCGGGAGCCTTTCAGGCTCCCCTCTCCTCAATTTATTTCTTAATTCTTCTCTTTTGACTGCGAAATCTGCTTGTCTGATGGCGGATGCCAGGTAACATAGATATCCCCCCCAGTAAGGGTGGACAAGTGTTTATTTTTTCCGACTATTAACAGAGAGAATATTATGAGCGTTGTGCCTGTAGCCGACGTACTCCAGGGCCGTGTCGCCGTTGACCAAGAAGTCACCGTGCGCGGATGGGTGCGTACTCGCCGAGATTCTAAAGCTGGCATCTCCTTCCTTGCCGTCTATGACGGTTCCTGCTTTGATCCTGTACAGGCCGTCATTAATAATTCTCTGCCCAATTACAATGATGACGTTCTGCGCCTGACAACGGGTTGTTCCGTTATCGTAACTGGTGTTGTTGTGGCATCACCTGGTCAGGGTCAGAGTTTCGAAATTCAGGCCTCAGCCATTGAAGTCACTGGCTGGGTTGAAGATCCCGACACCTACCCAATGGCGGCAAAACGTCACAGCATCGAATACCTGCGTGAAGTGGCGCACCTGCGTCCACGCACCAACCTGATTGGTGCGGTTGCCCGCGTGCGTCATACGCTGGCGCAGGCGCTGCATCGTTTCTTCGACGAGCAGGGTTATTTCTGGGTGTCTACCCCACTGATCACCGCGTCCGATACGGAAGGCGCGGGTGAAATGTTCCGCGTCTCTACGCTGGACATGGAAAACCTGCCGCGTACGCCAGAAGGTAAAGTGGACTATGACAAAGACTTCTTCGGTAAAGAGGCCTTCCTGACGGTTTCTGGTCAGCTCAACGGTGAAACTTATGCCTGCGCGCTGTCCAAAATCTACACCTTTGGTCCAACCTTCCGTGCAGAAAACTCCAACACCAGCCGTCACCTGGCGGAATTCTGGATGCTGGAGCCTGAAGTGGCGTTCGCAGATCTGGATGATGTCGCGGGTCTGGCAGAAGCGATGCTGAAATATGTCTTCAAAGCGGTGCTGGAAGAGCGTCCTGATGACATGAAATTCTTCGCAGAGCGTGTCGACAGCGATGCAGTCGCACGTCTGGAGCGTTTCGTCTCAGCAGATTTCGCGCAGGTGGACTACACCGACGCGGTGGCCATCCTCGAGAAATGCGGTGAGAAGTTTGAGAACCCGGTTTACTGGGGCGTTGACCTGGCGTCTGAGCACGAGCGTTACCTGGCCGAGAAGCACTTCAAAGCACCGGTTGTGGTGAAAAACTACCCGAAAGACATTAAGGCCTTCTATATGCGCCTTAACGAAGACGGTAAAACCGTTGCGGCGATGGACGTCCTGGCACCGGGCATTGGTGAAATCATCGGTGGTTCTCAGCGTGAAGAGCGTCTTGACGTTCTGGACGCACGCATGGAAGAGATGGGCCTTAATCCTGCGGATTACAGCTGGTATCGCGATTTACGCCGTTACGGTACTGTCCCGCATGCCGGTTTTGGTCTGGGCTTTGAGCGCCTGATCGCCTATGTCACCGGTGTTCAGAACGTCCGTGACGTTATTCCATTCCCACGCACACCGCGTAACGCCAGTTTCTAATCGTCTGAATAACAAATGGCCAGCAATTGCTGGCCATTATTTTATTCTGCATTGTCAGTTTTCGTCAGCGCAAAGTCAGCATTTTTAAACCACAACCCCGTTACAACCACTACCTGTTACGTTTTGTTTCCACGAAACATCTGCGCACAAAAAATAAACCCTATTCTTATTGCGCTTATTGCAATCTGAAGCAATAGCACAAAATTCAACCAGTTTTACAGCCATCCAGAAGTCTCTTTCGGGTCATAAGAAAAAATGAGCCGTTTGGCTTCTGTTTATACGAATTGCCTTTATCTAAATTAATTATAAGCTTTTCATATAGATATCAAAGCATCTGCCGTTTAATTCGCCAGTGGACGCTGAAATTTGAGGTGGTTCACAAAGTTCCGGAAAATACACATCTGGTTACACATGATTTCTTTTTGTAACTTAATCTTGAGAATTGTAGCACTTTCAGGCTAGCGAAACGGTTCTATGAATGGAAAGATGCCTGTCAGATACATAAAGACACCTAACTCTCATCAATAGTTCCGGAAATATTTATTGACAGAATTTATTGACGGCAGTGGCGAGTGTCATAAAAAAACCAATGAGGGTAATAAATAATGATGAAGCGCAATATTCTGGCAGTGGTAATCCCTGCCCTGCTGGTAGCCGGTGCAGCTAACGCTGCAGAAATCTATAACAAGAACGGCAACAAACTGGACTTCTACGGGAAAGTTAACGCCGAGCACGATTTCGTGACCTCTGGCGATAACACGAATAACAACGACGCTACCTACGCGCAGATCGGTTTCAAAGGTGAAACTCAGATCAACGACCAACTGACCGGTTATGGCCAGTGGGAATACCGTTTCATGGCTAACCAGGCTGAGAACACTGCTCAGGCTAACAAAAACCGTCTGGCTTTCGCGGGCCTGAAAGCGGGTGACGCTGGCAGCATCGACTATGGTCGTAACTACGGTATCGTTTATGACGTTGAGTCATACACCGATATGGCGCCGTCCTTCTCAGGTATGACTTGGGGCGGCAACTACGTTGATAACTTTATGACCAGCCGTGGCACTGGCCTGCTGACCTACCGTAACAGCGATTTCTTCGGTCTGGTTGACGGTCTGAGCATGGGCGTACAGTACCAGGGTAAAAACGACCGTGCTGACGTTAAAACCTCTAACGGTGACGGCGTAGGTTACTCCCTGGGTTACGACTTCGGCGAAGGCTTCGGTGCAATCGCATCTTACAGCAACGCTAACCGTACTCTGAACCAGAAGGCTGATGGTCAGGGTGACAAAGCTGAAGCATGGGGTGTTGGTCTGAAATACGACGCTAACAACCTGTACCTGGCAACCACCTATGCAGAAACCCGTAACACCACCCGTACCGGTTCTAGCGGTGATGCTGGTTTTGCTAACAAAACTCAGAACTTCGAAGTGGTTGCTCAGTACCAGTTTGACTTCGGCCTGCGTCCAGCCATCTCCTACGTGCAGACCAAAGGTAAAGACCTGGCTGCCGTCGGCGGCTTCAGCGGTGGCGATGCAGACCTGGCTAAATTCATCCAGGTGGGTACCACTTACTACTTCAACAAAAACTTCAACGTGTGGGCTGACTACTACATCAACCTGCTGGACAAAGACACCGACTACGCGAAAGCGGTTGGCGGTCTGAACGGCAACGACGATATGGCAGCTGTGGGTGTAACCTACCAGTTCTAATCAGTACACCACGTTGTTATATGCTTAATGAACAGGGCTTCGGCCCTGTTTTTTTTATGTCTGATAGCAAAAAATGGCGACTTTTGAAAAGCCGCACGCTTTTTGTCGCAAACGGTTGGCATTTTGTAAATCTACCGTTAACCTGATAGCGGATTTCACTTCTGTAATCACAATGGAACTTCGTCATGTTTGAGAACATTACCGCCGCTCCTGCCGACCCTATTCTGGGCCTGGCCGATCTGTTTCGTGCCGACGACCGCCCTGGTAAAATCAACCTGGGTATTGGTGTATATAAAGATGAAACCGGCAAAACCCCGGTGCTGACCAGCGTTAAAAAAGCTGAGCAGTATCTGCTGGAAAATGAAACCACCAAAAATTACCTCGGTATTGATGGTATCCCTGAATTTGGTCGTTGCACTCAGGAACTGCTGTTCGGCAAAGGCAGTGCAATTGTGAGCGACAAGCGTGCGCGTACAGCACAGACCCCTGGCGGTACCGGCGCGCTGCGCGTCGCGGCGGATTTCCTTGCGAAAAACACCTCTGTTAAGCGTGTCTGGGTGAGCAATCCAAGCTGGCCAAACCACAAGAGCGTATTCAACTCTGCAGGCCTGGAAGTCCGCGAATATGCTTACTACGACGCAGCTAACCACTCTCTGGACTTCGACGGTCTGCTGGCCAGCCTGAATGAGGCTCAGGCGGGTGATGTGGTGCTGTTCCACGGCTGCTGCCACAACCCAACCGGTATTGATCCAACGCTGGAACAGTGGGAACAGCTGGCGAAGCTCTCCGTAGAAAAAGGCTGGCTGCCGCTGTTTGACTTTGCATACCAGGGCTTCGCCCGTGGTCTGGAAGAAGATGCGGAAGGTCTGCGCGCTTTTGCTGCCGTGCATCAGGAACTGATCGTGGCAAGCTCTTACTCCAAGAACTTCGGTCTGTACAATGAGCGTGTCGGTGCTTGTACGCTGGTTGCGGCGAATACTGAAACCGTTGATCGTGCATTCAGCCAGATGAAATCCGTGATCCGCGCTAACTACTCTAACCCGCCTGCACACGGTGCCTCTGTCGTTGCGACTATCCTGAGCAACGATGCACTGCGTGCTATCTGGGAACAAGAGCTGAACGATATGCGTCAGCGTATTCAGCGCATGCGTCTGCTGTTTGTGAACACCCTTGCGGAGAAAGGCGCTGACCGTGACTTCAGCTTTATTATTAAGCAGAACGGTATGTTCTCTTTCAGCGGCCTGACCAAAGAACAGGTTCTGCGTCTGCGTGAAGAGTTTGGCGTCTACGCCGTGGCGTCTGGCCGCGTCAACGTTGCAGGCATGACCCCAGACAATATGGCGCCGCTGTGCGAAGCCATCGTCGCCGTGCTGTAAATTGCCCCCATAAAAAAAGCCTGCATAATGCAGGCTTTTTTTATTCTGGTTACCAGACAGGCATTTCGTCCTGAAGGAACGGGTTATGGAGTCGTTCATAACCCAGCGTCGACATCGGACCGTGTCCAGGGATAAACGTCACATCATCGCCCAGCGGCAACAACTTCTGTTTAATCGACTGAATCAGCTGTCCGTGGTCGCCACGTGGAAAATCGCTGCGTCCTACGCCACCTTTGAAAATCACATCGCCGGAAATCAGCAGACGGGACTGGTCATCAAAGAAGACAATATGGCCTGGCGTATGCCCAGGACAATGCAACACCTGTAAAGTCACATTCCCTACGTTAACGCGCTCTCCTTCATTTAGCCAGCGATCGGGCGTCAGGGGCAGACACTCATCAAGGCCAAACATGCGGCTCTGGGCTGGTAAACCCTGCAGCCAGAACTCATCTTCTTTTTCCGGACCGATCACAGGCACACCGAAGTGCTGTGCCAGCTCCGCCGCCGCACCAACATGATCAAGATGACCATGCGTCAGTAAAATCTGCATCAGCGTGACACCGCTATCAGCGACTTCCTGCTTGATTTTCTCAGCGTCACCGCCGGGATCGACAAGCGCGGCCAGTTTGGTTTGCTCACACCAGATTAATGAACAATTCTGGGAGAATGCAGTAACCGGAATAATACGATAGTTCATACTGCTCCTGTGTTTCGTTATTACCAGTGCCGGACCGGACCGGTATCAATATGCACAAAGTTGCTACTTGGGTAATATCCTACACCACCTGCGCGCATAGATAACGCAGCTTTGCGAATATTGGCTAACGAAACGCCTTCAATATGGAAATCCATTGCCTGTCCCTTCGTGTGATAGCTTTTTTTCGCTACCCCACGGCTGTGGGCGCGCAGTTCATTATTGGTATCAACAGAGCGATAACCAGAAATAAGCTGCACTGGCTTGCTGGTACCCAGCAGGCCCTGAAGGCGGAATAACTGATCAAACAGTCCTGGGTCGATGGCTTTTATTTTATTCGCGCGGAAATCACGAAAAAAATGGTTAAGTCTTGCTAATTCATCCTGAATATAGCCTCTGCCATCGAAGAACTCCGCTTTTAACGACTCACCGGTGTGGAGATTGTTGAGCGTTAAAACTCGCGGACGAGGTGTCGAGAGGGTGGCAAATGCTGGCGTCGGCAAGATGGCCGCTGCGCCGAGCGCAACACCACCTAACGCCAGCAGTTTGCGGCGATTAGCGTCAAATTTGTCCATGATAATCAGGTCTACAGGTCAATGTTTATCGTAAATATGCTTAGCGCACGAAGGGCACCTTAACTGGCAAAGCCGACTACGTCAAGGCACCCAACCCCAGTAAATACGCGGCCTCCAGCCATATAGCCCCGTATTCACCATTACTTACGACAACCTATTTTCCCGAACTGCTTCATTTACCTGATTAATTGTTCAGCTTTTGGCGAAATTTGTGCGCCGGATCGCGCCGTGAGATCATAATTGTAAATATCTGTACGATACTGCGTCCGCCCGTCCTCACCCACAAACGCCGTCAGATAATAAAGATTGACCGGAATATTATGGCGAATATTAACGTAACGCGTATCTCCCTGCTTCAGGGCGTCAGAGATGCGCGTATCGTTCCAGCCTGCATCCTGCAACAGCATATTAGCCAGCTCCGAGGCTTTATTGACACGCACACAGCCTGAACTCAGCGCGCGGGTGTCTTTCTGGAACAGATTGTGGTTCGGCGTATCGTGCAGATAGATAGCATCTGAACTCGGCATATTGAACTTGTAGCGTCCGAGCGAGTTATGTGCACCGGGTGCCTGCTGGAACCGGAATGGCAGATTAGACGCGGTAATGGTTGACCAGTCGACCATATAGGGGTCTATCGCCTCTTTGCTGTTCCAGCCGCGCATCACCGTATAGCCATGGCGTTCCAGGTAACCCGGATCGTTCCAGACCTTGGGCAGAATGTCTTTACGCGCCAGCGTCGGCGGTACGTTCCACGGCGGGTTAACCACCACGTTGTTCAGGGCACTGCTCATCATCGGCGTTTTGCGATCGGGACGTCCCACAATCACGCGTGACGCCAGCACTTCACTGCCGTTCTGGTAATAGACCAGCGAATACGCCGGAATATTCACCATGATGCCGGTAGAGAGGGTCCCTGGCAGCAAGCGTAAACGCTGGATATTGAGCGCCAGCACCCCTGCACGCTGCGCAGGTGAGACGTTCAGCCAGTCGCGCGTTGACTGGCCAATCACGCCATCAGCACCCAGCCCCTGAGCAGCCTGAAACTGCTTAACCGCTGCAACCAGCTCCCGATCGTAGGCCGCGGGCTTATCACTCAGAACGGCGGCTTTTTTCTCTTTCACCGGGGCTGACGGGCTGACAACGACGCTTTGCGCATCGTCACCCGGCAGGGCAATTTTAGGCCCGCTATCCAGAATACCGGAGCGTTTGAGGATCTCACGCAGGGCAGGCACATCGCTGCTCCACTGTCCAGGACGCAGCGTCGCGGTACCACGCATCTGCGGCCATGGACGTGAATCCCCGACCAGTTCCAGAAGCGACTGATGCATGGTCGCGTATTGCGGATGTGCCGGCGCGAGGCTCGCAATAAAGCGCGGCAGATCGCCACTATCCAGCGCCAGTTGCCACTGGTTAATTACCGACAGTGCCGGTGTCGCCAGCTTGTAAGGCTTATCGCTGTACAACCAACGGTTACCATTGACCGGAATACCGGCCACAAACTGGAGATACCCCATCATGGCATCGGAAAGCACCACGTCCCGCGCCTGCCCGGTGACAGCAGGATCGGTTAAGAGCTCAACCCATTTTGTGAACTGCGGCTGGAACCCTGCAATGGCGACTTCTGCCAGCTGTTGCTGGAAGGCGCGCACCGCATCACGGTTTTCCCACATGGGTTTCATGTCACGCGCCGCATAAAGCAGCGTGAGCTGACTGGTATAGACAGGCGTGTAGCCTGCTGGCAGCCCAGACAGCAACTGCTGGCGAAGCGATACCGCGTCGATGCCTTCTGGCAACGGTTTAATACCGGCCATGATGGCCGTCGCAGGAGACTGCTCCAGCGGTTGAGACAGCGACGTTGGCTGTGTGCCAGTCGTTGCTGTGCTGTCAGTCGGCACAATTTCAGGCTCGTCGGCCTGAGCGGTTAACAGTGGAGCAAACGTCACTGCCAGGCATAAACTTAGCGCAGACAGCTGACGACCACATTTTTTCTTTAGCAACATCCCTTGCCCCCTGTTTTCACGACATGCCCATCACGTTGGGGCTTTCTTTTATTATAGGGTGACGGCAAACCTGTTGCCTTACCTTATGTAAAGAAGTTTAAAGATAACGCAGCCTTAAACACAAGTTAAGCGAAAAAAAAGCGGCGCTGGTGCGCCGCTCACGGTTAGAAAACGCCTCAGGACGCGTCTGCCGTTGTTTCCGGTAAGGATTCTGGCGGCTGTGGGGCAAAACCGCGTAACCCGACCACGTGAACGTGTTCGGTATTCTGGAATACCTTACGCACCAGTTTATACGTGGTGCCTTTCTCAGGACTGATGTTCTCCGGCGCTGCGATAATGAGCTGCATATCAAGACGCTCACAGAGTTCAAACAACGTGGCAATTGAGCGGGCGTCAAGACGCGCCGCTTCATCCAGGAACAGCAGTCGACATGGGGAGATATCTTTGCCGCGCAGACGACGCGCTTCATCTTCCCAGCTCTGGACCACCATCACCAGAATCGACATCCCGGTACCGATCGCTTCACCGGTAGAGAGTGCACCAGACTCCGCACGGAGCCAGCCGTCTGAACCACGGTTAACCTCCACTTCCATTTCCAGGTAGTTACGGTAATCCAGGAGCTCTTCACCAATGGTTTGTGGCGTGCGTTGCCCCATGTCAATCTGCGGATTAAGGCGCTGATACAGTTTCGCCAGCGCTTCGGAGAAGGTCAGACGGTTGCTGTTGAACAGATCCTGATGCTGTTCGTGCTGTTCAGACAACACTTCCAGCAGCGTCGAGTGCGCTTCACGCACGTTCACGTTCAGACGCACACTGTTTACCTGACCAAACGATACGCTCTGCAAGCCCTGGTTCAGCTGGCGAATTCGGTTCTGCTCGCGCTGGATGGTTTTACGGATGATATTCGCCACACTGCGGGAACTGATAGCCAGCTTCTGCTCGCGGGAGGTCAACTCTTCCGTCAGGCGGCCCAGTTCGATTTCCATCTGCTCAATGGCTTCGACCGGATCGTCGGTACGAATGATGTCCTGACGAATACGCTCACGCAGGTGCTGATAAACGGCCACGAAGAACTGGATCTTACGCTCAGGGCGTTTCGGATCTTCGGACATACGCAGCACATCGCGCAGGTGTTCGTTATCCGCCACCGCCAGACGCAAGGCACCCAGCGCCTTATCCGACATAGAGCGCAGTTCATCCGCAGAGAGATAGGCCAGCTCGCGACGATGCAGACGGCGTTCAACGTTATTGTCTTTCACCATCCGCATGACGGCGCACCAGCCCGCCTTCGCGGTCACGACCTGCTCACGCATTTCGTGATAATCACGCTCCAGCTTGCGCAGGCGACGAGTCAGGTTATCCATTTCCGCTTCACAGAAGGTCAGCGCTTTTTCCAGCTGATTACGACGTGCGCGGTTATTACTGAGCTGCGCATGCAGTTCATCACGGCGGATACGCGCCCGCTCTTCTGCTCCGCTGTCAGCACGGACGCCAATGTCCTGCAATTCTTTCTGAAGATCGTTTAACAGCTCTTTCTTGGTGTCGAAGGAGCTTTTCAGCGAGGCCAGGACCTGATTGTACTGGTTCAGCTGTGCCGAGTGGCTACGCATCGCGTCACGGGCGCGAGTACGTTCCGCTTCAGCCTGTTCAAGGCGCTGACGCAGCTTCTCATTGAGATCGCTGTTACCGCTCAGCATCTCCGCGGAATCGGAGTAGCCGAAGTGGGCCCGGCGCTGCACCACTTCCGTCAGGGCAAACGCCTGCTGGCGCGCTTCGCGCTGCACCTGCTGCGACCAGGCGTAATCTTCTTTTAACTGCTCGAACTGCTCCGGATCGCTCTGCAACACGGAGACCATTGGTTCGAGCTTCGCCAGCTGATTACCGTACTGCTGAACAAAACGTGCCGCTTCCTGAGCTTCATCCAGACGTTCCTGAATCTCATCCACGCGGTCAGCCAGCGTGTCATCTGCCAGCAGATTCAGGCGAGGCAGGATGCGGTTAAGGGCCGCAACGCCCTCTTTCGCCTGTTCGAACTGAACGCGGCTTTGCTGGTTGTCATTTTCATGGTTTGAGATCGCACGCTCAAGCTCGCCGCGACGAGTGTTGAGCTTGCGAATTTCGGCTTCCGGGTCAGCTTCAAACGCCACGCCCAGATGGCTGCCGATAAAGCGGCTGAACGCCTGATGAAGACGCTGGGTTTTCTGCACGTCAAACGACAGGGTCGCAAAACGTTCAGACAGCGTCTCACGCTCGGCGTGCAGACTTTCAATCCGGTTTTCACGCGCTGCGCGACCAAACAGCGGAAGCTCAGGGAAGCGAGAATAACGCCACTGACGATCGGCGATTTTGACGACAACCGCTTTTTCCAGCTCATCGACGCTGAATACGCTGTCATCGAACGACTGCGGGTCCCCTTCGATTAAATAGAGGTCTTCCGGGCAGTCTTCCAGCCCTGCCAGCTGGTCAGCAATCAGCGACAGATCCGGGACCACAATCGCATTACGTGATGGGCCATACAGGGCTGAGAAGTACGGCGCATCGTCCAGACCGACATCGTCATAGATTTCGGACAACAGCACGCCGCCAAAACGTTCAGCCAGGGCGTTCAGACGTGAGTCTTCCGAACCACCAGGCTGGCTTAAGCGCTCAATCTCTTCATCGATCTCACGTTTACGGGCGCCGACTTCATCGCGCTCAACAATCGCCTCGCGCTCGCGCTCCAGCAGCTGTTGCAGATATTCGGTCACGTCCTGGCTGGACTCAAACTGTTCGCCGCACTGTTCACTGAGCTGGTTCAGGCTGCTTTGGGCAGCCAGCCAGACTGGTGCACGCTGCAGCAGCACCTTAGAACGGGACTGCAGCTGTTCCATCTCCTGGCGCAGCGTCATGCGCTGTTCACTGGCGTTGGATACGGAATCGGAAAGCGCAGCAATACGCGCTTCGAGCTCCTGATGCAGAGCTTCAAGATCGTCGAAATCGTAATTTTTGCCCTGGCGCTTACAGAACTCCGCCAGCATACGCTCGGCTTCCTGCTGTTCGCGAAGACGCTGTTCCAGTTCGTTCAGGCGCATACGCAGCGGCTGAACCTGCTCGGCCAGATGGCGTTGGTTCACACCGTCGCGCAGCAGTTCACGGGCAACTTCCCACGCTTCGTTACGCGCAAGCGGTCCGTTAATTGCCACAACCAGCTGGTACGCTTGCTCAAACTGACTGTGCGCCGTTTGCGCGACGCTCATCTTCTGTTCAAGCGAGAGCAGTTTCTCGGTCGCTTCCTGCTCTTTGGCCTGGAAGGTATCCAGCCACTGGTCAGCGCTTTCCGGGGTGAGGTCAGGCAGATGACACAGCTCTTTTGCACGCTGTAACGCCTGAAGTGCCTGGGTATACTGAATTGCACGCGTCTGCTGCACGTCCAGCGCCTGCTGGTAATCGGCCAGCTGATTTTTCAGCTCATCCACTTCCAGCTCGGCGGCCTCGGCACGTGCTTCGTTCTCTTCCTGCATGTCGGCAGCTTCCGCCACCACTTCATTTTGCTCTTCGAGACGAATTTGCAGCTCATCGAGATCCGCTTCATAGCGCTCGATCTTCTCCTGCTGACGCAGGGCGGTCTGCACCAGGTTCAGGTGATCGCTGGCAGCCTGGTAATCGGCTTCCAGATCGCCTTCGGCACCGTTGTGCTCGCCCAGTTCACGCGCCATTTCGACGTGCTTATACTGCTCAGCCACCAGCTGTTTACGGGAGGTAAACAGCTCGCGGCGGTACTCTAACGCCTGATCGAGATGGACACGACGTTCATTGGCGTGACGCATATAGTCCGCCGCCACGTAGTTGGTGGCCTCGCTAATCAGGTGCTTAAACAGGTCACGGTCAGACTGCGTCACGCGAATGGCTTCGAGCGTCATGCGGTTTTCACGCAGCGCGGCTTCCATATCCTGGAAGGCCTTACGCACGCCGCTGTTTTCCGGCAACAGGTAGTCGCGCAGGGAGCGGGTAATGGCGCTGGAGATACCACCGTACAGCGATGCTTCGATCAAACGGTAGTATTTGCTACGGTCAGACGCGCTGCGCAGACGACGCGCCACAACGCCCAGATCGAACATCAGGGAGTGGTAATCCGTAATGGAGTTGAACTGCTTGAACTGCACGCCTTCGATGGTTTCGAGCTTATCTTTCAGCTCCTGCAGCGTCAGCACGCGCGCCTGGCGCTCATTCAGGGTTTCCGTCAGCAGCGCTGTGGGCTGCATGGAGGTTGGCAGACCCTGGATGGCAAACGGTTTAATGTCCACTTTACGGTCACGGCCTGCGACCTGCTGCAGACGTACCCCCACCACCACACGCTGATGTCGGGAGTTAATGACGTCCAGTACCGAATAACAGACGCCTGCTTTGAGTTTGCCGTGCAGGCCTTTATCGCGAGAGCCGCTGGTCGCCCCCGCTTCGGTGGTGTTACGGAAATGGAGCAGCGTCAGATCGGGGATCAGTGCCGTAACAAACGCCGCCATGGTGGTGGATTTACCCGCACCGTTACCACCGGAGAGCGTCGTAACCAGCTCATCCAGATCGAACGTCCGGGCAAAGAAGCCGTTCCAGTTAATCAGCGTTAGTGAGCGAAATTTACCGCGTTCAATCATTACTCTTCCTCCCCGCTATCCGGCAGATTCTCTTCATGCTCATCGTCGAGCTGCAAATGGTTTTCCACCGGCATCGCTTCACCGTCGCGGATCATGCGAAGCTGCGCTTCACGCGCATCGTCGCCCGCACGCACATCGGCGCCGAAGCGGAAGACAGATTCCGTAATGCGGAATTTGCTGCTGTCATGGCCCATAAACCAGACCATGCCCAGACGACGCAGACGGTTAAGGGAAGAGCGAACTTTTTCCTGCAATTTCTGGCGGTCAAGATCCGAGCCGGTGGAGCGGTTGTTCACCAGCTTAAGCAGCTTGCTCTCATCCGCCAGCGCCAGCAGCTCGTCGTAAAGCTCCTGCTGGGTGAAGATGCCTTCATTTGCCAGACGCTCCGGGCTGAGATAGAGGTAGCAAAGAATTTTGCCGACCATCATATCCAGCTCAGAGAGCACGGAACGCGGAATCAGGGTTGTGGAACGTGGACGCAGGTAGAAAAACCCTTCCGGTGCGCGGATAAGCTCCACGTTATAGCGGGCGTAAAACTCCTCCAGGTACTCCTGGAAGTCCATCAAAAAGGCGTGATTGTCCAGCTCGTCTAAGCCAATGTGACGACCGGCACGCAGTTGGCTGTCCAGCGCCGGAAACAACGGATTCGCCAGCGCCTGTGCCAGCTTAACTGGCATCACTTGTTCAATATTTGTCAATGACATGCGCCTGTACCTTGGCTCCGTAATCGTTAATCGGCTGCCACTTCGGCGGCAGCCCGGTGAAATCTGCTTGCGCGACGCCCAGACGCACGGCCTGGTCTACCACGATGCGGGCGATGTCGAAGTGGCGCGCGCGAGGATATTGCGCCAGATAGTCGCGCACCACGAGCCCAAGATCCAGCGGCACTTGTCTGGTTTTGTAGACAGCGAGCTGTTCTTCGATCATCGCCGCAAGTTGCTCACGAATTTCGTTGAACTCTTCATATTCCAGATCCGGTGGCAGTTCACCGGTCACTTCTTCATCGCGCAGGGCCATCTCTTCGTCACGCATATCCAGCAGACGATCGGCACTGGCGTAGGTCAGTGCCCATGGCGCATCGAAATAGGTCTGTACCGACTGGCGCAGACGCTGAGCAAAGACGCGGTTTTTATCCATATCGATCGCGGTACGGATAAATTTATGCACGTGACGGTCATAACCGATCCACAGGTCAATCGACTGCTGACCCCAGCTGATAATACGATCAAGTTTGCTCTGCAGATCGAACACCAGACGGTCAATAAAATGCAGATCGTCATGGGCCATGGTCGCATCCTGGATGCGCAGGAGGTTCGCCTGAAGCTTATCCCCTGCCGCTTCCAGCGTATCCTGCAGTTCACGCAGCGTACCCGAGGTTTCCGACAGCAACATTTCACAGCTGGAGATGGCCGCACGCCAGTCTTTATTCAGCAACTGTGCGATATCGTCTTTTACCTGTTGCTGCTGTTCATCCATCAGACGCTGGGTCAGATCGATGCTGTCGAAAATCTCTGCCACCGAATATTTCAGCGGCGCATAGACGTTACGGTGCCAGTGGAATTCGTCACCGTTTTCATCCGCTGCATCGGCGGCACGCTTAAGCTCACCCGCCACAATCGAGAGCTGCATGGAAAGACGCAGCGTGGAAAATTCACGCTGGCGGATGTAGTAATCGGTGATGCCGATACCCAGTGGCGTCAGACGATAGATGGCGTTTCCTTCCGCCTGCTCGCTGGTAAAGCGGTTCAGCAGACGTTGACGCACCATATCGTTGATTGCGTTGTTGGCACGCACGCTAATGGTTTCGCTGGTTTGCTCAAACGCATCACTGACATGGCGGAACGCATCCACCAGTTCACCCTCGCTCATTTCGCCATCCAGCCGTTCGCCGTTCAGCGTGGCAACCGCCAGCAGGAAGGAGAGTCTGTCTACCGGCAGCGAGATGGAGAAATCGTTTTTCCTGGCCCAGGCAACCAGTTCGGGGACTGTCTGGGAAAATTCACTCATAGGTTATCCTTGCATCTGCGGCTTGTGCGCGGTGACGTGAATATAGCGGCCAAGACTGACAAAAGGTTCCTGACGGCAATACCGCGTTTCTAATTCTGTTAAGGTGTCAAAACAGTCACGCTGTTTGTGTTTTTCACGCAGATAATCATGAAACACCCTGACGCCCGTTTTCCCGGTTATCTGCCAGCCAATCTCTTCCAGCCAGCCATACACCTGCTGCGGATCACGCGGATAATCCGGGGAAAGCGTGCGTTTTTTCTTTTTTGGCATCCCGACCTGAACATAGTCGAAGTTACCCGCAACCATGTTGTGCATCAGGAAGCCGTTAGCATTGTAGAACATCAGTGACAGCGTACCGCCCGGGCGCAACATCGACCACAGGGTGCGTAACACGCTTTGCGGATCGGCAACCCACTCCAGCACTGCATGAAACAATATCAGATCAACCTGGGTTTCCAAATGCTGTGCGATGTCCTGAGCGGCGCATTGTATAAAATGCATGTTGTCGCTCACACCTTTCTCTTCTGCGGCACGCGTCGCACGCGCGATCATTTCAGCAGAAAGATCGCAAAGCGTTACGTGATGACCGCGCTGGGCCATTTTGATCGCCGTCTGCCCTTCACCGCCGCCAGCGTCCAGCACGCGCAACGTTTGCCCCTCAAACGAGGCCAGGATGTTGTCCAGATCCTGCCAGAGGATCGTCTGACGCAACTGCCCTTTCGTGGTGCCATAAATGTTGCGCGAAAACTTTTCCGCGATGTCATCAAAATTGCGATCCCGCATTGGGAGAGTTCCACTCGCTAACTGCAAAACCGCTATTTTGTCACACCCGCGCGGAGAATGAACCTCTCTGGTGTAATATCACGAGTAATCACCTGCTATATGGTTAAAAAAGGAACCAAAAAGGATGCTTTTTACCCTGAAGAAATACATTGGGGGGATGATGCTTCCCCTTCCACTGCTGCTTATCATTATTGCGCTAGGGCTGGCGCTGGTGTGGTTTAGTCGCTTTCAGAAGAGTGGCAAAACGCTTATTACCGTCGGCTGGCTGGTCCTCCTGCTGCTGAGTCTGCAACCGGTCGCGGATAGCCTGTTACGCCCTGTCGAAAACAGGTACCCGACATGGCAGGGTCATCAGGAGGTAAAGTATATCGTGGTGCTGGGTGGCGGTTACACCTGGGATCCGAACTGGGCGCCCAGTTCAAACCTGATTAACAACAGCCTGCCTCGACTGAACGAAGGCATTCGCCTGTGGCTGGCGAATCCGGGATCGAAAATGATCTTTACCGGTGCGGCGGCAAAAACAAACCCGGTCAGCACGGCCGAAGCCGGAGCCAGAGTGGCTGAATCGCTGGGTGTACCGCGTTCCGCTATCATCACGCTGGACAGCCCAAAAGACACCGAAGAAGAAGCTGCCGCCGTGAAGCAGGCGATTGGCGATGCCCCGTTCCTGCTGGTTACGTCCGCCTCGCACCTGCCGCGGGCGATGATTTTCTTCGAAAGAGTTGGCCTGCATCCCCTCCCCGCGCCGGCTAACCAGATGGCCATCGACGCGCCGCTTAATCCGTGGGAACGGGCGATCCCGTCCCCGGTATGGCTGATGCACAGCGATCGTGTCGGTTACGAAACGCTTGGACGCCTCTGGCAATGGCTAAAAGGCGCGTCAGGCGAGCCAGGGCAGGAGTGATTTTGTGGCGAGATCGAAGTTGGCGCGATTAAAACGGCCAGTATTGACCAGTTGCGCCACTTCATCCCAGAGCAGATAGAGCCAGCGGCGCCAGAGAAACGCTTCTGCAACCGGCGCGCGCTGGAGATAATGCCAGAGTAACCCCTCTGCGGCCCCGCTGTCGCTGAGCCTGAACAACTCGTACTCGCGCGGTGCCCAGAGCATGATCCCTGGCCCTACCATTGCCAGAAGCTGGTCGCTGCGAGGGTCTTTCAGCATGCTGCGCAGGGTAAAATTGCCGTGAACCAGCACGCAGTTGTCGTTAAAGCCGTCAAACAGCGCGGGCAAACACTCCCGGGTGCGGAACAAAATACGTTTGTCCTGCATGGTCAAACCGGTGTTATTAAACTGGTTAAGGGTGCCCCACAACACTTCGACCCGCTGGCGGTACCACAGTGGCCACAGGTTTTCCTGGGTGCTGTCTACCGGCCCGACGAGCCCACCGCTGTCTTGTCTGTGCCAACCCAGTAGCGCCTCGACAATCTGATCTTTCAGCTGTTCCCAGCGTTCCGGTGAACGAGCAGGCGCTTCCACAGGCACGCCACGTAACCGCTCAATCAGCAGGACATCGGGGCCGGGGTGTTCTTCATGCGTCATCACGCCATACACCGTCGGCATGCGGACGGTCCCTTGTCGCGCAAGCATCGACATTTTCCAGGCCAGCTGCCTGGCAACGCCCGGCGAGGTAAAACTTCGGGCCATCAGCGGCATTGGGTTTCCCTGGCTGTCATATAACGACCAGAGTGCGGTATCTGCTTTTTCGTTCACACACTCAACCCTGCTTAATTTCTCACCCAGCAGATGGCTCAGTTCAGCACGCAGCTGTTCCATATGAGATTACCCCCATTAAGACTACTGCTTTTATAATGAGCGCGCGGACAGAAGATGTCACCCGACAGAGATCAATTATGGAAAAGAAAGGGAAAATAACCGGGAGAGAACATCCCCCCGTAAGGAGGGATGCGGGCGCTATTAACGCAATTCGGCGCGGACGCGCTCAAGATCTTCCGGGGTGTCAACACCCGTACCTGGCACTTCCTGCGCAACGGCAACGTGAATTTTTTCCCCGTACCAGAGCACGCGGAGCTGCTCCAGCATTTCGATATGCTCCAGCGGGCTGGGTGCCCAGGTGACATAACGACGAATAAAGCCAGCGCGGTAGCCGTAGATCCCCAGATGACGCAGGAATGAATCACCAATGGTCTCTTTTGAAACCGCAAAACGATCACGATCCCAGGGAATAGTGGCGCGAGAGAAGTAGAGCGCATAGCCCTCGGCATCCATCACCACTTTCACCGCGTTCGGATTAAACGCCTCTTCAGCGTGGAGCACAGGTACCGCGAGCGTAGCCATACCGACCTGGCGCTGCGCCAGGTTTTCCGCCACCTGGCGAATAATGACCGCCGGGATCATCGGCTCGTCGCCCTGTACGTTAACAATGACCGTATCATCACTGAAACCGCATTTCTCAACCACTTCTGCCAGCCGCTCTGTGCCGGACTGGTGATCGGCGCGGGTCATGCACACTTCTCCGCCAGCCGCCTCAACCGCACGGGCAACGTCCGGATGATCGGTTGCCACGATAACGCGCTCAGCACCGGACTCACGCGCACGTTCAAGGACATGCACAATCATCGGTTTGCCGTTGATATCCACCAGCGGTTTACCCGGCAGACGGGTTGATGCATAACGCGCAGGAATAATGACAACAAAACTCATGGTTTGCTCTCTTCTGCCACCAGGGAGCGGGCTTCGTTTTCCAGCAATACCGGAATACCGTCGCGCAGCGGGAATGCCAGACTGTCCAGCTTACAAATCAGCTCTTGTTTGTCCTGGCTGTAGTAAAGTTTGCCGTTGCACACCGGGCAGGCAATAATTTCAAGTAAACGGTGATCCATAGTTCCTCCGTATGGGTAATCGCTAAAGCTTAACACATTCCTTTTTCAGGGAGTGTCTGTTTCCCAGCCACGTCGACAGGTGCTAAACAACCCGTCAGGCACCCGACCCAGCGCCACGTCGTGGGCCCCCTGCCAGCGTGCGAATTCGCTAATGGCGGAGGTTAATCCTTTTTCCAGCGCCGCTGTGGTCTTGATCCCCTCTTCAAGATAGAGCGCGATAATCTCCAGCGTGCCGGTTTTGCGGTGCATTTTGGCATCCATTCGACCGACCAGTTGCCCTTTGTGCAGCAGAGGCAACACAAAGTAGCCGTACTGACGCTTTGGCGCGGGGGTGTAACACTCAAGCCGATAGCTGAAATTAAACAGCTGTTCGGCCCGTTTTCTGTCCCACACGACCGGATCGAAAGGCGATAACACCGCGCTGTGGGTTGCCTGAAGCTTACTGTCCAGAGCCTGGGGTAAAAGCGGGAGGAGATCCGAATGCAGCCACATGTCCCCGAGGGTTTCTACCGTGACGGGGATAACACGATGTTCACGCTGCCACATTTCCAGCAGCGGTTTCAGGGCCGGCTGGCGAAGGCGATAGTAATCCGCCAGCCACTGCGGCCGGAAAATGCCCAGACTGCGGGCGCTGTTCTCCAGCATGATGGCTTCCGCTGCCTCCTGGGTGAGTAAGTCACGCTCATCGTCCCAGTGGGGCATCACGCGGTGCGTCAGGTCATACACGCGCTGAAAATTACGCCGTTCAATCACCATGACTTTGCCGGACGTAAACAGTCCTTCAAGGTGGCGTTTGTGCGGCTTCCACTCCCACCAGCCGCTGGTCCCTTTTCTCGGATGTTCAAAATCGGCGGAACGTACAGGACCGTTTTGCTGAATATGCTCGATAAGCTGTGCTATTTCAGTCGCGTGCTCCTGCATCCATTCCTGGCGGTATTTCCAGCCCATCTTTTCGGGGGCCAGCATGCGATGGCGAACCAGGGCAAAATCGCTGCGCGGCAGGAAACAAGCCTCGTGCGCCCAGTACTCCATTAAGTCCCCCTTACTGAGGGCGTCATCCAGCCACTGAGGCGGATAATTCCCCAGCCGACTAAACAGCACAAGGTAAGGGCTACGGGCCACGATATTAATGGTGTCAATTTGAAGGAGCGACATGCGCTGAACGGTAGAGAGAATATCGGCGGGCTGCGCGCGGCGGCGGGGCTTTTTGAGCAGCCCCTGCGCGGCAAGGTGCAAATGACGTGCGGCTGAAAGCGAGAGTTGCGGTAAAGACATGCGTTTTCCTGTCAGTCAAAGCGCCACAAGAACCGCGTAAGCCATTACTGCACTAACGCAATCAGTTCCTTGAGCAATTGTTCCGGTTGCTCACCGCTGAGTTCAGCGTCAACCGGCAGATACCACCAGTTATCCTTCGCAAAGGCACGGCATTTCACCGCATCTTTTTCAGTCATGATTAGCGTCTGCCCCGGAGCTGTCAGGGCCGCGACCTGATCTGGCACCAGCGCCTGATGATCGGCCAGCGGAACGCGTTTTTCAAGCCGGGCACCACACTGTTCCAGCGTCGCGAAGAAACGCGGAGGATGACCGATACCCGCCATGGCCACCAGCGCGGGTAACAACGAGACAGCACGGCGCTCTCCGGTCAACAGATTCACCGCCATTCCCGGCCTAAGATGCATAGGGATCTCACCCGGTTTGGCCTCTCCACCGTTAACAATCACCGCATCAACGGACCTGAGACGCGAAGCACGTTCGCGCATTGGTCCGGCGGGTAGCCACCAGCCGTTACCGAACCGGCGAACCCCGTCAATGACCACAATCTCTTTATCACGCGCCAGCGCGTAATGCTGCAGACCATCGTCAGTAATAATAATGTCTACCGTGTGTTCGGCAAGAAGTGCCTGAACGGCATCACTGCGTACCGGGGAAACCGCAACAGGTGCACCTGTACGCTGGTATATCAATACTGGCTCATCACCCGCTTCAGCTGTCGTAGTTTCCGCGGTCAACAACAGGGGATACTGCGCCGCTTTTCCGCCATATCCACGCGATACCACGCCTGGGCGTATACCGCGTTTTTGCAGTTGCTCCACCAGCCAGATCACCACCGGTGTTTTACCGTTGCCGCCAGCCGTCAGGTTACCCACCACGACAACCGGCACCGGCGCGCGCCATGCTTGCTTCAACCCCAGACGGTAAAGCAGACGAATGACGCCGCTCACCAGGCCATAAAGCCAGGAAAGCGGCAGAAGCAGCAGCCACAGCGGTGATTCACCGGACCAGATGCGTGCAATCATTCGCCAAATTGCATCTTATGCAGTTGGGCGTAAACGCCGCGGTGCGCCAGCAAATCAGAGTGGCTTCCACGTTCGACAATCACGCCATCTTCAACAACAACGATTTCGTCAGCCTGCTCGATAGTCGACAGACGGTGCGCAATCACCAGCGACGTACGGTTCTTTTGCAGCTCATCCAGCGCCGACTGAATGGCACGTTCAGATTCCGTATCCAGCGCAGAGGTTGCTTCATCCAGAATCAGAATCGGGCTATCACGCAACAGCGCACGAGCAATGGCGATACGCTGGCGCTGGCCACCGGAGAGCAGTACACCGTTCTCACCGATAATGGTATCCAGACCGTTATCCATCTTGTTGATAAAGTCCATCGCATAGGCCATACGAGCGGCCTTTTCAATCTCCGCACGGCTGTACTCTTCTGTACGCGCATAGGCAATGTTATTTGCCACAGTATCGTTGAAGAGATGCACATTCTGGGAGACCAGCGCCACCTGGTTACGCAGGGACTGCAGGGTATACTCCCGCAGGTCATGGCCATCCAACAGGATTTCACCCTCGTCGATATCATAGAAACGGGTGATCAGGCTGGCGATGGTGGATTTACCTGAGCCAGAGCGGCCTACCAGCGCAACGGTTTTACCCGCGGGAATGGACAGGTTGATATTACGCAAAGCCGGCGTTTCGCGGCCAGGATAGGTGAAAGTCACATTGCGGAATTCAACATCGCCGTGGGCGCGTTCAATCTCGCGCTTACCTTCATCTTTCTCCTGTTCGGTATCCAGAATGCTGAACAGGGTCTGGCAGGCAGCCATCCCGCGCTGGAACTGAGCGTTGACGTTCGTCAGTGATTTCAGCGGACGCATCAGGGCAATCATCGATGAGAAGACCACGGTGATGGTACCTGCCGTCAGCGTCTCCATCACGCTCGGGAAGCTGGCCGCATACAGAACAAAGGCCAGCGCCAGAGAAGCGATCAACTGGATGATAGGGTCAGAAATTGAAGAGGCCGAAACCATTTTCATCCCCTGCAGACGCATTTTGTTGCTGACTTTATCAAAGCGTTTGGTTTCGACTTCCTGCCCGCCGAAAATCAACACCTCTTTATGCCCTTTCAGCATCTGCTCAGCGCTGGTCGTAACCTGACCCATCGTGTTCTGCATATTCTTACTGATGTTGCGAAAACGCTTTGAAACGACGCGAATAGCAATAGAGACAACCGGTGCCAGCACGATAAGGATCAGTGACAGCTGCCAGCTGTAATAGAACATCATGATGAACAGACCGATAATCGATGCACCCTCACGCACCACGGTAATCAGCGCGTTGGACGACGATGATGCCACCTGCTCGGAGTCGTAGGTAATACGTGAGAGCAAGGTACCGGTAGACTGCTTATCAAAAAACGCTACTGGCATGCCCATCATGTGGCCAAACAGCCGACGGCGCATGGTCATAACAACTTTCCCGGAAACCCAGGAGATACAGTAGCTCGAAATGTAGCTGGTGATACCGCGTAAGATCATCAGTCCAATAACCACCAGTGGCATCCATATCAGCACTGAGCGATCTGTTTTACCAAAACCGTCATCCAGTAACGGTTTGAGAAGCGATAACATAAACGTATCGCTGGCTGCGTTGAGGACTAACGCTACACCCGCCACGATCAAGCCTGCTTTAAAAGGTGCAATCATCGGCCAGAGTCGGCGGAAGGTTTGCCACGTGGAGAGATCTTTGTCGTTATGCATTCAAAAAACCAGCATCTGTTGAAATAGCCGCATATTCTACCCGTTATCTACGGGCGCGCCAAACCACTGATGATACCAACGCGGTAAATATTCATCACGTACGCGCTGTATTTGCCATCGATGTTGCGAGAATGTCACCGATATTTGTCCAGAATGGGGGGTATCGTGCCAGATATAGCCCTCTTTTCGATAACGTCTGATAACTTTTGCCGACGGAAAATGCCATGCGTTATAGCGGGCCGCAGAATCGAGCGCGATCCTCCCCTCTACCCGCTGCACCAGTGGCAATGATGAAGACGTATTGCTGCCATGATGGGGTACCTGTATCACAGTGGACGCCAGATGACGCCAGTAATGGCTAAGCATAGTCTGTTCCGCTGGCGCTTCAATATCCCCCGTAAGCAATGCACTCTGCTCACCATCGTCGATTTTTACCACGCAGGAGCGATTGTTCCCCCTTTCGGAATAGCCCGCAGGTGGCCAGTGGACGGTGAAGGTTAACCCCTCCCATATCCATCTCTGCCCGCGAAAACAAGGCCGATGTTCCGCCCGATCTAACGGGCTTCTTATCCATAACGTGGGCCATGTTTTTTGCAGCGTCGCCAGGCCGCCCGCATGGTCGAGATGCTCATGACTGAGGATGACGCCTTCTGGTTGCAAATGGTGCCAGCGTAGCCACGGAATGATTAACTGCCGGGCGCTATCACCACCCGGCCAGGCGAGCCCGGTATCATAAAGAAGGGCTTTACCGTGGCGTTCAATGACCATTGCCAGTCCCTGCCCCACATCCAGCATATGCAGTGTCCAGCCCTCACTTCTCACCGTTCGCCAGAGTGGAAATGCCAGTAAGACACTCCCTGCCAGACAAACGGCAGGAACGGATTTCCAGGCATGAAAGCGCCAGCCGATAATGGCAAGCCAGGGCAATAACGTCAGGTATTGCCATCGTTCATCTACATTCTGCCAGCCATCCGGCAGACGCATCAGCATCCAGAACAACCCTCCCAGGGATTTATCGGCTGCAAGCCAGAGGGCACTTTCCAGCGCCGTCAGCGGCAACAGATGAAGCAACATGCCGGACAGGATCAGCGGTACGCAGACAAAAGTGACCAGGGGGACGGCAAAGAGATTAGCCACCAGGGAGGAGAGGCTAAACCCATGAAAAATCAGCACCTGTAATGGCATGAGCAGAAGCAACATGCCGGTTTGCAGATAAAGCAGATTCAGCAGAGGCTGTAACCAGCGAATCCGGTGCCCGCGAGGAAGAGGCAGCCACTGAAACCAGAAAATCAGCGCGGCGACGGCAAACGCTGAAAGGGCCAGACTTTGAGAAAGCACGGCTAAGGGATCGCTTATCAGGATTGTCGCGATACAGCAACACCACACCTGCCAGGGAGACCACTGACGGGCGCCAATGCGCAATGCCGCCAGCACGGCAAGTGCTATAACCGTTCGCAATGCGGGCGGTTGCAGCCCGGTAAGCCAGGCGTAGAAAGCGGCAAAGAGCAACCCGGCCAGGAGAGGAATCTGCCAGTGGATCCAGTGGCCCGGCATCAAAAACTGAAGCCCACGCGCAAGTAACCAGACGATGGATGCGGCCAGCGCAATATGCAGACCCGAAATTGCCATCAGGTGCAACGTGCCGGTGTCGCGCATCAGATCTTTAATTTCCCGGGGCACCTCCAGACGTTCTCCCATCCCCAGCCCAAGCATAACCGCGCCCCAGTGAAAAGCAGAAAGTCGCTGTTGCAGTGACATCAGGTACTGAGCACGCAAGCTGCAGTTTTCATCGACGATTTTCGCCTGCGTGAAACGTCCGCTGAGCGTCTGGTGTCGGGCAAAGGCGCTTCGCTGGGGATCATATCCCCCGTCGTTTAGCTCGCCATGCACAGGCCGGAGCCTGAGCGTCATGGCCCAGCGCTGACCGGCACACACCTTTTGCGGCAGGTAATTGCCATACAGCGTCACGCCCGTGGATGCCCACCAGCGTTGACCATCGACACGCAGAATGTTGCCCTGATGCATTGTTGCACCATCAGTGGCCGTAATTTCTATCTCTGCCTGCACTGCTCCCGTCGTTAAATGTTGCATCGGCCAGACGCTTTCCTGCGCAGCAAGAAGACCCCAGGCACAAAATAACACCATAATCCCCATATACTTCAGGACGTTGTTTCGCTGGGCGGCCAGCGCTATCCCACAGGCTATCATTACCCACACGGTTTGACGTTCAGGCAGGACGGGTAACCAGAGTAACGGCATGATCGCCAGAATGGCGCAAAGACTTATCGCGGGAATGCCCATTACTACCTCCCTGTTTGAGGGGGACAGTATGGAAGCAGGCAGGGTGAGTCGTCAGCCAGAAGAAACGCGGTTTACAGCGGGCGCTGAAGCATTTTTATCCGTTTGCAGAAAACAAAAGGAAAATTGCGCGGCATCTTCAGAATAAAAGCGGCAGGCACAAAAAAAGCACCCGCAGGTGCTTTCTTTCGAACCCAGTTTAGCGCTGATGGCTAAACTCAGTTGCCGTAAATGTTGGCGCGATCGCGCAGTTCTTTACCCGGCTTAAAGTGTGGAACGTACTTACCTTCCAGTTCGACTTTATCGCCAGTTTTCGGGTTACGCCCGGTACGTGGAGCACGATAGTGCAGAGAAAAACTACCGAAACCGCGGATTTCAATGCGCTCGCCCTGGGCAAGAGTGGAGGCCATATGCTCCAGCATCTCTTTTACGGCATCCTCCACTGCTTTCGCAGGGATATGCGGTTGCTGACTGGCAAGTCTTTCAATCAATTCTGACTTGGTCATGATTCCTCCGGTTCCTTTCAAACCAATTAGCTGAACAGCTCATTAAACAAGGGCGGCCGTAGCCGCCCTTTGTTATTGATTACAGGACGAATCCTCTAATCTGTCAAGTTTGCTCCTCATCCTTCTCGCTGTAAATGCGTTACAGCTCAAAATGATGCGGACAACCTGATATTACTCGCCTTTAGCTGCTTTGAAAGCTTCAGCCATTGCGTTGTTAGAGAAGTTTGCATCTTCCTGTTTGTTAACAGTGGCGATTGCATCTTTCTCATCAGCTTCGTCTTTAGCACGAACAGACAGGCTGATTGCACGGTTCTTACGGTCAACACCGGTGAACTTAGCTTCAACGTCGTCACCAACGTTCAGAACCAGAGTGGCATCTTCAACGCGGTCACGTGAAGCTTCAGAAGCGCGCAGGTAACCTTCAACGCCGTCAGCCAGTTCTACGGTTGCGCCTTTAGCGTCAACTGCAGTGACTTTACCGTTTACGATTGCGCCTTTCTTGTTCAGTGCAACCCAGTTGTTGAACGGATCTTCTGCGAGCTGTTTAACGCCCAGGGAGATACGTTCACGCTCTGCGTCAACCTGCAGAACAACTGCAGCGATTTCGTCGCCTTTTTTGTATTCACGAACTGCTTCTTCGCCTGCAACGTTCCAGGAGATGTCAGACAGGTGAACCAGGCCATCGATGCCGCCGTCCAGGCCGATGAAGATACCGAAGTCAGTGATAGACTTGATTTTACCTTCAACACGGTCACCCTTGTTGTGGGTTTCCGCGAACTGCTGCCATGGGTTGTTTTTGCACTGTTTCAGGCCCAGGGAGATACGACGACGTTCTTCGTCGATATCCAGAACCATAACTTCCACTACATCACCAACGTTAACAACTTTGGATGGGTGGATGTTTTTGTTGGTCCAGTCCATTTCGGAAACGTGCACCAGGCCTTCAACGCCTTCTTCGATTTCAACGAAGCAGCCGTAGTCAGTCAGGTTGGTAACGCGACCAGTCAGTTTAGTACCTTCTGGGTAACGCTTAGCGATAGCTACCCATGGATCTTCGCCCAGCTGTTTCAGGCCGAGGGATACACGAGTACGCTCGCGGTCGAACTTCAGCACTTTAACAGTGATTTCGTCGCCCACGTTCACGATTTCGCTTGGGTGCTTAACGCGTTTCCACGCCATGTCGGTGATGTGCAGCAGGCCATCAACGCCGCCCAGGTCAACGAATGCGCCGTAGTCAGTGAGGTTCTTAACGATACCTTTGACTTCCATGCCTTCCTGCAGGTTTTCCAGCAGCTGATCGCGTTCTGCGCTGTTTTCGGATTCGATAACGGCACGACGGGATACAACAACGTTGTTACGCTTCTGGTCCAGCTTGATTACTTTGAACTCAAGCTCTTTGCCTTCGAGGTGCAGGGTGTCACGGACTGGACGAACGTCTACCAGAGAACCTGGCAGGAACGCACGAATACCATTCAGCTCAACAGTGAAGCCACCTTTAACTTTGCCGTTGATAACACCGACCACAGTTTCAGCTTCTTCATAAGCTTTTTCCAGCGTGATCCAAGCTTCGTGACGTTTAGCTTTTTCACGGGAAAGCAGGGTTTCGCCGAAGCCGTCTTCTACTGCATCCAGAGCAACGTCAACTTCGTCACCAACCTGGATTTCCAGCTCGCCCTGGGCGTTTTTGAACTGCTCTGCCGGAATGGCGGACTCAGATTTCAGACCGGCGTCAACCAGTACTACGTCTTTGTCGATAGCAACAACAACACCACGAACGATGGAACCCGGACGGGTTTCGATTGTTTTTAAGGATTCTTCAAATAGTTGAGCAAAAGATTCAGTCATGTTTAATCTTCAGGTTAATATAACGTCCACCTGGCTCCGTGCCGGATGGGGTTGTTTCACATACCCGCCGTCAATCCATTGCAGCGGGGGTACTGCTAAATCGGTCGCAATTACGCGAGTGCCAGTTTTTGGCGCGCATATTGTAGCGCTTTTTCAATCACTTGCTCAATAGTTAAACTGGTTGAATCCAGAACTAATGCATCTTCTGCAGGAACAAGTGGGGCGACGGCGCGGTTACGATCGCGGTCATCGCGCTCTTTTATCTCGGACAAAAGGCGATCAAAGTTAACACTAAACCCCTTTTCCTGCAACTGAAGCATGCGGCGTTGAGCCCGTTCTTCCGAGGAGGCGTCGAGGAAAATTTTCACCGGCGCATCAGGGAAGACAACGGTTCCCATGTCACGCCCGTCAGCGATCAGGCCAGGCAGTTCACGGAAGGCGCGTTGACGGCGCAGCAGTGCTTCACGCACACGCGGGAAAGCGGCAACCTGTGAAGCGGCATTCGCCACGTCCTGAGTCCGAATTTCACCGCTGACATCTTCACCTTCGAGAATCACTTCCAGATTTCCGTTGGTTGAGATAAAGCGAACATCAAGATGGGTAGCCAGCGGAACCAGCGCGTCTTCGGAGGCCACATCAACATGGTGATGCAGCGCCGCAAGCGCTAACACGCGGTAAATAGCACCAGAGTCCAGCAGATGCCATTGCAATGCTTCCGCCATTGCCTTGCACAAGGTGCCCTTTCCTGCACCGCTTGGGCCATCAATGGTTATGACCGGGGCAATTGCCGTCATCTTTATCTCCTTAAACAGGCATACCGTTAACGTAAACGCCGCGCATTATACGCGCCAATGCCCACAATCGTTAACGTTGTGTGCAAAAACGCGAATTACAGGTATTTAGATGAAGAATTATTGCGCAATGATACTTCTACATCGTTCGCGTTGCTTGCAGGCGGCAGGCGCACATCTTCAGAAGTGTAGATCATCACGTCAATGAGTGGGAACGGTGTAAGCGCGCCAGCACAGAGGCTGGCGCGAAGGCAAATCAGGCAGGGGTACTGATACGCGCCAATTGCTCGAAGTAGTCCGGGAAGGTTTTCGCCGTACATTTCGGGTCGAGAATGGTCACCGGCGTATCGGAGAGCGCCACCAGCGAGAAGCACATTGCCATGCGGTGATCGTTATAGGTGCCGATTTCCGCAAATTGCAGTTTTGCCGGAGGCGTGACGCGGATGTAGTCTTCGCCCTCCTCCACTTCGGCGCCCACTTTACGCAGTTCGGTCGCCATCGCGAACAGACGGTCAGTCTCTTTTACGCGCCAGTTGTAAATGTTACGCAGCGTCGTGGTGCCTTTTGCGAAGAGCGCCGCCGTGGCAATGGTCATCGCCGCATCCGGGATATGGTTCATGTCCATATCGATAGCGTTCAGCTCGCCATGGGTGCAGGAGATGAAATCATCGCCCCAGGTAATCGTGGCGCCCATTCTTTCCAGCACGTCAGCAAAACGGATATCGCCCTGAACGCTGTTACGGCCAATGCCGGTCACTTTCACCGTACCGCCCTTAATCGCCCCTGCCGCCAGGAAATAGGAGGCAGACGAAGCATCACCTTCCACAAGGTAATGACCCGGAGACTGGTACTGCTGCGCACCGCGAACCACGAATTGCTGATAAGCGCGGTTTTCCACCTCAACCCCGAAGGTTTTCATCAGGTGCAGCGTAATATCAATGTACGGTTTAGAGACCAGGTCGCCTTTGATGGTGATGACCGTATCCTGTGGTGCCAGCGGCGCAGTCATCAGCAGAGCCGTCAGGAACTGGCTGGAGACGCTGCCATCCACGTCGACGTTACCGCCATTGAAACCACCGCGCAGACGCAGAGGCGGGTAATTTTCCTGCTCCAGATACTCAATCTGCGCGCCGCCCTGACGAAGGGCATGCACCAGATGGCCAATGGGACGCTCTTTCATGCGCGGCTCACCGGTCAGCACAATATTGTTGCTGCCCAGGCACAGGGCCGCCGCCAGCGGGCGCATCGCCGTCCCCGCATTACCCAGAAACAGTTCACGCTCTTCAGCCGAGCGTAACGCGCCGCCGTTGCCGGTCACTTCACAGCGGGTGCGGTCGTCAGACAGCGTGTAATGAACTCCCAACGCTTTCAGCGCATTGAGCATATGGCGCACGTCATCGCTGTCCAGCAGGTTTGTGAGGACGGTGGTGCCGTTTGCCAGAGCTGCCAGCAGCAGAGCGCGGTTCGAGACACTTTTTGAACCAGGCAGATTAATGGTGCCATCTACCCGCGCGATAGGTTGTAACGTCAGGGATTCCATGAAACTTAACTCTCAACTCAACATAATAAAAACCCCGCAGCAGGGCTACGGGGGTGAAAAACAGCGTAATTAACCGTGGCGACGTTCGAAGTCGATCATGAAATCGGTCAGGGTTTTAACCCCTTCCAGCGGCATCGCGTTATAGATAGAGGCACGCATACCGCCTACAACACGGTGGCCTTTCAGCGCATGCAGGCCTGCAGCGAAGGACGCTTCAAGGAAGACTTTATCCAGGTTGCTGTCCGCCAGCTGGAACGGCACATTCATACGAGAACGGTTAGCTTTCGCGACATCGTTACGGTAGAAATCGCTCTTATCGATCACGCCATACAGCAGGTCGGCTTTCTGCTGATTGATTTTGTCCATCTGCGCCACGCCGCCGTTTTGCTTGAGCCATTTAAAGACCAGGCCAGAGAGGTACCAGGCAAACGTAGGGGGGGTGTTGAACATGGAGTCGTTATCGTTGAGGACCGTATAATCCAGAATAGACGGGCAAGACTGATGGGCTTTACCCAGCAAATCTTCGCGCACGATGACGATCGTCAAACCCGCCGGGCCGATATTTTTCTGCGCACCCGCATAGATAACACCGTAGCGGCTGACGTCAATTGGCGCGGACAAAATGGTAGAGGAGAAATCGGCTGCAACCACGACGTCTTTACCGAAGTTCGGGGTCTCGTCGATGGCAATCCCGTCGATGGTTTCGTTTGGGCAATAGTGCAGATACGCAGCGTTATCAGAGAGCTGCCACTCGCTCATCGGCTTCACGGCACGCAGGCCATCAACGGTAATTTTGGCGTCGATAACATTTGCCGAGCAGTACTTTTTGGCTTCTTTAACCGCACTTGCCGCCCAGTAACCCGCATCAACGTAGTCTGCCGTGGTTTTGTCGCCGAGGATATTCAGCGGGACGCCAGCAAACTGACCGCGGCCACCGCCGTGGCAGAACAAAACTTTGTAGTTTGAGGGAATGTTCAGCAGATCGCGAAAATCCTTTTCTGCCTCTTCCGCCACCTGAATAAACTCTTTACCACGGTGGCTGATTTCCATCACCGACGTACCCAGACCGTTCCAGTCACAAAGTTCCTGTTGAGCCTGTTTAAGCACGTCTGCCGGCAACATCGCCGGACCTGAACTGAAATTAAAGACTTGAGCCATTTCCCCTCACCACGCTAAAAGCAATAAGTTATAACTGTGGATATCGGTTTTATCATTCAGTGACACGCGCCGCAATGTCTAAAACTTATGACCGGTGAAATGTGTCCCGCGTCACACAATACAATCTGCCATCTCACTGCGGCAAAACCGACAATATGGCTGTCAGGTAAGGCGTTTGGCCCGGCTAACCTTCGTCCATTCCGGATTTGTACAGCGGGGACATAATTGATGATCGCCCGGCTGCATCGCCACAACATGGCTACATCTTATACAGGCATATTCGCCTGACTCAGGCACGGTGGTGAAACGCTCAATAAGCATATCCGGCAGAATACAGAGCCCCGGCTTCACCTCGTCGTCAGCATAGTAATAGACGCTGATTTGTCCGTTCGTTTCCATGATTGCCAGCCGCACCTGCCCGAGTTGTTCAACGCTATTCAGACGCAGTTCCATAAAAAACTCGAACTCGGTCATGTTGGCACTCTGTACATTTTCCCAGGCCAGCCGCCCGTTCTCGACAATAACCACCGGCTTCCCTTCGAGAAGATCTTCCAGCTTTTCACTTTTCGACATCAGCCACATGACAAGCCGGTAAAGTAGCGCCAGTGAGACAAAAACGATAAAGACCGGCACCATCGGCACATCGTCGTAAAAGGCGACATCCCCCGCCGCTGAACCCAGCGTCAGAATAATCAGCACCTCAAAGAGGGACATCTGCCGGACACCACGCCGCCCGGTGATTTTGAGAAACAGGAAGACCAATACAAAGGTATACAGGCTGCGCAGGGCCACTTCGCCCAAAAATTCGGGAGGAACTTTATCAAACGCCATCCGCTGGAGATCAAATGCTTTCATTTTTCTATGCCTTAACAGTAAGTTACTGTCTGTAAGCATAGTCGAGTCTTTTATTTTCGCCGAAGATAGCACCTGTCACGCAAAACCCGTATCATTGCGCGCTTTACGTACGATAAAAGTGAACGCCATGACTCAAACGTTTATCCCCGGCAAAGACGCCGCTCTGGAAGATTCCATCGCTCGCTTCCAGCAGAAACTGACCGACCTGGGCTTTAATATCGAAGAAGCCTCCTGGCTCAACCCGGTGCCTCATGTCTGGTCCGTGCATATTCGCGATAAAGAGTGTGCCCTGTGCTTTACCAACGGTAAAGGCGCGACAAAAAAAGCGGCACTGGCCTCTGCGCTGGGTGAGTATTTTGAACGTCTGTCGACCAACTATTTCTTCGCCGATTTCTGGCTGGGTGAAACCATCGCCAACGGCCCGTTCGTGCACTATCCGAACGAAAAATGGTTCCCGCTGCCTGAAGACGACGCGCTGCCGGAAGGCATTCTCGACGCGCGTCTGCGTGCGTTCTACGATCCGGAAAACGAACTGACCGCCAGCATGCTGATCGATCTGCAGTCCGGCAATGAGGATCGTGGTATCTGCGCCCTGCCGTTCACGCGTCAGTCTGATGAGCAGACCGTCTATATCCCGATGAACATCGTTGGCAACTTGTATGTGTCCAACGGTATGTCTGCCGGTAATACCCGTAATGAAGCGCGCGTACAGGGGCTGTCTGAAGTCTTCGAACGCCACATTAAAAACCGCATCATTGCCGAATCCATCAGCCTGCCTGAAATTCCGGCTGACGTGCTGGCGCGCTACCCGGGCGTGGTGGAATCCATCGCCAGGCTGGAAGCGGAAGGTTTCCCAATCTTTGCCTATGACGGCTCACTGGGCGGTAAATACCCGGTTATCTGTGTGGTGCTGTTTAACCCTGAAAACGGAACCTGCTTCGCCTCTTTCGGCGCGCACCCTGACTTTGGCGTGGCGCTGGAGCGTACCGTCACCGAGTTACTGCAGGGCCGTGGCCTGAAAGATCTGGACGTGTTTACGCCACCGACCTTTGACGATGAAGAAGTGGCCGAGCACACCAACCTTGAAACCCACTTCATCGACTCCAGCGGTTTGATCTCCTGGGATCTGTTTAAGCAGGACGCGGACTATCCGTTCGTCGACTGGAGCTTTGCAGGTACCACCGAAGAAGAGTTCGCCACGCTGATGGCTATCTTTAAGGCGGAAGATAAAGAAGTCTACATCGCTGACTACGAACACCTTGGCGTGTACGCCTGCCGCATTCTGGTGCCGGGCATGTCCGACATCTATCCGGCAGAAGATCTGTGGCTGGCGAACAACAGCATGGGCGCGCACCTGCGTGAAACCCTGCTGGCCTTGCCGGGCAGCGAATGGGAAAAAGAAGATTACCTGAACCTGATCGCGCAACTGGACGAGGAAGGCCATGATGACTTCACCCGCGTACGCGAGCTGCTGGGTCTGGCGACCGGTAAAGATAACGGCTGGTATACCCTGCGTATTGGTGAGCTGAAAGCAATGCTGGCACTGGCTGGTGGCGATCTGGATCAGGCCCTGGCCTGGACCGAGTGGACTATGGAATTTAACCAGTCTGTCTTCTCTGCCGAACGCACTAACTACTATCGCTGCCTGCAAACCCTGCTGCTTCTCGCGCAGGAAGAAGATCGTCAGCCGCTGCAATACCTGAATGCGTTTGTTCGCATGTACGGTGCTGACGCCGTTGAAGCCGCCAGCGCAGCACTGAGCGGTGAAGCGCCGTTCTACGGTCTTCAGGCTGTGGATAGCGACCTGAAAGCCTTTCCGGCACATCAGTCTCTGCTGAAAGCGTATGAAAAATTGCAGAAGGCGAAATCCGCTTACTGGTCAAAATAAGCGCATATAACATTATCAGCTGTAGGCGTATTCAATCGTCTGGGCTATATTACGGGGCAATTTCATTGCCCCGTTTTTTTATTTTTTTCGGCAATGACTGTTGATTGTAATAATAAAGTTAAATATGGGTAAATATAATAATATTTACCTGGGCTTTACTGTTACTTTTTATGGTAATTACTCCATATTAATTAACTGTTGCAGAGGGGGCCGAAAGAAATAATTCAACTCTTTTCATAACTTTTAAAATTTATTTTTATACGGATAATCAAATACTTACTCCGCTTTTGCTGTAAATCCATACACATTGCGGGCCTATAAGCCAGGCGAGATATGATCTATATCAATTTCTCTTCTATAATGCTTTGTTAGTATCTCGTCGCCGACTTAATAAAGAGAGAGTTAGTGTGAAAGCTGACAACCCTTTTGATCTTTTACTCCCAGCTGCTATGGCCAAAGTTGCCGAAGAAGCGGGTGTCTATAAAGCAACGAAACACCCGATGAAGACGTTCTATCTGGCGATCACGGCTGGTGTGTTCATCTCTATCGCGTTTGTCTTCTACATCACTGCCACCACCGGTACTGCCGCGATGCCTTTCGGCATGGCGAAACTGATTGGCGGTATTTGCTTCTCACTGGGACTGATTCTTTGCGTCATCTGCGGCGCCGACCTCTTCACTTCTACAGTGTTGATTGTCGTGGCAAAAGCCAGCGGAAGAATTACCTGGGGTCAACTGGCGCGCAACTGGCTTAATGTCTATGTTGGCAACCTGATTGGCTGTCTGCTCTTTGTTCTGTTGATGTGGCTCTCTGGCGAGTATATGACCGCCAACGGTGGCTGGGGACTCAACGTCCTGCAGACCGCAGACCACAAAATGCACCACACATTTATCGAAGCCGTTGCTCTCGGCATCCTCGCTAACCTGATGGTCTGCCTGGCTGTCTGGATGAGCTACTCGGGTCGTAGCCTGATGGATAAAGCCATGATTATGGTTCTGCCGGTTGCGATGTTTGTTGCCAGCGGCTTCGAGCACAGTATTGCGAACATGTTTATGATCCCAATGGGAATTGTAATCCGCAACTTTGCAAGCCCGGAGTTCTGGACTGCTGTTGGTTCAACCCCGGAAAGTTTCTCTCACCTGACTATTATGAATTTCATTACTGATAACCTGATCCCTGTCACTATCGGGAACATTATCGGTGGGGGTCTGTTAGTTGGGTTGACATACTGGGTCATTTACCTGCGTGGCGACGACCATCATTGATGGTTATCTCAGGCAGTAAATAAAAAATCCACTTAAGAAGGTAGGTGTTACATGTCCGAGCTTAATGAAAAGTTAGCCACAGCCTGGGAAGGTTTTGCGAAAGGTGACTGGCAGAATGAAGTAAACGTACGTGACTTCATTCAGAAAAACTATACCCCGTATGAAGGTGACGAATCCTTCCTGGCTGGTGCAACTGACGCGACCACCAAGCTGTGGGACAGCGTAATGGAAGGCGTAAAACTGGAAAACCGCACTCACGCGCCAGTTGATTTTGACACCTCCGTTGCTTCTACCATCACTTCTCACGATGCTGGCTACATTAACAAAGCCCTTGAGAAAATCGTTGGTCTGCAGACTGAAGCACCACTGAAACGTGCGATCATCCCGTTCGGTGGTATCAAAATGGTTGAAGGTTCCTGCAAAGCGTATAACCGCGAGCTGGACCCAATGCTGAAAAAAATCTTCACCGAATACCGCAAAACCCACAACCAGGGTGTATTCGATGTTTACACCAAAGACATTCTGAACTGCCGTAAATCTGGCGTTCTGACTGGTCTGCCAGATGCCTATGGCCGTGGCCGTATCATCGGTGACTACCGTCGCGTTGCGCTGTACGGTATCGACTTCCTGATGAAAGACAAATACGCGCAGTTTGTTTCCCTGCAGTCTGATCTGGAAAACGGTGTAAACCTGGAAGCGACTATCCGTCTGCGTGAAGAAATCGCTGAACAGCATCGCGCGCTGGGTCAGATCAAAGAAATGGCGGCTAAATATGGCTGCGATATCTCTGGTCCTGCAACCAACGCTCAGGAAGCTATCCAGTGGACCTACTTCGGCTACCTGGCCGCAGTTAAGTCTCAGAACGGTGCAGCAATGTCCTTCGGTCGTGTATCCACCTTCCTGGATGCTTACATCGAACGTGATATGAAAGCGGGCAAAATCACCGAGCAAGACGCTCAGGAAATGATTGACCACCTGGTCATGAAACTGCGTATGGTTCGCTTCCTGCGTACCCCTGAATACGATGAGCTGTTCTCTGGTGACCCAATCTGGGCAACGGAATCTATCGGTGGTATGGGTGTTGATGGCCGTACTCTGGTTACCAAAAACAGCTTCCGCTTCCTGAACACCCTGTACACCATGGGTCCTTCTCCGGAGCCGAACATCACCGTTCTGTGGTCTGAAAAACTGCCTCTGAACTTCAAGAAATTCGCCGCTAAAGTGTCCATCGACACCTCTTCTCTGCAGTACGAGAACGATGACCTGATGCGTCCGGACTTCAACAACGATGACTACGCTATCGCATGCTGCGTAAGCCCAATGGTTGTTGGTAAACAAATGCAGTTCTTCGGTGCGCGTGCAAACCTGGCGAAAACCATGCTGTACGCAATCAACGGCGGCGTTGATGAAAAACTGAAAATGCAGGTTGGTCCTAAGTCTGAACCAATCAAAGGCGACGTTCTGAACTTCGATGAAGTCATGGAGCGTATGGATCACTTCATGGACTGGCTGGCTAAACAGTACGTCACTGCCCTGAACGTTATCCACTACATGCACGACAAGTACAGCTACGAAGCCTCTCTGATGGCGCTGCACGACCGTGACGTTATCCGCACCATGGCGTGTGGTATCGCAGGTCTGTCCGTTGCGGCTGACTCCCTGTCTGCAATCAAATATGCGAAAGTTAAACCAATTCGTGACGAAGACGGTCTGGCTGTTGACTTCGAAATCGAAGGCGAATATCCGCAGTTTGGTAACAACGACTCTCGCGTTGATGACATGGCGGTTGACCTGGTTGAACGTTTCATGAAGAAAATTCAGAAACTGACCACTTACCGTAACGCTATCCCGACTCAGTCTGTTCTGACCATCACGTCTAACGTTGTGTATGGTAAGAAAACCGGTAACACTCCGGACGGTCGTCGCGCGGGTGCGCCATTCGGTCCTGGTGCTAACCCAATGCACGGTCGTGACCAGAAAGGTGCTGTTGCCTCTCTGACCTCCGTCGCTAAACTGCCGTTTGCTTACGCGAAAGATGGTATCTCTTACACCTTCTCTATCGTGCCAAATGCGCTGGGTAAAGACGACGAAGTACGTAAAACTAACCTCGCGGGTCTGATGGATGGTTACTTCCACCACGAAGCGTCCATTGAAGGTGGTCAGCACCTGAACGTGAACGTAATGAACCGTGAAATGCTGCTTGATGCGATGGAACACCCTGAGAAATATCCTCAGCTGACCATCCGTGTATCCGGCTACGCAGTACGTTTTAACTCCCTGACGAAAGAACAGCAGCAGGACGTTATCACCCGTACTTTCACTCAGTCCATGTAAGTGGAATTGACTGAAATCACGCGTTAAAAGGCGTACAATAAAGGCTCCACATACGTGGGGCCTTTTTAACACTCTCTCCATCACAGTCTCTTTTGTCCGCTATCTATACTCTATGGATAACAGCCAAAACAGACTTAAACACAGCCGGTTTTGAGCTGTGCATACACAGGCCCCGGACGGGCCGATGCTGGAGATATCACCGCAATGTCAATTATTGGTCGCATTCACTCCTTTGAATCCTGTGGCACTGTCGATGGCCCGGGTATCCGCTTTATCACCTTTTTCCAGGGCTGCCTGATGCGCTGCCTTTACTGCCATAACCGTGACACCTGGGATACGCACGGCGGCAAAGAAGTGACCGTCGAAGAACTGATGAAAGAGGTGGTGACCTATCGTCACTTTATGAACGCATCCGGCGGCGGCGTAACCGCTTCCGGCGGTGAAGCCATTCTGCAGGCCGAATTCGTGCGCGACTGGTTCCGCGCCTGTCGCAAAGAAGGCATTCATACCTGTCTCGATACAAACGGTTTTGTCCGCCGCTACGATCCGGTCATTGATGAACTGCTCGACGTCACCGACCTGGTGATGCTCGATCTCAAACAGATGAACGATGAGATCCACCAGAATCTGGTGGGTGTTTCCAACCACCGTACGCTGGAGTTCGCCAAATACATCTCCGGGAAAGGCATCAAAACCTGGATCCGCTATGTTGTTGTACCTGGCTGGTCAGATGATGACGATTCCGCGCATCGGCTGGGAGAATTTACCCGCGATATGGGCAACGTTGAGAAAATTGAGCTTCTGCCCTACCACGAACTGGGTAAACACAAGTGGGTCGCCATGGGCGAAGAATATAAACTCGATGGCGTTAAGCCGCCGAAGAAAGAGACGATGGAACGCGTGAAAGGTATTCTTGAACAGTACGGCCACAAGGTAATGTATTAAGAAAAGGCCCGGTGAGAACCGGGCCTTTTTTATATTATCTGAAGACGCCATTAATAATGGTGGTCACAACCGCAGTACTCAGCGCAATTAAGACCAGATCGTCACCGACGACACGCCATTCATAACCAGGATAGGAAGGAAGCTGGCCCAGCATAGAGGCCGGCACGGTTTTCTTCGCAATGCCCGGAGGGAGCGGTTTACCGCGTGCGAGGTTTTTCGCAATACCCGGAGGCAGTGACTCATAACCTGTTAAGCCGTAATTGAGTGCCAGGTGACGGGCATGATCGAAGCTCACACGGGCGTCGACATCGTCACTGACGCTTTTATTCGATTTACCTGGATTTTCCTGACCGTTATTTTGTTTATTACCGTGGGTACCGGAATTTCCGTTGCCATGACTACCGGAATTGCCGTGACTGCCGCCATTACCTTGTCCGCCACTGTTCCCGTGACCACTGCCATTCCCGTTACCCGGGTTAGCCATGACCGGAGCTGCAGCAAACGTTAAAGACAACACTACTGCCAGAGCGGTAGTGGTAAAACGACGAGTAGACATGATTGTTGCCTTTTAGTGATATAACTCACCTGAATTATCGCCTGGTGCAATAAACAAACAATACGTAAAAGTCTTATATGTGATGGGGACAAAAAAGCCAGTCATCGACTGGCTTTTTATTAATCAGGCATGCGCCACAGGCGTCGGGTGTTCTCCCACTTTGCGCAGCAGCATTAAGAGATAAATAAACGATACGCTGGCGATCATAATAAACAGCAAATTGTCGGAGTAATTCTGCATCAGCATCGCGGTAAAGGTCGGTCCCAGCAGGCTGCCGATGGTATAGCTCAGTAACAACGCCTGGTTCATTGCCACTAACTGGTGGTGTTCAACTTTCTCACAGGCCCAGGCCATCGCGACCGGATAGAGCGTAAAACCTGCGGCACCCAGAATAAACAGCGCAGGCGCCATCGCCGCATTGCTGAGCATGGCGAGACAGCCCATGATCACCACAAAAACCTGAACACGCAGCACCAGCAGGCGACCAAAGCGATCGGCCAGGCGTCCAATCGGCCACTGACCGACAATCCCCGCACTCACCATCACCGCCATCCAGAAACCGATCCCGGAATCGCTGACGCCCTGATGGTTCAGATAAAGCGGCATCAGGCCATACAGTGAACCAAGCACAATTCCGGAGATAATACAGCCGTTAACGCCAAGGCGCGCCTGACGCAGTCTCAGCATTGGCCAGACGTGGGTTGCTTCCAGGTGTTCGCTGTTCTGGTTCACAATGCGCGTAAAGAGCAGCGGCAGGATTGCTGCCAGCACCATTCCCGTCACCCACGGCAAAACGCTCATCAGGTCGGTTGGCAGTTTGCTCACCATCAGTTGACCAAGCACGGTACCGATGTAATAAACCATCATATAGGCTGCCAGCAGGCGTCCGCGGTTACGTGACGTGCCGCTGCACATCAGCGCGCTTTCAACCACCACCCAAATCATCGCGCAACCCACTCCGGCGATAAAGCGCCATACCATCCAGCTCCAGAAGCCGACCATCAGGCCCAGCCCGGCACATCCGACAGCGAAGAGCAGCGAGGCCAGATAATAGCTGCGGTTAAAACCAAAGCGTTTAATCAGGCTTCCTGTAACCAGCGTACCCAGCAGGTTGCCAGTAAAAAAGGACGAGCTGACCATACCCACCTGCCAGGTCGGTAAGTTTTCATGGGCGAGCCACAGCGGGACGAGTGTATTTAACACTGCGATCGCCAGGGTCAGCAGAAGCAGGCCACAGAGCAATAAAAGCACTGGCCGGGTATAGATGGTCATGGATTAAAAACCGTGAGGAAGTTCAGATTTCGTGCGCATCATGCCACTGGCAAAAACAAAGTCAATCCACTGATTTCACCGCCACGCACGATATGTTCCCTGTCGATTTAAAAAACTTATCCTGCTAATGCAACGCCTGCTATAGATATGAATTATGTATCTGTTTTTATTTATTAATGCCCGAAGTGAAAACAAAACGTCAGTCGAAAAATTTCATGATTAAAATAAAAAAAGCCGGGCGCTCCGTCCCGGCTTTATCTCACCCACGGCAACGCTAACTGGCGACGGCCATACCTACGGTCATATGCAAACCGTAGAACACACCGCGGCCGATCAGTTCACCTGCGAGGACCAGCACAAAAGCCAGTGACAGGAGCGGCAGCGCGGGTTGATACCCCTTAAGCTGAGGCACAATCCAGCACACCAGTGCCGCCACCAGCAGTACCACGCGCCAGGCCATCAGCGAGCCGTATGCCGGCACCAGGGCAGACGCCTGCTGAACAGAGCTGTGAATGGTTGCCAGCTCCGCGCCCTGCATCAGGGTGACGACTGCGCTCACCACCAGCGCCAGCAGTGAAACGACAGGCAGCAAACGCATCGCCCAACCGTCAACACCCGCGACGCGCAGCAGCATGAAGCCAAGAAGCGGCCCACCAATAAACAGCGTCAGGAAGAAGCTCATCGGCGTCCAGATGCTGTACCAGGTCGGCACGGTGTCGATGGTGTTATAGACCCGCACCATCATCCACACAAACACCACGCCCAGCACCATCGTGACAATCAGCCACACGCTGCGCAGCCCTGCCGGCAATTTCTTCAGTGCTGCCAGCAGCCAACCCAGCCCACCCACAGCAAAGAAGATCGCCCCGCTGGCGATTTCATTACTGAGTGACGACGCCCCCACCCGGTTCAGGGAGTTGAACGCGCGCATTGGTGAGCCGAGGTGCAGCGTAGAGGCAATAAAGCCAATTCCCATCAGCACCCACAGGCCAAACATACTCAACACTAAACGTTGTTGTTGCTCAGCAGTAAGATTCCCTTTCAGCAGCGCCAGCGCGAGGACAATAAAACCGCCCGCCACACACTGCCCAAAGACCGTGAAGATCATCAGCGGCCATTCATGCCATCCACTTCCCATCTCACACCTCCTTCGGGTTTGCCAGGTAGCCGGTGGTATCCCCTGTCGGGCGGCTGTTGGCGTTAGGTTTAATCACGATGCTCGGCTTCGTGAAGTGCGCGGACGGCAGCGGTGCGACGGCCGCCAGCTGACCATGTTTTTTACGCAACTCGTCGATAGGACCGAAATCCAGCGCGCGCAGCGGGCAGGACTCCACGCAGATTGGCTTTTTGCCGTCTGCCACGCGGGTGTGGCAGCCGTCGCACTTGGTCATATGCCCTTTGGCGGCGTTGTACTGCGGGGCACCGTACGGACAGGCCATGTGGCAGTAGCGACAGCCGATGCAGACATCTTCATCCACCACCACAAACCCGTCGTCACGCTTGTGCATCGCCCCGCTCGGGCAGACCTTGGTACAGGCCGGGTCTTCGCAGTGGTTGCAGGCAATCGACAGGTAGTAGGCAAACACGTTCTGGTGCCAGACACCGTTGTCTTCCTGCCAGTCACCGCCCGCGTATTCATAAATACGGCGGAAGCTGACGTCCGGGGTTAAATCTTTGTAATCCTTGCAGGCGAGCTCGCAGGTTTTGCACCCGGTGCAGCGGCTGGAATCAATAAAAAATCCATACTGGGTTGTCATCGGTTACTCCTTACACCTTTTCAACCTGAACAAGGTTCGTGTGGGACGGGTTGCCCTTCGCCAGTGGCGACGGACGCTGCGTGGTCAGTACGTTAATACTGCCTGCCTGGTCGATGCGATTCGCATCCGGGCTATACCAGGCCCCTTCCCCCAGCGCGACAACGCCAGGCATCATGCGCGGAGTCACCTTGGCTTCAATGTGTACCTCACCGCGACCGTTAAAGATGCGCACGCGGTCGCCATTGCTGATCCCACGGGCTTTGGCATCCATCGGGTTAATCCACATCTCCTGACGGCAGGCAGCTTTCAGTACGTCGACGTTGCCATAGGTAGAGTGAACACGCGCTTTGTAGTGGAAGCCGGTCAACTGCAGCGGGAATTTCGCGGTCAGCGGATCGTTGTAGTTTTCAAAGCCCGGCGTGTAGATCGGCAGCGGATCGATAACATCCCCTTCCGGCAACTCCCAGGTAGAGGCAATTTTTGCCAGCTCTTCTGAATAAATTTCAATTTTGCCCGATGGCGTGGTCAGCGGATTGGCCTGCGGATCGTCACGGAAAGCTTTGTACGCCACGTGGTGGCCTTCCGGATCACGCTGTTTGTACATCCCCTGCTCACGGAAGGTATCGAAATCCGGAAGGTCAGGGATCGCTTTGCGGGAGAGTTCATGCAGATGGCGCATCCACCCTTCCTGCGTGCGCCCCTCGGTAAATTGCTGCTCAACGCCAAGACGTTTCGCCAGCTCAGAGGTCATCTCATAGATGGTTTTGCACTCAAAGCGAGGTTTAATAGCCTGATCGGTAAAGATGACGTAGGACATGTTGCCGCAGGAGGCATCCAGCGCGAAATCCATCTGCTCAGAGGCCGTGCAGTCCGGGAGAATAATATCGGCATATTTTGCCGAAGATGTCATGTGGCAGTCGATCACCACAATCATCTCGCACTTCTTGTCATCCTGCAGGATTTCATGGGTGCGGTTAATTTCAGAGTGCTGGTTGATGAGACAGTTTCCGGCGTAGTTCCAGATCATCTTGATCGGGACATCCAGTTTGTCCTTACCCCGCACGCCGTCACGCAGCGCAGTCATTTCCGGGCCGCGTTCAATGGCATCAGTCCACATAAACATGGAGATACTGGTCTGAACCGGGTTTTCCAGCGTCGGCATACGTTCAAACGGCACTTCATAGGAGCCTTCACGCGCACCCGTGTTACCGCCATGAATGCCCACGTTACCCGTGAGAATGGCGAGCATCGAAATGGCACGGGTGGCAATTTCACCGTTCGCATGACGCTGTGGACCCCAGCCCTGACTAATATAGGCCGGTTTAGCCGAGCCAATCTCTCGTGCCAGTTGAACAATACGGTCTACCGGAATTCCCGTGATGGTGGACGCCCATTCAGGCGTTTTGGCAATACCGTCGCTGCCCTGACCGAGAATATAGGCCTTATAGTGGCCATTAGCCGGCGCGCTGGCTGGCAATGTTTTCTCGTCATAACCGACGCAGTATTTATCGAGGAACGGCTGATCGACCAGATTTTCAGTGATCATCACCCACGCCAGCGCGGAGACCAGCGCAGCATCGGTGCCAGGACGAATCGGGATCCACTCATCTTCACGCCCTGCTCCGGTGTCGGTATAGCGCGGGTCGATAATAATCATGCGGGCATTCGATTTGGCGCGCGCCTGTTCGAGGTAGTACGTTACCCCGCCACCGCTCATGCGCGTTTCACCCGGGTTGTTGCCGAACAGCACCACCAGCTTACTGTTTTCGATATCAGACGGGCTGTTACCGTCTGCCCAGCCACCGTAGGTGTAGTTCAGACCGGCGGCAATCTGCGCCGAAGAGTAGTCGCCATAATGGTTCAGATAACCGCCGCAGCAGTTCATCAGACGGGCCACCAGCGTTTTCCCCGGTGGCCAGGAGCGGGTCAGCGTGCCGCCGAGCGTCCCGGTGCCATAGTTCAGATAGATGGATTCGTTGCCGTAGTCTTTGATCAGACGCTGCATGTTCGTCGCGATAATGTCGTAGGCTTCATCCCAGCTAATGCGCTCGAACTTCCCTTCTCCACGCTTGCCAACGCGTTTCATCGGGTACTTCAGGCGGTCCGGGTTATAAACGCGACGACGCATTGAACGGCCGCGCAGGCAGGCGCGGACCTGATGTAACCCCTCGTAGTTATCGTCTCCGGTATTATCGGTTTCGACATATTTAATCTCACCATCCACCACATGCATACGCAGTGGACAACGGCTACCGCAGTTTACGGTACAGGCACTCCACACCACTTTTTCCGGGGTGGTCGGGGACAGTGCATCCGCCGCCGACACCAGACGAGAAAAAGGGAGCGTAAAGGCGCTGCTGGCAACGGCCAGACCACCAATTGCCGTGGTTTTCATCAACCCACGGCGAGTGACCTCGGCAGCCATTAACGCTTCAGGCGCTTTGATTTTCATAGAGACTCACTTTGGTTGCTCACAAAGAAAAGAGAGGCGGCATAAGCCGCTATATAGTTTTATATATAACGAATAACTTCGTTATTGGTTTTTTATGCTGACTTTCATTCGGAGGAGTATTACTACTTTGGAGGGAGGGGTTATTGCGTCGTATCAATTCTAAGGTATAAAAAAAGCGCCCTGAGGCGCTTTTTTGTTTCACGTCAAATCATTAACCGATGTACTGCTGGCCTTTCATGTACGGACGCAGCACTTCAGGGATCTCAATACGACCGTCCGCCTGCTGATAGTTTTCCAGCACGGCAACCAGTGTACGACCGACAGCCAGACCAGAACCGTTCAGGGTATGCACCAGACGGGTTTTCTTGTCAGACTTGCTGCGGCAACGTGCCTGCATACGACGCGCCTGGAAATCCCAGACGTTAGAGCAGGAGGAGATTTCACGGTAGGTATTCTGCGCAGGAACCCAGACTTCCAGGTCGAAGGTTTTGCAGGCACCAAAGCCCATATCACCGGTGCACAGCGCCATACGACGGTACGGCAGACCCAGCAGCTCCAGCACTTTCTCAGCGTGGCCGGTCATCTCTTCCAGCGCGTCCATCGACTCTTCCGGGCGGACAATCTGCACCATCTCTACTTTGTCGAACTGGTGCATACGGATCAGACCACGGGTGTCGCGACCGTAAGAACCCGCTTCAGAACGGAAGCACGGAGAGTGTGCTGTCAGTTTGATTGGCAGGTCGTCTTCGTCGATGATCTCATCACGCACGAGGTTAGTCAGCGGCACTTCCGCAGTTGGGATCAGCGCGTAGTTGCTGCTGTCAGCTTCCTCGTCCAGCGGACGGGTGTGGAACAGATCGCCGGCAAATTTTGGCAGCTGGCCAGTACCGTACAGCGTATCGTGGTTAACCAGATACGGGACGTAGGTTTCGCTGTAGCCGTGCTGCTCGGTGTGCAGATCCAGCATAAACTGCGCCAGAGCGCGATGCAGATGAGCAATCTGGCCTTTCATCACAACGAAGCGAGAACCGGTCAGCTTAACTGCGGCCGCAAAGTCCAGGCCGGCATGCATTTCGCCCAGGGTCACATGATCGCGAACCTCGAAGTCGAACTCGCGAGGCGTGCCCCAGCGTTTCACTTCAACGTTGTCGTTTTCATCTTTACCGACAGGTACGCTATCGTCAGGAATGTTCGGGATCGCCAGCGCGATATCACGGATCTCGGCCTGAAGCACGTCCAGCTCCGCTTTCGCCTGATCCAGCTCTTCACCCAGTTTGTTCACTTCCAGGCGTAATGGCTCAATGTCTTCCCCGCGCGCTTTCGCCTGGCCGATGGATTTCGATCGAGAATTACGCTCTGCCTGCAGATTTTCAGTTTGTACCTGCAGAACTTTACGACGCTCTTCAAGAGCGCGCAGCTTATCTACATCCAGCTTAAAGCCCCGGCGTGCCAGTTTTTCAGCGACTGCGTCTGGCTCATTACGCAGCAGATTGGGATCGAGCATGCTTATCCTGTGCTTATCGAATTAAAATAGGAAAATGTGACCACAGCCTGCGGCCACAGGGATACATTGCCAACATTACCGCAACGATCGCACTAACGGTAGCGTTTTATAGGGCTATTTTGATCCTGTCCGGCGAGCCAGGCGAGCTTTTCGCCAATCTTGCCTTCAAGACCTCTGTTTGTGGGGTGATAATAGCGGGTTTGTGCCATCTCCTGCGGGAAATATTCCTCCCCGGCGGCGTAGGCATTGGGTTCGTCGTGGGCGTAGCGGTACTCCTGCCCGTATCCCATCTCTTTCATCAGTTTGGTCGGCGCATTGCGCAGATGAACCGGCACGTCATAATCCGGGCGTTCACGAGCGTCGGACATGGCCGCTTTAAAGGCGGTATAGACAGCGTTACTTTTCGGTGCGCAGGCCAGATAAACAATCGCCTGAGCGATAGCACGCTCGCCTTCAGCAGGCCCGACGCGGGTAAAGCAGTCCCAGGCCGAAATAGCCACCTGCATGGCGCGCGGGTCGGCATTCCCGACATCTTCAGAGGCAATCGCCAGGCAGCGACGGGCCACATACAGCGGATCGCCACCGGCGGTGATAATGCGGGCATACCAGTAAAGCGCCGCATCGGGCGCGCTGCCGCGCACCGACTTATGCAGTGCCGAAATCAGATCGTAAAACCGATCGCCTTTATTGTCGAAACGCGCGCTGCGCTCCCCGGCGATTTCGGTGAGCAACGCCGGTTTCAGTACCCGTTTGCCGGACGCATCCACTTCGGCCATATCGGCCATCATTTCCAGCGTATTGAGTGCCCGGCGGGCGTCGCCGTTAACCAGTTCAGCGATCGCCCGGCGCGTGTCGTCAGGCAGAACGATATCCTGCCCGCCGTAGCCGCGCGCGTTATCGTTCATCGCCTGCGTGAGAACCTGTTCAATATCCTCCACGGTCAGGGATTTGAGCAGGTAAACACGTGCGCGGGAAAGCAGCGCGGAATTGAGTTCAAACGACGGGTTTTCGGTGGTGGCACCGATGAAGAAAATGGTGCCGTCTTCAATGTGCGGCAGGAAAGCATCCTGCTGGCTTTTATTGAAACGATGAACTTCGTCGACAAAGAGAATGGTACGTCGCCCTGCATTGCGATTTTGCCGCGCACGTTCAATTGCCTCGCGGATCTCCTTCACGCCGGACGTGACCGCCGAGATGCGCTCGACATCCGCGTTAGCATAGCGGGCGATAACCTCCGCGAGCGTGGTTTTGCCTGTACCGGGTGGGCCCCAGAGGATCATGGAGTGCAGATGCCCGGCCTCAATGGCACGCGGCAAGGGTTTCCCCGCAGCCAGCAGGTGTTGCTGGCCGATGTACTGCGCTAAATTTTCTGGCCGCATACGAGCGGCCAGAGGTTGAAACGCATTCTCAGAAAAATCGAGCGACAGATTGCTCACTCATGCCTCTTACTTGTTGCGCTGATCGTCCACCGTTACGCCCTGCGGCGGGGTAAAGGTGAATTTAGACGCGTCAACCGCGCCGTTTTGCTGGGTCTTGAGCTGGTAGCTGCTACGCTGGTCGTCCTGCTCAACCGCACCAAACTGATTAATGGTTCCGTTGGTGCTCACGTTGATGGTGAACTGTTTCAGGTTGCCATTGCTGCCTTTCGGCGTCAGAACAAACTCATCACCATTCTGTTTGATATTGTACTGCTGCCAGTCGCTGGACTGGTTACGCGCAATCAGCATGAAAGGCGTATTGCTGGTCGCGTCTTTCAGCCAGGTCGCGGTAGCCTGCTCGACAAACGGGTTGTAGAACCACAGGGTCTTACCATCAGAAACCAGGATGCTCTCATCCGGCTGAGTCATATGCCAGTTAAACAGATTCGGGCGTTTTACCCACAAATCCCCCTGACCTTCCTGCACCGCATTGCCACTGCCGTCAGTCACTTTTTGCGTGAAGCTGGCGTGGAAACTGCTCACTTTATCCAGTCGGCTTTTAAGGTCGCTGGCTGCATCAGCCCAGACGCTGCTGGCGACAAAACTGGTGAGTAATGCACAGGCGATTGCGATTTTTTTCATTGTTATTCCTTAAAATACGTCATCCCGATATGGGGTTCTGCCCTCTATTGTGTACCTGCCCGAAGGCAGGCGACAGAAGAAAATGCTTAATTTTGGCTGATTTACCCTTCTTTGCAATCACTGAAGGTTAATCAAACGGCGGCGGTGCCAGCACCTCACGGTTACCGTTGTGCCCCTGCTCGCTCACAATGCCCTGCGCTTCCATCTGCTCGATGATGCGCGCTGCGCGGTTGTAGCCGATGCGGAACTGACGCTGCACACCCGAGATAGAAGCTTTACGTTTTTCGGTGACGAAGTTAACCGCCTGGTCGAATAACGGATCCAGCTCCTCGCCGCCGTCCAGGCCACCACCGCCGCCTTCGCTTTCACTGTCGGAGGTAATGCCATCAACATATTGCGGACGACCGCGCGCTTTCCAGTCCTGCACCACGGCGTGAACTTCCTGGTCGCGAACAAATGCGCCGTGAACACGCACCGGAGAAGTAGAGTTCGGGCCAGAGTAAAGCATGTCCCCCATACCCAGCAGCGACTCCGCGCCACCCTGGTCGAGAATAGTACGCGAGTCAATTTTGCTCGATACGGTAAACGCGATACGGGTTGGAATGTTCGCTTTGATCAGACCCGTAATGACGTCCACAGACGGACGCTGCGTCGCCAGAACCAGGTGGATGCCGGCCGCACGTGCTTTCTGCGCCAGACGTGCAATCAGCTCTTCCACTTTTTTACCGACGGTCATCATCAGGTCAGCGAATTCATCCACCAGCACGACGATGTAAGGCAGTTTTTCCAGCACCGGATGTTGGGCATCCATGCTGTCGCCCGGTTTCCAGTAAGGGTCCGGAATCGGACGGCCCATCCGTGCCGCTTCGGCGATTTTCTCGTTATAACCGGCAAGGTTACGCACGCCCAGCGCAGACATCAGCTTGTAGCGACGCTCCATCTCATTCACGCTCCAGCGCAGGGCATTGGCCGCGTCTTTCATGTCGGTAACCACTTCTGTCAGCAGATGCGGGATACCTTCATAGACCGACAGTTCCAGCATTTTCGGGTCGATCATGATGAAACGGACATCTTCCGGCTGCGCTTTATAGAGCATGCTGAGGATCATGGCGTTCACACCGACGGATTTACCGGAGCCGGTGGTACCTGCCACCAGCAGGTGAGGCATTTTTGCCAGATCGGCCACCACCGGCTCGCCCGCAATATCTTTACCCAGAACCACGCTCAGCGGTGACGGGTTATCGCGGAACTTCGCGTTATCCAGGACTTCGCGCAGGTAAACGGTCTGACGTTTCTTATTCGGCAGTTCAAGACCGACATAAGGTTTACCCGGAATAACCTCTACAACACGCACCGCCACGGTCGACAGAGACCGCGCCAGGTCACGGGAAAGGTTAGAAATACGCGCGGCTTTTACGCCTGGTGCCAGATTAAGTTCGAAGCGAGTGATCACCGGCCCTGGGGAGTAGTTGACCACATCAGCCTTGATACGGAAGTCCGCCAGACGCGCTTCCACCAGACGAGCCATCTGCTCAAGAGCAAAGGTATCGACCGGCTCGACTTCAGCCGGCGGTGGGGTTAACAGATCCAGCGACGGCAGAGGCGTGCTTGGACGCTGCAACGGACGGCTGTCGCCGTTACGCATCAGCAGCGGGTGAATGAGACTCTCCTGCGGCTGTGCCTGAGGCTGCTGGAACTGCGGCGGCTGTGGTGGCTGCTGCGGTTGCGCGTAAGCCTGCGGCGCCAGTTGCTGCGGCTGTGCATACGCCTGCGGTGCCGGTTGTTGCGGTTGTGCAAACGCCTGCGGCGCCGGTTGCTGCGGCTGTGCATACGCTTGCGGTGCCGGTTGCTGCGGTTGTGCATACGCCTGCGGTGCCGGTTGTTGCGGCTGTGCATACGCCTGCGGCGCTGGCGCAGTCTGCGGACGCGTCGGTTCAGCGTCCGGCATCACGCTCGGCGTGAACAGCGGCTCGCTCGGGCCATCATCAACCAGATCTTTTATTGGGGAGAATTCAAAATCCGACAGCGAGAACGGATTCGCTCCAGCAGGCTGCTCACCGGCATAACGCTGCTGCTGCGTGGCCGCGAACTGGCGCGCTAATTCCGCCTCAGCCGCGTCATCTTCGTCTTGCGGATGATGCACTTCATGCTGGTATTCTTCGCCATAGCGCTGATGCTGCTGCGCGGCGAACTGGCGCGCCAGTTCATCCTGATGCATTTCATCAACGTCATCTTCATACTCATTCTCGCGCGCTTTCTCCTCAGCCATACGCTGAGAAGGGAGCTTGATACCGTAGGAGGCCAGCTCACGCCGCGTTGGCACGCGAACACGGTTTGGGCGAGGTAACTGCGGGCCAATGCCCTCTTTCACCTGTGGACGTGGCGCACCGCCTGTGGCGAGGCTAAAGACCGGGGCAGCGGCTGCCGCTGTAGCCTGCTTCACGCTTTCAGCAACAGGTGCAACGGCAGGCGTTGGATCAACCGGAGGAACCGAAACAGAAGGGGCTTTAGTTACAGGCTCCTGCACCGGTTCAGGCACAGGCTGATACCAGGCCGCCAGCTGTTCACGCTCGCGGGCACGACGCTCTTCGACCTCTTCAAAATAGTACAATGGCGGACGAGACGGTTTCGCCTCTTCCACCACGTCAGGCTCTGGCTGAGGCGCTACGTATGGCTGTTCAGGTTCAACCGGCTGCGGCACGTACTCCTGATGAGGCTGTGCGGCAGGCTGCGCGTACTGCGGATATCCCTGAGGCTCATATGCCGGCTCCGGCTGATAAGGCTGCTGCCAGGCTTCCTGCTGGACAGGAATATAGCTCTCTGGCTCTGGCGCAATAACCGGCTCAGGCGTATGAACGCCAGGGGCGGTTTGCCATTCCACCTGAGGTTGCTGAATGGCGGATTCGGGCGGTGGAACCGGTGCTGAAGGCATCACCGCATCGGCTGGAGCGGCATACGCCTGTGAAGCCGTAGTGGCGGCGGCCGCTGCAGCGACCGGCTCGGTCACGGAGTGACCATTTAACAGCGGGTCGTATTCATCAAACGCTCCCGGCGTGGCACGGTTGCCGGAGAAGAGCACATCGTTTGGATCGACAGCCGCACCGGCGGCACGATATTCAACCTGATCGTCTTCATCCATGCGTTTGCCGGAGAAGAGCGCCGCATCGGTTTTACGGCCTAGCGGGTTGGCAAATTTCTCGGCAACACGCTGACGACGCGCCAGCGCGCCGCGCATAATGCGGGCACGACGAGATTCGCGACGCTGAACGGGAGCATCGTCTTCCTCTTCGTACTCATATTCATCTTCGTCAACCCACGTATCGTCGCGACGGGTACGGTTGCTGGCGAAGGTCAGGAGGGTGAGGATAAAGCTGCCGATCTTCTCAGCGATGCTCACCCACGACCAGCCGGTGAACAGCGTCAGTCCTGCCGCCCAGATGCAGAGCAACGCAAGCGTGCCACCGCTGCTGTGAAGCATGGGCTGTAGCGCAGAGCTCAACAGGCTGCCGATCACCCCGCCAGAGGCGAAATACCAGATATCATCGGCGTTGATAGCCGCCAGCCCACACGAGGTGAGGATCAGCGCCAGTGCGCCAATCAGGCGCAGCGACACCGCGAAATAGTCGATATAGTCATCGTTTTGACGATGGCGCCAGGCAAACCAGCATCCGCCAATGATAATGACGGGAAGGGTGTAGGCCATCACCCCGAAAATGAAGAAGAGCGTATCTGCAAGCCAGGCGCCGGGAACACCGCCTAAGTTATGGATAGGCTCATGCCAGGCGGTTTGTGACCAGCTGGGATCTGAGGGGTTGAAACTGAGTAGGGCTGCCATCAGCCAGACGGCAAAAAGGGCAATAACAATCAGCAAAGCCTCGAGGAGACGACGTCCGCTGCTTAGCTTCGATAATGTGACTTCTTTGTCTTCAGTGTATTCCTGGCTCAAGAAAGGCTCTCCAGGTATCAGGCATATCCTGCCTGTTTGCTAAAACGGACAACAGCGCCGGGTATCCCCGGCACTGTTGCTGTATGGATTAACAGGAGTGTAATCAAACTACACTGATTTTGCACCTGTTCCGTGTTAGCGCGTCTTAATAACCAGACGATTGCTCTGTTTGACTTCTTCCATCACCACATAGGTACGGGTGTCATTCACGCCCGGCAGACGCAGCAGGGTTTCACCCAGCAGCTTACGGTAGGCGGACATATCAGGCACACGGGTTTTCAACAGGTAGTCGAAATCACCGGATACCAGATGACACTCTTGAATTTCTTCAAGTTTTTGTACAGCGGCGTTAAATTGCTCAAACACATCCGGCGCACCACGATTCAGAGTAATCTCAACAAATACCAGAAGTGAGGCATCCAGATAATGCGGGTTCAACAGAGCCGTATAGCCCTGAATGAAACCCTGTCTTTCCAGTCGGCGCACACGCTCAAGGCACGGCGTCGGGGAAAGTCCCACACGTTTTGAAAGCTCGACGTTGGAAATACGCCCATCCTTTTGCAATTCATTAAGAATGTTACGATCGATACGGTCGAGATCTTTGCCAGGGCGCTTCTTGCTATCTACCATTATTATTGTCTCTCTGTATTCCTTCCCTACTCCTGCCTGGACCCTGTGCACATCACTGTTCAGAGCCTGTACCCGTTAGTCATCACATCGCCTGGTTATGTATTAGACGCGATGCGGATTCGGGTTCTGTTGGTAAGAAGACCGTTGCCCGAAGGCAGTCACCGATATCACGTATGGCGTCTGTCCACGCCATGCGTAGATTTCACTGACCCGGTAAAAATGGCATTTACGTGCATGCCTATGCGGCATGCGGTTAACGCGGTTTTTTTTCTTCCTTGAATGTTTTCGCAAAAGCGCAGGGGATTGTCAAAGCAAAACATCGATTTTTAGTACAACATGCCGGATATTCATTACGGCAGGGTATTAATCCTCATTTTATTGCCGTACAAACGAGCGAATTTCGGCGCAAAGCGTGATGTTATAGCGCTTAATTCATCGTCGCTGGCTATTGCACATATCGATATCAAAATTGCTGCGCTCTTTTTTTACGGCAACAAATTCCCTACAATCCAGCCAAATGTCTGCCAACAACAATGGGGATCTCATGGGCACGGCCAAACACAGTAAGCTGCTAATTCTTGGTTCTGGACCTGCGGGATATACCGCGGCGGTCTATGCTGCACGCGCTAACCTGCAACCGGTTCTGATTACCGGCATGGAAAAAGGCGGTCAGCTGACCACCACCACGGAAGTGGAAAACTGGCCAGGCGACCCGAACGACCTGACCGGGCCGCTGCTGATGGAGCGTATGCACGAGCATGCGACGAAATTCGAAACCGAAATTCTGTTCGATCATATCAACAAGGTTGACCTGCAGAACCGTCCGTTCCGTCTGACGGGCGACAGTGGCGAGTACACCTGTGATGCGCTGATCATCGCGACCGGCGCTTCTGCCCGTTACCTCGGTCTGCCGTCTGAAGAAGCATTCAAAGGCCGTGGCGTCTCCGCCTGCGCAACCTGCGATGGTTTCTTCTATCGCAACCAGAAAGTGGCGGTTATCGGTGGCGGCAACACTGCCGTGGAAGAAGCCCTTTATCTGGCGAACATCGCCTCTGAAGTGCACCTGATCCACCGTCGTGACACCTTCCGCGCAGAGAAGATCCTGATCAAACGTCTGATGGATAAAGTGGCGAGTGGCAATATCGTGCTGCACACCAACCGTACCCTGGAAGAAGTCACGGGCGATCAGATGGGCGTTGCCGGTCTGCGTATTCGTGATACCCAGAATACCGATAACGTCGAAACGCTGGAAGTGGCGGGTCTGTTTGTGGCGATCGGTCACAGCCCGAACACCGCGATTTTCGAGGGGCAACTGGAGCTGGAAAACGGCTACATCAAAGTGCAGTCCGGTATTCACGGCAACGCGACCCAGACCAGCATTCCTGGCGTATTCGCTGCTGGCGATGTGATGGACCATATCTACCGTCAGGCGATCACCTCTGCTGGCACTGGCTGTATGGCCGCGCTGGACGCTGAACGCTACCTCGACGGGCTGGCGGAACAAGGTAAATAATCTTTACAAGTCAGTAACAAACGTAAATAAAGGCGGCGATAAGTCGCCTTTATTGTCTCTCCGTTGTAACATTGCGCTGCCCAACTTCTAATAACGTCACCTGCTAAGTACGCAATGGAAAAAACCCGTCAACAAGAGTTAACACGCTGGCTGAAACAGCAAAGCGTTCTTTCCCGCCGCTGGCTAACAATCTCCCGTTTTCTGGGGTTTGTCAGTGGTCTGTTGATTGTTGCCCAGGCATGGCTGCTGGCCCGCATTCTTAATCACATGATCATGGAGAACATTCCGCGCGAAGCGCTCCTGTTACCCTTTATCGTCCTGATCCTGATTTTTGTTCTTCGTGCCTGGGTGGTCTGGCTGCGTGAGCGCGTGGGTTTTCACGCCGGACAGCATATCCGCTATGAGATCCGCCGTCAGGTGCTTGACCGCCTTCAGGAGGCCGGTCCGGCGTGGATCCAGGGTAAACCCGCGGGAAGCTGGGCGACGCTGATCCTTGAGCAGATTGACGATATGCATGACTACTATGCGCGCTATCTGCCACAGATGGCGCTAGCCGTCTTCGTTCCGTTGCTGATTGTCATCGCCATTTTCCCGGTCAACTGGATGGCAGCGCTGATCCTGCTGGGCACAGCCCCGCTGATCCCGCTGTTTATGGCGCTGGTGGGCATGGGCGCCGCGGATGCTAACCGACGTAACTTTCTGGCTCTGGGTCGCTTAAGCGGCCATTTCCTTGACCGTCTGCGCGGCATGGAAACGTTGCGCATTTTTGGCCGCGGTGAAGCGGAAACTGAAAATATCCGCCTCGCATCGCAGGATTTCCGTCAGCGCACCATGGAAGTGTTACGTCTGGCGTTTCTCTCCTCCGGCGTACTCGAATTCTTTACCTCGCTGTCGATTGCGCTTGTGGCAGTCTACTTTGGCTTCTCGTATCTCGGCGCGCTGGATTTTGGCCACTACGGCACGGCGGTGACCCTTTCAGCCGGTTTCCTTGCGCTGATACTGGCCCCCGAATTTTTCCAGCCGCTTCGCGATCTGGGCACCTTCTATCATGCAAAAGCGCAGGCCGTGGGCGCGGCTGACAGCCTGAAGACGTTTATGGAAACGCCACTGGCGCATCCGGAACGCGGTGACGTGACGCTGAACGCCAAAGAGCCGGTTACCCTTGAAGCGCGTGATTTCTCCATTCTGTCGCCTGAAGGCAACGTGCTGGCAGGCCCGCTTAACTTTACCCTTCCGGCCGGAAAACGTGTGGTGCTCGTAGGCATCAGCGGTTCAGGGAAAAGCTCTCTACTCAATGCGCTATCGGGTTTTATGGCCTACACCGGATCGCTGCGGATCAACCAAACTGAACTGCGCGATCTCGATCCGCTTGCCTGGCGTAAACAGCTTAGCTGGGTGGGACAAAACCCTCAGCTTCCTGCCGCCACGCTGCGAGACAATGTGCTGCTGGCTCGCCCGGATGCGCGTGACGATGAACTGCAATCCGTGCTCGACCGCGCCTGGGTCAGCGAGTTTCTGCCGCAGCTTCCGCAGGGTGTCGATACCGTTGTCGGTGACCAGTCTGCCGGCCTGTCAGTCGGTCAGGCCCAGCGTGTGGCGGTTGCCCGCGCGCTGCTTAACCCATGCCAGCTCATGCTGCTCGACGAGCCAGCAGCAAGCCTTGACGCACACAGTGAGCAACGCGTCATGGATGCCCTGAATGCGGCCTCGCGGCAGCAAACCACCCTGATGGTCACCCATCAGCTGGAAGGTATTGCTGACTGGGATCAGATCTGGGTCATGGAAAATGGTCATATTGTTGAGCAAGGCGATTACGCCTCTCTCGTTGCCGCGCAGGGCCCGTTTGCCACCCTGCTGGCAAACCGTCAGGAGGATATCTGATGCGTGCTCTGCTTCCCTATCTTGCGCTCTATAAACGCCATAAATGGATGCTGCTGCTGGGCATTGTGCTGGCGATTGTTACCCTGCTTGCCAGCATCGGTCTGCTTACGCTCTCCGGCTGGTTCTTGTCCGCTTCGGCCGTCGCGGGGTTCGCGGGTTTATACAGCTTTAACTATATGCTTCCGGCGGCAGGCGTTCGCGGCACCGCAATCACGCGTACTGCCGGACGTTATTTTGAGCGTCTTGTCAGCCACGACGCCACTTTCCGCGTGCTACAGCACCTGCGCATTTACACCTTCAGCAAACTGCTACCCCTCTCCCCTGCCGGGCTGGCACGTTTTCGTCAGGGTGAGTTACTCAACCGTGTCGTAGCCGATGTCGACACGCTGGATCACCTTTACCTGCGCGTCATCTCGCCCATCGTGGGGGCGTTTGTGGTGATTGTGGTGGTCACGCTGGGGTTGTCGGTTCTGGACGTTCCCGTTGCGCTCACGCTGGGTGGCATTATGCTGCTGACGCTGATTATCCTGCCACCGCTGTTTTATCGTGCAGGTAAATCCACTGGCGAGAACCTGACGCGCCTGCGCGGCGACTACCGACAGCAGCTGACATCCTGGCTGCAGGGACAGGCGGAACTGACCATTTTTGGTGCCAGCACGCGTTATCGCAGTCAAATGGAAAGCACTGAGCTGAACTGGCATGAAGCCCAGCGCCGCCAGTCGGAGCTCACGGCATTCTCCCAGGCGTTGATGATGTTAATCGGCGGCGTGGCGGTCATCGCCATGCTGTGGATGGCTTCAGGTGGCGTAGGCGGGAATACCCAGCCCGGCCCTCTGATTGCCCTCTTCGTTTTCTGCGCCCTGGCCGCGTTTGAAGCGCTGGCCCCGGTGACGGGCGCCTTCCAGCATCTTGGGCAGGTCATCGCTTCTGCCCTGCGCATCACTCAGATTGCCGAGCAGGAGCCGGAGGTTACGTTCAGCGGCGCTCAGACCGCCGTGCCGACGCAGGTTGCGCTGACCCTGGATAACGTCACCTTTGCCTATGAAAAACAGGCGCAAAACGCGCTGGAAGGGATCACGCTGTCTGTTAAAGCAGGCCAGCGGATTGCGCTCCTCGGTCGTACCGGTTGCGGTAAATCCACCCTTCTTCAGTTGCTGACCCGCGCCTGGGATCCGCAGCACGGTCAGATTCGGTTTAACGATACGCCGCTGACCGACTTCAGCGAACAGACGCTGCGCAAGACCGTGAGTGTGGTTCCGCAGCGCGTGCACCTCTTCAGCGCAACGCTGCGTGATAACCTGCTGCTCGCGGCACCTCAGGCCTCCGACGATGATCTGCGCGCCATGCTGGAGCAGGTTGGGCTGCAAAAACTGCTTGAGAACGACGGGCTGAACGGCTGGCTCGGGGAAGGCGGTCGTCAGCTCTCCGGCGGCGAGTTGCGCCGTCTGGCGATTGCACGCGCGTTGCTGCACGATGCGCCGCTGATGCTGCTTGATGAACCCACTGAAGGGCTGGACGCAACAACCGAGAGCCAAATCCTTGATTTACTGGCCCATGTTATGACCGGAAAAACCGTGCTGATGGTCACCCACCGCCTGCGCGGGCTGGCGAGTTTTGATCAGATAATTGTGATGGACAACGGACATATTATTGAGCAAGGTAGTCACACAGAACTGTTGGCGAAACAGGGTCGCTACTACCAGTTTAAACAGCGTCTGTAGACTATATTTGTACCGATCCTAACTCGCGTATTGGAGTTCTGCTGTCATGCGCCTGGTCCAGCTTTCTCGTCATAACATCGCGTTCCCTTCGCCGGAGGGAGCGCTGCGTGAACCTAATGGGCTGCTGGCCCTTGGCGGCGATCTCAGTCCTGCGCGGCTTTTGATGGCTTACCAGCGCGGCATTTTCCCGTGGTTTTCACCCGGCGACCCGATTTTATGGTGGTCGCCCGATCCCCGTGCCGTGCTGTGGCCGGCGCAGTTTCACCTGAGCCGCAGCATGAAGCGTTTCCATGCGAAATCACCCTACCGCGTCACCCTGAATCATGCCTTCGGTCAGGTCATTGAAGGCTGTGCCGAAGACCGTCATGAAGGAACCTGGATCACCCGCGATATCATTACCGCCTATCACCAGCTGCACGAGCTGGGTTTCGCGCACTCCATTGAAGTCTGGCAAGACGGTGAACTCGTCGGCGGGATGTATGGCGTTGCGCAGGGGACGCTGTTTTGCGGCGAATCGATGTTCTCCCGTGCCGTGAATGCCTCGAAAACCGCGCTGCTGATCTTCTGCCAGGAGTTTGCCCAGCGCGGCGGAAAACTGATGGATTGCCAGGTCCTCAATGAGCATACTGCCTCGCTCGGCGCGGTTGAAATCCCCCGCCGTCACTACATAGAACATCTGGACGTTTGCCGTCAGGAGAAGCTGCCGCGAGACTTCTGGGTACCAAGAACGCTCTTTATGCCCAATGCCTAAATGTTTTCCGCATATTTTTTGTGAGGGTGTTATAATTATGCCGCAGAGTAGGTTCTGCCTGTTGCCTCGCCGCCGTTTGGGTCCTCCGCTTCAGATAACGTCCTGACGTTTATCCTGTTGTATCCCCTTTACGAATGCGCTTTCCGTTCGGTTGTACCGTGACGCTTGGGCAATGCGCCGAAACTATTTTGCTGCGTTTTAAACGCGCAATTCTTTACTTAATTGATGAATTTCGGCATTATCTTGCCGGTTCAAAACTTGGTAGTGATACCCCAGAGGATTAGATGGCCAAAGAAGACAATATTGAAATGCAGGGTACCGTACTTGATACGTTGCCTAACACCATGTTTCGCGTAGAGCTGGAAAACGGTCACGTGGTAACTGCGCACATCTCCGGTAAAATGCGCAAAAACTATATCCGCATTTTAACGGGCGACAAAGTGACTGTTGAACTGACCCCGTACGACCTGAGCAAAGGCCGCATTGTCTTCCGTAGTCGCTAATTGTTTTCGCCTGTAATGGCAGATGAATATATAAAGGTCGGGTTAACCCCGGCCTTTTTTATTTAACGGCTTAATGCCGGGCAGGAAGATGTATTGTCATGCGGGGCTGCGCCGGCGTGATTAAATCCCCGGCCATGGAATGCGCCATCTCATGCAGCAATCCCGTCAGGTGCGGCAGCATATCCCGATCAAAATGGGACACCAGCAGCACGTGGTTTACTGCCCGGCAGTAGTCGCACTTTGTTTCGGTATCTTCCAGAAGCCACGCTTTTTGTCGCGGTGGTTCAGCGTCCTCCTCAAATTCCACTATCTGAAAATCACGCATTGATTCTGTGAGTCCGGTTTTGACTTCTTCCAGATACGCGCCTAAACAGCGGCACACGGGCTGCGTTTGCGGGTGGGCGTTGCAGTCCAGCAGAATTTCGGTGAGCAGCATGCAGCGCCCGGCCAGGGTCGGGAGATCGGGGTTGAGGGAGAGTTCGCTGTAGAGCTGGGAGAAAGAGTTTTCTGTATTCATTGGGTAATACCTTCACACACGTTGAGTTACCACCGCAGGAAACGCCAGATTCGCTGGCGGCGGACGAAAAGGAATTGGCGTACCAGTGTGTGTGCTACTGGCGCTTCAAAAGAAGCTTCCGATTCGCCCGCCAGATGCAGAATTATACCCTTTTCCTTAGGGCGAACGAAGCCTGCAGCAATGGTGCTGCTCACACACTTTCAGGACGCCAATCCTGACACCTGATTTTGCAGGTGCGCCGCCATTCTAGGACTGTGAATTTATACAGCAATGAGTGAGACGAAAATATGGAAAGCGCCTCGCAAAGTTTCGGTGCGGGCAGGCATAAAAAAACCGGGCAGTGAATTGCCCGGTTTTTAAGACTAATGCTGGAAATTAGTGAGCCGCTTCCGGTTTGTGCTTCTGCGCACTCTGGAAATCGTACGTCAGCTCATTCTTCTCCTGGTCCAGCGCGACCGTCACCTGACCGCCGTCTACCAGCAAGCCAAACAGCAGCTCGTTCGCCAGCGGTTTCTTCAGGTTGTCCTGAATCACACGCGCCATTGGACGGGCCCCCATCGCACGGTCGTAGCCTTTCTCAGCCAGCCAGTTGCGGGCCTCCTGGCTCACTTCCAGCGACACGCCTTTCTGATCCAGCTGAACCTGCAGCTCGACGATGAACTTATCCACTACCTGATGGATAACCTCGGTAGAGAGGTGATCGAACCAGATAATGTTGTCCAGACGGTTACGGAACTCCGGCGTAAAGATCTTCTTGATCTCTTCCATCGCATCGGTGCTGTTATCCTGATGGATAAGACCGATAGATTTACGCTCCGTTTCACGTACACCGGCGTTGGTGGTCATTACCAGCACTACGTTGCGGAAGTCCGCCTTGCGCCCGTTGTTATCGGTCAGCGTCCCGTTGTCCATCACCTGCAGCAGGATGTTGAACACGTCCGGGTGCGCTTTCTCGATTTCATCGAGCAGCAGTACCGCGTGCGGATGCTTGATCACCGCGTCGGTTAACAGACCGCCCTGGTCAAAGCCCACATAGCCCGGAGGCGCACCAATCAAACGGCTGACGGTGTGACGCTCCATGTACTCGGACATATCAAAACGCAGCAGCTCAATGCCCAGCGCTTTGGAAAGCTGAACCGTTACCTCGGTTTTCCCCACACCGGTCGGACCGGCGAACAGGAAGGAACCGACAGGCTTATGTTCATGCCCCAGTCCAGCACGGGCCATCTTGATGGCTTCGGTTAACGCCTCAATGGCTTTATCCTGCCCAAAGACCAGCATTTTCAGGCGATTGCCAAGGGTGCGCAGCGTGTCGCGGTCGCTCTGAGAAACGCTCTTCTCAGGGATACGCGCGATACGGGCCACCACGGTCTCGATATCCGCCACGTTAACGGTTTTCTTACGCTTGCTGGCTGGCATTAGACGCGCACGCGCCCCTGCCTCATCAATCACGTCAATGGCCTTATCCGGCAGATGACGATCGTTGATGTATTTCACCGCCAGCTCCACCGCCGCACGCACCGCTTTGGCGGTATAACGCACATCGTGGTGCGCTTCGTACTTCGGTTTCAGACCGTTGATGATCTGCACGGTTTCTTCAACAGAGGGTTCAGTCACATCGATTTTCTGGAAGCGACGCGCCAGGGCACGATCTTTCTCAAAGATGTTGCTGAACTCCTGATACGTTGTGGAACCAATCACGCGGATCTTACCGCTGGAGAGCAGCGGTTTGATCAGGTTAGCGGCATCCACCTGGCCACCCGAGGCCGCACCGGCACCGATGATGGTATGGATCTCATCGATAAACAGAATGCTGTTGGTGTCCTGCTCGAGCTGTTTCAAAAGCGCCTTAAAGCGTTTTTCAAAATCGCCGCGGTATTTAGTGCCCGCCAGCAGCGAGCCAATATCCAGCGAGTAGATGGTGCAATCGGCAATCACTTCCGGTACGTCGCCCTGCACAATACGCCAGGCGAGACCCTCGGCAATCGCGGTTTTACCGACGCCAGATTCACCCACCAGCAGCGGGTTGTTCTTGCGGCGACGGCACAATACCTGGATCGCGCGCTCCAGCTCTTTATCGCGACCAATCAGCGGGTCGATACCGCCAACGCGAGCAAGCTGGTTGAGATTGGTGGTGAAGTTTTCCATACGATCCTCCCCGCCTGCTTGCTCTTCATTGTTATTGACCTGATTGCTGGAATCCGATGCCTGGTTCGGCTCGTCTTTACGCGTTCCGTGAGAGATAAAGTTAACCACGTCGAGTCGGCTGACTTCGTGTTTGCGCAGCAGGTAGGCAGCCTGTGACTCCTGCTCGCTGAAGATGGCGACCAGCACATTTGCGCCCGTCACTTCGCTACGTCCGGAAGACTGGACGTGGAATACCGCACGCTGCAACACGCGCTGGAAGCTGAGCGTCGGCTGCGTGTCGCGCTCTTCTTCAGTGGCTGGCAGCACCGGTGTGGTTTGTTCGATGAAGGCTTCGAGTTCCTGACGTAGCGCCACCAGATCCACGGAGCAGGCTTCCAGCGCTTCGCGGGCAGATGGGTTGCTAAGCAGTGCGAGCAGTAAATGCTCGACGGTCATAAACTCATGTCGGTGCTCACGCGCTCTGGCGAAAGCCATATTTAAACTGAGTTCCAGTTCTTGATTGAGCATAGGCACCTCCCCCAAATTTTATGCCTTATCAGGCCTTTTCCAGCGTACACAGCAACGGATGCTCGTTCTCCCTCGCATAATCGTTCACCATCGCGACTTTGGTCTCCGCCACTTCGGCGGTAAAGATGCCGCAGATAGCTTTGCCACGATAATGAACGGTAAGCATCAGTTGCGTTGCACGTTCTACATCATAAGAAAAGAACTTTTGTAGCACGTCAATAACAAATTCCATCGGCGTGTAATCATCGTTCATTAACATAACTTTATACATAGATGGCGGTTTTAGCGCGTCACGCACTTTATCTTCCGCCAGCTGGTCAAAATCCAGCCAGTCGTTGGTCTTACCCATTTTGCATAACCACTTTGAATCTACCTCAGATGTTAGATAACAATCATCTATTACTGTCATCCGCGATGTCTGTCACAAACTGTTGCAATAGCGTTAACTGCTTCAAACTTTGGTTGATTATTGTCCCATCTCAAGCGCCAAACGCTTGACGACTTCTTTCGTTTCTCTAAATTGTACAAGCGTGAGATGGCGAGGTTTTGAACAGCCCCCACTCCACCACCGGTTCATTCCATCTTAACTTATAAGATTTACGAAGGATGTCGAAGCATGGAAATGGGTACTGTTAAGTGGTTCAACAACGCCAAAGGGTTTGGCTTCATCTGCCCCGAAGGCGGCGGCGAGGATATCTTCGCTCACTATTCCACCATTCAGATGGATGGTTACAGAACGCTCAAAGCCGGGCAGTCCGTCCGGTTCGATGTACACCAGGGACCAAAAGGCAATCATGCAAGCCTGATCGTACCCATTGAAGCAGAAACGGTCGCATAGCTCTCTGTTTTATTGTGTACATCCCGCCGTCAAAATGCCAGCCCGATCGGCTGGCATTTTTATTTTCAGCCTATTCGCGAGCCAACGCATCCACAGGATCCAGACGCGCCGCATTGCGGGCAGGCAGCCAGCCAAACAAAATGCCGGTAAAAGTCGAACACAAAAATGCGGTAAGAATGGCCACCGGCGAGAAACCAATCTCCCAGCCGGGTAAAAAAAGCTGCAGAGCAAACGCGATCATCATCGACAGCGCAATGCCCATCGCGCCGCCCACCAGACACACCAGCACCGCTTCAATCAAAAATTGCTGCAGCACATCGCTGGCTCTGGCACCGACTGCCATGCGGATGCCAATCTCCCGGGTACGTTCCGTGACCGATACCAGCATGATATTCATCACCCCGATACCGCCGACCACCAGTGAGATCACCGCCACCAGCGTCAGGAACAGCTGAAGAGTACGTGTGGTCTTTTCCGCCGTTTTCAAGAGACCGTCCATATTCCAGGTGAAGAAATCTTTCTTCCCGTGACGCAACGTCAGCAGCCGTTCCAGCTGTTGCTCGGCCTGCGCGCTGTCGTAGCCCTCCTTCACGCGAACGGTGATGGAGTTCAGCCAGGACTGCCCCATAATCCGCCCGGAGATAGTGGTATAGGGCAGCCAGACGCGCAGGATCTTGCTGCTGCCAAACATCGACTGTTTCTCTTCCGCCACGCCAATCACCGTCGCAGGCATGTTTCCGACCAGGATAACCTCGCCCACCACGTTGGTTTTATTGGGGAAGAGCTGCCGGCGCGAGTTGGCGTCAAGCACCACCACCTGCGCCCGGCCCGCTAACTGCTCGGCATTGAAGGTGGCACCTTCGCTGAAGGTCATGCCATAGACGTTAAAGTAATCGCCGCTGACGCCGTTGGCGCTGGCAGCAACGTCAACATTGCCTACCCGCAGACGGAGGTTTTGTGAGACCGCCGGCGTGGCCGAATTCACCCACGGCTGCTTCTGGATAGCCGCCAGATCGTCATACTTCAGCGCCTGCTGATACTGCGGCTCGTCATCGCCAAAATCTTTGCCGGGATAGACATCAATGGTGTTGGTCCCGATGGCCCGAATATCCGCCAGCACCAGCTGTTTGGCCGCGTCGCCCACGACCACAATCGACACCACCGAGGCGATACCAATGATGATGCCCAGCATGGTCAACAGGGTGCGCATTTTATTGGCGGCCATCGCCAGCCAGGCCATGGTCAGCGCCTCACGAAACCCGCTGGAAAATTGTCCCCAGCCGGTTGACGCCGGCAGGACTTCTTTCGGCGCCGCCGCCCGGGCGTGTCGCGCCGGCGGGTTGCTGACCAGCTCTCCGTCGCGGATCTCAATGATGCGCTCGGCCTGTGCAGCCACCTGCGGATCGTGGGTAACGATGATGACCGTATGCCCCTGATCGCGAAGCTGGTGAAGGATCGCCATCACCTCTTCACCCGAATGGCTGTCGAGCGCCCCGGTCGGTTCATCTGCGAGGATCACCTGACCGCCGTTCATCAGCGCGCGTGCGATACTGACACGCTGCTGCTGGCCGCCGGAGAGCTGCGAGGGCTGGTACTCCACCCGCTCCGCCAGCCCCAGACGCGTCAGCAGCATCTGGGCGCGCTCAAGGCGTTTTTTCCGCTCGACGCCGGCATAGACCGCCGGCACTTCGACGTTCTGCGCCGCCGTCAGGTGAGAGAGCAGATGGTAACGCTGGAAGATAAAACCGAAATGTTCCCGCCGCAGTTTTGCCAGCGCGTCACCGTCCAGCGTGGAAACATCCATTCCGGCCACCCGATAGGTGCCGCTGGTGGGTCTGTCCAGACAGCCGAGAATATTCATCAGCGTCGATTTACCGGAGCCGGACGCACCGACAATCGCCACCATCTCGCCCGCTTCGACGCGCAGGGTGATCCCCTTCAGCACCTCAACCGGGCCATCACCCGACGGATAGCTGCGACGAATGTCATTCAGCTCTAGCAACGCCGTCATTTAGCGGCTCCGGGCAGGCTTTCGCTGGTGACAACCTCCTCACCCTCTTCCAGCCCTTTGACCACCACCACGTCGGTGTCATTACGCGCACCAATGACCACTTCTCGCTCACGCGTTTCGCCGTTGCGCAGCACTTTCACTTTATAGCGGCTCTCGCCGGTGGATTCACCCAGCGCAGAGAGAGGAATGGTGAGCACATTTTTCACGCCGGTAAGCTGAATGTGCACCTGTGCGGTCATATCCAGACGCAACACGCCCTGCGGGTTAGGTACCTCGAAGCGCGCATAGTAGAAGATGGCATCGTTCACTTTTTCCGGCGTCGGCAGAATGTCTTTTAGCGCGCCTTCATAGCGCGTCTGAGGATCGCCGAGGACGGTAAACCAGGCTTTCTGCCCCGGCTTCAGATGAATAACATCCGCCTCTGAGACCTGGGCTTTCACCAGCATGGTGCTCATGTCCGCCAGGGTCAGAATGTTGGGCGCCTGCTGCGCCGCAATCACCGTTTGCCCCTGCAGCGTGGTAATTTGAGTCACTTCCCCGGCCATGGGCGCCACAATCTGCGTATAGTCGAGGTTGGTTTTGGCCGTATCCAGCGAGGCCTGGTTGCGCTTGATCTGCGCATCGATAGTCCCGATCTGCGCCTGCTTAACCGCCAGCTCGGTGGCTGCCGTGTCTAAATCTTGTTTCGAGATGGCCTGCGTTTTGGCCAGCGCCTGCTGACGCGTTAACGTCACCTGGGCCAGGTTACGCTCAGCCTGCGCCTGTGCACGCTGGGCACGCAGTTCCATGAGCGTGGCTTCCACCTCACGGATCTGGTTTTGCGCCTGCTCAGGATCGATAACGCCCAGCAGCTGGCCTTTTTTCACCTTGTCGCCAATCTCAACCGACAGCGTTTTCAACTGACCGCTTACCTGTGCACCCACGTCAACCTTGCGCAGGGCATCCAGTTTTCCCGTCGCCAGCACGTTTTGCTGCAGCTCGCCCGGACGGACAATCAGTGTTTGATACTGTGGTACAGGGGCATTCAGGATCTGCCATAGCCAGAACCCTCCCCCGATAACAATTACCGCCAGCAGCAGAAACCACGTTCTGCGTTTTCCCTTGAGGTTCATAAATATTCCAAATAAATGTTCTGGCAATTATAAACGTTGATTCTATCTAAACGACTCCTCAACGAAACCCCCGCGCACCGAAATCGCCTCAATTTGTTGATGAGATATTGAAATTTCGCCTGCTGAAATAGAGCCCTTCCTTCAGAAGCAGGATCTAACATGTCTTCCATCGTCGATACACTTATTTCTCATCAGCACCAGCCTAAATCCGGCTGGCAGCTCTTCAATAATCTGGCCTTCGGGAAGATCACGCCGGGGCTGGCATGGCAAAACCCCGCTTATCGACGTAAGTTCATGCTCCGTTCGCTGATGACACCGTTCAGCACCACGCGTCTGCTGTCAGAGCTGGCAAAGCAGCCGCGCCTGATGCAAATGTTGCAGGTGCAGCCGGGGCTACCGTGCCGCCTGCATCGCCCGTGGTTAACGGTGGACATGGATCGCCGACAGGCGCTGGAATCGCTGACCTGGCACTACCAGACCATGACGCGCCAGCTTCCGGCAACGCTGGTCAAGTGTTACCTTTCACCGCAGGGGGCAACCCTGCTGACGCTGACCGGAAAAGACGAACAGCAGTTTACTGTACGCCTGTGCGCCGACGCCTTCATGGATAAAGAGGGTGAAGCCACCCTCGTCTTTTGTAACCATCAGAATACCGTGCTGGCGGAAATGACCTTCACGCTGTGCCCGTTTGAAGGAAAAACAACGCTGTTCATCGGCGGCCTGCAGGGGGCAAAAGCACATGTTCCACATGAACTGATCCAGGGGGCGACCAAAGCGTGTCACGGCCTGTTCCCGAAACGCCTGCTGGTTGAAACGGCAATGACGCTTGGCGCAGCTTTACCGGTTGAGCATATTGTCGCGGTGAGTAACGCCACGCATATCTACCGCAGCTGGCGTTACCGCAAGAAAAAAGAGGGGAAACTGCTGGCCGATTATGACAGCTTCTGGCTCTCCCTCGGCGGGCAAAAACAGGATAACGGCCACTTCATGCTGCCGCTCGCCATGCCCCGTAAGCCGATGGACGAGATTGCGAGCAAAAAGCGCGCTGAGTACCGCCGCCGCTATGCGTTACTGGACAGCCTGACGCAACACGTCACGCAGGCGACCCGCGCTTAATCCGCTTTCCCGCGTGCCAGCCACAGCACGCGGGAGAACATCTTGCGCAGCAGCGTCGGTACGGACTCCACGCCCCGTCTCCCCGCTTCCGTCGCCACCTCAATCGCTAAATCAGGTTTTGAAGAGCGATGGATGGCTTTGGCAATCACGCGCCGCATGTTCATTGGCACATCCACCGGTACCATCGCAATCCGGTGGAACACGTCGTCGAACCCCTGACGGTACATAAAGTGCTCCATGTCCATGGCCGGCAGCATGGTTAGGTGGTCGCGCTCTTCTTCGCGCTCATTATTCAGCAGGCCACGCACGGTCGCGGCATATTTTTTCCCCGCTTCGTCACCATCCACCAGTACATGCCATTCAATGCCCATCCGCCGGGCGAATTTGATCAGCGGCTTGATCCCCGACTGGGCAAATTCGATGACCTTGATACCTTCGGCATCAAAATGGTGGCCGCACTGACGCGCCAGTTCGTTGATAACCCAGGTTTCCGTTTCTCCCTCAACCAGCAGCCAGCAGCGGGCGAACAGTGACGACGCACGATTAAAGCGGATGTGGAACGAGATACGACGTCCCTCTTCCGCGTTCATCCCGCCCGGCCCGAGGCGATAGGCGGTGACGCGGGAAGACTCACGTACCAGACGGCAGACGTGCTCGACCGGGGTCAGCGACAATAACTCGCCGGAATTGGTGGTGGTCACGCGCTGCAGCGGCAGCAGATTCAACAGGTGCCACGCCACCGAGAGCATGATCGGGTGCAGGCGCGTTTCCGGGTCTTCCACCAGCAGCAGCGGGCGGGCGTCACGGTCGAGACGAACGGTGCCCTTGGCCTGCAGTAGCGTCGAAAACAGCCCCAGCAAAATCACCCGATGGGTACGGCCACCAGGCCTGTCGATCATCCGGTTAATGATATCGAGGTAACGCCAGCTGCGTTGTTCATCGTGAGAGCGGCGGCGCATCAGACGATGACGCGACTCCGACGTCCCCTGCTCGGAAAAATAGTGTTCCAGCAGTTGTACCATTGCCGACAACCCCTGGCGGATTTGACCATCGGTCAGATTTTGCGGACGCGCCACCAGCTCTCGCGCCAGGAAATCCAGCTCGCGGGCGGTCACTTCCACTTCTGGCATATTCGGTACGGTGCCGTTGCGGATCCGCCGCATAAAACGCGCATCACGCAGGCGCAACACCGGCATCAGGCGAATCAGGTGGCGAGCCAGGTCGTCGATGTCATCCAGCGGAATAGGGTTGGCTTTCTCATCGAGGAAATCACGCAGGGTTAATACGCCCTCGTTTTCTGCCATCTCACCTTCCAGCCGGTAGAAAATCCGGTGGAAACCGTCGTCGCACGGGACCCAGCAGGGTGATAACGGCCGGAAGCGACGCACGCGGTGACGCCCCGGCTCGGATTCGCGGAACGTCAGAATAATGTGCAGGTGTTTTTCGCGGCCATTCACATCGCCGGGAGGAAACCAGAAATCATCATGGGCAAAGTGATACAGATCGTCTTCGGGCGAAAGCAGCAGCGTCAGCGCATCCAGAAGGCTGGACTTACCCCACGCGTTCTCACCGATCAGGACGTTGTTCTGCTCAAGCTGCAGCGACAGGCGGTTAATACCGCGGAACCCAACAATTTCCACACGTTCGAGAAGCATAAATCCCCCGCGAGATGATCACTTTTTCCTTTAAGTTATCAGCAGTATAACGGCAGGAACTTTGACACGACAGCACAACCTTCGTGCTGTAGAGAATTGGTCTATGCTCTATTTACCGTCGATTTGAACAAGGAATGACATCACGTTGCCATAAATCAAATTAACCGAATTAATTTTAGTGGCGAAGGGATGTTTTTGTTTTTAAAATAATGGCTCTTTGAGTCGTCATCCCTTTTTTGACGATATCCCGCACGCAGGAACGCGTGTGAAGTTTATTATTGAGGTGGTTATGTTTAGAAAATTAGCAGCAGAATGCTTTGGTACATTCTGGCTGGTGTTTGGTGGCTGCGGTAGCGCCGTTCTGGCAGCAGCATTTCCGGAATTAGGTATTGGTTTTGTCGGCGTTGCGCTGGCATTCGGTTTAACCGTATTAACCATGGCGTTTGCCGTGGGTCATATTTCCGGCGGTCATTTTAACCCGGCGGTGACATTAGGTTTATGGGCGGGCGGTCGTTTCCCTGCTAAAGAAGTCATTGGTTATATTGTGGCCCAGGTTGTTGGCGGGATTATTGCTGCAGCGGTTCTGTACGTTATTGCCAGCGGTAAAGCCGGCTTTGACGCCGCCGCAAGCGGCTTCGCCTCAAACGGTTTCGGCGAACACTCCCCTGGCGGTTACTCCATGCTCTCTGCCATCGTGATTGAAATTGTGCTGACCGCAGGCTTCCTGCTGGTGATCCACGGCGCAACCGACAAACACGCCCCGGCGGGCTTTGCACCTATTGCCATTGGTCTGGCGCTGACGCTTATCCACCTGATCTCTATTCCGGTCACCAACACCTCCGTAAACCCGGCGCGCAGTACTGCCGTCGCTATTTTCCAGGGCGGTTGGGCGCTTGAGCAGCTGTGGCTGTTCTGGGTAATGCCAATCATCGGCGGTATTCTGGGCGGCGTGCTGTATCGCACCCTGCTGGAAAAACGCGATTAATTGCGTGTGCAGTCGGGTAGCACTTACGCTTACCCGACCTGCATGACAACACTCAGGCCGGGTCAGGCGTTGCTGCCACCCGGCTTTTTTGTTGCTCCTTTACCTGACAACGTTTATTGGGTAGTGTCTCTGGCGCTTAACAGATACTCACAAGGACCCGTTGTTCATGTTTTCAGGACTCCTCATCATTCTGCTGCCTCTGATTGTGGGCTACCTTATCCCGCTGCATCGCGAATCCGCGTTACGGCTTATCAACCGTTTTCTGAGCTGGATTGTCTACGTCATTCTTTTCTTTATGGGGATAAGCCTGGCGTTTCTGGATAATCTGGCCACCAATCTGCTGGCGATCCTGCATTATTCTGTCGTCACCTGCGCCGTTATTTTGCTGTGCAATATTGCCGCACTTTTCTGGCTTGAGCGCACTATTCCGTGGAAAAATCACCACCATCAGGAAAAACTGCCGTCACGAATTGCAATGGCGCTGGAATCTTTAAAATTATGCGGCGTCGTGGTGCTGGGTTTTGTTTTTGGGCTGAGCGGATGGAATTTTTTACAGCACGCGACGGAAGCCAGTGAATATACCCTCATTTTCCTGCTGTTCCTTATCGGTATTCAGCTGCGAAATAATGGCATGACGTTGAAACAGATTGTCCTTAATCGCCGTGGAATGATCGTCGCGGTTATCGTCGTCATTAGCTCACTGGTGGCGGGCGTGATTAACGCTTTTATTCTCGGCCTGCCGTTAAAAACCGGTCTGGCAATGGCCTCCGGATTTGGCTGGTATTCCCTTTCCGGTATTCTGCTGACCGAATCGTTCGGTCCGGTCATCGGGAGCGCCGCCTTCTTTAACGACCTGGCGCGAGAATTAATTGCCATTATGCTGATCCCGGGCCTGGTGCGCCGCAGTCGCTCGACCGCACTGGGGCTGTGTGGCGCCACGTCGATGGACTTTACCCTGCCGGTTCTGCAGCGTTCAGGTGGGCTGGAGATGGTGCCTGCCGCCATTGTGCATGGCTTTATTTTGAGCCTGCTGGTTCCCGTTCTGATGGCGTTTTTCTCCGCCTGATACTCCTCTGGCGGTAGGCTTTCTGCCGCCAAAATTGCGCTAAATCAATCTCCCTCTATTTTGTAGAAGAAAGCCCTTTTCACCGTTCAGTCACAGGCATAATCTCAAACATGTATATCAAATATAACTTTAACAGGTGTGATTATGTTTTGTGTGCAATGTGAACAAACCATCCGTACCCCGGCAGGCAATGGCTGCTCTTATGCGCAAGGTATGTGCGGCAAAACCGCAGAAACATCAGACCTGCAGGATCTGCTGATTGCCGCCCTGCAAGGCCTTTCCGCATGGGCATTCAAGGCCCGCGAATATGGCATTATTGACCACTATGTAGACAGTTTCGCCCCGCGCGCCTTTTTCTCCACGCTGACTAACGTTAACTTTGATTCCCCGCGCATCGTCGGCTATGCCCGCGAAGCAATTGCGCTGCGTGAAGCGCTGAAAGCGCAGTGCCTGATCGCCGATGCCAACGCACGGGTAGAAAACCCAATGGCAGACCTGCAGCTGGTGAGCGACGACCTGGGCGAGCTGCAGCGTCAGGCAGCAGAATTCACCCCCAACAAAGATAAAGCGGCGATTGGCGAGAACATTCTCGGCCTGCGTCTGCTCTGCCTGTACGGCCTGAAAGGGGCCGCGGCCTATATGGAACACGCGCACGTTCTGGGCCAGTACGATAACGCTATCTATGCTCAGTACCACAAAATCATGGCGTGGCTGGGTACCTGGCCTGCTGAAATGAATCCGCTGCTCGAATGTTCAATGGAAATCGGCCAGATGAACTTCAACGTGATGCGTATTCTGGATGCCGGTGAAACCCGCACCTACGGCCACCCGACGCCGACGCAGGTTAACGTTAAAGCGACCGAAGGCAAATGCATCCTGATCTCCGGCCATGACCTGAAAGACCTCTATAACCTGCTGAAGCAGACCGAAGGCACGGGCGTTAACGTCTATACCCACGGCGAAATGCTGCCCGCACACGGCTACCCGGAACTGCGTAAATTTAAACACCTGGTCGGGAACTACGGCAGCGGCTGGCAGAACCAGCAGGTTGAGTTCGCCCGTTTCCCGGGCCCCATCGTGATGACCTCTAACTGCATCATCGACCCCACCGTTGGCGCGTATGACGACCGCATCTGGACCCGCAGCATCGTTGGCTGGCCGGGTGTGAGCCACCTGGAAGGGGATGATTTCGGCCCGGTCATCGCCCAGGCGCAGCAGATGGGTGGCTTCCCATACAGCGAAATCGAACATCTGATCACCGTCGGCTTTGGTCGCGAAACCCTGCTCGGTGCCGCGGATTCACTGATTGACCTCGTGAGCCGTGAAAAACTGCGCCATATCTTCCTGATTGGCGGCTGTGACGGTGCGCGCGGTGAGCGTAACTACTTCACCGATTTCGCCACCAGCGTACCGGAAGATTGCCTGATCCTGACGCTGGCGTGCGGTAAATACCGTTTCAACAAGCTGGACTTCGGCAACATCGAAGGTTTGCCACGCCTGGTCGATGCGGGTCAGTGTAACGATGCCTACTCTGCCATCATTCTGGCCGTCACGCTGGCGGAAAAACTGGGCTGCGGCGTCAACGATCTGCCGCTGTCGCTGGTGCTCTCCTGGTTTGAACAGAAAGCGATTGTCATCCTGCTGACCCTGCTCTCTCTCGGCGTGACCAACATTGTGACCGGCCCCACCGCACCCGGCTTCCTGACACCGGATCTGCTGGCCGTGCTGAACGAGAAGTTTGGTCTGCGTTCCGTGACCACCGTAGAAGAAGATATGCAGCAGCTGCTGAGCGCGTAAGGAGTTATTCATGACCATGCCAACCTCACAATGTCCGTGGCGGATGCAGGTTCATCACATCCATCAGGAGACGCCGAATGTGTGGACGCTGTCCCTGCTGTGCCATGACTACTATCCGTACCGTGCAGGTCAGTATGCGCTGGTCAGTGTCCGCAACTCAGCGGACACGCTGCGCGCCTACACGATCTCCTCAACGCCGGGCGTGAGCGAGTACATCACGCTCACTATCCGCCGTATCGATGATGGCGCAGGCTCGCAGTGGCTGACCCGGGACGTGAAGCGCGGGGATTACCTCTGGCTGTCGGACGCACACGGGGATTTCACCTGTGACGATAAAGCGGAAGATAAATTCCTGCTGCTGGCCGCCGGGTGCGGCGTCACGCCGATCATGTCAATGCGTCGCTGGCTGGCGAAAAACCGTCCGCAGGCTGATGTTCAGGTGATCTTCAGCGTGCGCTCACCGGAAGATGTGATCTTTGCTGAAGAGTGGCGTAACTATCCGGTGACGCTGGTGGCGGAACATAACGCAACCCACGGTTTTGTCGCCGGGCGTCTGAGCCGTGAACTGCTGCAAAGCGTCCCGGACCTCGCGGATCGTACCGTGATGACCTGTGGGCCGGCGCCGTATATGGATATCGTTGAGCAGGACGTGAAAGCGCTGGGCGTGACCCGCTTCTTCAAAGAGCAGTTCTTCACCCCGGTGGCGGAAGCGGCAACCAGCGGAATTACGTTCACCAGGCTGCAGCCTGCTCAGACCTTCTTTGGCCGGGTCGGCACCACGCTACTGGACGCGCTGGAAAGCAACAACGTGCCGGTGGTGGCAGCATGCCGTGCTGGTGTATGTGGCTGCTGCAAGACCAAAGTGGTCTCCGGTGAGTACACCGTGACGAGCACAATGACCCTGACCGAGGCAGAAATCGCCGACGGATACGTGCTGGCGTGCTCGTGTCATCCACAGGGCGATCTTGTGCTGGCATAATCAGCCAACGCGCGAATGACGGGGGTAAGCGCTCGCGTTTACCCCCCTGTTAGTACGCCTACCGCCAGACCGGCGCTTTCCCCAACGCAAAATGCCCAGCGCCTAAGCATGCTATCGCCAGCGCACCGATAAAGAAGTACACCAGGCTCTCAATCGCCCAGGCACCTACCGCGTCCAGCGCAAAGGTTTCCCCCGTCCCGACCATCAGCCACGCCACAATCATGGTAAACGCCAGCACCAGTGCCGCCGGGCGCGTAAAAAGCCCCACGATAATCAGGACAGGCGCCACCACTTCGCCAATGAGCACGCCGTAGGCGATAAACCCCGGTAATCCTTTTTCCACCAGCATGCCGCTGATGAACCCCACGCCACCCAATAACTTGTGTAAACCGTGAAAAAGCATCAGCCCACCGACGGCAAGTCGTAACAAGAGTTTGCCGGCATCGTCGCACGATAGCTTTTCATTAACAGCAATTAACAATGATTTAACCATTTGAAATGATTCCTGTTTTCATCTGTGTGATGACCAGATTATGCCGAATCATTGCGGGTGAAAAGCACCTTTTAATAAGGGGGAAAGCGCGGCAATACAGTGACTTTCTTCTAAGCTTGTAAGCGATATCACTTAAAGGAGATGGACACCCATGAAACAAACCGTGGCTGCATACATAGCAAAAACCCTCGAGCAGGCAGGCGTAAAGCGCATCTGGGGCGTAACCGGCGACTCCCTGAACGGGCTGAGCGATAGCCTCAATAAGATGAAAACCATTGAATGGATGCCAACCCGTCATGAAGAGGTTGCCGCCTTCGCGGCTGGGGCGGAAGCGCAGGTGACGGGTGAACTGGCCGTCTGCGCCGGATCGTGCGGACCGGGCAACCTTCACTTGATCAACGGCCTGTTTGACTGCCACCGCAATCACGTACCGGTCCTGGCGATTGCCGCGCACATCCCTTCTTCCGAAATCGGTAGCGGCTATTTTCAGGAGACGCATCCTCAGGAGCTGTTCCGTGAATGCAGCCACTATTGCGAATTAGTTTCCTCACCAGAACAGATCCCTCAGGTTCTGGCCATTGCAATGCGCAAAGCCGTGCTTAACCGCGGTGTTTCGGTGGTCGTTATTCCCGGTGACGTGGCGCTGAAGGCCGCGCCTGAAGGTGCCAGTTCGCACTGGTATCACGCCCCACAGCCTGTCATCACGCCGGCTGAAGAAGAGCTCAAAAAGCTCGCGCAGCTGCTGCGTTACTCCAGCAATATCGCCCTGATGTGCGGCAGTGGCTGTGCAGGCGCGCACAAAGAGCTGGTGGAATTTGCCGGCAAGTTAAAATCCCCGATTGTTCACGCCCTGCGCGGCAAAGAGCACGTCGAATATGACAATCCGTATGACGTGGGCATGACCGGACTGATCGGTTTTTCCAGCGGTTTCCACACCATGATGAATGCCGACACGCTGATCCTGCTCGGCACCCAATTCCCGTACCGCGCGTTTTACCCGACGGATGCCAAAATCATTCAGATTGATATTAACCCGGGCAGTATTGGTGCCCACAGTAAAATCGATATGGCGCTTGTAGGGGATATCAAATCCACCCTCGCCGCCCTGCTGCCGCTGGTGGAAGAAAAAACCGACCGGAAGTTCCTCGACAAAGCCCTCAGTGATTACCGCGATGCACGCAAAGGACTGGACGATCTTGCCAAACCGAGCGACAAAGCCATTCATCCCCAGTATCTGGCGCAGCAAATTAGCCATTTCGCGGACGACGACGCCATCTTTACCTGCGACGTGGGCACCCCGACCGTCTGGGCGGCACGCTATCTGAAGATGAACGGCAAACGCCGTCTGCTGGGGTCGTTCAACCACGGTTCGATGGCCAACGCCATGCCGCAGGCGCTGGGGGCCAAGGCCACCGCACCAGAACGTCAGGTGGTGGCGATGTGCGGCGACGGCGGGTTCAGCATGCTGATGGGCGATTTCCTGTCGGTTGTGCAGATGAAGCTCCCGCTGAAAATCGTGGTCTTTAACAACAGCGTGCTTGGCTTTGTGGCGATGGAGATGAAGGCAGGTGGCTATCTGACGGACGGCACCGAGCTGCACGACACCAACTTCGCGCGCATCGCTGAAGCCTGCGGCATCACGGGTATTCGCGTAGAGAAAGCCTCAGAAGTCGATGAAGCCCTGCAGCGCGCCTTCTCCATCGACGGTCCGGTACTGGTGGATGTGGTGGTGGCGAAAGAAGAGCTGGCGATCCCACCGCAGATTAAACTCGAGCAGGCCAAAGGATTCAGCCTCTATATGCTGCGCGCCATCATCAGTGGACGCGGTGATGAGGTAATCGAACTGGCAAAAACCAACTGGCTCAGGTAAAACATTTCACATAACCTCTTAAATTAAAGGGATGTGAAATGATTGATTTACGCAGTGATACCGTTACCCGACCGGGTCGCGCCATGCTCGAAGAGATGATGGCCGCCCCGGTCGGGGACGACGTCTACGGTGACGATCCGACGGTGAATGCGTTGCAGCGTTATGCCGCCGAGCTAAGCGGTAAAGAGGCTGCCCTGTTTCTGCCATCCGGCACCCAGGCCAACCTGGTGGCGTTGCTCAGCCACTGCGAACGCGGTGAAGAGTATATTGCCGGTCAGGGCGCGCACAATTACCTGTACGAAGCAGGCGGTGCGGCGGTACTGGGCAGCATTCAGCCTCAGCCGATTGATGCCGCCCCGGACGGCACCCTGCCGCTCGACAAGGTCGCGGCGAAAATCAAAGTCGATGATGTGCATTTCGCCCGCACCAGGCTGCTCAGTCTGGAAAACACCCACAACGGCAAAGTGCTGCCGCGCGAGTACCTGAAAGCAGCGTGGGAATTCACCCGCGAGCGCAAACTCGGGCTGCACGTGGACGGCGCGCGCATCTTTAACGCCGTGGTGGAGTATGGCTGCGAGCTGAAAGACATCGCGCAGTATTGCGATTCGTTCACTATTTGCCTGTCTAAAGGGCTGGGGACGCCCGTTGGCTCGCTGCTGGTGGGCAATGCGGACTACATCAAACGCGCGGTCCGCTGGCGTAAGATGACCGGCGGCGGGATGCGCCAGGCCGGTATTCTGGCGGCAGCCGGACTGTACGCCCTGAAAAACAACGTGGCCCGCCTGAAAGACGATCATGAAAACGCCGCGTGGATGGCCGCACAGCTACGCGAGATTGGTGCAGACGTTATGCGCCACGATACCAACATGCTGTTCATTCGCGTGGGCGAAGAGCACGCTGCCGCGCTGGGTGAGTTTATGAAAGCCCGTGGCGTGTTGATCAACGCCTCGCCGGTGGTACGCCTGGTTATGCACTTAGACGTTAATCGTCAGCAGCTGGCAGACGTGGTGAAACACTGGCAGGCGTTTTTACAGCGCTAAGGAGCAGAGCGTGCCGCAACGTATTCTGGTACTCGGTGCCAGTGGGTATATCGGTCAGCATCTCACCACTGCGTTAAGTCAGCAGGGGCACCAGGTGCTGGCCGTGGCACGCAACACGGAGCGTCTGCAAAAACTGCACCTGCCCGGGGTGACCTGTCACAACGTCGATCTCAACTGGCCCACGACGCTGCCGGCGTTACTGGAAGGGGTCGACACGCTTTACTACCTTGTTCACAGCATGGGCGAAGGGGGCGATTTTATCGCCCACGAGCGTCAGGTGGCGATGAACGTTCGCGACGCGCTGTTGCGCACACCGGTGAAGCAGGTGATTTTTTTAAGCTCGCTGCAGGCGCCTGCTAACGAGCAGTCCGATCATCTTCGCGCCCGTCAGCTCACGGCTGAAACCCTGCGCGGCGCCAATATTCCCGTCACCGAACTGCGGGCGGGGATCATCGTCGGGGCCGGCTCCGCCGCGTTCGAAGTGATGCGCGACATGGTGTACAACCTGCCGGTGCTTACCCCGCCGCGCTGGGTGCGATCGCGCACCACGCCGATTGCGCTGGAAAATTTACGCCATTATCTGGTGGCCCTGCTGGACCATCCGGCTGAGCAACACCGTGTGCTTGAGGCTGCCGGCCCGGAAGTGCTGAGCTACCAGCAACAGTTCGAACATTTTATGCGTGTCAGCGGCCGCCGACGCTGGCTGATCCCCATTCCCTTCCCTACCCGCTGGATCTCGGTGTGGTTTTTAACCGTCATTACGTCCGTGCCGCCGACGACCGCAAAAGCGCTGATTCAGGGGCTCAAACACGATCTGCTGGCCGACGATCGCGCGTTGCGTGCGCTGATCCCCCAGACGCTGATCCGTTTCGATGATGCGGTACGCAATACGCTCAAGGAAGAGGAACAGCTGATGAACTCCAGCGACTGGGGCTACGACGCCCAGGCGTTTGCCCGCTGGCGGCCTGAGTACGGTTACTTTCCTAAACAGGCGGGCTGCACGGTGAACACCCCGGCAACTCTGGCAGACCTGTGGGAGGTGGTGAATCAGATTGGCGGCAAAGAACGGTATTTCTTCGGCAATATCCTCTGGCAAACCCGTGGCGCACTGGATCTGCTGGTAGGACACAGGCTGGCGAAAGGCCGTCCTGCGCACCCGTACCTTGCGGTGGGCGATACGGTTGACAGCTGGAAGGTGATCATCGTCGAGCCCGAAAAACAGCTGGCGCTGCTGTTTGGCATGAAAGCGCCCGGTCTGGGACGGTTGTGCTTTACGCTAAAAGACAAAGGCGACCATCGTGAACTGGACGTTCGTGCATGGTGGCACCCGCACGGTATGCCGGGGCTTTTCTACTGGTTGTTAATGATCCCCGCTCACCTGTTTATCTTTCGCGGAATGGCGAAACGTATCGCGCAGCTGGCAGAACAAAAGACGAAAATAACTCAATAAAACTCTTATTCTTTCACCTTTCCCATTGCAACCCGCCGTAATTCACGAAAGAATGCGCACGAAATTCTTTTTCAACACAGTGGATTGATATGAAGGTACTGGTTACCGGGGCGACCAGCGGCTTAGGCCGAAATGCGGTCGAGTTTCTGCGCAACAAAGGCATCAGCGTCAGGGCCACCGGTCGCAACGAAGCGATGGGTAAACTGCTGCAAAAAATGGGCGCAGAGTTTGTCCATGCCGACCTGACGGAGCTGGTCTCCTCTCAGGCCAAGGTGATGCTGGCCGGTATCGATACGCTGTGGCACTGCTCCAGTTTTACCTCCCCGTGGGGTACCCAGGAAGCTTTTGACCTCGCCAACGTGCGTGCCACCCGTCGTCTGGGTGAATGGGCCGTGGCCTGGGGCGTGCGTAACTTTATTCATATCTCCTCCCCGTCTCTCTATTTCGACTATCACCATCACCGCGACGTGCAGGAAGATTTTCGCCCGGCGCGCTTTGCCTGTGAGTTTGCCCGCAGTAAAGCGGCCAGCGAAGAGGTGATCGATCTGCTGGCGCAGTCGAACCCGCACACCCGTTTTACCGTATTGCGTCCTCAGAGCCTGTTCGGCCCGCATGACAAAGTGTTTATCCCGCGTCTGGCGCAGATGATGCACCACTACGGCAGCGTGCTGCTGCCCCGCGGTGGCGATGCGATGGTGGATATGACGTACTACGAAAATGCGGTCCACGCCATGTGGCTGGCAAGCCAGCCCGACTGCGATACCCTGATTTCCGGTCGTGCGTACAATATCACCAACGGTGAGCCCTGCACGCTGCGCAGCATCGTGCAAAGGTTGATTGACGAGTTGCAAATCGACTGCCGTATTCGTTCCGTGCCCTACCCGATGCTGGATATGATTGCCCGCAGTATGGAGCGTCTTGGGAGTAAATCGGCGAAAGAGCCTGCGTTGACGCACTACGGTGTCTCAAAGCTCAACTTCGATTTTACGCTGGATATCACCCGCGCAGAGAACGAACTGGGGTATAAGCCGATTGTCTCCCTGGATGAAGGGATTGTGCGTACTGCCGCCTGGCTGCGTGACCACGGTAAATTGCATCGCTAGTTAAACACGCACATCTCAGAGAACAGAGACGAAAACGGCAACCCGAAGGTTGCCGTTTTGTTTTACAGCGCCGTCCAGGCGTCTGACCACGCCAGACCCGCGCCTGGCTCGTAGTACGCCGGGGCATTGTTACACCAGCCGCTGTACGGGAACGGTTTGCACTGGAACAGTTTACCGTGGTTATTCACGATATCGCCTGCCTTGTACTTGCTGTTGGCGCTCCACGCGGCGTAAGCACCTGAGGTACCGTCGTTTTCAGACGGCGTCGTGGCTTTCGCTTTAACGTTCAGCAGATAGGAGGTGGTGCTGCTCAGCTCGCCATCGCTCACGGTCAGGCTGACTTCGTACTGTTGAGCCGTCGCAGACTCTGGCGCGGTAAAGGTCACCACCGCCTTGTCTTCACCGGTGACCGTCTGGCCATCCTGTGAACGCCAGGTGTAGGTCAGCGTGTTGCCGTCCTGGTCAGTGGATCCTTCTGCGCTCAGGGATACCTGCGCGCCCGCTTCCACCGCACCGATTGGGCCCGCAATCTGCGCGACCGGTGCGTGGTTCACCACGGTCGGTTCTGCCGGCGTTTCGTCCGGAACCGGTGCCGGGGTTTCATCTTCCGATGGCGTCGGTGCCGGAGTAACCGGATGCTCGTCCGGCGTCACGGCGGAACCGTCATCGTTGATAATGTTGACGTTATAGAACTTCTTCACGCAGTTCGTGTAGTCACCCTCTTTAAAGGCGCTGAACGGCGTCTGATAACCGACCAGCTGGCAGGAATACGTTTTACCGTCTGGCGTATCGACACTCCATCCCCAGTCCTGCTCCCAGTAAATCTTCAGCGCACCGGCGCCGCCTTCATCGAACTGCTTCATGTTGGCACAGCCGAGCACTTCATTTGCCGGGACAGGCACTTTCAGGTACTTCGCAAACTCTTTGTAGTACTTGATACGGTTTTCAGACTGGGCAATCTCAGTCGGGCCGCCACACTCTACGCCACCGTTAATGATCTGGGTGGTCACGCCGAAGCCCGGAACCAGGCCGTTGGCTTTGTCATGATCGTTTGGCTGCCAGGTGCCGTCGATAACCTGCAGCATGCTCGGTTTCGGCGGCTGCGGATAGGCGAAGAAGAAGATGGCGCTTGCCAGGTTCAGCCAGGTGTCAGCCACCAGCTCCGGCTTGTCGAGCAGCGTGCGGACAGTGCCGAACATCGCTTCAGAGAACGGACCGTAGTTGTAGTTATAAGACAGCTGTTTAGCCCCACGGCCAAAGTAACTCACGAAATCGCCGTCTTTGTCTTTGCCGCACGGCCAGGTTTGTCCCTGCCAGATATCAGGATTACATTCGCCGTTGTAACCGCCTTTCTGCCCTTCGGTCCAGCCCATTTCGCGAACGTGAACCAGCGCCTGACGCCATTCGGCTTCCGGACGCCAGCTTTCGTGGCCGCCGGTTTCCTGTGCGAAGTGGGCAAACATGGTGGCCAGCTCTTTACGGCAGATGGCATCGCTGTCACGGCCGTCGTTGTAGGTCTTACACAGCGCCGGGAATTTGCCCACCGCTTTCAGGAAGTTACTGTAGGTGTAGGACTGCGCTCGCATCGGAAAAAGGTATTCCCAGTCGCTGGCCTTCACAATGCCTTCAACGCGTTTAACGTTATCCGGGTTCGCTGCACGGCCTGGCTCAATCAGCTCAACCTGGGCATTATCCAGCGTACGAATGGTGTCTTTAACCGACGCCATCAGTGGAAAGTTAGTCAGTTCCTGTTCTTTCTTCGCCAGATCGCTGGCTTTCAGGGTGAACGGCTCGCTGGTGGTTGCCTGCAGCGTCGCAGCCTGTGCCATGAAAGGCGCAATGCATGCACCCGCAACGAGCACGCTCAGTAAGGTCCTTTTGGTCATTTCAACTCATCCTATATATAGCAACAAGGGTTAATGCAATCACGGTTTATGTATTATTCCCTTAATAAATAAACCAAAGAGTGCGGTAATTTTTCATTTTCTGAAGCGCACCTCTGGGTACGCTTCAAAAAACAAAAAGCAGAATTAATAAGAGGAACGAGGTTTTATCTCCTGATATTTCGCCCAGACCTTGCGGGCATAATTCATACGCTTTGAATAATTCTCTTTTTTCACTCCCGCGTTATAAGCCCCGACGGCTTCCCAGTTATAGCCATATACGTTGATCATCGTCGACAGTATTGACGCGCCCACCATAATGGAGGTGCAGGGCTCGGTCACAAGCCGGTTCTCATCAATGCCCTGGCGCTGCAGTTCGCTGAAATGCGTGCTGTTAATCTGCATTAATCCCACATCCCGCGAGCCATCCTGATTCCACCCCACGGCATTCGGATTCATACCGGATTCCACCTGCGCAATGGCATATAATAAATACGGATCGACATGATAATAATGCGCCGCTTTATCCCAGCAATTTGCTGCCGCACTCTGACTTAAAATAAGCAATAACAATAAAAAGCGTTTCATCTCATTACCTGTTTATTTACTGACGATCCTTCTCCTTGCGCACGCTGTCTTATTCCGGAAGGGGTTGACCACACCCGAAACGGGGTGTGGTCAACGATTGCAGGCGATATCAAACCCGCAACCTCAGGCTAAGAAGGTTATTTGCAGTCTGCTGACGCGCCTTCTTTCACCCATACATCGCTGTTACCTGGTTTATCACCACGGGTCCACCATTTCGCACGGTAGACATACCCCTGGTAGGTGGTCGTATCGCCACCGTTGTAAACCACATCTGAACGCCAGTTCATTTTCACCTGGCTGACCAGCTCCCACGCATCCGCGTCAAAGCCAGGTTTATTGCCCTGTGTCCAGTACTTCGCTTTCCACACCAGGTTGTCGGCGCTCACGGTGTCACCACTGTTGTAGATTTTGCTCGCACTCCAGGCCGGGTACTGGCTGGCATTGGCATCAACAGGTGCATCACAACTGCCGGTGGCAGAGCCTTCATCAGAAGGTGGCGTGACCTCATCGGCAGGTGGTGTCACCTCGTCAGATGGCGGCGTGACCTCATCGGCTGGTGGTGTTACCTCGTCAGATGGCGGCGTGACCTCATCGGCTGCTTTTGGCGTGACAATAACCTGCACGTTCGATTGAACGCTGGTTTTACCGTCGCTGACCACCACGCTCAGGGTGTAGGTGGAATCGGAAGCGACAGCCGGTGCGGTGATATTCACGTTCGCGGTGTCAGTACCGGTTGCGTTCATGTCCGCCGGCACGCTCCAGGCATAGGTCAGCGCGTCACCATCCGGATCGGCCGCCTGCGCATGCAGGGCATAGGTTTCACCCGCCTGCAGCGTGATGCTTTCCATCGGGTTGACCACCGGTGCCTGGTTCGCTTTAGGTGCTTTGTTCACGACCTGAACATCAATGGCGTTCGTCAGGCCTTTCGCATCTTTCACCGTCAGGCGGAAGGAGAGCGTCTGGTTCTGAGTCACTGCCGCCGCGCCGAAGGAGGCTTTGGCTTTCGTGCTGTTGGTAAGGGTCACGGCTGGACCGGAAATCTGGGTCCACTTATAGGTAATGGCGTCGCCGTCCGGATCGCCAGACGCAGAGCCATCGAGGGTGACGGTAACAGGCCCGGTCACGGTCTGATCGGCAGCCGCAGCGATCGGCGCATGGTTGGTGACAACGGGATCAACCGGCGTTGAACCGCCGCCCAACAGGCTTTCGTTCATCGCATTAAGGATGTCGCCATTGTCCGAGTCGATGGACCAGGAGAACAGACCGCCCAGATTTTTCGCCAGCACATACTTACCTTTTGCCGTGGTAGAACGCGCGTCTTCATAGGTAATCAGATCGCCGGTGGCTTTATTGAACAGATACGGCGCTTCTGCCGCGGCATCGTATTTGTATTCCCAGCCTGGCTTGCCTTTGTACTCGTTCGCAATCTGACGGTAGTCAACCACGCCCGGTTCCCAGGTGCCTTTGACCGCGCCCGTTGCCGTACCGGTGAACGGATTGTCGCCGGTGTAGCCATGAACGCCGGTCCAGCCGCGACCGTACATGCCCGCCCCCACAACAATCTTGCCCGGCTGCACGCCCTGTTCCAGCAGCGCGTTCACGCCGTTTTCAGTGGTGTAGTTGGTATCCGGTTTCCACTCCGCGCCGTGCAACGCCGCCTGGTGGCCGAGATCAGTGTTGCTCCAGCCGCCGTAGAAGTCGTAGCTCATCAGGAAGATGTGGTCGAGATACTGCTGCGCCGTGGTGTAATCCACGTCTTCAATTTTGTCTTTACCGGAACCAATGGCGGTGGTCAGCTCGTACGTACGGCCCGTTTCTGCTGACAGCTCGTTCAGCATCGCGCGCAGATCGTGCATCACCGCGGTATAGGTGGCTTTGTCCTGAGCAGGGTTGCCAAGATTTTCCGACACACCACCACCACCCGGGAATTCCCAGTCAATATCGACCCCGTCGAAGAATTTCCAGGTTTTCAGGAACTCTTTCACGGAAGAGACGAAGCGCGCGCGGATCGCTGAATCATGCATCTGGAAGAACGGATCGGACATCGTCCAGCCGCCAATGGAAGGCAGCACTTTCAGATCCGGATGGGCTTTTTTCAGCGCCATCAACTGACCAAAGTTACCTTTGTAGGGGTCGTCCCAGTTGGTCACGCCGGCCTGCGGTTTTTGCAATGCCGCCCACGGATCGTGAATGGCCACGGTGTAATCCTGACGGCCCGCACAGGCGCGCTGCAGCGCGGCGAAGCTGTTGCCGTTCTCAACCGTTTTTAACCCGTCGTTGATGCCATCGCCGCCACAGATCGGAATGAAACCGTACAAAATGTGGTTCAGGTTCGCCGCAGGGATTTTATCCACCGGGAACTCACGCCCATAGACGCCCCACTCAGGGAAATAGGCACCCACCACTTTGTCCGTATGTTGAGAGAAAGTTTTGTTATTTTCCTTCAGGGTGGTGTTCAGCGGCAGCAGATGGCTCCCGTCCGTGTCCGCCACGATGATCAGTTTGCTGGCACTTTTAGAACACCCGCTGGCGTTACAGAGTTCAACCTGCTCCTGATAGCGTCCGCCCTTTTTCACTTTGAAGGTGGCTGACCCGGAGGCGCTTGCGGCGCCACTCCACACGGCCTGACCATCCAGAAGCACTTTCGCCGAGGTTGGCGCATCGCCGCTCCAGACGTTCCACTCAACTTTCACATCCGCGCCATCATGGACTTTCACAAGGCTGTTATAGTCTTGCGCTGCCTGGTCAACTTCAACAATCGCAAACTTATCATTGCCACTGCTGAGGGTTGGCGTACCTGGCGCCGCCGCGAAGGCAGAGCTGGACGCCGCTGCAACGAAAAGCGCCAGATATTTAGGCTTCATAAATTTCATTTTTATTTCCTGATAAATTTATTTGTAAACGTTAATGACCCATGTCTTCCTTTAAAACATGGAATAGTTTTTTACAGACTTTGAATTTCAACTTAAGCAATAATCGTTAACCGCTATTTCTGTGGCGCGCTGTATTCCTCCATTAAAAGATACAAGCTCGAATTCTGTGAAGCTTATGTCTTTAACGATACGCTGAATAAATACTGTATTCCTTTCATTCCCCAATCGAAAAAATCACTAAAAAAACTTGACCGGTGTATTCAGAATGTGGAACAGGCAACCTGATAAACAAAAACCGTCATGCCGGCAAAAGCTAAATAAGGACCGAAAGAAATAATGCGGTTATTTTTATTCGCATGTCTTGTCGCGAAATATCCGACAATACCGCTTAACGCGGCAATCAATTCCAGGGTGGGCAGTGCCTGCCAGCCGCACCAGGCGCCTAACGCCGCCAGAAGTTTAAAATCGCCATAGCCTAATCCTTCTCGTCCGGTAAGCAGACGAAATGCCCAGTAGAGAGACCAGAGCGAAAGGTAGCCAGCCACCGCCCCCACCAGCGCATCCTTAAGCGGCAGCGTGTGGTCAACGAGGTGTAACAACAGTCCTGCCCACAGCAACGGCTGGGTCAGACAGTCAGGGAGCAACTGATGCTGCCAGTCAATCATCGCCAGCGGCAGCAGAAACGCGGCCAGCAACCACAGTGAGAACAACGCCGGTTCGCCCGGAATGCACAAGGCGGTGAGGCCAAAAAAGAGCGCGGTGACGAGTTCGAGCATCAATAAGCGCAGCGGGATGGCCGTGCCGCACTGCCTGCAGCGCCCGCGCAATACTAGCCAGCTGACCAGCGGGATATTCTCCCAGGCCGCAAGATCATGCTGGCACACCGGGCAGTGAGAGGCCGGAAACAGCAAGTTGCCCGCGCCTTCCTCCTCCATCACCATGCCCGGCACGCGCTCGGCGACAACGCCCAGAAAACTGCCCACCATGCTGCCCAGGATCGCACTCATCACCGGGAACCCCACCGGGTAGATTTCCCGCATCAGCGCAACGGTGTTCATGCGGTTTTGCGCCAGGTGAGCTGCACTTCTGCTTTCACATCACTGAGGTGATCGACCGGTGTAAGGTTCATTTTTTGCAGCCTGACGCCGGAGGTCTGGTTGATTTCCCGCAGCCAGTTTTTTAATTCATACACGTTTACGCGGTTCACCACGAACGATAAGGTTTGCCCGTCCTGACGCACCTCCGTCAGGGAAAGGTTAATTTCATGAGCGCTATTCTCCACCACCGTGCGCGGGTTATCCGTTTTAATGATCATCACCGGAAGGTGGTGTTTATCTATTTCTCTGCGCATCCAGTTCAGCGTCTCTTTTTGTCGGGTCAGCGTTGATTTGCTATTTTGAATCATATTATCCAGTGGCATCATGCCCGCGTAATAAACAGCCGCGGCCAGGAGGGCAACGGCACCGGTTTTTAAAATATATTTCTCCCGGATGCTGTATTGTTGATAACGCGACGTAAGCTTCGTGATTCGCTCTTTCATTTATATTTCCCTGCGATCATGGCGGTATAAGGTGCAGTGGTAGAAACAGGCTGTAGGGTGAAATCAAAATGCTCCCCTGTTTTCTCCACAAACGACTGCAGTGCGGCCTGGCTTTGCGCACTGACGCTCAGGGTCAGCGCATTTTGTTGCGCATCGTACTCAAGCAGGGAGATCTCAAGTGCGGGTACGGCCTGCCTGGCTTGCTCAAGATCATCCAGCTGCAGGAATACCCCTTTGTGCTGCTTTTTCATGTTTTGACCAAAGTGGTATTTGATATTGGTCTGCTGGCGCATGCTGGGAAAATGGTGCTGATAAACCTGAACGATCTCCTGCTGAACCCGATTTTCCTGTTGTACCAGCATCCAGGCCATCGCGATCCGCGGACCCAGCAACAGCCCGAGAGACAGCAGGCCCGCCGCCGCCATCGCGATTTTTATTCCTTTAGACGCGCTGCCTTTCCCTGCCTTCGGGCTGAATTCACCGTGCAGGAGGGTGACCCGACAGGATTGCCACTGGGGCTGGATCAACACCAGCGGATGCTGCCACGGGTGCAGAAGATCCACCCCAACACCGGCTGGCGGTTCGCCGTAACAGCACACGTCACCGTCTGGTTTTTTTTGCATCAGCAGCGGCAGCAGGCTGGCCTCCATTTCGCTGGCGACATGGGGCGACAGGCGCAGCCAGTAGCGGTCATCCAGGGCAACCAGCGTGCTTCCTCCTGCCGTCACCGGCAGCAGCCAGGCATCCGGCAGCACCTGAATCACCTTCAAACCGGCCTCCTGGCAACGGGCTAACCACCCGCGCAGAAGATCGGTATCAATCGCCACCGCGTCAACGTCGGCCCCCTTTTTGTGAAGCACCGTCCAGTGAAGGTTGTCCACCTCGCCAATGAGCGTCTCTTCCGCCAGCCACGAGAACGCCGCCGTCTGAGAGGCAACTTTTTTCGGCAACGTAAAATGGCGGAAGATCATGTTGCCCGCGGGCAACAGTAAACAGACCCGGGCCGCGAGAGGATGGTCTGCCAGCGCGTCAAGGCGCTCCACAACGTCAACCTGCTGGCTGCCGGAAGCACACCACATTATTTTCCCGCCCTCACGGCTGTCGGGACGAACAAAAAGTACCTGTTTCATAGCCATCTGCTTTTCTTATTCAATCATTCGGTAACGACGTTGCCACGTCACGATCTCACCGGCTTCGTTATTGACCTGAAGCTGGCTTACCACGCGAAGCGTTAGCGCATCGGTGTTGCCGGTATAGTTAACGCGGAAGTACCGGCTTTGGGTGGAGAGTTGTCCAGCCACCTGCGGAAGGTCGTCTTTCACCTGCGGGAAGGCCTGCTCCAGCGCGTTGCTGAAGGTTTCCATATTTTCCCAGCCGGTTTCAGGTCGCGATTCAATCAGGCGAACGGCATCGTCTTGCGTTATTTTTCCGGGGAACATGGCGGCCAGTAAGGCGGCCTGTTCCGGTTTCAGGGTGTTCACATCCACCTTGCTGGCGGTATCCGGTAAGGCACACAGCAGCGTGCTCACCTTCCGGTATGCCGTTGCCGGAAATGCCGGCAGCAGCGTGATCTCAGCGATCGTGCGCATCATCTGGTTTGCGGGCTGCCGGGGGGGCACCACGCCCGCCCAGGCATCGCCCTCCGCCCCCTTGCTGGCCGTGGTGGTATCGCCATCCAGATAGTCCACCAGCTGCGAGTAAACCTCGTGCGCCGTGGACTGGCTGAGGCCACTCCCGGTCAGGAGTTGCTCAACAATCTGCTCTTTCCGCGGTTTTTCCGGCACCGCGGGCGCATTTTGCCCCTGCGCGATGTCATCGGCCGCCAGCAGGTTATTCACGTTGAAGCAGTCCTGGGCGTCTTCCACCTGACTGACCACCGTGTAATCGTCACCCCGGGTCTCCAGCGGCTGATGCCAGTCACCCTGCAGGGTAAGGGCTTTACTCTCACCGCTGGCGTCGCTCTGCAGACGATCTTTGACCACCTTCTCCTGAGCCTGCATGGCCCAGCGCAGCTGCTGCTGACTCACCTGGTAATGGGTTTTCTGCAGATTGCGGCAGAACTGCTGGCTGATTCTGGCAGCCAGCGCCGACATCATGACCAGCAGGATCAGTACCACCAGCAGCGCGACGCCTTTCTGTTTACGTAAAGCCTTCATGATGTCGCTTCCGCTGCAGGTGGCGCGGCAGGTGCGTCTGCGGGCGCTGGCGCGGCGGCCTCGGGGATATCGCCCGGCGTTGTAAACACCCAGCGCCAGGTTTCCCCGTTTTCCATCGTCAGCGTCAGCTCGACGCCATCCGGCAGATGTGCCGGGTCGTTCCAGCTTTTTTGCCAGCCCTGACGGTAAAAACGCCACTGCAGGGATTTCACCTCGCCGACAATCGGCACCGCATCGGGTCTGGCATCCGCCGGGCTGTCAATCACCGGCCAGACATCCCGGTACAGTCGCCCCTCTTCCAGCCGCCAGCGCACGCGCTCCAGCTGTACGGTTCCGCTCACGCCGTTCAGCGTGGTCAGCTCAAGGCCGTCATCCCCCTGACGAAATGTATCCGGCTCGTTGCGCGGCGCACGCGCCTGAAGCTGATAGAAATCGCGCTCCATCAGGCTCCAGGCACGCTGCAGCTGATTGAGCTTTGCCGCGCTGGCCTCCGTCGTCGAACTGGTGCGCATCGCCCCGTCGAGGATTTGCCAGGCCAGGGTGCTGATCACCGCAAAAATGGTCAGCGCAATCATGATCTCCAGCAGGGTAAATCCCCGCTGGCGTCGGATTTTCTTCACGGTTCCTCTCCCGGCGCGATGACCTGCAGTGAAATAACCGGCTGGCTTTCATCGCCTTCGGCATAGACGCGGATGGCATTCGCCCAGCCGTTAGCCGCGGTTTTTACGCGCTGCTTTCGCCAGGCCCAGCTGCGCCCGCCCATGACCTCTGCCCCCTGCGCTTCAGCGTCAGGAAAATCACGTCTGTTGAGCTGCGCCTCCGCCAGTTGATTTTCGGCGACCCAGCTGGCCTGCAATGTATCGGCCAGCCCGTGGGTGAAACGCACGTTCAGGGAGACCGAGTTCATCAGCGCCAGTGCGGCGGTGGAGAAGATGACCAGCGCGACCATCACCTCCAGCAGCGTCATCCCCTTTTGCTTTCTCTTGCCGTTAGCCATCGTTTTCTACCGTTACAGGGGCCGCGCCTTGCGACACCACGCGGAAATGGTGCGCGTTGTCGCGGCTTTGCAGCGCCAGCGTAAAGCGGCTGATTTCACCGTCCGGCAGAAATAACACCTGCGGTTCGGATGTCACCGTGGCGGCGAGACGCTGCGGCGTGAGCGAGACGTGCATCTCCGGCGGGAAATCACCCCGGGTCGTTATCCGCCCCGCGGATAACGACACCCAGTGACGTTCACCGTTTTTATCCTCGAGCGTCACCAGCCGGTATTTATCCGCGGTCATAACCAACCCCACGATATTTCCGTCCATCACCGCCCGGTCTGAACCATAATCAACGAGGGCTTTTAATTGCTGACCAAATATATCCGCACCGCTGCGTGAGGGTATTGTTGAAACCACCATCATGGCGCAGCTGGCAAATATCACCAGCGCCAGAATAATTTCCAGCAACGTAAAGCCGCGTTGACGTTTCATTATTTCTCTTTCTTATCCAGAGACCAGTTTGTAATATCATCGGCGGTATTGGCTTCGCCATCCGGACCTGCGGAGAAAACGTCTACGGCACCGTGTTCACCCGGGCTGACCAGAATATAATCCCCGCCCCACGGGTCCTGCGGCAGGCGGCGGATATAACCGTCCGCACGGTAGCCGTTGGGAATGGGCGCAATCTCTGGCTTCGTGACCAGCGCCTGCAAGCCCTGCTCGGTGGTGGGATAGCGGTGATTATCCAGCTTATACATATCCAGCGAGCCTTCGAGCGCGACGATATCGCTGGTCGCTTTTTGGGTATCCGCTTTTTCTTTATTACCCATTAAATTGGGTACCACCATACTCGCGAGTACGCCGAGAATAACAATAACCACCATTAATTCGAGCAAGGTGAAGCCCGCCTGGCGAGCCAGGTGTTTACGTTTTATAGCCATGATTTAACCTACCATATTATTAAGTTGCAGAAGCGGTTGTAATATTGACAGGACGATGAATAAAACAATCGTCGCCATAGATACCACCAGTGCCGGTTCAAATACCGACAACGTTAACGTAATACGATGCTGTAATGCCGATTCCTGGTTTTCCGCCGCGCGGTCCATTAAATGGCCTAATTCCCCACTCTCTTCCCCGGAGGCAATCATATACAGCATGGTCGGCGGGAATAATTTCGCCTGCTCCAGAGCCGCATAAAGCGATGCACCCTGGCGCACGGTATCCGCCGCCTGCTCCAGCACCTGCCGGGCATACCGGTTTTCGATCCCGTCCATCGCGATATACATCCCCTCCAGCAGCGGCACGCTACTGGCCTGCAAAATGCTCAGGGTACGGATATAGCGGGCGCTGTTGATGGCGCAGACCAGCTTTTTGACGGGCGAACCGTTCACCAGCCAGCCGTGCCAGCGAAAACGATTTTTAGCGTTTCGAAGCCAGGCCTTAAAACCCATCATCCCGCCTGCCAGGCTGCCGACGATATAGAGGCCGTAAACCTGCAGGAAATCACTCACCGCGATCAGCGTGCGGGTGGTGATCGGCAGCTGCTGTTTCATATGGGTGAACTGCTCAATCACCTGGGGCACAACCGCCACCAGCAGAATGCCGATCACCGCGATGGCCACCACGGTCAGGGTGATCGGGTAGACCATCGCCTGCGTGAGCTTGCTTTTCATCTTCTGACGCTGCTCGTTGTACTCGGCCAGCTTTTCCAGCACGTCGCCCAGATGGCCGGTCTTTTCACCGGCCATTACCAGCGTGCAGTAGAGCTTGTCGAAGCTGCGCGGAAACTGGCTGAAAGCGTCAAACAGCGTATGCCCTTCCACCACCTTCTCGCGGATGTCCACTACCATCGCCGCGAGCTTTTTGTCCTCCGTCTGTTTCGCGATTGCCTTCAGCGCGCTCTCTAGCGGCAGCGCAGCGTTGACGAGCGTCGACAACTGACGGGTAAACATCGACAGCACCGGCGTGGAGAGTTTTGCCCCGGCGTTCGCATTACCGGCAGCCGCAAACTCACGGGTTTCGTTGATACTGACGGGCATCAGCTTTTGCTCGCGCAACATCTGGCGAACCTGCTTTTGCCCCTCAGCCTGCAACGTGCCACGCCGGGTTTTGCCCGCGGTATCCCTCGCCGTCCAGGCGTAGAAGGCCATTAGGCATCTCCTCCGCGCTCGGCGGTGACGCGCATCACCTCTTCCAGCGAAGTGACGCCGCCGATCACCTTCAGCAGCCCGTTCTCACGCAGGCTGTAGGCCTGCTTAAAAAGTTCGGTTTCGATGGCCATTTCGTCTTTATCTTCATGAATGGCGCGGCGCAGGGTGCTGTCGACCACCAGAAACTCATGAATACCGGCGCGCCCCTGATAGCCGCTCTGGCGGCAGTGTTCGCACCCCACCGCGCGATAGATCGCGTGTGGCGGCTGGTCCATAAAGCTGAACAGCGCCTTTTCATTGTCATCCAGCGGACTGGTGGTACGGCAGTGCGGACACAGCCGACGCACCAGACGCTGGGCAATGACCCCCAGTAACGATGAACCGATTAAAAATGACTCCAGCCCCATATCCCGCAGGCGGGTTATCGCCCCGGCGGCGCTGTTGGTGTGCAGCGTAGACATGACCAGGTGACCGGTGAGCGACGCCTGCACCGCAATTTGTGCCGTCTCGGCGTCACGGATTTCGCCGATCATCACCACGTCCGGGTCCTGGCGCAGAATCGCGCGCAGCCCGCGGGCAAAGGTCATGTCCACGCGCGGGTTAACCTGCGTCTGCCCCACCCCTTCCAGCTCGTATTCAATGGGATCTTCTACGGTCAGGATGTTGCGCTCATGGCCGTTCAGCGCCGACAGAATCGCGTACAGGGTGGTACTTTTACCGGAACCCGTTGGCCCGGTGACCAGGATAATGCCGTGCGGGCGGTCAATCAGCCCTTGTAACTTCTCCCGTTCTTCATCAATCAGCCCAAGCTTGTTGATATCAGGCTTGAGATTGCTTTTATCGAGCAGACGCATGACCACGCGTTCACCATACTGGGACGGAATGGTCGATACGCGCACGTCGACCGCCTTACGGCCAATGCGCAGGGAAATACGGCCATCCTGCGGCAGACGTTTCTCCGCGATATCCAGCCGGGACATCACCTTGATACGCGAAACCAGCAGCGTCGCGAGCTTACGCGCGGGCTGCAACACCGGACGCAGCACGCCGTCGACGCGAAAGCGAATGCTCAGCGTACGCTCGAAGGTTTCAATATGAATATCCGACGCGCCCTCTTTTACCGCCTCGCCGAGAATGGCGTTGATCAGGCGGATCACCGGCGAGTTTTCATCGTTATCGAGCAGATCTTCGTTGTCCGGGATCTCCTCGGTTAACGCCATCAGATCGATATCGGCGTCCATATCGTCCACCAGTTGCTGGGACACCCCACTGCTCTGCTGCCAGATCCTGGCCAGCATTTCATCGAAGGCTTCCGCCGTCAGGGTGACCGGGACAAACGCGCGTCCCAGCACCCGACGCACTTCCAGCAGCGCGAGTGCCGGGGTGTCATCACGGATATAGACCGCATCGTGATAAAATAAAACGCCGTTATCTTTTGCGTAGCCGCTGCTACACAGGGTTTTGCTCAGTTCGTCCACGTGATACCTCCGCCTTACTCTTTAAACGGATTGCGCGACGCGCTGGATTTCATCGATGCAGCACTCGCAGCAGGGAACGCGGGTAACACGGCGTTATCCGCCGGTTCAATGATCCCGAGCTTTTTCTCCTCAACGCGCTGCTGCTGGCGGGCGCGGATCTGGTCATATTTCTCTTTCGACGCCGCGCTGTAGTTGTCGTCGTCACGCAGCACGGTGGTATGAATAAAGACCATCAGGTTGCGTTTGGACGCGTCCTGCGAGGTGTAGCGGAAAAGCTGCCCGACCAGCGGAATATCCCCCAGCAGCGGCACTTTGGAGACCGACTGCTTAGTGACATTCTCCATCAGGCCGCCGAGCACCACCGTTTGCCCGCTGTGCACCATCACTTCGTTATTGATGGTTCGGGTATTAAAGGTTGGGCCAAGGCTGGCGTCTTCCGTTGCGCTGTTGTCGACGCTTGAGACTTCCTGCTCAATCTTCAGGTGGATCATGTCGCCGTCGTTGATTTGCGGCACAATTTTCAGTTTGGTCCCCACCGTCTTGCGCTCTACGGAGTTAAAGACATTATCGCCACTGGTGGTCTGCGAACCGGAAAGCACCGGCACGTCCTGACCGACATTAAATGACGCCTCTTTGTTATCCAGCGTGACCACGCTTGGCGTGGAAAGGATGTCGTTTTTGCCGTCGGTTGAGAGCGCGGTCATCAGCGCACCGAAATCACCGTTAAAGAAGCCGGTCGCCAGGCCAGTAAAGCTGGCGCCCTTGATGGTGCCATTTTTTATCTGACTAATGGGCAGGCCGGTGGAGCCGAACTGGACGCCACCGTGCTTGCCGGTCCACTGCACGCCGAGATCCAGACCGTTGCCGTCCTGCACTTCAGCAATGATGGCTTCCACCAGCACCTGCGGACGGCGGATGTCGAGCTTGTCGATCACCTTCTCAAGGGAGTTCATCACGTTAGGCTGCGCGGTGATCACCAGTGAGTTGGTTGACTCGTCGGCGGTAATATTCAGATCGGTTGCCGCGATGGCGGTTTTCGCCTTCGCGGTGCCGGCTTTGTCTTTCAGCTGTTCGCCAATACCGGTGAGCACCGGAACCACTTTGGTGGCGCTGGCGTATTTGAGATAGAAGACGCGGGTATTCCCCTCGTTGTTCTGCTCGCGATCTAACTCATGGATCAGGCTGCGGGTACGCGTGCGCGCATCCTCCGAACCGCTGATCACCAGGCTGTTGGTTTCGTCATCTGCCACCACTTTGGTGGCCAACTGCGGCGCGTTCTGCCCTTTCTGCTCTTCGTTGTTGAGATTATTCAACATGTCGGAGAGCGCTTTGGCGGAAGCAAAGCGCAGAGGGACGATTTCGCGACGCTGAACACCGTCTTTATCCACGCGCTGGACCAGATCCACCAGCCGGTTCACCACGGACGCTTTACCGGTTAACAGCAGCACGTTGGAAGGCTCGAAGTGCACCACGTTGCCGATGCCGGTAGCATCGTTCAGTTGACGCAACAGCGGCGCGAGTTCACGCACCGGCACGTTTTCCATGCGCACGACACGGGTAATAATCTCATCGCCTTTGCCCGGGTTTGTGCTGTCCGCCAGCGGCGCACCGGCGGTGCGGGCCACGCTTGAGCGCACCACTTTAACCATGCCGTTATCCATCGGGATCACCGAGAGACCGTAGAGATCCAGCACGCTCAGGAAGAACTGGTAATACTCATCCTCCGTCAGCACGTTGTAGGTTCTGACGGATACGGAGCCCTGAACCGACGGGTCGACGAGAATGGTTTTGTTAAGGTTGCGGCCTACCGTATCGATAAACTCGCGGATATCGGTATTTTTAAAACTCGCGCTAAAGTTGGCTGCGAGCAGCGAACCCGAATATAACGACAATGCGGTCAGCGCCACGCACGCCCATGGAAATTTCTTCATGTCTGTACACTTATTAATTGTTAAGAACATTGACCCGAATATTTTCAAGGTGAGCGTGACGTCTGACGACAACCTCCGCTTCTTTCATTTTTGACCATTCAGCAATAATATTTTTTGCCTTGACTTCATCGGTCATATCGACAGCATTCACTTCGACTGCCACATCCCCTTTTTTCAGTCCTGAATGGCTATAAAAGGAAGAGGCATTCCGGGGATTAATGGCATAGCCTTCCAGTTGGCCTTTTTCGACAACCGGTTTTAATACCAGATAATCATTCAGATGCAGCGTGTCTGCGCCTGCATCTTTTGTCGATTTGGTTACCGGGCCGCTATCAACGCCGCCCTTGAAATAATCCGGTTTCTTTAAGGCCAGCGTCTGCGTGATGCCTTCATAATTCACGACGACACTGTCTTTGTTAATTTCCTGAATAAAGGCATCGTTAAAACCGGTCAGCGGCTCCCCTTCGCGGTAGCTCTTCTGGCCCGCGGGCGTTTTAATAACAGCGAAGGAAAGCCAGGGGTCATCACTGCGCACAATGCCTTCTATTTCCGCCGCCAGCGGGGCTTTTAGCGCAGCCGGCCCAGTGTCCTGACGTGTTGCCGCCGTGAAAAGCGTGAATGTTTTCTCTTCGCGGCGGTTTTTCAGCGGCTGCGCATCGGCGTTAGCCAACCTATTCGTAACCTTTTTATAATCTTTAAACGTGAAATACCCTTGCTGGCCGCTGAAAATTAACAGCGCCAACATCATGCAAGGGGTTATCCACCGTGACAGAAATGAGAACCTCATTTTTCATCTGGCCTTTAACAAAGCGAAAATAAGCAGCATCACGCTGCGACAAAACGTGTGAAGAGAGTAATGAGATGCGGTGAATACGACCATCGACTTCGCCACCAACTTTAATAAAGAAAATTATTGACCGTCTAAAATCGAGGTGTTAGGACATTTCTGCCGGATATTTTTACCCAGTTGAAAAATTGATCGCCCCGTCTCCTTACCGTAATTTCACGACCTGTTGCTATTCCTAATCAGAGACGGTAAGTCGTTATGTATCAGAGCCACTTTACTTTTAAAACCCCGCCCTTCAGGAAGGTCACCCGCTTATCCGGTGATTTTCTGGTGCCTTATCATCAGGACGTCTTTAACCTGCTGAAAGAGAAAACCCAACAGGCGGGAATATGCGGGCTCTTTAGCGACGATACTTCGCTGTTGGGCCAGTTCAGCGATGCGCTAAAAAACAGCGACAACCGCGTTTTTGCCATCAACGCGTTTCCAAAACTGAGCGCCAGTAGCCTGCTGTACAAGCTCAGCCCGGACACGAAAGCAATCGCCAGCCGTATTCAGGCGGTCGATACCGTGCTGCAGCAGTGGCAAGCCGGGAAAACACAGGCCACCGTGCTGGTCATTTCCCATACTGAAGCCATGAAAGAGACCTGCCGGACGGTGCTGGGGATGTTGCTCACCCGTGCGCAGGAGCTGGGGTGTCATTTATCGGTGGTGCTGACGGGCGCGGAAAATCAGGCGGCGCTGCTACAGCAATCTGATCTGCGTGAATATGTGCATACCCACCACACCTTGCGCCCCCTGACCTGCCGTGAATATCTCAGCTACGTGCAGGCGCAGTGCGAAGAGCACGGGGGCGAAAGCTCGCCGTTATCCCCGGCGCGCGTGCGTAAGATGCACGCAATGACAAAAGGGAAAATCAGTGAACTGAATGCGCTGGCGCACCTGTCGATGCTCGCGGCCTGGACCGAACGCGCAAGCCAGGTCAGTCCGCGACATTTACGCCTGGCGGCTGCAGAGGTGCTTCCCGCGAAAAAACAGGGTAAGCGTCTGGCAACGGTTTCACTGTTTGCTTCTGTGCTGTTCGCGGCTTGCGGCTGGTATTTTACCGCCTCAATGACTGCTCGCCTCCCGGTTTCTCTGCCGGTCCCGATAAGCTGGAAACACCCGGCCGCCCCCGTTCAGGCCCCCGTCGTGCCGGTTATCGACAAGGAAATAGTCAATCAGCCGGACGCGATGCATCAGCTTTATCTGATGTGGGGGTATGACGCCTCGGCGGACGATGCGCTGTGTCAAAACGCGGTGAAGGTAAACCTGATGTGTAAGCAGGGAAATGCCTCTCCGGATGCGCTGGCAGGCGAAGGTTATCCGTGGGTGAGCGAGCTCAAAACCGGCAATCATCTTAACTATGCGGTGGTCGCCCGCGTCGGAGAAACCTCGATGGACCTGCTGATGAATAACCGGACCTGGCAGGTCAGCCGCAACTGGTTTAACCGGCATGCAACCGGAAACTATACGCAACTGCACCGCCTGACGCCGGAAGGTAAAGACGCCATCAGCGCAACCAGTGACGGCAAAGAGATGATCTGGCTTGATCAGCAGCTGAGCCAGGCCCTTTCTCAGCCTGAAACCCACGCTCAGCGCTGGACTGCGGAGATGATGAAACGCACCCGCGCGTTCCAGCAAAAAATGCATCTGCATGTGGACGGTATTCCCGGCGAAGAGACATTGATGCAGTTAATGCGGGAAACCAACACCACGCCGAGCGTATTGATCCAGGCTTCGCATGCAATACCGGATGCGAAAATGCAGGAGAAGCATTCCTGATGTCTACTATCAGCCTTGCGGCTCAGCGCAGTTACACCACCGGGGAAGCGGTCTGGTTTTCATATCGCCTTCCCGGACTGAGAAACGTTTTTGCCCACACCGTTTTAGGACTCCTGGGTCTGTGCGCCATGCTGATGGCCGGGTTGTACGCGCATGTGTATTGGGATCTGCGCCACCCTGCCCCCGCCCCCATCAACGCGAGCAGCGCCAGACCGGAAACACAGCTTTCAGATATGCATTATGTGTATGTGAGCAAACCCTTCCCGCATCCGCACCCTAAACCTGCGCCGGTGCATGAGGATATGCCTGCCCTGCAGGATCTGCCGATTAACGGCGATGATACCGACTGGCAGCAGGCGCCTGAAGGAGCGGCTCAGCACGATACCGCGCGGGATACGTTACCCGGTACCGGGGCACACACCGACGCTTCTGCACAGGCTGGCAGCGACAGTTCCTCATTAACAGAATTGTTTAAGCAGGCGTTAAAAGAACAAGAGCAGGATTATTCGCAAGGCAAAATTCCCGCGCCGCCGGTTGACGAAACGCAGGATATTTCCCGGTCCCCTTTACGTCATAAAGGAGACCGGCTGGAGTAATTAATATTTTTCAGGCAAGGATGTCAGGTTAAGGAGTCGCCCCTTTTCCACCACAATATACTGACCTTTTTTCAGGTCGGAGAGAATTTTAATAATGGTACTGCGTGCCAGGTTGGTGTATTCCTGAATATAGTCATATATGTTGATATCACGCTGATGTTGAACAATCAGTTCATTAATCTCGTATAAAAATTCGCGCACCACCGAATAGGCACTGCGGGCAACCAGCACATCGTCACGCTTGCTCAGCATACAAATATACCAGGAGAGCACTTTCGTCAGTTCCGGCCACAGATTGTTTTCAGTCATTAGCTGGGCGAAGGCCTCTTTTTTTATCGAGCGCACGACGGTATTCGACCGAATGAGGCCATACATGTGCGTGGCGCTGTAAAACATAGAACAAAGCCCAAATATACACGGCCCCTGCACGGTGAACATGCACAGTTCATCAGATTCGCGGCGGAACTCAACGTCGCCACTGACGATAATATGAATATACTGTGAATCACTGGTAGATATTTTCTGCCACTTTTTTAACGTCTTCTCTTCAAATCCTGACGTTGCAGAAATAATTGCATTGACTTCGTTTTGCGGACGTAATTTTTTACCGTAGATGCTTAACATTATTATACCCAATTTAAGATGTGAAATATAAAACTCAGGATTAAGACGTAAGGCCTCAACCCAGGAATATTTTCCTGATGAAACACTCAAGGAGAAAATAAAAGTAGAAATTGTTTACGTTAATTTGCTGCTTTACTTAGCAAGCTATGTGTCCATCTTAAATCCGGATAATTTTAAGTCAATTAACTAAAAATGAATTGAGTTTGTACTTAAGATTAATCTTACTCAAATTACGCGAAAAATACTCACGAGGGGGTATCCCGTAGGATTACCCCTGTCCGTACTTTTCCAGAAGCGCTTCAGCAATAGCCAGCGTTTCACGGTCAGCCACACCATTCCACAGCTGTGGACGGAAGTGCATTTGAAACGCGGTAATCACTCTTTTCTGCTGCTGGGCTGTGGCAGCCTCCGGCACTTCATAGCCATACCGCGCTAACAGATCGAGCAGCAGTGCGCTGTCCACTTCCTGATAGCGTGGCTGTCCATTGAGATAAAAGTTGACGCGGTCCGGATCGGGCCAGGCACCAATTCCCTGCTGCGCCAGTTCGCGCCAGGGGAACAGCGGGCCGGGATCGTCTTTACGCTGGGGAGCAATATCAGAGTGCGCGACGACGTTCTGCGGCTTAATGTCGTAGCGGGCGATAATGTCTTTGGCGAGCGGGATCAGAGCAGCAATTTGCGCCGGCTCGAACGGGGTGAAGTGTTTTACTCCCGCCGTTTTTTGCCAGCCCCGGTTTTCCAGCTCAATCCCCACGGAGGTGTCATTAATACGGTTGGTACCGCGCCAGAAGCTGATGCCGGCATGCCATGCCAGTTCACTCTCCGGCACCAGCTGCCAGATACGCGGTTTGCCCTCAGGGGAAGGCGGTTTGGCGGGGATCAGGTAGTGAGAGCTGACATTCTTGTCGGTTAACGTCGCCAGCGAGCTGTCAAAGTCATCGGCGGTATAGTGGATCACCAGCACCTTTATACGCGGGTAAGCCGCCTGGGCCTGATGGCGGGTATCCAGCTCATAGGCACCTTTATCAATAATGCCTTTTTCCGTGGCGCACCCTGCCAGCAACAGCGCCAGCAGGAGTGTGGCAAGCGAGCGCTTCATCGACGGGTTTTCACCGCCGTACCGCTTACGCTCACCATCAGCATGCTGGCATCTTTACCGACCGTTTCGTAGTCAATATCGATACCTACCACGGCATCTGCACCCAGCGCCTTGGCCTGTTCGCCAAGCTCTTTAAACGCAATTTCGCGGGCTTTGCGCAGCTCTTTCTCATACGCGCCAGAACGTCCCCCCACGATATCGCGAATGCCGGCAAAGAAGTCCCGGAAAATGTTCGCGCCCAGTATGGCTTCGCCGGTGACCACGCCGCAGTACTCGGTAATAGGTTGCCCTTCCAGGGTAGGCGTTGTTGAAAACTGCATACTTTCTCTCCTTCTTTAGCGTTCAATGCCTTAGGTACAGCATTATCGGTTCGTTACGCTATGATTGAAAGGATAGTTAATAAATAAGGAAATCAACATGCGCTATTCAGCTTTAACACTTTTCGTGCCCTGCGCGCTGGTGCTCAGCGCCTGCACCACCACGGTCACGCCAGCCTTTAAGGATATTGGTACCCGCAGCGGCCCATGCATTGAGGGCGGCCCGGATACCGTGGCGCAACAGTTCTATGATTACCGCATACAGCACCGCAGCAATGATATTACCGCCCTGCGACCGTATCTGAGTGACGGCCTGGCGAAACTGCTGAGCGACGCCACCCGCGATCCGCAGCATAACGCGCTGCTTAAATCCGATCCGTTCTCCAGCCGCGCCACGCTGCCTGACAGCGCCGAGGTCACCAGTGCTTCAACGATCCCAAACACCGATGCGCGAAACATTCCCCTGCGCGTCAAACTGACCCAGGGAACGCAGACCTGGCAGGATGAAGTGCTGATGATCCGTGAAGGCCAGTGCTGGGCGGTGGACGACGTAAGGTACGTCGGTGGCAGCGTTCACGCCCCGGCAGGCACGCTCCGCCAGTCGATTGAAAACCGCTAAGCCACCCGTTTAAAAAGCGTTAACCCCGTAAAATGTGCGGCATTTCATGCGGAATGCCGACATTTATACTCGCCGACATTGCCGTTCGCTATTTTGTGCTATGTTTAGAGGGTATTGCGGGTTATATTTAACTTTTAACGCAGAAATATTGCATAACTATTCTGTCAACGGTACTATCTGCGGCCTCAATTGCTATAGATTGCCTGGATGAGTAAAGACTGCCCCGATGAGTATTAAACTAAACGGCATTAACTGCTTCTACGGCGCACACCAGGCGCTGTTTGACATCACGCTGGACTGCCCGGAAGGCGAAACGCTGGTTTTGCTTGGCCCAAGCGGTGCAGGTAAAAGCTCCCTTCTGCGTGTCCTTAATCTGCTTGAAATGCCCCGTTCGGGTACGCTGGCTATCGCCGGTAACCATTTTGATTTCGCGAAAACACCGTCTGATAAAGCGATTCGTGAACTGCGTCAAAACGTTGGCATGGTCTTCCAGCAATACAATCTCTGGCCGCATCTGACCGTACTGCAAAACCTGATCGAAGCCCCGTGCCGCGTGCTGGGCTTAAGTAAAGATCAGGCGATCGCGCGTGCGGATAAGCTGCTGGAGCGTCTGCGCCTTAAGCCTTACAGCGACCGCTATCCGCTGCACCTCTCCGGTGGTCAGCAGCAACGTGTGGCGATTGCCCGTGCGCTGATGATGGAGCCTGCGGTACTGCTGTTTGATGAACCGACCGCGGCGCTGGATCCCGAAATTACCGCCCAGATCGTGAGCATCATTCGCGAGCTGGCGGAAACCCATATTACTCAGGTCATCGTAACCCATGAAGTGGAAGTGGCGCGCAAAACGGCCAGCCGCGTGGTCTACATGGAAAACGGGTATATCGTTGAGCAAGGTGATGCGAGCTGCTTCTCAAACCCGCAAACCGATGCGTTCAAAAACTATTTATCTCATTGATTGTGTCAGGGGAAATGATAATGAAAAAAGTATTACTTGCCGCGCTGCTCGCCAGCGTCACCCTTTCCGCTACCGCAGCCCAGACGATTCGTTTCGCGACTGAAGCGTCTTATCCTCCGTTTGAATCCATTGATGCGAACAATAAAATTGTCGGCTTTGACGTGGATCTGGCAAACGCCCTGTGTAAAGAGATCGACGCAACCTGTACCTTCAGCAACCAGGCGTTCGACAGCCTGATTCCAAGCCTGAAGTTCCGCCGTATCGACGCCGTTATGGCCGGAATGGATATCACCCCTGAGCGCGAAAAACAGGTTCTGTTCACTACCCCTTACTACGACAACTCTGCCCTGTTTATTGGTCAGAAAGGCAAATTCACGTCGGTTGATCAGCTGAAAGGCAAGAAAGTGGGCGTGCAGAACGGCACCACGCACCAGAAATTCATCATGGATAAACACCCGGAAATCACCACCGTTCCGTATGACAGCTACCAGAATGCGAAGCTGGATCTGCAGAACGGCCGTATTGATGGCGTGTTCGGCGACACCGCCGTGGTGACCGAGTGGCTGAAAGCCAACGATAAACTGGCGCCAGTGGGCGATAAAGTGACCGACAAGGATTACTTCGGCACGGGTCTGGGTATTGCCGTTCGTCAGGGCAACACTGAGCTGCAGCAGAAATTCAACGCTGCGCTAGAAAAAGTGAAGAAAGACGGCACCTACGAAACCATCTACAAAAAATGGTTCCAGAAGTAATTCCTGATGAATGAAATTTTTCCTTTAGCAAGCGCCGCCGGGATGACCGTCGGCCTTGCCGTTTGCGCACTGATTATCGGCCTTGTGCTGGCGATGATCTTTGCAGTATGGGAATCAGCAAAATGGTTCCCTGTCGCATGGGCCGGCTCAGCACTGGTCACCGTGCTGCGCGGGCTGCCTGAAATTCTGGTGGTCCTGTTTATCTATTTTGGCTCCTCGCAGCTGCTGTTAACGCTGTCGGACGGCTTCACCCTCAATCTGGGTGTGGTGCAGATCCCGGTGCAGATGCAGATTGAGAACTTTGACGTCAGCCCGTTCCTGTGCGGCGTGATTGCCCTCTCTCTGCTCTATTCCGCGTATGCTTCGCAAACCCTGCGCGGTGCGCTGAAAGCGGTTCCGCAGGGACAGTGGGAGTCTGGCCAGGCGTTAGGCTTGTCGAAATCGGCGATCTTCTTCCGTCTGGTGATGCCACAGATGTGGCGTCATGCGCTGCCCGGGCTGGGTAACCAGTGGCTGGTACTGCTGAAAGATACCGCGCTGGTAAGCCTGATCAGCGTGAACGATTTAATGCTGCAAACCAAAAGTATCGCGACCCGTACCCAGGAGCCGTTTACCTGGTACATCGTGGCGGCGGCTATCTACCTGGTGATCACGCTGGTGAGTCAGTACATCCTCAAGCGCATTGATCTGCGTGCGACGCGCTTTGAACGGAGACCAGGCTGATGCTTGAATATTTTCCGGAGCTGATGAAAGGGCTGCACACCAGCCTGACGCTGACCGTCGCATCGATCATCGTGGCGCTGATCCTGGCGTTGATCTTTACCATCGTCCTGACGCTAAAAACGCCGGTGCTGGTATGGATTGTGCGAGCCTACATTACCTTGTTCACCGGTACACCGCTGCTGGTGCAGATCTTCCTGATTTACTACGGCCCGGGTCAGTTCCCGTCGCTGCAGGAGTATCCGGTTATCTGGCATCTGCTTTCTGAGCCATGGCTATGCGCCCTGATTGCCCTTTCGCTGAACAGTGCGGCCTATACCACGCAGCTGTTCTACGGGGCTATTCGTGCCATCCCGGAAGGGCAATGGCAGTCCTGTGGTGCGCTGGGCATGAGCAAGAAAGACACGCTGGCTATTTTGCTGCCGTACGCGTTTAAACGTGCGCTCTCCTCCTACTCCAACGAAGTGGTGCTGGTTTTCAAGAGTACGTCTCTGGCCTACACCATCACGCTGATGGAAGTTATGGGCCACGGGCAGCTGCTCTACGGACGCACCTATGACGTCATGGTGTTTGGTGCCGCGGGCGTGGTCTATCTGGTGGTGAACGGTTTGCTGACGTTGATGATGCGCCTTATCGAACGTAAAGCGCTGGCGTTTGAGCGCCGTAATTAATCACAGATTTGCATAAATTTTATTGACGAAGACGGGCAAGTCTAACGACTGCCCGTCTTTTTTTATGGGTTAAATAATATTTAATCATTTTTATTGAATATAAATTCATTAAATGGCATTGTATTTCCATGCCGCAGACACGGCGCATAAGACAGACTGACAGACGGGAGCATTACAATGAAAAAGTTAGTTCTGGCCGCTTTACTGGCCACTTTCGCCGCTGGCGCATCAGCTGCAGATAAAATCAACTTCGGCGTTTCGGCCACCTATCCGCCGTTTGAGTCGCTGGATGCCAGCAACCAGATTGTCGGTTTTGATATCGACCTCGCCAAAGCCCTGTGCAAACAGATGCAGGCCGACTGCACGTTCACTAACCATGCGTTTGACAGCCTGATCCCGTCGCTGAAATTCAAAAAATACGACGCGGTGATCTCCGGGATGGACATCACCCCAGAGCGTAGCAAGCAGGTTACCTTCACCGACCCGTATTACGCCAACTCGGCGGTGGTCATTGCGAAGAAAGGGGCTTACACATCCTTTGACCAGCTGAAAGGCAAACGCATTGGGATGGAAAACGGCACCACGCACCAGAAATACCTGCAGGACAAACATCCTGAAGTGAAAACCGTGGCCTATGACAGCTACCAGAATGCCATTATCGACCTGAAAAATGGCCGTATTGATGGGGTCTTCGGTGACACTGCGGTGGTGAACGAGTGGCTGAAAACCAACCCACAGCTGGGCACCGCGACCGAAAAAGTGACCGATCCACAGTACTTCGGTACGGGCCTGGGCATTGCGGTGCGTCCGGATAACAAAGCCCTGCTGGAAAAACTGAATGGCGCGCTGAAAGCAATTAAAGCTGACGGCACGTACAAGAAAATCAGCGATCGGTGGTTCCCGCAGTAACAGCTTTTTGTCGGGTAGCCTGGCCTACGGGGGTGGTCTGTAGGCCGGGCAAACCCGGCAATTTCACAGTGGAACAAAGAAGCGAAAACGAGCCCCGTTCGTGGACTCCATCAGCTTGATCCCCCCGCCGTGCAGTTCCAGCATGCGTTTCACAATCAACAGCCCCAACCCGCCACGGTTTTCCCGTGATGCCTGCGGATTTAACGCCGAAGGACGCTCAAACAGATCGTTGCGAAGAGAAGCATCAACGCCGGTTCCATTATCAGCCACCTCAACCTGTAGCTGCGCGTTCTCCTGCCAGACCGCCAGACGAACCTCTCCGCCGGTCGGCGTATGCCGCATCGCGTTATCCAGCAGGTTAGTCACCACCCGCTCAATCATCGAGACATCGGCATTCACCAGCGGCAACGGGCCCGGTACATCAATGCGCAGGTTCACCTCCCGCGTACGGGCCGTGAGTTCAAATTTCTGCGCCACGTCTGAAATCAGCTCACCCATGGCAAAACGCTCGCGCTGCGGTTTGATGCCGCCGTGCTCAAGGCGCGCCAGTTCAAACAGCTGCTGCGAAAGATGACGCACTTTCTGACCCTGGCGCAGCGCCGTGGCGAGATACTGCTGGTGTTCCTGCGGCGTCAGCGTCGCGGATTTCAGCGACAGCGTTTCGAGATAGCCCAGCAAGGAGGTGAGCGGCGTGCGTAAATCGTGCGAAATATTGGCGATAAACTCCCGGCGCTGGCGATCGCTGTCGGCCAGCTGATCCCACTGCAGGGTGATTTTACGGGCCAGCTCGATAAACGTATTGCGCAGCGTGGCCACTTCATCCTTTACCGTGGTTTCTGTAGGCTGCGCCGCCAGCTGCTTAATGGCGCTAATGCTGTCCTGCTCCAGCCCGGCCACTTCCTGCGTGAGACGTTTGACCGGACGCGTTACCCAGTACCAGACCAGTAACCCCGCCAGCAAACCAAACAGCGCGACCCACATCAATGACCACAGGACGGTGCTCCAGAGCGCCTGATGCCAGGCCATCTCCGCCAGCGCGTTTGACTCTTCGCCCTGCAGAATAATGTACAGATAGCCTTTCAGTTCTCCGTCCTGACGCAACGGCGTTGCGCTGAAAACCTTTTTGTTCTGGCTTCGCGGGTCATCGCCCAGTACCGGCCGTGCGGCATCACTGAGGAAAGTCTGCACCGGCCCGAGGTCGATTTTTTGCCGCTGGATATGCCCCGGTGGCGCGGCGTCAGCCAGCAGTTCGCCATCAGGCGAGACAACGTACAGTTCGACGCTTGGATTGAAGGTCATCAGCCGGTCAAAGAGCGGTTTCAGCGCGTGGCGGTCAACCCTGCCCTGCGCATCCAGAATCGGTTCCCGCTGGACAATCTGCTGCGCCAGACCACCGGACAGCCGCTGCACCATTGCATTACCGTACTGCGTGGTGCTGTAAAGTTGCACCGCGCAGGCGATGGTCGCACAAAGCGTCAGCAGCAGAATAAACAGCAGCGTCAGGCGCTGGCTCAGGCTAAAGCGGCGCATCGTTTGGCTCCGCAAATTTGTAGCCTTTGCCCCAGACGGTGCGAATGATCTCCGGCTCGGCGGCGTCCTTCTCAATCTTGATGCGCAGGCGGTTAATGTGGGTGTTGACGGTGTGTTCGTAACCTTCGTGCTGATAGCCCCAGACCTGTTCCAGCAGCGCCAGACGCGAGAAAACTTCACCGGGATGACGGGCAAAGAAGTACAGCAGTTCAAACTCGCGCGGGGTGAGATCCACCACCTGGCCGTGCAAAAGCACGCTGCGCGCCAGCGGGTCGAGCGTCAGGCCGTGAGCCTGAATATTCCCGGCACTTTGCGCCTGCCCCATCGCCTGCTGGCGCCGGAACAGCGCCTTGATACGCGCGATCAGCTCCTGTACCGAAAACGGCTTGGCCAGATAATCGTCCGCCCCGGTTTCCAGCCCGGTAATACGGTCGATTTCACTGCTGCGGGCGCTGATGATGATCACCGGCAGGTAGCGGGTCATCTGGCGGATGCGACGGCAAATCTCCAGACCGTCGACATTGGGGAGCATTAAATCGAGGATCACCGCGTCCCACGGCTGCTTTTCGAGGCGCTGTAAGGCATTGCCCCCGTCGGGCTCGTGGGTGATGGCGTAGCCTTCATCTTCTAAGTTGAGGCGCAGAAGCGCCGCGATATCGTGGTCATCTTCCACCAGCAGGATCTGCTTCATGGGTAAGCCTTCTTCAATTCTGATGAGATAAGCTTACCTGATTTCGCAGGCGGACAGAGTTCACATTTTGTTTAAGATTTAACGAGTAGCGTCAGGACTTCATAATGCGCGGTATGCGGGAACATATCGAACAGCTGGACGCGTTCAATGCGGTAGCCCGGCAGCGTCGCGATATCTTTTGCCATCGTCTGCGCGTTGCAGCTGGAGTAGACGATGTAGTCCGGTGCCATCTGGCTCAGATAGTCGCACAGCGCTTTCCCGATGCCCCGGCGCGGCGGGTTCACCAGCACCAGTTCAGGCACATTGTCCTGCCCCGTCGCGAACTGCGTGGAGTCCAGCGCCTGGAAGTGCAGCCGGGTCAACCCAAGCTCTGCAGCAGACTGTCTGGCACAGGCAATCGCTTCGGCGGAGATCTCAATCCCGGTAAGCTGCATGTCTGGCGTGGCGCAGTGCAGACCGAAGCCGCCCACCCCGCAGAACAGATCCCACATATGATGGATATTTAACGCCCGCACCCAGTCACGGGCAGTGGCATAAAGCGCACTCGCGACGGTCGGGTTGGTCTGGAAGAAGCTTTGCGGACGGATCCACAGCGGTACATCGTTGAACGTTTCTGCCAGCGCATGCTGTTCGGTGAAGAAGATCTCCCGCTCCCCTTCCATGATAGCCATATGCACCGGCTGAATATTCGCAGTGATAACGGTTAACTGCGGAAGCTGTTGCTGAAGCCATGGCAACGCAGCGCGAAGCTGCTCCACCTTGGCTTCTGAGCGCAGAACAAAGCGCAGCATCATGCTGCCGTCTAGCTGGCTTTCGGTAAGAAGAAGGTATTTGAGCTCGCCGCGCTTGCGGGCAACGTTATAGGGCGTTAACCCGGCACGGGCAATAAACGGTTTGAGCGCAGCAAAGACCGGCGCAAACGAGGCGGGATAAAGCGGACAGTCGGTTAAATCTTCAGGCGTACCCTCGCGATGCAACATGCCCAGCAGCGGTTTTTCAACACTGCCGCTCACCACCATTTTGGCTTTATTACGAAAGCCCTGCTCCGGCCCGCTGACGGGTGCGCACCATTCCCCCACGGCATGGTCTGCCAGCAGGTGTTGCAGGTCGGCCATTTTGGCGGTGAGTTGCTGAGAAACCGGCTGTTCTATCCACTGACAGGAGCGGCAGCGACCGGCGTCATAAAGTGCGCACTGCATATCAAAACCTTAAGAATCACGAGGGCTGCGATTATACACATTATTGCAGCTGGAAGAACCGCCGACTGGAAGCAGGCACGAACAGGAAGAACAGCACCAGCATATCCGGGAGTTTTTGCAAAAATAGCGCGTGCAAAATCTCGCGTTTTGATCCACCCGCAATGCTGAACAGTTCCGGATAGCCATACCCCAGCGAGGCGGCCCACAGATAGCTCGCCGCCGTAATTTGCGTCAGCAAATAGACCCAGCGTGCCCAGTTGCGTCCTCTGACCAGCGAAAATGCGCAGTAAATCTCGATAAACACCAGTACCAGGCTGCTCAAAAAGACCAGCGTCAGGTTCCACGTCTGTACGCTGCGGTGAATGAATTCAGCCATACCGCGCACACCCAGGGTGTTAAGGATCATCAGCACATCAAGACAGCGGATCATAATAATAGCGAGCGCCGCCACCTGCACCAGTGCAGGAACGTTTGGACGAGCGTGCGTAAGACGTGATTTTTTTAATAATCCCAATGTTTTACTTCCCTGAAAAACAGTGCCGCGTCATGCGCGGCACATCACTGGAAATTTTAAATCCTTCAGCCGCGTCTTGCACGCTGGATATCACGCACACGTTGTTTTTCCGCGCGCGCCATCAAATACCAGGCGATAAATCCGACAATTCCGACCACCCCGAGGATAATCGAGGCCAGGGCGTTAATCTCCGGATTGACCCCCATGCGTACGCTGGAGAAGACCAGCATAGGCAGCGTCGTCGCGCCCGGTCCTGAGACAAAGCTGGCGATAACCAGATCGTCGAGCGACAGCGTAAACGCCAGCAGCCAGCCGGAGATCACCGCCGGCATAATCATCGGCAGCGTGATGATGAAGAAGACCTTCAGCGGCGTCGCACCGAGATCCATCGCCGCCTCTTCAATGGAGCGGTCCAGCTCGCGCAAACGCGAAGAGATAACCACCGCCACGTACGCGGTACAGAAGGTGACGTGCGCCAGCCAGATGGTGAGCATCCCGCGATCTGCCGGCCAGCCAATGGCATGCGCCAGGGCCACGAACAGCAGCAACAGCGCCAGACCGGTGATAACGTCTGGCATAACCAGTGGCGCGGTAATCATAAAGGCAAAGCCGTTCGACCCCCGAAAACGCCCGAAGCGCACCATCACCAGCGCGGCAATGGTCCCCAGCACGGAGGCCATCGTGGCCGCCAGCGCGGCGATGGTCAGGCTCAGCCCCACCGCGCTCATCATCGCGTCATCATGGAACAATTCGCCGTACCAGCGCGTCGACCAGCCGGCCCATACCGTTACCAGTTTGGAGCTGTTGAACGAGTAGATCACCAGCATCAACATGGGTGCATACAGGAAAGTAAAGCCAATCACCAGGATGGCAATTCGCCACGGGGAGCGCACTACCGGTAAGTTGTTCATCCGTGGTCTCCCATCTGTTTCTGCTGATGTTTGTGGAACCACATGATCGGTACGATCAGCAGGAGCAACATCACGATCGCCACCGCAGACGCCACAGGCCAGTCGCGGTTATTAAAGAACTCCTGCCACAGCACACGCCCAATCATGATGCTGTCCGGGCCACCGAGCAGTTCCGGGATAACAAACTCCCCTACCGCCGGGATAAAGACCAGCATCGACCCGGCAATAATGCCGCCCCGGGTCAACGGAACGATAACGCTGAAGAAGGTTTTAAGCGGGCGGGCACCAAGGTCAAGCGATGCTTCCACCAGCGAATAATCGATACGCGTCAGCGCCGTATAAATTGGCAGCACCATAAACGGCAGATAGGCGTAAACAATCCCGATATAGACCGCGAGATTGGTATGCAGGATTGTCAGGGGCTGATCGATAACCCCAAGCCACATCAGGAAGTTATTCAGCACACCGTTGTTTTTCAGGATCCCCATCCACGCGTAGACGCGGATCAGGAACGAGGTCCATGACGGCAGGATCACCAGCAACAGCAGAATGTTGCGCGTCGAGGATTTACTGTGCGCCACGGCCCATGCCAGCGGGTAACCCAGAAGCAGACAGCAGATCGTCGAGATCGCCGCCACCTGCAACGACTGCAGATAAGCTTCGAAATAGAGCGGATCTTCCGTCAACTGCAGGAAATTGCCGAGGTTAAGGGTCAGCGTCAGCTGTCCGTCAGCCCAGTCCAGCAGGTTGGTATAGGGCGGGATCGCCCGCGCCATTTCCGCCAGGCTTATCTTAAAAACGATCAGGAACGGCAGCAGGAACAGCAGGATCAGCCACACGTAAGGCATGGCAATCACCAGCTTGCGTCCGTGGTTCATCTGCATTCGCGCCAGCCAGTGCGCAAAGCCACCCGGTTTTTCAACGCGGGCTGGAGGTTCTAAGGTACTCATTGTCCGCTCCTTATACCGTCAGCACTACACAACTGTCCGCATCCCAGCACAGGCGCACTTCATCGCCCCAGGTCGGCTGTCCCTTGCGATAACGATGTTCGTTCTGCAGCTGGGCGCTGAGCATCTGCCCGCTTTTCAGACGCACATGGTAGATGGAGAGGTCGCCCAGGTAAGCAATGTGCACCACTTCCCCGACGGCGAAGTTAAAGCCATCGGCAGGCGGATCTTCGCACAGCATGATCTTCTCCGGGCGGAGCGCGACATACACCGGCACGTTATCCACCACCGAGCTATCCGGATCGACCTTAAGCGGATGCTGCAGCCCCGGCGACTCAATCACCAGACCGTCATCCTCGCGCGATTTCAGCAGCCCTTCGAAGACGTTGACCGACCCGATGAACTCCGCGCTGTAGCGGGTGGTCGGATGCTCATAAATCTCTTCCGGCTCGCCAATCTGTACGAACTTACCGCGGTTCATGATCGCAATACGCCCGGCCATGGTCATCGCTTCTTCCTGGTCGTGGGTAACCATCACGCAGGTCACCCCCACGCGCTCAAGGATATCCACCACTTCCAGCTGCATACGGTCACGCAGTTTTTTATCCAGGGCACCCATCGGTTCATCGAGCAGCAGCAGCTTTGGCCGTTTCGCCAGGCTTCTGGCCAGCGCCACGCGCTGACGCTGGCCACCAGAGAGCTGATGCGGTTTACGCTTCGCGAACTCCTGCATGTGCACCAGGCTGAGCATCTCTGCCACGCGGGCGGCGATTTCGGCTTTCGGCAGTTTGTCCTGCTTAAGACCAAAGGCGATATTCTGCTCCACCGTCATATGCGGGAAGAGCGCGTAAGACTGGAACATCATGTTTATCGGGCGCTGATACGGCGGCACGCGGGAAAGATCGACACCATCCAGCATGATTTGCCCGGCGGTAGGCTGTTCAAAACCGGCCAGCATACGCAGCAGGGTCGATTTACCGCAGCCAGATGCGCCCAGAAGGGCAAAAATTTCACCTTTGTAGATAGTCAGGCTGACGTCGTCCACGGCATGCTGACCATCGAAAGATTTGGTGAGGTTACGAATTTCAAGAAGCGGGGTCAGCGCTTTACGGACTTTCGCCTGCGGGCGGGGGATCGCGTCATTCACGGGGTGCTCTCCGGCAGAAATCAAAACTGGTGCAAACGCACCATCAGGGTGCGCATCGTCGGGCGGCGCTCACGCCAGCCCGACCGACGGGTTTAGCAGGCCCGGTGAGCGTTTTCGCCACCGGGCAACCGTACCGGACGCCGTTATTTACCGCTTTTCACTTTGGTCCACGCACGGGTACGTACGCGGTCAATTTTTGGATCCTGAACTTTCAGGGTGAACAGCTTGGCAAACACATCCGCCGGCGGATAGATAGCCGGGTTATTGCGGATCTCTTCGCTGACCAGCGGCACAGAGGCCTTGTTGCCGTTAGCGTAGTAGACGTGATCGCTGATATGCGCGATGACTTCCGGACGCATCAGGTAGTTAAGGAACTGGTAAGCTTCGTCTTTGTTTTTCGCGTCAGCCGGCATGGCGAAGACGTCGAAGAACGCCAGCGCGCCCTCTTTCGGAATGAAGTAGGAAACATTCACGCCGTTTTTGGCTTCTTTGGCGCGGTTAGCCGCCTGCCATACGTCCCCTGCCCAGCCAATCGCCACGCAGATGTCGCCGTTTGCCAGGTCGTTGATGTACTGCGAGGAGTGGAAGTAACGAATGTTCGGACGCAGCTTCAGCAGCAGATCGGTTGCCGGGCCGGTGTAATCATCGGCCTTGCTGCTGTTAGGATCTTTGCCCAGGTAGTTCAGCACGGTGGCGAAAATCTCTTCTGGCGCATCCAGGAAAGAGACGCCGCAGCTTTTCAGCTTCTCAAGGTTTTCCGGCTTCAGCACCACGTCCCAGCTGTCGAGTTTGACATCTTTACCCAGCACCGCTTTGACTTTATCGACGTTATAGCCAATACCGGTGGTCGCCCACAGATACGGCATCGCGTATTTGTTGTCCGGGTCATGCTTGGCGACCAGTTTAAGCACTTCCGGATCGAGGTTTTTCCAGTACGGTAATTTGCTCTTATCGAGCGGCTGGAAGACACCTGCCGTCAGCTGACGCTCAAGGAAACTTGCGGAAGGTACCACCAGGTCAAAACCGGTACTGCCCGCCATCAGTTTCCCTTCCAGCACTTCGTTGGAATCGAAAACGTCATAGACCACTTTAATGCCGGTCTCTTTTTCGAAATTAGCGACGGTATCCGGCGCGATATAGTCAGACCAGTTATAAACGTGCAGCGTTTTTTGTTCCGCAGCGAGCGTGCCGGCAGAGACGGCCATCAGAGCACCCGCAACCAGACCCGATAACCATTTTTTATTCAAGGCGATCATATCGTTATTCCTTCTGAAAGCTCGTTAACAAACGAACTAAAACTGTGCAATCTGAAGATATGCAATAATCATGCATAGTTTGTCGCTCTGCACGAAATAAAAAGAAACCTCTTTACCCGGCAGGATCCGCTCGCTTTTTTAAGCATCGCAAGAATAACTGTAGCCCGTGTCTCCGGCTATAGCCCAGACGAAAAAACGCCTTTTATCAATTTTTTATGCAGGTTATGTCTACGTGATAAGCCGAAATGGCGTTTGGGGAGGTGAAAAATTCTTTAAAGAAAGGTTAAAAGCAGCAGAAAAAATGGCGTTATGCAGCCGCTATGGCAGCGACTGCGCAAAAGTCAGACAGGCTTAGTGAAGAAAATTGGGAGATGCATCATTATTCTCTGCATCATCTTCCGCGCTATACAGCAGATGGTGCGCATTCGCTTCCATCATTACCATCGAAATTTGCTCTTCACTCAAGCGCATAAACCAGGAGAACTGCTTGAAAGAGAGGCCGGCACCGGAGAATAAAGACTGGCAAACGACCAGTTTTGGCAGATTATCATCCTGTATATCGAGAAATGCTTTCACCGTCAAAGAACTGGCGTTGATGGCCGACAGGTCAGAGGCCAGTGCCAGCAGCGCAGACGGTTTCACTTCGGCCAGCGCAGAGAAGAGGATCACGTCGTTAATGAGATCGATTTTGGCATCGAAAATACCATCGAAATTTTGCATATGAGGCAAATGCAGCGCCTGGCAGGAATCACATTCAAAGAAAGTGATACCGGCATCATCGAGCCATTGACGTAACGTATCCAGTGTTGGAACGACCTGTAAATCCATCGCGGTGCAGCCTCTTTATTAAAAACTTCGCATAGAGTACGCAAAAAGTGCGCTGTAATCCATTTAACCGCCCGTTTTCAGACAGTAGCCCGGCGTTGCGTGGCGCTCGACCCATGAGATCATTTTACCCGCAATATCGACCCCGGTGGTTTTTTCCACCCCTTCCAGTCCCGGTGAGGCATTCACCTCCATCACCAGCGGCCCGCGCGTCGCCCGCAGTAAATCAACACCCGCCACATCCAGCCCCAGCGTTTGCGCCGCCTTCACGGCAATCTCACGCTCGCGATCGCTGATATCCGCGACTCTCGCCACGCCGCCACGGTGCAGATTAGAGCGGAAGTCGCCCTCTTTTGCCTGGCGTTCGATGGCCGCAACCACCTCGTTACCGACAACAAAACAGCGAATGTCGCGCCCTTTGGCTTCTTCAATGTACTCCTGCACCAGAATATGGGCATTCAGCCCACGAAAGGCGTCAATCACGCTTTCCGCCGCCTGCCGCGTTTCGGCCAGCACCACACCAATGCCCTGAGTGCCTTCCACCAGCTTGATCACTAACGGTGCGCCACCCACCATATCGATTAAATCGCTGGTGTCGTCCGGTGAATGCGCAATGCCGGTAACCGGAAGATCGATTCCCTGCCGGGCAAGCAGTTGCAGCGAACGGAGCTTATCGCGGGCGCGAGATATCGCAACGGATTCATTGAGCGGATAGCTGCCCAGCATCTCAAACTGGCGCAACGCGGCCGTGCCGTAATAGGTTATCTGGGAGCCGATGCGGGGGATAACCGCATCAAAATGCGGGAGCTTACGGCCTTTGTAATGAATCGATGAGGCAGCAGGATCAATGTTCATATAGCAGGACATCGGATCGAGGATCTCAACCTGATGCCCCCGTTTTGCCGCCGCTTCTCGCAGGCGTTTACATGAATAGAGCGTTCCATCCCGGGACAAAATGGCAATTTTCACCCTGCACCTCTCTAAAGACATGGAAAAAGCCTGCGTATCATACACGCAGGCAGGCGCAGGATGAATGGGCTATCGTGTCGCCCAGCCCTGTTTGTGCAGATAGTCGAGAATAAACGGGCGATTCTCTTTAATGATGGTGCGACGAATGTGGTCACTCCAGGTATCGCGACGGTTATTGCTGTCGCGTGTCATGTAGTAGTGCGCCAGCTCTTCATCGTATTGCGCCAGCACATCCTGATCGACAGGCTGGTAATGGTTTTCATGCACCAGCATCGCCGCAGGCAGGCGCGGCTTGAGGTCCGGGTTATCCGCAGGCCAGCCAAGGCACAGGCCAAACAGGGGCAGAACATGTTTTGGCAGCTTCAGCAGTTCGGTAACGCTTTCGATATTGTTACGCAGCCCGCCGATGTACACGCCGCCCAACCCCAGCGATTCCGCCGCCGTGAACGCGTTTTGCGCCATCAGCGCGGTGTCCACGACGCCCAGCAGCAGCTGTTCGGCAAGGCCAAGCTCGGCTTGCGGGCAGATCTGCAGATGGCGGTTAAAATCGGCGCAGAACACCCAGAACTCGGCTGCCTGTGCCACATGCTTCTGTCCACCGGTGAGGGTCACCAGTTGTTCACGCATTGCCGGGTCGGTAATACGAATAATGGAGCTGCACTGCAGGAAGCTGGAGCTGGATGTCGCCCTTGCACTGTCAATAATGGCTTCACGCTGCGCCGGCGTTATCGGCTCGTCGGTGAAGTGGCGAATTGAACGATGGGAACGTAGCAGGTCTATGGTTGGCGTCATCTTGTCTCTCTTTGTCTTGCGTGAATCATATCGCAGCCAGTATAGGCAATGATGCGCGCGATGTAATTGGCGAAACATAGCTGAGAGGTATTATAACGACAGGCGAAACCTTCTTTAATGACGGCAGGTTATCGGGCACTATAGACCCATTCGCCGTCAGGCTTGTTTTCGAGGAGAGAGAAATGTTTGCAGTAATTTTTGGTCGTCCAGGGTGCCCTTACTGTGTGCGCGCGAAAGAGCTGGCTGAGAAACTGACCGAAGAGCGTGATGATTTTAACTTCCGTTATGTTGATATCCACGCGGAAGGGATCAGCAAAGCCGATCTGGAAAAAACCGTGGGTAAACCGGTTGAAACCGTACCGCAGATTTTCCTCGATCAGAAACACATCGGCGGTTGCACAGACTTTGAAGCATACGCTAAAGAGCATCTGGGCCTGTTTGCCGCTCAGTAATGCTAAGACGCCCTCACCCTGAGGGCGTTTTTATTTGTGCTGTCTGCGCCGGGCCAACATGCTCTGGACAAACAAAAAGCATAGCGCCCCCAGTGCGCACCAGAAGACGCCACTCAGCAACCACGCCAGCTCCTGCCAGAAACTTCGCGTAGAAATATACAGTGACCGCATCAGCAGCAGACACAGCGGCGCTGCAAGTATTGCGCCCAGTAACGGTTTCACCACTTCCCCCCGGCGGGAGAGAAAACTGGCAGCAGCCCCTGGCAGTGTGAAAAAGAGCAGCCCCAGCTCCGGATGACCCGACGCCCTGAATGCTCCCTTCACATTAAAAGCGAGGGACATGCAAACGACAATGAACAGCAAAAAGCAGCTGATCACCCCCGCCCAGTTTCGTTTAATGTTCAAACTATCCTCCTGACTTATCTCTATCAAATACACTTTCGTCGGGTAGACGCCCAGTCAGATAAAGCAATGCGGCAATCCTTGCCAAAGTACACACAGGGTGAAGCGATAATAGGTGGCTGTCAGTAGCTAATACGATTAAACTAACCGCCAGCTAATGTTTTAGGGAATAAAGCTGGAAACAGGGAGCGTGAAAGCCTTTCCCTGACCCAGAAAACAGTAGCCCAAAAAGTCCTTTCATTCAACAACTTACTGGTAAACAAGAAGTTAGCCTCCGTGAATATAAACGTCGCAGACTTGTTAAATGGGAATTACATCCTGTTATTATTTGTGGTACTGGCGCTGGGCCTTTGCCTGGGTAAATTGCGCCTTGGTTCGGTTCAACTTGGTAATTCCATTGGCGTTTTAGTCGTCTCACTATTATTAGGCCAGCAGCATTTCAGCATTAACACGGACGCGCTCAACTTAGGTTTTATGCTGTTTATTTTTTGTGTTGGTGTGGAAGCCGGGCCCAACTTTTTTTCAATTTTCTTCCGCGACGGCAAAAATTATCTGATGCTGGCGCTGGTCATGGTCGGCAGCGCGCTGCTGATCGCCTTAGGGCTGGGTAAACTGTTTGGCTGGGATATCGGGCTAACGGCCGGTATGCTCGCCGGCTCGATGACCTCCACGCCGGTGCTGGTGGGTGCAGGCGATACCCTGCGCCACTCCGGCATGGCCGGTGCGCAACTCTCTACCGCGCTCGACCACCTGAGCCTGGGCTATGCCCTGACCTATCTGATTGGTCTGGTGAGCCTGATTGTGGGCGCCCGCTACCTGCCAAAACTGCAGCACCAGGATTTGCAGACCAGCGCTCAGCAAATTGCCCGCGAACGCGGTCTGGACACCGACAGCAAGCGTAAAGTCTATCTGCCCGTGATTCGCGCCTACCGCGTTGGGCCAGAGCTGGTTGCATGGGCGGACGGGAAAAATCTCCGCGAGCTGGGGATTTACCGCCAGACAGGCTGCTATATCGAACGTATTCGCCGTAACGGCATTCTGGCAAACCCGGACGGCGACGCCGTGCTGCAGATGGGCGATGACATTGCCCTGGTCGGTTACCCGGATGCCCACGCCCGCCTCGACCCGAGCTTCCGCAACGGTAAAGAGGTGTTTGACCGCGATCTGCTCGATATGCGTATCGTCACCGAAGAGATTGTGGTGAAAAACCATAACGCCGTCGGCCGTCGTCTGGCGCAGCTGAAGCTGACCGATCATGGTTGCTTCCTCAACCGCGTGATCCGCAGCCAGATTGAGATGCCAATCGACGACAACGTCGTGCTGAACAAAGGCGATGTTCTGCAGGTCAGCGGCGATGCGCGACGCGTTAAAACCGTTGCGGACCGCATCGGCTTTATCTCTATTCACAGCCAGGTCACCGACCTGCTGGCCTTCTGCGCCTTCTTTATCGTCGGCCTGATGATCGGGATGATCACCTTCCAGTTCAGCAACTTTAGCTTTGGCATCGGTAACGCTGCCGGGCTGCTGTTCGCCGGCATCATGCTGGGCTTCCTGCGAGCGAACCACCCGACCTTCGGCTACATTCCGCAGGGGGCGCTCAATATGGTGAAAGAGTTTGGTCTGATGGTCTTTATGGCGGGTGTCGGCTTAAGCGCCGGTAGCGGCATTGGCCACAGCCTGGGGGCTGTTGGCTGGCAGATGTTGGTTTCCGGACTTATCGTCAGCCTGGTACCGGTAGTGATTTGCTTCCTGTTCGGTGCCTATGTCCTGCGCATGAACCGCGCCCTGCTCTTCGGGGCAATGATGGGGGCCCGTACCTGCGCCCCGGCAATGGAAATTATCAGTGATACCGCACGCAGCAATATTCCTGCGCTGGGCTATGCGGGCACCTACGCTATCGCTAACGTACTGCTTACGCTGGCGGGTACGCTGATCATCATCATCTGGCCTGGACTCGGATAACTCTTAAGTTCTGCGCACGACGAAAAAATTTTCGTTACGCGCAGAACTTTTTTATCAGGGGGCAGTCATAACTATTGCCACTGCTTTTCTTTGATGTCCCCAATTTGTGGAGCCCATCAACCCCGCCGTTTTGGTTCAAGGTTGATGGGTTTTTTGTTGTCTGAAATTTACCATCTATTAAATCAATCACTTACATCACCACTCTCCCATGCATGGCGACAAAGTGGCGACAGCGCTTTTGCTATGGCGACAGCAATCAATAAAAAACCCGCCAGCAGCTGGTCAATATCAGTAAGCTAATTGTTCCTGCATTCCTTTCGGATGTGGCGGTGCGGCGCTGATTTTTTGCGGACGGCACACGGACCGCACAAACGTCTCATGCGTCACGAACGTATGACCGCACTCAATATTGGTGCACTGGTTGTATCGTTCTTTGGTCTCACTGGAAACCTGAAAACTACTGCGTGTATGCGCGGCCTGACCGCACATTGGACAATTCATCATTTCGTTCAGCCCTCACTCTTAACCAGTTCGCAATAATGATACATCATTGTTCTCAATTTAGAACTAATCATTCAGCGTCGAACTCATCTATTTTCACTTCGAGATCCAGACTGGTCGTAAACCCGTTATCCGGGCTGACGGTATGCGTCAACGTGGTGATGGTCCACTCCGCATCATCAATGGGCTGCTTAAAGCCGCTCACCTTCACCGGCATTTCGGTATACAGATCAGCCCGTCCCTCTGCGAGCTGCAGGGAGAATGTTGCAACCCCGCGCTGCAGGCGCTCCCACTGCATCTTTGCCGCTCGCTCTGCATTGCTGCGGTTTGCATAAGTTCTGTTGAGTACCAGCACGTTTTCATCCGTTCCCACCAGGTAATCTCCCTGTTTTGCTTCCGGCTCCTTTGCCGCGGTGGTTTTCTTTCGACGGCGCTTTACCTTTGCTGCCTCTTTTTTCTTTGGCTCACGGGTATGGAGCCAGCTGGCAATCACCCCCGTATAGGCATCACGATCTGCCAGGGTAAAACGATGACCGTCACCAGCCTGGCGGGTGATGGTGATAACCGGCAGCAGCTTACCGCTTGCCGTTCTGCCCCGCCCCTGGCGGATAAACAACAGATTGCCGTCCTTAACTGAGGCTATCGCTCCATACTGCCGCGCCAGCTTCATCAGGAAACTCGCATCGCTCTCGTTGGTCTGGTCAAGATGATCCACAGGCTTGTCCATCAGGTCCTGGCCCAGCGCCATCTTTAATTTATGCCTGGCCGCGATTTCCTTCACGACTTCGCCCACCGTTGTCTGGTGCCAGGACTTTTCACGCCGCGTGTTCAGGGTTTCACGAAAATCTGCACTACGTGCGCGAATTGTGAGACGGTCAGGCGCGCCGCTGTGCTCAATCTCATCGACAGTAAAAGCCCCTTTGGGAAAAAGCGGCTGACCTTTCCACCCCAGCGCAAACTGAATAATGGCTCCCCGACGCGGCAGAACGATTTGCCCGTCCGAGTCGTCCAGTTCCAGATCAAGCTGGTCCGCCTCAAAGCCCCGGTTATCCGTCAGCGTCAGACTCATCAGGCGCGCATCCAGCACGGTAGTCACATCTTTACCTTCAATGATGATGCTGAAACCGGGGGTTTTACTGTTCAGGTTCAGGAGTTCAGAGCTGAAATTCACTGCAGTAACCCTCCAACCGTATTTTTCATCTTGCCTATCGCAGAGGTGGCGGAGTCCTGCAAATTACTGAGCTGATCGCTAAGGCTGCCAAACATATCGGTCAGCGATTCGTCCACCCTTTTCAGGCTCAGCGAAAATTCGATGCGCCGGGGCATACCACTCTCAAAAAATTCTGTTTTTGTCTGGCTCAGACTCTCGATCACAAACATGCCGTAAATCGTCCCGCTCCCCTCAATCAAAGGCCAGGCTTTTCCCAGCTCCGCCATCTGCTCCAGCGCCAGCAAAGACAACCTGCCGCCGGTAATCTCCGGCAGCAGGACGCCGGACAGAGTAAGCGTATCGTTATCCGGTCCAAGAAACTGCGTTGACGGGCGCCGGTTAACCCGGCTGTTGGCTGCGTGCCGCCAGCTGCGCTGATACTGCAACTCCTGATAGGGCACGGTTCGCAGCATGAATACGTACAACCCCAGCACCATCATCATTATTCGTAACCCCCTCGATCACTGAAATTACTGCGTGTTTTTGCCCTGGCCCTGCGCTCACGCTCATCAAGCTGCCGGGCCACTTCGCGGGCAATATCCTGCGCGCTTTGCCCTGGCTGGGCGACAATATGAATTGGCGCGCTTATCTCGTACTTAATTACCTGCGGCTGTCTCTCTGCCTTTGCCGACAGCGCCGGTTGCGTCCTGGCGGGCACACTGTACGGATGAAGTGGTGCGGCCTCTGCCGGGGCAGCCGCCAGTCCCATTACGCCAGCGACGACGGAAGCGAACATCTTCTGGCGCATAGCCATCGGGTCAGCCCTGTTATCCGTGATTTCCGTAATGGCCGGTGCTGGCATGACAGCTGCAGCGATATCAGCCAGCTCCGCAGTACGATCCCGGCCGGGAAGATTTACCGCGGCGTTAACAATCTCAGGCGGCAGTATTAACCTGCTTGCAGGCCGTTGCTCCGGGCTGGCTGTTACATCACGAACGGGGCTTACCGTTGCCGCCAGTTTCACCAGTTCAGTAGTACGATAGATCACCGGATGATTTGCCGGACCGTTCACACTATCAGGCGACAGAACTATCCCGCGTTCAGGACGCTGTTTAGCGCCGGTCGGTTTCGTCCGGGAAGGATTGAGCGTTGCCGCCACCCTTGCCAGATCAGCAGTCCGTTTCCTGCCGGTGACATTGGCGGGTCCGTTAACAATCTCAGGGCCATTCTCGCCAACAATACCGAACTGGCCGCGCGGAATGGTACCGCCGCTGTCGTACATGCCTGCAAAACCCATCGTCGGGAATCCGCCAGGCGGCAGCACCACTTTACCGTCTGCGTTTACCGTGGCTGGCTGCTGCCGCGTGACCTGCTCAGGAAGCTTCGCTTTTGCCGCCTCCTTGCTGACGACACCGAGTTTTTCAAGCAGCCAGGAGACGCCCGATTTAAGCGAATCCAGCGGGTGCATGACCATGTTCAGCCCTGCCGCCAGCGCTTCCCCAAACTGCCGCCCCATCGACGCCGCGTTTTGCAGTTCTGCAGCGGTGGACTTAACCGGCGTCAGCAAGTCAGTAAACCAGCCCCACAACGCCTTTACCTTGTCGCCAATCCACTGGAAAACAGGCTGCAGAGGCTCAAACGCCGCACTAATAGGCGCAGCTGCAGCTTTGAAGCCTTCAACCACTCCACCTAAAAACGCGCTTATCGGCTGCCAGTATTTCCAGACAACCAGCGCAACGCCAGCCAGCGCCGCAACAACCAGCCCTATCGGACTAAGTAGCGCGCCCAGCAATCCTGAAATCCCGTACAGCGCGACGCGAAGCAGAGCCAGCGGGCCGGACGCCAGAAAACGCACCACGCCACCGGCTGCGGATAACCCCCCGCGCAACGCGGCCAGCGGATTCATTACCATGCCGATAATGTTGCGAATACCAGACATTCCGCTGCGAAGGACAGCAAGCGGAGCACCGGCCAGCGCTTTCAGCGCATTGCCAGCCAGCCCGGCAGAACGGCGCAGGGGGTTAAGGGGAGACGCTAGCAATCCGGCGCTACTGCCGGATGCAGCCAGGCCACGGCGCAACAGGGAAAGCGGCGCATTTGCCAGCCAGGACAGCGCGCCGCCGGTGCGGGTCACTGCAGACATAACGGAGGGGAGTGTTTTTACACCCAGCACTGACAGGCCTAAACGGATCACCGCCAGTGGCCCCAGCACGGCAGCCACGGCCACCGCCAGCGTACCGAGCACAACGGTGATCGCAGCAGTGGCCGCCGCCACTTTCATCAGCGTACCTGCCAGCTGCGGGTTAGCCTCAACCCATCGACGCAGTGCCCCGGTAACGCTTTTGACGTACCCCATGATATCCATCAGCGGCTGGCGCAGGGTTTCACCCAGGCTACTGCAAGCGTTCTGTGCGCCCGTTTTCACAAGCAACCACTGCGCTGAAAGTGAATCCTTATTAATATCGGACTCTTTCTGCATGGAGCCGTTAGCCTCAGTGCCTGAGGTGAGTTTCAGCTGTCGCTGCAGCTCCGGCAGGTTGTTCGCAAGCTTCGCCGCATCATCGCCAAACTCTTTGCCAAATATCATCGTCATGGCGGACAGGCGTTTATCCTGCGGCAGCTTGTTAACCTTCTCCAGCACGCGTTGAATGGTCCCCATTGCGTCCTTTGTCATCTGCTTTTCAATCTCTTCGGGATTGAGTTTCAGCAGATCCATACCTTCCATGAACCGCTTGCTCTGCATGGTTGCAATCGACAGTTCGCGCACCATCGCATTTGATGCGCTGGCGGCAATTTCAGGCGCGGCGCCCAGAGACAGGAAGGTGGAACCCAGCGCGGCCGCCTTTCGGAAATCAAGCCGGTCGGCAACGCCCCCCATGCGCTGCAGCACATTGATGATATCGCCGCCCTTAGACATAGCGTTATCGTCCAGATAGTTCAGGGCATCGCCAAGCTGTTCAATGTTGCGCGTCGGCACTTTATACAGCTGCGCGATTTTACCCAGCCCCTCCGCCAGCTCATCAGCAGGCAGCTCGAACGCCGTTGCGGCCTTTGCTGCAGTGGATGCAAAGGCCAGCAGGTCACGCTTCTGGTCTTCGTAAGAATCACTCTGGTTTGTCACACCCATGCGGGCGCCACCTTCAACCAGTGCGGCATAGTCGATGGCGCCATTCTCCATCGGCAGCTGTTCACTGGCGGCCTTGATGGCATCCTGCATGTCATAAAACTGTTTCGTGCGGTTGCCGTTGTCGTCCCGCAGCCCGTTCATCTGCTTTGCCACGCCTTTCATGGCATCTTCCATGCTGGCATAGCTTTTAACGGCTGCCATCACCGGCGCGCCCATCGCCAGCCCGGCGGCAGTAGTCGTTGCTCCGGCGCCCGCGATACGATCCCGCACCTCAAGTCGCCGGGAATACTGATCGCGGACGGCGTTCATTCGGGCCTGCTGCTCGCCCAGGCGTTTAAGGGATTTCTGCTGTCGGTCCAGCGCCTGCCGGGTTTCGTCGGCATTCTCCCGCAGCTCCCGCTGTGCACTGCTCAGCTTTTTGGTGTCCAGCCCGGCCTCATTGAGCGCAAGACGCTGACGCTGCACCGACTGACGCAGGCCGTTGTATTTACTTTGCAGCTCGTTAACGCGGTTTTTTGCCTGCTCAAGCAGACGAGCCTGCGCCGCCGTCGGGCGGTTAGTGGCCGAGAACTGCGTGGCAAGTTTCGCCGCTTCTTCGCGTGCGGCTTTAAGACTGTTGCCGGTGACGGCGAGCTGCGCGCTTGCCTTGCGGAAACCGTCAATACGGCCCGCCTGGGCGTCCAGTTCTTTTAATCTTGCGCGACTTTGCTGAATGGCGGTAGCCAGCTCTTTAGAGCTGGCCTGCGCTGATCGGAATGGGCGGGTGAGCTTATCAACCGCATTTAGAATTACCTGCAAACGCAGGTTAGTGTCACTCATCGCTGGCCCCGCTTCTCTGAATCGCTTTATGCCGCCACTCCAGCACTTCGGTCAGCGGCATAACGTCAGTGACGGACGGCGGCCAGTGAAAAATGGTGGCAATATCAGCCACCAGGTCTTCTACCGTCAGGCTGTCGGCAAACCGGCAAGCACCGATTTCTTCAACAAAAAAGTGACCACCTCAACCGACAGTGCAGTGAGATCGGCGGGGTCCATTTCAGCCATTTCCTGAGCGGTCAGCGCGGGCGTGGAGATGCGGGGAATAATCGTCATCATCGCGCCGACGTCCATATCCATGATCGCCTGCAAACGGGTGCCACGCAGCGCGCCGGACTGCGGCTTGCGCAGCACAATTTCGGCAATTTCGGTTTTACCGCGTTTGATTGGGGTGTCCAGCTGTACGGTTTTTTCAGTCAGTTGTTCGCTCATCGTCATTTCCTGTTAATAAGGTACTGGCGCGGCTGCCCGCGCCTTTAAAGTAGATCAGAGGCCGAGGGCGTTGCGGTGTTCTTCCATCAGGTCCACGCCATCAACGATTTCAATCATGTTGATCACATCAACCTCATAGAGCACCTCGCCGTTAATGGTCAGCTTCGCGTAGCTGTTGGTGCTGCTGACTTTTGTGGTGTTGCTCTCGCCGGTTTTCCATTCGCCGGAATCGACTTCTTTATGTCGCCCGCGTACAACCAGCTCAACGGCCTGCACTTCGCCGGTATCGTCACGCTGAATGGAGCCGGTGAAACGCAGCTGGATACCGTCAACGGTGGCTTTACCCATCTGCTTGAATAACAGCAGTTCGGTGCCACCGATTGAAAATTCCGTGTCCAGCGCGCCATCATCCAGCCCCAGATCAACATCCGCAGAACCGGGCATACCGCCGCCGCGATACTTTTCAAACTTGCGGCCGAATTTAGGCAGGGTCAGGGACTCAACGATCCCCTGATAGTTATTCCCGTCGTTAAACAGGTTCAGGTGTTTTAACTTACGTGGTAAAGCCATATTGTCCCCTTACGCGCTGACCTGGCTGGAGAAATCCAGCAGATACTGATCGGTGATGCGCTGGCGCAGCATCAGGTTTTCCAGAGGCGGTACCGGCGTATAGTCGTAATCGATAGTGAGCTTCCCGGCTTTCAGGGAATCTTTATCGTTTACGGACTCATCCAGCCAGCAGTCGGCGCCGATGATGTAGCCCTGCGTTTTCAGGTTGCGCAGTTTGGCGCGAATACCTTCGATAATGTCGCGGGCCAGTGACGGGTTAAGCACGCCATCCACCGCCCACATGTGCGCTTCAGCGATGGTGTCAGCCAGTACCTGCGCGGTTCGGGTGTAGTTTTCAAAGGCAAACAGAGGATCGTCACTGAGGCAGCGGGAGCCCCAGAAGCGGAAACCGTCTTTGCGGATCAGCGTGGTGACATCGTTCTGGTTCAGCAGCCCCGCATCGGTTGCCGGGTCCTGCAAATCCCAGAACACATCGGCAGAAATGCCGGTGACGCCGTTCACGCCCACGTTGGACAGGGATTTATGCCAGCCGGTCTGCTCGTCAATTTTGGCACGCAGCCCAAGCGCACGGGCGGAGGCGTAAGCCGTTGCGTCAGCATTCAGCACGGTGTCAAAACTGATGAAATCAGGCCAGATCAGCATCCCCTCGCGCTGGCTGAAATTAGCGCGGTAGGCAATGGCCTCTTCTACCGTTTTGCAGCCGTAGGCTGACAGATAGGCGAACCCGCGCAGACTCTTCGCCACGCTCAGCAACTCAGTGGCAACCGCCTGCGTGTCGTGCCCCGGGACGCCAAGAATGCGCGGCTTAACGCCTAGCTGGGACTGCGCAGATAACAGCGCTTTCATACCCGTTTTTTTACCGTCAGCTGTCACGCCGCCGATAATGTTGGAGGTTGTTTCCGCTTCGGTTTCACCCTGAGCTACGCACACAACGACGGTCACGGGTTTAGCCTGGTCGGCAATTGCATCCAGCGAGCGGGCCAGCGTGCCGGACTCGCCTGCTTTACCGCTGGCGGTTAGCACGTCGGTGAGTAGGACCGGTTTATTGAGGGGGAACACGGACGCATCTGCATCATCGCCGGTACAGACCATATCGACAATTGCCGTGCTTACTGTTGAAATGGGGCGGGTGCCATCGTTGACCTCAACGACGCGCACACCATGGTGATAATCCTGAGCCATAAGGCATTTCTCCGGTTTACAGGGGTGCGTCTATGCTGCATGTTGGCAATTGATGGCGCATTTGATATGAATTGTGCTGTTACCCACACAATGCATAGAGAGACTTGGATTTATCTATGAAAGCAGAAGACAATCTGGTTGATACTTGGCTAAAAGAATCAGTAAAAAGAGAAATGCTTTTCCGCGTGGGTGCATGGTCGACATTCACATTTCTAGTCTTTTATATTAGTTTTAAAGACCCTTCGTTTGCCCTAAAGAATTATGCATTTCCTTTCATCCACAAAGAGCTGGATAAGTTAAATTTTGTTTGGGCATTTTTACTTTACCCCGTGTTGCTGGCATTCTTTTTCAAAGACATTAAACATTCCAAACCGAGCAAATGGGATGGAAACACATTTCTTTCTAACGCAGGAATGATAGTAAAAAAGCTTACCGGTGAACTTTTATTGTGGGTGAGCGGTATCTCAGTTTCTCTTTTCTTGGTTTTTATTACCACCTTGCCAGCATTATTAATCAGTGAACCCAATACAAGCCCAAGGGATTATGTACTTTCTCTTTACTCAATATTTTGCATTGGGTTACTAACACTCATCAGTTTGAAGACCTACTATCTTCTGAGAATAGACAAGCCATTCATATTTAACTGGGTAACCTCACATACAAAAATAAAAATCATCTATGCAATGATGTTTATTGCTTCTTTGGCTCTTCTGAAATAGCGCAATTTTCAATCGATGATATTCATAAGAATTTACAGAGTGCCCCTATAGAGTAAGGGGCATTCACCTAATCAGGGCATATCAGGCCAGTCAATAGCGGGCGCGGTGCTAGTATCCACTCGGGTCAGCAGTACGCGGTATTTTCGCCAAGCATCAAAGCGGGCTTTTTCGTCCTCTGTAGCCATGTCCAGATCAACCGCATCCTGCAGGGGGTCAATTTGCTCGCTTGCACTATTGATCAGTGCCGCTTTGGTGACGTTTGCTTCGGCTACTTCTGCCGTCTTTTGTGCTGCTTCATCCGTCACCCATCGCTCACCGTTCCATTTATCGTAAGCCGTAGCGGGTTCGTAAAGCGTGGTATTAGCCGGGTAATCACCTGGCGCAGTGATTTGCAGGGATTCTCCCGTTTTGATATTCCATACGGTTTCACCACGATGATCGGCTTGATATTCCCACCCGGTCAGCTTGCTGTTGCGGCAGATCACATAACCGCTCTTTGCTGCCAGCGGCTTATCGGTACAGGCGTTTGCCGGAATGCTGACACCCACCGGGAGATATTCGGTTGACTGAGATAAGTAAGCCCGTGTCTGACTGTCGTAGTTAAAAATAACAATATCACCCGCTACAGCGGCAAAGCCATTTTCTAAAACTGCAGTTTGCATTATGCGGCCCTCACGATGTAGTTGAATGAAACGTTGCGCGGGCGCGTTTCAGTGCTGCTCATTGGCTGAGTGGACGCGCTCACAACGCCACCATCAGTAATCACAGAATTAGGTAATGGATAGTTATCAAAATCAATGACAGGCGCAGACGGCGTAATTTGCTTTAAAATCGTGGTTCCCGCGAAATCGGCTAAAGACGAATCATTAAGGCGCGCCGTCCAGAACCCATAACGATGAATATGCGGCCCTAAATCATGACTTTGTGCAGACAAAATCCCCCTTCCGGCATCAACCCCACGCCCGTCATCCCAGCCGCGCACAAACTCACCTCGTAAATCAGGGAGTTTTAGCCCCGGATACGCCTGTGCCAGCTTCGGATACTGCGCAGCAGTAAAGGATGCCCCGTTGCACTTGAGCCATCCGGCAGGTGCTGCCGCAAGAGGCCACGGGATCGGCACACCCACAGGTAAAGCAGAACCGGCCCCCAAGCCGAGGTTATTCAGGAATGCGGTAACGTCGGCAATATCAGCGCCGTTAGCGGACTTATCCATTTTCCCCGCAAGCGCATTGGTCATGGTGGTGGCAAAGTTCGGATCATTCCCCAGTGCTGCTGCCAGTTCGTTCAGCGTATCCAGCGCGCCGGGGGAGGAATTAACAAGGGCCGTAATGGCTGCCTGCACAAACGCCGTGGTGGCAAGCTGGGTGGTGTTATTCCCTGCCGCTGCTGTTGGGGCTTTTGGCGTTCCGGTTAACGTCGGACTGGCCTTTGGGGCGTACTGCGTATGGGGATCAGCGGCAGCGATATGTTTTGCCATCTGGTCATCCACATACACCTTTAACTCCAGCACCTTATCATCCACATACTTGGGGGTTGCCAGCACCACTGCCGGGTCAATTTTCAGGGTGATGTTATCGGTGCTACTGGTGATCAGCACCATGCGCACGGTCTGCGTGCGCCCGCTCCCCTCTGCCAGCTGCGGCTTGTAGCTTTCAGGGCAGTTGCCGACCGCAATCAATGCGCCTGTCTCATCGAACAGGCCAACCTCACGAATCCACCAACCGCCCTCCGTTTCCGGGATAACCTGTTCCGCAATAATCTGGCTACTGTTCTGCGGGTCGATGTACAGCATATTGAGATCGGCCCGACGTTTTTCAGCAATCAGGGCCGTCTGTTGCGCGCTGGGTGTCGGCAGCACGCCGCCGCCATCGCCCACCGCCATTTTGGTAATTTTCAGCGGTACACCGAGCGCGGTGGCGCTTGCCAGTTTCGCCGCGCCGATCTCCGTCAGCAGGGTGTAGAATTTTGCGCTCATGGATTCACTCTCACTGTGTCGATAACGTGGACCGCCCCGCCCTCGTAAGCGGTGCCGCCGGAAATAATGGTGTCGTTGATATACGGATAAATCGTGATTTCTTCGCCGGTGTAGGTGACCGCGCCGACAAAATACGGCCCGCTGGTCTGCAGGTTGATGGACATGCCGATCAGATGACGGCTGCAGGGTTTGGCGTCGCTGATGAGGCGCTCCAGCTCCAGATAGGTTTCTTCCGTGATGCCCTGGTCCTGCACGCCGATATCCAGGCGAAACGTGCCCGGCTGTTCACCGGTCTGCCACCATTCGATAATGCGGATCAGAAAGCCGAACGGCTCCACCACCCGACGCACCGCACTGGTCGTCCCTTTGTGCTGATGGATATAGAACGCATCCTGTACCACCCGGCGCTTGACGCTCTCCGTCCAGCCCTCGTCCCAGCGGTCTACAGAAAAGGCCCACGCCAGATACGGCAGAAAACTGATCGGACAGGTTGCCGGGTTCCACAGGTCACGCAGCGGCACCGCAAGCCCGGAAATGCCGCTGCAGCTCTGCGCCAGTCGGCGCTCAAGCGGCGATGAGCCAGGCGGCAACAGGCTATTCATCCGTGCCCCCGTTGGTCACATTCCACTGCGTACATGAGGCAGCCTGCGTCTTATCCAGCACCACATCATTCAGAGGAGACGCCAGCTCCACGCGCTGAACACCTTCGACATGCAGCGCGGCATACAGTGCACTGCGGCGGATATCGCGTCCGAGCCGCGTCTGGCTGGCGATGTACTTCTGCAGGCTGGCTTTTGCCGCCGCCATCACCGGCTCCGCCTCCGGTCCAGGATAGAGTAAAATGGTTGCATCCACGCTGTAGGGGATAATTTCGGCGCTGCGCACCGTCAGGTGATCCGCCACCGGGCGCACGCTCTCGCTGTTCAGCGCTTTTTCCACCACAGCCAGCAAGTCATTCTCTGCCGTGCCATCACCCTCGCGGCTCAGCACCGTCAGCACCACTTCCGCCGGTGCCGGACTGGTTGCGCTGGCATCCGCCACCCGCCCGTCCGCACTTCTGGCGTGAAACTCATAGGCCGCCGTCGGCCCCGCAACAGACAGCCCTTCAAACGCGGCGGGTACACGCAGGCGCAGCGCCTCGTCACTTTCCATCACGGCAGCTACCGGTGGCACGGCGTCGTTATCGGCAGGCGTCACTGTCAGGCGCTTCACGTTATAATTGGCGGCAAGTTGTTCCAGATCGCCGCCAAGGGCATACGCCACCATGACCGCCTGCGCGGCCTCATTGATACGCTGGCGCAGCAGAACTTCTCGGTAGGTGTTTTCCTGCAACTGTTTGGTGATGGGTTCAGATTCGAGCGCCAGCGTGCGCGTGACGGCTACCTGCTCGTCCACCGGATAGAGCGCCACAAAGGCGGCCTTGCGCTCCGCCAGCAGCGTCTCAAAATCCGGCACGTCCACAATCTGCGGCGCGGGGAGCTGGGAAAGGTCAATGACCGCCATTGTCTGCTCCTGTTGAAACGGAAAGGGAAACCGGTGCGCTGCTGTTGCGCTGCCCGGTAAGGTCAACCAGCATGGAACCGTCAAAGTTAGAGCTGATGGTGATGGAGTCTAGCGTCAGGCGAGGTTCCCAACGACTCAGCGCCATATACACCGCCGACATGATCTGCAGGCGCAGCGCTGGGTTCTGCGGCTGGTCAATCAGGACAGACAGCAGCGAACCGTATTCACGTCGGGCAACGCGACTGCCCTGCGGCGTCAGCAGAATGTCACGCACCGACTGACGCAGATGATCCGTGTCTGTAATGGCTTGGCCGTTGTTCTGACTCATGCCGAGATACAGCGTCATACCGGGCCTCCCGACGTGTCGCCGCCTGATTTAACTTTATTGTGCGCGTGGTTATCCACCACGATCCCGTTGGAACTCATCGGGCCGCCACCCTGGGTGACAGCGCCGTTGATCACCACTTCGCTGTTGATGCGCGTGGTGTTGGCCTCTACAACAAAATCAGAGGTTTTGAGGGTGATATTATCTGCCGCCTCGATCACCATGGATTTGATGCCTCGGACGTGCCAGCGCCCGGTGGCGGGTTCATACTCAAACCAGCCGCCGTCCGGGTACTGCGTCACGCTGGCGTCTACGGAATCCGACGGCGGTGCAAACTGGCTGGAGTAGATAGCAGGCAATGCGAATGCAGTTTCGAGGTTGCCGCCCATGCTCAGAACCACTACCTGCTCATCCGGCGAAGGACACCACCATGTACGGGCACCACCGGCACGCAGCGTCAGCCAGTTAATCCAGTTGGTTTCGAGTTCGCCGACTTTCACCCGGCACAGCCAGTTTTCCCGGTCCACTTCGGTCACGGTGCCGGAGCGGATCAGGTTGGTGATAAGGCGCATGATTTCTGTGAGTTGTGAGTTCATTACACTATCATGAACATAAACTTGATTTGCTAATATCAAATGATATTGTTCTAGGTACTACACAAGGAGGATAAATGTCGCAACAAGAATATGATTCAGTTTCTATTAAATTCTTCCCTTTAAGTCAAAATAATGTTCCACAAGAAAAAGGAAGACTCACCGAAATAGAGATGATTTGTGATTTAAAAATCGAAGATAACACAAAGTGGCATAAATTTTCATTTAAAACACTCGATAAAAATATTTTTTCACTTTATAACACCGACAAATGGCGAATTGAAATCCCATTACATTACGTTAATGGCGATCTTTTAAAAACTGTCACACTAGAGAACTGTAGGATCAGTGATTTGGGCCACTATACCTCTGGTTTAAACGAGCATTATAAATTTACTGCGCATCCTAGTGAAACTGTCATCAGACGTAAGAAATATGATACGAAAACAAACAAAAAAACAAAAATCAATTTTCACATAAACCCTGCCAACTTAGTTTCACCAAATATTAAACATTCATTTGAGCAAGATGGAGGGATTAAACAAACAAAAAACCAGCCTATAGTGATAGATTTAATGGATAAAGGCAAGGTATTATTGGATGCAAAATTCGTTGCGAGTGGTACATCCAATAACATAACACTTAAAAAAACTCAACTTTACACATTAGAAGTTGAAAACGAGTGTTTAACAATCGGTGATATTAAAGATAATCTTTTAGAAGAAATAGATTTGTTAAATGATATTATATCCTTTATTCATGACAAAAAAATATTTTGCGCTAAATGGACACTGGATACATCAAATGAACTCACGACCATTTATCGCCATTTTAATATCAAAACAACCAACACATCGGGTGACAAGGCAATTTTAACCCCGCCAGAAGTTAATAAAAGCTTGAATAAAATTTTTCACAATTACAAAAAATCAATATATAAACAAAATATAAAACTGGCTATTAACACACTGATTTTGCAGGAGCAGTATCTTGAACCATATTATCTATCTTTATTTCAGGCATACGAATCCATAACCTTAACCTACAAAAAAAACAAAACCACACAATACATCATCCCCGAAAATGAATTTAAAACATTAAGAAAAAAAATAGAAAAATTTTTAAGCCCCGACATCCTAGAAGACAAGGATATCCGTTCAAAAATAAAAGGAAAACTTAGTGAACTTAACAGAACATCTCTACGTGATGTAGTCAATAGTTTTGAAGCTGAACTTAACAATAAGAATGATGATTTATGGCCTATCTTCCGAGATAAAAACGGTATCGGGCTAGCAGATATCAGGAACGCTATAATCCATGGGGAATTAATAGAAGATAGTAATATGACAAGTATAATCATTGCTTGTGAACACTTAAAAATCCATCTTGCGCGACTGGTATTGACCCTACTTAGTCAGAAAATTGAAAGCACATCCTATTCCGAACAAGATATTAATATGAGAACTAAGCTGAATGAATTTAGTTTTTGGAGCGAATACAGGAATTCACTAACTAAAGCACTCCTTTAGTTTTTTTTCAAAACGTGGTGATTTTAATATTAAAATCACCACAACAACTTACAAACCATTTCGCAACCAAGTATAAAATGAATTATAAACAATCAACTGCATTTCATCATTTACCCCAAGAAGAAGACGCCTACTGTAACGAATAGTAGGTCCTTTACTACTAATTTGATCCCGTAAGCCGTAATGATGAACCCTAGCAATACTCTGCACCTTCCCCGCAAACTGCACACTGGCTGAATCCGCGCTGGCTGTAGTTTTCAGGTATTTCGCCGTGCGTAGTTTCGAGAACATCTGCCGTTTAATGCGTCCCTTTTTAGTCCTCGCCGTGACTTTTCGCGGCTCATACCCGCTGCCGTCAGGATTACGCTGCAGCCGGATGTTGTTTTGCTGATTCCTCCGCAACTCCTGCGCCAATTCCCGCATCATGCGCTGACGTGCGGCTGGCTCCAGATTCGCCAGCAGTGCGGCCAGCCACTCGTCCACTTTATGCAGATTATCCACGTTTCACCGTCCACATTTCTTCTGGCTCGTCGGGTTCTGGCTCCGCCTCAACCGTCGAGATACCACCATCGGAGCTGACCAGCACGCGCTCCGTCAGCTGCAGGTTCAGGCTTATATCACACACGTCATTGCGCAGAATATCCACCTCAAAGGTAAACAGCTTTTCGCGCAGGTCCGGGTTGTTGATGGCATCCGTCTGATTATCTTTCAGCCACAGCAGGACCGGGGCCATGAGCAGATTCTGGTCGCCGCTGAAATCCTCGATCACCACGTTCAGGGTGTAACGGTATTCCCATGACATAGACTGCGCGCCGGTTGCCGCTAGGGAACCGTTATCCACGAACAGATGCAGCTTGTCCGGATTATCGCGCACATAAGACACCGCTTTATTTAGGGCGTTGCGTAAGGACTGCGGCTTGTTCACTGTTTCGCTCCTGGCACGCCACTATCGTGTCCACTTTGTCAGCACAGACCGCCCAGGCGGCCTCGGTTTCATCCAGCATCGTGTTCAGATCGCCGTTAGTGCGCGGCGCTGACGGGTTCAGGCTGCACGGCGTCACTCTCGGACAGCCATTCACGGTAAGCTGCACCTCCGGCGAGGGCCGGACGTTCCCGCAGCCGGATAATGTCAGCAGGCAAAGGAGTGTCAGCCCAGCGGCGTAAATCTTCGTTCTCACGTTTCAGTTCCTCGATCCGGTGCTGGCGGTTGCGCAGCAGCGCGGTGGTCTGTTCCGCCGCCGCATAAAGCCGCATCTGCTCCCGGCTGTTGGTTTCGGTCAGAATGGATAGACCGATCAGCTGGCTGTTTTTCTGCGCCAGTGCCTGCGCTTTAGTCGCCAGCTGTTCGCCTTGCGTTTCGATGGCGTGCCGGGCGTTGTTCAGCCGCCACGACTGCCAGGCCAGCGCCGCCAGTACAACCGCGAGCATGACCGCCAGCGTGCGCGTCATTCCCCAGCCCCTTTCAGGCACCAGGCCATTTCCCGCGCGCGGCGGTTGTCCAGTCCCTGATTAAACATGCCTTTGACATACACCCAGCGCGGCAACTGACGGCAGGCATCCGTCCAGCGCTTTTGATTGAGCAGTTTCACCAGCGTGGAGCTGCAGGCGTTGCCGGTGCCGACGTTGAAGGCAAACGACACCACGGCGTCATAGACCTTTTGCGGCATCGAAGGCACCACGCACTTCTCCAGCGCCCGCTCCACCTGCAGCACGTTGGCAATAAGCCCCTGCGCCGCCTGCCGTTCCGTGATGGTTTTGCCAGGCGTCACGCCGGACGTGTTGCCGATGCCGTCGGTCCAGACACCTGCGCTGCACTGGTACGGCTGCAGGCGGCAGCCTTCATAATCGGCAATCAGTTTCAGCCCTTTCACAGAGGTATGAAGCGACTGAAAGCCGGGCAGCGTGGCGGCGATAGCCAGCACCGCCCCGACCAGGCAGCGCTTAACGATTGAAGGATTCATATTCCCCCTGCGAGATTTTGCCGCCGCGCAGCAGTTTGAAGGACTGGTGTTTGTAGTACCAGTTGATCGCCAGCATCAGCACACCAATCAGCACGCCGCCAACCGTTGACGCATCCTTGAGCGACAGGTCACCCAGCCAGGCCAGCAGCACGGCGATGCAGTAAGTGATAAAGGCGCTGAGTCGTTCAAGCGTCATCATTCAGTCCCATAGCTGGACGGTCTGCGCGGTGGCCGCTGTCGGGAGATCCGGCAGCTCCACCTGCAGCCCGTGCGGTAAAAAGGGGCCATGTTCAGCCAGCCCCGGATTGGCCCGTAATACTTGCTCCGTAACACCCTGCGTGCACCCGTAATGACGCCAGCACAACGCGTCCACCGTGTCATACTGGTGCGCACGCACTTTCATCAGATAAGCTCCACCGTGCAGTGCGGCGCATCCTGCACCCGGCTGATGGCCCAGCGCGCATCCCGCCACAGGTCCCCGCTGGCCTCCGCCAGCTCTTCCCCACGTTTCACGCCGGACGCCGTGGCGTCATAGTCCTGATAACGCTCATTGAGCACAGCGCGCGCCCAGCAATAGACAGCGTTGTGGTAGTGCTGGATGCGTTCGTTTTTGCCGTCGAGCACGTCCGCAGGCACCTCGGCCAGTACCTGAAACCCCAGCATTCGCTGGCGGTTGCGGAAGTCGAACAGCTCGGCGTTCACTTCGGAGATAGCGGTCAGCAGCACCGGCTTTAAGCGCGGCTGCGTCACCGTGCCATCAGTGCGCATCACGCTGCGAAACTTCGACACATCCACATCCGGCCAGAACGGCGTATTTTTTATGACCTCCGCCTGTTCCGGTGCCGGTTCGGGCGCAACAAACTTCATGCGGTCTTCTCCTGAATAAGTGGGCGGTGGACGGGATTTTGATGAGGCAGTGCCTGTCGCCATCCCGTGCCGCCCGTGCGCGGGGCACGTTCCGTCAGCGGTCGTTGCGCAGTCTGCGTTCCAGCCGCTCTTTGTCTTTCTTCACGCCGCAGCGGGAATCCAGCTGGAGCGCATGAGTGAGGTGATTGAGAGCCGATGCCGGATGGTTCTCGCTCAGCACCGCGCCGATGGCTTTATGCAGACGCGCCCGTGACTGGTCCGGCATATCCTGCCCTGTGGTTAGGTCCAGCGTCTGCAGCAGCAGGTCGGCGTCGAAAGGAGCCGCCGCCAGCATCGCGCTTTGCGCCGCATCGGCCATTTCCTCGGCCAGCACAGTCTGCACGTTGCGGTTGCCGAGCGGCATCACCCAGCCATGGCGCAGAGCATGTCGTCCTATTTCCAGCGCACCGGCATAGTCACCGGCGTCGATACGCCACAGCATCACGTACATCAGGACGTCATCCTGCTGCGCGCCTCCGGCTGCCAGCACGCCGTCCGCCCAGGCGGAATATTTCGGCAGCAGCTCCACCTTGATTTGCGCGTTTTTCACCGTGGACTGGATGCCCTTAAGGCGGCGGCGATCTTCTGCCAGCTGGAGCAGCATCAGGTCATAGCCCGACGCATGGCGAACACTGCCGCCCTCGCGGGCGGCCTGCTCAGCCTGAATGCGCAGGCGGTGCTGCCGTGCGGGACTCAGGCTCATGCGTTACTCCCCTGCTTCCGGTACAGCGGGTGCGCTGAAGTCACCGATGGTGATGTTTTCCACCAGGGCGGCGCAGCGGTAGTCCTCGACCACGTAGGCCTCATTCACCGATTCAAAATTTTCGATGCGGTCACGTTTTGGGTTGTCTATAACCGAGCGGCGGCGGGTGTCTTCCTGCCAGTAGATGGACAGGTTATCTAGACGAGTGATAAGCACAGCATTCGCCGGGAAATACGGCGCGCGCACGGCCTGCAGGCCGCCCATGCGTTTCTGGCTGATGATCAGATCGGCGGCAATTTTCTCGCTGTTCTCCTGCTCCTTGTTGACCAGCGGGAAATACTTGTCGGATAACAGCTCACGGCCACAGACCACAACCAGCTCGTCATCGTCCTGGAAAATCGGATCGATAAGCTCGTTAACCGCATCCATCACCAGCGCGTCGAGGTTGGCGTACAGACCGCCCTTCCCGACTTTCACCGGTTCGACGGTCACGGTGCCATCATCAGCCGTTTTAGTGCCCAGCACGTTGTCTGGCGCGTCTTCACGAATTTTCTGCAGCCAGCCCTTGTTCACATCCTGCAGCAGTACGTTCTCGCCGCGATTGGAGGTCTTGGCACGCTTCACGCCGTTGAAGCCGATCATGATGCGGTCCAGCGCCTGGCGTTTGACGATGGCGTTGCGGATACGCACCTGGAAGTCCTGGAACTTGGCCCACAGGTCCAGCTTCGCGTAGGTCAGCACGGTGTCGAAGTTGGTCTGCTCGCATTTGTATTCCACGTCGGCCATCAGCGTCGGATCGGTCGGCTCGCGCTCTTTGGTGGTGGTGTCGGTGGTACCGGCAATGGTGCTGCCGACGCCCAGCCCCAACAGCTGGCCGGATTGTTCAGCCACGCCCATCACGTTGATCAGCGTCAGAAACGCGGCGGACTGCTGAATTTCATCTTCCAGCGTCTGGGATACCGACGGCTCCACGGTGAACTTGCTGGCAAGCTCAGTCACGGCCACACCGTTCAGGCGCGCCAGCTGCTGCAGGTAGGCGTTAAAGGCAAAGCGGGTTTTCTGTTTCATGTGTTGGTTTGCTCCTCAGCAATTGGTCACGGTGCCAGCCGGAGCGTCACCGCCCGGCGAGCGCTGGCGGTAGTCCCTGCGGCTGTCTTCGCGGTTCAGCTTCTGCTCAAGCTCAGCAAAAGCGGCCTGCTGTTCCTGTAGGGAAGTCTCCAGCGCGGACAGGCGTTCGTCGTTTTCGGTCAGGGTTTTGGCGATGCGTTCGCTCAGGTTCTGCTGCTCGGTGGCGACCAGCTCTACGGCCTGATGCACGTCAGAGAAACGCGCGTCGTCGGTCTGCTCTTTTTTGGTGAACAGCGCGGTGACGCGGGCAAACAGGGAGGGTTTGTCGTCATGGACCTCTTCCAGCTCGATCAACGTTTCTTCAGCGGCAGAAAACAGGTTGTCCGGTTTCTGCTTACGGTTCGCCAGCGGGTTGTGGGCAGCACTGGCGCTGAACGCCAGCATTTCCGTGCCGAGGCTCGCCGGGTCGTCCGTCGCAGCCAGACCGACAAGATAGGCTTTGCCGGTGTCGGCGAATTTCGGGCTGACCTCCATTGAGGTGAACAGCTTCTGGCCTTTTTTGACCAGTTCCACGAGTGAAGTGGTAGGCTCCACGTCGGCGTATAACGCCATTTTGCCCGCAAGCGGGCCGTCCTTGATCTCTTCGGCAACCAGCGCCGTCACCTGGCCGTAGCGGTTAAAGGCACTGTCAGGGGAATAAGACTTGATGTGCTCAAGGTTAATCAGCGCGGTGTAAACCGTCGGGTTGTAGCTGGCTGCCATCTGTTCCAGCCATTCGCGCTGGATTTCGCGCCCGTCGGTGGTGGCACCTTCCACCCCGATGCGGAAACGCTTTGCTTTCACTGTCATGAGCCGTGCTCCGTAGAAAACTGTCTGGAGCCTTATGGTTGCGGGGATGGGGGGAGTGAGACAACGCGCGGCGCTTGTGCCTTTCGCCATACAAAACGAAGCCGAAGAAAGAGGACATTCAAGGCCGTAGGCTTGTGCCATGGATATGACACTGACCCCCGCAGACCTCGATCCCCGTAGGCAGGCTATGCTGCTGTACTTTCAGGGATACCGCGTAGCCCGCATTGCTGAAATACTGGGCGAGAAAGTTGCAACCGTTCACAGCTGGAAGAGGCGCGACAAATGGGGCGAGTACGGGCCGCTGGATCAGATGCAGCTCACCACCGCCGCGCGTTACTGCCAGCTCATCATGAAGGAGCAGAAAGAAGGGAAAGACTTCAAGGAAATTGACCTGCTGGCGCGCCAGTCCGAGCGCCACGCCCGGATCGGCAAATTCAACGACGGCGGCAACGAGGCCGACCTGAACCCCAACGTCACCAACCGCAACAAAGGCCCCCGCAAACCGCCGGATAAGAACCTCTTTACCGACGAGCAGATCGAGAAACTGCAGGAGGTATTCCACGACTCAATGTTTGCCTGTCAGCGCCACTGGTGGGAGGCAGGCAACCGGCACCGCATTCGCAACCTGCTCAAGTCGCGCCAGATTGGGGCGACCTTCTTCTTTGCCCGTGAGGCACTGATTGACGCCATCACCACCGGGCGCAACCAGATTTTCCTCTCCGCCAGCAAGGCGCAAGCGCACGTTTTCAAGCAGTACATCATCGACTTTGCCAAAGAGGTCGATGTGGAGCTGAAAGGCGATCCGATGACGCTCAGCAACGGCGCGTGCCTGTACTTCCTCGGCACCAACGCCCGCACGGCGCAGAGTTACCACGGCAACCTGTATCTGGACGAATATTTCTGGATACCGAAATTCCAGGAGCTGCGCAAGGTCGCCTCCGGGATGGCTATCCACAAAAAATGGCGACAGACCTACTTCTCCACGCCGTCCAGCCTGACGCACAGCGCGTATCCGTTCTGGTCCGGCGCATTGTTCAACCGGGGCCGAGCCAAAGCGGACAAAGTGGATATTGACCTGACTCACCCCACTCTGGCCCCCGGCCTGCTCTGTCCGGACGGTCAGTATCGCCAGATTGTCACCGTGGAGGATGCGGTGCGTGGCGGGTGTAACCTGTTCGATATTGACCAGCTGCGCATGGAGTACAGCCCGGACGAGTACCAGAACCTGCTGATGTGCGAGTTTATCGACGATCTGGCTTCGGTGTTTCCGCTCAGCGAGCTGCAGGCGTGCATGGTCGACAGCTGGGAAGTCTGGGCAGATTTTCAGGCTCTGGCCCTGCGCCCGTTTGGCTGGCGGGAAGTGTGGATCGGTTATGACCCAGCGAAGGGCACGCAGAACGGCGACAGCGCCGGATGCGTGGTCATGGCTCCGCCCACAGTACCTGGCGGCAAGTTCCGTATTCTGGAGCGTCACCAGTGGCGCGGAATGGACTTCCGCGCCCAGGCGGACGCTATCAAGAAACTGACGCAGCAGTACAACGTGACCTATATCGGCATCGACTCCACCGGCGTCGGCCACGGCGTGTATGAGAACGTGAAAGCGTTCTTTCCTGCCGTCCGTGAGTTTGTTTACAACCCCAACGTCAAGAACGCCCTGGTGCTCAAGGCGTACGACATTATCAGCCACCGCCGTCTGGAGTTTGACGCCGGGCATACCGATATCGCGCAGTCCTTCATGGCAATCCGCCGCGCCACCACCGCCAGCGGCAACCGCCCGACCTACGAAGCCAGCCGCAGTGAAGAAGCCAGCCATGCCGATCTGGCCTGGGCGACGATGCACGCATTGTTTAACGAACCGCTGCAGGGCGAATCCGCCAATACCAGCAATATTGTGGAGATTTTTTGATGGGCAAGAACGAGAAAAACCGCGCTGCGGTTCAGCGCACCAGTGGCGCATCAGCAGAAGCATTCAACTTCGGCGATCCGATCCCGGTGCTGGACCGCCGCGAACTGCTGGACTACGTGGAATGCGTGCAAATGGATAAATGGTATGAGCCGCCCGTGAGCTTTGACGGGCTGGCCCGCACTTACCGCGCCGCCGTGCATCACAGCTCACCGATTGCCGTTAAGCGCAACATCCTGACCAGCACGTTTATCCCGCACCCGCTACTGAGCCAGCAGGCATTCAGCCGCTTCGTGCAGGATTATCTGGTATTCGGTAACGCCTATCTGGAAAAGCGCACGAACCGGCTCGGCGGCATTCTGTCACTGGAGCCATCGCTGGCGAAATACACCCGTCGCGGGATCGACCTCGACAACTACTGGTTTGTGCAATACGGCATGACCACGCAGCCTTACGAGTTCACCAAAGGCAGCATCTTCCACCTGATGGAACCGGACCTGAACCAGGAGATTTACGGACTGCCGGAATACCTGTCTGCCATCCCCTCCGCTCTGCTGAATGAGTCCGCCACGCTGTTCCGCCGGAAGTATTACATCAACGGCAGCCATGCGGGTTTCATCATGTACATGACTGACGCCGCGCAGAACCAGGAGGACGTGAACAACATCCGACGGGCCATGAAAAGCGCTAAAGGACCGGGCAACTTCCGCAACCTGTTTATGTACTCGCCCAACGGCAAAAAGGACGGGATTCAGATCATCCCGTTGTCAGAAGTCGCGGCAAAGGATGAGTTTCTGAACATCAAGAATGTGAGCCGGGATGACATGATGGCAGCGCACCGTGTACCGCCGCAGATGATGGGGATTATGCCGAGCAATGTTGGGGGATTTGGGGATGTGGAAAAGGCAGCTAATGTATTTGTACGGAATGAGTTATTACCACTACAAAAAAGAATGGAAGAGATCAATCAATGGTTAGAAGATGACATATTGCATTTTGCGAAATACACTTTAAATTAACACACTAAAATTCAAACCCACAAATTTAACACGGAAGGTAATACCTCCCGTGTTATAATTAGTTATTCTCTCAATTTCCGCCTTAATAGACTGCGTATAAATCTTGCCCCACTAACAGTTATCCCTTCATTAGCCACACAATGCCCCAAGCGAATCATATCATTCGAAAAAAACGATCTTCCTCCATCCCAAACTCTCTCATTATAGAAGCTTTGTATTTGGCGAGATGATGGTACCGACTCAAGATCATTAACGTCATAAGTCTCAATTATTTCTGGCAAAATCTTGGCGCGAATAAAATTCTCAACCCGCTCATTTCTTTCCTCAAGAGATATAGAGCGATCCGTTCCGCTAGAACTTTGTTCGTCTCGATTAGAAATTCGCTCTGCAAATAACCTTTTCTTTAGTTTCGTTAATTCAAACTGTAACTTTTGAGACTCATCCTCTTTCGCCTTAAGTTCTTCCTTAATGCTCTCTTTTTCTTCATGCTCTAAGTTTGCTTTTTCTAAAAGCTTATTTATCAGCTTTGTTCTCTCAGCATTTACCTTATCTAATTCATTCTGCTCATCTTCAATTTTTTCTTTCGTTTGACTCACTACAGAATTTTTTGGAGGAGTTATTATGTTACGCATAGAGCTATAACCTTCATCCAGACTTTTTAATCTCTCACCAAATCCACTTTCAATTCTAATCAACAAATCCGCAATATCTTTTGTAAACTTGAATGTATTGTTATAAAAATCATTACTCGTTTCCGTAGCCTTAAAATAGAACACTGCCGATAAACCAACAGAAAACAATGCCAATACCGTTGATAGCAAAGCAATAAAATCAAAACTCATGGTAAAAGTGGAATTATAAAACTTAAGAGAAAGAAAAAACACTACAATTATAGTAGTTATAGCCTTAACCCAATCCCAAAGATTTGCCTTTTGCATAGTCATTTGTTTTGTTGTGAACAATATTATAGATATTACCCTCACAGTGAAGTTCTAGTAAACTCCCTAAATCATATTTTTTTGCTTTTCTCAGAATTTTCAATATATCTGTTAAAAGTATTCCCCTTCTCTGAAGGTATGGTTTACAAACGATTCTGATGGCCTAAGCGCGCTCGTATCCCCGCCACGCCTGCCCGCTTTGTGCAGTGGTTTTCATGCAGGTGCATGAGGGGCCGGAAAGCGCGCCAGTTCTGGCGGCCCCGACCCGTTGCGATCCTTTTTGGATCATGCGAATCCATGCACCATAGACATGCACTGCTTGTTCAAACCGCAGGATGCCATTTGGGAGGGAGTTTCCCATGGTGCGAAATCACTAATGCGTACTCTCATCTTGCCCTACTCCGTATTCATTTAGCCTGGTAACCAGATCGCTCGTCAGCTCCGACAGCCACGAGATCGCAACCTCCTTGTCGTCATCGCTACAATCTGAGCTGGCGACCAGCCGGGCCATAAGTTCTATCCGCTGCAGTGCAAGTGACTCCATGAACAAATCGTTCACAACTCCCTCCCCTTATTACTGTTTATAAAAACAGTACAACATATGTATTTAAAGCTGAAATAGTTTTTTACTCAGCTAACCCTTTGATTAATAGATAACCTCATTCCTGACTTTTCAGTACCACTGACGCCATTTGTCATCCTCTTGGAGTCGCTGGTTACGATAGAACAGGCGCAACCCGGCTCCAGATGGCAGACTGCCCCCACGTAGAAGCAGATCCACTTCCGTTTCACTGGCGTCAAACCCTCTGGACCGCAGTTCTGCGTCGAGCTGCAGCCGTTGGTGTTCCGTTATTTCCTGTTTGTACCCTTTCCGACGCTTCGGTTTGACCAGTCGCAGCCTCGCTGTCAGCTCGCGCACCTCCTTTTTGCTCATGTTTTCGAAGTCCGGCAGCTCTGCGGGTTCTTCGCTGCCCCGTAATTCGCCCCCTGTCTGGTACGTTTTATCAACAGGGGGACAGTTATTGCCACGAGTCCAAGGGGCGCAAGTGCCCTGGTCGGCTGTCGCCTCCTGAACGTCAACGGCCTTACGAATCATTTTCCACTTGATTGCGTGCGTGCAAATTCGCCCCTCAACAATCGGGGACCAGATGCCATAAATACGGATGCCGTGATCGCCGTAGGCACTCGGCTCGTCGTTAATCTCGTATACCGTCCTGACAAGATGATGCTTACGGGGAACCAACACGCCGCCCTGCTTCATGATGTAGGTGGCAAAGCACCCTGCATCCGCAGCAGCCAGCACAGCGTCCAGACGAGCATTTTCCAGAACCGGCGCACCTGCTTTTTTATCGCCCTGCTCTCTGTCAGCCTGGCCTGCCAACAGGCGCAGCTCACGATAAGCCTGGCGGCCCGGAATGCCGAAGAAACGGAACTGCTGCACGCGGTGCAGTGACGCCCAGGCGGTGACATGCTCTGCACTGTCCCGCAGTGACCTGCCCGTTTCCTTGCTGACTTCTTTAGCCAGGCCGCGCCCGTCTATGTTCTTGCTGATGTATTTGGCGATGTAGCTTGTCGGCGTGCCTTTGCGTGGGTTGATCAGCTCAGATTTAAAGCGCGGCCCGGTATTTTTGCCCAGCTCCTCGCGGTCTTCGCGGATAGCAAATTTACGCAGAAGCGCAGTGATGGAACGGCGGTCTTTTTTACGCATGAAGCAAAGCAGGTGCCAATGCACGGTGCCGTCATGGTGAGGCTCAGCAACGCGGACGCCATACCAGCGCAGCCCGGCTTTGTGCATGGCTTTACGGAATGCGGCGAACGTATCGACCAGATAATCACTGCTTTGCCGGACCGTTTCGCTGGTCCACTTCGGGTTTGGCCTGCCGTTGTTGAGGGTGGCATGGAAGCGGGACGGACAAGTTATGGTATAGAATACGGCGCAGTCGCTGCGCATTTCTGCGATTAACTCCAGCCCTTTGACGCAGGCCATCATTTCATTGCGGCGGTGTGCCGGGTTGCTGTTACTGGCGTTCACCACCTCTTCCATATCCAGCGTGTCGCCGTCGGCGTTTACCAGGTCATGCGACTTGAAAAACTCCAGTGATTTGCGGCGCTGTTCGCGCTTATGGATTACAGCTTCATAGCTGACATACTGGGAGGCTTTCTTGTTGACCAGGCAAACGGCACGCAGTTGCTCCTCTCGCCACTCGCAGCGCATCTGCCACAGCTTGCGATACCACCAATCTGTGCAGAGCATACGCGCCAGCGATCCCGGAATGAGGTCATAAGGCACAGGCTTGCGACGGCGGCGCTTTCGGCGCAGTTGCTCAAACGCAGGTGGGATCACATCCAGCCGCATTGCCTCAGCAGCCACATTTTCCCATGCCTGGCGGATTTCTTCGGGTTTCACGTCGTCCGTGACAAAAAGATCGCCGCAAGCCGCATCCAGACACATGCTCATGTGTGCCGCAACCAGCGTAGACAGACGCTTGACCTGTTCCTGGTTCATTTCGGGTAGAACCAACAGACCCTCCAACCCTTTATGGCTCGCCATAAACCGGAAAGAGACAGACACCTGACTCTCACGCACCCGTGCCAGGCGCTCAAGGCATGGCCTGATAGTTTCGCGCAAATAACGGGTATAAGCCTTTGCCCGGCCCAGGCCATGGAAGTATTTAATGCGTTCCAGCAATGGTTTGCTGATGTGGGACGGCTCCGCGCTTACGTCAGCGATAATCACCAGATCGGGATTAATACGCTGCTGCTCACGGGCCATCTTGGCCCGGCTGATGAGATTATCCTGCTCCATTTCACGCTGGACAGGATCGTGGAACTCATTGAAGAAATAATGCTCCCAAACCTCATCACTCAGCGCTTCACGACGCAGCTGCTCCTGCTCATTATCGACATCATACAGAGTGATCAGGTTTGAAAGTGCTGAACCCGGCGCTACTTCCGCCGGGTCAAGATATGGGTTTATGGCTTTTCTTGCGGCATTCCAAGGAAAAGCCACACCGTAGCAATCAGGCTTTGGCACGTGGCAAACCATGCTTTTTAAAGCGCTGATAGAAGGATACGGCATGTCCATACAAAGGCACAGGAGGAACCCATTCAGAAACAGCTATGATTTCGTCTGCAGATTTCCCCTCACCTGCCTCAATACCCATGCTGCGCTTAGCCGTGATACGGTGACGGGTGAAATTGTGATAAATGGAATTAATCAGCAAGGTATCGCTGTTTGATACAATAACCGGATGCCCTTCAGATGAGCGACGCTCCAGAATAGAAGCTAAGTGATACTGATCGCTCTCTGTAAATCCTGCAGTATGATAAGCCGTAAAAGTACCGTCATACGGTGGATCGCAGTAGACCACATCGCCCACCTGCAGCATTGCCAATGTTTCGTCATAGCTGGCGCAGATGAACGTGGCCCGGTGGCCCTTTTCCGCAAAAGTAAGAATTTCGGCGTGGGGGAAATATGGCTTTTTATAGTTGCCAAACGGAACATTAAATTGCCCGTTCAGGTTGTATCGACACAGCCCGCGATAACAGTGGCGATTCAAATACAAAAATAGAGCAGCACGCTCCAGCGCGGTCAGCGTCGTATCGGTATTGAATCGCAGACGGTTTTGATAATAGCTTTCAGCATTATTATCCTCTCTGAAAAATACCAGCGCACATGCGATTAATTCTTCAGTGTTCTGCGCAGCTCTCTGGTAAAGGTTGATTAAGTCGGCGTTAATATCAGCGACAAGATATTGAGGATAGTTTGTCGCCATCATTACAGCACACGAACCCGCGAATGGTTCAACCAGTCGAGAACCGGCAGGCAAATGCTTCATTAACTCAGGCATGACAGCGGTTTTATTACCCGCCCATTTCAGAATCGTGCTCATACAGCGCCTCCGTTGTAGTGCTTGCCTTTCAGTTCAGCGATTTCCTGACAGGTGATACAGCACTGCACGCCCGGAATAGCGCGGCGGCGAGCTGGCGGGATAGGTGCTTCGCAATCAATGCAGAGAACACGGGAAACGCCCGGCACTTTGGCGCGGGCGTTGTGGATATGGCGCTGGAGGTCTTCTTCAACGCGCTGCTGCACGAGGTCCATTGAATCGGCCATCAGTGGGTCTCCTGCGCTTCGTTCTGGATGGTTTCAGCAGCATTACGCAGCAGCTCTGCAGCTTCGGTGCCGTTGAGTTTGCCGCGGGTGATATGCACTGCCAGCTTTTCCAGATGAGCAGCAAATACATCAGCACGTCCCCGGCGTTCTTCCATGCGCGCCGCAGTCAACATTAAGTTAAGCCCGGCATCACCTGGTCCGGTTTTGGTGGTTAGGGTTTCAATATTTCGCATTGTTCTCTCCTGAATTTTGGCAAAAAGAGGTCCGGCGGGTTTACGCCATTAATTTCTGTTTTGGGTTAATTCGGCATGGTTAGCCGTTTGGGAAATAAGCTCACCACTGCACGAAAATGATTCATTGCTTTAATCAGCTCCCGCGTTTCGTCAGTGGTCAGCTCATTAATATTGACGCTATGACGTTCTGCCGGAATTTTTGCCATGAAGAAAATGGCAGCCAATGCCCTCGCATTCTGTTTATGATTTATGTCACGGGGATCGCGCATGTCATGAATAAATCTTTCCAGCTCGCGCTCAATATTCAGACCAAACACTTTTGCTCTAAGCTCCGCAATGTGGTTCAGCCCGTTCAGACGCTGACCGGTACTCAGTGGAACAGTCGCTGCAGGACCTTCAATAGCCATGGTTTCCCCTGTTGGATAGTGGACAGGTCGGCCAAAAGTGCATCCTGCGAGCGTCACGGATGCCAGCGTTTACCATCCTTCCCCATGATCCAGCCATGGCCGCAATGCATTGCCGGGCTTTGCTTTACGAGAAGCGACGCAAATGAGGGTTCATTATTCAGCATAAACTCCTCAACTAAGACCGAATGATGAACCAAAGCCCGTCACTGTATCGACGACACTTGCCATTGCCGGATTGGCCTGTAAACGCGCCTGCAGAGAAATCGCTGTAAGTGCCATCAGGCGGGTAACAGAATTGACGCTTTCGACAACCTGACGGCGCGTGGTCGCATTCATCTGAACGCCAGATACTGCGCTGGCGGCGACACGGCCGATCTCAGCGGTGGCTTTCAGTACGTATTGAGGCATTTTCTCCCGCGCCACTTCATTAGTTGGTACGCATGGCAGGCAGTGAATCTGCGCCAGAAACCCATCTACCAGTGTTGAGTCTTCGGTGAGATCGGTCAGCAGCCAGATTTCTGGTGCCGTGAGCTGGTGCGGTTGTTCCGGGTTGAGCTTATTTCGCAGAGTTTGAACGTTCATACCTGCTCGCTCTGCCAACTTCGCCATATTGTGACGTAGAGCGAAAGCTCGGCAGGCTTCATTGAAATGGGGATGTTTTGAAATGCGATAGTCAAACATAGTCAGTTGCTCCGTGAAGTCTCAAAATGGAACTAGTTGATAGTCACATTGCAATCAGAAAGGGCGTCGACAGTCATCGCAGCGATGTTAATCATCACTTTTTCACGCTTTTTGTCCTTGCGAAGGCGATGACGAAGCAACCGCCCATCTGCAAGCATGTCGTTGATGATATCGATAGATAACCCAGTGAGTTCACTATATCTTTCAATAGTGACGTGCGGGGTAATGAGAGTGATTGAAATGTTAGGTCTCATGATGCAACATTCCTCGTTTAGCAATGATTAATCAGGATGAATACTGATCGTTTGCATTTTGTGAACATAACAAGCATACGATCACATCATGAAATCGTCAAGGTAAAAGTTCACCTGGAGTGACCATGAATCTGGAAAAAGGCGGCCGTGGTGCTATAGAGCGTATGGTTGAGGCCTATGGCTTCAAGACAAGACAAGCTTTGTGCGACCATCTGGGCATATCCAAAAGCACCCTTGCAACACGCTATATGCGCGATTCATTCCCAGCGGAATGGGTGATTCAATGTGCTCTTGAAACTAATGTCTCTTTAAAGTGGCTTACTGATGGGCAAGGAATCAAAAATAGTTCACATAATGCAAACATCAGTCTATTGGAAAAGCAGGTTCTTATCGATGGTACACTTGAAATAGAAGGCTTTTACGCCTTTGACTCTGCGTTGCTGCCTGATTCTATCAAAGCCCCTATGCTGGTTTTAGATGAGGGTAAAACATACATCGTTGATAAGAGTTTCGATGAGGTAAGCGATGGTACTTGGCTTGTGAAGATTGAAGGAAAAATCAGTGTGCGTGAACTAATAAGGATACCTGTTGGGAAGGTAAGAGTTACAAGTTCCAATACGAATATAACTTTTGATTGCGCACTTGAGGAACTCAAGCCTGTAGCAAAATGTCATTATTATCTAATGACTGCTCTATGAATTTATTTGACCTGTAATGAATGGAGTTATTATGTCAAGAAGTTTTGCTATTTGGGGATGTAGAAACTATGCTGATGGCTCAGGAGATACTTATAATGAAACTAGATCAGACTTTATAAATGAGCTTCACATCAACTTTTGGAATATTACATCTCAAAAATTTTACTATTTGGATTTTGGGATATCATTTTCTCATCCTGAAACAAAAGAAATTGCTGAACATGGAGCTGTCTGTCTATTTTTACCATTTGTTAAAGATAAAAACAGCTTCACAGATTTAAGCACAAATTTAGAAAGTAGCAAAGAGCTTATAACTGCTGTTTTCAATGAGCACGTTATAAAAAAGGATTCAATAAATGAAAAGCATTTATTACTAAACTTAACGAGAAAAGGTGAACTTTTAGTCAATACAAAACTTGATTTTGAAGGCGGCGCGTTAGACAAAAGAATTACAATACAAAAAAGAAATGATGGAACATACATATTTTTCCACCTAAAACATTGCTTATCCAAATCCAATCAATGCAATCATTACATAAGATTCAGAATAAATCTAAATGCATCTGATGTTGAAAAAATCGTTAAAACATTTTACCCAAAAGATCTATTTTTAAAAAGCAACATTGAACGTTCTGACATTATAGATTTCAGAATAAACGAACAAAGAAACCTGCCAAATGAAGTCGCTACAACCCTGGCTAGCGCATCTTGCACCCCTAATAAATATCATTTCTTTGTTATACGAGATATGGTTGATGACTCATCCGCCTCAGGGTCGGCTTATCAAGGCTGCCGTATTTTAGAATCTGAAACATGGAAGAAATACTTTTCAAATGATGTTAGCTTTGGTGAAAACGACCCTATAATTTACCATTGGAAAGTTAAGAAGGATGAGGATTCACGACTAGGTGATTTCTCGGCGGTAGTTAAATTTAAAACTACCAGGTCAAAAATCAGTAAAATCTTTGCTTATATTTTTTATGCCGCAGCCATAACATATATAATGAAGTTTATCCCGGTAGATGGTGCACATAAAAATATTTATCTGCTTTGTACCCTTGCATTTATAGTAGCTTATATTGCTATTCACTTATTCACATTTAAAAATTTTGCCAAACTCATTGTATGGGTGAAAAAATGGAAAACTTAAAACACATTCAATTTAATGATATTAATTTTAATGATACCTTTTTTGATTCTTTAAAAAATGACTATCAGTATGGCTTCGTTGATTGGTTCAATAAAAAATGCAGTTCCAACGAAGAAAAAGCATATGTCTTGTATAACGACGATAATACTATTGATGGTTTTTTGTACTTAAAAATAGAGCATGGCATTATTGATGATGTAAACCCACCTCTCACTAATGCCAAGCACCTGAAGATTGGGACATTCAAATTTAATCCAAAGGGCACCCTACGAGGTCAAAGGTTTCTCAAAAAGATTTTTGATCATGCACTCAAAGAAAATGTTAATGATATTTACGTAACAGTGTTCGATAAGCACGATTATTTGATTAAGCTTTTCCAGCTGTATGGATTTATACGAGTGGCAAAAAAACAAACGGCAAATGGCTGCGAAAATGTTCTAGTCCGTGAGATGGATAAAGATAATCTTACGGGTGATCTATTGTCTGATTACCCATATATAAACAATAGGAATAATGAGAAAAAATACTTACTTTCGATCTACCCCGAATTTCATACACGACTCTTTCCAGATTCAATATTAGTTTCTGAATCACCTGATATAGTATCCGATGTATCATACGCAAATAGTATCAGAAAAATATACATTTGTGCGATGCATGATGCACAAAAAATGAAACGTCACGACATTGTAATTATTTATCGTACTGGAGATAAAAAGGGACCAGCTCGCTACAGATCTGTAGCGACTTCATTATGTGTTATTGAAAATATAAGAAATATTGATTCATTCGATGATGAAAAAGATTTCATTAATTATTGTTCAAAATATAGTGTATTCACTGAATTTGAACTAAAAAAATTTTACAGAACTAAACAATTTCCTTTTATCATAAGCTTCACATACAACTTAGCTTTGCCAAAAAGAATAACCCGTGATAGACTTATATCTAGCGCAGGATTAAATCCTCAACAATACTGGGGTGTCTTGGAATTAAACAATAATCAGTTTGATAACATCCTTAAACTTGGTGAAGTAGATGAAAGTATTATTGTCAATTAAACCTGAATATGTTGAAAAGATCCTTGATGGAACAAAGAAATTTGAGTTCAGAAAAGGAATCTTCAAAAACCCAGATGTTAAATCTGTGGTTATTTACTCAACTATGCCAGTAGGTATGATTGTTGCTGAGTTTGATATCGCTGATGTTATAGAAGATAAGCCAAGTACCGTATGGAAAAAAACCTGTCGTTACGCTGGCATTAGCAAACAGTTTTTTGATTCGTATTTTCACAGTAAAGAGAAAGCCTTTGCTATAAAAATTGGTGAGTTAAAAATTTACGATCAGCCCCGCCACCTTAGCTCATTAGGCGAAAACATCACAGCACCTCAATCTTATAGATACCTGTGATGTATGTTACTTAGAATAACATACGTTGACACTGTTTAGGTATACAGTAAAAATGCTCTCCAAAATGGAGGGCATTTTTTATGGCAGTACGAAAACTCGACACAGGAAAATGGATTTGCGAGTGCTACCCCGCTGGACGTTGTGGTCGTCGCGTGCGTAAGCAGTTTGCCACCAAAGGCGAAGCACTGGCTTTTGAGCGTCACAAGATGGAAGAGGCAGAGGCTAAGCCCTGGCTGGGTGAATCGGTTGACCGTCGGACTCTGAAAGACGTAGTTGAACTCTGGTTCAAGCTGCATGGTACAGCTCTGACTGCTGGCGAGCACGTTTATGACAAATTGATTCTGATTGTTGATGCCCTCGGAAATCCTCTCGCTACCGATCTCAGTTCCAAGTTGTTCGCGCACTATCGTGATAAACGCCTCACAGGCGAAATCTATTTCAGTGAGAAATGGAAGAAAGGAGCCAGCCCGGTAACCATCAACCTTGAGCAAAGCTATCTGAGCGGCGTTTTTAGCGAGCTGGCCCGGCTTGGTGAATGGACAGCACCGAATCCGCTGGAAAACATGCGCAAGTTTACCATTGCCGAAAAAGAAATGGCCTGGCTAACGCATGAGCAGATCACAGAACTACTATACGATTGCCAACGCCAAAGCATCCTGCTCGCTTTGGTCGTCAAAATCTGTTTAAGTACCGGAGCGCGCTGGCGCGAAGCGGTGAACCTCACCCGCTCCCAGGTCACAAAGTACCGAATCACGTTCGTCAGGACCAAAGGCAAAAAGAACCGAAGCATTCCGATCAGCAAAGAGCTTTACGAGGAAATCATTGCCCTGGACGGCTTCAAGTTCTTTACGGACTGCTACTTCCAGTTCTTGTCAGTTATGGATAAAACCTCCATCGTGCTTCCACGCGGACAGCTTACCCACGTTCTGCGCCATACGTTCGCAGCACACTTCATGATGTCTGGCGGCAACATACTTGCCCTACAGAAAATCCTCGGCCATCACGACATAAAAATGACCATGCGCTATGCTCATCTGGCCCCTGATCACCTTGAAACTGCCCTACGCTTCAACCCGTTAGCTACTCTGCCAAGTGGCGACAAAGTGGCGGCAGCGGTTGGCATTGCCCCATAATCACCACTCCTTACCACTAACCTAAATTATTGATTATCTTGCAAGTCCCTGTTTTCACTAACCCGTTTACATAAATGGGTTTTTTGTTGCCTGAAATTCCCCTCTTCAACATCCCGCCTTCCCTCTTTCCACCCAAACATATATGCTTAACCATATATATAACCAACCGCAGGAAAGCCGATGCTACATCCGGTCCAACTTTTCAAAGCCCTCTCCGACGAGACCCGCCTGTCCATCGTCATGCTTCTGCGCGAAGCCGGGGAACTGTGCGTCTGCGATCTCTGTTCCGCCACGGCTGAATCACAGCCCAAGGTATCGCGCCATATGGCGCTGCTGCGTGAATCCGGGCTGGTGAGCGATCGCCGGGAGGGGAAATGGGTTTATTACCGTTTGTCCCCCACTATGCCGGCATGGGCTGCCACCGTGATTGACAACAGCTGGAACTGTTTGCGGGAAGAGACCCGCACAAAGCTGAAAAACCGTCTTCCGGGCGCGTGTTAAAACATATTCATAAAAACAGATATAACGGAGTTCATGATGTTTCTGGCTGGGGCAATTTTTCTGTTTACACTGGTGCTGGTCATCTGGCAGCCCAGAGGGTTAAGTATCGGCTGGAGCGCCACGATAGGTGCTGTACTGGCGCTGGTCAGCGGCGTGATCCACATTAACGATATTCCGGTGGTGTGGAATATTGTCTGGAACGCGACGGCCACGTTTATCGCCGTCATCATCATCAGCCTGCTGCTTGATGAGTCCGGATTTTTCGAGTGGGCGGCGCTGCACGTGGCCCGCTGGGGTAATGGCAAGGGCCGGTTGCTGTTTACGTATATCGTTCTGCTGGGCGCGGCCGTTGCGGCGCTTTTTGCCAACGACGGCGCGGCGCTTATCCTCACGCCCATCGTTATCGCCATGCTGCTGGCCCTCGGGTTCAGCAAGCAGGCCACGCTGGCGTTTGTCATGGCGGCTGGATTTATCGCCGACACTGCCAGCCTGCCGCTGATCGTTTCGAACCTGGTCAATATCGTATCGGCAGACTTCTTCTCGCTGGGGTTCAGCGAATACGCCTCGGTGATGATCCCCGTGGATCTCGCCGCGATTGCGGCCACGCTGGTGATGCTGCACCTGTTCTTTCGAAAGGACATTCCACCGACATACGACCTGTCAAAACTCCGCGAGCCTTCCCGCGCGATCAACGATCTTCCAACCTTCAGAACGGGCTGGATTGTTCTGTTACTGCTCCTTGTCGGGTTCTTTATACTTGAACCGCTCGGCATTCCGGTCAGTGCTATCGCGACAGCAGGCGCGTTGATTTTGTTTGCCGTTGCAAAGCGCGGGCATGCCATTAATACGGGAAAAGTGCTTCGTGGCGCACCGTGGCAGATCGTTATCTTCTCGCTGGGGATGTATCTGGTGGTGTATGGCCTGCGCAATGCCGGGCTGACGGAGTATCTGTCAGGGGTACTCAATCTCCTTGCCGGGCATGGCCTGTGGGCCACCACGCTCGGTACCGGGTTCATCACGGCGTTCCTGTCATCCATAATGAACAATATGCCGACCGTCCTGATTGGGGCACTCTCTGTCGATGGCAGCTCGGCATCGGGTGTGATTAAGGACGCGATGATTTATGCCAACGTGATTGGCTGCGACCTGGGTCCGAAGATCACGCCTATCGGCAGCCTGGCCACCCTGCTCTGGCTCCATGTCCTGGCGCAGAAAAACATGATGATCACCTGGGGCTATTATTTCCGGACAGGCATCATCATGACGTTGCCGGTTCTGTTTGTGACGCTCGCCGCGCTGGCGTTACGTCTCTCCTTCACACTGTAATGAGTAACGGATATGAGCCATATCACCATTTACCACAATCCAGCCTGCGGCACCTCGCGCAACACGCTGGAGATGATCCGCAACAGCGGCACTGAACCCGAAATTATTCTGTACCTTGAGAACCCACCGTCACGTGATGAACTGACCAGACTGATTGCTGAGATGGGGATTTCCGTGCGGGATTTGCTGCGCAAAAATGTCGAACCTTATGAACAGCTGGGCCTCGCCGGGGACCGGTTTACCGACGACCAGCTTATCGATTCTATGCTGCAGCATCCGATCCTGATTAACCGTCCGATCGTGGTGACGCCGCTGGGCACTCGCCTGTGCCGCCCTTCCGAAGTCGTACTCGATATCCTGCCTGATGCACAGAAAGGAGCGTTTACGAAAGAAGATGGCGAAGCGGTGGTGGACGCCAGCGGAAAAAAAATCTCCGGCAGCTAATTCGCTGATAGTGATGCCGTAAGTCTTGTGAGCCACATACCCTGCCCCGTGGCGGAGTTGCATCCGCCGTCACCCGACCCATAATTTGATGGACCGGTCTGGTGAGGGAATGCAGGTATGAGTCTCAAAAATAAAACCGCCGTTATCTTTGGTGGCAGCGGCGCTATTGGCAGCGCCGCTGCGTACGCGCTCGCCCGTGAAGGGGCAACGGTCAACCTCGCGGCTCGCGATCAGGCCAGGCTGGAGCACGTCGCTAACCGCATTCACGCCGCTGGCGGGTCAGCCCGGCTGTTTGTTTTCGATGCTCTCGATGCCGACGCGACGCTCCCGGACGTTACCGGCATTGATATCGTCGTGAATGCCACGGGTTTTATGCATGACCAGGGTAAACGCCTCGACGCATTAACGCTCAGTGAATTCAGACAGGGGTTCGACCCTTTTCTGGCCGCCTGTTTCAACATCGCCAAAGCTGTCGCACCCCGTATGGGCGGTGAGCGTGCCGGAACGTTTATCACCGTCGTTGCTCCGGCTGCAAATATGGCGATGCCGGGACATCTCGGGCATATCGTCGGCTGTGCGGGGACGGAAGCGTTAACCCGTGCGCTCGCGGCGGAGCTGGGGGCAAAGAATATTCGCGTCCTGTGCGTGCGTTCGCATGCGATAGCCGACGCGGTTCAGGCCGGTTCCGGTGTGGGTGACCTGTTCGCCATCAAGGCGCAGGCGATGGGCATCACCGTGGAGCAGTTTCTGGAGGGCGCGGCACAGAGCACGATGCTGAATCGCCTGCCGACGCTGGAGCAGGTGGCAGACACCATCGCGTTTCTGGCGTCAGATGCAGCCGGTGCCATCACGGGCACAACGGTAAACATGACGGCCGGCGCGACCACAATCTAACGTCCGCTCTCGCCCGCTATCCTGCCGACCATCGCCCGGATCTCCTCCCGGGTGAGCGGGGCTCTGTCGGTCACAAAGTGCAGCGTCATCCCTTCGATAAAGGCATCCAGCGCGCGGGTGGTCACCGGGTCGAACCACTGCTCAAGCGTGGTCTGGCTCATCTTCATCCAGTCCTGCATTACCGTTTTGAGCGCCGCACTGCGGTGCATAAAGGCATAGAGCTGGTACATCAGCGCCATATTCTGCGGCGTCGTGACCTGCGAACTGTGGATCAGCGTGGTGATGGATTCGCACGCCATTTCTGGCCCGGTCACGCCGGCGAAGAAATCCCGATACTGCTGCGACATCTGCCGGGTAAACCACGTAAAGGCCTCTTCCAGCAGCGACTCCATACCGTCAAAATAGTAGGTCATCGACCCCAGCGGCACGCCCGCGCAGGTGGCGATTTTTCGGTGCGTCACGGCATGAATACCGTGCTCTGCAATGGTGTCCAGGGTCGCCTGCAGGATCTTCTCCCGGCGTTGAGGATCGTTCGGTGCTCTGCTCATAAATTCCCCACGTGGTTTGTGTACAAATGTACACAAACTTGCTAGTGTTGTCGCTATTGTTGTACTTCCGGTGCTGACTTCAATGACTCTGACCTCCCCCCGTAGAACCCTGCAGCTGCGCATGTGGGCGCTGTTTATGTTCTTCTTTATTCCCGGTCTGCTGATGGCCTCATGGGCTACGCGAACCCCTGCCATTCGCGATATTTTATCCGTCTCAACGGCCGAGATGGGCATCGTGCTGTTTGGCCTGTCGATAGGCTCCATGAGCGGTATTCTGTGCTCCGCGTGGCTTGTCAAACGCTTCGGTACACGGGCGGTCATCCGCACCACCATGTGCTGTGCCGTGTTCGGGATGCTGGTGCTGAGCGTGGCGCTGTGGCTTGCCTCGCCGGTGCTGTTTGCCCTTGGGCTGACGGTGTTTGGCGGCAGCTTCGGTGCCGCTGAAGTGGCCATTAACGTTGAAGGGGCATCGGTTGAACGTGAGATGAATAAAACCGTACTGCCGATGATGCATGGCTTTTACAGCCTTGGCACGCTGGCCGGTGCGGGTGTGGGGATGGCGCTGACGGCCTCGGGCGTCGCCGCGAACCTGCATATTCTGCTGGCCGCACTGGTATGTATTATCCCCATTCTGACCGGTATCCGGGCGATCCCTGACGGCACCGGCAAGAACACCTCTGACGAACACGCCACCGCGGAAAAAGGGCTGCCGTTTTACCGCGACATTCAGCTGATGCTGATCGGCGTGGTGGTGCTGGCGATGGCCTTTGCGGAAGGGTCCGCTAACGACTGGCTGCCGCTGCTGATGGTTGACGGCCACGGTTTTAGTCCAACCTCCGGCTCCCTGATCTACGCCGGTTTCACCCTCGGGATGACCGTTGGGCGCTTTACCGGCGGCTGGTTTATTGACCGCTACAGCCGCGTGGCGGTGGTGCGTGCCAGCGCCCTGCTGGGCGGGCTGGGGATTGCGATGATCATCTTTGTGGACGTGGACTGGATTGCCGGCGTGTCGGTGATCCTCTGGGGGCTGGGGGCATCGCTTGGCTTCCCGCTCACCATTTCAGCCGCCAGCGACACTGGTCCGGATGCACCGACCCGCGTCAGCGTGGTGGCCACCACGGGCTACCTCGCCTTCCTGGTGGGGCCACCGTTGCTTGGCTTCCTCGGTGAGCACTACGGGCTGCGCAGCGCCATGCTGGTGGTGTTAGGGTTAGTGATCATCGCAGCGCTGGTAGCGCGCGCGGTCGCGAAGCCGGAAACGGAACAAACGACACTGGAGAAGGGATATGAGCGTTAAACTGATCGCCGTCGACATGGATGGCACATTTCTGAGCGATGCCAAAACCTATAACCGCCCGCGTTTTCTGGCGCAATATGCACGAATGAAAGCGCAAGGCATTCGCTTTGCGGTTGCCAGCGGCAACCAGTACTACCAGCTGATTTCCTTTTTCCCGGAGATTGCCCATGAAATTGCGTTTGTCGCGGAAAATGGCGGCTGGGTGGTTAGCGCCGGGGAAGATGTCTTTAACGGTGAACTGTCGAAGACGCACTTCGACACCGTTGCCGCCGTGTTAAACGATGTGCCGGGCATTGAGATTATCGCCTGCGGAAAAAGCAGCGCCTATACGCTGAAGCACTATGACGACGGCTTTAAGGATATCGCGGCAAAGTACTACCACCGTCTCGAAATGGTGAGTGATTTCAGCAACCTGAACGATATTTTCTTCAAATTTGGGCTTAACGTCTCTGACGACGACATCCCGCGTATTCAGGCGATGCTGCACGAAAAGCTGAATGACATTATGGTGCCCGTCACGACCGGCCACGGCAGTATCGACCTCATCATCCCCGGGGTGCATAAAGCCAACGGTCTGCGAATACTGCAAAAGCGCTGGGGCATCGACGACAGCGAAGTGGTGGCTTTTGGCGATAGCGGGAATGACGTAGAAATGTTGCGCCAGTCAGGGTTCAGCTTTGCGATGGCAAACGCCAGGCCGCATATTAAGGCGGTGGCGCGCTTTGAAGCCCCGCACAATAACGACGAAGGCGTGCTGGATATAATTGATAAGGTGTTGAACGGCGAAGCGCCGTTTCATTGACGCCACCATGGCCCTCTCCCGCCGGGAGAGGGAAAACAGCTTACGGCTGTAAAGCATTCCCGACGCGTTTATCCTTCAGGAACACCACGATAAGCCCAACCCACAGCACGCCGTTAGCCAGATTAAACAGGCTGAACAGACCGTTGCCGCCAAATGCGTAGGCGTGTTTGCTCACCTCGATACCGACGGTGAAAATCAGCATTTGCAACATGCCCATCGCCGCTGACACCGTGCCTTTGCTCATCTCGCTGGCAAACAGGGTCAGGCGCACCAGTCCGGCATTCGCCACACCGATACCGAACGCGTAAACGCTTAATCCTGCGGTCATCCACAAATACGCATGGGACGACACCACTGTCGCGACCGCCGCCAGAACCAGCCCGGCAGCGATGGGCCAGCCGCCCATAATGATCAAGGCACGCACCGTACGACGGGATGTGAGACGCGCCAGCACCAGGTTACCGATAATCAGCGCGCCAAAAATCGGCACCTGCAGCAGGCCATACTCATAGCTGCTGAGCTGCTCGCCGCTGATGATAATGACCGGCGACTGGGCAATCCACGCCAGCAGAGGCAGGCTAACAAACCCCGTCGCCAGCGCGCCCGCCACAAAGCGGCCGTTCTTCAGCACTTCTTTGTAATCCCGGCCCAGCTCTTTTAGCGACAGTTTCTCACCCAGACGGGTAGCGGTTTCCGGCATCGCGCGGTGCAGGCCAAAGAAAGCGACGGCGGCCAGCACGGAAAACAGCACGAACATCCCTTCCCACGGCGCAACGTGTACCCAGGCAGCGCCCACCAGCGGCCCCAGCAGGGGCGCGATCAGCGCCACGTTCGCCATCAGCGCGGTAATCTTGATACACACCGCTTCCTCAAACGACTCCTGGATGGCGGCATACCCGACGGCACCGATAAAGCAGAGGCTCACCCCCTGCAGGAAGCGCAGCAGGGTAAATTGCTCAATATTTTGCGCCAGCAGCGTGGCGAGGCAGGTCACGATAAACCACACCACGCCCGTCAGCATCACCGGACGACGGCCAATACGATCCGACAGCGGCCCTAACAGCCACTGCAAAAACATGCCGCCAACCAGATAGGCAGTCATGGAGGTCGGTACCCATTCGATCCCTGCGTTGTACTGTTCGACAACGGCCAGCATGCCGGGCTGGATCATATCGTTGCCGATGTAAGTAGAGAATTCGTAGAGCACCAGACATAAGGGGAAAAGCAACGCCTGACGACCCAGACGTGAACCAGAAGAAGAACGGTTTAACATGCAATCTCTTTATCGTGACAAAATCGCGACGAGTGTAATGAAATGCCCTGGCCCGAGATAGTGATTTATCCAGAAGAAACAGAAATAAAGCACATATCGTCTTTGTTTAAGGTTTCCTTAAGTTGACAGATTTATGATAGCCCCATTTCTCGTCAACGACTCCGGATTATGGCACCCACTTCCAGCCGTTCAGAATTGTCTAACTTACAGACAAATAAGACAAAACGACTTTACCGTCTACCACCCCGCTTTTATGGTTATCAGCTTTTAATACTGATAGCCCTTGCCGTGCTGTTTACCTGGCTATCCCGCGATGAAACGCTCGACAGGTGGATCACCGGTTTATGGTATGACGCGGCAGCACACCGTTTTCCACTGCAGCAAGACCACCTGCTGGACCTGCTGAACCATCGACTGGCGAAGTACATCGCCATCGCCGCAGGTGCTGTTGCGCTCATTTATGGCGCGTTCAGGCGCAATGCGAGACTGGTCACGGCCGCGCTGCTAATGGGGCTTGGCGCGCTGGTGGTTGGCGTACTGAAAAGCATAAGCCATCACAGCTGCCCGTGGGATCTGGTGGAGTATGGCGGTAAGGCCGTTTCTTATCCGCTGTTCAGTGCCGCTCCCGCTGACAGCGGTCCGGGGCGCTGTTTCCCCGGCGGTCATGCCTCCAGCGGCTTTATGGTGATGGGACTGTTCTTTGCCTTCTGGCGCGAGCGTCCACGTCTTGCCTGGTGCTTCGTCGTGCTGGGCGTCGTTTTAGGTCTGGCGATGGGTTACGGCCAGGTCATGCGCGGGGCACATTTTTTCTCTCACAACCTGTGGGCTGGGTGGTGGGTCTGGTTTTCCCAGTTGGTGGTCTACGGTCTGGTCTCCACCTGGTTTGCTAAAGAGTGACAACGCTATGTTAGAGAATTTGAATTACCAGCTGTTTTATCTCATCAACGCCACTCCGGCCTCGCCAGAGTGGATGATTGATTTCGCCACCTTCCTGGCAAAAGATCTGATCAGTATCGTGCCGGTGCTGGCGGCGATCCTCTGGCTGTGGGGGCCGAGAAGCCAGGTGAAAGCGCAGCGCCAGCTGGTAATTAAGATGGCGATGGCCCTCGGGATCAGCGTGCTGGTCAGCTACATTCTGGGCCTGACGTTCCCGCACGACCGCCCCTTCGTCGACCACGCGGGGTATACGTTCCTGCACCATGCCCCGGATGACTCGTTCCCAAGCGATCACGGGACGGTTATCTTTACTTTCGCGTTGGCCTTCCTGTTCTGGCATCGTCTGTGGTCGGGTGCGGTGCTGATGGTGGTGGCCGGGGCTATCGCTTGGTCTCGCGTTTATCTCGGCGTCCACTGGCCGATGGATATGGTGGGGGGGTTGCTGGTCGGTCTCATCGGCTGCGTCAGCGCAGCGCTCCTGTGGAATCTCTTCGGTGAAGCGCTCTACCGCGGCCTGTCTTATCTGTATCGCACCCTTTTTGCTATCCCGATCCGCAAAGGCTGGGTACGTGACTAACCCCAGTCTGACAGGTTACACTTGAACCCCCGCCCTGCGGGGGTTCACTTTTTTATCCCGAGGAACTATGGAAACACGTCGCGATGACCGCATTGCTCAGCTGATACAGGCGCTGAAGCGCAGTGATAAGCTTCATCTTAAGGAAGCCGCCAGTCTCCTCGGGGTCTCTGAGATGACCATTCGCCGGGATCTGAACAGCGAGAGCGCGCCTGTTGTGCTGCTGGGCGGGTACATTGTGCTTGAACCGCGTAGCGCCAGCCATTATCTAATCAGCGACCAAAAGACGCGCCTGGTGGAAGAGAAACGCAAAGCCGCCCGGCTTGCGGCCTCGCTGGTGCAACCGCATCAGACGCTGTTTTTTGACTGCGGCACCACCACGCCGTGGATAATCGAAGCGATCGACAGCAGCATCCCGTTTACAGCGGTGTGTTACTCGCTGAATACCTTTCTGGCACTGCAGGAGAAACCCGAGTGCCGGGTGATCCTCTGTGGCGGTGAGTTTCACGCCAGCAACGCCATCTTTAAGCCGCTGAATCTGCAGGATACGCTCAGCAACGTATGTCCGGATATCGCGTTTTATTCCGCAGCAGGAGTCACTGTCCGTCAGGGAGCAACCTGCTTTAACCTGGAAGAGTTGCCGGTCAAGCACTGGGCATTAAGCGCCGCGCAGTACCATGTGCTGGTGGTCGATCACAGCAAGTTTGGCAAGGTTCGTCCGGCAAGAATGGGGGAGTTATCGCGCTTTGACGCCATCGTCAGCGATTGCCGTCCGGATGAAGAGACCGTGGCCTACGCGAAAGCGCAGCAGGTGAAGTTGATGTACTGAGTCAGGTGCAGAGGTCATGCCGGGTGGCGCGATGCCACCCGGCAATGGAGGCTTAACTGAACCAGCTGCCAAACCATCCGTGGAATTTCATCATGACGAAGTCCCACATCCGGCTAAAGAAACCGCCCTCTTCTACCGCTTCCATCACAATCAGCGGACGCTGTTCAATCGATTTGCCATTCAGCTGGAAATCAATCGTCCCGACCACCTGGCCTTTTTTCAGCGGCGCGGTGAGCTGGCTGTCGGTCAGGGTGTAGCTGGCTTTCAGGTTTTTCAGCTGACCACGAGGAATGGTCACCGACCCGCCTTCACCCGCCCCCAGGTTCACTTCACTCTTGTCACCAAACCAGACGCGCTGGCTGATGAACGTGGCATCCGGTTTAATTGGCGTGACGGTTTCATAGAAGCGGAAACCCCAGGTCAGCAATTTTTCTGATTCATTAAAACGAATGCGGTCGGTTTTGGTGCCCAGCACGACCGAGATCAGGCGCATATCACCCTGAGTTGCGGAAGCGACCAGGTTATAACCCGCGCCGGCCGTGGTGCCGGTCTTCATACCGTCGACGTTGACGTTACTGCTCCACAGCAGACGGTTACGGTTCGGCTGGCGGATTTTGTTGAAGGTAAACTCTTTTTCTTTGTGGATGGCATATTCATCCGGCACGTCGTGGATCAACGCTTTGCCTAACAGCGCCATGTCGCGCGCGGTACTGAACTGACCCGGCGCATCCAGGCCGTGCACGGTTTTAAAGGTGGTATTGGTCAGGCCCAGTTTTTGCGCGTAGCCGTTCATCAGGCCAATAAAGGAGTCCTGGCTGCCCGCAACGTAATCGGCCAGCGCAATACAGGCATCGTTACCGGACTGGATAATGACCCCTTTATTCAAATCAGACACTGACACCTGATCGCCGGGTTTGAGGAACATCACCGATGACCCACGCAGCGCCGGGTTGCCGGTCGCCCAGGCGTCCTTCCCGATGGTGACCATATCGTCAAGCTTGATTTTGCCCGCTTTCAGCGCCTGACCCACCACATAGCTGGTCATGATTTTCGTCAGGCTTGCCGGGTCAAGTTTCTCATCCGCATTGCCTTCCGCCAGCACTTTACCACTGGAATAATCCATCAGGATCCAGGCGCGCGCATCCACAGGCGGCGCTTCGGGCGCAGCCTGTTCCGCTGCGTAGAGAGTTGGTACAAACAGGAAAAGGAGCGCAGAGCCTGCCGCCAGGCTGCGCAGAGAAGTCATTTTTCGCGTCATAAATGCCACCCGAGTGTCCATTCAAAAATTACGTCACATCACCGTGTCGCAAGAAGCGATGAGTAATAGCGCACTAAAACGGTTAAAGAAACCTAACCAAGGTAAAGTTATTAAAGTTTATGCAATAACATTCAGATACGCTTTGATTCAGGCGATTTTTTTGTCTTCTGTTGCGTAATTGTTAGGTTTATCTCACCATGGCAAATCGCTGGCGTTGATTCACATCTCAGGTTGTTTGACTATTTCGGGAGTTTCTATGATTACGCTGTGGGGCAGGAACAATTCAACCAACGTTAAGAAAGTCCTCTGGACGCTGGAGGAGCTGGATTTACCGTTTAAGCAGGTGATGGCAGGGTTGCAGTTTGGGGTAAATAAAGATGCCGACTATCTGGCCATGAACCCAAACGGTCTGGTGCCCTTGCTGCGCGACGAAGAGACCGATGTGACGCTGTGGGAGTCCAACACCATCGTGCGTTACCTCGCGGCACAGTATGGTCAGAGCCGCCTGTGGGTGGACAGTCCGGCCCAACGCGCTCAGGGTGAAAAGTGGATGGACTGGGCAAACCAGACGCTCTCCCCCGCACACCGTGTGATCCTGATGGGGCTTGTCAGAACCCCCGAAGCTGACCGCGACTATCCTGCCATTCATGCAGCCCAGGACACCTGTGAAAACCTGTTTGCGATGATGGACGACGAACTGGCGAAGCATCCGTGGTTCTCAGGCGAACGCTTCGGCGTAGGCGATATTGCCGTTGCGCCCTTCATCTGGAACCTGACCAACATTGACGTTACCTGGACGCCGCGCCCGCACCTTGCGCGCTGGCTGAAGCAACTGAGCGAGCGCCCGGCATACCGTCACGTGGTGATGATCCCGGTGACGTGATTACGATCCGGACGGGCTGACTTTCAACAGTTGCCCGTCCGTCTCATCGGTCAGGACATACAGATACCCATCCGGCCCCACCCGCACATCGCGAATGCGCTGGTCTCTGTCACCTAAAATTCGCCCCTTCTCGGTAACCGTGTTGCCCTCCACGTTCAGCACGATAACGTCTTTCTCCTTCAGCGCCCCGACAAACAGCGTGTTTTTCCACTGCGGGAATACGTCACTGTTGTAAAACGCCATCCCGCTCACGGCGGGGGACACTTTCCAGACAAACAGCGGCTTTTCCGTTCCCTCGACGTGCTCGCCCTGGGCTTCCGGGATCTTCAGGCCGCTGTAGTTGATACCGTGCGTCGCCAGCGGCCAGCCGTAATTTTTGCCTTTCTCCGGGATATTGATTTCATCCCCGCCGCGCGGACCGTGCTCGTTAAGCCATAGCGTGTCGCTCCAGGGGTTCATCGCCATCCCCTGCGGATTACGAATGCCGTAAGACCAGATTTCGGGCCGTGCGCCGGGAGTGTTCACAAACGGATTATCGGCAGGCACTTTGCCGTCCTCCGTTAGGCGCACAACTTTGCCCTGCAGTTTATCCAGATCCTGCGCCGTCGGACGCTGGTTGTTCTCGCCCAGACCAATAAACAGATGGCCTTTGCCGTCGAAGACCAGTCGGCCACCGAAATGGTTACCGGTGGACAGTTTCGGCATCTGACGGAAGACCACCTGGAAACCTTCAATTCGGGAGAGATCATCGCTTAAGCGGCCATAGCCAACCGCCGTTCCCGCTTTGCCGTCATTCCCCGCCTCGGCATAGCTCAGCCAGACGCGGCGCGATTTTTCAAAATCCGGGGCGAGTGCCACGTCCAGCAATCCGCCCTGGCCGTTAGCCCAGACCTTGGGTACGCCGACGATCGGGTCGGAAAGCCCTTTTCCGGCCTGCCAGTGCTTTAACTGGCCTCCCTTAAGGGTCACCAGCAGCCCTTTATTGTCCGGCAGGAACGCCATCGACCAGGGATGATCGAGCCGGTTTTGCACAACGTCGACTTTTACCGCGTCAGGGGCGGCGAGGAGAGAAATCGGGAAAAATAACGCAGGCAGGAAAATCAGCGAAGATCGATGCATAACGCGCTCCTTTATCGGTTTATGGCATAAAGGTTAGCCACTGGGTCCGGGCACGTTATCACTTTTACAAAAGCTTAATCAGAAGGGGGAGTTGCCTCCCCCGGTGTCAGTGTTGTTCAAGCGTCTCGTGCTTGTTCAGACACATGATGCATAGAGAGAGCGTGGTCAGGCAGTTTTCAAGCTTCTCCGCGTTAACAGCGATAAAATTCGGGCAGTCGTGGCGTCCGTTCATCAAACATACCCCTGCAATGGAGAGCACCTCGGCGGCGCGGCGCAGCGCAACGAGTTCGCTTTCGGCGTATTCCGCTTTCAGGACGGGTGCTTTTTCACGCATGAAGTTGCAAAGTTCAAAGAGATTATCACGCAGATGTTCGCTTTCGCTGACTGACATATACCCTTTTGCCTTCCTCAACTGCAGGTACGCGGCAAGGTCGATTCGGGCATTGATCAGCTTGTTAAGCAGATCGCGTTTCAGTCTGTCAACGGACATGCTCTTTCCTCCTCTGTCAGCCATTGTGCACATTCAGAATAAGGTTATTTTTTGTACAGTTTAATGCCTGAGATCAATAATTCTTAACTGATTAACATTATTTACAATGTTACAACCTTCTCGCCGGTCATCCGCCTCGCAAAGAGTGTATAAATCCCCCGCGGAACGCTGTAAAATCCCGCCCTGATAACTCCATAATTGATGAATTTTTAACCTATGAGCAATGTTACGCACCAGCCTAAAATCGGCTTCGTCTCCCTGGGCTGCCCAAAAAACCTGGTGGATTCTGAACGCATCCTGACCGAACTGCGCACCGAGGGCTATGACGTGGTGCCAAGCTACGACAACGCCGACATGGTGATCGTTAACACCTGCGGGTTTATCGACAGCGCGGTTCAGGAGTCACTGGAAGCCATCGGTGAAGCCCTGACGGAAAACGGCAAAGTGATTGTGACCGGCTGTCTGGGCGCGAAAGTGGACCAGATCCGCGAAGTGCACCCGAAAGTGCTGGAGATCACCGGCCCGCACAGCTACGAGCAGGTACTGGAGCATGTTCATCACTATGTCCCTAAACCTAAGCACAATCCGTTCCTGAGCCTGGTGCCAGAACAGGGCGTGAAGCTGACCCCGCGTCACTATGCGTACCTGAAAATTTCCGAAGGCTGCAACCATCGCTGCACCTTCTGCATTATCCCGTCCATGCGTGGCGATTTGGTCAGCCGTCCGATTGGTGAAGTGCTGGCAGAAGCCAAACGTCTGGCAGACGCAGGCGTTAAAGAGCTGCTGGTCATTTCTCAGGATACCTCGGCCTATGGCGTCGACGTGAAGCATCGCTCTGGTTTCCACAACGGTGAGCCGGTGAAAACCAGCATGGTTGGCCTGTGCGAACAGCTTGCCAAACTGGGTATCTGGACACGTCTGCATTACGTCTACCCGTATCCGCACGTTGACGATGTCATCCCGCTGATGGCAGAAGGGAAAATTCTTCCGTATCTGGATATCCCGCTGCAGCACGCCAGCCCGCGTATTCTGAAGCTGATGAAGCGTCCTGGCTCCGTCGATCGCCAGCTGGCGCGCATCAAACAGTGGCGTGAAATCTGCCCGGACCTGACCCTGCGTTCCACCTTCATCGTGGGCTTCCCGGGTGAAACCGAAGAAGATTTCCAGATGCTGCTCGACTTCCTGAAAGAAGCACGTCTGGACCGCGTAGGCTGCTTCAAATACAGCCCGGTCGAAGGCGCGACCGCCAACGAACTGGCGGATCAGGTTCCGGAAGAGGTGAAAGAAGAGCGCTGGAACCGCTTCATGCAGCTGCAACAGCAGATCTCTGCTGAACGTCTGCAGGAAAAAGTGGGCCGCGAAATTCTGGTCATCATCGATGACGTGGACGAAGAAGGCGCAATTGGCCGCAGCATGGCGGACGCCCCTGAAATCGACGGCGCGGTCTACCTGAACGGCGAAACCAGCGTTAAGCCGGGCGATATTGTCCGTGTGAAAGTTGAAAACGCCGACGAGTATGATTTGTGGGGAAGCCGGGTTTAACGGCGTTTACCCTTCCCTTCACCCTCTCCCGCCGGGAGAGGGTTTCCATCCTACCCCTTAATCCTCGGATCCAGCGCGTCGCGTAACCCGTCACCCAGCAGGTTAAACGCCAGCACGGTCAGGAAAATGGCCAGGCTCGGGAAGATGGCCACGTGCGGTGCAATGACCATGTCCGCTCTTGCTTCATTCAGCATCGCGCCCCACTCCGGTGTAGGCGGTTGGGCACCCAGCCCCAGAAACGACAGGCTGGCCGCCGAGATAATCGACACGCCGATACGCATGGTAAAATAGACCACGATAGACGATACCGTTCCCGGCAGAATATGGCTGAACAGGATAGTGGCATCGCTGGCCCCCATGCTGCGCGCAGACTCAATAAAGGTTTGCTGTTTGAGCACCAGCGTGTTGCCTCGTACCAGACGCGCAAACGCCGGTATTGAGAAGACCGCAACCGCAATAATGACGTTAGCCATACCGCTGCCCATTATCGCCACCACCGCAATCGCCAGCAGAATGCCCGGGAAGGCAAACAACACGTCGCAGATACGCATGATGATGCGGTCCCACCAGCCTTCGTAATATCCGGCGACCAGACCCAGCACGGTGCCGATTGCCGCGCCAATCAGTACCGCAAAAACCCCGGCGGCGAGAGAGATCTGCGCCCCCACCAGCACGCGGCTGAAGATGTCGCGCCCAAGCGAGTCCACGCCGAACCAGTGCAGCATCGACGGTCCATCATTGAGACGGTCGTAATCAAAATAGTTTTCCGCATCAAACGGTGCTACCCACGGCGCAATGACCGCCACCACAATCAGCAGCAGGACAAACAGCCCCGCCGTCATGGCGACCGGCTGACGGCGAAAACGCCGCCAGAATTCAGACCATGGCGTGCGGATATGGTCCGGCTTTAGCCCCGGCATAGCGTTTAACATGGCCTGACGACGCCAGTTCAACAATCGCATTTTACTTATACCTGATGGCCGGGTTAATGGCGGCGTAGAGTACATCCACCACTAAGTTGATAAGAATAAATTCCAGTGAGAAAAGCAGGACTTCGGCCTGAATAACCGGGTAATCACGCATTTCGACTGAATCCACCAAAAGACGTCCCAGCCCCGGCCAGTTAAAGACCTTCTCCACCACAATCGAGCCGCCCAGCAGGAAACCAAACTGGAGCCCCATCATCGTCACCACCGGGATCATCGCGTTACGGAAGCCGTGTTTGAGGATGACCCATTTCTCGCTGACCCCTTTCGCCCGGGCGGTGCGAATATAATCTTCGCTCAGCACGTCAACGAACGAGGCGCGGGTAAAGCGGGCCATCACGGCAGCAACGGCCGCGCCCAGCGTCATTGAGGGCAGAATGTAGTGTTTCCAGGTGTCGGCCCCGACCGTCGGCAGCCAGCCCAGCTCCACGGAGAATATCTGCATCAGCAGCATCCCCAATGCAAATGCCGGGAAGGAAATGCCCGTGACGGCCAGAGCCATACCGAGCTTATCCGGCCAGCGGTTGCGCCAGACGGCAGCGACAATTCCTGCGCCAAGACCAAACAGCACCGCCCAGCTCATGCTGGCAATGGTTAACCAGAACGTGGGCATAAAGCGGCTGGCAATCTCTTCCGACACCGGACGACGTGACACCATAGAAGTGCCAAAGTCACCCTGCAGAACGTTGCCAATATAGTGGAGAAACTGCATATACAAAGGCTGGTCGAGGCCCAGTTGTTTTCGCACCAGCGCGATAACCGTTGCATCCGCATCTGACCCTGCAACCAGACGTGCCGGATCGCCCGGCAGCATATGAACAAACAAAAACACCAGCACCGCCACAATCAGCAGCGTCGGGATAAGCCCCAACAGGCGTTTACAAACATAATTCAGCATGCCTTTCCCTCTCATCCTACAGGCGGTGGCCTGCGGGCATGAGTATTATTTTAAATCTGCTTCATCAAAGCTAAAGCCCGTATCCGGCATGATGTAGAACCCGGTCAGCGCTTTGTTATGCGCGGAAACCAGTTTTTCCACCACCAGCGGTACCCACGGTGACTCTTTCCAGATGATATCCTGCGCCTCTTTATACAGGCGCGCTTTCTCTTCCGGTTTGGTCGTTTTCAGGGCATCCGCCAGGTCTTTATCCACCTTCGGGTTGCTGTAGAAGGCCGTATTGAACAGGGTCGGCGGCCAGTTCTGTGAGGCGAACAGCGGCGACAGCGCCCAGTCCGCTTCACCGGTAGAAGCCGACCAGCCGGTGTAGAACATCCGTACGCCGCTCTCTTTCTGCCCTTTCCCTTCCACTTCAGCCGCACGCTGACCGGCATCCATCGCGGTGACCTGCGCCTTGATACCTACCTGCGCCAGCTGCTGCTGGGTAAATTGCAGCACCTTCTGAGCGGTACTGTGATTATGCGACGACCAGAGCGTGGTGCTAAAGCCGTTCGGGAAACCCGCCTCTTTTAACAGCTCACGCGCTTTGGCCGGATCGTAAGGCCACGGTTGATAGTTTTGCGAATAGGCGATCGCCGGAGGCAGCACGCCGGTAGCCGGCGTGGCATAGCCAGCAAAGGCGACTTTTACCAGCGCCTGGCGGTTAATGGCGTAGTTGATGGCCTCACGCACTTTTGGATTATCAAACGGCTTTTGCGTCACGTTCATGCTGATATAGCGCTGCATAATGGACGGGCTGGCGACCAGCTCCAGCTTGCTGTTTTTCTGCAGAATGGCGGCTTGCTCATAGGGGATCGGGAACGCGAACTGCGCCTCGCCAGTCTGCAACATCGCCGCGCGGGTGTTGTTGTCCACCACCGGACGCCAGGTAATGGTGTCCAGCTTCGGCAGGCCCGGCTGCCAGTAACCCGCAAACTTCTTAACCTTCACAAAGTCGGTCTGGTTCCAGGTGAGCAGCTCGTAGGGGCCGGTCCCCACCGGATGGAACCCGATCTCTTTGCCGTATTTTTTCAGCGCGGCAGGCGAAATCATCGCCGTGGCAGGATGCGCCAGAATATTGATAAACGCCGAGAACGGCTCTTTCAGGGTGATCTTCACCGTCGTCGGGTCGACCACCTCGGTGCTGGCGATGTTTTTATACAGGTTGTAGCGCTTGAGGCTATTTTCCGGGTTGCTGGCGCGATCGAGGTTTATCTTCACCGCCTCCGCGTTGAAATCTGTACCGTCCTGGAACTTCACGCCGGTTCTGAGCTTAAGGGTATACACCAGCCCGTCGCTGGAAACGGTATAGCCTTCCGCCAGCACATTTTTAAGTTTCATCTCGCTATCCAGGCCAAACAGCCCCTGATAGAACGATTTCGCCACCGCCTGGGAGAGCGTGTCGTTGGCATCATACGGATCCAGCGTGGTGAAATTGGAACCGACGGCGACCACCACATCTTTGGCAGCGAACGCCGGCGCGGCGGCCAGGGCTGCCGTCACGCTCGCGGCGAGTAACCATCTGCGCGCTACAAATTTAACCATTGTGTTCTCCTGCCTGTTTTGAGTTATAACCGCGAGAATGCATTGTCCTGACGCGGAGGGGCCACAAAATGCCCCGGGCCAACCTCGCGCAGCGCCACGCGCTCCACCGCCTCGCCCCGTTTACGAATATTGCTCGGCATTTCGTCCTGCAGCAGCACACGCTGGCCGTGGCGATGCTCAGGGTCGGCAACCGGCACTGCGGCGATAAGCTTGCGTGTGTAAGGGTGCTGTGGATTTTCAAATACCGCCCTGCGCGGTCCTATCTCCACAATTTGCCCCATAAACATCACCGCGACACGGTGGCTGATACGCTCAACCACCGCCATGTCGTGTGAGATAAAGAGGAAGGCAATCCCCATATCCCGCTGCAGGTCGAGCAGTAAATTAATGATTTGCGCCCGGATAGAGACATCCAGCGCCGAGACGGATTCATCTGCAATCACCACTTTCGGGTTAAGTGCCAGCGCGCGGGCAATGCAAATACGCTGCCGCTGACCGCCCGAAAACTCGTGCGGATAACGCCAGGCATGTTCCGGCTTCAGCCCCACGCGTTCAAGCAGCCAGGCCACCCGACGCTGCGCGGCTTCACCGTCGAGCAGGTTATGCACCCGCAGCGGCTCCATAAGCGAATACCCCACCGTGTGGCGCGGGTCGAGGGAGGCATACGGATCCTGGAAAATAAACTGGATATCTCGTCTTACCGCCTGCAGTTTGCTGTCCGGAAGGGTATCAATGCGTTCCCCGTTAAAGGTTATGCTGCCCTCCTGGGACTCCACCAGCCTGAGCAGCGCCCGCCCGGTGGTGGATTTGCCGCAGCCTGACTCTCCCACCAGCGCCAGCGTTTCGCCTGGCCATAAATCAAAACTGACGTTTTCAACCGCATGCACCTCGCGCTTCACGCGGTTAAACATTCCGCTGCGCAGGGGAAAACGGGTCACCAGATCGCGCACTTCCAGAATCGGCTTTCCGGGTACCACGGTATCCTGCTCGATTTCATCTTCCTGCTGGCCTGCCGCTTCGAGAGAAATTAACGGGAACCGGCGCGGTAAATCGCTGCCGTTCATCGCCCCCAACCGCGGAACCGCCGCCAGCAGCGCTTTGGTGTAAGGATGAACCGGCGCATGGAAAATCTGCTCAACCGTGCCGGTTTCCACGGCGTTGCCCTTGTGCATGACCAGCACGCGATCGGCAATATCGGCGACCACGCCCATATCGTGGGTGATGAAAATCACCCCCATCTCCATCTCCTGCTGCAGCACTTTGATAAGCTGCAGAATTTGCGCCTGAATAGTCACATCCAGTGCCGTCGTGGGTTCGTCGGCAATCAGCACCGCGGGACGACAGGAGAGCGCCATCGCAATCATGACGCGTTGACGCATACCGCCGGAAAGCTGATGCGGGTAGCGTCCCAGAATGGCCTGCGCTTCCGGTATGCGTACCAGGTCAAGCATGCGTTTCGCTTCACGAAGCGCCTCATCACCGCTCAACCCCTGATGCAGGCGGATGGACTCGGCAATCTGTTCCCCGACCGGAAAGACCGGGTTCAGCGAGGTCATCGGCTCCTGGAAGATCATCGCAATATCGGCCCCGCGCACGCTCTGCATCTGTGAGGCGCTCAGCTCATTCAAATCAATGACCTGGTGGTTACGCCGGCGCAGCAGCATTTTTTCGCAGCTGACCTGTCCGCCGGTCTGTTCCAGCAGACGCATCAGCGCCAGTGCGGTGACCGATTTCCCTGAACCGGACTCGCCCACAATCGCCAGCGTTTCGCCGCGGTTGAGCGAGAACGATAAATTCTGTACTGCGGGGATGAACTGCCGCTCTTCCTGAAACGCAATATTCAGTTGATGGACAGCCAGCACTTCACGGTTGTCCAGCTCTTCACTGTGCGGCACGCTTTGCCCCCTTATTCACGATAGATCCCCGTACTGGGTTCATCACCGGCATAACCCCACGCGCGGTACATACCTTCGCTGTTAAACGGCAATGCCACGTTGCCCTCACGATCCACCGCAATTAACCCACCGATACCCCCCAGCGCGGGCAGTTTCTCCATCACCACGCGTTCACAGGCTTCGGCCAGGCTTAACCCGCCGTAATCCATCAGCGCGGTGATGTCGTACGCCGCGAGGGCGCGAATAAACACTTCACCGGTTCCGGTGCACGACACTGCCGCCGTGGCGTTATTGGCATAGCACCCTGCCCCCGGTAATGGACTGTCACCTACCCGGCCCGGCAGTTTGTTGGTCATACCGCCGGTCGACGTGGCCGCAGCCAGATTCCCGTCTTTATCAAGAGCCACCGCCCCTACCGTGCCCATTTTGCTCCGCTCATCGAGCGGCGCGGTATGGTCAAGCTGCGCCACGTTTGCAGAGCGCGCCTCAAGCAGCTGTTGATAACGCTCCGGCGTTGAAAACAGATCGGGAGAGACTGGCGTCATGCCATGTTCCGCGGCAAACGTCTCCGCCCCGGCCCCGGTCAGAAGAACATGCGGGCTCGCCTCCATCACCAGACGCGCGGCCAGCACCGGATTACGCAGATGGCTCACCCCCGCGACGGCGCCCGCTTTAAGGGTGACACCGTCCATGACGCAGGCATCCAGCTCGTGCGTTTCATCGCGGGTAAAGACCGAACCAATGCCCGCGTTAAACAACGGGCACTCTTCCAGCAGACGTACCGCTTCGGTAACCACATCCAGCGCGCTCTCGCCCGCCTCCAGCATCCGCTGGCCCGTTTCCACAATGGCATACAGCGCATCAATATAACGTTTTTCCTGCTCGGGACTGAGCAGGGCACGGGTGATTGCCCCGGCGCCACCATGAATTGCGATTACCGCATTAACCATTCCCATCACCCGTTAGCCTGATTTGCGGCTTTTTCTATAAATATCATTATCGTCGCTGAAACTTCAGATGATTTTTGAATATAGAAAGACGCAACTGTGATGTAAAGCGTACACCCATCGGGTCATACAGTTAGTGGCACTTTTCTGCCATAATGGACGCTTTCGTCGTTACTCCGCAGGAGCCCACCATGGATTTTACCGCCGGACTGATGCCGCTTGAGGCGGCACTCACGCAGATGCTTGACCGAATTTCCCCCCTGCACGACCACGAGACGCTGCCATTGGTGCGCTGTTTTGGTCGTATTGCCGCGCGCGATATCGTCTCTCCGCTTAACGTGCCTGGGTTCGATAACTCCGCAATGGACGGCTACGCGGTACGCCTGGCGGATATCCGGACGGATACGGCGCTGCCTGTGGCGGGTAAAGCATTTGCCGGTCAGCCGTTTAACGGTGAGTGGCCTGCGGGTAGCTGCATACGCATCATGACCGGTGCCCCCGTACCGCCAGGCTGCGAAGCGGTGGTGATGCAGGAAGAGACCGAACAAACGGAAGCGGGCGTCCGCTTCACCGCGAGTGTTAAAGCGGGACAGAATATCCGTCGTACCGGTGAAGACATCACGCGTGGCGCAACGGTATTTGCCGCCGGGCAGAAACTGACGGTGGGCGAACTGCCGGTGCTGGCCTCGCTCGGCATTGCAGAAATTGACGTTATCCGTAAGGTACGCGTGGCGGTCTTTTCCACCGGCGATGAACTCCAGCTTCCGGGCCAGCCACTGCAGGACGGCCAGATTTACGACACTAACCGCCTCGCGGTAAACCTGATGCTTGAACAGCTGGGGTGTGAGGTCATTAACCTTGGCATCATTGCGGATGATCCGGAGAAACTGCGCGCCGCGTTTATTGAAGCGGACCGGTCTGCGGACGTGGTAATTAGCTCCGGCGGCGTTTCCGTAGGTGAAGCGGATTACACCAAAACCATTCTTGAAGAGCTGGGGGAGATCGGCTTCTGGAAACTGGCCATCAAGCCGGGCAAACCGTTCGCGTTTGGTCAGCTGAAACACAGCTGGTTCTGCGGCCTGCCGGGTAACCCGGTTTCCGCCGCCCTGACCTTCTACCAGCTGGTGATTCCGCTGCTGGCAAAACTGTCTGGTAACCAGGCCCACCCGCTGCCGGTTCGCCAGCGCGTACGAGCGGCGACGCGCCTGAAGAAATCACCGGGCCGTCTTGATTTCCAGCGCGGTATTCTGACGCGCAACGCTGAAGGCGAGCTGGAAGTGAGCACCACCGGACACCAGGGCTCACACATCTTCAGCTCGTTCAGCCAGGGCAACTGCTTTATCGTTCTCGAGCGTGAACGCGGCAGCGTGGAGCCGGGTGAATGGGTTGAGGTGGAAAGCTTTAACCACCTCTTCGGAGGCTAACATGACGGCTGAACTCAGCGACCAGGAGATGATGCGCTATAACCGCCAGATTGTTCTGCGCGGTTTTGATTTCGACGGCCAGGAAGCGCTTAAGGCAGCACGGGTGCTGGTCGTGGGGCTGGGGGGGCTGGGCTGCGCTGCGGCCCAGTATCTGGCCGCGGCGGGGGTGGGCAATATGACGCTGCTGGATTTTGATACCGTGTCGGTGTCGAACCTTCAGCGCCAGACGCTGCACAGCGACGCGACCCTCGGCCAGCCCAAAGTGGAATCGGCCCGCGCGGCGCTGGCGCGCATCAATCCTCACGTGAAGTTCACCCTGATTGACGCCCTGCTGGATGATGAGGCGCTGTCGGCACAGATAGCACGACACGATCTGGTGCTGGACTGCACCGATAACGTCACCATTCGCAATCAGTTGAATGCAGGATGTTTTGCCCACAAAACGCCGCTGGTCTCCGGTGCCGCCATTCGCATGGAAGGCCAAATCAGCGTCTTTACCTACGCCGGGGGCGAACCGTGCTATCGCTGCCTGAGCCGTCTGTTTGGCGAGAACGCCCTCACCTGCGTGGAGGCGGGCGTCATGGCTCCGTTAGTCGGCGTTATAGGTTCGTTGCAGGCCATGGAAGCGATCAAAGTGCTGGCGCATTACGGGGCGCCTGCCGCGGGGAAAATCGTGATGTATGACGCGATGACCTGCCAGTTCCGCGAGATGAAACTGATGCGCAACCCCGGCTGTGAGGTATGCGGACGCTAAATGGTTGCCGGGCAAGCGTTAGCATAACCCGGCAACCGTATCAGAGCGTCGTTCTGCCAAACGCCCCTTGCCAGTCCTGCTCAAACTTCACTATTGCCGCATCCACCGCAGGCGAAGTAATAAATTGCTGAGCAACATCCAGCGGCAGGGTGATGGATTCACAACCTGCCAGCAGGCAGTCCAGTGCCTGACGCGGCGTTTTGAAGCTCGCGGCCAGCACTTTTGACTGCGGGGCATGCAGCGTCAGAAGCTGCTGCAGTTCAACCACCGTCTGGATCCCGTCCCCGCCCTGCGCGTCCACGCGGTTAACGTAAGGGGCAACATACTCAGCGCCCGCTAGCGCGGACAGCATCCCTTGTGCTGCACCGTACACCGCCGTACCCAGCGTCGGGATCCCTTCCGCTTTCAGCATTTTGATCGCCGCCAGACCTTCCGCCGTTACCGGCACTTTTACCACCAGGTCGTTGATAATGGTGCGCAGTTTACGCGCCTCTTCCACCATCCCTTCAGCGGTGGTCGCCATGACCTGCGCGAACAGGCGACCTTTCCCGCCGAGCGCATCCTGCAGCGCCGGTAGCAGCGCCTCGAGCGGCGTTTTCCCTGCCGCCACGATACTGGGGTTCGTGGTCACGCCCGCCAGCGGGAAGATACGCGCCAGCCGTTTCACTGCCGCGACGTCGGAAGTATCGAGATAAAGTTCCATGATGTAACCCTCAAATTTAGCCTGCACTTACCCTATCACGACAAAACCTGCTCAGGAGTTGACCTGCATCAAGATAACTTTCATTCGAAAGTAATTTAATCTTCATATGCAAGATGAGAGGCGAAAACATGATCTTCAATATTCAGCGTTACTCTACCCACGATGGCCCCGGTATTCGTACCGTGGTGTTCCTGAAAGGCTGCTCGCTGGGCTGTCGCTGGTGCCAGAATCCGGAAAGCCGCTCCCGCCACCGGGATGTGCTCTTTGACGCGCGGCTGTGCCTGGAAGGCTGCGACCTGTGCCAGAAAGCGGCGCCGGGCATTATCGATCGTGCGCTGAATGGGCTGGTTATCCACCGTGAAAAGCTTAACGAAGAGACTCTCGACGCCCTCACCGACTGCTGCCCGACGCAGGCGCTCACCGTCTGTGGTGAAGAAAAGCAGGTTGAAGAGATTATGTCCACCGTACTGCGCGACAAACCGTTCTATGACCGCAGCGGCGGCGGGATAACCCTGTCCGGCGGTGAACCGTTTATGAATCCCGATCTGGCTCATGCCCTGTTTAAAGCCAGCCATGAGCAAGGCATACATACCGCCGTGGAAACCTGTCTCCACGTGCCATGGCATTATATTGCACCGTCATTACCGTATGTCGATCTGTTCCTGGCGGACCTGAAACACGTTGATGGCAGGACGTTCAAACAGTGGACCGACGGTTCCGCCAAACGGATCCTTGATAACCTGAAACGCCTGGCCGCCGCCGGTAAACAGGTCACCCTCCGCGTACCGCTGATTCAGGGCTTCAACGCCGATGAAGCGTCGATTACCGCCATCACCAATTTTGCCGCAGACGAACTCAACGTCCGCGAGATCCATTTTCTGCCGTACCACACGCTGGGCATGAACAAATATACCCTGCTCGGCCAACCCTACTCTGCCCCTGATAAACCGCTGGATGATCCTGCGCTTCTGGACTTCGCACAGCAGTACGCCTGCCAGAAAGGGTTAACCGCGACCTTACGAGGATAAACTTATGACGACCCTGAATCTCAGCACCCTTAGCGAGCGCATAAAAGCACACAAAACGGCCCTCGTGCATATCGTGAAGCCGCCGGTCTGTACCGAGCGCGCCCTGCATTACACCGAGATGTACCAGCAGCATATGGACAAGCCGATCCCGGTGCGTCGCGCGCTGGCGCTGGCGCATCACCTCGCGCAGCGCACCATCTGGATAAAACACGATGAGCTCATCATCGGTAACCAGGCCAGTGAAGTCCGCGCCGCGCCAATTTTCCCGGAATACACCGTCTCGTGGATTGAAAAAGAGATTGACGATCTGGCGGACCGTCCGGGCGCAGGCTTTGCGGTGAGCGAAGAAAACAAGCGCGTATTGCATGAGATCTGCCCATGGTGGCGCGGCCAGACGGTGCAGGATCGCTGCTACGGCATGTTCACCGACGAGCAAAAAGGGCTGCTGGAAACCGGCATTATCAAAGCGGAAGGTAACATGACCTCCGGCGACGCACACCTGGCGGTTAACTTCCCGCTTCTGCTGGAGAAAGGCCTCGATGGTCTGCGCGACAAAGTGGCCGAGCGTCGTTCGCGTATCAACCTGACGGTGCTCGACGACCTTCACGGGGAACAGTTCCTGAAAGCGATCGATATTGTGCTGGAAGCGGTCAGCCTGCACATCGAACGTTTCGCCGCGCTGGCGCGTGAAATGGCGGCAACCGAATCCCGTGAAAGCCGTCGCGACGAGCTGCTGGCGATGGCAGAAAACTGTGATGTAATCGCCCATCAGCCGCCAACAACCTTCTGGCAGGCGCTGCAGCTGTGCTACTTCATCCAGCTTATTCTGCAGATTGAGTCCAATGGCCACTCCGTCTCGTTTGCCCGCATGGACCAATACCTCTATCCGTACTACCGCCGCGACGTGGAGCTGAACCAGAGCCTCGACCGCGAACATGCCATTGAGCTGCTGCACAGCTGTTGGCTGAAGCTGCTGGAAGTGAACAAAATCCGCTCCGGTTCGCACTCCAAAGCTTCAGCGGGTAGCCCGCTGTATCAGAACGTCACCATCGGTGGACAGACGCTGATCAACGGTGAGCCTATGGACGCGGTCAACCCGCTCAGCTACGCGATTCTGGAATCCTGCGGTCGTCTGCGCTCCACGCAGCCAAACCTGAGCGTGCGTTATCATGCGGGCATGAGCAATGACTTCCTCGATGCCTGCGTGCAGGTGATCCGCTGCGGCTTTGGTATGCCTGCGTTCAACAACGATGAGATTGTCATTCCGGAATTTATCAAGCTCGGCGTCGAAAAAGAGGATGCCTATGACTATGCCGCGATTGGCTGCATCGAAACCGCAGTGGGTGGCAAATGGGGTTATCGCTGCACCGGCATGAGCTTTATCAACTTCGCCCGCGTGATGCTGGCAGCGCTGGAAGGCGGCCGCGATGCCACCAGCGGTAAGGTATTCCTGCCACAGGAGAAAGCACTCTCTGCCGGTAACTTCGATAACTTCGAAGAGGTGATGGCGGCGTGGGATACCCAGATCCGCTACTACACCCGCAAATCTATCGAGATTGAGTATGTGGTGGACACGATGCTGGAAGAGAACGTCCCCGATATTCTCTGCTCAGCGCTGGTGGATGACTGTATAGAACGCGCGAAAAGCATCAAACAAGGCGGCGCGAAGTATGACTGGGTGTCAGGCCTGCAGGTGGGTATTGCTAACCTGGGCAACAGCCTGGCCGCGGTGAAAAAACTGGTCTTCGAACAGGGTACGATAGGTCAGCAACAGCTGGCCGCCGCTCTGGCCGATGATTTCGACGGGCTGACCCACGAGCAGCTGCGTCAGCGGCTGATCAACGGCGCGCCAAAATACGGTAACGATGACGACAGCGTGGATATGCTGCTGACCCGTGCCTACGAAACCTATATCGCCGAGCTGAAGCAGTACCATAACCCGCGCTATGGCCGTGGTCCGATTGGCGGTAACTACTATGCCGGCACGTCATCTATCTCCGCGAACGTGCCGTTTGGCGCGGCAACGATGGCAACCCCGGATGGACGTAAGGCGCATACTCCGCTGGCAGAAGGAGCCAGCCCGGCCTCCGGTACTGACCACCTCGGCCCTACGGCGGTGATCGGCTCTGTCGGCAAACTGCCAACCGAAGCGATCCTCGGCGGGGTACTGTTAAACCAGAAGCTCAATCCGTCGACGCTGGAAAATGACAGTGACCGTCAGAAACTGATGGTGCTTCTGCGTACCTTCTTTGAAGTGCACAAGGGCTGGCATATTCAGTACAACATCGTTTCGCGTGAAACGCTGCTGGAAGCGAAGAAACACCCGGACCAGTATCGTGACCTGGTGGTGCGCGTCGCAGGGTACTCCGCGTTCTTTACCGCCCTGTCGCCGGATGCGCAGGACGATATTATTGCGCGTACCGAGCACACGCTTTAACTCTTTTCAGACTTATGCCCTCTCCCATCAAGGAGAGGGAACCTGTCTTTAAGCGGCAATTTCGGTTGCCGCTTTGCTTTGACTTTCGAATGAAATTAAATTTGTGCTCTCCGTCACCTTGTTATTAGAATGTTTCAAACGCAGTGACTCAGGAGCACAGTATGACCGTAAAAGTTATCGTCACCGATATGGACGGAACTTTCCTTGATGATGCCAAGCAGTACGACCGCGACCGCTTTCAGGCACAGTTTGAGCAGCTTAAAACCCGTAATATTGAATTTGTTGTCGCCAGCGGCAACCAGTATTACCAGCTCATCTCCTTCTTCCCGGAACTGAAAGATCAGATCTCCTTCGTGGCGGAAAATGGCGCGCTGGTGTTCGATCACGGTGAGCAGATTTTTCACGGTGAACTGACCCGCCATGAGTCGCAAATTGTCATTGGCGAGTTGCTGAAAGACAACGCGCTCAACTTTGTGGCCTGTGGGCTGGAGAGCGCCTACGTCAGCGAACGGGCGCCGGACGCGTTTGTGGCGCTCATGTCAAAGCACTACCACCGCTTAAAACGCATCCGTGATTACCGCGAAATTGACGACGTGCTGTTCAAATTCTCCCTGAATTTGCCGGACAGCGATATCCCGAATCTTGTCGACAAACTGCACGTCTCCCTCGACGGGATTATGAAACCCGTCACCAGCGGTTTTGGGTTTGTCGATTTGATTATCCCGGGCCTGCACAAAGCCAACGGTATTAGCCGTCTGCTGAAGCGCTGGAAAATCTCGCCGCAGGCGTGCGTGGCCATCGGGGACAGCGGCAACGATGCGGAAATGCTGAAGCTGGTGAAATACAATTTTGCCATGGGCAACGCGGCGCAGAGCATCAAAACGATCTGCCGCTACAGCACGGATGACAACAACCATCAGGGCGCACTGAATGTGATTCAGGCCGTGCTTGACGACCACTCCCCGTTCGACGCGTAATCTCTCTCTTGCCGGAGCACTGCTCCGGCACCTCACTCTTTTTCCATCCTGTGGCACACGTCAAATATTTAAACTTGCATTAACTAATTTTTAACTTAAAGTATCACTTGTAGATATTTTTACTTTCGAATGAAAGATGCGAGGCAGTTATGACGTTTACCAGTGAAAGTTTGCCTGCGGACCATAAAGCAGCGATTCGTCAGTTGAAGCGTGAATTACGTGCGCAGATCGGAGACGTTCAGGCGGTATTCGACACGCTCAGCGATAAAATCGCGACCCGCGTGGCGGAAATTAATGCCCTGAAGAACAAAGGTGAAACCGTCTGGCCGGTTATCCCGTTTGCGGATGTGAAAAACGGGACGATCACCCAGGCACAGCGTGACGCGGTCAAACGCCGTGGCTGCGCGGTGATTAAAGGTCACTTCCCTCGCGAGCAGGCGCTGGCGTGGGATCAATCGATGCTCGACTACCTCGATCTCAACCGGTTTGATGAGGTCTATAAAGGTCCGGGCGATAACTTCTTTGGTACCTTAACCGCCTCACGTCCGGAAATTTATCCTATCTACTGGTCGCAGGCGCAAATGCAGGCCCGCCAGAGTGAAGAGATGGCGCAGGTACAGTCGTTCCTGAACCGTTTATGGACCTTCGAGAGTAATGGCAAACAGTGGTTCGATCCGGACGTCAGCGTCATTTATCCGGACCGTATTCGTCGTCGCCCACCGGGTACTACCTCTAAAGGGCTGGGTGCGCATACCGATTCCGGCGCGCTGGAGCGCTGGCTGCTGCCGGCCTATCAGCAGGTCTTTGCCCGCGTTTTTGACGGCAACGTGGATAAATACGATCCGTGGAACGCCGCACACCGTACCGAAGTGGAAGAGTACACCGTGGATAACACCACAAAATGTTCTGTATTCCGTACCTTCCAGGGCTGGACGGCGCTGTCAGATATGATCCCGGGTCAGGGGTTGCTGCATGTGGTGCCTATTCCGGAAGCGATGGCCTACATTCTGCTGCGTCCGCTGCTGGATGATGTCCCGGAAGATGAACTCTGCGGCGTCGCGCCGGGACGTGTCCTGCCGGTCTCCGAGAAATGGCATCCGCTGCTAATCGAAGCGCTGAGCAGCATTCCTGCACTGGAAGCAGGCGATTCCGTGTGGTGGCACTGTGACGTCATCCACTCGGTTGCACCGGTGGAAAATCAGCAAGGCTGGGGCAACGTGATGTATATCCCTGCCGCCCCGATGTGCGAGAAAAACCTCGCCTATGCGAAAAAAGTGAAAGCAGCGCTGGAAACAGGTGCATCGCCGGGCGATTTCCCGCGCGAAGATTATGAAAAAAACTGGCAGGACCGCTTTACCGTGAACGATCTGAATATTCACGGCAAGCGTGCACTGGGTATGGCTTAACTGTCGTATAACCCTTCCCGCTCCACGGCGGTGCGTCGTTTCCCCTGACGTATCCGCCGGACAGATCCCCGCACGGCCAGCGTGCCGTTAAGCAATAACGTTCCCACCGGCGCATCCGGGCGCATCAGCCGTTGCTGAAGCATATGCACCGCTTCGGTTCCCAGTTCATCGCGCGGTACGTGCACCGCCGTGAGCGGAACATCCTGAATGGCCGTCAGATTAAACCCGTCAATGCTCATCACAGAAATATCCTGCGGCACGCGCAAGCCCTGTTTTTGCAGCGCACTGATGGTGCCCGCCGCCATAAAATCGCCGCCGACCAAAAATGCGGTGGGCAGATCCTTACCCTGCATTTGACGGAGCCAGGAGGTGACCAGCTCTTCCGTTTCACGCGCGCTGAAGCTCGGAGCCACCAGCAGATCGCGTTTATCGTTGAATTTCAGGTTGTGAGATTGCCACGCATCGCGGATCCCGGCCAGACGCAGTTCCATGGTGTAACGCCTCAGGCAGAGGACATTCATCACCTCACGGTGTCCCATTTCAAACAGATAGTCCGCGGCCCGCTCACCTATCGAGCGGTGGTCCGGTGCCACTGCAGGCAGGCGCATATGCCGGTCGCGGCAGTTAATCAGCATGCAGGGTTTACCCACATCCACCGCCAGATCGTGGATATGCGGATCGTCGATACCGAGAAGAATAGCGGCCTGTGTCTCCGGCTCGTTCATCCGTGCCAGAAAAAGCTGTGCGTCGCTGTCATTCTCTTCCAGCGCGCAATAACGCAGACGGACATCGTGGGAAGCAAGACCTTTACTCACGCTCTGGATCACCCGGTAGTAAAAGATGTCGGACCGCTCGTCAAAGGCGCGCTGTGGCGCAAAAACCACCAGGCTGTTGAGCAGCAGACGCCCCGCCGCCAGACCGTCCATCACCCCCAGCTCCCGCGCGCAGGCCAGCACCCTGGCGCGCGCTTTTTCACTGGTGTTCGCTTTTCCTGCCAGCACCCGCGACACGGTGCTGATGGAGAGCTGCGTGCGGGCGGCAATTTCGGTGATTTTTAGCCTTTTGTCCATTTTGTGATCTGGCTCCATTTGCGAAATGAAAAAATTTTCATAGCGTACTCATCAGGCAGTAACGGGCATGAAAAGCATCATGTCAGATGATTTATGTCATTGATGAGAAATTTTGCACAAAATCCACTATTGCCCGCTCATTTTCTCCCTTAAGGTGAATTTGTCACACCACTTCCATACTAGTTGTATAGCAACTTCCAAATTAAAACGGATAGAAATCAAAGCTATAAAAATCTGTGTGACACCTGAACCTCCGTCCCCTTACCGTCCGTCTTGTGGAGAGTAAAATGAGTCAGGACATCAATAACACCGTTGCGACAAGCAAAACCCGTCGCGTCATTAAGAACCTGCGCTGGTATGTGCTGGTGCTGTTCTTACTGGGCGTCACCGTTAACTACATCACCCGAAACTCGCTGGGTATTCTCGCCCCTGAGTTGAAAGAGAGCCTTGGGATCACCACCGAGCAATACTCCTGGATCGTCGGGGCATTTCAGATTGCCTACACCATTTTCCAGCCTCTGTGCGGCTGGTTGATCGACGTGATTGGTCTGAAGATTGGCTTTATGGTTTGCGCCGGGATCTGGGCGCTGATGTGTATTTTCCACGCCGGGGCGGGCAGCTGGCTGCACCTGGCTATTCTGCGCTTCTTTATGGGTGCTTCTGAAGCGGCCGCCACGCCGGCGAATGCGAAAACCATTGGCGAATGGTTCCCGAAATCGGAACGTCCTGTCGCGGCCGGTTGGGCGGGCGTAGGGTTCTCCATTGGCGCGATGCTGGCACCGCCCATCATCTATTTCGCGCACGCCTCGTTTGGCTGGCAGGGCGCGTTTATGTTTACCGGCGTGCTGGCGCTGCTGTGGGTGATCCTCTGGTGGGCTTTTTACCACAACCCGGAACAGCATCCGAACCTGAGCAAGGACGAGCTGGCGTTTATCAAGCAGGATAACGAACCGCCTGCGGTAAAACTGCCCTTCCTCACCGCGCTGAAAAATGTCTCCAAAAATAAGCGCTTCTACGGTATCGCCCTTCCGGCGTTTATGGCCGAACCGGCCTGGGCCGTGCTGAGCTTCTGGGTTCCGCTGTATCTCGCCAAAGAGCACGGCATGGATTTGAAGCAGATTGCGATGTTTGCCTGGCTGCCGTTCCTTGCCGCGGACCTCGGCAGCGTGGCAAGCGGCTACCTCACCCGTCTGTATGCCCGACTGTTCGGCTGCAGCCGTGTGAACTCGGTGGTGGCCAGCTCCGTCACCGGGGCATTCCTGATGATCTCCCTGGCGGTCGTGGCCATTACCCGCGACCCGTATATCACCATCGTGCTGATCTCCATCGGCGGTTTCGGGCATCAGATCATCTCCTGCATGCTCAGCGCCCTGGTCGTGGAGTCATTTGATAAAGGTCAGATGGCGACCGTTAACGGCATGCGCGGCTCGGCGGCCTGGATCGCCAGCTTCCTGTTCTCTCTGTTAATTGGGGTGACCGCCGACAAAATCGGCTTTAACCCGCTCTTTATTGCCATGGGGTTCTTTGACCTGATTGGCGCTGTTTTCCTAGTGGCATTTATTGCTGAACGTCGCGCCAAGCGCGCCTGATAGTGGATGTATTGCATATGAAAACCCTGAAAAACTGGACCGTTGATAAGCAGTCGGCAAATCATCTGGAACTGCTGGTCGATAACCAGCACCGTCTGTGCCTGTATGTGCTGGAAGAAAATCTGTTCCGCGTGCTGATTAAACGCAAAGGTGAGCTGACTCTGGATCGCACCTGGAGCATCGCCCCGCAGCAAGATGTGCCGTGGGAAGGTCGCCGCCGCGACGATCTGAGTGGTTTCACCTGCCCCGCCTGGACGCTAACGCAGCAGGACGACGTACTGACGGTTGCTACCGAACAGCTGCGTGTGACCGTGCATCAGCCGCTGTGGCTGGAGTGGCACTACCGCAATGAGGCGGGTGAGTGGCAGCCACTGGTCAACGACCGTCCAACCAGTGCCTATCTGCTGAATGCCCATGGCGACGGTGCGGCGCACTACCTGAGCCGCCGCAAGGATGAACGCTTCTACGGTCTGGGTGAGAAAGCCGGCGATCTGCAGCGTAACGGTAAACGCTACGAGATGCGCAACCTCGATGCAATGGGCTACAACGCGGCCAGCACCGATCCTCTGTACAAACATATTCCGTTCACCCTCACCCGTCGCGATGACGTGAGTTACGGTCTCTTCTACGACAACCTGAGCAGCTGCTGGCTGGATCTGGGCAACGAGATTGACAACTATCACACCGCCTATCGTCGCTGGCAGACGGAAGCGGGCGACATCGATTACTACCTGTTCACGGGCAAACGGGCGCTGGACGTGACCAAAGCCTTCGTGCGTCTGACCGGGAAAACGCTCTTCGGACCGAAATGGAGCCTGGGTTACAGCGGTTCGACCATGCATTACACCGACGCGCCGGATGCGCAGAACCAGCTGATGAACTTTATTCGTCTGTGCGAAGAACATGCTATTCCCTGCGACTCGTTCCAGCTCTCTTCGGGCTATACCTCGATCAACGGCAAGCGCTACGTCTTTAACTGGAACCACGACAAGGTGCCGCAGCCGAAGGTGATGACCCAGGCTTTCCACGACGCGGGGTTAAAGCTGGCGGCCAACATCAAGCCATGCCTGCTGCAGGATCACCCGCGCTATCACGAAGTTGCGGAAAACGGGTTATTCATCCGCGATTCAGAAACCGACGCGCCAGAACGCTCTAGCTTCTGGGATGACGAAGGTTCTCACCTCGATTTTACCAACCCACAGACGGTGAAATGGTGGCAGGAAGGGGTAACCACGCAGCTGCTTGAGATGGGGATCGACGCCACCTGGAACGACAACAACGAATATGAAGTGTGGGATGGCGAAGCCCGCTGCCACGGCTTTGGCAAGGAAATCGCGATCAAGCACATTCGCCCGGTGATGCCGCTGCTGATGATGCGTGCCTCGCTGGAAGCGCAGCAGCGTTTTGCCCCGGAAAAACGTCCGTATCTCATTTCCCGTTCCGGCTGCGCGGGCATGCAGCGTTACGTCCAGACCTGGAGCGGCGATAACCGTACCAGCTGGGATACCCTGCGCTATAACACCCGCATGGGTCTGGGAATGAGCCTGTCCGGGCTGTTTAATGTGGGGCATGATGTCGGTGGTTTTTCCGGCGACAAACCCGACGCGGAACTGTTCGTACGCTGGGTGCAAAACGGCGTGATGCATCCGCGCTTTACCATTCACTCATGGAATGATGACCACACCGTTAACGAGCCGTGGATGTATCCGGGCGTGACGCCGGCTATTCGTGGTGCCATTGAATTACGCTATCGTCTGCTGCCGTACCTTTATACCCTGCTCTGGCAGGCGCATGCCGACGACGAACCGATGCTACGCCCGACCTTCCTCGACCACGAACACGATGCGCAGACGTTTGAGGAGAACGATGATTTCCTGCTGGGTCGCGACCTGCTGGTGGCCAGCGTGGTGGAGGCCGGGCAGCGCGAGCGCCGCGTCTGGCTGCCGGATAACGAAACGGGCTGGTACGATTTTTACACCCACGAGTGGTTCGCTGGCGGGCAGTGGATCGTACGTGATGCGCCGCTGGAGAAATTGCCGCTGCTGGTACGTGCCGGTGCGGGTCTGCAGCTCAGCGAACGCATTACGCATGTCAGCGCGGAAAAAGACACTACCCGTGAGCTGAAACTGTTCCCGGTGAAAGGCGTCGGTTCAACCGCGGGCCTGCTGTTTGAAGACGATGGTGAAAGCTGGGGCTATCAGAACGGCAATGCGCTGTGGGTGGAATGGGACATGGCATGCGACGGTGCCACCATCAACCTGAAGGTCAGTGCGCGGGGAGATTATCGTCCGGCGTGGAAAGCGCTGAAGATATCGTTACCGGCCGGGGAAAAACGCACGCTGCTGGTGAATGGTATTGAAGGGAGTGAATGGGTGGTCTAGTACGGCCTGATGCCCGCTCCCACAGGGAGAGGGCATCAAACACAGGCCCGGTAGGCGTATCGCCACCGGGCTTTTTTTAACTCTCGATACCTTTACTGCGCAGGTAATCTTCGTAGTTACCGGTGAAGTCCACCACGCGCTCAGGCGTAATTTCGATCACGCGGGTCGCCAGCGAGCTGACGAATTCACGGTCGTGAGAGACGAAGATCAGGGTCCCCTGATACATCTCCAGCGCCATGTTCAGCGATTCGATAGATTCCATATCCAGGTGGTTAGTCGGTTCATCCATCACCAGGATATTAGGTTTTTCCATCATCAGCTTACCGAATAGCATGCGCCCTTTTTCACCACCGGACAGCACTTTAGCAGGCTTCTTGATGTCGTCCTGGCTGAACAGCAGACGACCCAGAATGCTGCGCACTGCCTGCTCGTCGTCGCCTTCCTGCTTCCACTGGCTCATCCAGTCGAAGACGGTCAGGTCGTTTTCGAACTCGTATTCATGGTCCTGTGCGTAATAACCAATCTGCGCGTTTTCAGACCACTTCACGGTACCGTTATCCGGCTGCAGTTCGCCGACCAGGGTTTTCAGCAGGGTGGATTTACCCACGCCGTTGGCACCCAGAATGGCGATCTTCTCGCCCACTTCCAGCAGCAGGTTAAAGTTTTTAAACAGCGGACCGTTTTCAAAACCTTTAGCCAGGGCTTCAACTTCCAGCGCATTACGGAACAGTTTCTTGTCCTGCTCGAAGCGGATGAATGGGTTCTGACGGCTGGACGCTTTCACTTCATCAAGCTTGATCTTGTCAATCTGACGCGCACGAGAGGTCGCCTGGCGAGATTTAGAGGCGTTCGCGCTGAAGCGGCTGACGAAAGACTGCAGATCAGCAATCTGGGCTTTCTTCTTGGCGTTATCCGCCAGCAGACGTTCACGCGCCTGCGTGGCTGCCGTCATGTACTCGTCGTAGTTGCCCGGATAAACGCGCAGCTCGCCGTAGTCCAGGTCCGCCATGTGTGTACACACCATGTTCAGGAAGTGACGGTCGTGCGAGATGATGATCATGGTGCTGTCGCGATCGTTCAGCGTCTGCTCCAGCCAGCGGATGGTGTCGATGTCCAGGTTGTTCGTTGGTTCGTCGAGCAGCAGGATATCCGGATTAGAGAACAGCGCCTGCGCCAGCAGAACACGCAGTTTCCAGCCTGGCGCAACTTCGCTCATCGGGCCGTAATGTTGTTCTACCGGAATACCCACACCCAGCAGCAGCTCGCCCGCACGCGCTTCCGCAGAGTAGCCATCCATTTCGCCGTACAGCACTTCGAGATCGGCCACTTTGTAGCCATCTTCTTCGCTCATCTCCGCCAGCGCGTATATGCGATCGCGCTCCTGCTTCACTTCCCACAGCTCCGCGTGTCCCATGATAACGGTGTCAAGGACGGTGAACTCTTCAAAGGCGAACTGATCCTGACGCAGCTTACCGATGCGCTCGTTTGGATCGAGCGAAACGTTGCCCAGCGTCGGCTCTAAATCACCGCCGAGGATTTTCATAAAAGTAGATTTACCGCTACCGTTGGCGCCAATCAGGCCGTAACGGTTGCCGCCGCCAAATTTGACGGAAATGTTTTCGAACAGCGGCTTACTGCCAAACTGCATAGTGACGTTGCTGGTAACTAACACGGGGAGATTCCTGCGAAAAGTGTGATAAACACGGCATTATGCCACAATTCCGAATTGAGATCCCGCGTTGCGGCAATCCGCTAAACTTTAACAAAATCGAAAAAAATGTGATTTCGTACACATCTGAATTCCCTGTTAGCGGGAATGCACATATAATGCGCTCCCATCAAGATTCAGACTTATCAACTCATCGCCGGAATGGCTTAGATACCTCGCACAACATGAACATGAAATTAACAACGCTTTTTGCGGCGGCGTTAGCCGTAGTAGGTTTTTGCAAAACCGCTTCTGCGGTGACTTATCCGCTGCCGACAGACGGTAGCCGTCTGGTTGGTCAAAACCAGGTGGTCACGGTGCCTGAAGGTAACGCTCAGCCACTGGAATATTTCGCGGCGCAGTACCAGTTGGGCCTGTCTAACATGCTGGAAGCGAATCCGGGTGTTGACCCGTATCTGCCTAAAGCCGGTACCGTGCTGAACATTCCTCAGCAGCTGATCCTGCCGGATACCGTCCATGAAGGTATTGTCATCAACAGCGCGGAAATGCGTCTGTATTACTACCCGAAAGGCACCAACACGGTTATCGTGCTGCCAATCGGTATCGGCCAGCTGGGTAAAGACACCCCAATGAACTGGACGACCAAAGTTGAGCGTAAGAAAGCAGGCCCAACCTGGACGCCAACCGCCAAAATGCACGCAGAGTACATCGCTGCGGGTGAACCCCTGCCAGCTGTTGTACCGGCAGGCCCGGATAACCCAATGGGTCTGTACGCGCTGTACATTGGCCGTCTGTACGCGATTCACGGGACCAACGCCAACTTCGGTATCGGCCTGCGCGTAAGCCACGGCTGCGTACGTCTGCGTAACGAAGACATCAAATTCCTGTTCGAAAACGTGCCGGTCGGTACCCGCGTCCAGTTCATCAACGAACCGGTTAAAGCGACGTCTGAGCCGGATGGCAGCCGTTACATTGAAGTACACAACCCGCTGTCCACCAGCGAAGACCAGATCAACAACAACGAAATCGTTCCGGTTACGCTGAACAGCGCGGTGCAGTCCGTGACCTCTCAGCCGGATGTAGAGACAGCGATTGTTGACCAGGCCGTTCAGAACCGTTCTGGTATGCCAGTGCGTCTGAACTGACCCTCTTCCCGGTGGCGCTTTGCTGACCGGGTCTGAGAATAAAAAAGCGGGCTCTGATGCCCGCTTTTTTTTATCCGTTATTGACGATAACTATCCCACCGTGGTCGTAACGGTAGTGACAGTGGGCATACTCAAGCGGTGTGCCATCCTCCAGATAGATAACCTGCTCCACCTCAAGCACCGGATCGGTCTGCTCGCAGATAAGGTGTTGCATATCCAGCGCGTTCGGTTTTAGCGCCCGCACCACCCGGTACGACCCCATAATTTTCAGCCCCAGCGTCTCCTGCACGTAGCGGAACACGGAGCCTTCAAGATGGCTTTTATTCAGACCGGGCACCAGATTAAGCGGCATAACGGTGGAGTCCAGCGACATCGGCTCACCGTTAAGCAGACGCAGACGAACAAAGTCATAGACAGGCGCATCGGCGTTAATCATCAGCGAGGCCTGCTCCTTCTCGTTTGGAAAGCGCAGCTCGAAATGGACCACGACGCTGGAAACGGTGCCCAGATGCTCCCAGGTTTTTGTTGCGCCGAAGTAGTCGCTGCCGGAAAGATCCCACTGCGAGAGTTGCAGGAAATTTTTGCGGATAAACGTCCCCTGCCCCTGACGGGTATAGATCAGCCCTTCCACAATTAACTGGCGTATGGCCTGCTGTATGGTCATCCGGCTGGTGCTGAACTCCGCCGCCAGGGCAAACTGGTCCGGGAGCGGTTCGTTGGCGGCGTATTGCTGGCTAATAATGCGTTTCTTAATTTCCCGCGCTATGGTGATGTACTTCGCCGCCATCGTCCTTCCTTTCTGTTAGTTTTCTGTCCCGCTGTTTTTTAATGCCACTCTCTCGGCAATTTTGAGGAAAGGCAGGTAGAAGAATACACCAAATACAATGATTGCCAACTGCACGACCACGGCGCGCCAGTCCCCTGCCGTTGCCAGCCAGGCGCTCAGAATGGGCGGGGTTGTCCACGGGATCATAACCACACAGCGCGACATTAACCCCAGGGTAGTACAGAACCACGCAAACCAGATACCTATGGCAGGTAGCAGCACAAAGGGGATCATCAGCGGCAGGTTGAACACAATCGGCAGGCCAAAAATGACCGGCTCGTTGATGTTAAACAGGCCCGGCGCCAGCGACAAACGGGCCACCTGTTTCGCCGATTTTTGCCGTGAGAAGATGAAAATGGCAATTAGCAGGGAAATCGTGCTGCCGGTGCCCCCCACCATACCAAAGGTCGGTACAAAGATATTATTGATGATATGTGGGACAGGCTGACCGTTGGCAAAGGCCAGCATATTCTCGTTGGTGTTGATCAGCAGAAACGGCTCCAGCACCACGCTGTTAACCACCGACTGATGGATCCCAAGCGTGAACAGGAAGTTACCAAAGCTATAGATAAAAATCGTGCCCGGCAGGCTGGTGTTGATCAGGCGCAGCGGCTGCTGAATAAAAGTGGTGATCAGGTGGATGAGATCCGTGTGCAACACGTTCGCCAGAAGCGCGGCCAGTATGGCAAACAGGGAAAGCGTCAGGATCGTCGGGATCAGCGCGGTAAACGATTTACTGACCGCCGGCGGTACATTTTCACCTAAAGAAATGTGCAGCGCTTTCAGACGAGAAATGGCGATAAACAGTTCCGTTGAGAGCAGACCAATCAGCACCCCGGCAAAAATGCCGGTTGAGCCAATATTGGAGAACGTCAGCACCTGCGTGACGTTCACCGTGGCGTCGCTGCCGACGGGCGTGAGCTGTAAGCGCATCGGCATCATAATGATAAAACTGCTGATGGCGATAACCACTGCCGAGACCGGGTTGTCGAAGTCTTTGTTGCGTGCCAGCGACCAGGCAATCATCGGCGCCAGCAACAGCGCGGCGATATTCAGCGTACCGTTAATAATCGCCTCGCCCCACACCTTAAAATGCGCCAGCGTGTCGCCTTCAAAAATCCATGGGAATACCACGTTATTCACCAGCACCGCCAGACCGGCAAGGATGAAAATGGGCATGACCGTGGCGAAGGCATCGCGCAGGGAACGCAGGTGCACCTGGTTTGCCAGGCGCGCCGAGAACTCAACAAATCTGTCGACAAAAGACTGCATATGCGGTGTTATTTTTGTTTCAGACATAGCGGATATTTCCCTTCAATCAGTCACAAAAACGGCCCGGCAGCGTACGGCTTACATCTCGCGTCCGTTGGTATGGATAACCTGTTTCAACCATGCGTAGCTCTTCTTCGGTACGCGCTTTAAGTCTTTGAGGTCGTGGTTTTCACGGTTCACATAGACCACGCCGTAACGCTTACGCATGTCTCCCTGTGAACTCAGAATGTCGATTAAGCCCCAGCCGAGGTAACCGATCACCTCTGCGCCATCCTCAAACATGGCTTGTTTCATCGCCTCGATATGCGCCCGGTGGTAGTCAATACGGTAGGTATCTTCAATCGGATTCACACCGTCCCAGGACTCGATCACCCCAATACCGTTTTCAATCGGGAATACCGGCATACGCCAGTCGTTGTAATAGCGGGTGATGATGGTGCGAAAGCCCAGCGGATCAATCTGCCAGTTCCATTCGGTCGCTTTCAGGTACGGGTTATTTTTATCACCGTGCAGAAGGTAATCGTTGACCGGCGTTCCTTCGGGGATCGCATCACTGTCGAGGGTTTTACTGGCGTAGTAGCTGAAGGCCATATAGTCGTTTTTGGTACGCGCCAGCAGCGCAAGATCCTCAGCGCGGTAGATATCCGCAAAACCTTGCTGTTCCACGACCGCCATCACCGCCGGGCTGTAACCCTGGCCGGCAAAGACGCGCAGCAGGTTCTGGTTAAGGAATTCGTCATACTGCTGGGCGCAGAAGATATCACGCGGTTTACAGGTCGCCGGATAGACCAGCTGGTGCGCCAGCATACCGCCCATCAGCTGGCCCGGACGGGTCTGGTGCAGGTATTCGGTCAGGGTCATATGCGCGACCATGGTGTGGTGCTGCAGTTCATACAGCTCGCGCAGGGTTTTCTCGCCTTTCATATAGCCCGAGATCCGGAAGGCTTCCGGCATGTGGAAGATGTTCTGCTCGTTAAACGTCAGCCAGTACTTCACCCGGTCGCCGTAACAGTCGATCATCTTTTTGCCGTAGCGGATAAACGCGTCCATCACACGGCGATCGTTAAAGCCGTTGTACTCCTGCGCCAGCGCCAGCGGCATATCGAAGTGGTAGAGGCAGATCATCGGCTCAATGCCGCGGGCAATTAAATCGTTAATAAAGCGGTCATAAAAGGCGATACCTTCGTCGTTGAAGTCACCGTCGCCCTGTGGACATACGCGGCTCCAGGCGATCTGAAAGCGGTAGCAGTTCATGCCCAGATCCTGCATCAGGTCGAAATCTTCCCGATAGCGGTGGTAGGAATCGGTCGCGACTTTCCAGTCAGAAACTTTCTCCCCGGCTTCGCGAATGTCATATACCGACATTCCCTTTCCTCCCTCATTCCAGGCCCCTTCCGTCTGCATACTGGATACGGAATTGCCCCATAAAAAATTGGCTGGCAGAAATTGATTCATGATCGCTCCCTATATGACTAGTCATTTAAAATTTCATGACTAGTCATATAGGCGAAGACGAAAAATCAATCAAAGAGGAGGATCGTTTTTTGTGAGCAAGGCGGGAAAAAAACCCGGTCAGCGAAGCGAGACCGGGGAGAAGGACGGTTATTGTTGTGCGAGCTGATGACGACGATATTCACCCTGCCGCTCCAGCATCCAGCCCGGGTATTCGCGTGGCAGCGCGCTGACGGCATCAAGCTGTTTAAGCTCGTCTTCGCTTAAACGGATCCCGGTGGCGGCAATGTTGTCGTCCAGCTGGTCGACACGTTTGGCACCAATAATGACGCTGGTTACGGCCTTCTGATGCAGCAACCACGCCAGCGCAATTTGCGCCACAGAGACACCTTTGCGCTCGGCCAGGGTGCGCATCACATCCACGCAATCGAAAGCACGCTCTTTATTCACCGGCGGGAAGTCAAATTCCAGGCGGCGACCGCCGGATTCACTCTGCCCGTCACGGCCATATTTTCCGCTAAGCAGACCGCCTGCCAGTGGGCTCCAGACCATCAACCCGACGCCTTCACTCTGCATCATCGGTATCAGTTCACGCTCAAGATCGCGCCCGGCGATGGTGTAATACGCCTGCAGCGAAGCAAAACGCGCCAGTCCAAGGCGTTCGGAAATGCCCAGCGCTTTGGCAATCTGCCACGCCGCCCAGTTAGAGACGCCGATATAACGCACGTGCCCATGCTGCACCAGGTTATCCAGCGCGTAGAGCATCTCTTCGACCGGGGTTGCCGGGTCAAAACCGTGGAGCTGATACAGATCGATATGATCAAGCTGCAGACGGCGCAGGCTCTCTTTGACGCTACTGATGATGTGATAGCGCGAACTGCCGCGGGAGTTCACCCCGGCCGTGCCCGTTTCGCCAAACACTTTGGTGGCAACCACCACGTTTTCGCGCGGAATTTTCAGGTTCTTCAGCGCTTGGCCGGTGATTTCCTCCGAGCGCCCTTCCGAATACACATCCGCGGTATCGATGAAATTAATTCCGGCATCCAGTGCACGGCCCACCAGCTGCTCGGCTTCACTTTGCTGCAGCTGACCAATCTTGCCCCACATGCCGCCTTCTCCGCCGAAGGTCATGGTGCCAAGGCACAGTTCAGACACAAACAGACCGGTATTGCCCAGTTTTTGATAACGCATAAGATAATCCTCGCATGTCGTTCGATGGGTACCCGATAGTTATACCCGCCCCATAGCCATCGCGAATGTGGTGTTCCTGTCCGTTTCTTGCCCAATCCTCTGAATCTTATCCGCGCGGAGCCTCACCAAAGACCTTGTAATCCGGTAATTGCACCTGCTGATACGGCTCCCAGCCGCCGCCCAGCGCTTTGTAGAGCGCCACCAGATCGAGAGCGCTTTGTACCTGCGCCTGCGCGCGTTGCTGCTGCGCCTGCGCCAGCTGCCGCTGGGCATCCAGCACGTCAATAAAGCTGGCGATCCCCTGCCGGTAGCTGTCGCTTGCCAAATCAAACGCGTTTTGCAACGCATCGATGGTTTTAGCAAGGCCGGCTTCACGCTGCTGATCGGTGCGGTAGCTCACCAGCGCATTCTCTACGTCCCCGAGCGCGGTGAGCACCGTCTGGCGGTAGTCGAGCACTGCCGCGCCCTGCTGCGCACGCGCCACCTTCACGCTCGAGACCAGTCTTCCGCCCTGGAAAATCGGTATCGAGACCTGCGGGCCGAAGCTGTAGAAGTGGCTGCTCCAGTCCGTCAGCCAGTTGGTTTCGCTGTTTCGCAGGCCGAACTGCCCGGAGAGGGTAAAGCTCGGGAACAGCTGCGCCACGGAAACGCCAATTTGCGCCGTGGCGGCGTGGAGATTGGCTTCCGCCTCGCGCACGTCAGGACGACGACGGGCCAGCGTAGAGGGGATACCCGTTTGTACGATATCCGGCAGGGCGGGCATCGGCTGCGCCGACTGCAGCTCCGCATCCAGCGCCCCCGGCGGCTTGCCGAGTAAAATCGCGAGGCCATTCATTGCCTGCCGTGCCTGGGCCTGATACTGAGGAAGCTGCGCTTCGAGGTTCCCCAACTGGGCACGCGCGTTTTCAACGTCCATCTGCGGCGACAGCCCGCCCCGCTGGCGGCTTTCGGTGAGTTCCAGGGTTTGTTGCGCGCTCTTAATCTGGGTGTTCAGCGTGGCAATGATGCTCTGCGCCCCCCGCAGCTGCAGCCATGCGCGCGCCACTTCCGCCTCCAGCGACACCAGCGCGTCGTTACGCTGCTCTATCGCCGCTTTCTGCTGCGCTTCGGCAGCCTCTACCTGTCGGCGCACCTTGCCCCACAGGTCGATTTCCCACTGTGCGTCGAAGCTCCCCTGGTAAAGATTGATCGGCTGCGTCAGCGGTCCTAGCGCGCCCCTGAGTTCAGGATCCACGTTATCAAGCTGGTCGTACACGCCGTGGGATTTCAGCTCTCCCTCCAGCCCAAGCTGCTGGCGCGTGGCCTGCAGATTACCGTTTACGGAAGGGTAAAACGCCCCACCCGCCTGGTTAATCTGTTCGCGCGCCCCGGCAATACGCAATACCGTCTGCTGCAGGGATAAATTTCCCGCGATCGCGCGCTCTATCAGGCTGTCCAGCTGCGGTGAACCGAAGGTTTTCCACCAGCGTGGGTTGGTTGCCGTCGAGGCCGTTTTTGACTTCACGCCGCTGTCACCCGGGTCGTTCCAGTGTGTCGGGGTCTGCGACGCCGGCGGCTGGTAATCCGGCCCCACGGCACAGCCTGCCAGCAGCATGATCATCAGGGGGGTTAAACGTCTGTGTATCATCAATGTGCTCCTGCACTCCCCTCGCTCTTAACCGGCGAGAGCAACAAACAAAACGGAATCAGTAACATGGCTACCACGCTCAGAATGGTGAACACGTCGATATACGCCAGGAAGCGCGACTGCTCGATCATGGTCTGGTACATGCGCCCGGTGGCGATACCGGTAGGGTCCCCGACCTGAGTGGTGAAGTTCTGGATCGCCTGTGCGCTTTCGCGTATCGCCAGCTGGAACTGTTCATTAAACGGTGACGCGTGATAGGCCAGATGCGCGCTGTGCGCCTGGGAACGTTCGGTAATGGCCGCCGTAGAAAGCGAGATGCCAATTGAGCCCGCCACGTTGCGGAACATGGTGAACAGCGCCGCCGCATCGGCGTTCAGCCGCCTCGGTATCGAAATAAAAGCAATGGTGGTGAGAGGAACAAACAGGAACCCAAGCCCTATCGACTGGGCGCTGCGGAACAGCACCAGCGTTTCGAAATCGATATCCGGGGTCAGCGTACGTGACCAGAAGAACGACACCGCCAGGCAGGTAAAACCGAAAGCGATAATCCAGCGCGTCTGCACCACCGGCATCAGCTTCAGCACCAGCGGGATAGTCAATACGATCAACACGGCGCCCGGCGAAAGGACCAGCCCGGACCAGGTGGCGGTGTAGCCCAGGTCCTGCTGTGCAAGCTGCGGAATCACCACCGAACTGCCGTACAGAATCATCGCCATGCCCGCCATCAGCAGGCTGGAGATGGCGAAGTTGCGATCTTTCATGCAGTGCAGATCTACCACCGGTTTTTTGGCATACACCAGCCAGTAAATCGCACCAATAATGCCGATGAGCGTCAGTACGGCGAAGGTGCGAATAAAGTTCGAATAAAACCAGTCCTCATCTTCTCCCCGGTCGAGCATCACCTGCAGGCAGCCCAGCCCCAGCGCGATCAGGCCGATCCCCGTCCAGTCGATAGACAGCTTCTCTTTCGATTTGCTTTCCCATGGCGGGTCTTCCAGCAGCTGGTAGATCGCCAGCACCGTTACAATCCCCACCGGAATGTTGATGAAGAAAACCCAACGCCAGGAGTAGTTATCGGTGATCCAGCCGCCCAGCGTCGGGCCAAGTACCGGCGCAACGATGATGGCGATTGACGACAGGCCAAACGCTTTACCCCGGTCCTCGGGTTTAAAGTAGTCGAGCAGCACCGACTGCTGCGTGGGCTGCAGCCCGCCGCCGAAAAAGCCCTGCATTACGCGAAAGAGAATGATTTGCCACAGCTCGGTGGCGATCCCGCACAGGAACGAACAGACGGTGAACATCACGATGCAGATGAGGAAGAACTGTTTGCGGCCAAAAACCCGGCTCAGGAAAGCCGATATCGGCAGCACTATGCCGTTTGCCACCAGGTAGCTGGTCAATACCCAGGTGGATTCGTCGTAGCTGGACGAGAGCGACCCGGCCACATGCGGGAGCGCCACGTTAACGATAGTGGTGTCGAGGATCTCCATAAACACCGCCAGCGTGACCACAATCGCCACCGCCCACGGATTACTGGCGGGTCGCCAGTTGTCGTGGCTGTGATCCGTCATTCCACTGTCACCTTCGATGCAACCGACAGCCCAAGCGGCAACGGTTTGTTGGGATCCAGCCCTTTATCAATCACGATCTTCACCGGCACGCGCTGAACGATTTTGACAAAGTTACCGGTAGCGTTTTCCGACGGGAAGGCGGAGAAGCGCGAGCCGCTGCCCTGTTGAATACTGTCGACATGGCCTTCGAGCGCCATATCCGGCCAGGCATCTACGGACACCTCGACCTTATCGCCCGGCTTCATGCGTTCGAGCTGCGACTCTTTAAAGTTCGCCACCACCCACACATTCGGAGAGACCAGTGAAAACAGCGCGGTACCCGCCTGCACCAGGGTGCCGGGCTGGACGTTGCGTTTAGTGACAAAACCGTCAAACGGGGCGCGGACTTCGGTGTAAGAGAGGTTCAGCGTCGCGGTTTCCAGCTGCGCTTTGGCCTGATCGACCTGGCGCTGACGCGCTTCCACATTGGTTTCCTGCTGGCGGATCTGCAGCTGTACCTGCTCCGCCACTTCAAGCTGCGCCTGCGCACTTGCCAGGCCCGCCTGGGCACTGCGCAGCTGGGCATTGGCGGTATCAATACTTTGCTGGGTGGTCGCTCGCGGGTCAACGCCTCGCTGGCGGCGATACTCCGCCTGCGCATTGGCCAGATCGGCCTGCGCTTTAATCACCTGCGCTTTAGCTTCATCACGCTGAGCGGGATACTGGACTTTTGACAGCGCCAGCTGCGCCTGAGCCTGATGCAGCTGGGCTATCGCCAGCCCAAGCTGGGCCTGCGCCTGATCGCGCTGGGCGGTGGTATCACGCGGATCGATAACCACCAGCAGGTCACCCTTTTTCACCCGCTGGTTATCGCGCACGCGCAGCTCGGTGACATAGCCTGCCGTTTTCGGGGCAATCGTCACCACATCACCGTCGGTAAAGGCGTCGTCAGTGGTCTCTTCGTTACGGGTTAAAAACCACCAGACCAGCGCCACGATAACCATCACCACCACGACAATGCCAAGGATGATTAACGGTTTTTTGCCCGGGCGCTTACGCTGTTTAGTGTTGTTTTCCTGCTCGTCAGCAGGCAGGTTTTGATCTTCAGCCATAGGTCAGCAACAGTCCTGTCAGTGAGCGGCATCACACTATGCCGTTCACTAAAGCTAGGACGTTGCTATACGTTTGCCAGGAAAAACTGACAAATTGCGCACTATATGAGAAGGAAAATTCCGAAACCGATCGCCGCGGCCCAAATCAGCATCGGGATCGACCAGACATGGAAACGCCACCAGATACGACGATCGTTAGCCATACGCAGGGCAATTAGGTTAGCAAGCGAACCGGGCAGCAGCCCAAACCCGCCGATATTCACCGCCCACGCCAGCAGCGTATCAGGGGGAACGTAGTTGAGGAGTAAAATGGTGGAAGGCACGTTGCTGATGAACTGTGACAGACCAATCGCCGTGAGCCACAATCCCGGCTGCGACAGGCCACTGACGCTGTGCAGAACGTGTTGCAGTACCGGAAGCTGGATAAGCAGATGCACATCAATAAACATCACCATAAAGACCAGCAATAACGTCCAGTCCACGCTGATCAGCACGCGCCGCGCCAGGAATAAAAAACCGGCGGCGACGAGCAGTACGCCCGCCAGTTCATACTTCAGTTCCAGCGCGAACAGGAAAACGATGTACAGCGCCAGACAACTCCACACCAGACGCGGCTGCCACTGCGGGCCCGTGGTACCGCTGTGGTACTGCAGTTTTTTAACCGGGAACGCGAACCAGCAGACCGCCAGCAGCGACACCATCATCACCAGCGCCAGCGGAGCCATCTGCCAGGTAAAAGCGGCAAAAGACAGCCCGGAGCGTCCCCACAGGAGAATATTTTGTGGGTTGCCGATAGGGGTCAGAAGCGAACCGGCGTTAACGGCCAGCGCCTCGAAAATGATCAGCCGGCTAACCGGGATCTCGCAGAGCTTACGCAACGTGAGCGTGAGTGGCACGATGATAAACAGCGCCACGTCGTTGGTCAGAAACGTCGACAACACCGCAGCAGAGAACACCATAAACAGCGCCAGGCGGCGTTCAGTGGCAAAGCGGCGCACCATTTTACGTCCCAGGACGTCAAAATAGCCGCTCAACTCTACCCCTTTGGTGAGCATCATCAGGCCACTGAGGGTAATGATGGTGCGCCAGTCAATCACCGCAGGCCAAGTGTGTGGCGCAAACGGCACAAAGATGCTCAGTACTGCGCCAATGATGAATAAGAGATGGAAGAAACGATCGCGTGCCAGGGCCTGCAGTCCGGGGATGTTCATTCAGCGGAGGGACCATATTTAAGGGTAAATTCGCGAAACTTAACCAGCGTCTCTTCGCTGACGTGGTGTTCCATTCCTTCCGCGTCCCGGCGGGCAATTTCCGGGCTTACGCCCAGCACCAGTAAGAAGTTTTCGACGAGCTGGTGGCGCTCGCGACTCTCCTGGGCGAGTTTCTCCCCTTCCGGCGTCAGAAAGACGCCGCGCCAGGGGATCATTTCAATCAGGCCCACGGAGGCCAGACGTTTTAACATTTTTGCCACTGTCGGTTGGGAAACGCCCAGCCGTGCAGCCATATCCACCTGGCGCGCCTCCCCGACCTCGCGAATCAAATCGGAAATCAGTTCAACATAGTCATCAATCAGCTCACGACGGTGCGCTTCACGTACCTGGCGAAAACCTTCGACATGTTCTTCAACATTCACCAGTTGCGTCGTTTTTCTGATTGTTGGCTTACCTGCGCGACGGTTCATTGTACTTCCTCAGTGGGGTGACGCTTCCAGCGCCCGGTATCGAGAGCGCACATTGTAAACCATCCCTCTACAAGCACAAAAAATTAACGAAATAGCCATAGCTATACAATATAGCCTGTGCTATATCTGTATGTAATGCAGTCACCCTTCACGGATCGAAGGGATCAAAAATCAGGAGGTCTCATGAACGAATTCAAGAGGTGTATGAACGTGTTTACCCACTCCCCCTTTAAAGTACGCCTGATGCTGTTGAACATGCTGTGCGATATGTTTAACAACAAACCCCCGCATCAGGACGACAAACCCTCCCACTAAGCGGCGTTGCGGTACGCCGCTTCATTTTTCCGTCACAAACCCTCTGTACACTGGCTTTTAGCCGCCCTATTCCAGATCTTTTTTACGGATTTGCAATCCCCTTCGCAAAACATCTGCTTAGCAACTGTTGCTATTATTTAGCGCTCGCACTATCTTCTTGCAGCCCTGCACAATTTGCGGCTCGCTGAAGCGGACCCTCATTCCCTCTCCACGCACTGTCAGGCAGGTTATGACCCTTGACGCCAGGGTGAGCACATGGCGTTTTTATCCATGATAGTGACCTATGAATTTAACCCTGATAGACACCGTTGTTACCCGTAGCCGGGCCTTAAGCCCGTGGACGGGATTTTACTTTTTGCAGTCATTACTGATTAACTTTGCGCTTGGCTATCCCTTTAGCCTGCTCTATGCCGTGGCCTTTACCTGCATATTGCATGTGCTGTGGCGTACGGCTCCGCGCGCGCAAAAAACGTTAGTCGGAATCTGTTCTCTGGTCGCTGCACTCTATTTCCCGTTTGGTCAGGCTTACGGCTCGCCGAACTTTAATACCCTGCTGGCGCTGCACTCGACCAATATGGAAGAGTCGACAGAGATCCTGACGATCTTCCCCTGGTACAGCTACGTGGTCGGCCTCTTTATCTTTGCCCTTGGCGTGATAGCCGTTCGCCGTAAAGCGGAAGAGAAAAAAACGTGGGGAAAAATTGAGCACCTGTGCCTGGCGTTCAGCGTGGTGGCGTTCTTTGTCGCACCAGTACAAAACCTGGCCTGGGGTGGGGTGTTCAAGCTGAAGGATACCGGCTATCCGGTGTTCCGATTTGTGAAAGACGTCGTCGTTAACAATAAAGAGGTGCTCGACGAACAGGCACGTATGGCTGAGCTTTCAAATATGAAAGACACCTGGAACGTGCTGGCCGTGAAGCCCAAATATCACACCTATGTGGTGGTGATTGGTGAAAGTGCACGTCGCGACGCCATGGGAGCCTTTGGCGGACACTGGGACAACACGCCGTTCGCCAGTTCGGTCAAAGGCACCCTGTTTACCGATTATGTTGCGGCCAGCGGCTCAACGCAGAAATCTCTCGGCCTGACGCTGAACCGGGTGGTCGACGACAAACCCCAGTTTCAGGATAACTTTGTTACCCTGGCGAACCGCGCAGGTTTCCAGACCTGGTGGTTCTCCAATCAGGGGCAAATTGGCGAATACGATACGGCCATTGCCAGTATCGCCAGACGCGCCGACGAAGTGCAGTTCCTGAAGAACGGTGATTTTGAAGCGGACAAGAATACGAAAGATGAAGCGTTGCTGAAAATGACGGCGCAGGTCTTTGCCTCTCCGCGTACCCAGCCGCAGCTGATTGTTCTGCACCTGATGGGGTCTCACCCACAGGCCTGCGATCGGACCGGCGGTAAATACGCAGAGTTTGTGCAATCCAAAGAGACCTCATGCTATCTCTACACCATGACGCAAACCGACGACCTGCTGAGCAAGCTGTACGATCAGTTACGCAATACGGGTGACAGTTTCTCGATGGTCTACTTCTCGGATCACGGGCTGGCGTTTAAAGAGCGCGGTAAAGAGGTGCAGTATCTGGCGCACGACGATAAGTTCCAGCAGAACTTCCAGGTACCGTTTATGGTTGTGTCGAGTGATGATAAAACGCATCGCATTATTAAAGCGCGGCGTTCGGCCAATGATTTCCTGACCTTCTTCTCGCAGTGGACGGGGATTTCGGCACAGCAGATAAAAAATGCGTACCCGTTTGTCTCTAACAAGAAGGCTCCCCCAGTTTACATTACCAACTTCAAGTTACAGAAAGTTGACTATAACCATCTGGGAACCGATATCTTCGATATTAAGAGTAAATAATCCGGACAATCTGCTACCCTCTCCTGCAAGGCGAGGGATTAACGTAAAAAAAAATCCGCCACATTGGGCGGATTTTTTACTGGCTCACCGAAGTGATTAGAAGCGGTAACCTACGCCCGCGATCCAGGTGCCAACGTCAACGTTGCGGATACGGCTCTGCTCATAAGAGAAGTCCAGAGCGACGTCCTGGATTGGGTTGAACTGCAGACCCGCGCCATAGGAGAAGCCGTAGTCGCTGTTGCTTGCAGTGCGGTTCAGACCCTGGTTTTCGGTCTGCTGGAATTTACCGTAGCCAACACCTACAACACCGTAGATGCTTGCCCAGTCGTTCAGACGGTAAGCTGGACCAGCGGTGATGCCGTAGTACTGGCCTTTGTTGTATGCGCCGTTTTCAGAACGATCTTTCTCGGTGTAGGTGAAAGAACCGATCACGCCCAGTGGGTTGTTATCCTGCTCGTAACGATACTTCAGGTTGAAACCGTTAGCTTTGTTCATCACGCCCTGCATATCGCTCTGAGCGTAACCACCAGTTACAGTAGAAGTAGCAGCTACAGCGGTACCTGCGGAAACAGCCAGTACAGCGGCCAGTGCTGAAAGACATGCAATTTTTTTCATAACCACCTCAAATGTGCTTCAAGTAAGTCCGTAAGTTTTAAATATATCAAAAAAATTTGCGAAACTCTTTGTGATTCGTGATGTCTAACTGAACCTTTCCTGTAACAGAACGTTTCCAGCGTCAGCTATCTCATTCAAATCACATACAATTTTCGCTATAAAACGCTCATACTGCGCGTCTGCGCCGTTACATTCATCCAGATTATTCCTAATCTGACAGGCGATAAATCCACCAGCGCTTAACCATTTTACGGAATTTACACGTTTTTTTTTCAACGGTCTCTCAACCGTTGCAGCTTATTTCCTTTACACTGCAACCTTTACTTCATTTGACATAAGTTGACAGGAGAAAGGATGCCTGGGTTATCCCGCTCGACGTCGGTCTGGTTGCCGGTTGTCGTCATACTCATCGCCATGTTGTCCATTCAAAGCGGTGCCTCGCTGGCTAAATCCCTCTTTCCGCTGGTCGGTGCGCCTGGGGTCACGGCCCTGCGTATTGCCCTCGGAACCGCGATCCTGGTGGTGATTTTCAAACCCTGGCGTTTACGCTTTAAAAAAGAACAACGCTTACCGCTGCTTTTTTACGGGCTGTCCCTGGGAGCGATGAACTACATGTTCTATCTCTCCATCCAGACAATTCCGTTGGGGATTGCCGTGGCACTGGAGTTTACTGGCCCGCTGGCGGTAGCGCTTTTCTCGTCCCGTCGTCCCGTTGACTTTATCTGGGTAATTTTAGCCGTTCTTGGCCTGTGGTTCCTGCTGCCGCTGGGTCAGAGCGTCTCAGAGATCGATCTCACGGGCGCGGCGCTGGCTCTGGGGGCGGGTGCCTGCTGGGCTATCTATATAGTGACCGGACAGCGCGCCGGGGAAGAGCATGGCCCGGCGACGGTGGCAATCGGTTCATTAATTGCCGCTATCATCTTTGTGCCGGTGGGTATGGCTCAGGCCACCGAGTCCATCTGGCAATGGTCAGTCATGCCCATCGGGCTGGCGGTCGCCATTCTTTCCACAGCACTCCCCTACTCTTTAGAGATGATAGCCCTGACGCGCCTGCCGACGCGCATTTTCGGCACGCTGATGAGCATGGAGCCCGCGCTCGCCGCCCTGTCAGGGATGGTCTTCCTGGGGGAAACCCTGACCTTCACCCAGACGCTGGCCCTGTGTTCGATTATCGCCGCCTCAATGGGCTCAACGCTAACGATGCGCCCGGAACCTAAAGTTGAGAAAATTGACCTCAATTAGCGCCCTATATTCTGCGTGGCTTTATAGCCATGCAGAATAAAGGCCAGTTTCCCGTTTAAAATATTTTTTTACATACTTTGCACTCTTAGTGAAATATTTCCCCCGCTGTCGATAACGTTTTCCTGAATTAGGATTGATCTGCATCAATTTTAAATAATCCCTTTAATTTCATACCATTGCAAACACAACGTCCTTCTCACTATTAAACTGATAGGCAGAGCCTCCCCGCAGGGAAAAAATCCGGTGCTATACTTAATCCCGCAATTACCTGGGACACAAACATCAAGAGGATATGAGATTATGAGTACCGCTAAACTGGTGAAAACGAAAGCGTCTAATCTGCTTTATACCCGTAACGATGTATCGGATAGCGACAAAAAAGCGACCATTGAGTTGCTGAATCGCCAGGTGATCCAGTTCATCGATCTTTCGCTGATCACCAAACAGGCCCACTGGAATATGCGCGGTGCAAATTTTATTGCCGTTCATGAAATGCTGGATGGCTTCCGCACAGCACTGGTTACCCACCTCGATACCATGGCCGAACGTGCCGTACAGTTAGGCGGTGTGGCACTGGGTACCACGCAGGTGATTAACAGCAAGACGCCACTGAAAAGTTATCCGCTGGATATCCATACCGTTCAGGATCACCTGAAAGAACTGGCAGACCGCTATGCAATAGTGGCTAATGATGTGCGTAAAGCTATCGGTGAAGCGAAAGACGAAGATACAGCCGATATCTTCACCGCCGCTTCCCGCGACCTGGACCAGTTCCTGTGGTTCATTGAGTCCAACATCGAATAATTCATAAGAATTTCCTATACAACCCTCGCCCTCCGGTGAGGGTTTTGCACATCTATGGTGCACGTTTTTGGCCTGAGACGCTGCAAAAGTGAAAAAATTGTAATAATCACCTCACACAACCGTTAACGGAAGATTGTTTTTTCGTCAGAATTTACGCTAAATAACGCTTCGTCTGTTGAGCCAAATGACGCGCACCAAAACGGTGCTCCACTTTGGTGCAATAAAAGTTCATTGCCCCGTTTTCTGTGCAATGCATGACATCATCCCCTTTGTAAAACAACAGCTTGTAAAGTTGGCACGATTTTTTCATTGTGCCACTCGTTCTCGCAGGGGATCGCCCCGTGGATATAAAAGGAAATGCTATGAAGTCTGTATTAAAAGTTTCACTGGCTGCACTTACCCTGGCTTTTGCGGTCTCTTCCCAGGCTGCCGACAAACTGGTTGTGGCGACCGACACGGCGTTCGTTCCGTTTGAATTCAAACAGGGTGATAAGTACGTTGGCTTTGATGTTGATCTGTGGGCTGCTATCGCAAAAGAACTCAAACTGGATTACACCCTGAAGCCAATGGACTTCAGCGGCATCATCCCGGCACTGCAAACGAAAAACGTTGATCTGGCCCTGGCCGGTATCACCATTACTGAAGAACGTAAAAAAGCGATCGACTTCTCTGACGGCTACTACAAAAGCGGCCTGCTGGTGATGGTGAAAGCCGATAATAACGATGTAAAAAGCGTGAAAGACCTCGACGGTAAAGTCGTCGCGGTGAAAGGCGGTACCGGTTCTGTTGATTACGCGAAAGCAAACATCAAAACCAAAGACCTGCGTCAGTTCCCGAACATCGATAACGCCTACATGGAGCTGGGTACCAACCGTGCTGACGCGGTGCTGCACGATACCCCTAACATCCTGTACTTCATCAAAACGGCGGGCAACGGCAAGTTCAAAGCCGTCGGTGATTCTCTGGAAGCCCAGCAGTACGGTATTGCGTTCCCGAAAGGCAGCGACGACCTGCGTACGAAAGTTAACGGCGCGCTGAAAACCCTGAAAGAGAACGGCACCTACAACGAAATCTATAAAAAATGGTTCGGTACCGAGCCTAAATAATAATTCTTAAAAATGACGTTCACTCGGGGGCGACCTTTCGCCCCTGCTATTTTAGAAACACGGTAACAGTAACAGGAAACTATCATGCAGTTTGACTGGAGCGCCATCTGGCCTGCCATTCCTATCTTGCTTGAAGGCGCTAAAATGACCCTGTGGATTTCGGTCCTCGGTCTGGTTGGTGGGTTGATTATCGGTCTTGTCGCCGGTTTCGCCCGCACCTACGGCGGCTGGATTGCAAACCACATCGCACTGGTTTTCATCGAAGTGATCCGCGGCACCCCAATTGTCGTTCAGGTCATGTTCATCTACTTCGCCCTGCCAATGGCTTTCACCGACCTGCGCATTGACCCGTTCAGCGCCGCTGTCGTGACCATTATGATCAACTCAGGTGCCTATATCGCGGAAATTACCCGTGGTGCGGTCCTGTCGATTCATAAAGGTTTCAGTGAAGCGGGTCTGGCGTTAGGCCTTTCTCGTCGCGAAACGATCCGCCACGTCATTCTGCCGTTGGCCCTGCGCCGCATGCTGCCACCGCTGGGGAACCAGTGGATCATCAGTATTAAGGATACGTCGCTGTTCATCGTTATCGGCGTTGCTGAGCTGACCCGTCAGGGCCAGGAGATCATTGCGGGCAACTTCCGTGCGCTGGAAATCTGGAGTGCGGTAGCCGTTGTCTACCTGATCATCACTCTGGTTCTGAGTTTCGTTCTGCGTCGTCTTGAAAGAAGGATGAAAATCCTGTGATTGAATTTAAAAACGTTTCCAAGCACTTTGGCCCAACCCAGGTGCTGCACAATATCGATCTGAACATCAAACAGGGTGAAGTGGTGGTCATTATCGGGCCATCCGGTTCCGGTAAATCGACCCTGCTGCGCTGCATCAACAAGCTGGAAGAGATCACCAGCGGCGATCTGATTGTCGATGGCCTGAAGGTGAATGACCCGAAAGTCGACGACCGTCTGATTCGTCAGGAAGCCGGCATGGTGTTCCAGCAGTTCTACCTGTTCCCGCACCTGACGGCGCTGGAAAACGTAATGTTTGGTCCACTGCGCGTACGTGGCGCCAGCAAAGCGGCGGCGGAAACGCTGGCTAAAGATCTGCTGGCTAAAGTCGGCCTCGCAGAACGTGCTCATCACTACCCCTCTGAGTTGTCCGGTGGACAGCAGCAGCGTGTGGCCATCGCCCGCGCACTGGCGGTAAAACCGAAGATGATGCTGTTTGATGAGCCAACCTCGGCGCTTGACCCGGAACTGCGTCACGAAGTGCTGAAAGTCATGCAGGATCTGGCTGAAGAAGGGATGACGATGGTTATCGTGACCCACGAAATCGGCTTTGCTGAGAAAGTGGCTTCCCGCCTGATCTTTATTGATAAGGGCCGTATCGCTGAAGACGGTAACCCACAAACGCTAATTGCCAATCCACCGAGCCAGCGCCTGCAGGAGTTCCTGCAGCACGTCTCCTGATAGCGCTTCAGCTACGCCATTCTGAGCCGGGCATGCCCGGCTTTTTTACGCCAGATTGTTCCCAAAAATCCTCCCGCGCGCCTCGCCCTCTATACTTATCTTTTTGTTCATTATTTTCACCGGAGGATGCCGTGCCGTGGATCTTGCTGTTGCTTAGCCTGTTTTGTGCGCCATCGTTCGCCGTTTCCATCCCCGGCGTCACCACCGGCACGACCGCCACACAGCAAACGACACCGCCCCCAGAGCCGGATGTTGAACAGAAAAAAGCCGCCTACAGTGCCCTTGCCGATGTGCTTGAAAACGATACTTCCCGGCAGGAGTTAATCGGACAGTTGCGAAAAATCGCCGCCACGCCGCCGCAGGAGCCGGTGCCGACAATTACCCCTCCGCAAGTGGAAGAACAAAAAACGGTGCTGGAAAATGTCACCGACGTGAGCCGTCACTATGGAAGCGAGCTCTCCTCGCGCTTTGCCCAGCTCTATCGCAACCTGATTGGTTCGCCCCATAAACCGTTTAATCCCCATACGTTTACGACAGCCGCCACACAGTTTTTGATGCTGGCGGGCGCTGTATTTCTGTTTTACTGGCTGGTACGCCTGTGCGCATGGCCGCTCTACCGTAAGATGGGGCAATGGGGGCGCAAGAAGAACCAGCAGAAAAGCAGCTGGTTACACCTGCCGCTGATGATAGCGTCGGCGTTTATCATCGATTTACTGCTGCTGGCGCTGACGCTGTTTATGGGCCAGGTCCTGGCCGACAGGCTTAACGCCGGCAATAAAACCATCGCTTTCCAGCAGGCGCTCTTCCTCAACGCCTTTGCGCTGATCGAGTTCTTTAAGGCGCTGCTGCGTTTGATATTTTGCCCGCACGTACCGGATCTTCGTCCCTTCTCGATTCGGGATGAGAGCGCCAGATACTGGGCGCTGCGCCTCAGCGTGCTCAGTGGATTGATTGGTTACGGTCTGCTGGTTGCCGTGCCGATCATCTCCAATCAGGTCAACGTGCAGTTTGGCGCCCTGGCGAATGTGCTGATTATGATCTGCATTACCGTCTGGGCGTTGTACCTTATCTTCCATAACAAAAAGACCATTACCCAAAGCTTGCTGCATCTGGCCGATCGTTCCCTGTCGTTTTTCAGTCTCTTTATCCGCGCCTTCGCGCTGGTGTGGCACTGGCTGGCGAGCGCCTACTTTATCGTGTTGTGCTTCTTCTCGCTGTTCGACCCGGGCAACAGCCTGAAATTTATGATGGGGGCGACGTTCAAGAGCCTGGCCATCATTGGCATTGCGGCATTTGTCTCTGGCCTGCTGTCGCGCTGGCTATCGAAAACCTTCACCCTCTCGCCACAGGTGCAGCGCAGTTATCCGGAACTGCAAAAAAGGGTCAACGGCTGGATCTCGGTATCACTGAAAGTGGCGCGCATTCTCACCGTCTGCGTGGCGATTATGCTGTTGTTTAACGCATGGGGATTGTTTGACTTCTGGAACTGGCTGCACAACGGCGCGGGCGAAAAGACCGTCGATATTTTAATTCGCATCGCGCTGATCCTCTTCTTCTCTGCGGTTGGCTGGACGTTGCTGGCGAGCCTTATCGAGAACCGTCTGGTCTCCGACATTCACGGCCGCCCCCTGCCCAGCGCCCGTGCCCGCACCCTGCTGACGCTGTTTCGCAATGCGCTGGCGGTTATTATCAGCACCATTACCATCATGATTGTGCTCTCGGAAATCGGCGTGAACATCGCGCCGCTCCTGGCAGGTGCCGGCGCGCTGGGGCTGGCTATCTCCTTTGGTTCGCAAACCCTGGTGAAGGATATAATCACCGGTGTCTTTATCCAGTTTGAGAACGGGATGAACACCGGGGATCTGGTCACGATTGGGCCGTTAACCGGCACGGTAGAGCGCATGTCCATTCGCTCCGTCGGCGTGCGCCAGGACACCGGGGCGTACCACATAATTCCTTGGTCATCGATAACCACCTTCGCTAACTTTGTCCGAGGCATTGGCTCGGTAGTGGCCAACTACGACGTTGACCGTCATGAAGATGCAGGTAAAGCGAAACAGGCGCTACGGGACGCCGTGGAAGAGATGATGGCGATGGAGGATATTCGCGGGCTGGTGATTGGAGAGCCGTCGTTTGCCGGTATTGTCGGTCTGACGAACACGGCATTTACCCTGCGCGTGTCGTTCACCACGCAGCCACTGAAGCAGTGGACGGTGCGCTTTGCGCTCGACAGTATGGTGAAAAAACACTTTGACCTGGCCGCGGTGCGGATGCCGGTGCAGACCTATCAGGTATTACCCTCACCGGCGTCCCCCACACCGCCACAGGAGCCCACCTTATAGCGTGGGGACCGGGTAACGGCGTCGCCTTACCCGCCCTGCCTGCGGGTTATTTACTGCGCTTGTTAGCGTCCATAAATGACCAGGCGATAAAGCGGCTCTGCTTCTGGCCTTGCGCCATCTCTTTTTTCACCACGTTAACGGCACCCACGTCGGTCAGTGCACGGTAGAGGGGTGGCAGGTTATCCCCACGGGATACCAGCGTCGTGAACCATTTAACCTGACGGCCAAATACTTTACTTTCCTCAATCATTCGCAGGATGAATGCCACTTCTCCCCCCTCGCACCACAGTTCCTGTTGCTGCCCCCCAAAGTTCAGCGCGGCATCTTCCGCCTGACCGAGATTGCGGCGTTTGCGCTCACTGCCCGCACGGGCGGTGGCCGCGGAGTCATGGAACGGTGGGTTACACAGGGTGGCATCGTAGCTTTCGTTCTTGTGGATAATCCCGTTGAAGATCGATGCGGCATCTTTCTGCCGACGCAAGCGGACAGACCGGCTTAACCCAGGGTTGGCGTTGATAATCGCCTGTGCGCTGGAAAACGCCTCATTACCGATTTCACTGCCGGTAAAGCGCCAGTGATATTCATGAACGCCAATCAACGGATAAATCAGGTTCGCCCCGGTACCGATATCAAGCACGGATGCTTGCTCAGGGATGACACCGTTGCGATCGTCAGCGAGAAGATCGGCAAGATGGTGGAGATAATCGGCCCGCCCCGGCACGGGTGGGCAGAGAAAGCCTTCCGGAATATCCCAGTGCGCCACACCGTAATAGTGTGCCAGCAGGGCTTTATTGAGCATTTTAACCGCCTGCGGATCGGCAAAGTTGACCGAAGGTTCACCGGCAGGTGTCTGCACAATGTAATCCTGCAGCGAAGGACAGCTCTGACACAACGCATTCATGTCATAGCGGTTACGATGGCGATTTCGTGGGTGCAATCCCGGCTTTTGGGAAGTCATGGCTTTCTCCTTTAAACAGCGGCGTAAGATACCCTTTGCAGGCTCAACGGTAAATATTTCTCTGCGACGCTCAAAAACCCGTCATAAATCAAACACCTTTATGTCTATGATCTGTCAGTAAAACGTCAGTTTTTATCGTTCAAAAAATAAGCAGATCATCATCAAATTTTTGCGCTAAATCACACTCGCCAGGCTTCTAAACTTAAAGGGAATCACCTGTTGTTTCCTCATGAGGATGTGATTATGAAAAAATACCTGACCCTTGTTGTTCTCGCGGGTGCACTGGCTACCGCGTCATTCTCTGCCATGGCGGTACAGTCATTGACCGACAATACAGACACCAGCCAGCTCAAGCCTGCGGGCACCGTCTCGGTAAGCCGCGCAAGTAACCTTGACGATCTCCAGAATAAACTCGCCGAAAAAGCCCGCCAGGAAGGGGCTAAAGGTTTCGTGGTTAACGCCGCGGGCGGGGATAACCATATGTATGGCACGGCGACCATTTATAAATAACGTCTCTTTCTATAAACAAACTGCATCTGCCTGACAGATGCAGTTCCTCTCTGCCTTGACTGCACGTTTTTTCACCCCATAGTAAAAACAAGGTTTAACAGAACCCAGGAGTAAACCATGGCTTCCGGTTGGGCAAATGATGACGCCGTTAACGAACAAATCAACAGTACAATTGAAGATGCGGTTGCGCGCGCTCGCGGTGAAATTCCGCGCGGTGAAAGTCTCTATGAATGTGAAGAGTGTGGAGAAGTGATCCCGGAAGCGCGGCGCAAAGCCATACCGGGCGTGCGGTTATGCATCGCCTGCCAGCAGGAGAAAGATTCGAAAAATAGCGCGCACTCAGGATATAATCGCAGAGGATCGAAAGACAGCCAGCTACGTTGACTTTCCTTTACCGAAGTTAACGGCGCAAGCGGTTACCTTTACGCTCACGGTTTTTTGCGAACCGCGTAGCAAAATGTGCCCTTCTCGTCGCGTCTGTAAAGCGCAGCTACAAGAAGTGTAAAGTCGTCCTCTGAATTTATTAATATTCAATAAGTTATTTGTCATTCAATTTTTTTGAGCAACCACGTCAATTCTCTTCGATTTTCTCTCGCATAAAAAAACGTGATACTTATCACATCGACGGAACATCGTCCCCTTAACAGAATCACCTGCGAGAGATTAATTATGAAAACCATCAAATATGCTGTTGCTGCTGTTGCCCTGTCCGCTCTGTCTTTCGGCGCTTTTGCTGCAGAACCTGTTTCTCCATCTCAGGCGCAGAGCATGAACAAACTCGGTGTGGTAAGTGCTGAAGGCGCGACCACTCTGGACGGTCTGGAAGCGAAACTGGCTGAGAAAGCTGCTGCTGCCGGTGCAAGCGGATACACCATCACCTCCGCGAACACCAATAACAAACTGAGCGGTACTGCGGTTATCTATAAGTAATTGACTGAATGCTCCACCCTCGCCATACCCTCTGGTGAGCTGCTCCAACCCTCATTGACCCTGTTGTTGTTACCCTTGCTTGCCCGTCCGCCACTGGACGGGCTTTTTTTTGGGCTTAAAACGTCTCCCCGACGCGTTCCATCCCTGCCTCTACGGATTCAACTTCACCGGTCGCCAGCAGGCAACAGGCCATCTGCAACTTGATCGCGTGCGGTACCGGAACCTTTCCGGCCAGGCACTGCTCAATCCAGTGGGCGGTGGTATGCGGATCTTTTGCGTCAGGCAGGATCGCGTCGGAACGCTCTTCCCCTCGCTCGAGAATGGCGCGCGTGCCAGCGGAATCAATCAGCATCATCTGTGGGCAGCGCTGCGGGTTAGCATACACCTCGCCTTCCGTGCCGTGCATCAACAAGGCCCTGCCGCCTATGTCTTCAAAGAATTTCCCCACGCGCGTCACGTACTCCGGGTGAGAGACGCTGGAAAGACGCAGCGCCGCGTCTTCGCCAAACGGCGTAGCCAGTTTCGCCAGCGTATGCGCGCTGTTACGCACGCCCATGCGCCAGCGCATATCAAGCTGCTTCTCCAGCGGGGGGCAGAGTGCTCCGACAGGGATATAAACCGGCTGATGGCCATCAAGCTTCGCCTGTGCCTGGCCGGCATGCCGTGTGGGTTCGATACCCAGCATGCCGAAAATCGTTTCAGTCAGCACGCGGGTTGGATCTTCGCTTACGCCATGCACCACCACCGGGAAGCCCAGCTTGTGCAATAAAATAGCGAGCAGCGGCGTCAGGTTGGCTTGCTTACGTGCCCCGTTATAACTCGGGATCACAATCGGCATCGGTTTTGCCACTGGCGCGTTTAAGCGCAGGGTCTGCGCCTGCATTGCTTCGTAGAAGCCGCGCATCTCCGCTTCGCCTTCTCCTTTGATACGCAGCGCTATCAGGATACCGCCCATTTCAAGGTCGGGTACGTCACCGTTGAGCATATGCGTATAGAGCGCACGAGCGGTTTCATGGTCCAGATCGCGGGCATGATTTTTCCCTCGTCCTACCTCTTTGATAATTTTGCGATAATCCACGACATCTCTCCTGACAGCTTCATCTTGTTAACAATATAGCCCTGAAGAACGTCTGGCCGTTAGTGTTTTTGAACCGGATCATCCTTCTGTTTTTATGACGAAAAAAGAAACTCAAGCACTATTTCAATTATTTGTGATTGCCGTTGAAGATTCTTACCCCACCCGTTTCTGATTAAATAACCAACGGAAAATCATTTAAGGTCAACGGTGAAAACGTCCAGGCAACGTTCTCACCAGAAACATACCAGGATTTGTTATGAACAAGGTTGCTATAGGTTTATTTATCGCCGCAACGGCAGGATGTTCTGCATCCGCATTTGCGGCAACAAACGGTGAAGGTCAGATTAACTTCACCGGTGAAATTATTGATTCTGCTTGTCAGGTAGTGAACGGGTTAAGTAATCCATTAAATGTTCAGTTAGGCAAAGTGTCTAAAACGGTATTTACCGGGGCTGGATCTACCAGCACATTAACCAAGTTTGATATTCAATTAAAGAATTGCCCGGAGACCGTGACTTCCGCCGCCATTAACTTCGGCGGCACGCCGGATCCGGATAACAACACTACGCTGGCATTAACGCCGGATGTAGATGCTGCAACAGGTGTCGCTATTCAACTGGTGGACGCGTCTGAGCAACCGGTGAGTCTGTATACGCCCTCTCAGCAATATCCGTTAGCCTCCGGTACGGCGGTCAATAACCTGGAATTTGGAGCCCGTTATATTCAGACCCAGGCTGCAATCACCGCAGGCCTGGCAAACGCCGTGTCGACCTTCACCGTTATTTATAACTGATATTATCCATCCTGAGATATTAGCTCTGTTCTGAGAGTTAATATCTCTTCTTTTATTGAGATACCTTTATGCGCCACGGTTATTTACTGAGTGCTCTTTTACTGGTAGCCGCCACTTCCCATGCCGGTGTCGTTATTAATGGCACACGCCTGGTCTATCAGGGCGACAAAAAGGAGTCGTCTCTGGGTCTTTCAAACCCAGATGCCACGGATTATCTGGTACAGTCCTGGGTTGATTCTGGCGGTAAAAACCCGGCTAAAGCCCCCTTCCTGATCACCCCACCGCTGTTTCGTCTCGATGCAAAAGAGGATAACGTCCTGCGTGTCGTGCGCACCGGCGGGAATTTGCCCGAGGATCGTGAATCTCTCTACTGGCTTAATATCAAAGCTATTCCCTCGTCAAAGCACGTCGAAGGGGTAAATACCCTGCAGATTGCCATTAATACACGCATTAAATTGTTGTATCGCCCGTCAGCAATAACAGGCAAACCCGAGGCTGTGGCGGACAAGCTTCAGTGGCATCGTGAAGGTCACGACCTGGTTGTGAATAACCCGACGCCTTTCTATATGAATTTCCAGACGGTGATGCTTAACGGCCATAAAGTGGATAAAGCCACCTGGGCAGTCCCCAAAACGGAAACGCACTTTGCCTTACCCGATAATGCCAGCGGGTCGACCGTCACCTACTCCGTTATTACTGATTACGGCAGCATCAGTCAGACCTGGTCGGCATCCGTTCATTAACACCCACTCAGGCTATTAATATCATCATGTACAGCCATAAAAAGCCGTTCATCCATCGCCTTTCTTCAATGCTGGTCATTTTATGTGGCCTGGCACTGGCGATCTTTGCGCAGCAGGTTATGGCTGATGATTACTTCAACCCGGCATTACTGGATATTGATAATCCTCAACAGGGGAAAACCGACCTGTCTGTTTATGAAAAAGGACCGGGACAAGCCCCCGGAAAATATCAGGTCAACATTTTCATCAACAATAATAAAATTGATACCCGTGATGTCACGTTCAAATTAATAAAAGACGCTCAGGGCAATCATTCTCTTCAACCCTGCTTTAGCCTGGATGAGCTAAAAAACCTTGGGATCAAAACCCGGCAGAATCCCGCGCTGATGGCTAAAGGCCAGTGCGCCGATATAAGCGCCATTCCCGCGGCATCCGCAACGTTTCAGGTTCGTCATCAGCAACTGTTGCTCAGTATTCCACAAACGGCGCTGGGCCAGGTCCCACGCGGGTATATCGACCCGAAAACGTTCGACGAAGGGATCACCGCAGGTCTGCTGAACTACAGCGCCACCGCCAGCCAGAGCCATGCCCGTGTACAGGGAGAGCAGGATAACAGCAGCCAGTACGTTAACCTGCGCCCGGGCCTCAATGTGGGCGCCTGGCGCATACGCAATTATTCCACGTGGAATCGCAGCACAACGGGCAACGAGGAAGAGCACAGGTTCTCCTCCGTCTACACCTATGCTCAACGCGATATCGTGGCGATGAAAAGCGATATGACCGTCGGGCAAAGCACCTCCCCGTCGGACGTTTTCGACAGCGTGCCCTATACCGGGGTTGAGCTGAAATCCGATACCGACATGCTCCCGGACAGTGAAAAAGGCTATGCGCCGATTATTCGCGGCACTGCCCACAGCAATGCGCTGGTGATGGTTCGTCAGAACGGTTACGTCATTTATCAGAACACGGTTGCACCCGGTGCGTTTGAAATTAACGATCTCTATCCCACCGGCAGCAGCGGCGATCTGCAGGTCACCGTGAAAGAGACCGACGGCAGCGAAAGTCACTTTGTCGTGCCCTACGCCTCGGTCCCGGTACTGCAGCGTGAAAAGAATCTCCGCTACAGCGTGACCGCCGGGCGTTACCGGTCTTACGACAAGGACGTCGAACAAACCCCGTTTGCCCAGGGCAGCGCCATCTACGGCATGCCATTGGGTTTCACCGCCTACGGTGGTGCGCAGCAGAGTCGCCATTATCAGTCCCGGGCGCTGGGCGTCGGGAAAAACCTGGGCGATTTGGGTGCTTTCTCCCTTGATGTCACCCGCGCCAAAGCGCTGCTGAAAAAACAGCAGACCAGCAAAGGCCGCTCCTGGCGCGTTCGCTACAGCAAAGATTTTGTCGCCTCGGGCACTCACTTCTCCCTGGCGGGCTATCGCTACAACAGCAAAGGGTTTTACACCCTGGAAGACACGATGGAGTCTTACACCCGTTCAGATGACGGGTCTGCGCCGCAGCAGCGACGTGCCCGAACGGAAGCCACCGTCGACCAGACGCTGCCCGCGGGCTGGGGCTCTGTCACCCTGAGCCTGGTCAAAGAGACCTACTGGAGCCAGAGCCAGGATATGACCTCCATGAGCGTCAGCTACAACAATAGCTGGCACGGCGTCAGCTACAGCCTGAGCTACAGCATGAACAAAAACACCCAGGACAGCGATGCGAACGGTGAGGATGTGATGAACGACAACCAGTTCTCGTTAAACGTCTCCGTTCCACTGGATCGCTGGATGCATAACACCTGGGCCACCTACAACCTCAACAACACCAAAGACGGTACGACGCAGAACATCGGCCTTAACGGTACCGCGCTGAAGGGAGACAACCTGAACTGGAATATTCAGGAGGGGCTGAGCAGCACCGGTAGCGGAAACTCCACCAGCATGAACGCCGATTATAAAGCGACCTATGGCGAAGTGAGCGGCGGGGTAAGCCAGGATAAATATCAGCAAACCGTAAACGTCGGGCTGCAGGGTGGCGCGATCGTGCACGCCAACGGCATAACCCTGAGCCAGCCGCTCGGAGAGACCATCGCCCTGGTGAAAGCACCGGGAACACACGGTACGCATATCGCCAATCAGACGGGCGTTGAGACCGACTTCCGCGGCTATACCGTCGTGCCGTTTGTTACCCCTTATCGCCACAATACCATTGCGCTGGATACCGAAACCCTGCCCGACGAGGCCGACGTGACGCACGCAGCGTACGTTGTGACCCCGACACGCGGGGCCGTGGTGCGCGCCAGCTTTAATACCCGCGTGGGCAGCCGCGTCCTGATGACGCTGACGCACAACGGTAAACCGCTGCCCTTCGGTGCGACGGTAACAACGGAGGATAAGGACAGCGAATTTATTGTCGGCAATGACGGCCAGACCTATCTCTCCGGCCTGCCAAAGCAAGGGCATCTCGCCGTCACCTGGGGACAGGATGCGAGCGAGCACTGCGAGGCCGACTACGTCCTTACGGATGAGACAGAGAAAACCAACATCCTTAACGCTGCTGCGCAGTGCCACTGATTCACCGTTCAGGCAAACCATTATGCAAATGATTAAACAGTGCTTTTTCTTCCTGGTTCTGGGAACCGCCGCGTTATTTATGCCACATGCTAACGCGCTCTGTACCTCATCCGATCTGCCAAAACAGATTAATGTGGCCTCCGTATCCGTCTCGAGCACGTTGCCGGTAGGTGCCACCATTCCGGGTACCGAGCAGACCGTTCACGTGGCGGGCAACTGCTATAACCCTTCTGACTTCGGGCTTCCGATTGTTGCGTGCTATTACGGCGCAGGTCTAGAGATCCCCGGCCTTTCTGGGGTGTATGAATCAGGGCTGGAAGGAATTGGCGTAGCGCTGATGAATGACAAAGGCCAGCGAATTACCGGTGCCGGGGGAATTTACTGTAATTCAAGCGGCACGCCGCTGGGCTATGTCTCCAACGACATTTCTGAGTCCTTTAACTTTAATGTCACACTGGAACTGGTGAAAACGAGCAATACGGTCAAATCAGGTTCGCTTTCTCAGGCGGAGTCTAAATTTGGTGTCGGGGTTTATCAGCATGAAGGCATCAGCGATCCCAATACGATTTCCTATGCGGGCAATGTGAATCTCGAAACGGTTACCTGCTCTGTCCTGCCCAAAAATCTCACCGTGAACCTGGGCGATTTTCCCGTCAGTGATTTTATCAGTATCGGGTTGCTATCCAGCCCTGCACAAAACTTTGACATCACGATTAATTGCGACAGCACCGTCCAGCCTGAGCTAAAGGTGACCAGCGCAAACGGCTACGAAACGGCATTCGAAGGGGTGATCAAATTGACTCAGCAGAACGGCATGGCAACCGGCGTGGGCGTGAGAATGCTCTTTGATGACCATCTCGCCACCTTTGACACCTATGTCAGCACCCGAAGCCAGGCCATCGCCAACGAAACCCTGCGAATACCGTTCGAGGTTCGTTACGAACAGGTCAGCAACGTGGTGACACCGGGGCCAGCCAATACCGTGGCGACGATCACTCTGGCTTATAAGTGACCAACATGAAAAAGACACTTGCGATCCTGATTCTCGGCTTGATTGCCCGGGCACAGGCGGACGATATTCAGATCCAGATGACAGGCAATATTTACGCCAACACCTGCATTATTGACAGCGCCAGCCGCAACCTGACGGTGGATTTAGGCCAGGCGGTAACAGGGGATTTTAAAAATGTGGGCGATACCGGCGCGTGGAAAGACTTTACGCTCTCGGTCTCGCATTGCCCTCCCACACTTGCGCTGGCGACCGCCTTTTTCTATGGTCAGGCCGACAGTACGCACCCGACAAAATTCGCCAATATCGGCAGTGCGAAAGGGTTGGCTCTGGAACTGGCAGACCGCCAGGACAATATACTCATTGCCCCGCAGGCAGCCTTTAACGTTCCGGTTAACTCAGCGGACCACACGGCAACGTTTCCTCTGGCTGCCCGCTATTATGCCAGCGCATTGCCCGTCACCGCCGGAACGTTTAACAGTGTGGTCCAGGTGACCTTTACTTACCAGTAGGACCGCGCCCCTTCGTACGGACGCTTTTACGCCGCCCGGCGGCAGGTTTTGCCGGACGTTTTTTAACATCGGGCACGTCTGGCTGTTCAATCGGAAAAACAGGCAGAGCGTTGAGTAACCGCTGGCCGTAGTTTTTGGTGAGCAGACGTTTGTCATAAATCACCACCTCTCCCCAGCAGCTGTGGCTACGGATCAGACGCCCCACCTGCTGAATCAGATTAAACGACGCCGCGGGTAAGCTTTGGACCTCGAACGGATAGCGATTGAGGCTTTTGAGCCATTCACCTTCGGTGATGACGACCGGGCTGTCGATGGGCGGGAAGGCGATTTTATGGATATGCACCTGCGTCAGGTAATCCCCCTTCAGATCCAGCCCCTCCGCGAATGACTGCAGCCCGATCAGTACGCTACGTTCCCCGTTATCAATGCGTTTGCGGTGCAGCTCTACGAGCCGGTAGCGGGGCTGATCGCCCTGCACCAGCAACAGTAATCGCAGGTCGGTAACGTGCTCCAGAAAACGCTGCATCGCCCTTCCACTGGCAAACAGGACCAGCATGCCGGGATATTTTTCACTCTCCAGCTGCTCGCGGAAATACGCTGCCATTTCGGCAATATGCTGTTCTTCGTTGTCGATAAGCGGCTCATACTTCATGCGCGGAATGACCAGCTTGCCCTGTTCACAGTGGTTAAACGGCGAATCCAGCGCCACAAAACGGTCGCCGGCTTTCTCTTTCAGCCCACTCATCTCTTGTAAACGGGAGAAACTGTTCAGGGAACGCAACGTCGCGGAAGTCACTACAACGTGCGGCACGCTGCGCCAGATAAGCTTTTCCAGCTGATCGGCAACACGAATCCCCACGCAGTGGAAAAACAGGTGCGCCTGTCCGTCTTTCACGTCACGGGTTGCCCATTTGGTGACCGGCGCACCGGACGCCTGCGCCATCGAGGCCAGACGCCAGAGCTTGCTCTGGGCTTCGAACATGCCCAACGCACGGTTCATCTGCAGCAGAATGCGGTGCAAACGTACCACGTCGTGGGTACCGGTTTTCTCACTGAGATCGTTTAAGAACATCTCCGCCAGCCCGCGCAGCTTTTCAAGGTGCTTCGCCAGTTGCTGGCAGATCTCCATCACCTCGTCGGGCAGCTCTCCCATCGCAAAGCGGTGCTCTGCTTCCTGGGTCGCCGGGAGATAAAGATTGAGAATGTTATTCAGGGAAGCAATAAGGCTGTAGACCGCTTCGCAATGTTCGCTCAGCCGCTCGGGCACCGCCAGCGGCGGCGTGGTTTTCGGGCGGAACTGCTCCATGCAGGTCGCCACCAGCTTGCAGAACAGATCCAGCTGCAGGCGGAACCACGGCGCGGTGATTTCGGCGCTCATCTCCAGCGCATCCCGCGCCACATCCGGCAAATGGTGGCCTTCATCGAGCACCAGCAGCAGGTTTTTGGGCTCCGGCAGGACGGCCTCACTCTCCAGCGCGGCCATGACCAGCGCGTGGTTAGCGACAACCACCTCCGCTTCCTGAATCTCCCGCCGTGCGACAAAGAACGGGCACTCGCGGTAGTAGTGGCAGTTGCGGTTAAGGCAACTGGCTTTATCGGTGCTGAGCCTGCGCCACAAATCATCGCTGATGGCATGGCTGGTGTGATCGCGAAGGCCGTCCCACTTGTAGCTGTCGAGCTCGGTTTTTAGCTTCGCGCACTGCTCCTGTTCCGCTTTGTTGTTCGGCGTCAGTTCATCATCCAGGAAGGCCAGCAGATCCTGCTGAGAGGGCTCACTGCTGGCGAGAGCCGCGAGATTGCGCGGACACACATAACGCCCGCGGCCAAAGGCGGCTGTAAATCGCAGTTCAGGGATGATTTTGCGCAGCAGCGGCAGGTCTTTACTGAAGATTTGATCCTGCAGGGCCACGTTAGCGGTGCTGACCACCAGCGTTTTTTGCTCTTCCCGCGCAATGGCAATGCCCGGGATTAAATACGAAAGGGTTTTCCCGACACCCGTCGGGGCTTCAATCGCCAGATGTCGTCCGTCGTCCCCGGAGAGCGTTTTTGCCACATCAGCAATCATCTGCCGCTGAGGCGCTCGGGGGATAAAATCGGGGATCTGCTGTTGTAGCGCCTTATACCAGGCGCCAATTTGCGCTTTGAGCGCCGCGGTTAAAGCCATCGGAGGACCTGAAATACTGTATAAACAGCCACTATTGTGGCACTTTCTTTCCGCTGCCGCAAAAGAAAAGCCCGGCTTTACGACCGGGCTTCCAGATTACTGCGGGTTAGCAGGTTTACGCGGGCGGCGTCGGCGCTGCCCTTCCCCTGCCGGTTTCCCCTCGCCGCTACGCCATGGGCTTTCACCGCCTGGCTTAGCCTCTGTATTACGACGCGGAGGTTTGCCCGCGGCTTTCGGTGCACCGCCTTCAGAACGACGCGGCTGCTGACTGCGCCCCCCGCCACCCTGACCACGACCACCGCCGCCGCCCTGACGGCCATTCTGAATAGGCTCCGCCTTGATGGACGGGTCCACGTCATAGCCCGGGGTTTCGATGCGCGGGATCTCTTTTCTCAGCAGACGTTCGATATCACGCAGCAGTTTGTGTTCATCCACACACACCAGCGAGAGCGCTTCACCGGTTGCCGCCGCTCGACCGGTACGACCGATACGGTGAACATAGTCTTCCGGTACGTTTGGCAGCTCGTAGTTTACGACGTGCGGCAGCTCTTCAATATCCAGACCGCGGGCAGCAATGTCGGTCGCAACCAGGACGCGAATGTCACCGGATTTAAATTCAGCCAGCGCGCGGGTACGTGCCCCCTGGCTTTTGTTGCCGTGGATCGCCGCGCTGCGGATACCGTCTTTATTCAGTTGTTCCGCCAGATGGTTAGCGCCGTGCTTGGTACGGGTAAAGACCAGCACCTGCTGCCAGTTGCCCTGACCAATCATATGGGAGAGCAGTTCCCGCTTACGCTTTTTATCAACGAAGTGCACGTGCTGGGTAATTTGCTCAGAGGCGGTGTTGCGACGCGCCACTTCCACTTCCAGCGGGTTATGCAGCAGTTTTTCCGCCAGCGCCTTGATCTCATCAGAGAAGGTGGCAGAGAACAGCAGGTTCTGACGACGCGGCGGCAGCTTAGCCAGCACGCGACGAATGTCGTGGATAAAGCCCATATCCAGCATGCGGTCAGCTTCGTCCAGCACCAGGATTTCGATGCTATCAAGCTTCAGGGCATTCTGGTGCTCAAGATCCAACAGACGACCCGGCGTTGCCACCAGCACGTCCACGCCACCGCGCAGCTTCATCATCTGCGGGTTAATGCTTACTCCACCGAAAACCACCAGCGAGCGAATGTTGAGATAGCGGCTGTACTCACGCACGTTCTCACCAATCTGGGCCGCCAGCTCACGCGTTGGGGTGAGGATCAGGGCACGCACCGGACGACGTCCTTTAGCGTGCGGCTGATTTTTTACCAGCAGCTCTAACAGCGGCAGGGTAAAACCCGCGGTCTTACCGGTACCGGTCTGGGCGCTGGCCATCAGGTCGCGGCCCTGCAGAACGGCCGGAATAGCCTGCTGCTGGATTGGGGTTGGCTCGACGTAGCCCTGCTCTGCGATAGCGCGCAAAATTTCAGGGTTCAGGCCAAGGGAATCAAAAGACATAAAAACTCCGAACCGCCCCGACCATCACAGGTGTAGTTTTCAGGGAGATATAACGAATAGGGAAGGACAAAAACCACAATGTCGTGAAGCAGCGGAGTGTAGCAGGTTTTGTGACGTGGCGCATAAAATATCCCGCGGCGCTGCGTTGACGAAAGATTTCCCGCCGTGTGGTCACTGGACAAAAAGGGCAACCGGGCATAATGTTAATCAATCGATTGATTAATTTTTAAAACCGCCATGAATACGACCCCAACGACATCGAAAGGTGAACAGGCCAAAAACCAGCTTATTGCCGCCGCGCTGGCGCAGTTTGGCGAATATGGTCTGCATGCCACCACGCGGGACATCGCGGCGCAGGCCGGGCAAAACATTGCGGCCATTACCTACTATTTTGGCTCAAAAGAGGATTTGTACCTCGCCTGTGCCCAGTGGATCGCCGACTTTATCGGTAACCATTTTCGGCCACACGTTGAAGAGGCCAGCGGGCTATTGAGCCAGCCGTCGCCGGATCGCGCCGCCATCAGGCAGCTGATTATCAGCGCCTGCGACAATATGATTCGCCTGCTGACCCACGACGAGACGCTGAGCCTGAGTAAGTTCATCTCCCGTGAGCAGCTCTCCCCTACGGCGGCTTACCAGCGAGTGCACGATCAGGTGATTGCCCCGATGCATACGCACCTGACCCGGCTGATCGCGGCCTATACCGGACGAGACGCCGACGATACCGAGACTATTTTGCATACCCACGCCCTGCTGGGTGAAATTCTCGCCTTCCGTCTTGGGCGCGAAACGATCCTGTTACGCACCGGCTGGACACAATTTGATGAGGATAAAGCCGCGCAGATTAGCCAGGTCATCACCTGTCATCTCGATCTGATCCTGCAAGGCTTAACGCAAAGGAGCCTGAAGTCATGAAAAAACCTGTCGCCATCATTCTGGTGGTCGTTGTTCTGCTTGCCGCAGGTATCGGCGGCTGGCTGTGGTATCAAAGTCACCAGGACAGAGGCCTGACGCTGTACGGTAACGTCGATATTCGCACCGTGAATATGAGTTTCCGCGTCGGGGGACGCCTGGCCTCCCTCACCGTTGATGAAGGCGATACCATCAAAACCGGTCAGATGCTGGGGATGCTCGACAAGGCCCCGTACGAGAACGCGCTGATGCAGGCGAAAGCAGGCGTTTCCGTGGCGCAGGCGCAATATGACCTGATGCTGGCCGGCTACCGTGACGAAGAGATTGCTCAGGCCGCCGCCGCGGTCAAACAGGCGCAGGCCGCCTATGACTACGCACAAAACTTCTATGCCCGTCAGCAGGGGCTGTGGAAAAGCCGCACCATTTCTGCCAACGACCTGGAAAACGCCCGCTCCTCCCGCGACCAGGCCCAGGCGACGCTGAAATCCGCCCAGGATAAATTAAGCCAGTACCACACCGGTAACCGCCCGCAGGACATCGCGCAGGCAAAAGCCAGCCTGGAACAGGCGCAGGCGCAGCTGGCGCAGGCGGAACTGGATCTGCACGACACCACGCTCATTGCCCCGTCTGACGGCACGCTGATGACCCGCGCCGTGGAGCCGGGCAGCATGTTAAGTGCGGGGAGCACCGTCCTGACGCTTTCTCTGACGCGTCCGGTATGGGTGCGCGCCTACATTGATGAGCCTAACCTCGGCCAGATGCAGCCGGGCCGCGAGCTGCTGCTCTACACCGACGGTCGGCCGGATAAACCGTATCATGGCAAAGTTGGCTTTGTGTCACCGACGGCTGAATTCACGCCCAAAACGGTTGAAACGCCGGATCTGCGTACCGACCTGGTTTATCGCCTGCGCATCATCGTGACCGATGCCGACGACGCGCTGCGTCAGGGCATGCCTGTCACCGTAAAAGTCAGCGACGGGGAACGACATGAATGACGCGGTTATTCAGCTCAACAATCTGGTCAAACGCTTCGCGGGGATGGAAAAACCTGCCGTCGCCCCGCTGAACTGTACCATTCAGAAAGGCTATGTGACCGGGCTGGTTGGCCCGGACGGCGCAGGCAAAACGACGCTGATGCGGATGCTGGCGGGTTTGTTAAAGCCCGATGAAGGAACCGCCAGCGTGCTCGGACTCGACCCGATTAAAGACGATGGCGCGCTCAATGCCATGCTGGGCTATATGCCGCAGAAGTTTGGTCTGTATGAAGACCTGACGGTGATGGAAAACCTCAATCTGTATGCTGACCTGCGCAGCGTCACTGGCGAAACCCGTCAGAAGACCTTTGCCCGTTTGCTGGAATTTACCTCGCTTGGCCCCTTCACCGACCGGCTGGCGGGCAAGCTCTCCGGCGGGATGAAACAGAAGCTGGGGCTGGCCTGTACGCTGGTGGGCGAGCCGAAGGTTCTCTTGCTCGATGAACCCGGCGTGGGCGTCGACCCGATTTCGCGCCGCGAGCTGTGGCAGATGGTGCATGAGTTAGCCGGCGATGGGATGCTGATCCTCTGGAGCACCTCGTACCTTGATGAAGCGGAACAGTGCCGTGACGTTCTGCTGATGAACGAAGGTGAGCTGCTTTATCAGGGAGAGCCGACCACGCTGACGCAGAGCATGGCTGGTCGCAGCTTCCTGTTGCACAGCGCCCAGGCCTCCAACCGTCAGCTGCTGCAGCGGGTGCTAAAGCTACCTCAGGTCAGCGATGGAATGATTCAGGGCCGTTCGGTGCGCGTGATCCTCACGAAAGAGGCGACCGCGGACGATATACGCCGTGCACCGGGAATGCCTGAAATTGAGATGGAGGAGACCGCGCCACGCTTTGAAGATGCGTTTATCGATCTGCTCGGCGGCGCAGGGACATCAGAATCCCCCCTCGCCGCGATCCTGCATACGGTTGAAGGTACGCCGGGTGAAACGGTGATTGAGGCCAAATCCCTCACCAAAAAATTTGGGGATTTTGCCGCCACCGATAACGTCAATTTCGCGGTGAAACGCGGTGAGATTTTTGGCCTGCTCGGGCCAAACGGCGCCGGGAAATCGACCACTTTTAAGATGATGTGCGGCCTGCTGGTACCTACCTCGGGGAAAGCGCTGGTGCTCGACATGGACCTGAAGGTCAGCTCCGGCAAGGCGCGTCAGCATCTGGGCTATATGGCGCAAAAATTCTCGCTGTATGGCAACCTGACGGTCGAGCAGAACCTGCGCTTTTTCTCCGGCGTGTACGGCCTGCGGGGCCGCGCGCAGAACGAGAAAATCCACCGCATGAGCGAGGCCTTTGGCCTGACGGGCATTGCTTCCCATGCCACCGACGAACTGCCGCTCGGCTTCAAGCAGCGGCTGGCACTGGCCTGCTCATTAATGCATGAACCCGATATCCTGTTTCTCGATGAGCCGACGTCCGGCGTTGACCCCCTCACCCGCCGCGAGTTCTGGCTGCATATTAACAGCATGGTGGAGAAAGGGGTCACGGTCATGGTAACCACCCACTTTATGGATGAGGCGGAATACTGCGACCGCATCGGGCTGGTGTATCGCGGCAAGCTGATTGCCCACGGTACGCCGGACGACCTGAAAGAACAGGCCGCCGATGACGAGGTGCCGGACCCGACCATGGAACAGGCGTTTATTACCCTCATCCACGACTGGGATAAGGAGAATGCCCATGCGCAATAACGCCATTTCGTGGCGCAGGGTGCGTGCGTTGTGTATCAAAGAGACGCGCCAGATCGTGCGTGACCCCAGCAGCTGGCTGATCGCTGTGGTGATCCCCCTGCTGCTGCTCTTTATCTTTGGCTACGGGATCAACCTCGACTCCAGCAAACTGCGGGTCGGGATTTTGCTGGAGCAGCAGAGCGAAGAGGCGCTTGATTTCACCCACACCATGACCGGCTCCCCTTACATCCACGCCACCATCAGCGACAACCGGCAGGCGTTAATCCAGATGATGCAGGCCGGGAAGATACGCGGGCTGGTGGTGATCCCGGTGGATTTTGCCGCCAACATGGCGCGTACCGATGCCAGTGCGCCGGTGCAGGTGATCACCGACGGCAGCGAGCCAAACACCGCGAACTTTGTACAAGGCTATGTGGAGGGCATCTGGCAGCTGTGGCAAATGCAGCGCGCCGAAGATCGCGGGGAAACCTTCGAACCGCTGATCGACGTGCAGACGCGCTACTGGTTTAACCCTGCGGCCATTAGCCAGCATTTTATTATCCCGGGTGCGGTGACCATCATCATGACGGTTATTGGCGCCATTTTGACCTCGCTGGTGATTGCCCGCGAGTGGGAACGCGGCACCATGGAGGCGCTGTTGTCTACCGAGGTCACACGGGTTGAACTGCTGCTCTGTAAGCTTATCCCCTACTACTTCCTCGGCATGCTGGCGATGCTGCTCTGCATGCTGGTCTCGGTGTTTATCCTCGGCGTGCCGTACCGTGGATCGCTGGTGGTGCTGTTCTTTATCACCAGTCTGTTTTTACTGAGCACCCTCGGGATGGGGCTGCTTATCTCCACCATCACCCGTAACCAGTTCAACGCCGCGCAGGTGGCCCTGAACGCCGCCTTTTTGCCGTCGATTATGCTGTCCGGGTTTATTTTCCAGATAGACAGCATGCCCGCCGTGATCCGTGCCGTGACCTACATTATTCCGGCGCGCTACTTCGTGAGTACGCTGCAAAGCCTGTTCCTGGCGGGGAATATTCCGGTGGTGCTGATCATCAACACGCTGTTTTTGCTGGCATCGGCGACGATGTTTATTGGGCTGACGTGGATAAAGACCAAACGGCGTCTGGATTAAGGAGCGAACATGTTTCACCGTTTATGGACATTGATACGCAAAGAGCTGCAGTCGCTGCTGCGCGAGCCGCAGACGCGCGCCATTCTGGTATTACCGGTGTTGCTTCAGGTGTTGCTCTTCCCGTTTGCCGCCACGCTGGAGGTGACTAACGCCACCATTGCTATCTACAACGAAGATAACGGCAAACATTCTGTCGAATTGACGCAGCGTTTCGCCCGGGCGAAGGCTTTTACCCACATCCTGCTGCTGAAAAGCCCGCAGGAGATCCAGCCCACCATCGATACGCAAAAAGCGTTATTGCTGGTGCGTTTCCCGGCCGATTTTTCCCGCAACCTGGATACCTTCCAGACGGCACCAATGCAGTTAATCCTCGACGGGCGCAACTCCAACAGCGCCCAGATTGCAGCCAACTATCTTCAGCAGGTGGTGAAAGATTACCAACAGGAGTTGATGGACGGGAAACCGAAACCCAACAACAGCGAGCTGGTGGTGCGCAACTGGTATAACCCGAATCTGGATTACAAATGGTTCGTGGTGCCATCGCTGATCGCCATGATCACCACCATCGGAGTGATGATCGTAACGTCACTCTCCGTCGCCCGTGAGCGCGAACAGGGGACGCTCGATCAGCTGCTGGTTTCCCCGCTCGCAACATGGCAAATTTTCGTCGGCAAAGCGGTTCCGGCGCTGATTGTCGCGACCTTCCAGGCCACCATCGTGCTGGGCGTGGGAATATGGGCCTACCAGATCCCGTTCGCCGGTTCGCTGGCGCTGTTCTACTTCACCATGGTGATTTACGGGCTGTCGCTGGTCGGGTTTGGACTGCTGATTTCCGCGCTCTGCTCTACCCAGCAGCAGGCATTTATTGGCGTGTTCGTCTTTATGATGCCGGCGATTTTGCTTTCGGGCTACGTCTCACCCGTCGAGAACATGCCGGTATGGTTACAGGATTTGACGTGGATAAACCCGATTCGGCACTTCACGGATATCACCAAGCAGATCTATCTGAAGGATGCGAGTCTGGACATTGTCTGGGGAAGTTTGTGGCCGCTACTGATCATAGCGGCCACGACGGGCTCAGTGGCGTACGTGATGTTTAGACGAAACATCGCGTAGCTTTTTCTCTTTGGTCAGTAACGAGACCACGGCAGGCCCTGCGAGGATTGCCAGACCGGCCAGGGCCAGCAGCAGGTTGTTTTGCAGCACACGCGACAGCAACCAAAGCACAATCATCGCCGCACCAAAGTACCAGGTGGTGGTGAGCTCTTCGAGCACATCACCCACCTCACGCCAGCGTGCTTCGTGGTGGCGCTGTAAAAACAGCATCGACAGTACGGTGACGCCATAGAGGACGCATAGCCCTAAGCCGACCCGCACCAGCGTGCCGCTCATCCAGCCCATCACCAGTACGGCCACGACCAGTAAATGCAACATTATCTGCCAGCAACTCAGGCCAGTTGCGACACGAACGCGTTGTTGCCACTTCATGGCTTCTCTCCTGAAGGATTTTTCTCTGCTTAATCAGACTACCGCACTTTACGGAAAATTCCGTAACACCGCATCTTTTTGTGACGCCTACTACACTTTATTTTCATCGGGATAGTCACCCTGGAAGGAACGTATGACCAAAAAAATGCAGCATTTCTCGCTTAAAGTGCTGACGATAAACATTCATAAAGGCTTCACAGCATTTAACCGCCGCTTCATTTTACCGGAGCTGCGCGACGCGGTACGCACCGTCAGCGCGGACATTGTCTGCCTTCAGGAAGTCATGGGCGCGCACGAAGTGCATCCGCTTCACTTTGAAAACTGGCCGGACACCCCGCACTACGAATTCCTGGCCGACACCATGTGGAGTGATTACGCTTACGGGCGCAACGCGGTGTACCCGGAAGGGCATCACGGTAATGCGGTGCTGTCACGTTTTCCCATTGAACATTACGAGAACCGCGACGTCTCTGTGGGTGAAAGTGAAAAACGCGGGCTACTTTACTGCCGTATCGCCCCACCGGACCTGGCGTTCCCGGTGCACGTGGGCTGTGTTCATCTGGGCCTGCGCGAAGCCCATCGCCAGGCACAGCTAAAAATGCTGGCCGAATGGACCAATGCCCTGCCCGAAGGTGAACCCGTGGTCGTGGCCGGTGATTTCAACGACTGGCGGCAGCGTGCTAACCATCCGTTGAAGGTTGATGCGGGACTTGAGGAGATTTTCACCCGTGCAAACGGCAGGCCTGCACGCACCTTTCCGGTACGGTTCCCGTTTTTGCGACTCGACAGAATCTACGTGAAAAACGCCCATGCCAGCAGCCCGACGACACTGGCGTTACTTAACTGGCGACATCTTTCCGACCATGCGCCGCTCAGCGCGGAGATCCACTTATGAAATGTTCATGGCAGGAAGGCAACCGGATCACGCTGCTGGTCAACGGAGATGAATATTACCCCGCGGTGTTTGACGCGATTGACCACGCAAAGCAGAAAGTGATCCTTGAGACATTTATCTGGTTCGAAGACGACGTCGGTAAGCAGTTGCACAGCGTGCTGCTGCGTGCTGCCATGCGTGGCGTCAAAATCGAAGTGCTGCTGGATGGCTATGGCTCACCGGACCTCAGCGATGCGTTCGTCAATGAGCTCACCTCAGCAGGCGTCGTGTTCCGTTATTACGATCCTGGTCCTCGCCTTTTCGGCATGCGTACCAATCTTTTCCGCCGGATGCACCGCAAAATTGTGGTGGTGGATGAGACGGTAGCGTTTGTTGGCGGCATTAACTACTCCGCTGAACATATGTCCGATTACGGCCCGGAAGCCAAGCAGGATTACGCGATTCGCATTGAAGGACCGGTGGTGCAGGATATCCTGCTCTTTGAGCTGGAAAACCTGCCCGGTAAAGAGGCTGCCCGTCGCTGGTGGCAGCGCCGCCATCATCGTCCGGAAGAGAACCGTCACCCCGGTGAAGCGCAGGCGTTGTTTGTCTGGCGGGATAACGGTGAGCACCGGGACGACATTGAGCGGCATTACCTGAAGATGCTGGCGAATGCGAAGCGCGAAGTGATTATCGCCAACGCCTACTTTTTCCCGGGCTATCGCCTGCTGCATGCCATGCGCAATGCGGCCCGACGCGGCGTGCGCGTGAAGCTCATTGTTCAGGGCGAGCCGGACATGCAGATTGTCAAAATCGGTGCCCGGTTGCTGTACAACTATCTGGTGAAAGGTGGCGTACAAATTTACGAATATCGCCGCCGGCCGCTGCACGGCAAAGTTGCCCTGATGGACGATCACTGGGCCACCGTGGGCTCCAGCAATCTCGATCCGCTGAGTTTGTCACTGAATCTTGAAGCTAACCTGATCATCCACGATCGCCAGTTCAACCAGACTCTCAGGGATAACCTGCAGGCGTTGATCGTGAACGACTGCGTGCGCGTGGACGAATCCATGGTGCCCAAACGCACCTGGTGGAATCTGGGCATTAGCGTGGTGGTGTTCCACTTCCTGCGTCATTTCCCGGCGATGGTGGGCTGGCTGCCGGCGCACACGCCAAAACTTGCGCTTGTGGATCCGCCTGTCCAGCCCGAAATGGAAACCCAGGACCGCGTTGAAGCGGAAGATGGAGGGAAAACCTGATGTCGAAATCACATCCACGCTGGCGGCTGGCTAAAAAGATCCTCACCTGGCTGTTTTTCATCGCCGTCGCGGTTCTGCTGGTGGTTTACGCCCAGAAAGTTGACTGGGAAGAGGTGTGGAAAGTTATCCGCAACTACAACCGGCTGGTGCTGCTGGGCGCGGTGGGTCTGGTGATTGTGAGCTACCTCATGTACGGCTGCTATGACCTGCTGGGGCGTGCCTACTGCGGCCATAAGCTCGCGAAGCGCCAGGTCATGCTGGTGTCGTTTATCTGTTACGCCTTTAACCTGACATTGAGTACCTGGGTGGGCGGGATCGGCATGCGCTATCGCCTTTACTCGCGCCTCGGCCTGCCGGGCGGGACCATTACGCGTATTTTTTCCCTCAGCATCACCACCAACTGGCTGGGTTACATTTTGCTCGGCGGGGTGATTTTCACCATCGGCGTGGTGCAATTGCCTGCGCACTGGTACATCGATGAAACCACGCTGCGGATTTTAGGCTTTGCATTACTGCTCATCATTGCGCTCTATCTTTGGGCCTGCGCCTTTGCCAAACGCCGACACATGACCATCAAGGGGCAAAAACTGGTGCTGCCTTCGTGGAAATTCGCGGTCCTGCAGATGGCCGTGTCCAGCGCCAACTGGATGGCGATGGGGGCGATTATCTGGATGCTCATTGGTGAAGATGTGAATTACTTCTTTGTGCTGGGCGTGCTGCTGGTCAGCAGCATTGCCGGCGTGATCGTGCATATCCCGGCGGGGATTGGGGTGCTGGAGGCGGTATTTATCGCCCTGCTCGCCGGAGAGCATGTTTCACAGGGTACGATTATTGCCGCCCTGCTGGCCTACCGTATGCTCTATTACTTCCTGCCGCTGGCGCTGGCAACGGTGTGTTATCTGGTGCTGGAGAGTCGGGCGAAGAAACTCCGGGCGAAGAATGAGAAAGCGTTAGCGAAGTGAGGTCTGGCGGGAGAACTTACCCGGCCTGCGCAACGCAGGTCGGGTAAGGGAAACACCCTTAACGACGGTTGCCTAAAATACGCAGCAACATCAGGAACAGGTTGATGAAGTCCAGATACAGCGTCAGGGCGCCCAGAATCGCGTATTTGCGCAGGTTTGAGCTGTCGCGTACGTCAATCTGTTCGCCAATATTTTTCAGCTTCTGAGTGTCGTAGGCCGTCAAACCGACGAAGATCACCACCCCGATATAGGTCACCGCCCACATCAGCGCTTCACTCTTCAGCCACAGGTTCACCAGCGACGCCAGCACAATCCCAATCAGCCCCATAAACAGCATGCTGCCGAAACCACTCAGGTCACGCTTCGTGGTGTAGCCGTAGAGGCTCATCGCACCAAACATCCCGCCAGCGACCACAAACGTGCTGGCGATGGAGGAATAGGTATACACGATGAAGATGCTGGAGAGCGTTAGCCCCGTCAGTGCCGAATAGAGCATAAACAGCGTGGTCGCCATTCCGGCGCTCAGCTTCTGCACCAGGCCGGAGAGAACAAAGACCAGCGCCAGTTGCGCGATGATCAGCCCAAAGAAGGTGATTTTGCTTGAGAAGATAAACATCATCAGCTCAGGCGTGTTGGCTGCATACCATGCGATAAAGGCGGTCAGCAGTAAACCGACCGTCATCCAGCCATAAACCTGAGCCATATACGTCTGCAGCCCGGTACGGGTCTGCTGTACTATTGAATCGGAACGCGGAAATCGGTCCATGATTCACTCCTGATTAAGTAGACACACACGTTAAGACTAACACATTCACGCAAACCGACTACCAACGACTGGCGGCTTCTTTGTCGCTGTCACGCGACTCAACCCACCTGTCGCCTTCCGGCGTCGCTTCACGTTTCCAGAATGGCGCTTTGGTTTTGAGGTAATCCATAATGAACTCCCCTGCGGCAAACGCGCTACTACGATGGGCACTGGTCACGCCGACAAAAACGATTTCCTCGCCAGGCCACATTTCACCAATACGGTGGATAACCGTCACTCGCCCGAGCGGCCAGCGGCCACGCGCCTGTTCAACGATCTCCGCGAGGGATTTCTCCGTCATGCCCGGGTAGTGTTCCAGCGTCAGCGCCTTTACGCTGTCGCCGAGATTATGGTTACGCACTTTGCCGGTGAAGGTGACAACCGCACCGTCTTCGTCACGCTCTGCCAGCCAGTCATATTCTGTACCAACGCTGAAACGATCATGACCTACCAGAATTCGGGTTTCAGCCATCTTAGCCCCCTGTCACCGGCGGGAAGAAGGCCACTTCATCCCCGGCCGTCAGCGGATGGGTCAGCTCCACCAGCGTCTGGTTAACCGCGGCCAGCAGCTTGCCTTCATCCAGCGCCAGCGCCCAGCGGTCGCTTTGCGCGGCAAGATGCGCACGCAGGTCGGCAACGGTGTCAAACGGGGCATCAAGCGTCAGGCTGTCGGTGCCCACCAGCTCGCGGACCTGAGCAAAAAAGAGCACCTTAATCATGGCTGTCCACCTTAAAATCACCGGATTTACCACCGCTTTTCGCCAGCAAACGAACCGGGCCAATCACCATATCTTTCTGCACCGCTTTGCACATGTCATAGATAGTTAACGCGGCGACAGAGGCCGCCGTCAGGGCTTCCATCTCAACCCCGGTTTTCCCGGTTAAGCGGCAGAGCGACTCGATGCGCACGCGGTTGTGCTCCGGCTGCGCCTGCAGGTTGACTTCCACCTTGCTCAGCATCAGCGGGTGGCAGAGCGGAATTAAGTCCCAGGTACGTTTCGCAGCCTGGATCCCGGCGATGCGGGCGGTGGCAAAGACATCGCCTTTGTGATGGCTGCCGTCAATAATCATCGCCAGGGTCTCTGGCAACATGGTCACGAAGGCTTCAGCACGCGCTTCACGCACCGTTTCGGCTTTGGCGGAGACATCTACCATATGTGCTTCGCCAGCGGCGTTAATGTGGGTCAGTTGCGACATAACTTATTTCTTTAAATGGGGATGGAAATTACACGGACGGGTACGGGCATCCAGCTGCGGCGCAATAATATTTTCCCACGCGGTGCGACACGCTTTTGTCGAGCCGGGCATGGCAAAAATCAACGTGCCGTTCGCCACACCGGCCACCGCACGCGACTGCAGCGTGGAGGTGCCAATCTCTTCAAACGAGAGCATGCGGAACACTTCACCAAAGCCTTCCACTTCCCGGTCAAACAACGGGACGAGCGCCTCGGGAGCCTGGTCGCCTGTGGTAAAGCCGGTGCCACCGGTGATCAGCACCACCTGCACCTCATCGCTGGCAATCCACTGAGAGACCCGTGCACGAATGGCATAACGGTTCTCTTTCACGATCGCCTTATCAACAATACTGTGCCCGGCATCATGTGCCGCATCGCGCAGCCAGTGGCCGGAGGTGTCATCCTCTTCACCGCGGCGGTCGGAAACGGTAAGAATAGCAATGCGTGTCGGGATAAATTCCGCGCTAACCTGACTCATCTTCTGGTTCCTTCTTAAGCCTGATTACCCGCCAATGTAGGACAGGTTCTGAGTAATGCCGGTGTTGCCCTGATGCAGGAAGTGGGTCTGTTTTTTGTGCGTCAGAGCTTCAGAAATCCGCGCTTCAAGCGCGGCCTGTTGGGCGTCTTCCGCCAGCAGATCGCGAAGGTCGACACCGCCATCCCCGAACAGGCACAGATGCAGCTTACCAACGGAGGAGACGCGAAGACGGTTACAGCTGGCACAGAAGTCTTTCTCATACGGCATGATAAGCCCGATTTCCCCTTCGTAATCCGGGTGACAAAAGACCTGCGCCGGGCCGTCGCTGCGCTGACGGATCTGGTGGATCCAGCCGCGTTTCAGCAGCTCATCTCGCAACACCATCCCGGAGATGTGATGCCGACGGAACAGCTCACTGCCCTCGCCGGTTTCCATCAGCTCGATAAAACGCAACTGGATGGGGCGGGATTTGATCCACGCCAGGAAGGTATCAAGCTGGTGATGGTTGACGTCACGCATCAGCACCGTATTGACTTTGACCTTCTGGAACCCGGCACTGAACGCCGCGTCAATTCCATCCATCACCTGGCGGAATTTATCCTGGCCGGTAATGGCATGAAACTGGCGGGCATCGAGGCTGTCCACGCTGACGTTGATGGCGGTTAAGCCCGCGTCGCGCCAGGTTGCAACGTCACGAGCCATGCGGTACCCGTTGGTGGTGACCGCAATCTGACGGATACGATCGTTCTCACGCACCGCAGCAATGATATCGGGGAAATCACGACGCAGAGAGGGCTCCCCTCCGGTCAGGCGGACCTTTTCCGTGCCGAGTTCAGAGAATGCGCGCGTGACGCGGCGCACTTCGTCCACGGAGAGAAAGCCGTTATTGGTGACGCTGCCCGGTTTGTAGCCATCGGGCAGGCAGTAGGTGCAACGGAAGTTGCACACATCGGTAATCGACAGACGTAAGTAAAAAAACTTACGCGCGAATGCATCAGTAAGTTGTGAAGCCATGTACACCTTTCCAGAGACGGGAGGCACAGTCATTTCTTTCTGTACCCTGGTGGCATATTCGCCACGGCCAGGACGCCATATCTTTCGACACAGGCGCCAGGGCTCGAGTGTATGTTTTCAAATTTGAAAACGTGGTTATGGCGATAGTAGCGCGGAAATCTTCCCTTCGCCATTATCACTTAACGCTATATAACCATATACATAACGACATAATCGTGTATTTTCGCTACAGAATACCTAAAAACAGCATATTCACATTGATATACGTCATTTTGCGCCGGGTGAGGCATCGTCTTTTAGGGGTAGTTAGGGTAGTGTTACGCAGATCGAACGTGATAAGGAATGTGTATGCGCAATCGCACTTTTGCGGATCTTGACCGTGTTGTCGCTCTTGGCGGAGGCCATGGTCTGGGGCGAGTGATGTCTTCTCTGTCTTCACTTGGCTCAAGGCTGACAGGGATAGTGACAACCACGGATAATGGCGGCTCCACCGGGCGTATTCGACGCGCGGAAGGGGGTATCGCCTGGGGCGATATGCGTAATTGTCTGAACCAGTTAATTACCGAGCCGAGCGTCGCGTCGGCGATGTTTGAGTACCGTTTTGGCGGTAACGGCGAACTTTCCGGGCATAACCTTGGAAATTTGATGCTTAAAGCGTTGGATCACCTGTCAGTGCGCCCGCTGGAAGCCATCAATTTGATCCGAAACCTGCTCAAGGTTGACGCGTTCCTGATCCCAATGTCCGAACAACCGGTCGATTTAATGGCAATCGATGCGGAAGGGCACGAGGTTTATGGCGAAGTGAACATCGACCAGCTTACCGTGCCGCCAAAAGAGCTGATGACCTACCCAAGCGTGCCCGCCACGCGTGAAGCCATTGAGGCCATCGGCGAAGCGGATTTGATTTTGATTGGGCCGGGCAGTTTTTACACCAGCCTGATGCCCATTTTACTGGTCAAAGAGCTGGCACAGGCCCTGCGCAGAACGCCCGCCCCCATGGTTTACATCGGCAATTTAGGCCGTGAGCTGAGCCCGGCGGCGGCCAGCCTGTCGCTGGCGGACAAACTGAATCTGATGGAGCAGTACGTCGGGAAGAAAATCATCGATGGCGTAGTGGTCGGCCCGAAAGTTGATGTATCAGGGATTGGCGATCGCGTAGTGGTGCAGGAGCCGCTGGAAGCAAGCGATATCAAATATCGCCACGACCGTCACCTGCTGCGTGAAGCGCTGGAGAAAGCGATTCAGGACCTGGGATAGAGATTATGCCCTCACCCAACTTCTCTCCCACGGGAGAGAGCAAACACTAAAAAAATGACAGCCTGCGGCTGTCATTTTGCTTTTACCTAGGAGGCGGCGATAAACAGATCGCGCAGCTGATGCAGCTGGTCGCGGATTTGCGCGGCCTCTTCGAATTCGAGGTTCTGCGCATGCTGCATCATCTGCCCTTCCAGTTCGTGGATTTTCTGCTGCAGCGCTTTTGGCGTCAGCTCGACGGTATCCGGCTCAACCACTGAACGCGCTTTCCCGCGCCCTTTCGCTTTGGTCTTCGCAATGTTCTGGCCCAGCGCCAGAATATCCACCACTTTCTTGTTCAGGCCCTGCGGCGTAATGCCGTGCTCTTCGTTGTAACGCTGCTGTTTCTCACGACGACGCTCCGTTTCGCCAATTGCTTTCGCCATTGACGGGGTAATTTTGTCACCGTAAAGGATCGCTTTACCGTTAACGTTACGCGCGGCACGGCCAATGGTCTGGATCAGGGAGCGTTCAGAACGCAGGAAGCCCTCTTTGTCGGCATCCAGAATCGCCACCAGCGAGACTTCTGGCATATCCAGGCCTTCTCGCAGCAGGTTGATACCCACCAGCACGTCAAACTCGCCCAGACGCAGGTCGCGAATGATCTCCATACGCTCGACGGTATCGATATCCGAGTGGAGGTAACGCACCCGCTCACCGTGCTCCTCAAGATACTCGGTGAGATCTTCCGCCATACGCTTGGTCAACGTCGTTACCAGCACGCGCTCGTTGATGGCCGCGCGGATACGGATTTCTGACAGCAGATCGTCAACCTGAGTGGCGACTGGACGCACCTCGATAATCGGATCCAGCAGCCCGGTCGGACGCACCACCTGGTCAACCACCTCATCGCCCGATTTTTCGAGCTCGTAGTTGCCCGGCGTAGCCGAGACGTAGATGGTTTGCGGTGCCAGCGCCTCAAATTCTTCAAACTTCATGGGACGGTTATCCAGCGCCGATGGCAGACGGAAACCATACTCCACCAGCGTCTCTTTACGCGCCCGGTCACCGCGATACATCCCGCCAATTTGCGGGATAGTCACGTGAGATTCGTCGATCACCAACAGACCGTCTGCCGGCAGATAATCAAACAGCGTCGGCGGTGGCTCGCCCGGACCACGCCCGGAGAGGAAACGTGAGTAGTTTTCGATACCGGAGCAGTAGCCCAGCTCGTTCATCATCTCCAGGTCAAACTGGGTGCGCTGGCTCAGGCGTTGCTCTTCCAGCAGCTTATTATTCGCCAGAAGCACCTTACGGCGGTCTGCCAGTTCAACTTTGATCTCTTCCATCGCCTGCACGATACGCTCGCGTGGCGTCACGTAGTGCGTTTTCGGGTAGATGGTATAGCGCTGAACAACCGACTCGACGTGGCCGGTCAGCGGGTCAAAAAGCGACAGGCGTTCAACTTCTTCGTCAAACAGCTCAACGCGCAGGGCGATATCGTCCGACTCTGCCGGGAAGATATCAATCACCTCGCCGCGCACGCGGAAGGTACCGCGCTGGAACGCCTGATCGTTACGGGTGTACTGCAGCTCTGTCAGACGGCGTAAAATAGCGCGCTGATCGATGATCATCCCCTGGGTCAGGTGCAGCATCATCTTGAGATAGAGATCCGGATCGCCCAGACCGTAGATAGCCGACACTGACGCCACCACCACCACATCGCGACGCTCAAGGAGCGCCTTCGTCGCCGACAGACGCATCTGCTCAATGTGTTCGTTCACCGAGGCATCTTTCTCAATGAAGGTGTCAGAGCTCGGGACATACGCTTCAGGCTGGTAGTAATCGTAGTAGGAGACAAAATATTCCACGGCGTTATCCGGGAAGAACTCTTTCATCTCACCGTAAAGCTGAGCGGCCAGGGTTTTGTTTGGGGCCAGCACCATCGTGGGGCGCTGCAGATCGGCGATAACGTTGGCAATGGTAAACGTTTTGCCCGAACCGGTTACCCCCAGCAGCGTCTGGTGCGCCAGCCCATCTTCCAGCCCCTCTTCGAGACGTCGGATCGCCTCAGGCTGATCGCCGGAAGGACGGAATGCAGAATTCAATTTGAACGGTTTACTCATGGGCGACAACCTGATGACGTTATAAGCGGCAGGTGAGTAATTTTACTCGTTGCTGCCAGGAATGCCAGTAAAAAACACTGGATGAAAAACCAGTAGCATGTCAGGATATTTAGAGTACCGGCAGGGTGATTAGCGCGATAGCGGTCAAAATTTGGACCGTGACAACATAAAACACCAGTCAGGACGGGTTATCCCCAGAACTTTTTCTTTTTTAACATTTGTCAAGCCAGGTAATGATAGTTTTATGGCAACAGGTGACACTTTCATTACGGCAATTGCTTTTATCTAACCAATTAAATATTAAGCGATATTTTCTAAAGCCGCGTTTCGCGCCAATTTGGTCGTAACCCGCGTCTTCTCTCGCTTATCGCGTGTTTTCTAACTCTAATGCACATGGTTATCCACAGGAATAGTGGATAACTGCTTCCAGCCCGTGCAGACCGCCGCTCAGCAAATTCCCGACTTTTCCCACGAAACGGCAGCAAAAATTTTTTATAGCTATTTTTTGCTGATAAACAGTTGTGTCATTCATAACCAACCGATGCGATCTTGCTCACATTTCCACCATTTTAACCCTGCACCACAACTCATCACGTCCGGCACCGCGGATGTGCAAAGGGGGGTAATCACACACCGCTTATCCCGGATAAATTCCTAAAAAAGTCTCTTTTTTAATCAATTTAGGGTTTCTGGCAGGAGTTTTGCACATCCCACAATGAGCCTCATCCACACAGATTTTTAAGGAGAGAAAGATGTTGAGTCTGCGTGCAGTTAACCAGTTTTACGGAAGCCAACATACGCTATGGAACGTGGATTTAGATTTTCCCAAAGGCATGTGTACAGGCGTTGTTGGCCTGCCGGGGATGGGCAAAACGACCCTGATGAATTGCATCGCCGGGAAAGTGCCTGTCGACAGCGGCACCATCATCTGGCACGAAGCCGGTGCACCGCCGCGAGATTTGCTTAGCCAGACGCCAGAACCCTTCGCTGGCCCGGGAATAGGCTATGTCCCGCAGGACAGGCGGATTTTCTCCCAGTTAACCATTGATGAAAATCTGCATATCGCCATGCGGGCGACAGGGAAACCAGACCCTGAAGCGAAAAGTGACGTTTACGACCTCTTTCCGGAACTCTATGCGCTGCGACAAACCCGGGCCAACACGCTTTCGCCAGACGACCAGTATCAGCTGGCGCTGGCCAATGCACTGGTCATCCGTCCGCGGATGCTGATTCTGGATGAACCGATGCATGGCGCGGGCCACAGCTTCGCTCAGAAGCTGAGCCAGCTGCTGGTGCGGTTAAACCGGGAACTGGGAATGACGGTGTTGTTAGCTGAGCAGCAGCTGTCGTTTATCCGCCGGGTCGCGGAGCGCTTTTGCATGCTGTATCGCGGGCGTAACGTGGCCCAGGGCCACGTTAACGAGCTGGACGACGAGCTTATCGCCCACTGGATGTCGCTGGAGGCAAGACGCTGAGATCGAGGTAATGCCCGGTTTCAGCGCACCCGGCAGTGTCAGCCAGCCACGGGATCTCCCCAAGAAACGGCGCAGGAAGCACCCGCTTCAGCGTTGCCAGATACTCCTGATGTCGCCTGCCCGGCGCAACCACGTCGTTGGCTATCCAGCCGGCCAGGCGCAGCCCGGCCTGCTGAACGGCCTGGGCAGTCAGCATCGCATGGTTGATACAGCCGAGTTTGACCCCTACCACCAGGATTACCGGCAGCTGCTCGATTTGCACCCAGTCAGCAAAGGTCTGGTCCGCCGAAAGTGGCGTAAACCAGCCACCGGCGCCCTCCACCAGCACCCAGTCAGCCTGGCGTTCAAGGGCGCGTAACCCGGCAGAAAGCACGGCAAAATCAATCGGGCGACCTTCATCGTCGCTGATAATATGCGGTGAGGTGGGCTCGGCAAAGGTGTACGGATTCACCGCTGAATAGGCAAGTTCAAGCGTGCTGTTGCGCTGGAGCGCCAGCGCGTCGGTATTGCGTAACCCGTGCGCCGTCATCTCGCTGCCGGAGGCGACAGGTTTATATCCGGCGGTGGTTTTTCCCTGCATGCGCGCCGCCTGCAGCAGCGCTGAGCTGGCAACCGTCTTGCCCACTTCGGTATCTGTTCCGGTGACAAAATAACGTTCAGTCACGTTCAATAATCCCATGAAAAAGTTGATATGAGAGCGGGAACTGCCCCCGCTGCTGCGGCCACGCCAGCTCCAGACGCTGCAACTGGCCGCGGGTAAGAGGCTTCTTTTCACGCCCCGCATGCAGATGGGTCGCGCCAATGCCCTTCAGGGAGCGCATGGCGCTGAAGGCATCGTCGAAATTCAGCGTAATGGTCTGCTCAGCACAGCGATAGCGCCATCCCGCCAGCGCGTGGATGACCTGCTCGTGCGGCAAAAAACGGTTAGCGTGAGGTTGTTCATCCACCGCTTTCCACGCCTGATTGAGCTCCGGTAAAGAGCTTTCCAGCAGCGTGGTGAAGGCCACGCATCCACCCGGGCGCGCCACGCGATAAAGCTCGTTTAATGCCTGCGGGAGACTACTGCACCACTGTACCGCCAGATGGCTCCAGACCAGATCAAACCGCGCATCCGGCAGCGGAATGGACTCAATATCGGCAACCAGATAGTGGTGCGCGGCCTGCTGCTGACGGGCCTCCTCGAGCATATCGGGCGACAGATCGATAGCCGTCACCTCGCTGCCGGCCGCACGCCAGTGTCGGCTATTGGCACCCGGCCCACACCCGGCGTCCAGCACCTGAGGGAACCGGGTCTCGTTGAGTAAAGCAAGCAGCCCCTGCGCGCTCTGACGCTGGAGTTCATCGTGCTGCGAATAGCTGCGCGCGGCCCGGCCAAATGCCGCCGCGATCGCCTGTTTATTCACGGGTGTCATGCAGCGCCTCCAGAAGTGCTTCGATATCCTCTGCTTCGTGCGCCGCCGTGAGCGTCAGACGCAGTCGGGCAGTGCCGGACGGTACGGTTGGTGGACGAATAGCCGTCACCCATATCCCCCGCTCGCGAAGCGTCTGCGCCAGCGTGAGAGCCAGACCGTTTTCCCCCACCATCACCGGCTGGATTGCGCTCTGCGAATCGGTGCTCTGGAACGGGAGATGGCGTAACCCCTGGCGAAAACGCCGGATATGTTCCGCCAGACGCGCCCGTCGTTCCGCACCTTCAGCGCTGCGGATCACCGCCAGTGATGCAGACAGCGCCACGGCCTGTGCAGGCGGCATACTGGTGCTGTATATGAGATGACGGGCGAACTGCAGCAGATAGTCGGCGACAGACTCGCTGCACAACACGGCCGCCCCGCTCACGCCAAAACCTTTCCCGAAGGTCACCACCAGCAGTTCCGGCTTCACGTTTTGCTGATGGATGCTACCGCGCCCTTCCTCACCCATCACGCCAATACCATGCGCATCATCAACCAGCAGCCAGGCGTTTTGTCGCTGCGCCGTCTCATGCAGCGGACGCAGCGGTGCGCTGTCGCCGTCCATGCTGAACACCCCTTCTGTGACCACCAGTTGCTGTCCGGTGCAGGGCTTATCGAGCAGGCCAGCAAGCTGAGCCGCATCGTTATGGGCAAAGCGGCGGAGCTGCGCAGGGCTTAAACTTGCCGCTTCCAGCAGCGAGGCGTGACTTAAGCGGTCGGCAACAATGCGGTCGTCCTTGCCCATTAGCGCGGCGATGACCGCCTGGTTGGCGGCAAAACCTGAAATGAACAGCAACGCACGCGGATACCCCAGCCAGTCGGCAAGGGCCTCCTCCAGCGCCTGATGCGCCGTGGTGTAGCCGCTGACATGCCCCGAACCGCCGCTGCCGACGCCAAACCGCTCCGCGCCCTGCTGCCAGGCGCGGACGATTGCCGGGTGCTGGCTCAGCCCGAGATAATCATTGCTGGAGAAATTGCAAAACTGCCGGCCCTCGCGGGTGAGAAAACGGCCTGCGCCGTTTTCTACCACGTTGCGAACGCGAAAGGCATCTGCCGCCCGCCGTTCTTCGAGCGCAGAATGGATACGTGCCTGCCAGGTCATACGGTTGCCGCGTTGTAGAACTGGTCAGTATCGGCGTTGAAAATCTGCTGCTCCAGCTGCTGCTGTTGCTCGTTATCCCCCGTCAGGACGTCGGTCTGATGCGGGTTCAGCCCCAGCTTGCGGAACAACTGGACGTCTTTGTCCTCTTCCGGGTTCGGGGTGGTCAGCAGTTTGCAGCCGTAGAAGATGGAGTTGGCCCCGGCCATAAAGCACATCGCCTGCGTCTGCTCGCTCATCTGCTCACGACCCGCCGAGAGGCGCACGTAGGAGGTCGGCATCATGATACGCGCCACCGCAATGGTGCGGATAAAATCAAATGCATCCACGTCTTCGTTATCCGCCAGTGGCGTACCTTTAACTTTCACCAGCATGTTGATCGGCACGCTTTCCGGCGGCGTGGGCAGGTTCGCCAGCTGCAGCAGAAGACCTGCACGGTCTTTCACCGTTTCGCCCAGCCCCACAATCCCGCCGGAACAGACTTTGATGCCGGCGTCACGCACTTTATCCAGCGTGTCGAGACGCTCCTGATAGGTCCGCGTGGTGATGATATTGCCGTAAAATTCAGGGGAGGTGTCGAGGTTGTGGTTGTAGTAATCCAGCCCTGCTGCTGAAAGGCGTTGCGCCTGCTCTTCGTTCAGCGTGCCAAGGGTCATGCAGGCTTCCAGCCCCATCTCTTTCACCCCTTTCACCATCTGCTCCAGATACGGCATGTCGCGATCGTGCGGGTTTTTCCATGCCGCGCCCATACAGAATCGGGTTGAGCCTGCATTTTTCGCCTTACGGGCAGAGTCGAGCACCTGCTCCACTTCCATCAGACGTTCAGATTCAAGCCCGGTTTTATAGCGCGCACTCTGCGGGCAGTATTTGCAATCTTCTGGGCATGCGCCGGTCTTGATCGACAGCAGCGTACTGACCTGCACATGGCGTGGATCGAAGTGCTGACGATGCACCTGTTGGGCTTCAAACATCAGCTCAAGGAAAGGTTTATTGAATAATTCAGTAACTTGCGACATCGTCCAGCGTGCGTGGTGAGCCATGGGGCTTCTCCAAAGGGTTTTGTTAATTTTCAGATCGGTTTATACTCGTAAACCTAAAACTTTTCAAAATGGTTTACAAGTCGATTATGACCCAGGACGATCTCGCCTTCGACAAGCAGCATATCTGGCACCCTTACACTTCCACTACCCGCCCCCTGCCCGTTTACCCGGTCGCCTCGGCTCACGGGTGCGAACTGACCCTGAGCAGCGGTGAGTCGCTTGTGGACGGCATGTCATCCTGGTGGGCAGCTATTCACGGGTATAACCACCCGCGTCTGAATGCGGCGATGAAAGCGCAGATTGACCAGATGTCGCACGTGATGTTTGGCGGTATCACCCATCAGCCTGCGGTTGACCTGTGCCGGCGTCTGGTCGCGATGACCCCGACCCCGCTGGAGTGCGTTTTCCTTGCAGATTCCGGCTCTGTTGCCGTGGAAGTGGCGATGAAAATGGCGCTGCAGTACTGGCACGCCAGAGGTGAGACCCGCCAGCGGTTCCTCACCTTCCGCAACGGCTATCACGGCGACACGTTCGGCGCGATGTCGGTGTGCGATCCGGATAACTCCATGCACAGCCTGTGGAAGGGCTATCTGCCAGAGAACCTCTTTGCCCCGGCACCGCAAAGCCGTTTTGACGGGGAGTGGGATGAAATGGACATGGTCGGTTTTGCGCGGCTGATGGCTGCCCACCGCCATGAGATTGCCGCCGTTATTCTTGAGCCGGTTGTGCAGGGTGCAGGCGGAATGCGGATGTACCACCCGGCATGGCTGACGCGCATTCGTAAGATGTGCGATCGCGAGGGCATTCTGCTGATTGCCGATGAGATCGCCACCGGCTTTGGCCGCACCGGCAAGCTGTTCGCCTGCGAGCATGCGGGGATCGCACCGGATATTCTGTGTCTGGGTAAAGCGCTGACCGGCGGCACCATGACGTTGTCCGCCACGCTGACAACGCGCCACGTTGCCGACACCATCAGCGACGGCGACGCGGGCTGCTTTATGCACGGCCCGACGTTTATGGGCAACCCGCTGGCCTGCGCGGTGGCGAGCGAAAGCCTGGCCATTCTCGAGAGCGGCGAGTGGCAAACGCAGGTCGCGACGATTGAAGCGCAGCTTCGCCAGGAGCTGAGCGCAGCGTCAGCGGCTGAATTCGTGGCGGATGTACGCGTGCTGGGTGCCATCGGCGTGATTGAGACCACCCATCCGGTTAACATGGCGGCGCTGCAGCGTTTCTTCGTGGAACGGGGAGTGTGGGTGCGTCCTTTCGGCAAGCTTATCTATCTGATGCCGCCTTATGTTATCTCGCCGGCTCAGCTACGTCAGTTAACGGCTGCGGTAGTTGACGCCGTTAACATTCCCGCACATTTTGCGATTTAACCCTGAGCGTTAACGTCGGTACTCTGTTTATGCATTACACTTTTTGCATAATCGGGTACCGAGGTAAATCGTATGAAAATCATCAGTAAAGATCTGCGCGACGGGGAAAAACTGCCTGAACGCCACGTTTTTAACGGCATGGGTTATCAGGGGGATAATATCTCTCCGCATCTGGCGTGGGACGATGTTCCGGCGGGAACCAAAAGCTTTGTTGTCACCTGCTATGACCCGGATGCCCCTACAGGCTCAGGGTGGTGGCACTGGATAGTGGCGAACCTGCCTGCGGATACGCGCGTTCTGCCGCAAGGTTCCGGCTCTGACCTGGTGGCGCTGCCTGAAGGCGCTATCCAGACCCGAACCGATTTTGGCAAAGCGGGTTACGGCGGCGCCGCGCCGCCAAAAGGGGAAACGCACCGCTATATCTTCACGGTTCACGCGCTGGATGTGGACAAGATTGAGGTGGATGAGGGTGCGAGTGGCGCAATGGTCGGCTTTAACGTCCATTTTCATTCGCTGGGTAGCGCATCGATCACGGCAATGTATTCGTAAAAAAACCGGTGGCCTGAACGTGTCCGGGCCACCGGGCAAATCTTAGAGCACCGAAGGCAGTAAGCCCACCAGGCTTCCCTTCTCCAGCAGCGCGATCGCTTTATCAATATCCGGCGCAAAGAAACGGTCATCATCGTAATGCGCGACCTGTTCACGCAGCAGATGACGCGCCTGTTCCAGCAGCGGGCTGGACTTCAGACCTTCACGCAGATCAACGCCCTGACATGCGGCCAGCCATTCCACCGCCAGCACGCCGCGGGTGTTGGCGGCCATCTCCCACAGACGACGTCCGGCGGCCGGGGCCATCGAAACATGATCTTCCTGGTTCGCTGACGTTGGCAGACTGTCCACGCTGTGCGGATGCGACAGGGCCTTGTTCTCGCTCGCCAGCGCCGCGGCCGTCACCTGGGCAATCATAAATCCGGAGTTGACCCCGCCGTTGCGGACCAGGAACGGCGGCAGCTGGGACATATGTTTATCCATCATCAGCGCGATGCGACGTTCGGATAAGGCCCCCACTTCCGCAATCGCCAGCGCGATATTATCCGCCACCATCGCCACAGGCTCGGCGTGGAAATTCCCCCCGGAGACCACTTCGTTTTCCTGAGCGAACACCAGCGGGTTATCAGACACCGCATTCGCCTCCACCAGCAGCACTTCTGCCGCGTGGCGCAGCTGCGTCAGACAGGCTCCCATCACCTGGGGCTGACAGCGAAGCGAATACGGATCCTGTACCTTGTCACAGTTATGGTGAGAGTCTGCAATTTCGCTGGTCTCGGTCAGCAGGTGACGGTACATCGCCGCGGCGTCAATCTGCCCGCGCTGGCCGCGCACCTCGTGGATACGGGCGTCAAACGGACGACGTGAGCCAAGCACCGCCTCGGTGGTCAGCGCACCGCACACGACCGCGGAGGCGAAAAGATCTTCGGCTTCAAACAGACCACGCAACGCAAACGCCGTCGAGGCCTGGGTCCCGTTAAGCAGCGCCAGCCCCTCTTTCGCCGCCAGCGTTATCGGGGTCAATCCGGCTTTTTTCAGCGCCTCTTTCGCAGGGAGCCACTCGCCCTTCCAGCGAGCCTGACCTTCACCGAGCAGCAGCAGCGACATATGAGCCAGCGGCGCAAGATCGCCGGATGCACCGACGGAACCTTTTGCCGGGATCCACGGATAGACCTCCGCATTCACCAGCGCCATCAGCGCCTCGATCACGCTGAGGCGAATTCCGGAGAACCCACGTGCCAGGCTGTTGATTTTGAGCACCATCATCAGACGGACAATGTCATCATCCAGCGGTTGACCGACACCTGCCGCATGCGAAAGCACCAGCGAGCGCTGTAAATTTTCCAGATCGTGCGTGGCGATACGCGTCTGCGCCAGCAGACCAAATCCGGTATTGATGCCGTAGGCGGTACGTCCTTCGGCAATAATGGCTTCAACGCAGGCAACGCTGTCGTTAATCGCGGCGTGGGCGCTTTCATCAAGTGAGAGCGTAACCGGTTGACGCCAGACGTTACGCAGCTGTTTGAGCGTCAGTGAGCCGGGAGTGAGGGTTAAGGCGTTCATTAATGCTTTCCTTGTGTGGCAGGGATCATCGGCAGGTTCAGGCCCTGCTCTTTGGCACATTCAATCGCAATCTCGTAACCGGCATCCGCGTGGCGCATTACGCCGGTTGCCGGGTCGTTATGCAGCACGCGAGCGATACGCGCTGCCGCTTCATCCGTACCATCACACACGATGACCATTCCCGAGTGCTGGGAGAAGCCCATACCTACGCCACCACCGTGATGCAGCGACACCCAGGTCGCCCCGCTGGCGGTATTCAGTAAGGCATTCAACAGTGGCCAGTCGGACACGGCATCGGAGCCGTCGCGCATGGCTTCGGTTTCACGGTTCGGGCTGGCAACAGAGCCCGAGTCGAGATGGTCCCGTCCGATAACAATCGGCGCGGAGACTTCACCGCTGCGCACCATTTCGTTAAAGGCCAGACCCAGTTTTTGTCGCCACTCCAGCCCGACCCAGCAGATCCGCGCCGGCAAGCCCTGGAAGTTAATGCGCTCGCGAGCCATATCCAGCCAGTGGTGCAGATGTTCGTCGTCGGCGACGATCTCCTTCACTTTGGCGTCGGTTTTGTAGATATCTTCCGGGTCGCCGGACAGGGCCACCCAGCGGAACGGACCAATACCGCGACAGAACAGCGGGCGAATATAGGCAGGCACAAACCCCGGGAAGTCGAAGGCGTTACTCACGCCCATCTCTTTCGCCATCTGGCGAATATTGTTGCCGTAATCAAATGTCGGAATGCCCATCTGGCTAAAGGCCAGCATGGCGTTCACGTGCTCCGCCATGGAACGTTTAGCGGCGAGCACCGTGCCTTCCGGGTCACTTTCGGCGTTTTGCTGATACGCTTCCCACGTCCAGCCCGATGGCAGATAGCCGTGAAGGGGGTCGTGCGCGCTGGTCTGGTCGGTGACGAGATCCGGGCGTACACCACGGGCCACCAGTTCAGGGAGAATGTCAGCCGCGTTGCCGCAGAGCGCAATCGACATCGCTTTGCCTTCTGACGTGTATTTTTTGATGCGTGCCAGCGCGTCATCCAGGTTTTCAGCCTGTTCATCGACGTAACGGGTACGCAGACGGAAATCAATGCGGCTCTGCTGACATTCGATGTTCAGGGAGCAGGCACCGGCAAGGGTCGCGGCCAGCGGCTGTGCGCCCCCCATTCCCCCCAGACCGGCAGTCAGTACCCAGCGACCTTTCAGCGAACCGTTATAGTGCTGACGACCGGCTTCCACGAAGGTTTCGTAGGTGCCCTGCACAATCCCCTGACTGCCGATGTAGATCCAGCTTCCCGCCGTCATCTGGCCATACATCGCCAGCCCTTTGGCGTCCAGATCGTTAAAGTGTTCCCAGGTCGCCCAGTGCGGGACAAGGTTAGAGTTGGCGATCAGCACGCGCGGTGCATTCTTGTGGGTTTTGAACACGCCGACCGGTTTGCCGGATTGCACCAGCAGGGTTTCGTCATGTTCCAGATGAGTCAGGGATTCAACAATCGCGTCATAGCACTCCCAGTTGCGCGCGGCGCGGCCTATGCCGCCATACACCACCAGCTCGTGGGGGTTCTCCGCGACCTCAGGATCGAGGTTATTCATCAACATGCGCAGCGGGGCTTCGGTGAGCCAGCTTTTGGCGGTAAGTGTGGTGCCGCGCGCGGCGCGGACATCCTGCTGGCGGTATTTACCTGACGACATTGTGTGCTCCTCATACGGGACAAATGATGTATTCAGATATACTTGTATAGACAAGCACACACAAGGTCGGATTTAACAAAAAAGATACAATTTTGTTATATTGCGTTAGCTATCACGCTTTTAAAACGTATGACCCTTACGACATGAAATGGCCCTGCAGCCGGTATCGATTTCCCGGGAACAGCAGTCTGGCATGCGACACAATATGCGACGAAGACCAGGTACGGCGACGAATGAGCAGGCAAGGATCGTGCTCTTTGATCCGCAACAGTTCGCACTCCTGCGGCGTAGCGGGAACCGCTTCCACGATGTGCTCCCCTTCCGTCAAAGGCGCGATGAGCGAAAGATAGGCATGCGGCGTGGTCTGGGTGTAATCCTGATCCAGGTACTCGGGCACCCGATCGGCGTTCACGCAGCGATCTTCAATCTGCACCGGGATGTCGTTTTCATAATGCACCATCACGGAATGAAAGATGCGGCTTCCCTCTTTGACATTCAGCTCCACGGCCTGCTCGGCGCTGGCCTGTGTCTCTTCGAGCACCAGCACTTCACAGTGGTGCTGATGGTTACGCGAGGCTATCTCATCGGCAATACTTCTGATCTCAAACAGCGCTGATTGCCCTTTCGGCTCCGCAACGAAGGTTCCGACCCCCTGCAGACGCACCAGAAGGCCCTCATCGGTCAGCTCGCGCAGCGCCCGGTTGATGGTCATTCGGCTAAAACCAAACTGTGCGACCAGTTCGGCCTCGGACGGAATGCGATCGTGCGGCCGCCAGACGCCGGTTGCGATTTTTTCGCTGATGGCCTGCTTCACCTTTTCATAGAAAGGCACGGGAGGGCTGGACTGCGACAGCGGTGAGCGTGAAAACATCCTGACTCCTTAAACGTTGTTATGCCCACCAGTGAGCAATTTGCCAGGCCAGACGAGCGGCAAGCTTTGCCCCCTGTCCGTCCCGATCGTACTGCGGGTTAAATTCTACCAGATCGGCAGCCTGCAGTTTTCCACTGCGGCAGATATGTTTAATCACCGGCAGAAGATCCAGCGCGGGTACCCCTAACGCCGCGGGCGCTGAGACGGCTGGCATTTCGCCAGCAGGCAAAACATCGAGGTCAATGGTGAGGTAAACGCGGTCGGCCTGGGCCAGAATCTTGTCCAGAGCCGATAACGCATCTCGCCTGAAATGAAGATCTTCCACCAGCGTGACGTTTAGTCGCTCAGCTTCATCCCACAGCGCCTGCGTGTTCGCCGCCCGGCTGACGCCCAGGCAGGCATACTGAAAATCGCGCGCCTGTTCCGCACAGTAGTGTGCCAGCTGACGAAACGGCGTGCCGGAGGTCGCATGCTCCGCCTTGCGCAGGTCAAGGTGTGCATCCAGGTTTATCACCACCACGCGCGCGTTCGGGAAAGCATCCAGAACCCCGCGGCCATGCGCCCAGGCGGTCTCGTGTCCCCCGCCAAAAACCAGCGTACGCATGCCGGACTGCTGGCAGGCCTGCACGGCATCGCTTAACGCCCGCTGAGCCGCTTCCAGGTTATCGCCCTCGACATACACCGATCCCATATCCACCAGCCGGTCATGTCCATGATGACTTGCCATGTTCGCCAGCGCTTTGCGAAGCACCTCCGGGGCCTGTACGGCGCCGGGCCTGCCCTGATTGCGTTTTACCCCTTCATCACATTCAAACCCTATCAAAGCGATGCCGGACGACTGAGGAGTAAATACCGGCATCTGTCGCAGGGTCTGAAAAATACGTTTTGCATTGCTGGCCTCGGCGCTGTCGTCGCGCCCCTGCCAGACGGTCTCGGCAACCGGCCGCCAGAGTCTCATACGCTCTCCCCACGGAAAATACGTTGATACAACGGATTACGTCCCGGCTCATAGACCATTTCGACCGGGTGATGTGCATCCCAGACGACAAAGTCAGCCACGAATCCAGCCTGCAGCTGCCCGTGCGTGGCCCCGCGTCCCAGCGCCTGGGCAGCATGTCGCGTCACGCCAGCCCAGGCCTCTTCAGGCGTCAGGCCAAACTGCACACAGGCCATATTCATCGCGAGATGAATACTCGCGAACGGGCTGGTGCCGGGGTTATAGTCGGTGGCGACAGCCATGGGAACGCCCTCTTTTCTGAGCTGTTCAACCGGCGGACGCTGGCGCTCCTGAAGAAAATAGAACGCCCCCGGCAGTAATACCGCAACCGTGCCGTTGTGCGCCATCGCCTGAACACCGGCGTCGTCGAGATATTCAATATGATCGGCGGAAAGCCCCTTAAAGCGGCTGACCAGCGCCGCGCCGCCAAGATTTGAAAGCTGTTCCACGTGTCCTTTGACCGGAATCCCCAGGGCAGTGGCAGCGCGGAAAAGCCGCTCGGTTTGCGCTGGCGTGAAGCCGACGTTTTCGCAAAACACATCCACGGCTTCGAATAAGCCTTTTTGCCACAGCGTGGGCATCATCTGCTCGCACACCGTGGTGAGATACGCGTCCGCGTCGTGGCGGTATTCCGCCGGAACCGCATGCGCAGCCAGAAGCGTTGGGCTGATCTCTACCGGATTGTTCTGGCCCAGCTGGCGGGCAACCTGCAGCATCTTCTCTTCCGCTTCGGCGTTGAGACCATATCCCGACTTGATTTCAACCGTGGTCACCCCTTCATCGATCAGCCGCTGCAGACGCTGCTGCGCCAGCCTGAGCAGGGTCTCGGGCGAACTGCTCCGCGTCGCCGTCACGGTCGCGTTAATCCCGCCGCCCTGCGCGCTGATGGTTTGATAAGAGACGCCGTTCAGACGCTGCTCCCACTCTGCCGCACGATCGCCACCGAACACCAGGTGGGTATGGCAGTCAATCAGCCCGGGGGTGACCAGACGACCGTGCAGATCGACACATTGACGGTGGCCGGAAGGGATGTCGGATTCGGGAATAACGGCCAGAATCGTCTGGCCGCGCACCACCAGGGCGTGCTGCGCTTTCAGGCCATAAGGCGTGCTGTCGTCCGGGATCATTGTCGCCAGTCGCGCATTGCGCCATATTACATCGTCGGGATGAAGCTGCTGCATGGGCATTCCACTTGTCATGGGTTGTATAGACATTTATTTTCATCTGCCCCCTGCTGTCAACCGCTCTGGCGGAAAATGTTATTTATTTGTGATGACTTTCCCGCCTCCCGCGGGTAAAAAATGCATCTTTTACCCTTTTTATCTTCCCGTTTCGCTCAACTTAGTATAAAAAAGCAGGCTATTTCGTCTATTCCGTTAAGACTTGCATACCCAGGAGCTTTACCTTGAACATTTCCAGGATTTCCCGTCTGGCGTTAGCGCTCGCCTTTGGCGTGACATTATCCGCATGCAGTTCTACCCCACCGGACCAGCAGCCTTCTGAGCAGGTTGCACCGGGTACCGCCTCTCGCCCGATTTTGTCCGCTGATGAAGCGAAGAACTTTGACCGTGCGCACTACTTCTCGGCGATGGACCCTAACGCTGCGCCGTGGACACCGTCTTCTATTAACCTGCCGAAACAACCTGACTTCGTTGTCGGTCCGGCAGGCACGCAGGGCGTGACGCACACGACGATTCAGGCTGCGGTTGACGCGGCTATCACCAAACACAGCGCCTCTCGCCAGTACATCGCGATCCTGCCAGGGGAATATGAAGGCACCGTTTACGTTCCGGCAGCACCGGGCAGCATCACCCTTTACGGGACAGGCGAGAAAGCGGTCGACGTGAAAATTGGTCTGGCGATTGATTCTGAAATCGACAGCAACACCTGGCGTCGCCTGGTCAACCCGGCGGGTAAATACATGCCAGGCAAACCGGCGTGGTACATGTTTGACAACTGCCAGAGCAAGCGTGCAGCTACCATCGGCGTGATGTGTTCGGCGGTCGTCTGGTCTCAGAATAATGGCCTGCAGCTGCAGAACCTGACCATTCAGAATACCCTGGGCGATAGCGTTGATGCGGGTAACCACCAGGCCGTTGCACTGCGTAGCGATGGCGATAAAGTGCAGATCAACAACGTGAATATTCTTGGCCGTCAGAACACCTTCTTCGTGACGAACAGCGGTGTTCAGAACACGCTGCAGAATAACCGTCTGACCCGTACGCTGGTCACTAACAGCTACGTTGAAGGTGACGTGGATCTGGTCTCCGGTCGCGGCGCGGTGGTGTTTGAGAACACCGATTTCCGCGTGGTGAATTCACGCACTCAGCAGGAAGGTTATGTGTTTGCCCCGGCCACGCAATCTAACCTGTTCTACGGCTTCCTGGCCGTTAACAGCCGCTTTAACGCGTCCGGTGACGGCGTCGCGCAGCTGGGCCGCTCGCTGGATGTGGACTCTGCCACCAACGGTCAGGTTGTTATTCGTGACAGCGTGATCAACGAAGGTTTCAACATGGCTAAGCCATGGGCCGATGCCGCTATCTCCAAACGTCCTTTCTCCGGCAATACCGGTAGCGTGGATGATAAAGGTAACGTGCAGCGTAACCTGAATGACGCTAACTTCAACCGCATGTGGGAATACAACAACCGCGGTCTGGGTAGCAAAGTGGTTGCTGAGCCTAAGCAATAAAAGAATGCGTTGATGTCTTTTGCTGTACTCGCCCGGTGCCCACCGGGCATAAAAAAACCTCGCATTTGCGAGGTTTTTTGTTTTAAGCCTTTTAGTGTGCGTTTACCACCACCCACATTGGCCCCTGGCCGACGGCGTAACGCCCTTTCTCTTCCAGCAGCCCCTGAGCACCTTTGATTTCGTACAGCGCGATGTGGTGGGATTTTTGCCCCGCCGCAATCAGGTATTTACCGCTGTGATCGATATTAAACCCGCGTGGCTGGGTTTCGGTAGGCTGGAAACCTTCAATCGCCAGCACGCTACCGTCTTCAGAAACGCTGAATACCGTAATCAGGCTGGAGGTACGGTCGCAGGCATACAGATGACGCCCATCCGGTGTGATGTGAATATCAGCCGCCCAGCGGGTGTCAGAGAAGTCAGACGGCATCATATCCAGCGTCTGCACGCACTCAATCTTGCCGTTAGGATCTTTCAGTTCCCATACGTCCACAGAACTGTTCAGCTCGTTCACCACATAGGCGTACTGCTGGTTCGGGTGGAACACCAGATGGCGCGGGCCCGCGCCCTCAACGGTGGTCACTTCTGCAGGATTCTGCGCCACCAGGTGACCGTCATCGCTCAGGGTAAACAGGCAGATACGATCCTGTTTCAGCGCAGGGACCCACAGCGTACGGTTATCCGGAGAAATATTCGCCGAGTGGCAACCTTCCAGCCCGTCAACCACCTCCACGGTTTCAACCGGTAGGCCCGCTTCCAGACGCGTTACGCTGACACAGCCGGCATTGTAAGAGCCGCTGAAGATGAAGTTGCCTTTGCGATCGGTGGAGATATGCGTTGGGCTGCCCGGTAAAGGTGCTTCCGCAGTGTAAGTCAGCGCGCCGTCGTCCGGCGAGATGCGGTAGGCCAGCACGCGAAACTCCGGGCGCACACCCACGTACAAGAAACGTTTATCCGGGCTGATAACCATCGGCTGCACCTGACCTGGCACATCAACAACCTGAACCAGCGTGAGGGTACCCTCGGTATTTAAACGCCAGACGTGGATCTGCTGGCTTTCAGGACTGGCGGTATAAACGGTTTGTTTCATGAATATTCACTCCTCACTGCGCATGAAAGTAGTTAACTTTTGACGGTGAATGCTGAATTGTCATCGGGAATTTTGAAGCCTTTGCCTCTCGGTGTACCATCCCTTCAGAACGTAAATTCAATATTAACCCGGAAAAACAAATGACCTCGCGTGTAATAGCTCTGGATTTAGACGGTACCTTACTTACTCCGCAGAAAACCCTTCTCCCCTCTTCCCTTGAAGCACTCAAACGCGCGCAGGAAGTGGGATATCAACTCCTTATCGTAACGGGTCGACATCACGTTGCCATTCATCCTTTTTATCAGGCACTGGCGTTAGATACACCTGCAATTTGTTGTAATGGCACTTATTTGTATGATTATCAGGCAAAAAAGGTTTTAGAATCCGATCCGCTGCCCGTGCCTCAGGCGCTGCAATTGATTGATCTGCTTGATGAGCATGCCATTCACGGCCTGATGTATGTGGATAACGCAATGGTGTATGAACGTCCGACAGGCCACGTGATCCGCACCAGCAACTGGGCATTGTCTCTGCCTGAAGCGCAGCGTCCGGTCTTTACCCAGGTTTCCTCCCTGCGCCAGGCGGCTCAGGATGTCGATGCTATCTGGAAATTTGCGCTGACGGATGAAGATACCACCAAACTGAATGCCTTCGCGACGCACGTTGAACAAACGCTGGGTCTGGAGTGCGAGTGGTCCTGGCACGACCAGGTCGATATCGCCCGCAAAGGCAACAGCAAAGGCAAGCGTCTGACGCAGTTCGTAGAGTCACAGGGCGGGTCAATGCAGGATGTGATTGCCTTTGGCGATAACTACAACGACATCAGCATGCTGGAGGCCGCCGGTACAGGCGTGGCAATGGGCAACGCCGACGATGCGGTAAAAGCGCGTGCTAACGTCGTGATTGGTGATAACACCACCGACAGCATCGCGCAGTATATTTATACCCACCTGCTGTAATCAGGTGGTGATGGAGACGCTCTTGATTTGCGCGTAAAGCCACAGGCCAGGCTTGATCCCTAACTCATCTCTGGCCCACGGACTGATGCGCGCCCAGAGCGTCTTGCTGCCCACTTCGAGCTTCACCTCAACCTGACCGTTATCATCAAAACACTCCGCCACTTTCGCACGCAGGATATTGCGAATACTGGTCTGCAGCGGCGCTTGCAGCACCAGAGAGACATCTGAAGCCTGAATGCGTATACGCAACGCAGACTGCAGCGGTTTGTCGATTTTGTTGACCCACAGATGCTGGTCGCCCAGCGCCAGTGCGGTCATCGCATAGTGCGGATGGTGTTCCAGCACGCTCACCTTAAGGATGCTGCTCTGCTGCTCCTTCGGTAACCACGGGTGCATCACGCTGCTGCCCCACACCTCTTCCAGATTACCGAATGCCTTAACGCTGCCCTCTTCCAGCACCAGCACTTTATCGGCCAGATGCAGGATCTCATCCAGCGAGTGGCTGACGTAGAGCATCGGGATATTGATTTCGCGCGCCAGGCGCTGAAGATAGGGCAGCAGTTCACGTTTTCGCGGAATATCCAGCGAGGCCAGCGGTTCGTCGAGCAACAGCAGTTCTGGCGCGGTGAGCAACGCGCGGCCTATCGCCACGCGCTGTTTTTCACCACCAGAAAGCGATGAAGGGAGCCGGTCCAGCAGTGACTCAATGCCCAGCAGCGCCACCAGCTTATCAAATTGCGCGGCCATGCTTTTGGCCATGCCGTAGCGAAGATTACCGCGCACGCTGTAATGCGGAAATAATCGCGCATCCTGAAAAACATAACCAATTCGCCGCTTATCCGGTGCCAGGTAAATTTTGTTCTCAACGTCGTTTAAGACGCGATCGTTGAGCACAATCCGTCCGGACTGCGGCCGCGTCAGTCCGCTGATGGCATTGATCAATGAGGTTTTCCCTGCACCTGATACGCCAAAGATGGCGGTAATGCCGCTCGCAGGCAGCGTCTCGTTAAGGGTCAGGGTATGATTTCCCAGCGTTTGGGTGAACTGAAGTTCAAGCATGACTATTTCCCCATCCGCTCGCGACTGAGTCGCGCCAGCCATTCCGAAACCAGCAGCGAGACCAGCGCCAGCACAATTGAGATGATGCACAGCCGCGCCGCGGCACCTTCTCCACCCGGCGTCTGAATCAGGGTGTACATTGCTGAAGGGATCGTTCGTGTCTCACCGGGGATATTCGACACAAAGGTAATCGTGGCACCAAACTCACCCAGCGAGCGGGCGAAAGCCAGTACCGTGCCGACAATAATGCCCGGCAGCGTAAGCGGGAGCGTGATGGTGAAAAAAACGCGCCAGCGCCCGGCACCCAGCGTGCGGGCAGCCTGTTCCAGTTTGATATCAACCCCTTCCAGCGCCAGGCGAATGGCCCTCACCATCAGCGGGAATGACATCACCGCCGCCGCCAGTACCGCCCCTCGCCAGCTAAACGCAAACGTCAGCCCAAACCAGTCATATAACCATTCGCCAATAAAACCGCGCCGCCCCATCGACACCAGCAGCAGGTAGCCAACCACCACCGGTGGCAACACGAGGGGAAGATGAAGAACGCTATCCAGCAGGGCTTTGCCGGGAAACTTACAGCGAACCAGTAACCAGGCAAAGAAGATCCCAAAGGGCAAACTCAGCGTAACCGCCAGGGAAGAGACTTTCAGGCTCAGCAGGACAGCCTGCCATTCAGGATCGGTCAATATCATTAGTGAGTCGTAAATCCGTAACGTTTAAAGATTGCGGACGCTTCGGGTCCCTTCAGGTATTCGCTGAAGGCCGTCACGGTCGCATTTTTATGTCCATCAACAATCGCAACAGGATATTCCACTTTCTTGTGGGAGTCTTCCGGGAACGTACCAACCACTTTCACCCCTTTACTGGCGACGGCGTCCGACCCGTAGACTATCCCCAACGGCGCTTCATTACGTTCAACCAGCGCCAGAGCACCGCGCACATCTTCAGCCGGAGCCAGTGTGGGCGATAACGTCTCCCAGGCACCCAGTTTTTGCAATGCTTCTTTGGCGTAGATCCCCGCCGGTACATGCTCCGGATCGCCAACGGCCAGGCGTCCTCCGTTCAGCAACCGGGTCCAGGGGGTCTCTTTGTTGATACTGATTTCGCCTTGCTGGCTGGCTTTCGGCGCCACCACGACGAGGCTATTCCCCAGCAATGTTTCGCGGGTTGTCGCATCAATCGATTTCTTTTCAGCCGCGTAATCCATCCACTTCTGGTCTGCAGAGATGAACAGATCGGCCGGCGCTCCCGCCTCAATCTGACGTGCCAGCGTCGATGAAGAAGCAAAAGAGGAGACCACCTCGACGTTCTTCTCTTTTTTATACGCTGTCGCAATATCCTGCATCGCGTTGGTCAACGACGCCGCCGCAAAGACGGTAATTTTACCCTCGTTAGCCAGCGCGTGTCCGCTCAGCGAAAGTGTCAGCGTTGCCCCTGCGAAAAGGCGTACCCATGTACGTGCCATTTGTAGCTCCTGTGAGTATCGTTATATACACACTAATATAACGGTAACTCCGGGGAGATCCCAGCGTTAAATCGTACCGCTCAAGGGGTACAGCAAGCTGATGCTTTAAATAATATCGGCGAGAAAGGGAAATACTTGAGAGCAAAACGCCCGGGCAAGCCGGGCGTTTCGGGGGGAAATTAATGCTGCTTTTTAGCCTGGTCTCTGTGACCAATGTTCGAAAATACGTTGAACACTTCACCCAGGCCGTAGATGGCACCGAGGATAACGGCCATCACTACTGGTACCATGATCACGGCGAATACCAGACTTTTCAACAATTCCAACATGGTTTTCTCCAGATATTGTGAATGGCTTATTCTACCCTGAAAAGTGAGAAAAACATCCCCTTTTGTGCGGTGCCCTTTGCGACCTTCGCCATTTGGGTCACAATGCACTTTTTGCCAGGACAGTGTTATGCAGGCCGAAATTCTCCTCACTCTACGACTACAGCAGAAGCTTTTCGCCGATCCGCGACGTATCGCCCTGCTTAAACAAATAGAACAAACCGGTTCAATAAGCCAGGGGGCTAAGAACGCTGGCATTAGCTATAAAAGCGCCTGGGATGCCATCAACGACATGAACACCCTGAGCGAGCAAACGCTGGTTGACCGGGCCACGGGCGGCAAAGGCGGTGGAGGTGCGATCCTGACACGTTACGGCCAGCGCCTGGTTCAGCTGTATGATCTGCTGGCGCAGATCCAGCAAAAAGCATTTGATGTGTTAAGTGACGACGATAATCTCCCGCTGGACAGCCTGCTGGCTGCCATTTCCCGCTTTTCGCTGCAAACCAGCGCCCGTAACCAGTGGTTTGGTACGGTGATGGCGGGCGATAACGCCCAGGTGCAGCGTCATATTGAGATCCTGCTTGCCGATGGAACAACCCGTCTGAAAGCCGCGATTACCGCACAAAGCGCAGACCGACTGGCGCTGAATGAAGGTAAAGAGGTGCTGGTGTTACTGAAAGCGCCGTGGGTGAATATCACTGCCGATGCCGAAAAAGCAAAAGCCGCTGATAACCAGCTACGCGGTGCCATCCGCCACGTTGAACGCGGTGAAGAGCAGTGTGAAGTACTGATGACCCTGCCGGACGGGCAAGAACTCTGCGCAACCCTTCCCCTCAGCGATGCCGCAGAATTAGAAGAAGGTGCTGTGGTGACCGCATATTTCAACGCCGACCGGGTGATTATCGCCACATTGTGCTGAGCACATTGACAAGCGTGTCGACAGTGAGTATCCCTGACATCTGTTGCTGCAAAAAATGGGATAAGTCATGTCATCATTGCATATTTCGCAAGGCACGTTTCGTCTTAGCGACACCCGAACGCTGACGATTTCTGATTTAACAATACGCGCCGGTGAAAGCTGGGCGTTTGTCGGTACAAACGGAAGCGGGAAATCAGCGCTGGCCCGTACGCTGAGCGGAGAGCTCGCGCATCTTAAAGGTGAATACCAGTGTAACTTTACGCGCCTGACGCGCCTGTCATTTGAACAGCTGCAAAAGCTGGTGAGCGATGAATGGCAGCGCAATAACACCGATTTACTCAGCCCGGGCGAAGAGGATACGGGCCGCACAACGGCAGACATTATTCAGGATGAGGTCAACAATCCTGCCCGTTGTGCGTATCTGGCAGAACAGTTTGGCATCACCTCCCTGCTGAACCGGCGCTTTAAATACCTCTCGACCGGTGAAACCCGAAAAACGCTGCTGTGTCAGGCGCTGATGAGCGAGCCGGAACTGTTGATTCTGGATGAACCGTTCGACGGTCTCGACGTGCAGTCCCGCGCACAGCTGGCCACCCTGCTCGGCTCGCTTAACCAGCAGGGCTATACGCTGGTACTGGTGCTTAACCGTTTTGATGAAATTCCTGAGTTTATTCAGAATGCTGGCGTGCTCGCTGACTGCAACCTGACTGAAACCGGCGAAAAATCGGCGTTACTTAAGCAGGCGTTAATTGCCCAACTGGCGCACAGTGAAAACATGGACGGCATTACGCTGCCGGAACCGGACGCACCTTCTGCCCGCCACGCGTTAGATCCCCACCAGCCGCGCATCGTGCTGCGTGATGGCGTGGTAGCGTATGACGATCGGCCGATCCTTAATCATCTCAGCTGGACGGTCAACCCGGGTGAACACTGGCAAATTGTTGGCCCCAACGGCGCGGGAAAATCAACGCTGCTGAGCCTGATCACCGGCGATCACCCTCAGGGCTACAGTAACGATCTCACCCTGTTTGGCCGCCGCCGCGGAAGCGGTGAAACGATCTGGGATATCAAAAAGCATATCGGCTATGTCAGCAGCAGCCTGCATCTGGATTACCGGGTCAGCACCACGGTGCGCAATGTGATCCTGTCCGGGTATTTTGATTCCATCGGCATTTATCAGGCGGTCTCGGACAAACAGCATAAGCTGGCCCAGCAGTGGCTGGATATTCTGGGGATGGATAACCGGGTCGCTGACGCGCCGTTTCATAGCCTTTCATGGGGACAGCAGCGTCTGGCGCTGATCGTTCGCGCGCTGGTGAAACACCCGACCCTTCTGATCCTCGACGAACCGCTACAGGGGCTGGACCCATTAAACCGCCAGCTGATCCGGCGTTTTGTGGATGTCCTGATTAGCGAAGGCGAAACGCAGCTGCTGTTCGTTTCCCATCATGCCGAAGATGCCCCGTCCTGCATTACGCATCGCCTCGAGTTTGTGCCCGACGGTGAACGCTATCAGTACCTGCTGAGCAAAATCGATTAACCCCGGAGGGCTCTGCCCCTCCGTTTTTTCGGATAACCTGCACAAAGACTTCCCTATCCCTTTGATCTACAATGTCGCATTGCCGCCAAAAAACGGTTTTCAAAAGCAGTGTAAACGATTCCACTATTTTATCCCATGTCACACTTTTCGCGTCTCTGTTATGCTATGGTTATTACATACCATAAGCCCAATGGAGCGAAATATGCGAGTTCTGGTAACAGGTGGTAGCGGTTACATTGGTAGTCATACCTGCGTGCAGCTGCTGCAAAATGGTCATGATGTCATCATCCTCGACAACCTGTGCAATAGTAAGCGCAGCGTGCTGCCTGTGATTGAACGTCTTGGCGGTAAACAACCGACCTTCGTGGAAGGCGACATCCGCAATGAAGCGTTGATGACCGAGATCCTTCACGACCATGCCATTGAGACGGTGATCCATTTCGCCGGCCTGAAAGCGGTGGGTGAATCCGTCGCGAAACCGCTGGAGTATTACGACAACAACGTCAACGGTACCCTGCGTTTGATCTCCGCCATGCGCGCAGCGAACGTCAAAAACTTTATCTTCAGCTCTTCCGCAACCGTCTACGGCGATCAGCCAAAAATCCCTTACGTTGAAAGCTTCCCGACCGGTACGCCGCAAAGCCCGTATGGCAAAAGCAAACTGATGGTGGAGCAGATCCTCACCGATCTGCAAAAAGCGCAGCCTGAATGGAGCATCGCCTTGCTGCGCTACTTCAACCCGGTTGGCGCCCATCCGTCAGGCGATATGGGTGAAGATCCACAGGGCATCCCGAATAACCTGATGCCGTACATCGCCCAGGTGGCCGTTGGCCGCCGTGAGTCACTGGCTATTTTCGGTAATGATTATCCAACCGAAGACGGTACCGGTGTGCGTGATTATATCCACGTCATGGATCTGGCCGACGGCCACGTGGCGGCAATGCAGCAGCTGGCCGATAAGCCAGGCGTGCATATTTACAACCTCGGCGCCGGGATCGGCAGCAGCGTGCTGGACGTCGTGAATGCCTTCAGTAAGGCCTGCGGTAAGCCTGTGAATTATCACTTCGCACCGCGCCGTGAAGGCGACCTCCCGGCTTACTGGGCCGATGCCTCCAAAGCCGATAAAGAGCTTAACTGGCGTGTCACCCGCACGCTTGATGAAATGGCACAGGATACCTGGCACTGGCAGTCTCGCCATCCACAAGGTTATCCGGACTAAGGATCCGTCATGACTTCGTTCAATCCCGTCGATCATCCGCATCGTCGTTTTAACCCGCTAAGCGGGCAATGGATTTTGGTTTCTCCGCATCGCGCCAAGCGCCCCTGGCAGGGGGCGCAAGAGACGCCTGCAAAACAGACGCTTCCGCAGCACGACCCGGACTGCTTCCTGTGTCCGGGCAACACGCGTGTAACGGGCGATAAAAACCCGGACTACAAAGGCACCTTCGTTTTCACCAACGATTTTGCCGCCCTGATGACCGACACGCCCGACGCGCCGGATAGCCAGGACCCGCTGATGCGCTGTGAAAGCGCACGCGGCACCAGCCGTGTTATCTGTTTCTCGCCCGACCACAGCAAAACGCTGCCGGAGCTGAGTGTTGACGCGCTGAAAGAGGTCGTCAGCACCTGGCAGACGCAAACTGCTGAACTGGGCCAGACCTACCCGTGGGTACAAGTGTTCGAAAACAAGGGCGCGGCAATGGGCTGCTCTAACCCGCACCCGCACGGTCAGATCTGGGCCAACAGTTTCCTGCCAAACGAAGCCGAGCGTGAAGACCGTCTGCAAAAAGCCTATTTCGCGGAAAACGGATCGCCGATGCTGGTGGATTACACCCGTCGTGAACTGGCCGATGGCAGCCGAACGGTGGTGGAAACCGAGCATTGGCTGGCCGTCGTACCTTACTGGGCAGCATGGCCATTTGAGACGCTGCTTCTGCCAAAAGCACAGGTTCTGCGCATCACCGATCTGAGCGACGCACAGCGCGATGACCTCGCCCTGGCACTGAAGAAACTGACCAGCCGTTATGACAACCTGTTCCAGTGCTCCTTCCCGTACTCAATGGGCTGGCATGGCGCTCCGTTTAACGGTGAAGAGAATCAACACTGGCAGTTGCATGCCCATTTCTATCCGCCGCTGCTGCGCTCTGCGACGGTACGTAAATTCATGGTGGGCTATGAAATGCTGGCAGAAACCCAGCGTGACCTGACGGCAGAACAGGCTGCAGAACGCCTGCGTGCTGTGAGTGACGTCCATTATCGCGAATCAGGAGTCTAAAAAATGAGTCTGAAAGATAAAACACAATCCCTGTTTGCTGAGAAATTTGGCTACCCTGCCACCCATGTCATTCAGGCGCCTGGCCGCGTGAACCTGATTGGTGAACATACCGACTATAACGATGGTTTCGTTCTGCCGTGCGCCATTGATTACCAGACGGTCATTAGCTGCGCTAAGCGCGATGACCGTAAAGTCCGCGTTATTGCAGCGGATTACAACAATGAGACGGATGAGTTTTCCCTCGATGCACCCATCGTTACCCACGACAGCCAGCAATGGTCTAACTACGTGCGCGGCGTGGTAAAACACCTGCAGAAACGTAATAAAAACGTGGGCGGCGCTGATCTGGTCATCAGCGGAAACGTGCCTCAGGGCGCCGGGTTAAGCTCGTCCGCGTCGCTGGAAGTCGCCGTGGGTACCGTCTTCCAGCAGCTTTATCATCTGCCGCTGGACGGGGCACAAATCGCCCTGAATGGTCAGGAAGCGGAAAACCAGTTTGTGGGCTGTAACTGCGGCATCATGGACCAGCTGATCTCTGCGCTGGGTAAAAAAGAGCATGCCTTGCTTATCGACTGCCGCTCTCTGGGCACCAAAGCCGTTCCCTTGCCAAAAGGCGCAGCTGTGGTAATTATTAACAGCAACTTTAAACGCACGCTGGTGGGCAGTGAGTACAACACCCGCCGCGAGCAGTGTGAGACCGGCGCACGCTTCTTCCAGCAACCTGCGCTGCGTGACGTTTCGCTCAACGAGTTCAATAAAGTGGCGCACGAACTGGATCCGGTAGTGGCGAAACGCGTTCGTCATGTGCTGACGGAAAATGCCCGTACCGTTGAAGCGGCGTCCGCGCTGGCGAAAGGCGACCTGAAACGTATGGGTGAACTGATGGCAGAATCTCACGCCTCCATGCGCGACGATTTTGAAATCACCGTTCCGCAAATCGATACCCTGGTGGACATCGTCAAAGCCGCGATTGGCGATAAAGGCGGCGTGCGCATGACCGGCGGCGGCTTCGGTGGCTGCATTGTTGCCCTGATGCCGGAAGAGCTCGTCCCTGCCGTCCAGCAGGCGGTGGAAAAACAGTACGAAGCGAAAACAGGTATTAAAGAAACTTTCTACGTGTGTAAAGCATCACAAGGAGCAGGACAGTGCTAAACGAAACGCCAACCCTTGCCCCGGATGGCCTGCCGTATCGCCTGTTAACCCTGCGCAACAGCGCAGGAATGGTGGTTACGTTAATGGACTGGGGTGCCACTTTGCTATCCGCTCGCGTACCAATGCCTGATGGCAGCGTACGTGAAACCCTGCTTGGCTGCGCGTCGCCTGAGCAGTATGTCAATCAGTCCGCCTATCTTGGCGCGTCTGTCGGCCGTTATGCTAACCGCATCGCGAAAAGCGCTTTCGAACTTGATGGCGAGCGTTACTCGCTGCTTTCCAGTCAGGGCGAAAACCAGTTGCACGGTGGACCTGAAGGGTTCGATAAGCGCCGCTGGAAAATCGTTCAGCAAAACGACCGCGAAGTGCTGTTCTCACTGGACTCGCGTGACGGTGACCAGGGATTCCCCGGTAACCTCACCGCGTTCGCGCATTTCACGCTGACTGACGATAACCGTATCGCCATTGAATATCGCGCGAAAGTTGATAAGCCGTGCCCGGTCAATCTGACCAACCACGCTTATTTCAACCTGGACGGCAACCAGTGCGACGTGCGTAATCACACGCTCCAGATCCTGGCCGATGCCTATCTGCCGGTGGATGAAATGGGGATCCCGTATCAGGGACTCAAGGCCGTCAGCGATACCAGCTTTGATTTCCGCAGCGGAAAAACCATCGCGCAGGATTTCCTGAGCGATGACGATCAGCGCAAGGTGAAAGGCTATGACCACGCGTTCCTGCTGCAGGCGAAAGGTGATGTGACTCAGCCTGCCGCGCAGGTCTGGTCTGCAGATGAGAAACTGCAGATGACGGTCTACACCACGGCCCCTGCCCTGCAATTCTATTCAGGCAACTACCTTGGCGGTACCACGGCACGCGAACATGAAGAGTACAGCGACTGGCAAGGTCTGGCGCTGGAAAGCGAGTTCCTGCCGGACAGCCCGAACCATCCAGAATGGCCACAGCCGGACTGTGTGCTGCGCCCGGGTGAAGAGTACGTTAGCGTGACAGAATATCATTTCATCCCGCATTCATAATTCCCAGCCCTCCTTGCGGAGGGCTTTTTCTCTCCGTGTTGCTGAAAATAGCGCCGATCGCAGACAAAATCATAACCCTGGATTCACAAGCATCTTACACTCAGAGACTATTTTCGCTATGGTTAGGGTTAAGCGTTGCTGCTGGCACTGTCACGGCAATATAATGAGAATTGTTATCATTCAATAAAGCTTATGAGGAGTACGATATGGCTGTAACTAAGCTGGTCCTGGTGCGTCATGGCGAAAGCCAGTGGAACAACGAAAACCGCTTTACCGGTTGGTACGACGTTGATCTGTCAGAAAAAGGCGTAAGCGAAGCAAAAGCAGCAGGTAAACTGCTGAAGGCTGAAGGCTTCAGCTTTGATTTTGCTTACACCTCTGTGCTGAAACGTGCCATCCATACACTGTGGAACGTTCTGGACGAACTGGATCAGGCCTGGCTGCCGGTTGAGAAATCCTGGAAACTGAACGAGCGTCACTACGGTGCGCTGCAGGGTCTGAACAAAGCGGAAACCGCTGAAAAATACGGTGATGAGCAGGTTAAACAGTGGCGTCGCGGCTTCGCGGTAACCCCACCAGAGCTGACCAAAGATGACGAGCGCTACCCGGGCCACGACCCGCGTTACGCGAAACTGACGGATGCTGAGCTGCCAACGACCGAGAGCCTGGCGCTGACCATCGACCGCGTTGTGCCTTACTGGAACGAAACCATTCTGCCACGCCTGAAAAGCGGCGAGCGCGTGATCATCGCAGCTCACGGTAACTCCCTGCGTGCGCTGGTGAAATACCTGGACAACATGGGTGAAGACGAGATCCTCGAACTGAACATCCCAACTGGCGTTCCGCTGGTGTATGAGTTCGACGAAAACTTCAAACCAATCAAACATTACTATCTGGGCAACGCTGATGAGATCGCTGCAAAAGCCGCGGCTGTAGCGAACCAGGGTAAAGCGAAATAATTTTCGCTGGACATAAAAAAAGCGTGGAGCAATCCACGCTTTTTTATTTGGCTCCTGAAACTCAGCCGCGACGCGCTTTTACCGCATTCGCCAGCTGACGCAGAAGGACATCCGTATCGTCCCAGCCGATGCAGGCGTCCGTGACGCTCTTACCGTACACCAGCGGCTCGCTGCCTTCCAGATTCTGGTTACCTTCCACCAGATGGCTTTCGATCATCACGCCAATGATCGCGTTCTCACCGCCGGCAATCTGCTGACAAACATCGGCGCCGACTTCCATCTGCTTTTTAAACTGCTTGCTGGAGTTGGCATGGCTGAAGTCGATCATCACCTGTTGTGGCAGACCCGCTTTTTCCAGCCCGACCTTCACGTCTGCGACATGTTTTGCGCTGTAGTTCGGCTCTTTACCGCCACGCAGAATAATATGACAGTCACCGTTACCGCTGGTATTCACAATGGCGGAGTGACCCCATTTGGTGACGGACAGGAAGCAGTGCGGTGCCCCGGCGGCATTGATGGCGTCAATTGCCACCTTAATGGTGCCATCGGTACCGTTTTTAAAACCAACCGGACACGAGAGACCTGACGCCAGTTCGCGGTGAACCTGAGATTCTGTAGTACGCGCACCGATTGCGCCCCAGCTCATCAGATCCGCCAGATATTGCGGCGTAATCATGTCGAGGAACTCACCGGCAGCCGGCAAACCGCTGTCGTTGATCTCCAGCAGCAGTTTGCGCGCAATACGCAGACCATCGTTGATCTGGAAACTGTTATCCATATGCGGGTCGTTAATGAGCCCTTTCCAGCCAACGGTCGTACGCGGCTTTTCAAAGTAAACACGCATGACAATTTCCAGCTCGCCTTGCAGTTCTTCGCGAAGCTGGAGCAACCTTGCTGCGTACTCTTTGGCCGCAGCAGGATCGTGAATTGAACAAGGGCCAATCACCACCAGAAGACGATCGTCATTACCTTTCAGGATCTTATGGATCGCTTTACGAGCATGAGACACCGTGTTTGCGGCATTTTCAGTGGCGGGGAATTTCTCAAGGAGTGCTACAGGAGGTAATAACTCATTGATCTCTTTAATACGTAAATCGTCGTTCTGATAATTCATTTTCTTTCCAGCTCTGCCATATCTTTAGTAATGAAAGCAATCCTTTCAATCTAACTTGCCGACCAGAAAGTGTAAACACGGTTTTACACTTCACGCAGATAATTCCTGGAATTCACCTAAAAATCGCCACAAAATAGCGAAAAACGAGATCTAACCTAAGCTTTTTAACTGTAACAACCACTTTTGTTTGATTAAACGCGATTCCATACTGACGTAAGTCCGTATGACGGAATCTTTCGCCTCTGAAAAAGATGCACTGTTGGAAAATGTTATCCAGCGTAACGACAAGAACAGGAGCACCAAGATGAAAATGACGAAACTGGCAACCCTCTTCCTCACAGCCTCCCTCACCCTGGCAAGCGGCAGCGTCCTTGCTGCTGAGACGGGCTCAACAGATAACAACGGTGACGCGAATGCCGCGGCGGCGGCGGGACAAGTCGCCCCTGATGCAAAACAGAATATCGCCCCGAATAATGTCGATAACAGCCAGATCAATACCGGGAACACCAATACCGGAGGCACGATGTTGCATCCGGACAGTAGCGGCTCTGGCACCATGAATCATGACACGATGAGTACCGATGAGATGCATAAGAACACCATGTGCAAAAACGGTAAGTGTCCGAATTCGAATGACAAAGTGGGCGACGATGCCAATACCAAAACGGATGGCACAACCCAATAATCCGTGACGGATGTAAACGTAAAAGGAGAGCTCTGGCTCTCCTTTCTTTTTGGAGTAAGCCATTAAAAACGCTACACTAAAAACAATAACAAAAAGGAAAGCTGATATGGCGCACACGCATTCACACACCCCGTCTCCTGGAGATGACAACGCTAAACGCCTTATGCTGGCCTTCGGCGTCACGGCAACGTTTATGGTTATCGAGGTCATTGGTGGCCTGGTTTCCGGCTCTCTGGCGCTTCTGGCGGATGCCGGACATATGCTTACCGATGCCGCCGCCCTGCTCTTTGCCCTGTTGGCCGTGCAGTTTGCCCGTCGTCCGCCTAACGCGCGTCATACCTTTGGCTGGCTGCGACTGACCACTCTGGCGGCGTTTGTTAACGCTATTGCTCTGGTGGTTATCACCCTTCTTATCGTCTGGGAAGCCATACAGCGCTTTCGTCACCCACAGCCAGTCGCCGGAGCGACAATGATGGTTATCGCCGTAGCAGGTCTACTGGCGAATCTTCTGGCGTTCTGGATTTTGCATCGCGGCAGCGGGGAAAAGAACCTCAACGTGCGCGCTGCGGCTCTGCATGTTATGGGCGATTTACTGGGTTCCGTCGGTGCTATTGTGGCCGCGCTGGTGATCCTTTATACCGGCTGGACGCCCGTCGACCCGATTCTTTCCGTGCTGGTATCGTGTCTGGTATTGCGCAGTGCCTGGCGGCTGCTGAAGGAGAGCGTGAATGAACTGCTTGAAGGGGCACCGGCATCCGTGGACATTGCCGAGCTTAAACGCAACCTGCGTCGTTCCGTACCCGAGGTGCGCAATGTGCATCATGTTCACGTCTGGCTGGTGGGTGAGAAACCGGTCATGACATTGCACGTCCAGGTGATCCCTACCCATGACCATGATGGCCTGCTTGAGCGCATCCAGCACTTTCTCGAACATCACTATGAGATTGGCCACGCCACCATCCAGATGGAGTACCAGCCCTGTAACGGCCCGGACTGCCACCTGAACGAGGCGCAGTCCGGCCATTCACATCATCACCATCATTAGTTCGAAAGCGCGCGAGAGCCTCGCTCACGCGCGCTGTTAATCCACATCCGGCTCCCGTTCAGGGCAATGAAGGTCAGCAGCAAATACTCCAGCGACATCGCATAGACGCCCTGAAGTGCAAAAATAACCACGCTAATGACGTTAATGACGACCCAGAGCAGCCAGTTCTCAACGTATTTACGGGTCATCAGGATCATCGCAGCAATCGACAGCACCATCATGCAGGAGTCCCAGAACGGGAAAGCATCCGGCTGGAGTGATGGCATAGCGACATTCAGCCCGAGGCCAGACATGACCGACACCGCGACACGGGTCAGGAATGCAAACACCGGGTTGATATAGACGGTCATTAAACCAATGGCGACAACGCAGGCGACAAACCAGGCGATAGCTTTCGGTAAGGGCAGCCAGCGGATTTGCAGCTCTGCCTCCTGCTGGCTGTTCTGCCGCGACCACGCGTACCAACCGTAAATGTTCGCCGCAAAGAAGAACAACTGCAAAAGCAGGCTGGCGTACAGCTGGATCTGGAAGAAGATAATCGCAAAGAGCGTAACGTTAATTAACCCGAACGCGTAGTTGCTGATCTTCTCCAGGCTTGCCAGCCAGATACACAATAACCCAGCCAGCGTACCCACGGCCTCAATCCATGACAGGTCATAGCCACCTGCACCAATCGGTATATGAACCAGAATGTTCTGTGTGCTAAAAAAATCCATCTTTTCCCCAGGGCGTATTGAATTAAGTACGTAGTGTAGCCGCAAAATCCAGCATGCGGTTAAGCGGAATTAACGCACCTTCACGCAGAGCAGCATCCACATGGATTTCATGCGCTGCTCCGCCTTTCTCCAGCCCCTCAGCAATAGCTTTCAGGCCGTTCATCGCCATCCACGGGCAGTGCGCGCAGCTACGACACGTCGCCCCCTCGCCCGCCGTTGGTGCTTCAAGCAGCTCTTTCTCAGGCACGGCCTGCTGCATCTTATAGAAGATACCGCGGTCGGTTGCCACGATGAGCTGCTTGTGCGGCAGCGTCCTGGCAGCATTGATAAGCTGGCTTGTGGATCCCACGGCATCCGCCATGTCGACAATGGACTGCGGTGATTCCGGGTGAACAAGGATCGCTGCGTGCGGGTAAAGCGCCTTCATGCGCGAGAGCGCCTGCGTCTTAAATTCATCATGAACAATACAGGCACCCTGCCAGCAAAGCACGTCAGCGCCGGTCTGCTTCTGCACGTAATTGCCGAGATGGCGGTCAGGCGCCCAGATGATTTTCTCGCCCAGGCTGTCCAGATGCTCAATCAGTTCAACGGCGATGCTTGACGTCACGACCCAGTCTGCCCGCGCTTTCACTGCGGCAGAGGTATTGGCATAGACCACCACGGTACGGTCCGGATGGGCGTCGCAGAAGGCCGAGAACGCATCAATCGGACAGCCGAGGTCGAGTGAACACTCCGCATGTAGCGTTGGCATCAGAATGGTTTTTTCAGGGCTGAGAATCTTTGCGGTTTCCCCCATAAAGCGAACGCCTGCGACCAGTAACGTGGAAGCAGGATGTCTGGCACCAAAGCGTGCCATCTCCAGAGAGTCAGAGATGCAGCCCCCGGTCTCTTCCGCCAGTTGCTGGATTTCCGGGTCGGTGTAGTAATGTGCAACCATCACTGCATCTCGCTCTTTGAGAAGTCGTTTGATCTTCTCACGGTAAAACTGCTTCTCATCCTGACTCAGCGGGACAGGCTTTGGCGGGAAGGGATAGATTGCGGCTTCTGGATCAAACATCACGCTCATTATGGCTTCTCGTTTTACTGGCTTAACATTATTGCCTTTCTTTTGCATAACATAGCAAAACGGACGGCAAATGTGTTTTGTATACTAAACAAGATAGCGAATTTGCGAGAAAAAGTCACCGGAAATAGGTGCGCGTAGCACGCATCGGATGGCGACTTCGCCGGAGCCGACCTGCAAGGTCAAAATATGCGGAATACAGATAGCAAAAAAGCGCCTTTAGGGCGCTTTTTTACATTGGTGGGTCGTGCAGGATTCGAACCTGCGACCAATTGATTAAAAGTCAACTGCTCTACCAACTGAGCTAACGACCCCTTGCGGGATGTACTGCAAATCTATTCAGGCTGGTGGGTCGTGCAGGATTCGAACCTGCGACCAATTGATTAAAAGTCAACTGCTCTACCAACTGAGCTAACGACCCGCTTGGGTGTTGCCTGAATTTTTACTCATACCAATAACCTGGTGGGTCGTGCAGGATGACTCGGCTTCGCCTCGCCCTACGGGCTGTTGCTGTTGCAACGTTATCCTTCACGTTTAACATCTGAGTAAGACATTAAAATTGGTGGGTCGTGCAGGATTCGAACCTGCGACCAATTGATTAAAAGTCAACTGCTCTACCAACTGAGCTAACGACCCGGAGTGGTGGGTGATGACGGGCTCGAACCGCCGACCCCCTCCGTGTAAAGGAGATGCTCTACCAACTGAGCTAATCACCCACTCTGTACTACCGGAACTGCTTTAAGTGGTGGGTCGTGCAGGATTCGAACCTGCGACCAATTGATTAAAAGTCAACTGCTCTACCAACTGAGCTAACGACCCACTTTTACGCTGTTTTCACGTTGTTTGATATCCCGTGGCAACGGCGGCATATATTACTGATTTAAGAATTCAGCGCAACAAAAATTTCGATGAAGATCACTTAACTGCTTACGAATCATGCTGCACGACCAGAAATAACGCGATTTCTGGTCATGCGATAATCATCCCATCGAATTCAGACGTTTTTGCGCCTGCTTCGCACCTTCGGTGCCAGGGAATTTAGCAACCACCTGCTGATAAACCGCTTTCGCTTTCGCAGTGTCACCTTTGTCCTGCATGATGACGCCGACTTTAAACATCGCATCAGGCGCTTTTGGCGATTTCGGGTAATTTTTCACCACTGAGGCAAAATAAAACGCCGCATCGTCCTTTTTACCCTTGTTGTAATTCAGCTGACCCAGCCAATAATTTGCATTGGGCAGATAAGTGGAATCAGGGTATTTCTTCACAAAGTTCTGAAACGCAGCGATAGCGTCATCCTGACGAGATTGATCCTGTACCAGGGCAATGGCCGCGTTGTAGTCCGTATTCGCGTCACCGCTCTGAACAGGCGCTCCCGTCGAGGCCGAAGCATCTGCCGCAGGAGCAGGGGTTGACGTCGCCGCACCGCTCTGATCGCCTGCTGCTGGCTGCGCAGCTGCGCCACCGCTGCTGAGGCTATCCATCTGCAGCAAGATTTGCTTCTGACGTTCCACAACCTGGTTAAGCTGATACTGGCTTTCCTGAATCTGACCACGGAGAGAGTCAATATCGTTTTGGTTGTCGGAAAGTTGTTGCTGGAGTTGGGTTAAAAGCTGACTGTGAGCGTTAGAAATACGCTCGAGTTGAGTGACCCGGTCTTCTACCGAGCCTGAGCCGACACTACTGATTGGTGCCTGAGCAAAAGCGGCCCAGGGGGCCGCTATTCCAACCAGTAACGACAGACTCAACAGATGATGTCTGAAGTTACTGCTCATGCAATTCTCTTAGTAAACCAGTACGGCACGACGGTTTTTGGAGTAAGCCGCTTCGTCGTGACCCAGTACTGCAGGTTTTTCTTTACCGTAAGAAACGATGGAGATCTGGTCAGCAGAAACGCCTTTACCCTGCAGGTACATTTTAACGGCGTTAGCACGACGCTCACCCAGGGAGATGTTGTACTCTGGAGTACCACGTTCGTCCGCGTGACCTTCTACGGTGACTTTGTAAGACGGGTTGCTACGCAGGAAGTTAGCGTGAGCATCCAGCATCGCAGCGAAGTCAGAACGGATGTCGTATTTATCCAGATCGAAGTAAACGATGTTGTTCTGCTGCAGCTGCTGCATCTGAAGACGCGCTTGCTCTTCAGAAGACATGTTGCCATTGCCATTCGCGTCCATACCGGTACCGGCACCCATCATGCCTTCGCCGCTCTGGTCATTGCTTGCATTCTTGTTAGAAGAACACGCTGCGATTGCCATTACAGGCAGAGCGATCATCAGCCCCTTCAGCACTTTGTTCAGTTGCATTTCTATGATTCCTTTAGTAATCAATTAATTATTATTTACAGATACGGCGACCAGGCAGGTGATTTTACCTGTCCATCAGTTGCCGGAATACGCGCTTTGAAACGCCCATCTGTAGAAACCAGATTCAGCACAGATCCCATCCCCTGAGAAGAGCTGTAGATTACCATAGTGCCGTTAGGTGCCAGACTTGGCGTTTCATCCAGGAACGTTGACGACAGAACTTGAACGCCACCCGCTACCAGATCTTGTTTGGCAATGTGCTGCTGCCCACCGTTGGAGCTGACCATTACCATAAATTTACCGTCGCTGCTCACATCTGCGTTTTGGTTCTGCGAACCTTCCCAGGTAATACGCTGTGGAGCACCGCCGTTGACGTTCACTTTATAGATTTGTGGACGACCTGCCTGGTCAGACGTAAATGCCAGGTTCTGGCTGTCCGGGAACCAGGACGGTTCGGTGTTGTTGCTGCGACCATCGGTCACCTGGCGAATTTGACCTGAGCCAATGTCCATCACGTACAGGTTCAGGCTACCGGTTTTAGAGAGCGCAAACGCCAGTTTGGTACCGTCCGGAGAGAACGAAGGCGCACCGTTGTGACGAGGGAACGACGCAACCTGGCGAACAGCACCGTTAGCCAGCGTCTGAATAACCAGCGCTGAACGACCGCTTTCGAAGGTAACATAAGCCAGTTTAGAACCGTCCGGAGACCAGGCTGGAGACATCAGCGGCTGAGAAGAACGTTTCACCAGGAACTGATTGTAACCATCGTAGTCAGATACGCGCAGCTCATACGGGAACTGACCGCCATTGGTCTGTACCACATAAGCAATACGGGTACGGAACGCACCTTTAATGCCGGTCAGTTTTTCAAATACCGCATCGCTGGCAGCGTGTGCCGCGTAGCGCAGGTACTGTTTAGTGACCTTGTAAGAGTTCTGTGCCAGAACGGTACCCGGTGCACCGCCGGTATCAACCAGCTGCCATGCAACGTTGTAAGAGCCGTCCGGGTTAGGTGTAACCTGACCAACAACGACAGCATCGATACCGAGCGCAGACCATGCGGCAGGCTGTACTTCCTGCGCGCTGCCCGGCTGCTGAGGCAGACGAGAACGATCTAATGGGTTGAATTTACCGCTGTTACGCAGGTCAGCCGCAACGATGCCACCGGCATCTTCAGGCGCAGCGCCAGGACCGGCCCACTGGAACGGAACAACACCGATTGGGCGTGCCGAATCCACCCCCTGGGTGATCTCGATACGTACTTCTGCGTGCAGTACTGCTGCCCACAGCATTAAAAAACCAAATGCTACACGTAATGCCTGCTTCATCATATCTCCCTTATCCGGGTAACCTTACCCACGATAATTTAGCAGAATGTTAACAAACCCAAATAGACAAAACTACTAAACACTCGTTAGGACAATAGACTGTTTTTCATACTTCCGTAAGGACAGTCGATTACAGTTTAAAGTCCAGTTTGGCATCTTTTATCCGTTCATAAACAGCCTCACTAGGCGGTTTAGGAATGTTCGCCGACCTTGCAGCGGCCAATGCTGCCTGACAAAGCGCAGGATCGCCCCCTTCAGAGGTCACGCTTTTCAACCTACCATCTGGCGCAAGGTTGATATGCAGTACACATTGTTTGCCCTGATAGATGCTTGCATCAAACAGGCGGTTCTGAATCGCAACCTGAATTTGCTTAGCATAAGCGCTGATATCAGCACCCGTCGCCCCACCATTGGCACCAGAAGTACCACTGTCTTTAGAAGGCTGACCACTGCCTTTCGCACCACCGCCCGCTTTCGGCGCATTCTTACCAGAACTCAAATCGCCCAGGAGATCGTCAACGCCAGCGGCATCCGCGGCTTTCTCAGCGGCGGCCGCTTTTTTGGCGGCGGCTTTCTCTGCAGCTGCTTTCTTATCGGCAGCAGCTTTTTCTGCTGCAGCTTTTTTGTCAGCAGCCGCTTTCTCGGCGGCGGCTTTCTTCTCTGCTGCGGCTTTTTCAGCTGCGGCCGCTTTTTCTGCTGCAGCCTTCTCGGCAGCAGCCGCTTTCTTCGCAGCATCGGCAGCAGCTTTCTTCTCTGCTTCCTGAGCGGCTTTCTTCGCGGCTTCCGCTTCAGCTTTTTTCTGAGCATCAGCAGCAGCTTTTTTTGCCGCTTCCGCTTCAGCTTTCTTCTGAGCATCAGCAGCGGCTTTCTTCGCCGCTTCGGCTTCAGCTTTCTTCTGAGCATCGGCTGCGGCTTTCTTCGCCGCTTCCGCCGCTAATTTTGCCTGAGCATCAGCTTGTGCTTTCGCGTCCGCCGCGGCTTTGGCTGCCGCCTCTTCCGCCTGCTTCTGCTGTTCCTGAGCTTTCTTCGCGGCCTCTTCAGCTTGCTTCTGCTGTTCCGCCTGCTCTTTCGCTGCTTCCTGCGTCTGCAAACGTTCTTTCTCAAGCTGCTTCAGTCGCTCCTGCTCAGCGGCCTGCTTTTCACGCAGTTCTTCCGCTTGCTGTTGCGCCTGTTTTTCACGCTGCTCTTCAGCCCGTTTTGCACTCGCCTTCTGCTGTTGCTCACGGTTATAGTTCTGCACTACCGCACCGGGATCCACCATGACGGCGTCAATGGAAGAGCCTCCACCGCCGCCCGATGATGCATCAATGTGCTCGTCGAACGAACTCCAGATCAGCACTGCAAAAAGAATAACGTGCAGCACTGCGGAGACGATTATCGCTCGCTTAAGCTTGTCGTTCTGTTCGGTTGCCTTTGACACTATCGGTTCCCAAAAACTACGCAGATGATCAAATAGGCTGAGTCATTAAGCCAACTGACTTAACGCCCGCGCTATGTAGCAAGTTCAGCGCTTTAATAATTTCATCGTATGGTACGTCTTTCGCGCCACCGATTAAGAAGACCGTTTTCGGATTTGACTCCAGGCGTCGCTGCGCTTCAGCAATAACCTGCTCAGGTGGCAGTTGATCCATACGATCTTTTTCTACCACTACGCTGTATTGCCCTACACCGGAAACCTCAATGATGACTGGAGGATCGTCATTGGTGCTTACCGCCTGTGATTCTGTCGCATCCGGCAGATCAACCTCCACGCTCTGGGTAATGATGGGTGCTGTCGCCATGAAGATCAGCAGCAGTACCAACAGAACGTCCAGCAGTGGAACGATATTGATTTCGGACTTGAGCTCGCGACGATTTCGTCCACGCGATCTGGCCATGGTTTACCCCTTGTTACTCTCGGTACTGGTAAACGCCTGACGGTGCAGAATCGCGGTGAACTCTTCCATAAAGTTGTCGTAGTTCAGTTCCAGTTTATTCACGCGCTGGTTCAGACGGTTGTAAGCCATAACCGCCGGGATCGCCGCAAACAGACCGATAGCGGTCGCAATCAGTGCTTCTGCAATACCCGGGGCAACCATCTGCAACGTCGCCTGCTTCACCGCCCCCAGGGCGATAAAGGCGTGCATAATCCCCCAGACCGTACCAAACAGACCAATATACGGGCTGATGGAACCAACGGTCCCCAGGAAAGGAATATGCGTTTCAAGGTTTTCCAGCTCGCGATTCATGGAGATACGCATCGCACGCGAGGCACCTTCCACAACCGCTTCGGGCGCGTGGCTGTTTGCGCGATGCAAACGAGCAAACTCTTTGAATCCGCTATAGAAAATCTGTTCGGAGCCTACGAGGTTATCACGGCGTCCCTGGCTTTCCTGATACAGACGAGAAAGCTCAATACCCGACCAGAACTTATCTTCAAACGCTTCTGCTTCACGGCCAGCCGCATTGAGGATACGCGTTCTCTGGATGATGATGGCCCAGGATGCGATTGAAAAACCAATCAAAATCAACATGATAAGTTTAACCAGAAGGCTTGCCTTCAGGAACAAATCAAGGATATTCATGTCAGTCACTGCTTAAACTCCGCGACAATAGACTTAGGAAGCGCACGAGGCTTCATTATGGTTGGATCAACACAGACGATCAGGACTTCAGCTGAGTTCAGTACCGTATTTTCTGCATTGACTATCCGCTGCGTGAAAACCATTGAGGTTCCGCGCATTGATGTAATTTCAGTTTGGACTTCGAGCATATCGTCGAGTCTGGCAGGCGCAAAATACTCAAGCGTCATCTTGCGAACCACGAAGGCAACTCGCTCAGCCAACAGCTCCTGTTGACTAAAGTGATGATGGCGCAGCATCTCTGTGCGTGCCCGTTCATAAAAAGCAACGTAGCTGGCGTGGTAAACCACACCCCCGGCATCGGTATCTTCGTAATAGACACGAACCGGCCATCGAAACAGCGTTGTATTCACTTTACATCCCGGTAATGCAACAAAAGTTAGAGCTTTTAAACTTCGCTACTATACGCGCGGGAAAGATGGTTTGGAATGGGAGAAAGTAAACGGAGAGTAAATTTTTATGGGCCAGGGTAAGCCCATATCATTAACGGACATTTCTTATTCAGAAGAAGAAGAAAATCAAGCCAGCGAGAAGCACCAGATCGGCGATAAGTGGACAGAAAATCCCCTGCCAGTGCAGCGCTTTCGGACGAAAGCCTACGCCGTGGATCACACCTGCGCACACCGCCCACATAATGAGGAAGCCGTGCCAGATCTCAAGCTCGCTGGTCTTCGCTGCAAAGCGCGAAGGGTCCCAGAAGATACAACCTGCCAGCAGTAATGCCATCACTAAAGAAAGCGCCCTTAACGGGCGCTTATCCATTACCGCGTAAAGCGTCGCGATAATGTTCATTAGTGTTTGTCTTCACCTGCTTTAGACGCTTCGACGTGCTCAAGCGCCAGGGCAGTAATGACACCAAATGCACAGGCAAGAAGCGTCCCTAAAATCCATGCGAAATACCACATATTCAGCTCCTTACTTAGTACAGAGAATGAGTGTTGCTTTCAATATCTTCTTTCGTGATACGACCGAACATTTTCCAGTAACACCAGGCGGTGTACAGCAGGATAATCGGTACGAACACGCAAGCAACATACGTCATCAGGTTAAGCGTCAGCTGGCTGGACGTTGCATCCCACATGGTCAGGCTTGCATTCATCATCGTGCTGGACGGCATGACGAATGGGAACATCGCAATACCCGCAGTCAGAATAATGCACGCCAGCGTCAGTGAGGAAAATACAAATGCCAGGGCACCTTTTTCCAGACGTGACGTCAGTATCGTCAGCAGCGGCAGCAACACACCCAGAGCCGGAATAGCCCACAGAACAGGCATATTGTTGAAGTTCACCAGCCACGCGCCAGCCTGACGCGCCACTTCTTTCGTCAGCGGGTTAGACGGTGCCGTGTGGTTAATTGCAGACGTAATGACATAACCGTCGATACCGTACATCACCCATACGCCGGCCAGTGCGAAGCACACCAGGGTAATAAGCGCAGCAACCTGCGCCGTTGCACGAGAGCGAAGATGCAGTTCACCTACGGTACGCATCTGCAGATAGGTCGCACCCTGAGTAATGATCATTGCCACACTCACCACGCCTGCCAGGAGACCAAACGGATTCAGCAGCTGGAAGAAGTTACCGGTGTAGTAAAGACGCATGTATTCATCGATGTGGAACGGTACACCCTGCAGCAGGTTACCGAACGCCACGCCAATCACCAGCGGTGGAACGAAGCTACCAATGAAGATGCCCCAGTCCCACATGTTGCGCCAGCGGGTGTCTTCAATCTTGGAACGGTAGTCGAAACCAACCGGACGGAAGAATAAAGAAGCCAGCACCAGAATCATCGCCACATAGAAACCGGAGAACGCAGCCGCGTAGACCATCGGCCAGGCAGCGAACAGCGCGCCGCCTGCGGTGATCAGCCACACCTGGTTACCGTCCCAGTGCGGGGCGATGGAGTTAATCATGATTCGACGCTCGGTGTCATTACGACCGAGGAAACGGGTGAGCATCCCCACCCCCATGTCGAAACCGTCAGTGACTGCGAAACCGATCAGCAGAATACCGACCAGCAGCCACCAGATAAAACGCAATACTTCATAATCGATCATTTGATGACTCCTGTCTTAGCGTGCCGGCTGAGTAGTCGCACCGGACTGCTCGTAGTGATAGCGACCGGTTTTCAGGCTGCTTGGGCCAAGGCGCGCGAACTTGAACATCAGGAACAGTTCAGCCACCAGGAACAGGGTGTACAGACCACAAATCAGCAGCATGGAGAAGATCAGATCGCCTGCAGTCAGAGAGGAGTTCGCTACCGCCGTTGGCAGCACCTCACCGATCGCCCATGGCTGACGGCCATATTCCGCAACAAACCAGCCGGATTCGATAGCAATCCACGGCAGTGGGATACCATACAGCGCGGTACGCAGCAGCCATTTTTTCTCACCGATGCGGTTACGAATCACGGACCAGAAGGACGCCGCAATGATCAGCAGCATGATGATGCCGCAGCCCACCATGATACGGAATGCGAAGTACAGTGGCGCCACGCGTGGAATGGAGTCTTTGGTCGCCATCTGGATTTGCGCTTCCGTCGCGTCGGAGACGTTCGGGGTATAGCGTTTCAGCAGCAGACCGTAACCCAGATCTTTCTTCACATCGTTGAACTGGTCACGCACGGCCTGGTCGGTAGAACCCGCACGCAGCTGCTCCAGCAGCGCGTAAGCTTTCATACCGTTACGGATACGGCCTTCATGCTGCACCATCAGCTCTTTCAGACCCGTCACCTGCTTGTCGACGGAGCGGGTGGCAATGATGCCGAGCGCGTAAGGAATTTGAATGGCAAAGCGGTTTTCCTGTGCATCCTGGTCGGGAACACCGAACAGAGTAAAGGCAGCAGGCGCGGGTTGGGTTTCCCATTCGGCTTCGATAGCGGCCAGTTTGGTTTTCTGCACGTCACCCATTTCGTAACCGGATTCATCACCCAGCACGATAACAGAGAGGATTGCAGCCATACCGAAGCTTGCAGCGATAGCAAAGGAGCGCTTAGCAAACGCGAAGTCACGACCACGCAGCATGTAGTAAGAGCTGATGCCCAGTACAAACATCGCGCCGCACACATAGCCAGACGCCACGGTGTGAACGAATTTAACCTGTGCGACCGGGTTCAGCACCAGCTCGGCAAAGCTGACCATCTCCATACGCATGGTTTCGAAGTTGAAATCAGACGCGATAGGGTTCTGCATCCAGCCGTTCGCGACCAGGATCCACAGTGCGGACAGGTTCGAACCGAGTGCCACCAGCCAGGTCACCGCCATATGCTGGACTTTGCCCAGACGGTCCCAACCGAAGAAGAACAGACCTACAAAGGTGGATTCGAGGAAGAAGGCCATCAGACCTTCAATGGCCAGCGGCGCACCGAAGATATCCCCAACGTAGTGAGAATAGTAAGACCAGTTAGTCCCGAACTGGAACTCCATGGTCAAACCGGTAGCCACGCCCAGTGCAAAGTTGATACCAAACAACTTGCCCCAGAACTTGGTCATATCTTTATAAATCTGTTTGCCGGAGAGGACGTAGACCGTTTCCATGATGGCCAGCAGGAACGCCATACCGAGCGTTAGTGGCACAAACAGGAAGTGGTACATCGCGGTCAAGGCAAACTGTAAGCGCGACAGTTCGACTATATCTAACATCATGACTCCTTGCTCATCGCATGAAGACTCCGAGAGTGAACCCCGTTAGAAAAGGATTCACACACATGCCCCAATACAAATTATTCGCATCCATGTCGTCGCGCTTAGCCTGAGAAAGGATAAAAGCAATGACGATAGGTTACAAATACGTTAATAAAAAACTCAAATTGATCCCGCAAATATAATACGCTGCAAAACCCTTACAATAAACAGGTTTTTATTGAATCACATTTACGTTTTTCGACGGCGATCAATTTATAGCAAAATTACCACTTTTCAGCCATTTTGATCGGGGACAATTTACCGCCTTTCGTCACCTTTTTCCAAGGATTAAACTTTGATTTAAATCAAAAAGCACCGTTTCTGTTAACCATGTTTAAATGTGGTGTGAATGGTAAAAACCTTGTTAATGCTATGTGTACGACGAGATATTTGGAGTTATCAAAAGCAAGAAAGAATATAAACAGACGTGATTTATTTTAACGCTGAAGAACAACGCATCTTTACATTCGCGTTAACGTATAAAGGTAGTCGTCAGCGCGTTTTTTTTCCATTGTGCGACGATAGCCGCAGATAATTACATTTATTTTACCTGTGACACGCTTAAAATTAACACCACAATGTGACTATTCAATAAAAAAGGCTGCCCTGCGCGCAGCCTTTTGTTCACTTCAGACGCTACCTTTCCGTTTTCAGGCTAAAAGTCCGCGATTGCCCAGGCCTGAACAGGCCCGTAATGCCCTTTTCTTCTCCCCTGCCTGCCAGCACCTGTTCATTTAAATCCGTCTCGCAACAGCCTTTAAGGGCCTGATTCCACGATAAAGAGGCATCACAGGACACAGATTCCGACGGATTAAACAGGCGAAGGATAAGCGCGTCCCGATCCTCCGCCTTTTTTATCGCGCTCATAACACAGCCTGTCGGCGAAAGTGTCAACAGGCTGTATCTGTCCGGCGTGCTGAACGGCGCACGGTTAAGCTTCATGGCATCCCAGGGGATTTTGTTATAACACTGGACGGGGGTAAGCCACGCTTTCGCCTGCTGAGCAACGCCGGCGTTCTCGGGAGAGCCGCTAAAACTCAGAAGGCTAAAACGGCAATCGAGCCTGCCCCGAAGCTGCGAGTCCGGAACGGCCATTTTTATGCCGGACGGTCGGCCCGGGCGCAACAGCAAATCTTCCTTTCCCAGCACGCCCACACCGCGTAGAAGGGTCAGAGCAAACGCTTTTTCCGCCTCCCCCACCACTTCAAATTCGCGTAACCCTTCTGTGAACAGGGCGAGCCCGTTTCGTTCTTGTTGCAGCACGGCGTAGTTAAGTAAATTCCAGACGGGAACCGGTGCCTCTTTCCAGCCCTCTTCTTGCCAGTTAGCCATCGCGTCATCGCGAACCGGGCGCGTTATGGAGCCAAACTGCGTATCTGACAGTACCTGCTCCGTCATAAACGGCGTCGGGATAAGCACGCGGACCCGGTGATCGTCAGCCTGGTTATCCAGACGCGCCACAACATCTACACGCCTGCTGTTATGGCTGAGAGTGACCTCAAATTCCACCGCAAGAGCGCCATTGCGCAGGCGGGCCGACCGCTCGGCCAGGTTTGCCGGAACGGCGATGCGATGCTGGATCACCGCCCTGCTCTGCCAGGCTTCCTGTATCACCTCAACATGATGCTGCCCGTGCGCTGAAGTGAGCCGCCACTCTTCCCGGGAAGGCGAGTAGTCGTACTCATCGCCATCATCCGACCCCTCTTCAATTTCCAGTACGCGGTCATAAATAAGTCCGGATTCTTTATCACGCAGGCGTAGCGTGCCATCGTCATTTATATCAATTTGCCAGAAGGTGTTTTCCAGCAGAGCATCCGTTTTTGCCCTCGCGGGTAGCCTCTTTTCAGGAGCCTGGGGCTCGATGTAAAGCGTGCGGTATCCCATCGCGGGCAGGATCTGACAGATTTGGATATCAAACTCCATAAACGGATCGTAATTACCATAGTGCACGATTTGCCGGTCAATCAGCCCCGGGTCTATTTCCCGGACGCGGCGAATAAAACAGGGGATCTCATTGCCTTTATCATCCCGCAACCGGAACTGGCTCGCGCGCAGACGAAGGGTGGTGTTAATCACCTCTTCACGGGGCCAGGGCATCAGATTGAACATCACCAGCTTGTCGGCCTCGCTTTGCGGCATATTGTCGACAATCTTGCGCATCGAGAAACGCGTGAGGTTATCGGCCATGTCTTCAGCGAGCGCAAACCGGGCCATAATCTCACGATGCACTTTATCGCTGCAGCAGCAGCCAATACTGTCGTGAGCATGATTCTTGAGGATCTCTTTCCACATTTTCTCCAGCAAACCGTGGTGATACTCGAAGCCCAGCATCCAGGCGAGCGCCGCCAGCGGTTCGAGGATATTCACGATTTTGTTTTCAATGCGGGCGTGGGCAATTTTGATGTCCATCCGTGTGGAGCCGATTGTCCGGTGTACACGCATGTATTTGCCGTCGATAAACTCCCCTTTCAGCGTCGCCAGTTCGTCACGGTGCGCTTCAGTATGTTCAAAGACCTCCTCGAACCGGCTCATCACAAATTTCCGCTGCGGGTACATCTTTCGAAGGGTATCCATCACCGCGAAAATGTTCTGCTGGAGGGGCATCTGGTCGTGACCGTTAGGCAGCAGAATCTCTTTCGTCACGGAAGCGTTCTCCAGCAATGTAAGCCAGGTATCGAGCCGTTTACGCAGCCCCGCTTCATCCTCCGGTAAGTACTTACCTATCGCGTAGCCCAGCGGTAGTACCTGCGCCGTAACTTCGCTGCCGTCTGCGCTCTGCCATAAAAATTCTGTTTTATCGGTGCCGTGACGCTCAGAACATCCGCGCCAGAACAGCGTGCGGGTGATACCAAAGCCGTTATAGATATGCGGAAGTTGCCCGGACATGCCAAACGAATCCGGCAGATACCCTATTTTCATCGGCTCACCGAATTCCATGCAGTCGCGCATCCCGAACATCAGATTGCGAACGATCGATTCGCCGCTGACTATCGTGGTGTCGGTCTGGGTATACCACGGCCCGATAATCAGCTTTCCGCGCTCAACCAGCGCTTTTACCCGGGGCCGGTTTTCCGGCACAACGGCGAAGTAATCCTCCAGTACCGCGGTCTGTCCATCGAGAACGTAGTATTTATACTCTTCGTCCTGCTCCAGACGGGTCAGGATCTCCTCCATGTTATTTACCAAAAGGATCCGCGACGCTTCGGTGGTGAAATACCACTCACGGTCCCAGTGCATATGTGGCGTGATATGAACGCGAGATACAGCTTTCATCTTCGTTTCCTGTAAGTGAATTTATGGCGTGACGTCTTCCGTCAGGTATTTGCCTTTTTTTACGCCCTGACGTCGCCAGAACAGTAAGATGAGCGTAGAGAGCATCGTTCCCCCCAGCGCAGCGCCAAACCAGCCTGCCGCCGCGATCGCGCCACCCATCCCCGCGTCATGCAGTAAAAAGAGAGAGAAGATGCCCGCCCCCGGCGTAGACAACCCGATACCCATTGCACCGATAATCGCCCCTGTTGCCATCGAGCCAACAACAAACGAGCCAATCACCCGCAGCGGATCTTCAATGGCCATCGGAATTGCCCCTTCGGTGATGCCCGCAAGGCCCAGTAGCCACGTCGACTTGCCGGTTTCGATTTCAAACGGTTTAAAGAGATGCGGTGCCAGCATGGTTGAAGCCGTGACGGTAAAAGCCGAGACCATTTTGACGGAAGCAAAAATGGCATACGGCCCGTAAACGCCGTTGGCCATCGCCCCCAGACAGAACGCATAGGCCGCTTTGTTGACCGGTCCCCCCAAATCGAACGAGCACATAAAACCGAGCAGAGTACCCAGTAGCAACGCATTGGCACCGGAGAGCCCGTTAAGCCATGCCGTGAGGGAGGTGTTGATCCACGCGACCGGCTCGCCGATCACGAACAGCATCAGGCTGCCCACGCCCAGCACGCCAATCACCGGGTAGAGGTAATAGGTTAAAAAGCCGTTATAACGCTGACTCAGACGGATATGGTTTTTCACCCAGCGCATCAGATAGCCGGCAATCAGGCCACCTGCAATCGCCCCTAAAAAACCTGAACCGATCATATTGGCGGCAAGACCGGCCGCAAAACCCGGCGCCAGAGCAGGTTTATCTGCCAGCGAGTAGGCGGTATACGCGGCCAGCACCGGCACCATTAACGTGCCTAACATCCCCCCGCCGAGTTTGCGATACATCCACAGCCATGAGTTCTCTTGCTCAAACAGATGCTGTAATCCCAACATCTGTGCCAGCAATACCGCGACGGCCAGCACCGTGCCTCCCGCCACAATTAGCGGCACGGCAAAGGAAATACCGCTGAGCAGGGCCTGCTTAAGCTCCGTTTTAAGGCTCTTGCTCACATCATTGCCGGTGTGCACCTGGCGATCCGTTCCCGCGGGGGGTAAGGCCAACGCACGCTTAATAAGCGCTTCGGCATGGCGAAGCGGTTCCGCGACCGGCACGGACAGCGTCGGGATGCCCTGAAAACGCTCGCTCTCTTTGAGAGCCACTTCTGCGGCAATGATACAAGCCTGCGCAGTGCGTAACTGCTGCGCGGTCAACCGCCCTTCGATACCGTTCGCCCCCTGCTTTTCCACCACCACGTTTACGCCAAGCTTACGCCCCGCTTTTTCCAGATACTCAGCTGCCATATAGGTATGCGCAATGCCGGCGGGGCATGCAGTTACACAAACGATGGTTGGCGCATCCACGAACGCGACAACGTCATCTTCCTGTGGCACATCGTCCAGCGCGGCGAGTAGCGCTGCTGCCGTGGTAGCCGCCATGACGCGCGCCCGAAGAGTTTCATCCGCCAGACGAGAAGTAAGTTCCGTCAGCACCTGGATATGGGTTGAGCCAGCTTCAGCCGGCGGAATGGCAAGCAGGAAAATCAGCTCGACATTTTCCGGGCCATCCACGCCTTCCCAGCTCAGCGGTTCACACAGGGTGGCTACGGCAAAAGCCGCCTCTTTCACCACCGCTGATTTACCATGCGGGACTGCCAGCCCTTCGCCGAGCGCGGTAGGGCCTAGCGATTCCCGATGAAAGACTTCGGTTAAAAACGCATTGCCGTCGGTAATTTTGCCGAGCGTCACCAGCCGCATCGTGAGCTGGCGTATTGCTTCATCACGACTGGTGTACTGCGCCTGCACGCAGACAGCGTCGGGATGGGTCAGGGTCGTCAGGTTCATCAGGATCCTCACACTCAAGGGTAATTGTTCAGGATCGATTGTGACAGACGAACTGATACCTTTATGTGATCATTTTCACTAACACCGATAATTTGTATTTAATTTGTATTATTTACAAATTCTATGCTGGAGGCATAATTCCGTGAAAAGGTATTAGAAGGCAGACGACATGGGCAATAAACCGATGTACCGGCAGATAGCGGATGCGCTTCGCGAGAAAATTACCGCCGGTGAGTTAAAACCCGGTGATGCGTTACCGACGGAATCCAGCCTGCAGGAGACATTTAGCGTCAGTCGCGTCACGGTGAGGCAGGCACTGAAGCTCCTCACTGAAGAGCAGATTATCGAGAGCATTCAGGGCAGCGGCTCCTATGTGAAAGAGGAGCGCGTCAATTACGACATTTATCAGCTTACCGGCTTTTATGAAAAACTGGCGGACCGAAACGTCGATACCCACAGCGACGTAAAAACATTCGAAGTGATCAAAGCGGATGTGAAACTGGCTGAGACGCTTAACATTCGCCCGGATGACAAAGTGTGGCATGTCAAACGGGTGCGCTTTATTAAGCAAAAACCGGTGAATCTGGAAGAGACGTGGATGCCGCTGGCGATGTTCGCCGACCTCACCTGGGAGGTGATGGAAAATTCCAAATATCACTACATCGAACAGATCAAGAAGATGGTTATCGATCGCAGTGAACAGGAACTGGTTCCGATCGTGCCCTCTCAGGAGGCGATCGACGCGCTGGCGCTGGATCCGGCAAAACCGATACTGGAAAAGGTGTCACGTGGCTTTCTGAAGGATGGGCGGGTGTTTGAATACAGCCGTAACGTGTTTAACAGCGACGATTACAAATTCACGCTGGTCGCGAAACGCAGGCATTAAAAAAGGCCGCTTTACAGCGGCCAACCATGTCGAAACGGACACTTATTACTTCAACGCTCCCTTTTACAGGGAGCAGAGAGGATTTACTTAATGATGGATTTCAGTGCTTCGCCGATATCCGCCAGGCTGCGAACGGTTTTCACGCCTGCGGCTTCCAGCGCGGCGAATTTCTCATCAGCCGTACCTTTACCGCCTGCGATAATCGCGCCTGCGTGACCCATACGCTTACCTTTCGGCGCTGTCACACCTGCGATATAACCGACCACCGGCTTGGTCACATGTTCTTTGATATACGCAGCCGCTTCTTCTTCTGCGCTACCGCCGATTTCACCGATCATCACGATCGCTTCGGTCTGCGGATCTTCCTGGAACATTTTCAGGATATCAATGAAGTTAGAACCTGGGATGGGGTCACCACCGATGCCCACACAGGTGGACTGGCCGAAACCGTAGTCGGTAGTCTGCTTAACCGCTTCATAGGTCAGCGTACCGGAACGGGAGACGATACCCACTTTACCCGGTTTGTGAATGTGACCCGGCATGATGCCGATTTTACATTCGCCTGGGGTGATAACGCCCGGGCAGTTCGGGCCGATCATACGCACGCCAGCTTCATCCAGCTTCACTTTCACGGTCAGCATATCCAGCGTCGGGATACCTTCGGTGATGGTAATGATGAGCTTGATGCCCGCGTCAATCGCTTCCAGAATCGAGTCTTTGCAGAACGGAGCCGGAACGTAGATAACGGTCGCGGTCGCGCCCGTCGCTTCAACCGCTTCGCGCACGGTGTTGAATACCGGCAGGCCCAGGTGCGTGGTGCCGCCTTTACCTGGCGTTACGCCGCCAACCATCTGCGTGCCGTAGGCAATCGCCTGTTCGGAGTGGAAAGTTCCCTGGCTACCGGTGAAGCCCTGGCAGATAACCTTGGTATCTTTATTAATTAAAACTGACATTATTTCCCCTCCACTGCGGCAACAACCTGCTGAGCTGCATCCGTCAGACTTTTCGCTGCAATAATATTCAGGCCGCTGTCAGCCAGTTTTTTCGCGCCGAGTTCAGCGTTGTTACCTTCCAGACGCACCACAACCGGGACGTTAACACCCACTTCTTCTACCGCACCGATGATACCGTCTGCGATCAGGTCGCAACGCACGATACCGCCGAAGATGTTAACCAGCACGGCTTTGACGTTGTCATCAGAGAGGATGATTTTGAACGCTTCGGTTACACGCTCTTTGGTTGCGCCACCGCCCACGTCGAGGAAGTTTGCAGGCTCACCGCCGTGCAGCTTAACGATGTCCATGGTGCCCATCGCAAGGCCTGCGCCGTTAACCATGCAGCCGATGTTGCCATCCAGCGCCACGTAGTTCAGTTCCCACTGTGCAGCCTGCGCTTCACGCGGGTCTTCCTGAGACTGGTCGCGCATTTCACGCAGATCCGGCTGGCGGAACAGTGCGTTGCCGTCAGCGCCCAGTTTGCCGTCGAGGCAGATCAGGTCGCCCTGAGTGGTGATGACCAGCGGGTTGATCTCGATCAGCGCCAGGTCGCGCTCCAGGAAGATGGTGGCCAGACCCATGAAGATCTTGGTGAACTGCTGAACCAGCTTGCCTTCCAGACCCAGTTTGAACGCCAGCTCACGGCCCTGGTAAGGCATTGGGCCTGCCAGCGGATCGATCGCCACTTTGTGGATCAGGTGTGGCGTCTCTTCTGCCACTTTCTCGATTTCCACGCCGCCTTCGGTAGACGCCATGAACACCACACGACGGGAGCTACGGTCAACAACCGCGCCCAGGTACAGTTCTTTCGCGATGTCAGTTGCAGCTTCAACCAGGATCTGGTTGACAGGCTGACCGTTCGCATCTGTCTGGTACGTTACCAGACGCTTGCCGAGCCAATGTTCAGCAAACGCACGAATCTCTTCTTTACTCTTAACAACCTTCACACCGCCCGCTTTACCACGGCCACCAGCGTGAACCTGACATTTAACTACCCAAGGGCCGGAACCGATTTTAGATGCGGCTTCTTCTGCTTCACGCGGGGTAGTACAGGCATAACCCACCGGAGCCGGTAAGCCATACCGGGCAAACAGCTGTTTGGCCTGATATTCATGTAAGTTCATGTGTTCTATCCATCCTTCAGGTAATCGTTAGGTAGTGCTTTTGTAGGCCCGGCAGACAACGCGCCGCCGGGCAAGACTGCTAAAACTAGACGTCCAGCAGCAGACGCGTTGGATCTTCCAGCAGCTCTTTAATGGCAACCAGGAAGCCCACGGACTCGCGGCCGTCGATCAGACGGTGATCGTAAGAGAGTGCCAGATACATCATTGGCAGGATCTCCACTTTGCCGTCTACCGCCATTGGACGATCTTTAATGGCATGCATACCCAGGATCGCGCTCTGCGGCGGGTTGATGATCGGGGTAGACATCAGTGAACCGAAAACGCCGCCGTTGGTAATGGTGAAGTTACCGCCGGTCAGATCGTCTACGGTCAGCTTGCCGTCGCGACCTTTTACAGCCAGCTCTTTAATCTTTTTCTCGATGTCAGCCATACCCAGAGTATCGACATCACGCAGAACCGGGGTAACCAGACCACGTGGCGTAGAGACTGCCATGCTGACGTCGAAGTAGTTGTGGTAAACCACGTCATCGCCATCGATAGAGGCGTTAACTTCCGGGTAGCGTTTCAGCGCTTCAACAACCGCTTTCACGTAGAAGGACATAAAGCCCAGACGGATACCGTGACGTTTTTCAAACGCGTCACCGTACTGCTTACGCAGGTCCATGATTGGCTTCATATTCACTTCGTTGAAGGTGGTCAGCATCGCGGTGGAGTTTTTCGCTTCCAGCAGACGCTCAGCCACACGCTTACGCAGGCGAGTCATCGGCACGCGTTTTTCGCTACGGGCACCCAGCGCAGGCTGTGCTGCTGGCGCCGCTGCCGCTGCTGGCGCTTTAGCTTCTGCCTGAGCAGGGGCTTTCGCCAGGTGCTTCTCGATATCTTCACGGGTCAGACGACCACCGACACCAGTGCCTTTAATGGCAGCCGCATCCAGGTTGTGCTCGGCCAGCAGGCGACGGATCGCCGGGCTGAGCGCGTCGTTAGTCTGCTCTTCCAGAGAGGCCTGCTGACGCTGGGCTGGGGTAGACGCTTTTTCGTCAGACTTCGCGCTGGACTCTTTGCCCGCGCTGTTGCCTTCACGCAGGCGACCCAGGATCTGACGGGAGGTTACGGTTGTCCCTTCGTCTTCCAGGACTGCATCCAGAATGCCATCCGCTGAAGCCGGTACTTCCAGTACCACTTTGTCAGTTTCGATTTCTACCAGCACTTCATCGCGCTTAACGCTATCGCCCGGTTTTTTGTGCCAGGTGGCGACGGTCGCATCTGCTACGGACTCAGGCAGGTCGGGAACAAGAATATCTACGCTACTCATTATGTATCCTTTAATTAATCGACGTTCAGCGCGTCATTGACCAGATCTTGTTGCTGCTTCTGGTGAACGGACATATACCCTACCGCCGGAGAGGCGGAGGCCGGGCGACCTGCATAACGCAGGGCAGACCCAAATGGAATGACTTCACGGAAATGATGCTGACTGCAGTACCAGGCGCCCTGGTTGAGCGGCTCTTCCTGGCACCAGACAAAATCATGCACGTGAGCATACGGTTTCAACGCTTCCTGCACCGCCTGGTGCGGGAATGGATAAAGCTGTTCGATACGCACGATGGCGACATCTTTCTGGTCGTTCTTACGGCGCTGTTCCAGCAGGTCGTAATAAACCTTACCAGAACACATCACAACACGCTTAACGGCCTGCGGATCCAGTTCGTCAACCTCACCGATGGCAGGCAGGAAGGTGCCGTTCGCCAGTTCGTCCAGGCTGGACACCGCCAGCGGGTGGCGCAGCAGGGATTTTGGCGACATGACCACCAGCGGACGGCGCATACCGCGCAGCGCCTGACGACGCAGCATGTGGTAGACCTGAGCCGGGGTGGACGGCACGCACACCTGCATGTTCTGCTCAGCGCAGAGCTGCAGATAACGTTCCAGACGGGCGGAGGAGTGCTCCGGGCCCTGACCTTCGTAACCGTGTGGCAGCAGCATCACCAGGCCACACATACGGCCCCATTTCTGCTCGCCGGACGAGATGAACTGGTCGATAACGACCTGGGCACCGTTGGCGAAGTCACCGAACTGCGCTTCCCAGATAGTCAGGGTGCGCGGTTCCGCGGTGGCGTAGCCGTATTCGAATGCCAGTACCGCTTCTTCAGACAGGACGGAGTCCCATACCTTGAACTGACCCTGACCGTTATGGACATGCTGCAGCGGAGTATAGGTTGAACCGTTAGTCTGGTTGTGAACAACCGCGTGACGGTGGAAGAAGGTGCCACGGCCCGCATCTTCACCGGACAGACGAACAGGAATGCCTTCATCAACCAGCGTTGCGTAAGCCAGTGTTTCCGCCCCGCCCCAGTCGAACAGCTTCTCGCCCGCCGCCATTGATTGACGGTCAGCATAAATTTTCGCTACGCGAGACTGCATCTCGATAGCGTCTGGTACGGTGCTGATACGTTTAGCCAGCTCCTGCAGGCGCTTCATCTCTACCTTATTCGGGTAGCTCTCATCCCACTCGTGGTTGAGGTACGGCGACCAGGTAAAGGAGTGCATGTTCATCGGGCGCAGCTCTTTCACTACGCATTCACCCGCATCCAGCGCGTCGCGGTAGAGGTTGACCATTTCGGTCGCATCTTCCAGCGTCGTCACGTTGTCGCCTTCCAGCTTGTCAGCATAGATTTTGCGTGGCGTCGGGTGTTTTTTGATTTTCTGATACATCAGCGGCTGCGTTGCACTTGGCTCGTCAGCTTCGTTGTGGCCATGACGGCGGTAGCAGAACAGGTCGATGAACACATCGCGTTTGAAGGTGTTACGGTAGTCCAGCGCCAGACGGGTAACGAACGCCACGGCTTCAGGGTCATCCGCGTTAACGTGGAAGATCGGCGCCTGAACCATCTTACCGATGTCGGTGCAGTACGGGGTAGAACGCGCATCCAGTGGGTTAGAGGTCGTGAAGCCCACCTGGTTGTTGATAACAATGCGAACGGTACCGCCCACTTCGTAACCACGTGCTTTGGACATGTTCAGCGTTTCCTGAACCACGCCCTGCCCTGTGACCGCCGCGTCACCGTGAATGGTGATTGGCAGAACTTTGTTGCTGCTCGGCTCGTCCAGACGATCCAGACGCGCACGCACAGAACCGATAACCACCGGGCTCACGATTTCCAGGTGTGACGGGTTAAACGCCAGCGCCAGGTGAACCAGACCGCCTTCGGTTTCGATATCAGACGAGAAGCCCATGTGGTACTTCACGTCACCGGTGCCGAGGTGCTCTTTATGTTTGCCCGCGAATTCGTCGAACAGGTCCTGCGGTTTTTTACCCAGCACGTTGACCAGTACGTTCAGACGACCGCGGTGCGCCATACCCAGCACCACTTCACGGGTACCGCTTTTGCCCGCGTGACGAATCAGCTCTTTCAGCATAGGTACCAGCGCGTCGCCGCCTTCCAGCGAGAAGCGTTTCGCACCCGGGAATTTCGCGCCCAGATAGCGCTCAAGGCCTTCTGCTGCGGTCAGTTCGCTGAGGAAGCGTTTTTTCTCTTCAGCAGAGAAATTCGCGTGGCCCGCCACAGATTCGATGCGCTGCTGGATCCAGCGTTTCTCTTCTGTAGAGGTGATGTGCATATATTCCGCGCCGATGGAGCCGCAGTAGGTTTGCTTGAGCGCGTCAATCAGCTCGCCCAACTTCATCGTGTCTTTGCCGATGGCAAAGGAACCTACGTTAAAGCTTTCCTGGAAATCGGCCTCGGTCAGATCGTGATACGCCGGATCGAGATCCGCCACACAATCTTGTTTCCACAGTCCCAGCGGATCGAGATTCGCATGCTGGTGACCACGGAAGCGATAAGCATTGATAAGCTGCAGGACTTTAACCTGCTTCGCATTGGTGTCAGGGTCGGAAATCGCAGAAGAGTAACGTGAGGCATCCTTCGCCAGACGACGGAAATAATCACGTGTTTTGGAATGGAATTGATCCGGTTTGACTCCAGTGCCAGGTAACTGCTGGAACATGGAACGCCAGTTTGCGTCCACTGAGTCAGGATCGGTTAAGAAGTCTTCATAGAGCTGTTCTATCCAGCTCTGGTTTGAACCAGAGAGGTAAGAAGAGTCCAGCCAGGCTTTCATTGCGCCGTTCTGCATCGTGATCCCTTAAGCATTTTTATGCTTACTTTCGCCGTAGAAACTACCACGTACAACACGTACGTGCCGGGGTTCACCTGCGAGCTCTTATGTTGTCTTGGGCTCGCGAAGGAACCTTTAAAAACTGTCTGCACCTCGGGGCAGTTTTTAGAGGTTTCCTACATTTTATCCCCTCTCCTGTCAGGAGAGGGTCAGAGTGAGGGGAACAACGCTCCCCTCCTGTTACTTATGCACTGCGCTGCAGCAGCATCGACTTAATATGGCCGATGGCGCGCGTCGGGTTCAGCCCCTTAGGACATACACTGACGCAGTTCATGATGCTATGGCAGCGGAATACGCTGAAAGCATCACTCAGTCCTTCCAGACGACTGTCGGTTTCGGTGTCGCGGCTATCGATCAGGAAGCGATAGGCAGCCAGCAGACCGGCCGGGCCGATAAACTTGTCCGGGTTCCACCAGAACGACGGGCAAGAGGTCGAGCAACATGCACAGAGAATACACTCGTACAAACCATCGAGTTTTTCACGCTGCTCAGGAGACTGTAAGTGCTCACGAGCCGGTGGATTTTGCCCATTATTCAATAAGTAAGGCTTAATCTTCTCATATTGTGCATAGAATTGCCCCATGTCTACCACCAAATCACGAACGACTGGCAGACCTGGCAAAGGACGGATAACAATTTTCTGACCCGCGCGCTGCAACGCTGAAATTGGCGTGATGCAGGCCAGACCATTTTTACCGTTCATGTTCACACCGTCAGAGCCACAAACGCCTTCACGGCATGAGCGACGGAACGACAGTGTCGGATCTTTTTCTTTCAGCTGGATTAAGGCATCCAGCAGCATCATGTCACGGCCTTCTTCCGCTTCCAGGGTGTAATCCTGCATACGCGGAGCATCATCTACATCCGGGTTATAACGATAAACTGAGAATTCGAGTTTCATTATCCTGTCTCCGCATTAGTAAGTACGAATCTTCGGCGGGAACGCCGGACGCAGTTTCGGTTCCATATTGACGCTACGACGCGTCATGGATTCCGACTCTGGCAGATACAGGGAATGGCACAGCCAGTTTTCATCGTCACGATCCGGGAAGTCGAAGCGGCTATGCGCGCCACGGCTCTCGGTACGGAAGTTTGCCGACATCGCGGTAGCGAACGCCGTTTCCATCAGGTTATCCAGCTCCAGACACTCAACGCGCTGGGTATTGAACTCGCTGGACGTGTCGTCCAGACGGGCATTTTTCAGACGCTCGCGGATCGCTTTCAGCTGCTCAAGACCTTTGGCCATCGCATCCCCTTCACGGAATACCGAGAAGTTGTGCTGCATACATTCCTGCAGCGCTTTGCGGATTTCCACCGGATCTTCACCATTACGGTTGCCGTTCCAGCGGTTCAGACGCTCAAGCGACGCATCAATTTCATCGTCGGTGGCATCACGCAGCGCACCCTGCTCGGCAATAGACTCTTGCAGATGCAGACCCACCGCACGACCAAATACCACCAGGTCAAGCAGGGAGTTCCCGCCCAGACGGTTTGCACCGTGTACGGATACGCAGGCAATTTCACCGACGGCAAACAGGCCCGGGATAACAACGTCTTCACCCTGCTCGTTCACGGTCAGCGCCTGGCCAGTCACTTTGGTCGGAATGCCGCCCATCATGTAGTGACAGGTTGGGATTACCGGGATGGGCTCTTTCACTGGATCGACGTGCGCGAAGGTACGAGACAGCTCCAGAATGCCTGGCAGACGTGATTCCAGAACCTCTTTACCCAGATGGTCGAGTTTCAGCTTCGCGTGTGGACCCCATGGGCCGTCACAGCCGCGGCCTTCACGGATTTCGATCATGATGGAACGCGCCACCACGTCACGACCCGCCAGGTCTTTCGCATTCGGGGCATAACGCTCCATGAAGCGCTCGCCGTGTTTGTTCAGCAGGTAACCCCCTTCACCACGGCAGCCTTCTGTTACCAGCACGCCGGCACCGGCGATGCCGGTTGGGTGGAACTGCCACATTTCCATATCCTGCACCGGTACGCCGGCGCGGATAGCCATACCTACGCCGTCACCGGTGTTGATATGGGCGTTGGTGGTAGATTGATAAATACGGCCTGCACCGCCGGTCGCCAGCACGGTAGCACGCGCTTTGAAGTAGACCACTTCACCGGTTTCAATACACAGCGCAGTACAACCCACAACGGCGCCATCGGCGTTTTTCACCAGATCCAGCGCGTACCACTCAGAGAAAATAGTCGTGTGGTTTTTCAGGTTCTGTTGATACAGCGTGTGCAGCAGTGCGTGACCGGTACGGTCAGCCGCAGCTGCGGTACGTGCCGCCTGCTCGCCGCCGAAGTTTTTCGACTGGCCGCCAAACGGACGCTGATAAATGGTGCCATTTTCCAGACGGGAGAACGGCAGCCCCATGTGGTCCAGCTCCAGAATCGCTTCCGGGCCAGTCTTACACATATATTCGATAGCATCCTGGTCGCCGATGTAGTCGGAACCTTTGACCGTGTCATACATGTGCCATTCCCAGTTATCTTCATGGGAATTGCCCAGCGCAACGGTAATACCGCCCTGCGCGGAGACAGTGTGGGAACGGGTCGGGAAGACTTTAGAGAGCAGCGCACAGGTCTGGCCGCTCTGGGAAATTTGCAGTGCTGCACGCATACCTGCGCCACCAGCACCAATCACAACAGCATCAAATTCTCTGACTGGCAGTTTCATTACACACCCCACACCACAACGAATCCATAAATAACGTAAACCACCAGTGCAACGACAATGACCAGCTGCAGAGGAAGGCGAATCGCCAGTGGTTTAACGTAATCGGTCAACACCTGCCACATACCAATCCAGGCATGAATAAGGATGGAGAACAGAGCCAGCAGGGTGAACACTTTGGTGAAGGCAGATCCGAAGAACCCACTCCAGATTTCCCACGTCAGCGTGCCGCTGGTCGCGAAGAAACCAATCATATAGATGATATAAAGGGTGAGAACGATGGCGGTAGCACGGACCAGAATGAAGTCATGTACGCCGTTGCGTCCTAATGCGGAGGCGTTGCTTACCATACGAGAACTCCTGCGAGAAGTGAAAGCACGACAGTCAATACAAATGAAATATTAGCGGAGCGTTTACCGGCTTCGAAAGTCTCTTCCAGGTAGCCAAAGTCCATCAGCATATGACGAATGCCCACGACAACGTGGTACGCCAGCGCAGTCAGAATGCCCCACATGATAAATTTCACGAAGAAGCTGTTCATGATGGCAGAGGCCTGGAGGAATCCTTCAGGAGAAGAGAGGCTGGTACCCAGTAACCACAGCAGAATGCCGACCGCCACAAACGTAATCACACCAGAAACGCGGTGCAGAATGGACGCTATTGCTGTTACAGGGAACCGGATCGTTTTGAGATCCAGATTGACAGGTCTTTGTTTTTTCACATTTCTTATCATGAATAACGCCCACATGCTGTTCTTATTGTTTCCTTCCTCCGGACTGCGATGCGGGTCAGACAGCGTTCCTTTTCTATAACTGCGCGTCATGCAAAACATTGCTTCCAAATGCTAAAACGACACGTTACAACGCTGGGTGGCTCGGGATTGCAGGGTGTTCCGGAGACCTGGCGGCAGTATAGGCCGTTCACAAAATCATTACAATTAACCTACATACAGTTTGTCGGGTTTTCTCTGGAACAGTGATCAGGGTCACGATAACAACATCTTTTTAATTTTTAATCATCTGATTTGACAAATGTTAAACAATATTGTTACAAACGTCATCAGAAAAGGCATATAATGCGCAAAAGTTATGAGGTCTCACTTTCACCTGACAAATAGTTATGTAACAGTGTGATGGTATTGACCGAAGTTATCAGGACAGTTATTAGTGATATACAGGTTTGAATAATTCGGACTGCGAAGACACTGATTTGCTGTTGTTTCACTGATTTTTCATGTTTTTACCTGCAAGGCGCCATAGCTCTGTACCCTGGTTTCTCCTCGTGAGCTGAGCGGTAAGCCAAATAACAAACTGGTAACGGTGAGAAATCAGCAGAATGCAAATCCGGTAATTGGCAGTCTTAAGCAATAAGGCGCTAAGGAGACCGTAAATGGCTGATACAAAGGCAACGCTCACCCTAAATGGTGACACTGCTGTTGAACTGGATGTGCTAAAAGGCACGCTCGGTCAGGATGTTATTGATATCCGTACGCTGGGTTCTAAAGGTGTATTCACCTTCGACCCTGGATTTACCTCTACCGCATCTTGCGAATCCAAAATCACCTTCATTGATGGTGACGAAGGTATCCTGCTCCATCGCGGCTTCCCCATCGATCAGTTAGCCACCGAATCCAACTATCTGGAAGTGTGCTACATCCTGCTGAACGGCGAAAAACCGACGCAGGCACAATACGATGAATTCAAAACCACCGTCACCCGTCACACCATGATTCATGAGCAGATTACCCGTCTGTTCCATGCTTTCCGTCGTGATTCTCACCCAATGGCGGTGATGTGCGGTATTACCGGCGCGCTGGCAGCGTTCTACCACGACTCGCTGGACGTGAATAATCCACGTCACCGTGATATCGCGGCGTTCCGCCTGCTGTCCAAAATGCCGACCATGGCAGCGATGTGTTACAAATACTCCATCGGCCAGCCGTTTGTTTATCCACGTAACGACCTCTCCTACGCCGGTAATTTCCTGCGCATGATGTTCTCCACGCCGTGTGAAGAGTACGAAGTGAACCCGGTACTGGAACGTGCGATGGACCGTATTCTGATCCTGCACGCCGACCACGAACAGAACGCCTCCACCTCCACCGTCCGTACCGCAGGCTCCTCAGGCGCGAACCCGTTCGCCTGTATCGCTGCGGGTATCGCCTCCCTGTGGGGACCGGCGCACGGCGGCGCAAACGAAGCGGCACTGAAGATGCTGGAAGAGATCAGCTCCGTTGAGCACATTCCTGAATTCGTGCGTCGCGCGAAAGACAAGAATGACTCCTTCCGTCTGATGGGCTTCGGTCACCGTGTGTACAAAAATTACGACCCACGCGCTACCGTTATGCGTGAAACATGCCACGAAGTGCTGAAAGAGCTGGGTACAAAAGACGACCTGCTGGAAGTGGCGATGGAGCTTGAGCACATTGCGCTGAACGATCCGTACTTCATCGAGAAGAAACTCTACCCGAACGTCGATTTCTACTCTGGCATTATTCTGAAAGCGATGGGCATTCCGTCTTCCATGTTCACCGTGATCTTCGCCATGGCACGTACCGTTGGCTGGATTGCGCACTGGAACGAAATGCACAGCGAAGGCATGAAAATCGCCCGTCCTCGTCAGCTGTATACTGGCTACGAGCAGCGTGATTTTAAGTCTGACATCAAACGCTGATGTTAACGGGGTGTGGCCTGATGTCCTCACCCCATCCCTCTCTTACTCCGAGAGAGTGAAGACATTAAAAACGGTAACCCCCTGGGTTACCGTTTTCATTTTACTTCTGGCAGTGCGGACACCAGTAAAACGGTCTCGACGACAGCGTGGTTTTCGCAATTATCCCGCCGCACCGTTCACACGCCTTCCCTTCACGATGAAACACCTTAAAGCGGAACAATGCCCCATGGTGCCTGTTGTCATCCACCACGCCACGCGTGTTGTACGACAGGCGCGGGATATCCAGCAGTGCGTGGGATAACGCCTCCAGCTGTTCATCACTGAGTTGCGATGCCTTATGCTGCGCCGCCAGGCCCACCTCCCAGAGGATCTCCACCCGCAGGTAATTTCCTAATCCAGCCAGAAACGCCTGATCGAGCAACAGTCCGGAAAACTGTCGGTTACGAAACCGAGGTGACACCAGACGGGCTTTCACCTCACCCGGGGTCAGGCTCATATCCAGCACATCCGGCCCGACGCGCTGCAGGAACGGGTGAGTAAGCAGCTGCTCTGGCGTTAACAGTTCGATATCGGATGCGCTGTAAAGCAGAATCGCGTTGTCTGCCGTCTGTAGCCTGACGCGCAGCACGCGGGTAGTTTGCGGCTGCTCGTTTGCCTTCACCACGCGCCAAACGCCGTACAGCTGATTATGGCTATATAACGTCAGGTTATGGGAGAAATGCGTGAGCAGCGCTTTGCCGCGCGTTTCAATGTGCGTCACCGTCTGCCCCACCAGCTGGGCTTCAAACGGTTTCAGTTGAGGAAAAGCAAACCAGACATCCGTCAGCGGTTTGCCCTTTATCGCCGCCTCGAGGCTATCCGCAGCACGGCGGATCTCCGGGCCTTCAGGCATTTTTCTGTCCTTATCGTTATGTCATGCACTCACGAGAATACCCTGCTCCGCAAAGGCCGCCCGTAAGCGGCGTGCAAACTGCAGCGCATGCTCACCATCGCCGTGTAAACACACCGTATCCGCCTGGACTCTGGCCGTTGAACCATCAATTGCCTTTACCGACCCCTCACATACCATCGCCAGCGTTTGCGCCAGCGCCTGTGATTCATCGGTAATAAGCGCACCGGGCAGTGAACGGGGAACCAGGCTGCCATCCGGCTGGTACCCTCTGTCAGCAAAAACTTCCTGACGGGTGGTTAACCCCAGCCGCTGTCCGGCGCGAATAAGCTCGCTCCCCGCCAGCCCCACCAGGATGAGCTGCGGGTTGCAGTCCCGCACCGCGCGGGCAATGGCATCCGCGAGAGCCGGATCTTTGGCCGCCTGATTGTAGAGCATGCCGTGGGGTTTCACATGGCGCAGCACGCCCTGCTGGGAACGCACAATCGCCTCCAGCGCGCCCGTTTGATAGAGCGTCTGGGCATACACCGTCTCAGGAGGGAGATCCATTGCCGTGCGGCCAAAATTATCCCTGTCAGGAAAACTGGGATGTGCCCCTATCGCCACGCCGTGCTTAATCGCATTACGCACGCTGACCAGCATGGTTTGCGCGTCACCCGCGTGAAACCCGCAGGCAATATTGACCGAAGAGACCAGCGTCATCAGTTCAGCATCGGCACTTCCGCCCTCACCCAGATCGGCGTTTAAATCAATCTTTGCCATCGAGCCTCCATGCCAGTTGTTCCAGATAACGCTGCTGATCCTGGCGTGCCTTCAGCGCTTCCTCCAGCGAACATTGCACAAAATGAATCGGCTGTCCGAGAGGAATCTGCGCCAGATGGTAGCGATCTGCTTCAATGATGCAGGCAATACGCGGGTATCCCCCCGTTGTTTGCGCATCGTTCATCAGCACGATCGGCTGACCGTTACCCGGTACCTGAATGACACCAGGTAATAAACCGTGTGAGAGCAATTCCCGATCTGTCGTACGGGTCAATGGCTGCCCCTGAAGGCGGTATCCCATACGGTTACTTTGCGGGCTGATCTTCCACGGCGAACGCCAGAACGTCTCCTGAGCGACTTCATCGAACTCCTGATATTCCGGCCCCGGTAAGGCACGAATCTGGTTGGTCCATAACAGCTGTTTTACCCCCTGGGCCGTCGAGAAGTGACGCGTTGAGGGGTTAACCGCCAGACGATCGCCGTCACGCAGCAGGCGCCCTTCATGACCGCCAATGCCGGCTTTCTGATCGGTACTGGATGAACCCAGCACCTCTGGCACATCAATCCCTCCTGCGACCGCAAGATAGCTTCGCACGCCGTGCACAGGACGTTTGAGGATCAGACGCTGCCCGGCTTTCGCTCGCAGCCGCCAGCCTGTCCAGACCGCTTTGCCATCCAGCTCGGCGTCACAGGCGGCCCCGGTTAAGGCAAACCAGGTCTCCTCGCCGAATTCAATCACACACTGGCCAAGCGTAATTTCGAGTGCCGCCGTGCTGCCAGGGTTGCCCACCAGCACGTTAGCAATCTCCAGCGCAGGCCTGTCCAGCGCACCACAGTAGCTCACGCCCGACTGGCGCATGCCAAAGCGGCCGGCATCCTGTACGGACGTGTAAAGCCCGGCGCGAATCAGCGTTAACATACCCCCTCCTTCTGCGGGATAAAGCGCAGGGTATCGCCGGGACGAAGGAGTATGGGAACCTCCTGCCCTGGTTCAAATAACGGCCTGGACGTATGCCCGATAAGCTGCCAGCCCCCCGGTGACGTCAGAGGATAAATGCCGGTCTGTTCACCACCGATAGCCACCGTGCCCGCCGGCACGCTCAGGCGGGGTTCGGCGCGACGCGGCGTATGCAATTGCGGTGAGAGCCCCCCCAGATAGGGGAAGCCCGGCTGGAAACCTAAGAACCAGACCACGTAATCAACGCAGGCGTGCAATTCAACCACCTGCTTTTCCGTTAATCCGCAGTGTTCCGCCACTACGCCAAGATCGGGTCCATGCTCGCCGCCATACACCACCGGGATCTCAATTGTCCGGGAATCCGGCTCCAGCGCCTCGCTCTCTTCCCACCAGCGCTGCAAACGTTCAATAGCATCCAGCGCCAGCGTATGCGGATTACGCAGCACCACGGTGATGTTATTCATACCCGGAATCGCTTCAACCACTTCAGGCACATCGGCCAGGCGCTGCGTTAGCCGCCAGATACGCTTTTGCGTGGCAAGGGTCACTGGCGGTTCCAGCTCCAGAACCACTGCCGTTTCCCCCAGAAGATAACAACGCGCTCGCTGCACTCAGATACCTCTCATCAGGCCGGGTTAGGGATATCAATAAACGTGACATCCAGATCGGTATTTTCGGTCAGCCATTCACTGAGGGCGCGAATTCCGCCACGCTCGGTGGCATGGTGACCTGCCGCGTAAAAATGCAGACCTTGTTCACGCGCCGAATGGACGGTCTGCTCGGACACTTCTCCAGTGATGAAGGCGTCGACACCAAAGCGTGCCGCGCTGTCAATAAAGCCCTGACCACCACCAGTACACCAGGCAACCCGCTTCACCGTATCCGGACCGGTGTCACCGCACCAGAGCGGACGGCGTCCCAGACGCGCTTCAATCCATGAGGCCAGCTCCAGGCCGGGCACCGGCATGGCCAGCTCTCCCCAGGGCACCAGCGGCTCAATTTCACCCATGACGGTAATCCCCAACAGCTGCGCGAGCTGTACGTTATTGCCCAGCTCCGGGTGCGCATCCAGCGGCAGATGGTAACCGTACAGGTTGATATCATTTGCCAGCAGCGTTTTCAGGCGGTTTCGCTTCATACCGCGAATGATCGGTGCTTCGTTTTTCCAGAAATAACCGTGATGGACAATAACGGCATCCGCTTCCTGACGGACGGCTTCGTCCAGCAGCGCCTGGCTTGCCGTCACGCCAGTGACAATTTTCTGCACCGTTTCGCGTCCTTCAACCTGGAGGCCGTTCGGGCCGTAATCGCTGAAGGAGGCGCTGTTCAGTTTTTCGTTAATCAGGCTTTCCAGTTCGCTGTTTTTCATCATTACTCTCTTAAGCTTTGCGGGCGGCCTCGTACGCCGCCAGCGTGGCGACACGCGCCTGTTTATGGTCAACAATCGGACGGGGATAATCGAGCTTCACGCCCTGTTTATCCGCCCAAGCCCACGGGTCGTGGATCGCTTTTGCAGGGACATTGCTCAGCGCGGGCAACCAGCGGCGGATAAACTCGCCGTCTGCATCAAATTTTTGTCCCTGCGTGGCAGGATTAAAAATACGGAAATAGGGCGCGGCGTCGGTTCCAGTGGACGCCGCCCACTGCCAGCCGCCGTTATTCGCCGCCAGATCGCCATCGATCAGCTGAGAAATAAAATACCGCTCCCCGACACGCCAGTCGATAAGCAGATCCTTCACCAGGAAGCTGGCGGTAATCATTCGCAGCCGGTTGTGCATCCATCCGGTTTCATTGAGCTGGCGCATCGCGGCATCAACAATCGGGAAGCCCGTTTCGCCTTTCTGCCAGGCCTGTAAGTGGCTCTCGTTGTGTTGCCAGTTTACGTTATCAGTCCAGGGTATAAACGGACGATGCTTACATAAATCAGGGTGATACGTCATCAAATGGCGATAAAACTCGCGCCAGATAAGTTCGTTAAGCCAGACGGAGCCGGGCCCCCCGTCCAATGCCTGCGGTTGTTCCGCCAGAAGACGATGCAGGCACTGGCGCGGAGAGAGCACACCCAGTGCCAGACAGGCCGATAAACGGCTGGTGCCCTCTGTCGCGGGAAAATCCCTGCGCGCGTCGTAATCGCCTGCGCCCGCTTTACAAAACTGGCGCAGCTTCGCGATAGCGTTTTTTTCGGTAGCCGGGAACAGAGTCTCATCAAACGCCTGTTGCGGATAGTCAAACTCCCGCTCGGGTATCTCCGTTATGGCGTCTCCCCTCACGGTAGGTGCAGCCACGCATTCCGGCAGTGCCTCCTTCAGTCTTTTAATGAAGGCATTTTTAAACGGCGTAAAGACTTTATACATCTCGTGGTTGCCGGTCATGACACTGCCCGGCGGCAGCATGACGCTGTCATCAAAACCCTGACACTCAACATCCTGCAGGATTTTCTCCAGCTGACGATCCCGCTGACGTTCATTGAATTCGTACTGATAGTTGTAAAAAAGGTGGGTGACATCGTACTGCTCACAGATTGCCTTCACAGCCTGGCATTGCGCGGAGAAGTCACTGACCTCTTTATAAATGAGCGGGATCCCTTTTTCGGCAAGCGAACACTGCAAGCCATTCAGATGTGAGCTGAGGTAAGCCGCCTGGCGTGGTGCCATAGCATGCTGCTGCCACTGCCCGGGGGTGGCGATAAACACCGCCAGCACGCGGGCTTCCGGGGAGCGGCAGGCAGCCGCAAGGGCGAGATTGTCATGTACGCGCAGGTCCGCGCGAAACCAAACCAGATGGGTGGGCATAAAACTCCTGGCAATTATCCATTATGTCCGTAAGGCCATGCCACTAAAGAGAAAATGCGGCTGGCTTTTATCTACTTTGCCATGAAGTGTAGACGCGATGAAATAAAAAAGGCCGCCCGGGGCGGCCTTAACGCTACGTATCTTGCGCCATCATGGTAAAAGCAATAAACACTGTCGGTTCATCACGTCTTACCACGAGTACGCTGGTGACAATGAACGCAATGCAAAAAGAGCGTTTCATCATGCGGTCCCTGCTGCTAACCGCTCCACCGTTCACCACCGGTGATAAGTCGGTGGACACACGCTCTGACGAGAGCCCAAAAACGGCCCAACGGACCGCGGATCCTGAGGGATAAAAAAAACCGCCACATTGCTGTAGGCGGTTTTTTTTATTGCTGTGTGTCGTCTTCGTATCAGTAAAAATCGCAGGTCGCTTTCTCGGCCTGATCCATCCACACCGGCTTCTCGCTGGTTTTGGCCCAGACGCGGTGCAAATAGCTATAAAAACGTGCGCGGTCTTTCCAGAAGAGCATCACCGGCAGGGCCAGCACGCCAGCCACTACGGCGAAAGTGCGACGCATGAAAACGATATGAGCCGGATACGCTTTATAAAGATCCATATTTTCTCCCCTATAGTTGGCCGGAAACATGCTCCGGAAAATTTGAAATCTGTGATCTGGCTAAAATAATACCGCTTTGTTTGTAATTTTACTACTCATCAGACCAGTTATTTTCATCCATTTAGTGAATATTTACATTTCCGCCGTAAGTAAGTTACAAAAAAGTTAACGATTTACTTACCAATAGTTAAATTGTGCCTTTTCCATTTTTATACTTTTTTTACACCCACCCTGCCGATTTTTGCGAAATCTTTGCGCCATAAATCCTACCGTTAACACAAATACAAATGTCACTCGGAGGTGGATTGTGAGTGCAGGTCTGATTACCGGCATCGTGCTGGTGTTCCTGTTATTGGGTTATCTGGTATACGCCCTGATTAATGCGGAGGCCTTCTGATGGCTGCTCAGGCGTTTTTACTTATAGCCAGCTTTTTACTGGTCTTATTGGTGCTTGCCAGACCGCTGGGAACGGGGCTCGCGCGGCTGATCAACAACGTGTCCTTACCGGGTACGGGAAGTATCGAAAAAGGGATCTGGCGCGTACTGGGAATACGCGATCAGGAGATGAACTGGCGTCAGTATCTGGTCGCTATTCTGCTGCTGAATATTGTTGGGCTGGTCGCGCTCTTTGTTATGCTGATGTTGCAGGGTAGCCTGCCGCTGAATCCGCAACAGTTACCGGGCTTGTCCTGGCATCTTGCGCTGAATACGGCCGTCAGCTTTGTCACCAATACCAACTGGCAATCCTACGCCGGCGAAACCACACTGAGCTACTTCAGCCAGATGGTGGGGTTAACCGTACAAAATTTCCTCTCAGCAGCCAGCGGCATCGCGGTTGTCTTCGCGCTGACGCGTGCGTTTGCACGTCAGAATATGGGTACGCTGGGCAATGCCTGGGTTGATCTCACGCGCATTACTCTGTGGGTCTTACTCCCGATTGCTCTGCTCATCGCGCTGTTCTTTATTCAGCAAGGTACGCTGCAAAACCTGCTGCCTTACGCCCCTTATACCTCGCTTGAAGGGGCAAAACAGCTTCTGCCGATGGGGCCTGTGGCCTCACAGGAAGCCATTAAGATGCTCGGTACGAATGGTGGCGGTTTCTTCAATGCCAACTCATCGCATCCGTTTGAAAACCCAACGGCACTGACCAACGCAGTGCAAATGCTGGCGATCTTCCTGATCCCCGCAGCGCTGTGCTTTGCTTTTGGCGATGTGGTGAACGATCGTCGTCAGGGTCGCACCCTGCTCTGGACCATGTCGCTCATCTTTGTCGTCTGTGTTGCGCTGGTGATGTGGGCCGAATGGCAAGGTAACCCGCATTTCCTGACGCTGGGCGCTGACGGCACCATGAATATGGAAGGGAAAGAGAGCCGCTTTGGCATTCTCGCCAGCAGCCTTTATGCCGTGGTCACGACGGCGGCATCCTGCGGGGCGGTCAATGCTATGCACGACTCCTTCACGGCACTGGGCGGCATGATCCCGATGTGGCTGATGCAGATCGGTGAAGTGGTATTCGGCGGCGTAGGCTCGGGTCTTTACGGCATGCTGCTGTTTGTTCTGCTGGCGGTGTTCATTGCGGGTCTGATGATTGGTCGCACCCCGGAATATCTGGGCAAAAAAATCGATGTCCGTGAGATGAAGTTAACCGCGCTGGCGATTCTGGTCACCCCCGCCCTCGTGCTGGCTGGTACCGCACTGGCACTGATGACGGAGGCCGGACGCAGCGGCATCTTCAACCCTGGCATCCACGGCTTTAGCGAAGTGCTTTATGCCGTCTCTTCTGCTTCTAACAATAACGGTAGTGCCTTCGCAGGCTTAAGCGCTAACTCACCGTTCTGGAACTGTCTGCTGGCGTTCTGCATGTTCGTGGGCCGTTTCGGGGTCATTGTGCCGGTGCTGGCGATTGCCGGGTCGCTGGTGAGCAAAAAAATTCAACCGACCACCAGCGGGACGTTGCCGACCCACGGCGCGCTGTTTATCGGACTGCTGGCCGGTACCGTGCTGCTGGTCGGCGCCCTGACCTTTATCCCCGCCCTCGCGTTAGGCCCGGTCGCGGAATACCTCTCTTTACGCTGATTTTGCGGAGAATTTGTCATGAGTCGTAAACAAATGGCCCTGTTCGAACCGTCGTTAGTTCGACAGGCCCTCATGGATGCGGTGAAAAAGTTGAGCCCGCGCGTGCAGTGGCACAACCCGGTGATGTTTATCGTCTGGATAGGGAGTTTACTCACCACCGCGCTGGCGATTGCCATGGGAACGGGTCATCTGCAGGGGAATGCGATGTTCACCGGCGCTATCAGCCTGTGGCTGTGGTTCACCGTACTGTTTGCCAACTTTGCGGAAGCGCTGGCGGAAGGCCGCAGCAAAGCGCAGGCCAATAGCCTCAAAGGGGTGAAAAAGACCGCTTTTGCGCGCAAATTACGCGAACCGAAATACGGTGCCCAGATGGACCATGTCCCGGCAGATGAACTGCGTAAAGGTGACGTGGTGCTGGTCGAAGCCGGGGACATTATCCCCTGTGACGGTGAAGTCATCGAAGGCGGCGCGTCGGTAGATGAAAGTGCCATCACCGGGGAATCCGCTCCCGTCATACGTGAATCCGGGGGTGATTTCGCCTCCGTAACGGGCGGGACACGCATTCTCTCCGACTGGCTGGTGATCCAGTGTAGCGTCAACCCGGGTGAAACCTTCCTTGACCGTATGATTGCCATGGTGGAAGGCGCGCAGCGTCGTAAAACACCAAACGAAATTGCCCTGACCATCCTGCTGGTGGCGCTGACGATTGTCTTTCTGCTGGCAACCGCCACGTTGTGGCCATTCTCCGCTTACGGCGGTACCGCGGTCACCACCACCGTCCTGGTGGCGCTGCTGGTCTGCCTGATCCCGACCACCATCGGGGGGCTGCTGTCGGCCATCGGCGTGGCCGGTATGAGCCGTATGCTGGGCGCGAACGTCATCGCTACCAGCGGACGTGCGGTCGAAGCCGCAGGGGATGTGGACGTTCTGCTGCTGGATAAAACCGGGACAATTACCCTCGGTAACCGCCAGGCGTCAGAGTTCTTACCTGCCCCCGGCGTGGATGAAAAAACGCTGGCGGATGCGGCGCAACTCTCTTCCCTCGCCGATGAAACGCCGGAAGGCCGCAGTATCGTGATCCTCGCCAAGCAGCGCTTTAACCTGCGCCAGCGCGACGTTCAGAGTCTCCATGCGACTTTCGTTCCCTTCACGGCACAAACCCGAATGAGCGGCATCAACATTCAGGACCGCATGATCCGTAAAGGCTCCGTCGACGCAATTCGTCGCCACATTGAAGCCAACAATGGTCATTTCCCACCAGAAGTGGACAACCTGGTCGAGAGCGTGGCACGTCAGGGCGCGACGCCGCTGGTGGTGGCTGAAGGGGCACATGTGCTGGGAGTGATTTCGCTGAAGGATATCGTAAAAGGCGGGATCAAAGAGCGCTTTGCCCAGCTGCGGAAAATGGGGATCAAAACGGTGATGATCACCGGGGACAACCGTCTGACCGCCGCCGCGATTGCTGCCGAAGCGGGCGTGGATGATTTTCTCTCGGAGGCAACGCCTGAAGCCAAGCTGGCATTAATTCGTCAGTATCAGGCGGAAGGTCGCCTGGTGGCGATGACGGGTGATGGCACCAACGATGCCCCTGCCCTTGCGCAGGCCGACGTGGCGGTGGCCATGAACTCCGGTACCCAGGCGGCGAAAGAGGCGGGCAACATGGTCGACCTCGACTCGAACCCGACCAAGCTGATTGAAGTTGTGCACATTGGTAAGCAGATGCTGATGACGCGCGGTTCACTGACAACGTTCAGTATCGCCAACGACGTCGCAAAATACTTTGCCATCATTCCCGCGGCGTTTGCGGCCACCTATCCGCAGCTTAATGCGCTGAACGTGATGCATCTGCACTCGCCAGCATCAGCCATTCTCAGTGCGGTTATTTTTAACGCCCTGATTATTGTCTTCCTGATCCCGCTGGCGCTCAAAGGGGTGAGCTATAAACCGCTGACCGCGGCCGCCATGCTGCGCCGCAACCTGTGGATTTACGGGCTGGGTGGGCTGATTGTCCCCTTCATCGGTATCAAGGTTATCGACCTGCTGTTGACGCTGTTTGGGCTGGTTTAAAAGGTGAATCAAATGACGATGTTACGTCCCGCTATACTTCTGTTTATTCTGTTGTCGCTTATTACCGGCGGGCTTTACCCGCTGGTGACCACCGCGCTGGGCCAGTGGTGGTTTAAGGATCAGGCCAACGGCTCGCTGATCATACAAAACGGTGAAAACCGCGGTTCGCGTCTGATTGGACAGAATTTTACCGACGCCCGTTACTTCCAGGGACGCCCTTCCGCCACTGCCGAAAGCCCGTATAATCCGATGGCATCCGGTGGCAGTAACCTGGCCGGCAGCAACCCGGAGCTGGATAAAGCCATTGCCGAACGTGTAGCCGCCCTGCGCGCCGCAAATCCACAGGCCAGCCGGGAGGTGCCTGTGGAGCTGGTGACGGCCTCTGCAAGCGGGCTGGACTACAGCCTGACGCCGAAGGCGGTGGCATGGCAGATCCCCCGCGTCGCGGCGGCCCGTCAGCTGACGGTGGAACAGGTGAGCAAGCTGGTCGCAGAGCATACGCAAAAACCGCTGGTCAGCTTCATCGGCATGCCCGTGGTGAATATTGTTGAGCTGAATCTGGCGCTGGACGCGCTAAGGAAAAACTAAATGACCGACGAGCCCATGCGCCCGGATCCGGACAGGCTGCTCGAACAGACGGCTGAAGCCCATCGCGGCAAACTGAAAATCTTCTTCGGCGCCTGTGCTGGCGTCGGGAAAACCTTCGCCATGCTGACAGAAGCCCAGCGGCTTCGGGCGCAGGGGCTCGATATTCTTATCGGCGTGGTGGAAACCCACGGCCGGAAAGAGACGGCAGCACTGTTGAAGGGGCTGGCGACACAGCCGCCTCGCCGTATCAGCCATCGTGGGCGTCTGGTCACGGAGTTCGATCTCGACGCCGCCCTCGCCCGCAGGCCCGCGCTTATCCTGATGGACGAACTGGCACACAGTAATGCTTCCGGCTCGCGTCACCCCAAACGCTGGCAGGACGTTGAAGAGCTGCTTGAAGCAGGCATTGATGTTTTCACCACGGTAAATGTTCAGCACCTCGAAAGCCTGAACGACGTGGTCAGCGGCGTGACCGGGATTCAGGTTCGCGAAACCGTACCCGATCCCTTTTTCGACTCTGCGGACGAAGTGGTGCTGGTCGATCTGCCTCCAGACGATCTGCGCCAGCGACTGCATGAAGGAAAAGTCTATATTGCAGGTCAGGCCGAACGCGCCATCGAACATTTCTTTCGCAAAGGCAACCTGATAGCCCTGCGCGAGCTGGCCCTGCGTCGCACGGCGGATCGCGTGGACGATCAGATGCGCGCCTGGCGTGACCTGCAAGGGCAGGAGCGCGTCTGGCATACGCGGGATGCCATTCTGCTGTGTGTGGGTCACGGCAGCGGCAATGAAAAGCTCGTCCGCACCGCAGCGCGTCTGGCGGCCAAGTTTGGTAGCGTCTGGCATGCGGTCTATGTCGAGACGCCGCAGCTTCACGCGCTGCCTGAAAACCAGCGCCGCGCGATCTTAAGTTCGCTGCGTCTGGCACAGGAGCTGGGCGCAGAAACCGCCACTCTCTCCGATCCCCAGGAAGATAAAGCCATTCTGCGCTACGCGCGTGAGCACAACCTCGGGAAAATTGTCATTGGCCGTCGTCAGCATCGTCGCTGGTTTAGCCGCGAATCCTTTGCTGACAAACTGGCCCGGCGTGCTCCCGACCTCGATCTGGTAATTGTCGCACTGGATGACAAACCCACCCCTTTACCCAACCGCGCACCGGACAGCCGCACTTTTAATGATAAATGGCGAATTCAGATCCGCGGCTGTCTTGTCGCCGTCGTGCTCTGCGCGCTGATCACCGTGATTGCCAGCCACTGGCTGATTGCCTTCGATGCGGCCAATCTGGTGATGATCTACCTGCTCGGCGTGGTCGTGGTGGCGCTCTTTTACGGGCGCTGGCCCTCAGTACTGGCGACGTTCATCAACGTCATCAGCTTCGATCTGTTCTTTATCGCGCCCCGCGGAACGCTCGCCGTTTCGGATGTGCAGTACATTCTCACCTTTGCCGTGATGCTTACCGTTGGGCTGGTGATCGGTAATCTGACGGCGGGTGTGCGTTATCAGGCCCGTATCGCCCGCTACCGCGAACAGCGCACACGGCATCTTTATGAGATGTCTAAATCGCTGGCGGTTGGCCGTACGCCGCTGGATATTGTGCAGACCAGCGAGCAGTTTATCCGCTCGACCTTTCACGCCAGCAACCTGATTTTACTTCCGGACGAACACGGGAAACTGCGCCCGCTGACCTCGGCCTCAGGTATGACGCCCTGGGATGAAGCCATTGCGCGCTGGAGCTTTGATAAAGGACTCCCTGCGGGTGCAGGGACGGACACCCTGCCCGGCGTACCGTATCAAATTCTGCCGCTGCGCAGTGCCGATAAAAATCAGGGGCTGGTGATCGTTGAACCTTCGAATCTGCGCCAGCTGATGATCCCCGAACAGCAGCGATTGCTGGAGACATTTACCCTGCTGGTGGCAAGCGCGCTGGAACGGCTGGCGCTTACCGCCAGCGAAGAACAGGCCCGTCTGGCAAGCGAGCGCGAGAGCATTCGTAACTCATTGCTGGCCGCCCTCTCCCACGACCTTCGCACCCCACTCACCGTGCTGTTTGGCCAGTCAGAAATTTTGACGCTGGATTTGGCAGCGGAAGGCTCGAAACATGCGTTGCAGGCCAGCGAGATCCGCCAGCATGTGCTGAACACCACACGCCTGGTAAATAATCTGCTTGATATGGCGCGCATTCAGTCGGGCGGATTTAACCTCAAAAAAGAGTGGCTCACGCTCGAAGAGGTGGTGGGTAGCGCTTTGAAAATGCTGGAGCCGGGCCTCGGTGGGCGCCATATTGCGCTGAACATGCCCGAACCGCTGACGTTAATTCACGTTGATGGCCCGCTGTTTGAACGCGTGCTGATCAATCTGCTGGAAAATGCCGGCAAATACGCAGGAGCAAACGCCCGGATTGGGGTGGATGCCACGGTGGAAGATCACACGCTACGGCTTGACGTCTGGGATACCGGGCCGGGTATCCCTGCCGGACAGGAGTTCGCTATTTTCGAGAAATTTGCCCGCGGTAATAAAGAGTCGGCCATTCCCGGCGTGGGTCTGGGGCTGGCGATTTGCCAGGCGATTATTGACGTTCATGGCGGTACCATTTCGGCGGAGAATCGCCCGGAAGGCGGCGCACGTTTTTGTGTTAAACTTCCTCTGGAAGCCCCGCCAGAACTTAATGAATTACCAGAGGATTTGTGATCAACGTTCTGATTGTTGAAGATGAGATCGCCATTAGCCGGTTTCTGCGTGCTGCGCTGGAAGGCGATGGCCTGCGCGTTCATGACGCCGGCACGCTCCAGCGGGGTTTGATTGAAGCGGCCACGCGCAAACCTGATCTGGTGATCCTCGATCTCGGCCTGCCGGATGGCGACGGCATCGATTTTATTCGTGAGGTTCGACAGTGGAGTCAGATGCCCATTCTGGTGCTGTCAGCCCGTACCGAAGAGTCGGATAAAATCGCGGCGCTGGATGCCGGAGCGGATGACTATCTGATTAAGCCTTTTGGTATTGGCGAACTGCAGGCTCGCCTTCGTGTCGCGCTGCGTCGTCACAGCGCCACCACCCCTGCCGACCCAACATACACGTTTGGTGATATTCGGGTTGATCTGGCAGCACGGCGCATTGTTCGCGGTGAAGAGGAAATCCATCTCACTCCCATCGAGTTTCGGCTACTCGCCGTTTTGCTCAATAATCACGGTAAGGTACTCACCCAGCGCCAGCTGTTGAGTCAGGTGTGGGGGCCAAACGCCGTGGAACATAGTCACTATTTACGCATATATATGGGACACCTTCGACAAAAACTGGAAGTTGACCCCGCGCGTCCTCGTCATTTATTAACTGAAACCGGTATCGGTTATCGGTTCATGCTTTGAATAACTATTCAGTTTATTTTTAAATAAATACCTACCCTCCTCTAAAATACGCGCGAAAATAATCTCCGGGTTATTTTTTGGTGTATTTATGTCCATTCAGCACATTCATAACACAATCCGTTAACGCAACATCAACATATCAGCATTTTGATCTGCGATATTCATCAAAAGCGAATATTTATTTCTGATTTGATCGGTTAACGGTGATCTGTTTCACAGTTAATCGCTTTTTCCAGGATAAAATGTCCATGCTTTCAATTACTGAAAGGAAATGAAACATGGAAAACAATAATCGTTTAATGCCCCATATAAGGCGGACAACTCATATCATGATGTTTGCCCACCGAAACTGTTTTGACTTTCACATCTTTAATGCCCGGTAGTCCTTCGACTTCTGGCGCACCCGCTTACAGGTTATCCTGAAACACCCTATTTTACAGGTGCTTGCCTGTAAACCCGTGCGCTCATTCATCTTAATTCAGGCTCATCCGCGACCGGGCGGACTGAATTCTATTCAGCAAAAAAACGCATTACTGATTTTTTAATCAGCGGCCTCCTTTTGCTGTTTTCCGGCATATTATCGATTTCTTTTCTGCAAGAAATCGAGGGACTGTTATTACCTAAAATAAAGAGAGAAAGATGAAAAGTTTAAAAATTGCAGCCAGCCGCGCCTGCCCTGATTGCTTTACCACTCACCGTGAACTGGTGGATATCAACGCCACGGATTATATTGATGTTGCCGCCATTGTTCTGGCCGTCAGCGATATTTTCACTGGTCGTATAGAAGAAATAGAAGCAACCGGATTTGGCATTCCTGTTTTTGTCGCGACGCATAAAGAAGAAATTATCCCGGCAGAGTATTTATCGCGGATCCACGGCGTATTCGAAGCATCAGACACCAGCAACGACTTCCACGGACGCCAACTGGAAGCGGCCGCGCAGAAGTATGAAACCCAACTGCGGCCGCCGTTTTTCCGGGCTCTGGTCGACTATGTCAAACAGGGTAACAGCGCCTTCGACTGTCCGGGTCACCAGGGCGGGCAATTCTTCCGCCGTCACCCTGCCGGCAATCAGTTTGTCGATTTCTTTGGCGAAACCCTTTTCCGCTCAGACCTGTGCAACGCCGACGTGGCGATGGGCGATCTGCTGATCCACGAAGGGGCACCCTGCATTGCGCAGCAGCATGCGGCGAAAGTCTTTAATGCCGATAAAACCTACTTCGTGCTGAACGGAACCTCATCGTCCAACAAAGTGGTGCTCAACGCCCTTCTCACTCCGGGCGACCTGGTCCTGTTCGATCGCAACAACCATAAATCCAACCATCACGGGGCACTTCTTCAGGCGGGCGCAACGCCGGTCTATCTGGAAACCGCACGTAACCCGTACGGCTTTATTGGCGGCATCGACGCCCACTGCTTCGAGGAGAATTATCTGCGTGAGCTGGTGTCCGAAGTGGCGCCGGGCCGTGCCCGCGACGCGCGTCCGTTCCGCCTGGCGGTGATCCAGCTGGGTACCTACGATGGCACCATCTATAACGCTCGCCAGGTCGTGGATAACATCGGCCATCTGTGCGACTACATCCTGTTTGACTCTGCCTGGGTGGGTTACGAGCAGTTTATACCGATGATGGCCGATTGCTCTCCGCTGCTGCTGGAGCTGAATGAAAACGATCCGGGGATCCTGGTCACCCAGTCAGTCCATAAACAGCAGGCCGGTTTCTCGCAGACATCGCAAATCCACAAGAAGGACAGCCACATCAAAGGCCAGCAGCGCTATGTTCCGCATAAGCGGCTGAATAACGCCTTCATGATGCACGCGTCCACCAGCCCGTTCTATCCGCTGTTTGCTGCACTGGACATCAACGCCCGCATGCATGAGGGACAGAGCGGCCGCAACATGTGGATGGACTGCGTGGTGACCGGTATCGAAGCCCGTAAGCTGATCCTGCAGAACTGCCAGTATCTTCGCCCGTTCGTGCCGGAACTGGTTGATGGCCGTCCGTGGGAAAGCTGGGACACCGCTGAGATTGCCACGGACCTGCGCTTCTTCCACTTCGTGCCCGGTGAACACTGGCACGCCTTCGAAGGCTATGCCGAACATCAGTATTTTATCGATCCGTGCAAACTGCTGCTGACCACGCCGGGTATTAACGCCCAGACCGGTGAGTACGAGGAATTCGGCGTCCCCGCCACTATTCTCGCCAACTTCCTGCGTGAAAACGGCATCGTGCCGGAAAAATGCGATCTCAACTCCATCCTGTTCCTGCTCACGCCTGCCGAGGATATGGGCAAACTGCAGCAACTGGTCGCGCAACTGGTGCGCTTCGAAAAACTGCTCGAGACGGATGCCCCCCTCAAAGAGGTACTGCCTTCTGTCTGTAAACAGTATCCGGAGCGCTATGCAGATTACACCCTGCGCCAGATTTGCCAGGAAATGCATGAGCTGTACGCCCGCCACAACGTGAAGCAGCTGCAAAAAGAGATGTTCCGCAAGTCTCACTTCCCGCGCGTCATGATGAACCCGCAAGAGGCGAACTATGCCTACCTGCGGGGTGAGGTCGAGCTGGTCTCACTGCGCGATGCGGAAGGTCGCATTGCCGCCGAAGGTGCCCTTCCTTATCCACCGGGGGTGTTGTGCGTTGTGCCGGGTGAAGTCTGGGGCGGTTCCGTGCTGCGCTACTTTGCTGCGCTGGAAGAGGGTATCAACCTTTTACCGGGCTTCGCGCCGGAACTGCAGGGCGTTTACGTTGAGGAGTGTGACGGTCGTAAGCAGGTTCGTTGTAACGTCATCAAACACGCTGCCGCTCAGCCATCGCTGCTGAAAGGAGAAAAATTATGAGCAAGTCCAATAAAATGGGCGTGGTGCAGCTGACCATTCTCACCATGGTAAACATGATGGGGTCCGGGATCATCATGTTGCCCACCAAGCTTGCGGAAGTAGGAACCATTTCGATTATCTCCTGGATGGTGACCGCCGTGGGGTCAATGGCACTGGCCTGGGCATTCGCCAAGTGCGGTATGTTCAGCCGCAAGCCCGGCGGGATGGGCGGCTACGCCGAATATGCCTTTGGCAAATCCGGTAACTTCATGGCCAACTACACCTACGGCGTCTCTTTGCTGATCGCTAACGTGGCGATTGCCATTTCCGCCGTGGGTTACGGTACGGAGCTATTCGGTGTGGCGCTGACCCCGGTGCAAATCGGGCTGGCCACCATCGGCGTGCTGTGGATCTGCACCGTGGCTAACTTTGGCGGCGCGCGTATTACCGGACAGATCAGCAGTATTACCGTCTGGGGGGTCATTATCCCGGTGGTTGGGCTGTGCATCATCGGCTGGTTCTGGTTTAGCCCCACGCTGTACGTCAACTCCTGGAACCCACACCATGTTCCGTTCTTCACCGCAGTGGGCTCTTCCATCGCCATGACGCTGTGGGCCTTCCTGGGGCTGGAATCTGCGTGTGCTAACGCCGAAGTGGTGGAAAACCCGGAGAAGAACGTACCGATTGCCGTGCTTGGCGGTACGCTGGGCGCTGCGGCCATTTACATTGTCTCAACCAACGTGATTGCAGGGATTGTACCGAACATGGATCTTGCCAGTTCCACGGCACCGTTCGGTCTGGCCTTTGCGCAGATGTTTACGCCGGGTGTCGGGAAAGTGATCATGGGGCTGATGGTGATGTCCTGCTGCGGCTCGCTTCTCGGCTGGCAGTTCACCATCGCTCAGGTCTTTAAATCATCCGCTGACGAAGGGTATTTCCCGAAAATCTTCTCCCGGGTCAGCAAAGCAGAGGCACCGGTTCAGGGCATGCTGGCGATTGTTATCTTCCAGAGTGGGTTATCTTTGATGACCATCAGCCCGTCGCTGAACAGCCAGTTCAACGTGCTGGTCAACCTGGCGGTAGTGACCAATATCATTCCGTATATTCTGTCGATGGCGGCGCTGGTCATCATTCAGAAGGTGGCGAAGGTGGACGCAGGCAAAGCGAGGGTGGCGAATATTGTGGCGCTGATTGGGGCAATTTACAGCTTCTATGCGCTCTACTCTTCCGGCCAGGAAGCCATGCTGTATGGTGCGATGGTGACCTTTATGGGCTGGACGCTGTACGGTCTGGTATCACCGCGGTTTGAATTGAAAAATAAACACAGTTAATGCAAAAGCAAAACGGCAACCCTGGGGTTGCCGTTTTGCTTGCATCGTGAGGGCATCAGCCCACCGCGATTTACGCGTTTTTCAGCACTTCGCTGACAATCTCTACCGCTTCTTTCTCAATCAGCTTACGGTGTTCGTCGCCGAGGAAGCTCTCACAATAGATTTTGTATGCATCTTCCGTACCGGATGGACGCGCGGCAAACCAGCCGTTTTCGGTCATCACTTTCAGACCACCGATAGAGGCACCGTTACCCGGGGCCGCCGTCAGACGGGCCGTGATAGGGTCACCGGCCAGCGTGCTGGCACTGACCATCTCCGGAGAGAGTTTAGACAGCGCCGCTTTCTGCGCGGAGGTCGCGCCAGCCTGAATACGGTTATAGCTTGGCGCGCCAAAGCGTGCCGCCAGCTCGTTATAGTGTTCCTGCGGATTTTTACCGGTGACAGCGGTGATTTCCGCCGCCAGCAGGCACATGATGATCCCGTCTTTATCGGTAGACCATGGCGTGCCGTCGAAACGCAGGAAGGATGCGCCCGCGCTCTCTTCACCGCCAAAACCGAAGCTGCCGTCGTGCAGACCGTCAACAAACCATTTGAAGCCTACCGGTACTTCCACCAGCTTACGGCCCAGCGCCTCAACCACGCGGTCAATCATCGCCGAGGAGACCAGCGTTTTACCTACAGCCACCTCTTTGCCCCACTGCGGACGATGCTGGAACAGGTAGTTGATGGCAACCGCAAGATAATGGTTCGGGTTCATCAGCCCTGCCGGGGTGACAATACCGTGGCGGTCATAATCCGGATCGTTGGCAAACGCCAGGTCGAATTTATCACGCAGCGCCAGCAGGCCCGCCATCGCGCACTCGGAAGAGCAGTCCATACGGATTGCGCCGTCTTTATCCAGGTGCATAAAGCGGAAGGTCTGATCAACGTGATCGTTAACGATGGTCAGGTTCAGCTTGTAATGCTCTGCGATGCGTTTCCAGTATTCGATACCGGAGCCGCCGAGAGGGTCAACGCCCAGCTTCAGACCGGCTTTCTGGATGGCCGCCATATCGACGATATCCGCCAGACCTTCCACAAATGGCTGTACCAGATCCTGCTCTTTCACATGGCCGGATGCCATGGCCGCATCCAGAGAGAGGCGTTTCACCCCATTCAGGCCATCCGCCAGCAGCGCATTGGCACGATCTTCAACCACTTTCGTGACGTTCGTGTCTGCCGGTCCACCGTTAGGCGGGTTGTATTTGATCCCACCGTCTTCCGGCGGGTTGTGTGATGGGGTGATCACAATCCCGTCAGCCAGCGCGCCGCCTTTTTTGTTGTGGACAAGGATCGCGTTAGAGACCGCAGGGGTCGGCGTGAAGCCGTTATTTTCCTGAACAATGACGTCAACGCCATTCGCCGTCAGCACTTCCAGCACGGAAATGAACGCCGGTTCAGACAGAGCATGGGTATCTTTTCCCACATAGCACGGACCGGTAACGCCGTTTTTAGCGCGCTCTTCCGCGATGGCCTGAGCAATAGCCAGAATGTGCGGTTCGTTAAAGCTATGGCGCGCCGCGCTACCGCGGTGGCCAGATGTACCAAACTTCACTGCGTGTTCTGCGTTGCCCACGACCGGTTTCAGCACGTAATACTGCGCGGTCAGCTGAGCGACGTTAATCAAATCGCTTTGTTGTGCAGGTTGGCCTGCACGGCTGTGATTTGCCATTACCGGGTCCTTCTGATGCAAGGGTTAAATTGTACCGCAAACCTTTTCAATCAATTCCGCCGGGAACTGCATGGACTGCATGATGTGTTCAACCATGCTGCACTTGCGGCCCGTATTGGTATTGGTGATGACCCAGTACGGTGTGCCCGGGACATGTTTAGGTTTGGTTTGGTTGCCATTTTGCAGCAGCGTTTGCTCGTCGCCCGCGAAATAGACGCGGGTACGACCGTGCAGCGACTCGGTCGCTTCAGCAAACGCTTTGTTATCCAGTGAATAGAGTGTAGACAGCACCAGCATGAAGCGGTTAACCGCTTTTTTCTGCTCGGCGTACTCATCAGAGAGCAGCAACTCGCGCATCGCACGTACTTTGTCTTTCACTTGCGCGACGGCAGGTTTTGCTTGTGCAACAACGTTTTGTTGAGACACGACATCTTTAGTGACTGGGGTAGCAGGCTGTGAGGCGGCGGAAATTTTAAGCATGCGCCGTAAAATGTCGGACGCACTCTCCCCGATATGCCGCGTCTGGCTGGCAATATACTGATAGAGTTCGTCATCAACTTCGATTGTTTTCATCTTAATCCAGTGCGATATCTTATCTGAATACAAGTCGTTGGGATTATAAAGTTAAATTCCAACAGCGGATAGCGTCAAACCAGGTTGGCGGCAAAAGTCAGATTAAACTGGAACCTTGCAGCCGGGCGGCAGAATGGTCAACATGATACCCTAACCTGACATACGTAAAAAAAGAACTTTGCCATGAAATTGAATACCCGAGCGCAAACTGCACAATCGCCGAACAATAATTCTCCCATCGTACTGGTTCACGGGCTTTTTGGCAGCCTGGATAACCTGGGGGTGCTGGCGCGCGATCTGGTTACCGATCACGATATTTTGCAGGTCGATATGCGAAATCACGGTCTTTCCGGGCGTTCAGAGGAGATGACCTACGCGGCAATGGCCCAGGATCTGCTCGATACGCTTGATGCCAACCATCTTCAGAAGGTGACGCTCATCGGGCATTCTATGGGCGGCAAGGCGGTAATGGCCCTGACGGCGCTGGCACCGGACAGAATCAACGGTCTGGTCGTGATCGACGTTGCCCCGGTGGATTACGACGTGCGCCGTCATGACGACATTTTTGCTGCCATCAATGCGGTGACAGAGGCTGGGGTTTCAACCCGCCAACAGGCCACAGCCGTCATGCGCGAACATCTTAATGAAGAAGGCGTTATTCAGTTTCTGCTGAAGTCGTTTGTCGACGGCCAGTGGCGTTTCAACGTGCCGGTACTCTGGGCGCAGTACAACAACATCGTCGGCTGGGATACGGTGCCCGCCTGGCAACACCCTACCCTCTTTATTCGCGGCGGTAACTCCCCTTATGTCACCGACGCCTATCGCGACACCTTGCTGGCGCAATTCCCGCAGGCCCGCGCCCATGTCATCGCCGGTGCCGGACACTGGGTTCACGCGGAAAAACCTGACGCCGTGTTACGCGCCATCCGCCGCTATCTCTCTGATACTGCGAATTGATTAAAAAGAGAGCGACTGGAAGGTTGCGGGCTTCCAGTCGTTGGCGTGCCGTTTTTGGTGATGTATGATGGCGCGCTCATCGCCCGGGCAATAGCAGGGCGGCTTGTTTCCCCCGAAGTCTCAGAATCATGGCCAAAGAACAAACGGACCGTACGACACTAGATCTGTTCGCGAATGAGCGTCGACCGGGACGACCGAAAACGAATCCGCTTTCGCGCGATGAACAGCTGCGTATTAATAAACGCAACCAGCTTAAACGCGATAAAAATCGTGGGCTTAAGCGTGTCGAACTGAAGCTCAATGCCGACGCCGTCGATGCGCTTAACGAACTGGCTGAAGCGCGTAATATCAGCCGTAGCGAGCTCATTGAAGAGATGTTGATCGCCCAGCTTGAGACCTTGCGCCGCCAGGCATAAGTCTGAAAATCCCCTTTCTTACCCTTTTCATGTAGCACAGAGTGCAGTCCTGCGCGATAGCTGTTTCCGCGGGGTTGCCAGTTCTGCTATTATTGCCCTTATCCGTGGACAAATTGCGCCACCATACCATTAAGTTTCAAGAGGTTATTTTACTCATGGCAATCATCGGCATTTTCTTCGGCAGTGATACCGGCAATACCGAAAATATCGCAAAAAACATTCAAAAACAGCTCGGTAAAGACGTTGCCGATGTGCATGACATCGCCAAGAGCAGCAAAGAAGATCTCGAAGGCTATGACATCCTGTTGCTGGGTATCCCAACCTGGTACTACGGTGAAGCCCAGTGTGACTGGGATGATTTCTTCCCGACGCTGGAAGAAGTGGACTTCAACGGCAAGCTGGTCGCCCTTTTTGGCTGCGGCGATCAGGAAGACTACGCTGAGTACTTCTGTGACGCGCTGGGCACTATCCGCGATATCATTGAACCGAATGGTGCAGTTATCGTAGGCCACTGGCCGACTGCCGGTTACCACTTCGAAGCGTCTAAAGGCCTGGCCGATGACGACCACTTCGTGGGTCTGGCGATCGACGAAGACCGTCAGCCAGAACTGACCGCAGAGCGCGTTGAGAAGTGGGTGAAGCAGATCCGCGAAGAACTGCACCTGGACGATATTCTTAACGCCTGATTGTTAGTGTGGCGCAACCCCGGTTGCGCCCAGGAACCGGGTCAAACGATTAAATTAATCGCTACAATCTTTTAACTTTTTCGCCCAGACCTGTACAATGTCTCCCAGGTAAAATGGGGTGCCATTGAGTAAGTTTGTCGGTGATACCACGTTTTTATAAGCATACTTTGCCTGAGACTTGCAGTTTTCATTTAGCCATGGCAGTTCTATAATGAGACGCATTATTCCAGGTGCATTTTCTGTCACTTCCTCCAGAAGTGAATCGTTTAGCAACAGGACAGATTCCGCATGACTGACAACAATACCGCATTAAAGAAGGCTGGCCTGAAAGTTACGCTTCCTCGGTTAAAAATCCTTGAAGTGCTTCAGGGTCCAGACAATCACCATGTCAGTGCGGAAGACCTTTACAAGCGTCTTATCGACATGGGTGAAGAGATTGGGCTGGCAACCGTCTATCGCGTGCTGAACCAGTTTGATGACGCGGGCATTGTTACCCGTCATAATTTCGAAGGCGGTAAATCTGTATTCGAACTGACCCAGCAGCAGCACCACGATCACCTGATCTGCCTGGATTGTGGCAAGGTCATTGAATTTAGTGATGATTCCATCGAAGCACGTCAGCGTGAAATCGCTGCTCGTCATGGTATCCGCCTGACCAACCATAGCCTGTATCTGTATGGTCACTGTGCTGAAGGTGATTGCCGCGAAGACGATCACGCACACGACGCCAAATAAGTCGAACTTTCATACTCTGAGCCAGCCGCAAGGTTGGCTTTTTTTTGCCTGTCACCCGGCGAAAAAAAGCCCGGTAAGCACAGCGCCACCGGGCCTTAACACGCTTAATTAATTTCCGTTGTTACTGCGTATTTCCTTCCAGATCTGGTCGCAACGCTTCGCCACTTCCTGATCGTTACCGGTTTTACGCGCCTGAATGCAGGCCTGATAGTCCATCACGCGAACATTTTCCTGCGTCGCAAACTGCTCATGCGCCTTCTCTTTCTTCAGCACATTCAGCACGCTCTGGCAGGCTTCAATTTTCTCCGGTGAGCCTTCAGCGGTGTTAATGCAGGCGCTGTAAGCCTCCTTCAGGCGAGAATCTTCTTTCGGTGCCGGGTCCTGGGCGCAAGCCACCAGCCCCGAGGCCAGCAACGCGACGATTACCATTTTTTTCATCATGTGCAGTCTCCATTCCGGCGGGACGGAACCCGCCGGAGCGTTCATCAGAAGATAGTGAATGGTGCGATAACCATGAATTTCACGTCACGTTCATCCTGGAAGATGTTGCCGTAACCGCCCGCGTAGCTTGGAATATCAGAGTGGTTGTCATACTGCGTGAAGTGCAGCTTGAACATCGTGCCTTTCGCACGTCCATCCTGCACGGTATAGATGGCATCCAGGCTGTAAGAGGACTCTTTCAGACGGTAGTTCGGTTCGTAGTACGCATCCGGTGTGGCCATGTCGCCCGGTTTGGCGTCCCAGGCATACGCGTAGGAGGCGCCCACCGCCCAGCCCGGCAGGTTCCAGTTTTTCAGGTCATACATTGCGCCGAAGAAGACCGCTTTTTCGCCGTCGGCGTTGAAGTCAGAGCGGTTATCCCACCAGATATCCAGACGACCGTTGGAAGATGCGTAAGTCGGGGTCATACGCTGCAGGAAGTAGCCCTGCTGCCCTTCCGCCTTCACCCATGTCCCTTCCAGACGCAAATCCACCTGCCCCACTTTGTAGCCAAAGGTCAGCGCCTGCAGCCAGGCCGTGCCGTCATAAATATCGTTGACGCCACCATCGCTGACTTTGTCTCGCGTGCCGTAGAACTGGTAACTGGTACTCAACGGACTCCCTGCGATATCAAACTTGTAGCTGGCTTTGGCAAAATACTGATCGATATAACCTTCAGCCTGACCAAAGGCGGCTTCTAACACGAGGTCGTTTTTAAAATCGTACTTCGCACCCAGCGAGTGGAGGTAATCCACTTTGGTCTTTTTATCGTTCTGGTAAAACTTATCCATTTCGATATGCCACGGGGCTTTGTATTCGTTGGTCCACATATAGGAGAAACTCAACGCACCCGCATCACCGTAGTCAAAGTTAGCGCCGGCTTCAGCGCCCTGGTAAGTACCAGGCATAAAACTCCAGTGTGGCGCTAACAGGGTTTGGCCAGTTGGCTGAATATATCCGCCGCGCGCCCAGACTGGACCATACTTGAATTTTGCAGCGGCTTTATACAGGCTGATACCGCTTTTATCGCCGGACCAGTCTTCTTTATAGGCCTTATTGCTGGACGAGAAGGCAATTTCGTTCGGGTGTCCGCTGTCGCCATTTTCCGCCATTTCGATTGCCGTGAATGCGGCAATATCCAGGCCGAACATATCGGCGGCATAGCCTGACTGGAAGTCGAGGTTGGCATTCCAGGTAGAGTGAGAAAGGTTGGTTTTGTATTTGTCTTCGGTAACGTCTTTACGGTCACGTTCACGCTGCCAGTAATAAATACCGCCCGTGAGGGTAGAATCTTCGATGAAACCTGCTGCCTTAGCCTCTGGCGCAATCACCAGGCCTGACATTGCTGTCACACCGGCGATAGCCAGCGCCAGCGCACTACGTTTGCCACTGAACGTACGCATAGATTATTCCTCTTTGACGAATTAAAACGCCTGAACGGCGAAAAATATAAAAGACCAAAAGGTCAGGGGTAGTCAGAAATACCCTCGAATTAACTACCGCCTTTAGGTTATTTTTCGCGACGCGAATTATCAATGCTTTTCAGTGGGCAAAAGTCAGGATTATGACGAAGTGCACATAATTCGTAGTGCTTTGTAACATTTAGCGGGAGACGAGATTTGGCGGGGCAAGTCATTAAATTTAAGCCAGTAATTGTGTAAATTACTGGTTATTTTCAGGTCTTCACTCTTTTCAGAAATATACAAACTTTTTTTAGAAAAATAAGTAGCACCACATTGACCTGAATATTGCGCAGACATTATTTTTGCTCGCGCTTAACGATATGATCATTCAATAAAAAAACGCCGCATTACGCGGCGTTTGTCTCTCATTGACCAGAGCAGCGTTATTATTCGCCGACTTTAGTCCAGGTATCACGCAGACCAACGGTACGGTTAAACACCGGTTTTTCCGAGGTACTGTGACGGCTGTCGAGGCAGAAGTAGCCTTCACGTTCGAACTGGAACGCTTTGCCCGCTTCGGCGGCTTTCAGAGACGGCTCAGCATACCCCTGCTTGATGACCAGAGATTCCGGGTTGATTGTCGCCAGGAAGTCTTCTGCTGCACCTGGGTTAGGCACGCTGAACAGACGATCGTACAGGCGAATTTCAACCGGCAGCGCATGTGTTGCACTTACCCAGTGGATCACGCCTTTCACTTTGCGGCCATCTGCCGGATCTTTGCTCAGGGTTTCAGCGTCGTAAGAGCAGAAGATGGTGGTGATATTCCCTTCTGCATCTTTCTCAACACGCTCAGCTTTGATCACGTATGCGTTACGCAGACGCACCTCTTTACCCAGCACCAGACGCTTGTACTGCTTGTTCGCTTCTTCGCGGAAGTCAGCACGATCGATCCAGATTTCACCGCTGAACGGCACGTCACGGGTGCCCATTTCCGGTTTGTTCGGATGGTTAGGCATGGAGACCATTTCGCTCGCGCCCTGCGGGTAGTTTTCGATAACCAGTTTAACCGGATCGATGACGGCCATTGCGCGCGGCGCGTTGTCGTTCAGATCTTCACGGATGCAGGATTCCAGAGAGGCGATCTCAATGGTGTTATCCTGCTTGGTCACGCCGATGCGCTTACAGAACTCGCGAATAGACGCGGCAGTATAACCACGGCGACGCAGACCCGAGATGGTTGGCATACGCGGATCGTCCCAGCCCTCAACGTGCTTGTCGGTTACCAGCAGGTTCAGCTTACGCTTGGACATCACCGTGTATTCCAGATTCAGACGAGAGAATTCGTACTGACGCGGATGCACCGGGATCGTGATGTTATCCAGAACCCAGTCGTACAAACGGCGGTTGTCCTGGAACTCCAGCGTACACAGGGAGTGCGTAATGCCTTCCAGCGCATCGCTGATGCAGTGGGTAAAGTCATACATCGGGTAGATGCACCACTTGTTACCGGTCTGATGGTGTTCAGCGAACTTGATACGGTACAGAACCGGATCGCGCATCACGATGAACGGTGATGCCATATCGATTTTGGCACGCAGGCACGCTTTACCTTCCTCGAAGCCACCCGCACGCATTTTTTCAAACAGCACCAGGTTCTCTTCAACGCTGCGATCGCGGAACGGGCTGTTTTTACCCGGCGCGGTCAGCGTGCCGCGGTATTCGCGGATCTCTTCAGCAGACAGCTCGTCGACATACGCCAGACCTTTATTGATAAGCTCGACCGCATAGGCATACAGCTGATCAAAATAGTCAGAGGAGTAGCAGATATCGCCAGACCAGTTGAAGCCCAGCCATTGCACGTCATTCTTAATAGACTCAACGTATTCGATGTCTTCTTTTACTGGGTTGGTGTCATCGAAACGCAGGTTGCACTGTCCCTGGTAGTCTTGCGCGATGCCAAAGTTCAGGCAGATCGATTTTGCATGACCAATATGCAGGTAGCCGTTTGGCTCCGGCGGGAAACGGGTATGAACTGTGGTGTGCTTACCACTGGCCAGATCTTCATCGATGATCTGACGAATAAAGTTACTCGGGCGGGCTTCAGCCTCACTCATCGTGGATTCCTCAAAGCGTAAACAACGTATAACGGCATATGATCTTATAAGCCGGACGTAGTGACAACCCTTAAAACGTCTCTGAAGAAAATAATGGGGGCAATTGCTGCAAAAAAAAGCGGCGGAGGAAAACCCCCGCCGCTTAAGGCATGACTCTACTCAGGAGCGATTACTTGCCTTTAATCTCATACAGTGGCGTCTGGCCCGCAACGACCTGACCTTTCGCCTGAATCACCAGGCCGCTGAAGTCGTCGATATTGCTGCAAACGACCGGGCTAATCATGGAGCGCGCGTTAGCGTTCAGGTAATCCAGATCCATTTCCAGAATCGGCTGACCTGCCACCACTTCGGCCCCCTCTTCCACCAGGCGAGTGAAGCCCTGGCCGTTCAGCGCGACGGTATCGATACCCATATGGACAACGATCTCCGCGCCCTTTTCAGTTTCGAGGCAGAACGCATGGTTGGTGTTGAAGATTTTAACGATGGTCCCGGCAGCCGGTGACACCACGGTTTTGTCCGTTGGTTTCACCGCCACACCGTCACCGACAGCTTTGCTGGCAAACGCTTCGTCAGGCACCTGCTCAATCGCAACCACTTCACCGGTAATCGGTGAAACCAGCGCGGCAATGGTCGTTGCGTTAGGGACGGCCTGCGGTTTTGCCACCGGGGCTTCCGTCACTGGCGCGCTGTTCGCTGCTGAAGCCGCGATCGGTCCACGGGCAACCACTTTCTTCATTTCATCGCCAATCGATTCCGCTTTCGCACCCACGATAACCTGGATGGTCTGCTTGTTCAGTTTCACCACGCCGGATGCGCCAAGGCGTTTACACATGGCATCGTTAACGCGCGCAGAATCACCTACCGTCAGGCGCAGACGGGTAATACATGCATCGATAGCTTTCAGGTTATCCGTACCGCCTACTGCGGCAATATAATTGGTTGCCAGCTGGGTCAGCCCTTCTTCGGTATTGCTGTTAGCTTCGCCAGTAACGATGTCGTCTTTCGTATCTTCGCGGCCTGGTGTTTTCAGGTTAAACATACGAATGACTGCGGTGAACAGAACGAAGTAGATAACGAAGAACACCAGACCCATTGCGACCAGCATCCAGACGTTCTTGCTCGCCGCTGGCAGGTTGTACATCAACACGTAGTCGATCGCGCCGGCGGAGAAGGAGAAGCCCGCATGGATACCCAGCAGCGTTGCAACAAACAGGCTAATACCCGTCAGCACAGCGTGCATGAGGTACAGCAGCGGAGCCAGGAACATGAACAGGAATTCCAGCGGCTCAGTAACACCGGTCAGGAACGCGGTGATGGCAACTGACAGCAGCATCCCGCCAACCATTGGACGACGCGCTTTCGGTGCGGCCAGGTACATAGCCAGCGCCGCGCCCGGCAGACCAAACATCATGATAGGGAAGAAGCCCGACATGAACATGCCCGCGGTGCCGTCACCTGCGTAGAAGCGGTTGATATCCCCGTGGAATACCGCGCCCGCGGCGTTGGTAAACTCACCAATCTGGAACCAGGCAATGGTGTTCAGCACCTGATGCAGGCCGGTTGGGATCAACAGACGGTTGATGAAACCGAAGATACCCGCACCCACTGCGCCAGCGGAAACAATCCACTCACCGCCCGCATGGATAGCGTGCTGCACCGGTGGCCAGATGTAGCCAAAGATCGCGGCCAGAATCAGACAGAAGAAGCCTGTCGCAATCGGCACAAAACGTTTTCCACCGAAGAAGCTCAGGAAGTCTGGCAGTTTGATCCCCGCCCAACGGTTATAAACAGCCCCGCCGACCAGACCGGTAATGATACCTGCCAGAACGCCCATGTTAATTTCTGGGTTTATCGTCACCATCGCTTTCGTCAGGATGAAGTAACCGACAGCCCCGGCCAGCGCCGCTGCACCCGCGCTGTCTTTTGACCAGCTGGATGCCACACCGATGGCGAAAATCAGCGCCAGATTGTCAAAAATCGCGCCACCCGCTTGCGCGATAAATGGCACATTAAGCAGATCGGGTTGCCCGAATCGCAGCAGCAGTGCTGCAACCGGTAGCACGGCGATAGGGAGCTGCAAAGCCCTACCGAGGCGCTGGAAAAAACCTAAAATATTCATCCTATTCCCCCTACGAGACCCTTATTAAGGCTCGTGCATAAACTATGTTTTTATTGTGTCGACAACGATAAATACAGTTGATGATTCACTGGCATTGTGAGTGTGTGAAAAATTAATTCGTATCGCAAATTAAACACGTATTTTTTGTGATTTTTGTCACCAAATATCGTTAATAACCCTCCCTTTCTCTGGCTAACAGTGAAAACTTATTTTATCATTCAAAAAATCAAGACGGATTGATCCGGCCTGAAAGGTTCCAGGTTACGCTTAGTTCAGGTTCCGATAGCCATCCGCCCACTCTTCTACTTTAACTCTTGAGGTGAACAATGAGACTGATTCCCCTGGCAACTGCTGAACAAGTCGGTAAATGGGCCGCCCGTCATATCGTTAACCGTATTAACGCGTTCAAACCCACCGCCGATCGTCCTTTCGTTCTCGGCCTTCCTACCGGCGGCACGCCGCTGACCGCGTATAAAGCCCTGGTTGAGATGCATAAAGCAGGCCAGGTTAGCTTTAAACATGTTGTGACCTTCAACATGGATGAGTATGTCGGCTTACCCAAGGATCATCCGGAAAGCTACCATAGCTTTATGCACCGTAATTTCTTTGATCACGTTGATATTCCGGCTGAAAACATTAACCTGCTGAATGGAAACGCGCCTGATATTGACGCAGAATGCCGTCAGTATGAAGAAAAAATCCGTTCCTACGGTAAAATCCACCTGTTCATGGGTGGCGTGGGCAACGATGGTCATATCGCGTTCAACGAACCGGCCTCTTCTCTGGCTTCCCGTACGCGTATTAAAACCCTGACTCATGACACGCGCGTGGCAAACTCCCGCTTCTTTGACGGTGATGTTAACCAGGTTCCAAAATACGCCCTGACCGTAGGCGTAGGCACCCTACTGGATGCCGAAGAAGTGATGATTCTGGTTCTGGGCGGTGTGAAAGCGCAGGCGCTCCAGGCTGCCGTTGAAGGCAACGTTAACCACATGTGGACCATCAGCTGCCTGCAGCTGCATCCAAAATCAGTCATCGTGTGCGACGAACCGTCCACGATGGAGCTGAAAGTGAAAACGCTGAAATACTTCAACGAGTTAGAAGCTGAGAACATCAAAGGTCTGTAATTGAATAACCGCCTCTTCATCAAGAGGCGGCCGCTTTTTTTAACCGGGGGTCGTTATGTACGCTTTAACCCACGGTCGGATTTATACCGGCCATGATATTCTGGATGACCATGCGATTGTTATCGCCGATGGCCTGATTGAACGTGTTTGCCCGCTGGCAGAACTGCCGCCGGGGATTGAACAGCGCTCACTCAATGGAGCAGTAATCTCCCCCGGTTTCATCGACGTACAGCTGAACGGCTGCGGCGGTGTGCAATTTAATGACACCGCGGAGGCGGTGACGGTCGACACGCTGGAAATCATGCAGAAAGCCAACGAGAAATCGGGCTGCACCAGCTATCTGCCAACCCTCATCACCAGTAGTGATGATCTCATGAAACAGGGTATCCGCGTGATGCGCGACTACCTGGCAAAACACCCTAATCAGGCGCTGGGTCTGCATCTTGAAGGACCGTGGCTGAACATTGTGAAAAAAGGGACGCATAACCCGGATTACGTGCGTAAACCTGACGCTGAGCTGGTCGACTACCTGTGTGCCAACGCCGATGTGATCACCAAAGTGACGCTGGCTCCTGAAATCGCGGGACCTGACGTTATCAGCAAACTGGCCGCCGCCGGGATTGTCGTTTCAGCGGGCCATTCAAACGCAACGCAAAAAGAAGCGAAAGCAGGTTTCCGCGCCGGCATTACCTTTGCGACGCACCTGTACAACGCGATGCCGTATATCACCGGTCGTGAACCTGGGCTGGTCGGGGCAATTCTCGATGAGCAGGACGTTTACTGCGGCATTATTGCTGACGGCTTGCACGTCGATTACACCAACATTCGCAACGCCAAGCGCCTGAAAGGCGACAAACTCTGTCTGGTAACCGATGCCACCGCACCGGCAGGGGCAAATATTGAGCAGTTCATTTTTGCCGGTAAAACAATATACTACCGCAATGGACTGTGTGTTGATGAAAACGGTACGCTGAGTGGTTCCTCCCTGACGATGATTGAAGGGGTGCGTAACCTGGTTGAACATTGCGGGATTGCGCTTGATGAAGTCCTGCGTATGGCGACCCTTTATCCTGCGCGCGCGATGGGCGTAGATAAACAGCTTGGCGGAATTGCACCAGGTATGGTTGCAAACCTGACGGCATTCACACACGATTATAAAATTATCAAGACCATCGTTAATGGTAACGAGGTCGTCACTGAGTAAGTAAAAGTATGACACCAGGCGGACAAGCTCAAATCGGTAATGTCGATCTCGTTAAACAACTTAACAGCGCGGCGGTTTATCGTCTGATTGACCAACACGGGCCAATCTCGCGCATTCAGATAGCCGAACAAAGCCAGCTTGCTCCCGCCAGCGTGACAAAAATTACCCGTCAGCTCATTGAGCGCGGACTGATCAAAGAAGTCGATCAGCAGGCCTCCACCGGAGGCCGCCGCGCCATCTCCATTATTACCGAAACCCGCAATTTTCAGGCGATCGGCGTCCGTCTTGGTCGTCATGACACCACCCTTACGCTCTATGATCTGAGCAGCAAAGCCATCGCGGAAGAACACTACCCGCTTCCGGAGCGCACTCAGGAGACGCTGGAACACGCGCTGCTGAATACCATTGAACACTTTATCGAGAGCTGTCAGCGCAAAATCCGTGAACTGATTGCGATCTCGGTGATCCTGCCAGGCCTGGTAGACCCCGAAAGCGGCGTGATCCGTTATATGCCCCATATAAAGGTTGAGAACTGGGGGCTGGTAGATGCGCTGGAAAAACGCTTTAAAGTGACCTGTTTCGTGGGGCACGACATCCGCTCTCTGGCCCTGGCAGAGCACTACTTTGGTGCGAGCCAGGATTGTGAAGATTCGATTCTGGTGCGCGTACACCGCGGGACAGGGGCAGGCATCATCTCTAACGGGCGCATTTTTATTGGCCGCAACGGTAACGTCGGTGAGATTGGTCATATTCAGGTAGAGCCGCTTGGCGAACGCTGCCACTGCGGAAACTTTGGCTGTCTGGAGACGATTGCCGCCAACACGGCGATTGAACAGCGGGTGCGCCATCTGCTTGAACAGGGTTACCAGAGCCGCGTCACGCTGGACGATTGCAAGATAGGGACTATCTGCAAAGCCGCCAACAAAGGCGACGCGCTGGCCTGTGAAGTTATTGAGCAGGTGGGTCGCCATCTGGGTAAAACCATCGCCATCGCCATCAACCTGTTTAACCCGCAAAAAGTGGTGATCGCCGGTGAGATTGTGGAGGCCGAGAAGGTCCTGCTGCCCGCCATTGAAGGCTGCATTAACACTCAGGCGCTGAAAGCCTTCCGCCAGAACCTTCCCGTCGTTCGTTCTAAGCTTGACCATCGCTCAGCAATAGGCGCATTTGCGCTGGTTAAACGCGCCATGCTCAACGGTATTCTGTTGCAACATTTGCTGGAAAGTTGATCGGGTCTTATAGTAACGCCTTCTTTTTTTGATGTCGGAATGTCCATGACCATTAAGAATGTAATTTGTGATATCGACGGCGTGCTGATGCACGACAACGTTGCTGTACCAGGTGCTGCGGAATTTCTTCACCGCATCATCGACAAAGGAATGCCTCTGGTTCTTCTCACGAACTACCCTTCTCAAACCGGTCAGGACCTGGCAAACCGCTTTGCCACAGCTGGCGTCAACGTGCCGGACAGCGTGTTTTATACCTCTGCCATGGCCACCGCTGATTTCCTCAAGCGCCAGGAAGGAAAAAAGGCCTACGTGGTGGGTGAAGGGGCGCTGATCCACGAGTTATATAAGGCAGGGTTTACCATCACTGATGTGAACCCGGACTTTGTGATCGTTGGCGAAACGCGCTCCTATAACTGGGAGATGATGCACAAAGCCTCCTACTTTGTTGCCAACGGTGCGCGTTTTATTGCCACCAACCCGGATACCCACGGCCGTGGTTTTTACCCTGCCTGCGGCGCGCTGTGTGCCGGTATCGAAAAGATCTCTGGCCGGAAACCATTCTACGTGGGCAAGCCCAGCCCGTGGATCATCCGTGCCGCGCTGAACAAGATGCAGGCCCACTCTGAAGAAACGGTGATTGTCGGCGACAACCTGCGCACCGATATCCTGGCCGGATTCCAGGCGGGCCTGGAAACCATTCTGGTGCTTTCCGGTGTCTCCACCCTCGACGATATTGACGCCATGCCCTTCCGGCCGAGCTGGATTTATCCCTCCGTCGAAGAAATTGATATTATCTGATCCCAAACCACGCCTCAGCGCGTGGTTTTTTATTTTCACGCCCGATAAACAAACCCACATCTAACAAAACAGCCGATTTATTGCATAATCATCAATAAAAGCGTTCATGACGTACTCGTTTTTCACTATTCGGCAATCAGCATTGCACTATTTCCGTTTTATCCCGTAAAACCCTTGCGCGTCCTCCCCCTTTGCGGCATTTTCATAAGCAAGCAACATTACAAAGCAACAGGGTTAACGGAGAAGGTTATGTGTTCAATTTTTGGCGTACTGGATATTAAAACTGACGCAGGCGAACTGCGTAAAAAGGCACTCGAATTGTCCCGCCTGATGCGCCATCGCGGCCCGGACTGGTCCGGCGTTTACGCCAGCGATAAAGCCATCCTGGCACACGAACGTCTGTCCATTGTTGACGTCAACGCCGGCGCGCAGCCGCTGTATAACGAGAAAAAAACACACGCGCTGGCTGTCAACGGTGAAATCTATAACCATCAGGCGCTGCGCGCCGAGTACGGCGACCGTTACGCCTTCCAGACCGGTTCTGACTGTGAAGTGATCCTGGCGCTGTATCAGGAGAAAGGCCCGGAATTCCTCGATGATCTGCAGGGTATGTTTGCCTTCGCCCTGTACGACAGCGAAAAAGATGCCTATCTGATTGGCCGCGACCATATTGGTATTATCCCGCTGTATATGGGTCACGATGAACACGGCAACTTTTATGTCGCCTCAGAAATGAAAGCCCTGGTACCGGTTTGCCGCACCATTAAAGAGTTCCCGGCAGGAAGTTACCTGTGGAGTAAAGACGGCGAGATCCGTCAGTACTATCAGCGCGACTGGTTCGACTATGATGCGGTTAAAGACAACGTGACTGATAAAGCCGAACTGCGTCAGGCGCTGGAAGATTCTGTTAAAAGCCACCTGATGTCAGATGTGCCTTACGGCGTACTGCTCTCCGGCGGGCTGGACTCGTCCGTGATCTCCGCGATCACCAAGAAATTCGCCGCGCGTCGTGTTGAAGATCAGGAACGTTCAGAAGCCTGGTGGCCGCAACTGCACTCCTTTGCTGTGGGCCTGGAAGGCGCACCGGATCTGAAAGCCGCGCAGGAAGTGGCAAACCATCTCGGTACCGTGCACCATGAGATCCACTTCACCGTGCAGGAAGGCCTGGATGCGATCCGCGATGTTATCTACCACATCGAAACCTACGATGTGACCACCATTCGCGCTTCCACGCCGATGTACCTGATGTCGCGTAAGATCAAAGCGATGGGCATTAAGATGGTGCTCTCCGGTGAAGGGTCTGACGAAGTGTTTGGCGGCTACCTCTATTTCCACAAAGCGCCGAACGCAAAAGAGCTGCATGAAGAGACAGTACGTAAACTGCAGGCGCTGCATATGTTTGACTGCGCACGCGCCAACAAAGCAATGTCTGCCTGGGGTGTGGAAGCCCGTGTTCCCTTCCTGGATAAGAAATTCCTCGACGTGGCAATGCGCATCAACCCGCAGGACAAAATGTGCGGCAACGGCAAAATGGAGAAACATATCCTGCGTGAATGTTTCGAATCCTACCTGCCGGCGAGCGTGGCATGGCGTCAGAAAGAGCAGTTCTCTGACGGTGTCGGGTATAGCTGGATCGATACCCTGAAAGAGGTGGCGGCAAAACAGGTTTCCGATCAGCAACTGGAAACCGCGAGCTTCCGCTTCCCGTACAACACACCAGGCTCCAAAGAAGCGTATCTGTACCGTGAAATCTTTGAAGAGTTGTTCCCGGTGCCGAGTGCGGCGGAGTGTGTTCCGGGCGGCCCGTCCGTTGCCTGTTCTTCGGCTAAAGCCATTGAATGGGATGAATCTTTCAAGTCAATGAACGATCCATCAGGACGTGCGGTAGGCGTACACCAGTCTGCCTATAAGTAATCGAAAAGCATCCAATCAGGCCCTGCGGGGCCTGATTTTTTTTGCCCCCTATTTCACTCCCCAAAAACGATAAATAACCAATAATTGCCGAATATTCGGTCACGCTGTTCGCAACCTAACCAAACAGTCACATTCCGGCTATTTTCGTTGAAAAAGGTGTTGACGCTGCAAGGGTCTATACGCATAATGCGCCCCGCAACGCCGATAAGGTAACGCGAAAAAAAGATGGCTACGTAGCTCAGTTGGTTAGAGCACATCACTCATAATGATGGGGTCACAGGTTCGAATCCCGTCGTAGCCACCATCTTTTTTGCGGGAGTGGCGAAATTGGTAGACGCACCAGATTTAGGTTCTGGCGCCGCAAGGTGTGCGAGTTCAAGTCTCGCCTCCCGCACCATTCCCAGGTAAGCGTTGCACGGATGGGGTATCGCCAAGCGGTAAGGCACCGGTTTTTGATACCGGCATTCCCTGGTTCGAATCCAGGTACCCCAGCCATATTTCTTCGATTTTGCGGTTCTCCGCGGTATTGGGGTATCGCCAAGCGGTAAGGCACCGGTTTTTGATACCGGCATTCCCTGGTTCGAATCCAGGTACCCCAGCCATCGAAGATTGCAGTACTGGCTACGTAGCTCAGTTGGTTAGAGCACATCACTCATAATGATGGGGTCACAGGTTCGAATCCCGTCGTAGCCACCAAATTAGTCATCTGTCGAATGATTCGGTAGACGAGAAAAAATTGTTGGGGTATCGCCAAGCGGTAAGGCACCGGATTCTGATTCCGGCATTCCGAGGTTCGAATCCTCGTACCCCAGCCAATTTAAAAAGTCGTTAAGCACATTGTTTAACGCAATTGGGGTGTCGCCAAGCGGTAAGGCTCTGGTTTCTGATACCAGCATTCCGGGGTTCGAATCCCTGCACCCCAGCCACTTAGTAACAAAAAAGCCCGCTCTGCGGGCTTTTTTGTTTTTGTTGGATTATGTACCGCATCCGAAAGCCCTCTCCCGCAGGAGAAGGCCCCAGATTAAAGGCCTAATGCGTACTTCAGCGCCTGACGCTTCAGCCCACCGGCACGTTCCGCCGCCATCAACCCAATGTTACGCAGAATGCGCACCGGACCAAGATCGTTACTGAACCCGGCGTAAAACAGATCCATCCCCGACTGCATGATAAAGTTATCCGCCATACGTCGCGTCTGGTAACGTTTCAGTACCGGATGGCTGGCCCAGGCCTCCGCGTGAGCGCGCGCATTGCCCAGCACATCCAGTAAAGCCTCAACGTCACGGTATCCCAGGTTCACGCCCTGCCCCGCCAGCGGGTGAATGGTGTGTGCCGCATCCCCCACCAGCGCCAGCCCTGCACGGGCATACTGCAATGCATGGCGACGCGTAAGCGGAAACGCCCCGGCGGCAACCGGCATGACGTTGCCCAGACGGCGTGGGAAGTGCTGATGGATCTCTCGCTGCAGCTGCTCCATTGAAAGCCCCTGCAACTGACGAATGCGCGCCGGTTTGTCATACCACACCAGCGACGCCCAGCGATCAAACAACGGTAAAAAAGCATGCGGGCCATTCGGGGTAAAGTGCTGCCAGGTGCTCTCACCCGGGTCATTCTCACACTGCACGGTGATCAGCATGCACGCCTGCTGGTACTGCCAGGCATGAATGCCAATTCCCGCCATTTGCCTGACCTGTGAGTTGGCACCATCCGCTCCGACAACCAGCTTCGTGGCCAGCTCATCACCCTTATCCAGCTCAAGCAAATACCCGCCTTCGTGGGGATGCAGTGCTTTAAGTGACGCCGGGACGCGCAGCGCCACTTTCGGATGCGCCTCCAGGGCTTGCCAGAGCGCCAGCTGGAGGACCGTGTTTTCCACCATATAGCCCAGGCGGGGCAGCTTCAGTTCAGCGGCATCAAACGCGACATGCGCATTCTCCCACTCCCAGGTTTCGAGACGGCTGTAAGGGTGCGCGCGCATCCCGAGCACGGCATCCCAGACGCCCAGCCCGCGCAGCAGATCGACAGAGGCGGCGCTGATAGCTGAAATTCGCACATCCGGCTTTGCCGTCGGGTCAAACGCAACAGGGGCAGCCTGCTCGATAACCGTCACCTCAAATCCCTGCTGCGCCAGCCCCAGCGCGAGTGCGCCGCCGACCATACCGCCGCCGACAACGGCAATTTCGGTTTGTTGGTGAGTCATGGTCAATTATCCTTAATGGTATATACCTTAAGTTTACCGGATTTTTTCGGTCTTGAGGTTGACAACCTTCATACTGGTCACAACCGCAGCAAAGCATTACAATACGCGCCCTGCATTCCTGAGCATGAGCAAGTCGATGACAAAAAAACTCCATATAAAAACCTGGGGCTGTCAGATGAACGAATACGATTCATCCAAGATGGCCGATCTGCTGGATGCCACGCACGGGTATCAACTGACTGACAACGCGAACGAAGCGGACGTGTTGCTGCTCAATACCTGTTCGATCCGTGAGAAGGCGCAGGAGAAGGTGTTCCATCAACTGGGCCGCTGGAAGCTTATCAAACGCAAAAGACCCGATGTGATCATTGGCGTGGGTGGGTGTGTGGCCTCGCAGGAAGGCAAACTGATCCGCCAGCGTGCTCACTATGTTGATATTATTTTTGGCCCGCAGACGCTGCACCGCCTGCCGGAGATGATCAACGCCGTTCGCGAGAATCGCCGCCCGGTGGTTGACGTAAGCTTCCCGGAAATCGAAAAATTTGACCGTCTGCCAGAACCACGCGCGGATGGTCCAACAGCCTACGTCTCCATTATGGAAGGCTGTAACAAGTACTGCACCTATTGTGTCGTACCGTATACTCGCGGCGAAGAAGTGAGCCGTCCGACTGACGACATTCTGTTTGAAGTGGCGCAACTGGCGGCACAGGGTGTGCGTGAAATTCACCTGCTGGGCCAGAACGTCAACGCCTGGCGCGGCGAGAACTACGACGGTACCACCGGCAGCTTTGCAGAACTGCTGCGCCTGGTGGCCGCGATCGACGGCATCGACCGCCTTCGCTTCACCACCAGCCACCCGATGGAATTTACCGATGACATCATTGATGTGTATCGCGATACGCCAGAGCTGGTGAGCTTCCTGCATCTGCCGATTCAGTGCGGTTCCGACCGCGTGCTGAACCTGATGGGACGTCCACATACGGTACTGGAGTACAAATCCATCATCCGCAAGCTGCGTGAAGCCCGTCCTGACATCCAGATTAGCTCCGACTTTATCGTTGGCTTCCCGGGCGAAACCACGGATGACTTTGAGCGCACGATGAAGCTTATTGGCGAAGTGAATTTTGACGTCAGCTACAGCTTTATCTTCTCAGCGCGTCCAGGTACTCCTGCGGCCGATATGGTCGACGATGTGCCGGAAGAAGAGAAAAAGCAGCGTCTGTATATTCTGCAGGAGCGTATCAACCAGCAGGCCAACGCCTGGAGCCGTCGTATGGTCGGCACCGTCCAGCGTATTCTGGTGGAAGGCACTTCCCGTAAGAGCATTATGGAGCTGTCAGGACGCACCGAAAATAACCGCGTCGTGAACTTTGAAGGCACGCCAGACATGGTCGGTAAATTTGTGGACGTGGAGATTGTCGACGTACTGACCAACTCCCTGCGCGCGAAAGTGGTCCGTACCGAAGACGAAATGGGTCTGCGCATCGCACAGTCGCCGGAATCCGTCATGTCCCGCACCCGCAAAGAAAGCGACGCTGGCGTCGGTATTTACCAGCCATAACGCCATCCGGCCTGCCGTTTCGGCAGGCCTTGTATTTCCTCTCATCGCCCCCAATATCTTCCGCAACGCTTGCGCCTTTATTCTATGGCGTGAATAATTTCGGTAATGACCGTTTTATTACGCCAGGTGGCACCGGGTCAGTTAATCAATCAAAGAGGAACAGTTTGAACATAGATACGCGTGAAATTAGCCTTGAGCCAGCAGACAACGCTCGCCTGCTGAGCCTGTGCGGGCCGTTTGATGACAACATCAAACAACTGGAGCGACGTCTGGGTATCGAAATCAATCGTCGCGATAATCATTTCAAACTCACCGGACGCCCTCTCTGCGTCAACGCCGCTGCGGATATTCTGCGTAGCCTGTATGTGGATACCGCCCCAATGCGCGGTGAAATACAGGATATCGAGCCAGAACAGATCCACCTCGCGATCAAAGAGGCGCGCGTGCTTGAGCAAAGCGCAGAAAGTGTGCCGGACTATGGCAAGGCCATCAATATTAAGACCAAACGTGGCGTCATTAAGCCGCGTACGCCAAACCAGGCGCAGTACATCGCCAACATTCTCGACCATGACATCACCTTCGGTGTGGGCCCGGCGGGTACGGGTAAAACCTATCTGGCCGTTGCCGCGGCGGTTGATGCGCTTGAACGCCAGGAGATTCGTCGCATCCTGCTGACCCGTCCGGCGGTGGAAGCGGGTGAAAAACTGGGCTTCCTGCCAGGCGATCTGAGCCAGAAGGTTGACCCTTACCTTCGTCCGTTATACGACGCACTGTTCGAGATGCTCGGCTTTGAGAAAGTTGAGAAGCTGATTGAGCGTAACGTGATTGAAGTTGCCCCGCTCGCCTATATGCGCGGCCGTACGCTGAATGATGCATTCATTATTCTCGATGAAAGCCAGAACACCACCATCGAACAGATGAAAATGTTCCTGACACGTATCGGCTTTAACTCAAAAGCGGTCATTACCGGTGACGTCACGCAGATTGACCTGCCGCGCAGCACCAAATCGGGTCTGCGCCATGCCATTGAAGTGCTGGCCGACGTCGACGAAATCAGCTTTAACTTCTTCCACAGCGAAGACGTGGTCCGTCACCCGGTTGTGGCGCGCATCGTTAACGCTTATGAAGCATGGGAAGAAGCAGATCAGAAGCGTAAGGCCGAACTGGCCGCAGAACGTAAGCGCGAAGCGCAGGAGCAAGAACAAAAATGAGTCAGGTGATCCTCGATTTACAACTGGCATGTGACGATAATTCCGGCTTGCCAGAAGAGGCGCAGTTTCAGACATGGCTGGATGCGGTTATCCCCCCGTTTCAGGAAGAATCAGAAGTCACGATTCGTCTGGTGGATGAAGCCGAAAGCCATGAGCTTAACCTGACCTACCGCGGGAAAGATAAGCCGACCAACGTGCTCTCTTTCCCCTTCGAAGCCCCACCGGGAATTGAGATGCCGCTGCTGGGCGATCTGATCATCTGCCGCCAGGTCGTGGAACAGGAAGCTAAAGAGCAGCAAAAACCGCTGGAAGCCCACTGGGCGCATATGGTGGTACACGGTAGCCTGCATCTGCTCGGCTACGACCATATTGAAGATGACGAAGCGGAAGAGATGGAGTCCCTCGAGACAGAGATAATGCTTGCTCTGGGCTATGAGGATCCGTACATTGCCGAGAAAGAATAGTCAGTCGACCGACTGACTAACATGCCGCCGCGTAGGGAAATAGCGCGGCGGTAAACGTTGAACTAACAAGAGAACCCTTAACAAACGCCATGAGCGACGACAATTCACACAGTAGCGACACGACAAACACCAAAAAGGGATTTTTCTCCCTCATTCTGAACCAGCTTTTCCACGGCGAACCTAAAAACCGTGACGAACTGCTGGAGCTGATTCGTGATTCCGGGCAAAACGACCTTATCGATGAAGATACGCGCGAAATGCTCGAAGGGGTAATGGACATCGCCGACCAGCGCGTTCGCGACATCATGATCCCCCGCTCGCAGATGATCACCCTGAAACGTAACCAGCCTCTGGACGAGTGCCTCGATGTGATCATCGAATCCGCACACTCGCGTTTCCCGGTCATCAGCGAAGACAAAGATCACATTGAAGGGATTTTGATGGCGAAAGATCTGCTGCCGTTTATGCGCAGCGATGCCGAAGCCTTCAGCATGGAAAAAGTGTTACGCCAGGCCGTGGTTGTGCCGGAAAGTAAACGTGTGGATCGGATGCTGAAAGAGTTTCGCTCTCAGCGCTACCACATGGCGATTGTTATTGATGAATTTGGTGGCGTTTCCGGTCTCGTCACGATCGAAGATATCCTTGAGCTGATCGTGGGCGAAATCGAAGATGAGTATGACGAAGAAGAAGATATCGACTTCCGTCAGCTTAGCCGTCACACCTGGACCGTTCGCGCGCTGGCCTCGATTGAGGACTTTAACGACGCCTTTAGTACCCATTTCAGCGATGAAGAGGTCGATACTATTGGCGGGCTGGTGATGCAGGCCTTTGGCCACCTTCCGGCACGCGGCGAGACCGTTGACATCGACGGTTACCAGTTCAAAGTGGCAATGGCCGACAGCCGACGTATTATACAGGTTCATGTCAGAACGCCGGACGACTCACCGGTGCCAAAACTGGAAGATTAATGTAAATGGCATTTGCCCCATTACTTGAACGCCAGCGCGTACGTCTGCTGCTGGCGCTGTTACTCGGAGCCAGCGGAACGCTGGCTTTTTCTCCTTACGATATCTGGCCTGCAGCCATTCTCTCCCTGATGGGACTTCAGGGTTTAACCCTGAATCGTCGTCCCGTCCAGGCGGCAGCGATTGGCTACTTCTGGGGACTGGGGCTGTTTGGCTCCGGCATCAACTGGGTCTATGTCAGCATCGCCCAGTTTGGCGGTATGCCAGGACCCGTTAACGTCTTCCTCGTGGTGCTGCTGGCCGCTTATCTCTCGCTCTATACCGGCCTGTTCGCGGGTATCCTTTCTCGCCTGTGGCCAAAAACCACCTGGCTGCGCGTTGCCATTGCTGCGCCGGTTGTCTGGCAAATTACCGAGTTCCTTCGCGGCTGGGTACTGACTGGCTTCCCGTGGCTGCAGTTCGGTTACAGTCAGATTGATGGCCCGCTAAAGGGGCTTGCTCCGGTAATGGGCGTTGAAGCGATTAACTTCCTGTTGATGGTGGTGAGCGGACTGCTGGTCCTGGCGCTGGTCACACGTAGCTGGAAGACGCTGGTCGTGGCGCTGGTGTTGTTTGCCCTGCCTTTCCCACTGCGTTATATCCAGTGGTACAGCCTGGTGCCAGAGCGCACCACGCAGGTTTCAATGGTGCAGGGGAATATCCCTCAGTCAATGAAATGGGACGAGAAAGAGCTGCTGAACACGCTGAAGATCTACGCTAACGCCACCGAGGCGGTCATGGGTAAATCGCAGCTCATCATCTGGCCAGAGTCGGCGATTCCGGATCTGGAAATTAACCAGCAGCCGTTCCTGAACATGATGAACGATCTACTGCTGGCTCGCGGCAGTACGCTGGTTACCGGGATTGTCGATGCGCGTCTGAATCAGCAGAACCGCTATGACACCTACAACACCATCATTACGCTGGGTAAAGACAGCGAATACAGCTACAACTCCACTGACCGGTATAACAAGAATCACCTGGTACCGTTTGGCGAATTTGTACCGCTGGAGTCCATTCTGCGCCCGTTAGCACCGTTCTTTGACCTGCCGATGTCCTCATTCAGCCGTGGCCCGTACGTTCAGCCCCAGCTGCATGCGCACGGTTTTGCCCTGACAGCGGCCATCTGCTACGAAATTATCCTCGGCGAGCAGGTGCGCGATAACTTCCGTCCGGACACTGACTTCCTGCTGACTATCTCCAACGATGCCTGGTTTGGCAAGTCGATTGGCCCGTGGCAGCATTTCCAGATGGCGCGGATGCGCTCCCTGGAGCTGGCGCGCCCGCTGCTGCGTAGCACCAACAATGGCATAACCGCCGTGATTGGCCCGCAGGGCGAAATCCAGGCCATGATCCCGCAGTTCACCCGTGAAGTGCTGACGACCAACGTCACGCCTGCGACGGGCCTGACGCCTTATGCCCGCACCGGCAACTGGCCGCTGTGGATCCTGACCGCGCTGTTCGGATTTGGCGCGGTGCTGATGAGCTTGCGTCAGCGTCGTCGATAATTTCCCCTCTCTTCCCCTCTCCCGTTGGGAGAGGGTATTTCTGGCACGTCTCTTGCTTTATTTCCCCACGTAAACGCAGTTTGGCTTAACGTGCAACTTCGTCGCACCAGCGTAGATCACCGGTAGCACCGAAACGGTGCAACGAGAGATATTTGCCTCTGATTGGTGCGGCGCGCTTCGCAAAAATAAACAATAACGCAGCAAAATCTTTACATTAAGCCAGACTAAATGTTAACAAGCTTGCATAACACTGCACTCGCATAGCGCGAGATATAACAACATCACAATGGGTATCAATGCGTCACTGGCGCTGATAAGAAAGGAGTTGGGTATGCAATTACGTAAACTGGCCACAGCAATGCTGGTTATGGGGATGTCGGCAAGCGTCGTTCACGCTGAAGATGCTCCGGCTGCCGGGAGCACTCTCGACAAGATTGCCAAAAACGGCGTGATCGTGGTCGGCCACCGTGAATCTTCTGTCCCGTTCTCTTACTACGACAACACGCAAAAAGTCGTGGGCTATTCACAGGATTACTCCAACGCTATCGTTGAAGCTGTGAAGAAAAAGCTGAACAAACCTGACCTGCAGGTGAAGCTGATTCCAATCACTTCACAAAACCGTATTCCACTGCTGCAAAACGGCACGTTCGATTTTGAGTGCGGTTCCACCACCAACAACCTTGAGCGTCAGAAACAGGCTGCCTTCTCTGACACCATCTTCGTCGTGGGCACCCGCCTGCTGACCAAGAAAGGCGGCGAGATCAAAGACTTTGCGGACCTGAAAGGTAAAGCCGTTGTTGTTACCTCCGGTACCACTTCCGAAGTGTTGCTGCACAAGCTGAACGACGAGAAGAAAATGGATATGCGCATCATCAGCGCGAAAGATCATGGCGACTCTTTCCGTACCCTGGAAAGTGGCCGTGCTGTGGCGTTTATGATGGATGATGCCCTGCTGGCAGGCGAACGTGCAAAAGCGAAGAAACCAGACAACTGGGATATCGTCGGCACGGCGCAATCTAAAGAAGCGTACGGCTGTATGCTGCGTAAAGACGATCCGCAGTTCAAGAAGCTGATCGATGACACCATCGCTCAGGTTCAGACCTCCGGTGAAGCGGAAAAATGGTTCGATAAATGGTTCAAGAACCCGATTCCACCCAAAAATCTTAACATGAACTTCGAACTGTCTGACGACATGAAAGCGCTGTTCAAATCACCAAACGACAAGGCTCTTAACTAATTAGAACAACAGGGGCGGGATCTCCTGCCCTCTCGATTGTCGGGAAGCATGGACAGACTATACGTTGAGTGGTCGTTCCCCACTCAGCGCGAAAAATGAGCTTCTCACCAATCTTCGAGGGTAGCGCTGCTACCCTTTTTTTTCTGGAGTTTATTATGTCAATAGACTGGAACTGGGGCATATTCCTGCAACAAGCCCCGTTCGGCAACACCACCTATCTTGGCTGGCTGTGGAGCGGTTTTCAGGTTACCGTCGCCTTATCGATCACGGCGTGGATTATCGCGTTTCTTGTCGGTTCACTGTTCGGTATTTTGCGCACCGTGCCTAACCGTTTTCTCTCATCTCTCGGCACCCTGTATGTGGAACTGTTCCGTAACGTTCCGCTGATTGTGCAATTTTTCACCTGGTATCTGGTCGTCCCGGAACTGCTGCCGGAAAATATTGGCATGTGGTTTAAGTCGGAACTGGATCCGAACGTGCAGTTCTTTGTCTCCTCCATGCTCTGCCTGGGGCTCTTCACCGCCGCGCGCGTTTGCGAGCAGGTGCGTGCCGCCATTCAGTCACTGCCGCGCGGACAAAAAAATGCTGGCCTGGCGATGGGCCTGACGCTGCCACAAACTTACCGCTATGTACTGCTGCCTAACGCTTACCGCGTCATTGTTCCACCGATGACGTCTGAGATGATGAACCTGGTGAAAAACTCGGCCATCGCCTCGACCATCGGTCTGGTGGATATGGCCGCACAGGCGGGCAAGCTGCTGGATTATTCCGCCCACGCGTGGGAATCCTTCACAGCGATCACACTCGCCTATGTTCTGATTAACACTTTCATCATGCTGGTGATGAACCTGGTTGAACGCAAAATCCGCCTGCTGGGCAATCTGGGGGGCAAATAATGTACGAATTTGACTGGAGTTCTATCGTTCCATCCATGCCTTACCTGCTGGATGGCCTGCTGATCACCTTAAAAATCACCGTGATTGCTATTGTGGTGGGTATCGTCTGGGGCACCCTGCTGGCGGTCATGCGCCTGTCGGCCTTTAAACCGTTCGCCTGGTTTGCCACGGCCTACGTTAACGTTTTCCGCTCCATTCCCCTGGTGATGGTACTGCTGTGGTTTTACCTGATTGTTCCCGGCTTTCTGCAAAACGTGCTGGGGCTGTCGCCGAAAACCGATATCCGCCTGATCTCCGCGATGGTCGCGTTCTCAATGTTTGAGGCTGCTTACTATTCAGAGATTATCCGAGCGGGTATTCAGAGTATTTCCCGTGGGCAGTCCAGCGCCGCGCTGGCGCTGGGGATGACGCACTGGCAATCCATGCAGCTCATTATTCTGCCGCAGGCGTTTCGCGCCATGGTTCCCCTCCTGCTGACCCAGGGCATCGTACTGTTCCAGGATACCTCTTTGGTCTACGTATTGAGCCTGGCAGACTTCTTCCGTACCGCGTCTACCATCGGTGAACGTGACGGTACGCAGGTCGAAATGGTGCTCTTCGCGGGTGGCGTCTATTTTGTGATTAGTTTAAGCGCGTCGCTGTTGGTCAGCTGGCTGAAGAAAAGGACTGTATAATGATTTCCCTGAAAAATGTTTCTAAATGGTATGGGCACTTTCAGGTGCTGACCGACTGCTCAACCGAAGTGAAAAAAGGTGACGTGGTGGTGGTATGTGGGCCATCCGGCTCCGGTAAATCCACGCTGATCAAAACCGTTAACGGCCTGGAGCCGGTGCAGCAAGGTGAGATCCTCGTCAATGGCACCAAAGTCAATGACAGGAAAACCAACCTTGCTCAGCTGCGTTCCCACGTCGGCATGGTGTTCCAGCACTTTGAGCTGTTTCCGCACCTCTCCATTATCGAGAACCTGACGCTGGCGCAGGTAAAAGTGCTGAAACGCGATAAAAAGCTCGCGCGCGATAAAGGTCTGAAGCTGCTGGAACGCGTGGGGCTCTCTGCGCATGCTGATAAATTCCCGGCGCAGCTCTCTGGCGGTCAGCAGCAGCGTGTGGCTATTGCCCGTGCCCTGTGTATGGATCCGGTCGCCATGCTGTTTGATGAACCGACTTCCGCTCTCGATCCCGAGATGATCAACGAAGTGCTGGACGTAATGGTTGAGCTGGCGCACGAAGGGATGACGATGATGGTGGTGACCCACGAAATGGGCTTTGCCCGCAAAGTGGCGAACCGCGTGATCTTCATGGACGAAGGGAAGATTGTTGAAGACTCGCCGAAAGAAGAGTTCTTCGCCAATCCAAAATCCGAGCGAGCAAAAGACTTCCTCGCCAAAATCCTGCACTAATCTCCCCGGTGCGCAATCTGCGGATTGCGCACTGCTTCACGCTTTAACTCTCTTCTTCTCGTCGGCGTCACATTGCAGCGTTAACCTTGTCACAAAATAATGCTACGTATGGAGCACGCTATGGCACAACCTATCCTTCTCGATTGCGACCCGGGTCATGATGACGCGATCGCCCTCGTCCTTGCACTTGCCTCCCCTGAACTGGACGTCAAAGCCGTTACGTCCTCTGCCGGAAACCAGACCCCGGAGAAAACGCTGCGTAACGTCCTGCGTATGCTGACGTTGCTCAAACGCACCGATATACCGGTCGCCGGCGGTGCCATCAAACCACTCATGCGCGATCTGATCATTGCCGACAACGTGCACGGTGAAAGTGGGCTGGATGGCCCGGCACTGCCCGAACCGGGGTTTGAAGCGCAACCCTGCACCGCCGTAGAGTTGATGGCGAAAGTGCTGCGTGAAAGCGCGGAACCGGTCACGCTGGTGGCCACCGGCCCGCAAACCAACGTTGCGCTGCTGCTGAACAGCCATCCGGAATTGCACAGTAAAATCGCCCGAATCGTGATCATGGGCGGCGCAATGGGACTCGGGAACTGGACGCCAGCGGCGGAGTTCAACATTTTTGTCGATCCGGAAGCCGCAGAGATTGTCTTCCAGTCTGGCCTGCCGATTGTTATGGCCGGCCTGGACGTCACCCATCGCGCACAAATAATGGCGCACGACATTGCGCGCTTTCGTGCCATTGGCAACCCGGTAGCGACAACCGTCGCAGAATTGCTGGACTTCTTTATGGCGTATCACAAAGCCGAGAAATGGGGTTTTCACGGCGCGCCGCTGCACGATCCGTGCACCATTGCCTGGCTGCTCAAACCGGAGATGTTTACCACGGTAGAACGGTGGGTAGGCGTGGAAACCCAGGGAAAATACACTCAGGGTATGACGGTGGTGGACTACTATTCGCTGACGGGCAATCAACCCAACACCACGCTGATGGTGGATATTGACCGGGAAGCGTTCGTGGGTTTGCTGGCGGAAAGACTCAACTATTACAGCCAGGCCCGGTAAGCGAAGGCCACCGGGCATGATAGACTGCTCTGCGGCCTGATGCCCTCCCCCTGGCCTGCAGGGAGAGGGCGGCTTTTACTTAGGGCTCAAACGGCCGACGCTGGAACTGATCGTGTCCACACTTTGGACACAGCGGCAACACATCCGGCGTATAGACTGCAATGTGGTGATGGCATTTCTCGCACACCAGATTCCCCAGTCCGACCACTTCTCCGCTGTGATAGACCCCGTGGTGGTTGAGGTCCTGAAAGACTTCACGCCACTCCAGCTGCGTTTTATCGGTGATATCCGCCAGCTCCTGCCACAGGCTTTCTTTAATTACCCGCATAAAAACGCTGTCGGTAACCTCGTTCTGACTCTCTTCGTAGCTTCGCGCAAACTCTTCCAGGTCGCGGCGTACGGCGCGCGTCACCTCTTCCACTTCGGTTCGCGTTAACTCACCCGTTTGCGTCACGCGGGCCCGCGCCTGTTCCACCAGCGCATCGATATCACGCTCGCCGTTACGCAGCCGTTCCGTCAGTGTTGTCACCAGTTCTCGGTAAAATTGAGCAACCTTGTTCATCATTTTGCCTCCCGGGTAAGTAACTGACTCTAATAATAGACCTTATTTCGCCACCGCTTTGCCAGGTGAACCACAGACCCGACAAATTCCTCACGCGTGCATTTGTGCGAAAGGCTGTTTTGGCGCGGGCGTTTGGGCTATGCTATGCGGATCTGAATTACCACATCCATTGGCTACATTTGTAGCTGTATTGAAAACAGGACCACTGGCTGCCATGCAAGAGCAATACCGCCCGGAAGAGATAGAATCAAAAGTCCAGCAACACTGGGACGAGAAGCGCACCTTTGAAGTAACCGAAGACGAGAGCAAAGAGAAGTATTACTGCCTGTCGATGCTTCCCTATCCTTCTGGTCGACTACACATGGGCCACGTGCGTAACTACACCATTGGTGATGTGATTGCCCGCTACCAGCGTATGCTCGGCAAAAACGTCCTGCAGCCAATCGGCTGGGATGCGTTTGGTCTGCCTGCAGAAGGCGCGGCGGTCAAAAACAACACGGCACCTGCCCCGTGGACGTACGACAACATCGCGTACATGAAAAACCAGCTCAAAATGCTGGGCTTTGGCTATGACTGGAGCCGCGAGCTGGCGACCTGCACCCCGGAATACTACCGCTGGGAGCAGAAATTCTTCACCGAGCTGTACAAAAAAGGCCTGGTGTATAAGAAGACCTCTGCCGTTAACTGGTGCCCGAACGACCAGACCGTACTGGCGAACGAGCAGGTTATCGACGGCTGCTGCTGGCGTTGTGATACCAAAGTTGAGCGTAAAGAGATCCCACAGTGGTTTATCAAAATCACCGCCTACGCTGACGAGCTGCTGAACGATCTGGATAATCTGGATCACTGGCCTGATACCGTCAAGACCATGCAGCGTAACTGGATCGGCCGTTCAGAAGGCGTGGAGATCACCTTCAACGTTGAGAACGACGATCGGACCTTGACCGTCTACACTACCCGTCCGGACACCTTCATGGGTGCGACCTATCTGGCCGTGGCCGCTGGTCACCCGCTGGCGCAGAAAGCCGCGGAAAACAACCCGGAACTGGCGGCCTTCATCGACGAGTGCCGCAACACCAAAGTGGCCGAAGCCGACATGGCGACGATGGAGAAGAAAGGCGTTGATACCGGCTTTAAGGCCATCCATCCACTGACGGGCGAAGCAATCCCTGTCTGGGCAGCCAACTTCGTGCTGATGGAGTACGGTACGGGCGCCGTCATGGCCGTTCCAGGCCACGATCAGCGTGACTACGAATTTGCCACCAAATATGGCCTGACCATCAAGCCTGTCATCCTCGCGGCTGACGGTTCTGAGCCAGACCTCTCCGCACAAGCCCTGACCGAAAAAGGCACCCTGTTCAACTCGGGTGAATTCAGCGGTCTGAGCTTTGAAGATGGCTTCAACGCGATTGCCGACAAGTTAGCGTCGCTGGGCGTCGGTGAGCGTAAAGTCAACTACCGCCTGCGCGACTGGGGTGTCTCTCGCCAGCGCTACTGGGGAGCACCTATCCCAATGGTGACGCTGGAAGATGGTACCGTGATGCCAACGCCAGAAGATCAACTCCCGGTGATCCTGCCGGAAGATGTGATCATGGACGGTATCACCAGCCCAATCAAAGCCGATCCTGAGTGGGCAAAAACGACCGTTAACGGCCAGCCAGCGCTGCGTGAAACTGACACCTTTGATACCTTTATGGAATCGTCATGGTACTACGCGCGTTACACCTGCCCGCAGTATCAGGAAGGCATGCTGGATTCCGATGCAGCAAACTACTGGCTGCCTGTGGACATCTACATCGGTGGTATTGAACACGCCATCATGCACCTGCTCTACTTCCGCTTCTTCCACAAGCTGATGCGTGACGCAGGCATGGTCAACTCTGACGAACCAGCAAAACAGCTGCTGTGTCAGGGAATGGTGCTGGCCGATGCCTTCTACTACGTCGGGGCGAACGGCGAGCGTAACTGGGTGTCTCCGGTTGACGCGATCGTTGAGCGCGACGAGAAAGGCCGTATCGTGAAGGCGAAAGACACCGAAGGTCATGAACTGGTTTATACCGGCATGAGCAAGATGTCGAAGTCTAAAAACAACGGCATCGACCCTCAGGTGATGGTTGAGCGTTACGGCGCAGATACCGTGCGTCTGTTTATGATGTTTGCCTCTCCGGCTGACATGACCCTGGAATGGCAGGAATCGGGCGTTGAAGGGGCTAACCGCTTCCTGAAGCGTGTCTGGAAACTGGTTTATGAGCACACCTCTCAGGGTGATGCTCCGGCAGTGAACGTCGCGGCACTGACTGAAGATCAGCAGGCGCTGCGTCGTGATGTTCATAAAACGATTGCAAAAGTGACCGATGATATTGGTCGTCGTCAGACCTTCAATACCGCAATTGCGGCTATTATGGAACTGATGAACAAGCTGGCAAAAGCCCCGCAGGATGGCGAGCAGGATCGTGCCTTAATGCGTGAAGCGCTGCTGGCCGTCGTTCGCATGTTGAACCCGTTCACCCCGCACGTCAGCTTCACCCTCTGGCAGGAGCTGAAAGGCGAAGGCGATATCGACAACGCACCGTGGCCAGTGGCTGACGAATCCGCGATGGTGGAAAACACCACGCTGGTTGTGGTCCAGGTTAACGGCAAAGTTCGCGGTAAAATTACCGTGGCGGTCGATGCTACCGAAGAACAGGTTCGCGAACGCGCAGGCCAGGAACATCTGGTTGCGAAATATCTTGAGGGCGTTACCGTACGTAAAGTGATCTACGTACCGGGTAAATTGCTGAATCTGGTCGTTGGCTAAGCGCGGGAGGAAACGTGCGACAACTGGCAACAATACTCTTATCTCTGGCGGTGCTTGTCACCGCTGGTTGTGGCTGGCATCTGCGCAATACCACGGCAGTGCCTGCTGAAATGAAAACGATGATTTTCGACTCATCGGATCCGAATGGTCCACTCAGCCGGGCAATTCGAAACCAGCTGCGGCTTAACGATGTTGAGTTGATTGAGAAAGGGACGTTACGTCAGGATGTTCCATCCCTGCGCGTTCTGGGCTCAACCTTAGCCAAAGACACGGCGTCCATTTTCCAGGACGGCCGTACCGCGGAGTATCAGATGGTACTGTCGGTTAATGCCGCCGTTCTGATCCCGGGTAAAGACATCTACCCAATCAGCACGAAAGTGTACCGTTCGTTCTTCGATAACCCGCAGACGGCTCTGGCAAAAGACGCCGAGCAGCAGATTATCATTAACGAAATGTACGATAAGGCCGCAGAGCAGCTGATCCGTAAGCTGCCGGGCGTTGCCGCGTCAACGAAACAGGGTTCTGACATCATCGAAAAACCGGATGCCACCACGCCTCCTGTTTCTGCCTCCATGGGTAACTGATGATCAGGCTGTATCCTGAACAACTCCGCGCGCAGCTCAATGAAGGGCTGCGCGCGGCGTATCTGCTTCTCGGAAACGATCCGTTATTACTTCAGGAAAGCCTGGATGCCGTCCGACAGGCGGCGGCCGCTCAGGGCTTTGATGAACACCACACCGTCCAGCTGGATAACAACACCGACTGGAATGCCCTCTTCTCGCTTTGCCAGGCGATGAGCCTCTTCGCATCGCGCCAGACCATCCAGATCCTGCTACCGGAGAATGGCCCTAACGCGGCCATCAATGAACAGCTGGCAACGCTGGTCAGTCTGCTGCACAGCGATCTGCTGTTTATTGTGCGCGGCAACAAGCTCACCAAAGCGCAGGAAAACGCGGCCTGGTTTACCCAGCTCGCGGCCAATGCGGTTATGGTGACCTGTCAGACGCCTGAGCAAGCCCATCTGCCAAAATGGGTCGCGACAAGAGCGAAGCAAAACAATCTTCAGCTGGACGACGCCGCAAACCAGCTTCTCTGCTACTGCTATGAAGGCAACCTGCTGGCACTGGCGCAGGCGCTGGACAGGCTCTCCCTGCTCTGGCCAGACGGTAAGCTGACACTGCCACGCGTGGAGCAGGCCGTTAACGATGCCGCGCACTTTACGCCCTTCCACTGGGTGGATGCACTGCTGGCAGCGAAAAGCAAACGCGCCCTGCATATACTGCAACAGCTGCGTCTGGAAGGTAGCGAACCGGTTATTTTGCTGCGCACTCTTCAGCGTGAATTATTACTGCTGATTACCCTCAAGCGTCAGTCTGCACATACGCCATTACGTTCGCTGTTTGATAAACATCGGGTGTGGCAAAACCGTCGGGCGATGACCACCGAGGCCATCAACCGCCTGAGTCATGAACAGCTGCGTCAGGCCGTGCAGCTTCTGATGCGCGCTGAGCTTACGTTGAAACAAGATTATGGTCAGTCGGTCTGGGCGGAGCTGGAAAGTCTCTCTTTGCTGCTCTGCCATAAGGCGCTGGCAGACGTATTTATCGATGGATAGTATGCATTCTTTACAGGCCCTGTACGGTGGTACCTTCGACCCGGTCCATTACGGACATCTGAAGCCGGTTGAAATTCTGGCGAATCTGATCGGCCTTCAGCGCGTAATCATCATGCCCAATAATGTGCCGCCACACCGTCCGCAACCTGAGGCGAGCAGCGAGCAGAGAAAAGAGATGCTCGCTCTGGCCATCGCGGATAAACCGCTTTTTAGCCTTGATGAGCGAGAACTGCGCCGCGACACACCGTCCTGGACGTCGCAAACGCTGCAGGAGTGGCGAGCGGAGCAAGGGCCGGACACGCCGCTGGCCTTTATTATTGGTCAGGACTCCCTGCTCAATTTTCCCACCTGGCACCAGTATGAAACGATCCTGGAAAACAGCCACCTGCTTGTCTGTCGCCGTCCGGGCTATCCGCTGACCATGCGAAAAGAGCAGTATCAGCAGTGGCTTGAGGCGCATCTCACAGACAATATTGAAGACTTGCACAACCAGCCTGCCGGGAAGATTTATCTGGCAGAGACGCCGTGGTTCGATATTTCTGCGACCCTCATTCGCGAGCGTCTGCAGCAGGGATTAGCCTGTGACGATCTGCTGCCATCAGCTGTGCTGGACTACATTCACGCGCATGGGTTGTATCAGAAAAGCGCAGACGCATAGCGGGGGCGCATGAAAAAGCGGCGTAATGATTATCCTGCCTTGACAGGTTAAGCCATACTGTTATCCTCCGCTGCCAGACTTTCCCGCCGATCATTGCTTTACAGAAATTGTTTTACAAAAATGGCGATGCAATCTCAGGCGGAGGGTGGGATGATACCCGCCTTCAAAAGCCCGGCCGGAGACATTTGTCCCGACACTGGCGTCAGTTCAGGTATACTGTCTGGCCACGAATTCATAGTTATACAATCTCATTCACCCCAGGGGGAAAACTTGCAGGGTAAAGCACTCCAGGATTTTGTTATCGACAAAATTGATGACCTGAAAGGTCAGGACATCATCGCTATCGACGTTAAGGGTAAATCCAGCATCACCGACTGCATGATTATCTGCACCGGTACTTCAACGCGTCATGTTGTTTCGATTGCCGACCACGTTGTTCAGGAATCGCGTGCAGCAGGCCTGTTACCGCTTGGCGTTGAAGGCGAAGCGACCGCTGACTGGGTGGTTGTCGATCTCGGCGATGTGATTGTCCATGTCATGCAGGAAGAGAGCCGTCGCCTGTATGAACTGGAAAAACTCTGGGGTTAATGCGTGAAGTTGCAACTGGTCGCCGTCGGCACCAAAATGCCGGACTGGGTACAAACCGGTTTTACTGAATATCTGCGTCGTTTTCCAAAAGACATGCCGTTCGAACTGGTGGAAATTCCCGCCGGGAAACGCGGCAAGAACGCCGATATCAAACGTATTCTCGATAAAGAGGGAGAGCTGATGCTGGCTGCCGCAGGCAAAAACCGCATCGTCACCCTCGATATTCCAGGTAAACCCTGGGATACGCCGCAGCTGGCGCACGAACTGGAGCGCTGGAAGCAGGATGGTCGTGACGTCAGTCTGTTGATTGGCGGGCCTGAAGGGTTATCTCCTGCCTGCAAAGCGGCGGCAGAACAAAGTTGGTCTCTCTCCGCGCTGACGCTTCCCCACCCGCTCGTTCGGGTACTGGTGGCAGAAAGCCTGTATCGCGCGTGGAGCATTACTACCAACCACCCATATCACCGCGAGTAGTGACTGACCAGGGTAGATTAAGCAGCGGATGAAACTACAGAATTCTTTTCGCGACTATACGGCTGAGTCCGCGCTGTTTGTGCGCCGGGCGCTGGTCGCCTTTACGGGGATTTTGCTGCTTACCGGCGTGCTGATCGCCAACCTCTATAATCTGCAAATTGTCCGCTTTACCGATTATCAGACGCGTTCAAACGAAAACCGTATCAAGCTGGTGCCCATCGCGCCCAGCCGCGGCATTATCTACGACCGTAACGGCACTCCGCTGGCGTTAAACCGCACCATTTATCAAATCGAAATGATGCCGGAAAAAGTCGATAATGTGCAGGATACGCTTGAAGCGCTAAAAGGCGTTGTCGATCTGACCGACGATGATATCGCCGCGTTCAAAAAAGAGCGAGCCCGCTCCCACCGTTTCACCTCAATCCCGGTTAAAACGAACCTGACGGAAGTCCAGGTGGCCCGCTTTGCCGTGAACCAGTATCGTTTTCCCGGCGTGGAAGTGAAAGGTTACAAGCGTCGCTACTACCCTTACGGTTCCGCACTGACGCATGTCATTGGTTACGTTTCCAAGATCAACGATAAAGACGTTGAACGCCTCGATAAAGACGGCAAACTGGCGAACTACGCGGCGACGCACGATATCGGTAAGCTGGGGATCGAACGCTACTACGAAGATGTCCTGCACGGGCAGACCGGCTATGAAGAGGTTGAAGTTAACAACCGTGGCCGCGTCATTCGCCAGCTCAAAGAAGTGCCACCGCAGGCGGGGCATGACGTCTACCTGACGCTCGACCTCAAGCTGCAGCAGTATATTGAAACCCTACTGGCGGGCAGCCGTGCTGCCGTTGTCGTCACCGATCCGCGTTCCGGCGGCATTCTGGCGATGGTGTCCATGCCAAGCTACGACCCGAACCTCTTTGTCGATGGTATCTCCAGCAAAGACTATTCCGGTCTGCTCAATGACCCGAATACACCGCTGGTGAACCGCGCCACACAAGGGGTTTACCCGCCAGCGTCAACGGTAAAACCGTACGTGGCGGTCTCTGCGCTGAGCGCGGGCGTCATCAACCGCAATACCAGTCTGTTTGACCCGGGCTGGTGGCAATTACCAGGCTCTGAAAAACGCTATCGCGACTGGAAAAAATGGGGTCATGGTCACCTCAACGTCACCAAATCGCTGGAAGAGTCTGCGGATACCTTCTTCTACCAGGTTGCGTATGACATGGGCATTGACCGCCTGTCAGAGTGGATGAGCAAATTCGGCTATGGACATTACACCGGCGTTGACCTTTCAGAAGAACGTTCCGGTAACATGCCAACCCGTGAGTGGAAGCTGAAGCGCTTTAAGAAGCCGTGGTATCAGGGTGATACCATTCCGGTGGGTATCGGTCAGGGCTACTGGACGGCGACCCCGATTCAGATGAACAAAGCGATGATGATCCTCATCAACGATGGCGTAGTGAAAGTTCCGCACCTGCTGCAAAGTACGGTTGAAGACGGCAAAAAAGTGCCGTGGATCCAGCCGCATGAAGCCCCGGTGGGTGACATTCATTCCGGTTACTGGGAAATTGCTAAAGACGGTATGTACGGCGTGGCGAACCGCCCTAACGGGACCGCACATAAGTATTTCGCCGGCACACCGTATAAAGTGGCCGCCAAATCCGGTACTGCGCAGGTCTTCGGTCTGAAAGCCAATGAAACCTATAACGCGCACCGTATTGCTGAACGTCTGCGTGACCATAAGCTGATGACGGCCTTTGCCCCTTATGATAACCCGCAGGTTGCGGTGGCGATGATTCTGGAAAACGGCGGTGCAGGTCCGGCCGTGGGGACCATCATGCGCCAGATCCTCGACCACATTATGCTGGGTGATAACAACACCGAACTGCCGGCTGAAAACCCGGCCGCCGCTGCGGCGGAGGACCAATAATCATGACGGATAATCCAAATAAAAAATCGCTGTGGGATAAAATCCACATCGACCCAGCCATGCTGCTGATCCTGCTGGCTCTGCTGGTTTACAGCGCCCTGGTTATCTGGAGCGCCAGCGGCCAGGACATCGGCATGATGGAGCGCAAAATCGGCCAGATCGCGATGGGTCTGGTCATTATGGTGGTCATGGCGCAGATCCCGCCGCGGGTCTATGAAGGCTGGGCACCGTATCTGTACATATTCTGTATTGTGCTGCTGGTTGCGGTAGATGCCTTTGGGGCCATCTCTAAAGGCGCGCAGCGCTGGCTGGATCTGGGCGTTGTCCGCTTCCAGCCCTCTGAAATAGCCAAAATAGCGGTTCCCTTGATGGTGGCGCGTTTTATTAACCGTGACGTCTGCCCGCCTTCGCTGAAAAATACCGCCATTGCGCTGGTGCTGATTTTCCTGCCGACGCTGCTGGTTGCGGCGCAGCCTGACCTCGGCACCTCGATTCTTATCGCCCTCTCCGGCCTGTTTGTCCTGTTCCTGTCGGGTTTAAGCTGGCGTCTGATTGGCATTGCAGTCGTGCTGGTGGCAGCATTCATCCCGATTCTCTGGTTCTTCCTGATGCATGATTACCAGCGACAACGCGTCATGATGCTGCTCGATCCGGAAACCGATCCGCTGGGTGCGGGCTATCATATTATTCAGTCCAAGATTGCGATCGGTTCCGGCGGCCTGCGCGGTAAAGGCTGGCTGCACGGCACCCAGTCCCAGCTGGAGTTCTTACCGGAACGCCACACCGACTTTATCTTTGCGGTTCTGGCGGAAGAGCTGGGCCTGGTTGGCATCCTGATTCTGCTGGCGCTGTATGTGCTGTTGATCATGCGAGGGCTGTGGATCGCCGCACGTGCGCAAACCACGTTTGGCCGCGTGATGGCAGGCGGGTTGATGCTGATTTTATTCGTTTATGTCTTCGTAAATATTGGTATGGTGAGTGGTATTCTGCCGGTTGTTGGCGTCCCGCTCCCGCTGGTGAGCTACGGAGGCTCGGCACTGATCGTGTTGATGGCCGGGTTTGGTATCGTGATGTCGATCCATACCCACAGAAAAATGTTGTCAAAAAGCGTATAAAAATAAGGGGATCGGAATGCGTAAGCAGTGGCTGGGGATCTGCATTGCGGCAAGTTTACTTGCGGCCTGCACAAGTGATGATGGTCAGCAACAGGCAACCGTCGCGCCGCCGCAGCCTGCGGTTTGTAATGGCCCGATCGTTGAAATCAGCGGTGCCGATCCCGTTTATGAACCGCTCAATGCCAGCGCGAATCAGGATTACGAGCGCGACGGCAAAAGCTACAAAATTGTTCAGGATCCCTCCCGCTTTAGCCAGGCTGGCTTTGCCGCCATTTATGATGCCGAGCCAGGCAGCAACCTGACGGCGACCGGCGAAGCGTTCGATCCGATGCAACTGACGGCGGCTCACCCGACCCTGCCTGTCCCGAGCTACGCCCGTATCACCAACCTGGCGAATGGTCGTATGATCGTGGTACGCATTAACGATCGTGGTCCCTACGGTAACGACCGGGTGATCTCCCTGTCACGCGCGGCTGCAGACCGCCTGAACACCTCGAACAATACCAAAGTCCGTATTGACCCGATTATCGTGGCGCAGGATGGCACCCTCTCCGGGCCAGGTACCGCGTGTACGACGGTGGCGAAACAGACTTACGCCCTTCCCGACCGCCCGAACCTGGACGGCGGCATGGGAAGCGTCTCTTCTCCGGCAGAGCCTTCTCAGCCAGCAGGAGAAGTGCGCCCAATCAGCAATGATACGCTGCAGAGCGAAGACACGACGGGTGCGCCGGTAAAGAGTAGCGGCTTCCTGGGCGCGCCGACAACGTTAGCCACCGGTGTGCTGGAAGGCAGCGAACCTACGCCAGCACCAGCTCCTGTTGCCGCTCCTGCCACTGAGCCTGCGCCCGTAACGGCTCCGGCGACGGCGCAAAGCACACCGGTTGCGGCTCCGGCGGCGGCCAGCGGCGGCTTTGTGGTTCAGGTTGGGGCGGTAAGCGATCAGGCCCGTGCGCAGCAGTATCAACAGCGTCTGAGCCAGCAGTTTGGTGTTCCGGGACGCGTTGCGCAAAACGGCGCAGTATGGCGTATTCAGATGGGACCGTTTGCCAGCAAATCGCAGGCAGCGTCTCTGCAGCAGCGCCTGCAAAATGAAGCCCAACTACAATCATTTATCGCTGTAGCGAAATAATGAACTGGCGGCATCCAAAGTGTCAATTTGTGTAAAACACATTCACAAACTCATGCTTAAAGTCGGATGCCTGCCTGAATAGCATTTGCTATAGTAAGGCACTTTTTTTAATTCCATCACGGATGTCGTTGTTCTGACCATGAAGACCACTTTTTCTGCTCGTTTTGTGCAGCGCATGGCGCTGACCACGGCCCTTTGCGCAACTGCTCTCTCTGCAGCTCACGCCGATGACCTGAATATCAAGACCATGATCCCTGGCGTTCCGCAAATCGACGCGGAATCGTATATCCTGATCGACTACAACTCTGGCAAAGTGCTGGCTGAACAGAATGCCGACGCCCGCCGCGATCCGGCCAGCCTGACCAAAATGATGACCAGCTACGTTATCGGCCAGGCCATGAAAGCAGGGAAGTTCAAAGAAACGGATCTGGTCACCATCGGTAACGATGCGTGGGCAACCGGCAACCCGGTATTTAAAGGTTCATCATTGATGTTCCTGAAACCGGGCATGCAGGTTCCTGTTTCTCAGCTGATCCGTGGTATTAACCTGCAATCCGGTAACGATGCGTGCGTGGCAATGGCCGATTTCGCCGCAGGAAGCCAGGATGCCTTCGTCGGTCTGATGAACAGCTACGTCACCGCGCTGGGTCTGAAGAACAGCCATTTCCAGACCGTACATGGTCTGGACGCAGATGGTCAGTACAGCTCCGCACGTGATATGGCGTTGATTGGTCAGGCGCTGATCCGTGACGTGCCGAACGAATACTCCATCTATAAAGAGAAAGAGTTCACCTTCAACGGTATCCGTCAGACCAACCGTAACGGCCTGCTGTGGGATAACAGCCTGAACGTTGACGGCATCAAAACTGGCCATACCGATAAAGCTGGCTACAACCTGGTTGCTTCTGCCACCGAAGGCCAGATGCGTCTGATCTCTGCCGTGATGGGCGGTCGTACCTTCAAAGGTCGTGAAACGGAAAGCAAGAAACTGCTGACCTGGGGCTTCCGTTTCTTCGAAACCGTGAACCCGCTGAAAGCCGGTAAAGAGTTTGCTTCTGAGCCAGTCTGGTTCGGTGATAACGACCGTGCTTCCCTTGGCGTGGATAAAGATCTGTACCTGACCATTCCTCGTGGTCGCATGAAAGATCTGAAAGCCAGCTACGTACTGAACACCACTGAGCTGCACGCGCCACTGCAGAAAAACCAGGTGGTGGGCACCATCAACTTCCAGCTGGATGGTAAAACCATCGATCAGCGTCCGCTGGTTGTTCTGCAAGAAATCCCGGAAGGCAATTTCTTCGGCAAAATCATTGATTACATTAAATTGATGTTCCATCACTGGTTTGGCTAAAAATTGAACACTTGAAAGTGTGATTTTGATCCCCATATACTAGATATCCTGATAACTCCCACCTGTCGTGGGAGTTATTCTTTTTGACGCTACGCCGGAGCTGACATGAAAACCAAACTTAACGAACTGCTTGAATTCCCTACCCCGTTTACCTACAAAGTAATGGGTCTGGCGAAACCTGAGCTGGTTGATCAGGTGGTTGAAGTGGTACAGCGCCATGCGCCGGGTGACTACTCTCCGTCAGTAAAACCAAGCAGCAAGGGCAACTACCACTCGGTATCCATTACCATTACCGCAACCCACATTGAGCAGGTTGAGACGCTGTACGAAGAGCTCGGCAATATCGAAATTGTTCGTATGGTGCTGTAGTCCCTCTGCGGTTACCCGGTTTGCCGGGTAACCCGCCTCCCCGCTTGTGATATACTCTCCCTCACCTTTTGTCCCTCGTCTTCGGAGACGTCCTTTTGTATCAGGATAAAATTCTTGTCCGTCATCTCGGGCTGCAACCTTACGAGCCTGTCTCCCAGGCCATGCATGATTTCACCGATTCACGCGATGACACCACCCCTGATGAGATCTGGCTGGTCGAACACCTGCCGGTATTTACACAGGGACAGGCGGGAAAAGCGGAACATTTATTGATGACGGGTAATATCCCGGTAATTCAAAGCGATCGCGGTGGGCAGGTCACGTACCACGGGCCTGGGCAGCAGGTGATGTACGTTCTGCTGAACCTGAAGCGCAGAAAGCTCGGCGTTCGCGAACTGGTTACCCTGCTGGAACAAACCGTGGTTAACACGCTGGCGGAATACGGTATTGAAGCCCATCCGCGTGCCGATGCGCCGGGCGTCTATGTGGGAGAAAGTAAGATTTGCTCACTGGGGCTGCGTATCCGCAAGGGCTGCTCCTTCCACGGGCTGGCACTGAATATTAATATGGATCTTACCCCCTTCCAGCGCATAAACCCCTGCGGCTACGCCGGAATGGAGATGACGCAAATGCGCCAGTGGGTTGAAAGCGCAACGCCCGAGAATATTCGTCCTGTGCTTTTGAAGAACGTTTTAGCCCTACTTAACAATCCATCTTACGAATATATCACTGCTTAATATATCATGCATCATGGCTCGATTATTTGACGGGCCACTGTTTATTTACCGCTTTTACGCTTTACAATAATCCGCTTATTCTATATTTTCGAAGCGCCCGAATATTACCGCTACATATTATTTAGCCTCCAGCCAGAACTGCATACAGGGCGTAAGTAACTTGCGTGATAATCACACAACTGTTTGTTTTTGATAAACAAGTGAAACAAAACCAACACTTTACGAATCTCTACAAGCATAATAAATAAATTCAACTATCATTCATAATGTGAATGTATACGGAGTGAAAGCGTGGAGTATAATAATTTACCAGCCAAACGACTGAATGACCCAGGTGGTGAGGACAAGCCACAAATTTTTCGGACTTTACGTAATATTGATCTCAATTTGTTGACTATTTTTGAGGCAGTATATGTCCATAAGGGTATCGTTAATGCTGCGAAAATTCTTAATCTCACGCCTTCAGCAATAAGCCAGTCAATTCAAAAACTGCGCGCTATATTTCCCGACCCGTTATTTATTCGTAAGGGCCAGGGGGTTACGCCGACGGCCTACGCTACCCATCTGCATGAGTACATCAGCCAGGGGCTGGAGTCGATTCTGGGTGCGCTGGATTTAACCGGCAGCTATGACAAACAGAGAACCATCACTATCGGCTGCACCCCGTCTGTCGGCGTGCTGGTGATGCCCGCTATTTTTCAGGCGATAAAAGAGCATGTTCCCCAGCTCCTGCTGCGAAATGTGCCGCTCAACGAGCCTGATATTCAGCTTGCTCAGTTTCAGACCGACCTGATTATAGAAAGCGGCAGCTTTAGCGCCCGAGCGCTCGGACAACATGTCCTGTATGCGGATAACCTGGTGCTGGTGTGTCGCCAGCAGCATCCCGCCCTGAGCGCGCCGTTGACCATTGAAAATCTGCGCAACTACGATCATTCGTCTTTCATGACCGAAGGACAGTCCAACCATGCGCTGCGTCAGCGAATCGATGAGATATTCCCGGAACGCCAGATCAGCTTCAGTAGTTACAATATGTTCACCACTGCCTCCCTGATTGGCAGCAGCGACATGCTCTGCATCATGCCTTCGCGTCTGTATACCTTGTTGCGTAAATGTTGGCCGCTGGAGAGCATTCCTCTCAACCAGCTCAATGCGGAATCTATCGAGATTTCACTGCATTACAACAAACTCAGCTTGCGCGATCCGGTACTGGAAAACGTTATCCGCGTCATCCGCCAGGCCTTCTGACAGGTTGATACGGCACAAGCCCCTGCCCCCTGCCGGGCAAAACGCACAAAACAACAACTATTTTACAAATTGGCGACCTGGCAGGCTGCTTTACCGACCGTTTCAATGATATACTGCCTGTCGTTCGTTCAAAAATAGTTGATAAATACAACATTCCCTTGAATAGAAACGCTTTCCTTCGATATTCGCAACTGGAACACGCACGCTATGAGTAAACCCATTGTGATGGAACGCGGTGTTAAATACCGCGATGCCGATAAAATGGCCCTTATCCCGGTTAAAAACGTGGCTACAGAGCGCGAAGCGCTGTTAAGAAAACCGGAATGGATGAAAATTAAACTTCCGGCTGACTCTTCGCGTATCCAGGGGATCAAAGCGGCGATGCGCAAGAACGGCCTTCACTCCGTCTGTGAAGAAGCCTCTTGCCCGAACCTTGCTGAATGTTTCAATCACGGTACCGCGACGTTTATGATTCTGGGTGCCATCTGTACCCGCCGCTGCCCGTTCTGCGATGTGGCTCATGGCCGCCCGGTAGCGCCCGACGCTAACGAACCTCAGAAACTGGCACAGACCATCGCCGATATGGCGCTGCGTTATGTCGTTATTACCTCCGTTGACCGTGACGATCTGCGTGATGGCGGTGCTCAGCACTTCGCTGACTGCATTACCGCTATTCGCGAGAAAAGCCCGAACATCAAAATTGAGACGCTGGTTCCAGACTTCCGCGGCCGTATGGATCGCGCGCTGGACATCCTGACCGCGACGCCACCAGACGTGTTTAACCACAACCTGGAGAACGTGCCACGTCTCTACCGTCAGGTACGTCCTGGTGCGGACTATAACTGGTCTCTGAAGCTGCTGGAGCGTTTTAAAGAAGCGCATCCCCATATTCCAACCAAGTCAGGCCTGATGGTTGGTCTCGGTGAAACGAATGCTGAGATCATCGAAGTGATGCGCGATCTGCGCCGCCACGGTGTGACCATGCTGACGCTGGGACAGTATCTGCAGCCAAGCCGCCACCACCTGCCCGTGCAGCGCTACGTGAGCCCGGATGAGTTTGATGAGATGAAAGCCGAAGCGCTGGCGATGGGCTTTACCCACGCAGCCTGCGGCCCATTTGTTCGCTCCTCTTACCATGCCGATATGCAGGCAAAAGGCGAAGAAGTGAAATAAGACTGTAATATTCACTTACAGTAATACAAAAAAACCGGCCTCTTGAGCCGGTTTTTTTTCGCAAGCCCTCAGGCATTGCCGTTACTCTTTGTGAGAAAGCTTCTCTGCCGGGATGTCACCCTCGGCGCTTTTCTTCGCAGCCGCATCATCGTCGTTCATCGCTTTCTTAAAGCCTTTGATGGCGGCACCCAGGTCACCACCCAGCGTGCGTAACTTCTTGGTACCAAACAGCAGGACGACCAGTGCGGCAACCACCAGCAGTTTGGTAATACTAATCTCACCCATAGATACCTTCTTTACATAAACCAGGCTGCATTCAGCGCCAAAAACCTGATTGTATTAACGGTCATTTGACGCGTGCACACAATAGCAATCTGTAACAAGGTGAATCAAGCATTGTTGAAAAAAACATCACAATAATTGCGGTGGCGCAAACCGACGGTTGCGAAGAACCGGTAATTGCTGCCGTGCAAGCGTAATCCTCTCCCGCTGTAACTCTGTCATCAGCAAAACCGGGGCCTCCGCCGCAGCGGCTATCGTAACTCCCAGCGGATCCACCACCCTGCTCTGCCCAATGTTCTTATTGCCGCACTCCCCCGAGGCCACAACATAACAGGTTGTATCCAGCGCACGCGCTGTAAGGAGCGTTGCCCAGTGATGCTCTTTAAGCGGCCCCTTGACCCACGCGGCAGGCACAACCAGCACGTCAGCCCCCTTTAACGCGAGCGTAAGTGCCAGCTCAGGAAAACGCAGGTCGTAGCAGGTCATCAACCCAATCTTAAAGCCATCGACATCAAGCAGCGGTGGGATGCTGTCTCCCGGATCCACCCGCCGTGACTCCTGAATGCTGAAGGCATCATAAAGATGGAGTTTGGCATAGCGCGCAACGATCGCGCCGTCACGGATGGCCACGAGGGTATTTACCGCCCGTCCCGCCGTTGAGGGGACATGCACCGTAAAGAGGGTGGTCAAACCATTGCCCGCACTTTCCGCCAGCAGGTGCTGTAAAAATCCGCCGTCCAGGGGCTGGGCAGACTTCACCGACAGGTCCGGGTCGTTGTCATCTCTTGCCAGCAGCGCCTCCGGCAGCACCAGCAAGGATGCTTCTTTCAGGCGGGCCTGCCTCATCAGAGAGACACATCTATCTGCATTCTCTTGCCAGTCAGGCGTAACCGCAAACTGTCCTACCGCAACATACATATTTGTCCCCTCAGCAAAAACCGCGTTAAACTCGCCACTCTTACACATCAAATAGCAGGTATTTACAGTGTTACAACTACTTTTAGCCGTTTTTATTGGTGGGGGTACGGGTAGCGTTGCGCGGTGGTTTTTGAGTATGCGTTTTAATCCCCTGCATCAGGCTATTCCAATGGGTACGCTGGCGGCTAACCTGATAGGTGCTTTCATTATTGGCGTGGGGCTGGCCTGGTTTAACCGTATGACGCATATCGATCCCGTGTGGAAGCTATTAATTACCACCGGCTTTTGCGGCGGTTTAACCACCTTCTCCACGTTCTCGGCGGAAGTGGTTTTCCTGTTTCAGGAAGGGCGTGTCGGCTGGGCGCTGATGAACATTGCGATTAATATGCTCGGCTCCTTTGCGATGACGGGGATCGCATTCTGGCTATTTTCTTCCGCCACGACGCACTAACAGACGCTGCGTTAATGTTGGCTTAATTTTTCTCTGTCACTCTGAACGCAATACTGAACGAGGGTGACAGAATGAAACAGAACCTGATGAGCGCAGGTGTGGTGTTGTTGAGCGTGCTGATCGTTGCCAGCTTCCTCAAAATGTATCTGCTTAGCTGATTCAACGCGAAAAAAAACCCGCTCAGTGAGCGGGTTTTGAAATTCTTGCTGACGCGTCTGAATTACAGAGCGATTACGTTAGCAGCAGAAGGGCCTTTGGCACCGTTAGTGATTTCGAACTCTACACGCTGACCTTCAGCCAGAGTTTTGAAACCATTAGACTGGATTGCAGAGAAGTGTACGAACACGTCTTTGCTGCCATCTTCAGGAGTAATGAAACCGAATCCTTTGGACTCATTAAACCACTTAACGTTACCTTTAATCTTAGACATCAAAATTACCTTTACATTAAAAAACGACACAAATGCTGTGTCGGATACCAGTACATCAATTGTGGGACCTTTTGTCCAGCGGTTCTTTGATAAAAAGTGACTAAAGTCGCGTTAATTTCTGCTGACGGTTTTTTATCTCAACGGAATCAACGGCTGCACATTTTTTCACCACCACGTGACGTTTTTTCAGTTAAAACTGAAAACGCATCCAGGCGAAGTAAACGTTACCGTTGTTGTATGTCCCCGGGATATAGGTCATCTGGAACGTTGCCGGACCATAGCCGATAGAGGCCAGAGGCAGCAGCACCGGAATCGGAATGTAGTTCCAGTTGTCGCGTGCGGTCACACCGGCGGTGTAGCCCAGCCCCACATGGAAGTTTTCATCGGCTAACGGACGCCAGGTTTTCTCCCAGCCATAACCCCCGATTGGTTCCCATTTGTTAAAGGAATCTTTAAAGGCCATCAGATAGATGCCATGCCAGTTCCCTTTTTCGTCCCAACGAGACTGACCAAAACCAGCCCCCCACGGGCGCTCGTTATATTTGTCAGTCTTTTCTTTGTCATAGGCAAAACGCGCATGCCACGTTATTGCCGGAACATACAGGTCATAATGCTCTGGCGCAGTCCAGGTCTGCGACACATTATCAGTGAAGGTGGAGAACCAGCCTTTATCGGTTGCATTGCTCTCGGCGTGTGCAACAGACGACAATGCTAACTGCCCAAAAATAAACAACAAAATGAGGAAAAATTTATTACGTACAATCACAATGCAATTACCATTCTTAGTATTCGAGGCAAAGTTTACCATAAAATAGTTTAATCAAAGCTTAACAGCATCAGCGTTATTCCTAATTAATCAGCGTCTTCCTGGGAATATTCTGAGAGGAACATACCTTCACGCCATAATAAACACAATAAAAGTAAGCCTTTATTAGGCTTTAATACGCTGGACAATCCAACCAACGCCAGCAATGACGGTCTCCAGGGCCCGTCCCGGAGGGCTGCCAGCAGCCATTAGAAACCCAGTTCCCAAAGGGTTTTTGCCTTTTCTTTCTGCGGCGAATTTAAACCCACAAAATATTTAACAACCCATTATCATTTAATTGACATATAGTGATATCTCTACCGGTCAATATGCGCATGAGATAAATGCCGGGGCGATGGCAAAAATACCGTTAATATCTTCTTTAGTAGTCTGTTTATTGATTTTAATCAGCAAGGACAGAACATTAATTCGGCACATTTCATCCTTCTTTTTTATTGATTATTTGTGCTCTCGGGCAGCAAGGACACAGGGGAAACCATGCTTACGTTTATCGAGCTCCTTATCGGAGTCGTCGTCATTGTCGGTGTAGCGCGCTACATCATTAAAGGTTACTCGGCCACAGGGGTGTTATTTGTCGGCGGGCTAACCCTGCTCATTATCAGCGCCATCATGGGCCATCAGGTGTTACCGGCCAGCGCAGACAGTACGGGCTACACCGCCACTGACATTGTTGAATACATTAAAATCCTGCTCATGAGCCGCGGTGGCGACCTGGGTATGATGATCATGATGCTGTGCGGTTTTGCGGCGTACATGACCCATATCGGCGCGAATGATATGGTGGTTAAACTGGCGTCCAAACCGCTGCAGTACATTAACTCCCCGTATCTGCTGATGGTCGCGGCCTATTTCCTTGCCTGCCTGATGTCCCTCGCCGTGTCGTCCGCAACCGGTCTTGGCGTATTGTTAATGGCCACCCTGTTCCCGATCATGGTTAACGTCGGTATCAGCCGCGGCGCGGCCGCCGCGATTTGCGCCTCGCCAGCCGCCATTATTCTTTCCCCCACCTCCGGTGATGTCGTGCTCGCAGCCAAAGCCGCTGAGATGTCGCTTATCGACTTTGCGTTCAAAACCACGCTGCCCATTTCTATCGTCGCCATTGTCGGCATGGGCATCGCGCACTTCTTCTGGCAGCGTTATCTCGATAAGAAAGAGAACATCAGCCACGAGATGCTGGACGTGAGTGAAATCACCACCACCGCGCCGGCGTTTTATGCCATTCTGCCGTTCACACCTATTATTGGCGTGCTTATTTTTGACGGTAAATGGGGCCCGCAGCTGCACATCATCACCATTCTGGTGATCTGCATGCTGCTGGCCGCCCTGCTGGAGTTTGTGCGTGGGTTTAACACGCAGAAAGTCTTCTCGGGTCTGGAAGTGGCCTATCGCGGTATGGCGGATGCGTTTGCAGGGGTCGTTATGCTGCTGGTTGCAGCAGGCGTCTTCGCCCAGGGTCTGAGCACCATCGGCTTTATTCAGAGCCTGATTTCCATCGCCACCTCGTTCGGCTCGGCCAGTATTATCCTGATGCTGGTTCTGGTAGTGCTGACCATGCTCGCCGCCATGACTACCGGTTCAGGTAACGCGCCGTTCTACGCCTTTGTTGAGATGATCCCGAAACTGGCTCACTCCTCAGGCATTAACCCGGCCTATCTCTCCATTCCCATGCTGCAGGCGTCAAACCTCGGTCGCACCATTTCGCCGGTATCGGGTGTGGTTGTAGCCGTTGCCGGGATGGCAAAAATCTCGCCTTTTGAAGTGATCAAACGCACCTCCGTCCCCGTGATTGTGGGGCTGATTATCGTGATTATTGCCACGCAGGTGCTGGTACCCGGCGCAGCTTAAGCTAAATTCCTGATATCCAGAAAGCGCCTGCGGGCGCTTTTTGTGCTTTAATAATTTCCAGAAATTATTCATGCTCATTCGATCAGGAAATCACATGTTCAGGAAGGATATCGTTATTCCGTCTGGCGCAATCGCGCTGGCACTCTGTGTATTCTCCGCACAGGCCGACCCACTCAAGGCAACGCAGTATGGCGATTTCGATCGCTACGTTCTGGCTCTTTCCTGGCAAACCGGGTTCTGCCAGAGCATGGCCGACCGTAACCGCAACGAGCCCGAAGAGTGCCGTTTACAAAAAGAGAGTGATAACAAAACCGATTTTCTGACCGTGCACGGATTATGGCCGGGGCTGCCAAAGTCTGTTGCCGCACGGGGGGTGGATGAACGTCGCTGGATGCGTTTTGGCTGCGCAACCCGTCCAATCCCGAACATGCCGGAGGTGAAGGCCAGCCGCAAATGCGCTGCCGCCGAAACCGGACTGTCGCTTTCAGGTGCTGCGAAGCTGAACAGCGTTATGCCAGGTGCTGGCGGTAACTCCTGCCTGGAACGCTACGAATATGCCAAACACGGCGTGTGCTTTGGTTTTGATCCTGACGCGTATTTCGGCACGATGGTGCGCATGAATCAGGAGATAAAAAACAGCGCGGTCGGCAAGTTCCTCGCCGATAACTATGGAAAAACCGTAAGCCGCAGCGACTTTGACAGCGCCGTGGCCAAAGGCTGGGGCAAGGAGAATGTCAAAGCGTTCAAGCTTACCTGTAATGGCAACCCGTCCTACCTGACCGAAATGCAGATCTCACTGAAGGCAGACACCATTAATAACCCGCTTTCTGCAACCTCATTTGCTCCGCAGCCACACCCGGGTAACTGCGGAAAACAATTCGTCATTGATAAAGCCGGTCACTGATTGACGATCGGTCGGGTCATGTCAAACCGGTGCTCGTCACTGATGCCATAGTAAGCCGTCGGCCCACCCGCACGCAGGATGGGCTGCGCTTTCGCCGTCTGATAAATCCCCTCTTCCAGCAACGTTTCGGCGATGTGAATACCCACCACTTCGCCGAGCACCAGCCAGGTATCAACCGGTGTGCCGTCGGCCCCGGTAAGCTGAATACACTGCGACAGGCGACACTCAAAGTTAACCGGGCTTTCTGCCACCCGCGGGGCGTTCACCAGCTGGCTGGCCGCTGGCGTTAATCCCGCAAAGGTAAATTCATTTTCATCGTGGGGAAGCATCGCCGAGGTCGCATTCATCGCTTCAGCCAGATCGCGCGTCGCCAGGTTCCAGACAAACTCGCCGGTTTCGGTAATATTACGCACGCTGTCTTTCCAGCCGTTGCTGGAAAAACCGATGATGGGCGGACGATAGTTAAAGCAGTTAAAGAAGCTATACGGCGCGAGATTCAGCTGACCGGCGTTGTCGCACGAGGAGATCCAGCCAATCGGGCGTGGGCCAATAATCGCGTTCAGTGGGTCATGCGGCAGGCCGTGTCCCAGAGAAGGTTGATAGAAATACATAGTGCTCTCTTAATGGTGGGGCAGACACGAATTGCGTTTCGCTCAGTACCCTGGATCAGGACACTCAGCGTAACGCAATCCGCCAGGAATTAAGACTGAATAAATTTCAGCAAATCGTCATTGATCTGGTGCTTATGCGTGGTGCATATGCCGTGAGAACCCCCGGCATAGACCTTCAGTTCAGCGTTCGGCAGGATCTCTGCAGCCACCCGACCACAGGTCTCGATCGGGACTATCTGGTCGTCATCGCCGTGGATCACCAGCGTCGGGATAGTCATCTTTTTCAGATCTTCACGCAGATCGGTTTCAGAAAACGCTTTTACGCAGTCATACAGCGCCTTGATCGACCCCTGAAGCCCCTGCTCAACGAAGCTCTCCCGCACCGCTTTGGACTCTTTTGCCCCCGGGCGGTTATAGCCATAAAACGCCTCGGTCAGCGCATAGAAGAAAGCTGCGCGATCGTTAATCACGCCTTCCCGAATACCATCAAACACCTCTTTCGGCACACCGTTCGGGTTGAAATCGGTTTTGATCATAATCGGTGTCACGGCACCAATAAGTACCGCTTTCGCCACGCGATCCGTACCGTGGCGACCAATATAGCGCGCCACTTCGCCACCGCCGGTTGAATGCCCCACGTGAACAGCGTCTTTCAGATTCAGACGCGCCGTCAGCTCAGCCAAGTCGTCGGCGTACTGATCCATATTGTGCCCATCCCACGGCTGCGCTGAGCGGCCATGTCCGCGGCGGTCATGTGCAATTACGCGAAATCCTTTTGACCCCAGGAATAACATTTGGTCTTCAAAGGCATCCGCCGTCAGCGGCCAGCCGTGGCTAAACACCACGGGTTGCCCGCTTCCCCAGTCTTTAAAATATAAATAACTGCCGTCTTTCAACGTAATTTTGTCGTAATCGCTCATGAGATCTCCTGAGAAGAAACACTGAATGCGGATAGTCGCCCGCAGGGGGCGCTTAAAAAGAATAATGCAAATTGACAAGGGAGCACGTTTTTCACCGAAAATTCATATGACCCATGAATGTGACCTGTATCACTTCAAAGTTGTGCGCTCAGCCAGTATCATCAGAAGAGTTAAACCCTCGCTGCCAGACGGCGAGGGTTTTCTTTTGGATTGGTTTCTGCGTTACACGCAGCATTAACGACATGGAGTAAAAAATGTCCAGACCCACCATCATTATCAATGAGCTTGACGCAGAACGTATTGACAGACTGCTGGAAAAAGCAGAATTCGCTTCGCTTCCGGTGGCTGACGCCCTGAATGAAGAGCTTGACCGGGCACAGATGTGCACGCCTGAATCCATGCCTCACGACGTGGTCACCATGAACAGCCGGGTTAAATTCCGTAACCTGGCCACCGGTGAAGAGCTGACCCGAACGCTGGTCTACCCGGCGCAGATGACCGACAGCAGTGCACAGCTTTCGGTCCTTGCCCCTGTGGGTGCCGCGCTTCTAGGTCTGCGTACGGGAGACACCATCAACTGGGCGTTGCCAGGCGGTGCCGCGGCGCATCTGGAAGTGCTGGAGCTGCTCTACCAGCCAGAAGCCGCGGGCGACTACCTGCGTTAACCCCATCTGAACAAACGCTCCCGCGTTGCACAGAGGATGCACCCGCATCCTCTTTCCGCAAATTCACCCGATTATCCTATATCGCCCGAAAACCCCTTAACCCACGCTTAATCTGTTTGGGTGCCGCGGGGACGGTCATGAGTGAGATAGTGGTTATCACACTTATTTTTCTCATTATTCTGGCGATCATCGTCATGGCGGTGCTTTATCTTGAGCGTCATCGGTAAGCGATAATCTCACACCACCCCACCCGGGAAAGCATTGACCAGGCCTTTCACCTGCTGTGCTGCCGCGTCAGGCGTTTCCGCCCCCGGCACCAGAATGACCTTGCGGCACTCCTCCTCCCGTTTTTCGAAAATCTTGTAGGCGCGTTCCGCATCCGCCAGCGGCAGATAGTGGGTCACAATCTCCTCCGGCGTAAGCAGCCCTTTTTCGATAAGCGGCAGCAACTCGCCCAGCCAGGCGTGGACGTGTGTCTGCCCCATCCTGAAACTCAGCCCTTTATCGAAGGCATCGCCAAACAGGAAGCCGTGAATAAACCCGGCGTAAACGCCAGGGACGCTGACAACGCCGCCGCGCCGGACAGCCGCGATACACTGACGCAACGCTTTGCCGCTGCTACCTTCAATTTTAAGGTTGCTGAGGATTGTTTCCGTGGTGCTGCCTTTGGCTTCGAACCCGACGGCATCAATCACCGCATCGACACCACGCTGGCCGGCAGTTTGCTCAATGATTTTTTCGGCGGCATCGTTATCATCATCAAAGTTGACAGGGATTGCGCCGTAGCGCGACTGAGCGAATCGCAGGCGATACGGGTGATGGTCGATAACGAAGATCTGTTCCGCCCCGAGCAGTCGCGCGCAGGCAATGGTCAGCAACCCCACCGGCCCGGCGCCGAACACGGCCACGCTCGATCCTTTGTCGATCTGCGCATTTTTTGCCGCCTGCCAGGCGGTGGGTAAAATATCTGACAGGAACAGCGCTTTGTCATCGGACAACAGCGGCGGCACCTTGAACGGCCCAACGTTACCCTTCGGTACGCGAACATATTCCGCCTGGCCTCCCGGCACGCCGCCGTAGAGATGGCTATAGCCAAACAGCGCGGCTGGCGCGGGAATCTGCTTTTTGTTCAGCGCGGCGCCCTGCGCGGCGTTGGTCGTCTCGCAGGCCGCGTACTGCTGCAGACGGCAGAAGAAACAGTCACCGCAGGCAATCACAAACGGGATAACCACGCGATCGCCCTTCTGTAAACTCTTCACCTCCCTGCCACACTCAACGATTTCCCCCATAAATTCATGACCAAAAATATCGCCGTGTTGCACCTTCGGGATTTTGCCGCGATAGAGATGCAGATCGGACCCGCAAATCGCCGTAGCCGTGACCCGCAGAATAATATCGTCTGGCTGTTCAATGATGGGATCGGGGACATTCTCGACGCGAACATGATGCGGGCCGTGATACGTGAGTGCTTTCATGCAACCTCCGAAAGGATCCAGGACAGTGTATAAAGGGTAGCTACCCCAGAAGACTTGCCCGTGATGACGGATCTTTTGAGATTTTTCCTGGCGAGATCAAAAAGTGGCGCCGCGCTTACAGAAACCATTCATATTTTGTGGTTGAATGAATTCAGCGTTTATAAACAAGGAGAAACGGGTATGTATCAGACAATCATTATGCCGGTTGATGTTTTCGAGATGGAGCTGAGCGACAAGGCCGTACGCCACGCGGAGTTCCTGGCGCAGCAGGACGGGATCATTCATCTTTTACACGTGTTACCGGGTTCCGCCAGCCTGAGTCTGCACCGCTTTGCCGCCGATGTACGTCGTTTCGAAGAGCATCTTCAGCACGAAGCTGAAAATCGTCTACAAACCATGGTCGGGCATTTCAGCATCGACCCTTCACGTATCAAAACTCACGTCAGGTTCGGCAGCGTGCGGGATGCCGTTAATGAACTGGCCAATGAACTGAAAGCAGACGTCGTGGTGATCGGTTCCCGTAATCCTTCCATTACCACCCACCTGCTGGGCTCTAACGCGTCGAGCGTGATCCGCCACACCCACATTCCGGTGATGGTCGTCAGGTAAAAAAAAGAGGCCACCTTTCGGTGGCCTCTTGCTGTTGCAGGTGTAGTCTTGCTTTCTTTTTATGCCGTTTTGGTGCGAATCAGATAATCGAACGAGCTCAGAGACGCTTTCGCCCCTTCACCGGTGGCAATGATGATCTGTTTGTACGGAACTGTGGTGCAGTCCCCTGCCGCGAACACCCCTTTCACGCTGGTTTCGCATTTCGCATCGATAATAATTTCGCCCATGCGGTTGCGCTCAATCGCGCCGTCCAGCCAGGTGGTGTTTGGCAACAGACCAATCTGTACGAAGATCCCCGCCAGCGCCACGCTATGCACGTCACCGCTCACGCGGTCGCGGTATTCCAGACCGGTCACTTTGCTGCCGTCACCTTTCACTTCCGTGGTCTGCGCATTCAGCACGATATCGACGTTTTTCAGGCTACGCACTTTGTCCTGCAGCACCTGGTCCGCTTTCATCTCTGGGGCGAACTCCAGCAGGGTGACGTGTTCAACGATACCCGCCAGGTCAATCGCCGCTTCCACACCAGAATTACCGCCGCCGATCACCGCCACGCGTTTACCTTTAAACAGCGGGCCGTCGCAGTGCGGGCAGTAGGTGACGCCTTTGGTGCGATACTGATCTTCACCCGGGACGTTCATGTTGCGCCATTTGGCGCCGGTGGCAATGATAATGCTGCGCGCTTTCAGCACCGCGCCGGAGGCAGTTTCAATCTGGTGTAATCCCCCTTCAACCGCGGCCGGAACCAGCTTGCTGGCGCTCTGGCTGTCGATCACATCCACTTCATAATCGCTGACGTGCGCCTTCAGTGCGCCAGCCAGTTTCTGGCCTTCGGTCTTCGGCACAGAGATGTAGTTTTCGATATCCACGGTGTCGAGCACCTGGCCACCGAAGCGTTCGCCCATCAGGCCGGTACGAATGCCTTTACGGGCGGAGTAAACTGCAGCCGCCGCGCCCGCCGGGCCGGAGCCGACAATCAGAACATCATACGCGTCACGTTTGTTCAGCGCTTCTGCCGCACGTTTTTCGGCACCCGTGTCCACTTTGGCAACGATTTCGGTCAGCGTCATACGGCCCTGGCCAAACTCCTGACCGTTCATAAAGACCGCCGGAACGCCCATGACGTTACGATCGGTGATTTCGTTCTGGAACGTACCGCCGTCAATCGCCGTGTGCTTAATGCGCGGGTTCAGCACCGACATCAGGTTCAGCGCCTGCACCACGTCCGGGCAGTTATGGCAGGAGAGTGAGTAATAGGTTTCAAACTCAAAATCGCCGTCAATATCGCGGATCTGCTCGAGCAGCGCCTGCGCCTCTTTTGACGGATGACCACCGGTCCACAGCAGTGCCAGCACCAGCGAGGTAAATTCGTGGCCCAGTGGAGAACCGGCAAAACGCGGCCCCTGGTCAGAACCCGGATTGGTGATCAAGAAGGAGGGCTTGCGCACCGCCAGACCGTTATCTTCTTTGAAGGTCACGTTCGGTGACAGTTCGGCGATCTCTGCCAGCAGTTCCTTGATCTCTGCCGATTTAGCGCTGTCGTCCAGCGTGGCAATCAGCTCAACAGGTTTGGTCAGTTTCTCAAGGTAGGCCTTGAGCTGGGTTTTCATATTGGTGTCGAGCATTGTTCTTCCCTCTCTAAAAACGTCATCATGCAAGCTGCCTTACTCGGGCGGCCTGAATGCAACTTGCATCATGGTGCTGGAATAAAATGGGCGCGGGCGCGCCCATTACGACTGTCATTTCCGGAGCCTGTCGCGTCAGAGCAGGCGATGCTCTGCGCGAAAGACTGCGGGAAACTTAGATTTTGCCAACCAGGTCTAAAGACGGTGCCAGAGTCGCTTCGCCTTCTTTCCATTTCGCCGGGCAAACTTCACCTGGGTGAGAAGCAACGTACTGCGCCGCTTTCACTTTACGCAGCAGGTCAGAAGCATCACGGCCGATACCTTCAGCGGTAACTTCGATTGCCTGGATAATGCCCTGCGGGTCAACAACGAAGGTAGCACGGTCAGCCAGGCCTTCATCTTCACGCATGTTGTCGAAGTTACGGGTCAGGGCGCCAGTCGGGTCGCCGATCATCGCGTATTTGATTTTCGCGATGGTTTCAGAGCTGCTGTGCCATGCTTTGTGGGTGAAGTGGGTGTCGGTAGAAACAGAGTAAACGTCTACACCCAGCTTCTGCAGTTCGTCGTAATGGTCTGCAACGTCACCCAGTTCGGTCGGGCAAACGAAGGTGAAGTCTGCCGGATAGAAGAAGAAGACGCTCCAGCGGCCTTCGGTATCTTTCTCGGTCACTTCGATGAATTCACCGTTTTTGAACGCCTGGTTTTTGAAAGGTTTAATTTTGGTATTAATCAAAGACATCTGTACTTCCTCCGTGTTTTCGTTGAGATGTAAGGTAACCAACTTTCGCCGGGTGGGCTAATGCGTTTGCTTTATCAAATCAATCAGCCATACCTAACAACCCGAACAAGACAACGTGATGAATTGAATTAACGAAAAGCCAAAAGTAAAAAGGCCGCCCTGATGGGCGGCCCTGATACCTGAACTTTCCACAGGAACTTTCAGTGCCAGCAATTGCTGGCGTTGCGTTGCGCTCTACATACCTCATATCAAGGCCGTAACAGCGCCTTGATTACAACACCCGCACAGCGCGAGGGCAATGCACATGAGCGCCAATCGTATCTATGGCTGTGATAGGTTTCATCGAACACGGTTTATCGCGCAGAACGTAAGACGCGCCGGCGAGGATTAATAAAAATGAATGATAATTATTTGTCTATATATAATTGAGACTATTTTAATGCAAACACCCTCGCAGTTTTAGAGATAAAAATATCTTAATATTCATTGAAGCTCTATTTTATAAATCTGCCATCGTGATATATTAAGTCAACATACAACTCTAATTAAGTAAGTTAATTGCATGGATGGTAAATGATTAACTTCCTTCTATAGTTATCAGTGATGTGTTAACGCAACGCAGTCCACTCAGGATGAAACATGGCTAATCTCTACGATCTAAAAAAATTTGATCTTAATCTGCTGGTAATTTTCGAGTGTATTTATCAGCACTTAAGCATCAGCAAGGCAGCAGAAACGCTTTATATTACGCCCTCGGCGGTCAGCCAGTCGCTGCAAAGGTTGCGTAATCAGCTCAACGATCCCCTGTTCATTCGTTCCGGGAAAGGGATTACGCCCACCACGGTAGGCGTGAACCTGCACCATCATCTTGAGCAAAACCTCAACCAGCTTGAGCAGACGATTAACATCATGCATGGCTCAACGCTAAAAAAGAATTTTGTGGTGTACAGCCCGCAAATCCTGACCACAGAAAACCTGCTGGGCCCGCTTAAATTATTGATGCGAGAGCACAATTACGAGATTGAACTGCATGACATGCTGCTCTCTGCTGACTCCGCAGAAGATCTGCTGGCATACCGTAAGGCAGACTTAATTTTCTCAATGGCCCCGGTTAGCAACCGTTCAATGATTTGTGTGCCATATGCATCTTATTCCGTCCTGCTGGTCTGCAGCCAGGATCATCCGCGGATGAAAGAGGTGGCCACCATGGAAGAGCTTCAGGAAGAGAAGTTTACGATATTCCTCAGTGATGAGCCGGGCGTTAAAACCTATCAATCGATGGCAGAAAAAGTGCATGCGGAAAAGACAATCGGTTTTCGCTGTGACTCTGTATTTACTATTATTTCGATGATAAGTGCCTCTCATTTAATTGGTTACGTACCCGAAATTTTATTTGATAAATACAGTGAAGTGCTAAGGCTCAAAAAAATCACTGCACCGTTCACCCTTCCCTCGCTTGACATTTTTATGATTTATAATCGTTCGGCATTGAACAGTACGGCATTCGCGAAATTTATTAACGAAGTAACAGAAAAATAACAGCGACGGGCTGTGTCGCTCACAGCCCGTTCTCTTTGTTAATACATAATCCTGACTTATATTTTATAACGCGCTTTCGCGTTATTTTGACTGATATTCCTCTCACTTATTATGGGCAGACCGCCGTTATTCTAACGCGAGAGGGATGACACGCTCAGAGTGTATTCAGCCGCTCCGCCGCCGCGAGAAGCGTCGATTCCTGTTTCGCAAAACAGAGCCGGATCAGCTTATGCGGGAACGGGTCGGCGCAAAATACGGACAGCGGAATGGCAGCAACGCCCACCTCTTTTGTCAGCCACTGGCAAAAACTCACGTCATCCCGATCCGAAATCGCGCTGTAGTCCGCCAGCAGGAAGTAGGTCCCTTCGCAGGGTAAAATCTCCAGACGGCTCTGGCTTAGCGCATTCACAAACAGATCCCGACGCTGACGGTAGAATGCCGGCAGGTCGCGGTAGTGCTCCGGTTCGGCGCGCAGCATATCAGCCAGGGCCAGCTGGGCCGGCGTGTTTACGGCAAACGTCAGGTACTGATGCACTTTACGCAACTCAGCGCTGATGGCCGCGGGAGCCACGCAGTACCCCACCTTCCAGCCGGTCATGTGATAGGTTTTACCAAATGACGATACCGCCACGGCACGCTCGCGAAGCTGCGGATGGGCCAGCACGCTGGCATGCCCTTCCTGTGCAAAACAGATGTGCTCATACACTTCATCGCTCAGCACGTAAATTTCACGCCCGGCAATCGCCTGCCAAAGCTTTGCGAAATCGGCTTTCTGCCATGCGGTCGCCGACGGGTTGTGTGGGGTATTGATAATAACCAGACGGGTTTTGTCGCTCAGCAAGGCAGCAAACGCCTGCCAGTCCGGACGGAAATGCGGTGGCTGTAGCGCGATGCGTTTCACCACGCCGCCGGAGAGTTCAACCGCCGGCGCGTAGCTGTCATAACTCGGGTCAAAGCAGATCACCTCATCACCCGTGCGCACCAGCGCGGTAATTGCGGCATACAACGCTTCGGTCGCCCCTGCCGTCACCGTGATGTCGCTGGTAGCGTCTGGCTTATAGCCATACAGCTCAGCCGTTTTATCTGCAATGGCATCCCGCAGAGCCTGCACGCCCGTCATCGGTGCATACTGGTTCGCCCCCTGCGCAACGTGGTACGCCAGACGTTCCTGCAAATAACGCGGGCCATCAAAATCCGGGAACCCTTGCGAGAGATTAATGGCGTTGTGCTGCTGGGCCAGTGCGCTCATTTGCGTAAAGATGGTGGTACCAAGACTGGGAAGTTTACTCTGAGGAATCAATGCGTTATTGCTCATTGTGTTGTGCCTGCATGTAATACTTATGTTGCTGACACTATAACACGATGTTAGTCTTTGGCAATCAAGACGCTTAGACGTCTAAACAATATGAATATTCCTGACCGAGAGGGAAAAAGGAAGATGACCGACAACCTGCAACTCACACACCTGGTCGACGCCTGCCGCTGGATCGGCGCAAAAGGCTGGGCTCCCGCGACCGGAGGCAACATGTCCGTGCGTCAGGATGCGCATCTGTGCTGGCTCAGTGAATCCGGTAAAGATAAAGGCAGCCTGACCACCGACGATTTTCTGCAGGTGGAGATTGCGACCAACCGTGCACCGTCTGGCCGCACGCCGTCGGCTGAAACCGGGCTTCACACGCTCATCTATCGTCTGTTTCCCGAAGCCAACGCGGTTCTGCACGTCCATACCGTCAATGCCACGGTCTTGTCGCGGCTGGTCAAAGAGCCCGAACTGAAGATCACCGGCTTTGAGATGCAAAAATCCCTCTCCGGGCAGAGCACGCATCTGGATACGATCGCCATCCCGGTGTTTGATAACGACCAGGATATCGACGCACTCGCCGTGCGCATTGCCGAATACGCTCAGACGCACCCGTTTAATTATGGTTTTCTTCTGCGCGGTCATGGCTTAACCTGCTGGGGACGCGATGTGGCCGAGGCCCGCCGTCATCTGGAAGGACTGGAATTCTTATTTGAATGCGAAATGCGTTTACGACACTGGGAGAGAGTATGATTCGCGCGATTGTGACGGATATTGAAGGGACCACCAGCGATATCCGTTTTGTCCATGATGTTTTGTTCCCCTACGCGCGTGAGCGTCTGGCGGCCTTTGTGACCGCGCAGCAGTACGCCGAGCCGGTCAAATCGATTCTGGACAACCTGCGTGATGAAATTAACCACCCGCACGCCAGCGTAAGCGACCTTATCGACACACTCTTTACGTTTATGGATGAAGACCGCAAGTCAACCGCGTTAAAGGCGCTGCAGGGGATCATCTGGCACGACGGCTACGTTAACGGCGATTTTACCGGCCACCTCTACCCTGACGTACTGCCTGCGCTGGAAAAATGGAAAGCGCAGGGTATTGATCTCTATGTTTATTCCTCAGGCTCCGTCGCGGCGCAGAAACTGTTATTTGGCTACAGCGACGAAGGTGATATTACTCATCTGTTCAGCGGCTATTTTGATACCCACATCGGTGCCAAGCGCGACGTCCAGTCTTACCAGAACATTGCGGCACAAACGGGCATCCCCCCGTCGCAGATCCTGTTCCTGTCGGATATACATCAGGAGCTGGACGCCGCTGAGCAGGCAGGTTTTCGCACCCTGCAGCTGATTCGCGGCGATGATGACGGTGCAAGCCATCACCATCAGGTACACCAGTTCGACGAGATTAACCCGGAGCAGATCCCTTCATGAGCGCATTGACCATTTATTCCGATAAAGACCCCAGTCAACCTCGCTGGCACAGCACCGACGCTGCCGACATCGCCCAACAGCTCAACGCCAGAGGGGTTCGTTTTGAACGCTGGGCCGCAGACCGCGACTTAGGCCGCGATCCTGCCCCCGATGCGGTTATCGCGGCTTATCAGCATGCGATCGACACGCTAGTGGCAGAGAAAGGTTATCAGAGCTGGGATGTCATCAGCCTGCGTGCCGACAACCCGCAAAAAGAGGCGCTGCGCGCAAAGTTCCTGAACGAGCATACTCACGGGGAAGATGAAGTGCGTTTCTTTGTTGAGGGTGCGGGGCTGTTTTGCCTGCACGTTGGCGACGAGGTGTGTCAGGTATTGTGTGAGAAAAACGACCTGATTTCCGTGCCTGCCGGAACGCCGCACTGGTTTGATATGGGCTCAGAGCCGAACTTTACCGCCATTCGTATTTTTGATAACCCCGAGGGGTGGATTGCGCAGTTCACCGGCGATGCGATTGCGGATGCGTATCCGCGTCTGGCATGATTTTTCCCCTCTCCCTTCAGGGAGAGGGGGCGAAAAAACGTCAGTGTTTCAATCCCTTCGTATATGCCACCAGCTGGTCCAGCACAATGCCCCACCCTTCGTGGAAGCCCATCTGTTCATGCTGCTCGCGGATTTCCGCCGTTGGGTGGCGAGCAATGGCGGTATAACGCGTTTTGCCCTCCCCCACATCATCCAGCAGTAGAATGGCGGTCATAAACGGCTTTTCGGCGGGCTTCCAGCCTTCCGTATAACCGTCGGTAAAGACCAGCTTCCTGCCGGGATCGATTTCGAGAAACACCCCCCGGTTATCCATCCGTTGCCCGTCTACCTCAAACACCGTGTTAAACCGCCCGCCAACGCGCAGGTCAAGATCACACTCGGTCACTTTGTGCGGAACCGGAATGAAGAAGTTTTTGATGTGCTCGGGTGTCGTCCAGCAGAGCCACAGCAGATCGCGCGGAGCATCCACCACGCGTTCCAGTTTTAAGTCTGTATCAGGATCAAGCGTCACGTGACTGTCCTCCTAAAGGGAACCCCTTAAAGGATAGTCGTCCTCAGGTGAATTTCCCTTTTGCCACCTCTTCCGGCGTGACGATGCCCGTATCCAGCACCCAACCGCTTATCAATGCCGCTGGCGTGACGTCAAAGGCTGGGTTGTAGACCTGCGCGTTTTCAGGAGCCCACTGCACCGCGCCAAAGCTCCCGGCCACGCCCGTCACTTCGCTGGCCGCACGTTGTTCAATGGGGATTGCCTCACCGTTCGGGCACGCCGGGTCAAGCGTGGTATGCGGGGCAGCGACATAGAACGGAATACCGTGGAACGTTGCCAGAACCGCCAGAGAATAAGTGCCAATTTTATTCGCCACGTCGCCGTTAGCCGCAATACGGTCTGCGCCCACCCACACCGCGTCAACCAGCCCTTTTGCCATCAGGCTGGCGGCCATGGAATCGGCGATCAGCTGATACGGCACGCCCAGCTCGCCGAGCTCCCATGCCGTCAGTCTTCCACCCTGCAACAGGGGGCGGGTTTCATCCACCCAGACAGAGCTGACGCGTCCTTCCTGATGCGCGCGGGCAATCACGCCGAGCGCGGTGCCAACCCCTGCCGTCGCCAGCCCGCCGGTATTGCAGTGGGTCAGCAGACGACTGCCGGGTTTCACCAGCGTACTGCCGGCGTTCGCGATGGCCTCGCACAGCTGCTTGTCTTCATCAATCAGACGCAGCGCTTCCGCCACCAGCGCAGGCACAAAATCCTCCTGCCAGAGAGCCAGCTTCATGCGGTCGAGGTTGTTCATCAGGTTCACCGCCGTCGGGCGGGATGCCCGCAGGGTCTCCAGCGCCACAGCCAGTTCATCACGGCTTTTGCCATTTTCCGCCAGAAGGGCCAGCAGCAGGCTTGCAGAGAGACCAATCAGCGGTGCCCCGCGTACGCGCAGGGCGTGAATATGGCCGACCAGCGCCTCTACCGTCGAGGCGTCAAGCCAGCGTTTCTCCTGAGGAAGCGCCTGCTGATCGAGAATAAATAACTGATTCTCCGCCACTCGCAGGCTGGTCGTCTGTAATGTCTGCATGTCGTTAATTCCCTGTTGCGTTGTTGTAGCACATTGTGTCAGGATGAAATCCAGATGTATAGACGTCTAAATGTCTTTATTAGCTAAACCAGTGAGGAACAGGCAATGTCGCAATACCGTACCTTTACCGCCCAGGATGCCGTGGAGTATGCAAAGCAGTTCGGCGTCCTTGATGATCCCTCATCGCTGGTGGAGGCGCAGGAAGTGGGCGACGGTAACCTCAATCTGGTGTTCAAAATTTACGATACCGAGGGCGTAAGCCGCATCGTTGTTAAGCAGGCGCTGCCGTATGTGCGCTGCGTCGGCGAATCCTGGCCACTGACCCTGGATCGCGCCCGCCTGGAGGCGCAAACGCTGGTCGAACACTACCAGCACAGCCCGCAGCACACGGTGAAAATCCACCACTTCGACCCCGAACTGGCGGTGATGGTGATGGAAGATCTCTCCAGCCATGCCATCTGGCGCGGGGAGCTGATCAAAAATACCTACTACCCGCAGGCGGCGCGTCAGCTGGGTGAATACCTCGCGCACACGCTGTTCCATACCAGCGACTTTTACCTGCACCCGCATGACAAGAAAGCGCAGGTCGCGAAATTCCTTAATCCGGAGATGTGCGAGATCACCGAAGATCTGTTCTTCAACGATCCGTACCAGGTCCACGAACGTAACAACTACCCTGCTGAACTGGAAAAAGACGTTGCCGCCCTGCGCGATGACGCTCAGTTAAAAATTGCCGTGGCCTCGCTGAAGCACCGCTTCTTCTCACACGCTGAAGCCCTGCTGCATGGCGATATTCATAGTGGCTCGATTTTCGTGGCAGACGGCAGTCTGAAAGCCATCGACGCAGAGTTCGGCTACTTCGGTCCCATCGGTTTTGACGTCGGCACCGCCATCGGCAACCTGCTGCTCAATTTCTGCGGCCTGCCGGGGCATCTGGGTATTCGCGATGCCGCCGCGGCCCGTGAACAGCGTCTGGCCGACATTCAGACGCTGTGGAACACCTTCGCGGAGCGCTTCCAGATCCTGGCCAGTGAGAAAACGCGCGATGCGGCACTTGCTGCCCCGGGCTACGCCTCTGAATTCCTGAAAAAGGTTTGGAAAGACGCGATCGGATTCTGCGGCACGGAGCTGATTCGCCGCAGTGTCGGTCTGTCGCACGTGGCGGATATCGAGACCATTCAGGATGAAGCAATGCGCCACGAATGCCTGCGCCACGCGATTACGCTTGGCAAGGCGCTGATTGTGATTGCCGACCGTATCGACACCGCCGAAGATCTGGTGGCGCGGGTGCGTCAGTACAGTTAAACGCCTCGGCCCTCTCCCGATGAAGAGGGCCGTCAGAAAGACACCAGCGCGCCGTTACCCCAGATACTCAATCACCGACAATCCACCGTTATAATCCGTGCTGTAGATAATGCCCTGCGCATCGACAAACACATCGCATGACTGGATCACCTGCGGTCGATTCGGCCGCGTATCCATCATCCTCTCAGGCGCCGCCGGCACCAGCGCACCGGTTTCAACCGGACGGTAAGGATTGGAAATATCAAACGCGCGCACGCCCGCATTCTGCCAGGTCGCAAAAATCAGCGTAGAGCTGACAAAGCTTCCCGGCCGGTTCTCGTGCAGGTTGTGTGGTCCAAAATGCGCCCCTTTCGCCACATAATCCCGCTCCTGCGGCTGCGGGAATGTGGAAATACTTACCGGGTTCGACGGCTCGCGAATATCAAACAGCCAGATGAACTTCTCACCGTCCTCCTGGTTATCCAGTACCGCTTCATCCAGCACCACCAGCAGGTCACGATCCGGCAATGGCAGCGCGGTGTGCGTGCCACCTCCAAACGGCGGGCTCCAGTTGCGATGGCTAATCAGCTTCGGCTGCGTGCGATCCTTCACGTCCAGCAGCGTCAGTCCCCCGTCGCGCCAGCTCCCGTAAGCGGTATCCCCGGCAATAATCGCGTGGTGCAGCGCGTAGCGTTTACCTTCCGGCCAATTGGGTTGCTCACCGTCGGCCTGGTTCATCCCCGGCAGCCACCAGCGCCCGGCCACCTCAGGCTTTTGCGGGTCGGCCAGATCGATCGTCAGGAAAATATAGTCGGTAAAGCCGTCGATCAGCGCCGAAACATACGCCCAGCGCCCGCCGACGTACCAGATACGGTGAATGCCGATGCCGCTCAGGGATAAAAAGCCGATCTCACGCGGTTTGTCAGGGGTGGAGATATCAAACACCCGCAACCCGGCGCTCCAGCCTTTGTTCTGCACGTCGCGTACGGTTTCTCCTACCTGACGGGTGTAGTAGACCTTTTCGTCAGCGAAACGGGCATCCGCGAACAAGTCTCGCGCATTAATGACCAGCAGGAGATCGTCGTGCGCCTGAAGATGAACGTTCCAGGTGCCGGGCGGCGCGGGCATATAGCCTGCCGGTTTGGGATGTTTAGGGTCACGCACGTCCACAATGGAAAAGCCCTGCGAGACCATATGCCCGATGTACGCGAAACCGCGATGCACCATCAGCTGCACGCCGTCCGGGCGACCGCCCTGATCGCTATGGCCAATCAGCCGCATATTGCGGCTGTATTCAGGCGTGGGAAGCACACTCATTGATGTTTCGCTTCAAGCGTCGCAAACCACGGGGCGATAAAATCTTCGGTCTGACCCCAGCCTGGAATGATTTTCCCCAGCGACGCCACGTTCACCGCGCCTGGCTGTGCGGTCAGCAGCGCCTGCGGGATCGCCGCCGCTTTGAAATCATACGTGGCGGGTGTGGTTTCACCGGCAATCTTGTTGGCAATCAGACGTACGTTGGTTGCACCAATCAGCTTCGGATCCACCGCCACGCTCACTTTCCACGGGCTACCTGGCTCGCGCATCAGCTGAAGATCCTGGTTTGAGATATCGATGCTGTAGAGTTTGATTTCGGTGCGGCCGTTCTCTTTCAGGGCTTTGTAGGCCCCCTGGCTGAAGGCATCCCAGGTTCCCCAGATGGCGTCAATTTTGCCTTTCGGGTATTTCGCCAGAATAGCGCCCACTTTATTCGCGGTATCTCCCTGCACGTCAGACGAAACGGCACCGATAGACTCCAGCTCTTTAATGTCCGGATACTGCTTCTGCAGCGCTTTATAGGCTGCCTGACGACGTTCCATCGGCGGGAAACCGGCAACCCACAGCTTCACGATGTTGGCTTTGCCGTTGAAATCTTTCGCCAGTTGGCCGAAAGAGAGATGGGTCAGGGAAGCATCATCCTGCTGGGTCACGGTCACCCCGGGAATGTCGCCCTGAACGGCGGTATCAAACACCGACACTTTAATGCCGGCATCGACGGCTTTTTTCACCAGCGCGGTCGCATAGGGGTCGCGCCCCTGAGAGAGGATAATCCCGTCATATTTCTGGCTGATCGCCTGATTAACGAAGTCCTGGAATTTGGCGTCGTCGCCATTGCTCAAAAAGGTGCTGACCTTAAAGCCGAGCTTTTTGCCTTCCTGAATGGCACCGGCGACAAACTGCGTGGTGTTGTCGTCAGAGCCGAGGTTACGGATCACCGCAATGCGGATGGGGCCGTCATGATTTGCAATGGCGGGCGGAAGCGGTGCGGGGGTTGCCGCAAGGCCTGGCAGCGACGTCAGTAACCCTAATGCCACCAGAGAGAGGGTGATTTTTTTCATTCTGTTTTCCCGTTGTGTTGTGATCAATCGTTAGCGTTTTTGTATGTAGGTAATCGCCAGCGCCACGGCGAGCACCAGCCCTTTTATAATGTCCATCGCGTAATAGGGTACGGAAAGCATCACCAGACCGTTCGACAGCACGCCAAGAATGACTGCCCCGACGAGCGTACCCAGCGCGTTCGGTTTTCCGGACCCGGCAAGCGAGAAGCCAATCCACGCCGCCGCAACCGCATCCATCAGATAGCCGCCGCCCGCATTCACCTGTGACGAGCCAATCCGGGAGGCCAGTAAAATGCCGCCTAATCCGGCGAGCAGAGAGGCAATCACGTAGGCCGCCACCTTGTAGCGCGTGGTGCGAATACCGGAGAGACGTGCCGCCTCCGGATTACCGCCGATGGCATACATGCGTCGTCCGTGGGTGGTCAGTGACAGCCCCAGCTGTGCGAGGATCGTCACCACCAGCATGATGATCACGATAGTCGGCACCTGTCCCAGCAGGCTGAATGCCGCCGGAATGGTCCCTTCAGCCATGTCGCCGCTCGGCAGCACCATGTTTTCGGTAATTGACCCGCCGTAGCTGTAGGTCATCGCCACGCCCTGGATAACAAACAGGCTGGCAAGCGTGGCAAGCATGTCCGGGATCCGCAGGATGACAATCAGAAACGCGTTAAACAGGCCAACCAGAGTACAAAGCGCCAGGGTAATCAGTATCGATTCGGTGGTGCCGAAGCCGTACCAGACGAACAGTGACACCACCAGCGCGTTAGCCAGCGATGCCGTTGAACCAACCGACAGGTCAAACCCGCCGATGGTCAGCGAAATTGACACCCCGATAGCAATCACCGTCACGATGGCAATTGAGCGCAGGATATTGATAATGTTGTTCGGATCGAGGAAGTTGTCCGACGCCAGGCCAAAGATGGCCACCAGCGCCACCACGGTCAGCAACATGCCCCACTTGTAGAGAAAATCAAAAATTTGCTGACGGCCAGACGCCGCCGCCGTTACTGAAAGGGCCTTGCTCACGACGCCGTTCCTCCGGTTGAATAATAAAGTAGTGTCTCTTCGTGGGCCTCGGCCCCGGCGATTTCCGCCACGATACGTCCGTCCCACAGCACGCAAATGCGATCGCACAGCCCCACCAGTTCAGCGAATTCACCGGAGGCGTAAATCACCCCTTTGCCCTCGCGCGCCAGGCCGTCAATTAACTGGAACAGATCGGTTTTCGCTTTGACATCGACGCCTTTGGTCGGCTCATCGAAAATCAACACGCTGGCGTCGTTGCGCAGCCACTTGCCGATGGCAATCTTCTGCTGGTTGCCCCCCGACAGACGACGCAGCACCTGCCCCGGCCCACGCGCACGCACGCCGACGCGGGCAATCACCTCTTCCGCCCAGCGCCACGCCTGACGGTGGCCGAACAGGCTCCAGCGCGAGAAGCTGTTATCCGCGGTGACCGCCAGGTTCATGCTCACCGGTTCATCAATAAAAATGCCCTCTTTGCGCCGTTCCTCCGGTACCAGCGCCAGACCGCGCAATACCGAATCCGCCGGATCGCGCGGCTGCCAGGGCTGATGATTTAGCTCACCACGCGCTACACGGCTTTTGCTGGCCCCAAACAGCGCCTTGCAGAGTTCCGTTTTGCCCGCTCCCGCCAGCCCGGCAATGCCCAGAATTTCGCCTTTTCGCAGGTGCAGGGAGATATCTTTCAACAGCGCGTCATCGTGCAGCCCTTCCACGCGCAGTAACGTCTCGTCACTGTGCGCAGGACGGGCCGGCGGATAGATATCGTTAAGCTCATGGCCAAGCATCTTCTCAACGATTGCGTCACCGCTGAGGTTCGCCATCGGGCCGGATTCAATCAGCTTGCCGTCGCGCAGCACGGTTAAGGTGTCGCAAATAGCGTTCAGTTCGTGAATACGGTGAGAGATAAACACCACGCCAATCCCCTGCTTTTGCAGACGTCTCACTACGGCGAAAAGCCGTTCGCTTTCATGGCTATCCAGCGGCGCGGTCGGTTCATCCAGAATCAGAAAACGGCAGTGGTGTGAGAGCGCCCGCGCCAGCAAAATCTGCTGCTTTTCTGCCAGCGTGCAGGTGTCGACGATGCGTCGCACATCCAGAGCGATACCCAGCTGCGCCAGCGCCTGTTTCGCCTGCTGGCGGATTGCGCGCCAGCGATAGCGATGCCCCGGCTGTGCGAGCTGATCGAGCATGATGTTTTCGGCAATGCTCAGCCCTGGTATCAGCGCGACGTCCACTTCCTGCTGCACCAGGTGGATACCCAGCCGTTTGGCATCAAGCGGCTCGCGGATCGTCACCGGCTGGTTATTAATGCAGATCTCACCTTCGTAGCGATCGTAAGTGCCGCACAGCACCGCCATCAGCGTCGATTTCCCCGCGCCGTTTGCGCCGGTCAGCGCATGTACGGAGCCGCCCATTAACGTCAAATCCACGCGCGACAACGCCTGAAAGCCGGAAAAGGCCAGGCTGATACCGCGCATCTCAAGGCGACTGGAAACCATCCGCGTTAAATCCTTCTTTCATATTGTGATTTATCGAATTTTTCACAGCTCCGGTTGACTGACAACGACGGAAAAGGCATAAGATAAAGCGAAATATTATTAGCCATCCGGATGTCCAGACATAACATCGGGTTAGCGCTTGCTAAAAAAAGGACAACACATGAGCAACACCGATATCCGCGTCGTGCCGGGCCCGGCGAACTATTTCTCGCATCCGGGAAGCCTTGCGCACCTGAATGAATTCTTTACGCCGGAACAGCTCTCCCGCGCGGTGTGGATTTATGGCGAACGCGCCATTGAAGGCGCGCGCCCTTTCCTGCCGGAAAGCTTTCACGCGCCGGGGGCAAAACATCTGCGCTTTAAAGGGCACTGCAGCGAACGTGACGTCACCGATCTGGTGACGGCGTCTGGCAATAACGCCAGCGTGGTGATTGGTGTCGGCGGTGGCGCACTGCTTGATACCGCCAAAGCGGTGGCGCGCCGTCTCGGCGTGCCGGTGGTGGCTATTCCCACCATCGCCGCCACCTGCGCCGCCTGGACGCCGCTCTCCGTCTGGTATAACGATGCCGGTCAGGCGCTGCAGTTTGAGGTGTTCGACGATGCTAACTTCCTGGTGCTGGTGGAACCGCACATTATCCTCAATGCCCCAGCGGAGTACCTGCTGGCAGGCATCGGCGATACGCTGGCGAAGTGGTATGAAGCGGTGGTCCTGGCCCCACAACCCGAACACCTGCCTCTGACCGTTCGTCTGGGGATCAACGGCGCGCTGGCGATCCGCGACGTGCTGCTTTCCCGTAGCGAAGAGGCGCTGGCCGACCAGCAGCGTGGCGAAGCGACGCAGGCGTTCAGGGACGTTGTGGATGCCATTATTGCCGGGGGCGGAATGGTGGGCGGTCTGGGCGAGCGCTATACCCGCGTGGCGGCCGCGCATGCGGTGCACAATGGTTTAACCGTTTTGCCGCAAACGGAAAAATACCTGCACGGTACCAAAGTGGCCTACGGCATCCTGGTGCAAAGTGCGCTGCTCGGCCAGGATGACGTGCTGGCCGAGCTGGTGGCGGCCTATCAGCGCTTTACCCTGCCCACCACACTTCGCGAACTGGAGGTGGATATCAACAACCGCGACGAGCTGGACAAGGTCATTGCCCATACGCTGCGCCCGGTGGAATCTATCCACTATCTGCCGGTCGCGCTCACCCCTGCGGTTCTGCGCGCCGCGTTTGAGAAAGTGGAATCCTTCAGCCGTTAATCGTTCCGACCGACTATACCTAATGATGATTCTCATCACTCTCGCAACGAGGTCATCATGCAGATCGATTTAACAGGTAAGAAGGCGCTGGTTACCGGCGCCAGCCGTGGGTTGGGTCGTGCCATCGCACTTTCACTGGCACGCGCCGGTGCCGATGTGGTTATTACGTATGAAAAATCCGCCGACAAAGCCCAGGCGGTCACCGAAGAGATAAAGGCGCTTGGGCGCCACAGCGAGGCGATTCAGGCCGACAGCGCCAGCGCACAGGCCATTCAGGATGCGGTTACCCATGCGGCGCGCTCCCTGGGCGGGCTGGATATTCTGGTCAACAACGCCGGGATCGCACGCGGCGGTCCGCTGGAGTCCATGACGCTGGCGGATATTGACGCCCTGATTAACGTCAATATCCGGGGCGTGGTGATCGCCATTCAGGAAGCGCTGGTGCATATGTCTGACGGCGGGCGCATTATCAACATCGGCAGTTGTCTGGCAAACCGTGTGGCGATGCCCGGTATTGCCGTCTATTCGATGACCAAATCTGCACTCAACTCCCTTACCCGGGGTCTGGCTCGCGATCTCGGCCCGCGCGGCATTACCGTGAACCTTGTGCATCCTGGCCCGACAAACAGCGATATGAACCCGGAGGATGGAGAACAGGCTGAATCTCAGCGCCAGATGATTGCGGTAGGACATTACGGCCAGCCGGAAGACATCGCCGCCGCGGTCACCTTCCTGGCCAGTCCTGCCGCCGGACAAATATCCGGCACGGGACTGGATGTCGATGGCGGGTTAAACGCCTGATCGCATATTGAATGTAAACAAAAGCAGAGCAGCCTTTGTTTACCGAAAGAGGGTTAACAGCACTTCGCGCCGCCCTTGCCGCCGTAGCGGGCGTCCTGGCGGTCGCGGAAGAAAGCTTCATAGGTCATTGGCGTCTGGTCAGGGTGGTTGACGCGCATATGCTCGACGTAGTTGTCGTAATCCGGAACGCCGATCATCATTTTGGCGGCCTGGCCCAGGTATTTTCCTGCTTTGGAGAGGGTGTCGAACATAGTGGGTATCTCGTCTTTTATCCCCTCTCCCCGGCGGGGAGAGGGTGAGGTTGAGCGATTAATGCGCCCCTTTCGCCTGGGTCACAATCTCTTCCAGGTTCTCAGGCATTGGCTCATACGGTGTCTCTTTTGCCGTCGGCTTGTCTTCTTTCAGCGCCGCCAGTGCAGTCTTCAGAGAATACAACGCCAGCACCACAACCACCACCATAAAGAAGATGGTCAGTCCGGCGTCCAGACGGTTGTTAAACACCAGCTGCGACAGTTGTGATTCCGTATATTGCGCCGGGATCTTACCGCTGTCGATCATCGCCTGGAACTTGTTGGCGATAGCCAGGAAGCCCACTTTGTTGTCCGGGCTGAAGGCTTTCTGCCAGCCTGCCGTCAGGGTACAAATCAGCAGCCATGCGGTTGGCAGTAACGCCACCCACGCATAACGCTGACGCTTCATCTTGAACAACACTACCGCACAGAGCATCAGCGCCATGCCCGCCAGCATCTGGTTGGCAATACCAAACAGCGGCCACAGGGTGTTAATCCCCCCCAGTGGATCGACGACGCCCTGATGGAGGAAATATCCCCACGCCAGTACACACAGCGCCGTTGCCAGCAGGTTCGCCGGTAATGAATCGGTACGTTTCAGGTTCGGTGAGATCACCCCCAGCAGATCCTGCAACATAAAGCGTGCCGCACGCGTTCCTGCATCCACCGCCGTCAGAATAAACAGCGCTTCAAACAGAATGGCGAAGTGATACCAGAACGACACGTCCATCAGCCCGCCCAGCGCGCCGTGCAGAATATACGCCATACCCACCGCCAGCGTTGGCGCGCCCCCCGCACGGGAAATAATAGACTGCTCGCCCACTTCACTGGCGATATGGGTCAACGTGTCTGGGGTAATGGCAAAGCCCCAGCCGCTCACCACCTGCGCGGCAGAGGCCACCACGTCAACGGTGCCGGCCGGTGCCAGCAGCGCCATTGGGCTGTTCATCGCGAAGTAAACGCCCGGGTCGATAATACAGGCGGAGACCAGCGCCATTATCGCCACGAACGATTCCATCAGCATGCCGCCGTAGCCAATCAGGCAGGCCTGATTCTCATTAGCGAGCATTTTCGGCGTGGTACCGGAGGCAATCAGCGCGTGGAAGCCAGACACCGCGCCACAGGCGATGGTGATAAACAGGAACGGGAACAGGTTGCCGGTCCAGACCGGGCCGGTGCCATCAATAAATTTGGTCAGCGCAGGCATGGTCAGCGTTGGGCGCATAATTAAAATGCCGATTGCCAGCCCCACAATCGTGCCAATTTTCAGGAAGGTGGAGAGGTAATCGCGCGGGGCCAGCAGCAGCCACACCGGCAGCACCGCCGCCACAAATCCGTACCCTACCAGCATCCACGTCAGCTGTACGCCGGTGAAATCGAAGAACGGTGCCCACGTCGGGCTCTCAGCCACCCAGCCGCCGGAGATAATGGCAAACACCAGAAAGACCAGGCCGATGACCGACACTTCACCAATGCGTCCCGGACGCAGGTAGCGAATGTAGATCCCCATAAACAGCGCCAGCGGAATGGTAAAGGCCACGGTATAGGTTCCCCACGGACTGTGGGTCAGCGCTTTCACCACGATCATCGCCAGCACCGCGAGGATGATCACCATGATCATAAAGGTCGCGATCAGGGCGATCACCCCGGCCGTGGCTCCCATCTCCTCTTTCACCAGCTCACCGAGCGAACGTCCGTCGCGGCGGGTGGAGACGAACAGCACCATAAAGTCCTGCACCGCACCGGCCAGTACGACGCCCGCGAGGATCCAGATCATCCCCGGCAGATAACCCATCTGCGCCGCCAGGACCGGCCCCACCAGCGGGCCCGCGCCGGCAATCGCCGCAAAATGGTGACCGAACAGCACTTTCTTGTCGGTAGGCACATAGTCCAGACCGTCGTTATGACGAACCGCAGGCGTCATGCGCGTGCCGTCGACCCCTAACACCGTCTTCGCGATATAGCGGCCATAAAAACGGTACGCGATCAGATAAATACAGACCGAGGCGACAACGATCCACAGCGCGTTGATCTGTTCCCCCCGGTTGAGGGCGATATAGCCCAGGGCAAATGCTCCCACAACGGAGAGCCCTGCCCACGTAAGGTATTTCCCTGAGTTGTTCATAGTTGTTGTCCGTTGTTGTGAAACAGTGAGATGTTACATTTTGTTTCTAGAACAACGCTCAAAATTTAACAACTTTGAAACGCAATAATGCGTGGTCAAACCAGACATTTACACCACATTGTTAAGCCGATCACCTTCCACTGAAACACCCCTGCCGCCACGGGTCACACTTTTGCTTTTTTCGTCCCGACACCGCCTTACGAAATGATTTGTATCATTTTTTTTGCTCAAAACCTCGCCAGAATGACCCTGCGCAATCGCGTGCATACAAGGAAAAGGATATGAACAGTTCAGTACCTCAGGATCTCAAGGTCGGGCCCGGCGCGTACGTTGCGCTGGCATTCGCAGCCGTTTTCTTCTCTGGCCTGCTGGGCGGAAAAGAGTGGTACGGCGTGTTTGATTTCACCACCCTCAACGGTGCGTTTGGCAAGGTGGTCAGCAAGGCCAGCCTTGAAGACGGCACCCTGACTACCGCCACCAGCGCCTTTCGCGGTACCGGCGGCAGTGGCGCAATGGACGGGTTTCTCTTTGCGCTCGGTTTAATTCCGGCCGTGATGTTTGCCCTCGGGATGATCAACGTGCTGGAGCACTATGGTGCGCTGCGTGCGGCACGTAAGCTGTTAACGCCGCTGCTGCGCCCGCTGCTGGGCATTCCGGGCACCACCGGGCTGGCGTTGATTGGCAGCCTGCAGAGCACCGATGTGGGTGCATCCCTCACCCGCAACCTGTCCGATGAAGGGCAGATTAGCGAAAAAGAGAAAGACGTTTTCGCCATGTTCCAGTTCTCCGCCGGGGCGATGATCACCAACTTTTTCTCCTCTGGTGCCATCCTCTTTACCCTGGTCGCCGTTGACGGGACGGCCGCGTTGCCGACCTCCATTGGTGCCTGCATCGCCGTGATGTTCATCATGAAGATTGTCGGCGCGAATCTGCTGCGCCTGATCCTGACCGTCATCGGCAAAGATGCCCCTGAGCAACAACCGACACAAGGAGAGACCGTATGAGTGCCCCACAATCTCATCCCGTGATTACCGATGTGTTTGTCGAAGGCGCACGCAAGGGCTGGAGTATTGCCACCGGCAGCACCCTGCCCAACGTGGTCATGGCTTTTATCATCATCAAGGCGCTGGAAATTACCGGGGCACTGAAAGGGCTGGGGATGATCTTCTCCCCGCTGATGGGCCTGTTTGGCCTGCCGGGTGAAGCGGCTGCCGTGCTGATTGGCGGCTGGATGTCGATGGGCGGTGGGATCGGCGTGGCGATCGGCCTGTTTGATAAAGGGATTATTACCGGCGAGCACCTGGCGATTCTGGCACCTGCTATCTATCTGATGGGCTCACAGGTGCAGTATCTCGGCCGCATTCTGGGTGTGATCGGCACCCGCGCCAAACGTATTCCGCTGATGATTGCCATTTCGGTCATCAACGCCTTCTTAGCCATGCTGCTGATGCGCATTATTCTCTGAACAGGACGTTAATATGAACCTTGACCATTATATTGAAGAGCTGAAAACCCTGGTGAACGTGGACTGCGGCACCCGTACTGTCGCAGGCGTCGAAACCGTGGCTGGCATTATTGAAACGCTCTGGCAGCGCGAAGGCTGGCACACCGAACGGGTCAATCTGGGCGACAAGGTCGGCCCGGGCGTATTCGTCAGTAATAAGCCACAGGCGGCACAGTTCGACGTTCTGCTGGTCGGCCATCTTGATACGGTATTTGCCCCCGGCACCGTCGCTGAGCGCCCGCTGAGCGAGGACGCCACCCGTCTTTATGGCCCTGGCGTATCGGATATGAAGAGCGGCCTGCTGAATATCTTGTGGGCGATGCGTGAGCTGGACGCAGCCGACCACGATCGTCTGGCCATTGCGATCGCCATGAATCCCGACGAGGAGACCGGCTCCGTCTATTCACACGAATGGATTGGCGAACTGGCAAAACGCGCCCGCTGCGTGCTGGTATGCGAAGCCGCGCGCGCCGACGGTTCGCTGGTGAAGGCTCGCAAAGGGATGGCGGGCTATCACCTGACGTTCAGCGGCGTGGCGGCACACGCGGGTAACGAACCAGAGAAAGGCCGCTCGGCGATAACCGCCCTGGCAAACAGCATTATTGCCATTAATGCCCTGACCGACCAGGAACGTGGCACCACGCTCAACGTTGGGGTGATCCACGGCGGCAGCGCGGCAAACGTGGTGGCCGATAAAGCCGCTGCCGAGCTGGACGTGCGTTTCTGGGAAAACGATGAGTACAGCCGGGTGAACCAGGCGCTTGAGGCATTGTGTGAAAAAGGCTTTTTAGAGGGCGTCACGACCTCGCTGACGCGCGTGAACCACAAACCGGCGATGGCAGCGAGTAAAGCCACGCAGGCGCTGATGCAGCAGGTCGAAGCGGCAGGTCAGGCGGAAGGAATAGCCATTACCTGGCAGGCGGTCGGTGGTGGCAGTGATGCCAACCACACCGCCGCGCTGGGCATTCCGACCCTGGACGGGCTGGGGCCAATCGGTGCCGGGTTCCACAGCCCGGCGGAGTGGCTGGATAAAGCGTCGATTGCGCCGAGAATACGCTTGTTGAAGCGGGTGATTTCAATGCTGTAAGCCTTCCCCCTCTCCCCAGCGGGGAGAGGGATGTTGACCGTGCAACGCTAGCCCAAAATTTGGGTACTCAACCGGCAGGTACAGCACCGCCGCCCCTGCTCGTCGAACACCACAATCTCCCAGCTCTGGCTGGTTCGCCCAAGATGCAACGGCTGACACACTCCGCGCACCTTCCCATGCGATACCGCGCGATGGTGCGTTGCGTTCAGCTCCGTTCCCACCACGCTTTGTCCGTCGCGGGTCATCAGAAACCCGGCCATCGACCCCAGTGTTTCCGCCAGCGCCGCCGACGCCCCGCCGTGCAGCAGACCGAACGGCTGATGGGTACGCGCATCCACGGGCATTTCGGCCTCAAGCGTATCGTCACCGATGCGGGTATAGACGATGCCCAGATGCGCCACCATGGAGTTCAGACTGGTGGCGTTCATTTCTTCACGCGATAAGTGACGTTTCCAGATCATCTACGCCCCCAGCGTGGAGCCGCCGTCCACCACGATATCCTGCAACGTGATATGGCTGGCAGCATCGGACGCGAGGAACAGCACCGTGCTGGCAATCTCCTGCGGACGGGCGATTTTGCCCAGCGGAATACCGAGCTTGAACTGCTCGCCAAAGCCGCGAATACGCTGCTGCTCAGCATCGTCGCTTTTCCACAGGATGCGCTGCATATCGGTATCCGTTGACCCGGGCGACACCAGATTACAGCGCACGCCACTGCCCGCCAGCTCAAGCCCGACGGTCAGCGCCAGGCTTTTTAGCGCCGCTTTCGACGCACCGTAGGCGCTCATGCCGATACGCGGCGTGTGGGCCGCGTCAGACGCCACGGTGACAATCGCCCCGCTTTGCTGGCGACGGAACTGGCCCATCGTCTGCTGGAACAGGTTAAATGCCCCGCCGACATTAACCGCAAAGGTCTGCTGCCAGTCCTCCTGCGCAATCTGGTCGGTCGCGCCCATACGCAGAATTCCCGCCGCGTTCACCAGCACGTCCAGACGCTCAAGCCTCGCCAGCGCGCGCCCGCACACCTCGCGGACCTGTGCGGCATCCGCGATGTCCAGCGTTTCGGTGGCAAAGGGATACGCTTCCTGCGGGAAGGCCAGGTCGAATCCGGTGACCTGCGCGCCCGCTTCAACAAACGCCCGTGCCGTCGCGTAACCGATGCCCTTACCCGCGCCCGTTACCCAGACGGTTTTGCCGGTAAAATCGAACCCGGCCATCACTTCACCTCGCGGGAGAGCAGCGCCCACCAGGCGTCGAGGGTGGGATTTTTCGCCAGCATCACGAAGTCGATATCGCCGTGCACTTTGCGCCAGCGGGCGGCCAGCGCCATCATGCGCACCGAGTCCAGGCCGTAGTCGATCAGGTTTTCGTCATCCATCGGCTCATCTGATTCATCCAGCAGCGGCAGGATGATGTCACGCAGCGCCGCTTTCGTGGCCGGAATGGACGGCAGCAGGTCGTCCGTCATAACCACCCGGCCGGCGCGCCCTGCGACGTAGTTCAGGGACATCAGGTGCTCATCGCGGGAAAAATCGGCCAGCGCATCGGCGATAAAGAACGGTTTGATATCCCGCATAAAGGCGTCTGTAGCGGTCGTCATGCAGCCAATATGGGCGTAAACCCCGGTGATCAGCAGCTGGTTGCGCCCCGTCTCTTTCAGCATCAACTCCAGCGGCGAGCGGTGGAACGCGCTGTAGCGCCACTTCACCAGTACCGTATCGGCTTCATCCGGCGTCAGCTGAGACACAATGCGCTGCTGCTCTGGTGAGCGGGTCAGCCCCGGTCCCCACATATCGTTCAGCAGGGCGCGGTCTTCATCGCTCTGCGCTTGCGGCTGAGCGGTGTAGTAAACCGGAATATTGTGTTGCTTGCAGTAATCGCGAAGTCTGGCGATATTCGCGACCACCTGGGCCATCATCGGGCTGTTTTCGCCCCAGAAGTTCAGGAAATACTCCTGCATATCATGGATCAACAGCGCGGCACGTTCTGGCTCAAACGCCCAGTTCACTTTGTTGTCTGGCAGATCTGCGGCCGTCGGCAGCGCATAAGCGGTTAATTGTGGAATGGCCATACTCTGTTCCTTAGCCCCGGGCGCGTTCAGCTAGCCACAGGCGCAACTGTTTCTTATCGACTTTGCCGACGGGCGTTAACGGAAGCGCATCAACGCTCTCCACGCGGTCCGGCAGTTTAAATTCTGCAACGCCCTGCTCACGCAGGAAGCGGCGCACCTCCACCGCACGCAGTGGCTCTTTCACCACCAGATACGCGCAGCTCTTTTCACCCAGCAGGCTGTCCTCCATGCTCACCAGGGCCGCGTGGATCACCGCGTCGTGGCGCAGCAGCAGGTTTTCAATCTCTTCTGCGGCAATCTTTTCGCCGCCGCGGTTGATCTGATCTTTCTCCCGTCCCTGAACGGTGATGTAGCCCTGTTCGTCAATGGCGATCAGATCCCCGGAGCAGTAAAAGCCGTCTGCATCAAAGGCGCTGGCGTTGTGCTCCGGACTGTTGAAATAGCCGCGGAAGGTATACGGCCCGCGGGTCATCAGGCGCCCGACTTCACCGCGCGGGAGCGGATTACCGTGCTCGTCCGCCACCCACACTTCGTCATCCGGGCACATCGGGCACCCCTGCGTATTGATAATGCGTTCCGGCGTATCATCGAGCGCGGTGTAGTTCACCAGCCCTTCCGCCATACCAAACACCTGCTGCAGCTGGCAGCCAATTTCTGCCGGAATACGCGCCGCGAGCGACGCGGACAGGCGCGCCCCACCGACCTGCAGCAGCGTCAGCGATGAGAGCGGAGCATTCCCTGCACCGTCGGCAATCGCCTGCAGCCACAGGCTGACAGCCGGGGGCACCAGCGAGGTAACCGTAATCTGATGTTTTTCTATCAGCGGGAAGCAGATTGTGGCGCTCGGATCGTTTGCCAGCACCACGCAGCCCCCCGCCGTAAAGACGCCTAACGAGCCGGGTGAGCTCATGGCGTAGTTATGGGCCGCTGGCAGCGCATTCAGATAACGCGTGTCCGCGGTAATCCCGCAGATCGCATTGCTGCGACGGATGCTGTAGTCATAGTCGTTATGCGTACGCGGGATCAGCTTCGGCGTGCCGGTGCTCCCGCCCGAGAGCTGGAAGAACGCCACTTCGTCGGCAGGAGTCGGGTTCGGAATGAAATTTTCTGCCGGATGCGCAATCGCCGCGTCCAGCGCATGTTCACCTTTGTCGCCGCGCAGCAGCACGACACGTACCGAACGGTGCTCATCGACAAAAGTATTGAGGAAGTCATCCCCTGCAAACAGGGCGTGCTCGCGATCGGCTATCAGCAGCGCAGGTTTGATCTGCGCGGCGTAGGCGTTCAGCTCCGAGCGCTGATGGCTAAAGAGCGCATTGACCGGCGCCACGCCCACCTGCAGCAGAGCGAAAAAGGTCATGTAAAACTCGCACACGTTGCCAAGCTGCACCAGCGCCGTTTCACCGCGATGAAGCCCCAACGCCTGCAGCCGCGATGCCAGGTTATTCACGGCCTGGTTAAACTCGCGGTACGTTATGCGACGGTCACCGTCGACGATCGCCACCGCATCGTTATTCGCCTGATCCGTCAGGATGTGGGTCAGCGGCAGATCCTGCCAGTAGCCTTTTTCACGGTAGCGCCGGGCAAAATCCTCGGGCCAACGGGTAAAGGGAAGGGTCATGAGTGTTCCTTAATGCAAACCGAAAACATTGAGCATGGTGGAGAGTTTTACGCCGGTTTCACGCCACTCGCCCACGGGTGAAGAGGCCGGGACAATGCCCGCGCCGGCAAACAGACGAACGGTATTCTGCTGCAGACGTGCGCAGCGGATGGTGACCACCCATTCGCCATTGCCTTCACTGTCACACCAGCCGACGATGCCGCCGAACAGCTCGCGATCGAACGGCTCCAGCCCGGCGATCAACGCCTTAGCAGCCTGATGCGGGAAACCGCTCAGGGCTGGCGTCGGGTGCAGCAGGCAGGCCAGCGTCAGCGCGTTTTCGTTTTCACGCGCCTCACCTTCCACCGGCGTGGCCAGATGCCAGAGCGTGGGAGTGGTGATCAACTGTGGGGAGGACGGCATGCTGAGATGATGGCTGCGCGGTTTGAGAATGGCTTTCATCGCCTGGGTCACCAGGTCATGCTCGTGACGATCTTTTTCGGACGCCAGCAGCTTGTTGCCCGCCTCACGATCCAGCACGTCATCCGGCTGACGACGCGCGGAGCCTGCCAGCGGCAGAGAGCTAAAATGCGCCCCTTCTTTACGCAGCAGCAGTTCCGGGCTTGCGCCGAGCAGCACGCCACCGTCTTCCAGCGGTACGTGGAAGTTGTAGCTTGCCGGGTTCTGGGCGATCAGCCGCTCCATGAGCGCACCGCTATCAATCGGTTTGTCGGTGACGATATCAATCAGGCGCGACAGCACCACTTTGTTCACCTGCGGCGTGGCGGTGAGGGCAGCCGCGCGGGCGACCATCTCTTCAAATACCGGCTGCGGCGGGATCTCGGTGCGTTTTTCCACCTTCAGCGCCTGTGAGCCAGCAACATAGCGGGCGGACTGCTGACGCGCCGGGCGAGAAAAGGTCTGCCAGCGTTGCGGAATAAACAGAGACGACGGCTTGCGGGTATCAAACGGAATGGCACCCACCATCACAGGATGGGCAATGCCGCTGGCTTTTGCGTTGCGGAAAGCCTGGGCTAATTTCTGCTGAAACTGTCCTGCCGGATCGTCACCCCCGACGGCGGATTCAGAGAAGCGGGAAAAACAGCCGGACGTGGTAAAACTGCGGTAAGGCGACATAAAGAAAAAGCTGTCTGATTGCAGCGTGCTGGCGGTGTGCTGAACTTCCTCAGCCAGGGACGTATCCATTTCATCCTCCTAAAATGATAAAGGCAGTAATAATGATTATCATTTATATTTACGCTCGCTAACCTAATCTCACATCGCGTCGCTGTCAACCGCAGAGCAAACATCTTCTTCGGGTAACGCTTGCATCCCGTCGTCGCAGACATGAAAATGAGAAGCATTAACTTCAACAGAAACAGGATGCCACGTTGTGAAATGTCTTGCCGTCTGCCGTAATCCCCTGCTTTTCATCGGACTTTTTGTTTTAGGACTTACCTCAGCGCTTGCCGCCGACTGGCCGCGTCAGGTGACAGACAGCCGCGGCGTGCATACGCTTGAGCACAAACCGACGCGCATCGTCTCCACCAGCGTGACCCTGACCGGCTCCCTGCTGGCGATTGACGCGCCGGTCATTGCCAGCGGCGCCACCACGCCCAACAATCGCGTGGCGGATGCGCAGGGATTCCTGCGCCAGTGGGGCGATATTGCGAAACAGCGTCAGCTTGCGCGTCTGTACATTGGCGAGCCGAGCGCCGAAGCGGTGGCCGCCCAGATGCCGGACCTGATTTTGATCAGTGCCACCGGCGGGGATTCGGCGCTGGCGTTGTATGACCAGCTTTCAGCTATCGCGCCGACGCTTGTTATTAACTACGACGACAAAAGCTGGCAGGCGCTGCTAAAACAGCTCGGCACAATCACGGGTCAGGAAAAACAGGCCGCCGAGCGCATCGCCGCGTTTGATAAGCAGCTTGCCCAGGTGAAACAGCAGATGACATTACCGCCGCAGCCGGTGAACGCCATCGTCTACACCGCCGCCGCACACTCGGCAAACCTGTGGACGACGGAATCCGCTCAGGGCCAGTTATTACAGCAGTTGGGCTTTACGCTGGCTGAACTGCCTGCCGGATTGCACACCTCCAAAAGCCAGGGTCAGCGTCACGATATTATTCAGTTAGGCGGGGAAAATCTGGCAACCGGGCTGAACGGCGAAGGGCTGTTCCTGTTTGCCGGTGATCAGAAAGATGTGGATGCGATTTACGCCAATCCGCTGCTGGCGCACCTTCCTGCCGTGCAGAACAAGCGCGTCTGGGCACTGGGAACAGAGACGTTCCGCCTGGATTATTACAGTGCAATGCGGGTACTGCAGCGTTTAGACGCACTGTTCAGGTAAGAGGCTAACCCGGCCCTCTTGGTGAGAGGGCCGGTGTGAACGCGTCAGGCCGCACTGTCGTTCAACACAACCTCCTGCCTGAACCGACGCAGCTCAACCAGGACCACCAGCAATATCACTCCCAGCATAGCCAGGACAAAGCCGCTGCTGCTCGCTGAAGCCACCGGGGTCATTATCGCCCCCAGCCCGCCGAGGATAGCCGCGCCAATGGCATCGCCCGTCACGTTCTGCGCGGTCCACAGACCGTTGATACGCCCCAGCATCCCTTCCGGCGTCTGGGTCTGGATCAGGGTGTACTGCAGCAATGAACTGATGGCGCTTAGCCAGCCAAAAATCACCAGGCACATTACGCCCAGCGCCCATACCGGCATCAGGCTGAAGAAACCAATCGCAATAAACGACGCCAGGGTAGCCAGCAGCATGATCAGCCCGGGACGCGCACTCTGCGCCAGGTTACCGCTGGTCAGCGCGCCGCATGCCGCGCCGAGCGGAATAGCCGCGTACAGCACGCCGATTTCCGACGCGCTCATCTGCCACACGCCCGCCAGCGCCGGGTAAAGCACGCGTACGGCGCTGGCCATCGTCAGCAGACCGCCGAGCAGCGCAATGCCACCTATCAACGGATTGCTGAACAGAAAACGGATCGCGGCCATTAGTGATGTCAGCGGATGTTCGCGCGGCTGTGGCGGAGGCGGCAGACGCGGCAAACGCAGGAGCGTGAGCGTAGTGATAAAGGTGCCCGCCGCCGCCAGCCCGTAGTTCCACGCCACGTTGCCGGTCGCCAGCAGCAGGCCACCGACCATCGGTGAAATTACCGACCCGAGGCGCACGGTCAGCATGGTGATTGCCCCCGCCTGCATCAGGTTTTCGCGCCCGACCAGCGCGGGCGTGGCTGCCAGCAGCGCCGTGACGCCGAGTGACGCAAAAAAACCGTCCCACAGACCGAGGGCGTAAATGGCAATCAGTGACGGCTCCGGCAGCATGGCGTTCAGACACAGCCCGATAAAGCCTACGCCGCACGTGCCGCGTGCCAGCAGGATCAGTTTTTTACGCTCGTACCGGTCCGCCAGCACGCCGCCCACCATCAGGCCGATAAACATTGCCCCACCGGTTAAGGTGACCGAAAGCCCCACCAGCCAGCTGGAGTGGGTCATGGACTGGATCTGCACCGGCACGGCAACGCCAAGCAGGCCGAGGGAGAGGATGGAGATAAAACGGGCGATAAAGACAGCGCGGTATGCGGGGTGCGTCTTCAGCAGGCTGAGGTTGAGCAGCCAGGATTTTTGATTCATGACAAGGCCTTGAGTGTATTTCTACCAATTCCATTGGCGCACATGCTAACATAGCCAAATAAGATAGATAACGATAATCACTATCATTATCAAATCATGGATGTTGCTATGTCGTTTTCCTCTTCCGCGGTGCGCGCCGTTGCCGTGCCCGTGTTATTGCTACTGTTAATCCTTGCGATTGCACTCAGTTTGCTGGTCGGCGCGAAGCCGCTGCCCGCGTCCGTTATTGTCGATGCGCTCACTGGCAGCTGTCAGAGCGCCGACTGCACCATCGTGCTTGATGCCCGCCTTCCCCGTACCCTTGCCGGACTGCTGGCAGGAGGGGCGCTGGGTCTTGCCGGTGCCTTAATGCAAACGCTCACCCGTAACCCGCTGGCCGACCCCGGTATTCTTGGGGTAAACAGCGGCGCCAGCTTTGCGATTGTGCTTGGCGCGGCGCTCTTCGGTTTTACCTCTCCCTCTGAACAACTGGTGATGGCCTTCTGCGGCGCGCTGGCGGCGTCGCTGGTGGTGGCGTTTACCGGTAGCCAGGGTGGCGGACAGCTGAGTCCGGTACGCCTGACGCTGGCGGGCGTGGCGCTTGCCGCCGTGCTGGAAGGGTTATCCAACGGCATCGCCCTGCTTAACCCGGATGTTTACGACCAGCTGCGCTTCTGGCAGGCCGGTTCGCTGGATATCCGCACCCTGGCAACCTTAAAAGTGGTGGTGATCCCGGTCGTCATCGCCGCCGCCGTCGCGCTGTGTTTAAGCCGGGCGCTCAATAGCCTGAGCCTCGGGAGCGACACCGCAACCGCGCTCGGCAACCGCGTGGCGCGCACGCAGCTAACGGGTCTTGTCGCGATCACCGTACTGTGCGGCAGCGCAACTGCGGTAGTCGGCCCCATTGCTTTTATCGGCCTGATGATGCCCCACATGGCACGCTGGCTGGTGGGTGCCGATCACCGTTGGTCGCTGCCGGTCACGCTGCTGGCTACCCCTGCCCTGCTGCTGTTCGCGGATGTTGTGGGTCGCCTGCTGGTGCCTGGTGAACTGCGCGTCTCGGTGGTAAGCGCGTTTATCGGTGCACCGGTGCTGATCTTCCTCGTGCGACGTAAACGCGGAGGTGGCGCATGATGGCCCCGTCCCGACGTTTAGTCACCAGCGTGTCGTTGCTGGCCGTCGTCATTCTGATGCTGGCGGTCTGGAGCCTGCGCAGCGGCGCGGTCACGCTCGATTTCGCGCAGGTTTTTAACGCGCTGCTTGGCAGTGCACCGCGCAATGTCACCCTGGTGGTCACCGAGTGGCGACTGCCGCGCGTGGCGATGGCGATTCTGGTGGGCGCGGCGCTCGGCGTCAGCGGTGCCATTTTTCAGTCGTTGATGCGCAACCCGCTTGGCAGCCCGGACGTAATGGGGCTGAACACCGGCGCCTGGAGCGGCGTGCTGGTGGCGATGGTGCTGTTTGGTCAGCACCTGACGGCCATCACGTTCACCGCGATGACCGGCGGGATAGTCACCGCGCTCATTATCTGGGCGCTGGCCTGGCGCAACGGTATCGACACCTTCCGCCTGATCATTATCGGTATCGGCATTCGCGCCATGTTAATGGCTTTCAACACCTGGCTATTGCTGCAGGCTTCGCTCGACACCGCGCTCTCTGCCGGGCTGTGGTATGCCGGTTCACTCAATGGCCTGACGTGGGGCAAAACCTGGCCCGCTGCCCCGCTGATCCTGGTAATGTTTATTGGCGCGGTGTTGCTGGTACGCCGGATGCGCCTGCTGGAGATGGGCGATGACAGCGCCTGTGCGCTGGGCGTGGGCGTTGAGCGCTCGCGCCTGATGCTGATGCTGGTGGCAGTGTTACTGACCGCTGCCGCCACCGCCATCGCCGGGCCGATCTCGTTTATCGCGCTGGTTGCACCGCACATTGCCCGGCGCATCAGCGGCACGGCGCGCTGGGGATTAACCCAGGCGGCGCTGTGTGGCGCAGCGTTACTGCTGGCCGCCGACCTCTGCGCCCAGCGGTTATTTATGCCTTATCAACTTCCGGTAGGCGTCGTGACCGTCAGTCTCGGCGGGATTTATCTCATCGTCTTGTTAGTTCAGGAGTCACGCAAGAAATGACAAACAGTACAACCCGCTTGCGCGGCGAACACTTAACCCTCGGCTATGGCAAAAAAATCATTGCCCGTGACCTGACGGTGGCTATCCCGGACGGCCATTTTACGGCGATTATCGGCCCGAATGGCTGCGGTAAATCGACCCTGCTGCGCACCCTCAGCCGCCTGATGACGCCGGTTGAGGGCTGCGTGTATCTCGACGGCGAGCAGATCCAGCACTTTGCCAGCAAAGAGGTGGCGCGCCGTATTGGCCTGCTGGCGCAAAACGCCACCACGCCTGGGGATATCACGGTGCAGGAACTGGTCTCGCGCGGGCGCTATCCGCATCAGCCGCTGTTTACTCGCTGGCGTAAAGAGGATGATGAGGCGGTGAAGCGGGCGATGCAGGCGACGGGCATTACCGATCTGGCCCGGCAAAGCGTGGATACGCTCTCCGGCGGGCAGCGCCAGCGGGCGTGGATTGCGATGGTGCTGGCGCAGGAAACCGCCATCATGCTGCTGGACGAGCCTACCACGTGGCTGGATATCAGCCATCAGATCGATCTGCTGGAGTTGTTGAGCGAGCTGAACCGCACGCAGGGCTATACGCTGGCGGCCGTGCTGCATGATTTAAATCAGGCATGCCGCTATGCCACGCATTTGATTGCGCTGCGCGACGGCGAAATTGTGGCGCAGGGTGCGCCAAAAGAGATTGTGACGCCGGATCTGATCGCGCAGATCTACGGCATGCGCTGCATGATTATCGACGATCCCGTGGCCGGTACGCCGCTGGTGGTGCCGTTGGGCAAGCGTGCAGTCTGATGCCCTCACCCTCTCCAGAAAGAGAGGGTGAGAGTGAGGGGAAACCGCTACCCCAATATCGCCTTCAGCACCGGTCCTATCGTCTCAAACGCCTGCGGTGAAATGATATCCACGTGGGCGCAATCCTGGCTGTAAACCTCCAGTTCCCCCACCCACGGCGCCCAGGCCTGCTGCGGATCCAGCGTTTGCGTGCGCCCGGCAACAAACAACGTCGCTTTACCGTCGAACCGTGAACTGTGCGCCGTTGTCAGCAGGCGGACGGCATCGGCGTAATTCCCTTCGATGGCGTTAAAGAGCTCGCCAGAGCCTTGTCCCTGCTGCGCGGCGATAAACGCCTGACGCTCGCGTTCAATTTCTGCCAGTACGTCCGGATCGAGACCATTGGCCTCTTTCTCTGCCCAGTTCTGGGTTTCCGGCGGCCAGGTATCCAGCAAGCCGAGAAACGCCACCGCGTCCCCCTGCTCGCGCAGACGGGCCGCAATGCCCTGCGCCAGCGTGCCGCCAAGCGAGTAGCCGAACAGATAATACGGCCCCTGCGGCTGTTGCGCGCGCAGCGTCTGCAGATGCTGTTCGATCACCTCGTCCAGCGTAGCGCACTGCTGCATCGGCCCTTCCGGACGCGGCGACTGAATGCCGGTGATTGACCAGCGCGGGCTGAGATAGCGCGCCAGCACGCTAAACTGCCAGGCAAAGCCGGATGCCGGATGGAAACAGAACAGCGTCGGACCGTTGCTTTCACGCAGCGGCAGAAGGGTCTCGTAGCCCAGACGCTGCGCCTGCTCGTCATTCATCGATGAATCCAGCAGCGCGCTGAGCATGCTGACCGTCGAGGCCACCATAATCTGTCCCGGCGTGACCCTGCGGGCAAACGTACGGCTGAGCTGCGCGGCCAGGCGCATCGCCAGCAGGGAATGACCGCCGAGGGCGAAGAAATCGGCATCGATATCGTTCACCTCACAACCGAGCAGGGCAGAAAATGCCTGCGCGACGGCCACTTCAGCGTCTGTTTCTGGCGCCCGCCCGGACGTCTTGCGGGTCAATTCCGGCAACGGAAGCGCCTTGCGGTCAAGCTTTCCGTTGGCAGAGAGCGGCAGCGCGCTGATTTGCAGCAGCACCACCGGCACCATATGGGGCGGCAATTGAGCTTTAAGCGAGTGCAGCAGCGCATCGCGGTCCAGCGGCAAGCCGGACCCGGAGACGACATACCCTACCAGTTGTCGGGCATCGCCCCCGGTTGCCGCCGCCTGATTAAAGACGCACGCGTGCGCTACGGCCTGCGCCACGTCAGGCAGCGAAAGCATCGCACGATCGATTTCGCCAAGTTCGATACGCTGACCACGAATTTTCAGCTGATCGTCACTGCGGCCCAGATATTCCACCGCGCCGTTATCCAGCCAGCGCGCCACGTCACCGGTGCGGTACATCCGCTCGCCAGGTGCAAAGGGATCGGCAATAAAGCGGCTGGCGGTCAGGTCCGGACGACCGAGATACCCCTGCGCAAGCTGGATCCCGGTAAGATAGAGGTCACCGGCCACGCCGAACGGCACCGGACGCATCATCGCATCCAGAATGCGCAGCCCCGTATTCCACACCGGGAAGCCAATCGGCACGCTGTTGCCCGCTACCGCCGCCAGTTCCGGACCCGACGCCGGATACCAGCTCACGTCCACCGCCGCTTCTGTTGGACCATAAAGGTTATGCAACGGGACATGAGTAAGGTGCTCCCACTCCCGACACAGTTCTGTCGGCAGCGCTTCCCCACTGCAGAACACCTGCTTCAGGGTCTGACAGCAGTCGGCATTTCCCGGCGTCAGCGAGGCAACGAATGCCGCCAGCATCGACGGCACAAAGTGTGTCGTGGTCACGCCATAATGCGCGAAGAAGTTCTGCATCGCCTGCGGATCGCGGTGCGCGTCCGGCTCGGCCATCACCAGCTTCGCGCCGGCGATAAAGGGCCACCAGAACTCCCAGACCGAGACGTCAAAACTGCACGGCGTCTTCTGCGCCACCACGTCATGCGCGTCCAGCGGATAGTGATCCTGCATCCACATCAGGCGATTAACGATGGCGGTATGCCCTACCATCACGCCTTTTGGCCGCCCCGTTGAGCCTGAGGTAAAGATGATGTACGCCGTGTGCGCCGGCTTTGCCAGCCGCAGCGGTTCACTGCCCGCTGGGGGTAATAGTGTGTTGTAACTAAATACAGGGACCGGCAGATCGCTAAAGCGCGAAAGCTGATCGTCAGAGGCGATCAGCAGGGACGGTTTCGCGTCCTCCAGCATCATGCGCAGACGATCGTCCGGGTAACCGGTATCCAGCGGCAACCACGCGGCACCCGCCTCCACGATACCGTGTAGCGCCAGGGTAAGAAACACCGAGCGCGGCAGGGCTACCGCCACGCTGTCGCCAGGCTTAACGCCGCGTTCCCGCAGTAATGTCGCAAGAGCCACCACCTGCTCGCGCATCTGGCGGTAATTCAGTTCGATGTGCGCATCAGCAAGCGCGGGGGCATCCGGCGTTTTATCCGCCTGGTCTGCCACCAGCTGAGCCAGCGTGGTTGACGGTAGCGCCAGCCCGGTATCATTGATACGCGCCAGCTGCTGGTATTCCTGCTCTGAAACGGTTTCTGCTTCGCCGCAGCGCAAATCCGGGTTGGCAGCAAACTGCATCAGCATGGCGTTCAGGCGTGCAACGTGGCGCGTTAGCGTCGCTTCATCGTAGCGCTGCTTATTGGCAAGGATTTCAATACTCAGTCCGCCCTGCTCGTCCGGGAACAGCGCCAGTTCAAGGTCATTGACCGGGCCAGTGGCCAGCGTATGGGTGATGGCGTCCACGCCATCCATATCCAGCTGATAATCAAACACCTTGACGTTCAGTACCGGGCCAAACAGCGCGTCATCGCCCGCGGCACGTCCGCTGTCGCGCACGATCTGCTCGGCGTCATAACGCTGATGGCGACGCATTTTTTTCAGCTGATTTGCCAGACGATGCGCCAGCGCAGGCAGGCTTTCGTGCGGGGCAATGTTCACCGCCAGCGGCAGCACGTTCAGCACCGGACCGGTTGCCGTTAAGGCCGCCGACCCCATTCGGCGCATAAAGATAAACCCGGCGGCGTAGTCCAGCCGTCCGGTCAGACGCCCGATCCACAGCGCCACCAGCGCAAGCGCCAGATCGGTACGCTGAACCGGCCCCGCCGCCTGAGCAAGCCGGGTAAAGGCGCGGCGGTCAGCCGTCACCTTCAGACGCAGAATATCGGTGGTTGCCGCACGGCCCGGCAGCGGTGCCGACGACAGCGAGACCGGGGAAGGAAGCTGCTTACGCTGCTCCGCCCAGAACGCCCCGTCGCGCTGATACGCTTCGCTGTCGCGATAGCGCTGGTACTCCTCCACCACCTCGGCGAAAGGGGTAAACGGCGACGCGGGCGTGGGCTCGCCGTTTTGCCATGCGCGATAAATGGCGGCGATCTGGCGGGTAATCGCCGGAAAACTGAAGCCATCCACCACCAGATGATGATATCGCTGATACCAGTACCAGTGCCCTTCGCCTACCTGAATCAGCTGATGGAACGCCAGCGGCTGACCGCTGTCCACGCGCAGGTTCTGGTTTAAATCCGCCGCCATCAGGGCCATCGCCGCGTCATGGGATTCGGCGCGAACCACGGACGGTTCAGGCAGTGACATAGCGTCATCCACCCACTGCCACACCTCGCCATTCTCTTGCACAAAACGCATGCGCAGAGTGTCGGCCTGCCTCATCCCTTCAACAATGGCTTTTGCCAGCAGCGATGCGTCAATATTGCCCTTCAGCTCGGTGTAGTGTGCCACGCTCCAGGCGTTTGGCAGGGAGGAAAGCTGCTCCGCCATCCAGATACCCGGCTGGGCGGCGACAAGGGGAAGACGGTTCATGCTTTCTCTCCCGCAAAATAAGACGGTTGCAGGGTTTGCCAGTGGTCGGCGAGCCACTGCTGACAGGCTTCCTGAGACTGCGCTTCACAGACCACGCGCCAGCCCGCCGGCAGCTGGCACTGCTGCGGCCACAGACTGTACTGTCCCTGGTCGTTACGCAAAATCGCAAACTGACCCTGCGGATTATCGAAAGGGTTGCTGAATTCCATACAGACTCCGTTAGTGAATAAGCGGCTGCCAGAGGGTCATCAGCCCCTGCGTCAGCCCACCGCGCCAGCAAAGCGCGTCGTGTCCGCCGTCAACCTGACGCCAGATAACCGGTTGCTGCGGGTGCAGTTCGGCGTAGATCGCCTGATTCGCGCGGAAGATGAGCGGCTCATTGCGCCCGGCCTCAAGAACGATACGCAGCCCGCGCGCGGTGAGGTCGCCCGCTTTAAGTTGTTCGATGAGCAACCCGTCCTGCTGACCGCCACGGTGCGGCCACCAGTAGGAGCCGGACTGGCTTAATACGCAGCCAAAGCGCTCGGGCCAGTTAAGCCCGGCATAAAGTGAAGAGAGGCCGCCAAAGCTTTGACCCGCGACTACCGTTCGGTCGGCGCGGTCGCTGAACGGAGTGCGGCTGTTCACCCGCGGGAGAAGTTCCTCCTGCACCGCCCGCCAGAAATCAGGGTTGCAGGGCAACTCGTGATTGCGGTGCGCCATGTCGATCACATCGATTAAGACGTAGACGGCAGGCGGCAGTTTGCCCGCGTTTGTCAGCGCGGTTAGCGGAGACCACACGGGCATGCTTTCGGCCCAGAACTGGCCGTCGAGCAGTACGGCAAGCGGCCGCTCCGGGCTGTCTTCACCGGTGGTGAAAACCCACACCCGGCGGCGGTTATTCAGACGCACGCTTTCCCATTCAAAGCAGACGGGCGCGTTGCCGGGCGTTGCGGGCGTGTTCCAGCCGGGCTGAACCGGGGCCTCGGGCATTTCGAGCGCCGAGACGGGATGCCCGCGTCCGCCGCGCCAGCTTTGCGGATTTAACGGATCGGCCATCGCCGCGGGGAGCAACTTTCGCCAGCCTTCACGCAGCGCCAAACGTTCGGGTTGCTCGCCGTGGAAGACCGCGTCGGCAAAATCATCTTCGTTCACTGAGGGGATAAAACAGTAGCTGCCGCGCCATTGCGGGGTGAACGCGCCCTGCCACTGCCAGACGTCAGTATCAGGAATGCGCTCAAGGGATTGCGGACGGGCATTTTGATGGTGATCGGTCACGCCGGTGATGTAGAGCCAGACGCGTTTTAGCGGCGAGGTTTTTTGCGTTCCTGCCGGGTCACGCCACCAGAAAGTGACGCAATAGTGCCCCTTCTCGCGGGTCCATTCGGGTCCGTTTTTCGACTGCCACCAGGCTTCACTTCCCGTTTTTAACCCCGTCACCCGTATAACCTCATGTTTATCAGTCTTTTTTGTTTCAGGACAAATTTTATTGATAATATTATTGATAACTATTTGCATTTGCAATAGCGTAGTGGCCGCGCTGTGGGAAGCGCGCTCATAAAACAACCATGCCACGCGTTGTGTGCGCTCGAGGACGGGGCTGCTTACGCAAACTGCGGGTGACACCATGCCGCCTCCTCTCCCTTTCGGGAATGGAGCCCGGGGATGCGGCGCGAAAAGCAGGACGTACAATGAATAAGAAGATTCACTCCCTGGCCTTGCTGGTCAACTTAGGGATTTACGGCGTTGCGATGCCAGCGCTGGCAGACGACAACACCGCCGACGCGCAGCACGAAGACACCATGGTGATCACCGCCGCAGAGCAGAACCTGCAGGCACCAGGGGTATCGACCATCACCGCCGATGAAATCCGTAAAAACCCGCCCGCACGTGACGTGGCCGAAATCATCCGCACCATGCCTGGCGTTAACCTGACCGGGAACTCCACCAGCGGACAGCGCGGCAATAACCGTCAGATTGATATTCGTGGTATGGGTCCGGAAAACACCCTGATCCTGATCGACGGCAAGCCGGTCACCAGCCGCAACTCCATCCGTCTGGGCTGGCGCGGCGAGCGAGATACCCGCGGTGACACCGGCTGGGTACCGCCAGAGATGATTGAACGCATTGAGGTCATTCGTGGCCCGGCCGCAGCTCGCTACGGCAACGGTGCGGCAGGCGGCGTGGTGAACATCATCACCAAAAAATTCGACAACCAGTGGCATGGCTCCTGGAACACCTATCTGAATGCTCCAGAACATAAGGATGAGGGTTCCACTAAGCGCACCAACTTCAGCCTGAGCGGCCCGCTGGGCGGCGACTTCAGCTTTCGCATGTTTGGTAACCTCGACAAAACTCAGGCCGATGCGTGGGACATCAACCAGGGTCACCAGTCCGATCGTACTGGTACCTATGCCGACACCCTGCCTGCAGGCCGTGAAGGGGTCGAGAACAAAGACATTAACGGCGTGGTCCGCTGGGACTTCGCGCCCATGCAGTCCCTGGAGTTTGAAGCGGGCTATAGCCGCCAGAACAACCTCTACGCGGGTGATACCCAGAACACCAACAACGACAACAGCTCCAGCGGTCTGGTGAAGAAAAACTACGGTAAAGAGACTAACCGTATCTATCGCCAGAACTTTGCGGTGACCTGGAACGGCGGCTGGGATAATGGGATTACCACCAGCAACTGGGCGCAGTACGAGCACACCCGCAATTCGCGTCTCGGCGAAGGCCTGGCAGGCGGTACGGAAGGATTATTCAACAGCAATAAATTCACCGACACCGACCTGGCTGATGTGATGCTGCACAGCGAAATCAACCTGCCGATTGATTTTCTCGTCAACCAGAACCTGACGCTGGGCACCGAGTGGAACCAGCAGCGCATGAAGGACTCGACCTCCTTCTCGCAAACCCAGCAGGGCGGGACCATTCCGGGGCTCAGCAACGATCGTAGCCCGTATACCTCGGCGGAGATCTTCTCCCTGTTCGCTGAAAACAACATGGAGCTGACGGACAGCACCATGCTGACCCCGGCGCTGCGCTTCGATCACCATACGATCGTCGGTAACAACTGGAGCCCGTCCCTGAACCTGTCGCAAGGCCTGGGTGACGACTTTACGCTGAAGATGGGTATCGCCCGCGCCTATAAAGCGCCGAGCCTGTACCAGACCAACCCGAACTATCTGTTGTACAGCAAAGGCCAGGGCTGCTACGCCAGCTCCGACGGCGTGGGTTGCTACATGATGGGTAACGACGACCTGAAAGCCGAAACCAGCATTAACAAAGAGATTGGTCTGGAGTGGAAACACGACGGCTGGCTGGCGGGCGTGACCTGGTTCCGTAACGACTACCGCAACAAGATTGAAGCGGGGTATGCGCCAGTCGGCCAGACCTCCACCAGTAAAGTGACCACCGATATTTACCAGTGGGAAAACGTACCTAAAGCGGTGGTTGAAGGTCTGGAAGGCTCCCTGAACGTGCCGGTCAGCGACACGATCAACTGGACCAACAACATCACCTATATGCTGCAAAGTAAGAACAAGGAGACCGGCGACCGTCTGTCGATCATCCCGGAGTACACGCTGAACTCAACCCTGAGCTGGCAGGTACATCAGGATGTGTCGCTGCAGTCGACCTTCACCTGGTACGGCAAGCAGCAGCCGAAGAAGTACAACTACAAAGGCCAGCCGGTGACCGGATCTGAGAAAGACGAAGTCAGCCCGTACAGCATCGTTGGCCTGAGTGCGACCTGGGACGTGACCAAAAACGTCAGCCTGACCGGCGGCGTGGATAACGTCTTTGATAAACGCCAGTGGCGCGCGGGTAATGCCCAGACCACCGGCAACGCCACAACCGGTGCCTATATGTACGGCGCGGGTGCATACACCTATAATGAGCCGGGCCGAACCTGGTTTATGAGCGTGAACACGCACTTCTAAGGCAGGCTGTGTCTCCCCTCTCCTGCCGGGAGAGGGGCTGAATGTCTCCCTCTCCCGGCAGGAGAAGATCGGGGTGAAGGCATCAGGCCGCACTATTCCTCAACGTCAGGACGAGAAAACATGCGCACCACCCACTCCACATTTCGTCTTGCCGGAACCACGGTCCACCAAATTACCTTCGATCCCACCACCTTTACCGACGCCGACCTCCTCTGGCTTCCTCACCAGGCCCAGCTAACCGACGCCGGACGAAAACGAAAAACCGAACACCTTGCCGGTCGCCTCGCCGCCGCCCACGCACTCAGAGCGATTAACGAACGCGCCGTTCCCGGCATCGGTCCCAGCGGGGAACCCCTCTGGCCGGAAGGCATCACTGGCAGCATTACCCACAGCGGTACACAGGCGATGGCGGTGGTTGCGCGCTATCCGCATACGCTAATCGGCATTGATCTGGAAGCCATTCTTTCCGAAAACGAAGCTCACGAAATAAAGGAAGGTGTCATCGACGCACAGGAAGAAACACGCCTTTTGCAGTCGGGCAAGCCTTTCGCGCTTACATTGACGCTCGCATTCAGCGCCAAAGAGAGCCTGTTTAAAGCGCTTTTTCCTGTAGTGAGGGAATACATGGGATTTGAATGCGCACGGGTCAGTGCATTGAATGAGAAAACGCTGGTATTAAAACTTGCCCAACCCATAGGGTGTTATTACGAGGGATTGTGTTTTAACCTGGCATGGCAAATTATGGACGAAAGCGTATGCACGTTGCTCGTCGTTCAGGAATAGTTTTGACTTTTTATCCGAAAAATTCAACACCCTACTCTTTTGATAAAATATCATTACTGAAAACAAAACAATTATTAATATAAAACCCAACCACAAAGAAATATCCTTGCAGCTTTATCACGCCTACGATCATGTATAAAAATATAGCACCTCACAACCTATCTCGATGTGGGAAACATACACCCCTTGAGTGCAAATGTTAAGAGAATCTATCCCTTCCTACTACTTTTAATAGTTAGATAAAACCAATTTAATTTTAGAACATAATCCACAACTCGCCACCATGCTTTCCATAACAGAATTACGCAACGAAACTTAGAGGTAGGTCAAAAACCCAAAGATAAAAAAACCGTGAAAGATGAAATAAGTCATTTCCATTTTCTTTATTTCAGGAACATTATGTTAAGGCTGTTTTACTTTAACTCCATATAACTAAGGAAAGTCTAATGCGTGAATTAAATCAAAATGAAATGAGTATTGTGGCCGGTGGTATTGGTGCCGGTAATGGGAACGGTAATCACAGTGGCAACGGCAATGGCAATAGTGGTGGTAATGGTGGTACCTGTAATGGCGGCAATGGTGGTAATGGTGGCCGCGGCGGTAATGGCGGTAATGGGGGTAACGGCGGAAGCTGCGGCGGTGGCAATAATGGCGGTCGTCGATAGCCATCATTAAAAACCAAAACGACGACCCGCTGTAAGTTTGTCATGGCGGGTCGTTGTGCGTGATGCATTACTTTATCAGGAGTAAAAATGCGAGAACTACTGAAATCAGAGAGTGAAGGTATTTCTGGGGGTTCGCAATGCGATGGTGGAAGTGGAGGTAATGGGGGCGCAGGCGGTAATGGCGGCCGCGGAGGTAATGGAGGAACCTGTGGTTCTGGAAATGGTGGTAATGGCGGTAACGGGGGACGAGGCGGGAACGGGGGTGATGGTGGAAATGGTGGCCCTGGAGGAAAAGGGGGCAAAGGCGGTAAAGGTGGTCCCGGTGGACACGATGGCCGTAACGGTAGGGATGGTTGAGTCGTCGAAGAAATAGTATTACCGAAGCGCAGCAAAGCAAATTACATATGCAGGAAAAAACACGATACCCCTGGATATGCAGAATAACCAGGTGCAATTGACTTAAAATTGTCACCTGGTGAACCACACAAAATCACGAAATCTTTTAAAAAAAGGAAAAAGTGCGTGTATCGCCAAAAAGCGGTTGATCACAAAAAATTGAGATGGCAAGGAAGAGCCATATTACTGCCTGGGATCCCTGTTTGGTTGGTTGCAGGGCTATCTGTTTTTTTTGTTATTGCTTTTCTAACCTTCGTCCTAACGTTCACCTATACGAGAAGAATAACTGTAGTGGGAGAAATAACCACCTATCCTCGTTCATCTAACGTTTACGCCAGTGTTCAGGGGGTGGTAGTTAAACAATTTGTCAAAGAAGGTCAACTGCTCAAAGTAGGTGATGCTATTTACATGATCGATGTTAGTAAAAGCACACGTAGCGGTGTTGTCAGCGATAATCAGCGTATGGATGTTGACAACCAGCTGACACGCATATCTCAAATCATGTCTCTTCTCCAGGAAAATAAAAAAAACACTCTTGAGATGCTCAAAAAACAAAAAGAACAATATAGCGCTGCTCTCAAACGTTCCTCAGATATTATCACCCAAGCCCAGGAAGGCCTCCATGTAATGAAAACTAACATGGAGAACTACCGGCATTATCAGGCGCGTGGTCTTATTACTCAGGATCAGCTGATTAATCAGATAGCCTTATACTACGAACGACAGAATAACATGATTAACCTGTCTGCCCAGAGTGACCAAAACGCGTTGCAGGTGACAACACTGGAGAGTCAGATTCAGACGCAGGCCGCTGAATTTGATAATCAGATTCATCAAATGGAACTTCAGCGCTATGAATTGCAAAAAGAACGTCTGAGTATTGATGCTGGAGGCGCTATTATTATCCGAGCCATGGCTAACGGGAGGGTAGATTCCCTTAGCGTCACCGTCGGGCAGATGATCAAGCCGGGCGACAGTCTGCTACAAATCATCCCATACAATATCGATCATTTCTCTCTTGTCATTTGGGTACCGAATGACGCAGTCCCCTATCTTAATGCTGGAGACCGCGTGAACATCCGCTATGAAGCCTTTCCTGCTCAAAAATTCGGTATGTTTGGCGGAGCAATTTCTGTCATCTCACGTTCCCCAGCCTCCCCACAGGAAATGCAAACCTATCAAGGGGCGCTTAAAGTGGCCTCATCTTCAGCTGCACCCTACTACAAAGTTATTATCAAACCTGACAGACAAAATATTGCGTACGCGGGTAAACGTCTGAGCTTGGGTAATGGAATGCAAGCTCAAAGCACCTTATTTCTGGAAAAAAGGAAGATCTATCAGTGGATGCTTTCCCCCTTCTACGATATGAAAAATAGCATAGAGGGCCCGATAAATGAGTAAACGTGCTTTTAAAACGCTTCTCGGACAACTCGATCTTCATCTGCGTTCTCGGGTTCCACTAGTTCATCAAACGGAATCCTCAGAATGCGGTTTGGCATGTCTTGCGATGATTTGTAATCACTATGGAAAAAATAGCAATCTCATATCCTTGCGACAACAATTCAACCTATCTGCACGTGGGACAACACTGGCAGGAATGAAAGAAATTGCTGAACAATTAGGACTTGCATCTCGCTGTTTATCCCTGGAACTTCATGAACTCAACTCGCTTAAGATCCCCTGCATCTTACATTGGGATTTTAACCATTTTGTAGTTCTGGTCGGTGTGAAACAAAATCGAGTGATCCTACACGACCCTGCCAGAGGCCGTAGAACGATAAATCTCGAGGAAATGTCTCAATACTTCACTGGCATAGCACTCGAAGTATGGCCTGGAAGTACATTTACCGAAGAGCAAGAAAGTCACCACTTCAGCCTCAAAGCCCTTGCAGCAAAGGTACATGGTCTTAAGGGTACGCTAGCGAAAATATTTTTCTATTCGCTCATTATTGAATCCATAAATCTTCTTATCCCGATAGGTACTCAGCTTGCACTGGATCATGCTATTCCCGCTGCAGATGTGGGCTTACTGACACTGATTTGTATTGGTCTGTTACTCTTTACTTTCTTACGCCTGGCATTGAGCGCACTGCGTTCATGGTCTTCATTATTAATGACTACGCTCATCAATGTTCAGTGGCAATCCGGGTTATTTTCACATTTACTGCGGCTACCTTTGAGTTATTTTGAGCGACGCAAGTTAGGTGACATTCAGTCGCGCTTTGGATCGTTGAACACTCTTCGGGAAACCTTTACCAGTAGTATCGTTGGAGCACTCATCGATGGAACGATGTTGATCGGTGTCGTCATTATGATGGCACTTTATGGCGGCTGGCTCACAGGCGTTGTTATGTGTTTTACTGCTCTATATGTCCTCATCCGTCTTATGACGTACAGTACCTACCGCGAATTATCGGAGGAAATTCTCGTTAGAGACGCCCGAACCCGATCTTATTTCATGGAAACGTTGTACGGTATAGCGACCATTAAAATGCAAGGTTTTAGTGAAAGAAGAAGCATCCACTGGCTGAACCTGGAAATTGACACAATTAACACTGAAATAAAAATCACCAAAATGGATTTGCTTTTTGGTGGCGTAAACTCCCTTATCACTGCTTGCGAGCAGATAGCAATGCTATGGCTGGGTTCAAGACTCATTATAGATAACGATATAACAATTGGGATGTTCATCGCTTTCGGTGTATTCAGAGAACAATTTGCCGACAGAATTTGGTCATTAACTAATTTCCTGACTAAGTTGCGCATGATGCACCTTCATAATGAACGTGTGGCAGATATTGCACTTAATACTCAAGAAAAGAAAAAGCCCGATAGAGAAATATTAAACACGATGAAACCTGTAGCCCTAGAAATAAATGCATTAAGCTACCGATATGATGACCATTCGGCCGCTGTCTTTCGTGGTCTTTCTTTCCAGGTTTTAGCTGGAGAAAGTGTGGCAATTACAGGCCCGTCAGGTGCAGGTAAAACAACGCTTATGAGGGTTCTTTGTGGATTGTTTGAACCGCAGACAGGTTCAGTAATGATCGATGGTAACGACATTCAACAACTTGGTTTAAACAATTACCGCAAAATAATCGGGTGCGTAATGCAGGATGATAAGTTATTTTCTGGTTCAATTAGAGAAAATATTTGTGGCTTCGATGAAAATGCCGATTACGAATGGATGGAAGAGTGCGCTCGCGCAAGCTTTATCCATGGTGCTATTGTAAAAATGCCCATGGGATACGATACATTAGTTGGAGAACTTGGTGAGGGGTTGTCTGGAGGACAGAAACAACGCATCTTTATTGCCCGCGCACTTTATCGTAAACCCGGGATATTATTTATGGATGAAGCAACCAGTGCCTTGGACGAAGAGAGTGAAACGTATGTTAATCAGGCTATCAAAAAGCTAAACATCACCCGAATAATCATTGCTCACAGACAATCAACCATCGCATCTGTTGAGCGTGTGATTCGATTAATGCCACAGACAGAACAGCATGGACTGCACTCTGAATGAAAAATTGCGTAAGACTGAGTATAAAACCGACATTATTCATAATAGTCATTTTGTTTGGCTGCGTTTTTTTCACTCATGCCCATGGGAGAAACGCTGATGTTGACAACAACGTAGATCCTTATCGCTGGATGGAAACCGACGGACAACAGACAGCTCGTTGGCTAAGCCATCAATCAGACCAAGCGGTTAAAATATTACACACCCTCCCCTGGCGAAATGCACTGGCGAAAAGACTAAGCATACTGGTTAACACAGAACCAACTCTATCTGATATCTATGATGCGGGCGATCGTCGTTTCTACCTACGATCGACAACTGAACATCCTTATCTGCGGCTTTTTGTGCAACAAAAGGGAAAACCTGAACGAGTGGTTATTACCCCTCCCGTCGGATATGGGATTAATTTTTTTAGCCCATCTCCAGACGGTCACTATGTGGCTTTTGGATTATCGAAAAATGGTACTGAAACTACGGCAATAAATGTCATCAGAGTTGCGGATGGTGTCGTATTAAAAGATGAAATTTCCGCGGTTCGCTATCCTAATGTTGTCTGGGCAGCGGATAACCAGTCATTTTATTACAGTCTTAACGATACAACTCATGATACCGGGCGACAAACATGCGGAAAAGTCTACTACCATCATTTAGGGAGCCAAAATGATGTTATGACTTTTGACTGGCATACTCTCCCGGAATTGACACAGAAGAAATGTGAAAACGTTAATTTGTTTGCATCCCCCGACTCTGCATATCTCATCGTTTATTTTTCGAAATCAATCAGCGGTTATGGCGGCTATCTTTTTTCAGCAAAAAACGATCCCGCACTCAACGGAATATTACACTGGGCCAAAATCATTGATGTTGATGAGAATGTTTCTGCCTTTGTTTGCTCTGGAAAGTGGATTTATTTTGCTAACATGAATTCATCATCAGGTTATGATATCTCAAGAGTCGATCTGAGTACTCCTACTTCAAAACGAGAGCATGTGATGAGCTGGGCAAATGGTGAGCTCACCCAGCTAACCACCAGTCGGGATTCACTTTATATTGCATACCATGACTCTGGTACCAATAAATTCGTACGTATTCCTTTTGATGACCCGAATAAGCACCAGTTCATTCCAGCACCAGCAGATGAAAATGTGAGTGCAATCTTCGCCAGCAATAACCGCAAGGATATCCTCTTCACCCGACAGAGTTGGCTCACGCAACCTGCTATTTTCCAGTATAACCCGGTCAATAATCGCATCAGAGATACGAATTTAATATCACCGGTAAAACAATCCTTTACAGACTATGTGACGGAAGAAATATGGGTTCTCACAGCAGATAACGTCCGCGTTCCGTTAACTTTAATTCATCATAAAGGGATTGAACACAATGGTGCCACCCCCATCTGGTTGACAGCTTACGGCGCTTATGGAGTAAGTACCCTTCCTGAATTTGATATTTCCCGCTTGCTCTGGCTTGAACAAGGCGGAGCCATCGCAATCGCGCATGTTCGAGGAGGAGGTGAACTGGGTCCAGCATGGCATGAAGGAGGTAGAGCGAATAAGAAAGAAAATTCTATTAATGATTTTATTCGTTGCGCTGAATATCTCGTTGATAATAAATACACCTCACCGTCAAAATTGGTGATCAGTGGTGAGAGCGCGGGGGGGATTATAATGGGTATGGCAATGACGCTTCGCCCAGAACTATTTTCAGCTGTGGCGATAGACGTCGGAATACTTAATACCAGTCGACTGGATAAAATTCCAATAGGCGAGATGAATTTTGAAGAGTTGGGTTCACCTTTTAAACAATCAGGCATGCTCAATTTGTTAAAAATAGACGCTTATCAGCATCTGGTTCCAGGTAAACGCTATCCCCCGGTGTTGTTAACGGTCGGCCTGCATGACCAACGTGTCTCCCCCTGGCAGACAGCAAAATTCGCAGCCCGATTGCAGACAATAAACAAACCGTGGAATGTTCCGGTGCTGGTATTAGCTTACAGTCAAGGAGGACACAATGCGGCCACCTACGCAGAAGCTGATTCAAAATTAGTCGACACTGTGAGTTTCTTTATATGGAAAACCGGTATTCATTTTCAAAATCATTAATATTGCGCAGCACGAATGTGCCAGGCCATTAAAAAAAGCGGTACCCTGTTCCAGGATACCGCTTTATTCACTTAGTTATCCCGCTCAAACATCCGGGAACATCACGCTATTCCCCGGCGCCTCGCGATGGAGGTGAATAAAGTTCAGGTGCCGCTCATACTGATCCAGTATGTCCGTAATTACCTGTTCCTTACTGTAATCCATCAGGTCATTCCCCTGGCTCCCTTCCAGCAGGAACGTCTCAAGGCGGTAATACGTTGATTTCCCGCTGCGTGCGCGATAGGTAAACCCGGGCACCGAATACTGCTGTGGCCAAATCTGGTAGACAAAGTTTTGTTCGTCGCCCATATGCACCAGCAGGTCCAGGTGTCCCAGAGTCTCACCGTCGTCCGGCGGCAGGTTTTTCAGTTCAACATACGCACCACGCAGCTTCAGCTCCTGCGCCACCTCTTCCATCGCCGGGAAGCAGACCGTTTCCATCATCTGTTTGGTGTAGCGCGTGCCCGGATAGTTCATCAGGCGTGACAACCGCTTTTTCCAGCTCAGTCTGTCCTGCGCACCCATCGGACGTGGCGCGGTGTCGCGGCTGGCGCTGACGCGGCGGTAATCTTCCACCTTGAGAGATTTATACAACCCGGCCATCACGAAGAAGATCACGAAACTGAACGGCAGACCCATGATCACCGTGGTGTTCTGCAGGGCAGAAATACCGTTGGTCATCAGCATGCCCAGGGTCAGCAGGCCAATGGCGACAGACCAGAAGATGCGCAGCCAGTTGGGAGCATCGCTGTTGATGTCCTTGAGCTTCGAGGTGAAGTTCCCCAGCACCAGCGCGCCGGAATCCGCCGAGGTGACGTAAAACAGCAGGCCGGTAATGGTCGCAACAGAGGCGCTAAAGGTAAACGCCGGATACTGCGCCAGCAGGCTGTAGAACCCCCGCTCCGGATGCACCATCGCTTCCTGCGCAAACGTCGCATTGCCGTGAATGATCTCGTGCAGCGCGCTGTTGCCGAACACCGACAGCCACAGCAGCGTAAAGGTGAACGGGATAATCAGCGTGCCCATCACAAACTGACGAATGGTGCGTCCACGCGAAATACGCGCCAGGAACAGGCCAACAAACGGCGACCACGCGACCCACCACGCCCAGAAGAACAGCGTCCAGTTGTTCATCCACTCGACCGGGCGATCGAAGGCGAAGCTGTTCAACGTCATACCCATAAAGCGGTTCACGTAATCACCCACGTTCAGCACTAACGCATTGAGCAGGAATGACGTATCGCCCATAAACAGCACGAACAGGATCAACCCCAGCGCCAGCGCGACGTTCAGCTCAGAAAGCACGCGAATGCCCTTGTCCACGCCGGAGGTAACCGAAATGGTGGCGATAATCACCGACAGCGCGATCAGCGCCGCTTTGGCCGCCATGGAATCCGGGATATCAAACAGCACGCTCAGACCGTAGTTGAGCTGCACCACGCCGATACCGAGCGTGGTGGCGATCCCAAAGATGGTGCCAATCACCGCCGCAATATCCACGGTGTGCCCAATCGGTCCGTTAATTTTTTTACCGAAAATCGGATAGAGCGCGGAGCGGATCGTGAGGGGTAAATTATAACGATAGCTAAAGTATCCGAGCGCCATCCCCATCAGGGCATACATCGACCAGCCGGTTAAGCCGTAGTGGAACAATGTCCAGACCATCGCCTGTCGCGCGGCCTCCATCGTCTGCCCCGCCCCTTCCGGTGGCTGCATATATTGCGTGACCGGTTCCGCCACGGAGAAGAACATCAGGTCAATACCAATGCCCGCGGCAAACAGCATCGCGGCCCAGCTCAGCAGGCTGAACTCGGGTTTTGACTGTTCCGGCCCGAGCTTTACCGAGCCAAAGCGCGAGCAGGCGATGCAGACGACGAAGACGATATAGAGCGTCGCCGCCAGCAAGTAGTACCAGCCGAAGGTCTTCGACACCCAGTTAAGGGTGCGCCCAATCCACTCGGCAGAAAAATCGCTAAAGAAGATCGTCATCAGGGAAAACAACAAAATCAGTCCTGCGGATGTATAAAAAACAACCGGATTGATTTTGTCCTTTTCTCTGTCTTGCGAAAGATCTGTCATCCAGTATCCCCACTGTTTTTGTAACTATTGAAATCCAAAACCGCAACAATTAAGACACATTTTATATTGAACGTCCAATCAAAAACCGCTTTAATGGTTAACCAACGCTGATGAATGGAGTGGCAAAAATGCCCAAAGTGGGGATGCAGCCAATCCGGCGCAGGCAACTGATCGACGCCACGCTGGAAGCAATAAATGAAGTGGGAATGCATGACGCGACCATCGCGCAGATCGCCCGTCGGGCGGGCGTTTCCACGGGGATCATCAGTCACTATTTCAAGGACAAAAATGGCCTGCTGGAAGCGACCATGCGCGACATCACCGGCCAGCTGCGCGACGCGGTATTGAACCGCTTGCATGCCTTACCGCACGGCAGCGCAGAGCAGCGTCTGCAGGCGATTGTCGGCGGCAATTTTGATGAAACCCAGATCAGCGGCGCGGCAATGAAAGCCTGGCTGGCCTTCTGGGCGAGCAGCATGCATCAGCCAATGCTCTACCGTCTGCAGCAGGTGAGCAGCCGCCGTCTGCTGTCGAACCTGGTGTATGAGTTCCGCCGCGAGCTGCCGCGCGAACAGGCGCAGGAGGCGGGTTACGGGCTCGCGGCGCTGATTGACGGGCTGTGGCTGCGCGCCGCGCTGAGTGGCAAACCGCTGGATAAAACCCTGGCCCAGTCGCTCACCAGCCACTTTATTAGCCAGCATTTACCGACCGATTAACCGAGGAGAATTTATGTCCCGAATGGCAGAACAGCAGCTTTATATCAATGGTGGTTATACATCGGCCACCAGCGGTCGCACCTTCGAGACCATCAACCCGGCCAACGGTGAAGTCCTGGCGACCGTTCAGGCCGCCGGACGCGAGGATGTCGATCGCGCCGTAGAAAGCGCGCAGCGCGGGCAAAAAATCTGGGCGGCGATGACCGCCATGGAGCGCTCGCGCATTCTGCGCCGTGCGGTAGACATTCTTCGTGAGCGTAACGACGAGCTGGCGAAGCTGGAAACCCTCGACACCGGCAAAGCGTACTCAGAAACCAGCACCGTTGATATCGTCACCGGCGCGGACGTGCTGGAGTACTACGCAGGGCTGATCCCGGCGCTGGAAGGCAGCCAGATCCCCCTGCGCGATACCTCATTTGTCTATACCCGTCGTGAACCGCTGGGCGTGGTCGCGGGCATTGGCGCGTGGAACTACCCGATCCAGATCGCCCTGTGGAAATCCGCGCCAGCGCTGGCCGCAGGTAACGCGATGATCTTCAAACCGAGCGAAGTGACGCCCCTCACCGCCCTGAAGCTTGCCGAAATCTACACCGAAGCGGGTCTGCCGGACGGCGTGTTTAACGTTCTGCCGGGCGTGGGCGCAGAAACCGGTCAGTTCCTGACCGAGCACCCGGGTATCGCCAAAGTCTCCTTCACCGGCGGCGTTGCCAGCGGCAAAAAAGTGATGGCCAATTCGGCGGCCTCGTCCCTGAAAGAGGTGACGATGGAGCTGGGCGGGAAATCCCCGCTGGTTATTTTCGACGATGCCGACCTGGATCTCGCGGCGGACATCGCCATGATGGCCAACTTCTTCAGCTCCGGACAGGTATGCACTAACGGCACCCGCGTGTTCGTGCCGGCGAAATTCAAAGCCGCGTTTGAGCAGAAAATTGTTGAGCGCGTGGCACGTATTCGCGCGGGCGATCTGTTCGATGAACGCACCAACTTTGGCCCGCTGGTGAGCTTCCCGCACCGCGAAAACGTGCTGCGCTATATCGCCAAAGGCAAAGAGGAAGGCGCGCGTGTGCTGTGCGGTGGCGATGTGCTGAAAGGCGACGGCTTTGACAACGGCGCGTGGGTGGCTCCCACCGTGTTCACCGACTGCACCGATGAGATGACCATCGTGCGCGAAGAGATCTTCGGGCCGGTGATGTCCATCCTCACGTACGAAACCGACGAAGAGGTGATTCGTCGCGCCAACGACACCGATTACGGTCTGGCGGCGGGCATCGTGACTGCCGACCTGAACCGCGCGCACAGCGCGATCCACCAGCTTGAAGCGGGTATCTGCTGGATCAACACCTGGGGTGAATCCGCGGCAGAGATGCCGGTTGGTGGCTACAAACACTCCGGCATTGGCCGCGAGAACGGCGTAATGACGCTCCAGAGTTATACCCAGGTGAAGTCCATCCAGGTTGAGATGGGTAAATTCCAGTCCATATTTTAACCGGGAGGTTTTTTTGCAATTTGACTACATCATTATTGGTGCCGGCTCTGCCGGCAACGTACTGGCAACACGACTGACGGAAGATCCCAATACCACCGTTCTGCTGCTCGAAGCGGGCGGCCCGGATTACCGTTTTGACTTCCGCACCCAGATGCCTGCCGCGCTGGCGTTTCCCTTGCAGGGCAAGCGTTACAACTGGGCGTATGAAACCGAGCCCGAGCCGCACATGAACAACCGCCGTATGGAGTGCGGTCGCGGCAAAGGGCTGGGCGGCTCATCCCTGATCAACGGCATGTGCTACATCCGCGGTAACGCGATGGATCTGGACAACTGGGCAACTGAGCCGGGTCTGGAACACTGGAGCTATCTCAACTGCCTGCCCTACTACCGTAAGGCAGAGACCCGTGACGTGGGGCCAAACGACTACCACGGCGGCGACGGCCCGGTGAGCGTGACCACCTCTAAACCCGGCGTAAACCCGCTGTTTGAAGCGATGGTAGAAGCCGGTGTGCAGGCGGGCTACCCGCGTACTGACGACCTTAACGGCTATCAGCAGGAAGGCTTCGGCCCGATGGACAGAACCGTGACGCCGCAGGGCCGTCGCGCCAGTACCGCACGCGGCTATCTGGATCAGGCGAAATCACGCCCGAACCTGACCATTCGCACCCATGCCATGACCGATCACATTATTTTTGACGGCAAACGCGCGACAGGCGTCGAGTGGCTGGAAGGCGAGAGCACGATTCCGTCAAAAGCGACGGCCAGCAAAGAGGTGCTGCTGTGCGCCGGGGCGATTGCCTCTCCGCAGATCCTGCAGCGCTCCGGCGTGGGTAACGCGGAACTGCTGAAGCAATTTGACATCCCGCTGGTACATGACCTCCCGGGTGTGGGTGAAAACCTGCAGGATCACTTAGAGATGTACCTGCAGTACGAGTGCAAAGAGCCGGTCTCTCTCTACCCTGCCCTGCAGTGGTGGAACCAGCCGAAGATTGGCGCGGAGTGGCTGTTTGGCGGCACCGGCGTGGGAGCGAGCAACCACTTTGAAGCCGGTGGGTTTATCCGCAGCCGCGAGGAGTTTGAATGGCCGAATATTCAATACCACTTCCTGCCGGTCGCCATTAACTACAACGGGTCGAACGCGGTCAAAGAGCACGGTTTCCAGTGTCACGTTGGCTCCATGCGCTCACCAAGCCGCGGGCATGTACGGATTAAATCACGCGATCCGCATCAGCATCCGGCAATCCTGTTCAACTATATGTCCCACGAACAGGACTGGCAGGAGTTTCGCGATGCGATCCGCATCACCCGTGAGATCATGCACCAGCCGGCGCTGGATAAATACCGTGGACGGGAAATCAGCCCGGGCATTGAGTGCCAGACCGACGAACAGCTGGACGAGTTTGTGCGTAACCACGCTGAAACCGCCTTCCACCCGTGCGGCACCTGTAAGATGGGGTATGACGAAATGGCCGTGGTCGACGGCGAAGGTCGCGTTCATGGGCTGGAAGGATTGCGCGTGGTGGATGCGTCCATTATGCCGCAGATCATCACCGGCAACCTGAACGCCACCACCATCATGATTGGCGAGAAAATTGCCGATGCCATTCGCGGGCGCGAGCCGCTGGCGAAGAGTACCGCGGCATATTATGTCGCCAACGGTGCACCGGTTCGCCTGTAACGCAGTTTGCTAAGCAGCCCCTTTCCCAACGGGTGAGGGGCATATTTTACAGACGAAACGCCTCCAGCTTTTTACGCTGCCGCCCTTCCCCGTCAAAATTCGCTTCAGCCAGCCAGGCGCGGAGTTCGGCATCCCGCTGTGGCCATTCGCCATCAATGATTGACAGCATGTCGCTGTCGCGGTTGCGCCCTTTGCGCACCAGCTTCTGACGCAGCCGGCCTTCCCAGACAAACCCCAGCCTTTCCGCCGCATTACGCGAGGCAGTGTTCATTGAATCGCACTTCCACTCCAGCCGACGATAGCCATGCTCGAATGCATTCCTGAGCAGCAGCCATACGGTTTCCGTGCCAAGGCGGGAGCCTTTCATCTTGCGTGACCAGGTGACGTGGCCGATCTCCACCGACCCTTGCATGCGCTCTATTGCCATATAGCTCACCAGCCCCACAGCTTGCCCGGTACGTAAATCGATGACGGCGTACGGCACCAGTTCATCATCCAGTACTTTGCCAAGGACCCATTCTGCGGTGTCTTCAACGCTCACGGGCTGGGTGCTGACAAGCCACGTCCAGTCGCTGTCGTCCCCCAGCGCATAGGCCTCATACAAATCTGCCGCGTGGCGTTCGGCATCCAGCGGCTCCAGACGACAATACTGACCGACGAGCGGAGTGCGGGTTAACGCACGGGCGCATTTCCAGTCTGGGACGATATCGTTAACAGTTTGACCATGTTGATTAAGCTCGGGCACGGCGTTGACTCCCGGAAGGATAAGGGTTTTGTTATAGCAGGTTAAAAAGCGGACGAAAAGAGACGCGGCGTATCGCCTGCTCGGGAAAACGGGGGAAGTGGCGTTTGCACGCCAGGATGACAGCGGTACGCCGGGTAAGACGTCGCCCTACCCGGCAAAACATTATTTCAGCAGCTTCACCGTAGCGTCGATGTCGATCTCATCTTCCGTGAAGATCATCGTCGTATTCTGGAAGGTGGTGATAGCCAGCTTCTTCACCGTGCGCATTTCACCCGGTTTTTTGTCAGACTTGGGTTTGATGTTGTTCATCAGCAGCCCCACGGACAGTACCGCGTTCTCTTTATCTATGCCGGTATCTGCTGGCTCTTCTTCGCTGAACACCACAAACGATTTGATCGAGGTGAGCTTCACGCGCTCGCCTGCGATATAGAGGTGTTTGCTTTCCGGGATCACCTTCACCGCATAGGCGGAAAGGCCTTTGTTGTTGGTTGTGGGCTCGAAGGTCACCGCTGCGTCTTTCTTAATCAGATCAGGGTTGGCGACCTTAATCACATGAAAATAGCGGTTGTCACCGTTTTCATCTTTGATAAATCCAAAGCCTTTATCTTTAAACCACGTTGTGATTGTACCGTTCATCGCTGTTACCGCCTGTCAGATCTCTAAGACTAAAGTTTTGCAGCGCGCAGTGTAATCCACAATGGCTGAGGAGACAAAAAAAAGCCCCTGCACGGGGGCAGGGGAAAACTCATGTCAGAGCTTATTAGTATTTAGTTGAACACCATACCACCGTCAATCAACAGGGACTGACCGGTCATGTAGTCGGAATCTGGCCCGGCGAGATAAGAGACACAGGCGGCCACATCTTCGGGTTCGGACAATCTGCCAAGCGTAATGCGTTTGGCAAACGTTTCAGTGCCGTAGCCGAGCGGTTTACCCGCCGCTTCGGAGACCTGGCGGTCAATTTCCGCCCACATCGGCGTTTTGACGATGCCCGGGCAGTAAGCGTTAACGGTGATCCCTAATGGCGCAAGGTCACGTGCCGCCGTCTGGGTTAACCCGCGTACCGCAAACTTACTGGAACTGTAGACCGCCAGTTCAGGGTTCCCGGTATGGCCTGCCTGGGAACAGGCGTTGATGATCTTGCCGCCGTGCCCTTCTTTACGGAAGGCGTCAATGGCAGCCTGGATACCCCAGATAACCCCTTTGACGTTGATGTTGTAAACTTTGTCGACAATTTCCGGGGTGATCGACTCAATTGGCGTGGAAGGCGCGATCCCGGCATTGTTGACGATCACGTTGAAACCGCCCAGCGCAGTGCGGGCTTTTTCCACCGCTGCAAACACCTGCTCGCGGCTGGAGACATCCACCTTCACGGCGACGGCCTTCCCCCCATTGCGGGTGATCTCATCGGCAACGGCTTTTGCAGTCTCTTCGTTGTAATCCGCGATGGCGACGGCAAAACCGTCTTTCACCAGGCGAAGCGCAATCGCTTTACCAATCCCCTGGCCTGAGCCTGTTACGAGAGCAACTTTTTGCATTTCTCTGTCCTTATATTGATTCACAAAATCTGGCTGAGATGGAGCTGGCCCATCAGCAGCGGGTTATCGCTATAGTCGACGGGAATGGCGACCACGGCCGGGCCATCGACATCCATTGCAGCACGCAGCGTAGGCTCCAGCGCATCCGCGCTCTCGACGGCAAAGCCTTTCGCCCCAAAGGCATCGGCATAGACTTTGAAATCGACCGGGCCGAACTCTACGCCGGAAAGGCGCTGGTATTTTTTCTCTTCCTGGATCGCCACCATGTTGTAGGCGTTGTCCACCCAGATGATGTGCAGCACATTGGCGTTGAGACGCACGGCGGTTTCCAGCTCCATGCTCGACTGCAGGAAGCCGCCGTCACCGGACACCGAGACCACCTTGCGTCCAGGATTGACCAGCCACGCACCAATCGCCCACGGCAGTGCAACGCCCATGGTCTGCTGACCGTTAGAGATCATGACCTGACGTGCGCGGAAGCTATAGAGATAGCGGGCGATCCAGATGTGGAAGCTCCCCATATCAACGGTAAGCGTAACGTCGTTATTGACGATGTCCTGCATGGCCCGCACGATGCGCAGCGGATGCAGGGCAAACTGATTAAGCGAGGCGCCACGGCGATCGAGCAGATCCCGTTGATGCTGACGATCGACCAGGATTTCTGACGCGCGCGCGCTGAGCTCCAGCTTGTGGGCGATCCGGCTCGCGAGCAGGTTCAGCGTTTCGGCGATGTCCCCCACCAGCTCGAGGTCAGGCACATAATTGCGTTCTTCATAGGCGGGCAGCACATCGATATGCACCAGCGTGGCGTCGCCGCTGTTCCACATGGACGGTTCGTATTCCACCGGGCTGTAACCGATGCAGATAATCAGATCCGCCAGATGCAGCAATCTGTCGCCTGCCTGGTTGTTAAAGAGGCCGACACGTCCGGCAAAGCGGGTGAAATGTTCCTGATTCACCGCCCCGGCCGCCTGATAGGTACTGGTGACCGGGATGCGACTTTTCTCCAGCAGCTTACGCAGCGCGGCGCTGTTGGCAGGCTGGCTGGCCATCAGGCCCAGTAAAATGACCGGATTCTTGGCTTTTTCGATAAGCTTCGCCACATCGTTAATGGCGGACTCCGGTGCCGGCCCCATTTTGGCAGTACTGCTGCCCGGCAAAATCGCGCCCGTGGCGGGCTGGTCGACAATATCCTGCGGCAGGCTGACGAACGCGCCCCCTGGCCTGCCGTGCTCGGCAGCGCGAAACGCGTTCGAGACCACTTCGGCAATCGCATCCGGTGAACTTACCTCCACGGCGTACTTCGTCACCGGGCTGAACATGGCGACTGTGTCCATGCTCTGATGCACCAGCTTCGCTTTATCTGCCCGCTTCACGGCACCGCCCAGCGCGACCACCGGGTCGCCCTCACTGTTGGCGGTGGCAATCCCGGTGATCAGGTTCGAGCAGCCCGGTCCGGAGGTGACCAGCGCGACCCCGGCCTTGCCGGTGAGGCGCCCTACCGCTGCGGCCATAAACGCCGCGTTCGCTTCGTGGCGCACGGGAATGATTTCGATGGAGGAATCGAGCAAGGAATCAAACACTTTGTCGATTTTTGCACCCGGAATACCGAAAACCTGCTTCACGCCCTGCGCTTCCAGCTGGCCTACGACCATATCGGCGCCATGCGCCCACTGACGTGCCTGTTTATCACTGTTCACGGTGGTTCTCCTGTTAGTTTTCGACGGAACGGATTGCAGCATCAAGGTTGCTGGGGTGAAGGTTGGCCTGTAAAAATGCGCTGTCGGCAGGCAGGTCGATCATCAGTTTGTGAATTTCACCGAAGGTCAGCACGCCGCTCTCCAGCTGGTAGTCGAGCAGATGCCCGCCGCCCTGACGATCGTCGGTGATAAAATGTTCGTGATATCCCGCGACGTTAATGCCCTGCATATGCTGCGGCGTGCGGAACCCGACCAGTACCCCTTCTCGCTGGTTAAAGCGGAACACTGGCTGGTCGTCCAGCACGTCGGTCATGGCGCGGTATGGCGGCTTTTGACGCGGAACGGTACGGGTGTGGGCGTGGCGGAAATTACCGTCGATGCGTAACGCACAGAACAGGTTATCGGAGGGGATTTGCTGGTCGATCACGTCGTGGATCTGCTGACGGCTGACCGGCGCATCGAAGGTTTTGCGATACTGCGGCTGGAACCAGGTCATCACCGCAAACGGTGTTTTTTGCTCCGGCTTCGCGGCACGGGCACTTCCGTCGGCGCGCAGCTGATACACCTGGCTGCTGAAGGCAATCATTTCGCCATCCAGCTCGTTGAACGTACCCAGACCAAAATCGCCGTGCGCAAGCAGATCGGCGATAGTGGTATCCCCCTCGTACACGCCGCTTAACAGGGCGCTCATTAGCGATGTCTGATAGATCACGCTGTCAGGATGCTGGGCAGAAAACCCACGCAGGGTCTCGCACAAACTGGCCTCACAGTCGCATGCAGATGAATGCACCATCATGCTCGTCCTCTTCAACTTTATTTAGAAAGGTTAAATAAATGTTGACCCGATTCAGCATAGAGTTCCAATATAGAATCCATGCTGGTTTGAGACGTTTTTGATATGGAACTTCGTTATCTGCGGTATTTTGTCGCCGTTGCACGTGAGCGACACTTCACCAAAGCGGCCAAAGCGCTGGGTATTTCACAGCCTCCTCTGAGTCAGCAGATTAAACGGCTCGAGGAAGAAGTGGGCACGCCGTTATTCAGACGCCTGACGCGAGGCGTGGAGCTGACTGAAGCGGGAGAAGCCTTCTATGAGGACGCCTGTAAGATCCTGGCGCTGAGCGACGCCGCGCTGGAGAAAGCCCGGGGCATTGCCCGCGGGCTGAACGGCAGTCTGTCGATTGGGATCACCAGTTCAGACGCCTTTCACCCCAAAATCTTCACCCTTATTCGCCAGTATCAGCTGCAGAACATGGCGGTGAGAGTGCACCAGGTGGAAGCCAATATGTCTTCGCTGACGGCGATGCTGGCGGAGGGTGAGCTGGATATCGCGTTTGTGCGTCTGCCGTGTGAGAGCAGCAAAGCGTTTGAGCTAAAAATTCTCGACCGTGAGCCGATGGTTGTGGCGCTGCATCGCGACCATCCACTGGCGAAGTGTGGATCGCTGGCGCTGGAGCAACTTCGGGATACGCCGGTCGTTTTGTTCCCGCAGGAGGTCGCGCCAGGGTTGTACGATCGCGTTTACGGCTGCTGCGAGCGGGCCGGAATTGACGTGCAGCACACGCTGCAGTCTTCGCAACTTTCCTCTTCCCTGAGCATGGTGTCCGCTGGCGGCGGGTTCGCCCTGGTGCCGAAGTCAATGGCCGCCATTTCGCCCCCCAATGTGACCTACCATGCGCTGACATCACCGGAGCTTTATACCGATATCGCGCTGTGCTGGCGGCGTTTTGAACGTTCGCGGACGGTGAAACGGTTTCTGGCGATGCTGAGTGAAGGGTAATGGCGCGGCGTTGCTTGCGCCCGCTAAGGCCTTTCTGGAAGCCGCCTCGCAAACCTGCAAGTAACCCTGTGTAATTCAGGGTTACTGCTTTTCTTACTCTCCTCCCGGCCGTAAAGTGCCTGCGTTGCGGCACATCCGCAACCGGGCGTAGGAACCCGCATATCACGATACGACAATTATTTTGTCGCGGCAGCGCTCATCCCGTTACACTACGGTCGCGCTGGCGGAGCAACCGAAAGGTTGGCCGTTTTTGTCGTGTGCGGTATTCCTACCTCCGTCAGCGCTACCACCCATGAGCGTAGGAACTTATTGGATGGTCTGGAGTTTTTTTAAAATGGAAAATCACATGACAACTGTCCCTTCCCTGTCTTACGCGCTCTCTGAAGAAAGCGCTATACACCATCTGATTCATCTACAACTGCCTGAATCTGCAGATCTCTTCGAACTGGCCGATGCCTGCACCGCGTATGTAAGCGTGCTGGTAGAAACCGACGATGCGGTCACCCATGCAACACTGTGTACGCGTTTGCTGGCAGTCCTTAAACGCCTTCGCGCGCGTTGTGATTCTGCCCTCCCGCCTTATCTGGTCGAACAGCTGATTGCAGGAGAGAAGATTGTCTCCTGCGTTCCGGACTGCTGGCAGGATACGTCGCTCCAGGTGGACTATGCGCTGGCGTTAACGCAGGCGGTAATGGGCGGAACATTGCCTGCAAACGTGGCAAAAGAGCTGACCGGTCTGCTACATGATATGGTCTGGCTGCTGGCGGAGTTCGTGAAAGAGCCGTATATCACGGCGCACTAAGGCCAGAGCTTAAGGGCCGAAATTCAGCTGGTCTGTGAGCCAGAATTTCGGCCTTAATAATATAAAAAACCCATGCAGACGAAGGGTTAAAGTACTGTGATGGCCTCATCCAGCCAGCCGGGAAGCGTTTCTCTGTACCAGTTCAGGTACAGCTCAAAATCTGTTTTGTTCCGGTCATAGAGCAGGGACACCACTTCTGACACAATCCATGCTTTAGCAAGGGTTATTTCCGTCGCTAGCTGTCGAGCAGGCATATGCAGATAATGCACGCTGTAACGCTCCGCAAGCTGTAAAATGCTTTGCCTGGAGCCCATCCCCTTTACCAGCGGGGCGAGGTCGATAGCCGGACTGCCCGTGCCAAACCTTTCCCAGTCAAAGAGAACCCACTCTCCGTTTTCTCTCCTCCCCCAGTTACCGGCATTGGTATCCCCTGAGATTAAACATTTCTGCCGAAACAAAATGCTGCCCGCTTGCTGAAAACAGCACATCTGGTGGGCCGCGCGGTCCGGTAATTTCAAAAGCGCCAATGATTTTTCAAGCGCTTTCTCGGACCAGGAATGAGGGTGATACACCCAGGTTGGGTCCGGTGGAGTGCGATGAAGATGAGAAAGGCATTTCAATATGTCATCCCCCGACACCTCATCCTGAGACACTTTTCCAGGGATATATTCCAGCCTTAACCGGCGTGGATGTGGATCGGCAGACAACAGCGTCGGCGTTTTGATCCCCCTGCCGTTGAGCTCTTCCGCTGCACGCTCGTAGAAAGCATATTCCACAGGACTAACAGGGCATTTTTCTATGACTTGCTGACCATATTGATCCACCAAACGCTGAACGTTTGCCGCACCCATTTGGGATAAATTCTCCGCAGACATACATGACTCCCTGTGTCAGGTTTGGCTTTAAGGGATAAGTGTAGTGTGATGCGGAGGGATCAGGGGAATTGCGTTTTACGCGCGGTGTTGCGGGTTGTGGGAAGGTCCGTTTTGAGCGAGGTATAGACTTTCATACCCTGAAAGTTATGCTATTAGGTGATCCAGGGTATGCACTTGCTGGTTAAGCGGGATACTTACCCCTACCCTGTCGAAAGGCTGTACACTGATAACACCTATAGATAATTCTGAGTATTTTATGATTTTGTACAAATACATAGACAATGCATCATTAGATCGATTCTTCAAAGATGGCTACATTTCTATAAAATTCACCCCTCACAGTGAGTTTAATGATCCGTTCGAAAGTTATGGATATGCACTTGATGATGAATCAATTGAATCATTGACTATGAGGTATGAGATCAATCAAAACCTTGCCTGTTTATGCCTTTCTAAAAATCCACTCAACGTATTGATGTGGTCACATTATGCTGATAAGCATCAGGGCTTTGTTGTAGCAATCGACACTGAGAAAGCAGGATTTGATGATGAAGCAAAATGCCTGATTACAGCTCCGAAAGGTGAAATTTTTTATTTAGAGAGCCGAATGAAAAGCAAACTAAAAATCAGTCAAGAAAATATCTATGATACTGATATAATTAGTAAATTATTGCTTACTAAATCACTGCATTGGAAATATGAAGAAGAAATCAGAATAATAAAAAAGACAGACGCATTACAAAAACAAGGCACGGTTTTAATTGATAAAATAATTGATCTAAAATCAATAACAGGTATCTATATTGGGATAAACAACAAGAAGGTTGATGAAATAATTAGAAATAACAGTACATTAGAAGCATTGATTTTGAACAAGACAGTGCAGTTATATCAGTGTGAATTTAAGAAAAGTACATGGGATCTCGCCTTAGAAAGTTATGAATACACCAAATACCCGCATGATATGCAGAGAATGGATATATTTGATTCTGCAGAGAAGGTTTTAAGAGCGATGGAACGTAACCACATAGGCGGTTGAGATTATCCGCGGCGATTACCATATCAACAATGTAAGCTCCCGGCATGGAGCGGACTTCCTGAAGTCCCCTAAGGTCCGCAATGAGCGAACAGTGGAAGTTCTGCATGCATATTGACATCGAGAGTCTTGAGCAATGGGGAGCAAGTCAAAGGTTCGAAAGATAGCCACCTGGAAATGCTCTCCTTTGTACGTCATTGAGCAAGATCGGTCAGGCAAACTGAATCGCCTTCGAGCATATTAAGCAGCACGGAGGAAGTCATGTGTGATAATAAAACTGATAGTTACGCCAGACGCTTTAAACAGGTCTTTGATTATATTGACCACCATCTCGATGACGCTTTATTACTGGAAAAACTGAGTGAAGTGGCTCACTTCTCGCCATTTCATTTCCATCGTCAGTTTTGTAGTTATTGTGGGATGCCACCTGGCCGTTACATCCAGATGATGCGCTTAAAACGCGCATCTTATCGACTGGCTTTTAATCCGTTAGAGAAAATCACTGATATCGCGTACGACGCCGGTTTCCAGCATTCTGAATCATTTAGCCGTGCTTTCAGACAAATGTTCGGTCTATCACCGACGCAATTCCGCCAGCAGCCCCCCTGGGTGGATTGGCATAAGCGCATATCCGAACCTTACAAAGCCAGGAGACAAACCATGCAAAGCCAGGTCAGGATCATTACTTTCCCCGCGACGTCAGTCGCAATGCTGACACATTATGGACAACCGGAGCGAATAAACGAAACGGCGGCTCGCTTTATTGAATGGCGAAAAACCACGGGTTTTTCACCGGTTGCCAGTAGCCAGACATACGGTATTGCACCACACGATCCAACCTTAACGCCGCCGGATGAATTTGAGTTCCATATTTGCGGAACCGTCACGTCACCCATTATTGAAGACAATCGCTTCGGGGTGATAAATAGTGACATTCCGGCTGGTCGCTGTGCGGTGTTACGTCATCAGGGATCGCATGATGCGTTAACCGGGTTGGCTAAGTCTCTGTATCGTGACTGGTTGCCAGAGAGCGGAGAGGAACTTCGCGACTTCCCGCTTTTCTTTCATTACCACAACTTTGTGCATGAGGTAGCAGAACATGAATTACTCACGGATATCTATTTGCCGTTAAAATGAGCTGATTCAGGGTTATGGTTCATCGTTGATCTGCTCCCCATCGATTAAAACCGTGATATTTGCAACGTCCGCTCCTGGCACAAAGCGACCAAACTAACGGAGCAGAAGGTCCGCTGTGAGCGATAAGCGGACGTCCCCTGTAAAAGATGCCAGGCTGGATACGGGAATCAAGCACACAGTTGAAGATGCGTGAAAGCTTTTTTTTGCTGAGTAATCACCGGAGTCAAACCATGTTTTCTGGAATGATTTCATCTTTACGAAGTGTTAAAACTTCAAAACCGTCATTGGTCACAGCGACCGTGTGTTCCCACTGGGCCGAGAGTTTTTTATCCCGGGTGACCACTGTCCAGCCGTCTTTTTTGGTTTTTATTTTACTGCTTCCCTGATTTACCATCGGTTCGATGGTAAAAACCATTCCTGCCTGTAACACTTCGCCTGTACCAGGTTTACCATAGTGCAGCACCTGCGGTTCTTCATGCATTTCTTTGCCGATACCGTGCCCGCAGTATTCCCTGACAATGCTATAGCCGTTGGACTCAGCATGCGTCTGGATGGCATGCCCGATGTCTCCCAGTGTTGCACCCGGTTTTACCATTTTTATGCCCAGCCACATGGCTTCCTGGCTTATATCCACCAACCGGCGAGCCAGCGGAGAGACGTCACCAATCAGATACATTTTGCTGGAGTCGGCAATCAGGCCCCCTTTCTCCAGGGTGATATCGACATTAACTATAGCGCCGGCTTTCAGGTATTCGTTGGCTTTAGGAACTCCGTGACAAACCACTTCATTCACAGAAGTATTCAGGACGTAAGGGTAATTATATTGTCCTTTACTGGCAGGTCTTGACTGCAACTCATTGACAATAAAAGCTTCTACGCGATCATTGATGTCCAGAGTTGAGACTCCCGGAACAATAAACGTGTCCAGCATCTCAAATACGGAGGCCAGCAACGCTCCTGCATGACGCTGGCGGGCAAGTTCATCTGCGGTTTTAATGGGAATTGATGGCATTGATAACCTCCATTAAACGGTCAGAACCTGATTTCAGCATCATCATTTTAATTTGTTGATAGTTAAGTTCCGGGTAAAGCTCACTCATCATACCGAGGCGGATCCAGTATTCGGCTTGTGCATTCACTGAACGTGACATCGCTCTGCTTGCATCCCGCACGTCTTCATGCAGCAAATCTGAAATTTTGACAATACCCATAAGCATATACTCTGTAATAGAACATATATATAATGTATATGTTTCATAGACCGTTGTCACGGAGATTTTTGCCGTACGAATAAAGGTCTGCTTCGGGCGCAAAGCGGACAGGCTAAGTGAGCTGAAAGTCCGCTTTGAGCGAAGAGCAGACCTTTAAAAACAATATTTAATGGATTGATTGTAGGGAGCTAAATGATTAGCATCTGCTCTTTCGGACAAAGAAAATGACTGTTAACGATTCCCTCTTCGCATTCTCTCTCGCAGCACTGTTACTTACCCTGACCCCCGGTCTTGATACGGCACTTATTCTGCGCACCGCTTGTGCTGAGGGCGGTAAAAAGGCTTTTCACGCTGCGCTTGGCATTGATGCTGGCTGTTTTGTATGGGGCGCGCTGGTTGCGTTAGGTCTTGGTGCTCTTCTGGCGGTTTCAGAGATGGCTTACACTGTGCTCAAAGTTTGTGGCGCGGTCTACCTGAGCTGGCTGGGCTTACAACTGCTGATACGTCCTCGATCATCTTTCAGTGATGGTGATGACAACAACGTTTCTCAAGGGAACTGGTTTATCAGAGGAATGCTGGGGAATGTGCTCAATCCCAAAATGGGCATTTTTTATGTCTCTTTTTTGCCGCAGTTCGTACCTGCCGGTCACTCACCTTTAATATGGACTTTTATCCTGGTCAGCATCCACGTAGCGATTGGGACTATATGGTCAGTCACTCTCATTTTATCCACGCATTTTGCATCAGCCGTACTGAAGAAAAGTCGCGTTGTCCGAATGATGGACAGAGCAACAGGGGGCTTATTTTTATGCTTCGCGGCTAAACTTGCTATTAGCACGAGATAGCCTTGGGCTGGCTGGCAATGTCCGCTTCTGGCACTAAGCGGACTTTAATCATCGGCCACGTTGTCAAAGGTCAGGACGGATGTTCAGGGTGAAAAATGATGCGTGCCGCTTCGTCGCTGATAGACCGTCAGAATGACTTGTCTGCTCGGTGCAATAATCAGTACCTTTTCCTTCCTGAAAGACAATAATCCCCTAATCACAATAATCCTCCTTAATTAGTGCCTGTCCTGCATCAATCTCTCTCCTCTTCTGCACAGATCCGAAAACTCCCGAAGTCGGATGCTGAGCCACGGGGCAGGCAGACTTCCGCCCTGTCTTGTTACCGCAGAAAAGGCATAAAAAAACCGCCGGGAAGGCGGTCTGTATGCAGCTGACAGGGTGGATCACAAGGTGGCGGTCACGCCGCCAGCGCAGTTGAACCTGTCAGCACTGAAATAACAAGCGGGTCGGTTTTTATTTTAACCAGACAGAAGGAAAAAAAACCCAGATAAAGGCAGAAGCCGAATGTGGACAACAGTATGAAAAGACACAGCGTAAGCTGCCGGTAGCTCTTAATCATGCACATCTTCCCCATACAGAAAAGCATACTCCATCACCCGCTTTCTCCCGGCATGCTCAGCGGCGCGTATTGAAGGCAGGTTACTGCTTTCGATGGTTCCCCATAGCGATGCCGGTGTGCGGGGCGTGCTGAGAAAAGAAAGTAAGGCCTGTTGAGCGGAACCCGCAACATGCTTTCCGCGAAAGCGCGGAATAACGATCTCCTCGGTGATCCACTGTCCGGATATAAAAGCCCGGCGCGCGTTATCACAGATGATAAAACCGGCACGCGACCCCTCATAAACTATGATGAACAGGTTTCCGTCCTTAATGGCATCGCGAATGTCTTCTTCATCTGCAGGAACCACCTTATCCTTCAGGAAAGGATAGCGGGAATACGTCTCGGCATAGGCAAGTTCCAGAGCCTGAAGGCACCACTCAACTGACGGCTGGCAGGCACGCTCAATGCGGACAGTATGGCCGCTGATTACAGCTTCTTTTTTTTCATCCATGCTGCCGCCGACATAGAAAAACTGATCGGCACAACCGCGCGTATCCTCAGACACGGGTCGGAGAACGCGGACTGAACGTGCGCCCATGGGATGCCATACGTCCAGTATTGAGGCCATTGCCCTCCGGGTCAGAGGAGCAGAGCTGGCGACCAGATCAATGAACGGCTTCTTCAAATCGCCGCCTCTGTATCTGGGTCCGGTGAGGTAGTCATTACCGTCGCAGGAAATGATTTTCTGAAGAAAAAAATCCTGAGGCAGACCGGTTTCCCGGAAAGGGAAATTTGATGAAAAATTGCTGTCCTCACACCAGAGCAGCTGTTCATCAATATAGTCTTTCAGGCCGTTCCTGAGTAACCAGGAGTCAACAGGCAGCCTGCTGAACTGCTCAAGCATATAATCAAGCATTAACTTGTTCCTTTTATTTCAACGGGGCAGCCCCAATTACCACTGGGATACCTGTTTTATAGAAAGATAGCATGAGGTTGATGACGTCTTTTCTCTCTGCACCGGGCCGGGCAGAGAAATTGTTGAGGCTCCGGCGTTCAAAGCAAAAGGCAGGTGGAGATGGAAGGGTCCGCTTTGAGCAAGAAGCGGACATGGGACGGAAAAAAGCCGCCTGATAGCTGCTTTACATCTCCAGGGAAACTTATGTGCTGCTTTTACGATACAAAGCAACCGAACCAGCGAGAATTAACAGAAACGACCCGCTGATACGGTTCATCCATTTAATACCGCCAGCTCTCCAGAGGCTGACGGATTTCTTACCCAAGATCGCATAGCCCAGCATCACCGCCACATCGATTAAAACTATCACTGCCGCCAGGCTGACATACTGCGGCAAGGCTGGTTGCGCCGTACTGACGAACTGAGGGAGTAATGCGGTCATGAAGATATAATATTTAGGATTGCTCATGGCGACAAAGAAGCTTTTGAGAAAAAGTGAATGACGCGCCGGAGTTGTTTCCTCAATGCCTCCAGGCAAAGAAGTGTTCGAAGAAAGCAACATTCGCAAGCCGATAAAAGCAAGCCACGCAGCTCCAACCCACTTCAGGGTGACAAAAAGGGTTTCTGAAGCAGCCAGAACAACGCCAAGTCCTAAACCGACCAGCGCTACCAGAAGGATATCCGCTGCTGCTGCGCCAATAATCCCCCATGTCGCCTTCCTGATACCAAAGCGAGCCGCATTATTAAGAGCAAGTAGAACAGTCGGGCCTGGAGTGACGATACCGGCAGACATAATCAGGGCAAAAGCCATAAGGGCAGTTAAAGACATAAAATCATCCTCGCCAAAACTTGCACTATATCAGCAATAGAAGCCGGTGAGGAATGGTTTGGGAGGTGGGAATTAACGGCTCGCTTGTTGAAGATTTACGCCCGTCATTCGCTTGAGATCTCGCTAACAATTTAAACAGCATTTAGATTAGCAAGGTCAGTTATTGGCACAAAGGGGACTTTAATCATCGGCCACGTTGTCAAAGGTCAGGACGGACGTTCAGGGTGAAAATGATGCGTGCCGGTTCGTCGCTGATAGGCCGTGAGGATAACTTGTCCGCTCAGGGCAATAATCAGTACCTTTTCATTCCTGAATGAGAATAATCCAGATATCATAATAATCCTCCTTAATTAGTGCCTGTTCTGAATCAATCTCTCTATTCTTCTCCGCAGATTCGAAAACTCCCGTGATCGGAAGAAAGGTTTATGCCGTGTCGTGACAGAAAAATTAGAACGTCACTCACGACGATATAAAGGCAAAACTTATGTAAAAAAAAGATCATTAAGTACAGACCCGCAGGCTGGAGAGACAGCAGCCTTATCAGCGTACCGGTTTTAAAGCGGCTAGATTTTTTGATGAGAACCCGGCGAACGGGCTGTGGCCGGAGGCAACCCCGGCCGTGTGCTATCAGTTGCACATAGAAACCATCCTTTGGACGCGGCTCCTGTGGCATACATGAAGGTCTGAACAGGACCTTCACTTATCCTATTTCAGGTAGATAATGTTTTCGGCTCTATACTTTGATAGAAATAATTATACTTATCTTCCGAATCAAAAAGTATCTGGATGAACTCATCTTCAATAAGTGTGGCCAGAGTATCGATTACGGTATCCTGAGCAAGACCTGTTATGTTCGAAATATCCTGCACTGTAACAAAGCCATTTATCTGTTTAAGTACAGATACCAATTCCATATTTAAGACGGGTACGATCCTTTTTGTTTTCCTGTTCAATATATAATATTGAGGCTGGTAGGTGGTGTCATTTAAGAAAGTAGTATTTGATACGAATGAGGAGAACCAGGGAAAAAAGGGTACAGCATTCACTGAAAGATTTTCAATCTGAAATTGTATTCTTTTTTTTTGGACAAATTTTGGATACCAGAAACGCCTTACTTTATTGATGGCCTGTAGAGGAGAAAGAAGGAACGCTGAACGTGAACGGGGATAATGCGAAGTTAACGAAATATTAAGCCCGGCCCCCTGACTTTCTATTTCATGAAAACACCAAGAAGGCATGAAAACGGCCATCCCAGGGGTGACAGTGAACTCTTCATTTTTAACACCTAAATTTTTTAGCTTATCAAAATTAATTTTAAGTTTATGAGGCTGTCTTAAATCAACATATTTACACAATAATAAAGACTCCTCAATCAATCTGAATCTTTTCGTTCCCTGCACCTGGAGAAAGAAAGTATTGACCGGATCTGCATGAAGTGAACTCAAAGTGTTACCGTTTGAAATCCAGTGGTTATGAAACACGCTTCCCTTCATATAATCTTTGAAGGTGGTTCTGCTTGCCAGATAATCATCGAAAACATTATTTCCACAAGTCCGGATGGTTTCCCATCCGGCTGGATGGAGTGTTCTCTGAACAAAATAGGTGACATAGTAGTCACCGCTATCCTTTAAAAACATACGCTCCAGGTCCAGTGTTTTCTTCCTGCCCTGAACTTCAGCGTAGAGCGGTTTATCGGCCCAGTACGATCCGTTATGATTACTAGACAAAAATTGTGTTTGTTGAAGAGACAATATCTCTTCAACGCTGCAATTCTCAAGTCGTTGATTTATAACCATATTAACAAATACACATGGACTGCGCATTTTATTTGTATGAAGCATAAGGAGCTCTTTTGTTAACTCCTTAAATTGCATATCAATGGTCTTCATTGTGTAACCTCAGTTCCATTACTGAATTTGAATTGTGTTTTAATCCTGAAACTCAGTGCAACAAAAATTATCATTGTAAATGCAGCCTGTATATATATAACTTTATACAATGCATTGCTTTTAAATGTATGTAACCAGATTACCGGGATAAACCCCGCCAGGAGAATTAAGACTGCAATCGACTGAGGATAGAGTGTGTCATGTAACGCCCTCAGATGACTCATGGACAAAAGCATAAGAGAAGACGCAACAAACAAAGCTGAAATACTGACAAAGTAATTTATACTATATAAATCAGGTGCGGCATTATATAATTCCAGTAAGAAATAATAACTACCTACTCCCAGTATCAGTATGCTGAAGATAGCAATACAACCACAAACAACCCCTTGTTTGTAAATCTGGTAATGAAACTTAAAATCATTTTCGCTAACAAACAAGCTATGTATTTGTGCAAAAGCGGCAAATGGCAGAGATAAAATTCCCGATATACTCATCATTACAGACAAATCTGCCACAAGGCTGCTGTTTATATCGTTGATGCGCTGAGTGATAAGAAAGTATACCGCTTTTTGCCCCGTCAGGCCCAGAGCAACAGGCAACCCGATAACGATTAGTTTTTTTGAGGCCTCTGTAATTTTTAAACCAATACCCTGCCTTAGATTAGCATCTGAATGGGAGACTGTTACCCATACATATAGGCAAAAAAGAATAATCTCGATTAGCAAAAATACGGAAAAAACATGCCAAGTAACAATTTCATCCACAAATACCGAAAGGGATAAGATAGCAACCGCACTGATGAAAGTACTGGCAATCTTTACTTTAGCCATTATCTTGTTGCTTATATAGCTTTCTATGTAATAGAATAAATAAGTGTTAATTATTAAGAAAGGAACGCAAAAGCAATATATTCTCCCAGCCAAATCAACATTTGGATCTACCGTGTTGACTAAGTAAAACAGCATGAATGCAGCAATGAACCCTCCTGAAACCGACAGGATGACAGCCAACGGAAGACCACTCAAAAATATTTCGCTCCCGCTTTCACCTGTCTTTTTTGATGCTGCCGAGAAATTCCCAACCATTGCTAATGGCATCGACATCAGGACTACTGGAAGAGAAAACATCGCAGTAAGATAGGTGAAAGTTCCCAACTCCGGATAGTTGAGGCGGGCGATCATGACGGTGATTAGTGTAAAACCTGCAAAGGGAACCACCCTGCTTGTAATGAATGGTATGATCCTAGATCTGATATTTTTAAAGTAATCTGGCTCACCAAATATCAATGATTTTTTCACCAAATTCCGCCTCGTATATTTTTTGTGTAACATCAAATGCTTTTTTTAAGTTCTTATAATCTGTCTCACCCCGCATACCAAAATATGGGTAGTGGTGAAAATAGTATCCAAAAATATTGTTGCAGTCTCTGATGTACGACCTTGTGTCTAAGATATGATGATGCCAGAATTCATCTATGGCGAGGCTTGGGACAATTACTTTAACAATATTATTGTATTTTTTATTGAGATACAGGAAGTTTTTATAATATTGTTCAGTCATCTGTAACTCTTGCTCAGACCAGACTCGGGAAATTAGCTCATCTGATCTTGATAACTTATTTTTCAACTCAGAAAAGTCAATTTTATCAATGTACTCTACAGCTTCATCAAGAGTGGGTTCTCGCCCGGTAAGCGACACTTCCATAGAATGTGGCAAAGTTTTAGCAATATCGTCCATCATTATGATTCTTCCTTTTTGAGGGGGAGCAATGGGGGAGTGGATCACTCCCCCCGGTATTTCTTACCAGCCACCACCACCCTGGCAGTGGGAATTGGAGTTACTCGGACCAGCACCGGAATAAAGATCCTTACCCTTAACCTTTTGTGCCGGCTTTTTAGAAGAAGCGGCTGCTTTCAGCATTTCAGAAAGTTTTTTCATTTCCATTTCCTTTTTAGGTTATGCGCATCTGCGCCCAGAAAATTAACTACATGTTTACATAAATTTTAATTTCATCTATCCGAAAGTGTGATCTACATCACAATAAAAAAATATTAACTTTGTCCGCTTAGCACAAAAACTCAAGTTGGTTTACGTAGTTTTATCATCTAGCTGGTCGAAGATGTGAAGATTTTAATACTTTCTAAAAAAAGGATTTCTTTATATTCTTTCATAAATTTACTGGTGGTAACTTTTCATGATGAAGCTTTCATCTTGGTATTATTAATCGGCTTATTTCTGTTTTTTTATTTATACAAGTAAGCCCCCTCCCCACTATAATTGGTAGTCTCCATCAGATTTGTCACGCATAATTATTTTTGAGCGAGCAGCTAATCTGCTAAGAGGTATTACGTAAGGTGGTAGCTATGCTTTCATACATAACTACCATTTTTGGTAATACAGAGGAATATATTGAAGAGGCTGACGGTTGCTGACGATATGATGTTGTCTATAAATAGCGTCACGACGGCAGCGTTTCAGTGAGAACATATCATTAAGAGAACATGTGAGGAAATCGCGAACCCTTGTTGGGATGCCGTGAGCCGGAGAAGCTTTACAGACGCCCATCAATTCTGAAACCACTTCCTTTAACGCAAAGTTTCTTTCAGCTTCAGGGCCAGTGTTCCTCTTAACAGCCTTGACCGTATATGGCTTCCCTGCAGGCGCATCGAATTGTGATTTGGATATTTTTTCTAAACTATTATGAAGGAGGTTATGGCATGGTCTTAATCAGGACGCCAAAGTTAAAAGATATACCCTCTCTAAATAAGCTGTTTCTGCAACTAGGATATCAGACAGAGGGAGAACGCTTAGAAAAGCACATTGACCAAGAGTATACCGGTCTTAGCATATTGGTTGCCGAATCAGAAAAAGAACTTTGCGGGGTTATTGTGGTGAATTTTATAACGCCCCTGCACGAAAACGGCTTATGGGCATTAATTTCAGCTCTGGTTATTGACGAATCATTGCGAGGGGCAGGGATCGGGCGGAAACTCCTCATCGCCGCTGAGCAAATCGCCCTGGAGAAAGGATGTTCTCAAATTGAGCTTTCAAGCAGTGAAAGAAGAGTCAGAGCACACAAGTTTTATGAAGATAATGGTTATCAGGAAGTTAGGAAGCGTTTTGTTAAACATCTCGCCGACGTTCCCGTTGTTAATTAACTCCCTCGCAAGGTTTGCATTGTCCGCTTCTGGCAAAAAGCGGACAAGCTAACTGAGCCAAAGGTCCGCCATGAGCGAAAATCGGACAAAAGCCCGCCAGGGGACTGAGTAACGTACCAACTGCTCTCTATAACATGATCAAACAGCACCGTAGGACAAGGTGATTTTTAATACCATCGTTTAGTCTGACAATCCTTAATTACTCTTACTGGGATTAACAAGCTATGACAGTCCAAACACCACAGGTAGTAGCGGAAACTTTTTTTCATCGTATAGCCACAGCAGAAGATGTGAATGAGATAGCGGCACTGGTAAGTGAAAGCGTCGACTGGGTGGTCGCTGGAAATACTCAGTTAGTTCCCTGGATTGGCCGAAAATACGGCAGAAACGGTGTGGCAGAATTCTATGCGCAAATACGGACACACCTCTCACCAGAACATTTTGAAATAAAAGATATTCTCATCAAAGACAAGCGACTGGTTGCTATTGGTGAGCTTGCATCACGCGTTAAAAAAACACAGAAGCTGATTGAAACCGAATTTGTACTCGACATGTACATCGAAAATGGTCTTATTACCCGCTTTCGCATGTTTGAGGATAGCTTCGGAGTTTCCGAGGCGTGCCTTTAATTGCAGATACGTTTATTCCATTGAACGTCCGTTTCTGGCACGCAACGGACAGCCCACGTGGTCATAAGGTCTGCGTTGAGCGTACAGCAGACATTCTGCATTTAGAGACCATTGAAACACTGGAACTCTCTGTAGCTGTTTCATCTATCCTTAGGCTGCTAAGGATAGATTGCTCAAATTCTGCTGTATGTATTCAATAAGCGCTCGTGTTTTAGCGGGCAAATAACGCTTGTCTGAATAAAGTGCGTACAATTGAAGTGGGGCTGGCGGTTGTTCGAACTTAGTCTCGATCAGTCGTCCATCGTCGATGTAGGGCTGGCAGGCCTGTTTCGAAAGAATAGCGAAACCAACACCCGCTACCGCCGCGCGTCCTGCCATCTCTCCGCTGTTTACCCGGTAATGGCCTTTAACCTTTATCGTCTCAAATCCCCCCTTTTTATTCACAAACTGCCAGGGAGCACCTTTAAGTGCATTTACCGTGGTAATACAGGGTAATTCTTCAAATTGCTGTATACGAGAAGGTATGCCATAACGCTGAATGACGGAGGGGGCTGCAACGATGGTGCAAGGGATCGTCACCAGGTGACGGGCTATGTAATCACCGTCATCCATCTGGCCACGGCTCACAATGATGGCTAAATCGAGATCGTCTCTCAGGGATTCAAGACCAGACAAATTTGTGACACAGCTAATTTCCAGATCCGGGTGCTGGCAGGCGAAATCGGCAATCACAGAACCCAGCAGTGCAGGACCTATTTCATTGGGAATACAGATACGTAGTGGCCCCTTGAGCTGCATCTGCCGCAACGTTAATTCTGTTTCAGTCTGCTCAAGTGCATCCATTAATGGCTTCGCCCGGGAATAGAGCAGGTGCCCCGCTTGTGTGAGTTTCATATGTCGGGTGCTGCGCTCAATGAGCTGAAGATTCAGTCTGTCTTCTAGCTGAGAAATACAACGACTAACGTTTGATGTCGGCATTTCAAGGACTTTAGATGCCCCAACAAAACTTTCTCTTTCAACCACCGCAATGAAAACTTTCAGGGTATTAAAATCAAGAGCTGGTCGCATAGACTATCCCATAAATGATAACAATACGTGCCAGTTTTACCATCTACTGAATAAGATTGAAAGCAATTAAACTCGGATATCTTTTACCCACAGGTCGCTTGTTATGTCATCGGTCACAACAACGTTTAATCATAAAGCCCTCATCCGGATAGCGGTTGTCATGGCTTTTATCCAGTTCACAAATGCGCTGGAATATATGATGTTCAACCCTGTTTTTGCTTTTATGGCAGCAGACTTCGCCGTTCCCGTGTCATTCTCTGGCTACGTATCGGGCATGTACACCTCCGGGGCGGTCCTGTCGGGAATTATCGCCTTTTACTGGATTGGTCGTTTCAATAAGAAACGTTTTTTAATCGCCAATATGGCACTACTCGGCCTACTGACACTTTTGACGACATTTACCTCCAGCTTTAGCCTTCTGCTTACATTACGATTCTGTGCCGGATTGGCTGGAGGCACAACTATGGGGGTGAGTATCAGTATATTGATAAATCTCGCACCAACTAACTTGCGAGGGAAATTGTTGGCGACGGTAATTGCATCATTTCCGATGATAAGCATTGCCGGAATGCCCACGATACTATTTTTGTGCGCTCATTACGGTTGGCATGTCGCTTTGTGGCTAACCAGTACGCTGTGTTTGTTGGCAATGCCACTGATTGTATCCATCATCCCTCAGGATACAGTCTCTTTCGATACACCCCACGCACTGCCTCTCGACGTTAATACTTTACTGTTCGCTTCCAGTAATGCGCTGGTACAGTTTAGCCCGATGCTGGTCATTCCTGTTTTGGTACCATTAATGACCCAACAGCTGGGGGGCTCTCAATACCTGCTGCCATGGCTGTTTTTCGCCGGGGGCATTGCAGGATACCTGTCAACAAAAATGACAGGTGCGCTAACTCCGCATTTTTCTGCAGTGAGTCTGGCTACAGGGTCAACTTTCGTTTTTTTACTCGCTTTGCTGATACCTGTTATGGGCTATTCGAATCCGACGCTATTTATTATTTTATTTCTCGGTGCATCTTACAGTCGTCTGGTTTCCTCCTCGGCGGTGAGTATTCAGTTTCCTGATGACAGGCAACGAGCGGGATTTTCTTCATTGCAGTCATCAATAATGTACCTGATCACAACTGTCGCATTTTTTCTGTCTTCTTTTCTATTATCTGGGCACTCCATAGCACAACAAAATATGAACACGTTGCTGGGGGTATGTGCAATTTCCGCATCAGGGTTCCCCATCATCGTTATCATTCTGCAAAAGAAGCTGGCTAAGCGTACGCTCCAGCCAAATCATCTCATCAATGATTAGCATAACGTCCGCTTCTGGCACAAAGCGGACCGACATAAGAGCCGCAAGGTTTGCTACGAGCGATAAGCGACCCCACAAACTTAAAATGAGTGCGGAGTAATGCCGCTATTTCAGGCCAGCCCGTCGGCTGGCTTAACTCTCCCCACTTGAGATCCAGAAATCGTTTTCTGCGGTGCGATCCTGGGACCTTATCCGCTCCCCGCCTCAGGTGTCCCCTGATGGAATACCAGTTTCCATTGCCCGCTCCCGGCTCGCTCCCAACACGAAGAACGCAAAGTCTGGCGAGCGCCGTCCGCATTGAATGTCCTGTAGTGCAATATCGCGACATCCTCTCTTATTTGGATGAGCTGAAAGTCGCTGCTAAGAATGGTCGGGATAACTGTTTCGGCAGAAAGTGCCTCTATTGTCTGCGAACGATCGATCAACACACCTGATCATGTCATTTCCCTGAACTGGTCGTGAAGTATCTGTTCAAGCCATTCACGATCGTTGCGCCTGCTGCCATGAAGCGTGCATTCCAGCGTTTTCAACTGTTCCAGAAGCATGGCATTTACCCTCATTCAAATTCGACTGTCAGTTTCATGGCCATAAATGTTTTGCGGCAACTCGTCCGCCAGCATGTGAAGTGTCGTCTTCAGCCATTTGGTTGCCCCTCTCTGGCCACTGCGTTTATGCGAGTAAATCTTTACTTCAAACGGGCTTATGGTGAACGGCAATGAAAAAATCTGAATACTGGCAGCATGTTTCAGCTTCTCAGCAGCAAAACGGGGGATGGCCATTAGCAGGTCACTTTCCGCAACGATAAACGGGGCACTCAGCATGGATGGCGTCTTAAGCGCTATCTGCCGCGTATACCCCAACTGCTCAAGCCGTAAATCCAGTACACCCTGCTTTTCGTTCCAGGGGGTTATCACCAGATGCCGTGCGGCAAGATAATCTTCCAGCGTCAGCTGTGTTCGGCGGGTATTGCTGATGACAACATACTCATCCTCAAACCAGTTTATCTCGTCCAGTTCATTGTGACGGATATCGTCGGGTGTACTGAATCCCAGCGCCAGATCCACTTCTCCTGCCAACAGTTCGTTCAGCGCCGGGCTGTGTGGCAAATAGCGTAAATCAAAGCGCAAGCCAGGAGCTTCCTGCTGCAGCCTCTGCATCAACGTCGGGAAAATGCACAACGCGGTAAAGTCCGTAATCGCAATCTGGATCCGCTCCGTGCTTTCGCAAGCCACGAACGCCGGTTGTACAGTCAGCTCCTGATTGAGAAATTTCAGTGCTGATGCAATAGAGGGCGCGAGCTGGGTGGCATACACGCTTGGGCACATCCGGTGTCCTTCCCGGTAAAATAGCGGGTCATTGAGCGCAATACGCAGTCGGGACAGTGCGTGGCTCAACGCAGAGGTGCTCATCGCCAGTTCATCCGCAGCGAGGCGAACGGAACAGTGCCGATAAATGGCGTCAAAAATGAGCAGCAGATTTAAATCAAGACGTCGCAGCGCTGGATGCATAATATTCATCATTGGGTGATTTCATTGCACTTAATTCTTCTGACAATACCCCCTATGCTTAATGCCATCAATAACGATGCCTTGCAAAAAAGACAGGAAAACATATGAGTATCAGCCTTCGCCAGGCCCGCCCGGAAGATGCCTCCGCTATTTACGATATGATTTATGAGCTGGCGGTTTACGAAAAAGCCCCGCAAGAAGTGGTCACCACACCGGATGAGATTCGCGAAACACTCTTTGGCGACGGCAGCCATACCGAAGCGTTAATCTGCGAGATTGAAGGGAAAATCGCCGGATACGCCGTGTTCTTCACCAGCTACTCCACATGGCTTGGACGTAACGGTATTTATATGGAAGATTTGTATATTTCCCCCGATTATCGCGGCAAGGGCGCGGGAAAAGCGATGCTGAAGAAAATTGCGCAATATGCCGTGGAACGGCGCTGCGGACGCCTTGAATGGAGCGTACTGGACTGGAACCAGCCCGCAATTGATTTTTACCTCAGCATTGGCGCATTACCTCAAAACGAATGGGTACGGTATCGCCTGGAGGGTAACGCGCTGTTGAACTTTGCCGAATAACGCGACCGTGTTGCAGCAAATTGCAGATGCAGGCTGCTTCTGTTGAGGGGCAGTCATGTTCGCGTTGAGGGGAGTATCAGGAACACATTGATCAGGCTTCGGGCCTGTTCAGCCGCGGCGTGTTCGTCGGTGGAGTATTTCTTCGACATAATGGTCAATGGCAATATTGTGCTCACGGCTCACGCGCGAAATGAATATGTGCAAAAGCGCCAGCGATGCGTGGAGTGTGACTGCGACCAGGTTGTCGAAGTCTTTCTGAGTGAAACGGTCATTCCCCTTCAGTGTCGAATGCTGGAGCAAAGTGTGGGCCGTGATCTCGAGGACGGCTCGCCTGTAATCGCTCGACAGCAGGACATCCAGATCGGTCTGGCGAAGATCAAACGTGAAGTTAAAACTGACAAATCCGGAATCGACCGGCAAAGAGTAGGTCAGTCTGTCACCCTGTTGCTCAACGTACGGTTCATACCCCTCCCCCATCAGCCGTTGCGCCTGCATATCGCCCTCTCTTCTCTTCCAGGCGCCAGGCACACGTGTTGACCAGGGAGCGTCGCCGCAGGATTAAACAAGTGTTTCACCCGCTTTGATTGATTGACTGATAAAGGGCGCGGGCTTTCCAAAGAGATATCCTTGTGCCAAATCACACCCTAAACGTTGAAGGCACAACAGTTGATCATTGGTTTCAACGCCTTCAGCAATAATTATCATATCAAGGCATTTCGCCATGCCGACCATTAATTTTGCGATGGTCTGAGTTTCTTCATCCGTGGATATTGTTCGCACAAAAGATTTATCGATTTTTATTTTATCAAAGCCTAACTGAATCAATCTTGAAAGGGAGGAATAGCCCGTACCAAAATCATCAATAGAGATTTTTATGCCCAGCACTCTGAGCGCCATAAGGATTTCGATGGGGGTTTCACTGTCGGTAAACAGCGAAGATTCCGTCACTTCCAGTTCGAGTCGGGTCGCGGGCAACCCCGTTTCGGCCAGCACTGCGCGTACTGTATCGACAAAATTCATACTGCTTAACTGCACCGGAGACACGTTGACAGAGATCCTTGCCGGCACCTTCCATGTCGTCGCTTCCTTGCAGGCGATTTCAAGCGCGGCTTTGCCTATCTCATGGATGAATCCCGTTTTCTCTGCTACCGAAATAAAATCATCCGGCGCAATGATGCCCTTAACGGGATGATTCCAGCGCAGAAGGGCTTCATAGCCATATATTTCAGTGGTGTACGAATCAACAATCGGCTGATAGTAAACGACCAACTCTTTATTTGCGACTGCCACTGATAAATCACGCTCCAGGGTTCTGCTTTCCTCGAGCTTTTGCAGCATAATGCGGCGAAACACTTTGATCATGTTTAAGCCTGCACGTTTAGCTTCATACAGAGCCAGATCGGCAAACTTATAAAGGTAATCTGAACGTCGTTCTAACTCTGAAACAACAATACCGACGCAGGTACCAATGGTGACGTTAGAGTTACCTATTATGTAAGGCTTTTTAATGCACTCACAGATTTCCATTGCCAGATTAACGGCACTTTCTTCTGTCAGCTCATGCGACAATAATGCAAACTCGTCGCCCCCGAGGCGATAGAATGTATTTGTTTCGTTGCTCATGGAGGATAACCGGTGCGCAACCTCACGCAATAACAGATCGCCGGCATCGTGACCAAAGCTGTCATTGACTTCTTTAAAGCGATCGAGATCAAACAACATGACCGTGACTGGCCTGTGTATGCGGCTCGCTATCGAGATGTTATTAATAAGATCATCCCAGAAATAAAGCCTGTTTTTAAGCCCCGTCAACGAGTCATGGTAAACGTCATACGCCAGTTTTTTATTCTGTTGCTGGAGTATTTCCTTCGATTTCTGAAGTTCATTTGCCAGGCTGGTAACCTGTCGGTGAGTTTTAAGTATCTTCCTGTTCTGGCAGACATTTAAAACACCCAATATCGCACTTAAAATAATCAGCAGAACCGAAAGGCCTGAATAGATACGATACAGCTTTTGTATATTCTGGTTTGTCTCGTTGATGGAGTTAACATCATTGGAGAGTGCACTGGATGAAAACTGGCTAAGGGAGGAATCAAGCGCATACATTTTCTCAAGATAATCAGCAAGTTGAGCGCGACTCATCCCTTCCAGATGATGATCAAGGTAATCAAGCGTTTCATGCAGGTTTTTTGCCAGTGCATTATGGCTTTTATTCGACTTTACATATTTTCCTAAATCGCCTTCTTTCAGTAACTCGCGCTGGCTAAGCATGATCTCCAGTCGCATGCGGAGATCGTCCATGGTGATATCAGGATTATTGTCAGAATAACGGCTGATCCACGACTCCAGCCTGTAGTATTCTGAAACCATCTGAGAGACAGACCAGGAGTCCTTATAATGGTTGAGTTTTTGCAGATCCTCCTGCCGCTCATGCAAAAGAAATGAAATATACCCGGTTGTAATGAATAGGAAAAATATAATGCCTACCAGGATCCTGTTCATGCATTTCTCCAGATTATTACTCTACGACCATTTTGCTAATCTGCCATGCTGATCTCGAGTAATAGACCTGGTTATCCAACTCTTTGTTACTTTCATAAGGATAGACAATAAACAGAGGGCCCTTGTCGCGAACGCGCATATATTGGCCGTTCATTTTTATTGCAAGGATCACGTTATATTTTGTGAAGTCTTCAATGGGAATTTCAGTCGTATAATCATTGAGCGCGGTTACACTCAGAACAGTGCCTTTGGCGCCGACCAGTTCCATGAGTTTTTTCATGGGAATACCCTCAAAGCTTGTCTGGTCATTATACCATGGGTTACGGGTACGCATGGTAACGAGGCCGATTTTTTCCAGGCCAGCGATATCAAAGACTGCAGCGCCATTTTGATTACTGTTCTCGATTTTCCCGGAGATGGTTAACACGGGTTTCCCTTCAAGCTTAGGGAGTTCCTTCCCCCAGGAACAGGTCGAAATAATCAAGAAAAGTAGGGTGATTGCCATTCTCATGCGCGATGACTCCAATAAGGAAATAGGTATGTCTTGTCGTCTATTCTGACACAAATTGTTACCAGCCAACCAGATAAGACTCCAGGACGAAACGGTCCCGTTATACTCTCGTTTAACGGTCCATGACAGCCATCCCGACGTTGTTGCTTGCCGTATCGTCATTAACAAAGATTAGCCTTCAGACGTGTCCCTGTCTCCCTTTTACACCATGATAATATGAGACAGAGCAGGTTATTAAAATTGGACGAAGGCGGAATTTGAAAAAATTGTCGTTTCTAATCCCCCGTTGCGTCTTAAACGGTCAGAATTTGTGCGGAGTGTTCAATTATTGGTACGGAATCCCCTCAGGAGAGGTGCACATTGCGCCCTTATAAGCAGGTTAAAAGAGCAATGTCGTGCTATCGAGCGATCAATCCGACACAAGAATATTGTCGATCACCGGCTGGACGATTTGCTGAAATACTTTCGCGTCGTTAAACGCGCGTGCGGCTAACATAGCACCATGTACCGTTGCCATTAACTGCCCCGCCTCGCTGGCGTGGGTTGACCGGACAGTAAAGCATTTTTCCCTTTCTCCTCTCTGGAGCAACTCCGTCAGCCAGCCAGAGAGATCGGCGAAATGTCCCGTCACTTCCGAAGCGACTTCGGGCGGCAACGTCGGCAGTTCGGCGGCAAGCATCGCGCAGATACAAAATGGCGCAGAACCGTCCTGGATGCATTTGGCCCAATAATCGGCATAGGCCTGAAGTTCGGCAACCGGATTATTTAGTTGATGGCTTAATGCCTGCATTCCGGCGCGGGCCTCCTGGCGATACTCGCTCACGACGACCATTACCAGCTCCGCCTTGCTTGAAAAATGGTGGTGAATACTCGCCTTGCGAATATTCACCTTTTCAGAAAGGTCGGCAAAACTGAAGCTTCGGTAGCCACCGGTGGTAAGCAATTGTCGGGTGAAAAATATAATGTCGTTTGCTTTCTGTGAACGTTCGGTGGACATAGCCGTTACCCATTGTCAGTATACAGATCAATAAGATATCAGAGAGCAGAGCGAAAACCTACCGACAGGCCGCCTTTAGTGCCGCCGTCTGCCGGTCCCCGCCATACTGTCAAATACGCCATCTCGCAGCACTAACGCATGAAAAAGCGCGGCCGCCAAATGCAGCATCACGGTAGCAAATAGCATCAGCGCAACCAGAGAATGCAAAGGGCGCAGAATGGCAAACCAGTCGTTATTCACCGGAACAATGGGTGGCAAAACAACCCCGCCCCCGAGGGTGATGGGGTACCCCGCCGCTGACTGCATCGCCCAGCCAATCAGGGGCTGAAGGAACATCATGAGGTATAACGCCCAGTGTGAGAGATGCGCTATCAGGCGCTGCCAGGCCGGTATGGAAGCCGGTAGCGAAGGGACGGAGGTATAAAACCTCAGCCATAGCCTGACCACCACCAGAACCAGAATCATCAGCCCCAGCGGTTTGTGGATCGCCACCAGCAGGGCATGCTTCGACGAAATGGTTGAAACCATCGCAATGCCGATAAACAGCATTGCCACGATAGCCGCTGCCATGAACCAGTGCAGAATGCGCAACGCCGGATGGAAATAAGCAACCTGTTTCATAAGCCAGCTCCTGACTGTTGGGACTGTTCACGGGTACGCGCATTGTAGGATTTGGCATAGACCGCCGAGCGCGCATTCAGTAAAGGATCGTCCGAAGGAGCAATGCCATCGGGCAAAATCAGCGGATCGTAGTTGATGTCATTGCACGGACCGTTTTGCTGCGGTGTTGCACGTGTCAGCACGAGCATGCCGGCATTGATGGTTTGCCGATCTTCAGGCCAAACCTGGCTTGCATCGTTGCCCGGATCGCCCGGTTTAGCGACGGTAATCATCAGATCCCATTTCAGCGGCCCTTGCTTCAGGCGCTCTTCAAGATCGTGTTGCAGAAAATCTTTATCATTTTTATCCGCCTCGCTCATCGGCTGAGAGCCAATATGCGGCACCATACTCCAGCGGACCAGATGCTCTTTACCCGTTTTATCAATAAAGCGAAATGCATTCAGGCTATTAAAGCGATCGCTTGCCCAACTGGATGAAGGTACATACTGCTTTGCCCAGGCGAGGTAGGGTTGCATCTGAGGATGCGCGATCACAAACGCCTTAAGCTTATCGGGGTTGGGTTTACCGGTTGCCGGATCGGGCAGAGTCAGGTTTTGCAGCGCATAGAAGTCTTCAACGGTAGAGACCGGGAAGCGTGGCATCGCGTTCATGCCTGTTCGCCACTGCTCGCCGTTGCTCTGCCTGAATTGCAGCGCCATGCTGCGCACGGGAACGGCATAATCCGGCGCTTTTGGGTTACCCCCTGCGATGGCGAAACGCCCCGTAACCGGCGTTTCGCCAGGGGCAAACAGCGCTGCTCGCGATAACGAACTGACCTGGCCATTAGAGATAAAATCCCCCACCACGCACACGCCCTTCGCGTGATTGCGGCGAAAACCGGGATGTTCCCCACCCGATTTCTGCAATACCGAAACCAGTTTGTCAGACGTCAGACGATTCGGCGTCAGCCAGCCGCCTGACCAGAGAAACAGCGCTATCAAGACAAGGGGAATAATCGCGACCAGGCACAGGCGGACTATTTTTTGGCCGGTGGAAAGTGAAGTGTTCGTCATATTTTTGCTCACACAGTGAATACACAATCAAATACGCGAGAACGTATTCCTGAAAACATTAAGCACGTCTTTCGCTGCTGGCGTGATAACTCGCCCATTAAGACGCGCCACAGGATGAATGAAGCAGGATTTTTTTAACTGTAGCCCAGAGCCGCTCTTTATCTCTATCACGTATTTTTTCATGCTGAATTTCTCGCATGAATGCCGCTTTATCAGCTCCGGAAAAGCCGTCCTCCGTTTTTAATTTCCGGGCGATACTGCGAAGCGTTGATTCATCGGCATGGGCAATTTTTGCTCTCACCACAGAGAGCGGCATCGGTGTCCTCGGTGTGTCTTCTTCCATGAGCCAGTCGGCACAATGGAAATGCTGGATAGCCTTCGCAATGTCCATCTGCAGTTGAATGAAAGACCTGACGCTCTCTCTTTCCAGCCCTGACGCGTGGGCGACAGCAAAGGCTCTTTCAAGCACGTCCCGTTCCTGTTCAGGGTCGGCAATTGCCTGACCCTGCTGCGCCTTATACGCCGCAACCTCTTTCATCAGGCAAAAACGCAGGTTGATACTCATGCCAGGACCGGAAAAAACCTCGATCGCTGTCGTTGTTTCCGCAATGCCATCTCCCTGAATGGATGGCCCTGCCGCTAACTCATGCTTTTTCTCCATTACCGATCTCACTTATCGCTTAGGTAAAAAAATAACGTTCTCAGGCCCGGATCCGGTTGGCTGGAAAGCGAACGAAAACCAACCTACCAGTTGGTAGGTTGGGTGTCAATTTCATCACTCATTTTTTACTCAATGCTGGATGCCATGTTTGTTCGGAATGGTTTTCAAAAGAATTCGGGGTAAGAGAGGCAGCCGAAACGGCGAGCGAAGGGGAACGAAGAGAGGTGAGCAGTACTCAGATAAATCATGCGGGCAGGAATACTGCATCCTGCCCGCATACCGGCCATACGGTCATTCCACTCCCCCAGCAAAAAAAATCGTATGGCGAGTTATCTTAGGCGTGAACCATATCTGCACAATACTGGATGCCAATACCGAACGCTCCGCCATGTTTCTGGCTGATCGAAGTGGTCAGTTCGTAGGTTTCATGACGTGCCCAGTCACGTTGCAGTTCAAGCAGGTAAGTCAGGGCAGTAATCGGCTTTGCGCCAGCCTGAATCATGCGTTGCACAGCGCGTTCATGAGCTTCTGCACTCATGTCACCGCTGGCGTCTGTGACGATATAGACGTCAAAACCTTGCTCAATGGCAGACTGAACCGGACCATTCAGACAGACCGAGGTCCACAGACCTGCAAACACCAGGCGGTCGCGCTCCAGTTTGTTGACGGCATCAACAAAATTACCATCTTCCCATGCGTTGGAGGTGGATCGGTTAACATACGACGCGTCATCCGGGAATACCGCTGAAACTTCAGGAAATACCGGGCCCGCAAAATCATGGCGTGAAATCGTTGAAACAAGGGTCGGAATATTAAACCCCTTACCTGTTTCCGCGAGGACTGCGGTATTTTGTCTCAGCAGGCCGATATCAATATTTTTCACATTGAACGCCATCTGGCTCTGGTGATCCAGCAGGATCAGCGCATGGTTTTCCGGGCTTAACAGATTTCTGGCCGCTGCAGGTGTTGCTTTAATCGTCATAATAATTTCCGCGATGTTTGTTTAAATTTATCAGTGTATTAAGGACCTGATTCGTGAACTCGGGAAAACTATACAAAACGAAATATTCTTTTGTCCGTTCATTTTTGCAAAGGGCTTATTGCAAAAATGAACGCTGTGAAATATTAATGAATTTTATATGATAAAAGGAATTAACATGTCTGTCCGAATATTCTTTTTCTGTTCTCTGCTAAATAGTGGGAACAGTGATTCATAAATTCCCTTATTTTGCTGATTTCCTCACATCAGGATGCGCGAGCAGCCAAATGTCTTCACCCAGTCCCTCCACGATGGGGCTAATCTGAGCCAGTTTATCTATCTGATTGCCATGCATGCAGGGTAACAAACCGATCCCAATCCCGCTTGAGATTGCCGACGCAACACTGAGAACGGAGTCGCCGCGAAAGGTGATATTTTTCTCGGGAATATTTTTTTCAATCCACAGAAAGGCGTTTAACTTAGACATTGCGTAATGGAAGGAGACCCAGCGATGCTCCGTGAGCGCCATAGCATTGACTTGCTTTTTTTCCCATTGTTCACGTAAACCATATACTGCCCAGAACGCCGATCCCACCTTGCGGCCGGAAAGATGCTCCGGAATGTCTCTGGTGGCTCGAAACGCGATATCCGCCCCGCCATCGAACAAATTGACGGATTCATTTCCTGTCGAGACCTGAAAGGTAATGTGGGGATTTACCCGGCTAAATGACGCGATCAGCGGGTTAAGGTAATCCTGCAAAAGGGCATCCGACGTGGTGACCCTTATCTCCCCCGAAAAACCGCATTCATCCTCTTCAATGTTCTGTAGAACATAGTGGATATCCTCTTCAATGCGGTGTCCCAGGGCGATCAGCGCGGTTCCGGCTTTTGTCGGAACGTAGTGGGTGCGGCGACGCAGAAAGAGGGCTAATGCCAGCGACGTCTCAATGGCCCCCAACCGACGAAACAAGGTGGAATGATTGATGCCCAGAGCATCTGCGGCGCGTGACAGATTACCGTGCTCACCTATAGCCATAACGGTTTTCAAATCATCCCAGGAAAAGTTCTGGGAGGTCATTTTCTTCATACTCTTTAAATCCAAATATCTTATCGGCAGGCCAGCTGTAAAAATTGCTGGCGGATGCGCTCGGCAATGGCATTGACCACCGCCGCACTCTCATCAGTCGGATCAATATCAACCCGGAAGGGACGTTTCCCGCAGGTGTATTGACGATATTGACTATTGCCTGCGCGGCATGACCGTGCAGGCCTCATCGCTCATTTACCCCGGAAGCGTATGCATCCGCCTGTCGGGGGGATTAGGCGAAGCCACCGTTTACACGAATAACCTGCGAGTTGATCCAGCTCCCGTCCGGACCGGCGATCATCGCTACTGCGCTGGCGATCTCTTCTGGGGTACCGATGCGCTCGAGCGGGGCCAGTTTTGCAACGGCCGCAACCTGCTCTTCGCTCTTACCGTTAAAGAAGAGCTCAGTCCCGGTGGGGCCCGGGGCAACGGCATTAACGGTGATATTTCTGCCCCGCAGTTCGTTTGCCAGCACGTGTACAAGCCCTTCCACGCCTGCTTTAGAGGCGATATAGGGACCATAAGCCGGGAAGGATTTGGCGATCACGCTCGTCGAAAGGGCAATGATTCTGCCGCCTTCACTCACGGTTTCAGCAGCATTTGCCAGCACCAGAAATGCGCCACGCAGGTTGGTATGAATGACACGATCAAAATCGTGAAGACCGGCAGGGGTAATCTTCGCCATTGGCATGATCCCCGCGCTGTGCACCACCACATCCAGTCTGCCGGTAACCGCTTTCGCTTGCTGGAACAAGTGGCTGACATCCGCTTCGCTGGCAACATCAGCCTGAATCGCCGTCGCACGGCCACCTTTAGCAACGATGCTCTGCACGGTTTGCTCTGCCGCCTCGGCATTACCTGCGTAATTCACGATAGTGGTAAAACCGTCCCGCGCGAGACGCTCAGCAATGGCGCGGCCGATACCACGGGAACCGCCCGTAACAAGAGCAGTTTTATTGACTTTGTCCATCGTTCTCTCCGGTTTCAGTGAAAGGGGTCTGAATGGAGATATTAATGTTTTAGCGGGAGAGATAAATGGGTGATATTTGATAACATAATTCCATTATCGTTAATAATCGCCTTCAGGATCCGTGATGGATAAATTTGATACCATGCTGCTCTTCACCCGCATTGTAGAGCTTCAAAGCTTCAGTCAGGCCGCGGACCAGCTAGGGATCCCCAGAGCGACGGCCAGCAATGCAATAAAAAGCCTGGAGAAAAACCTGGAGTGTCGTCTGCTGGAGCGGACGACCAGACACGTGCGGGCCTCGCTGGATGGCGAGGCATTTTATGAACGCTGCGTGCATATTCTTTCTGAACTGGACGATGCGGAGTCTTCCCTGCGTCATTCCGGCGTAAGGCCACAGGGGATTTTGCGCGTGAATCTTCACGGGGCCCATGCGACCCGCATTGTACTGCCCCGTATTGACGAGTTTCACGCCCGCTATCCCGCCATCAGGCTGGTTATCAGCAGTGGGGATCGTCTGGTCGATCTGATTCGGGAAGGCGTTGACTGCGCCGTACGCGCGGGCAAGCTCTTTGATTCATCATTAATTGCCCGGCCTTTAGCCCAGATGCCTCAGGTTATCTGCGCCAGTCCGGACTATCTTCGTAAGCACGGCCGACCGATGACTCCAGACGATCTGCTTTCTCATCAGAGCGTCAATTTCTTTTCCACCAGCCGGGGTAAGAACTACCCTCTGGAACTCATTGTTAACGGTAAAGAGAAAAGCTATCCGACCAAAGGCTGGATGACAGTGAATGACGCAGAGAATTACGTTATTTGCGCGTTGCGTGGATGTGGGCTGGTTCAGCTTCCACGTTATCATGTGGACGATGCCCTTCGGGATGGCCTGCTACAGGAAGTGTTAAGCGACTGGAAAATCCCGGCCATGCAACTTTCGGCTATCTATCCACAGCACCGACAGCTGTCTCCCCGTGTCCGGATTTTTGTAGACTGGCTGGTTTCTCTCTATCGGGAACGCTTTGAGGTGAACGCTTAATGGCTGCGTAAACCGTCGCTCACGTTGACGGCGCCGCGGGATCGGCAAGCATCGCATCGGCGATATCCAGCATAACCCGCAGGCGATCCATATGTCGGAGGTCAGAGTGATACCCTACCCATATATCTTTGGACGGCGGTGGCTCCGGCATGCTGATAGCCGCTAAGCCGGTGATGGCATCACCAAGCGGGCGCGGTAACACGGCGATGCCCATTCCGCGCTGGCACATCTGTGCCTGTACGGCCCGGCTGGTACTGGTGAACACACGTCGTGACTGGGGGAACCTGTCGAGCAGCCAGGCGACGTCAGAGAAGTGGGATTGTGCTGTGTTCATCAGAATAAGCCCCACTGCGGCCGGATCGTGTCGGGCGATATCGGCGATTTCCGGCGTTCCATATAGCGCATAGGGGATGCGCATCAGGCGGCGCTGGACAATATCCGGTTCGGTAAAGGGAACGATGCGAAACGCAATGTCGGCATCACGCCGCGACAGGTTAAGTAGGCGGTAGCTTGCCATAAGCTCCGGCACAATCGCCGGATGGCGGCGCGTCAGTTCCTCCAGGACCGGTGCGAGAACATAGTTGGCAAACCACTCTGCTGAAGAGATCCGCAATATCCCTTCAAGACGTTCGTGATTACCGGCGAGACGCCGCTCCATCGCCAGCGCGGAGTTTTCCATCGCTTCTGCCAGCTTCAGCACCCTGTCGCCGGCGTCGGTCAGAACCAGACCATCCTGTGTCCGGCGAAATAGCGCTTGCTGCGCCTCTTCCTCAAGCGCCTTTATCCGGCGACCAATCGTCGGATGGCTCACACCCAGGCTTCGTGCCGCCTCGCCGAAAGAGCCCTTACGCATAACTGCAAGAAATACCCGGACGTCGCCCCATTCCATGCCAGTGTCTCACCGTACAAAAATGAACATTGAATATACAAAAGTGGCAGTTCCAAAACAACTTTGTCGATATCACTATAGCGTCCTCACCCCAGTCAGGAAATGAATGACATGTACAAATTAAAAGACAAAGTGGCGATTGTAACCGGTGGTTCCAAAGGCATCGGAGCCGGGATTGCCCGTCAACTGGCGGCTGACGGCGCGAAGGTTATTGTCAATTACGCGTCAGGCAAAAGTAGTGCTGATCACGTCGTTGCCGATATACAAGCTGCCGGTGGGCAGGCGGTAGCGGTCGCGGCGGATGTCACCCGTCAGGCTGAGGTTGAGGTGCTGGTTCACGCGGCCATCGACATTTTCGGGCGGCTGGACATTGTGGTGAACAACGCCGGCATTTATGAGTTCGCCCGCATTGAAGAGAGCACAGAGGCACTCTACCGCAGACAATTCGACATCAATGTTCTGGGCCCGCTATTAATGTCCGGCGCTGCTGCGCCGCATCTGAATAAAGGCAGCAGCATCATTAACATCAGTTCGTTCGTCACCCGCGTCTTTATCGCCGAGAGTGCCATCTACAGCGGCACCAAAGGGGCGATCGATGCTATTACCGGGGTACTGTCACGAGAACTCGGCCCCCGGGGAATTCGCGTCAACGCGGTCAACCCTGGCCTTATCGAAACGGAAGGCAGTCATAGTGCAGGCGCGATGAACTCGGACTTCCAGACATGGAATGAAAAGCAGACCCCACTCGGCCGCATCGGTCAGGTGCAGGATGTTGCGCCGATCGTCTCATTTCTCGCATCAGACGATGCGGGATGGATCACCGGTGAGGTGATTCTTGCCTCTGGTGGCATGCGCTAACGCCCTGCCTCTCAATCTCTGCACATAACCGTTACCTGTGGAGTGTTCCATGTCGACCCCTATCCTCCCGCAAGCCGAGCCGCGTCGCTGGGCAATGTTTGTCATCCTGCTGGTTGGCGCATTTTTGCCCCCACTCGATTTTTTTATCGTCAATGTTGCGCTGCCTGCTATTCAGGACGAGCTGAGCGCCTCTTCCTCTGCTGAACAGCTGGTCATTTCGTCCTATGCAGCCGTGTATGCCGTAACCTTAATTACCGGCGGTCGTCTGGGTGATATTTATGGTCGTGGGAAGATGTTTTTTATAGGGCTTATCGGTTTTGCGGCGGCATCGCTGCTGTGCGGTTTAGCCTGGTCACCATGGGTACTGATTAGTGGACGCGTGTTACAGGGTGCTACGGCCGCGATTATGGCGCCTCAGGCACTGGCTTCCGTACAGGCCATTTTTCCGGAAGCGGAAAAACCGTTCGCGTTGAGTATCTATGGCGCTGTATTTGGCCTCGCCTCGGTTATCGGGCAGGTAGTGGGCGGTATCCTGATCTCAGCGGATCTGTTTCACCTGGGATGGCGGGCTATTTTTCTCGTTAACTTGCCGGTGGCGCTGCTGGTCATTCTCTTCGGGCTGCCACTGCTGAAAGAGACGCGTGCGCCATCCGCACAACGACTGGACCCGGTCGGCATGTTACTGGCGACCGCCACGTTGAGTGCGCTGATTGTGCCGTTAATTGAAGGCCGTGAAGCGGGATGGCCCTGGTGGACATGGCTGTCATTTCTGGCTGTCCCGCTGCTGGCGTCGCTGTTATGGCGTTATGAGCGTCGCCTTAGCCAGAACGGCGGTTCGCCTCTGCTTGATCCGGTCGTGTTACGCGCACCGGGGCTGGGCCAGGGGCTGGCGATCGTTTTGCTGTTTTATTCTATCGGGGCCTTCTTTCTTTTGTTCTCCGTTTATCTACAAGAGGCGTTGCGGTTAAACGCCCTGACTGCGGGCCTGCTTTTTCTGCCTTTTGGCGTGGGTTTTCTGATCGGTCCGTTGCTAACACCTTATCTGAGGCGTTTTGTCGGCAATTACCTGAGCGCAATCGGGATGGGATGCGAGACGTTGGGGTTAGCAGGCCTGGCAGGGTTGATTGCCCATACTATGACGGGTAGCGCACCGTCCATGCTGCCACTCGCCGTATTGCTTTTTATCACCGGCCTCGGCCAGGGACTGGCGATGCCGACGCTGGTCCGGATGGTGACAGGCCGCGTTGCACCGGCGTTTTCAGGCATGATTGCCGGGGTAACCAGCTCGACACTCCAAATCAGCACTGCGCTGAGCGTCGCCGTCATCGGTGGCATTTTTTACAGCATGCTGGACACCGGCAGAAGCGGTGCAAATATTACGCATGCCTTTATCGTCGCCCTTCTGGCGATGGCGATATGCCTGGCCACGGGTGCCGCGCTAAGCATCCGGCTTATCCGGCAGGCCTCCGGTTTATTTTCTGCTGCGAGCGGCGCGTCTATCAAGTAACGTAACAGACAATCAACTGGCTGAGGCGTGGACATCCTTGCTCATGTTCCTCCCCAGCGTGCCGTTTACCCGCAGCACGTACTCCTGCATCAACCTGAGAAAAAATCATGAAAAAATCGATAGTCCCTGAAGAATTCCAACACTATTTCGATGACTGGCACTTCTCGCCTGTCATCGAAGCAGATGGCACGGTGTATCTCTCTGGTGTTACCGCGGCACGGAAGGACAAACCGATAAGTCAGCATCCGGAAGAACAATTCCATGATGCGTTTTATAAGCTTGGTGTTTATTTGAAAGCCGCAGGCTTAGGGTATGAAAATATTCTTGAGATGACCACTTTTCATATTGATCTTAAAAAACATATAGACGTTTTTTCTAAAGTGAAAGATGAATATGTAAAGGCACCCTACCCGGCATGGACCGCCATAGGCGTATCAGCGTTCATTCCAGAAAATGCGCTGGTGGAAATGCGGATTGTGGCTAAAAAGTAGTGCCACCGTGTGTCCCCAAATCACCCCAGGCACGAACCGGATCGGCTTAAGCGCCGCAAGGTCTGCTACGAACAAACGGCAGACCTCGACGAGACGACAATGTCTTCATCAACTGCAATAGGCTATGTTTACAGATTCAGAAACCCTGGCAATGGCACTGCGCCCAGGAAATGAGGCTTGCCGATGAATGCAGAGAACCTTCCTGTGGTACTTATCCCGGGATTTATGCTTGATGAAACATTGTGGGACGATTTTATCACCGCATTTCCCGAGCGCAGGCTCTTTATACCTGCGAGCCTGGGCCAGGGAACCACAATCCAGGATATTGCCGCTAATATAGTCCAGAAACTACCGGAGCGTTTTGTGCTGGCCGGCTTTTCGCTAGGTGGTTATGTTGCCAGAGCTATTTATGAGGCTTTTCCGGAACGGACAGCGGCGATGATCCTCATTGCCACGTCTCTCAGAGAGGATTCGGCAGAAGAGATAAATACCCGTGTTGCTGCAGCGAATATCAATTCCTCAAGAGAATTTAGTGGGCTGAGCACAACGGCCATTAGAAAATCACTTCATGCTGATCTCGCCAGTAATACGGCCATTATTGAGAAAATCCGTAATATGGGAAAAAGGCTGGGAGCCGATGTATTCAGAGTTCAGTCAGGGCTAAACCGCGGGCGAATAACGTTAAGACCCATTTTATGCCCGACCTACGTTATTGCAGCGAAACATGATCGGCTGCGTTCAACGGAGGAGGCAGAAGAACTCGCCAGGCTAACCGGAACCTGTGTGGATTATGTTGGCGGTTGTGGACATCTTATTCCTCTGGAAAAACCGGATGAACTGGCCCAGCGTGTGTCCAGATGGCTCGATAAAACAGGCCTTTAAAATAACGTTGATGCAAACAGAGTCCCCCTATTCTCTGCGAATCAAACGCCAGGACGTTTTTCTTAGATGTTTGCTTCTGGCCTCTGCTACGCATTTTCGGCTATCGGAGTTGGGAAATCGACAGTGACCAGCAGCCCGCCTTCTGCAGACGTACACAGGCCTACGCTGCTGTTGTGTTGCTGTGCAATCGCGTTGACGATTGCTAGCCCCAGTCCACTCCCGCTTTGCATCTGGTTGGGGTCGCGAAAAAATCGGTCGAACACACGCTCCCTCAATTCAGGCCGAATACCGGGCCCGGCATCTGAGACACGAAGCTGCGTGGCTTTATCCCGCGATCGTATCTCTACTTCAACCCGTCCGCCCTCAGGGCTGTACTTGACTGCGTTCTCAATCAAATTGTCAATCAGCGACATCAGGCGCTCCCTGATGCCTGTGATCCAGACTTCATCATCAGAGACGAATTCAAGCTCTATCCTGCGCTCCGTAGCCAGCGGTTCCAGTGCAGCCATTCGCTCCTGAATGAGCGTCGTCAGCGGCACTGGCTGCATAACGGCATCAATACGAGCTTCACTGTGCATCATCAGCAACAATTGATTGACGAGTCGGGCAGCCCGGCTATTGCTGCGAACAATCCCCGCCAGTAATTCCTGTTGAGTTTCATTGCTTACATACGACTGCAGCGCCTCCACGTTGATTCGCATTGCAGCCAGAGGAGTACGCAACTCGTGAGCGGCATCAGCAATGAAAATCCGTTCCCTTTCCGCGCTTTCGCGCACCCTGGCAAGAAATACGTTTATCGCGTCCACCATTTGACGAAGCTCCCTGTGTTTTGGCATGGCTTTTAATGGAGAGAGATCGTCTGGCGTTCGCAAGGATATTTCATTTACGACCTTGCTCCAGGGTCGCATTGCAATACGAATTGACAGCCACGCGGGAAATAAAAGAAAAGGAATGCATACCAGTAGCGGCAATATGTAATAGCCACGCGAGTTCAGGTAGATAAAGAAGTTCCAGCCTCCGGCAGGCGTCACAAGTGTCACCTCCACATCGGAGTTCCCGGATTTTAGCGTACGGCTGGTCCAGGTGCGCCCCTCACTCTCAATGCGCTGTAATTCCCCCAGTTGGGTGTTTACGACCCCTGTTGGTGCGCCATCAGATGAATAAATTATCTCGTTATGTTTGCGAATAATGAGGCTGATTGACAGTTCAGGATCTTCACCTCCGCCATATCCCTCCCGCAACGCCTTACTGAACGTGTTCAGCACATCGGTGCGTTCCTGGGGGCGATCGTCCATACTGTCCACCAGCGTAAAAAGGGTTTCGTAGGTCTTACTGCCCGTTAATATCGGGGGGCTACGCAAGTCCTCCCACAAAACAAAAGTCAAAAAAAGACACCACAGCAAGGTCAGCAGCAGCATCTGGGCGATGATGATTCGCCGTACGAGCGTGGGGAGTCTCAGGGTGCGCCAGATATTTCGCATCAATCACCGCCTTTGTAGATCGGGACAGTATCAATGACATACCCTACCCCTCTCACCGTTCGCACATAACCGTCCCCGATTTTTCGACGTAAATTCCCCATATGCACGTCGAGAGCATTACTCAGATTTTCTTTGGTGCCGAAGATTCTTTCTTCCAGAAATCGTCGTGTAAGCACGCGGTCAGCGCGCAACATTAACGTTTCAAGCAGCGCGTATTCACTGGCCGTCAACTCCACGTGACGGGCACTCACCGTCACGCGACGCGTTGGCACATGCAGAGATAACCCTCTGATTTCTATTGCCTCATTCTGAAAACCGTAACTGCGGCGCGCAAGCGCTCTTACCCTGGCCAACAACTCGGCGAGAATAAAAGGTTTAACAAGGTAATCGTCTGCACCGGCATCCAGCCCGCACAGGCGATCCTGTAGCGTGCCTCGCGCTGTCAGGATGATGACAGGGATCCCTTTGAACTGTTGCCGCAAGCTTGTCATCAGGCCCATGCCATCGCCATCGGGCAGTCCCAGGTCGAGCAATATCAGTTCTGGCACGCAGGCATCAAGCTGATGCAGCGCATCCTCTTTGCGGCGAACCCATATGACATCAAATCCTTGATCTGCAAGGGCGATCCGCACGCCATTGCCCAGATCCAGGTCGTCTTCGATTAGTAGAATTTTCACATTGGTAACGGTATCAACAGTGAATGAAGAACGTCTTAAGAAAAAAACGGTTTCGATAAATCTATCAGGTTTACTGCAGCGGTACTTGCTTCAGCGTTTCTTCATTTTCGGCTCATAAGAACCTTAGGGTGCGTATTCAAACTGAGAAAACTGGCGTGAATAACCGCTTGTATCGTCATCATTTGAATCCACAAGGACTTCTTTAATGAGAAACATCGCACTGCGTCATCAGTTTCCTCCTTTGCTCCTGCCTCGAAGCCTGAAAAAAATAGTGCCGGGAGTCGTTCTGGCGTTTCTGACCACCCCGACACTGGCGGCAGAACAGAACCAGGGTAACGTGTTGACCCTGGGGGGAGGTGTGGATATTGCGCCACGCTATTCTGGTTCGGATAAAAGCCGCGCCACTACAGCATTAGTGCTTGATTACTCCATGGCAAATGGCGTCTTTATCAGCACCACGCGGGGTATCGGTTACGGTAACAGTGTCGGTAAGCTGGAGTACAACGCTGCGCTGAGCTATCGCGCTGGTCGCAAGGATCGTGACGTGAGCAGCGATTCAATAAGCTCCGGCAGTGACGACTTGCGGGGTATGGGTGACGTCAAAGGATCGGCCATCATTGTGCCCGGACTGGGGTATAAGGTGACCGACTGGCTGAGTGTGCAATTGCAGGCTGAAGTGCCGGTTTCTGAAAGAAACAACGGTGAGGCCCTGCACTTCGGTATTATCAGCCCGCTTTATACATCACCGAAAAATTCGCTGACACTGGCCCTGACCACCAGTTGGGGATCCAGCAAATACATGCAGACTTACTACGGGGTGAATGCCGCACAGTCAGCAGCATCGGGGTTTTCCCGACATGATGCTGGATCCGGTATTTATGCTTATTCGCTGAATGTGGACTGGACCCACAAGCTCACCCCGGACTGGAGCGTAGCTGTCGCAACAGGTGTTACGCAGTTGACGGGAGATGCAGGCAATAGCCCCATTGTTCAACGAAAAACGTCGCCCACGGGAAGTTTGAAAGTGACGTACAGCTTCTGATCGTGATGGGATGAGTGCTTCCCGACGACTTCTCGCGCTGAACTCTCTATAAATATGTATTCGTCCCGCCCCTGTCAGATAACGGGGCGGCACTCAACACGCCCTGATGCCCCCCTGACTCGGGGCATCAGAATCGATGATGCACTCTGGCGATCAGGCAGCTTTAACGGCTCTGATTTTTTTACTGCCAGCCGCATCTGGCTCGGGGTTATCTGTGGCAGTGGCGGCATTGAGATCGGGAAGCTTGCTGGTACGCAGAATATGCTGCACGGCCTCTTTCTGCTCGGCGAGATACAGCCCAAGATTTTCAGCCTGCGTTTCATCCATCTGCATGCCGCTTTGCAACAGCCAGTCGGTGAACGCTTCTGCCATGTCGAGCAGTTTGTCGTGAGCGTCAGCCTCTTTTTTACTGGCAAATGTCATTTTCTCTTCACCTTTTCGTACGACAACATATTTTGTTTCAACAGCCATTATGCACCTCTCATACTGTATTTATATACAGTATAGCATGTCCAGAATTGTGTTGCAGTCAAATTGCACTTTCGTTTTAGCCCGAGCCTGCAGACCACTGTGTCAGTAGCGCATGCAGTTTGGCTGGCTCCAGCGGCTTACGCAACACCAGGTAGCCTTCCTGCTCCGCTTCCAGCAGAACCGGCGAGTTAAACTCCCCGCTGACCATCGCGCCGCTCATGTCGGGCAGACGTTCGAAAAGTGCTTTCAGGATGTCGAACCCGCTTTCGCCGGATCGCAGGCGCTGGTCGCACAGTACAGCAAATGGCGTGAAACCGTCGTCAATGATGGCAAAAGCGTCTTCGGCCGAGGCCGCGCAGCGCACGTTAATCCCCCAGAGGCTCATCAGGCTCTCCCAGGCGGACGTCACCAGCGGATCGTCGTCAACGACCAGGCAGGAGCCATGCAGTGGCGCATAGCGTACTGGGGAAGCGATGTTGTCACCGGCGGGCAGTGGATCCACCGCTTTCACGTCACCCGTGTATTGCGTAAAGCGCATCCAGAAGCGTGAACCTTTGCCTTCAATGGAGTGCATTCCATACTTCACGTTCATCAGCTTGGCACAGCGGGCAACCACCGCCAGGCCCAGCCCGTGCCCTGCGCTGTCGATCTTCCATGCCAGCTCGGGGCGGTAGTAAGGCGAGAAGATTTTGCTTTTTTCGTCGTCGGCGATCCCGACCCCAGTGTCCCATACTTCCACCAGACACTCGGCACCGCGCGGACGGATCGCAACCAGCACACCGCCCTGCTGCGTGTAGCGAAGGGCATTTTGTATCAGGTTAATCAAGGACTGACGCACCAGCAGCGGGTCCCCCATCACGAAGAGGCGACGTTTGGGCCGCCAGGTTCGCAGCCGCAGTGCGCGACTGTTGGCCTCTTCGCGAAACAGGGTGATCACCGAGTCGAGAAGCGTGCCGATGTCCACGCGTGTAGGGGCGGTCATTACATTGCCAGATTCAATTTTGCTGAGATCGAGCAGGGAATTGAACATCAGGTGCACCGAACGAACGCTCTGTTGCAGGTCAAGCAGCTGTGGCGTCAGGCTGTCGTCCTGGTTTCTGTGGATAATGGCTTCGATCAAAAAGCCCATGGCATGCACTGGCTGGCGCAGATCGTGGCTGGCGGTCGTCAGGAACTGATTTTTATCGAGCAACGCCTGTTCCGCTTCTTCTTTGGCCTGCCGGAACTGCTCCGCCAGGCGTGAGCTTTGCTCTTCCAGCAGTGCTTGCTGGATAAAGAACGCGTGGGACGTTAACGCATGGCGGTAGATTGCGAAGCCGTACAGCAGATTCAGCATCAGCACGATGAACATCAGGTCATCCAGTCGCAGGATGATACCGAGAGTCAGAACCCCCCAGGAGGCAAAGAAAAACCGTGTGAAGGTGCTGATGACCGGCGTCAGATGCGTCGCATTGGCAGCGACAATAGCGGCAATGCTGATATTAAGGAGCAGGAAAAAGTCAAAATTCTGCGTCTGCGGGGTAATTAAATAGAGTGATGAAATCCCCAGCCCGTGAAAAAAGGCCACCTTATTAATGCGCGGAAGCCAGCGGCGCAGGACGGCCTCATCATCATTTTCTTTAACCTCTTGCTGATAGCGCCGATGCACTATTCGGATCGCCACAGCACAGAGCAAGTAAATTATTATCCAGGTGATGGTTGGACCCAGATCGTCCCCCAGCAAATGGATCCAGATAGCGAAAGGAATGCCGACAAAAGGCACAGCGCTAAAGCTGAATACCAGCCGCAGAAATGTATTATTCAGCAGGCGAATTTGCGCGGGGGGAGAGATGCCATCGTTCTGTGAACCCTGGAAAAACCTCATTCCGACGGCTCCCGTTTGCCATGCAGTAGCGTGATGGCTTCCACCCGACTGTTAACGCCTATCTTTTTCAGAATATTGCTGATGTGTTCTTTTACCGTGGGCTCAGAAATAGAAAGCTGGGCGGCAATTCTTTTATTTGGCAGGCCGCGCATAATCATATTCACAACATCAATTTGCCGCGGCGTTAAGTTAAATTTACTTAACTGCTCATTATTCGTCTTAACGGCACATTCGTTTGCACAAGGAAACCATGTCAGATTATCCGCCAGGGCAAAAACGGCCCGTGAGAATAATTCAGGAGGTTCGCTTTTCAATACGAAACCGTGTCCTCCGGCCGTATGCACTTTCTGCCAGATATCGTTATTTTCATCCCCACTGACGACCAGGAGGCGCACCTGAGGGTAAAGCTGTTTCACTTCTTTGAGTAATTTCAACGCCGTACCGGAAGATAGCCAAAAATCGATTACCAGTAAACGTGGCGGGCCATTTTCCCTAATATGACGGTAGCAATCTTCTTCATTCGTCACGACATACGCCTGTTTGAACCGGCAATGTGTAATCAGAAAATTGGCGATGCCGCTTGCTACCAATGGATGGTCATCAACAACCAACGCATAATTCTGCCCCAAAGGAATCTCCTTTCACCTTCGCGTATCTGAGAGTACAGATGAATTATTATCGACCCACCCTACTTTAGGAGGGTTTTTTCAATTAGGAAAGAGAAATATATTACCCGCTGATTTGGGTAATAGAAAACATAAATACAATCAGTGATTTTAACTGGTTGGATATAAAGGATAATTTATGAAAAGACCACTAATCGCTTTAACCGTTACGTTGATGCTAGCCGGTTGTTCCACCCTGAAAACCGATCAGGCTATTCCACTGCTGCAGGCGGAAACCGCTAAAATGCTGGGGCTGGGCTCGTCGGACGAAATAACGGTGACCAACGTGAATGGTGCCCAGCCGGATGCGTTGGGCGGCCAAAAACTTTCTTATCGCGCCACGACAGAAAAAGGGCGAATTTTCGATTGCTCATCAATGATGATGCCTGGAATTTTAGGATCTGCGCCGACGCTAAGCGCGCCGACCTGTACGCCGGTTGTCACGCATAAATAATTTCCTCAATACCAAAAGGCGTACAAATAATAACGCCTTTTAAATTTCCCGACACATTTGAGTTTCATATAAAAACGATTTTCCAGACATCATGCTAATGAGTACGGAGATAGCCCGTGAATAACTCTACATCGCATTTTTTAGCGGTTAAGACACCGCTTTCCAGACTTTACCTCGCTCTATTTTCCGCACCGCTGTTGATGCTCTCCCCTGCCGATTTCGCTCGCGCAGCGGATGCCATTTTTGACGGCGATGCGCGTGTTACCGAATCTTTAGGTTACACCGGCGATGTTTACGTCGGCCGTAACCAACGCGGGAACCTGCTGATCGATAATGGCAAAATCACTGCCTATAACATCAATATCGGTCGACTGTTCAACGGCCAAATTTATGAAAGCGTGGTCACGGTCCGCGGACCAAACGCTGAGCTGAACGCGGTTAACGATCAGTACATTCTGCGTGGTGGCCTGAATCTTGGCCTGGGCACCCTGCGAGTCGAAGACGGTGCGCTGGCCAGCGCGAAGGAGATCGTGGTCGGTACCACCCGTGGCTACGACAGCCACCTTATCGCTACGGGCGCCGGTTCACGCGTCGTCAGTAATTTTCTCAGCGTTGGCACTGACCTGGGTGCCCGCTCCACGCTGGCGATTGAAAACGGTGCGACGCTCAACACCACCTACGATGCCCGTATCGGCAATGGTTCCGGCCCAGATGAAACCGACAAGCTGAGCCCGAAAGCCACCGTCACGGGATCCGGTTCGCAATGGAATGTTGGCCGTACGCTCACGCTTTATGGCGATCTGGACGTGCTCAACGGCGGAGCGGTTAACGTGGGCAACATTCAGGTGGCGGGCGTCTCAGGCGCACGTAAAACCGCCGAGCTGGTTATCGCGGGCGAGGGCTCGCGTTTTACCAGTGCCAGCAGCGTTAGCGTTGGCGATTACGGCAATGGCGTACTGTCGGTCATGGACGGCGGTGCATTTTCCGCAGGCAGTAACGAGCTGGTAGTGGGGATGACGGGTTCTGGCTCGAACCGGGGCGCGCTGATAATCGGCAGCCGCGGCAATATGGACTCCGGCACCGGTTTAACGGAGCCGACGCTCGGCGCGGCGGGCGGCGCGGGCACTCTTGATGCGAAGACGGCAATCAGCCTTCGGGGTGGGTTATTCGGCAGCTATGTCTACTTCAACCATACCGACGGAAATTACGTTTTCAGCAACAAGATGAGCGGCGAAGGTGAAGTGATCAATACCTCCGGCCAGACCACGCTGAACGGCGATCTTTCAGGACTCAAGGCGAACGTGACCGCGCGCGGTGGAAAAGTCATTATTGCCAGCAATATCAACACCCAACCCGAAGACGATATTTTTGATGTGCAGACGCTTAGCGCCGAGAACGGCGGCACGCTGATCCTCAACGCGACGGCGGGATCGGAGGTCAGTAACGGACAAGGTTACAGCAGCGCCGCGTCGATCAAAGCCGGCGGCACGCTGGGCGGTGACGGCACGCTGGGCCAGACAGAGATCCTCTCCGGCGGCCATATCTCGCCCGGTGATGGTACTATCGGCACGCTGACGCTGAAACGCTACCTGAACTTTGTGGGTGAATCGTTCTATGACGTTGATATCGCCGGTGACGGCCGCAGCGATCAGTTACTGGTGTCTGGCAAAACGACCATCAGCGATCAGGCTAAAGTACAGGTTACCGCGCTGGATCCGCAGACCAGCTACAAAACGGGCCAAAGCTATCGCATTCTAACCTCCGAGGGGGGAATTGACGGCCAGTTCGCCGGGGCCATCTCCCAATCCGCCTTCCTGGACGTGGCACTGAAACAGAGCACCGACGCTGTCGATCTCACCATCGCGCAGAAAGAGACCGGCGGAGAGAATCCTGGGGGTGAAAACCCGGGTGGTGAGAATCCGGGCGGTGAGAACCCTGGGGGTGAAAATCCGGGTGGTGAAAACCCTGGCGGTGAGAATCCAGGCGGCGAGAATCCAGGAAGCGGTAAACCGGGTATTTTCCAGACGGTAGCCAACACCAGCAACCAGTGGAATACCGCCGGCGCGCTTTCCACGCTGACACAAAACGGCCCTTCCCTGGCGCTCTATAACTCTCTGCTGGTACTCAGCGCACCGCAAGCGCGCGAGGCGTTCAACCAGCTGTCAGGTGAAGTTTACCCGTCGGTACAGTCTAACCTGATCGCCGGCAGCACTCAGCTGTTCAACGTACTGAACCAGCGCATGCAGCGCGCGTTCGATAATGACAGTCTGCCGATACCGCCGTTAGCGATGTCGCTGGTACAACAGCCGGAGCAACAAAATAACGGCGTATGGGGCCAGACCTTCAGTTCCTGGAGCAGAACGCGCGACAACGGTAACGCAGGCAAGCTGGACGGCAACACCACCGGCTTCCTGCTGGGCGCGGATCGCAAGTTGGCTGACCATAACGTACGTGTCGGGGGGTACTTTGGTTATAGCCGTGGTGATTACGACGTTGATAGCCGCCATTCATCCACGGATACCGATAACTATCACCTTGGCCTGTATGCCGCAGGGCAACAGAATGCGTTCTCACTGCGCGGCGCGCTGGGTTACACCTGGCACAAGATTGAAGGCGAGCGCAACGTTGATTTCAGTGGTTTCTCGGACCGCCTGAAGTCAGATTACGACGCCAACTCGCTGCTGGCGTTTACCGAGGCGGGCTACCGTTTTGGCCAGCCGGCGATGAATGTTGAACCGTTTATCAACCTGTCCTGGATTCGACTGCATACCGACAGTTTCAGGGAAGATGGCGGTGCCGCCGCGCTGAGCGTGCGTAATGAAACGATGAACACCTTCTACTCCACGCTCGGGATGCGCGGTGTCACCGAGCTGCCGAAAAACGTTAACCTGTATGGTTCGTTGGGCTGGCAGCACGCCTACGGGGATAAAAACACCTCATCGCGGATGGCATTTGCCGGCAGTGACGCGTTCATCACCCAGGGCCAGGCCGTTGATGAGGACGTGATGGTGGGCGATATCGGCGTCAGCGTACAGCTGTCGCGCGCTGCGACGCTGGATGTCGGTTATCAGGGGCAACTCGGTCAAGACACCCGCATCAATTCGGTCAACGCTAACCTGCGCTGGTCGTTCTGATTACCCTTTTCAGCATTTATACAGACCCGCGTACTGCGGGTCTTTTTTTGTCCGTATTCTGTCCATCGCAAACTGATATCTGGTGAGGCTGACCTGTGCCCATTGGTTAACACACCAGGGTATTCGTCGTGTGCGTTTCGCCACGACAGCACACAATCGGATCTGTCGAATTACGTCAAAACACATATATGCTTAAATCAGAGAACATCAATTAATGAAAGACATATTTCCCGTCAACACATATCAGGAGGTCTGTTTGCGAATTGAAACAACTCGATTGTGCCTTCGCCCGGTAATGGCATCAGACGTAGCCGATCTTTTCAGAATTTATGGTGATCCGGCGACGAACACGTTTAACCCCGCAGGCCCCTACCCGGATATTGATCATGCAAAAACGGTTCTCAATCGCTGGCTCGCCCACTGGCAAACTCACAGCTTTGGTAGCTTCGCCATATCGCTTCTCGAATCCCCTGAAAAAATTATCGGATTTGGTGGTCTGAGCATCCGTAGCTATGGCGATAGTGTGATTAACAATCTTGGATATCGGTTATCGACAGATGCCTGGGGAAAAGGCCTGGCGACAGAATTTGCTACACGCGCGGTAAGGTATGGTTTTGATGATAGGAAACTCACCGAGATCTCAGCCGTTGTCAGAGCTAACCATCTGGCGTCACAGAACGTTCTTGAGAAAACGGGACTGAGATATGTCAGAGATATACATGATATTAAAGACGCACCGCCGAGCCTTTTGTATTCACTCACCTTAACGGAGTGGATGAACAAAACCAGGTAAACATCACCTTCTGTCGTTAAGGTGAAAAATACGCATACAGGCAAATGCCAGTGGGTTATGTTTTCACGTGAGCGTATATTAAAACGACAAACTCGTTGAGTATAAATTCATTTTAAGGCATGGAAGTTGAGGTCCTGGTGAGAAGACGTTATGTGATTGCAGATGTGTTTACTGATAAACCGTTTTGCGGTAATCCGGTAGCTGTCGTTCTGGATGCCGAGGGATTGACCACTGAGCAAATGCAGCTGCTCGCGTTAGAATTTGGCTACAGTGAAACGACGTTTGTTTTACCTCCTGAAGAACCATCACATACGGCTTGGGTACGGATTTTTACCCCGACGCGTGAAATACCTTTCGCTGGTCATCCCAATATTGGGACTGCTTTTGTCCTGGCGTATCAGGCTGAACTGAATGGCGAATCGCTACCTGAAACGCTGATATTCGAAGAAGCCGCCGGGCGGGTACCTGTCAGGATTATCAGAGAAAATGCAAAGGTCACGGGTGCAGAGCTTCTTGTTCCGCAAGCTTTATCCTGCCATTCAGAAGTCAGTCCGGAAAACGTGGCGGCCTGCCTCTCTCTTGAAGCCAGTGATATACGCACTGAAATGCATATGCCTGTCGTCGCCTCTGTTGGCCTGCCTTTTTTGATTGCCGAACTCGCGACCCGAAATGCGCTTCGCTGTTGCGTACCCAATTTGCAGGGTTTCCGGGCTATTTTGCCCCTCGACGGTGCGGTGTCCATTTACGCCTATACGCTGGAAACGGATCCTGAAGACCCGTGTGATTTGCAGGCCCGGATGTTTACGCCACGCATGACCGAAGATCCGGCAACAGGCAGCGCGACTGGCGCAGTAACAGCCCTGCTGGCCCAGCTTCGCAATAAAAAAGAGCTCTCTCTTCGCGTAAGCCAGGGCGTTGATATGGGGCGCGCCAGCATATTATTTTCAGGCTATGACGGCACTGCAGAAAGCCCGTCAGTTCGGGTAGGAGGAAAAAGCGTTATTGTCATGGAAGGCTCATTTACATTGCCCTGACAGCCGCGGGGAATGAGGTGCGGACGTCGCAATTTTTATCACACCCGGTGAAGATTGACTCAGAGCATAGTGTATAAATCAATCAATGGAGAGCTGGTCATGAATATTGAGAGTACGAGCCAGTACCTCTTCAGGCCTGGCTCCCATAGTCATGTATTTTCAGTCAATCGGCAGAATAATTTTTAACTAAAAATCATAGCTTCAACTACTTTATATCCGTCCAATTAAATTTCTTACCCGTTGTATCCTTAATTACAATCGGTTTTTGATAGTCCTGTAGCCACTTTTGCAAGCTAACGATATCATTTTCAACCCGATGTATTCCGAGCCATAATTCGGAAAGGGTATTCGCATCATCGGTAGACCATGGCGTATCGTAGTTTCCGATCAACTTATTCTTTCTTTCAACTTTAGGGCTATACCAAATGAAAGTTGGGACAGATAACGCTTCCCGGGGTGGATTAGCCCCCGCATGGTAATATACCACTGAACGTGAAGGATCGCGTATTAAGGCATGGTCAGAAAAGTAAAATACAGAAGAGCGTGTATTTGAAAGTTGGCTAAAAACTTTCCCCATAACATAATCCGTGAAGCGCACAGAGTTATCATAGCAATCATCATCTTTATTTCCATCTTTAAAGACGGAAGCATCTTTTGGGAAGCGCGCGCAGGCTGGTTCGTGGCTACCATATAGATGTAGCACAATTAATTTCTTACCAGATGTTTTCAGCGTTGATTCAAGTTCTGGGAGCAAAGAGTCATCGAACCCCTGCTCAATCCACTGATGGTGTTTGGTTTTCATAGCGATACCTGTAATCACATTATTATATGCGCCCCCTTTTCCCTGGTGGCTATACCAGTACGTATCGTACCCGGCTTTGTTCGCTATACTAATAATATTGTCACTGTACTTAGCGGGATCTGCTTCCTGTACTGAATCAGCAGTGAGCGCAAGTGGCACAGCCATAATGGTCACTGGCGCTGGGCTAATGGCATGCTGGAACAACAGAAGATTTTTCCTTTCTGCTTCCAGTTCAGGAGTCGTGCTTCGCTCATATCCATATATGCTCATATTTGCACTGCGCTCAGACTCCCCAATAATAATTACATAATTATCAATTCCGGTATCTGATAGTGATACTGAATAGTCAGGTGTATTATTATTAATACTGGAGGCAATACTCATATCAGAGATGGCTTGCATAAAGACTGTAGCCGTGCTCAGCGGAGTTGAATTGACAACACGTTGAGCAAGGCTATCAACATTGCTTTTTCGTAATTGATGCAGTATACCCTGTACAGTATAGCCAGTCAGCAAAAGCACGAATAATATTGCAGGGTATCGCCTATACTTTAACGGCAGGGTACTTGTGCTACAGTTAATAGTTAAAATAAATAAACACAGCAATCCCATAAAAATTGCACAACTTCTCCAATAAACGCCTAACATTGAAAATGCTTCGCTACCTGTAGTATTTATTACACTTAATGCAAAACCATAGTCAAATTTAGCATTGAAGTGACTCCAGGCATACATTTGAAGAGATAAATCAGCAGCGATTAATGTTAAGGCTATAAAGCCAATAAGGTTTTTTAATATTTTGCCATTAATGCAAAGAAGTGTTAATAACAGAAAGGCAAAAACTAAGGTGCGATTAATGACCAAATTATAACGCGCACCAATAAAATTAACAATAACAACAATGGATACTGAAATTATAAAAAACGCCACACTTAAAACAAATCTAAAATTATCATAACAAGTTTTTTTAAGAGTTAATAACATTTCATAGCACCTAAACCGGCTCGGTTTTTATCCGTTTCATTTAAATATAGAAAATAGTGTGATTCTTGTTTATTATATAATCAGCTGAGCTTGATTAATTAATGCAAATATGCTCCATAAGCTCAAAGCGTTCACAGAATCAGGACGCCTTGTTTAGCTTTCTTGAGGACTTTTAGAATATGAAACGCTGCGGGTGCCAGAGTCTATAGTATGCCGGCAATCTTCGGTACTACGAGGATTAGTAGATTTCGATTTTCATACTTCGCTCTTTATCATGCTCCCTACTCCACTCAATGCGTTGTACGTCCGCATAACAGCCTATGAGCAGGGATGCGGCCATGAGGCCATATGCAAATATTCCTCCGTTTCACAATATTGCCCTTTATGGGTTTGGTTGTGTTCATAATTTAAACCAGACAATATATTTCATAATTGTACCTTGCATTGAATTTAGAATAAGTCGAGAAAAATAATGTCCACTCCCGGCACAAAGCGGACCGAAATAAGAGCCGCAAGGTCTGCTATCAGCAAGGAATGAACATCAACAATTTTCGACCATAAACAAAAATGTACCCGAGCCCCTAAACCTCGCGTTTTTCTGCCCATTTCAGCATTGCATCGAGAGCCGGACACAGCGCCTGCCCCCACTCAGTGAGCCGATATTCGACTTTCGGTGGAACCTGGGGATATACCCTACGTGACACAATGCCGTCGGCCTCCAGCTGTCGCAGCTGTTGTGCCAGCATCTTCTGCGAAATTTCGGGGATCAGTTTTTCAAAATCAGAATAGCGTTGCACCTTTCCGTCGAAAAGATGAAACAGAATAATGAGTTTCCAGCGGCCTTCCAGCATTCGCAGAACTTGTTCCACGCCGCTTGCGGCGGTTTCAGGGCTATATAACTTACTCATAATTCAGTTGCTCACTTTTTTGTGCGTACTTGTCAATTTTACAGTCTATGTTAAAAATTCCCGTACTGTAAATAACGGGAGTAAGGGCCATGTCATTATCTCTACCGCAAGCTATTTCAACCTATTTTGCGATCGGCAATGGTGCCGATATTGCCAGCGTTAAGCGCTGTTTTACCCTCAATGCCGTCGTGTTCGACGAAGGTAAAACCCATCGGGGGCACGCGGCAATCGAAGCGTGGCAACGCGCGGCGCGGGCGGCCTTCGACTATAGCGTTCACCCCATTGAAGTTCTCACGCAAGGCGATCGGGTAATAGTCACCACGAACGTTGTCGGTAATTTTCCCGGTAGCCCCGTGATGCTTACACATACTTTCGGCCTCGCTGGCGACAAGATTGCGACTCTGGAGATAATCTGATGCTGATGGATCTTGATTTACAGGGCAGACGTGTTCTGGTTACCGCAGGGACCAAAGGGATCGGCAAAGCAGTTGTCCGCCTTTTAAAACAGCAAGGGGCAACGGTGCTAACCACCGCGCGTCACGAGCCCGCAGAATCTACCGCAGACGCTTTCGTGGCGGCGGATCTGACCACCATCCAGGGATGTAATTTAGTCGTGGACGCCGTTCAGAAATACCTGGGCGGCGTCGATATCATCATCCACGTAGCAGGCGGTTCTACCGCTCCCGGCGGTGGGTTTGCAGCCCTTGGGGAAGAGGAATGGCAACAGGAGCTCAATCTTAATCTGTTGCCTGCGGTACGCTTAGATCGCGCGTTGTTGCCTGGGATGCTGGCGCAACAGGATGGGGTGATCATCCACGTCACCTCTATTCAGCGTGAACTGCCGTTACCGGAATCGACCACCGGATATGCGGCGGCCAAAGCGGCACTGTCGGCGTACAGCAAAAGCCTGTCGAAAGAAGTGTCCCCTAAGGGGATTCGGGTGGTGCGTGTGGCGCCTGGCTGGGTAGAAACCGAAGCATCGGTCGCGATGGCGGAACGACTTGCTCAGCAGGCAGGAACGGACTACGAGGGCGGTAAGCAGATCATCATGAATGCACTCGGTGGAATTCCGCTGGGCCGTCCCTCAAAGCCCATCGAAGTGGCGAACCTCATCGTCTTCCTCGCGTCATCCTGTGCTGCCACTATTACCGGTACGGAATATGTGATCGATGGCGGTACTGTCCCGACGGTATAATTTTATATCTGAAACAGTGCATTATTTTGAGCCTTAACGTTTCCTCACGACAAACGAGTGGCCAGGCGTAACGGCCGCTTAGGGCATAAAGCGGCCTGATATAAGAGCCGCAAGGTCTGACTTGAGGCATAGATGAAGGCAAAAAGTCGCGTGGCGTTGAGTCCATAATGAAACGAAAGCAGCAGTGAATGCCGCCGGGAATGGGTTTCAGCGTCAGCTCATGCTACGGAGCAGAACGCTACGCGCAACTTCAGGCCCGCGTAGAACAAAGGGCAGACGACCTCTTTGCAGACACTCAACATGTTGTGTCCAGCAATAAGCGATTACCTACCCTACTGAGACGCTTCAGCCAGTAATGCAGCCTGTACAGCAGGTCGGGCATTTATTTTTTCCATGTACGCCGGTAGCGCTGGCCAGCGTTCCAGTCGGATTGAGAAGAATTTACACCAACCCAGCACAGTAAAAAGGTAGGCATCCGCTACGCTGAAGGATGAGCCAGTCAGATAAGTGTTTTCGTTGAGCCTCGCCTGGAGTAAATCGAACTGTCGGAAGAGCTTATCTTGAAAAATCGCTTTGATGTCCTCGGGCAGTGCGGGGTTGAACAGCGGTGCCGAGCCAGCGTGTATTTCACTAGTGATAAAGTTAAGCCATTCCTGCAGACGTACCCGATCCCAACTGTTCGCGCGCGGTGCCAGGCCATATTCTGGTTTAAGATCGGCGAGGTACTGCACAATGGCTGGCCCCTCAGTGAGTATCTGCCCATTATCCAATTCAAGTGCAGCGACATAACCTTTAGGGTTAATGGCGCGGAAGTCGCGACCATCAGCAGTGAGCTTGCTTTTGTTGTTAACCTTCACCAGTTCAAATTCAATTTCCAGTTCGCGCAGCACAATGTGCGGTGATAACGAACAGGTATCCGGGGCGTAATAGAGTTTCATGTTGTCTCCGTTAAATGTGTAAAGCCATCGAGAAATTCGAAGCAATTCTGAACTCACTGTATTTGACGCGTATTTCGCTGTAAAATTAATGATATAGAATCTAACTATTAGCTGAGCTACTGATAATCATGATGAATCTTTTACACTGGCGCCTGCTGGTGGCCGTCGCCGATGCCGGCAACATCTCGCGCGCCGCAGAAGAGATAGGAATGACTCAGTCAGGAGCCAGCCAGGCCATCGCCCAGCTCGAAGCTTCGCTTGGATTCCCGGTATTTACGCGTGAGCGACGGTATATCGGTATTACCGCGCTGGGTGAGCAGGTTATTGAAAATGCACGAAACATGCTTTCGCAGCTGAATGCCATCCGCATACTGGCTGATAAAAGCCGAGACTTACACCGGGGGCGCATTCGCCTGGCCAGTTTTCCCTCAGTGACATCCACATTGTTGCCAGGGCTTCTTCGCGACGTTAAGCGCCTGCATCCGGGTATTGAAATCGTTGTCCTGGAAGGATCGGACGAGGAAGTCGAGGAGTGGCTTGCCGCCGATACCGTAGAACTTGGGGTGGTCATGAATCCCGGTCCCGGGCGTGCAGAGGTTATATTAGGACAGGATGCCTGGGTCGCGGTAATACCAGCTAAACATCAGCTGGCACATCATGCCAGGGCTTATGGCATAACGCTAAAGGTGCTGGCAGACCAGCCCTTTATTCTGGCGACAGGCGGATGTGTCGTTAATGGAAAAAGCCTGATGGAAATGGCTGGTTTGCAACTTTCCGATATACGCGTAACAGTACGCGACTGGATTAGCGCCTGTAAGCTAGTCGGGGAAGAGATGGGCGTCGCCCTTGTACCTGAATCAGCCCTGCCGGAGACGCTGCGCAACCTGTGCGTGGCGCCTTTGACGCCTGCTATACACCGGGAATTTGGGCTGGTTTGTTCGGCATCTGGAGCGTCTTCTGATGCAACGCAGACGCTACTTAATGCGCTACGTCAGCGAAGATGAGCCAGCTGGTGTTATTCAATGCAGCGCCTTGTTAAATGTCCGCTTCTGGCACGAAGCAGCCAAACTCACTGGAGTGGGCATTGAATGTATAAGGGAAAAAATTGCTGATTTTGCATTCAGGCCCTGTTAACTTGAATGACAATGAAAACACACTCTGTCCTATTCCATTCAATGATTATTATCACCTGTCTGACTCAGGTGGGATAACGTTCGCCATTTTCCCGCCGGTAAGGCGGGCCTTACCGGTAACAATCCCGTGAGGTAAATAATGGATATCGCTTCAGTAACAACGTCAGAAAAACCCACTTTGCACTTGTTATGTGGGAAAATTGCATCAGGCAAATCCACATTATCAGCAAAGTTAGGTGCATTACCCGGCACCATAATTGTCAGTGAAGATTATTGGCTGGCTGCCCTCTTTGCCAATGAAATGCAATCCATAGCTGATTATGTGCAGTATTCCTCAAGACTCAGAAACGCTATGAAGCCTCACCTGGTGTCGCTACTCAATGCGGGTTTATCCGTAGTTCTGGATTTTCCGGCAAACACACAAACCAATCGTGAATGGATGATGAGCATCATTAAAGAGTCAGGTGCCAGTAACAGGCTGCATTATTTGAAAGTTACTGATGAAGTATGTAAATCCCGCTTGCGCGCCCGTAATGAAGAAGGAATGCATGAATTTACAGCCTCAGATCAACAATTTGAAACCATAACGCGCTTTTTCGCAGAGCCAACGGCTGATGAAGGGTTTGATATTATTGAATACAGCTGAATTTACCTTTCTGCACAAAGCGGACCGGCATAAGAGCCGCAAGGTCCGCTGTGAGCGATAAGAGGACGTTGAGTTTCTAGTAAAACTGACATGAAAACGTCCAAAGTCCCTCTGGGGATTTGTGAAAGTAGCCGATACCATTGTCCGCCCACATCCAGTTTACTTTTTCTTCTGACCCCACTTGAAAGACAAAATCTTGAATCCCCACACCATGTTGTATCTCCATTGGATATCCTCCAACCTTGGTTCCCCTGTACCGGTTAAAACCATCATAGAATCTATTACTTGCATCCTCATCATCGTTTACGTCAGACAAGTCAATAATATCCCAAGCATCCTCCCATCCCGGAGCATCATCATTGACACTCACCCACCGAACCGGAAATGCTCGATATGGAGTGTTAATTGCAGGTAATAACTCAAGCCCATCAAGGGTGGCGTATTCTCGTATTAGCCACCCCTCGCCATGAGGTTTATCAAATGGATGGCTTTCCATATTATGATAAAGCACTAAGAGCGCGATCCCCTTCAGTTGTTCAGGAATCACGGGAAGCTCATCTACGCGAATCTGGAGAAGCGGAAACATCGGCTGCCCCTTCCAAACTGGCAACCCTTCACCTGGAAGAGCGACTCCTTTTAAAAACCAGGATGTAATTGGGTCTGCTGTAGGGCGGAAACCACCGACTTGTGCCACAGATGCAGTACGTAATTTGGATCTGAGTTCTTCTAAAACTAACGCACTCTTGGATTTCATAATTGCATCCTTGCGTATGCCCATACTCTTGGATTCTGAAATGGAGGAGTTTTTATTATATATCGTAATTATTACCCAACAGACCTAAATATTTCTGTGCTTCCTCTTCAGAATAGTAACGGAGGTCCGCTCCTGACACAGAGCGGACGCACATTCCCACCCGTGAACATCAATGGCATATCTCATGCGACAACATTGCCCTTCCCTTGCCAACAACCAAACCGCTAACCCTACAGTCAGCGCTGGTGGAAGACTCGACACGCTCTGAAGCGCGCTATAGCGTTATCGTCTCCCTGCATGTACCGGAAGACCGATGTCGATCTGCTGACGCCGGTACAGAGTAAAGTGGATGCGCTCATCGCCAGTCAGATCGAAATTACGTCCTGAAAAAAGTGATGCATTTTCATTCGGCTCTCTCACCGGGAATGCGTCGCCACAGGTTTAATCACCACTGCTCCCGTATCACCTTTTTCACCTGGTAGAACACCCGCTGGCAGACTGACCAGAACGTTGACCCTACGGACGATGAGCGGGATACAGGTTTGTCCTTCTGGATTGGCCTCTCATCGCCGGAGATGCTCTCTTGTTCACCGACGGCGGGCACTGCAGTGCTCTCCGTCGCGACAGGCGGAACCTCAAGCTCCAGCGAAAGCTGATTCTCAGCAGGGATGTTGTCGCCCTCTGCTGCTGTCTCATCCTCGAGTGTAATCCCCTGCGTTTCGAGCCACGAGATATCCAGTTGCCAGGCATGACGAGAGCGTTCCCGCCACACGTCAAAGGCCTCATCCATATTGTCAAATGCGCCCTGAAGGGACCGCCCGTTGACGAGAGCCAGATGAGCCACCACTTCGTTCTTTTTACCCCAGAGCTCGCTGAACCCCATGTGTTTGACTTCATGGCATGAAAGGCATAACGCGATGAGCCCGGTGAGGGTCGACACTGCCTGTCATCGTCGTAATGCCAGATTTCATTGCACTCCACAGGCCATCGTGGTCCCTTTCCACCGCAGATCTGGCATTTCCACCCTGCTGTTCTGGCCGTTTGTTGGCGTAACCGTTTCCAGTCCGATGAAGATACCGCACTACCTATGAAGAGATTGTATTGTCAAAATGGCGGTCATCTTCTGACCGATGACGAAAAGGAGATTTAATGTCTTGTATCAACCTTAGTTGCCCCATTTCTCGTTAACTTTCTGAATTTTTGGATAAAAACCATATGAAATAGGGCTGTGCTAAAAAAAACAATTTCTTCCGTAGAGGTCGACGTTAAGAAACGAGAAAACCTGAATCAAGATACAGGTTTACCTGATTACTGCCTCCACTATGGATAAATAACTGTGTGTATGAATAATGTTACTGATTTTCAGGTCTGCGCCATCCAGCATTTTCCCCAGCGCCTGTTCTGTACGGGCCTGCCCGCCGTCAAAGCTTGCCAGAAGAAGCATGTCAATTTCATACCGGCCATCCTCATTATCTTTATCCTTTATAACGGGTTCTATAATTAATAATTTCGAATCAGCTCGCATGGCCCGACGACAACTCGACAGGATCTGGCAGGCCTTTTCATCTGACCAGTCCATGAGGATATACTTCAGCATATAGATATCTGCAGTAGGGCATTTTTCAAAAAAACTACCTGAGACCGTGTCCCAACGGGTATCGTCCTTGAGCTGATGAAGCACGTTTTTACTCAGAATATCTGACTGATCGAACAAAATACCACGCAATGAGCTGTCCTTACGTAACACCCGTAAAAGCAGATTTCCATATCCTCCAGCAATGTCCGCGACCGTTGCTCCGTGCGGGAAATCATAGGCGTCAGCAATAATTTCGTTTTCCACTGTCGACATCGATGACATACCAGCATGAAAATCATACTCACCACGGGAGTGCTTTTCCTTAGTCCAGTAGTCATAGAACGGCATCCCGAAAAGACTGCTAAAGACATCTTCCCCCTTAAGCGCCCTGTCAAGATGACCTGCGGGCTCCCAGAATGTTTTATCCGTGAGCATCAGTATCGCTGACCGCAATGAATGGCTGTGGTCCTTACAGAGAAAGTGGGCCGCAGGGGTAAGGGAAAAATAACCTTCCGGGAATTCCTTAAACACAGCGCCGGAGGCAAGGATCCGCATTACCCGCAGAAGTGCCTGGGCGTCAAGTTTCAGCATATCGGCCAGTTCATCGCATGATTTAGGCCCACTGGTAAGATGTTCGGCCACGCCCAGTAACGTGACAGACCGGAGTGCAGCAGCCCACATAAAACTCATGCTTTTCTCAAGCAAATATATACCATGATCACAATCCTGCGCTGAAAATATATGTTTGTCAGTCATATTAGCTCCTGAAGGATTAAAAAATGTGAATTTCTTATTTACAGCTACCGGGTACAGTTAAACCTTTATTACTTCATATGTAACGCCCCCTCCCAGAAAACAGGAGTAACATTTAAGTTACATAAGACAGACTCCTGTAAATAAAACCGGACATTAAGTCACCGTTTTTTAATGCTGGTAACTAATACCGTTAAAGATCATGCGTTTTTCAATTCATTTCCGGGTGTGGCCTGTAAATATTGTTATATATATCTGAATGCGAAATTAACGGTTGTTTACGGCGAAAGCCAATCTTCAGCATCCTTAATGTCTCTCGCTGACCAGCGCAGTATGTACCCGGTATTCCGCGCCAAAAAAGCCGCGAATTACAGGTCGCCAGTATCATGCCTGACGAAATCTTGTTTCCGGCACGCGCTGTATCTTTCGTGATGAGGTGAACAGCATCCCGGTCCCGAATGGCTCCGCTTTATTCTCCGTACTGATGTCCGCTGCCGCCTGGTTTCAGGGAACAGCGGCATCAGGACGGCCGCAGAATATCAGTCAGAGCCTGTCTGTCGGGACCGTTCTTCTGCGTTCCCCGATCTGGACGCGCTATAAATCCCTTTTTCAGGGAGACAGATATAAAACGCAAGAAAGAAAATTTATCCGGTTGTGTTCCCTGAACTGAAAAGCGTAAAATTTAACGGTTGCGAATACGAAAGGAGTCGACGATGTCCGGTGAACTGTTTATTCATAATTCAGTGGGATAATTTTCATGATCTTCGCTATTCCTGTCCTGGGGGTTATCACCTGCCGGGGAGTGAACTTCCGGAATATTCGGTACCGTTTTACTGAGCACCTGCTGGGTTTTGCTTTATGGTCAGGAATTATACTTCTTGGCACAGGTTATTTGTATGACGGAATTGCTGATTTGCACATCAGATACCTCTCACGAACGGCGGTGAATTTATTCGGTATCACGCTGATCGCTCTTTTGTTCCTGAGAAAACTGTTTCTGGTTATTGATTATTTTGAAATCCGCCAGATTAATAAAGGACATGATGTGACAGACTCGCGGGTTATCACCCGGGTGCTGAAGATAACCGTTACTCTGATAGCCATGCTGATTTTTGGTCAGCATTTCGGAATGAGTTTCTCCGGCCTGCTCGCCTTTGGTGGTATCGGTGGGATTGCCGTCGGGATGGCAGGTAAGGACATACTGAGTAATTTTTTTGCCGGCATCATGCTCTATTTTGACCGACCATTTAACATTGGTGACTGGATCCGTTCACCGGACCGGAATATTGAGGGTGTCGTGGCTGAAATTGGGTGGCGCTTAACCAAAGTAATGACGTTTGAAAACCGGCCAATGTATATACCCAACTCCGTTTTTGCTGATATCACGGTCGAGAATCCGGGGCGAATGCTGAACCGGCGCATCGAGACCACGGTTGGTTTACGTTATGAGGATGCTGAGAAAATTGCCGATATCGTGAATGATATTCACACGTTTCTGGCTCAAGACCCGGATATCGATCAAAGTCAGACACTGCTGGTCAACTTTAATAATTTTGGCGATTCTTCGCTGAATATTATGGTGTACTGCTTCACGTATACAACGGTATGGAGCGAGTGGCTGGCGGTGCAGCAAAAAGTGTTTATGAAAATCATCAGTATCGTCCATAGCAGGAATGCTGACTTTGCGTTCCCGAGTTCAACCGTTTATCTCCCACAATAACACCGGATCGTATTCACAGGTTAAATCGTCTTTCGTCGCTGGCCACCTCGCTGCACGACTCCATAAAGTCAGGATCAGCGTTTTCACGCTGCGCGAACGAACTCCGGGTCAGCCGGACGGGGCACAGGATGATGCTTTCCGACTCTGACGATCTCCGTCGCGCTCCACCCACTGAAATCCAGATCGAGGGGCAGATGGATCGCACGGATGTTCAGGGTGAAAATGATGTGGGTAGATTCGCCGTCAGGATGACTTATCAGATGAGAGCAACAATTCGCTTATTTTAAGCGTCCATTGCAACAATCTTTCTTCTCCTTTCCCGAGATCTGGAAGGCCAAGTCAGATCTCAAGATCACAGCCGGGTTGCGTTGGCTGAAATGCAGAAGATGGTTCTCCTGGCTTTCACATCAGCGATCGTCAGGCAAAAGACCTTAACCTCTCTTCTGCTTCTAAGATCCGAAAAATACCAATGTCGGATCCGGGCTGTCTAATCGTATGGAAGGCTGAGGGAAATACGGCAGGAAGGAGTTCAAGGCAAAAGGCAGGTGGGAACGGAAAGTCCGCTTTGAGCGAAAAGCGGACCTTACGCATCCCTGCTAACATTGGCTCTGAGCATTAGAAATTAAACTTAGCGATTTACTGTGAATTCCCGACCGCCTTCGGAGCCAGTTTGATTCAGCGTAACTTTTGAATTACCGATCCTAATTAATCTGTCCATTGTTGCCATAGTGGTGAAAAAATGAAATTTGAAACCGGATTTATGGCCATGTATCACGATCTTGTTCCCCACACAATAATCGTATGAGGCCTTTATGCTGATAGCGCAGGTTTCAGACATTCACGCCTCACCCGAGAATGATCATCTGTTTCGGTTCGACCAGATATTAAATTGGCTTACGCATCTGCAACCGGACGTACTGGTACTTACAGGTGATCTAACGGATGGGTATTGGCAGGAAGGTTATGTACAGATAGCTGACCGCCTGAATCAGCAAAATTACCCTTCGTATATCCTGCCGGGTAACTCAGACGACCGCAGTCTGATGCGTTCTGTTTGGGATGAAAATAGATGGGCGCACGATGCCCAAGGAGAAGCCCTGCACTTAATTCATAATACCGGTGGCATTCGCCTGATTGGTCTGGATTCGACGGTTAATTATAAGGATTACGGCAGTGTGACTGACCATCTGGAATGGTTGGATAATCAATTTAGCGACGCAGACAGCCCTCCTTCATTGCTGTTTTTGCACCATCATGTATTTGCATCTGGCATACCAACGCTAGACGAAACTATGTGCAGAGGTCTAACTGAGATGGAAGATTTGATAAGACGCTCCCCGACCAGACTACTCGCCATTTCTACAGGCCATGTCCATAGACCAATAGCTGGTACATTTGCGGACATACCTGCCTACATTTGTGGCTCCGTCTGCCCGGCTAATCCTGTCTGGTTTGGAACAGTAAACGCTCCTCCTGCAAATGACCCGCCAGCGTTGATGATTCACCGCTACGTCAGTAACTCTCTTACCAGTCATCACGTTTGCGTTTAACTGGCATTCAGAAAATGCATAGACCTCATAGAAAACGACCTGACCCCCAGTGATTAATACATAATGGTTGCGAAGGAGAAATGCCTGCTTTTGGCACAGAGCGGGCGAACTCACCGAGCATAAAGTCCGCTGTGAGCGAAGAGCGGCCGTCCCATCCAGCGTAAGAACGTAAAAAAAAACCGCCGTGAGGCGGTTTAGCTGTCTTGTCAGGAAGTTGCGCTTGCGAGTCGCGCTGCAAATCCAATGAAGAACATACCTACCAGCGCGTTTCCAATGGTTGATAACCTACGGTTGCCTTTCAGACGGCTGAGCAGATAAGAGCCGCAGAAAACAAGGAAACCGAAATAAACGAGAGTAATTGCGAACATTACTGCAGCAAGAATGATAAACGCCATCCAGGAGTGTTCAGCCTGAACATTGATGAACTGGGCGAAGAAAGAGATATAGAACAGCAGCGTCTTTGGATTCAGTAGAGTAACCAGCATTCCGCGCCCGATGATCTCCTTAGCATCAGCTGAAGATTTATTTTCCTGACTCGTTTCGAGAGCTGGCTTAAAGATAGCGCGTATCGTCTGGACACCGAGATAGAAAAGATAGGCAGCACCTGCGTATTTGATGGCGTTAAACAAGGCAGGAGTTGAGCTTATAACCGCGGCCAGCCCACACCATGCCAGCAGAACCAGAAGTACGTCACTCATGAGAATGGAAAATATTGCAGCAAAGCCTCGTTTGATGCCGCTCGTAATGCTTGTTTTAATCACGAACATGGTCTCAGGGCCGGGGGCAAGGACTATCAGTGTCGCACCAAGTAGATACGTCCAGAAATTCACGATACCAAAATCAGCAAACATTTTTACTCCAGCTCTATCGTTTTCAACGAGGCTATTCTAACGTAACCGGTCATAATGAAAACACATCATGGCTACTTTCAATTCAGCCTACGTCCGCTGCTGGCATAAAGCGGCCAAACTAACGGAGCAGAAGGTCCGCTATGAATGAGAAGCGGACCTTCCATAATGATATGGTTTTCAACGGGGAGTATCTTTGCCTGAATGCTTCAGTTGGCACGACGGGCAAGCTTATCTATTGATGGGCCTGAAATCCGATGATAGTTAACGCTCCTGATAATCTGAGCACCGAGAGACTCATAAAACGTCTGCGCCAGTGGGTCTGCTGTCACAGATAACCAGTCGAGCTGAAAGCACCCGCGTTCTATAGCACGACTGGCTATAAAACTCATCAGCCCTCTCCCAATTCCAGCCCTTCTGAAAGGTGCAGAGACAAAAAGCTCTTTGATAAACATTTGCCCACTAAATCGCGGAGAGGGGTACATTACTGATACACATGAGAACGCAGCGATAACTCCATCACAAACCACTTTGTGAACTTCGGTACCGGAGTCGGCTGCAAAGATCTTATCCCTCAGATACACGGACATATCACGCCTGGACAGGCAAAGCGTCTGGTTATAGTAGGTTTCCATTTCGATAAAAATATCAGCCAAATCATCATATTCGTCTGGTCTGCAGATGGAGATGTTCATGTATGGCCCTTGAGCAAAATATAATGATTTATCATAGCGTAAGGAAAACCGAAGTGAGGGAGCTATCTCAACAAAGAGCGCTGCAGCGCTTCCCTCCTCAGAGCACTGATGTTTGCCGCTAGCGGTACACAGCGGCTGGATGCAACTGTGAGCAAAAAACGGAAGTGACCTAAATTTATCATGGTCATGAGATTCAGTCTGAAGCAAGGTGAAGAATGTCCGATAAATCGATGTGCGAGATAGCGTTCTTCGTTAATCACACCATGAGGTGCTTTCTGATGATATGGTTATACCCTCACCGTCCCTAAAGAGAGAACACTAATGATTGTAAGGACCTGGCATGGATGTGTTCCGCTTGAACATGCGGAAGGTTTTGCAAAACACCTTGAAAAAACAGGGGTAGAGCATTCCAGGAGCATATCGGGGAACAAAGGCGCGTTCGTTCGCAGAGAAACGCAGGGAAGTTGGGAGCATTTCTTTCTGGCAACTTACTGGCAGGATCTGCAGTCAGTGAAGGCATTTGCTGGAGAAAACTATCATGTGGCGGTCACTTACCCGGATGATGAAGAATTTAAGCTACTTTCTGACCCTTACGTTTTCCAGCATGTTGTTGAGGCAATTTCACCCCTTTAATGTCAACTTCCGGATATCCTGTCGGTATCCCTGAATTGTCATAACCCCCATATTGACTCAACGCATCCACTTAGGGCACAGAGCAGCCTGTTTCATCTGGTATCAACGCTGCTCTGTGCGAAGACTGTTCTGTTTAACATCCCCCCGATTTAGACCCTATCACTCAGGTCTTCGCGGGTTGGACCTTGAAAGTAGAGGCTAGTTATATGGCAACTACGCGGTTGAACCAACACAAAACGAATCGCTTCCCAGACCGATCGCCCGTTCAAGAGTCGCTCTCCCATTCTGCATTGGCTATCGACACTCGAATCTAACCCTGTAAGTTCGAAATCAGGAGGGTACAGTCCGGTAACCCGTATATTTTCTTCGGACAATTGCTGTGCGAGTTTTGTTGTAAATCCGCTGAGCCCATGTTTGCTGGCGAAAAAAGCGGGGTGCGCAATTGAATCCGTGAAATTCGGGATCCCGCAGGAAGAGATAATTGAGACGATATCAGCACTGTCTGAACGTCTTAACCCAGGCAACAGAGCCTGCGTCAGAAGAATCGACGCTGTCAGGCCGGAACTGACGGTATTAATAATGTCGGTATCAGGCTGGTCGTCTAACGTTCCTGACAACCATTGGGCAGCATTGAGAATTAAAATATCTATGGGCTTGTCTGAAGTTAATAGCTGTGAAGAAAACGCAGAAAGGGATTCAGGCCGGGTTAAATCACAGATATACCCTTTTGCCATACCGTCTTCAGCAGTGATAAGACTGCAGGTTTGTTGAATATCATCAGCCCGCCGCGCGCAAAATTCTACCTCAACGCCTTCCCGCGCCAGCCATACGCACAGCGCCTGACCAAATCCCCTGCCCCCACCCGTAATAACCGCTCTTTTGCCTCTCAGCATCTCCATACGTCCTTTCATTAATGGGTATGTTTATGGAGATATAGCATGAGGAGAGGGAGTGACATCTTTCCGTGAGTGCTATTTTAGATGCGGTCATGGCGTCTGCGATGCGCGATAAACGCCCCCTGCAATGAATACCTCAGAGTTCAGACCATCATGACCACAATACTTAGCGTTCAAGCGCAGTAAGGATTGCGGCTTCCATTTTCTCGGGGGTGGTGATCGGCGCAAAACGCTTGAGCGGTTTACCGTCGCGTCCGATCAGAAACTTGGTGAAGTTCCACTTGATTCGTCCCCCCAGCACGCCGGGCAATTCGTTTTTCAGATAGCGAAACACCGGATGCGCTGCGGCTCCGTTGACCTCGATTTTCTCAAATATCGGGAAGCTCACACCGTAATGAATGTGACAGGTCCTGGCGATGTCGTCGGCATCGCCGGGCTCCTGTTTACCGAACTGGTTGCAGGGGAACCCAAGCACCACCAGCCCCTGAGCGGCGTATTTCTTATAAAGCGCCTCAAGGCCGCCGTATTGTGGCGTGAAGCCACATTGGCTGGCGGTATTCACGACCAACACCACCTTGCCAGCGAAGTCGAGCATAGCGACAGGCTGTCCATCCAGACGGGTGGCTGTCAGTTGATAAAACGTGGTCATAGCGGGATCCTCAACGCAGAACCTGTTCGACGCCAACATTACCACGTCGCGCACAGCTGCGGGGAATGGAATGTGGGAAGTCGATTCTGTTTCTGGTTGCGCGGCAGGTCAGGAAACTTACCCTAAATAATAGCGAAGTATAAAGGCAAACATCACGCCGCAGATCACCGTCACCGGCATTGAAAAGCGCATTGCAACAACCAACGTTAACCCTAACGCGATCAGATCTGCGGGATTTCCGGAGGCAAAAAAAGGCGCAATGAAAGCCAGCATGACACAACCGGGAGAGGATTTAAGTACCGTCATCGCCCTGGGCGTAAGCACCCGGTTTCGTAATATAAGATAAGCGGTCACACGCGTTGCATACGTGGTGAGTGCCATTAATACGATGGCGATGAAGGTCTGATAATCAGGCATCCTCTCCCCCTAAAAATGCGGCAACGGCTAATCCTGCTAAAGGGCCAGCAATGACGTACCACAGGCCGGCAATAAAATGACATACCGCCACGGAGACGGCCAGACTGATTATCCAGGGCACGGCTTTACGAATGCCATTCCACATGCCTCTGACCAGCACAAGAAAGACCGCCGGAAAGGCCATATCAAAACCATACTGGTGAACATCGCCCAGCACTGGGCCAATTAACGCGCCGAGTGCGGTACAGAAAACCCACATCGTATAGAAAGATAAAGAGACCGCCATATAATATGGCATGCTGAACAGCGGCGCCGTTTTGTTATTTCTGGAATGCGCGTCATTATAACTGAGTGCCCAACTCTCATCCGTCATAAAAAAAAGCGCAGGTAAGACCTTTCGTTTTGGAAAACGAGAAAGTAAGGGAACCAGCGTCGCCCCCATTAAAATATGACGACTGTTTACCAGTAATGTTACGGCCATAATAAGTAAAAAAGGTGGCGGCGACGTCCAGATTTGTATGGCGGCAAATTCAGACCCGCCGGCAAAATTTAATCCTGTCATCAAGGGAACGTCGAGAGGCGTGAGCCCCTTATGGCTTGCCTGCGCACCCAACACCAGCGCAAATGGGATCACGCCCAGTAATACGGGTAACCCATCTTTCAGGCCACGAAGAATTTCTTTTTTCTTCGTTTCACTCTTATCCAGTAATGGTCTGGCAGAACTGACATCCACACGTTGTTCACTCATGCGTTTCGCTCATTTCGTCTATTTCAAATACTGGCGCCAGAATAAAAGATGTGACACTATCAGTAAATATAAATAGTGTCACATTACACTTATGGTAATCTCATGCGCGAACGTTCTCCGTGGCAACCCCATCTTGCAGAAGGCAATTCATCCCCTACCGATCGGCTGGTCCAGGCGTTGTCAGACGATATTCTTTCAGGCCTGCTGAGGCTCGGCGCGCGCCTTCCGGCGCATCGTGAACTGGCAGATACGCTCGGTATCGCGGTGGGTACTGTAACGAAAGCCTATGGGATCCTGGAGAGACGGGGTCTGGTGCGAAGCGTTAAGGGCAGCGGAATGTTTGTCGCGCTGGCCAATTCCAGAAGCCGAACCTTTATCGACCTGTCGCAAAACACCCCGCCGGCAGCACTGACCTCCCGGTCACTGAGTAAGACACTCACCACCCTCGCCCGGCGTCCTGACATGGATATGTTTAACACTTACGCCCCGGCAACGGGCCATGATGAACACCGGCGGCTTCTTGCGCAGTGGTTCAGTCGTCTGGGTGTCCCGGCCGATTACCAGCATCTCATCTTAACGAACGGTGCTCAGCATGCGCTCTCTGTAGCGTTGTCTACGGTCTGTGAACCTTTTGGCCGACTGTACGTTGAGGCCCAGACCTATTCAGGGCTGATTCAGCTGTCGCATTTACTGAAGCTCACATTAGTGGGGATCCCGATGGATGACGAAGGCATGGATGTCTCTGTTCTGGAAAAGACCCTCGATGAAAATGCGGAAAAAGGCGGTGCTGTCTATGTCACGCCGCTCTTACAAAGTCCGTCCACACGCATTATGAGCCTGGCCCGCCGTCAGGAACTGGTTCGGGTTTGTCGGGAAAGGGGCATAAAGATTATTGAGGATGATGTTTATCGGCTGATGAGCACGACAGAATTGCCACAGATTGCCAAAATAGCCCCCGATATCACCTTATATGTGAATAGCTTATCTAAGATCCTTAATCCAGCATTGCGGATTGGCGGGCTACTGGTACCGGAGGCGCTGTATTCACGAGCAGAATCCATGCTGAGGGCAACGGCGATGATGGTCTCTCCGCTAAGCAGCTCCATCATGGAGCAATGGCTGATTGATGGCACAGCAGAAACCGTCACCCTCGCAATTGAACACGAAACCCGGCGTCGTTACCAACTCGCTATCGACATTTTAGGAGAGCACGTTTATCGCTCGGGGCTGCCCAGCTTTCATCTCTGGTTACCGTTTTCACGCGATGATGCGCACTCTTTCTACAATGCAGCGCTGGCGACAGGCATCAAAGTGACAGCACCGGCCTCGACTGAAGTGGGTCAACAGTCGGATCAGTACGGCGTCAGGTTATGTATTGGCGGAACGGAGTTCAGCCAGTTAAAGCAAGCACTCTTGAAACTCAACGAGATTGCCGGGCAACTCAAACAGAAACCAGACCCGTTCCCGCTTTTTAATGTATGAATGACAGGATAGGTCTGACTCCTGTTTCTTCTGACGAGGGTAATGTCATTCCCTTTATGTGCTCAAAAAATCAGCGGCGATTCGATCAGCATTTTTTCATAATATTTTTATCAGTCGCCATGATGAAATAGACAATGCTTATACAATCGGTAAAGCGTATGGATGGGTCTTATGCTGCCATTCGACGCGAAGCGTAAACGCTTTTTTACGGGCCAGGTCAGGCGTTGTCTGCTTCAAAAAAATTGCCGTATTTGTTATATTGTTACTTATTGATTATTCACCTCTGCGGTGCCAAAAAGAACAAGATTCACCGCAACCCAGGACAAAGAAATGTTAGATTACCGCTTCCCGACAGCTTTGCAGATGGTTCTCAGCGTAGCGATGGCGGAGCAATCGGGTGAACGTTCGACGAGTGCGATTCTGGCCTACGGACTGGAAGCAAATCCGAGCTTTATCCGCAAGTTGATGGTTCCGCTTACGCGTGACGGCATTATCGTCTCAACCCTTGGCCGTAACGGTTCTATTCATCTTGGTCGTCCGGCGGATAAGATCACCCTGCGTGATATCTATGTTTCTGTCATAGAAGATAAAAAGCTGTGGGCGTCGCGTCCTGACGTACCGGCTCGCTGCGTCGTCAGCGCCAATGCGTGCTGGTACTTCAAATCTATCGCCGATGAAGCGGAGCAGGCTTCGTTAGAGGTTCTGGCTCAACATACCGTGGCCAGCGCGCTGGAAAAGGTCAAAAAAGCCGATACCAGCGGGTGCGATCCGGTGCCTGAAATTGAAGGCCTGCATAAAAAAGCGTAGTCATGCCCTTCCTGATACGAAAAAAAACCGCCTTAACGAGAAGGCGGTTTTTTTGTGCCCTGTAAAAACCTAGGCAGGTAAAACGTCGTTGACCGGTTTGCCGCGCGTAACGAATTTACGCAGCGTCACGTAAAACACCGGCGTCAGGAACAGACCAAACAGCGTCACGCCCAGCATCCCGGAGAACACCGTGATCCCGGTGACACCGCGCACTTCTGCGCCTGCGCCGTGGCCGAGGATCAGCGGAATCGTCCCGGCAATAAAGGCGATGGAGGTCATCACAATCGGGCGTAAACGCAGGCGGCATGCTTCCAGCGCCGCTTCCATAATCCCTTTCCCCTGAAGCTCCAGCTCGCGCGCAAACTCAACGATAAGAATCGCGTTTTTACATGCCAGCCCCATGAGTACCACCAGCCCCACCTGCACGAAGACGTTGTTATCGCCCCCGGTCAGCCAGACGCCAAACAGCGCGGACAGCATCGTCATCGGAACGATCAGGATCACCGCCAGCGGCAGGGTCCAGCTTTCATACAGTGCGGCCAGCACCAGGAAAGCCAGCAGCACCGCGACCGGGAAGACGATCAGCGCCGTGTTGCCCTGAGTGGCCTGCTGGAAGCTCAGATCCGTCCATTCAATATTCATCCCGTTCGGCAGGATCTGCTTAGACATTCCGTCCAGTTGCGTCATCGCCTGTGCCGAAGAGAGAATGCGCGGATCGGCATCGCCAATCAGATCCGCCGCCGGATAACCGTTATAACGGATCACCGGATCCGGCCCGTAGGTGGTGCTGATATTCACCATACTGCCGATTGGCACCATTTCGCCCTGATTATTACGGGTGCGCAAATTCGCAATGTCTTCCACGCTGTCGCGGAACGGCCCGTCGGCCTGCGCCATCACGCGCCAGGTACGCCCGAACTGGTTAAAATCGTTCACATAAGACGATCCCAGATAGGTTTGCAGCGTACCGAACAGATCGGTCAGCGACACGCCCTGCGCTTTCGCCTTATCTCGATCAACCTGCACATCCAGCTGCGGAACGTTAGCCTGGTAGGTTGAGATCGGGAAATGCATCCCCGGCGTCTGCATAATCGCACCGGACATGGTGTTCACCGCGTTTTGCAGCGCACCATAGCCCAGACCACCGCGATCCTGGATGTACAGCGAATAGCCCGACCCCTGCCCCAGCCCTAAAATCGGCGGTGGCAAAATGGAGAAACCAAAGCCCTGCTGAATTTGAGCGATTTTGGCATTGATCTCAGCGTTAATTTCCGCCGCCGTGTGTTTACGCTGATCGAACGGTTTCAGACCAAAGAAGACCGTCCCGGTATTCGGCGTGTTGGTGAACTGCAGCGCGTTAAGCCCAGGAAAAGCGACCGCATAATCCACGCCTTCGGTATTCATCCCGATTTCGCTCATTTTGCGGATCACCGCATCGGTGCGGGCCAGTGAAGAACCTTCCGGCATTTTCACGCCGCCAATTAAATACAGCTTATCCTGGGTAGGTATAAACCCGCCGGGGACCGCTTTAAACATGACGCCAGCCGCGCACAACAGCAGCACATAAACAACAAACACCGCGCCACGGCGTCCGAGCGTTTTCCCCACCAGTCCCTGATAACCATTAGAGCTACGGTGGAAAAAGCGGTTAAACGGACGGAACAGCCAGCCGAACAGACGATCGATAAGCCGGGTCGGGAAGTCTTTCGGGGCGCCGTGCGGTTTTAACAGCAGCGCTGCCAGTGCCGGCGAGAGCGTCAGCGAGTTGATGGCGGAAATCACCGTCGAAATCGCGATAGTCACCGCAAACTGTTTGTAGAACTGGCCGGTTACCCCGGAGAGGAACGCCATCGGTACAAACACCGCGCACAGCACCAGCGCAATCGCGATAATCGGCCCCGAAACTTCACGCATCGCCTGATGCGCCGCCTGAAGCGGAGAAAGCCCCTCTTCGATATTTCGCTCGACGTTTTCCACCACCACGATGGCGTCATCCACGACGATACCGATAGCCAGCACCAGCCCGAACAAACTCAGGGTATTCAGTGAGAAGCCAAGCAGGTAGAGAATGCTGAACGTCCCCACAACCGATACCGGCACCGCGATCAGCGGAATAATCGACGCGCGCCAGGTCTGCAGGAACAGGATCACCACCAGTACTACCAGCACCACCGCTTCCAGCAGGGTCTGCACAACCGCGCGAATGGAATCGCGAACGAAAACCGTCGGGTCGTACGGTGCTGCCCATTTCATATCTTCCGGGAAACGCGTGGCCAGTTCGTTCATTTTCGCGCGCACGGCGTTAGACAAATCGATGGCGTTCGCGCCCGGGGACTGGAAGATACCGATCCCGACCGCGTCTTTGTTGTTGAGCTGGGAACGCAGCGCATAGCTGCCAGAGCCCATTTCAATACGCGCCACGTCGCGCAGGCGTACCAGCGAGCCGTCTTGCGCCGTTTTCAGAATAATATTGCCAAACTCTTCTTCCGTGTGCAGACGCCCCTGGGCGTTAATGGAGATCAGGAAATCGCTCTCTTTCGGCAGCGGCTCGGCGCCAAGCTGCCCGGCAGAAACCTGAACGTTTTGCTCCTGCATCGCCGTCACGACATCCGAGGCCGTCAACCCGCGGGCTGCCACCTTGTCGGGATCCAGCCAGATGCGCATCGCGTATTCGCCAGAGCCAAAAATCTGAATCTGACCCACGCCCGGCAGACGCGCCAGTTCGTCCTTCACTTTAAGCGTGGCGTAGTTACGCATATACAGTGAATCGTACTTGCCGCCCGGCGAAAACAGATGCACCACCAGCGTCAGCGTCGGTGATTGTTTCTGGGTGGTAATGCCCAGACGTCGTACATCTTCTGGCAGACGCGCCTCGGCCTGTGACACGCGGTTTTGCACCTGAACCTGCGCCTGATCCGGGTCGGTACCCGGGCGGAACGTCACGGTGGTTACCAGTACGCCGTCAGAGCCTGCAACGGATTTCATGTACATCATGTTTTCAACGCCGTTGATGGCTTCTTCCAGCGGCGTCGCCACGGTTTCTGCAATCACTTTCGGGTTGGCACCCGGATACTCCGCGCGCACCTGCACGCTTGGCGGTACGACGTCAGGATATTCGCTCACCGGCAACAGCGGGATAGCGATTAATCCTGTGATGAAAATCAGAATCGACAGTACTGCGGCGAAAATCGGCCTGTCGATAAAAAAGCGGGAAAAGTCCATATGTCGGATTCTCGGGTAAGGGATCAGTTAAGCGCGGCGCTGGCGGTCATCGGAACGGTTTTCGCGTTAACCGGCATACCCGGCATAAACACTTTTTGTAAACCGTCGACGATGACTTTATCGCCAGGGTTCAGCCCCTGCTGCACGATACGTAAACCGGCGGCCAGACGTCCCGGCGTGATATCGCGGCGCTGCGCTTTACCTTCTTTATCAACGATATAAACGTATTTGCGATCCTGATCGGTCAGCACCGCTTTATCGTCGACAAGCGTGGCTTTGAATTCAGCACTGCCCGGCAGGCGTACGCGGGCAAACAGTCCTGGCGTGAACTGACGCTGCGCATTATCCAGCAGCGCGCGCATACGGATGGTGCCGGTGCTCGGCGTTAACTGATTATCAAGAAAATCCACCTTGCCCTGATGGGGATAACCCTCCTCCCCCACCAGGCCAATCTCAACCGGGAGTGCCAGATGGTTACTGGACGCGCCCTGCCCGCTGCGGGCGAGATTTTGATAGTGAAGGTAGGTTGCTTCATCCACGTCAAAGTAGACGTAAACCGTTTTCAGGGAGACCAGCGTGGTGAGGACGCTGGCACTGTCACCCGCAGTGACCAGATTACCGCTGGTGATCAGCGCGCGGCTGGCGCGGCCATCAATAGGCGCGGTCACTTTGGTGAAATCGAGGTTAAGTTGTGCCGCGTCAACTGCTGCCTGCGCGGCGCGAATGTCGGCCTGCGCCTGAGCGGCGGCCGAACGGCGCTGCTCCCACTCTTCACGGGAAACGACGTTGGTATTAACGAGTTTATCGGTACGGTTAGCCTCACTGCGCGCCAGGCTGGCCTGCGTTTTGGCTCTCGTTAAGGTGGCCTGCGCCTGTTCCAGCGCAGCGCGATAGGTTCTGTCATCGATAGTGAACAGCACCTCGCCCTTTTTCACTTCCTGGCCGTCGGTGTAATTCACTTTATCAATGTAGCCGGAGACGCGGGGGCGCAGCTGAACGCTTTCCACCGCTTCAATACGGCCGTTAAAGCTATCCCACTGACTGATGGATTTCACTACCACGTCAGCGGCGCTCACAGCGGGCGCTTGTGGGACGGCATTTTGTGCCACGCCGTCATCGCATCCGACAAGCAGCATGGAGAGGAACATCGCTCCCAGCGCCGTCAGATGAACGTTAACCCAGGGTTTTTGCAGGCTCATTATTTTTATTCCGGTAATGGTAGCCGCCGGGCAAGACGCTGCGGGAGACGCGGCGCCACTTCCTTTGTCCGGACTGGCTTGAGACTATTTGTGTCGTTCATCGCCACAAAACTGTAACAGTTGCGAATACACTATCGCGGCGATTGTAGGAAGGCGTCAGATTTAGTGCAAGAATAATTAATACACTTTATGTGCTATTTGGCTCAGGGGCAAAAGGCGCGTTTTCGGCAAGGATTTAAATGCAACAATAAAACTTGCATTTAATGTCAGAGCGAGTCATCTTTAAATGCAACAGACAAAAATGCTTTTTAAAACGCGGCGTGGGGGAAACCATGAACACTGACGCATTTATTCATGATCTACTCGACTGGATCGACAACAACCTTGAAAGCCGCCTGGACATTAACACCGTTTCCAGGCGCGCCGGCTACTCGAAATGGCATCTCCAGCGGATCTTCAAGGAACATACCGGGTATCCGCTGGCCGAGTATATTCGTGCACAAAAGCTGCAAAAGTCGGTCGAGCGCTTAACCCACAGCGATGAACCGATCCTGAACGTGGCGATCGCGCTGGGCTTTGACTCCCAGCAGTCCTTCAACCGCAGCTTTAAGCGTCAGTATGGCCAGGCCCCCGGGGCATGGCGTCGCAGTACCGTCTGCCCTGAACGCCAGCAATCAACATAGTGTCGCGGCTTTCACCGCGACCCGTACTGGCCGGTGGCAAACCGGCCTGTAATCATGTTCCCGTGTTCGCCGCTCAGCCGTCCGTTGAACGTGTTAACGCTTCCCAGCGATCGATTTCCTCACCTAAACGCGCGAGCTTTTCCCGCACTAAACTCAAAGCATCACTGCCAAGCAATAAATGCGTCGGCGGGTTCTGGCTCTCAATGATAGCCAGCATGGCGCGCGCCGCTTTTACGGGGTCGCCGAGTTGCTGACCACTTTTTTCCTGACGAGCCTGGCGGACAGGATCGAATAACGCGTCATAGTCCGGGATGCTGCGCGCGCTGCGTACCATCGAGCGTCCTGCCCAGTCGGTGCGAAACGAGCCCGGTGCCACCGCAGTGACATGTATGTTGAACGGAGCAAGCTCTTTGCTCAGCGTATCTGATATGCCTTCGAGCGCAAATTTACTGCCACAGTAATAGCTGATACCGGGCAGAGTGATGAAACCGCCCATCGAGGTGATATTAATAATATGGCCGTGACGACGCTGGCGCATGCCCGGCAGCACGGCTTTGATCATCGCGACGGCGCCAAACACATTCACCTCAAACTGGCGGCGCATGTCTGCGAGCGAGGACTCTTCCAGTATGCCTTCGTGACCGTAACCGGCATTGTTCACAAGGACATCAATCGGACCGACGGTAGATACACTCTGCGTAACCACTTCATCAATGTGCGCATAGTCCGTGACATCCAGCAGGCAGCCGAATGCCCGCTGCGTATCGAGTGTCTCGAATGCCTGCTTTGCTTCGGGGGTGCGCACGGTCCCCACGACCCGATGGCCTGCGGCGAGGGCTTCCTCCGCCAGAGCACGACCAAAGCCGCTGCTAACGCCGGTGATTAAGATTGTTTTTGCAGATGCCATAAATTACTCCCATGAACAGTGAAGGTTGCATGGTATTCTCTGCCCTGCCGTATTTTTAGGCCGTATCTTCTCTTTTTATTGCCTGATTTTATGAGGTGCAGTGATGTCCGGGATGATTACCTTAGTAAAAGCACTGGCGGTGCAGGAGGGGTACAACCTGACGGCGTTACCTGATGTGCGAATTTTGCGTGCCGACCGCCCGCTTGCGCGAACGCCCGTGCTTTACGATCCGGGGATTGTAATTGTCTGCCAGGGCAGCAAACGCGGCTTTTTCGGTCAGAAGACCTATCTGTATGATGAACAGCACTATCTGGCCGTGTCGGTTCCGGTGCCGTTTGTGATGGAAACCGACGCATCGGCAGAACACCCCTTGCTGGCGATATATCTGCATCTGGATTTTCAGCTTGCCGCTGAACTGATGTTGCAGATTGAGCAGCATCACGCCCCACATCCTCCCGCTGCGCCGCAAAGCATGATGTCGAGCCCGATGGACGACGCGGTAAAAACGGCCGTGCTGCGCCTGCTTGAAGTACTGAACAATCCGCTTGAGGCGGCGATCCTCGGCCCGGCGCGGGTGCGAGAGCTCTATTTCCGCGTCCTGACGGGTGCCCAGGGCAAGGCCATGCGCGCCGCGCTGGCCTTACAGGGGCAGTTCGGCAAAATTGGCAAAGTACTGCAGCACATCCATACCGCCTACGCTGAGCCGTTAACGCTTAATCAACTGGCGATGGAGGCCGGAATGAGTGTGCCGACGTTTCACACCCATTTCAAAGCGATAACCCGTATGCCGCCGATGCAGTATGTGAAATCGGTGCGCCTGCACCAGGCAAGGATGTTGATGGTGCGTCAGCATATTACCGCCGCCGCCGCGAGCTACGCCGTCGGTTATGAAAGTCCGTCGCAGTTTAATCGTGAATTCAAACGGCTGTTTGGTTTGCCACCCGCAGAGGAAATAAAACGCATGCAGCGTAATTTCGCCGTTCCGCCTGTGCAGCAGGCGTCGATATTTGTCTCTTCCCATTAAGCCTGATACTACATACCAGGCCTGAATACAGGCCTGGTATGTACACGGCGTCATGACGCTGCGGATTGCACTAACTCAGGAACTTACCTTTGAGCAGATTAAGTCCCGCAGACATCAGGTCGCCCTGGGCCGGGGCTTCGCCCTGCGGTGAAAGACCGTCGACGATTTTAGGCAGGTATTCAGCAATCAGCGTCGACGCGGTTTGAGAATCCACGCCCAGTTTCGCGCCAAGATCCTGCAGCGCTGGCGATCCAAACACCGATGTGATCTGTTCGCTGTTCACCGACTGATTACTCTGCTGGCTAAGCCACGACTCGACAACGCCGCCCAGGCCGCCATTGCGGAATTTTTCGAGGATCCCCTGAATGCCGCCCTGCTGCTCAATCCAGGTCATGATCGCCTGGAGTTGCTCCGTCTTACCGCCCTGCCCGCCGGCCAGGCTGCCGATTTGATCTAATAATCCCATCACAGACTCCCTACAAACATCGCTAACACGTCCTGATTGACGGCTTACTTAGCCGGGATAATCAGTACCTGACCCGGGTAGATTTTGTCGGGATGCGTCAGCATCGGTTTATTGGCTTCAAAAATACGCTGATACTCATTGGCAGAGCCATACATCGCTTTTGAGATGGCGCTCAGGGTATCGCCGGATTTCACCGTGTAATAGCGGCTTTCCACCCCGCTTTGGGTGACGGTCACGCTATCATTGACCTGGCCAATCCCGGTGACGTTACCTACCGCCACCAGAATTTTTTCTTTATCTTCCTGGGAGCCCACGTCGCCGGTCACCGTCGCCGTACCGTCGTCCGCGACATTAATGTTGACCTTTTCGGCACCAGGCAGGTTAAGACTATCAATATGTTTTTTCAGCTTGTCGGCCTGATCTTCCTTGCTACCGCCGGATACGGCATCCCAGATTTTCTCGCCCGCTTCTTTCACAAAACTTAATAATCCCATCTTCCACACCTCCATAACTGTTTCATGGTGAACATTTTCATTGGATCCCGTTGCAGGATGTACGATGCGGTGTCTCCGCTCTGGCTGAAAAATCCGGAAACAGCACAACCTGCCACATGAAGTATATCCAATAAGCGTCAGGGTGCAGGATATTTGCCCTGGTATCGCCGTTATGCCGCAACATTCCCTTTTGCCGACGTCTCACGTCTGGCGTTCCAGCCACGCGTTAAACCGTTCCATCTCTTCCAGCACACGACTGACCAACGGTTCAATGGATTCCCAGCCTTGTTCGTTGTTGCAGGCGAGTTCCAGCGCCTCACAGGCCTCTTTCAGCGAGGTAAAATTCATCAACCGCGCACCGCCGTTAATCCGGTGCGCCATGCGGCCAACCTTGTCGCGCTCTCGCTGTTCAAGTCGCTGTTTAAGGTGTTCGGCGTCGTCATGATTCACGGCGATCATTTCGAGCTGAAGCTGGCGTGTTTTATCGTCAACGGTGGCGTCCGTCTTTCCGGCACTGGCGAAATACCGCTCCAGCATCTCCTGCAATTTTTGCGGCGTTAGCGGTTTTTCCAGATATTCATCCATCCCGGCATCAATACAGCTTGCGGCCGCTTCTGTGCCGCTCATGGCCGTCAGACCAAAAATGGGGATCGCCTCACGCCCTTCCCGTCGTTCATGCTCACGGATCTGCCGGGTCAGTTCGTAACCATCCATCACCGGCATAGTACAGTCAGTAATAATGGCGGCATAACGCGCTGGCTGCGCTTTCCACATTGCCAGCGCCTCTTCTCCTTGCGTGGCCAAAGAGACGCGGTGTCCCCATGATTCGAGTCGCTGCTGCAAGGTCTGGCGCGCGGGAGGATAATCATCCACCACCAGGATGTGCAGGCTGGCTACGCTGTCCGGTGCCGGATGATGCAGGGCTATTTTCGCTGAGGGTGTCGCATTAAAGAGGAAACTCACCACACATCCTTCGTGCGGCTCGCTCTCAATGCGCACCTCCGCCCCGGCAGCGCGCGCCATATGCAGACAGGCGGGCAAACTAAAGCCGGTATCGGTCCACTCCGATTTAAGCGTCACGTTGTTCGCGCGTTCGATGATTTGTGCCTGGGTTGCTTCGGAAATCCCCGGGCCCCCATCGCACACCTCAATCACCAGCCGGACGCTTTCAACCTGTGGGTCACGGGTTCCCTCATACACCTCGATATCAATGGCATCGCCGTCAGCATGCTTGATGGCATTGCGCAGGAGGCTCGACAGAATGCGGATAATTAACAGCGGATCGGTATCGTAGCGTTGCGCTGAAAGCTCGATCAGTACGTTCAGGCTCATGCCTTTCGCTTCTGCCTGCTGACGATAGAGGGCGACCGTACTGTCAATCAGCTGCGGCAGGTTCGTGCTGCGCGTTAAGCCGAGCAGTTGCGGGTTATCGGCACGGAAAACATCGAACATGTCGCCAATTAACGAAAGCAGATTAAGGGAGGACTCCCAGATGAGGTTCAGATTCTCGTTGCGTTCATGGCGCTCGTCCAGCGCCTGAAGTTCCAGTTCCAGCAGACCCGTAATCACGTTAAGCGGTGTGCGAACCTCATGCCCCATGCTCAGCATAAAGGCATTTTTACTGGCAATCGCCTGCTCAAGATTACTTTTTGTTTCAGAGAGTTGAGTAATTAACAGCTCTTTTTCGGTGATATCCAGCCAGCCACCAATTAACCCGCCAATCTCGCCCTGCCCGTCATGCCACGGCACGACCCACCCCTGCAAGTATCGTGGCTGCTCACCCACCTGAAACCTGGCGGACCATTTCTGCGGTTGACCATCCTGCAATGCCTGGCGATAGCGGGCTTCGATCGCCGCCAGCTCTGAAGGCTCAACCGTATTGATGGCGGTGATCGGCAGACCTTTCAGATCCTGCCCTGACAGGCCAATAGTATCGCTCCAGGCCTGGTTATAACGCAGTAAATTCCCCTGCCGATCGCGGACATAGAGCGCAACAGGAGAGGCGTCTATCAGTGATTGGGTAAATTTCAGCTGCTCAGCCAGCTTCTGCTGCCAGACGTTGCCGCGGCGTAATGCACGGCGCAAATACTGGATCCACAGCCAGCAGCCCACCACGACCAGAAAGAGCAATATGCCCCACAGCAGCGAGTTCACGAACGTGCTTTTATTCCAGGTTTCACTGTTTTCTATCGCCGCCTGACGCCAGTCACCCGCCATTTGCATCAGCGCCCGTGGCTGCATATCGGCCAGCGCTTTGTTCAGGATATTGATCGGCTGGCTGCTGTCCGTTTGCGCCGACAACACCAGATCGACGGGTGTCACAGGAAGGGTCACCGCCAGATGAAAACGGGTTGGATGGTGGAGAGTCACGAGATAACTGGCAATAAACTGCGGTGCAATCACCCCACGGACTTCTCCACGTTTTAAGCGTTCAAGGGCGTCGTCCATATGCGGAACTTTCACCAGCTTAATGGTGGGATACCAGGTGTCCAGCCAGGGTAACAGCGGGTCATTCGCCTGAATGGCAATTTTCTCGCCTTTCAACTGTGAGAAATCACTGGGGCGCTTGATGCCCTGATCCATCACCACCACGGCGGGCGTGGTAAGCAACGGAGGCGTTTTCGCTGCACCGCTTTTGGTCTGCTGCGGCGTATCGATAACCTGTTCAACAAACAGTGCGTCAGGGTGAGCGCGCTTCATTGCCAGAAGTTCAGCATCGCTTTCAACGCTGAGGAAGGAAAAGCGAATGCCGTACTGGTCGTTAAACTGGTTAAGCAGATCGACCACCAGCCCCTGAGGTTCACCTTCGCTGACAAACGTGACAGGCCTTTGACGGCGGTCAATAATGACCTGAATTTGCCCGTGCTCGCGTAGCCAGCTTTCCTCCTCGGGATCTAACCCCAGTGGATTGGCGGTGATAACAAAGCTCCGGTTCAGACCCCAGCTGGTCGCAATGCGTAAACGGCTGGCTAACGAAATATGTTTAAATACGGTATCGATGGATTCCGCCAGCAGCGGTAGCTGTCGGTCGATACCAAAACTCATGTTCAGATTAGGTATCGTCGGGCTGAACGTCCAGCTCAGGTCTCTGACCTGATGGTATTGCGTAAGATATTCCGCACTGGCCCGGTTAATCCACAGCGCATCGATTTGCTTAAAGGCCAGCGCGCTGACGGCGGTGTTATACCACGACTGAAAGCGCAGGGTGCTGTCCGGATACTGGCGGCGAAGCGCTTCACTGGCCTGGCTTCCTGAGACGACGCCAATCACTTTATTTCGCAGATCGACAGGCGTTTCACCCTGTGATTTTGGGGTCATCAAAACCGCTTTATCCAGCAGCCAGGGCGGTGAGGCTTGCAGGTCCGGGCTTGGCCACAGTTCCGGATTCCAGATAGCCACCATCTGTATTTCCTGGCGCTTCAGCGCGAGTAACGCTTCACTGCTGTTTTCGTAGTAATGCAGCTTAATTTTTACCTTAAGGCTGTCTTCCAGCATTGCCAGGTAATCAGCGGCAATGCCGCCAAAGACGCCATGGCCCATCCCTTCGCTTAACGGCGGTTGCTCCTGCCCCCAAACCCCCACATGCAGCGTGGAATGGCTGTCCAGCCAGCGTTGCGCCGCCTCACTGAACTGGACATGCGGCGCGTTAACCTGAACGCGACGCTGCAGTTCCAGTGGCTGGGCGTGCAGTTGCCATACACAACACACGGTAAGAAGCAGGCTCAATAGCCGGGCTGATAAAAAACGCATCGTACGAGTCGTTCCCTGAATAAAACATGCTGGAAAATAAAATTATATCGATGACCCGGCTTACCCTGAGTAAGCTTTGTCTTGTTCTGCGCAAATACCTCATGGCAGGCAAGATCCCGACAGTATAAGACCGGACTTATTGTCGCGCCTGTTCCGTCCCGGTAAAAATTTCTCCTCCATTTTACCAGGAAAGCACTTTTATACGTTTGAACAGGTTAATCCGTGATGAACAACAATATTGATAATCGCGATATCGCGCCAGAGGCCCTCACGGATGGGGACCGCGATACGCCATTTCCGGTGGTGCTGGAAATAACGCTCGACGACGTTTTAATTCAGAATGAAGCGCGTCTTTTTGCCGACGATACCAGCCAGCAACTGATGATAAAAGGTGATGCAGGGGATGTAATTAACCTCTCGGACCTACTTCCCGAAGGCGCGGAAATGGGTGAATGGACGAAAGCCCGGGGCTCAGTAACTGTCGATGGCGTGCAATATGCCGTATATCAGCATTCAGGTATGGAAACGGAACTGCTGGTTCAGGTCGGTATGCAGGTCGCCCTCAATAATATGTAAATGCAGGCGTCCTGCGGTCCTGGCGACACGCGGGACGCTGCGTTTCCGGGAGTCCCGCAATCGGTCTCAGCTCCCCTGACGATCGTCGTCGTTCACTATCTCGACCTTAACGTCTCCCTGACGAAACCCCTCGGCAAGAAAAAAAGGCATCGGCAGTTTCCACTGCCCCTGCTGCACGGGTGCCGTATACCGCCAGGCATTACCGTCCATTTTCAGCAGCACAGCCTCCTTTTCCCCGTCTTGTTTATGGCTTGGCCCGGCCATGATCGTAAACCCGGCATTGCTCCCGACGTGGAAGTGTTCTGCCTTCCAGCGAACAGGAGGATGCGCCGGCCAGGGTTCAGCATGATGAAAACCAAAAATATCATCATGGCTAAGCAGACTTTGCCGCACGGTGGACCACAGCACCGCCTTCAGGAAATACTGGTCAGTGAAGCGCGCATTGCCCCGGTACTGCACGACAAACTCACGCATCATTCTTGCAACGTTTGGGAAGATGCCGCCACATCCAGCCCACATCCCGGCGAGTAACAACTCGGTATGCGTGAAATAGTCACGCATATGGTGAAAGTACCAGGGCGAACGTAGCCACGCCTCGACACAAACCTGCTCGCGTTCGGAGAGCAACGAGTCGGCATCACGAACTAAAAACCGCTCAACCGTCGGGTCGTCCATCACCAGAAAACGCCATAACGTGGGATAGATGGTTTTTTCGTGGCTCATATCGACCAGTTGAGCACCGCCCGCCTGCAGACGTTGCCAGACGTGCTGCGGCACAGAATTATCCAGATACACACGGCAGCACCAGCCAGGAAACAGCGAGTTTGCGGTTTCAATGTTTTTAATCAGCGTTTCGCAATAGCGCGGCCGATCGCCGAACAGGCTGAAGGCGATAATATTTTTTTCGCGCTGCGTGGCATCAAAAGGACGCGGCGGCATTGAGGGAAGCGGCCAGCATTTGCCATGACCAAAGCGTTGATCCGACAGCGTCAGCGACTCAAGGCCATAGGTGCGCATCTCCTGGGTTTTGCCCATGTGCCCACACAGTTCAGCAAAACCATCCAGCCAGGTTTCAGAGGCTTCATGACGCTGCGGCGACTGGTATATTTTACGATACACTTTATACGCCTGATCGTACTTTCCCTGACGCATCAGGCTTAGCGCATAGTCACTTTGCACTGACATATTTTTGGGCAATACGGCCAGGGCTTTTTCACAGCAGCGCGAGGCGCTGGCGTAATCCCCGTCTGCCATAGACTGGCGATAAATCTCCGCCAGGGAATGTAACTGCTGGCTTATTGCGGCGTGGTTAACAGGTCGACGTTGAGGTACCGGGCGCATAAAAATCCGCTCAATTATTTAATCAGAAAAATTAAGCCGATTTTTTCATTGTTACAGGTGGCTCACGATAAGACCCGTCTTGATATTCCCTGAAGAGAGTACAGCCCCGGTCCTGGCAGGTAAAAAGCGATTTCCGCCTCTTATTCAATTTCACTTAAGCTGAGTATTTTACAGCAACTTAATTAATACCATTACCGTTTATAATGAGATGTTATTTCATTAAAAAAATAACCAAGTCAGGTCTTATAACTCTTTATCGTCTGTTTCATCATACTGCGCACACATAAATGAGGATGACATCGGTATAATTCGACCCCGGTATTGCTGAGGTCAGGCATGAAGGATGTCTTTTCATCGGCTATACAGTAAGTTATGGGCTAGCCCGTACAGGTTGTTTATGATGTTTCATTCACAGCACACCCGATGTCCGGGGAAGATATTCCCAGGCTCACTTCGTTTTCAGGAGTCAGTTAAAGAGATATGCGTCACTATTTTCGCCTTTTTGTGCTGCTGGTTTTACTCTCGCTTTCAATGCCTTCAGCGATAGGCGATGAATATAAGATCCTGATGAGAACACCGGTCCAGGGATTACAGCGTTTATCTCTTACCGCCGATCAAGCCGCGTTTATTAAACAACAACGACAACTGAACGTGGGCGTGACCCATTATGATGCCCCACCGTTTGGCATGCGTAACATTCGCAATGAGTATGAAGGTTTGAGCGCGGATTATACGGGACTGGTCGCCTGGCAACTTAACCTCCCGGTTAAGATAAAAGTGTTTAGCTCCTCTGAAGAGGCGTGGCAGGCGCTGGCACGTGGCGATATTGACCTGATCCCGTCCGTGGCCGCCTTCCCGGATAACGATGCCTTTGCCTTTTCTTTGCCTTATGCCAGCGATAAACCGGTGCTGGGGCTCAACGATAGCGATACCGCCCCTCTGGCAGAGGATCTGCGTGATACCGACGTCGCAATGCCGAGGGACTATTTGCCCCTGTCACAGGCTCAGGCCGCCTACCCTAACGCCCGTTTTCGCCTGTTCGACAGTTATCAGGAAGCGTTGAGCGCGGTGGCGTTTGGTCAGTCGCGGGTTTACCTGGGCAACAGTTACTCGCTCAGCCGCAACTACCTGAACAATATTCATGTTGAGCGATTCTCACGCCTGACCAGCCGTGAAGTGGGATTTGCCGTCAGCCAAAAAAAACCACAACTGCTCACACTGATTAATGCCGCAATCAAGGCCGTGCCAGAAGATGAAAAGCAGGAGCTTTATCGTCTCTGGCAGCCCGATCGGATTGATCTCGCACAGGGGTCGAAATCCCTTCTCTTTACCGAGCAAGAGAAAGCGTGGATCAAGAAACATCCCATCGTTAACGTTCTGATCTACAGCCAGGACAATGCAGCCCCGGTCTCATTTATTGATAATAAAGGTGTGCTGCGCGGTATTGCCGCCGATCTGTTTTCCGTTGTGTCGCTCAGAACCGGTTTACAGTTTCGTTTTGAAACGGGCAGCACCACCGAGGAACTGATTCAACAGGTGAACGAGTCAAGCGCGGATATGCTCGCCTCAATCACCCCCAGTGAAGCGCGTAAAAATAAAATTCTTTTCACCCGCCCCTATCTGCGGAGCGCCTTTTCCCTGGCAACAGCGACAAATCGTAACGACATTCATATGCTGGCAGACCTGCGTGGAAAACGGCTGGCGATGGTAAAAAACATTGGTGTGGAAAGTATGGTGCGCCAGCGTTACCCGGAAATTGAAATTGTTCACGTGGGCAATGAATCACAGCTGCTTTCCACCGTACTTGAGGGAAAAGCGGATGCCGCAGTGGGTATTCTGATCATGAGTGACTATCAAATCTTCACCAACTTTCAGGACAAACTCAAAGTGGTGTCGATTGTGGGTGACGCCCCTGTCTGGATCTCTTTCGGGGTCGGGCTGTCCAATCCGGAACTTCAGGGGATTTTAGATAAAATATTGCTGAGCATTCCCCCTGTTGAGCTGGAAAATCTGGCCAACCGCTGGCGGCCCAACGAACTGGTGGTTGTGGACAGCTTCTGGTATCGCTATCGGGAAGTGTTGATTGCCACCGCCGTCTTTAGCGCCGTCTTAATTATTCTGGCCCTGGGTTGGGCACTCTACCTGCGTCGACAAATCGCGCGTAAAGCGGCACTTCGTCGTCAGATGAACACCCAGCTTGTGCAATTACGCGAGGTCATCACCGAGCGTGAAGCGCTGCTGGTTGAACTTGAGGAAGCCAAAGACAGGGCCGAGGATTCTAACCGCGCAAAATCCGTCTTCCTGTCGACCATGAGTCATGAAATCCGCACGCCGATGAATGCCATTATTGGCATGCTGGATATCGTGCTGAAAAAAGGACGCCGTGGTGAGCAAGATATTCAGGCGCTCGAGGTGGCGTATGAATCGGCAGAAGGACTGGTGGGATTAATTGGCGATATTCTGGATATTTCCCGTATTGAGGGGGGGCATCTCGATTTCAATCCTGAAGCCACGAACCTCGGTACGCTGATTAACAATATGATGCGGGTTTTCCAGGGCGTGGCCATTGAGAAAAATATCGAACTCACTCGCGCGTTCCCGACGGAACCGATAATCGATGTCTGTGCCGATCCCTTACGCATCAAGCAGGTTCTGTCGAACCTGTTAAGTAATGCCATTAAGTTTACCGACGTCGGCGGCGTATCACTGACGCTGCAGCAGGCTGAAGACCCGGTAAATGACAGCGTTCACTACATCATTGACGTCAAGGACAGCGGCGTGGGGATCGATGCCAGCCAGCAGGCAGCCTTGTTCAGGCCCTTTAGTCAGGCAGACAACCGCCGCGCAGGAACGGGGCTGGGCCTCTATATCAGCCGGACCATCTGCGAAAGCATGGGCGGCACGCTTATGCTGACCAGTGAGAAAAACGTGGGCACCACGGTGAGAGCAACCTTTACACTGCCGAAAGTAAAAACGGCGGCGGCCGTGGATGCCCAGCAGCACGAAGACGAAGACAAAATTCCGGCCCTGAAGATCCTGGTCGTGGACGATAACCCTGCCAACCGGATCCTGCTGGCTAAACAGTTGGCCTGGTTAGGACAGCATGCGTATCTTGCGTCAGAGGGAAATGAGGCACTGGCTATCTGGGAAAAAACAGATTTCGACGTGATCATTACCGACTGCAACATGCCCGGCATGAATGGTTATCAGCTGACTGACATAATCCGCACGCGTGAGCAGGAGCAGCACAGGGCCGCGGCCTGGATTATCGGCTTTACCGCCAATGCCATGCATGAGATCACGGCGCGTTGTTTACAGGCTGGTATGAATGATTGCCTGTTCAAGCCCTGCTCAATCAATCATCTCGCGGCTGCACTGCGAAATATTCATCCCATTGAGCACAAAGCATCGGACGATACCGTCTGACTGAAATAAAAAAGGAGCCTGTAACAGGCTCCTGATAATGTCTCGGATGAATCGGTTGTAATGGATTTAAAGCAGTTGGTCGTGCCAAAGAAACAGTTCAGAGTCCGTTTTCACGCCCAGCTTTTTCATGGCCGATTTCTTCTGTCCGCTGACCGTCTTACGACTACGATTGAATTTCTCTGAAATCTGCAGGACAGACATTCCACCGGTAAAGAGTCGCAGCACCTCAAGCTCCTTGGGAGACAGCTGATCCAGGCGGCCAATGCCCTCAATCACCTGCGGCGCGTTGTCACCCTCTGAACCCGATTTCGTGTCTGCACAAGGCTCTGAAATCAGGTAGAACTCTTTCTCCATGCTTTCTGAGAGGGAGATACGCCCCGCCGCGACCTGGCGCGCCGCATTCACCACTTCCGATAAATCACGGCTTTTACCGACATGCCCACGCACGCCGATTTTTAACGCCATGCGCACAATCGCCGTGTTTTCCAGCGTGGAGGAAAGCAGAATTTTCAGCCACGGGAAGGTGCTCATGAGCTGTTTGATCATCGGTAAACCGTCGATCTCTTCATCACCAAGCAAATAGTCAAGAACCAACACATCAACACGGTTGTTGCGTAAAAAATTCATGAGTTCGATACGAGTGGCAAAGCTGCCTTTTAGTTCGAAATCAGGCTCCTGGCTCAATATAATTTCCATCCCCTTACGGACAATCGGGTGATCGTCGAGTAAAGCGACGTATATTTTTTTACCTGAAAACGGGTTCATACATATTCTCTTTTATGCCTGCAGTGTGAGCCATCTTTAAAAAAGACTTAATTATTATTCCGTAACCATAACAATAAAGTACCGGAACTGGCATAGCTACGAAAAATAGCGGAATAGCCATCAAAACGGTTAGTCACTTCCGCGACCTGGTTGCCGTAAAAATCACTTTCTGCACTCAACACATCTAACAGAGTACGTCGACCGAGGTGATACCACTGATCGAAGAAATCATGACGAATACGATCGGATTCAATCGATAAGTTATGATACAACTCCGCGCGCTCCAGCATGCTATGGGCATCCTGATCGGCAGCACGTACCCGGTTATCCAGATCGCGGGATTGCTGTTCAATGGCCTCTCTGCTGGCATCTGCACGGCGTGCGGCAGAAAGCTCAGCGGCCCGCTGTGAACCGCCCCGGAAAATCGGCCAGCTTAAGTTTACATTGGTTTCCCACGCCTGTTCACGCCCCAGTTCATCGCGCCCGGTACTTTTGCCAACGTTCCACGTCACCGTTGGGTAGGCGGCAGAACGCGCCGCTTCCGCATCCGCCAGTGCTGATGCGGTCTCTGCCTGCGCCTGTCGAATGGTGGGATGGCTTTCAATGGCGGATAACTGCTTGTTCAGCTCCCCTGGCTTCAGGTTCCACACCGGTGCTGTTGGCAGAGGAACGGGCGTATCCCCCAGCAGGCGGTTGAGGATGATTTCCGTATCACGCGCGCGCGATATGGCCGTATCTAAAGAAGATTGCGCCTGTAAAAAACGCCCTCTGGCCTGCGTCAGTTCACTGCGACGCCCCTGGTCAACCTTCACAATACCGTCCAGCATTTCGACCAGTTCATTCATACGCGCCACGTACTTTTGGCTGAGAACAATGATCTGGCGCTGCTTACTCAACTCAATGAGTGCACTACTGACCTGCCAGGCAATGTTTTCCGCCTGTGCGCCCGTATTCTCTTTCGCGGCCAGATGCAGCGCTTCACGGCTTTTAATGGTGTTGCTGGTACGACCAAAATCGAGCAATGTGGTTGCGACATTCACGGTCACCGCCGGGCGACTGTCGCTGTAGCCCCGTTCTCCGCCACCGAACTGGACGCTTTTTGAACGCGTCCCGACATCCACCTGCGGCCAGCGTTGCCCTTTCGCTTCATCAACGTTGGCCTGTGCCGCCTCGGTATTGAACTGCGCGCCACGAACCTCAGGGCTCATACCCAGTGCAGTATTGACCGCATCATTAAAGAGCAGACGGATTTCATTCTCGCCAGGCGCACGGGCGGTCTGCCGGTCAACGTTTGTCGCGTTGCTTTTCGCAAACGCGGCGTGGGTTGTGCTAGTAGCATGGTTATCCACCGCGCTTTTCTGCGCCACCCGTGGCGCGAGAGGTGCAGGCGGGGTGGAGGCCATCACCATGCCGGATTTTGCCTGCGGAGCGACAGGTTGAAAGGCTAATAAGCCCTCGCTACTGGCGACACTTTTCCCTGAAATCAGGCAAGAGAGTACCGTCAGCGTCGCCGCCAGGCGACGCTGTACTGGAGAATACTTTTTCATCGTAAATTAACGCTCCCGGAAGGCTTCTTTCGCTTTGAAAATAGGTTTCAGCAGGTAATCAAGAATGGTTTTTTCGCCCGTACGAATTTCCACGGTCGCAATCATGCCGGGAATAATCGGCAGGGCTTTATCCCCTGCTTTGAGGGTACTGCTGTCGGTTAAGACCATCACCCGGTAATACGTATCATCAGGACGGCCCGCCGCAGCTTTAGCGTCATCTTTTAACGTATCCGGACTGACGAGAGACACTTGCCCCTTCAGGCCGCCGTAGATTGCAAAATCGTAAGCGGTGATTTTCACCATGGCAGGCAAACCGGCATGCAGGAAGGCCACGTCAGACGGTTTGATCTTCCCTTCCACCAGCAGCTGATCTTCCAGCGGCACGATCTCCATGATGTGTTCACCCGGCTGAATAACCCCGCCAATAGTGGTAACCCGCACATTTTTGACCGTGCCTTTTACCAGTGCAGTAATGGTTGTGCGGTTCACAATATCTTCGCGACCGGTCAGACTCTCTTCAGCCTGCACCAGATCCAGTTCCTGACGGATCAGGTCGGCGTTGGCATCCGCCTGATAGCGGTTGCGGCGCTCAACAATCTGCGATTGCAGGTCGTTTGCCTGACGACGCATACGCAGCAGCTCTACTTCGGAAAGCAGGCCGCGCGCCGCCAGCGGCTCAGACATGGCAATTTCGTTTTGCGCCAGACGATAGCTCTTCTCAAGCGAAGCCACGCCCTCTTCCAGCGCTTGCTTACGGCTGTTGTAAGCGCGGGTTTCCAGCTCGACCTCAGAAGGATACTTTTTCACGCGGTCGCTAAAGGTCAGCGGCAGACCATACGCTTCCGCACGCAGGCGGTTAACGGTCGCTTCCAGTGCCACCACCTTGCGAAGCGTCTCCTGATAACTCGATTGCGCACGCGTCGGGTCGATTTTCAGCAGTACCTGCCCCGGTTCAACGATATCGCCCTCACGGACATTCAACTCTTCGAGTATCCCGCCCTCGAGGCTCTGGATAATCTGTTCGCGACTTTTTGAGACGATCTTCGCATCACCCTTGGTGATCTCTTCCACTTTGGCGAAATGCGCCCAGGTTAAGAAGCCGATGAACACCGCCAGGATGAGCCATAACACCAGTCGCGATTTTGGCGTGGTCTGGGAGAACAGCGCCTCCTGGATATCGCTCATCCAGGCGGCATCACGCGCTGAGAGCGGTTTATTTTTCTTCTGTTTTAGAAATTTCATGCGCTGGCCTCCGCCTGCTCTTTTACTGGCACAGCTTGCGCTGGCGTACTGTCGTTAGCGGGCGTCTGCTCAGGTTGCGCTTTTGGCGTGCCGTTGAGCGCAGCCAGAATCTGCTGTTTTGGACCATCTGCAACGATTTTGCCGTCCTCAATAATCACCATTCTGTCCACCAGCGCCAGCAGCGACGGGCGATGGGTGACAACAACCAGCGTGTGTCCGGCAGTCGCGATTTTCAGGTGTTGCAGGAACAGGGCTTCGGTCTGCGCATCCATCGCGCTGGTCGGTTCATCCAGCAGCAGCAGGTTAGGACGCGCCAACAGCGTTCGCGCCAGGGAAACCAGCTGACGCTGGCCGCCGGACAAACTGTTGCCCTGCTCGCCAACGGGCATATGAATGCCACGCGGGTGGCGCGCGGCAATGTGGTCCAGCCCGGTTAAACGCAGTACCTTAAGAAACTCATCAGACGACGCATTCTGACGGCCAATCATGATGTTTTCGCGCAATGTGCCGTAAAACAGACGCGCATCCTGCCCCACAAACCCTACGTTGTTTCGCCAGTCAGACGGCTCAATTTGATTCACGTCCAGACCGCTACTGAAAATCTGCCCTTTCACCGGCGTGTAAAGGCGGGCAATGATGCGCAGCAGCGTGGATTTACCGCTGCCGATTTTCCCGACGATCGCCACACGCTCGCCCGGTTTTATCGTCAGATTCACGCCTTTGAGGATATCCGGGTTCGGCTGCATGGGCGGCGCCGGATAAGAGAAGGTAATGCCTTTAAGCTCGATATCACCGTTCAACTCAGGCTGTTTGATGTAATCAATCTCACTGCTGCGATCGGTTGGGTTCTCCATCAGCTTGTTCAGCGAAGTCAGCGCGGCTTTGGCCTGCTGATAACGCACGGCTAAACCGACGACCTGGCTTAACGGCGCGGTCACACGGCCGGCCAGCATGACCGTACCGATTAACGCGCCCTGCGTCAGGGTGCCGGCATCAATCAGGTACACGCCGGTGACAATCAGCATGACCGTCTGCAGCTGTTGCAGGAAACTCACCGAATTCATCGCCAGCGTAGAGTAGTGCTTAGACGCCGCCGAGCTGGACGATTGCATGGCGCTGAACTTTTGCCAGCGGCTCTGCATCCAGGACTCGCCCCCCACGGATTTCAGCGTTTCCATCCCTTCGATGGATTCAATCAGGACGCCCTGCTTCAGCGATGCTTCCTGCAGGCTGGCTTTCATCACTTTGGCCAGCGGCCACTGAATGGCCATACTGACCAGCAGGATCATTGGCAGCATCAGCAACGGGACAATCGCCAGCGGGCCGCCGATGGCGAAGATAATGCCAATAAACAGCAGAACGAACGGCAGGTCGGCAAGGGTTGCAAGCGTCGCGGATGAGACGAAATCACGCACGGATTCGAATTCGCGCAGCTGGTTGGCAAAAGAGCCAGAAGAGGCGGGCTTATGCTCCATTTTCACCGCCAGCGCCTGACGAAACAGCACGCTGCCGACAATCAGATCCGCTTTTTTTCCTGCGGTATCCAGCAGGTGAGCACGCACGCTACGGGTTACGGCTTCAAAAATCATTGCCACCAGCACGCCAATCGCCAGCGACCAGAGCGTGGTAAACGCCTGGTTAGGGATCACGCGGTCATAAACGTTCATGGTAAAGAACACGGTGGCCAGCGCGAGCACGTTCACCAGCACCGACGCCAGCGCCGCGCTACGATAGTAACGACGGTAGCGCCACAGCGTACTGAACAGCCAGTGGCCTTTCGGCTGCGGCGGCGCGATATCGCTAACCCGACTGTCAATACGCGCAGTCGGTTTAGCCGCGATCGCGTATCCAACATACAGCTCGTTAAGCGCTTCATGATTCAGTTCAACCGGCTCGTCAGAGACATCCGGCATGACCAGGGAATAGAACAGATCCCATTTGTCTTCGGCATTTTTACGACGCTCGCGTCCCAGCAGCACCATCCCGCCAGCACCCTTACGCAGCAAAATCATCGGGAAGATCTGCTCCGGCAGTTCTGCGCTATTACGCTTGATGAGCCCTCCGGTCACACCGGCATTTTTGAGCGCATCAAGCGCTAAAGAGGGAGTGAGGAGTTGTTCGACAGGCAGACCCGCCAGCAAAACATCATCGCTTTTACCGAGACCATAATGCTCACACACCCAGGCAATACTTCTGAGCAGAGAATCATCACTTTGTCGGTTATCGCGAGCGGCGGCAAGCAGCTGTTCCTCCTGAAAATTTGCAGTTGAGGATTCCATATTTCGCGTTTTTCCTGATTGATTATTTATATTTAAATCAATGAATTAAATTGATTTATTGGTTTAAATTAAGAATATTCTGTCACGCGGAACAGTCTTAAATTAATGAGACCTGTCTCAATGGAACGGGTTATTTTTTGTCACGAAACAGGTTTGATGAGGGATACACGAGGGAAAAGAGAATGCCCTCCCATTGCGGGAAGGCAGGACGCAAGATTATTTTTGCTCAGGTGCAGTCACGTTCTGATCGCCGCTTACACGCACAACAACGCGGCGGTTTGGCGCATAGCAGGAAACCAACTCACGCTTGCCGGACGCGGCACAGTCATTAACAACCGGCTCGTTACTGCCGACGCTGGACGCCACCATCAAACGCGCCGGAAGGCCATTTTCTGCCAGCATCGTACGTACCGTCTGCGCACGCTTCAGCCCCAGCGCGTAGTTGCTACGATCGCTGCCGATAGCATCCGTATGGCCAATCACCTGAATTTGTTTCAGCTCGACGTTTTCACGTTTTATTGTCGCCACCAGGTCTTTCACCGCCTGGCGGCCCTGAGCGGAAACGCCCTTTTCCCCGGACTGTCCAAAGCGGAACATAATATCGCCAGACAGGGTGTAATCTTTGTACTGAGGCGCGGCCAGAGTCTTACAGGCTTCCACGCTGGATGCGCGAGAAAGCACATGGGTCTGCTCGTGCAGCCCCGATAAATCCTTCTCCGCCTGCTCGCGCGTACGGGCTTCCGGCACGGCATTCATCGTGTCACTGACGCGCACGAAATAGGTTTGCCCGCCGTTCATTTCGACGTTGTAACCCTGTTCTTTACCACGATACTGCGGTGCATCGTTCTGGTATGCGCCGAGATTATGCTTACCCGGCGCCAGACAGAACACGGTATAACCGCCAGGCAGCAGCGCATCGTGGAATTCATTATCCACATAAATATGTGCCGCCCCGCCGGTGGTGTTACCGGCGTCACGGTAGTAAACAATTTGCGCCTGAGTCTGAGCGACGGGTGCAACAGGCTGATACACCTTGCCAAAATTCTCCGCAGCGGTGGCGGTGTGAATGAAAAATGCGGAGGAGGTAAACAGCGCCGCAAATAAAGAGGTCTTGAAAAAAGTCATAAATCCTCCAGAGGCCTCCCCGAAAGGAGGCCTGGAAAAGTTTAAGTTAGTGATTATTCACGTTGACGGTTACGCCAGCTTGTACCAGCAGCTCGACATCCTGGCTTTCCATGTGGAACACCTGATACTCAACACCCGATACCTTCACATTACCGGCGTTGGTCCAGTTGCCCGGATCGCTGTTGTCAGGCAGCAGATCGCTCAGGTTGACCACGTCGCCTTTATTACCCTGCACCATCAGCTGTTTATTACCATCTGTGATAAACAGGTCTTTTTCAGCGTGGGTCAGCACGTCGTGCAGACTGATATTCAGCTTGTCCTGCTTGCTGTTGGTAATATCAATCGTCTTGTGCTGGAGATTATCCAGGTTGATTTCACGATCGTTCAGGGTGCTAACAACACTGGCGTTATCGTCATGCTGCTCTTCAGCGTTCATCATCATGCTTCTGGATGCTGAGCGCGGTGTGTTCACTGTCCAGCGGACATCATCAATCCAGTACTGATCGGTATTGATGGTGTTACCGCCACCCGACAAACCACTGCTTGCACCACGCCCCATACTGAACACGATATTTCCAATCTCACGTCCCGACGGGGCATTAACAGAGAAGGTTGACTCACCAACTGGCAGATATCCTGAAGAGATCACTTTCCCTGCCGTGTCGTAAACGGTGTATGTTGACTTCACAACGCTAGACTGGACGGAATCGTTCGCACCAGAAAGTTTCATGCTGACAGCATTTACCCCGTCAAAATGCATGGTGATGTCGCCAGTCATTGCTAATACCCGACTGGTGGATGAAACGCCCCACTGATAAATCGCCGCACCATAACCAGGGTAATATTTATCGTTTAACGTAAATTTCAGACCACTTGGCAGTGTGACCAGACCCTTTCCAAAGTTCTGGAACGGTACAGTGTTAAAATCTTCGAACCCGCTCGATTTCGGAGAAACCACTGTCAGGCTGCGTGAAACACCCGCACTCTGGTTCCCTGCTTTATCGATAGAGAACACGCTAAACGTGTGGTTCCCCAACGGCAGTGCAGACGGCGTTAAGCTCCAGCTGCCGTTAGCGGCGGCGGTGACACTGTACGTAGAACCGTTCACCGCGATGTACACTGTGCTACCTGCTTCAGCGGTACCGTTCAGGGTCGGCGTGTTGTCATCCGTTGAACCCGCGTTGGCCACGTTGCCCGTTACCGGACCGACGTTATCCGTGACGCTGGTGATCACCGGCGCGGCGTTGACGGTATCTACAGTGATCCCAAATTTCGACGAGGTAGCCGAACGGTTTCCGGCCCTGTCGATTGAATAAGCCTGGAATTCATACAGCTTGTTGTAGTTGG